>CAWCCM010000003.1:0-847062 GCA_963794145.1 uncultured Acidimicrobiaceae bacterium | reverse complement strand
CAACCGCCTACCGCCCGGCCGAAGGATCAGCTGCCTCATGAAAGTTCTATTCCTGGTAACTCGAGATCCCAGGGGACGCCAGTCGGGAGGCAAGGCAGTCATCGCTACTGTGATCCGTTCGCTCGTGGCCTTGGGACACACTGTCGACATCATAGCTGTCACCCACGGAGAACTCGAAGAGGCCGCTGAGACCGATGGTGTCACCTTTCGACGGCTTCCACCCCCGAGACTCAGTCGGGTCGCGCTCGAACGCGCTCACCCGCGCCAGCTTGGGAAGATTGAGCCTCAACGAGTGCCTCTTCTTCTCGCCATCCTTGGTCGACTCGGTCAAGAGGCTGTCCCAGGACCTGGAATCCGACATCGTCATCGCAGGCATGCTTCGCACCTTCGAATTGGCGGCGGCCACCGAACTTCCTCTGGTGCTCGAGTTCGAAGATCTCCTTTCGGAACGGTATCGAACTATGGCGCAGGAAACCCGGTCTCCCGACGCTGTCCTCGGTCACTACCGAGAGAACGTACCGACCTGGTTAACTCGTCCGGTCTCTTCGATTGCCGCTCGTCTCCTACGCATTGAAGCTGTCCTGCTCGACCGGCGGGAGCTTCTGGCTGCGCAACAGGCGGGAGCGGTGACCCTGGTCAGCCGAGATGAGGTCGATCGACTTCATTACCGGTCGGGCAACGTGGTCACGGCCGCTCCTTTCGCGGTCCAGATCGACAATGCTTCGGAACCAGGACCGGATTCCTGGCACAAACAGAAGGTCGCCTTCGTCGGCGACTTGGAGTACGAACCCAATCGAGCAGCTATTCGTTGGTTCGTCGACCACGTCTTACCGCTCGCGGCCGCGGATGGGATGGAACACTTGACTCTGCACGTATTGGGCAATGCCCCGCTTGACATTCAGGCCGAGCTGGGATCCTCTCGGGTGAAGTTCCATGGCTATGTAGTCGATCTGGGACAGAGCCTTCGAACATTCCCAGCAATTATCGCCCCCGTTGTTTCCGGCGGAGGCGTGAAGACAAAGGTCGTCGAAGCCATGGCCCTGGGTCTTCCCGTGGTGGCCACTCGTGACGGGGTCAAAGGGCTCGATGTCGTTGACGGGGAGCATTGCTATGTAGCCGACAATCCGGTCGAATTCATCGACGGCATCCGAAAAGCGATCGATGATCCCTCAGGCGCCCGAGCCATGGGACGGCGGGCCCGATCCCTGGTTCAGCGCGAGTTCTCTGCAGAAGTGCTTCAAACTCGCTGGGCGGACATTCTCGCTCGCGCCAGCACCAGCCCTCTTCGTCGGCGCACCGCATCACGCTGGAAGTGGACCTCAAGTCGTCCACGGGTGCTGTTCATGAATGACTATCCGATGGATACCGTCTTCGAAGCGTGGCGATCAGGCGAGTTTCCCGGCCAACACCTATACGGCGTCTCCCATTTTGCAGAACATGGGATCGGTGTCCAGATCCTGCCCTTCGGCGAATACTCCGATCGCAGGACCGCCATCAAGCAACGGTTTGGTGATCTTCACCAAGAGCTTCGGATTTTGACCTGGACGTCGCCCTACGACATCGTCTATTCCGGATCCCAATACGACACGGTGTTGCTTTCGATCCTGCGCAGAATGGGTTTGTTCCGCAAACACATCGTGGCGACGATGCACCATGTGCCCAAGGGACTCCTCGGCCGTCCTTCAATCTTCCGTTTCGTGTACGGCTATCATGACCGCCTCCTCTGTCTTTCCGAGGATGTTCAGCGAGATTTGGTAGAACGAGTGAAGATGCCCCGTCAAAAGCTGGACCTTGTCGGGTGGGCTGTTGATCTCGATTTTTACAAGATCGAGGAATCCCCGGTTGCTCCACCGCTGGCGCTCTCGGCGGGCAAAACCAAGCGTGACTACGACACATTGGCCAAGGCGTTCGCTGGCCTGGACTGCCGTCTGGAGATCTATTGCTCCGCCCAATCGGCTCCCCAAGTGCAACCCGTCTCAAATATCCAAGTCTTCTACGACACGGAGAGCCCCACCCAGTCGGCCACACTCAGCGTCCCGCAACTCCTGGAGCGATACCGTGATTCCCTCCTCGTTGCCATCCCTCTGCAGGCGAGCGAGGTCCGCCGAACGAGTGGGTTGACCAGTCTGCTCGAAGCCATGGCCATGGGACGGCCCGTCATCATGACCACAAACAGCTTCCTCGACATCGAAAAGGAAGGAGTTGGCCTTTTCGTTGAGCCGTCCGACATCGAAGGTTGGCGGGAGGCCATCAACTACCTCGTCCACCACCCGGACGAAGCCAAGGAGATGGGTCGGCGAGCGCGTCGCCTCTGCGAGGACCGTTTCGATCTGGTTGATTACAGCGCGAGGATTGCAGGGATACTCAACGACGTCCGGATTAATCGCTAGTCGGACCGTCCTCAGCGATGACTACGAGAAGTGCTCGCCTGTCAGAGCCGCCTCTACGACTTTCATCGTCGTCAAGATGTCCACCTCAATGTCGTCACAGTTCTCTCCGAGCCCTGCCCGAGGGACTGCATCAGCAAATATGGAGTAGTGCACGGCACCGACCAGGTTCGAAATATGCCAAAACACAGGGTTTGCATATGACCAAGGGTAGATCTCCACAACTCGTGTGCCGTGGCTCGCAAAAGCAAGGTTCGTAAGCCCACTACCATGAGGAGCCACGATCACATCCGCCGACCCGAACAGCGCGGCTTGATCGGCGAGAGTTCTCCCTGACAGCATCACGGACTCAAAACCGACCCGCTCCAGGGCAGCTACCAATTCGAGTTCGTTCCGGACGCGTCGGACTGCGGCATCATCTCGACTGACGTACAATCGTCGCCCATTGGCAAAGGGACCGACGGCCAACGGAGCGGGTAGAAAGGTCCGCCGCAGGAAGTCCACCACCCAGGGCGCAGCGACTCCTGACTCCCCCACTACGGACGGTACGACGAGGCGTTCGGCCTCTATGTGAAACCGTCGCTCCTTGGGATCCGGCGAGATCCAAGATCGGATCCCGAGGGTAGCCAGGGTTTCGGTCTGCAAGGGGCTCACAATGGGATTAACGATGACGTCGTCGAACTCATCGAGGTGGTAGCCGCCAAGTCGCAACAGCTCTATTCGGGGCAAGACGTCGAAGATCCAGTGGTAATAGACGTGCCCGAAATTGGCGGCAATGACGGCGATTCGAGTTCGCTGCGAACTCGGTCGCCCGAGCCACAGCCGTTGCAATACCGTGTGCTCACCGGGGCCGAACTCGCAGGAGGCGTCGGTCAAAAGAGTGTCATCGTGCGTGAGGACGGTGCCGTTGTGAGCGACTACCCGACCATTTGGGATCTCGGCCACGAATGTCGGCCACGTGGTCACGCGCAGCGCCGACGGTCCCCAACCGTCGTCGCGGTTCCCTTCCAGGTGGTCCCAGTCGATGGCCGGCTGCATTACTCGAGACGGATTGCGATGAATGTCAAAAGGCCGATGGATCTCGCGACCTGTTGGAAGACCCGCACTGGAACCATGAGTCGCTACCCATTCCAACGTGGACCGTGCGACCCGTCGAGGAGGACCCCAATTTCGCGACGAGCCGGGAAGTGCCCGTGCGAAGCGAGCAAGGCTGTGGCGCGACCCGCGCCACAGCGGAGCGATCATCGTCGCTCTGTTCTTGGAGGACATTACGCTACTCCGTCGCCTAGTTACCTGTTCTTGTTGTGTGCGCTGTATGATCGGCCGTGTCGAGTTTTCCACCCATTACTGTGGGGCTACCGGTCTACAACGGCGCATCGTACCTGTCCGAGGCGGTTGATTCGATCCTGGGGCAGACCTTCTCGGAGATCGAGCTTCTGATCGCAGACAACGCGTCGAATGACGGAACCCTCGAGATGTGCCACGAGTTCGCCCGTCGTGACGACCGCGTGCGGGTTCTTTCGAGCATGACCAACCGAGGTCTGGCGTGGAACTGGAATCGCCTGGTCGTCGAGGCGCGAGCGCCATTGTTTCGTTGGGCTTGTCACGACGACTTGCTCCACCCGGATCTCCTGACCCGCTGCTCTTCGCTACTTCTAGGAGCTCCCCCTGAAGTCGCCCTCGTCTACCCACTCACGGTTGACATCAATGAGGCGCAAGAAGTTATTGGCCCCTACAGGGACGACCTTGAGCTTCGGGAGCGGACGTCCCACGAACGATTCGGTCATCTTCTCCGCACCCTAGGCCGATGCAATCCGCTCTTCGGACTCATGCGCATGGAGCATCTCCGACGAACGAGCCTGTTGGGATCCTTCGCTCACGCCGACCAGGTCTTGCTCGGCCAACTCGCTCTAGGTGGTCAGTGGTGGGAGGTACCCGAGCCTCTCTTCTATCGGCGCATCCACTCAGGCTCGTCGCTGAACGCCTATCCGGACCCAGCCGAACTCACCAAGTACTACGACACTGCGGCGTCGGGTCGGTACTATCTCCCCCACTGTCGTATATTCGTCGAGCACGCTCGGAGCATCGGACGGTCGTCGCTCCCCCTGGGCGAAATGGCCCTGAGTTGGTCGTCGTTGATTCGCGAATGGCGTTTCAAGCGGACCATGGCGGGCGAGGGCATCGGAGCCGTCCGCCAGCTGCTCTCCTGGCGACGAACAGGACCCGTAGGCAATCACGAACCGTGAACGACCACGTACTCCTCATAGCGCAAGCCGACAAGTCCGGTGATCATCCCGAGACCCAACGCCACTCTTTGCAGCCCCCGGACAACGGTGGCGCGGCCTGTGACGATACCCAAGCCAATGGTGCCCACACCCTGAGCGATTCGAAGGACAGCGTGCGTCGTTCGGCGGAACCGACGCCAAGGAGAGTCCTGCAGACTGCGAAGGCAGATGCTGAGCGTGTTGCCTCTCCGGTATTCACGGCGCACGATCCAACCTACCGTGGTTCGAGTCTTCGGAATAGTCTCTGCTACCAACGCATCGTTCGCCCATACGATCTTCGCCCCCATCATGATCGACCTCATGAAGAATTGGGTATCGGACCCCCCCGTACGCTGCATCTCCGTACTGAACGGCTCGACACCCAGAAGGTGATCGGCGATCAAGACGCTGCTCGTGGTTGCCCAGTCCATTCGCTGACCGGTGACGAACCGGGGACGATCGAAGAACTGCCCTTGCACGATCCAGACCGGCGGGTCCTCCTCGAACTCGGGCACTACCGGCCCTGTGACTACATCCGCTGAGGTGTTCCTCTGCACCCGGACCAATTCAACTAACCAATGCCGATCAGGAACCTCATCGTCGTCGATAAACGCGACGAAGTCAGCATCGGCCGCCTCTCGTATGGCGGTATTCCGAGCAATGGGAATGCCAGGACGAGGCTCCACCACGTATCGAACGGGCCACGGCAACGAGTCTTGTCTCGCCTGGACCTGGTCCCGAGCCGACCCATCAGGATCGTTGTCGACCACGACCAGACATAAATCCGTGTCGGCTGGTATTTCGAGATTGCGCAATCCTTCAATGAGCCGAGCCAACCCGAGAGGGCGATGAAACGTCAGCGCGCATATTGCGACCTTTGTCAACGCTGTATCGCCGCGCGCACCACCATCGTCATGGGTACCAAACACGGTGCATTATGCTCCCCCTGAGATGGCCGATTCTTCGCGCTGATTGGCTGACTACCCTGAGAAGGTCACCCGTGCCTTTAATCTCCAACGTGGCCCGAAATATCTGGCGCCACTCTGAGAGAGACTGGCGTAATGTCCTCGGTGCCATGCCCGAAAACCGGAATGTCCGATAGATGAAAGCATCATCAGTTCCCCACAAGAACTCTTGATGAATATGTTTGCTTATCTCTCTCCGATGGCGATACCGTAGGACGGCATCCGGCACGAACACGAGCTCGACATCAGCCAACTGTGCCCGCCAAGAAAGTTCGATATCCTGAGCGTAGAGGAATCGTTCGTCGAACCCACCTAAGTCGTAAAAGACATCTCGCCTTATTCCCATAGCACAACCAGATGTTGCTGGAAGAAACCCACCCCTCATGAGGTCATTTGACTGCCAGGGAAACCGGGCTGCTCTGAGCAATGGTGGATTAAGGGTGTCGTGATCCACCCTGGCACCGACCATTCCGTACGCCGCCAGGGTACGACCCATCGCATGGAGATACCCGGATGCCACCTGGTCGTCCTGGTCTACGAAGACGATGGCGTCCCCTCGCGCCAAGCTCGCCCCGACGTTGCGGGCGTAAGCCGGTCCCGCTCCGGCAGTTGCCCGGACAACCTGTAGCTTCGAGAAGCGGGGGGCGAACCGGCCGGCTCGCTCGCCCGAGCCGTCGGTGGAGCCATTGTCGACGACTACCACCTCCCAGTCCGCTGGGTACTGCTGCTCGCAGAGGGCCGCGAGCTGCACATTGAGAGTCGAGCCGGCATTGTGGACGGGCACGACGACAGTCAGAGTGGGCAACGCGCCCTGCTCCTGCTCCTGCTCCTGCTCCTGATTCCGACCTCCAACGCTGGCGGTATCGACTCCGAGTGACGTCGGTGCACCGTGGGCCCTCACGCTGCTAATGGTATACCGCAGACTACTGATCATTGGGAGCCGAACCTGTCCTCAAGCTCTCACTCGCGGGCCACGCGTTCTCGCGGTTACCCGCAAGCAATACTGTTGAGAATCGCCTCAGGTATGCTCGATGGTTTCGATCTGAAATGAGAGGTCGACCAGAAAGAGGTCATGATGGCTCAGAACCCGAACGCAGAGATCCCAGTGGTCATTCTCTGCGGTGGTCAGGGTACCCGGATCAGAGAGGCAGCGGACCGACTACCGAAGCCCCTTATCGACATTGGCGGCCAGCCAATTTTGTGGCACATCATGAAGCTTTACGGTAGTTTCGGTTTTCGTCGATTTATTCTTTGTCTGGGTTATAGATCAAGTGAAATCAAAGGCTACTTTCTTCAGTATCGCGAGACTCTTGCCGATTTCACGATTGTTCTTGATGCGGACCATGAACCGCGGTTTCATAATGCTCTAGGTAACGAGGATTGGGAGGTCACTTGCGCTGAAACAGGCCTGGCCACAGGAACTGGCGGGCGTATCGGCCGCATCGAGCGCTATATAGACACTGACACCTTCATGCTGACCTACGGAGACGGCCTCGGAGACGTGAACGTTGGAGAGCTTCTTCGATTTCACCTTGAACACGGTCGGATCGGCACTGTCACGGGAGTACGCCCGACGTCTCGATTCGGAGAGATCTCCGTGGAGGGCAACATCGTCACTGAATTCAACGAAAAACCTCATGCACCATCAAGCTTGGTTTCTGGAGGATTCTTTGTTTTCAATCGAACCTTCTTCAAATACCTATCTTGTAACGAAGAGCTCTTCCTTGAAAGTGAACCGCTCCGTCGACTGGCTGCCGATCGTGAACTTCGAGTTCTTCCTCATGAAGGTTTCTGGCTGGGGATGGATACGTTTCGGGACTACACCCAACTGAATGATTTGTGGGCTAGTGGGAGGGCACCATGGAAGCTTTGGAGTGACCAGACCTGATGATGTACAACGTCGCTGTCATTGGAGGAGGAATCATAGGTTTGGCGACAACCCGCGCCATCTTGGAGCAGCACCCCGGTGTGCGATTGGTTCAAATTGAGAAGGAAACGAGATGGGCAGTCCATCAAAGCGGCCACAATAGCGGTGTTATTCACTCGGGGATCTACTACCAGCCCGGCAGCCTAAAGGCACGGCTATCAGTCGAGAGCAGCAAGGCAATGCTCCGATTTTGCCAAGAGAACGATCTGCCCCACGAGATCTGCGGCTAGGTGGTCGTCGCAACGGATCACGATGAGTTGGCACAGCTCGAGAAATTGCACGAGCGGGCCAAAGCAAACGACGTCCCTGTGCGTCGGATGACGCCTACCGAAATCGCCGAGGTTGAGCCTCACGTCCAGGGCAAAACGGGACTACATGTGACCTCCACCGGTATAACCGATTACGGGGCCGTCTGTCACACGTTGGCATGCTCGTGAGACAGCAGGGCGCCGAGTTCCGTCTGGGGACTGAAGTTCTCAGCACCCACAGTCGAAGACACGGACGACTGATTGAGACCACGACGGGCCCAATCGCAGCCGGGGTCGTCGTCAATTGCGGGGGCCTTCAAAGCGACCGCCTGGCTCTGGCGAGCGGTGACGACCCTGGAGCCCGGATCATTCCCTTCCGCGGCGAGTACTACGAGCTTGTCCCCGACCGCCGATACCTGGTCAAGAACCTCGTCTATCCCGTCCCCAATCCGGCGTTCCCGTTCCTCGGCGTTCACTTCACCCGCATGATCGATGGGAGCATCCACGCTGGGCCCAATGCCGTACCCGCCCTCAACCGAGAAGGGTATCGGAAGAGCGATATCGACGTGAGGGACGTCCGTGAGATGGTGTTGTTTCCAGGCTTTCGGCGACTGGCTCGGCACCACAGCAAGGAGGGAGCAAAGGAGATCCGGCGCTCCTTGAGCAAGGCTGCCTTCACGCGCAGCGTCCAGCGCCTGGTGCCCGAGGTGCGAACAGAGGACCTGGTTCCCAGCGTGGCGGGCGTACGGGCGCAATCGTTAAGCCCGGATGGCACATTGGTGGATGACTTCCTGGTGGTCGAAAGCAATGACATGATCCACGTCTGCAACGCACCTTCACCGGCAGCGACCAGCTCGTTGGCGATCGGGCGTAACATCGCATCGAGACTCCCCCCCCTGACCAACCGCCGTCTGTTCGCCCTAAGCTGAGGACGCGATTATGCACATCTTGCTTACTGGCGCAGAGGGCTATTTGGGGGCGGTGGTGGGACCGAAATTGATCGAAGACGGCCATCAGGTCCTGGGCTTGGACACCGGATATTACGAGGAGGGTTGGTTGTTCCACACCATCGCTCCTCGACCTGAAGTCCATCATCGCGATATACGCCAGATTGAGATGAGCGAGATTGAAGGGTTCGAGGCCGTGGTCCATATGGCTGAACTCTCCAATGATCCTCTAGGGCAACTGGCTCCCGATCTCACCTACGAGATTAATCACCGCGGCTCGGTTCGGCTCGCCGCATTGGCCAAGCAAGCAGGCGTGAGTCGATTCGTTTACATGTCATCGTGCTCCGTTTACGGCGTCGCCACGGGAGCCGATGTTACAGAGGACTCTCCAGTGAATCCTCAGACGGCATATGCTGACTGCAAGACGCTTGTCGAGAGTGATATCCGGGCGCTTGCGGATGACTCTTTCTCTCCGACCTTTCTTCGCAATGCCACGGCCTTCGGCGCGTCACCACGAATGCGTTTCGATATCGTCCTCAACAATCTCGCCGGTGTGGCGTGGTCAACTGGTGAGATCCTCATGATCAGCGATGGAACACCCTGGCGCCCATTGGTACACGCTGCAGACATCGCCAAGGCGATCAGATGCGTGCTCACCGCGCCGCGTGAGATCGTCCATGACGAGACATTCAACGTAGGGAGCTCAGATGGCAATTACCAGGTGAAGGAGATTGCGGAAGCCATCGCAGAAGTCTTTCCAGGGTGCAAGCTCACGTTCGGTGACCTCGGGTCGGACAACAGGAGCTATCGAGTGTCCTTTGACAAGATCCACGACCGGTTGCCCGGGTTCTCATGTGATTGGACCGCGTATGCCGGGGCCCAAGAGCTCCGTCACGTCTTCGAGCGTATCGCCATGGAGCCTGCCACCTTCACTGCCCGACCCTTCACTCGTTTGGCTCAACTGGAGCATCTCCGTCGGACAGGACAAGTGGACGATTCGTTCTACTGGACCCCTTGATGCACTTCACGCAGACTGAATTGCCAGGTGCGGTTGTCATCGATCCTGAGCTCATTGAAGACGAACGGGGATTCTTCACCCGAGCGTTCTGCCAACACGAGTTCGAAGATCACGGCCTTCTCCCCTTCGTGGCCCAGTGCAACCTGTCGTTCAACCACCAAGCGGGAACACTGAGAGGATTGCACTACCAGGTACCTCCCGCCGCTGAGGTCAAGTTTGTTCGCTGTGTTCAGGGTGCGATCATCGATGTCATCGTCGATCTACGTGTTGAGTCGCCCACGTTCCTACGTCATATTTCGGTTGAGCTGACGGCCACCAACCGCAGGGCTCTGTACGTCCCTGCGCTCTTTGCCCATGGGTACCAAACACTGAGCGATCGGACCGAAGTCCTGTACCAAGTGAGCGAGTTCTATACGCCGTCAGCCGAGCGCGGTCTCCGCTACGACGATCCCACCCTCGGGATTTCCTGGCCTCTTGAGGTCACTATCATCTCCGAGAAGGACGCCGCTGCGCCGCAAGTAGCAGACGTGAAAGGAATGGCGTCGACATGATCATCGTAGATCGGGCACTTCGCGAACGCGAGGAAGCCCGAGATCCAATTCGAGTCGGAATGATCGGTGCCGGCTTCATGGGTCGCGGCATAGCCAATCAGATCACGAATTCGGTGCCAGGAATGAGACTCGTTGCAATCGCCAATCGTCATATCGAAGGTGCCCTGCGCTGCTACGAAGAAGCCGGAATCCCCGACATCCTGCGGGCTGACGACATCAGGACAATCGGAGACGGAATCCGCTCTGGCCGTGTCGTCGTGACCCAAGACGCGGAAGCGCTCGCTGCGGCCGATGGTGTCGACGCCATCATCGAGGTCACTGGAACCGTCGAACATGCTGCGAAGGTCGTGCTCACGGCCATCGAGAACGGAAAACACGTGATCTTGATGAATGCTGAGTTGGATGGGACTGTTGGGCCCATCCTACAAGTACGGGCTCGCCAAGCTGGAGTGGTGCTCACTGCATCGGACGGCGACCAGCCCGGCGTCCAGATGAATCTGTTTCGCTTCGTGAAATCGATCGGTCTCCGCCCGCTTGTCTGCGGCAACATCAAAGGCTTGCAGGATCCCTATCGGAATCCAACCACCCAAGAGGGCTTCGCACGTAAATGGGGTCAACAACCACACATGGTCACCAGCTTCGCCGACGGGACCAAGATCTCATTCGAACAAGCCATCGTTGCGAACGCCACAGGCATGACTATTGCCTCGCGAGGGATGTCTGGGTACAACTTCGAAGGACATGTCGACGACGCCGTGTCACTGTTCGATGTCGATTGCCTGGAGGCGCTGGGCGGAATCGTCGACTATCTCGTCGGGGCAAAGCCTGGACCTGGAGTCTTCGTCTATGCGACGCATGACGATCCGCGGCAGCGCCACTACCTCGATCTCTACAAATTGGGATCTGGGCCTCTGTACAGCTTCTACACGCCGTATCACCTCTGTCATTTCGAGGTGCCGCTGTCTGTGGCTCGTACCGTGCTGTTCCGCGACCCGGTGCTGCAACCCCTAGCTGGCCCGAGAATCGACGTCATCACCACGGCAAAGACCGACCTGCGAAAGGGGCAGACATTGGACGGCCTGGGTGGCTACACAACCTATGGCCAGTGCGAAACCGCTGAAGTGACGGCTAGAGATCGTCTCCTTCCCATTGGCTTGGCCGACGGTTGTATGCTCACCCGCGACATCCGCCGAGACGAGGTCCTCACGTACGAAGACGTCACAGTGCCCGGCGGACGTCTGTGCGACCAGCTCCGTAGGGACCAGGACCGCCATTTCGGCTCGTTGCCAATTTCGGCCAGTCGGTAGCTGTGGGTGCGGTCTCAATCGTCATACCCTGCTTGAACGGTGCGGCCACTCTTGCCGACCAGCTCGACGGGATCGCAGCACAAGAATGGAGCGGGGAATGGGAGATCGTCGTCGCCGACAATGGATCGACCGACGGCTCGGCGGATATCGCCCTCTCCTACTCTGACCGCGTGCCGTCGATACGGGTAGTCGACGCCAGTTCCAAACGAGGTGCGCCTGCCGCCGTGAACGTTGGCGTTGGCGCGGCAGAGGGCGACTATCTCTTGATTCTCGATGCCGACGACCAGGCCGCTCCTGGATACTTGGCGGCCATGGCAGAAGGGCTCGATCAACACGAGGTTGTCGCTGCTCGATACGACTGTGACACCCTCAACCCAAGCATGTCGACGAGTGGACGAGGCCAACACCAGGTAGAAGGGTTGATGAACCGCTACGGCTATCTACCCTATGCAGGTTGCGGCGGACTTGGATTTCGCAGAGACGCGTTCGAGCTTGTCGGTGGATTCGATTCGGATCTCCTCTGGCTCTTCGAGATCGACTTCTGCTGGCGGGCGCAGCAATCGGGTCTCGAGTTGGCCTTTCTGCCTGAGGCCGTGGTTCGAGTCCGGTTCCGAGAGAGCGAACACGACGTGTACAGGCAGGCTCGCAACTGGGCTTCGGCAGAGCCAGATCTGTACCGTCGGTATCGCTCCCTCGGGATGGTTCGCACACCGACTGGCACGTGGGCCAAGGAGTGGCTGCGTCTCCTCGTCCGGGTCAACGAGTTGGCTCAACCCGATCGTCGGAAGCAGTATCTCAGAGGCCTCGGCCAATGCGTTGGGCGCCTCCAAGGCAGTTGGACCAATCACGTGTTCTTCCCATGAGCGATGACGTACGGCGCATCACGGTTCATGTGGTGTGATTATGGGTACCTCCATGCCGTTCGTTCCCACAGCTCCAGATCCAGTGGTCGTCGTATCGCCCCACCTTGACGATGCCGTGTTCAGCTGCGGCGCACTCTTAGCCTCACGCCCTGGATCGTATGTGATCACCGTCTTCGCCGGAGGTCCTTCATCCATCACGCCTCTTACCGGCTGGGACCGAGAATGCGGCTTCCGCGACGGCCAAGACATCATCGCCGCGCGCCGGCAAGAAGATGTCGCAGCGCTTGCCCTGCTCTCCGCATCCCCAATCTTTCTTGATCTGTGGGATCTTCAATACCGAGACTCGAAGTACGGCTATTCAGGCGAATCAGAACACCAGCTTGTGAACAGAGGAAGCGAAGAGCTCCGGGCGGCTCTTCTATCCTTGCCGGCAAGCACCTGGGTCGTGCCCGTCGGGATCCACCATCCTGATCACAAGCTCTGTCGTCGTATGGCTCTCCGACTCTTCACCAGGCAGGCTCACGCCACGTGGCTCATGTATGAAGAGCTAGCCTATTACCACCTCTCCAGGACTCAACGATGGTCGGCTCGCATCGCAGTCTCGTCAGCACTTTCGACAACGGGATCCTTCGCTACCAGACACGTCTTATCTCACACTGAATTGGCCACCGAGACCAAGATCTCAGCAATGCAGTGCTACACCTCCCAGATGCGCCGTTCGTCCAGTGATTTTGTGCGCATCGCGAGCAATGGCCCGGAGTCTTATCTCCGCATCAGTACGCCGTGGGCCGGTACACGTGGGGCACCACACACGCGTCAGAGATCTGTGTAACAATTCCTTCGAGATCCATTCCGAACGTACCGAACCAGACGGGACCAGATCCGATAGGAGCGGGGCGCGTGCCTCCCGCTCTGACGTCAAGCCAGTTTGAGAGTCACATGTGTGGTTCCGGGTGGTCTTGATGCCCGGCATGGCAGATGTCCGTGGCCAGTCTAAAATTCGCGGTCTCGGCCACGAGAAGTCGGCACCCCTCGCGATGGGAGTTCTCCTTTTCCGTCAGGCCCGTCGTCACCTATGTAGTAGCGCAGCTTCCCGGGTTCCACGCACCCGATCAGGCTGCCCGGCGCTCTTTCGACCGACTACGGGATGCGGCGATACGTCAATTCGAAGGGGAAGCCGATACGCCTGACCACGTATGACCGAATTCAGGAGTTCAAGAAATACGAGAGTCTCGCCGGCGAGACGCTTAGGCCGGCACGACCACCGTAACATCGGGCCACGGCTGCTGCCCGCCTGTGGCGGGGGCATCGTCACCCTTCCGCGGCGACCACGGGTACGCCAGCCAGCTACGCCGGATAGAGCAAGTGGCCGGCCGCGGCCAAAGCCACGAGCGCGGCCACGCCGGCGCTCATCCCGCGGCGCTGACGCCTTACTGCCGCACTTCCTCGGTGACGTCGACGCCCCGGAAGGTCCGGGTGCCCGCGGGAGTGAAGCCTGCCCGCCGAAGCACTCCTTCGACCGATCCCACCTCCGTGGGATACAGCTTCTGGTCCACCGTCACTCTGAGGAACCAGATGTGGTCGTATTTCGAGACAGCCCGCTCGACGGCGCCGGCACTCATGGGCACACTCAGGTCGAAGTAGAGGGGGTCGACGCCCCACGCCGTCGCCGGGTAGACGGGGTGCACGGCCGACCGAGTGGTCGGCCGGCCTGCCATGTACCACTCGACGGGCAAGCGTTCGTAGGACGCGAAGACCAGCATGCCGTCACCCGGCTGCGCGCGACCTGCAATGTACGAAACAGCCGACCGAAAGTCCTGGGGCCCTCCCGAGTACCACTGGGTTACCCCGGCCAACGACGCTGTGACGACGAGGATCAACAGCGCTGCACCGATTGCGGTGGCTCCACGACGGGCAAGTGAGGAGCCGCTGACGATCGCGACGGCCACGAGTATGAGGGCCGGCGGCAGGCTCACCATCAGATACCGCACCACGAAGACGGGCCTGTCCACTAGGGACAGCATCACGACGGCCGTCACCGGCACGACGAGCCAGCACGCCGTGAAGAGAACCGGCCAGTGCCGGGCAAAGGCCGCGCCGATCTCATGCCGTCGTCGGGCGATCAGGATCACTGCCACCACGCCGACTGCGGCGGCCAGGACTACGACGTCGAGCACAGCGTGCGGCACAGATTCACGGATGTGTGTGAAGAGCCGTCCGGCGGACGAGCCGGCGGCCCAGTTCTCGCTGGCGCTCGCTGTGGACCGGATCAGCAGGCCCAACGGAACGAGCAACACGACCAGCACGGCCGCCGCCGGCAGCACCCGACGCCACGGGATCCGCCCGGAGGGAAGGAAGGCCAGGGAGAGCGCCTGGGCGACCAGGACGAGCGCGGCCCAGAAATTGCAGTACGCGGCCAGGGCGGTCACAACGGTGTAGGCGGTCCAGCACAGCCGGGGAGCCGGGCCGTCCTGACCGACGCCCCTGAGGAAGAAGAAGCAGGACGCGTTCACCAGCAGGAGCGCCAGGGCGTATCCGCGCACGTCCTGCGCGAACTGGACGTACAGCGGGTTCACTGCGAGGAGCAGCCCCGCGACGAGCGCGATACGCCGGCCGAACAGCGCACGCGCCAGCAGGATCACCACCAACAGCGAGCCCATGTCAACGACCACGGAGAAGCTGCGCAGTGCGATCTCGCTGTGCCCCAGGACGACCCATCCCCGCAGCAGGACGTAGTAGAGGACCATGTTGGTCTCGCGGAGGATGACGAGGTCGACGAAGCGGTGCCAGGGTTGAGTGGCCAGGGTGGCGCTATCGGACTCGTCCAGGGACAGGCTGTGGGTACCGAGGAACAGAGACCCGAGGAAGCCCCCCAGGGCGACCTCGGCCGCGACGGTCAGGCTCCATCGCTGCGAGTCGACGGCCGCGTCCCATCCGGGCGTCGACTCTCCTGCTGCGATCACGACTCTCCGAATGTGGTCGTCGTCATGGTCCCCCGGTCGCGCTTCAGCCCCTCTGAGGGATGCAGCGCCCCGTGTGCCTAGTCCCGGGCCTGCTTGACCATGGCGCCCGCCGTCCGCGCCAAGATCGCGAGATCCGCCACCGCCGACCAGTGCGCTGTAAAGACTTCACCCGCCCCGCTGGTGGCCAATCGTATTGGTCGGGAACCTCTGACTTCGGGACAAGTCTTCCCGGCGCCGTTACCGTCATACCTCAGTCTTCCTTCGTGGTTGACGGTGCATAGTTCTAAGTAAATGACAGCACACGGCACGCGACGTTTGCAACCGACATTGCGTCGGATAGTCCCAGTTCAAAGGGATTTCGCGACATTAGGCGCCTTTAAGTCAGTAGCAGTAAACGTGGGTCCCTACAGAATGTCCGGTGCTATCCGTAGGGGACCTGGAAGTCAGGTCAAGGTGAACTGACTGACCCGACTGATGTGCAGACAGGCCCCCCGCTGGCATTGTCTCGGCGGCGGATTCAAGCGGTCGATGCAAAGAACTGAGCGAAACCGTCCGGTGGTTTCATGAATCCGAGACGCTTGCGAGGGCGGTCGTTGAGGCTCTGGGCGATGGCGTCGAGGTCCGCTCGGGTGAGTCTCGAGAAGTCCATGCCTCTGGGCAAGTAGTGACGCAACAGGCCATTCGTGTTCTCGTTGGTGGGCCGCTGCCAGGGCGACCGGGGTCGCAGAAGTAGACCGCGACCCCGGTCGCCACGGAGAAGCGGGCGTGGTGGGCCATCTCGCGACCTTGGTCCCAGGTGATCGAACGGACGAGCTCGGTTGGAAGCCGCGCGGTGTCTTGGCGATGGCCTCGGCGACCTTGGGGGCCTCTCGACCGTCGCGGAGCTGGACCAGGGCGAGGTAGCCGGTGGTGCGTTCCGCGAGGGTGCCGACCTGGGAATGACCCCCCCTTGCCGGTCAGCAGGTCCCCCTCCCCGTGCCCGGGGACGGCACGGTCTTGGTCCTCGGCTGGGCGCTCGGAGATGAGCACCATGTCGCGCATGGGGCCTCCCCGGGTGGCCGCGCCGCGCCTCTTGCGCTGGGTCCGCCCGCTGCGCAGACAACGGGCCAGCTCACGGCGCAGTTCGCCCAGGCCCTGGACATAGATGCTCTGGTAGATGGTCTCGTGTGACACCCGCATCATCGGATCGTGTGGGAACTCAATGGGCAAGCGTTTCGCGATTTCCTCAGGAGACCACTAGGACTCGAGCCACGTGGTGACCACCTCGGCCAAGGGGTCGTGGTCCAGCTAGGCCACCTTGGGACGCCTGGCCATGCGATAGGCCCGATTGTGGGCCGAAAAGGCTCGGTAGATCCTCCCGCCGCCGTTGGCCTTCACCTCCCGCGAGATCGTGGAGGTCGAACGACCCAGGCGCAGAGCGAACACCCTGAGCGACTCACGACGAGCGAGTCCATACGCGATCTGCTCGCGGTCTTCATAGGAGAGACGACGACAGCCCGGATATCAGGCCTTGACACCCTTCTCGTCCTCGAAGGACCCACGTGGACACGCGACACCGACTTGAGCGAACAACCCACGGCGCGCGCCACTTCGACGAGCGTCATCCCCTCACTTCTCAGGTGACGAACCTTCTCTCGTTGCTCCTCCGTCATCTTCACTACCGCAATCTCCCCGTCGTACTCGACTCACTGTCGCCGACTTGCCGAATCGTTGCGGAGATCCCTTGAACTCACCGGCACTAGTGACCCGCGGATGAGGACAGACCATCTACATCTTCGCGGACATCTGGAAGCCAATATCCCGGCGCGCGCTCCTGGTTTCGATCAGCATTCACATCGCAGCGATTCCGCACCCACGCCCAGTTGACGGGCGACCCGGGAGATCGCGGTGTGGTCGACGGGTCCTGTCGCCGAAACACCCGTCATCGAAGCGGTACCCGCCTGAACTGAAGGAGCGGTCCGTCCGGATGGTCCTGGACCTCCGGCTTGTCCTCTTTCGTTCGATTGCCCAGTGGTCTGTCACCAATACTGTGATTGGAGTTATCTGCTCGCCGATTTCAGACGCGTACGGCATAGATTACCCAATCGCTGGAGAAGGTCGACGGCTCTTTCACCGTGATCGGAGAGCGAGATCCTGGGATCGGGTGAGACATTCCGACTGGCTCGGCATACAAACCAGTCGCTGGATCAAAAGCCTCAACCTTGTAGCGGGCACCGGCGGCAAGCTGAATCGAGATCGGCTGACGCACAGCGGAATAGACGAGATAGTCAGAGCCACTGAGTGATTCACCATACAGTCGGTGTGCTGCGTTGGAGGTTTTCGGGTCGAAGGACATTGCCCAGTAGGGCATTCGGGTCTTGCTCCAGAACTGACCAACGTGAGACGTATCCAGATAGACGTCGTCGGCCTTTGCCCCTGCGGCGGGGACGAAATCTCCGGCAATTGCGGCTTCAGTCGTCGGAGCGGACCTATCCCAGCTCCATGGTGGCACGGCGTTCGCGTCCCCGAGCGTGAAGTAACCCCCGCTGGCGATCGTCGCCCACATCTCTTGGCGATTTTGAAGTCGGCCAATGTGCTTTCCACACAACATGCTTCGCGAAACTCGAGGGTTCGTTCGCCAGTAGTTGGACTCCGCCGTCACCAGCGGCAACGCGGCGGATTGGTTCGCTGCCCTTCGTTGCGGAGCACTGGCTTCTTGGTCCGGCGTGCTGGACGGCCCATTTCCAACGCAAGAAGACTGGAACGCCGTCGACGTCTCCCAGGGAAAGGACGTCACCGGAGAGAACAGAAGTTGCGCGCCAGCATTGCTCACGGGATAGCTGCTCGAGCTGTGAATGCTGATCGGGCGTAACTCGGATGGGTTCAGCGTCGATGTCATATAGGGATCTTCGGCGGCCACCCGCCTGCCTACCGTGTCCCAGAAGCTTGGGTGGGCCAAGACGCCGGCCGCGTCGAAGTCAGGGTAGGGGGTATATTGGAACTCATTTGTGAGCGTCCATTGCACATTGGTGTACGCCGAGTACCGCGCCACGACGTAGTCGACATATCGCATGTCTTCGAGTGCCTGCGCCGGTGATGGCCAACCAGAGCACTGTACAGCCTCACAGGTTGTGGTGGTATTAGGGACTGTCGTCCCCGGATGGTACTTCGGAGGATCGGCGCAATCCGCCCCCTTTTCACACGAGAACGCATCCCAGTTGTCATCGAACATTTCGAGATCAATCTGCATATGCATATTCTGCGCGTCGTGGACGACCCGGTCCAAGGCATCGAGATACGAACCATTGAGCACCTGATTGGTTCCGGGATCAGAGAAAGGAGCTGCGCCTGCAGGATGCGGATCATCCTTGGTGCCCTTCCCGTCGTCCCACGGGTATACAAGGACGCGCAGGGTGTTGATGCCAGCCTCTCTATTGCCATTGAGATTCGCGTCGAGCGCCGATCGTCCTTCTAGCAGCGATACGAGGGCAAGCTCGTACTCGGTGTTGCCCAACATAAAGAAATGGATTCCCTCATCAGAAGCGAACGAGCGAGAGTGGGTGCTGTCGATCCTGAGAAACCCGTGGCTAGATGGCCGAGGCGACGTCGCCCATAAATGGCCGACGGTGGTCAGGCCCGGATCGGGCAACCGGGGAGAGATCGAGTACGTCCACAGGCCCGTAACGGTCGGAGTAAAACGAACATGCCATGTCTGGCCTGGGCTCAACCCACCTTTCTCAATGAAACCATGCTGGATGACGACAGCCGCGCGAGACCCACGAGTTGGAGTGAAGGTCCCAACGATCTGCTGTGACAAGTAGCAGTTCGATGGACATGACCTCTGGCTCTTGAGCGCGATGTCGATGACGGACCACTGAGTAATTGTGACGAGGGTCTTCGCTCCACGAGAGTCCGCACTGGCTCTGGTCACGAGTGGCTCGCCACAAAGAGCCGCAACGATGAACAGGATGACCACAGCTTGAGCGGTCGCTCGTCCTCGGCTCATCCAAGTCAGCCGTCTCATTTGGCCTGTCGCCGGATGTGGACTCGGGCGACGAGGCTACGCATGTGGTCCCGCTCGGCGGGTGTGGCACTCCACAAGTAGTAGATCACTCCGTAGAGCACCATGGCGGCGACCGCGGTAGCGGCAAATGGGATTCGGCCCCGCTCAGCAAAGTCGCGCGTCCCAATCAAGGCAGCGGACACCAAGAGTGCAGGAAGAAGGTGCGGTACCACAACCCGTCCAAGAAACGTTGCCACCCGTATTTGCGCGGCCCGGCAACCGTAGTAGGCAAATGCCGGTCCGAGCACGAAAGCGGTTGCAACGACGGTAGCTACCGCGGGTCCTACGAGACCCATCGTCAACACCAGGACTACGGTCAAGGCGACGTTCACGACACCTTGGATTGTCATCGTGAGCGCCCAAGGTCGGACTATTCCGGCACCGATGATGACCGATTCCAACGGACTCAACACGGTACGAAGCGCCGAGTACACACAAAAGAGCACCAACACGCTGGCTGCCTGGTCGTAGCCGACACCTACCCACGCCCGAACTGCACCCACGGCGAGGATGCCCATGATTAGGGAGATCGGTATTCCCAGCAACATAGTTGTTCTCGTCCCGTCCACGAGCAGCTCGGCCAAATCGGATTTGGTGCCGTCCTTTGACAATGACGCAGCCTCAGGAAGTAAGACGGAAGCCGGCAGGAGCAGCACTCGTGTGGCGATGGCACCCAGTGCCGCCCCAATGGCGTAGAGCGCGACTGCCTTGACGTTTAGGACGGCGCCAAGGATGATCAGATCAGTGCTGTACGAGATCACGCTGGCCATACCAGCGAGTAGGAACCATTTCGACGACCTCGCCATCATCGCAAATCGGCTTCGAGAGACCCGCCTGTAACTGAGTCGAATCCCTGGATCTACCGAACGAAGCATCACCCAACGGACGGGGTGAAGAGCAATCGAAATCACAGTCCCGGCCAGGGCCACCGCCTCCAGACCAAAGCCCTCCTCGACGAGGAGGAAGATCGCACCGATCGTGACGATGGTCATCATGAGGTCGATCCAACTTCGGAGGTCGTAGCGTTGGTAGGCAGCCAGTGCACCTCCGAACGTGTCACCCGGTACTGAGATTGCAATGCCTAACGCCATGATGGCAATCACTGCAGTGGCAACGGGCCGCAAATCCGGAGCGAGATGAAACCAGTAGGGAACGCCAAGTGCGATGCCCAGCCCGACGGCCAACGTAATCAGACCTGCAATACTGAGCACGAAGAAGCCCGTACTCAGGGTCTTCGATACCTCTTCCGGGCGCTTTCCGGCGTCCTCAGCTATCAACCGCGTACAAGCGGATCCGAAGCCAAGCTCCAGGATCTCGAGATAGCCGGCAATGCTCAAGGCGAGAGCCCATACGCCGTATGCCGATTTGCCCAGATGGTGCAATAAGAGAGGTGTCACCACGATGGTCGCCAGTCCGGCGACTGCCGTCGCAAGAAAGCTCATCGAGACGTTGCGCCCGAACCTGGACGGAAGTCCACCGATCGATTGCAAACTTGGCTCGTTGGATTCCGGCACGTCTTCTTGCACTCGGTCACCGTTGCCGGACATCTTTCCGTCGGTCGTCAATTCCCGATCAGAATCGGAGGTTGTGGACGGAGCCCCGCGTGGCGGTCTGACCACTCGGACCCACCGCTTCAACGACACGTCCCTCGAAATGCCCTAGCGGGACCGCCGTTTCTCGCGAAGTGGCAATCGGCCCGCTTGCGAAACGGCTGCGAACTAGCTCTGGAGATCTCGCCTCTGTCACCACGCAAGAGATCGAGGAAAGGCCGCGAACTACGGGGGGAAAGCCATGCTAGGTGGAGACGCGTCACCATGACGGGAGGAAACTGGCTCAATTTCCCTCTGTTCCGCTGCTGGGCCATCCTCCTTTCGTGCCGCCATCCCTCGACACGACCAAGTCGACGAGCGACCTCGCCAAGCCGTAGCAGCATTGTTGGCGGGTGCGCGCCCTTGAGCGTGCGCAGGACCAAGTGGTAGCGATTTGAGTACCCGAAACCCGGATTTGGCCGCGGCACACCCTGATGACCAAACAACCGGTACAAGACCACGTCATCGATCCCTGAGATCCATTCCTGCTTCAGATAGCCGAGAGCCGTCGATCTGTGGCGATAGCGCAGTACTGCGCTATCCACAAGAATCAGATCGACTCCGGCTAGAGCCAGTAGCCAGCATAAGGCAACGTCGTCGGAGTGTCGAAACGACTCGTCGAAGCCGCCCACGAGATCGAACGCAGAACGCGACACTCCTAACGAACCAGCATTTGCATAGGGAAGAATCCCCAGCCATTCATCAACCGATCGGTGTGCCACGGTTGCAAGGACCGAGCCGCCCATGTCCTATTCAAGCTGTCGTTGTCGAGCCGGGCAGCTACGAACGAGTGACGCCCGAGCTCCTTCGCCATCGTCTCGAGATAGCCGGGTACCGACTCATCGCCTTGGTCCAAGAATACGATGCCATGTCCCGATGAAGCCGCTACACCTGCGTTACGAGCATACGCGGCGCATGCCTTCTCATTGGCGGTCACGATCTGTAGACCCGGTATCCGACCCCTGAACGAACGAGCAATGCCTTGTCTCGCGCTTCCGACCCGTTGTCGACAACAATCACTTCCCAGCGAGCGTCGAACTGCTGGTTCTCCAACGACACGAGCAGTGGAATCAAGAAGTCGCCTGCGTTGTCCACGGGCACCACGACACTAGGTCAACAGTCATCTTTCGAGGACACCTGCCTCGATAACTTGACGAGATGGAAGGGACGCCGCCTTTGGCCCTGACGATAGCCACAGGCGATTAGGATTAGCAAGCTAGTGGTCCGTCGCTGATATAGTTGAGGGTATCTAGTGCCCCATCAGGCAACGTTTGCCCACTTCACCAGCTCACGCAATGTTTTGTCCTGAGTGTTGCGGTTGCGCCAGGAGATGTAGCGACGAATCATCGAGTTCTGCTCCTCGTGTGAGCGATGGTCGGTGCCGTCAAGGGTGAAGTAGCGCAGCGCCTGGAACTGGGCCTCGATCCGGTTCAGCCAGCTGGCGTTGGTCTGCACGTAGGCCAGCTCGACGTTGTTGGCCTCTGCCCAAGGGCCATGGCGCGTTGATCCCCGAAGCGCAAGGCCCCCGGTTCGTTGGCCCTCCCGTACGTAGGGCTGGTGGATGCGCTCAAAGAGCGCAGACCCGATGGCACAGCCCTGGCCGGCACGTTCGATCCTAAGCAGACGGTCGTTGACGGTGCGGGCCCGCTCCACCAGCTCGGCAAGGTGCTCGAGCCGGGCCAGGACCCCGATGTCAGCGGGTTTGTTGATGACGGTTTCGATACGCAAGGCCCTCCCTTCTTTCAGATACTGCTTGACTCGGCTGTGCTTGTAGGAGAAGTCGACCCTCACCTCGGGGGGTCGAGCAGCTTGACGTCGTTGCGGTTGGCGCCATCGAGTGCCCAGCCGATCGGGAAGCCTTGGGCATCGGTCGCGATCGACCACTTCCAGCCGAGTTCTGCACGGTCAGTGGGGTTCTTGCCCGGGCCATCGCCGCCACAGGGCGCCTTGTGCAAGGACCCGTCGAGCGCCACCTCGGAGAGACCGAGACCGATGATGCGGTCATAGGCGTGTACGGCGTGCTGGCGCAGTGCGTCGAACACGCCGGCGACGATCCATTCGGCGCGCTCGCAGCGTGGTGTCGGACACCTGGTACTCGAGGATCGCCTCGACACTCACCCACGAACAGCCGGTGACCAGGCGGATGAGGATTCCCCAGAAGCACAGCCGGTCCGAGACCCGGGGCCGGTGACAACCCAAAAGGGTGGTTCTCAGGAGCGGGGGGATCAGGGGCTCGAGTGCGCGCATTATGGGTTTGACTCCACTCGGTCGTTGGTTGGGACGCACCCAGGATCAAAACTGGGCCCTCACAACGACCGGTGGATGGTCACCTATCCGCGCAGGCCCCCTAAGGGAAGGAGGACGAACTCGGCAATCCGAGATCTTGGCGGATCTGGTTGTCCGCGGTCTGCATCATGTTCGTCCGGTTGTGCAGATCAGACAGCCAAAGGTTCATGCCGGTAGGGCTGACAAGACTGATCGACTTCAAGAAGCTCATGAGAGATTTCAGCTGCGCATGGTCGACCGCGATCGCGGTCTGCATGGAGGCGGGCCATTGGATGAAGTGGAGCTGGAAGTCGTAAAGGTTCAGCGCGGTCCAGTACGGCGTTACCACCGCTCCAATCTGGGCTGGCGTTGGTGTGCTCCCCGCGCCGACGAATCCCTTGGTGGCCGTTTCATTGGCCGTCTGAAGAGCTTGGGCGTACTGTTCGTACTTGGTCAGCTGCGCGGCGGGTATCGGCGCCACGAAGGTCGCGGCTCTGCCCTCGTTTTGAGCACCGATCCGCGCACCGCTGGGAAAAGCCAGGATCGCCCAGACGAAGTATCCCATTGCCAGAGCGCCACCTACCAGCAAGAGGATGATCTTCCTGTCCACGGACGAAAGATTACGTCTTCGTGATGCCAATGTTTCTTCGGGCGATGGTACGCATCGCGTGGTCGCCGGTGGCACGGCCTGTCGACCACCGGCCGGGCGAGCGGCGCTGGGGTCTCTTCCACGCTCGGGTCGGCACCAGAGCTCCGCGCGACGCCAGGCTCGCAGCACCTGGTCCAGTTTCGACGCGCTCCTCGGTTCCTGTCGAAGCGTCGACCTCCTCGTCTGATCGATCGCGGATCCGCCCGTCGACAACAGCGGTGCTTTGGCGCGCCCGGAATTACCCCGGGAGGTCTCGAACCCGTGGGAGCTGGCCGCCACGAGGCGAGAGGACTGCTGGCTGAACCGGATCGAGGCCCAGTTACGGGCACTACGCTACTTCACCCTTGACGGCACCGACCACCGCTCACACGAGGAGCAGAACTCGATGATTCGTCGCTACATCTCCTGGCGCAACCGCAACGCTCAGGACAAAACATTGCGTGAACTGGTGAAGCGCGCAAAAAACGTTGCCTGATGGGGCACTGGTTGGAGTGACTACGCCACAAGACAGACGCCGCATCTCTCGCTGTTTGGCGCCTTTCCGGAGTCGCCAGAACGACGGCCGGCTGCATCCACCATCGCGACGGACCGTCAAGTTGCAACTGGATGGGCTTTCACAACGGACGAACAACAAAGTGGGCCAACCGTGGCGGGCTCCAGACCTGGCGGCGTTCCTTGCATTGCTCCATCCTCAGGAGGGAAGCCTCCAGGATTCCCGGGCCGATCAATTGTGATGCCATTGCCAATCGGGCGGGTGCGCAGGTATCCTTCCGCGCGGCGAATTTGTTCTGTGGCTCATCTAGGACGGTGCTGATCGAGCGAGGCCGTGAGATGGTGGACACATCCATGAAGAATCGGTATAGGAGTTCACGTTGATGAGCGAGGCCACGCGCATGAACTCCTTGCTGCCGAATTCCATGGCCACCCCGGCTCAGACCTTGGAAATCTCAGGCCCGCGCTCGTTTCAGACTTCGAAAGGACATGCTTGGTCGGGCCGTCAGAGATGGCTTATCCCATGTCAGTAGGCTTCAAGTTCAATCCTCGGCGCCCCGCCAGAACAGACACCAATGGCGGAGGCAAGGGCCAGGCGATCCGTCACATTACGACGAGGGCTCCCATGTTCATCGTCGCGTGCGTGGATGCCACCATCCTCGTGATCGTCGCGTCTTACGTCATCCTCGTCGTGTATTACGTAGCCGACCGTGGGGAGCGGGCATGGCTCTTGGGTTACTGCGGGATCGTCATGGTGCTGTTGCTGTTGAACGGACAATATCGGCGGAGAATCACCCTCACCGCAGCGCGTGATGCCGTTCCTCTCTTCCTGTGCCTGGCCGGTGGAGTCCTGATCCTCGAGGTCATCCCGGGCGGACGGATGGCAGCGTCTGAATGCCTCCGAATCGCGGCGGTCGCCCTGGTGCCAATCTGGGTGTTCCGATGTCTGACATACGCCCTGATCCGCTCCCTCAGGCGTCGGGGCTTCTTCGCTCAGCGGACGCTGATAGTGGGAGCGGGCGTGGTGGCTAGTCAGTTCGCCACCACAATTGAGGAGCACCGTGAGTTCGGGCTTCAACCGGTGGGCTTTCTGGACAATGTGGACGGTCAAGACCTTCCCTACCCCGTTCTGGACGGGATAGGGGGCCTCAGTCGTGTGCTCTTGGAGCACCAAGTCGAACGAGTGGTCATTGCGTTCGGAGTGACACGTGAATCAGACATGATCGATGTCTTACGAGCGTGCAGTAACGCTTCGGTCACGATTCACGTCATGCCTCGCTTCTTTGAGCTGGGATTCGCTGCTGGCGGGAAGAACGTCGATGATATATGGGGATATCCGATTCTTTGCCTTCCTCGTGCAGTCCTTCATTCGTCCATGTGGGAGGTGAAGCGAGTCATAGATGTGACCGTTGCTGGACTCGGGCTCCTTTTGCTCGCTCCCCTGATAGGGGTGTTGGCATTAGGGGTAAGAGTGTCGAGCCCAGGTCCTGTCTATTTCCGTCAGCGCCGGGTTGGCCAAAGGGGACATGTTGTCGAGATCTTAAAGTTTCGATCCATGCGAGTGAACTCCGATTCTGATACAACCTGGGACGTTATTGATGATGATCGAGTGACAAGAATCGGACGCGTGATGCGAAGAATGAGCCTCGACGAGATTCCGCAGCTTTGGAACGTGATTCGTGGGGATATGTCACTTGTCGGCCCTCGCCCGGAGCGTCCTCACTTTGTTGATCGGTTCAAGACTGACATTCCTGGCTATGAGCATCGACACCGGGTTCCCGTCGGCCTCACCGGATTGGCCCAAGTGAACGGTCTTCGGGGAGACACGTCGGTCAATGAACGGGCATGGTTCGACAATTACTACATCGAGAATTGGTCGTTGCGGCGGGACCTGGTGATCCTGGGCCGTACATTGGGCGCGGTGATCCGCAATGCCTGTACCCCCGACCGTGGTGCGCCCAAGAGGCCGGTGACGCGTTCTCTGGCTTCGAAGTTCGATCGGAGAAGCGTCGTCCAATCTCAACCGGGCGGGCTCGATGACAGGGGTGCCCGCCAAGCGCTCCCCAAGGTCTCATAGCGAGTTCCCTGAGTCCGGTTTGGCCGTATCGGTCGTCAATTTCGCCACACCGGTCCGAGGCTGGACGCCATCTTGACCCAAGTGCTCACAGATTGTTGCACATCCATGCGATCATGAGCGGCGTCAGACCATTCCAGTATGACCGCGATGGGGTCGCTCCATGACCAAGATCCTCCTCTTGCTCGCCTGCCTTCCCATCGCTGGCCTGGGTGCCCTGGGGTTTGCCCGATGGGAGCGACGAGGCAAGGAGCACTACGCGGTGCTACTCCTGCTCGGCATCTTGGTCTTGGAATCCACACTTTACGAGAACCAGGACATAATGCCCCGAAGCATCTTTCATCCGGGGGCTGGGTCTTTGCAGTTTCGTCTTCCCGAGGTCGTCATCACGCTGGCTCTGATCGGGAGGCTGATCGCCCGAGGCAAGCCAGTTCGGATCGGCATTCCTGCGATGCTGTGGGCAGCGTTCGGGATGTGGATGACCGTCGCCCTGCTGGAGGGGATCCTTCGACACAACCAGGTCACCCAACTTCAATATCAGGGCAAGGCCATCATCTATGTAGTTGGCGGTTATGCGCTGGCAGCAGGAATCCCCGTCCATCGATATTTGGAAACCGGGTCGTTCGTACGATTCATGCGCTGGTCTGCGATCCCCGCCGCGGTGCTCATCGTGCTCTCCAACGCACATGGGTCCTATGTAGTGAACATTCCGCTGCTGCCGTTGCCAGATTTCGGCCAAGTCGGCACTGATACAGCCACCATTTACGCCTCAATCGGGGTCCTTGTCTTCCTTCTAGATCTGGCCTCCGGTCGGCGGAGCTGGAGATCCATTGTCTTCGTACTGCCACTGCTTGCTTGCACGGTTCCGTCAGGACAGCGTGCCGCCCTCATCGATCTGGGAGTGACCGCTGCGGTCATCCTCTTAGCCGGCTCGGTACCATCCGGCCGTCGCCGCTTCCGAGTCACCGGTGGCAACGTCGTCTGCGCCGTTCTGGCCACCGTCGCGGTGGTGGTACTGGTGCTTGTGGTGCCTGCAGCGGTGAGCAAGAGCCCTGTGCAAGTACCGGTCATATCGACCATCAACCACACGTTCAACAGTACAGGAAAGGCGGAGTCTGCCCAGGAGCGAGTGAACCAATGGAACGCGGCGAAGGCACTCATCCCGCAGGATTTGCTCATTGGCCACGGGCTCGGGTTCGAGTACACCTACTACTCGCCTCCAACCAGTCAATTCCTCCGCACGGATCTCACGCACAACATCATCCTCGATCTCTTGATGCGGACAGGACTGATCGGGCTCATCCTCTTTCTGTCCGCATTAGGGGTGTCGCTCTACGAGGGCATTCAGGTCTGGCGAAGACACCCGGATCGGTTCGTCGCAGTACTTGCTCTAGGCCTGGTGGCAGTAATTCTCGGACTTGTCAGCAAGGGCATGGTCGAATCCATCTTCGAGAAGTACCGGCTCGCCTCTCTACTGGGACTCATGCTGGGCATGCTGCGCAGTACGGTAGTTTCCATGGGTAGGTCGGCCACCCCCGCCTTGGTTGACCTGGAGATCTACGAATAGAGAGCGGATAGAACAGACCATTGGAATTTCGTCAGCTGTTGCGGACCATTCAAGCCAACGCGTGGGTTGCGTTCGCTGCTTTCGCGTCGTGTGCGTTGATCGGAGCGGCAGCTGCCTACCTGCCGGCCAAGCAGTACAGCACGTCCGCCACCCTCTTGGCTCAGCCGACCCCCCAGGCCACTGATCCCTTGAGCTCGTTGCAGATCATCCAGATCGTGATGCCTCAGCTGGCGACCCAAGCCAGTGCCGACGCGACGGTGAGAGACGCGGTGGCTACCCTGCCGGCGAAGTACACCCAAGCGGCGGTCGACATCTCCGCGACTGGGACGTCGGGCACCGACGCGCTCGAGATCCAAGGCAGCGGCACCGATCCTGGCGCAGTGGCCGCGGCGGTGGACGCGGTTGCCAAGAAGACCGTCGCGGTGGTGGCGGAGAGCTCGCTCGGCGCCGAGGTCGAGCTGCTCTCGCTCGGGCCTGCCCCTGTCCCGTCGAGCCCGTCGAACCCCCGCAAGCCCATCCTGGTCGCTGCGTGGGGCATCGGCCTCATCGCCGCTGTCTTCGCCGCGCTTGCCGCCGCCGGTATTCGTCGCCGATTGAGCCGTGCCGACGAGGTGAAGGAGAGCATCGGTGCGGTCGTCCTCGGAGAGATCCCCCGCATACGACGAGGGGCCACTTCACCCCAGGAGGTGTTCGTCGATCGGCATCTTCAGGTGGCGGCCGAGGCCTTCCAAGAGCTGCGCAGCAGTGTGGCGCTCATCGTGTCCTCCATGGGGGGCTCCCACCAGAGGGGCTCCCCAATCGTGGCGGTCACCTCATGTGACGCCGGAGAGGGAAAGACCTCGATCACGGCCAACTTGGCTTGGGCCCTCGCTTCTGAGAATCATCGAGTGCTGGCGGTCGACTGCGACCTGCGCAAAGCCATGCTGCACACCGCCGTCGGGGTGGGGTTCGGGCCGGGGACGAGCAACATCCGCTCATCGAACATCGACTCACTGATCCGCGAGTCGGCCAATCCTTCCCTCCAGGTCATCCCGGCTGGGATTCCCGACCGCCATCCCGCTGACGTCCTTTCCGTCGCCTTGCCCTTCCTCCTCGACGAGTGCCACAAACGCAGCGACATTACCTTGCTCGACTGCCCATCGCTCAACGGAGCCGCCGAGACGATCCTCGTCACCGCCATGGCCGACGCCGTGATCGTCGTAGTCGACGCCCGACGCTTCGATCCCGAACGGCTCCGCAACGGCCTCGCCCAGCTCGATCAAGGGGAGGCCAACGTCATCGGTGTGGTCTTGAACCGGGCCCGCTTCGGTCGCCAACGGCGCCGGAGCTACGTCTACGCCCACTCATCACCGGAAGTCTCCATCGCACGCACCGATGGTGAACCCGCGTCATCGGCCCAGGAACCTCCAGAGCGGAGCAACGGGTCCTCGAGCGGGTCAGTGGAGGCAATGAAGCAGAAGAGTTAAACCGGTGCTCGAATTGGCGCTCGGAAGTCCCTCGGCCGGTGTCTGATTACGAGAGCACTGTTCTCACCAACGGACCCAGCGCGACGTCCCATCCGTACCGCAAGATGACCGCCTCATGGCCCAGCGTGCCGAGACGGATCGTCGCATCAGGATCGTGCAAAAGTTCCACGATGGACTCAGCCATGGTCACCGCCGAATCTGCGACTATCAGGCCCTGTCCGATGAGGTCCTCGAGGCCGTCGGCACCGATGGAAGTGGCGACGACCGGTCGCCCGGCCTGCAGCGCTTCGAGGATCTTGAGTCGACTGCCTCCTCCTGAACGCAAGGGGGCAACAGCCACCTGGGCTTGGGCCAAGTAGGCGTCCACGTCCGGAACGGTACCTGTGACTTCGATCGTCTCGGAGGCCAATGTCCGAACGGGAGCCGACGGATCTCTGCCCACCAACAGCAGCTTGGCATCTCGTACTCGGCCACAGACAATGGGCCAGACGTTGTGAGCGAACCATACGGCCGCGTCGACGTTTGGTGCCCATCCCATGGTGGCGACGAATGCCACGGTACGTGATCGTGCGGGTGCCAGAATTTCGGTCGGTTCACGGCCGTTGGGACACACCAGGGTAGTTCGGGCTGGACCGGGAAGACGACTGAGCTCTGGCTCGGCCACGACGACTCGGACGTCATACTGGGGAAGCTCGCGGCGCTCGAGCCTCCGCAGGGCGCGAGCTTCTACGTAATAGGGAATACCGCCCAAACCTGATCGGGTCTGGGCATAGCTGGCTACGAGGGAAGATTCCACGTTATGGAGGTCGAGTACACGACATCTCGCCTGTAGGCCTCGCGCCAGCGGCGACATCTGGAGATACTCCACCTGCAGAAGTTCCAGTGGCCCTTCGGAGGCCGCTCGCCTGACCTCTGTGACCAGCTCGTGCGTCCAGAAGCGGCCTGCGGTCATGCTTCCAGTCCGAGCCAGACCTCGGGCCGCTCGAGAGGCTGTAGGGCGCCACGGCACGGTCCTCACATCTATGCCCATTGACGTCAGTACCGTGGCATCGGTGTCGTCCATGCTGTACGCGCACAGTGTCAGTTGGAAGTGCTCCGCGAGGCGCCGAGCGATAGCCAGAGACCGCTGCCTCCCCCCGGAGTTATCTGGAAAGGGCACGAACTTCGTGATCATGAGTGCGCGCACGGGCGAGAATCCTAGAGTAATTCCAATGGATCCCGAGTAACTCGGGATCCATTGGCCACGAAGCGTCCTCGATCGACGTTGTCTCTAGTACCCGCGCCGACCTGGAGGCCGCTTGGAATGCGATATGGACACCTTGGTCATCGGTACTGTGTGTCAGGGCGTTGTCGATCAGCTGTCAATGTCTCATCACCGACAGACCACAAATGGGGCTGACGAGGTGGGTCACCCTCGTTTGCTAGATCTTCTTGGTCCGCTGATCTCTGGATTTTGTGACAAGTTTCAGGCTGCGATGCCGAGCCGAGCGTTGCTGACGTAGTCGCCGAGGACATGCTCAATGGTGCCCAGGGCCTGGCGGAGCTCGAGGGGTGCCGGAGGTTGGTCGGCCTCGAGGAGTGGGCCGAGCAGGCGAGCACGCACCTTGGTGTAGAAGACGGCGACGCGGATGCCCTCGGGGGTCAGGGCATAGGAGTTCGTGCCGGGCGTTCGCTCGATCAGGCCGTGGAGACGGAGGCGCCGCAGGTCATAGCTCATCTGCGACGAGCTGTAGTCACAGCCGAGGAGTCCGGCGACATGCCCGCGAAGGCTTTTGTTCGTGAAGCCGGTGACGACGTGGACGACGAGGACGACGAGGACGACGAGGACGACGAGGACGACGAGGACGACGAGGACGACGAGGACGACGAGGACGACGAGGACGACGAGGACGACGAGGCAGAGTGCACCGGCCAGGGCCATGGCGCGTTGATCCCCGAAGCGCAAGGCCCCCGATTCGTTGGCCCTCCCGTACGTAGGGCTGGTGGATGCGCTCAAAGAGCGCAGACCCGATGGCACAGCCCTGGCCGGCACGTTCGATCCTAAGCAGACGGTCGTTGACGGTGCGGGCCCGCTCCACCAGCTCGGCAAGGTGCTCGAGCCGGGCCAGGACCCCGATGTCAGCGGGTGTCCAACACGCGGTCCTTCGTCGGCGCCGTGCGGCCGGCGGGTGTAGGACGGATGACTCGGCGTTGTTGCGGCTGAGCTAGCGAGCCACGTGACGGCGCACCCACGTCGCAAATGAGGGTGGCACGTGCTTCCTCACGCCGAACGGCACCCAACCGCGCCAGACGTCGATGGGCCGGATGGTCGTTGCTTCGGGACCGGAGTCCTGCGCCGTCGGCCCGTTCCTCGCCACAGGCTGCGGGTTCCTCGGCCTGGTGTCGTACAGGAGCCGGTCGGTGCAGTAGCCGCCTTGCGGGTACGGCAACGCCTTGACCTTTGCGCAATTGAAGAACGTCGGCATGACGCCGAGCGGCATGAAGTGGGCCACCAGGCTCTTGCGCGTCCGGCTGGGATCCTCGATCGGAGCGCCTCCGTGCATCAGGTCGGCATGCCAGATCAGGACGTCACCCTTCTTCGCGGTGAAGGTCTCTGTCTTGAGCCCCCGCTCCTCGCACATGCGCATGGTCGTCTGCAGGATCTGGCCGTACTCCCCGTAGTCGCCACCGTGGCCCTTGTCCGTCCCGTAGTGCAGGAGCTCGGGAAGGCGGTGGCTTCCCGGGACGTACTGGAACTCCCCGGAGTGGGGTTGGACATCCTCGAGGGCGACCCAGGACGCGGCCATCGCCATCGGTTCGGTGAGCGTCAACGGCCCGGTATCGATATGCAGGTTCTCCTCGGAGCCCTTCCTCATGGTCATGGTCTGGAACACGACCGGCGGTCGTTCGTAGATCTGCGACATGAAGCGTAGTACCTCAGGCGGGAAGATCAGCTCACCCGCGTGAGCGAAGAAGCTGTGCAGGTCGCTCACCTTGGTCACGTCGTTGTAGTGCTCACGACTGATCGGAATGACATTCCGGTTCCAGTGCATGTAGATCATGCCCGGAGCCACGTCCCAGGCGGCCTCGAACAGCTCGAGGTACTCGTCGATCACGGCTTCGTCAGTGGCCTTGGGGAACACGACGTAACCGTGATCGATGTACTGCGCGAGCAACTTCGCATCGTCCTCGGTGACCTCGCCCCGGGCCAGGCGGGCGTCCAGAAGCTCGTGCGCGTCCTTGCGATCGACCCACAACCCGCCGTACCGGCTGCGGTACAGAGGTGCTTGTGGCTCGCCTTCGGGAATGATGCAACTGATCGACTTCGGATCAATCGTGGATTGCATGATCACAACCTTCCGACGTGCGGTCTCTGCCGACGCGGACGCCCGGACGGGGTGCACGCACCGCTCCTTCGACCCCCGATACGGCCAACCTCGCCGCCCTCCGCCGCGAGCGTGTCTGTCCGCGACTGTCTAGCATCTGGCGTGACGAAAAGCACTTGGAAGCCCGCCCGGCCGGTGGGGCCGGCCCGTTGCGGCAGGGTGGCCGCGACGCATCCCGCTCCAGCGTGAGGACGGCCGTGGCCGCCTGGGTCCGGCCGACGGGCGGGGAACAAAGCCAGTCCAGGGCTCACTCCGTTCAGGACTTGAACCGGGAGTCGCCGCCGTCAAGGGTCACGCTCGGATTTCTCTGCGACCTCCATGGGCTCACATCCGTGCCGGTCGGCCGGCCGACGGTGCATTCAGAGCAGCCCTCCATCGACTCCGCAAAACGTCCTGGTCAGGGGTCAGTGACCATGCGCTCGGCGGCACCCCGACTGCGGCAGCGTCGGGATGCGGCCGGCGGGGCCGCTGCCTTCACCTACCATCGGGATCATGCCGCGGGCAACGAACGCAGAGATCTCCGTCTCTCACGTACGCATCCATGGCCACGACGTCGCCTTCCGGCGATCCGGCGAGGGGCCCGTGCTCCTGCTGCTGCACGGGATCGCGGGGAGCTCGGAGACCTGGATTCCCGCCATGGAGCTCCTCCGTCGCGAGTACACGGTGCTCGCCCCCGATTTCTTGGGTCACGGTAGCTCGGCCAAGCCGGCCGGCGACTACTCCTTGGGTAACCATGCCGCCGGCATGCGCGACTTCCTCGATCTCCTCGGGATCGATCGTGCCACGGTCGTCGGCCAGTCATACGGCGGCGGGGTGGCCTTACAGTTCGCCTACCAGTTCCCGGAGCGCTGCGAGCGCCTGGTCCTCGTCGATGCAGGAGGCCTCGGGCGCGAGGTCAGCTGGATGCTCCGCGTGGTGACGCTGCCCGGCGCTGAGTTCGTGCTGCCCGTGCTCTTCTCGGCCCCGATCCGCGACGCCGGGGACGCGATCTTCCGGTTCCTCCGCGACCGGGGCCTCCGCAACGACCGTGCGACGGAGATGTGGCGGTCCTTCGCCTCGCTCGTAGATCCCGCGAATCGCCAAGCGTTTGTCCGGACGATGCACGCGGTGATCGACCCCGGCGGACAATCGGTCAGCGCCATGGACCGCCTCTACCTGGCCGGGAGCATGCCCACGCTGATCGTCTGGGGAGACAAGGACCGGATCATCCCGGTCAGCCACGCCCATCAGGCCCACGCTGCGATCGAGAACAGTCGCCTGGAAGTCATGGAGGGCGTCGGGCACTTCCCCCACGTCGAGGAGCCTGTCCGTTTCGTCGAGATCCTGTCGGACTTCCTCCAGACCACGGAGCCGAGCAGCTTCAGCTCGGCGGAACGGCGAGAAGAGCTCCTCGGGCGCGCCGACCCTGCATAACGGCAGCGGGCGTGGTCCCTGATCGGCCTGCGCTTGATCGGGGGACAGCGTCCAAGGCCACAATGGTCTCGACGACGACGCAAGGAGCGGGGAATGGCAACCGTTGAGACCGTCCGGGGCCCGGTGGACACCGCGGAGCTCGGCCGGACCTACATGCATGAGCACGTCTTCGTCCTCGACCCCGACGTACAGCAGAACTACCCAGCGGAGTGGGGCAGCGAGGACCAGCGCGTCGCCGATGCCGTCGACAAGCTCAAGGCGCTCGCCGCTCAGGGCGTGCGCAGCATTGCCGACCCCACCGTGGTGGGCCTGGGCCGGTACATCCCCCGGATCCAACGGATCGCGGAGCAGGTACCGGAGCTGAACATCGTCGCGGCTACCGGGTGTTACACCTACGACCAGGTGCCATTCTTCTTCCACTACCGGGGCCCGGCCCTATCGGCAGCGCTGGGAACGGAAGTGCCCGACCCGATGGTGGACATGTTCATCGGCGACATCACCGAGGGCATCGCAAGCACCGGCGTCAAGGCGGCGTTCCTGAAGTGCGCCATCGACCAACAGGGGTTGACAACTGGCGTGGCGCGCGTGATGCGTGCCGTCGCCAGGTCTCACCGCCACACCGGCGCACCGATCACGGTACACACGCATCCGGGCTCCCGATCCGGCTTGGCCGTACGACAGCTGCTGTGCGACGAGGAAGGGGTTGACCCGACCCGAGTTGTCCTGGGCCACTCCGGGGACAGCACCGAAATTGACCACCTGAGTGCCCTGGCCGACCAGGGCTTCATCCTCGGCATGGATCGCTTCGGCCTCAACGTCGAGACGACCTTCGAGGCGCGGGCCGACACCTTGGTCGAGATGTGCCGGCGCGGCTACGCCGACCGCATGGTGCTGGCCCACGACGCGGCCTGCTACATCGACTGGATCGACCCCAACGTGCTGGCGATGCTGACGCAGTGGAACTACCTCCACATCCAAGACGACGTCCTGCCCTACGTCCGTGAGCAGGGCGTGAGCGATGCGCAGATCGAGACAATGCTGGTCGATACACCCCGGCAGTACTTCGAGCACAACACCGCCTACTGAAGAGGGGTGCGAGGGCAGCGCCGACGCAGGGCGCTCGCTACGGAGTCAGACGGAACGGCGGGTACTCGTCGCGCAGGAGAAGCACGTAGGAGTGCACCCGGACGTTCCAACGCAGAGCCCCTACTCCGAACCGGTAGAGGCCTTCGGGATAGGCACCGGTGAAGAGGATGGCGAACCATGCGATGACCGTGGTGACGAGCCATCCCAGATTCACGAAGAACAAGACGATCGCCTGCGGGATCACCAGGATGAGCCGGAAGCCGACCGACCAGCGATTCCGGTCTGGCTCGGGGAACCCGATTCGGTAGTCCATGGCGTACGGGCCCTCCCCGAACGGTGGGTACTCGTCCCGGAGGAGAGTCAGGTAGGCGCTCACCCTGATCCACCAACGCACGTAGAAGACAGCGAAGTCCCACAGCCCTCGCGGGTGCTTGCCGGTGAAGACGATGGCGAACCAAGCGATGAACGCCATCGCGAACGCGGCCGCGGCCAGTGCGCCGGAATCCCGAAGGTCGCTGACTTCGAACGCGAAGACACTGAAGCCACCGATGATGATCATCTGGGGCACGGCCAGGATCAGGCGAAACCCCGTAGTGACCCGGTTACGATCCGTCAGCTGGGGCTCGACGTCGCAGCCGATCGGGTAAGGCGGCACGGCACTTCCTTCATCTGGTCCACTCATCGGGGGCCCTCCTTCGTGCACGACCGCGTTGGGTCGGCGTCGACATCGCGTGCGCATGGTTCTTGGGTCGCTCCGACGTGTCCCGACCGGCGCCCACCACGGCTTCCATCTACGCGCGCATTCGATCTGCACACAAGGGACCAAGGTCCCAGTCTCCACCAGGGTCGCCTCGTGCAGAGCAGACTGTCTCCGTTGCCCATCTGTCCAGGAACGACGTGGCCGACTCGGCGTCAGCGTCTTGCTGCCAGACCCCGTGGTTCCTTTCTCAACGGCTTCCGGTGACAACCATGGAAGATCCGCGAGTCGGTGGACCCATCTCGATGGTATGGCGGGTGTGATCAGAACGCGGAGGTCAGGGTCACACACGCGCCGATCTGGAGCGTGCGGGTCCGACAACAACCGTCTGAGGCGGCCCGAGGTCCGACCACTCCACGCCTAGAGCTTCTCGGCTGCGGTGCTCGCCAGGCTCCGGCCGAAAGGCAGGGAGCAGGTCAGCCCCGGGCTGACGGCATTCAGTACGTGAACCGAGCGTGCTGTCTCGCGTACGACGATATCGTCGACCAGTTTCCCCTGCCGGTCGACCAGCTGTGCGCGGTTGCCCGCGAACGATCTCACGAGCTCGTTCTCGTTGATTTCGGGGACGAGCTCCCTGGCCTCGCGGGCGATGTGCCGAATGGCCAACGACTTCTTCACCTCGCTCCGCAGAAGGCCTTTGAACTCAGTGGTACGCAACATGCGGTAGAACCCAGGCCAGCGCACCGTCTTGTCCAACATGCCCCCCTTCACGCTGCTGAACGAGTACGCCTCACGACCGAAGGCCAACATCGCTCCGGGCCCTACGATGACTCTTCCGTCCGTTCGCTTTGAGAGATGGACGCCGAGGAAGGGAAAGTTCAGGTTGGGTGTTGCGTAGATGTGACTGCGCACGAGACCAGTCCTTTGCGGCTTCAGCTCCGCGTAGTACCCACGGAACGGGATGACGCGAACGTCGTGAGCAAGTCCGCCCGCCAATACGTCGGCATAGAGACCGGCGGCATTCACTGCGACTCTGGCGACGACGCGACCTCGGTTTGTCTCGATCGCGACGTCCCGATCGGTTTCGGTAACGCTCCGTACCCGGTGGTCGAAGAACAGCCTCGCTCCAGAATTGACAGCGTCACCCGCAAGAGCGTGCACGTAGGAGCGAGCATCGAACGACGCCCCGTCATGGGCGTGGAGAGCCCCGATCCCCCGGGCGTGGGGCTCCACGTCCTTGATCTCATCCTCCGCGAGGAGACTGACGGATACACCGTTCGCCAGACCGCGTTCGTTGAGCTCGCGGACGACGGCCATTTGCTGGTCGGATTGTGCGACGACGAGGATTCCGCCCTCCCTGACCGGCACCCCCCTCTCGGCGCAATATGCGTGCAACTCGCGGTTCCCCTGCACGCAGTACTGAGCCTTCAACGACTCGGGCTTGAGGTTGTAGCCGGCATGTATGACACCGGAGTTCCGCCCACTCTGGTGCATCGCTGGACCCGGCTCCTTCTCGAGGACCAAGACGTCCACACCCTGCTGGGCGAGGTGGAAAGCGGTACTGACACCGACTGCTCCAGCACCGATGACGACCACCTCCGCTTCTGTCACGCCTGTCGTTCCTTCCAAGTTCCGGGGGGATTTCCCACGGACCCGGGCGGCCACTCGTGAACGGGGTGGCCCCTTACCGCGGGGCCACTCCCGCAGACCCTCAACTCCGTGTCATTCCACGTGTGCTCCATGTCGCTCATCCGGCGACCCCCTCGGTACTTCCGCCGCCCACCTCGACCACCGTGCGGCCCACTGATCGGCGCGCTTCGTGCTCGTCGAGGGCACGGCCCGCCTCCTCCATGGTGACCCTCCGGCCCACCACCGGGCGGATCTTCCCGGCGTCAGCCAGCCGCAGGAGGTCGGCGTGGATCTCGTCCGCCACGTCTCGCCCGAAGGGGTTGAATCCGAATCGACGCATGCCTGGGTCGACCGCGTCCACCCAGGCCACCATGACACCCACAATGTCGATATTGCCGATGCAGGCCATCCGGAGCGGCCGACCCGTCATGCCGTTGGCGTCGTCGTCGGCGAATCCGACGGCCAGGTACCGGCCGCCGTGCGCGGTGCAGCGCCACGAACGCTCGACAAAGTCGCCGCCGGTCAGGTCGTAGACGACGTCAGCGCCGTCGTCGTCCGTGGCACCCAGCACCGCCTCGACGAAGTCTTCGGCGGTGTGATCGACGACGAGGTCGGCCCCGAGAGAAGCGCATACGGCCGTCTTCTCCGGGCCGCCGGCCACCGCGATGACGCGGGCCCCGGCAGCCTTGCCCAGCTGGATGCCGGCTGCACCGAGCCCACTGGCTCCGGCGTGCACCACCAGGGTCTCACCCGACCGGAGCCGTCCCCGCTTGAACAGCGCGAGGTGGGAAGTCTGGAACGTCAACAGGAAGGCCGTCGCCTCGGCGTCGTCGAAACCCGTTGGCGCGTCGAAGACCGAGATCGCCGGCGCGATGGCGTACTCGGCGATGCCTCCGAGTGCATTCTGCGTGATGGCGACAACTCGCTTCCCTAACCATGGCTCGGCCCCCTCCCCGACCGCGTCGACGATGCCGCACACATCCATGCCCAGCGTGTATGGCGGAGGCGTTGGCACTGAGACCAACTTGCCGCGGCAGCGGTCGATGTCATTGAAGTTCAACGAGGCGGCGTGCACGTTCACGCGCACTTCGTTCTGCCCGGGCTCCGGCCGATCGACGCTGCGCACGGCCAGCACATCGCTGGGCCGACCGTGGCGAGTCACCTGCAAGGCCTTCATATCTGCCACTGCCACTCCTTCGTCCAGTCGGATCAACTTCACCTATGTGGTGGTGCGCATGATCTCAGAATTCCCGCGAAGCTACCGTCCTCCGGAGTCGACCGCCGGAACTGACCAATTGGGCTCAGATTTGGGGCGGAAGCGTCCTCGCGACAACATCCGATCAAACGTCGGGTCAGTCGCGCTTCAACCTTCAGGCCGTTGGTATAACTGACAGACACAGCTGGCTTCACTTAATGGAGAAGACCGGCATCGTCGCCTTGGGGGGGGATCCGAGGGATCGAGGCCATCGTCTTCGGGTCCGAGGAGGGCGGATCTGATGACCGACGCAAGCGTCGATATCGCGGTCCCAGTCCTGAACGAGGAACGGTCGATCGTCACCAGCCTCACAACGCTGGCGGACTACCTCGAAACCGAATGCTCCTACGACTGGGCAATCACGGTGGCCGACAATGGGAGTACTGACCGGACGTACGAGCTCGCCAGCTCCTTCGCCGCCGAGGTTCCACGCACCAGCGTCATCCGCCTCGATGAGCGAGGCCGCGGGCGGGCACTCAAGCAGGTGTGGTCCACCAGCACCGCCGATGTGGTCGCCTACATGGACGTCGACCTCTCCACCGGGCTCGAATCGCTTCGGCCCCTCATTGACCCAATTCTCGAAGGCCGGTGTGAGGTCTCCATCGGGTCCCGCCTCGCCCCTGGCGCGGAGATCGCCCGGAGCGTGCGGCGTGAGTTGATCTCGCAGACGTACAACATGGTCGCCCGCTCCTTCCTGCACTACGGCGTGGTCGATGCCCAGTGTGGTTTCAAGGCGATCCGCACCAGCGTTGCCCACGACCTCCTCCCGAAGATCGAGGACAACGGCTGGTTCTTCGACACTGAGCTCCTCGCTCTGGCACACCGGAGCGGGCTGCGGATCAATGAGGTCCCCGTGCGTTGGGTGGAGGACGAAGACTCCCGGGTGAAGATCGCCAAGACGGCGAGCGACGACATCAAGGGGATCTGGCGACTTTGGGTCGACGGTCGTCGGGACGGCGCCGAAGCGGCCACGTCCCGCGCCGATCGGGTCAGTCGGCGGGCCGCTGTCGGGTCCAGTCGGACGAAGAAAGAGGGCCGCGGCGTCGACTTCGACGAGCATGCCACGCTCTACGAGGACACCGTGGACCGCTCGGTCTCCTTCACGGGCCGTGACTCCGCGTTCTACGCGCGCCGCAAGGTAGAGATCCTCGAGGACATTGTACGCCCTGGGCTCGGCTCACTGCAGGGCCTCAAGCTCCTCGACGTCGGCTGTGGGACGGGGACGACCGATCGCTACCTCGCCCCGCGGGTACGGCACCTCCATGGTGTCGACATCTCAGAAGAGATGCTGTTCAAAGCGAGCGAAAACGTCCCAAAGGCGCAATTCAGCTGGTACGACGGGGAAAAGCTCCCCTTCGACGACGAAACCTTCGACGTCGTGACCGCCATCTGCGTTCTCCACCACGTCCCGGTGTCGAAGCGGTTCAAGGTGATCTGCGAGATGGTTCGGGTGACCCGACCAGAGGGCGTCGTGGCAGTGTTCGAGCACAACCCCCACAACCCGCTCACACGCCACGCCGTCCACGCGTGCGAGCTCGACGAGGAGGCCGTCCTGCTCTCATCACGTGAGACGATTGATCTGCTTCGGGCCGCGGCCGACGTGGAGCCGGAGTCTCGCCACTTCCTGTTCTCCCCGCTGGGAGGTGCCGTCGGCTGCTCGCTCGACCGGCATCTCCGGCGTGTCCCCCTCGGCGGCCAGTACACCGCGTGGGTGCGCCGCGCCGCGTCCGGCGACCGCGTGGTGGATTTCAGCTCCCGCCCACACCGGCCGCAACCGGAGCGGGATGTGCCGTCTTCCCGTGCGAGTTCAGCGTCGGTGCATCCGGATGGTTGGCGTCCCACACCGGCCGTTCCGAGCGGATCGGCGGCAGGTTGTTGAAGTTGTGGTGCGGCGGTGGCGAAGTCGTCCACCACTCGAGCGTGTGCGCGTCCCAGGGGTTGTTGCCGGCAGGGATGGGGCGTCGCCACGAGATGAGCATGTTGGCCACGAAGACGATGAATGACAGCCCGATCATGTAGGCGCCGATGGTCGACACGACGTTCCAGCTCTGCCAGCCCAGGTTCGAGGGGTAGCTGGCGGTCCGGCGGGGCATGCCCAGGAGGCCGACCCAGTACTGCGGCATGAAGGTCACCTGTGTGCCGATGAACAGCAGCCAGAACTGCAGCTTGCCCCAGCTCTCGTGCAGCCGGTAGCCCGTCATCTTCGGAGCCCAGTAGTAGAGGGCGCCGATGCCGGCCATGACCATCGCCATGACCACGTCGTGGAAGTGCGCCACCACGAAGTACGTGTCGTGAGTAGCGAAGTCGATCGGCGGCGAGGCCAGGAAGATGCCCGTGATGCCGCCGATCAGGAACGTGAAGATGAAGCCGATGGCGCACAACATCGCCGTGTCGAATTTCAAGCTCCCGCCCCACATCGTCCCGGTCCAGTTGAAGATCTTGATCCCGGTCGGCACCGCGATCAGCAGGCTCAGGAACGAGAAGAAGGGCAGCAGCACGGCGCCCGTGGTGAACATGTGGTGTGCCCACACGCCGGTGGACAGGGCGGCGATGGCCATGGTGGCGAAGACCATGCCCTTGTAGCCGAAGACGGGCCTGCGCGAGAAGACCGGCAGGATCTCAGTGACCATGCCGAAGAACGGCAGGGCCAGGATGTACACCTCGGGGTGCCCGAAGAACCAGAAGAGGTTCTGCCACAGCAGCGCCGAGCCACAGCTGTGCATGGGCAGCCCGTTCTGCAGGTGACATCCGACGACCGTATAGATGTGGGTGTTGAAATGTCGGTCGCAGAACAGCATCACCAGCGCCGCGGTGAAGACGGGGAAGGCGATCAGGATCAGGATGCCGACCACCAGCATGTTCCAGGTGAAGATGGGCATGCGGAACATGGTCATGCCCGGGGCACGCAGGTAGAAGATGGTGGCGCACAGGTTCACGCCGGTGAAGATGGCGGAGAACCCGGTGAGGATCAGGGCCACGATCCAGAGGTCGGCACCGGCGCCTGGCGAGCTGGTGGCGCTGTTGAGCGGCGCGTAGGCCACCCACCCGAACTGGGCGGCCCCGCCCGCGGTGAAGAAGCTCATGAAGAGGCAGATCGAACCGGTCAAGTAGAGCCAGTAGCTGAGCGCGTTGAGGCGGGGGAAGGCCATGTCGGGCGCGCCGACCTGCAGCGGCACGATGTAGTTGGCCAGCCCGCCGAAGGCGAAGGGGCCGGCGAACAGGAGCAGCATGATCGTGCCGTGCATGGTGAACAGCGCGTTGTACTGCCCGAAGGTGAGCATCGAACTGTGCGGCGTGGTGAGCTGCGCCCGGATGCCGAGTGCGAGGGCGCCCCCGACGAGCAACGTGATGACCGAGGTCACCGTGTAGGACATACCGATCACCTTGTGGTCGGTGCTCGTCAGCCACTTGAGGATCCCGTGCGGCCCCTCGTGGTGGGCGTGCTCCTCGGAGTGGCTCTCTGTCCGCTCGACCGTGACGGTCACGTGGCCTCCTGACCCGCTGCTCGACCTGCTGCGACCTGCCGCCGGCGGCGGCCGTCAGCAGGCGCCGCCGCTGGTCAACGTAATGTTCCGGCGATTGAGGCGTCAAGAAATGGAGGTCCGGTCACCGGCCCCCCGCCTGACCTGGATCCCGGCGCGGTGCAGGTCGCTCGTGCCGCTGGCGCGAATCGCGGCCACCCGGCCGTCCGCCGGCGAACGCTCCCGCTACAGGCCCAGGGTGGAATGCTGGTTGCGGATGGCGTAGGCGACCGCGTCCACCCATTGCCGGGGGGACCAGTGGCTCACCTCGGGGATCGCCGCCATCTCGAGCTCGATCGGAAGCAGGACGGCGGCCTGCATGTCCTCGAGCGTGTAGACGGGATCGACCAGCTCGAAGATCTCGGTCGCCAGGTAGGAGCGGGCGATGCGCCAGCTCCGTGCCAAGCGCCGGTTCCGGTAGGGACGGGAGGCGATCTCGGTGATCAGGGGCGCGCTCCCGTGGGCGAGCAGGTTCGTCCAGGCCCAGACCGGTACGGCGACCCCACGGTCGTCCCAGTACTCGGCCAGGGTGCCGTGGAGGAAGGCCTCGCATTCCTGCGGCAGCACCTCGCGGTTCCACGCCCGCCGCTCGCGCCCGTGCATCCCCTGTCCGTCTCCTCCACCATGCGCCCCACCCGGGCGCCGCACCAGGGCACCATTCTGCAAGAGCCGGTGCACCGGCCTGTAGAGCCGAACGGCCCCCTCTGGAGACGTGCACGCGTGCGAGGGGGTGAGGCGGGAAACGGTGCTGGAGCTGGGGCTCCTCGGGGAGCCCCGTCAGCGAGGACGCGGGCGCCGCGCTGCCTGCCCCTCGGACACGGGGAGGGGGACCCGGCGCAGGGCCCCCGACGCGCGCTGGCGGGACCTGACGAGCACGCCCGCCGCCGCTCCGGCGAGCACGGTTGCGATCACGACCACTGCGAGCACTGCCATGTCACCGTCTCCTGGGTCGTGAGCCACAGCCGCGCTGCCTGCGACGGCTCCCGCCTCCCGGCGGACTCACCCCCGGGGACAGTATGAGGCCGCCCCTCGCCTGTGGCCAGGGACAAAGGTCACTGTCGCCGGCCCGGGCTCAAGCGCTCCCGGTTCCGGCGCTCGCCGCGGTGCCGCTCACCCTGCGGGCCCATGCCGCCACCAGTTGGACCAGGCCGAGATATGCGGCCAGCAGCAGGAGGATGACCAGGAGGCTCCAGCCGGTCAGGTCGCCGCCGAAGACGACGAACAGTGCAGCGACCACCACACCCACGATGCGCAGGCCGTTCACGTGCTCGAGCACCCAGGCCCCCGACCGCCTCGCCGCGTCCGAGCCGGCCGCGGCACGTCCCGCGCCCGCACGGAGGGTCCTGGCCTGCGCAGCCACCCACCGCCCGCCCCTGGCGACGGTGGAGCGGATCCACACGGCGTAGCGGGCCGGGCCGGCCAGCCAGCAGCCCAGGCCCACCAGGACGGCGACGAGGAGCGTCCAGCGCAGGTCGGTCTTGAGGTACCGCAGCACGGTGTCCCAGACGGCCGCTGCCACCTGCCGGTTGAAGCTGTGGCCAGACACCTGGTTGAGGAAGGTGACACGGCCGAGCGAGATCCCGGCCAACAGCAGGAGCGTGACCAGCCCGACGCCGACGGCCAGCCGCAGCAGCGTCTTTCGCCGCTCGAGCGCGAGCACGACGGCCAGGATCCCGAGCGCCAGGGCGATGATCGGGATGGCCCACTTGAGGGTCACGATGAGGTTGAACCACCCGGAGAACTTCGAGACCTGGTCCTTCGAGACGATCGCCACGCTGAGCGTGTTGCTCTTCGAGAGCACCGACTTGAGGGGGTTGAAGTAGGGGATCCCGTGGGCATCGGCCGCCGAGATGATGTTGTTCAGCGCCGGGCTGACGTTGACGACGATCTTGCCGCCCTTCTCGAGCTTCTGGGTCAGCGGCGACTGCTTCCCCGTGAGCACGTCGATGACCGCCTGGTGGGAGCGCCGGTTGAGGGTGTCCCAGAGCTGGGCGAATTTCGGGCTCTCGAAGACCCTCAGCGCGAGCTGGTAGATGTAGCCCTGCAGCTGGTTGACCAGGGGCTGCACGATCGGCTTGGCCTTGGGGGGCAGCGCGCTCGTGACCTGGTCCTGGACGTAGTGCGTCGAGAACAGCTCGTCGGTCGCCTTCTGGGCCAGATGGTCCACGATGACCTGGTTCCGGGCCAGCGGCGCCATCGTGGCCACGTACTTGTCCGTTACGGTGACGGTCCGGATCGCCCAGACCGAGATCACCGACACGGGGATCAGCAGCGATGCCAGCACCACCAGCACCCAAGCCGAGATCCGCCGCGTGCGCGGCGCCGCGCGGCGATCGCTTCGCCGGTCCGGGTGCCGCCTCCGCCGAGACGGCCTCGGGGCCGTCCGGCCCCGGTTGCTGGGACTCAGTCTCGCTCATCTGGGCTCCCTCGCTTGGGCCCCCCACCTGGGCCCTTTGACCCCCACATGCCTACTGCGAAACGGGTGTGCGCGCACGCATGCCCCGGGCGTGTAACAAATTGCACGTGGTGAGCGAATCGGAGCGGAAGTCCGGCGGCATGCGATTGATCGCCCTCAGCGCGCTCTCGGCGTTCCTCGCCCCCCTGGTGTTCGTCGGCATCATCGCGCTGCGCAAGGTCGAGCGGCGCATGGGCGGGTACTTCCAGCACTGGAACAAGCGGTTGCAGCACGAGATCTCGCGCTGGACCTGAACCGCGCCGTCCGCCGGCGCAGGCCGCCGGACGCCGGTTCGCACCCCCTCCCGAGGCGTGACGGTCGCGGCATACCCGCGGAAGAATCCGCATTTCTGCCCGCAAAATGTGCGCCGGAGGGCGCGCGTCGGCCACAATGGGCGCCATGAACAAGCGAGAACTAGCAAGAGCTGTCGCCGTCCAGTCCGACGTCGAGTTGAAGACCGTCGTCACCATCCTCGACGGGTTCACCGATGTCGTGACCGCCGTCGTCGCCAAGGGTGAGCCGGTGGCCATCTCCGGCTTCGCCAAGTTCGTCAAGGTGGACCGCCCGGCGCGCATGGGGCGCAACCCGGCCACCGGCGAGGCCATCCGCATCAAGGCATCCAAGAAGGCCCGCATCACCCCGGTCAAGGCGTTCAAGGACGCGGTGCTCGCCCCGAGCAAGGCGCCCAAGCTGGAGCGGGGCGTGTTCCCGACCGACGCCGCCGCCGTGGCTGCCGCCGGGAAGTCGGCGGCTCCCGCCGCCGCCAAGAAGGCACCGGCGAAGAAGGCGCCCGCTCGCAAGGCCCCGGCCCGCAAGGCGCCGGCCAAGCGGTCCACCACGGCCCGCAAGGCGCCGGCCAAGCGGGCCCCGGCCAGGCGGACCGCCAAGAGGTAGTGCCGACGGCCGGTCCCTCCGGGGGCCGGCCGTCACCCATCCCCGGGGAACCCTGGCGCCGTATGCTCCAGACGGCGCTCCTGGTGCCGGGTGACCCGGCCAGGCTGCGGGCGCCCGGTTCGGCACAGGGAGCGGGCACGGCATGAGCGACACCTCGCAGGGCCCCGGGTGGTGGTTGGCCTCGGACGGCAGGTGGTACCCGCCTGAGCTCTGGACCGGCCGTCCCGAACAGGCTCCCGTCCCCGCGTCGTCCGTCGCCCACGCGGACCCCCTCCCCCCGCATGGTGCGGCTCCCGGAACCGGTGCGGTGTGGGCCTATGGCTCCTCCCCACCGGCCCTCGGCTCCTCCGGAGGCCTCACCGCGCCGAGGACAAACGGCCTGGCCGTGGCGGCTCTCGTGTGCGGCATCGTCGGACTCTTCTTCGTCACGGCCGCGCTCGGCGTGGTCTTCGGCTTCGTCGCCCGCTCGCAGATCCGCAAGGCCCGCGGGGGGCAGCGAGGGAACGGCCTGGCGCTAGCCGGAATCATCGTCGGGTCCTGCTGGCTGGCCTACTTCGCGGTGGTCATGATCGTGGCCGCCGCGCACACGAACGTGAACGGAACGATCGGGCTGCCGGCGGTCGCCGGCAGCAGCGGCCCGGTCCCATTCGGCTAGGAGGTCCCGTGCAAGGTCTGCTCTACGGCGTCAAGGGTGAGCGCTGGTCCCCGCCCGACCTCGCCAATCAGCTCATGGTCGGGCTCTCCCGGACCCCGATGCGGCTGATGGAGCTCGACCGGCCCGCCGTGGTGCGCGACGACTGGTGCGTCGCCCGGACGCGCCTGACCGGGATCTGCGGGTCCGACGCCAAGATGGTCTTCATGGACTTCGGCGAGGACCTGGGCGACAGCGCCTTGAACGGGTACTTCACCTTCCCGACCGTGTTCGGGCACGAGGTCGTGGCTGAGGTGGTCGACGTCGGTCCGGCCGTCGAGCGCCTGCAGGTCGGGCAGCGCGTGGTGCTCAACCCCTGGCTCTCGTGCGGGCCGCGGGGCATCGACCCCCCTTGCCCGGCGTGTCGGGAAGGTGACTACAGCCTGTGCTGGCATTTCACCGAGGGCCCCCTGGCGGCGGGGATCCACACGGGGACCTCGCGGGACGCGCCCGGCGGGTTCGCCGAGTACCTGCCGGCGCACGAGTCCATGCTCATCCCGGTCCCCGACGCGTTGAGTGACGAGGTGGCGGTGCTCGGGGATCCCTTCGCTGTCTCGCTGCACTCGGTCACCCGGCACCCGCCGCCGCCCGGCGGCAAGGTGCTCGTGTACGGGGGCGGTGCGCTGGGGAGCTGCGCCACGGCCATCCTCAGGGCGCTGCACCCCGACGTCGAGGTCATGGTGGTCGCCCGCTGGCCCGCCCAGGCCGCGCTGGCCCGGCGCCTCGGAGCCGCCGTGTTGGAGCCCTTCCCCGTCGAGCGGCTCCTCGAAGAGGCGGCCGCCTGGTCAGGTGGCGTCCTGCAGCGCTTCGGCGGCGGTCAGGGCCTTCCGATGGCGCACCCGGGTGGGTTCGACGTGGTCTACGACACCGTCGGCACGGCCCAGACGGCCGAGATCGGCGTCCGCCTGCTCAAGGCCCGCGGCACCATGGTCAAGAGCGGCGTGCACGCCCCGGAGCGCTGGGAGTGGTCGCCGCTCTACTTCAAGGAGATCTCCTGGGTCGGATCCAACGCATTCGGGGTGGAAGAGGTGGACGGCGTGCGGGCCCACGGGATCGAGCACTACCTCCGGCTGGCTGCGGAGGGGCGGGTCGACCTGACCGGCATGCTCACCCACACCTTCCGGCTCGAGCAGTGGCGCGAGGCGTTCACGGTGCTGGCCGACCAGGAGCACAGCGGCGCCATCAAGGTGGCGTTCGACTTCCGCTGAGTCAGCCGGGCGTCCCGCCGTCGCCCAGACCCGCCTGGATCTGCCCCATGGGCTCGTTGGTGTCGAGGTAGTCGCGCCATGAGGTCACCTTCCCCTGTGCGTCGACGTCGATCACAGTCGCCCCCTGCATGGTGATGCGGACCCGACGCCCGTCGCCGGCGTGGAAGGTGCCCGTACCGGTCCACTCGAAGACCGCCCAGTCGCCGCCGCCACGGATGCGGTCGATCCGCTGCTCCCAGTCGGGGAACACGGCATCGGTGTCGCGGGCGACCTTGCGCACGTCCTCGGTCCAGGGGGTGACCGGGTCGCAGAACACGCCCCCGGGAGCGAAGAGCGCGGCGAACGCCTCGGGGCCCTCGGTCGCCTCGTACGCCCGCGCCCAGGCGCTCCAGTCCCGGTCCGGGCTCATGGCCGCGGCTCGCAGATGACGACCGGGATGTCCCGGCGGGCCTTACGCTGGTAGGTGTCGTAATCCGGGTACGCCGCCACGATGAGCGGCCAGAGGCCGGACTTCTCCTCCGCCGATGCGGTCCGCGCTCGCAGGGCGCGGGTCTCGCCGTCGATGACCACGTCCACGTCGGGGTTCGCGGAGAGGTTCCGATACCACTGGGGGTCGCGGTCGTCGCCGCCCTTCGACGCGACGAGGACGACCCGGCTCGCGTCGTTCACCGGCGAGGTCAGCATGGTGCTGCGCACCTGGCCCGAGACGCGGCCCACCGTCTTGAGCTCGACCGCGGCCATGCCCCGCAGCGACCGGGGGAAGCGCCCGCCGGTGGCACGGAACACGCCTCGGTGCGCCAGGTTCAGCGCCTTGAATCCCACGTCGGCGACGCGGTCTCGCTGGTCCGTCACGTGCTCCCTCCCGGGCTCGACGCCCTGCAACCTACCCCCGGGAGGTCTGCCGGCCCCCGGGAGGTCTGCCGACCGCGTGCCGGGATCGCCGTCAGCCGGGACCCGGCCTATCCTGAGCGGCGCGACACGGGCGCGTGGCGCCGAGGGAGGGCACGGTGACGACAGGCTCCGCAGGTTTCGAATTCCGGGGGATCAACCACCTCGCCCTGGTGTGCCGCGACATGGAGCGCACGGTTGACTTCTACACGAACGTGCTCGGCATGCCGCTGGTCAAGACCATCGAACTGCCGGCCGGATTGGGCCAGCACTTCTTCTTCGACTGCGGAGGCGGCGACTGTCTGGCCTTCTTCTGGTTCCCCGAGGCGCCCGACGGCGTCCCGGGCGTCAGCGCACCGGCCGCTCGCCCCGACACCGGCGAGCTGACCAGCGCCGTCGGCTCCATGAACCACGTGGCCTTCGACGTGCCGCCCGACAAGATCGAGGAGTACCGGGAACGCCTCGTCGCCGCCGGCATCGAATGCTCCGAGATCTGGAACCACGACGACTCGGAGTGGGGCCTCAGTGACACGGTCGACGAGGGCGTGTTCGTGCGCAGCATCTACTTCCAGGATCCCGACGGCATCCTGCTGGAGTTCGCGTGCTGGCTGCGCGGCTTCACCCCCGCCGACGTCTCGCACGCCCCGGCCCGTGCTCTCGACAAGGCCGGGAAGGCTGGGTCCGGCCAGCCGGCCGAGCCGACCCCTGTCTGACCGTGCCCCGCCTGCACCAGGTGTCGCGGGACGAGGCCACCGCGCCCATCGTCACCACCATGTACGACTGGCTCTTCGAGGGTCGCGACCCTGTGGCCGAACCGGGGCGCTGGGACGGGACCACCGGTGACTGGTGGACCGTCTTCGCCAACAGCCCCGACATCCTCGACCACTGCGTGAAGGGCTTCGGGCTGTACCAGTCACCGGCGCGTGCGCTGGACCCGCGGCTGCGTGAGCTCGGCCAGATCCGGGCCGGGTGGGCCGCCGGGAGCCAGTTCGTCTTCTCCCAGCACGCAAAGTCCATGCGCGAGCTGGGCATGCCCGAGGCGCAGATCACCCACGTCCCGGCGTGGAGCGTCGCCCCAGAGGGTACCTACGACGCCGCGGAGCGGTCGGTCCTGGCCTACACCGACTGCCTCGTGTTCGATCACGGCCGTGTTCCCGACGCGCTGTTCGCCGAGCTCGGGCGCCACCTCGATGACGTGGCGATCCTGGAGCTGACGTACATCACGACCCTGTACTTCCAGCATGCAGTGATGTCCCGGGCGCTGCGCACCGAGTTCGACGACCGCGACGAACCCGTCGTCGAGGTCCCCGGCCCGCCCGACGCCAGCGCCATGAACCCCGGAAGAGGAGAAGGATGACGACGCCCCACCGCGTGCTGCCCGCCGACGAGGGGCGTCACGACCCCGACCCCGACGACCTGTGGAACGAGTCGTACTACTGCGACTTCGTCGACGGTGGCGGCGACTTCGGCGGATGGTTGCGCCTCGGCCTCTACCCCAACCGCCGGGTGGCCTGGTGGACGACATGGATCGTCCGGCCGGGGCACGCGGCCGTGTGCTCGGTGGACTACACAGCCCCGGTGCCGCCGGGCGACGGCCTCGTCTCGACGTCCGAGGCGACGGGCCGGATCGAGATCGACTTGCTGCGGCCGCTCGAGGAGTTCCGCCTGGCCGCACGCACCCCGGCCTTCGTCTTCGCCGACCCGGCCGAGGTCTACGCCCACGGCGAATCCTCCGGCCGGGCCGCCGAGCTCGACCTCGACCTCACCTGGACCACCGACGGTGTGCCCTACGGCTACGACGTGACCACCCGCTACGAGATCCCCTGCCTCGTCACCGGGACGGTGACCGTCGACGGCGAGACGCGCCGCGTGGATGGCCAGGGCCAGCGGGACCATTCCTGGGGCGTGCGCGACTGGTGGCAGTTCGGGTGGTGCTGGTGCTCGGTCCGCCTCGAAGACGGCACCCGGGTGCACCTTTCGGACGTCCGCATCCCGGGCGTGCCCGTGTTCTTCGGGTACGTCCAGACGCCCGGCGGTGCCGACCCGACGGCGCACCCGATCACCTCGATCTCCGTCAGCGAGGAACTGGGCGAGCACGGGTTCCCGACGGCGGGCCGGATCGATCTGACGGCCGGCATGGCCGAGGGCGGCGGTGCCGTCCACGAGATCGGGCTCGACGTGACACCGGTCGCCTTCGGGCCCGTGCTGCTGCGCAACGAGACCGACGGCCGAGTGAGCCGCTTCCCCCGGGCCATGGTCACCTGCCGGGCCGGCGACGGTCGGTCGGGGGCGGGCTGGATCGAGTGGAACCAGCCCGAGGGCTGATCCCGTCGTCAGCGGAACATGTCCCCCAGCACCTTGGCCGTGGCGCCGGCCGTCACGCCGGTCTCGACCGGGTGCCCGTCGCGGTCCGGCAGGTACTCGTTGATGACGCCGGCCAGCACGGGAAGCGGCATCGACTGCAACCAGATGCGGCCCGGACCGCTCAGCACCGCGAAGTGGTGCCCGTCGGAGCCCATGTAGCGGTTGGCCAACCCGGGCACCTTCTGAACCGAGAAGTTCACCGTCGCCTGGAAGAGCCCGACATGACCGGGGTGGACGCGCATGGTCTGCCCTGGTTGGAGGTCGTAGATGACGACCTCGCCCGAGAGGTCCACGAAGGCGCGCCCGGCACCGCCGATCTTCTGGAGCACGAACCCCTCCCCGCCGAAGACGCCGCCCCGGAAGGACTGTTGGAAGCCCATCGACAGCTCGACCCCCGGGGTCGCCGCCATGAACCCGTGCCGGTGCACCATGAACTCGTTGCCCACCGCCACGTCGATCGGCAAGATGTGACCCGGCACCTTCGATGCGAAGGCGATCGATCCGGGGCCGCCTTCGACGGCGTAGGTCGTCATCATGAACGTGGAACCCGAGACGGCTCGCTTGAGAGCGCCCATGATCCCCTTGCCGCCCATGCCGCCGCCGGTGTTCGTCTGCATCTGCACGGCGTCGGACATCCAGCTGAACTCGCCCGCCTCGGACACGATCGACTCCCCGGGCTGCAGCGAGAGCTCCAGCACCGGCATGGTCGTCCCGTGGATCGTCTCTTCCATCGTGACCTCCCCGTGGTTCTTGTCGGCCCCTCCGGCCCTCGGGCTTAGTTCTTCCCTGGCGACGCTTCCCCGGCCTGCTCCACTGCCGAGCGTATGTCCTGGCCCGGGCCGTGCGCGCCCCCGACCAGCCGTTCGGCCAAGGTGACCTCCATGAGGCCGAGGGCCATCCCGAAGAGGTCACCCAGGACGAAGCTGGTGAGGAAGACCAGGCCGACGTTCTCGTCGGGAACCAGCTCAGCCACCAGTACGACGATCTCGTGCTCGAGCGCCAGCGGGATGGTGACGAAGCACAGGACCAAGAAGAAGTGCGGCCACACCACTTGCACCGACCGGCGGAAGGCCTGGGGCACCGAGGCGTCGAGCAGGTTGATGAGCGGGCCGACCAACGCGAAGAGCGTGCCCACGACCAGGCCGGGGACGAACACCAGCGCAGACGCCGCCGCCCCGAGCAGGACGAGGACGGCGTCGGCCAGCAGCAGGCGCAGCCAGGGCAGCGTGGCCAGCACCTCCATGATCGGCTGGGCCGGCTCGTTGCGCTCCACCGAGCCCACCAGGCGCTCGAGCATGCCGCTGTAGAACGTCAGGCCGAGCGTCGAGGTGCCGGCGAGGATGGCGCCCAGCAATGACAGCAGCCCGTGGTGCTCGACGGCGATCTCGATGTAGATGGTCGTCTGGAGAGCGTCGAGCCCGAAGATCACCAGCGCCGGGAGGATCACGCGCCCCGGCTCGGCCCCGAAGGTGCGCCAGGCCATGGAGACGAGCTCCGACGGGTGCAGGTGGTCCCGCCCGCTCGTGCCGCGTTGCTCCCTCATACCGGTCCGCTCACACCGGGGCGGAGCCGTCGCCCACGAAGTCGAACAGCACCCGACCCGGGTCGAAGGTGGCCGGGTCACCGTCGAAGCGGTGGTACCCGACGGTCATCACGGTGTCCGCCGGGGCGACGAAGTCCAGCTCGGTGAACCCGGCGGCGGCGAACGCGGCCCGGACGGCCGGCGTGGCGTCGGGCGGGCGTCGGTGCCGCGTCCACACGACATGACCCCCGCACGCGCAGAAGCCGCGCATGGCCTCGACGGTGGCCGCGATGTCTTCGTCGGAGACGTTCCCGAAGATCCCGCAGAGCAAGACGAGGTCGGCGGGGACGTCGTCGGCGTACCAGGCGCAAAGCGCCGCGTCACCCTCGACGACGCGCACCACGTCCGACACGCCGGCCGCGGCCGCCCGCTCACGTACCGACGAGACGAGCGCGGGGTCGAGCTCGACCAGGAGTGCCGAGACCCGCCGGGCCTGGGGGTGGGTGGCGAGCACGTCGATCAGGTCGCGCCCCTGGCCGGCACAGAGGCTCACCACGCGGACCGGGCCCGGCGGTGGCGCCGGTGCGTCGTCGAGCGCGGCCCGCACCATCGACTGCACGATGCGCAGGCGCCGCGACAAGCCCGAGTTCGGGTCCTCGTAGGGTTGGTGCCAGCGCACCCAGTGGGAGTCCCCGGCGGCCATGACCGCCCATCGTAGGGTGGGCCCGGTGACCATCGGCCCCTCGTACGCGTGATCAAGTACATCGGCTCCAAGCGCCGCCTGGTCCCCGTCCTGGCCGAGATCTGCGCCGCTTCGGGCGCCCGCAGCGCCCTCGACCTCTTCACCGGCACCACCCGGGTGGCCCAGGCCTTCAAGGCGCAGGGCGTGCAGGTGACGGCGGTGGACACGGCCCGCTACGCCCACGTCTTCGCCCGCACCTACGTCGAGACGGATGCGCGGGAGGTCGACGAGGCCGCCCTGCGTGACGCCGTGGAGCATCTCGGCGCGCTGCCCGGCGTCGACGGGTACGTCACCGAGATGTTCAGCCGCCAAGCGCGGTACTTCCAGCCCCACAACGCGAGGCGCATCGACGCCGTCCGCGACGCCATCGCGTCGGACTACGCGGGGAGTCCGCTGGAGCCGCTGTTGCTGACCAGCCTCATTGAGGCGGCCGACCGCGTCGACTCGACGACCGGGGTGCAGATGGCCTACGTCAAGCAGTGGGCCTCCCGCTCCTACAACGACCTCGAGCTGCGGGTGCCCGAGTTGCTGCGCGGGTCCGGGCGGGCCGTCCTCGGCGACGCGGTGGAGCTCACGTCGGGGGCGGCCCCCGGCGGTCCGCTCGGGTCCTTCGACCTCGTCTACCTCGACCCGCCGTACAACCAGCATCGCTACTTCACCAACTACCACGTCTGGGAGACGCTGGTGGCCTGGGACGCGCCCGAGGCTTACGGGGTGGCCCGCAAGCGGGTCGACGCCCGCGACCCCTCGACCCGTTCGGCGTTCAACTCCAAGCGCACCATGCCCGACGCGCTGGCGTCGGTCGTTCGCTTGGTCGACTGCAGGTTGCTGGTCCTCTCCTACAACGACGAGTCATGGCTCACCCTGGATGAGCTCGAGGACCTGTGCGCGGTGCGGGGCACGGTGGCCACGCTGGCCTTCGATTCCTCCCGCTACGTCGGGGCCCGCATCGGCATCTTTGACCCGTCGGGCCGCAAGGTGGGCCGCGTCGGGCACCTCTCCAACCGGGAGTTGCTGGTCATGGCCGGCGAGCCCGACGCCGTCCGCCGGGCCACCGCCGCAGCCGGATCGCGCGGACCCCGGGTGGATCGGCTACAACAGGCCACGTGAGCAAGCGCGATCACGGCCGTCACGGCGACGGCCGGACTCACGAGTCCGCTGCGCCCGAGCGGCCCTCCCCGCGCCTCGAGGACTGCGACCTCTCGGCGAAGCTCTCCAAGGAGGAGGAGGCCAAGCGCCTCGGTCGGGCGCAGCGCCGCCTCCTGCACCTCCGCCTCATCAACGGCGGTCAGCTCAACGAGGGCAGGCTGGGCCCGCCCGTGTGCATCGTGTTCGAGGGCTGGGACGCCGCCGGCAAAGGTGGCGCCATCAAGCGGCTGGTGGAGCCGCTCGACCCCCGCCACGTCCACGTCGCCCCCTTCGCCGCCCCGACGCCCGACGAGCTGCGCCACCACTTCCTGTGGCGATTCTGGCCGCCGCTCCCCGGCTGGGGCGGTATGACGATCTTCGACCGCAGCTGGTACGGCCGGGTTCTGGTCGAGCGCGTCGAAAACCTCGCCAACGAGGTGCAGTGGCGCCGCGCCTACCAGGAGATCAACGACTTCGAGCACACGCTGGCCGAGGAGGGGATGATCGTCATCAAGCTCTGGATGCACATGTCGCACGAGGAGCAGCTGCGGCGTTTCGTGCGTCGTCGCGACGACCCGCTCAAGATGTGGAAGCTCACCGACGAGGACTGGCGCAACCGCGAGAAGCGCAACCTGTACCACGATGCAGTCGACGACATGCTGCAGCTGACGGCCGGCCCGCTGGCGCCCTGGGACGTCATCGCGTCGGAGAACAAGCGCTTACGGCCGCGTGCAGGTGATCGAGACGGTGATCCGCCGCATGGAGGAGGGCATGGCGCGCTGGGGCGTGCCGGTGCCGCCGCGCGACGCGGCAGAGGAGAAGACCGAGTTGGCGCTGGTGCTCGACGACCCCGAGTTCCAGCACGGCCCCGACGTTCCCGAGAGCTCCGACGGCGCCGAGGGGGCCGCCGGCCCACGCACCTCCGGCGAGCCCTCCGATGGCACCGCCCATGACGCCTCCGACCGCACCTCCAACGACCCCTCCGACGACCCCTCCGACGGCTCCGGTGCCAGGCAGAGGCTCCAGGCGTGAGCGCGGCCGTGGTCCGCCGGGCCCGCCCCGGCATCACCGTCCCCCTCCCGGGGATCCCCCTGCACGCCCACCGCGAGTGGTTCGCCCGGCTGCGTGAGCTGGGGTACACCGACGTGTGGTCGGCCGAGGTCGACGGCGCCGACGGGTTCACCCCGCTCGCGCTGGCCGCAGCCTGGGAGCCCAGCCTCAGCCTCGGCGTGGCCATCACGCCCGCCTATACGCGAGGGCCCGCACTGCTCGCGCAGAGCTTGGCTGCCCTGGCCGACGCCGCTCCGGGGCGCTTCGCCTGCGGGCTGGGCGCTTCCTCCCAGGTCATCGTGGCCGACTGGAACGGCATGGCCTTCGAGAACCAGTACCGCCGGGTGCGCGACACCCTGCGCTTCCTACGTCGCGCCTTCAGCGGTGAGAAGGTCACGGAGGACTTCGGCACGTTCGCGGTGAAGGGGTTCCGCCTGGCCCTCATCCCCGAGCAGCTCCCACCGATCTACCTGGCCGCGCTGCGGCCTGGCATGCTGCACCTGGCCGGTCGGGAAGCCGACGGCGCCATCTTGAACTGGCTGAGCGCCTCCGACGTGGCGACGTCGGTGAACGAAGTGCACCGGGCCTCCGGCGGGGCGCCTCGCGAGATCGTGGCCCGGATCTTCGTCGTCGTGTGCGACGACGCCGAAGTCGCGCGCACCATCGGCCGCCGCATGATCACCGCCTACCTCAACGTGCACGCGTACGCCGAGTTCCACCGCTGGCTCGGCCGCGGCCCGGCCCTCCAGCCCATGTGGGACGCCTGGGCGGCCGGCGACCGCAAGGGCGCGTTGGCCGCCATCCCCGACGCCGTGGTCGACGACCTGGTGGTGCACGGGTCCGTCGACGCGTGCCGCGCGCACGTCCAGCGCTACGTCGACCACGGCGTGACCATTCCGGCACCCATGATCATCCCCGTCGGGGTGGGCCTGGAGGAGGCGGTGGCCGGCTTGTCGCCGTCCGCCGCCTGACGAGGGGACTGGCGGGCCGCTATGACCGAGATCGACTTCCGCACCACCACGCTCGACGGGTTGGCCCGGTCTGTGCGCTCCAGGGAGATCAGCGCCCGGGAGCTCACCGAGGCCGCGCTGGCGCGGATCGAGCGTCTCGACCCGCTCTACAACGCTTTCGTGGCCGTCGACGGCGAGCGCGCGCTGCGCGATGCCGAAGCGGTGGACGCCACCGTCGCGTCCGGGCAGGACCCCGGGGCCCTGGCCGGGATCCCCCTCGGGGTGAAGGACCTCCAGCGGGCCGAGGGCTACGTCACCACCTACGGCTCCGTCCTCCACGCCGACGACCCACCGGCCGGGTCGGACGACCCCTTCGTGGCCCGCATGCGTGCCGCCGGCTGCGTCGTGGTGGGCAAGACCAACACCCCGGAGTTCGGCTTCATGGGCAACACGGCCAACGCCCTCTTCGGAGCCTCGCGCAACCCGTTCGACCCCAGTCGCGGCCCGGGCGGATCCTCGGGTGGCTCGTCGGCCGCGCTGGCAGCCGGGATGGTGCCGCTGGCCACCGGGTCCGACGGCGGGGGCTCGATCCGGATCCCCTCGGCCTGCTGCGGGCTCTCGGGGATGAAGCCGAGCCTGGGGCGCGTCCCTCTCGGCGGCCCGAACCCTCCCGGGTGGCCGGACCTGTCCACCAACGGCCCCATGGCGCGTCGGATGACCGACGTGACCCGAGCACTCGAAGTGGCGGTCGGGCCCGACCCGACCGACCTGCGCGCGCTACCCCGGCCCGAGGCCTCCTGGCTGGCAGCCGTGGAGGACCCGCACGTCCCGCTGCAGGTCGCCTGGTCGCCCACCCTCGGCTACGCCACCGTCGACGACGAGGTCGCGGCCGCTTGCCGGAGCGCGGTGGGGGTGCTCGAGTCGCTGGGAGCGGACGTCGTCGTGGTCGACGAGGTCTTCGACACCGATCCCGTGGGCGACTTCCTCACCGTCACCGCGGCGGCGACCCTGCGCAGCCTGCGGCCCCACTTCGGCCATCCCCGCTGGGAGGAGGTCCACCCCCTCCTGCGGCACTCCGTGGAGGCGGCGCAGTCGACCACGGCCGAGGAGCTGTTCGTGGCCTACGACCACTTCCACGCCATGAACCTGCGCCTGGTCGAGCTGTTCCACACCTGTCGCCTCCTCGTGACGCCCACCTGCTCGGGGACGGCGCCGTTCGCCGGGGAGATGACTGCGCCGGTCAACGGGGAGGCCACGTTCAACTGGATCGAGTTCACCTACCCGTTCAACATGACGCGGTCGCCGGCGGCCAGCGTCTGCGTCGGCACCGACGGGCACGGCCTGCCTATCGGGCTGCAGCTGGTCGGCCCCCAACACGCTGACCTGGTCGTGCTGCGTGCCGCGGCGGCCCTCGAGGCCGCGCTCGGCCTCGATACGCTCGCGGCCGTGCCCGAGTAGGCCCACGCCCCCACCAGCCCAGAACGACCCGCCAAGGAGCGCCCATGTCCCTCACCACACCCGCCAACCCGCAGGAGATGGTCCGCCTGGTCGCCGAGGACGACGCTCCCTGGGCCGACACGGGCACCGGTGCGCTGCTCAAGGTGGTCCGTTACGACCCGGCCCACGGGACCTGGGTCATCCGCAACCGCTTCAAGCCCGGTGTGACGATTCAGAAACACCGTCACACCGGGTCGGTGGACGCCTTCACCACGACCGGGCGGTGGCACTACCTCGAGTACGCCTTCTACATCTCGGCCGGCTCCTACCTCTACGAGCCGGCGAATTCCGTGCACACCCTGCACGTCCCAGAGGACAACACCGAGGAGACCGACGTCTGGTTCACCATCGAGGGGGCGCTGTTGAACCTGGCCGAGGACGGCTCGGTCGAGTCCGTCTCCGACGGGCCCGGCACACTCGCTGCCTACTACGCGCTGCTCGAAGCCCAGGGCGACCCGCGCCCCAACGGCCTGATCGTCTGAGCGCCGGCGCGCCCGTGACCCTCGACGCCGCTCGCCTGCTCGATCCGGCTCTCTACGCCGAGGGTGACCCCTTCGCGCTCTACGCCGAGCTCCGGCGCACAGCGCCCGTGCGGTGGGCCGAGCGGGAGGGAGGCGGCTTCTGGGCCGTCGCCACCCACCCCGAGGTCGCCTCCCTCGGAGCGGACCCGGGCGGGTTCTGTTCGTCGCGCGGGATCCTCGTCGAAGAGATCGGCACCACCTACGAGGCGCCGCCGACGATGATGCACACCGATCCACCGCAGCACACCCGTTACCGGCGGATCGTCCAGCCGGGGTTCAAGCCGTCGATGGTGCGCCAGATGGAACCTGGCGTGACGGCGAAGGCGCGCGCCCTGGTGGACCCCATCGAGCCCGGGCGTCCCGTCGACGTGGTCCAGGCGCTCGCCGTCCCCTACCCCCTGCAGGTCATCTGCGAGCTGCTCGGCGTCGACGGCTCGCAGTGGCGCCGGTTCTTCGAGTGGTCCGAGGCGGCCATCCCCGGCGAGAGCGAGCTGACCGAAGGCCAGCGCGACGCCTTGCGGCTCGAGATGTGGGAGTACCTCGTCGGCGTGGCCGAGGAGCGCCGCGCCGCACCGGCCGGTGACCTGGTCTCGGTGGTGGCCACCGTGGGGGCCGATTCCCCGGCCGGCGGCGAGCAGCTGAGCGAAGCCGAGCTGGCCATGTTCCTGATCCAGCTGCTGGTGGCCGGCAACGAAACCACGCGCAACCTGATCTCGGCCGGGTTAGTGGCGCTCTCCGAGCACCCCGGGCAGTGGGCCGCTCTGCGGGCCGACCGTTCCCTCGTCCCGTCCGCGGTCGAAGAGCTCCTGCGCTGGACGACCCCGGTGATCTCCTTCATGCGGACTGCCACGGTTCCCACCACCGTCCGCGGCCAGGCCGTGGCGGCGGGCGACCCCGTCCTCCTGCTCTACGCCTCGGCCAACCGGGACGAGGAGGTGTTCGGGCCCGACGCCGGCGAGCTGCGGATCGACCGCCACCCCAACCCCCACCTGAGCTTCGGCTTCGGCCCGCACTTCTGCCTGGGCGCCCCGCTGGCCCGCCTCGAGACGCGGGTGGTGCTCGAGGCCCTGCTCGACCGCTTCGAGACGGTGGCCCCGGCCGGGCCGGTCGTGCGCACGCCGAGCCCGGTCATCGCCGGGATCCGGCACGCTCCGCTGGTCTTCGCCTGAACGACGTGGAGGCGCGCCTCGTCCGGGTACTCGACCTCGCCCCGGCCTCCCTCGAGTCGTGGGGCGGGCTGCACGAACGCGCGCTGGAGCAGAGCCCGTTCTTCGAGCCCCCCTGTGTCATGGCGGCGGCCCGGCACCTCCCCAACGGGGATTCGATCGAGGTGCTCCTCGCGGAGGACGGCGGCGAGGTGGTCGGCTGCCTGCCCGTGCGGGCGGTGCCCCGCTGGCACTGGTCCCGCCGGGGCACCCTCACCACGAACGTGCGCCGCCTGACCTGGCTGGGCACGCCGCTGCTCGACCGCGACCGTGCCGACGAGGCCATGACCGCCATGCTGGCGCATCTGCGCGACGTCCGGCGGCGGTCGGGCGGCCACATGCTGGCCATCGAGTGGATGCACGCCGGCGGGCCGGCGGCGGGGGTGCTCCGCCGCGCCGCCGGCGCGCTGCACCTGCCCCTGGCCACCGGCGAGGAGTTCGAGCGGCCCGGCTACCTGCAGCTCCCGGTTGCCGCGCCCGGCGGCGAGCCGGCACCGGTACGGCGGCCCCGCACGACGCAGAAGAAGCGGAGGCGGCTGGCGGCCCAGGTCGGCGCGGTCGAGCTGGTCGACCGCTCGGCCGACCCCGGGGTGGCAGCTGAGCTCGTGGCACTCGAGGCGGACGGGTACAAGGCCGGTGCGGGCATCGCCATGCGCACCTGGCCCGGCGAGCCCGAGTGGTTCTCGGCCATGTGCGCGTCGTTCGCCGCCGAAGGTCGCCTGGTGGCGCTCTCCGTCGTCGCCGGGGACGTGGTGACTGCCACCAAGGTGGCGGTGCGGGCCGGCGACGAGGTCTACCTGTGCGTCACGACCTACGACGAGGCCTACGCCTACGGCAGTCCGGGGATCCAGCTGCACTACGACACCATCGACTTCTTGGCCCGCGCGCACGTCCGGCGGATCGACACCTGCACCTACGCCGGCAACGACACGGAAGCCGACATCTATCCCGACCGGATCCCCGTCGCCACGTACCTCGTCGGCCTCGGGTCCCCGGTGGAGCGGGCGCTGCTCGGCGCGCTCCCCGCGGCCCGGCAGGTCCGCGCCCGGGTGCGCGCTCGGGCGCACTGACCCGGTCACGGGCGGTCGGTCAGCCGGCGCTCACGCCGGCACGACCCCGGGCTCGGCGGCGCGCCGCCGCTCGTGCACCACCTCGGGATCCCGCTCGGGCACCTGCGCCGCCGGTTCCCCCGCGGCGGCGTGGACGGCACCACGCCCTGGGAGCAGGCCGAAGGCGGCCAGTGCACCGAGGAGGGCCACGCCGGCCCCGGTCACGCACGCCGCCCACAGCCCGCGGTGGAAGGCGGTGGAGGTGAGCGACTCCAGAGCCGGCTGCACCGCGACCGGCGCATGGTGCACGACCTCCAGGGCGGCGGCCATGGACTGGTGCGCCTCGGCCTTGAGCCCAGGCGGGACGGGCAATGGTCGGAACGCGCTGTCGATCCGCGGCCCGTAGGACGATGCGAAGACCGATCCGAACACCGCCACGCCGAGTGTGCCGCCGAGCTCCCGTGTCGTGTTGTTGACGCCGGCCGCCGCGCCCCGCTGGTCGTCGGGCACGGCACCCATCACGGCCTCGGTGGCGGGTGCCGTGACGGAGGAGAGACCGAGCGCCAAGAGCACCATGGCCACCAGGATCGGCCCCCAGTATGCGGTGCCGGGCTCGGAGTTCCAGGCGGCCACCACCAGCCCCGCCGCCATGAGGAGGAGGCCAGCCGTGACGACGATCCGGGTCCCGACCCGCAGGGCGAGGACGGCGGCCACCGGCGTGCCGACGGCGGCCACGGCGGCGAAGGGCAACGTGTGCACGCCGGCCGACAGAGTCGAGTAGCCCTTCACGAACTGGAAGTACTGCGTAATGAGGAAGATGAAGCCGAACAGGCCGAAGAACGCCACCGAGAGCGACAAGGCCCCGCCGGTGAAGCGCGGGATCCGGAACACCCGGACGTCGAGCAGCGGACCGTCGGTGCGCAGCTCGAGGTGGACGAAGAGGCCGAGCAGCACGGCAGCGGCGGCGAAGCAGGCCACGGTGCCCGTCGCCGTCCATCCCCACTGGGGCCCCTCGATGATGGCCAGCACCAGCGCCGTCACTCCCGTCGTCGACAGCACCACGCCACGCAGGTCGAAGCGGTGCTCAGCCACCCGGGGCAGGCGCGGGATCAGCAACTGTCCCGCCACCACGGCCACCACGACGATGGGCACGTTCACGAGGAAGATGGCGCCGTACCAGAAGTGCTCGAGCAGCGCGCCGCCCACGACGGGGCCGAAAGCCACCGCGACGCCCGAGGTCGCCCCCCACACACCGAGCGCCTTCTGCCGCTCGGCCGGATCGGGGAACACAGTGGTGAGGATGGCCAGGCTGGCGGGGAACACGAACGCCGCCGCCACACCCATGAGCGCCCGGGCGCCAATCAGCGTTCCGGTCGTGTGGGAGGCGGCCGCGGCAGCCGAGAAGACCCCGAAGAGGACGAGGCCGGCCTGCATGGTGCCCTTGCGGCCGAGGCGGTCGCCGATCCCTCCCCCGGCGAGCAGCAATCCGGCGAAGGCCAGGCTGTACGCGTCCACGATCCACTGCAGCGACGTGATGGAGGCGCCGAGGCTGCGGTTGAGCGTCGGCAGGGCAACGTTGACGATGGTGTTGTCCACCACCACCAGAAAGACCGACAGGCACAGGACGGCCAGGACCAGCCAGCGGTGGGTGCCGCCCTGCGGCGCGTGCACGGTCTGCGGGAGCGGTGCCGTCCCGGGTCGCTGGACGGTCTGGGGGCGCTGTGCTGTCCCTGCCATGGCGGGTCGCTCCTTCCGGTCTCCCCGTGCCGTCCGCCTGGTCCGGCCGCGAACCCGAGGACATCGTTCCGTAGTTGTAGTACGTTGTTCTGTTGTTATAGCACCCCGTTCTTCAGTACGCTACGTCCGTGGTGGAAAACCGCCGGACCAGGACCCCGAGTGCCGGGATGGAGTCAGCGCTCTTGACCTCCGCTGGCGAGCTCCTCGAGCGCGACGGCCCCGACGCCTTGTCGGTGCGCCGCATCGCCGCGGCCGCCAACGTGGCGCCGATGGGCGTGTACAACCACTTCGACTCGAAGTCGGGCATCATCGAGGCCCTCTTCGTCCAGGGTTTCGAGCGTCTGCGGGCCGCCATGGCGTCGATCGCCGAGGTCGGGGACCCGGCCGAGGCGCTGCGCGAGGGAGGACGCCGTTACAGGGCCCTCGCCCTGGCCCACCCCATGGCCTACCAGCTCATGTTCCTGCGGGCCGTCCCCGGCTTCGAGCCGAGCGACAACGCACTCGTGGTGTGCGCCGGCGCCTTCGACGGCCTCGTCTCCGCCGTCCGCCGCGCCATGGACGCCGGGGTGATCGCCGCGGCCGAGCCCACCGAGATCGCACAGGTGATCTGGGCCGGGGTGCACGGCTGGGTCTCCCTCGAGCTCCTCGGCATCGGCTTCGTCGAGAACCAGGACGCCGGCTTCGAGCGCCTGTGCGACGCCTACCTGGAGGGCCTCCGCCCCTGAAGGGCGCCGCCCCGGTGGCGCGGCCCTGAGCCCCGACCACCGCGTCCTGACAGACTTGCGTCCATGCTCGATCACCTCTCGATCCAGTGCGCCGAAGTGGCGCGCAGCGCGCGCTTCTACGACATCGTGCTGGCGCCGCTCGGCGGGACCCGCGTCATGGACTTCGGCGAGGAGATCGGCTTCGGCGTCCCCCCGATGCCCACCTTCTGGATCGGTCCCCAGCGGACCGGTGAGGGGTTCCGTGAGGCGCACGTCGCCTTCCGGGCGCCGCACCGCCAGGCCGTGCGCGACTTCTTCGCCGCCGCGGTGGCCGAGGGGGCCGAGGTGCTCCACGAGCCGAGGGTGTGGCCCGAGTACCACCCGAACTACTACGGCGCTTTCGTGCGGGACCCCGACGGGAACAACGTCGAGGCGGTCTGCCACTCCCCCGCGCCCGACTGAGTCGCCCGGCTCAGACCACCTCGAACCGGCTGACGCCGACGAACGAGCACACGTAGAACGAACGTCCCTCGCCGGGGCACGGAAACAGGACGCTCTGCATGCCGTGCCCGCTGTCGGCCCGCGCCAGCTCCTCGCCGGTCTCGATGTCGAGCACCACGACGTCCACACCGTCGCCGGTCACCACCTCGCCGCTCTCCGCGTAGAGCAACAGGTGGCCCCCGTGGTCCTGGTCGCGTCGCCAGCGCGCGGCGAGGGTGCCGGACTCGAAGCACGCCACCACGCCGTTGCCGCTGTCGTAGGCGAGCACGAGCCCGCGGCCCTCGTCGACGACCGGCGGGTTGGCCACCAGCCCTCCGGGACGCCCGCACACCTCCGCCATGGCCACGTCGCCCGAAGCCAGATCGACCCGGACCAGGTGGAGCGGCGCCGTGGAGACGCCGATGCCTCGCAGCGTGCCGGCGAAGCGCTCGCTGCCGTCCCCGTCGTCGAGGAACCACGCGGCACCGGCGGCCAGCACGGCGTCCCATCCGTACGTCTGTCCCTCCAGCGTGCGGTACGGGACGGCGAAGTCGTCGTCGAGGGCGAGTCGGCCGCCGTCCCAACGCACCCGGAGCAGGCTGGTGTCCCCCACCACGTACACGGTGTCGTCGTCGGCCGAGAGCCTCGCCACCGAGGGCTCGGGCAGGACGAGAGCGTCCAGCACCTCCAGGTCGTCCGGCCGCAGGGCGAGCAGCTCGCACGGTTGGCGTTGGGCGGGCGCCACCGTCAGGCCGGGGCGCGACCCGCCGAAGTCCTTGGTGGCCAGGCACCCGTCGGGCAACGGCACGAAGCTGTTGTACGGCCGGTCGCGCGGCAGACGCCGGGTGGCCGCCACCGCGAGCTCGGGGGTCAGCCGATGGGCGTGGTTGCCGAACACGACGTGCACCGAGCCGTCGTCGGCGACGCCGGCCCCGCCGGGCCACACCGGCCCACCCGGCAGGTCGGGCGACCGGCCGAGGGCCTCGAGGGTCACCGGGTCGATCCGCTCGATGCAACCGGTCGCCCCCTCACCAGCCCCGTGGCGCAGCAGGTACAGGTGCCCGCGCCGCGTGTCGCCAACCACCATGGTCGCCGCCGGCGCGATCGACGTCGTGACAGCCAGACGGCCCTTCACCGCGGGGGCGCCGCGCAGCCCGAGCGATCCCGACACGGTCTGCGTGCGCCGGGGACCACCGTCCTCGTGGGACCACCAGGTCACGGCCCGCCGACTGTGCTCGTTGGCACCTGCCACGTCACCTCTGTCGCCACCCGTGCCTGCACCAGCGGTTCAGGCGTCAGCCGTCAGCGTGTCGAGGAGGTCGGCGAAGCGCCGCTGCGCCTCCGCTCGCCGGGTGGGGATGTGCTCGGTCGGCACGTCCGTGGGCGCGTAGCGCTTCAGTAGCTGGCGCGCCACGGTCTGGCGGTGGACCTCGTCAGGCCCGTCGTAGAGCCGGGCGGCTCGGGCGGCGCGGTACATGGACTCGAGCGGCAGGTCGCAAGAGAATCCGAGCGACCCGTGCACCTGGAGGGCCCGGTCGATGACGTTGTAGAGCACGGTGGCGCCGTAGTACTTGATCATGGCGATCTCGACCCGCGCCGACTGCGCCCCCTCCTGGTCCATCTTCCAGGCGGCCTGGAGCGTCATGAGGCGTGCTGCGTGCATCTCGGCCATGGAGTCGGCCACCCAGTTCTGGATGGTCTGCTTCTCCGCCAGCACCGAGCCGTGGGCGAAGCGCGACACGGCCCGCTCGCAGAGCATGTCGAAGGCACGGCGCGACTGCCCGAGCCAGCGCATGCAGTGGTGGATGCGGCCCGGCCCCAGGCGGTGCTGCGCCAGAGCGAAGCCAGAGCCCTCTGAACCGACGAGGTTCCCAGCGGGCACCCGCACGTCGCGGTACACGATCTCGGCGTGGTTCCCGAAGCGGCCGTAGGGCGTGTGCGGGTCTTCCATGGTGGCCACGTCGCGCACGATCTCCACCCCGGGTGTGTCCACCGGCACGATGAGCATGGAGGACCCGGCGTAGGGGTGGACGTGGGGATTCGTCACCGCCATCACGATCAGGAAGTCCGCCACCGAGCCGTTGGTGGTGAACCACTTGTGGCCGTTGATCACCCACTCCTCCCCGTCGCGCACGGCCGACGTGGTGAGCAGCGTGGGGTCCGATCCTGCCGTGTGGGGCTCGGTCATGGAGAAGGCGGAGCGGAGCGTCCCGTCGAGGAGCGGGGCCAACCACTGCGAGCGCTGCGCCTCGTCCCCCGACATCTCGATCCCGACGGCGAGCAGCTCCGCATTTCCCGAGTCGGGTGCGTTGTTGCCGAAGACGAGCGGGGCCAACGGTGACTGGCCGAGGATCTCGTGCATGAGTCCGAGGCGCACCTGGCCGAAGCCCATGCCGCCGAGCGCCGGGGGCAGGTGGGCCGCCCAGAGACCCTCGGCCTTCACCTGCTCCTGCAGAGGCCGCACGACCTCGCGCACCTGATCGTAGGAGAGGTCGAGCGTCTCGAGCGGGAACACCTCGTCGCGCACGAACTCCCGCATCCACGCCAACTGCGCTTCGAACTCGGGCTCTGTAGAGAAGTCCCAGGCCATGTCCCTCCTTCTGCGCCTCGCGGCACGACGCTCGGCTACCGGAGCCCCACACCCTGCCACTACCGTGGGCGCCGTGACCACCACCAGCCCCATCTCCCTCCGGCGCGCCACGCCCGCGCCCTCCCCCGCCGGTGCGTTGCCCCCGCAGGCGGCCCTGGGCGCATCAGAGCGTGCGGTGATCGCCGGCGCCGAGAAGGCGCTCCTCGACGAGCGCCGCCTCCTGAGCGCGGACGAGCTCACCGCACTGGCCACACTGCCCGACGGCGCCGTGATGAACCTGGCCGCGCTGGCGCACCAGGTGCGCCTGGCCTGGTGCGGGCCAGAGGTCGAGGTGGAGGGCATCTTGTCGGCCAAGACGGGCGGCTGCCCCGAGGACTGCCACTTCTGTTCGCAGTCGGCGCGCTTCGACACGCCGGTCAAGGCCACCCCATTCCTCGACACCGACGAGGTCGTCGCCGCAGCGCGCGAGACCGCGGCGCTCGGGGCGACGGAGTTCTGCATCGTGCTGGCCGTGCGCGGGCCCGACGAGCGCACCATGCAGCGCATCCTCGAGCTCGTGCCCCTGGTGCAAGAGACCGGCTGCAACGTCGCCGTGAGCGCCGGGATCCTGAGCGACGACCAGGCCCGGCGGCTGGCCGAGGGCGGCGTCCATCGCTACAACCACAACGTCGAGACGGCGCGCTCGCACTTCCCCACCATCGTGTCCACCCACACATGGGAGGAGCGGGCCGACACGTGCCGGCTGGTCCGCCGCCACGGCATGGAACTGTGTTCCGGCGCGCTGCTCAACATCGGCGAGTCGGACGCGCAACGCGTGGAGCTGCTGGTCCAGCTCCAAGAGCTCGAGCCGACCGAGGTGCCGCTCAACTTCCTCAACCCGCGCCCGGGCACCCCCTTGGGCGACCAGCCGGTGCTCAGCGCCTGGGAGGCCATCCGCTGGATCGCGCTGTTCCGCCTGGCCCTCCCCTCGGTCATCCTGCGCTACGCCGGCGGGCGCGAGGTCACGCTGCGCGACCTGCAGGCCATGGGGATGACAGCCGGCATCAACGCGCTCATCGTGGGCAACTACCTCACCACGCTGGGGCGCTCCGCCGAGGAGGACCTCCAGATGCTGCAGGACCTGCGCATGCCCATCGGCGCCCTGAGCGCCGCCCTCTGAGCCGGGTCGGGCACGAAACCCGACATGTCGGTCACAGCCGCGCCGCCCCGCACGCGCCCACGACGGCACCGATGACGGCCGCCCACTGCACGGGGTGCGGCCAGCCGGTTGGCGACTGCCCGGGCTGTGGCCGCGAGCTCGACCCGCCGCGCTTCTGCCCCGCCTGCGGGCGCCGCATGACCGTCAGGGTGGTGCCCACCGGATGGGTGGCTCGCTGCCGGGACCACCTCGGGCAAGAGCTCCGGTCGGAGTAAAGCAGCTCGGCTGTGTCGAGCCCTGGCCGGCGGCGCTGCGGGGTGACATTGCACTCATCGAGTGTCCGCTTCGAGCCGAAAGGACGTGGCGGGTTCTCGACGAGGCGATTCAGGCCGACAGACCACGATGGGTCTCGACGCGTCATCGACGAGCCCGGTGACGCATGGCCGGGTTCTGCAGCAGGTCGACTTCCCTGCACACGTCGCGGAGACGGTCGACGCCCCATAGCGCGACGGCGGGCCGTCGTTCAGGTCCGGACCAGCGCCACCAGCTCCGACTCGTCGCCCGGGATCGCCACCACCCGCAACGCGCCAGGGCCACGCAGCCACTCACGGTTTCGGAGGTGGAGCTCGGACGCGGGGTCGAAGCGGTTCAGGACGACGACGAGCGGCGCCGGCAGGGTGGACAGCGCCTCGGCAGTCAGGCGCGCTGCGTTGATGGTGCCCAATCCGGCGTCGGCCACCAACACCACCAGGTCGGGCTCGAGTGCCGCGCACAACGAGACGCCGTCCCCGTCGCACGCCAGAGGCGAGCGCACGCCACCAGCGGTCTCGACGAGCCCGACCTCGACGCGGTCTGCCGGCCAGCGCACCTCGGCCATCAGGTCGTCGATCCCGAAGGTGGGCCGGCCCAGGAGCTCCGCCGCCATGGGGGGCGCCATGGCGACCTCGTACCAACGGTGCCGCGGGCACACGTCCTCGGGCGTCTCACCGCTGGCCGCGCCGAGGACGGCGGCATCCCGGCTCAGCGGATCGTCGTCGGGCGCGAACGACTGCGCCGGCTTCCGTGCCGCCACGCGCACGCCGGCCTCGCGCAACATGCCGAGCAGGCGGGCGGCCACCCAGGTCTTGCCGACGTCGGTCCCGGTCCCGGCGACCACGACGAGACGGCGGGGACGCACTCGCTCAGGAGAGCGCCGGCGACACGGCGGACCCCGTGCACCCGAGCGCCGCGAGGGCGTCGACCAGACGGCACACGTCGTCGTCGGTGTGCGCCGCCGAGAGCGTGACGCGCAGGCGGCTCGTCCCCACCGGCACCGTGGGCGGGCGGATGGCCGGCACCCACAAGCCCCGCTCGAGCAGCGCGGCGGAGGCCTCGAGCGCGCGCTCCTCGCGGCCGAGCACGACGGGCACGATCGGGCTGCGGTGCCCGGGCGCCGCCAGCCCGGCCTCCACGAGCCGGGCCACCAACCCGGTCAGCCGCGCCGTGAGCGACGCGCCCTCCGCGGAGCGCAGCACTCCGAGCGCGCCCAACGCCGCCCCGGCGTCCGCCGGCGTCGGCGCGGTCGAGAAGATGTACGGGCGGGCCCGGTTCACCAGCAGGTCCGCCACGTCGCGCGAGGCGGCCACGAAACCGCCGAGCGAGCCGAGCGTCTTGGAGAGCGTGCCCACGCGCACCACCTCGCCGCCGCGCCCCGTCCCGGACACATGGAGGTGCGGGCCAAGGACGGCATGCGCCTCGTCGAGCACCAGCAGGGCACCGTGGCGGGCGCACAGCGCCAGCAACGAGTCGAGGTCCACCGCGTCGCCGTCCATGGAGAACACGGTGTCGGTGACCACGAGTTGAGGGTCCCCGGCCTCGGCGCCGGCCGCGAGCAGCTCCTCGAGGTGGCCGAGGTCGCGGTGGCGGTACACGCAGAGCGAAGCCCGCGCCAGCCGGCAGCCGTCGACAATGCTGGCGTGGTTCAACTCGTCGGAGTGGACCCGGACCCCGGGCCCGCCGAGGGCGCACAGCACGCCGAGGTTGGCAGCGAACCCGGTCGGGAAGAGAACGGCGGCCTCGGTCCCCTTCCAGTCGGCCAGCGCCTCCTCGAGCTCGCCGTGGACCGGGCGTGACCCGGTGACGAGCCGTGACGCCCCCGAACCGGCGCCCCAACGCTCGAGGGCACGGCGGGCGCCGTCGACCACGGCGGGATGGGCGCTCAGGCCCAGGTAGTCGTTGGAGGCGAAGGACACCACGCCGTCGGGCGCGCCTTCAAGGTGCCCCCATGGACCCCGGGCGTCGAACGTGCGCGGCGCGCGCCAGCGACCCTCGTCGACCACGCGGGTCAGCTCGACTCGGATCCGGTCCGGCCAGCTGCCGCCGCTCACGGCGTGCCGGCCGCCCCGGCCACGCCGTCGGTGCGAGCCACCTCGCCGAGCGCCTCGTCGAGCGCGCCGACCATGCGGGCCACCTCCGCCTCGGTGATGGTGAGTGGGGGCATCAGCACCACCACGTCGCCGAGCGGACGCAACAGCACGCCCCGGGCCACGGCGCCGGCGCACACCCGGCGGCCCCAACGCAGCCCGGGCGCGGGCGGCGCCAGCTCGAGCCCGGCCATCAGCCCGCGCTGGCGGACCTCGCGCACGCCGGGACGACCGGCGAAGCGCTCCCCGAGCAGCACCGCCAGCTGCGCGGCGCGCGCCCGCACGTTGGCCAGCACGTCCCAGGCCTCCACCAGACGCAGGTGCTCGAGGGCGACGGCGGCCGCCAGGGCGTTCCCGCCGTAGGAGTGCCCGTGGTAGAAGGTCTCGGGCCCGAGGTCGGGACCGAGGAAGGCGCCGAACACTTCGCCCGACGCCACCGTGGCCGACATGGCCAGGTACCCGCCGGTGATCCCCTTGCCCAAGCACAGCAGGTCCGGGCGCAGGCCGCACTGCTCGGAGGCGAACAGCGTCCCCGTGCGCCCGAAGCCGGTCGCCACCTCGTCGCAGACCAGCAGGGTGCCGGCACGGCGGCAGGCCTCGCCCACACGGCGCACGTCGGCGGCGTCGGCGCAGAGCATGCCCGACGCCCCCTGCACCAGCGGTTCGATCACGACGGCGGCCAACTCTCCCGAGTGCGCCTCGATCGCCGCGCACGCCTTGTCACCCCAGCCGGGATCCGCGTACCCGGGCGTGCGGATCACCGGGAAGCACAGCGGCGCGAACGCGGCGCTGAACACGCCGCCGTCGCCGAGCGAGAGGGCACCCACGGTGTCGCCGTGGTAGGCGTCACCGAGCGCCAGGAAGGCGCGGCGGCCGGCGACGCCGCGGTTCACCCAGTACTGGAAGGCGATCTTGAGCGCCTGCTCCACCGCCACCGCGCCGTCGGCAGCGAACAGGAAGTGGGGCTCGTCGACGGGCACCACGGGAGCCAGGGCCTCGGCCAGCTGCACCACCACCGTGTTGCCGTTGCCGAGCATCGTCGAGTGGGCCACCTTGCCGGCCTGGGCCACCAGGGCGGCGTCGAGCTCGGGCACCCGGTGGCCGAGCGTGTTGACCCAGAGCGACGAGATCGCATCGAGGTAGCGTCGCCCGTCGGCGTCGATGAGCTCGCGCCCCTCGGCCCGCTCGATCACCAGCGACGCGTTCTCGGCGTAGGTCGCCATCTGCGTGAAGCCGTGCCACACCACCGCGGCGTCACGCTCGACCCAGGCTCGGGGATCCTCGTCCACGCGCCCAATTGTGGTCGGCCCCCGCTTCCGGGGCCAATGCCGGCCCCGGAACTGCCGGCTGGCAGGGCCGGCCGCCCCGGAATGGCGCCAGGGACCGGTGCGCGAGAATGGGCCATGGACCTGATCGGCGTCGTCGACACCATGTTCGCCCGCTACGACATGGGCGGCGAGGCCCTGGACGAGCTGTCCGGTTGCCCCGGATACGGCACCGTCTTCACCACCGTCCGGCGCACCGTGCCGGGGTTCAAAGACCTGGCCGTGCAGGCCAAGAAGCTGATCGAGGAGGACGGCTGCCGGATCGTGGTCGCCCTCGGCATGCCGGGCAAGGAGCAGGTGGACAAGACGTGTGCCCACGAGGCGTCCCAGGGCATCATGTTGGCCCAGCTCATGACCAACACACCCATCCTCGAGGTGTTCGTCCACGAGGACGAGGCCGACGACCCGGCCACCCTGGCCATGGTCTTCCGCAACCGCTCACGAGACCATGCCCGCAACGCCTACCTCATGCTCTACGAGCCCGATCAGCTGACGGCGCGGGCCGGGCAAGGAATCCGCCAGGGCTTCGCCAACGCCGGGCCACTCGAGCTCTGATCGCTACCGGCCAGGCCACGGGGCACCGACCGGGACCGACCGGGTCGCCTCACACGTCGCGCGGCAGCCCCAGCACCTTCTCGGCCACGATGCTGCGCTGCACCTCGGCCGTGCCGCCACCGATGGTGAGCGCCGGCGAGAACAAGAACCCGCGCGACCACACGCCGTCGCCGGTCAACCCACCCGGGCCCGTGCCGGCGAGAAGGGCGTCCGCCCCGGCGAGGTCCCGGGCCACCCCCATGACGTGCTGGCCGTGGGCATCGGCGATGGCCTTGCGGACGGAGGCCTCGGGACCGGGTGCTCGGCCGGCGAGCACGGCCGAGACGGTCCGCAGGCGCAGCACCCGCAGGATCTGCGACTCCATCCAGACCGAGACCAGGGCGTCCCGCCGCACCGGGTCCGGCGCGCCCCCGCGGCGCGCGACCGCCTCCACCAGGTCGTCAGCGGTGGGCCCCATCCCCCACAGCGCCCCCTCGCCGCTGAGCGACACCCGTTCGTTGCCGAGCGTCACTTTGGCCAGCTCCCAACCGCCGTGCTCGGCGCCGATCAGGTGGTCGGCCGGCAGACGCACGTCGGTCAGGAAGACTTCGTTGAAGGCGTGCTCTCCCGTCATGTCGATCAGGGGGCGGATCTCGACACCGGGCGCGTCCATGGGACACACGAAGTAGCTGATACCCCGGTGTTTGGCCGCGGCCGTATCGGTTCGGGCGAGCAGGATCCCCCACCGCGCCACGTGGGCGTAGCTGGTCCAGACCTTCTGGCCGTTGACCACCCAGTGGTCGCCGTCGCGCTCGGCCCGGGTCGTCAGCGAGGCCAGGTCGGACCCGGCACCGGGCTCGGAGAAGAGTTGGCACCAGAACTCCTCGCCGCTGAGCAGCGGCCACAGCCAGCGCTCCTTCTGCTCGTCGGTGCCTGCGTACAAGAGGGTCGGCCCGGCCCAGCCGATGCCGATGGGATTGACCGGGCGCGCCACACCAGCGCGTCGCAGCTCCTCGTCGATCACCAGCTGGGTGACCGGGTCGGCGCCCCGACCGTAGGGGCGCACCCAGTGAGGGGCGACGTAGCCCGCCTCGGCCAACTGACGCCCGGTCGGGCGCGGATTGGCTTCGAGCCACGCCCGCACCTCGCCCCGGCGGGGGTCGTCGTCACCGGGGAGGCCGAGGTCCACGCCGGGAGCGTAGGCTCATCGCCTCGCTGCCGCATGCCGGGGAGGGCCAGCGCGGGGGAGGTGGAACGCAGGCGATGACGGACTGGAACTACGCAGACGTCTGGGAGACGGTGGCCGCCGTGCAGCCCGACCTGGTCGCCGTGACCCAGGGCGCGCGCACGATGACCTGGGGGGACTTCGACCGCGGCGCGGACGCAGTGGCCCGGTTCCTGATCGACCTCGGGGTGGAGCAGCAGGACAAGGTCGCGGTCTACCTGTACAACTCGCCCGAGTACCTGCAGACCACGTTCGCGGCCATGAAGGCCGGTTTGGTGCCGGTCAACACGAACTACCGCTACGGCGACGACGAGCTCAGCTACCTGTGGGACAACGCTGACGCTGTGGCCGTCGTCTTCCACGGCGCCTTCGCCCAGCGCGTCGAAGGGCTCCTCGACCGGGTGCCCCGCGTCAAGGGTTGGCTGTGGGTCGACGACGGAAGCGGACCGTGCCCCGACTGGGCCACGCCCTACACCGAGGTGGCCGGCGCCGACGCCGGCCGGGTGCGCGCGCCCTGGGGCAGGAGCGGCGACGACCTCTACATGCTGTACACCGGCGGCACCACCGGGATGCCGAAGGGCGTCATGTGGCGCCAGGACGACCTCTTCGCCAAGCTCATCCCGAGCGGCGTCCGCCACTACGACGAGCACGGAGGCGTGGCGGCCGTGCGCCGCGCGCTCGAGGCGAACCCCGGCGGCGCCACCCTCCTCCCGGCCTGCCCGCTCATGCACGGCACCGGGGCCTTCACGTCCAACACGACCCTGGCCGAGGGCGGCCGCGTGTGCCTCCTCGAGTCGCGCCGTTACGACCCGGCCGAGCTCCTGGCCACGGTCGAGCGCGAGAAGGTCAACGGTCTCGTCATCGTCGGCGACCCGTTCTCGCGCCCGCTGCTGGCCGCGCTCGACGAGCATCCGGGCGCCTGGGACCTCAGCTCGCTGGTGATGGTGATCTCGTCCGGCGCCATGTGGAGCGAGCCGGTCAAACAGCGGCTGCTGGCCCACCACCCCGGGATGCTGCTGGTCGACGCCTTCAGCTCGTCGGAGGCTCTCGGGATGGGCATGTCCGTGTCGGGCGGCGGGTCCGCCGCCAAGACGGCCACGTTCACCCTCGCCCCGGACGTCAAGGTCCTGACCGAGGACGGCAAGGAGGTGCAGGCCGGGTCCGACGAGATGGGCGTCCTGGCCCTGGGCGGGCGCAACCCGCTCGGCTACTACAAGGACGAGGACAAGTCGGCCCGCACCTTCAAGGTGATCGACGGGGTGCGCTACTCCGTGCCGGGCGACTACGCCAAGGTCGACGCGGACGGAACGATCCGACTGCTCGGCCGAGGGTCGGTGTGCATCAACTCGGGTGGCGAGAAGATCTTCCCCGAGGAGGTGGAGGAGGCGCTCAAGACCCACGGTGCGGTGCACGACGCCGTGGTCGTGGGCGTGCCGCACCCCACGTACGGGGAGCAGATCGTGGCGGTGATCGAGCCGGTCGACGGGACGGACGTCCCAGGCGAGGCCGAGTTGATCGGACACGTCAAGGAACGACTGGCCCACTACAAGGCGCCGCGGCGCGTGCGAGCGGTGGGCACCATCGGGCGGGCGCCCAACGGCAAGGTCGACTACAAGCGCCACCGCGCCGAGTCGATCGACGAGCTCGGCCTCACCGCCGAGTGACCACCCGCGGCCGGCGGCCGCGGCAGACTGAGCGGATGTACGTCGCGCCGGTGGACGCCACGCTGGGCGAGCACGAGTGGCGGTCCTTCGTCGAGGCCCAATCCTTCGGCCACCTGGTGGCGCCCGGCGGGCCGGCGCGCCGGTTGCCCGTCGTCGTGCCCACGCAATTCGTGCTCGACGAGGACACGGTGTGGCTGCACCTGGTGCGGGCCAACCCGGTGTTCGACGCGCTCGCCGAGGCGCCGCTGGCGGTACTGAGCGTGGCCGGCGACTGGGCCTTCATCCCCTCGGCCTGGAAGACGATCGGCGACGAGGACCCAGCCCTGGGGATCCCGACCACCTACTACGCAGCCGTGCAGCTGAGCGGGCGGGTCTCGGTGCACGACGAGCGCACGACCCCGGGCAGCGTGGCGTCGATCCTGCGGCGCCAGCTCGCCACCCTCCAGCCCGGAGTGGCGGTGGCCGACCCCGCACGGGCCCACCCGGGCCGGCTGGCCGGCATCCTCGGGATCGAGCTGGCGGTGGAGCAGGTGGCGGCCAAGTTCAAGTACGGCGGCAATGTCGACGCCGCGCACCGCCTGGCTGTCGCGGCACGGTTGCGCGCCCGGAACGGACCGGGCGACGGCGCGGCGGCCGACCACGTCGAGCGCCGCCTCGGGGCGCCTGGGCCCGGGACCCGCTGAACCAGTCGCTACTCGGCGGCTGCGGCCAGGTTGGCCAGCGTCGTCGCCATCTCCTGCTCCGCGTGGGCGGCCGAATGGTCGCCCACGATCCGGGCGAGGAAGGTGAACCAGCGCGTCCGGTGGTCCTCCCATGACTCGGTGACCCGGCACCCGCCCTCGGTCTCCTCGAATTCGTAGCGCCAGTTGGCCACCGCCAACGGGCCCGTGGTCACCGCGAACTCGAACACGCGGCCTGGGCTGGCACGCCACCACGGTGCAGTCCGTCGTCCAACGCCGGAACCCGTTCTTGTTACTGCCCCGGAACTTGGCCCCGACAGCGGGCCCGGTGGCCCCCTTGATCCAGGTTCCGCCCATGTTCTCTGGCGACCACTCCCCCATACGGGGCAGGTCCGACACGAGGGCCCAGACCTTCTCGGCGGGGGCGGCGATGTCGCGGCTGGCGGAGGTGGCGTACGGCACAGGCGCAGCGTACCGAGCCCGGGGAGGCCGCCGGGGACCTACCCCGCCCGGGCGATGCGCCAGCGAACGAGAACGTGTTCTAATCTGCGGCGATGGAGTTCAACCTGGCCGACCTGTTCGAGGCCGCCGTCGACGCCTTCCCCGAACGGGAGTACCTGGTGGCCGACGGGAAGCGCCGGACCTACGCCGAGATGGAGGCGCGGGCCAACCAGCTCGCCCACTACCTCGCCTCGCAGGGGATCGAGCCCGGCGACCACGTCGGCATCTACGCCTACAACTCGGTCGAATGGGTCGAGACGGCGTGGGCGGTGTTCAAGCTGCGCGCCGTGTGGATCAACATCAACTACCGCTACGTCGAAGAGGAGCTCCGCTACCTGATCGGCAACGCCGACCTCAAGGCGCTGGTGTTCCAGCGCCAGTTCTCCCCGCTCGTCGCCGCACTGCTCGGGGACCTTCCCGGATTGGAAGACCTCGTGGTGATCGAGGACGGCTCGGGCGCCGAGGCGGCGCCCGGCGCCGTGGACTACGAAGAGGCCGTCGAGGGACAATCGCCCGCCCGCGACTTCGGCCCCCGCTCGGGCGACGACCTCTACATCCTGTACACCGGCGGCACCACGGGCATGCCCAAGGGCGTGGTGTGGCGCCACCGCGACGTCTTCTACGCGCTCGGCGGCGGTGTCGACCCCACGACCAACCAGCGCGTCACCGAGCCGTCCGCCATGGTGGCCAAGGGCTCCGGCGGTGGCCTGGTGCACCTGCCCGTGGCCCCGCTGATGCACGGCGCCACCCAGTGGTGCGTGATGGGCCAGAGCTTCGTGGGTTCCAAGATCGTCCTCATGGCCAAGTTCGACCCGCACGACGTCTGGGAGCTGGTGGGTAAGGAGGGCGTCAACTCGGTCATGATCACCGGCGACGCCATGGGCAAGCCCATGGTCGAGACGCTGGCGGCGCGCCGGGGCGACTATGACGTCTCCACGCTCCTGGCCGTGGTCTCCTCGGCCGCGCTCTTCTCGGCCCCGGTGAAGGACCAGTTCTTCGAGCACCTCCCGAACCTGGTCATCACCGACGCCATCGGGTCCTCCGAGGGCGGCAACAACGGGATGACGGTCATCACCGCAGGGAACACCGCAATGAAGAGCGGCCCCACCGTGCGCCTGGTGGGTGACACGGTGGTGTTCGACGAGGACCTCGAGCCGGTCCGACCCGGCTCGGGCGTCATCGGGAAGATCGCCCGCTCGGGGGACATCCCGCTCGGCTACTACAACGACCCTGAGAAGACGGCGCAGGTGTTCATCGAGGTTGGGGGCATGCGTTACGTGATGCCAGGCGACTACGCCACGGTGGAGGCGGACGGTTCCATCACTCTCCTCGGGCGGGGCTCGATCGTGATCAACTCGGGTGGCGAGAAGATCTTCCCCGAGGAGGTGGAGTCGGCGGTGCGCTCCCACCCCGACGTGATGGACGCCATCGTGTGCGGGGCGCCCGATGAGCGTTGGGGTCAGACCGTGGCCGCGATCGTGCAACCCAGGGCCGGGCACGAGGCTCCGACCCTCGAGTCGCTCCAGGAGCACTGCCGGCAGCACGTCGCCGGCTACAAGTTGCCCCGCCGTCTCTACGTCGTCGACACCGTCGAGCGTGCCCCCTCGGGCAAGCCGGACTACCAGTGGGCGACGGCGATCGTGGCGGCCGGGTAGTCCGAAGGTCCCATCGACACGGGGCGGGCCGCCCGTTAGCGTGCCACGCATCGCTGGGGGAACGAAGTCGCACGGGCGCCGGGCACCGGCGCGTCCGGCGGCGCAGGCCGCATGCCGGCGGCGGGCCGCCGTCATGGCGCTCGTCTGCGCCCTGTTGGCGGTCACCGCCTCGGGGATGCTCGCCCTGGGGGCCGGCGTTGCCGCAACTGCCGGAGTTTCCAGAGCCACCGGTGCCACCGGTGCCCACCGTGCGGGGACCACCCACGTCGCCCGGCACGACGTGAGCACCTCGTCGTGGACGGTGTACCACGGCGACGCGCTCGGTACGGGCGCCGACACCTCGGGCGTCACCTTCTCCCCTCCGAACCCGGCGTGGACCTCGCCGGTGCTCGACGGCGAGGTCTACGGAGAGCCGCTCGAAGCCACCGGCCGGGTCTTCGTGGCGACGGAGAACGACACGGTGTACGCGCTGGCGGCCGACACCGGCGCCGTGCTGTGGTCGTCCCACGTCGGCACGCCTGTGCCTTCGAGTGCCCTGTCGTGCGGGAACATCACCCCGACCGTGGGCATCACGGGCACCCCTGTCCTCGACGTGGCCCGGGGCGAGATCTACGTCGTGGCCGACGAGCTCAGCGGCGGCTCGCCGGCGCACGTCCTGGTCGGCCTGAACATGTACTCCGGTGCGTCGTTGTTGAACCAGAGAGTGGACCCCCCGGGGCAGTCCCCGGCAGCGATCTTGCAGCGCACCGGGCTCAACCTCAGCAACGGACACGTGGTCTTCGGCTACGGCGGCAACAACGGGGACTGCGGCACCTACAGCGGGTGGATCGCCTCGGTGCCAGAGGGCGGCGGGACGACCGGGTACTTCCCCACAACGCCCGCCTTCACCAAGGCGGCGGTCTGGATGGGCGGAGCCGCGCCCGAGGTCGACGCCGCCGGCAACATCTGGGCTGCCACCGGGAACGGCACGACGGGCTCCACGTACGACGGCGGCGACTCGGTCATCGAGCTGTCACCCGGGCTGACGAGGACGCAGTACTTCGCCCCCACGAACTGGCAGTCACAGAACCTGTCCGACGCCGACCTGGGCTCGGGCGCGCCCGCGCTGCTCCAGGACGGGACCGTTCTGCAGGTCGGCAAGTCGTTGCTCGCCTACCAGCTCAACGGGTCCTCGCTCGGGGGGATCTCCACACCGCCGCAGTCGCCCGCCTGCGCAAGCGACGCGGACGGCGGGAACGCCGTCTCGGGCACCGTCGTCTACGTGCCGTGCAACAGCGGCGTCGAGGCCATCGAGACCGGTTCGGGCACACCCGTCGTCGTGTGGCAGTCGGTGAGCGCCAGCCGGCCGCCCATCACGGCCGGCGGCCTGGTGTGGTCGATCGGCGGGTCCACCCTCTACGGCCTGAACCCCGCCAACGGTCAGGTGGTCCAGTCCGTTCCGGTCGGCAGCCCGTCCAACCACTTCCCGACGCCGGCCGTCGGGGACGGGCTGCTGCTGGTCCCGAGCAGCGACCAGGTGCACGCGTTCACCGGCTCGGCCGGCCTACCGGCGCCGCCGGCGCCGCCGCCGGCGGCGCCTCCGAACTCCTCGTACTGGATGGTGGCCTCCGACGGCGGCATCTTCACCTTCGGCAACGCCGGCTTCTACGGATCGGCGGGCGGCCTGCGCCTCAACCGCCCCATCGTGGGCATGGCTCCGGCTTCGTCCGCGGGCGGCTACTGGCTGGTGGCCTCCGACGGCGGAATCTTCACCTATGGGGACGCCGGCTTCTACGGATCGGCGGGCGGCACGCCGCTCAACCGCCCCATCGTCGGCATGGCGGCGACCCCGGACGGCGGGGGCTACTGGCTCGTCGCCTCCGACGGCGGGATCTTCACCTATGGGGACGCCGGCTTCTACGGATCGGCGGGCGGCAAGCCGCTCAACCGCCCCGTCGTGGGCATGGCGGCGACGCACGACGGCAAGGGCTACTGGCTCGTCGCGTCCGACGGCGGCATCTTCAGCTACGGCGACGCCGCCTACGACGGGTCGATGGGAGGCAAGCCGCTCAACCGGCCCATCGCGGGCATGGCCGCCACCTCGGACGGACTTGGCTACTGGCTGGTGGCCACCGACGGCGGCATCTTCACCTTCGGCGACGCGGTGTTCGTGGGGTCGGCCGGCGGTGGCCCACTCAACAAGCCTGTCGTCGGCATGGCCGCCACGCCCGACGGAGGCGGCTACTGGCTGGTGGCGGCCGACGGCGGGGTGTTCACCTACGGCGACGCGGTCTTCTCCGGTGCCGAGGGGGGCCTGACGATCAACCGGCCGGTGGTCGGCGTGACCGCGGCCGGCTGACACTGCCACCCGGCAACGTGTGCGCGTGACCCACGTCACCCCGGCCCCAGGGCGCCGCGGCGACCTCGAAGCCGGACCCGCGCCGCCACGCGATGATGCCGGAGTGCCGGCCGCCCCCCTCCTGGTCCTGACGGGCTCCCCTGGATGCGGGAAGACGACCGTCGCACCCCTGGTGGCCGACCTCCACGAGCCCTCGGCCTGGCTGGACCTCGACTGGTTCTTCGCGGCGCTCCGCCGCGGCGCCGTCGACCCCTGGCGGACCGAGGCGCACCGCCAGAACCGGGTGGTGCTCGGCGCCGCCGCCTCGGCTGCGGCGCGTCTCGCCGCGGGCGGCTGGCTCACCGTGGCCGCCGGCATCGTCTACCCCTTCATGGTCGACCTCTTCGCCGACGCGTGCGAGGCTGCCGGCGTCCCGCTGCACTACGCCGTGCTCCGGGCGCCGGCCGGCGTCGTCCAGGACCGGATTCGCTCTCGGCGGGCCGATCCGGCCCACGCCGGGGCGCTGGCGGACGGTGCGGTGGTCGATGACCTGTGGTCGCAGTTCGAGCGCCCCGGCGTGGCCGAACGCCACCGGGTGGACGCGCACACCGGGAGCCCGGGGCTGTGGCCGCCGAGATCGACCGCCGGCTCGGCGGCGGATTGCTGCGCCTCGAGTCGGACGGGGGCCCGTCGAGGCGCTAGGCCGGGGCTAGGCCGGGGGCCCGGCCAACCGGAGCTTCGTGGTGCGGTGCTGCGGGTCCTTGTCGAACTGCGGCAGGACGTGCTTGCCGAACGTCTCGACCGCCTCCTGGCACGCCTCGATCGGCATGGAGCTCGACAGCATCCCGAAGGCCAGCTGGTCCGCACCGGTGGCGGCGAAGTGCTCCACCGTCTTGACCACCTCGTCGGGCGTCCCGACGGCGAAGGCGCCGGCGGCGATGGCGGCGTCGAGGTCCTCGGCCGTCAGGGGCGGGACGGTCTCGGGCCACTGGGGGATGCCGGCCGGGCGCGGGAACGTGTCGAGGTACCGGAACACCAGGCTCAGGTGGTAGTTGCCGTCCGCCACGAGCATGGTCCGGCGGGCCTTGGCGCCGTCCTCCATGCAGAGCATCTGCGTCGTGATCATGACGTTGTCGTTCACGAACCCTCCGACGGGGTTCTTGCAATCCCCGATCTTCTCCTTGTAGCGGGCCACCAGCGGGGTGAGCTGGTCCGGGGTGGAGAAGCCGAAGCACAGGACCCCGACGCCCAACTCGGCCGCCAGGTCGAAGGTGCCGGGGCTCCCCGCCGCCATCCAGATCGGCGGGTGGGGGTCCGAGTAGGGCTTGGGCAGCACGTTGCGCGGCGGCATGGAGAAGAAGCGGCCCTCGTGGCTGTAGACCTCGTCCTTCCACATGCGGACGATCTGCGGCAGGGTCTCGGCCACCATCTCGCGCGTCAGCTCGGGGTCCGTGATCCCGAAGCCGGCCTGCTCGGTGGTCGACGAGCCGCGACCGGTGCCGAATTCGAAGCGGCCCTCCGAGAGGTGGTCGAGCATGGCCACGCGCTCGGCGATGCGGGCCGGGTGGTTCACCGGGGGCGTGATGTTGAAGATGCCCGAGCCGATGTGGATGTTGGAGGTGCGGGCGGCCACGAAGGCCAGGAAGGACTCGGAGTCCGAGAGGTGCGAGTACTCGGTCAGGAAGTGGTGCTCGGAGGCCCACGTGTACTTGAAGCCCGCCCGGTCGGCCGCCTCGATGAAGCGGACCTCGTCCCAGATGCGGTCGTGCTCAGCCGACTTCCCGTGCTGTTCGGTGTAGCGGGGTAGCACGCAGGCGGCGTTGAAGATCCCGAATTCCATGAGGTTGCACGTCTCCGTCTCTCGATCAGCGGTCTGTACACCGCCGGCCCGCGGGCGAAGCTACACGGGCACCGCACAAAATGCAACGTGTTCCAGTATTGGGTGCTTCAGCCCAGGTCAGCGCCTCAGGCTGCTGCGGCATCGGCCAGGACGAGCGACGCGGCAGCCTCGACGCGGCCGGCGGGGATGCCGGTGTCACCGGCCAGCAGCCGGGCCAGGGGCTCACGCTTGTCGGGCCCCGTGACCAGCCAGAGCAGCTGCCGGGCGCGGGCCAGGGCGGGGTACGTCAGGGTCATGCGCACCCGTTCCTGGTAGGGGCGGGTGAGCGCCACCAGGCGGTCGGTCACCTGGAGGACCGGGTCGCCGGGGACCAGCGAGGCCGTGTGCCCGTCGGGGCCCAACCCGAGGTGCACCAGGTCGAAGGCGTCGGGCAATGACGAGGCGTAGGCCGCGGCCCCCGCCTCGAGGTCGTCGTCCTCGACGGGCATGGGTACCACCCGGGCCGGTGCGTCGGCCAACGCCTCTGTCAGGTGGTGCAAGTTGCGATCGGCGTCACCGGTGGGCGCCACCCGCTCGTCCACCTGGTAGACGACGACGCGCTCCCACGGCACGTCCTCGGAGGCCAGCGCCGCGAACATGGCCCACGGCGTACGTCCCCCGCTGACGGCACAGGTGAAGCGCCCTCGTTCGTCCGCGGCCCGGCGGGCGGCCCCGGCCACGAACGCGGCGGCGGCCCGGGCGACGGTCGCCGGGTCGGCCAGCACCTCGAGCTCGTGGTGCACGGCGGCGCCCCGCTCGCGCTAGACGGGCTTCTCGGCGTGCCCGCCGAATTCGCTGCGCATGGCCGAGAGAACCTTGGCCGTGAACTCCCCCAGCCCACGCGACTCGAAGCGCTGGTAGAGCGAGGCCGTGATGACCGGCGCAGGCACCCCCTCGTCGACCGCGGCCAGCACGGTCCAACGCCCCTCGCCCGAGTCGGACACCCGCCCGGCGAAGTCGTCGAGGTCCGGTGAGCGGGCGAAGGCGTCGGCGATCAGGTCGACGAGCCACGAGCCCACGACCGAGCCGCGCCGCCAGAGCTCGGCCACCTCGCCCACGTCGATGTCGTACCGGTACGCCTCGGGGTCGCGTAGCGGCGTGGTCTCGGCGTCCACCTCCTGTGTGCCCTCGCCCACGTTGGCGTGCTTGATGATGCTCAGCCCCTCGCCGATGGCGGCCATCATCCCGTACTCGACGCCGTTGTGGACCATCTTGACGAAGTGCCCGGCCCCGTTCGGCCCGCAGTGCAGGTAGCCGTCGGGTGCCGTCCCGTCCGCGCGGGTGCGCCCCGACGTGGGCTCGGCGGAGCCGGCACCGGGCGCGATGGTCTTGAAGATCGGGTCGAGGCGCCGGACGGCGACCTCTTCGCCGCCGATCATGAGGCAGTAGCCGCGCTCGAGGCCCCAAACGCCGCCGCTCGTCCCGCAGTCGAGGTAGTGGATCTTCGACGGGGCCAGCTGCTTGGCCCGGGCGATGTCGTCGCGGTAGTAGGAGTTGCCACCGTCGATGACGGCGTCGTCGGGGGCGAGGAGCGGCACCAGCTCGTCGAGCGTCGGTTGCACGATCGCCGCCGGCAACATGAGCCACACGGCACGGGGCTGCTCGAGCTCGGCCACGAAGTCCGCCAGGGAGGAGGCGCCGGTGGCCCCCTCGTCGGCGAGCTGCTGGACGACCTCGGCGTTCACGTCGTACACGACGCAGCGGTGCCCGTCGCGCATCAGACGGCGCACGAGGTTCGCCCCCATGCGACCCAGTCCGACCATGCCGAGCTGCATCGGCTTGTCAGTTGCCATGCCGACTCAAGCTAGTGCAGGTGGCCCGCCGTGCACGCCGTCGGCCCACCCGAACGAGGGCGACCGCGCCGGGTCAGCGGTCGGCGCCGAGCACGAGTCCCGAGGTGGGGACCCCGGTCCCGGCGGTGACCACCACGTGCTCGACGTCGGGTACCTGGTTCACCGAGGTGCCGCGGACCAGGCGGACCCCCTCGGCGATGCCGTTCATGCCGTGCAGGTACGCCTCGCCGAGCTGGCCACCGTGCGTGTTGGTGGGCAGCGACCCGCCGAGCTCCAGCCGGCCGTCGCGCGACGAAGTCCTTGGCCTCGCCCTTGGCACAGAACCCGAGCTCCTCCAACTGGTAGAGCACGTAGGGCGTGAAGTGGTCGTAGAGGATGGCCGCCTGCATGTCGTCGGGCCCCAGCCCCGAGGTCTCCCACAGCTGGCGGGCCACCACGCCCATCTCGGGTAGCCCGCACAGGTCGTCGCGGTAGTAGCTCGTCATCATGTCCTGGCCGGCGCCCGAGCCCTGGGCGGCAGCCCGGATGACCACCGGCGCGGACCGCAGGTCCCGGGCCCGCTCGAGCGAGGTGACCACGAGCGCCTGTCCCCCGTCGGTCTCCTGGCAGCAGTCGAGCAGGTGCAGGGGCTCGACGATCCAGCGGCTGGCCTGGTGATCCTCGAGGGTGATCGGCTGCCCGTAGAACCAGGCCCGCGGGTTGGTCGCCGCATGCATGCGGTCGGCCACCGCCACCCGGCCGAAGTCCTCGCTGGTGGCGCCGGTGATCGCCATGTAGCGCATGGCCGCCATCGCCACCCACGAGGCCGGGGTGAGCAGCCCGACGGGCAGGTAGGAGGCCAGGTGGGCGTTCTCGGCGGTGGGGATCGGCGCCCGCCCTTGCACGCCCGAGCCGAAGCGGTTGCCCGAGCGCTCGTTGAAGGCGCGGTAGGCCACCACGACGTCGGCCACGCCCGACGAGACGGCGAGCGCCGCCTGCTGGATGGTGGCGCACGCCGCCCCGCCGCCGTAGTGGATGCGGCTGAAGAAGGTGAGTTCGCCGATGCCGAGGCTGCGCGCGATGTCGACGTCGGGATTGGTGTCCGAGCTGAACGTCACCATGCCCTGGACCTCGGACGGCGCGATGCCGGCGTCCTCGAGCGCCGTCGCCACCGCCTCGACGGCCAGGCGTAGCTCCGAGCGCCCCGACTCCTTGGAGAACTCCGTCGCCCCGATGCCGGCGATCGCCGTCCTGCCGGCGAAGGCATGCGCGGTCACCGCGCACCCCCGCCGGCCGGGAGCTCGACCAGCACCGTGCCGGTGACGTGGTCGCCCAACCCGTTCGCCCCGCGCACGGCCACGGTCACCGTGCCGGTCGCCCCGTCCTGCGCCAACGAGCCCTTCTCGGTGACCGAGCCGGTGAGCGTCATGGTGTCGTCGGGGTAGTTGGGGGCACCCAGACGGATGTTCACCTCGGCGATTCGGCTGCGCGGGCCGGACCAGTCGGTGACGTAGCGGCCGACGAGCCCGTTGGTGGTGAGGATGTTCATGAAGATGTCCTCCGAGCCGCGCTCCTTGGCCAGCACGGCGTCGTGGTGCACGTCCTGGTAGTCGCGGCTGGCGATGGCGCCGGCCACGATCAGGGTTCGGGTGACCGGCAGCACCAGCTCCGGCAGCTCGTCGCCGACGGCCACGGCCTCGAACATCGGCCCCGGCGATCCCTTCGTCTCCGCCGCCGCGTTCACGAGTCCGAACGGCGCATGCCGGCCGCGCCGGCCTCCGCCTCCTCGAGTGCCCGCTCGGCGATCTCGGCCCCCAGGCGGGCCAGCTGGAGGCTGGGCCCGCCGAGGAGGAGCTCGATCTGCTTGCCCCACAGGAAGTAGCGGTGGATGGGGTAGGAGACATCGGCGCCCATGCCCCCGTGGAGGTGCTGGGTGGCGTGCACGACCTGCTGTCCTCGCTGCGAAGCCTGCCACTTGGCCACCCGCGCTGGTTGGGCCGCGTCGCGGCCGGTGTCGAACCGCCAGGCGGCGTTCTGCCACGTGACCCGCATGGCCTCGATGTCGATGGCGGCATCGGCCGCGCGGAGCATGGTGCCCTGGAACGTGCTCAACGGCCGGCCGAACTGGTGCCGAGTGTTCAGGTAGGCCGCGGTGGTGCGCAGCGCCGTCTCGCACACGCCGGTCTGCAGGGCGCACAGCGCGATGGTGCCGGCCACCAGCACGAAGTCGAGCGCGGCCCGGCCGGCGGCCGGCTCCACCAGGACATCGCCCGCGCCGATCGGCAGACCGTCGAGATGCAGGTGTGGGTGGATCTCCCGGTTGGTGGTCACCGCCCGTTCGAGCGACACCCCGGGGCCTCGCGGGTCGACGAGCGCCAGCAGCACGCCGCCGTCGAGCGTGCGGGCCGGGACCACGACGGCGTCGGCCACGTGGGCCTGGGGCACGGCGAGCTCAGAGCCCTCGAGGCGCCAGCCGTCGCCCTCGGGTACGGCACGGACCGCCGGTGACCCCGCCGGGCTCATGGCGCTCGAGGCCAGGGCGGCCGTGAGGACGACGTCCCCGGCCACGACACCAGGCAACCAACGGGCGCGCTGGTCTTCCGAGCCGAAGTGCGCGACGGGAAGCGCGCCCAGGACCACGGTGGACCACAGCGGCACCGGGGCCACCGCGTTGCCCTGGGCCTCGAGGAGCAGGCACAGCTCCGTCAGGCCGTAGCCGGCACCCCCGTGCTCTTCGGGGACGCCCAGCCCCAGGAGGTCCGCCTCGGCCAGTGCCCGCCACAGCTCGCGGTCCACCCGCTCCTCGGTCGCCTCGACGGCGGCCACGCGGTCGGCGTCGACCAGGCCCGAGAAGAGGCCGGTGGCCGCTTCGGAGACGGCCTGCTGCTCCTCGGTCAAGCTGAAGTCCATCAGTCCCCTCCGCCGTTCCCGCCGGGCGCGACGCCCGCCTCGACGAACAGCGGCAGCGACAGCTCGTCGTCTTCGTCCACGAATTCGGCCCGGACCGGCATGCCCACCGTGACGTCGGCGGGGTCGATGCCCAAGTTGGCCACCACCCGCGTCCCCTCCTCGAGCTCCACGAGCCCAATGGGCAGGGGGTACTCGAACGACGGCACCTGCGGGTAGTGCACGACGACGTAGGAGTACACGATTCCCCTGCCGCTCGAGACCACGGTGTCCCAGTCGAGCGATCCGCAGGCGCCGCACGCGGGCAGCGGCGGGTGGCGCAGCGTGCCGCACGCCGTGCAGCGCTGGATGCGCAGTTCGTGGGCCCGGGCCGCCTCGAACCAGAAGGCATTGTCCTGGGTGATGGCCGGGCGCGGGCGTGGCGGCTTCCGTGCGGGGCGTTGCGGCGGCAGGTACTTGAGGATGCGGAAGCGCATGGTGGCGACCGGCTCACCGGCGTCGAAGAGCGACCGCAGCTCCGCGGGCCCGAACGAAGCGGGGTCGCCGGCGCGGACCTCGGCGTCGCGCAGGGCGACGAAGTCCAGGCGCGTGGTGACGAAGCGGCCGGTGCCGAGCCCGGTGCGCTTGGGCTCGGAGATCGACTCGATCACCGAGCGCGCCAGCACGCGGTCGCCCACGACGAGGGGACGGTCGTAGCGCTGCTCGCAGTTGGTGGCCACCACCGACGTGAGGCCCTCCTCGTCGAGCAGCCGCATCATCACCTCGTTCGGCCCGTCCCCCTGCCCTCCGTCCGCAGCGTCGGCACCCGCTGCACGCACCGCCTCGACGGCCTGCGAGGCGCGCAGGCCGCGCATGATCCACGCCTGCAGCATCGTGGGTGGGGCGATGCGGGAGCCGTAGCCCGCCTGGCGCGCCTCCTCGTCGGAGGCGTACACGGGGTTCTCGTCGCCCATGGCCTCCACCCAGTGGCGGATCATGGGCACGTTCACGGCGTCGAAGGAGAGGCTCGGCGGGCCGGCCTCCAGGCCGGCCAGCTCGGCCAGGGCTTCGCCGTGGTCCGGGTATCCCTCCAGCTCCTCCAGGCGCGACCCTCCGGTCGTCGGGGCCGCCGCGCTCACCGCGACCCCCTCGTCATGCCGAGGCCCGCCGTGGCCACGATCTCGCGCTGCACCTCGTTGACCCCGCCGCCGAAGGTGTTGATCTGCGCCTGGCGCCCGGTGGCCTCGAGCCGGCCGCGCAGCACCGAGCCCGGCGAGCCCGGGACGAGGTAGCCGGCGGCGCCGATGACCCCGAGGAGCAATCGCGTCACCTCCACGATCCGCTCGGTCCCGAACACCTTGATGGACGAAGACTCCGCCCCGGTCAGCTCTCCGTCGGCCACGTGCACCGCCATGCGCCAATTCAGCAGCCACATGGCCTCGAGCTCGGCGTGGCACCGGGCCAAGTCCATCTGCACCCAGCCCTCGTCGAGCAAGGTGTCCCCGCCGTCGGTCTCTTGACCGGCGGCCCAGGCCACCACGTCCTGGTAGAGCGTGATGGCCAGCCCGCTCCAGGCGGCCAGCCCGACACGCTCGTGATTGAGCTGTGTCGTGATCATGCGCCAGCCCTCGTTCTCCTCCCCCACCCGGTTGGCCACGGGCACGCGCACGTTGTCGTAGAAGGTCTGCGTGGTCGTGAGCCCACCCACGGTGTGGATGATCGACCATTCGAAACCGGGTGACGTGGTGGGCACGCAGATGATCGAGATGCCCTTGTGTTTGGGCACGTCGGGATCGGTGCGCGTGGCCAACCAGACGTAGTCGGCCTGGTCCGCTCCGCTGGTGAAGACCTTGGCCCCGTTGATGACGTACTCGTCGCCGTCGCGCACTGCCCGGGTGCGCAGCGAGGCGAGGTCCGTCCCGGCCTCCGGCTCGGTGTAGCCGATGGCGAAGTTCAGCTCGCCCGAGAGGATCTTGGGCAGGAAGAAGGACTTCTGCTCGTCGGTGCCGAAGCGCATGACGGTCGGCCCCACCGTATTGATGGTGACGAAAGGGAACGGCGCGCCGGCGCGGCGCGTCTCGTCGAAGAAGATGAACTGGTCGGTGGCCGGGCGTCCCTGCCCGCCGAATTCGCTGGGCCAGCCGATGCCGAGCCATCCGTCCTTGCCGATCTGGCGCACCACCTCGCGCCAGGCCTCTCCGCCCTCGCCGCCCTCGGCCAGCCCGGCCCGCACCTCGTCGGTGAGGAGCCCGTCGTAGTACGTGCGCAGCTCGGCCCGCAGTTGCTGCTGTTCGTGGCTCTCTTCGAGGAACATCGTGGGGCAGCCTCGCGTGGTCGCCGCGGTCCCTGCCAGGTCAAGGCCGCGCTCGGCCAAAAACTGTAACACGTTCTCGTTTTGGCCGGCCTCGATCTCCGAGCGGCCTACGTGCCGTCCTCGCGCGCTCGGTCCGTGGCCGGGGCTCCCTCGCGCACGGTGCCGTCCACCATCGTCACGTCGTCCTCGGTGATCGCGGGCAGCTCTGCGATGCCCCGGAGGAGGTTGCGCTCCCACACGTCCCGTAACTTCTCGAGCAGAGGGGAATCGCTCTCGATGCGGAACTGGGTGAGTGAGCGGGTGTCGTTGAAGTAGATCGCCACGTCGAACGGCGGTCCCACCGAGAGGTTCGCGCGCGCGGTGCTGAGCATCGAGCCCAGGGCGATCTTGGCGGCGGTGACCAGGTCGACGTGCGCCTCCACTGCGAGCTCCAGCATGAACTTCCCGTACTTGCTCTCGCCGATCTGGAGGAACGGGCGGTCGTCCGAAGCCCGGATGTAATTGCCCTCGGGGTACACGAGGAGGATGTCGGGGTGCTCGGTCCCCACGTGGCCCCCGAGGATGAAGGTGGCAGTGCCGTCCGCCCCTGCCTGGCGGAGTGCCTCCTGGTGCGATGCGGCGACCTCGCGGCCGAGGCGCCCGATGTAGAGGGCCGCCTCGAAGAGGTGGCTCACGGTGGCCAGGCTCTCGGTGGTCTCACCCCGGGACAGGTCGCGGGCGATGCGGTCGAGGACCTCCTGGGTCGTCGCCAGGTTGCCGGCCGACTCGAGCACGAACAGCCGGTCAGGGGCAGGCTGGAGCACGTGCATCTTGCGGTAGACGCCCACGTTGTCGACGCCGGCGTTGGTGCGGGTGTCGGCCAGGAAGACCATCCCCTCGTGGAGCCGGAGGGCCAGGCAGTAGGTCACGGCACGAAAGCCTATGATCCACTGACACACGTTCTAGAAACGGTCGCGAAACGCCTGCACCCGTGTGGTCGCCGGCGGGCGCGACTGAAAGGGGGGTCCGTTGAGCCTCGAGGAGATCGACCTCGTCGACGGGCGGAACTTCGTGGCGGGGGTGCCCCACGACTGGTTCGCCGAGCTGCGCCGGGAGGCGCCCGTGTACTGGCATCCGGAGGAGGCCGCCCCGCGCGGCGGCTTCTGGGCCGTCACCCGCTACGACGATTGCGTCCAGGTCAACCGCGAATGGGAGCAGTTCTCGTCGGCCCGGCGCACCTCGCTCTTCACCGAGATGGCCGACGACCAGCTGGCGCAGCAGCAACTGATGATGGTCAACATGGACCCGACCATGCACACGCGGTACCGCCGGCTGGTCAACAAGGGCTTCACTCCACGCATGGTGCGCGACCTCGAGCAGCAGATCGTCGGGTACGCGGACGGCATCATCGACGCCGTCTGCGAGCGAGGCACGGCCGACTTCGTCGAGGAGATAGCGGCCGAACTTCCCCTGCTGGTCATCGCCGAGCTGCTCGGCGTGCCCCAGGAGGACCGGCGCATGGTGTTCGACTGGTCCAACCGCATGATCGGCGCCGACGACCCCGAGTACCAGATCCCCGACACAGACCCGGGCGAGGCCGCCATGCAGGTCTACGCGTACGCCGAGGAGATGGCCGCGCAACGCCGACTGGCGCCGCGCCAGGACTTGGTCTCGGTGCTCCTCGATGCCGAGGTCGAGGGCGAGAAGCTCAACGAACTGGAGCTCGACCTCTTCTTCCTCCTTCTCATCGTCGCCGGCAACGAGACGACCCGGAACCTCATGTCGGGTGCCATGGCCGCGTTCTTCGCGCACCCCGACCAGTGGGAGCTGCTCCGTCAGGACCGGTCGCTCCTGTCCTCGGCCGTCGAGGAGATGCTGCGCTACGTCACCCCGGTCATGCACTTCCGCCGCACCGCAACGACTGACATGGAGCTGCGGGGCCAGCAGATCCTGGAAGGCGACAAGATCGTGTTCTGGCACACTTCGGCCAACCGTGACGAGCTCGCCTTCGAGAGCCCCGACGCCTTCGACGTGAAGCGGTCGCCCAACAACCACATCGCGTTCGGCGGGGGTGGGCCGCACTTCTGCCTCGGGGCCAACCTGGCCCGGATGGAGATCATGGTCATGTTCGACCGCGTGCTCGAGCGCCTCCCCGACATCCGGCTCGACGGCGAGGTCCAGCGGCTGCAGTCCAACTTCATCAACGGGACCAAGCACTTGCCGGTGGCCTTCACACCGTCCGCTCCGGTCGGGGGGACGCCGCTGCCTGCCCGGGCGCACTGAGGCCACACCCGTGCCCGACCGAACGATCCGCTTCCACCAGTCCGTCGCCTTCCTGCCGACGAGCCAGGTGCTCCCGCTCGCCCGCGCCTGCGACGAGCTCGGCTACGCCGGCATGTACGTCTCGGACCACCTGTTCAACCCCCGCCACCTCGCGTCGCGCTACACCTACTCGCTCCGCGAGGACGGTGCGCCGAGCTGGGGTTCCGAAACGTCCTGGCCCGACCCCATGTGCACCGTCTCCGCGCTCGCGGGCGCCACGCAGGACCTGCTCTTCACGACGGGCGTCTACATCGCGCCGGTGCGGGACCTGATGACGGTGGCCAAGACCGTGGGCACCACGGCCGTGCTGTCGGGCAACCGCCTGCGACTCGGCGTCGGCGTCGGCTGGTGCAAGGAGGAGTTCGACCAGACCGGACAGGAATTCGCCACCCGCGGCAAGCGTCTCGACGAGATGATCGTCGCCCTGCGCACTCTGTGGCAGGGCGGCTGGGTGGAGTTCCACGGCACCTACTACGACGTGCCCGAGTGCCAGGTCGAGCCACACCCCTCGGAGCCGGTGCCCATCATCGGCGGCGGCCACTCGCCTGCCGCCCTGCGCCGCACCGCCGCGCTCTGCGACGGCTGGGTCGCGGCGGGCGCCTACACCGAGGAGGAGGCGTGGACGCACCTGGCCGAGTTGCGCGTGGCCCTCGAGAAGGCGGGGCGCGGCGACGAGGAAGGCTTTACCGTCTACCTGTCGCTCAAGGAGCGACCGAGCGTGGAGCTCTACCACCGTTTCGCCGACGCGGGCGTGACGGACTTCATCTGCGCACCGTGGATGTTCGTGAACGTGGCTCCCGGGACCCCCGAAGGCGAAGCGTTGGCCAAGCGACTCGAGCTCGTGCGGTGGTTCGCCGACGAATTCGTGCACAAGGTGTGAGCGGTCAAGAGCCACGAGTGACCGGCAGAGACGGACCACGGTCGTGAAACGAGAGGAGCGGGGCGTGCAGGACATGAAGATCGGGCTGCAATTGGGCTACTGGGGGGCGGGGCCCCCTCCCAACGCGCCGGAGCTCGTGGCCGAGGCCGAGCGCCTCGGCTTCGACTCGGTCTGGACGGCCGAGTCCTACGGCTCCGACGCCCTGACACCCCTCGCCTGGTGGGGCTCGCGCACGGAGCGGGTGCGGCTCGGCACCTCGCTCTGCCAGCTGTCGGCGCGCACGCCCACCGCGATGGCCATGGCTGCGTTGACGATGGACCACCTCTCCGGTGGGCGCTTCGTCCTCGGCCTCGGCGTGTCAGGACCGCAGGTCGTCGAGGGATGGTACGGCCAGCCCTTCCCCAAGCCGCTGGCGCGGACCCGTGAGTACGTCGGCATCGTGCGCCAAGTGCTGGCCCGGGCGGAGCCGGTGACCAGCGACGGGCCGCACTACCCGCTCCCCTACCCGGGCGGGACCGGTCTCGGGAAGGCGCTCAAGCCCATCGTCCACCCGCTGCGCGCACAGATCCCGATCATCCTGGGCGCCGAGGGCCCGAAGAACATCGCCCTGGCGGCGGAGATCGCCGACGGATGGTTCCCGATCTTCTTCTCGCCGCGCGCGATGTCGTCCTTCGAGGCGTCGCTCGACGAGGGGTTCGCCCGTCCCGGGGCGCGGCGCAGCGCCGAGGACTTCGAGGTGCTGGCGTTCGCCCCCACCGTGCTCAGTGACGACGTGGACGCGGCGGCCGACGCCTTCCGGCCCATGCTGGCGCTCTACGTGGGCGGCATGGGGGCCAAGGACATGAACTTCCACTTCGACGTGTTCGCCCGCATGGGGTACGAGGAGGCGGCGCACAAGATCCAGGACGCGTACCTCGACGGGCGCAAGGACGATGCCGCGGCGGCGGTACCGACGTCCATGGTCGAGGACATCGCGTTGGTCGGCCCGGTCGAGAAGATCCGCGACGACTTGGAAGCGTGGCGAGAGTCGCGTGCCACCACGCTCCTCGTGAACGGCGACGTCACCACCATGCGCATCCTGGCCGAGCTCGTGCTCGGCTGAGCCCGACTCGTCGGTTCCGGCCGGCCTGGCCGCCCTTGGCCCCTGGGGCCCGCGACTAGACGGCGCGAGGACCGGCAGCAGCCGGCCCGGCGTACGGTGCCGAACCGAACCCCAGAATGGGGAGGAAGATGAACGGCAGGAAGATGATCCCCACCGCGAAGCCGGTGCTCTGGGCGAAGGACTTGGCCAGGTCGATCGACACGATGATCCAAACGACGAAGTTGACGATCGGGATGAAGTACAGGATCAGCCACCAGCCCGGCCGCCCGACCACCTTCAACAACGTGTAGTAGTTGTAGAAGGGGATGATGGCCGCCCATCCGGGTCGGCCGCCCTTGACGAACACCATCCACATCCCGGCGATCTCGATGACGGCGATCGCCACCACGAACAGGATGTAGATGAAGACCCCGGCGGAAGACGCAAGGAGCGTGGACATGGCGAGCCTCCACTTCTGCCCGCGTCCCCTTGAGGCGGGCAGGTCGATGGTAAGGCACCGCACCCGGTCAAACGGGGATTTCCCCCAGCAGTCCCCTCACCAGCCACACCCGTCGGTCACAATGCCGGGATGACCCTCTTCGACGTCTCCGAGATCTCCGAGCGCGAGCCGGTGCTCCGGATCCTGCCGGCGCCCGACGAGACGAGCGACGACCGGCGGGCGCAACGAGAGGTCAGGAATGAGGCCAGGCGAGGCGCGCGACTCGGACACGGACACGGCGCCGGCGCCGGATCCCGTTCCGGCGCCGGAGGTCGAGGTCCGCGTCAGCAGGCGTCGCAAGAAGACGTCCGAGGCGCGCTGGGTCGGCAACCGCATCGTCGTGTCGCTTCCGGCGCACCTCGACCCGGCCAACCGGCAGAAGACGATCGACTGGCTCGTCGACCGCCTCCTCACGCGTCACCGCCCACACGCCGGACTGAGCGACGACGAGCTCCTGGCCCGCTCCGTCGCCCTCAGTGATCGCTACCTCGTCGGCGCGCGGCCCTCGTCGGTGCGCTGGGTCACCAACATGACAGCACGCTGGGGATCGTGCTCGCACGACTCCGGCCAGATCCGCATCTCGCACCGCCTGCGCTCGGTCCCGGGGTGGGTGCTCGACTCGGTGCTGGTGCACGAAGTGGCGCATCTCACGCACCCGGATCACTCCCGCGCCTTTCACCGGTTGGCCGACGGCTACCCCCGTCATGCCGAGGCGGGCACCTTCCTCGCCGGCTACGGCCTGGGCCTGGCCAGTGTGGAAGGCCCTGCTCCTCCTCCCTGCGCGTAACCATCGGCGGCCGCCGGGAAAGTGGCGACTGACCCGGGAAAGGCAACCACCTAGACAGGGACCCCTTTCCTCGCGAACCATAAACGCATCGGTTTATGGTTCGCGATTCGAATGCCTCTCCCTGCGCGGCCGCGCCACCACGACCACTGCCGCCGACGGCCGACGACGCCGACGCTCAGACGGGCTCGTCCGCCAGGATGCGTCCCAGGCGGCGCAGGCTCTCGTTGGCGCTGCCCAGGGTCAGCTCGATCTGGCGGGTGAGCAGGAAGAAGCGGTGCAGCGGGTAGTCGCGGTCGACGCCGACACCGCCGTGGAGGTGCGAGGCGGCGTGAACGACGCGTTGGCCGCCCTCGGCGGCCCAGTACTTGGCCACCGCCACCTCGGCCGTCGCCGGCAGCCCGGCGGCCAGGCGGGAGGCGGCCTGCCAGGCGGTCAGCCGGATGGCCTCGGTGTCGACGTAGGCGTCAGCGGCTCGCTGGCCCACGGCTTGGAAGGTGGCGATGGGCTTCTCGAACTGGACGCGCGTCTTGGTGTACTCGGCGGTGAGCTCCAGAGCGGCGGCGCAAACGCCCGCTTCCTCCACACACAATGCGGCGGTGGCGTGGTCGGAGACGTCGGCCACCACGGCCGCGCCGTCCGCGATTCCCTCGCCCACGAGGCGGTCGGCGGCGACCGCCACGCCCTCGAGCGCCAGGATGGCCTCGTCGCGTCCGGTGGTCGTCGTCTGGGCGGTGCGCGTCACGCCCGGCGCCGTGGCGTCGACGATGAAGACGGCCACGCCTGTCGCCTCGCCGTCGGCCGCCTGGCAGGTGGCAGGCACCAGGACGGCGTCGGCCAGGAGCCCGCCCGGTACGCAGGCCTTCGTGCCGTTGAGCACCCACGACCCGTCGGGTTGCGCGGTCGCGGTCGTCGCCGGCTCGGTTCCTCCCGCGACGATCACTTCACCGACCAGCTCGGCCAGGCCGGCACTGAGGACGGTCTCCCCAGCGACCACGCCGGGGAGCCAGGTCGAGCGCTGCGCCGCGGTACCGAACCGCTCCACGGGGAGCGCCCCGTAGACCATCGTCTCGACCACCGGGACGTAGGCCGCGGTGCGACCAGCGGCCTCGACCACCAGGCAGGCAGCCACGAAGTCGAGCCCCGCCCCACCGACGTCCTCCCCCAGGTGGATACCGAGCAGACCGGCACCGGCCAGCTCGCGCCAAAGGTCCCGGTCGAAGGGCCCGGCTTCGTCCGCCTCGGACTCGAGCTGCTTCTGGCGGTCGTGGGTCGATCGCTCGGAGAAGATCTGGCCCGCCAGCTGGCGGACTGCCTCCTGCTCCTCGGTGTAGGTGAAGTCCATGGGTCTCTGTCCCTCCTCGTCCTCGTTCGGCCTGGCTCTCAGCGCAGCGACCGCGGCATGCCGAGGCCGAAGATGGCGATGAGGTCGCGCTGGATCTCGTTGGTGCCGCCGCCGAAGGTCAAGATGATCATGGAGCGGGCATACATCTCGAGGCGCCCGGCGATGACCGCCGCCGGGGAGCCGCGGGTCAGGTAACCAGCCTGCCCGATGATCTCCATGAGCAAGCGGAACGCCCGCAGGTAGAACTCGGTGCCGAAGACCTTGATGCTCGACGCGTCGGCCACGTCGAGGTGGCCCTGCGTGGACTGCCATGCCACCTTCCAGTTGATGAGACGCAGGAACTCGAGCTCGGCGTGCACCCGGGCCAGATGCTCCTGGACCCACTCCTGGTCGGCCACCCGCCGCCCGTCGGGCAACTTGGTGGCCTGCGCCCATGCCCGCACGTCGGTGAGCACGCGCTCGATGATCCCGGGTGAGCACAGCGTGACCCGCTCGTGGTTGAGCTGGTTGGTGATGAGGTTCCAGCCCTGGTTCTCTCCGCCGACCAGGCACGAGGCCGGCACGCGCACGTCTTCGTAGAACGTGTAGTTGATGTTGTGGTCGCCCAGCAGCTTCATGGGCACGACGCGGATCCCGGGTGTGCTCATCGGGATCACGAACATGGAGATCCCCTTGTGCTTGGGCACGTTGGGATCGGTGCGGGTGGCCAGCCAGATGTAGTCGGCGTCGCCGGCCAAGCTGGTGAACACCTTGGCCCCGTTGATGACGTACTCGTCGCCGTCGCGGACGGCGCGGGTGGTGAGCGAGGCCAGGTCGGTGCCGGCGTTGGGCTCGGTGTAACCGATGCAGAAGTGGATCTCGCCGGCGAGGATCTGGGGCAGGAAGAACTCCTTCTGCTCCTGCGTGCCGAAATTCATGATCGTCGGACCGACGGTGTTGATCGTCAGCATGGGCACCGGGGCGCCGCTGCGCATCGACTCGTCGAAGAAGATGAACTGCTCGATGGCGGAGCGTCCCTGGCCTCCCCACTCCTTGGGCCAGCCGATGCCCAGCCAGCCGTCGCTGCCCATCTGCTTGACCACCTGGCGCACCACCGGCCCGATGCCGCCCGCGGTCGAGAGGCCCCGGTCGACTTCGGGCGTGAGCAGGTTCTGGTAGTAGGACCGCAGCTCCTGCTTCAGGGCCAGCTGCTCCTCGGTGTAGGCAATCTCCATCGCGCTCGCGTCCCTCCCGGATGGCGGCCTCCACCGGGGCCCGCCGAACTGGAACACGTTACAGTCCGCTCCTGCGGCGCGGCCACCTGGCCCCGGGGGGCGACCCGGCTACCGGCAAGTAACCTGCAGTCCGCCCCAGGGGCCGGTGCGACCGCGCAGGGCCGGACCGAGCAGATCGAGGACAAGGAGCCGCACCCATGCCTGAAGCCGTCATCGTCGCCACCGGCCGCACGCCCATCGGGCGGGCCAACAAGGGCTCTCTCGTCGACTGCCGTCCCGACGACCTGGCGGCCCTCGCCGTGCGCTCGGTGCTCGAGAAGGTCCCGGCGCTCGACCCGGGACAGGTCGAGGACCTCATCCTCGGCTGTGCCCAGCCGGCGGGTGAGGCGGGCTACAACATGGCCCGCGTGGCGGCGCTCCTGGCCGGCCTCGAGGACGTGCCCGGCGTGACGATCAACCGCTACTGCTCGTCCTCGCTCCAGGCCATCCGCATGGCGACCCACGCCATCCGCTCGGGCGAGGGCGACGTCTTCGTGGCCGCCGGCGTCGAGACGGTGAGCCGCTTCATCCACGGAGCGTCCGACATCGGCCCGCACAACCCCCTCTTCGCGGGGGCCGAGGAGCGCACGGCGGCGCGCGGGCCGGCCGTCACCGAGCCGTGGTCCCCGCCGGCCGGGCTCCCCGACATCTACATCGCCATGGGACAGACGGCGGAGAACGTGGCCGAGTACGAGAAGGTCAGCCGTGAGGAGATGGACGAGTTCGCGCTGCTGTCCCAGACCCGGGCCGTGGCTGCCCAGGAGAACGGGTTCTTCGAGCGGGAGATCATCCCCGTCACCCTGCCCGACGGCTCGGTCGTGACCAAGGACGACGGCCCCCGGCCCGGGACGACGCTCGAGGGACTGTCCGGGCTCAAGCCGGTGTTCCGCGAGGGCGGCACGGTGACCGCCGGCAACGCCTGCCCGCTCAACGACGGCGCGGCGGCGGTGGTCGTGATGAGCGACACGAAGGCCAAGGAGCTCGGTATCACCCCGCTGGCGCGGGTGGTGTCGAGCGGGGTGACCGGCCTCAACCCCGAGATCATGGGGCTCGGTCCCGTGGAGGCGTGTCGACAGGCGTTGCGGCGGGCCGACATGACCATCGACGACATCGACCTGGTGGAGATCAACGAGGCCTTCGCGGCGCAGGTGATCCCGTCGGCCAAGCACCTCGGCATCAGCTGGGACAAGCTGAACGTCAACGGCGGCGCCATCGCGCTCGGCCACCCGTTCGGCCAGACCGGCGCGCGCATCATGACCACGCTGCTCAACGGGCTCGAGGACACCGGCAAGACGTTCGGGCTCGAGTCGATGTGTGTCGGCGGCGGCCAGGGCATGGCCATGATCGTCGAGCGGCTCAGCTGAGGTTGGCCGCGCCGGCCTGATGAGCTTCGTCGATGCCGGGCACCGGGCCGGGGTCGACACCCTCGCGGCCGGCCAGGTCCAATGAGACCAGCTCGCCCAGGAGGGCGAGCTCGAAGAAGCGGCTGAGGTCGTCGCCGGCGGCGCGCACCTCCACCACGTCGGCCATCACCTCGTCGCACTCGTCCACCACGGCGTCGAAGAGGCGAGTCAGCGCCTCGGGCTCGTCGTTCGCGTCGGAGCAGCACCAGCGACACCACCTGGCGGGTGATGTCGCCACCCTGGCCCCACCCGGCCAGCTCGTCGTACGTGGCCGCCGGCACCGTGCCGGCGAACGCCGGCGCCTTGGCGTTGAGGTTCACCCGCGCCTTCCACCAGCGGGCGGCCACGGCGTCGACCCCCTCGGCCCCGTAGGCCAGCGGGATGGTGCGCCCGATCCTCCGGGCCACCGGCGCGGCCTGCCCGCCGGGGCCGACGAAGGCGTCGCGCCGCCGGCGCCAGGGTGGCCGCCACAGCGTCGATCAGCGGTGCCGCTTCGGGCACCAACCCGGCCGCGCCCAGCGCCACCAGCACGGGCAGCACCGTCGCGGCGAGGGCGGTCACGGTGCGCGCGCCCGTCTCGCCGCGCGGGCACCACACGCAGACCGGCCGCCGCGGCCCACGTGCCCAGCACGCTCGAGGCGTCCCCCCCGACGGCGAGGACGGTGGCCCCGCGCCGGGCCGCCTCCTCGGCCGCGGCCACCGTCTCGCTGGACTGCGCCCGGATGCCGACAGGGCGAACACGAGCGTGTCGGGACCGACGAAGGCCGGGACTTCCGCACCGTGACCGACCCAGAAGGGCACGCGCAGGTGGGGCACGCACAGGGCGGCCGCCACGTCCGCGGCCGAGCCGCCGGTCCCCACCCCGCACAGCAGCGACGGCGCGCACGCCCGTCGGACGGAAGCCGGCAACCGCACGCTGCGCCGACTCGAGCAGGTCCGGCAGGCGCTCGGGGAACGTGGTCGCCGCCTCGGCCAGCCCGAAGGTGTCCGGGACGTCGCGACCGCTCACCCGGTCGCCCCGCTCAGCCCTGGGCGGGCCCGGTTGACCGCACCTGGTCCCGCTCGGCCTTCGCCATCAGGCGCTCGTGCTCGGCGTCACCGACGTCGGTGGCTTCGTCGACCAGCAGGACCGGCACGTCGTCGACCACGGCGTAGCTCTTGTGCAGCCGGGGGTTGTAGAGGACGTTCTCGTCGGCGAACCACAGCAGCGGACCCTTGTCGACCGGACAGGCCAAGACGTCGAGCAGCAACGGGTCGAGACTCATGGGCATCTCCTCAGCTCGTGCCGGACGTGCCGGCGTTGGCGGCGATCAGCTGCTGCACCGTAGCGACGTGGGCGGCGCACTCCTCAGGCGTCCGCGCCTCGACGTTGAGGCGGAGCAGCGGTTCGGTGTTCGACGGCCGCACGTTGTACCACCAATCGAGGTGCTCGACCGTGAGCCCGTCGAGCAGGTCCACCGAGGCGCCGGCGGCCCGCTCGTGGTCGGCCAGCGCGGCCACCGTGTCCTTCGGGCTGGCCACCTCGGTGTTGATCTCCCCCGAGTCGGCGTAGCGCTGATAGGGGCGGAGCATCTCCGAGAGCGGCTGCTCGCTCGCCGAGAGCAGCTCGAGCACGAGGAGCGCCGTGATGATGCCCGAGTCAGCCCGGTAGTTGTCCCGGTAGTAGTAGTGGCCCGAGTGCTCGCCGCCGAAGACGGCGCCGGTCTCGGCCATCACCTTCTTGATGATGGAGTGCCCGACCCGGGTACGCACCGGCATGCCGCCCGAGCTCGGTGACGGTCTCGGGCACGACGTGCGAGCAGATCAGGTTGTAGAGGATCGTCTCGCCCGGGTGCTTCGTGAGCATGGAGGCGGCGACGAGCGCCGTGGTGAGCGAGCCCGACACGGGCTCGGCCCGCTCGTCGACGAGGAAGACGCGGTCGGCGTCCCCGTCGAAGGCCAGGCCGATGTCCGCCCCCTGGTCGAGCACGGCCTGCTTGAGCGCCACCAGGTTCTCGGGCTGGATCGGGTCCGCCGGGTGGTTGGGGAAGGTGCCGTCGAGCTCGGGGTAGAGGATCTCGACCTCGAAGGGCAGGCGCTTGAACACGATCGGCACGACGAAGCCGCCCATCCCGTTGGCGGTGTCGGCGACCACCCTGAGCGGGCGCAACGAGGCGACGTCGACGAAGGAGACCACGTGGTCGGCCCACGCCTCGAGCAGGTCGAGCTCGCGCCGGTCCCCCGTCTGCGCCGGGGCAGGGGCTGGCCCAGCAGCGCCTCGGCCTCGGCCGCGGATGTCGTCGAGGCCGCTGTCGCTGCCCACCGGCCGGGCCCCGGCGAGGCACAGCTTCATGCCGTTGTACTGGGCCGGGTTGTGCGACGCCGTGAACATGGCGCCGGGCGCGTCGAGATGCCCCGAGCGAAGTACAAGAAGTCGGTCGAGGCCAGGCCGAGGTCGGTGACCGTCGCCCCCTCGGCGCGCACGCCGTCGGAGAAGGCGGCCGAGAGCTCGACGCCCGAGGCGCGCATGTCGCGGGCGACGATGATCTCGGGGACGCCGGCGAAACGGGCGAAGGCCGCGCCCGATGGCCCGGCACATCTCCGCGTCGAGCTGGTCGGGCACCGTGCCGCGCACGTCGTAGGCCTTGAAGACCTGGTCCATGCGGCTCGACGGGCGGCTCGGAGGGCTGCTCACGGGGCCCAACCATAGGGGGCGGGCCAGGTGGCCCCGCCACGGCCCTAGTGCAGGAGCCCGCTCGGGGAGAAGGCGACCGCGAGGATGGCGACGAGGTTGAACGAGGCGTGCGCCACCATGTTCATGCCCTGGCGACCGGTCCGGTACGAGATGGCGGCCAGCACGATGCCGAAGGAGGCCAGACCCGCCAACTGGACCCACTCCCCGTGGGCCAGACCGAAGAGGAGCCCGTCGAGCACCACGGCCACCACGACGGCGACGGCGCGGCCACGGCCCACCGCCCCCAGCGGCGTGCAGACGCGCACCAGGCCCTTGAGGACGAGGCCCCGGAAGAACAGCTCCTCCATGGCCGGGGCGAACACCACGGTGGCCACGGCGATCACGAAGAACCCCGCGCCGTGGGACCCGCCGGTCAGCCGGTGCGTGGGCCCGTTGAAGTTGTGGATGTGGCGCTGGAACGGCGCGTACATCACCGCCACCAAGAGCTGCCCGCCCACCCCGATGGCGATCCCCACCAGGTCGATCAGCCGGAAGCGCAGGCCCAGATCGCGCACGAAGTTGCGCGTGCCCTGGGTGCGACTGGCCAGCCACGGCCCGCCGACGAACCCGACCCACAGGCCGAGCAGGGTCGAGACCACGTACCACTCGGGCGGGACGGCCTCGGTCGTGATCGTGCGCAGGTCCGACGTGTGGCCGGTGGCGGCGGCGGCGATCCCCGCGCACACCACGGCTCCGATTTGCCCGACCACGAAGCCGATCACCGCGTAGAGCAGCCACATCCACCCCTGGCGCTTGGTCTGCGGCGGGACCCAGGGCGTGTCGAGGAAGGGGACGTTCGGTGGGGGGAGCTGCGCCTGCTCCGCCGGAACGACGGGCGGCAGCCCCGGCGCGGCGACACCCGGACCCCCGGCCCACGCTCCCGCTCGCCGTGCCTGCGCCGGAGGTGGTGGCGCCTGTTGGAGCCACTCACGCGGCACGTACCCCGCCGGCACCGGCCCGGGGGGACGGGGCGGCGGGCCCGACGGGCCGGGATGCGCCCAGCCGGGCTCGGTGTCGCTCATCGCCCAGACGTTACCGGCGCCCACGGTGCCCTCCACCTGCAGGGAGAGGTCGCCCTCGGACCACATGGCCCGACGATGGCGGCCCAACCACGGCGGCCGCACGCGAGCGGCGCGAAAGCGGGCGGTCACCGTTGTGCAGGGGCGGCGCCTAGCATGGCGAGCGTGAGTCCCCAGCGTACCGACAAGCCCACGGGCCGCCCGGGCGCGCCCACGGGTGGGGACGGCACCCCGCCAGCCGGGGGGGCGACCCCCCAGAACTGGCGCTGGCTGTGGGGCGTCCTGGCCATCGCCATCGTGGCCATCTTGCTGGCCGTGAGCACGATCAAGACCACGAACGCCAAGACGATCACCTACACCCAGTTCATGAAGGACGTGACGTCGAAGCAGGTTTCGACGGCCAAGATCTCCAACGCCACCGGCGACATCTCCGGCGCGCTGAAGAACGGGACCGAGTACCAGGTCCAGGGTCCGAGCCCGTCCCTGCCCAACGACGTCTCGGCCATGCGCTCCAACGGGGTGGCGGTCAGCTTCCCCACCCCCTCGTCGAGCATCTTCGCCGCCCTGCTCCCCTACATCTTCATCATCGGGATCGGCGTGGCCTTCATCTACTTCATCGGCCGCCAGACCCGGGGGCAGATGTCGGGCATCATGTCGATCGGGCGCTCCAAGGCCAAGACCTTCAGCAGCGACCGCCCGTCGACCACCTTCGACGACGTGGCCGGTTACACGGGCGTCAAGCAGGAGATCAGCGAGGTGGTCGACTTCCTCAAGACCCCGGCGCGTTTCAAGGAGATCGGTGCCAAAATCCCCAAGGGCGTCCTGCTCGTAGGCCCGCCGGGCACCGGCAAGACGCTGATCGCCCGGGCCGTGGCGGGCGAGGCCGGCGTGCCGTTCATGTCGGTGAGCGGCTCGGACTTCATGGAGATGTTCGTGGGCGTCGGCGCCAGCCGGGTGCGTGACCTGTTCCAGACCGCGCGCAAACAGGCCCCGGCCATCGTGTTCGTCGACGAGATCGACTCCATCGGGCGCAAGCGCGGCGCCGGCCTGGGCGGCGGGCACGACGAGCGCGAGCAGACACTCAACCAGATGCTCTCCGAGATGGACGGCTTCGACCCGGCCGAGGGCGTGGTGATGATCGCGGCGACCAACCGGCCCGACATCCTCGACCCGGCCCTCCTGCGCCCGGGCCGCTTCGACCGCCAGATCGTGGTCCCGCTCCCCGACCTCGAGGAGCGGCTGCCGATCCTGCAGGTGCACTGCAAGGGCAAGCGCATGGCCTCCGACGTCGACCTGGGCGTGGTGGCCCGGGGCACGCCGGGCATGAGCGGCGCCGACCTGGCCAACCTGGTCAACGAGGCCGCCCTGCACGCTGTGCGGCGGGGCAGCCTGGACATCGCCATGGCCGACTTCGAGACGGCGCGCGACCGCGTGCTGCTGGGCCAGCGCCGCGAGTCGATGGTCCTCTCGGAGGCCGAGAAGGAGCGCATCGCCTACCACGAGGGCGGGCATGCCGTGCTGGCCTACGTGCTCGAGCACGCCGACCCCGTGCACAAGGTGACCATCCTCCCCACCGGGATGGCGCTGGGCGTCACCCACCAGCTCCCCATGGAGGAGCGCCACATCCACCCCCGCCACTACATCGAGGACTCGCTGTGCGTGCGCATGGGCGGCCGCTGCGCCGAGCTGCTCGTGTACGGCGACCTGTCGACCGGGGCGGCCAACGACCTGGTGGGCAACACCGAGCTGGCTCGCAAGATGGTGCGCGAGTGGGGCATGAGCGACGCCATCGGCCCCATGGCCTGGGGTTCGCAGGGCCAGGTCTTCCTGGGCGAGGACCTCATGCACACGCGTGACTACTCCGAGGAGACGTCCAAGATCATCGACGACGAGGTCGAGCGCATCCTGCGCGCCCAGGAGTCGCGGGCCATGGAGGTGCTGAGCAAGCACCGGGGTGGCCTCAACGCCATCGCCCGCGCCCTGCTCGACAACGAGATCATCGACGGCGCCCAGGTGGCCCGCCTGGTCGACGAGGCGCACGGGTCGCCGGTCCACGGCGAGGGGGCCAAGTCGGTGCCCCACTTCAGCGAGGCGGCCATCAGCCCCGCAGCTACCAACGGCGGGAACGGGGCCCCCGGTGCGGGCAACGGCGCCGGGCACGGCAACGGCCAGCACCCCGCGCCCGGGGCTGCCCGGGAGGGCCAGGTGGCCGTCCCCGCGACCCCGGTCGCCCCGGTCGCCCCGGTGGCGCCGGGCGCGCCCGCACCGCCCGCAGCCTCCCCCTCGTGGCCGCCACCGCCGTGGCCGCCACAGACCGAGCCCGGCGCGCGGCCCCGAAGGCCCCACCACCCCGTAGACCCCCGGACGGGCGCGAACCGATCCGGGCCGCGGAGCGTCACTAGGGGCGATGGTGGACGACCAGCTCGCCGAGTGGCTCCGCGAGGGCTACGCCGACTCCTTCCGTACCGCCTGCCTGATCCTGGGCAACCGGGCCGACGCCGAGGAGGCCGTCCAGGACGCCTACCTGCGCGCCTGGCGCTTCCGTGACTCCCTCTCGGGGGTGGTCAGCATCCGGCCCTGGCTCTACCGGGTCGTGGTCAACTCCTGCTACTCCAAGCTTCGCCGCGAGGTGCCCCACCGGGACCACCGCGCCGGCGACGAGCCGCTGACCCGTCTGCCCGCGACGGTCGGTGACCCGGCGGCCGGGGCGGAACGGAGCGAGGTGGCGGGGACGGTGCTCGGCGCGCTGCAGCGGCTCCCCCTCTCGCTGCGCGTGCCGGTGGTGTTGCGCTACTACGCCGACCTGAGCGAGCGCGACATCGCCCGGGCCATCGGCCGGCGGCCGGGCACGGTCAAGTCGCGGCTGCACGAGGCGCGCCGCCGCCTGGCCGATGATCCGGCGCTCGCCGCTCTGGCCGACCCGGCCGACCCGGCCGACGCGGCGGGACCGGACGGCGGGATCGAGGAGGTGGCGCCGTGACGGTGCTCGACGACGACCGGCTCGCCGCGCTGCTCACGAGCGCCGGCGACGCCTTCGAGGTCCCAGCGTCGGGGATGGACGACATCCTGGCCCGGGCGTCCGGCCGCGTCACCGGCCCGGACCCGCAGGTCGGCGAGGGCGAGGGCGAGGGCGAGGGCGACGGCACGGCCGGGGGTGTCGAGCGGACCGGCGACGCGCCGGGTCGGGTGCGGCGATTGGTCACGCTGGTCGCCCGCCACCGCGTCGTCGCCGCGGCTGCCTGCGTCGCCGCCCTGCTCGTGGCGGCGGGGGCGATCGGGGCGCTGGCCGGCCGGACGTCCCCCAGGACGGTCACCGCCACGCTGCCCGCACGCTCCCCGGCGGGCCCGCGCGGCGCCGCGACCACGACGACGCTCCCGGCCACGGCGCGCGCGCCGCACGCCGCGTCGGGTGCGCCCGCCGCCCCCACCTTCGGGTCCAGGCAACTCGGTTCGGACGGCGTCCAGAACGCGGCCGGCAGCTCGCGGCCGGGCTCCGGGACGGCGACGACGTCACCCACCGTGCCGGTGCTCCCGAAAGGCGCCGTCGGGCAGTCGGCCAAGATCGAGCAGTCGGGATCGCTCACCCTGCGCGTCGGTCGCGGCCGGCTCGACCACGCCATGGCGCAGCTGACCGCGGTGGCGACCGCCAACGGCGGCTTCGTGGCGAGCTCGGAGACCCAGTCGGGTGCGGGCTCGGGTGCCGCGCCGTCGGGCTCGGTCACGCTGCAGGTGCCGGTGGGCGACTTCGGTGCCGCGCTCTCGCAGGCGCAGGCGCTCGGCACCACCTCGAGCCTCTCCACGAAGGCGACCGACGTCACGGGCCAGTCCGTCGATCTCCAGGCACGCATCGCCGCCCTCGAGGCCAGCCGGCAGCAGTACCTGACCATCTTGGCCAAGGCCACCACCGTCGGCGACGTCCTGGCCGTGCAGGAGCAGATCGACGGGATCCAGACCCAGATCGAGCAGCTGCAGGGCCAGCTCCAGGTGCTGGACGGCGAGACGACGTACTCGACGCTGAACGTCACCGTGAGCGAGGGCACGCCCCCGCCCGCGCCGACGCCGGGTGCCGAGTCGGGCCTGACGCGGGCCTGGCACGACAGCGTGAGCGGGTTCGTGGCCGGGGTCGAGGGCCTGGTTCGGGTGGCCGGACCGCTGCTGTTCGCGCTGCTCTGCCTCGGCGTCCTGGTCGTGGGCGGACGGGCACTGTGGCGGCGCTGGCAGCGTCGCCGCCTCTGAGCAACGTCGGTCGGCGACCGGGACGGGGAGGCCGACCGGTCCGGCTCAGCCCGCCGCGCCGTCCGGGGCCAGCGCGATCCCCGGCACCGTGACCACGCCGATCCCGCCCGACGGCGTGGAGTCCGCACTCACCGCCATGGGGCCGCTCGACTGCACCGCGATCTGATCGAGACCTGCGGCCGCCAACGGCGCACCGTCGACGAGCGCCGTCGCCCCTGCTGCGAGGGTCCCGGTGGCCAAGGTCTGTGAACCCGTCGCCGTCTCGGCGGTGGCCGCGAACTCTTCGGGCCCGCCAGAGGTGTTGAGGAGCGCCAGGTAGGCCGGGGCGGCGCCGGCGACGGCCAGGGTGCTGGTCGTGCCGGCCGGCGGCACCACCCAGCGGCCCGACGGCCAGCTCGCACTCAACCCCTCGACGGCCAGCGCCATGCCTGCTTTCGGCGACTGGGTCGCGTCCGGACGCAGGACGGTCCGACTCACGACGACGCCGGCGCCGACGGCCGTGACCCTGGCCGAGTACGCCTGGCCCTTGGGGATCCGGGTCTCCGCGCTCGTGGCGAGGGCCCAGGTGCCGCCGGGCGGCACGCGAGCCGTCAGCGGGGCCAACGGACCCGAGGGCAGCCGCACCTGCACCCGGACCGACGCCGGGGTCGACCCCGGGTTGAACACGTCGAGCTCCGAGGTCCCGCCGGGACTCTCCTGGGCCAGGGGGACCGACCACGACGACTGCGGCGTCGCCACGCCGGGCACCAGCGACAGGCCGTCGGTGGTGCCCTCGAACTGCTGGATCTCGGCGGCGACGACGCGCCCGGTGCGTGTGGAGACCACGGTGCTGACCGTCGGGGCGTCCTGCACCTCGGCGGCCACGTCCTCCACCGCCACCTGGCCGGGCTCGAGCACGATCCCCTGGTAGTTGATCGGGTGCACGGTGCCGGTGGGCGTGGTGAAGCTGACGTCGACCACGACCGGCGTCGAGGTGGGGTTGAACAGGGAGACGGCGAGCTGGTCGCCGCCCGCCGTGGTGCCGCCCGGGAAGTACCAGTCCGCCGCGGTGGTGCTCTGGCAGGGCGACTGGGACCACCCGAGGGTGTTGTGCACCACCTGCGACACGGCAAGGCCTCCCCCGGAGACCACGACGGTCTGCGCCTCCCAGGCGCCCGACTCCACGCCGGGGAGCGCCGGCGTGAGCGCGGTGCGCGCCGGGACGGTGACGGCGGACTGGGCCCGGCCACCACCGTCGCTCACCGCGGTGACCGTCGTCGTCACCGGGTGCGTCGTGGTGTTGGTGAGCACCAGGAACCCGGGGACCGACCCCGAGGCCGTCGACTGGCCCGTGCAGTACCAGGCGGAGGACTCGGCGTCGGGGGCGCCGGCCAGCGCGCCGGGAGCGGCCGGCGCGGGCGCCGGTGCGGGTGCGCCACCGGCGGCGGCGAGCGCGACGCCGCCGACGACCAGGACGACGAGGGCGATGATCCGCCAGCGGTGCTGCGGGGCGTGGTGCACGGGAGTCATGGCCTCGCCACGTGCCCCGTGCGACGCCGCCCGACGAGCGCGACCACCAGGACCACCCAGAGCGCCAGCTCGAGGAGCACAGCCAGGGGCACGAGCGGGAACTGCGAGAGCGCGAGCGACGCCCGGCCCTTCGTCACGGCGTACTGGGCGGCCCAGCCGAAGGCCGGCCGGCCGGGCACGGCGCGCCCGTCGACGCGCAACGAGAAGCTCCCGGCCGGTGCGTACCCGGCGTACACGGTCCCCGTGCCCACCGTCCCTGTGGCCGGGCCACCGGACGCCAGTGCGCGCAGCACGGGCTGCCACCCCTGCACGTCCGCGGCGGCGGGCGTCGCGGTCGCGCCACTGGGGGTGGCGGTGGTGGTACCGGCGGGCAGCGGCGCGGCACGCTCTGCGGTGACCGGCATGTCCGCCCCGTTGGCGAACACCTGCACCCCGAATTCACCTGGGACCACGCGCAGGTCGGCCTGTGCCAACAGGTCGGTGACGAGTCCCGCCGGAGGCGGCGCGCTCACCGACGGGGTGCCCGTCCCGGCCATCGACGGGGCCAGGGCGTCGACCACGACGATGTAACGCACGCCCGCCGGTGCCAGCAGACGCCCCAGGTGCACCGTTCCCCCCGAGACGGCGAGCCGCACGTCCTCGCCCACCTGGCCGGCTGGACCGGGTCCGGCCGGGGCCAGGACCTGCTCGGTGCTCGGGAGGCCCTCGGGCGTCAGGGCGTAGGCCAGGCCCTGCTCGACCGACCAGCCCCCCGACGGCAGCGCCCGCGGGTCGCCGAGCCAGAGCACACGGGCCACTCCCGCGGTCGACGGCTGGTCCAAGAAGGCCAGCGGCTGCTCCATGCCCTGGGAGGGCAGGCCCCAGCGGCCCCCGACGGAGGCGACGGCGACTGGCAGCATCCCCAGCACGACGAACGTGAGCGCCACCACGGTGACCACCTGGCGCCAGCCGAACACGCGACCGGCCAGGTCGTTCTCGAAGGTGGAGATGCCGAGGCCGACGCAGGCCGCCACGGCGAGCGCGGCCGGCGCGAGCACCACCGACTCGGACGGCGCGAACGATCCCAGGTCCCCGTGCGACGCGGCCAACGCGAGGCCCCACGAGGCCAGCGCCCCCACCCACAGGCGCGCCGCCCACAGCAGGCGGGCGCCGCGCCCGAGCACCAAGGGGAGTGCCGCGGACACAACGAGCAGCCACACCAGCGGCGAGCGGGCGGCCGGCCCGATGGCGAAGCGGACCACCTCCCCCCAACCGGGCGCGGTGGCGGCCGCCACCGGCAGCCCGAAGATCCCGAGGGACGCCTTGCCGGCCAGCAGGGTCCCGAGCACCCAGGGCGCGGTGAGGACCAGCGCCGCACCGACGCCCTCGAGGGCGGTCAGCACCAGGCGCCCGGGGCGCTCCCGCACACCGATGACGAGCGCCCCGATCTCCCAGGCCACGGCCACCACCAGGACCATGGGCACCACAGCCGGCGCGAAGCCGGCGGCGACCGCGATCAGCGCCCCGAGCACGGCGACCTGGCCGAGCGGGCGCGTGCGCCAGCGCACGCCGGCCTCGACGGCGAAGGGCGTGAGCCCGGCGGTGCGGGCCAGGCGGAGGGCTACGAAGGGGAAGGCGGCGTAGGCGACCAGCCCGTCCCAGCGTCCCGTGCCCAGTGCGGCGTAGGGCAGCGGCAGGCCGAGGTAGCAGACGACGGCGACCACGCGCGCACGCGGCGAGACCAGCGGCCCGACGAAGCGGGCCGTGCCCCAGGCGCCGAGGGGGACGCAGCCGAGGAGGAGGATCCGCTGGGCCACCGTCATGGCGCCGAACACGACGGTGCCGAGGACCCCGGCCAGCCCGAAGGCCGGCGAAGCCGGCGCCGTGGTCCCCACGCCGGCCGACTGCCAGCCCGAGAAGAAGTGGTGCCAGGTCGACCCCCACGACGGGAGCGGCGCCAGCTGCCCGACGAGCGGCAGCGAGCCGAAGATCAGCTCACGCGTGCCCAGGGCGACTACACCCAGGGCCACCAACACCGCCACCAGGCGCTGACGGCCCGTGCCGAGGAGGGGGGTGCGGACACGGCGGCCGAACCGGTCGCGGCCGGACCGGCGGCCCAGGTCGTCCAGCTCGTCGAAGTCCGCGTCCTCGCTGAAGGCCGCGCCCACGCTCCCGGTCAGGACGGCCACCTCGGACGGCTCGGTGTGCCCGGTGTGGCGGTGCCCGACGGCGACCGCGTTGGCGGCGTCGAGACCCTGGTGCGACAGGCGGCTGACGTAGCGCGACAGCCGGGCGCTCCCCCGCACCTGCAACCGGCGAACCTCGGCGTCTGGCAGCAGGCGGTGGCCGGCCAACCCCTTGCGCAGGGCGCGCACCTCTGGCAGCCGGCGGGCGTTCCACCTCCATGCCCCCGCCACGGCCCGGGCCCGCGCCCGGTCGCGGGCGAACAGCGCCACCAGGATCTCGCCCATGGCGAGCAGGGCCGCCTGCGGGAGCACGCGGCAGCAGGTGGAACACCGTGTAGCACTTCAGCACCGCCCGCAGCTCGTGGCGACGCTGCAGGGACTGCAGCGTCGCCGGGTGCCGGCGCTCCGCCTCCATCCCGACGGCGAGGGGTTCGAGCCCGCCGGCCACGGCCTCCCGGTGGCGCACCCGGGCGTCGGGCGCCACCACGACGCGCGAGCCGGCCACCTGGCTGCGCCAGGAGAGGTCGAGGTCCTCCCCCATGGCGACGATGCCGGGGTCGAAGCCCTCGAGCTCGGCGAAGAGGTCCGCCCGCACGAGGATGCACCCGCCGGGCGCCACGAAGACGTCGCGCACGGCGTCGTGCTGTCCGTGGTCCACCTCGCCCTCGAGGACGCGGTCGACCACGGCGCCGGTCTTGTCGCAGCTCATCCCGACGTGCAACAGGATGCTCGGGTCGTCCCAGTTGACGAATTTCGGCGAGACGACCCCGGCGTTCGAACGGAAGGCCTCCTCCACGAGGAGGTGCACCGCGTCCGGATCGAGAGCGACGTCGTCGTGGCACAGCAGGTAGAAGGCGGCCCCCTCGACCATGCCGAGCGCCTCGTTGGTCGCCGCCGCGTACCCCTGCTCCCCGGGCAGGTGGCGGACGAAGGCGTCGGGCAGGACCCGGCCCACCCGACCGGTGACCCCTCCGGGGTCGTCACCGAGGGCCAGCACGAGCACCGAGAGCTCCCCGTAGTCCTGGGTGGCCAGCGAGGACAGGGTCTCTTCGAACCAGGGCCCCGGGTCGGCCGTGACCACGACGGCGACCACGGCCGGCACTTGGGCGTCCATCAGGCGGACGAGACTATCGGGTCACAATTCCTGGTCCCGGGCCGTGCGGGGCCCTGCGGATCCGGGCAGGTGGCACCCCCGGTGCTTGCTACTGTTTATCGTTCGCGATACTCTTGTACATCAACGACGCGCACGAGAACGAGCGAGACCCGAGCCGGAAGGAGCCAGCCAGCATGCCCGACGTGACGACCAGCTTCACGAACATCTCGAAGGGTGTGACCGACCTGGCCCGTGACGCCGCCTACGTGGCCGTCGGGCTCGGGGTCCTCGGCTACCAGCGGGCCCTGGTGCAGCGCGTCGAGCTGCAGAACCGGCTCAACAACGACCTCTCCCTCGACCAGCGCATCGACGACGTACGCCAGGGCATGGCCCGGGGCGTGCAGCATCTCGACGACCTGGCCGGCACCGCCGTGCACTTCGTCACGCAGCTGCGCGAGCGCGCCGGCGCCTGAGGCCGGGCCGGTTCAACCCGGCGCCTCGGGCTCCCGCTCCCCCTCTGCCTCCCACGACGCCAGGACGTCGGCCAGGGTGGTGGCCAGTGTGATCGTGGGCTGCCACCCCGTAGCGGCGCGGAGCCGGCCGGCATCCCCACGCAGCACCGGCACGTCGACCGGTCGCACCAGCGCCGGATCCCGCTCGAGGGTGAGCGCGGCGCCGGCCAGCTCCAGCAGCTGGTCGGCCACGTCCGACATGGCCACGTCGCGTCCCGAGCACACGTTGTAGACCTCGCCCGGAACGCCGTGCTCGACCAGGAGCCGGTAGGCCACCACCACGTCGCGCACGTCGGTGAAGTCGCGCCGCGTGGTGAGCGTCCCCACCGGCAGGGAGGCCGTCCCCGAGCGCCGGGCCTCGACGATGCGCTTCGCCAGTGCGGGGACGAAGAAGCTCGGTGACTGGCCGGGCCCGATGTGGTTGAAGGGTCGGACCACGACCACCGGCTGGCCGAACCCGCGCCACGCCTGCAGCGCCACCGCCTCCGCGGCAAGCTTGCTGGCCGCGTACGGGCTGGCCGGGAGGGCCGGGCTGTCCTCGTTGAGCGGGAGCTGCTCGGGGCGGACGACGCCGTAGACCTCCGCCGAGCTGACCACCAGGACACGGGGTGGGGCGGCCAGCGCGCGGGCGGCGGCGAGGATCTCGGCCGTCCCGAGCACGTTGACCCGAAGGACCCGGCTCGGGTCGTCCCAGCTCTCCCCCACGTGGGTGAGGGCAGCGAGGTGGTACACCGCGTCGGGCTGGACGTCGCCCATGACCCGCTGCACGGCGAGGCCGTCCGCCACGTCCGTCTCGATGTCGATGACGACGACCTCGTCGCCACGCTCGGCCAGGTGCGCAGCGAGCCAGCGGCCCACGAACCCCTTCCCCCCGGTGATGAGTGCGCGCACCGGCGGAACCCTACTGCGGGGTCCCGAGCGCCACCGCATAGGCCTCGAGGTGACGGGCCACCGAAGCTTCCCAGGTGCGCGCCGCGGCGACGGCGAGGCCGAGGTCCCGTCGGGCGCTCGCGCGTCCCCCGTCCAGCGCGGCGCGCAGGGCGTCGGCCAGGCCGGGGACGTCCCCCGGGGTCGTGAGCAGCGCGGCACCGCCGGCCAGCTCCGCCATGGCGGTCCCCTCCGTCGTGACCAGCGGCGCGCCGCAGGCCAACGCCTCGAGCGCGGGCAGCCCGAACCCCTCCTCGTAGGCCGGGTAGGCCACGGCCGCGGCGCCACGGAGCAACGCGGGCACGGCCTCGTCGGCCAGGTAGCCCGTCCGCACGATGCGGTCGGCGTGACGTGCCGTGGCGATGGCTCCCTCGGTGGCCGCCATGCCCCACCCGCTCTGGCCGCCGAGCACCAGCACCACGTCGGGCACGACCTCGGCCACCAGGTCGAAGGCCTGCACGAGCGGGACGACTCCTTTGCGCGGCTCGAGCGTGCCCACGAACGCCACCAGCGGGCGGTCCACCGGGATCCCCGCCGCCGCCAAGGCGGCCCGGTCCGCACCGGGACGGTCCTCGTGGGTCGTGAAGCGGTCGTGGTCGACACCGTGCGGCGCCACGACGACGGGGGCCCGCACCGGGCACACCTGGTACAACCGCTCGGCCGTCACCTGGCTGACGCACACCACGACGGCGGCTCGTGCCGCAGCGCGCCGGATGGCCCGCCGGAAGAAGGCGACCTTCGAGCGCACGTGCCACTCCGGATGGTCGAAGAACGTGCAGTCGTGCACCGTCACGGCGCACGGCACCGGAGAGCGGGACGGCATGGTGTAGTGCGGACCGTGGTGGACGGACACGCCCAGGCCGCGCAGCACCGATGCCAGCCCGAGCTGCTCAAAGGCCAACCGACCCGGGCGCGAGGCGGGGACGGCGGCGCGCACGGCGGCGCCACCGAGCTCGCGCCAGCGTGCCTCGTCGCCGCGGCGGGCCACGAGCGTCAGCTCGACGTCGTCACGGGCGGCCAGACCCCGTGCCAGGGCGATGGTGTAGTAGCCGGCACCGCCGGGCCGACCGGGGACTGCCGACACGTCGAGTGACAGCTGCAGGTGCCCGCTCACCGCAACGACCGCCAGAGGGCCACGTACCGGGCTGCGGCCGCGCCCCAGGTCCGGGAGCGGGCGTGCGCCTCACCCAGCACCGCCAGGTCCGACCGCAGCGCGTCGTCGGTGAGCACGGCGTCGAGCCCGGCCGCGATCGCCTCGACGTCGACCGGGTCGACCACGCGGGCCGGGGCCGGCCCCACCTCCCCCAGGTCGTGCACGCTCGGCACCTGGTCCGACACCAGGGTGGGGACGCCGACGCGCATGGCCTCGAGCGGAGGCATGCCGTACCCCTCGGTGAGCGGCACGTAGGCAAAGGCGCGGGCGCGGGCGTAGAGACCAGCCAGCACCGAGGAGCCGACGGCGCCGGTGAGCACCACGCCCTCGGTGGCGGCGGCCCCCGGCGCGACGTCGCCCCAGCCGGGCGGGCCCACGACCAGCAACGGCCACGGCGTGGGCAGCGAGGGCCGGAGCCGCGCGTAGGCCTCGACCAGGCGCCCGAGGTTCTTACGCGGTTCGAGCGTGGAGACGGTGAGCGCGAACTCCCCGGACACCCCGATGCGCCGCAGCAGTTCGCCCGTTGCCTCCCCGTCTGCCTCCGGGAGGTGGTCGGCGCCGCTCGGCACCACCGTGATTCGTGACGGGTCGGCGCCCCACGCCGCGAGGTCCGAGGCCACCAGCTGCGACGGGGCCACGAGCAGGGCCGCGTCGCGGGCGGCACGCGCCAGCGCCGCCTCGTGCCAGCGGGCGCCGCGCCGGGTGGTGGCCTCGGGATGGCGGCGCCAGGCCAGGTCGTGCACCGTGACGGCCAGCCGCCTCGTGGTGTCGTGCCCGACGGGCGGGGCGGCGAGCGACACCGCGTGCACGACGTCGAACCCCTTCGGGGCGCGAGCGAGGCCGTGGGCCCAGGCCCGGGTCAGCAGTGGCCCGGGCAGCGGCGAGGTCACGACGGGCAGGCCGAACACGCGGAGGGGGTCCTCGCCCCGGGGCGGGCGGCTGGCCAGGAGCGACGCGTCGACCCCGTCGCCCGTCTCGGCGCACAGGGCCAGGCCGCCCAACAGGCCGCGGGCGTACATGCCGATGCCGCCCGGGACGCGTCGGCGCAGCTGCTCGACCACCAGCAGTACCTTCGTCGGACCCTCAGCCACGGTGATCCTCGGCCACGTCGCGGTAGAGGTCCTCCAGCTCGGCACCGCACCGCTCCCAGGTGAAGCCCCGGGACCGGGACCGGCCGGCCCCGACGAGCCGGGCCCGCAGCTCGTCGTCGCGCAGGCAGGCAGCCACGGCGCCGGCCAGGGCGTCCGCGTCACCGGGGTCGACGAGGAGCGCGGCGTCGCCCAGCACCTCGGGCAGCGAGCCGGCGCGGGTGGCCACGACCGGTACGCCCGCCGCCATGGCCTGCAGCGGAGGAAAGCCGAAGCCCTCGTAACGCGAGGGATAGGCCAGCACGCTCGCCCGCGCCAGGAGCGCCGCCAGGTCCGCCGGCTCGAGCCACCCGGTGCGCACGATGCGGTCCCGGGCGGGCGAGGACGCCACTGCCGCGGCCAGCGCCGCCTCACCCCAACCCGGCGGCCCGGCCAGGACGAGGGACACACCGGAGTCCTGCGCCGCCACCGCACCGAAGGCCCGCACGAGACCGGGCAGGTCCTTGCGGGGCTCGGCCGTGCCCACGGCCAGGCAGAACGACCCCGCACCCGGGACCAGACGAGCCACGGCAGCGTCCACCTCGGCCCCGCCGAGCGCGGGGAGGCCCGGGATGCCCGGGTTGACCACGCGCACCCGGCCCGGGTCGGCGCCGAAGGCCTCGACGATCTCGGCCGCCACGAAGGCCGAGTCGGCATGGACCCAGGCCCCTCGGCGCAGGGCGCGCCGGATCAACGCGGGGTAGGCCAGGGTGGCGGCGTCGCACAGCTCGGGGTGGCGCAGAGGAGTGAGGTCGTGCACCGAGACCACACCGCCGCAGCGCGTGGGCGGCACCACGAAATTGGTGCCGTGCACGACGTCGACTGCGCCGATGAACCACTCCACGGGAGGCACGTCCACCCGTCCCCACAGCGCGTGAAGCGGACGAGCCGGCATCGGTCGTTGGTGCGCCGAGACGCCCTCGGGCAGCCGCGCCGCGATCCCGTCGCGCCTGCGCCAGCTCACCGCGAAGGCGCGCACGTCGAGAGCGGGGCGGCGCGACAGCGCGCCCAGCGCGCCCTGGGTGAAGGCGCCGATGCCCGTGGGCAGGCCGAGCAACGGCGTGGCATCGAGCGCGACGCGCAGGCGTGCCCGTTCGGCGACCGGGGGCGGGCCGACGCTGCTCAGGTCGTGATCGCCCCGTCTATGGAGAGGATGGCGCCCGTGACGTAGTCGGCCTCGTGCGAGCCCAGGTACGCGAAGGCCCCGGCGATCTCATGCGGATAGGCGAAGCCGATCGGCGACATCAACCGTTCGATCAGCTTCCAGTCTGCGTCCGCCGGCGGACCGAAGGCGTGGATGATCGGCGTGTCGACGCCTCCGGGCGCCACCCCGTTGACCCGTACGCCCCGAGCCATGTACTCGACCGCGAGCGCCATGGTCAGCAGGCGCACGCCGCCCTTCGACGCACAGTACGCCGCCGAGTACGGCTGGCCCTTCATGCCGGCCGTCGACACCGTGTTCACGATCGAACCGCCGTGCTCGACCATGTCGGGCAGGACGGCGCGGGACATCAGAAAGGTGCCGGTCAGGTTCACGGCGATGATCTTGCTCCAGCCGCTGAGCGTCTCGTCGGGCGTGTGGGCGAAGCCACCGATGCCGGCGATGTTGCACAGGTTCGTGATGGTGCCGAGCTCGGCGCGCGCCGCCTCGACCACGCGCGCCACCTCCTCCTCGTCGGTCACGTCGCAGCGCAGGGCGATGGCGCGCCCGCCCGCCGCGGCGGACTCCCGGTTGATCTCCGCGGCGACGGACCCGATGGCCTCCTCGGCCACGTCGAGGCAGGCGACCGCGCCGCCCTCGGCGGCCAACCGGCGCGCCGTGGCCCGCCCGATACCCGACCCGGCCCCGGTGACCAGCGCCACGTGCCCGGCGTAGCGTCCCGGGGTGATCGCCTCGGGAGCCGTCCCCCGCGTCGGGTCGGACTCTCCGACTCTTGTGGTCGGGCTCATGCGCGCTCCTTCTCGTCGGATCCAGTGCCACCGGACCGATCGGCCGGGCCACTGCCTAGCACCCCCGGGGCACCGCGACGGTTGCGGGCCGCCAGGGAGACCCGCCGGGCGGTGGCCCCCTGCTCGGCCAGCGAAGCCAGGCGGTTCGGGTCGACCTTCATCATGGGGGTGAGCGGGAGCTCGTCCACCACGACCAGGGCGTCGGGCGCCTTGTAGTCCGACAGCTGCCCGGCGCAGTACGTCCGGAGCGCGCCGAGATCGGGCCAGGCGCCAGGCGCGGCCACGACGACGGCCACGCCGATCTCGCCGAGGACGTCGTCGGGCGCGCCCACCACGGCGGCCCGCGCCACGTCGGGGTGGGCGGCGAGCACCTCCTCCACCTCGGCGGGGTACACGTTGTACCCGCCACGGATGTAGCGCTCGTGCGCCCGGCCCGAGAGCTGGAGGTTGCCCTCGGGGGTCAGGCGCCCGAAGTCGCCCGTCGTCACCCAACCGTCCCCGGCCACGACCGTCGCCGTGGCCTCGGCGTCGATGAGCTCGGCGACCGGGCGGCCACGGCCCGGCCCGCGGCTCCAGTAGCCGCGCATGGTGGCGGCCGAGCGGAGAAGGACCCGGCCGATCACGCCGTCGGCGACCGCCGCACCGTGGTCGTCCACGATGGCCAGCTCCACGCCGGCCACGGGACGACCCACCGTGGTCGCCACCTCGTCGTCAGTCGACGAGAGCGTCGTACTCGTGCCGAGTGACGTCTCGGTGGACGTGTAGCGCACCACCACGGGCACGCCGAATCGCCGGCGCACCTCCTGCACCATGGACGCCGCCATGCGCGCTGCGCCGGTGGTGGCGATGCGCAGGGCCCCGAGGTCGACGCGGTCGAGCTCGGGGCTGGCCAACATGAGCGCGTATTGCGTTGGAACGCCCTGAGCCACGGTGATCCGCTCCTCCGCCATGATGCGCAGGGCCTCCTCCGCCTTCCACGGGGTGGGAGTGATCACGGTGGTGACGCCGTGGGCGATCTCGTCCCACGCCCGCGTCATGTAGCCGACGTGGGCGAACGGCACCGGGAACAGGCGGCGGTCACCGGGTTGGCAGATCACGTCGGTGCCGAGGGCGACCGCGGCCAGGTTGGCGTGGTCGAAGAGCGCCCCCTTGGGCCGGCCGGTGGTCCCGCTCGTCCACACGAGCGCCACCGGGTCGCCGGCGGCCAACACGGGCCGCGACCGCGGCGGATCGCCCGTCCAGGCTTCCCGCGCGTCGGCCCGGGCCAGCCGGGCCACCGCCGGCACGTCGGTGGGCACGGGGACCTCAGGGTCGGTCACGAGCACCGCCGGCGACGTGCGCTCGAGGATCGAACCCACCTCGCCGGCACCCATGCGCGGGTTGATCCCCGAGGTGATGGCGCCCAACCGGGCCGCGGCGGCGTAGAGGACCGCGTAGTCGATGCTCGAGGGCACCATCAGGCACACGACGTCGCCCTTGGCCACGCCGTGCGAGGACAACAGCCCCGCCACGCCGTCCGCGGCGCGGTCCCACTGGGCGAAGGTGAGCGCCTGCCGCCCGCCTGGTTCGGCGGGCTCGACGTAGGCCTCGGTGTCGCCGTTGACCTGCGCCGCCTGGCGCAGCGCCGAGACGACCGTTTCGTGCCGGTCGACGGGGATGGGCACGGGCATGGCGGCGCGGCATGGTACCAGGGGCTGACGGCGGGGCAGGCGGGCGCGTCCTCCTATGCTCGTCGCCGTGCTGGTGGCCCTGTGCGGCGGCGTGGGGGCCGCCCGGATGCTCTCGGGACTGGTGCGCGTCGTCCCGCCGGCAGACATCACCGCCGTGGTGAACGTGGGCGACGACATGGAGCTCCACGGCCTGCACATCAGCCCCGACCTCGACACGGTGACCTACACGCTGGCCGGCCTGGACAACCGCGAGACCGGCTGGGGGGTGTCCGGCGAGAGCTGGACCGTCATGCACGAGTTGGCCGACCTCGGCGGCGAGGACTGGTTCCGCCTCGGCGACCGCGACCTGGCCACCCACTTGTTCCGCACCGGCCGCCTGCGCGCCGGCGAGCGACTCGGCGTGGTGACGGCCGAGCTGGGCCGGCGCCGCGGCGTGGCGGTGCGGCTGGTGCCGGTGACCGACGACCAGCTCCGGACGCGGGTCACCCTGGCCGAGGCGAGCATCTGCGGGCCGGCCGGGACCGAGGTGTCGTTCCAGGACTACTTCGTCCGTCTCCACCACGACGTGGCCGTGCGGGCCGTGCGATTCGACGGCGCGGCGGCGGCCCGGCCCGGCCCCGGTGTCCTCGAGTCGATCGGAGCGGCGCGGACGGTGGTGGTGTGCCCGTCGAACCCGATCGTGTCGATCGGACCGCTGCTCGCCGTACCCGGGGTCCGCGACGCCCTGGCGGCGCGCCGAGACCGGGTGGTCGGCGTCTCCCCCATCGTGGCGGGCGCCGCGCTCAAGGGGCCGGCCGACCGACTGATGGCCGAGCTGGGGATGGAGGCGTCGGTGGTGGGCGTGGCCCGGCTCTACGCAGGCTGGGTCGGCACGCTCGTCGTCGACGAAGCGGACGCCGCCCACGCCGCAGCGGTGGAGGCGGAAGGCATGCGCTGCGTCGTGGCCCCGACGGTCATGGCCTCACCCGAACGTGCCGCCGCGCTGGCCCGCGTGGTGCTCGATGCCGGAACCTGAGGGCGTGCGGGTGTTCCCGCTCACCGGCATGGGCGAGGTCGTGTCCGGGGACGACGTCGCCGCCTGTATCGCCGGCTGCCTCGCCCCGGCACGCCCCGACGGGCCCGTGCTCCTCCACGGCGACGTGCTCGTGGTGACGCAGAAGATCGTCTCCAAGGCCGAGGGCAAGCTGGTGCCGGTGGACCACGACGACCCGGCGGCCAAGGCCGCGGTGGTCGAGCAGGAGTCAGTCCGGGTGCTGCGCCGCCGCGGGGACCTCGTGATCAGCGAGACTCGGCACGGGTTCGTCTGCGCCAATGCGGGGGTCGACCTCTCCAACGTGGCGGCCGGCACGGCGGCGCTGCTCCCCGACGACGCGGACCGGTCGGCCCGTCGCATCCGTGGCGGGCTGCAGCGGACCTTGGGGGTGGAGATCGGGGTCATCGTCTCGGACACCTTCGGCCGCCCCTGGCGCCGCGGCGTGACCGACGTGGCCATCGGGTGCGCGGGCGTGGCCGCCGTCGTCGACCTGCGCGGCAGCACGGACGCGGGCGGCCGGGAATTGGTGGCGACGGAGGTCTGCGTCGTCGACGAGCTGGCCGCGGCGGCCGAGCTGGTGATGGGGAAAGATCGCCACGTCCCGGTGGCGGTGGTGCGCGGCGTGCCGGCGGCGTGGCTGCGACCGGGATCGGTGCGCGGGGAGATCGTCCGGCCCCCCGCCGAGGACCTGTTCCGCTGAACCGGTCGCGCTCGCGCCGGGTGCGGCCGGGCCGGCCTCAGTCCAACCGGGCCCGGACGAAGTCGAGCACGGCCCTCGTCCCGTCGGCGAGCTCGGTCCACGGCCGCCAGCCGAGCTGGATGCCGGCCCGCTCGATGTCGAGGCACGAGCGCAACAGCTCTCCCTGGCGCAGCGGCTGGTCGACCCGGCTCACGTCGCCGTCGAACTGGGCCGTCATGGTGCCGAGCAGCTCGTTGACCGATGTCTCGCGGCCGGTTCCGACGTTGCACACCAGGCCGCCCCCACGGGTGGCGGCGCGGACGAAGGCGTCGACGACGTCGTCCACGTAGACGAAGTCGCGCGTGTCTGCTCGCCGTCTCCGAAGACCGTCACCGGCTCGCCCTTGAGGATCCGCTCGGCGAAGATGGCCACCACTCCGGCCTCGCCATGAGGGTCCTGACGGGGCCCGTACACGTTGCCCAACGCCAGGGCGGCGAACTCCAGCGCGTGGAGCTCCCGGTAGGCGACGAGGTAGTCGATCACGGACTTCTTGGACACGCCGTACGGCGACAGCGGCTGCTGGGGGTGCGACTCGCGCACCGGGAGGTCCTCGGGCCCCGGCTCGCCGTAGAGGGTGCCGCCGCTGGCAGCGAAGACGACCCGTTCGGCTTCGGCCTTGCGGGCGCCCTCGAGGACGTTGAGCGACCCCACGATGTTGACCATGGCGTCGAACACGGGCCGGGCCACCGAGACGCGCACGTCTGCCTGGGCAGCCAGGTGGAAGACCAACTCGGGGCGCCGGCGTTCCATCAGCTCGATCACCGCCGGCTCGCTGATGTCGAGCTGGTGGATGGTCAGGGCCCGGCCGGCATTGGCGCGGGCCTCGGACAGGTTGGCCAACGACCCGGTCGAGAGGTCGTCGACCACGTCGACCTCGTGTCCCTCGACGAGGAGGCGGTCCACCAAGGTGGAGCCGATGAACCCGGCTCCTCCGGTCACCATCGTGCGCATTGCCGGCCTCCCTCTCCGTTAACCCGCGACCCGCTCGCCGTCGACCACCGTCCCCGACGACACCACGGCGTCGGCCCCCAAGACCGACACGGCCCGGACGTCGGCCCGCTGCCCCACGATCGACCGCGGGCCCATGATGGAGCCAGACACCTTGGCGTCGGCGGCGACGTGGCAGCCGTCCATGAGAACCGAGTCCGTCACCACGGCACCCGCGGCGACGACCGAGCCCCGCCCGACGACGCAGCGCTCGACGCGTGCCCCGGGCTCAATGACGCACCCGTCGAAGACGACCGAGGGGCCCAGCACCTCGCCGTCGAGGTCGCTCACCCCCTCGACGAGCACCCCGTCACCGCGGTCGGCCAGCCCCGGGGCGACGTCGGGGCCCCGCTTCCCGGCCACGTAGTCGAAGTTGGCCTCGAGGAAGGCCGACGGGGTGCCGGTGTCGAGCCAGTAGCCGCCGTCCGAGCGGGCGAACAAGTGCCGGTCGCGCACCATGGCCGGGAACGTCTCGCGCTCGATCGACACCCGCCCACCCTCGGGGATGCGCGCCAGGACCGAGGGCTCGAGGATGTAGGTGCCGGCGTTGATCTCGTTCGTGGGCGCCTCGTCGCGCGGAGGCTTCTCCACGAAGGCCAGTACCCGGCCCTCCTCGTCCGTCGGCACGACCCCGAAGGCCGACGGGTCGCTCACCGGGTGGAGCGCGATGGTGCCCTCGGCCCCCTGTGCGCGGTGGAACGCGATCAGCCCGGTCAAGTCCAGGTCGGTGAGCACGTCGCCGTTGACGACGACGAACGTCTCGTCGACCGCGGCGAACGTCGCCGCGAAGCGCACGGCGCCGGCGGTGTCGAGCGGCTCGGGCTCGACCGCGTACGTCAACGCGACACCGGCCGCGCGCCCTTCCGGGTAGGCCTTGATGAAGGCGTCAGGCAGGTAGCCCAGTGAGAGGACGGCCTCGTCGATGCCGTGGGCGGCCAGCTGCCCGAGCACGCGCTCGATCATCGGCACCCCGACGATGGGGAGCATCTGCTTGGGTGCCGAGAGGGTGAGGGGGCGCAATCTGGTGCCCTCGCCGCCCACGAGCACGACGGCCTTCATCTCTTCGTCGTGGTCGTGGTGGAAGCGGCGGGGGTCGTGGTCGTGGAAGAGGCGGGCTGCGTGGTCGTGGTCGTCCCGTTCATGTGCAGCGTCGTGGTCGTCTGGCCGGGCACCGTGGTCGTCGTCACGGGGGTGCTTCCCCCGTTGATCACCCCGAGCAGGGCGGCGATGGTGGTCCCCGGTGGCTTGGGCAGGGTGACGTTGTCAGGGACGAATCCGACGGTGATCATCTGGCGGTTCAGCAGCTTGAGGTCCGCCGCGGCGAGCGAGGTGATGCCGTTGGTCGTTTCGAGCTGCCCGTTGGAAGCGGTCTTGGTAGTCAGCACCCACCAACGGGCCTGCACCTCGCCGGGCTTGCCGGCGTACTTCGTGCCCTGCGGGCACCGCTCGCCGTTGGTGTACTCGGTCCCCGACGGGTACTTCAACGTGGTGTTGGTGAGCGTCAGGCCCGTGTAACCCTGGGCGAACTTGCCCAGGGTGGCGTTGTTCCCGGCCTCGCTGCTCGACTTGGGTGCGATGGAGAGGAGCCCGCTCCCGGTCGTGGTCAGCCCGGTGGAGGCGCTCGACGGGGACGCCGGCAGCGCTGGCTGCATCGTCCCGCAGATGTCGAAGGCCAGGCCGGCGTTCCAGGTCGTCCCGACCGTCGGCTGCACGGAGGTGGGCGACTGGTTGTACTGGTACTTGGCGAAGACGATGGAGGCCACGCCGACGATCACGATCAGGATCAGGGCGGCATACCAGTTCACGGGCATCTGCCCGCGGTAGGTGGCACCACCACCCGTCGCGGCGGCGCGTGCGACCGTCTTCCCAGAGGAGCTTCTCGCCATGGCGGGTGGCAACCCTACAGCCTGGCGACGCGCCCCCCGGCTGCGGGTGCCCCGCCCACCAGCCGCTGGTAGAGGGCCGTCGTCTCGGGATGGAAGCAGTCGTCGGGCACCGGCGGCGGCCGGCCTCTGGCCCCGCGGACGCGTCGGCCGTCACCCTCCCCAGCCAGGACGCGGAGCTCGTCCATGGCCGCCCGGAGGCCCACCCGGTTGCCCTCGGCATGGGTGGCGCGCAGGAGCATGCGGTAGAGACGTTCGTCGAACGGGCAGAGCCGCAGGGCCTGCCGGACCACCCAGGCCGCCTCGGCCGCCCGCCCGAGGCCGACGAGCTCGGCCGCGGAGCCGAGCGCGGCCGACGCCACCGTCGAGCGGATACGGGCCTCGGTGCCGTCGAGGACTGCCCAGTCCGCGTGCCGCAGGCCTTCGAAGAGCCCTCCCCGGACGAGGTGCATCGCCTCGACGACGCCGCCGACGTCGCCCGGGGCCACCAGCGCGTCGAAGCGCTCGACGTCGGTCGTGACACCGGTCAGGCGCAACACGGGGCCTGCCGGGAGGCGCAGCGACCCGTCCGGACCGCGCCCGAGCGCCCTTCGGCAGTCGGACGCCGTCGAGTGCACCGTGGCGGCTGCGACTGCACGGTCGGGCCACAGCGCGAGCGGCCACGTGTCGTGGCGCACCCCCTGGCGACGGAGAGCCAGGTATACGGCCAGCTCGAGCGCGGCGGGACGGCGGAACGGATGGGCGGCGCCCACGACGGCGACCGGGCCCAGCACTGCCACCTCGACGCCTCCTGCGTACACGGCGGAGAACGGTCGGTGACGGGACGAACGTGGGGGCGGAGGGACTCGAACCCTCACTGGGGGCGGTTTAAGCGCCCTGCCTCTGCCGATTGGGCTACACCCCCCGCCCTCCATTCTTGACCGGGTTGCGCCCCGTGACGAGGATGGCCCGGTGGCCGGGGAAATGCGGGGGGTCGACCTGACGGACCTCGACACGTTCGCCGAGGGCTTCCCGCACCACATCTTCCGCCTGCACCGTGCCGAGGCGCCCGTGTGGTGGCACGAGCCCACCGCGCACACGCCCGACGGCGAGGGCTTCTGGTCCGTGGCGACCTACGACGAGGTGCTCGAGGTCCTCAACGACCCCGTCACGTACTCCTCGGAGACGGGCGGCGGACGGCCCTACGGCGGGACGATCATCCAGGACCTGCCCGTGGCCGGCGTCGTCCTGAACATGATGGACGACCCCCGCCATGCTCGCATCCGACGGCTCGTGTCGAAGGGCCTCACACCCTCGGCCGTGCGCGGCCTCGAGGAGGAGCTGCGCCGTCGCATGCGACGCATCCTGGCCTCGGTCGACGACGAGTGCGACTTCCTGGTCGACGTCGCCGCCGAGCTCCCGATGCAGGCGATCTGCATGTTGATGGGCATCCCCGAGTCGGATCGCCACCAGCTCTTCGACGCCGTCGAGCACATCTTCGACGTGCCCGACGAGTCCGACATGCTGGTGATGAGCCCGCAACGCCAGGAGGCGGTCGACCACATGTACCGGTACGGCGCCGCCCTGATAGACGAGAAGCGGGCCCACCCGACCGACGACATGCTCTCGACCGTCATCCACGCCGAGCTCCCCGACGCCCATCCCCCGCAACTACGCGACGACGAGCTCTCGGCGTTCTTCTCGCTCCTCTTCTCCGCCGGCGCCGAGACCACGCGTCACGCCGTCGCCGGCGCCATGGTGGCCTTCCTCGACTGGCCCGGGGAGCTCGAGCTGCTGCGCGCCGGCCACGTCCCGATGCGCACCGCCGTCGAGGAGATCCTGCGGTGGACCACCCCCTCCCCGTCCAAGCGCCGGACGGCCACCCGAGACTGCGAGCTTGCGGGCCGCGCCATCGAAGCCGGTCAGAAGGTCGTGGTGTGGGAGGGTTCGGCCAACCGCGACCCGGGCCACTTCGAGCGGCCCGACGATTTCCGTGTCGGCCGTGACCCGAACCCGCACCTGGCCTTCGGGCACGGCGTGCACTTCTGCTTGGGGGCGCACCTGGCCCGCCTCGAGATCCGCGTCGCGCTCGAGGAGGTGCTGCGCTCGCTCCGGTCCTACGCGCTGGCCGGAACGATCGAGTGGACGCGCAGCAACCGCCACAGCGGCATCCGGCACCTCCCGCTGCGGATGGACCGGCGGAGCCTCAGCCCGGCCGGGGGGTGACCAGGGGGCGGTGCGCCTCGAGCACCGCCAGCTCCTCGTTGCGCGGGGCTTCCACCAGCCGGGTGTGCCCCCCGAAGACCATCGTCGGCCGCGTGTACGGGTCCCACGGGCGCCACGCGCCGATGCCCTCGTGCCCGGGGTCCCCGGATGCGGCGAAGGAGAGCCACGACCGCTGCATGTGCGACGAGAGCCGCTCGACGTCGGGACCGCTGCCCGAGAGCATCTGCACGACCGGACGGTTCACCGCGCCGAAGACGAACGGGAGCTCGAGCGCGTGGCACGAACCGAGGAGGCCGCCGAACGCGGGCGACTCCCACTCGAAGAGGTAGACGTAGGTCCGCGTGCCGGTGCCCGCCCGCTCGGCGTGCGCCGCCGCCAGCTGCAGGCTGGGCCAACGGAAGACGATGTCGGTGCCGGCCGCGATCCAAATGTCCGACGGCGTCACGGACTCGGACCGGGCGCGGCGAGCAGCGCGGTAGGCCTCGAACACCGGGCCCGGCATGACGTCGGGCAGCGCGTGGAGCAGGCGGCGCACCGCGCCCTCCTCGTCGAGCGCCAGCAGGTCGGGGTCGCCCAGTGCGTAGAAGGCCAGCTCGTCGCGATTCGTCCCGATCAGCAGGTCGACCCCCGACGCACTGCCCGCCGCCACGGCGCCGAGAGGGTCACGGGTGAGGAAGGTGCCGTCGACGACGGGCAGGAACACGAGCGGGAGCGAGCCCGGGTCGGGATGGCGTCGGCCGAGCTCGTCGGTGGCCGCCACCAGATCGGCGGCCGGGACGGCGCCGAGGACGCTCCGGTCGCACGACGCCAGGCCGAGCACACCGGCGAGCTCCTCCGCCGTGCGCGCCGCATCCTCGAGCGTGTGCACGTGCGCGGCGCCGCTCTGCACGACGGCGCGGCGAAACAGCCCTGCAGCGGCCGGTGCACCGAGCAAGCTGGCGATGCTGAAACCACCGGCCGACTCACCGAACACGGTGACGTTGGCCGGATCACCCCCGAAGACCCCGATGTGGGCGCGCACCCAGCGCAGAGCCGCCACCTGGTCGTGCAGCCCCCAATTGCCGGTGCTCCCGTCCGCCTCGGACAGCCCCGGGTGGCCGAGGAATCCAAGCGCGCCCAGGCGGTAATTGATGGTCACCACCACGGCGTCGCCGTTTCGAGCCAGGCTGCCGCCCCGGTAGAGGAAGACCGAGCCGCTCCCCGAGGTGAACCCGCCGCCGTGGACGAAGACCATGACGGGGCGGCCGCGGCCGGGTGCAGCCGGCGCCACAGGCAGCGTCCGGGTCCACACGTTGAGGGACAGGCAATCCTCGCTCTGTACCTCGCCACTCGAAGGGTCCGCGGTGCCGGCTATGCCCGGCGCCGGCCCGTTCTGGGGTGCGATCGGCCCGAACTCCGAGGCATCACGGACGCCCGGCCACGAATCCGGGGGTTGCGGCGGGCGCCACCGGAGATCTCCCAGGGGCGCCCGTGCATAGGGAATGCCGGAGAAGGACCACACGTCACCCCTCCGGACACCCCGCAGCTTGCCCTGCGTGACCGTCACCACCCCAGGCACGCCTGGCACCCTACGAACGGCACGGGGCACGGTCAATCGGGCTCCGGCGGGCGCATCAAGGCACACGCACGACCTGCCGATAGTGACGAAGGTGAACTGCGCGCGAACCCCCTCAGCACGCGACCTGACGCCGTGGTCCCCTGGGCCGGCCGACGATGTCACCGTTACGCTGTCGCCCGTGGGTGCAGTGCATGGTCGGTCCACTGTCCGCGCTCTCGCTTGGCGCGTCCCTCGGGCGTCGGCCTTCTCCCTCCCCGTGACGATCTTCGTTGCACTGCTGACTGCGATCCCCGGAGCCGGAGCCGGCGCGACACCGACGACGCTGCCCGGCCCCGCTCCGAACCAGTCACAGATCAACACCTCGCGTTCGCAGGTGACGCAGATCGAGAGCGCGCTGGTGCAGGAGGAGCAGCAGACCGCCGTGCTCGACGACCGGTACAACACGGCGATGGTCAACCTGCAGAGCGCCCAGAGCGCGCTGCAGTCCATCGAGGCCAACTTGCAGCACACGCGCGACACCATCGAGGTGGACAAGCGGCTGGTGGCGAACGACGCCGTCGCCGCCTACGTGTACGGCACTCCCCAGACGGGAGTGGCGTCGTACTTCGACACCACGGCGACGCTGAACCAGGCTCGCGTCCAGTACACCGAGCAGATCGTGGGCAACCTGGCACGCGACGAGCAGGCACTGCGGCGCACCGAGACGCAGCTGCAGGCACAGGAGTCGCAGCAGCAGCAGGTCGAGGCCCAGGCGCAGCAGGAAGCGTCACAGGCCAAGTCGCTGGCCGCGGCGAACGCCCAGCAGGCCGCGGCCACTCAGGCCACGCTCAACCAGGCCCAGGGTCAACTGGCCCAGGAGGTGGCGCAGGCCGCCGTGCAGGAGGCTCAGGCCCAGGCGGCGACCGCAGCGCGGGCGACCAACTCGACGCAGCGGCAGCAGGCCACTGCCGCCGCGGCGGCCGCGGCTGCGGTGGCCGGGACGGTCGGCGGGAGCCAGAGCGGGGCCGCCGCGACCACGGCCGCCAACCAGGCGGCCGGTCCGCCCGGACCGGTCGGGGGCTCCGCGTCGGGCGGCGGCGCCGGCCAGGCCGCCGTGCACGCGGCGGTCTCCCAGCTGGGCGTGCCCTACGTCTGGGGCGCCGAGCAGCCCGGCGCCGGCTTCGACTGCTCGGGCCTGGTGCAGTGGGCGTGGGCACGGGCCGGGGTCTCCATCCCCCGGACGACCGAATCCGAGTGGCCGACGCTCCCGCACGTGGCGCTCAACGCGCTGCAGCCCGGTGACCTCCTCTTCTACTTCAACCTCGACGGCGACAACCAGGTCGACCACGTCGTGATGTACACCGGCTCGGGCCCCTACGGGACGAGCACGGTGATCCAGGCTCCCTTCACCGGCGCCACGGTGTCGTACTCGCCGATCTTCACCGGAGGCCTGATCGGGGCGGCCCGCCCCTGACGCCGGACGGGCCCGGCGGCACCCGGTGCGCAGGTCGGTACGATGACCCGATGGCCAGCGGACGCCGCCAGATGGTCGGCGAGCAGGACATGTCGACCGCCATCGTGCCGATCCGGGTCCCACTCGATCCCGCGGAGGCGGAGGACGCGCGCCTGTCCGACGTGGACGAGTGGGGTCGCTCGGAGCGCACGAGGGCGCTGGCCCGGGCAGTGTACGAACCGCTGTACTCGCAGTGGTTCCGCACCGAGTGGGAGGGGCTCGAGAAAGTCCCGACCGAGGGTGGAGCGCTGCTGGTGGCCAACCACGCCGGCGCCATCCCCTCCGACGCACCCGTGATCATGCACGGGATCGAGAAGGAGCTCGGGCGCCCCGTCTACGGCATGGCCGACTACTTCTTCCGCACGCTGCCGGTGGTCGGCACGTTGTGGGCGCGCGCCGGCGGCGTCTCGGCACGGCCCGCCAACGCCTACCGCCTGCTGCGGGAGCAGCAGCAGTTGGCACTCGTGTTCCCAGAAGGGACCAAGGGGCCCTCGAAGTCGTTCACCGACCGCTACCAGTTGCGCCGCTTCGGGCGCGGGGGCTTCGTGGAGATCGCCATGCGCGCCGGCGTGCCGGTGATCCCGATCGCAGTGGTGGGCTCGGAGGAGGCCATGCCGGTGTTGATGCGACTGCCTGCGGTCTCGCGGGCACTGGGCGTGCCCTACTTCCCGATCACCGCCAACCTTCTGGCGTTCGGCCCGCTCGGGATCGTGCTGCCCTTCCCGGCCAAGTTCAAGCTGCGCGTGCTCGACCCCATCCACTTCGGCGTCCCGCCCGACCAGGACCGCTACTCGAAGAGTCGGGTCATGGAGGAATCCGAGCGGGTGCGCACCGAGCTGCAAGAGGCGCTCTACGACATGCTCCGCGACCGGCGCAGCGTGTGGTTCGGTTGAGGCAGGTCGGGCACGTGGGCCGGCGCATCCTCGTCACCGGCGCCGACACGTTCTGGGGCGGGCGCATGGTGCAGGCGCTGGAGGGCGAACCCGGGATGGACGTGATCCTCGGGCTCGGGACCCGTGCCCCCTCGGTGCCCTTCGAGCGGGCTGAGTTCGTGCGGTCCGACCAGAACTACTCGATCCTGACCCGCATCGTGAAGGCGACCCAGGTCGACACCATCCTTCACACGTTCATGATCACCAATTCCGCCACGGTGCCCGTCCGCTCCATGCACGAGATCAACGTGATCGGGACGTTGAACCTGCTGGCGGCGGCAGGCGCCGGTGGCTCCTCGGTCCGCCACATCGTGGTGAAGTCGTCCACCTTGGTCTACGGCTCCTCGGCCAGCGACCCCAACACCTTCCAGGAGGACATGGCCCGCACGAGCCAGGTTCGCAACAGCGTCGAGCGCGCGCTAGTCGACGCCGAAGGGCTCGTGCGCGATTTCTCCGAGGACAACCCCGCGACGAAGGTCACCGTCCTGCGGTTCGCCAACGTCCTGGGACCGCACCTCACGACGCCGATCAGCCGGCTCCTGGCGCGACCCGTGTGCCCGGCGATCTTCGGCTTCGACCCGCTGTTGCAGTTCGTGGAGGAGGATGACGTCGTCCGTGCCCTCCTCCACGTGACCCGGGCGGGTATCCCGGGTCTCTACAACGTCGCCGCCGAGGGGCGGCTGCCGTGGAGCGAGGTGGCGGCGATCTGCGGGACCCGGCTCGTGCCGATCTCGCCCTACAGCGTCGTCCACATCCGCCCGCTGGCGCGGCTGTTCGACGTCCCCGACGAGTTGTTCGACCTGCTCCGATTCGGGCGGGGCGTCGACACGCGCCGCTTCGCGTCCACCGGGTTCAGGTTCGGTTCGACCAGCGCCGGCGCCGTGCACAGCTTCATCCGGGAGCTGCGACTGCGGCGCCAGTCCGGCCGTACGCCGATGTCGTACACGTACGAGCACGACGTGGAGCAGTTCTTCCGCCACTCCCCGTCGGTCGTCACCCCCGGAGAACCCTGAGCCTCACTCGCCGATCCACTCCGCGACCAGCGCCTCACGCTGTTCGTACCACTCCTCGGCCGTGATCGCGTAGCGCACGTGGTCCTCCCACACGCCGTCGATCTCGAGGAACCGCAAGGCGACCCCCTCCTCGCGGATGCCGAGCTTCTCGACGACGCGTCGGCTGGCCCGGTTCCTCGGGATGATCGAGATCTCGACCCGGTGCAGCGAGATCGCCTCGAAGGCGAACCGCAGGGCGACCACCACCGCCTCGGGCACCAGCCCCTGCCCCGCCAACGCCTCGTCGACCCAGTAGCCGATGAATCCGCTCTGGAACGGTCCGCGCTGGATGGACGAGAGCGTGACCTCGCCGGCGAACCGGTCCCCGACGAAGATCCCGAACCCATATCCGGTGCCCAGGTGGCGCTCGCGCTCGCGGATGCCGCAGCGGGCGGCGAAGCTCGAGCGGTCCTCCGAGGGCACCGGCGCGCCCCTGGGCCGCGGCTCCCATGGCAGCAGCCAGTCCGCGCACCGCGTCCGCACCTCGTGCCAGGCCGGGAAGTCCTCCTCGGTGAGCGAGCGGAGCGACACCCGTCGGCCTCTGAGCTCCAACGGTGCGTGCCGCGCCGCGCGGGCGGCACTCACCGCGCCGGCACCTCCCCGGTCGTCTCGGCGATCACCGCACCGAGCGCGTCGACCAGGGCGAAGACGTTGCGCCGGCGCGCCGTGTGGCCCATGCAGCCGATGCGCCACACCCGACCGGCCAGCTGGCCCGCGCCGGCGCCGATCTCGATGCCGTAGACCTCGAGCAGCCGCCGGCGGCATGCCCCCTCATCCGCGCTCTCGGGGACCCGCACCGTCGTGAGCTGGGGCAACCGGTGATCGGCCTGTCCCACCAGGAGCTCCAGTCCGAGGCGCCCGAGCCCGTCGGCCAGGAGCGCGCCGCAGTCGGCATGGCGCTCCCAGGCGGGCTCGAGCCCCTCGTCGAGGAGTGCCCCGAGACCCGCGTGCAGGGCTGCCACCATGGCAACCGGTGCCGTGTGGTGGTAGACCCGGCCCGCGCCCGACTCGTCGTTGACGTAGCGCGCCAGCAGGTTGAGATCGAGGTACCAGCTGGAGGGCCGCTCCACGATCCGAGCCAGGGCGCGCGGCGACACGGTGAGCGGAGCCAGGCCCGGTGGGACGCCGAGGCACTTCTGCGTTCCGCTGTACGCGATGTCGACACCCCACTGGTCGACCTCCACGGGGATCCCCCCCAGCGACGTGACCATGTCGACCAGCAGGAGGGCGTCGCCCTTGCCCCGCCCGAGCGGCTCGACGTCGTTGCGCACCCCGGTCGAGGTCTCGGCGTGCACGACGGCGATGATCGACGGTTCCGGGTGCGCGTCGATGATGGCCTCCGGGTCCAGAGGCTCACCCCACGGTGCGTCCACCCGGACGACCTGGGCGCCGTGCCGGCTCGCCACCTCGCACATCCGCTCACCGAAGACGCCGTTGACTCCGATCACCACCGGGTCACCCGGGCGCACGAAATTGACGAAGGACGTCTCCATCCCGGCCGAGCCGGTGCCGCTGACGGGGAGCGTCAACGCGTTCGAGGTCCGGAACGCGCGCCGCAGGCGGTCGTTGGTCTCGTCGAGCAGGTGGAGGAACTGCGGGTCGAGGTGCCCCACGATCGGTCCGGCCAGCGCCATCGTCACGTCCGGGTACGGGTTCGAAGGCCCGGGGCCCATCAGCAACCGTTCGGAGATCCGCACCGGCGCATCGTGGCAGGTCCACGCTCGCCTGCGCAACGAGCCGGGCGCCTGCGACGCCGTCCGTTAGATTGCCTGCGTGGAACGGGTGCTCTTCTCCCCGCGGGAAGCACCGCCACTCCCGCCCGACGTGCAGCAGGACCCGGGGCGCTACGCCGCGTGGGTCCGACACCGGGAAGTCGAGCGATGCCGGACGCCGGTGCCCGCACCGTCGGACGTCCTCGCTCTGGTGCTGCCCGTGCATCACGGCACCGGCACGGCCGCGCTCACCCGCACGCTGGCGTCCTTGCGCCGCCAGACCAGCGCGCGATGGTCGCTGACGGTGGCCCTGCCGGAGCGGGGCACGGCGGAGCTCGCTGACCTCGTGCGCTCCGCCACCCGCCTGCGTGCCCGCCGGCGCGTGCGGATCCTGGCGGTGCCGGACACGACAAGCGGGCCGGCGCTCCTGCTGACGGCGCTGGGGGCGAACCGGGGCCGTGGCGTGGCCCTGCTCTTCCCCGGTGACGTGTGGGCCCCCGATGCCGTGGCCCTCCTGGGCGGGGCCCTCAGCCCGTTGGGCGTCGTCTACGCCGACGAGGACGTCGTCGGTGACGACGGTCGCCACACGGCACCGAAGCTCAAACCGGCCTGGTCGCCCGACTTCCTGCTGTCGGCCGCCTACGTCGGCCGTCCTCTGGCTCTCGGGGCGCGGTTGCTCGACGCGCTCACCGACCTCGAGTCGGCGAACGGTCCTGAGCTCGAGCACGAGTGCGCGCTCTACGCCTGCCGGGCCGCAGACTCGGTCACCCACATCCCCGAGGTCCTGTGTCACCGGACCGCCGAGACCGACACGGCCGACGGAGGTGGTGCTGCGGGCCCACCAACGACCTCGGTGGCCCATTTGGAGTCGGCATTGCGGCGCTGGGGCGAGCCCGCCCCGGTCCGACGTGACCCCGTCCACGGCACTTGCAACGTGTTGCGCGCCGCTGTGGCCGGGACCCGCGTCAGCATCGTGATCCCGTTCCGCGACGAGCCGCGTCTGTTGCGCACCTGCGTCGACTCCCTCACCGCCACCACGAGCCGGGACCGCGTCGATCTGCTCCTGGTGGACAACGGCTCGAGCGACCCCGAGACGCTGACCCTGATGGAACGGCTGGCGACGCGGCGCGACATCCGCATCCTCCCCGATTCACGGCCGTTCAATTGGGCCGGTCTCAACAACGCCGCGGCCCGCCTGGCCGATGGCGACGTACTGCTCTTCCTCAACAACGACGTCGAGGCCCGCCTCCCCGGCTGGCTGGCGCCGATGACGGCGCACGCGTTGCGGCGGGACGTCGGGGCGGTTGGCGCGCGCCTGGTGTACCCCGACGGCAGGCTGCAGCACTGCGGCGTGGTTGTGGGCCTCACCGGCGCCGCCGGGCACCCGCTGGCCGGCCTGGCACCGGGTGCACCCGGGTACCTCCACATGGCGACGGCCACCCGGGAGTGCTCGGCCGTCACGGGCGCGTGCCTGGCCACGCGCCGGGAGGTGTTCGAGGAGCTCGGTGGGTTCGACGAACAGCTCGGCGTCGACCTGAACGACGTCGACTTCTGCCTCCGGGCCGCGGCCGCAGGATACCGGACGCTCTACGAGCCGGCGGCCGAGCTGGTCCACCACGAGTCGCCGAGTCGCGGCACTGCGGGCGGGACCGACGACATCGTCAACTTCGTCGGCCGGTGGAGGGGTTACATTACCGAAGGGGACCGCTACTTCAACCGACGTCTCACCCGCGCCGACCCCTCGTGCGGTCTGGTGCGGGAGGACGAAGAGGACGCCTGGAGCCGATGGCATTCGACCCTCAGCGAGCCGTAGAGGACGCAGCACCCCCACCCGGGATGCTGCAACGCCCCGCCGACGCGCCGCCACCGCTCGGGCGCGTGGGCGACACCGACGCCGTGCGGGCCGTACGCCGGGCACCGGGCCGCCCCGCTGCGCCTGGCGCGGCGGGGCACCGGCCGTGGCGCGTCAGCGTCCGGTCATGGGCGTCGAAGGCCAGCGGACGCGCCTCCCGGCGTCGCCTGTCGGAGGTCGTCGGCGCGGCGGACGCCCTCGCCGCCCAGTGCGACGCGCTGACCGACCACGTCACGGCGCTCGAGGCGGTGACCGCCGACCTGGCGTCCACCCTGGGCGAGGAGGTCGCCCGGCTACGGGCCGAGGTCGCCCACCTGCGCCGGCTGCTCCAGGCGCCGCACGACCCCGCGCCCGGGCCGCATGGATGACCCCGGCACGGTCGTGGTGGGCCGGCACTGGCACGACGACCGCTCGGAGCTGACCTTCGCCGCCCGTTCGCTCGCCGGGGCAGCGTCGCGCTGGGGGCCGGTCTCGATCCTCGTGCCCGGGCCGGCCGGCGACCGCGCCACGGACGGCGCCTTCGACCTCACCGCGCTCGGACCTCCCGACGCGCCCGCGTGGCCCGAGGGTCTCTCACCCGACTGGAGCATCGTGGTCGACGAGCTGACGCCCGACATCGCCGACCTGCTGTCCCGTGTTGGCGCGCGCACTGTCCGATACCTGGTGCGGTCAGTCGAGACCACCCCGGAGCCAGGCTGGTCACGCCTGCGTCTGGCCGACCTGCCGGGGCCCGTGCCGACGCCGCTGGTCCCTCTCTACGTCCCGGTCAACCCCATGGCCCAGCGGCAGCGACACCACGGGTTCGGCTTCGTCGGGTACCTGCTCGTCCTACCGGGCCCGGCCGACCGGGGCGGGCGGCCGCCCGACGAGGCCGCTTGGCTGACCGCCGCGTTGCCCGGCGCCGACGTGGTGGTCGTCGAGCGGGCCATGGCCTCCGTGTGGCGGGGTCGCGCGCTGCGGGGCCGGGTCACGGTCGACACCCGCATGGACCTGTGGCGACTGCTGGCCCACGCCGCCGCGTGCGTTGACCTCGCCCCCGGGGACGTGGTGGCCCGTGAGTGTGTGGAGGCATTGCGCTTCGGGACGCCGATCGTCGTCCCGGCCCGCTCGGGGGCGGCGGCCGTCCACGCAGGGCGAGGCGGTGGCGCCACCTTCGGTGACCAGGGCGAGCTGGTGGCCGCCGCCGACGCCCTGCGCGTGACGGGCGCCCGCGAGGCCGCGTCGGTGGCGGCACGGACCTACGCCGACGCGGCCCACGGCGACAGCGGCGCCTTCGTGGACGCGGTCGGGACGCTGCTCGGCGCCCGCTAAGCCGCCACCCGCGGGGCGGCGGCGCCCCGCCATGGCACCGGGGGTCGGCCGGGCCATCCACTACACTGGCCCTGCTCGTCCCAACGACTCCATGAGCATCCCTCACTCGTGACACGCGGACCCCGGTCTCCATCCCAGGATCCCGTCGCTGAGGCCCCGCCCGACGTGCACGGGGGCAACCGGGCCACGGTCTTCGACGAGCTGGTGCGCCTCGGGCCACCGTCCGGGCCCGCCGACCGGGGTGTTCCATGGCACGCCTTCTCCCCCCTCGTGTCGTGGCTCGTCGCGTCGACCCGGCCGTCGCTCACGGTCGAATGGGGTCCCGGTGACCGCACGTCACTCCTCGCCACCTGCGACGCCGTGGCCCGCGTCGGGGACGGCGCCCGATGCGTGGCGGCGCGGCTGGTCACGCCGGCACCTGACGGCGCCGAACGGTTCGCCGATGCGCTGCTCGAGTGCACGAGTTGCTATCCGGGCCTGGTGGCCGGTCACGAGGCCGTGGGGCGCGGGCCGGGCTGGCCCGAGGGCGGCGAACACCCCGGGCTCCTGCACGTCTCGCTGTTCGACATCGACGGGGCCGACCTCGACCCCCTGCCCGCCTGGTTGGCGGCGTGCGCCCCGGGGGCGGTGGTCGTGGTGACGACGACGGCCACGGGAACCTGCGCCGCCTTCGACCGGGCGGAGCAGCTCGTCTCGTCGCGTTACCCGTCGACCCGGCTCCCCCTGGGCGACGTCGTCGGCGCGCTGGTGGCCCAGGTCCCCGTGGGCGACGCGACACCGGCGGTCGACCTGCTCCGGAGCGTGCCGGCGGCCGTGGGCCGGTACCTGGAGGTGCTCGCCCGGCCGGCGACCGGCCTGGCCGACCTGGGCCAGGTGGGCGACGAGCCCCTGTCGCAACAGGCCGTGCGCGCCGTCATCGCCGGCCTGCTCGACCGGCAGGACGTGGAGCGGGGGGCGCTGCTGGCCGCACTCGGGGCCTACCGGGCGCACACGGCCGGCCTGACCGCCGAGCTGGCCGAGGTCCGGCGGAGCCTGGTGGCCCAGGAACGGCTGGCCGAGGAGTTCCTCGACCGACTCGACGAGCTGTCGGCCAAGGTCTCGACCTCGGCGGCCCGCTTCACGGCACAGCTCGAGGAGAAGGACCGACTCCTCGAGGCGGAGGATCGCAAGGTGCTGGCATACGCCGCGCAGGCGGCAGACGCGCACAGCATCATCGACGACATGGAGCGGTCGAGCTCCTGGCGTATGACCGCGCCGCTGCGGAGGCTCTCGCTGTTCCTGGCCCGCCGCCGGGCCACACGGGCCGGGTGACACCGGACGACACGGGCGTCGCCGTGGCCAGGACGCACGATCCGTTCCACGACAACGTCTCGGTCATCGTCCTCAACTACCAACGGGCCCGGACGACCGTCGAGTGCCTCGACGTGCTGGCCCGGGCGGCCAGCGATCTCGTCCACGACGTCGTCGTGGTGGACAACGGCTCGGGCCCAGACGAGCTCGAGGTGCTCCGCGAGCGGCAGCGGACCGGGGCGGACTTCCGTCTGGTCGAGGTCGGGGAGAACCGTTTCTTCAGCGAGGGGAACAACATCGGCGTCGACATGTCCGGTGGCGACTACCTGGTCTTCCTCAACAACGACGCCTTCGTCGAGCCCGGGTGGATCGAGACCTTGGCCGGGACCATGCGCGACGACCCGACGGTCGCCGCCGTCGGGCCCCAGTTCGTCTACCCCGACGGGAGGGTCCAGGAGGTGGGCAGCATCGCGCTGCCGACGGGGGACGTCGTCCAGATCGGCAAGGGTGCGGTGTGGGGACCGGACCACTACGACACCCCGTGCCCGGTCGACTTCTGCTCCGCGGCCTGCTTGCTGGTGCGCCGGTCGGATTTCGTCGCGGTCGGCGGGTTCGGCTTCGAGTGGGAGCCCGCGTACTACGAGGACGCCGACCTCTGCCTCAAGTTGTGGGTCCGGCGCGGGAAGGTCATGGTCAACCCGAAGGCGCGGGTGGTGCACGCCGAGAGCACCACGACGTCCGACCCGGCCCTGCGGCTGCACGACATCTCGGAGATCAACCGGGCCAATATTCGTCAAGAGATGGGGCCCCTGGCTCGAGGCCCGCCAGACCAGGCACCTGGCCGAGCCGGTCCCGGCGCCCCCGCCGTCACTGGCTGCACCGGCAACCGAGACCTCGGTGGCGGCAGACGGGGGGGCGCCGGAATATGTGCTCCACTCGCCCTACCCGCTGGTGCCCGGCGGCGGCGAGCGGGTGATGCTCGAGCTGTCCTCGCACCTGAACGCGCTGGCCGGCTCCCCCAAGGTGGTGTTCAGCACGCCGCATCGCTACAGCACACTGCGACTGCGCCAGATCGCCGCCGAGTTCGGTCTCCACGCCGCGGTGGGCACTCCCCTGCCCTGGGACCTCGTCGAGTCCTCGCGCTGCCAGGTCGGGTTCGTACTCGGGAATTCCATCGTCCCTCCCCTGCCGGCCTTCGGCTCCCGCTGCGTGTACCTCTTGCAGTTCCCCTTCTGGGTGCCCGACGAGGAGGTGGCCCAGCACGGCTCCATGCTCGCCGCCTACGACGAGATCTGGGTCTACTCGGACTTCGTGCGGCGCAACGTCAACGGGCTGGTGCGGCACTACGGCCTGTCCGCACCCCCCGTCCACGTGGTCCCACCGCCGGCCGCGTGGGCCGGTGCCGGGCCCGGGCTCCCGTGGACGGAGCGCCGGACCGTGCTCTCGGTCGGGCGATTCTTCGCCGGCGCGCACAACAAGCGTCAGGACGTCGTCATTGAGGCGTTCCGCCGGCTCGTGGCCCACGGGCACGGCGATCTGCACCTCGCGCTGGCCGGCTCCATCCACCCGAGCCCCGACGGGCGGGCCCGGTTCCACGAGCTCAACGAATTGGCGGCCGGGCTCGACTGCTCCTTCCATCCCAACATCGGGCGCGAGGAACTGGCCACCCTCTACTCGCGGTCCGCCGTGCTGATCCACACCACCGGCTTCGGCGTCGACCCCGACGAGTTCCCCGAGAAGCTCGAGCACTTCGGGATCACGCCCGTGGAGGCGGCCAGCTTCGGCTGCATCCCGGTCGTGTACGGCCAAGGCGGCCCGCGAGAGGTCCTCCGCGTGCTCGGGTGCGACACGGCGTTCGCCACCGTCGAAGACTGCGTGCGCATCGTGCGCGGACTGCTGGCGGACCCGGCCCGGTCGTCGTCCCTCAGCGCCCACCTGTGCGGGAGCAGTCAGGCCTACTCGGGACGGTCGTTCGCGGCACGGGTGGACGAGGGCCTGCGCCGCCTGGGCGCGCTCGGGGTCCGGGCCGTCAGCGGCGCACCCTCCGCTCCAGTGATCTGACGGCGCGGGTGGCGCGCAGGCGGCGCGTGGCGGGCGCGGCGAGGACGCGCCGCAGGCCTGCGTACAGCGGGCTCGAGCGCACCGCATCGAGGTCCGCCTGGGCCCGGGCCAGCTGGACGCGGAGGCTCTCCACCTGGGCGTGCTCCTCTTGCCACGAGACCAGAGCTGCAGCCAGCGGCCCGCGGTCGTAGTACTCCCCGCCGTTGTCCGCCGCCCGGCGCTCCCGCGCCTCCTCCTCGGCGGTCCACGCCGCCAGGCGCGCGTCGTCGCCGAGCACCGACTTGTCGGGTGTCCCGGCGAAATAGGCGAACAGTGTCGACTCGGGGTGCTCGGAGAGGAACCGGTCGTCTGCCAGGAGGATCCGCTCGACCCAGCGCTCCCGCTCGCCGTCAGCCGGCGCGGCGAAGAGCCGCGCGTTGTGGGTCAGCAGCGGGTAGGCGACCGCACCGCCCAGCGCGGCGTACTCGCGGGGCACGAAGTAGCGCCCGAACGTCTCCATGATGAGCTCCGAGTGGACGGCTTCGGTCGGGTCGATCTGCACCATCGCCGTCACCGACGGGTAGTCGAGCTCCTGGCGCAACGACGGTGGGAGCTCGCGGTTCACCCGCCACGCCTCCTCCCAGGCATCGAGTCGGTACTGGTTGCGGTGGGGGCCCACGTAGTCGAAGGAGACGAACCATCCGTCCTCGGGGAGGGCACGGCAGATCCGCCGGAACACCCGGTCGATGGCGGCGATGTGATGGGCGGCGGCGTGGTTCACCACCAGGTCGAACTCGGCTTCGGGGATGTCGTCCGTGTTGACGTTCGCCTGACGGTAGGTGAGGCGGAGGCCGGCGCGCTGCGCCGCGGCCGTCGCCTCGTCGAGGAGCGGCTGGGAGAAGTCGATGCCCACGGCCTCTTCGACGAGGCCGTGCTCGAGGAGGTCCCGCTCCACCCACCCGTTCCCGCAGTTGAGGATCAGGGCGCGCCGGAACACCCTGTTCGTCACGCGGCCGAAGTGTTCGAACCACCGACGCGTCGGGTCCCCCGAGATGCGCTGGTTGATGCGCCGCGACACGGCGTCGAGGTCGTTCCAGTAGTGCCCGGCGTAGTAGACCTCGCTGTTCTCGTTGACGTCGAACGCTGCCGCCATCGCTCCTCCGCGCCGGTCGCCGGCTCAGGACGCCTGCGACAGGATGAGGCCGTCGAGGATGTCCGCCTCTGAGACCAGGCACTCGCTCAGCCCGAACCGGCCCATCACCTCGCGCAGGATCAGTGCGCCGCCGAGGATCACGTCCTGGCGCCCCGCGGGGAGGCCGGGACGTCTGCCGCCGCGCCGACACCGGCTCGGCGCCGAGGACGTCGCACCAGCGGGCGACCGCCTCCAGCGGGAGGACGGCGTGGTGGATGCGGCTCCGGTCGTATCGGGCCAGCCCCAGCTCCATGCTGGCCAGGGTCGAGACGGTCCCGGCCAGGCCCACCAGACGCGTCCCGGGCGCGAGGTGCGCCAGCGCCGGGATGCTCTCGACGGCCCGGTCGAGCTCCACCGCCACCGCTTTGACCGCGTCGGCCACCTCGCCCGTCGACGGTGGATCCCCGGCCAAGAAGCGCTCGGTCAGCCGCACGCACCCGATCTCGAGCGACTCGGTCGCCACCCCGCCCCCCGCCGCGGTGGCGATCTCCGTCGACCCGCCGCCGATGTCCACCACCACGACCGCGCCGACTTCCAGGGACAGGTCGGCGGTGGCACCGGCGTAGGACAGCCGGCCCTCCTCGGATCCCGAGAGCAGCTCGGCGGGGACGCCGACGATCTCCGCCGCGGGGACGAGGAACGCGTCGCCGTTGCGGGCGTCGCGCACGGCCGACGTGGCGATCAGGCGCGCCCGCTCGACGCTGTGTGCGTCTATCAGCCCGCGGAACTCGCGCAGTACGGCGAAGGTCCGCTCGAGTGCCTCGGGCGCCAGCACGCGCGCCTGGTCCACGCCCTGGCCGAGCCGGGTGATCCGCATCTCGCGGACCTTGGCGTCCCCCGAGGGCCCGGCCACGAGCAGGCGGGTCGAATTGGTCCCGCAGTCGACGGCGGCGACAGCTCCCGTTCCCGGCACGGCCCGAGTATCCCAGAGCGGCCCGGGCTCAGTGACTGGGGCGCTGCACCCCGAGCTGCCGGGCCGTCCACGCCCCTACCGGGTCGTCCCCACCCCCCAACCACCAGGCCAGATGGGCGTGGAGGCACTTGACCCCGCGGCGCGTCCCCCCGACCCCGCCCGTGGGCCGGGGGCCGGGTCGGTCGGCGTCGATCAGCGCGTCACGCTCGGCGGCGTAGCGCCGGTGGCACGCCGCCAGGTCACCGGGGTCGACCGCCTCCTCCGCCCCCCTGACCCCTCCGGCGGCCTCCAGCCGGCCCACCGCGGCACGCAGCGCCGGGTCCACCAGCCAGTAGCGCGTCGGCATCGGCGTCCCGTCGCGTAGGAAGGGCTCGTTCTCGATGACCATCGGAGCGCCGCCCGCCGCCCGCACCACCACGCGGAATCCGCCTCCGGGAGCGCGACCGAGCAGCGTGGCCACGGCGTCGTGGTCGGCCCCCGCGCTCGGCTCCTGCGACCCCTGCCGGCCCGCCGGGCCTGGGTCCGGGCCCGGTGCGGGGCTCAACGCCAGAATTCGAGGGTCCGCACCATGCGGGAGAAGAAGCCTCCCGCGCCCGACCCCTGGCCTGCCGCCGACGTGCGGGATGCCGCGCCACCGCCCGCCGGCGGTGTCGAGGTGGCCGTCGCGCCGGGGGGCAGCACCGAGGTGGCGGACGGTGCCACCGGCCCGCTCGATCCGGGATCGCCGGCGTAGGCCGAGCCTGCCGTGGCCGCACCCGAGGGCGGCAGCACCTCGTAGGCCTGTTGGCCCGGGCTGACCAGCTGGTACTGCTCCCGGGCGATCCGCCCGATCTCGCCGGGCGCGCTCAGGTTCTTCTTCTCCTGAGCCAGCGCAGCGTCCTGCCGGTGCAACGTGGCCAGCTGTGCCGCGGTGCCGCTCAGGGTGGCCCGCTGGTGGAGGAGGGAGCCGGCCGGGAACCAGGCGAAGAGGACGACCGCCGCTGCGGCGACGGCGCACAGGAGCAGCAGGCGGGCGCGGGCGACCGTGCCGGCGGGCGGGATCCGACTCGACCGGCGCGGTTGGGAGCGCTTAGCCGTCACCGGTCCGTGTTCCTCTCCACCCCGCCAGCGCCGCCCGGCCCGGGAACCCCGCCGATTCGCCCAGGTCCTCCTCGATCCGCAGCAGCTGGTTGTACTTCGCCACACGGTCGGACCGGGCCGGGGCGCCCGTCTTGATCTGACCGGCGTTCACCGCCACGACGAGATCGGCGATGGTCGTGTCCTCCGTCTCTCCCGAGCGGTGCGAGATCACTGTGGCGTACGCGGCCCTGTTCGCCATGCTCACCGTGTCCAGGGTCTCGGTGAGCGTCCCGATCTGGTTCAGCTTCACCAAGATGGCGTTGGCCACGCCGGCTTCGATCCCGCGCGCCAAGATGGCCGGGTTGGTGACGAAGATGTCGTCCCCCACCAGCTGGACGCGGTCGCCGACGGCCTGCGTGAGCGCGGCCCAGCCGTCCCAGTCCTCCTCGGCCATGCCGTCTTCGATCGACACGATCGGATAGCGGCCGACCAGGTCGGTCCAGTAGCCCGCCATCTCGGCCGGCGAGAGCGTGCGGCCCTCGCCCTCCAACACGTAGGACCCGTCGCGCCACAGCTCGCTGGTCGCCGGGTCCAACGCCAGCGCGATCTCCTCTCCGGGTACCCGCCCGGCGCGCTCGATCGCCTCGAGCAACAAGGTGATGGCGTCCTCGTTCTTCGGCAGGTCGGGGGCGAAGCCGCCCTCGTCGCCGACCGCGGTGGACATACCCCGCTCGGACAGCAGGGCGCGCAGCGCGTGGTAGGTCTCGGTGCCCCAGCGCAGCGCTTCGCCGAACGAGGCAGCGCCCACGGGCATGAGCATGAATTCCTGGAAGTCGACCGAGTTGTTGGCGTGCGCCCCGCCGTTGAGCACGTTGAGCATGGGTACCGGGAGCGCGTGGGCCGCCGTGCCTCCGATCGTGCGGTAGAGCGGGAGCTCGAGGTCGTCGGCCAGTGCCTTGACCGTGGCCAGGGACACCGCAAGGGTGGCGTTGGCCCCGAGCCGGCCCTTGTCCGGCGTCCCGTCCAGGTCGATCATCGACTGGTCGACGGACCGCTGGTCGAGGGCGTCGAGCCCGCGCACGGCGTCGGCGATCTCCCCATTGACGTTGGCGACCGCCCGCAGCACGCCCTTGCCCGAGTAGCGCTCGCCGCCGTCGCGCAGCTCGACCGCTTCACGGATGCCCGTGGAAGCACCCGAGGGCGCGATGGCGCGTCCGCGTGCGCCCGAGTCCAACAGCACCTCCGCCTCGACGGTCGGGTTGCCGCGAGAGTCGAGGACCTCGCGCCCGATCACGTGCTCAATGGTGCTCACGTCACTCTCCTTGGCATCCCCCCTGGCGGGACGCCGGGCCACCAGGTTAGCGGTTGCTCACCTGCTGGCCAGGGACGCCTTCGGCACGACGGATGGCGTCGCGCAGCACCAACGCGTGGCGGCGCAAGGCCTGTTCCGCGTCGACGCCGAGCCGTTGTGCAAGCGTCGCGAGGGTGAAGAGCAGCTCGCCGACTTCATGCTCGGACTCGTCCGCGTCGCGTGCCAACGGCTCGTCGGGGCCGGGCGCCGCGCGTGCAGCACGTGCGGTCAACGCGGCAAAGGCGTCGGCGGGCGTTGCCTCCATCATGTCCGCAGGGTCGAGCCCCACCGAGCTGGCCTTGCGCGCCAGCTTCGTGGCCAGCATCAGCGCGGGCAGGCCCGAGGGGATCCCCTCGGTCACGCTCTGACGCCCCTTCTCGTCCTTCTTGATCGCTTCCCAGTTCGAGACCACCTGCTCGGCGCCGTCCACCTCCGCTCCCGCGAACACGTGTGGATGGCGGCGCACCAGCTTGTCGTGCACTCCACGTGCCACGCCGGCCAGGTCGAAACGCCCCTCTTCGGCCGCCAAGCGGGCGTGGAAGACAATCTGGAACAGGAGGTCGCCCAGCTCCTCCTGCAAGTGCGCCGCGGCTGCGTCTGCCTCGGCGGTGTCATCGGCGTGCACCACCGCCTCCAGCGCGTCGAGCACCTCGTAGCACTCCTCGACCAGGTGCGGCATGAGCGACGCGTGCGTCTGGACGCAGTCCCACGGGCATTGCGCGCGCAGCGTGTCCATGAGCGCAGCCAGCCGAGCCGTCTCCTCCCCGGCGGACAGGTCGGCCGATGCCGAGGCGGAGAGCGGCCGCACCGGCACGTACAGCGACGTCAGATGGTCGGGCTCCAGGGTGCGGTCGAGCTCCCACCAGTCGACCTCGGCCACCACCTCGTCCTCGAGCCCGAGGTGGTGCAGGAGCACGGGCCGCGCTGCGGGATCGTCGGCGTCGTCCGGTGCGCTGAGCTTCACGTCAGAGAGCAAGGACCGGGACCAGCACTGCGCCACCAGGATGGGACCGGGATCGGATGCGGGCAGGTGCCCGAAGGCGGCGGCGTCGACGATCCGGACCCCACTCGCCACCGGGTCGACACCCAAGGCGGCCCAGGCCAGGTCGAGGAACGACGGCGCGGGCACCACGTCGACGTCGACCCGGTCGTCCGCCCGCAGGAGCTCGACGGCGCGCTCGGCCACCAGCGGCGATCCGGGCACGGCGAAGACCACCGGCTCGGGTGCCGAGGCCGTGGCGGCACGGACGAGCCGGTCGACCATCGCCCGGTACACCTCGTCGAAGCTGGAGACCGACTCGTAGAGGTCGTCGCAGCTGTGCACCCCCTCGAACCGTTCGGCGGCCGGGTGGCGCGCCGTGCGCAGGAACGCGCGCTCCCCCGCGGCCTCCACGAGGGTCGCGGTCGCCGTGGGGAGCAGGCCGGCGGCGGCCGGCCCGAGGCCCACCACGGTGACGTGGGGGCGGTTGCGCTCCACCGTCAACCGTTGGACGCGGCGGCGGCTGCGGTGGTGGCCGGCTCGTTCGCCTTCGCGTTGGGGACGTCGGCGGGTTGGGGGGTCAACGGGGGGAGCACGTTGGCCGCACCCGGCACCCAGATCCCGTACTGGGGGTTGACGTCGATCGAGGAGTGGCGCTGGGCGGCGGCCAGCGCCCGCTGGGTGGCGGTGCCCCCGGAGATCTGGACGGCCCGGGCGATCGAACCACGGGCCGCGGCGTACGTCGTCGGCGTCCGTCGGGTGGGCACGACGAGGACCCAGGCGCCGCCCGCCTGGATCGGCGGGGACGCCTGACCGATGGCGAGCGTGTCGAGGGTCGATGCGCTCGTCTGCAGCTCCGAGACCACGTCGGCCAGCGGGGCGCAGCGGAGCGACCCGCTCTGGGCGGCTGAGGCGGCCACCTGCGAGAAGGGGGTGCCGAACGCCGCCGCCGCGGCCGCGACCTGCGCCGACTGCTGGCTGGTGTAGGCGGCGTAGTCGAAGCACACGGTGTCGAACTCGGAACGGTGGGCCGCGAAGTAGCGCTGCAGGTCGGCGTCGCTCGAGCCCACCCCGGCGAGGTCCTCCTCGAGGCCCGACGCCGTGGCGACGAACCGGACCTCCTGGTCGACGAACGACGCCGGCATGGTGGCCAGCACCTCCTGGCCCGTCAGCGGCGTCTGCACCCCACACGTGAGTGTCGAGTTCCCCGTCTGCGCGCCGACCTGGAAGGCCTGGCTCATCTCGTTGGTGATCTGCGCCTCGAGGGCGGCGCGCGCCTGGGCCAGCCCGCCGGGGGTCACCGACACGCCGCGCCGGGCGGCCGCCTCGTTCACGAGCTGGTGGGTGATCTCGGTCTCGAGGTAGGTGGCGACGAACGCGCTGGTGGCCGTGGCGTGACCGGGGTTGAGCGCGGCACCGGCGCCGTCGACCGGCGGGAGCTGCGAGCTGCCGCTCGAGGCCAGGTACTCCTCGGCGTTCAGGTAGCACTGGTACTCGGCGCTGGCGGCGATGGCCTGCACGTCCGCATTGAGCGACTGCTGGCTGACGGACGAACCGTTGACCACGGCGGCGTTGGTCGGGATGGCAAGCGCGGCCGCGACGACCCCGGCGGCGAGGAGGACGAGGAGGATGACGAGCCGCTTCACGCGCCGCGCATGCTACAAGGTGTCCCCCACCCGGCCCGCATCGGGCCGGCCCGTGTCGGCACCCGCGTGGGCACCGGTTGCGTCGTCGACGGGCAGCAGCTCGTCGAGGAGCGTGGAGACGAGGTCCACCGCATCCTCGCCCGGCGGTACCGGGACTAAGAGCTGCGAGAGGTCCTCCCGGAAGGTGGCGCCGGGCGCCAGCCGGCGCAGGCCGACCTGGGCGCTCGCCGGCAGCAGCACCGGTTCGATCCGCACCACGGATTGGCGGGTGCCGCCGGGGCGGACCGAGCTCATGGCCACGTCGGTGATCCCGCGGGCCACGGCGTGGGCGCGCAGCCGCGCCACGGCCAGCAGGGAGACTGCCGGGCCGGGCAGCGGCCCGTAGCGGTCGGCCCACTCCAGACCGATGTCGTCCACCTGCGCCGCCGTGGTGGCCCCGGCCAGGCGGCGGTACGCCTCGAGCCGGGAGTCCTCGGCCTCCACGTAGTCGCCCGGCAGGTGGGCGTCCCCCGGGACGTCGATGGTGACGGCAGTGGGGACCGGCCTGGGCTCCCCCCGGGCCTCCGCCACCGCCTCGGCCACCAACTGGACGTAGAGGTCGTAACCGACGGCGGCGATGTGTCCCGACTGGTCGGAACCCAGCAGGTTGCCGGCACCGCGGATCTCGAGGTCCCGCATGGCGATCTTGAAGCCGGAGCCCAGCTCCGTATGCTCGCCGATGGTGCGGAGCCGCTCGTACGCCTGCTCGGAGAGGACGCGATCCGCCGGGTGGAACAGGTACGCGTAGGCGCGCTGGCCGCTGCGGCCGACGCGGCCGCGGATCTGGTGCAGTTGTCCCAGTCCGAGAAGGTCGGCCCGGTCCACGATGAGCGTGTTCACCGAGGGCATGTCGATGCCCGACTCGATGATCGTGGTGCACACCAAGACGTCGTAGCGCCGCTCCCAAAAGTCCAGCACGACCGTCTCGAGGCTGCCTTCGTCCATCTGCCCGTGGGCGATGGCGACGCGCGCCTCGGGCACCAGGTCCCGCACGTCGCGGGCCACCCGGTCGATGTCGGCCACCCGGTTGTGCACGTAGAAGGCCTGCCCCTCGCGGAGCAGCTCGCGACGCAGCGCCTCGCTCACCGCGGAGGCGTCGTGCTCCCCCACGTAGGTGAGGATGGGACGCCGGTCGGCCGGTGGCGTGTTCACCATGGAGAGGTCCCTGATGCCCGTGAGCGCCATCTCCAAGGTGCGCGGGATCGGGCTGGCACTGAGCGTGAGCACGTCCACCCCTTCGGCCATGCGCTTCACCGCCTCCTTGTGGGTGACACCGAAGCGCTGCTCCTCGTCGACGACGAGCAGCCCGAGGTCCTTGAACCGCACGTCCTGGGCCAGGATCCGGTGCGTGCCGATGACGACGTCCACGGTGCCGTCGGCCAGGCCCTGCACCACCTCGCGCTGCTGGGCCGGGGAGAGGAAGCGGCTCAGCAGCTCGACGCGCACCGGGTAAGGGGCGTAACGGTCGGCGAAGGTCTGGGCGTGCTGACTGGCCAGCAGCGTGGTCGGGGCGAGCACGGCGGCCTGCGCCCCGTCCTGGACCGCCTTGAACACGGCCCGGACCGCGACCTCCGTCTTGCCGAACCCGACGTCGCCGCAGACCAGCCGGTCCATGGGCCGGGGCTCCTCCATGTCGCGCTTCACGTCGGCGATGGCGGAGAGCTGGTCCTCGGTCTCGACGAATCCGAAGGACCCCTCCATCTCGAGCTGCCAGGGAGTGTCGGGGCCGGAGGCCCGACCCTCGACGGCCAGGCGCCGCCGGTAGAGCGCCACCAGTTCGGCCGCCACCTCGCCCGCGGCCGCCCGCGCCTTGGCCCGCGTCCGTTGCCAGTCCGCACCGCCCATCTTCGAGAGCGTCGGGGACTCCCCGCCCGAGTACGCAGTGAGCGCGTCGATCTGGTCCACCGGGAGGTACAGCCGGTCCGACCCCCGGAACTGCAGTATGAGGTAGTCCCGGGTGGTACCCGCCATGGTGCGCGTGGTCACGCCCTCGAAGCGCGCCACTCCGTGCTGACGGTGCACCACGTAGCTCCCCGCGGCCAGGTCGTCGAAGAAGCCGTCGGCGGCGCGGGTGCGCGGCCGGGCTCGGCGGTGCGGTACCCGGCGGCCGGTGACGTCGGTCTCCGAGAGCACGGCCACCTTGGCCATCGGGAGGACGAACCCGCTGGCCAGGGGTGCCGCAACGACGGCCGCCCCCGCGGTGCCCGGTGCCGTCTCGCGGACCGGGGCGTGCACGCCCTCACCGGCCAGGGTGTCCGACAGCCGCGCCGCACCGGCCCTGGTGGCGGCGCACAGCGTCACGGAGAAGCCGTCGCCCACCAGCCTGGACACGGCCGCTGCCAGCCGCTCGGGGTCCCCGGCCACCTGCTCGAAGCGCCGCACCCCGAGCACCGGTACATCGGGGTTCTCGGGCACCGCGGGCATCGTGGTGACGCCAGCCGGGCAGTCGCGGAGGAGGCGGTCGAACGCGACGTGCAGGGGCGGGAACCCGTGCTCCTCGCTCGCGGCCGCGCCCCAGGTGGTGGCCAGCGTCTCCGCCAGGGCCGCCTCTTCTTCGAGGAGCTGCACGGCACGGTCGCGGACGCGACGGGGCTCGACGAGGACCACCTGGGCGCCGGGGGGGAGCAGGTCGGGCAGGACCCGCTCGTCTCCCTCGAGGAACGGGAGCCACGACTCCATCCCGTCGAACTGCTCGCCGCGGGCCAGGCGCTCCCACACCGCGGCGCCCCACGGCCGCGTGCGCACCAGCGACTCGGCCGCCGTGCGCAGACCCGGGGTCAGGACGAGCTCGCGACACCCGTGGAGCACCGCGGTGTCGAGATCGTGCAAGGACCTTTGGTCGCTGATCGAGAACGCGGTGAGCCGGTCCACCTCGTCGCCCCACAGGTCGACGCGCACGGGAACGTCAGAAGTGGACGGGAAGACGTCGACGATCCCGCCTCGCACGGCCAGCTCGCCGCGGTGCTCCACCTGGTGCTCGCGCCGGTACCCGCGGGCGACCAGCTCCCGCACCAGTGCGTCGAGCTCGAGCCGTCCGCCGCGACGAACGACCACTGGTGCCGTCCCTTCCGGGGGGGCGAGACGTTGGAGCAGGGCGCGCACCGGGGCGACCACGATCCGCGGTGGCGGGGGCAGCCCGGCCTGCCCGTCGCCGGCCAGGGCGTGGAGCACGGCCAAGCGGCGGCCCATGGTCTCGGTCTCGGGGCTGACCCGCTCGAAGGGCAGCGTCTCCCACGCCGGCAGTACGGTCACGGCGCCGCCCGGCACCCCCGCCACGCCCTCCGGGATCGCGTCGGCCTCCACCAGGCAGGCCAGGTCGTCACCCAGCCGCTCCGCATCGAGCCCGGTGGCCGTGACGACGAGCAGTGGCGCCCGGTCGGTGAACGCGGCCAGCGCGGCAACGCCGACGGCCTGCGCTGCGGCGGGCACGGCCACGGTGGCGTCGTCCGCCCCCACCAGCGCGGAGAGGACTGGGTCGCCGCGCAGCAGGCGCGCCAGCGGCGCCAGGCTGCCCGTCCTCGGCGACGTCAGTGGTTTCGGTGTCGGCGGCGGCACGCTCGGGGACGTCATGGTGCGCTCAGCCGGGCAGGGAGTGGCACCACAGCATGGCGGCGTCGATGCCGTCGGAGGCGATGCGCTCGACGGCGTCAGCCGCCGTCGCCACCGCCTGCTCGAGCAGGTCGCGGACAGCCGCCGGCGGCCGGCGCAACACGTGGGCCGCGCCCTGGGCGGCGCTGGGAGGCTTGCCCACGCCGATGCGCACCCGCAGGAAGTCCGACGAGTGGAGGTGCGACTGCACGGAGCGCAGCCCGTTGTGGCCGGCCAGGCCGCCGCCGGCCTTGAGGCGCACCGTCCCGGGGGGCAGGTCGAGCTCGTCGTGCACGATGACGACCGAGGAGGTCTCGGCGATCCCGAATCGCTTCACCAGCGCGCGCACCGCCATCCCCGAGTCGTTCATGTAGGTCGTGGGCACGGCCAGCGCCACCCGCACGCCGTCCATCGTCACCGCCGCCGCACGCGCCCGCACGCCCTTCTCGGGTCGCAGCGACCCGCCGTGCCGTTCCGCGAGGAGCTCCACGGTGTCGGAGCCGGCGTTGTGCAGGCTGCGGGCGAATTCGGCGCCCGGGTTGCCGAGGCCGACGACCAGCAGGTCCGCCGGCGTGCCGCGACGCTCGGACCCGGTGAAGGGGCGGCGCAGGGCCTAGCCCTCTTCGGACGCGGCCCCGGCTGCCTCGTCGCCGGGCTGCGCCGCAGCCTCGGCGCCGCCCTCGGCCGCCTCCCCCTCGCCCTCGGCTTCCTCCTCGACGACCACGCGCGGCGGCTGTCCCACCACCACGGCGGCCTCGGGGTCGACGTCTGACGTCACGCCGGGCGGCAGCACCAGGTCGGAGACCCGCACCTGCCCCCCGATGGTCAGCCCGCTGACGTCCGCCTCGATCGCGGTGGGGATGGCGGACGGGAGCGCGTTGATGGCGAGGGTGAACATCTGCTGGTCCACCAGGCCGTCCCCGTGGTGCACCTCGGTCGCCTCACCGACCAGGGAGATCGGCACGTCGGCGCTGATGACCTCGTCGCGCCGGACGATGATGAAGTCCACGTGGGTGACGGTCTGGGACACCGGGTGGCGCTGCATCTCCCGGGCCAGCGTCAGGAAGGTGCCGGTCCCCGTGTCGAGGGACAGCAGCTGGTTGGACCCGGCTTCCCCGTTGAGGGCGACCCGCAGCTCCCGGGCCACCACGGCGATCGGGAGGGGGTCGGTGCCGTGTCCGTAGATGACACCCGGGATCTTCCCCTCGCGGCGCAGGCGGCGTACGGCGCGGGAGCCAACGGGGCGCCCGACCTCGGCGGCGAGTACGACTTCGGCCATGGGGATCTCCTCAGAAGGTCAGATGGCGTGCGCGCAGGGCGGAGGGCCGCCGGCGGACGGCCTCCCAGGTTAGCCGCGCCGGGAAGGCCGATTCCGACGGTCACCGGACCGGCCGTCAGACCAGGTTGTCGCCGCCGAAGAGCTCGGAGACCGACGTGTCCTCGAACACGGCGTCGATGGCGTCGGCGATGATCTTGGCCACCGAGATCACCTCGAGCTTGTCGAACGCCCGCTCCTCGGCCACAGGGAGCGTGTCGGTGACGACCACGCGGGAGATGGGTGCCGCCTTGAGGCGGTCCACCGCCGGGTCCGACAGGACGCCGTGGGTGGCCATGGCCACGATGTCCGACGCGCCCGACTCGGCCAGCAGCTCGGCCGCGGCGCAGATGGTGCCGGCCGTGTCGATCATGTCGTCGATCAGCACGCAGTGGCGGCCCTCGACCTCGCCGATCACGTGGCGGGCCTTGACCTCGTTGTACGTGCCCCGGGGCCGGGTCTTGTGGATGAGGGCCAGGTCGCACCCGAGATGCTGGCTGTAGCGCTCGGCCACCTTGACCCGACCGGCGTCGGGCGCCACCACGACCACGTCGTCTCCGAAGTGCTCCTTCATGTAGGACTCGAGGACCGGCGTGGCCACCAGGTGGTCGAAGGGCACGTTGAAGAAGCCCTGGATCTGGCCCGAGTGCAGGTCGACGCTCACCACGCGGTCGGCGCCGGCGGCGGAGAGCATGTCGGCCACCAGCTTGGCCGTGATGGGCTCGCGCCCCGTCGACTTGCGGTCCTGGCGCGAGTAGCCGTAGTACGGGCACACGGCGGTGATGCGCTTGGCCGACGCACGCTTGGCGGCGTCGATCATGATGAGCTGCTCCATCAATGAGTCGTTCACCGGGCTGGCGTGCGTCTGCACGATGAAGACGTCACACCCGCGGATGGAGATGTCGTACTTGCAGTAGATCTCGCCGTTGGCGAACTCCCGCAGGTTGGCCCGCCCGAGCTCGACGCCGAGGTGGCGCGCGATGTCGTCGGCCAGCACCGGGTGCGCGCGCCCCGAGACGAGCTCGAGGCGGCGCCGGGGGATCAACTCCACGGCCTCAACGCTAGTGCGCGGCGGTCCACCCTGTCCCACGGGGCGACACGGCGGGTGGTGGGGGCGCGGCCCGCGGTCCGGGCTCCGCTCGCCGGCTCCGTTCCCGGTGCCTCCCCGGGAGGCGGTTCAGATCCCGGCGGCGGGGACGACCGAGTGCGGCGCCACCTCGGCGCCGGGCGGGATCTCGGCCCCGGGCTCCAGCACGCTGTAGGGGCCGATGCGCGCCCCGTCGCCCACCACGGCCCGGGTGCACACACTCTCGGCCACCACGGCGCCACGGCCGACGGCGGTGTCGGTCAGGACGGCCCCCGGCCCGATCTCGGCGCCCGCCCCCACGGTGCAGGCGCCGCGCAGGATCACGCCGGGCAACAGGGACACGTCGGCCTCCAGCTGGGCCTCGGCGTCCACGTAGGTCCGCTCGGGATCCCACATCGTCACGCCGCGCCGCATCCAACGCTCGTTGATGCGATCGCGCAGCTCGGCCTCGGCCACGGCCAGCTGGGCCCGGTCGTTCACCCCGGCCGCCTCCATGGAGTCGGGCAGGACCAGCGCCCGCACCGGATACCCGGCGCTGTGCAGGACGCCGACGGCGTCGGTGAGGTAGTACTCGCCCTGGGCGTTGGCGGGGCTGAGGCGCCGCAGCGTGGGTGCCAGGACGCTGCGGCGGAAACAGTAGATCGAGGTGTTGACCTCGTCGATCTCCTTCTCCTCGACGGTGGCGTCTGACTCCTCGACCACCCGGGCCACGTCGCCGTCCTTGCCGTGCACTATCCGCCCGTAGCCGGTCGGGTTGTCCACCACGGCCGTGAGCAAGGTGGCCCCGGCGCCGCCCTCGGCCCGGTGCTCCCGCACCAGTGCCGCCAGGGTCTGGGGGCGGAGGAGCGGCGTGTCGCCCGGGAGGACAACGACGTCCTCCGCCTCGTCGTCGTCGTCGTCGGGCAACCCGGTCAGCCCCACGGCCAGCGCGTCGCCCGTGCCGGTCCGCGCCAGCTGCTCGACGAACCCGATCTCCATCGTCGTCGGCGCATGCTGCACGAGCGTCTTGGTCACCCATTCGCCGCGGTGGCCCACCACCACGACCACCCGGCGCACGTCGATCTCGGCCATGGCGTCGAGCACGTGGAGGATCATCGGGCGGCCGCACAGCAGGTGCAGCGGCTTGGGCCGCTCCGAGCGCATACGGGTCCCCTCCCCGGCGGCGAGGACCACGGCGGAGAGGCGGCGCTCGGGCATGGCGCATTCTTAGCCCGCGGGGCCTGCACGCGCCGGTATGGGACACTGCTACCCGTGCCCGAAAAGGTCCCCTACGACGAATTCGGTCTCTTCCACGAGAACGCCGCCGAGTACGGGCTCGCCTACGACGGGCCGCCCGACGTGCAGCGGGTCGACGTCGAGGTGGCTCCCGGCCGCAAGGTGTCGGCGCTGTTGTGGGGCGCCGCCACCGGCCCCCCCGAGCTGGTCCTCGTCCACGGGGGCGCCCAGAACGCCCACACGTGGGACACCGTCGCTCTGGCCCTCGACCGGCCACTGCTCGCCGTCGACCTGCCGGGCCACGGCCACTCCGACGGTGGCCCCGACGGCGCCGTGTCCGCCGGCTCAAACGGACGGGACCTGGCCGTCGTCGTGGGCGCGCTCGCGCCCTCCGCCCGCGGCGTGGTCGGGATGTCGCTGGGGGGCATGTCGTCCCTGGCGCTGGCCGCACACGCGCCCGAGCTCGTGCGCGCCCTGGCGCTCGTCGACATCACTCCGGGGGTCACGGCCGAGAAGGCGGCGCCGGTCACCAACTTCGTCAACGGCCCGGCGAGCTTCGACAGCTTCGACGAGCTGCTGGCGCGCACCATGGAGCACAACCCCGGCCGATCGGAGTCTTCGCTGCGCCGCGGCATCCTGCACAACGCCGTACAGCGCGACGACGGGACCTGGGTCTGGCGCTACGCACGCTTCAGGACCGACCCGGCCCAGACCGGCCACCCCGACTTCACCGACTGGTGGGGCGCGGTGTCGGACCTCACCGTGCCCCTCCTGCTCGTGCGCGCGCTCGCCTGGTCGGTGGTCGACGATGACGACGTGGCCGAGCTGCTGCGCCGGCAGCCCGGCGCGGCGGTGGTCGGCGTGGAGGGCGCCGGCCACAGCGTCCAGGGCGACCGTCCGCTCGAGCTGGCCGCCATCCTGACCGACTTCTACTACGGCAGAGGATGACGGACCGCTCCGTCTGGTTCACGCCGCGGGCATTGCGTCTGCACGCGGTGCTCCTCGTCGTCCTTCCCGCCTGCCTGGCGCTGTGCATCTGGCAGCTCGAGCGGGCCCTGGGAGGCAACTCCCTCAGCTGGGCCTACGTCTTCGAGTGGCCGCTCTTCGCCGGCTACGCCGTCTACATGTGGTGGCGGTTCGTGCACGAGGTGCCCGAGGCGCCGGCGGCCGTATCGGCGGGCAAGGGCAGCGGCGGCGTCCCCGGCGACCCGTCCGCCGAGGGGCGGGCCCCGGCGGCCGCGGGCGGCGGCGAGGACCCCGAGCTGGCCGCCTACAACGCCTACCTGGCCCAGCTGGCCGAGAAGCACGCCGCGAAGGGAGCGGCCCGCGCCGCGCGCCATGGGCGCTGGCACTGAGCGAGCCCGCGCCGCACGGCGGCGGGACGGCAGTTCCGGGGGGAGGGCTCGAACCTCCAACATCCGGCTCCAAAGGCCGACGTTCTGCCGATTGAACTACCCCGGAGCGAGACGGTCTCCTCTCAAGGTTAGGCACCGCGGCCGTGCGCCACGTGGTCCGTGCCCCGGCGAGGCGCGGCGGTAGGTTCTCAGCGTGCGCATCCTGGTGGTGGACGACGATCCCGCCGTCCGCCGGTCGATCGACCGCGCCCTGCGGCTCGAGGGCTACGAGGTGGCCGCCGTGGCCTCGGGCGGGGAGGCGCTCGAGGAGCTGGCGCAGTCGCCGCCCGACGCGCTCGTCCTCGACCTCGGGCTCCCGGACCTCGACGGGCTCACGGTGTGCCGGCGCATGCGCGCCGCAGGCGACGACACACCGGTCCTGATGCTCACCGCGCGCGACAACGTGCGAGACAGGGTCCTGGGCCTCGATGCGGGTGCCGACGACTACCTCGTCAAGCCGTACGCGCTCGAGGAGCTGTTGGCCCGGCTGCGCGCCCTGCTGCGCCGGCGCTTCGAGGGGGAGGGCGGGCTGTTGCGCGTCGGCGACATCACACTGGACCTCTCCACGCGCGAAGGCCAACGCGCGGAGCGGGCCTTTGCGCTGACGCGCATCGAGTTCGACCTCCTCGAGTTGTTCCTCCGCCATCCCCGCCAGGTGCTCACCCGTGAGGTGCTGCTCCATCGGGTGTGGGGCTTCGACTTCGACTCGGGCACGAATTCTCTCGCCGTCTACGTCGGGTACCTCCGCCGCAAGCTCGAGGAGGGGGGCGAGCCCCGCTGCATCCAGACGGTGCGCGGCGTGGGTTACGTGCTGCGCGAGCCGTGACGTTCCGCACCCGGCTCGTGCTGGCGACGACCGTCGCCGTCGTGCTCGCCGTGCTGGCCGCGTCGCTCGGCGCCTATCTGGTGGCGCGCAACACCCTGCTCCAGGCGGCAGACAACTCCCTGACCACGGCCGCGCAGAAGATCGTGGCCGGCCAGGAGATCGGCTCCACCACGGCGAACGTGGGCCAGGTCATCGACTCGTCGGGTGCGGTGGTCACCGGCTCGGGCCAGCTGCCCGTCACGGGCCAGGTGCGGCTGGTGGCCAACAACCTCGCTCCGGCCTTCTTCACCACCGTGCAGGTCGGCGGCAACGACATGCGCGAGTACGTCGAGCACCTGCCGGCGGGCACCCTGGTCTCCACCGAGCCGCTCCTCGAGGGCGGGGCGCTGCAAGTCGCCACGCTGTTCAACGGGAGCTCGGAGCTGCGGACCTTGGCCATCCTCCTCGGCGTGGTCGACCTGGTCGTGGTCCTCCTGGCCGTGGCCCTCGGATGGCTGGTGGCCCGCGCCGCCCTGCGGCCGCTAAACGCGCTCACCGACACGGTCGAAGACCTGGCCGAGACCACCGACGTCACCCGCCGCCTGTCCTCCGGCGGACCGGACGAGCTCGGCCGCCTGCGCCGGACTTTCAACCGGCTGCTCGAGGCGCTCGAGTCGTCGCGTCGGGCCCAGAGCCAGCTGGTCCTCGACGCCTCCCACGAGTTGCGCACTCCCCTGACCAGCTTGCGCACGAACCTCGAGGTGATCCGGCGCGTCGACGAGCTGAGTGTGGAGGACCGCTCGGTGCTGGTCGACGACGTCCTCGTCCAGCTGCAGGAGCTCACCGACCTCGTCGGCGACCTGGCCGAGCTGGCCCGCGGCGACCAAGAGCCGGCGGCCCCGGAGCTCGTGCGCCTCGACCTGCTGGTCACCGACGCGGTGGCGGTCCAGAACACGCACGGGCGGGCCAAGGAGGTGACTTTCGACCTGCAGGCGGAGCCGTGCTGGGTCGAGGGGCACGCCGACCGCATCAGCCGGGCCGTGGGCAACCTGCTCGACAACGCGCGCAAATGGAGCCCCCCGGGCCGTCCCGTCTCGGTCTCGTGCGCCGACGGCACCGTCGTCGTCCACGACCACGGGCCCGGCATCGCCGACGAGGACCTCCCCCACGTCTTCGACCGCTTCTACCGCTCCCCCGCGGCGCGGGGCCTGCCGGGGAGCGGGCTGGGCCTGGCCATCGTCGCCCAGGTGGTCAAGGTCGAGGGTGGATCCGTCCGAGCCGAGAACGACCCCGACGGTGGCGCACGGATGACGCTGTCGGTGCCCGCCGTCCCAGCACCTGAGGACGGCCCGGAAGGGATTCTTCGCTGATTCTTATGCAGCCCTGACCTCTCCCCAAGCTGGGGGGCGCACACTGGTGGGGTACCCCCGGTGGCGGGATGTCCGCCCACTCGCCGCCGGAGGCGCCGGCGGAGGTGGACGGCTCCGCCTCCGCCGGCGCCCCCTCCCCCCCTTCCCCCCGGGGGGAGGCGCGGGCCGACTCAGCCGGCGACGAGCTCGATGCGATTCCCGAAGGGATCGTCCACGTAAGCGCCCTGCCCCGGCGCCGCGTCGGGGTTGGACTGCACCGCCGCCCCGGCCACCTCCAGCGCCGCCACCAGCGCCGGCAGCCCCTCGACGACCAGGGCCGGGTGGGCCTTGCGCGCCGGGCGGAAGCCCTCCTCGACGCCGAGGTGGACCGCGACCTCGCCTTGTCGGAACCAGCAGCCGCCCCGGGAGGCCTGGGGCTCGGGCTTGGGCACCCGCTCCAGGCCCAGCAGGCCGCCGTAGAAGGCGTCCGCCTCAGCCTCGGCCTCGTGGCCGGGGGGCATGGCCAGCTGCACGTGGTCGATCCGCACGATCCGCGCGCGCATGGGCCCTCCCGCGGCAGGCCGACCTGGCAGTCCCTCCGTCGGACCGCTAGCCTGCCGCAGGCCATGGGATCACTGATCAAGAAGCGGCGCAAGCGGATGCGCAAGAAGAAGCACAAGAAGATGCTGAAGGCGACCCGCTGGCAACGGCGGGCCGGCAAGTAGCGCACCATTCCGGCGTCGGCGCCCGCGTGGCGCGGCGCCCGACGCCTCGGTCAGTCCCCCTCCCAGCCCGCCGGCACCGTCCGCACCCGGACGAGCCGCGCCGTGCCGTCGCCGGCCCGGAGCACGTCCGTGGCGGGCGTCCCGGCCGCCGGCTCCCCCCCAGCCACGAACCAGGTGGACCCGCTACCCGCCAAGGTTGGCTCGGCCCCGGTCAGGTCGCCCAGCGCGTCGCGCCAGACCGCCAGTCGCGGCTCGACCGCCAGCGCCGCCGCCGTCAACGCGTTCGGCCCGTCATCGGCGGGGTCCGCGTCCCACGCCCGGTAGACACGTGCCGTGTCGACCCCGAACGGCGGGAGCACGAGCAGGTACGTGCGCGCCTCGAACGGGAGGGGCATCACGACGTCGCCCACCCCCGTCACGCGCGCCCGGCCGCCCACCAGGCAGAAGGGCACGTCCGAGCCGAGCCGGGCAGCCAGGACCAGGTCCTCGACGCCGGCCCAGCGGAGCACGGCGGCCGCGTCGGCCGAACCCCCGCCGAGGCCACCGCCGATCGGGATCCGCTTGGTCAGGCGCACCGCGGCCCGGAGGCCGCAGGCGGCCAGCGCGGCCTCCACCAGATTGCCGCCCACCGCCGGCAGCTGCCCGGCCCGCACCCCGGCCGCCGCCTCCACCGTGAGGCCCGATCCCTCGGGGTCGAACGTGAGCTCGTCCGCCAGGCTGAGCGCCACCATCTCGGCGTCGAGCTCGTGGTAGCCGTCGGGCCGGACCCCCGTCACGCGCAGCGAGACGGTCAGCTTGGCCGGGGCCAGCAGCCGGCGCCGACCCCACCCTCTCGTCGCGCCCCGGCTCATCGCGCCGCCAGCCTGCCCCAGGCGGCCACGTCGAGCTCCTCGGCCCGGGCGTCGGGGCGCACCCCGGCGCGGGCGAACGCCCCGGGTTCCACCACGCCGGCCAGCGAGCGCCGGAGCATCTTGCGCCGCTGGGCGAACCCGGCCCGCACCACCTCGTCGAGACGCTCGTAGGTCACCAGGGCCGGGTCGACCGCGGGAGCCGGCCGGCGCACCAAGCGGACGAGCACCGACTCGACGCGCGGGCGGGGCACGAACACCGACGCCGGCACCCGCCCCACCACCTCGGCCCGGGCGAAGTAGGCCACCCGCACCGACACCGCCCCGTAGGCGCCCTCCCTGGCGGCCGCGGCCATCCGCTCACCCGCCTCCCGCTGGACCATCACGAGCATCCTGGTGACGGCTGACACCTCTGTCAGGACCCGGAGCACCAGCGGCGTGGCCACGTTGTAGGGAAGGTTGGCCACCAGGTCCCACTCACCCCCGCCGTGGGCGGCCACGAGTCCGGCCAGGTCGAGCTTGAGCGCGTCCCCCTCGACCACGACGACGCCGGCGGGCTCCACGACTGTGCGCAGCACAGGGACGAGGTGCCGGTCGGCCTCCACGGCGACGACGGACGCACCGGACTCCGCCAGCGCCAGCGTGAGCGAGCCCAGCCCGGCGCCGATCTCGAGCACCCGGGCACCGGGTCCGACGCCCGACAGCCGGGCGATGCGCCGGACCGTGTTGGGGTCGGCCACGAAGTTCTGCCCGAGGGCCTTGCTCGGCCGCAGCCCGTGCGCCGACAGCAATTGGGCGATGTCGGCGCCGGAGTGGGTCACCAGGAGATTGTGACTTCTACCACTCCCTGGCTCATGTCGGCGATCTGCGAGAACCCCTGGGGGGACATGTCGACCACCCGCGGGTAGCCCGCTCCTTCGCGGTCGTCCACCGTGCACTGGGTCGACGCCCCGGTGGCGTCGTTCACCACGGTCAGCACCGTCCCGAAGGGAAGCGTGGGGCTGGCGCACATGCCGGCGGGGGCGGCGGAGTACCAGGTCGCCTGCCCGACCTCGTGATTCGCCGGAGCGGGGACCGTGGTGGTCGTCGGGGGCGGCGGCGGAGCCGCCGTCGTCGTGACGACCCGGGGGGCGAGCGTCGTCGTGGTGACCGGAGGCGCCGTCGTGGTCGGCGCGGCCGCCGGCGGCGGGGCCGTGGTCGTCGTCGGGGCCTGGTAGGCGACGGGCTGCGCATGCAGGTTCACGGCGCTGTCCGCCCGTGCGGACGGGCGTGCCCGTACCCCGACGCGTGCGCGCCGGCGGTGCCGCCATGCGCGCGCGGCGCCGCCGGGGTGCTCTGTACCAACAGGAGAGGCGCCACCAGCACGACGCCGCAGATTCCCGCGGCGACGCCAAGACGCCTCCCCCGAGTGCTCTGGTTCCGCAGGGCTCCACCCTTCTCTGGGACGCAGTGCACCCGCGCCGACACACGGGTGGGCGAGGGATTTCGAGAGAAACTAGAGAAGGATCGGCGGCGGTGCAAATCGGCTAAGTCGCCGAGACACGACCGCGCTTCTTTTCCCAGGTCACGGGGATATTCGCCCGCGACATTTCGGTAAACTCCCTGGTCAGAAGCACATTTCCGGAGGATTAACCATCAAACATCCAGGTCACGTGGTTCTCGTATTCCGCACAAAAACGCGGCAAATTACGTCGCCGTGGAGAACACTGTGGCGGCGGCGGCTCCCGACGTCTCACGGACCTCCTCGGGGTTGCAGCCCTTCACCGCCGCCACGGCCTCCCCCACCAGCGGGACGTACGACGGCTCGTTGGTCCGCCCCCGGTGCGGGACGGGCGCGAGGAACGGGCTGTCGGTCTCGACGAGCAGTCGGTCGAGCGGGCAGCGGGCCACCGCCCGCCGCACGTCGTCGGCGTTCTTGAACGTGATGATGCCGCTGAACGAGACGTACAGGCCCGCTCGCAGGCACCGGTCGACCTCGTCGGGTCCGCCGGTGAAGCAGTGCAGCACCGTCCGCTCCGGCACGCCTTCGGCCTCCAACACGTCGAACAGGTCGTCCCAGGCATCGCGGGCGTGGATGACCAGCGCCAGTCCGAGCTCGTGTGCGAACGCGATCTGCGCGGCGAAGGCTTGCCGCTGCGCGGTCCGAGGGGAGTGCTCGTAGTGGTAGTCCAGGCCACACTCGCCCACGGCGACCACCGTCGCGTCGCCCGGTGTCACCTCGCTCCCCAGCAGCGCGGCCACCTCGTCCACACCGTCGGAGGCGTCGTGGGGGTGCAGGCCGATCGTGGCCCACAGGCGCGGCCCGGCGCCGTGCTGCGCCACGGCCCGGGCGAGGGCCAGCGCCTGGCGCGACGTGGTGGCGCCGGTGCCCACGCAGACCATCCGGTCCACGTCGGCCCGGCGCGCCCGGGCCATCACGTCTTCGAGCTCGCCGGGACCCGGCCGGGATCCCTCCCCGCCCAGGTAGGCCTCCTGCACGTGGCAGTGCGAGTCGAACCAGCCGCCCACGGTCAGGACGACTTGCGTCGGGGGAACAGCGGCTCACCCTTTACCACGGTGACACCGCCCGGGTAGCCGCCCCAGGAGGCGTCGTCGGGCACCCGCGCCCGGCTCGGGTCCCCCGGGACTCCGATGCGGCGCCACACCTCGGCCGCCGTCGCCGGCATGGCCGGGGCGGCCAGAACGGCCACGATCCGCAACGCCTCGAGCGCGTCGCCGAGCACGGTGTCGACGTCGGGGCCGGGCGCCATCTTCCAGGGCTCGGCCGCCTCCAGCGCGGCGTTGGTGGCGCCGATGAGGCGCCACGTCTCCTCGAGCGCCTCGTGGGGCGCCCACCGTGACCAGGCGCCGGTCGCCGCCTCGAGCACGCCTGCCGCCACCGACCCGAGCGTGCTGCGCGGGTCGGGCGCCGGGCCGGTGCCCCCACACTTGGCCTGGACCACCGTGGTCACCCGGGACACCAGGTTCCCGAGGTTGTTGGCCAGGTCCGCGTTGTAGCGGGCCACGATGCCCTCATAGGAGAAGTCGCCGTCCCCGCCGAGCGGGACCTCGCGCAGCAGGTGGTAGCGCAGCGGGTCGACGCCGAACTCGTCGGCCAGCGCCAGCGGCGAGACGTCGGTGATCCGAAGCGGCGGCGCGTCCTCGCCCGGCCCGGCCCGGCCTGCTGCAATCATGGTCTTGCCGAGCTTCTGCCCGCCCATCAGCAGGTAGCCGTGCACGAAGATCTCGACCGGGGGGTCGATGCCCGCCGCCATGCACATGGCAGGCCACCAGACGCAGTGGAACTTGAGGATGTCCTTGCCGATCAGGTGGTGCGCCGCTCCCCAGCGGGTGGCGAACGCCGCCGGGTCGGCGCCGTAGCCGGCCACCGTCAGGTAGTTGATCAGCGCGTCGTACCACACGTAGAACACGTGCCCGCTGTCCCACGGCACCGGCACGCCCCACGAGAACGAGGTGCGGGTGATGGAGACGTCGCGCAGCCCGCCGCGGATGAAGCCGAGCGCCTCGTTGCGCTTCGAGACCGGCCGCACCAGGTCGGGATGCGCCTCGTAATGGTCGAGCAGGCGCTGCTCGAAGGCGCTGAGCCGGAAGAAGTAGTTGTCCTCCTGCATCTCGATCACCGGTCGGCCGTGGACCGGACAGGTACCGTCCACCAGCTGGTCCTCGGTGTAGTAGTCCTCGCACGAGACGCAGTAGAGGCCCGAGTAGGGCGCCAGTTCGATGTAGCCGTTGTCGTAGATCCGCTGGAGGAACTCCTGCACCACGGCGTAGTGCCGGGGCTCGGTGGTCCGGATGAAGTCGTCGTAGGCGATGTCGAGTCGCTCCCAGGCGTCGACGAAGCGGGCCGAGGTGCGGTCGGTCCACTCCTTCGGGGTGGTCCCGTTGGCCTCGGCGGCCTCCACGATCTTCGCCCCGTGCTCGTCGGTCCCCGTCATGAACCACACGTCGTCGCCGAGCAGGCGGTGCCAGCGCGCCAGGGCATCGGCGTTCACCGTCGTGTACGCCGTGCCGACGTGAGGCGCGTCGTTGACGTAATAGATGGGCGTGGTCAGGTAGTACGGCGGGCACCGCGGTCAGCGTACCGGTGCCCTCAGGCGTCCCCGGACCCGCCGGTACCCGTCCCGGGGCCGGCGCGGGAGCGCCCTCGGCACGCACACGCAGCGCCGCCTCGTAGGCGCGCCGGCGCGGCACGCCGAGGAGGGACGCCGACGCGGTCGGCCACCTGGCGCGGCCCGGCCGACGGATCGTCGGCCGAGCGATCGCCGGACGGTCGCCTCGACCTCGGCCTCGTCCGGTGCCGCCGCCGGGGGGGCACCCGCCACCACCACCACCACCTCGCCCCGTGCCGGGTGCGCCGCGAAGGCCCCGGCCGCGTCCTCCGCCGTGCCGCGCCAGACCTCCTCGTGGACCTTGGTCAGCTCGCGCACGACGGCGACCGGTCGGTCGGGGTCGAGCGACGCCAGCTCCCCCAGCGTGCCCGCCAGGCGGCCGGGGGACTCGAGCACGACGCTCGTGCGCCCCTCCGCCATCAGGGCCGCCACCCGGCGCCTGCGCTCGCCGCCCTTGCGCGGTAGGAACCCCTCCACGCAGAAGCGGTCGGTCGGGAGGCCGCTCACCACCAGCGCGCCGAGCACCGAGGAGGGGCCCGGGACGGTGCTGACCGTCTCGCCCTGCGCCGCCAGGTGGGCGACCAGGCGGGCGCCGGGGTCCGAGATGCCCGGCGTGCCGGCGTCGCTCACCACGGCCACCGTCGCCCCGCCCGCGACAGCCGCCGCCACACGCGCCGAGTCGCGCTTCCTCGTTGTGGCCGTGCAGCGAGAGCAAGCGGTCGCCACGGGGCCCGCCGGCGGGGATGCCGAAGGCAGACAACAGCGCCCGGGTCCGGCGCGTGTCCTCGCAACAGACCAGGTCCGCGGCCGCCAGGACCTCGCGCGCCCGCTCCGAGAGGTCGCCCAGGTTCCCGATGGGCGTGGCCACCAGCACGAGGCACCCTCGCTCCGACCCGGTCACGGGCCGACGAGCCCCCGCCAGGTCACGGGTCGTCGTGACCCGGCCCGTCGCGCACCTCACGCACCTCACGCACCTCACGCACCTCGAGCTGGTCACCCACCCGTACGCCCCAGCGCTCGAGCGCGCCCGCCTCGGCCTGCACCACGCTGCGCACGCCGCGACCCCCCAAGGCGATCCGCCAAGGCTTCAGGCGGCCCATGCGGACCACCGTGAGGTCGGCCGCCAAGAAGGCCACGTCGACGGGGAACTTCATGCCCGCCGTGTTCACCCTACGGGCACCCTCCACGTGCAGGGCGCCCTCGCAGCCGCTCCGGCCGCGCAGTGCGCCGCGCTCGGCCGGGGTCTCGGCCATCTCGAGGGCGCAGACCACCTCGCCGTCGCGCAACAGCCACCCGGACCGCATGCACCCTGAGGCTACCGGACACCCTCCGCCGACCGTCTAAGCTGTCCCGCCCATGTCGAAGCGAACGGTCAAGCGGAAGCTCAGGACGAAGAAGAAGGCCAACCACGGCAAGAAGCCGAACTGCGGCCGCGGCTGACGGCGCTCAGCGGCCGTCCCAGGCGACGCCCCGGGTCGCCAGCACCTTGGACAGCGTGGACGGCACGTCGCTGATGATCCCGTCGACCCCGAGGTCGAGCAGGCGTTCCATGGAATCGGTGTCGTTGACCGTCCAGACGTGGACCGCCTTGCCGGCGCGGTGCGCCGCCGCCACGAAGCGCTCGTCGACCACCACCAGGTCGCCCTGGCGCTCGGGCACCTGGAAGGCGACGGCCGGGATCTCGGGCATCGCCTCACCGGATTGCACGGCGCGCCAGGCTTCGGCGGTGGCCACTGTGCCGGCCGAGGTGGGCACCCCCGGCGCGTGGTGGCGGAAGACGTCGGTGGCCGGGTCGAGGAACGACGCCACGATCACGTCGTCGGTGCGACCGAACTCGACCAGGAGGCGCGCCAGCTCCTCCTCGTAGGGAGCGACCACGGGCGCCGTCTGCTTGATGTCGAGGTTCAGCACCACGCCGGGGAAGCGCTCGAGCACCTCGCGCAGCGTGGCGATGCCGAAGGCCGGGTCGCCCGGTGCCCGACCCCGGTAGGGATACTCCGCCCCGGGCCGCCCGGGCGTGACGTCGGCCCCGGGGATCCACCAGTAGGAGAAGTCCATCGCCCGCAGCTCGGCCAGGGTGTGTGCGGCGATGGTGCCGCTCGACGCCGTGGTGCGGTCGACGGTCGCGTCGTGGCACACCACCAGCTCCCCGTCCGCCGTGGCGTGGACGTCGAGCTCGACGGCCGTGGCGCCGCCCGTCGAGCGCGTGCTCGATGGCGTGCAGGGTCGACGAAGGCCCCTCCCAGGCCCCGCCCTGGTGGGCATACGCGATCACCCGCCGCTCGAGCCACACCGACGCGCTACGCACCGGGGCGACGGTAACAGCCACGGCCGCGCCGGTCCGCCGCCGCGCCACCCCCGGGAGCGGGCCCGGCGGAGGGTCGGGGCGATCCCGGGCGCCGCCGCGGCACGCCTATCCTCGTCCGTCGTGCTGGACCACCTGCTCGTCGACGTCATCGGCATCGTCCGTGAGTCCTTCGAACGGGCCCTGCTGCAACGCCAGGCCGTCGAGGAGCGCTTCCAGGTGGACGTGTTCCTCGGCGACGTGTCCTGGGAGACGTCGTACAGCCTGCCGGGCGAGGAGCAGCCGCCGCGGGTCCGCGCCGATCTCTCGATCGACTGGCCCACGTGGAGCCAGAGCTCGTACCGCAGCTGGTCCATCGGTGAGCCGCCCGACGAGCTCCCCGAGATCGTGCTGGAGGTCGCGCTGCGGGTGCAGCGCATGGCCGAGCCGCCCGACACCGAGAAGGTCATGGCGGCACTGCCGCCCACGGGCCCGCCGGGCGACCCGCTGGACCTGGGCCGGACGGCGACCACCGTCGAGCAGGTCAGCACCGGGGACGACGGCGTCGGCACGCTGCGCTGGGCCGCCGAGGCCACCTACGAGGGCTCGCTGCGCTTCACCGAGGCCCAGCTCGAGGACCCGGCCTCCCTGGCACCGGTGTTCGAGGGCCTGACCCGGTGGATCGCCTCCACCCTGATCTCCCTGGCCGACCTGCCCTTCACCTTCCTGCCCGCCGGCGAGGACGAGGGGTGACCTGGCGCAGGCTGCGCCGGCTCACCGCCGTCGCGCTGGCGGCCCCGGCGGTGCTGCTGGCGGCCTGCGGCTCGTCCGGGCCGGCTGCCCCGCCCCCGAGCCAGGGGCTCGTGCTCGACCGGCCCACGCCACAGCACGTGGCGCTGCTCGACCAGCGCGGACGGGAGGTGTCGCTGGCCGGCCTGCGCGGCAAGGTGGTGGTCCTGGCCCCGTTCCTCTCGCTGTGCCAGGACGAGTGCCCGCTGGTGACCGGCGCCTTCCTCGCCCTCCGACGCGACCTGCGCGCTGCCGGCCTGGCCGACCGCGTCGTGTTCGTCGAGGCCACGGTGGATCCCGGGCGTGACAGCGTGGCCCGGCTGGCCGCCTACCAGAAGGAGTTCGGCGCCGATTGGGAGCTGTGGACGGGCATGCCCGCGCAGGTCGCCGCCTTCTGGAAGCCCTTCGGGGTGGCCTACCAGGTCACCGCCGAGGACCCGCCGGCCAAGACCGACTGGTGGACCGGCCGGCCGCTGACCTACGACGTCGACCACACCGACGGCTACCTCCTGATCGACGGCCGCGGCCACGAGCGGTTCGTCGACGCCAGCGCGCCGAACATGCGGGGCCGGCTCGGCCACAAGCTGACCGCGCTGCTCAACAGCGGCGGCGTGCACAACCTCGCCAACCCCCAGGGCCCCACCTGGACGCCTGCACAGGCGCTGGCCGCCATCAGCTGGCTGCTCGGCACGGACGTCCCGGCCTCGGGCTCGTGAGCCGGGGCCCGCTGCGCCGTCCCGGCCGCATCCTCCCGGCAGCCACCGCCGGTTTGACCCTGGCTCTGGCTCTCAGCGCGTGCGGCGGAGCGGGCGTCACCACGCTGTCGTCCACCCCCACGACGGACGCCACGCTGACCCTCGTCCTCGAGCACTCCCCGGTCGGCCCGATCGTGGCCACCGGGCACGGCGCCACGCTCTACGACTTCCTGCCGGACACGCCCGCCCGGAGTGCGTGTGTCAACGACGGCTGCGTGTTCCAGTGGCCGCCGCTGATCCAGTCGGGCCCGATCCGCCTGGGCAAGGGGCTCGACGCCAAACTGGTCCGGACGTTGCGCCGGCCCGACGGCAGCAGGCAGATCTCCTATGGGGGCCACCCGCTCTACACCTACAACCTCGACGTCTCGCCCGGCGAGGTGATGGGCCAGGCCATCGACCAGGACGGCGGGCCGTGGTTCGTGGTCGACGCCCACGGGCGGCAGATCACCACTCCCTTCACCGTGACCAGCGGGAACTAGGAGCGCGAGTCGGGTCTCACGTGTTGAAGCGGAACTCGACCACGTCGCCGTCGCGCATGACGTAGTCCTTCCCCTCCATGCGCGCCTTGCCCGCGCTGCGGGCGGCCGCCACCGAGCCCGCGTCCACGAGGTCGTCGAAGCCGATGACCTCGGCCTTGATGAACCCTCGCTCGAAGTCCGTGTGGATGACGCCGGCGGCCCGGGGTGCCGTGTCGCCGACATGGATCGTCCACGCCCGCGCCTCCTTGGGCCCGGCGGTGAGGAAGGTCTGGAGCCCGAGCGTGGCGAACCCCACGTGGACGAGCTGCTCGAGCCCCGACTCCTCCTGCCCGTACCCTCGCAACAGCTCCCGGGCCTCGTCGGGGTGGAGTCCGGCCACCTCGGCCTCGATCTGGGCGCACAGCACGACCGACGCCGCCGGGTGGACGCCGGCGGACAGCGAGGCGCAGAACGCAGTGTCCCCGAGGCGGTCCTCGTCGACGTTGAAGACGTAGATGAACGGCTTGGCCGTCAGGAGGTGCAGGTCACGCAGCAGTGCCGGGTCGACCTCGCCGGCGGCGGCCGCGCTCGAGACGGTGCGCCCCTCCCCCAGGACGCGCTCGGCGCCGGCCAGCGCGTCCAGCGCCGGCCGGACCGACGCGTCACCCTTGGCCTCCCGGGCCAGGCGGGGCAGCCGCTGTTCGACCGTCTGCAGGTCGGCCAGCACCAGCTCGGTGTTGACGGTCTCGATGTCGCCCTCCGGGTCGACACGGGCGTCGACGTGGATCACGTCCTCGTCGTGGAAGGCGCGCACCACCTGGCAGATGGCGTCCGTCTCGCGGATGGCGGCCAGGAACTTGTTCCCCAGGCCCTCGCCCTGCGACGCCCCGCGGACGAGCCCGGCGATGTCGACGAAGGTCACCGTGGCCGGGACCACGGGCGCGCCGTCGTAGAGCGCGGCCAGCTCGGCCAGCCGGGCGTCGGGCACGGCGACCACGCCGACGTTGGGCTCGATGGTGGCGAAGGGGTAGTTGGCCGCCAGGACCTCGTTGTTGGTCAAGGCGTTGAACAGCGTGGACTTGCCGACGTTGGGCAGTCCGACGATCCCGATCGAGAGGCTCACGGCGCGTTGCTCAGAGCAGGCCTGCCGCGTCGGCCAGCACCTTGAGGTCCGCCTCGGGGCGGGCGCCGGTGTGGGAGATCACCTCCGCCGCGCACAGCCCGCCGAGCCGCGTGGACGCCACCGGCTCCATCCCGTGGGTGAGGCCGAACAGGAATCCGGCCGCGAAGAGGTCGCCGGCGCCGGTCGTGTCGATGACGCGGTCGACCGGAGCGGCGGGCACGTCGACGGGGCCGCGTGCCGTGAGCACGGTGGCGCCCATGGGGCCGCGGGTCACGACGACCAGCAGGCCGGTCTCCTCGGCCGCGGCGATGGCGTCGTCGAAGGTGGCCGCTCCGAAGAGCATGGTCACCTCCTCCTCGTTGCCCAGCAAGATGTCCACGTCGTCGACGAGGAGGTCGAGGAACTCGCGCTTGTGCCGGCTGACGCAGAAGGGGTCCGAGAGGGACAGCGCCACCGACCCCTCGGCGGCGTGGGCGGTGGCGGAAGCGTGCCGCATGGCCTCCTTGGCCGCAGGCACGTCCCAGAGGTACCCCTCGAGCAGCACCACCGAGGCCCGGGCGACGAAGGGGGTGGGGACGCCCTCGGGCGACAGCGTCGAAGCCGCACCAAGGTAGGTGCCCATCGTCCGGTCGGCGTCCCCGGTGATGAGCACCACGCATCGCCCGGTCCCGAGGCCGTCGCCCGCGGCGGACTCGCTGACGTGGGGCTCGAATTCGACGCCCGCCTCGCGCAGGTGGTGGGCGTAGGCGCGCCCCACGTCGTCGTCGGCCACGGCGCCCACGAACCCGGCCCGGCCACCGAGCTCGGCGATGCCTGCCGTCGTGTTGGCCACCGAACCACCCGAGACGTAGCGGGGAGCGCCCATGAAGTCCTGCACGGCCAGGGCCGTCGGCAGGTCGATGAGCGTCATCGACCCCTTCTCGAGACCGACGGCCACGAGCTGCTCGTCGGTGGCCATCTCGATGACGTCGAGCAGCGGCGACCCGATCGCCACCACGTCGAGGTCGCGCTCGGAATCGGGGTTTCTCGGTGACTGAGGGGCTGACACGGGGTGAGACGCTACCCGCAGCCGCCGGGTAGCCTTCACCGGATGTCACCTGAGCCGAGGCCCGCGGCGCCCGGATCGGAGGCCTACCGCCTTCCCCGGACGGTCGAACCCGAGACGTACCGGATCGAGATCGAGCCCAACATCGGGTCGACCAGCTTCTCGGGCACGGTGGCCGTCGACGTCGTCGTCCACGAGCCGGTGCACGAGATCGTGCTGAACGCGGCCGAGCTCGCCGTGTCCGACGTGGAGGTCCGCACCGCCGACGGCGCCATCGTGCCGTGCACGGTCACCTTCGACGACGACCTCGAGCATGTCGCGTTCCACGCCGCGTCGGAGCTGGCCCCCGGCCCGAGCACGTTGAGCTGCCGCTTCACGGGCACCCTCAACGACAAGCTGAGAGGCTTCTACCGCTCGACCTTCACCGACCCCGACGGTGAATTGCAGACCATCGCCACCACGCAGTTCGAATCGGTCGACGCCCGGCGGTGCTTCCCCTGCTTCGACGAGCCCGACCGCAAGGCCGTCTTCGAGATCGCCCTCATCGTGGACCCCGACGTCGAGGCCATCTCGAACTCGCCCGTCGCCGGGGTCGACGACCTCGGTGGCAAGCGACGGGTCCGGTTCTCCCCCACCATGAAGATGTCGACCTACCTCGTGGCCTTCGTGATCGGGAAACTCGAGGCGACCGAGACGGTCGACGTCGACGGTGTCCCATTACGGGTGGTGTGCACCCCGGGGAAGAAGGCCCTCGGCGAATTCGCGCTCGAGGTGGGCGCCTTCGCCCTGCGCTACTTCACCGAGTACTTCAACATCCCGTACCCCGGCGACAAGGTGGACCTGGTTGCCATCCCCGACTTCGCCGCCGGCGCCATGGAGAACCTCGGGTGCATCACGTTCCGCGACACGGCCCTGCTGATCGACCAGTCGCAGGCGGCGCGCACCGAGCTCGAGCGCGTGGCTGACGTCATCGCCCACGAGCTGGCCCACATGTGGTTCGGCGACCTGGTCACGATGGGCTGGTGGGAAGGCATCTGGCTGAACGAGGCCTTCGCCACCTTCATGGAGACGCTGTGCGTGGACGCCTTCCGCCCATCGTGGGACCGCTGGGTCGGCTTCGTGCCCTCCCGCGAGGCCGCCCTGGCCGTCGACGCCGTCCACTCGACCCGGCCCATCGAGTACCCGGTCGGGCCGCCCAAGGAGGCGGAGGGTATGTTCGACCTCCTGACCTACGAGAAGGGCTGTGGCGTGCTGCGCATGCTCGAGCAGCACATCGGGCCCGACGTCTTCCGGGACGGCGTGCGCACGTACCTCAAGGAGCACGCCTACGCGAACACGGTCACCACGGACCTGTGGGACGCGCTGGAGGACGCCAGCGGGGCCCCGGTTCGCGACGTGATGGACACGTTCATCCTCCAGGGCGGCCATCCGCTCGTCTCGCTGCACCGGGACGCGCTGGGCCAACAGCCGTTCGCCCTCGGCCCGGTGCCGCCCGGCGCCACCTCGTCGATCGGGAGCACGTGGCAGGTGCCGGTGGCCCTGCGGACCCTCCCGGACGGCCCCACCCGCCATCTGGTGCTGGGCCCAGAACCGGTGCCGACCCCCGACGCGGACGCGGGCGACGGCCTGCTCCTGGTCAACGCCGGCGGTTGGGGCATGTTCCGCGTCGGCTACGACGGCGGCCACCGCCTGGCCGTGGCCGGGCACCTCGCCGAGCTGACGCCGCTCGAGCGTTCAAACCTGCTCGCCGACACCTGGGCCACCACGTTGGCCGGCATCACCACGCTGCACGAGTTCTTCGAGCTGGCGTCGCGGCTGGGCGCCGAAGAGGACCCCGCGCCGTGGGCCCCCGTCGCCAGCGCCCTCGTCCTGGCCAACCGGATCGCGGACGACGGGCAGCGGGCGGCGCTGCACGCCGCCACCGCGTCGCTCTTCGGCCCGACCCACCGCCGCCTGGGCTTCGACGCCATCGCGGGCGAGAACGAGCGCACCCCGGCGCTGCGCGCGCTGGCGATCAACCTGCTCGGCACCGTGGGGACGGACGCTGAGGTCCGGGCCGAAGCCGCCCGACGCTTCGACCAGTCGCCCATCGGGGGCGGCTCGGGCCCGGCCATTCCGGCCGATATCGAGGCGGCCACCCTGGCGGTGGTGGCGGACCTGGCTCGCTCGGGCGACTACGACGCCCTCCTGCAGCGCTACCGCACGGCGGCCACGCCCCAGGAGGAGATGCGCTCGCTCGGTGCGCTGGCGGCCTTCGCCGACGTCGGCCTGTGCCTGCGCACGTTCGACCTGGCCATGACCGAGGTGCGGAGCCAGAACGGGTTCATGGTGATCGGCGCCCTGCTGGCCAACCGGGTCGGGAACCGCGCCGTCTGGCAGCGCGTCACCGAGCGTTGGGGGGACATCCTCGAGCGCTTCCCGAAGAACGCGCCGCCGCGCATCGTCGAGGCGGTGCCCGCCCTCTGCGCCGACCCCGACGAGGCAGACGCCGTGGTCGGCTTCCTGGACGACCACCCGCTCGAGTCGGGACCGCGCCGGGTCGCGCAGTCGGTCGAACGGCTGCGGGTCAACGTGGCCTTCGCCCGACGCGAGCGTGCCGGCCTGACGGCGGCGCTGCAGGCCGGCACGTCCACCTGAGGATGGCCCCTGCGCCCGACGTGGACGCGATCCGATCGTCGCAACGCGTCCGGGACCTGCTGGCGCAGGCCCGGCGGGCCCGAGGTTTCATGCCCGACGACGAGGGCGAGGCGCTCTTCGAGGCGGCGATGCGCGCCGGTGCGTCACCCGCTTCGGACGCGCGCCCTCTCACGTTCGTCGAAATCGGAGCCTGGTGCGGCAAGTCGACCGTGTACCTCGGGGCGGCGGCCGAGGCGACGGGGGCCGTCGTGCTCTCCGTCGACCACCACCGCGGCTCGGAGGAGAACCAGCCCGGCTGGCAGTACCACGAGCCGGACCTCGTGGACCCGGCCACCGGCCGCATCGACACGCTGCCGCACTGGCGCCGCACCGTCGCCGGCGCCGGCCTCGAGGCGGCCGTCATCGGGGTGGTGGGGGACTCTCCCACCCTGGCGGCCCGCTGGGACCGTCCGCTCGCCTTCTGCTTCATCGACGGGGGGCACGGCGAAGAGCCCGCCTGGGCCGACTACCGGGGGTGGGCGCCGCTGGTGGCCGTGGGCGGCCTGCTGGCCATCCACGACGTGTTCCCCGACCCCGCCGACGGCGGACGGCCGCCCTACGAGCTCTACTGCGCCGCGCTCGGGTCGGGCGAGTTCGTCGACGATGCCGCGTGCGGGAGCCTGCGGGTGCTGCGCCGGATCCGGCCGGGGGGCTGACCCGCCGCGCCGCCCGCAGGCGACCGGGCAGGTGATACCACAGCGAGTCCGGAGTCGTGATACCGCGGTGCCATGAGTCGGCGACACGAGTCATCCACTCTGCAGCGAGGATGGCAACCGCGAGAATGGCTCCGCCCGTCCAGAGGTTTCCGACGCGTTGTGATCGTTCAAGCGCCAGGTTTGTCTCAGATGTTGGAACCGGCCGCTGCAGCGGACCACACTTCGCCTTCGAGTAGGGCTTGAGCGCCCAGGTGCCGACACCAACGAGACAGAGAGCTGCGGTGAAGGGAAGGACGGCGAAACCGCCGACCGTTCCGAGCAGCTCGGCCATGCCAACCACCAGGCCCAGGCCCAAGACGATGCTGGCCAGGGTCGCGGTAGGACCTGACAGAGCCGGCAGGAAGCGCCGACGTACTGCACGGGCGCCCAGTCCGACGAAGGTCAAGGCGACGATCGCACACAAGAGGCCGAGGATGCTGCGTGCGATCATCTCATCATTCCCGAATCGGGATGCCCGTCGAGATGCGAATCAGGCCTCGGCAACGAATCGCTCCCTGAAGCAACCCATTCGGGCGTTTCGCCTGGCCGCACCGGCGTCGATCATCGGAAACAGCGCCCCTACACAAAAGGTTGATCGGAGCGCTCACTCCGAGTCGGGACCAGGGGTGGCGATTGCGAACTGAGTCCAGAGAAGCCAGTCGAATCGCGTGTTGCGGATCTGGCCTTCGAGTGCCTTCTCCCATCGCAGCGCACGGTATCCAAGCAACTCCGCCACGCCAGGAAGATAAAGTCCTGCCGTGTAGGTCTGCAATACGACGAAGGCTGCTTCTTCCAACTGCTCACGGAAGGTGCGTTTCGTGAGCAGGTTTATGTGCCCCGTCTCGAGAATGGGTTCTTTATAGATCCGTCGCACCACCTCGATAATTCCTGGTAGGAAAGCCAACTTCGAGAAGAGCTCCAGCGGGCTGTACTTCTGCGGCGTTGACACGATCAGTACGCCGGATGGCGAGAGCAAACGATGAAGTTCGGAGAACGCCTTCCTCGAGTCTCCAATGTGCTCGATGACTTCCGAACAAAGGATCAGATCAAAGTATCCATCGGGAAGGGACGAATCGAGAATGTCATCATGCACAAGTCGCACGTTGGGGTTGTCACATTCGATTGGGTGCAGCCGGCTGAGGTAGGCGTCCTCGATGTCCGCTCCTACGACCTCGGCTGCGACAGAGGCGAGGGCGGGCAAGTAGACACCCGAACCTGGACCTATCTCAAGCGCGTGTCGAGAACCCACACCCCACTCATCGATAGCTGCCATGACCCAATCACGCCGGGATCGATGCAACCATCGGCGCGTGGGATTCTTCGAATCGTACAAGGTCTGCTGGAGCTCGAACAGTTCCTCGCCACGATCCTTCACCAACTCACGACTCCTCTGACTGTCCGTGATTGATGTTGTCGTCTCGCGTGGCGACGCACAGCACAGAGGTTCCGAAGAAGAGCGGAACGTGAGAGACGATGGACCATTCCAATCGGGTGAGCAACATGCTCAGGCGTTCGATCGTGGGCGAGGCGACGTCGAGTCCGAGCTGGGGCGTGCTCGATGGCCGCAACCGGCGTCGGAGCCACACGGGCAGGAAGAGCCAACTGAACACATGGGAAGACCAAACAACTCTGCACCCACTCTGCTCAATTTCCTTGCTGAGGGATCTCCTTGTGTAACGCTTGGCGTGTCCCAAGACCTCGTCGGCCGAACTCCAAAGGCGCGGATGTGCCGGCACATTGATGATCAGCTTCCCGTTCGCACGCGTCAGTATGCGGGCCGCCTCGCGAATCGCTGGCACCGGATCCGACAGGTGTTCGATGACATCCAGCAGACAGACCACATTTGCCGTCTGGTGCGCGATAGGCAGTCGCGATGCATCTCCAGCGACCGCTTGCACTGCACCGCGGCGCTTCGTTTCCAGAGCCAGGCGAATATTCCGCTCCAACGCCATTGAGTGGTCGGGATCCCAGCCGATCATTGCGGTCACGCCACCGGGGCCCGCACCGATATCAACGAGCCATCCATCCGTTGGGGAGAAGCGACGTATGAGTAGGGACACGAATGTCGCCTTCGACCGAAACCACCAATGAGTCATGTCGTTCGAGGCCAGCAGAGCCGCATTCTCATTGTCGAAGGCATCTCCACCACTATGCACTTGCGTTGCCCGCGATCGCATGTGGACGCTCAGGTTGCGCCGGATCCGCGGGATTGCGCGGACCATTCGCGCTCCATCGCGCATGGGTTTCACCCGTGAGCCATCCTGGTGACGCCACTCAACGCCGATCTCGCGTACGTGAACTCCCATCGCGCGGGCAAGTGCAATGACTTCGACGTCCCATGCAAAGCCGGGTTCATTGCACATTGGCACGAGACGCGCCCATACAGCGGTCTGGGCTGCCTTTGCCCCGCACTGCGTGTCGACAACTCCCGGCAGGAGTGAAAGCTGAATGGCCTTGTTGTATGCACGACCGAGCAACTCGCGACCGCGGTTTTGGTGACGTGCGATGCGGCTCGATGCAACACCGCGTGACCCGATCGCCAGTATCGGTGCATTGGCCGCAGCGTCGACAATCCGGGCGAGCTCGTCCAAGGGAGTTGCGAGATCCAGATCGCAGAAGCAGGCAATATCCGATTCAGCAGACATGAGCCCGGCGGCGACGGCTGCCCCCTTGCCTCGGTGGGACCCGCGGAGCAGACGGAGTCGTTCGCTTCGGTGTGTCTTGACCAACTCCTCGACCATCTCAACGGTACCGTCTGAACTGCCGTCGTCGACGAAGACGACCTCACTGCCCAACGAGTAGTTCGAAATGAAGGTAACCAGCTCGGGCGCGTAATTGTGAAACCTGTGTGCCTCGTTGAACAGAGGCACGACGAGAGTCAGGGAAATCGGCCTCACATTCACGACGGAACCGTCTCCGCTTTGCGCCGGCAAGAATTGCCCCCCTTCCATTCCAATCCTCACCAACCAGAGCCCCTCGACTAGGTTCAGGTCTGAGGACTCACGCCGACGTCATGCGTTGCACCTGACTCGCGTCGGACGCGTCAGGAATCTACCAAAGGTTTCCCAATACCGCAGGTCACGAGTCCGCGAGGCCCCGAAGGGCGAGCAGCCAGGAAGGAGCCGATCCGCGCGCAGCGAGACCCATCCGCGATTCTGCGTCAGCCTTCCCCTTGGAGTGAACGCCCTTGCCGGTGGGGTCGTGATCGAGGAATGCCAGCGTCCGTCGAGGACGACGCACCGCCGAGATCAGCCCGAACACCGATGTACGCGCCATGCTCGTGCACTATGCACGCCGGTAACCGTTGTAGCGGGTGAATCGGCGGCCAGAAGGGCGACGAAGTCGGAGATTGCATGGGACCTCCCGACCGCGGTGATCATCGTGCCGGTGGCCATGCCCGCAGCCACGTACGCGCCATAGCCCTGACCGGTCTCTTGTCCATGGTGTCCACGCCGTCCTGAGACCTTGTCGCGATGCCTCGAGGTTGGGACCCTGAGCAGGGCAGACTGACTAGGCGGTCAACGACGCGGTGCAACCCTCGGTGGCGTTGCCGCAGTGAGGCTCGGCCAGGTCGAGCGCCTCGGGGAGGCACTCGCCGCGGAACAGGCCGGCCGCCGGGCTCGTGCTCGAGAGGGCGTCGGCGGCCAGGATCATGGCAGCGAAGGTGTACGTGGTGCGCTCATGCTCGGGGAACGTCTCACGCTCGGGGTGGACCATGCCCGTCCAGTAGGAGCCGTCGGGCAGTCGCAGGTGCTGTCCGGCCACGAAGAGCTCCCGGGCGGCGTCGTCCATGCCGAGGGCGTCGAGGGTGAGGACGCACTCGGCCGTCTCCGCCGCCGTCACCCAGTCGCCGGTGGAGACGCAGCGCACCCCGTAGCCCTCGAGCACGAAGGTCGACCACCCCTCGGCGATCCGCCGACGTCCGGGGTCGCCTTCGACCGCGCCCGAGAGCATCGGGTAGTACCAGTCCATGGCGAACTCCACCTTGGGAGCGAAGGCGCCGGGGTGGTGCGCCACGGCGTGTCCCAGCCGGCCCGCAGCCAGCTCCCAGTCCGGGCGGTCCTTGGCCAGGCACTCGGCGACCGCCACCGCGCAGCGCAGCGCGTGGTAGATCGACGACGACCCGGTGAGGAGGGCGTAGCGCTCGGCCCGGCCAGCCGAGTCGAGCGACCACAGCACCGACCCGTCTGGTTGCTGCCAGCGCAGGATGAAGTCAATGCCCCGCTCGATGGTGGGCCACAGCTCACCGAGGAACTCCACGTCCCCCGTGATGATGTGGTGGTGCCAGGCCCCGGTGGCCAGGTAGGCGCACACGTTGGTGTCGAGCCTCGGATCCTTCACCCCGTCGCCCTGGTAGTAGTTGAACCAGCTCCCGTCGGGGAGCTGGCGACGGGCCAGCCAGCGGTAGGCCTCGACGGCGTGCTCGACCAGGCCGCACACGGTGAGCGCCATGGCTGCCTCGACGTGGTTCCACGGGTCGCAGTGCCCTCCCTCGAACCAGGGGATCATGCCGTCGGGCCGTTGGACGGCGGCGATGGCGTGCGCCGTGGCCAGCATGTCGGACCCGGAGACCACGCCGGAAACCTCGGGCAGCGTTTCGGTGGCCGAGCGGAGCTCCTCGGTCGTCATGCCGCCGCACCCTGTCGCGGCGTGGAGGGCCCACGGCGGCCCGGCACGCCGCGTGGAACGTTCGGCCGCGCGTCGGGGAGGCCGGCCATTGTGAACCGGGGCTTGGTCACGTAGACGACCAGGCTCTTGCCGATGAGAGGGCTCAGCACGCGGTCCGCGGTGCGCGTGACGAACGGCGCCTGCACGATGTCCCAGACGAGCACCTGGTGGTACGCCCGGACAGCCGGGTGGCCGTCGTTGGACGGTCCGACCAGACAGCGCAGCCACCAGTAGGGCGAGTGGATCCCGTGCGCGTGCTGGTGGCCCGTCGGCTCCAGCCCGGCCGAGCCCAGCCGGCGCTCGAGCGTGGAGCGCCGGTAGATGCGGACGTGACCACCAGGCGTGTCGTGGTACTCGTCCGACAGCGCCCAGTTGATGGCCTCGGGCACGCACCGGGGCACGGTCACCGCCATGGTGCCCCCGGGGCGGAGCACCCGGGCCAGCTCGCGCATGGCCGACGTGTCGTCGGGGATGTGCTCGAGCACCTCCGAGGCGATGATGCGATCGAAGGTCCCGTCGGCGAACGGCAGGGCGAGCGCGTCACCCTGGACGGCCGTGGCCGGGTGCCCGGGCGAGAGCTCCCCGGCCTCCACCATGGCGCCGATGGTGGCCCGGACCTGGGCCACCTCCTCGGGCCCCGCGTCGAGGGCGATGACCGAGGCGCCGCGCCGCGCCGCTTCGAAGGCGTGGCGCCCGAAGCCGCATCCGAGGTCGAGCAGCCGGTCGCCCGGCTCCACGCCGAGCCGGTCGTAGTCGACCGTCAGCATGCCGCCTCCTGCTGCCGCGCCGCGCCGCCGGGCACGCCTGCACCCGCCGCGGCCGGGGCGCCCGGGAGCGGCCGCCCCGCCAGGAGCGCCTCGTAGCAGGCGGCGGTCCCGGCCGCGGTCACCTCCCAGGTGAAGCGCCGGACCACCCGTTCGCGCCCCGCCGCACCCAGACGGGCCCGCAGTGCGGCGTCGTCGAGTAGGCGGGCGATCCCCTGGGCCAGGGCGCCGGGGTCGTCGGGCGGCACCAGCAGCCCGGTCTCGCCGTCCGTGCCCACCACCTCGGGCAACGCACCACCGGTGGTGGCCACCACGGCCACCCCGCACGACATGGCCTCGATCGCCGGCAGCGAGAAGCCTTCGTAGAGCGACGGGACGACGGCCACCTCGGCTTGGCCGTAGAGGTGCGCCAGCTCGTCGTCGCTGATGCCGCTCACGCAGTGGACGACGTCGCCCAGGCCGAGCCGGGCGATGGCCCGGTCGACCCGCCCTCCCGGCGTGGGTCGTCCGATGACCGTGAGCGCCACCTCGCGCTCGGTGCGGAGCTTGGCCACGGCCTCGAGCAGCGGCACCAGCCCCTTCATGGGGACGTCGCTGCTCGACGTGACCATGATGCGGCCCGGGATCGGGGTCACGTCGCCCAGCGGGCGGAACACCGTGTGGTCCACCCCGACGGGGACGACCGTCATCCGCTCCGGGGAGACGCCCATCTGCGCCGTGATGTCCTGGCGCGAATTCTGCGAGACGGTGACGACCGCCGGGAGCGCACGGGCCACCCGGCACTGCATCCCGAGAAACCCGAACCAGCGCCGCTGGGTGAAGCGTTGCCAGGGGTTCGCCGCGTGCGAGAGAGCGAGCTCGCGGTCGACGGTGATCGGGTGGTGCAGCGTGGTCAACAGGGGCCACCCGTCTTCGACCATCCCGAGCATGCCGTTGCCCAGGCACTGGTTGTCGTGCACGACGTCGAAGTCACCCCGGCGCGCCGCCAGCAGCTGGCGGGCCCGCAACGAGTAGGCGAGCGGCTCGCCGAAGCCGGCCGTGCACATGACGCCGAACTCGGTCCAGTCCTCCCGGGACGTGAACTCACTCGGATGCGGGATCCGGAAGGGGTCCGGCTGCCGATAGAGGTCGAGACCCCGGACGGGGGTGAAACCCACCCCCTCGTCGAGCTCGGGCCACGGCGGCCCGGCGAAGACCTCGACCGAATGGCCCAGGTTGACGAGCTCCCGGGTGAGGTGGCGGGTGTAGACACCTTGGCCGCCACAGCGCGGGTTCCCCCGGTAGATCAAGAAGGCCACCCGCAGACCACCAGGTCTCGGCGGTGCCGCTGGGACGGGCTGGGGCATCTCGATGTGCCGGGAGCGCTCCCAGGATTCCTTGGTCTCGATCCACTTCTGGCGGGGAGTCTTAGGCAATGGATGTCCCGACTCGGCGCGCCATGGCCGCATAGCCTCCCCGAACGTCCAGGTCCGGCGCAAACGACGCCCCTCCGGGCCCGCCCGGGGCGCCTCCTGCTCAGCCCAGGCCGAACCAGCCCAGCACGGTCAGGACCACGTAGATCGAGGCCACGAGGGCCACGGCCACGATGCACAGGCCCCCCACCCAGCGGGCGACACGGCCGTTGGCGGCGGCTCCGAGCAGCGAGCGCCGATTGGCCAGCACGAGGATCAAGATCAGGGTCACGGGGGTGATCACGCCCTCGAGGACCTGGGTGTTGAGGATCAGCGTGATGAGGTTCCCCGGGAGCAGGACGACCGCCGCGCCGATGAGGATCTGGAAGGTGAAGATCCCGAGGAAGACGGGCGCCTGCCGGAAGCTGGAGGAGACGGACCGCTCGACACCGATGGCCTCGGCCACCGCATAGGAGGTGGACAGCGGGACCACGGCGGCCGCCAGCGCCGAGGCGCCGAGCAGGCCCAGGCCGAAGAGCGTCTCAGCCGACGCCCCGGCCACCGGAGCCAATCCCTTGGCGGCCGTGGTCGCCGAGTTCAACGGGCCCGTGCCGCCGATGGTGGCGCCGGTCGCCACGATGATCGACATGGCGACGAACGCGGCCAGCAGGGCACCGGTGATCGCATCGACCCGCTGAAAGCGGTACTCGGCCGGCTTGACGCCCTTGTCCACCACCGCGCCCGCCTCGTAGAGCTGGATGTAGGGCGTGATGGTCGTGCCGATGAGCGCCACGCACAGGAGGAGGAAGGACTTCGAGGCCACGAAGTGGGGCCACAGGGTGTTCTGCGCCACCACCTTCCAGTCGGGGTGTGCCATCACGGCCGCGATCGGATAGGCGATGAACACCAGCGTCATCAGCAGGAACACCCGCTCGGCGTACCGGTAGGAGCCGAAGAGCACGAGCGACCAGATGGCCACTGCAGCGACGGGGACCGAGACGTAGCGCGACACTCCGAACAGCTCGAAGGATGTGGCGATCCCGCCGAACTCCGTCACCATCAACCCGACGTTGGCCACGGCGAACGCCGTGATGGCGAAGGCGGTCAGCCGCAGGCTGAACTCCTCTCGGATCAGCGCAGCCAGCCCTTTGCCCGTGTGCACCGAGAGGCGCGCCACCATCTCCTGGACGATCACGTACGCCACGGTGATCAGCAGCATCAGGAACAGCGTCTTGTAGACGAACTGCGCCCCGGCCGAGGAATAGGTGACGATGCCGCCGGCATCGTTGCCAGCCGCGGCGGCGATCAGGCCCGGGCCGGCAGCGGCCACGTAGACCAGCCAACGCCGCTGGGTGAGGATGCTCATGACAACAAGCGCGGGAAGTGGAATCGGCCCTTGGTCGGCACCAGTGCGTCGAGGACGTCGTCGGCGAGGATGCGGCCGATGGGCCGGCCCTCCGTGTCCACCACGACCAGCGAGTGCCGGCGGGTCTCCACCAGCTTCCCCGCCACCTCGTTGACCGGCGCGTGCGCGTCGGCCGTGACCACGTCCTCGTCGCCGAGCAGAGCCGACATCCGCGTCGCCGAGTCCGACCGGAGGGCCAGCAGGATGTCGAGCACGGCGATGTCACCCTTGAGGCGCCCGTCGCTGTCCACGACGGCCACGGCGTCGAGGTCGACCTCGTGGCTGCGAGCCTCCGAGAGGCGGTCGACCACCTTGCGCACCTTCTCGCCTGACGTGGCCGTGACCAGCGCCGTGGTCATGATGCCGCCCGCCTCGTCCTCCTCGTAGCCGAGCAGCTCGCGCAGGGCGAGCGCCGTCTTGGCCGGGATGTGGCGCAGCACCTCGGCCCGCAGGGCGAGCGGGAGGTCGCGTAGGGCGTCGACCGCCTCGTCGGGCTCCATGGCGCCGACGAGGCGCGCCGCCTCGACCGGGTCCGACTCGCGCAGCAGCTGCTCGAGGTCCTCCGGCTGCATCTCCTCGAGGGCGTCCGCGGCCTCGTCGGGGCCGAGGGCGGCCAGCAACTCGCGCCGCTCGTCCCGGCGCAGGTCCTCGAGCAGGTCGGCGAGCTCTCCCGGCCGCAGCCGGTGCAGCCCCTCGTTGGTGGTGCGCAACCGCACGTTCGTGGCGGCCGCGCCCTGCGGATCGCCCGACTGCTCGGCGAAGGGTTGGATCGCGGCCCAGTCGATAACCCGATCCGGCGTCGGGCGCGGGCGCCAGCGCCGGGGGCCCAGGCGGCGCAGCAGCGTGGCGTTGGACACGTCGGCGCCCACCAGGCGGATGCGGCCGATCACCTCGGCCAGGTACAGATCGGCCACGCGGATGACCTGCACCCCTTCGACGTCGACCAACTGGTGGTCGAGGACGTCCTTGGCCAGGAGCACTTCGCCCCGGCGGCGCACCACGTCGCGCAGGTCGAGGCGTGAGGAGCGCAGCAGCACCTCGGCGTGCCCGATGCGGTCGATGGCCGAGGCCGGGACGAAGGTGCGCCGGCGCCCGACCCGGATCACCAGCCCGCTGACGGGCGGGTACATCTGGCCGTCGTCCCAACGCGCCACGATGTCCTCGAGCCGTCCGATCTCCTCGCCCCGCTGGTTCTGGACAGGGCGGCCGACCAGTCCGGCCAGCGACACGATGGAGTCGAAGACGCCTTCGGAAGCCAGGATCCGGCGCGTGCGCCGGCGGCGCAGGGGCGCGGGGCGCGGCACGTCACGGATGCGGCCGGGCAGCAGCCTGGCGCGGGTGGCGGTGCCGGACGGCGGCGGTGGTGTGGCCATGGAGCTTCCTCCTTCGGCAGGCTCCCGAAACGGGTCGGTCAGTCAGGTAGCGGGCGGGCGCGACGTGTCCACGCCATCGATGCAGTGACCGGCGCCTTCCCCCCTACGGGACCCACGAGCCGTGCCCGCGGCACGCACGTGTTGCGGATCAGGCGAGACGGCCGGAACCAGGGAGGGGGCACGCGCCGGCGGCGCTACTGGGGGGTTCGCCTCTCGCCATGGCCGCACCTCCTTCTCTGTGCCTGCGGGCACCGTGAGCGGGCCCGGACCGAGGGTTCCGACGGGACATGCTACCGGCACCGCTGGTGCGCGGCGCACCTGCCGCCACTGAGGTCGTGGGCTTCAGGACGTTTTCCCCTAGCGTGGCCACGCCACGGGGAGAGATGATCCGTCCGGCGAATGCGCCGATGGCAGAGCTCGAACAAGGAGTGCCGACATGCTTGTGAGGGAGTGCCTGCGGAGTGCGCCGGTGACCGTCCCGGCCCGCTGCACACTCGAGGAGGCCGGGCGGCTCCTCGGGAGCCACGGCGTGGGTTCCCTGCTGGTGGTGGACGGGGACCGGCTCGTTGGCATCGTGACCGACCGCGACATCACCGTGCGCGGGACCGGCACGGGGTTGCCGCCGACGGCCGACGTGGGCACGGTCATGACGTCCGACCCTGTGACGATCCAGGGCTCAGCCGACGTCTTCGAGGCGTTCAGCGTGTTCCGGTCGGCCACGGCGCGCCGGCTCCCGGTCCTGGAGGACACGGACCTGGCCGGCATCATCTCGGTCGACGATCTGCTCATCGCCTTGGTGGCCCAGTTCGGCTCGGTCATGTCTCCCGTGGCGCGCGAGGTCGTGCACCCGGGCTGACCCCGCCGGCGAGCCGACCGATCCGGCCACGGAGGCCCCGCGGCCCTCCTGGGTCTGGCGTGCACCCAACACGAAGAGCGGGATGCTGGCGGCGAGGGTGGCCAGGCCGCCCAATGCCAGGGCCAGGCGGGGTGTCGTGACGTCACCGAGGTAACCCAACAGTGGCGCTCCGATCGGCGTGCTGCCGAGGAAGGCGATGGCGTTGAGCGACATCACACGCCCGCGCATGGAGGGCTCGGCGCGCAGCTGGAGCGTGGCGTTGTTGGTGGCGACGAAGGAGATGCTCGCCGCCCCCATGGGCACCAACAACACAAGGGCCCAGACCTCGCCGGGCGAGAGGGAGACCGCGAGGATGGTGGCGCCGAACGCCACGCCGATACACGCCAGCAGGCGTGTCGAAGGGCGGCCGTGGAAGGCCGTGGCCAGGCCACCCACCACGGCCCCGGCGCCCATGGCCACCATGAACCAGCTGTAGAGCCCAGCGCCGCCGTGGAAGGTGAACTTGGCCAGCAACGGCAGCGTGACGGTGAAGTTGAACGCGAACACACCGACCACGGCCATGGAGACCAGCGGGACCCTCAGGTCGCGCGTGGCCCACGCGTAGCGCAGGCCGGCTCGGACCTGCCCCTTGGCGCGGACCACGGCCGGATGCCGGTGCAGCTCCGAGGCACGCATCATGGCCAGGGCCGAGACCACGGCGGCGTAGGACAATGCATTGACGAAGAAGCAGGTGGCCACGCCGACGGTGACGATGATCACGCCCCCGATGGCCGGGCCGATCACCCGGGCCGAGTTCATGAGGACGCTGTTCAGGCTCACCGCGTTGGGCAGCAGCTCCCGGCCGACCATTTCGGAGACGAACGTCTGCCGGGCCGGGTTGTCGAAGAGGTTGACCACGCCGAGCCCCGCCGCGAGCACGTAGACCTCCGCCAAGGTCGCCGCGTGCGCCGCGGTCGACACTCCGAGGAGCAGCGCGAGGGCTCCAGCGGTGCCCTGTGTGGCGTAGAGCACCTTGCGCTTGTCGAGCCGGTCGGCCACCAGCCCACCGAACGGGCCCAGGAGCAAGAGGGGCAAGAACTGCAGGCTGGTCGCCAACGCGACGTCGACCCCCGTCCCGTGGAGCGGAAAGAGGATGAGGTAGGCCTGGGCCACGGTCTGCATCCAGGTCCCCGATACCGAGATGACCTGGCCTGTGAAGTACAGGCGGTAGTTGCGCACGGAGATGGCGCGGAACGTCCGCCGGCCGGCCTCGCGCATGCGGCGCCTCACGGCTCCTCCAAGAGGTGCTCGAGCAGCGCCACGAGTTCCGCGGCGCGGCGCTGCTCACCTTCGTCCAGGTCCCCGAGGCGGCGGACAAGGAAGGCATTGCGACGCGTGCGCATGCGTGCCAGGGCGCGGACACCGGCCGGGGTCACGCGCACGCGCACGCTGCGGCGGTCCTCGGGGTCAGCTTCCCGCGTGACCATCCCGGCCTCGGCCAGGCTCGCCACGATCCGCGTCATCGTCGGCGGCTGCACCTGTTCGAGCGCGGCCAGCTCCCCCAGGGTGGGGGCACCGTGGCGGCTCGCCGAGCCCAGGGCCGAGGCCTGCGCGGGCGAGAGCCCCTCGAGGGACTCCCGGCGAAGGCGGCGGTGCAGCCGGTTGACGGCGATGCGGAGGCGCCCGGCCAGCTCCTCGGCATCTTCCGGCACCGGCCAGGGCGCTGCCGGGGCCGGGTGCTCGGGGGGGAGGATCGGGGACGGTCGCACGGTCCCATTATAGTTAGTTGTGCTAACTAATTGATCCGGCCGGCCACGAGCGGGGGGGTCGGGGGGGTCGACCTGGCCGGCGGTGGTTGCCCGCGGTGGCCCCGGACACGCCGAGAACAGACGCGCCCAGGGGGCGCTCAGAATCGGGGGACGTAGCCCCCGCTGCCGAGGGCGGCACTCTCGTCGAGGGAGAGCGAGTCGTCGACGCCCCCGACGACCTCGGTCACCCACGCCAACCGCTCGCGGAGGATGCGCTCCACGCCGCCCGAGAGCGTCGCCGAGCTCACGGCGCAGGAGCTGCACGCCCCCTGGAGCTGGACCTCGACGACACCGGTCACCACGTCGGCCCGCACCAGGACGAGGTCACCCCCGTCCGCCTGCACAGCGGGCCGCATGAGGTCAATGATCGCCTGCAGGTCCCGGAGGCGCTCGGTCCGCTCCGCGTCGCTCAGGTGCCCGTCCGTCTCGTCCACCGCTCCATTCTGCCGTGCCGGGAGCGCTTCGTGACGCGGAGGTAACACGGGCTCGAAGCCTGGCGGCGGAGGGCTACCATCGGAGCGCAATTCGTGCGGGCCGAGCGGCTGAACGGAGGGCGCGTGAGCGTGAAGGTTCTGGGAGTGTTCAAGGCGGCCACCGACACACGGGACTTCGCCCCGGGCGAGGTCGTGTTCGAAGCCGGTTCGCACGGTGACGAGATGTTCGGTGTCGCCGAAGGCAGGGTGGAACTGCGCTTCGCCGACGGCCGCGTCCTCGAGGTCGGGCCTGACGACACGTTCGGGGAACTGGCCATCATCGACGCGTCGCCGCGTGCCGCCACCGCCGTGGCGACCGAGGCGACGAGACTCGCCGTCATCGACAAGCGCCGATTCCTCTTCCTCGTGGGCGAGACCCCACAATTCGCGTTGCAGGTGATGTCGAGCCTGGCCGAGCGGCTGCGCAACGCCACCGAGGCCTGACCGGACGGGCCCGCCTTCGAGGCCGCGGGATTCAGTCGATCCCGACGGGCTCGGGCGGGCCGCCCTGCACCACCGGGTTCGACAGTACGCCGATCCCCTCGATCTCGATGCGCACCCCGTCCCCGTCGGCCAGGTAGCGGGGCGGGGTGAAGCTCGCACCGACACCGGCCGGGGTCCCGGTGGCGATGAGCGTGCCCGGCTCGAGTGGGAACGCCGACGTCAGGTACTCGATGATCTCCGCGCAACCGAAGATCAGATCGGCTGTCGACGAATCCTGGCGCAACTCGTCGTTTACCCACGTGCGGAGGCGCAAGGACCCTGGGTCACCCAGCTCGTCGCCGGTCACCAGCTCGGGGCCGCACGGCGCGTGGCTGTCGAACGACTTGCCCATCGTGAAGGTCGGTGAGCGCCACTGCCAGTCGCGCACGCTCACGTCGTTGAGCACCGTGAAGCCGGCCACCACGTCGAGCGCTCGGGCGGCCGGGACGTGCTGGCACCGTGGCCCGACCACCATCGCCAGCTCACCCTCGTAGTCGACCGCGTCCGAGGCCGCCGGCACGAGGATCGGGTCCCCGGGGCCGGCGATCGACGTGCGCTGCTTGTTGAACCAGTACTGCCACTCGGGTGGCTCGCGCCCCATCTCGGCGACGTGCGCCCGGTAGTTCATACCGATGGCAAGGATCGCCGGCGGGTCCGGCACGGGGGCATGGCGGCGGACGGCCGCCAGCGGATGGCGGGCTGCTCCCGAGCCGCTCACGGCACGCACCCGCTCGAGACCGGGTCGCCCCAGGGCGAGTACTCCGCGCATGGTGGACGGCAAGCCGGTGCGCGGATCTGCCAGGTCGAAGACCTCGTCACCCATCACGAGGCCGGGACGCGGTGCCCCGCCGGCGACGGAGAAACTGATCAGCCGCACCGGTCCCCCCCGGTGGTCACGACACCTGGGACTTGTAGTTCTCCCAGTAGTTCGTGGCGTGGCGGGCGGAGAAGGCGCCGATGATCTCGACGGCCCCGAAGACGATGGCCAGGATCCCGATGAGGACCACGAGAGCCGTCAGCGGCGCACCCGGGTGGCGGATGCACAGGAAGCCCAGGGCCACGGCGACGATCCCGCGGATCAGGTATGCCCACCAGAAGGCCATGTAGTGGTAGCGGACGGCACTGATGATGTCGAAGATGCCGAGCACGAGGAAGGCCCAGCCGATCAGGACGGCGACAATGAAGATCGTGATGTGCGGCCACACGAACCCCACGATGCCGGCGCCGATCCAGACGACGGCGAAGACGAGGTGGAGCCAGCGATGCCGGGCGACGCGCCCTGCGCTGACGGCCTCGAACAGACCGACGGCGATGAAGAACCCGCTGGCCAGGTAGATCACCGCGTACACGCTGGCGTGCCGGTAACTGATCACGAAGAACCCGAACAGCATGGCCAGGATCCCCCCGGCCAGGTACCAGCCCCACATCTTCTGGAGCTGCGCGCTGACGGCATCACCGACCGCGATGTCGTCGTCGGTGAGCATGACGGTCATTGACATGTGCTTCCTCCTCGGCGAGCAGGAGTTGCGTGACGGTGCCGGTCGGCAGCGTACCCCCGCACCGCCCGTTACGAGGGGATGCAGGAGCGGAGCGCGTGCAGCGCCCGGGCGCCCCACGTGGCCCCGATGCTCGACCACCGGTCCGGGTGCCCGGCGACCGCGTCCGCCTCGGCCCACAGCTCGTCTTCGACCGGGGTGAGCGTGGCGCGCACCTCGGCCAGAGCCTCCGGGGCCGATTCGACCAGGCGGCGGACTTCGTGGGCGGCACGCCACAGTTCCTCGGACGAGAGCTCCATGGGGACGAAGGGGGGCGGGCCGGCAGCCGTGCGCGGGAATGCGGGCACGTAGACGCTGGCGCACGGACTGCCGGCGGCGACGTACACGCGCAGCGGCGCGCCCTCGCCCACCGTATCGGGCAGCACGGCGATCATTGAGGCCGCGGTGACGCTCAGGCCGCGCACGTGCATGCAGACGCTTACGCCGCGGAAGTCCTCCCCCACCCGTACCGGCGGCGGCTCGACCGGTCCGGCACGACCCGGTGCACCCCAGGGCCCGGTCCCGTGGTCACGCAGATGGGCGGCGGTGCCGGCCGGCGTCAGGCCGCCGCGCGGCGCGGCGGCGAGGAAGCGGTGGCTGGCGGCCAGGCGCACGTCGGCGTAGCGCGTGTCCTCGCCGAGGTCCCGGTACCGATCGAAGTCGTCACCGGCCACCAGGGCGCCCGAGGCCCGGCTCCACCCCGTGCCCAGGCCGAGGCGGTTCGAGATGGCCGTCCCACGCGGGAAGGGGGCCACGGCCCACTCGGCCCCTGCCGTCTCGACCACGAAGGCCCCGGAGGGATCGGCCACCAAGAAGGACGAGTCGTAGGACTCGCCGTGCGCCGCGTCGGCGACACCCCCCTGCCCGTGCACCTCGAGGAGACCGGTGATCACCTCGACCGCCTGCTCGGCGGTGGCAGCTCGCTCGAGACCCAGGCGGACGAGGTCCATCCCGATCAGTGCCGGTGGCGCAGCCGCGGCGTCGTGCGTCGTGGACACCCGTTCGTTCCCGATGGCCACCGCGTGCTCGTTCACGCCGTGCTCGGCGCCCCATAGCCACGTCGGGCACGACAGGAATGTCGCATGGGCCCCGTGGTCGCCGATCGTCAGGTACTGCGTGCGCAGTGTGCCGCCCGCCGACGGGCGCCGGCCGAAGGGCCACGCCACCTGGACCTCGCCCGGAGGGCGGTCCGAGTTCTTGGCGAAGACCATCCCACCGGAACCCGGCGCGCACAGCGTGTCGCACATGGTCGCAGTGTAGGGACGTGGCTAGGGTTGGCCGCATGGAACCGCACGAGATGCTGGGTGTCGACGAGATAGACCTCAGCGACATCGGGTTTTGGAGCCGGCCTTGGGATGAGCGGGAGGGCGCCTTCCGCACGTTGCGCCGTGAACGCCCGGTCGCGCACTTCGAGGACCCGGAGGTCCCCCCGGAACTGAGCCTGGCCATCCAACGTGGCAACGGCTACTACGCGCTGACCAAGCACGCACACGTGAGCGAGGCCAGCCGGCACCCCGAGGTCTTCCGTTCCGGCCAGGGCGCCACCTCGATGTTGGACATGCCCGAGGAGATGCTCGACTTCTTCGGCTCCATGATCAACATGGACAACCCGCGGCACGCCAGGCTCCGCCGCATCGTGTCGCAGGCCTTCAACCCGCGCATGATCCGCTCCATCGAGGACCGCATCGACCTGGTGGCCAACCGGGTCATCGACCGGGTGGCCCCGCTCGGCGGCTGCGACTTCGTCACCGAGGTGGCGGCCCGGCTCCCCCTCGAGATCATCTGCGACATGATGGGCATCGGGCCCGACGACTACGAGACCGTCTTCAACGCGTCGAATGTCATCCTCTCGAACGGCGACCCCGAGTACGTGCCCGAGGGCTCGGACCCCATCCTGGCCTTCATGACGGCCGCCCAACAGCTCAACATGCTCATGCTCGAGCTGGCCGCCCACCGGCGGGAGCACCCCACCGAGGACATCACCTCGGCACTGGTGAACACCAACGTCGACGGCGAGGCGCTCACCGACAACGAGGTGGCGTCGTTCTTCATCCTCCTCGTGGTGGCGGGCAACGAGACCACGCGCAACGCCATCAGCCACGGCCTGCTCGCGCTGACCCAGCATCCCGACCAGCGCGCCCTGTGGCAGGCCGACCCGGTGGGCGTCGGCGCCACCGCGGTCGACGAGATCGTGCGCTGGGGGTCACCCGTGATCTGGATGCGACGCACCGTCGCCAGCGACACCACCATGGGCGAGACCGACATACGCGAGGGCGACCGGGTGATCATGTTCTACGCTTCGGCCAACCGCGACGAGGACGTCTTCGACGACCCGTACACGTTCGACGTGCGCCGCGACCCCAACCCTCACCTGGGGTTCGGCGCCGCCGGCCCGCACTTCTGCCTGGGGGCGCACCTGGCCCGCCAGGAGCTCACGGTCATGTTCCGGCGCCTGTTCGAGCGGCTGCCCGACATCGAGGCCGCCGGAGAGCCGGACCGGCTCCTGTCGCCGTTCATCAACGGGATCAAGCACCTCGACTGCCGCTTTACGCCCGTGGGGGTGTGACGAGGCCGATCAGATCGACCCGCATGCCATGGCATTCACGATCCACCGAATGACATAGGGTGACGATCTCGTCGAGCCCGGCTCCCCTCGAATCCCTCGCATCCTGCATGCCGGTGCAAGCAAGCGATCGCACCGAAGAGAAATGACCGCCACGATGAGGCGCAGCCACACCCCAGGACTACTCGCAAGAACGTCTGCCACTGGAAACGATCGGTCCTCTTCGGTCTGCGCGAGGGGACTGGGGTATCGAACATGTCCTCATCGGCCTCGCCTCCACTGGCTCGTCCCGGTCGGATTCGTCGAGACCTCTCCTCAACATCGGAGACGCTCGCGTAGCGGATAGTTCACCAATCCGGGACCGCTCAGAAGCCCTCACCGCGACGGCATGCCCGCTGGCAGCGCAACATCGAACCGCCGACCCTTCGCTGGACAAAGCGGGGACGGCTCAATGACGAGCGAAGACTGTCTGCATAGAATCCACTGCCAATGGCTCGCAACTTTATCCGCGTCACGCGTCGATGGCTCGATCTGAATCTCTTCCCGAACGCCCCCTCCTCGAATCCAGTTACTTCACGTCGTTCGCTGATACTCGTCGCCGTCGGGGTTGCATCGGTACTAATCATCCAGGCGCGGATGTGGACCTCGAAGCCGCTTGACTCCATCTTCGGGGAGGACGGCTACCTCTATCTCTCCGAAGCGATGAGGTTCGGGTTCTATCGCAACCTGACAACGCCATACAACGGGTATCTGCAGGTGCTGCCACGGCTGCTCGCGGAACTTGTCGCCCGACTGCCCGTGAATTGGTTCGCGGGCGGTATGGCCATATCGGGTGCGATCGTGGTCACCGGATGTGGCTTCGTCGTCTGGTGGGCGAGCGCCGGCCATATCCACAGTCCGATTCTCCGGGGCGTCCTCGCGGCATTGGTCGTGCTTCTTCCGATCATCGGCCAGGAGTCCTTCGACAATGTGGTCAATTCGATTTGGTACTTGGCCTTTGCGTGTTTTTGGGTGTTGCTGTGGCGCCCATGGTCCTTTCTGGCCGCCATCGCGGGCGCAGGTGTGCTCCTCATTGCCACGCTCAGCGACGGAGGAGTCATCCTCTTCTTGCCGCTGTGGGCGCTGCGCGCCTTGGCGGTGAAGGATCGCCGCGATGCCGTGATCGTTGGAGCCTTCGCGATGGGACTCGGAATTCAGCTCGCCCTGTCATGGAGGGTCATCAGGTTCTTAGGAGAGCCGGGCTGGCTCGCTGTACCGTCTTGATCCCCAATGGCACTGGGGTTTGATTCCCGCCTATCTCCAACGGGTCGCCGGCGGTGTCATGGGGGAACGGACCACCGGTTACCTGTGGGTGCATCTCGGCGTGCCGTTGGAACTTGTTCTGGGCGCGGCGCTGGTCACGCTTGTGATGGTCGGACTAGTCGGTGGGGAACGGGCGCACGCGTGCGGTGGTGCCGATCATGGTTGCTGCCTCCGTGGGAATCTTCCTCTTCTCCGGGTACCAGCGATGGACCACCGCCGGATACAAGTTCCTGTGGCCAGCCGGTACTTGGTGGCCAAGTGGGTCCCATTACACGATCCTCCCCACCCTGCTGTTACTCAGCGCGCTCTTGGTCGACCTGGATTCGCGTCCGCGGATCCTGTCGGCAGCGGTCTGGAACCGGACACGCGCCATTACTCCGCGGTCCTCGTCGCCGCGGTCGTTGTCTCCTTTGACGTCGGCGACTTGTCGAGTCGGGGAAATGCAACGTGGCTGCAGGCCATGGACAAGGGCCGTGCCGAATGCCTCCGGTCGTCATACGACACGACACAGGTGCTCATGGAGCCCGGTTACTATGCCGCCTATATGGACATTCCTTGCAGGAGGCTCATCGGAGCACGCGCGGTCGCTTACCCAAGTCGCTCCATCAATGTCCTGGACCCTGCGGAGAACGCCGTGCTATCGGGTACCACGTTGCTCAGAGCACACGTGACTGACAGTGCTCACGTGACGACTGTTCAATTCCTCCTCGTCCCCAACGTTGGGCTCCCAATCACTATTGCCAACGCGGTCAGGACCCCACGCGGGTGGACTGCACGCTGGCTCTCGACGAAAGTCTCCAATGCGAGTTATGCCCTTCAGTCCGGAGTTGTCTACCAAGGGGGGGATGCGGAATACAGTTCCCTTGTACCTGTCATCGTCAAGAATCGAGCGTTGTCGGTCAGTTCCGGCTGAAGGTGTAGGACCCGACTCAGTGTCCTCGGTCTTGCGCTGCACACGTGCGCGGCCCGAGGTGAAGTGGTCAGATCGACCCGTCTGCCATTGCTTTCTCGATCCACGGGATGACCTCTTTGAGGATGTCGTCGAGCCCGGTTTCCGCCGTGAAGCCCAGCAGCCGCTCGGCCTTCTCCACCGACGGAACTCTTCGCTGCACGTCGTGCTCGAACGGTGAGTCGGTCACGGTCCGCAACGGCACATCCGGGCCCTTGACGTGACGCCAGATCGCCGCGGCCAGCTCGAGCACCGTCGTGGCCTGGGCCGTCGAGAGATTGAAATCCTCGTTCAGTGCCGCGGGGTGGTCCATGGCGGTGACGATTCCTCTGGCCAAGTCACCACCGTAGGTGTAATGACGGATCTGGCTTCCGTCCCCGAGGATATGCAGGGGATCCTGGCCCTTGAGCACCTTCTGCACCAGGTCGGGCACGACGTGGCTCATCGCCAGCTTGACGTTTCCACTGAGGATCTCGACGTCGCCCAGAGCGCGGCGTTCGCCGATCCCGACACAGTTGAACGGACGAACAATGGTGAAGGGCAGACCATATTGGTCGTAGGCGGCGCGAGCGAAGTACTCCACGGCCAGCTTCTGGAACCCGTAGGACGACAAAGGGGGAGGAACCTCACGCTCCTGCCCCTCGGCGGAGGGCCAGACGTTCGTTGACTCGAACACCATGGAGGAACTCACGTAGGTCACTTTCTGTAGCCGCCCGTGGGCCTGAGCCGCGATCGCCGCGTCGCATGAGGCCGCGGTGATGCGCTCGTTCGTGGCCAACAGGTCATACGCGTAGCTGTGGAAGTACGAGATCCCGCCGATCATGGCGGCGCCGGCGATGAAGTGGTCGCACTGCGCCGCCAGCTCGGTGAGAAGGCCGACGTCCTGCGCGTCCCCCTCGACGAACCGGTATCCGGGGTGCTCGTCGTACGAGCGGCTAACGGGGCCGTACTTGGAGTGGTTGTCGAGACCGACGACCTGATGGCCCAGATCGAGCAGTTCCTTCACGATGTAGCCACCGATGAAGCCGGCTGAGCCGGTCACCAGGACGGTGCTCATGTCTCGGTATCCATTGTCAACTTCGTCGCACTCCTTATTGCTTCGAGCGACAACCGCGGTCCGAAGGCGAACCTCCACCATCGCAGGTAGTGGGGCAACCAGCCGGCCATCTTGAAATTGGACACCCGCTGGTGGCGTTCCAGCCAGATAGTGGGCTGTTCTGCCACAGCAAGCCGAGCCCGCCGCGCCTTGGCCACAAGTTCGATCCCGATCTCGAAGCCGGCAGTGGACGAGATCCCCACGTCACGGACGAAGGCCGCGTCATAGGCTTTGAACGAGTTCGTGGCGTCACGCGTGCCCACCCGCGCGAGGGCCCACAACGAGAAGCCGGCCATCCGGGACAGCGTGCTCTTGAGGAACGGAGCTCCGACCTGCTGGCCTCCGTGGGAATATCGGGAGGCCGCGGCGATGACAACGCCGCGCTCGACCAACCGCACCAGGTCGTCGATCTGCTGCGGGTCATCGCACCCGTCGGCCATGGTCACGACGATCACCGGCGACGACGCATTGGCCATGCCGTAGCGGATGGCCTGGGCCGGGCCGGGTCCGATGTCGTTGACCATGACCCGTATACGCTCGTTGCTGCGGGCGTACTTCTCTACGTAGGGGATCGTGTTGTCGTCCGGTGAGTCGACGACCACGACGATCTCACAGGGCAGCGTGACCGCCTCGAGCAACCGGCTGAGCACCTCCTCGATGTCCTCGCCCTCCTGGTACGCAGGGATGACCACCGAAACGCGTGGCTTCACACCATCACCCCTCTGCCCCTGAGGTTCCAGACGTCCACTACCGGCTGCTCGATCTCACTCTTTGCGTAGACGTCATGCGGTGCGCCAATGACGATCAGGTCTGCCCGCGCCAAGACGTCCTCAAGGCTAATCAGCGACGAGTCCGTCGTCACGTAGGGATCCGTCGTCAGGACGTCAGCCGCGTGCACGTTGAGGACCCTCTTCAGCTTGTAGGAGAGGCTGTCGCGAGCATCGTCGGACTCCCCTTTGAAGGCCATGCCGAGAATTCCTACGGTCATGCCATCCAACGGGTATCTCGCCGTCATCCTCGACACGAGATACAGCGGCAGGCCTTCGTTGATCTGCATGCTGGCCATGCCCAGCGCAAAATTGTTGTTGTTGAACGCGGCAAGCTGCATGGTGTCCTTGAGGAGGCATGGGCCCGCAGCAAAGCCCGGGCTAGGCAAGTCTGCGGCCCGCGGGTAGTCCTGCACCACGGCAGCACGGATGCGCTCGTAATCCATACCGAAGTCGTTGGCCATCATGAACAGCTGGTTGGCAGCAGCAAACTTGATGTAACGATACGAGTTCGTGAACAACTTGGCCAGCTCGGCCTCTTCGGGCTGGACGTGGATGATGGATTCAGCGATGGCCCCGAAGAGCTGGGCCGCCCGCTCCGAGCTCTGGGCGGTGCGGCCAGAGACGATCTGAGGTAATGAGTGGAGCTCCTTCATCGCGTTCCCCTCGGCGATCCGCTCCGGGCAGAACGCAACGTCGATCCGCTTGCCCATGCGCTCGACCAGGCGCTCGACCATCCGCGTCACCCCGGGGAAGATGGTGCTGCGCAGCACCAGCAGTTGCCCGTCGTGGAGGTGGTCTTGCACCGACTCGATCGCCATGAGCACGGCCTGCGGGTCCGGGTTGAGGTGCCGGTCGACCGGTGTCCCGATCACGATGATCACGCACTCGGCGGACCTCACCGAACTGGGGTCGTCGGTAGCGTTGAGTCTCCCCGCCGCCAGGACCCGCTCGAGCACCTCCGGCGCCCCGGCTTCACGGTGCGGCATTACCCCCTCCTGCACACGGGTCACCGCGGCCGCATTGGTGTCGAACAAGGCGACCTGCCGGCCGGCGTCGGCCAGCGCGAGCCCGAGAGGTAGCCCGACGTGGCCACATCCGCCCAAGATGACGACGTCGTTCGCCCAGCTCCCCCGCACACGAAAGAGGATATCGATCTGCGCTCCGGGGAGCAATCGGGTCGCCCTCTTGACCGCCGACTATGCCACCTCACCGGTGAGCCCTCGATCGAACCGTCAACAGCCACACGTCCCGGGGTGCTCGCCAGATTCTGCGATCCTGGCGTTCACAGTCCGCGGCCGGCGAGCGAGGGTGAGCTTCCTCGCCCCTGTTACCCGTAGGGGCCCAGATGATGGTCTTCCAGGAACTGCGCTTGCGAGCGAATCCACGTCGACGTTCGGAAGTAGTAGAGACCAACCTTCACGGCTACCTCAGATTCGTGGTGGATATTGCGGGTCAAGGACGCGGCAGCGACATTCTGCTTGTGGAGTTCTCGGGAATGGATCAGGCCGTAGTGGACGCTGATGAGAACCTGGATCACGATCACGGCCAATACGATCCTTCGCACAACGCCACCGTTGATGCGCTGGGCAGGGAAGGTCAACCGGGCCATTGGCTGAGATCGAGTCTTCGAACGTCCGGACTCCACCACCGCGGTGTCGACTTCGCGGGTGAAGCAGAACTCCCGACGACGGCGAGATAGACCCCGACCAGAACCAGCACGGTGTCCGTCGTGTATCGAGACCGCGTTGGACCCGACACCGTAGCCGACGCGACCGTCTGTAATGAGTGCGTCAAACAAGAATCCGTAGACGATCACCGCGACGCCGACGACTGCCGCCCCACTCTCATCGTGTCTGAGGCCCCATTTGATCAAGACCCAGATGGCCAGAACGAAGATCAAGACTCCGAATGCCATCACTCCCGCGTTGGCCGGCCCACCGCACTTCATTTGCATGCCGACGATGTCGCCGAGGGCGAACAGGAAGAACTTTACGGATAGGTAGGGATGCTCCAGGACCGCCCATGGACGGTCGTTCGCCGGCGTGAGATTGTAGAAGTAGAGGCCTGCTGTGAGAACAGCACCAGCCACCCACGCAAACAGGGTCCCGCGTGGCCGCCGACGAACGTACAGGAGCAAGAGCCCAACGGCCCAGATCAGAAGGCCCTGCACCAGCGTGTAGCTAGCGACCACCGCAAGTAGCACTGCCGCCACAAGAGTTGGACGGGTCAACACAGAGCGATCCAGGAGTGCGATCACCAGGACTACGGCGAAAAGGCACAGGAACCACGCGTACTGAAATCCCCAAAGTGCGTTTCCCCACTGTGCAAAAGTGAGCATCAGGAACGCGACGGGGCAATAGAACAGCAGCGGGATTTCCGGCGAGCGTCGTTTGTGCGTCCAGATCAGTACCGCAGTCGCAGCCACCAGAATCAAGGCGCTGAGGTCTTCCACATTCTCGATGTTGAAGTGGACGGTGCGCCAACATCACGGCGATCAGATTCGGAAACAGCATCCGGTTGTCGTTGTGAGGGCTCCACAGAGAGGACCAATCCAGAATGTGAACATACGACTGCCGTATCACCGGGACGTTGTCCCACTGATCTGCCACGACGACGTTGACCTGGTAGTGAAGAACCAGCACCACGTATGCGATGGCCGGAATAGCGAAGCCGAGCACGGTGAGTACCTTGACGAACCGAGGGTCCAGCCCACCCACATTCCACAACTCGACGGCCGGGCCGGGGTCCGTCGGCGACTTCGTCGCCGTGCTCTCGGACGCATCGCGACCGCAGCCGAACCTCGGACGCGGTCCCCCGCCCGGGCATCGGCGTGCTAGAGACGCTCATCCACATCCCCCCTTTGCGACACCAGGCCGCCCACCCATAGCGAGAGACCACAGTCACGGCGAGAGACCACAGTTCCCCTGCCAGACTGAGCGGTCCAAGCCATTCGAAGATAGTGCAGAGGAGTGTGGCACGGGTCTCAAGCGTGCCCCGACGTTGCCCGTGGCACACGCCATGATCTGAACTCCCTTGTTACAACGCGCACTTGGTCGAGGTGGCAACCGCCGAACGCCGAAATTGCAGGTCCAGAAGGGACTCACGCAGCCACGAAGGCCGGACCACACGCCGAATCGAGCCCCCGGATTCGGAGTTCGCTGGCGTAGCTTGAATCGACGGAGGGCCCGATGACGGAGATCGCAGATCGAGCATCCACTCGATCTGCTGCACCGGCCTCGCCGGCGAGTGGCGAGACGAATCCGAACCGCAGCGCAAACGTGGGGAGTTCCGCAGCGATATTGAAGGCCTTCGGCGGTGGCCATCCTTCTCATCGTTGGCTTCCATGCCGCAATTCCCGGGTTTTCGGGTGGCTTCATCGGCGTCGACGTGTTCTTCGTCATCTCAGGCTTCCTCATCACGCGCCGGCTCCTCAGTGATTCTGCCCGTTTGACGAGGGTGCCCTTTGGGGACTTCTGGGCGCCCGCCGGATCAGGCGACTCGTCCCGGGCTTGGCCCTCATGGTCATCGTGACGCTTCTCGCGAGCCTGGTGATCATCAACCCGTTCGACATGATCGAGACCGCCAAGGAAGGAGCCGCCTCGGCGCTGTACGTGTCGAACATCCTGTTCGCCCAAGCAACCCAGAATTACTCCGGATCGAATCCGAACAAGAGCCCCTTCTTTCGCACTTCGTCCTCGGAGTAGAAGAGCAGTTCTACGTGCTCTGGCCCTTCCTGGCGCTGGGACTTCTGCTTCTCTTCCGTCGCCAGCCATACAGGATTCGCAAAGCCGCTCTCGTTCTCTTTGTGGTGCTGTTCATTGTTTCATTCGCCCTCAATGTCGTGTGGACGAATGAAGCGAGCCCGTGGGCATTCTTTAGCCTTCCCACGAGGGCCTGGGAATTCGCTGCTGGCGGGTTTCTCGGGACTGTGGCCATCCGTCGAACAATGAACCCAGTCACCCTGGGAGTAATCGGCTTCATCGGTTTCGGTCTGCTCGTCGCGCGCACTGAGTTCTTCGACTCCGCCACGCGATATCCCGGTACTAACGCGTTGATTCCCGTCGCAGCGACGGTCCTACCCATTCTCGCCGGTGCGTGCGGTCATCCGGTCCTTCCCTTCCGTCACGCCTCCTCAGCATTCGACCCATGCAGTGGACCGGACGCCTTTCGTACTCCTGGTATTTGTGGCATTGGCCGTTCATCGTTCTCACAGTTGTCGCCCTCAAATCGGGTACGACCGCTGCGCGCAAACATCCGCCGCCTTGGCTTCTCTTGGCGCAGCGTACCTAGCGTTCCGCTTTGTCGAGAACCCCATCCGGTTTGCAAGACGACTGTAACTACCGACCTACAAGACGTTCATGCTTGGACTCGCGATCACGATCGGCTTCTCGGTGTTGCGGCGGGACCTGGTTCTACTCCTCCGAGAGAACCCCAGCCTCGTTCACCCACCTGCAATACGTCGCCGCGAAGAGCTTCTTCCTGGGTGCCACATCAAGAACGTGCCCGCTGGAGCCCCCTACTGTTTTGGAGGGGACATCTCGGCTCATCAACGGTCGCCTTGGTGGGGGATTCGCATTCAGCGACTTGGTTCAACACGATCTCAAAGGCGGCGACCCAACAACACCTTCGGGTCCTCCTGTTGAGCAACCCTGGATGCCCGTAGATCCCCGTGGCGGTCCGCCGGGCACCCAATGGACCGCTTGATCCGGCGCAGTGTCTGCCACAAGAACTCAGGACTTGCCCTTCTCTCAACAGTCAAGCCGACGGCTGTGGTGCTCACACAGCATTCTGCCTTCTACTTGGGGAACATCATGGATGCCAGTGGGAGCACCCCGTCGGAGAGGGAGCAGGTGGCCCTCGGAGGAACGCATTTCGTGCATTCCTCGTCAACCAGATTGCGTCAGGAGCTCGGGTAGGGGTGATCCTGGACAACCCCATGCTCCCTCAACCTCCCGCTGAGTGCGTCGCACAGACTGGCTCGATCACCGACTACGAACCTTCTCGGAGCGCCGTGCTTGGCCCCGGTCAGAACCTGAGCAGTGCGGAGCTACAAGTCCTTTCGAGGCTCAAGTCCGTTCCGAATATTTCGCCGGCGAGTCTCCTCTGCGACGCGAGTGGATGCCCGTTGGAGCGTCACGGAAGCCGCTTTATGTCGACAACAACCACCTCACCTATGCAGCGACTCAACTCCTTGAGCCGCAGGTCGCAGTACTTCTCAGGTCACTCACGAACGCCCACCAATAGAGCAAGCGAGAAGACAAGATCATCGGACAACGGTGCAAGTCCTCGCATCGATATCGCGAGCTATTTCCTCCACCGCAGTCACCAAGAACTGCTTCCCAAGAACGGGAGATGGCAGTGGCGTGAACCTCAAGTAAGCCAGCCGTGAGACTTGGAGATGCCGGAAGCCTGCTACGAAAGGAATAGGGTAGATACTTCTTTCGCGTTTCCAGAAGCTCGAACCCCGCAGCATAGAGATGCTCTTCGATCGCAATATGCGTAAGAGCAAGCACGTGATCAGCACAATCGAAGTACTCCTTTGCGCAATATCGAAAGTCTTGATCCGATGATCGCGATGACGCCTCCGGGCTTGAGGCAATCTCGCAGGCGCTCGAGCAGTTCGGCAATGAGATCCTGCGCAGGCATATGCTCAAGGACATTGGAGACCAGGATTCCGTCGAAATGATCCTTCGGCAAGTCCACCGTGAATATGTCGCCAATTATCACATGGAATTTCAGGATCGATCGTTCCATAAGCAACCCGGTCTACTATCCATCGCTCAAAAGCACGAATTTTGTCGATGAACTGACCAGCTCCACCAGCCGCGTCCAATACGACCTGCGGACATCGCATCCTCTTATAGATGTCCATTGCGATCACGTTCCAGACATCCTGGCGGGCAGCCCCCTCAATGCCCCGAAATCGGAACTCGTATAGCCGCTCGTAGTTCATCGATGTTGCCAGCCGCTCAACACGCCCACCGATCATCGTTTTGGAGATCGATAGTGTAGCGCCGCTCACCAATTCTTGGACAGCTTCACCGTAGGGGGCCAAACGAACGTGCGACGGGCGCACGATTGGCTCAACAATGACGAATCACGAGGGGCCACCCTCCGCCCCTCGGGCCGGGTCGCGAACCTCCTCAACCGCTGCCATCGCGGCCCCGCAGCTCCTCGATCCACTCCTCTTCGTGATGGGCCACCAGGCGGACACACCAGGCCAGGGACTCGCTGCGGCTCCTGGCCACCCCGGCGTCGATCAGCGTGTCGAGCACCCTCCGGTCGGCCATGCGTAGTCGGGTCATCACCGGGATACCAGCCGTGGTGAAAAGGACGAGGGAGTCGCCGCACTCGGCGCCCCACGACACCCGGCGCAGGAAGGCTCGCTGGGCCTCGTCCGCCATGTGCATCCGGGTCGACCGGCTTTCCTCCCGGAAGCCGCTGATGCGGTCCGCCGGGCCACCCGCATCTCGTCCGGGCCGGCGCTTTCGGGGACCTGTGGCGGTGCCAGCGTGCCCACGACCTGGATCTCGTCACTGTCGATGGTGATGTGCGGGCTGCCCTGGAACCAACCCTCCGGCACCCGGCCGGCAAACCAGGCCGCCATCAGCCGCTCCTGCTCGGGTCCAGACGGTGGCGGCGACGTCGTACGCCGCCGACCCCGCTGCCGTGACCCGCTCTCCTGGTCTCCTTGGTTCATATTACTAGCTTACACAATTACGTCGAATGGTCAAGGTCCGGGCCCATGCTCAGCTTGAAGCCGATGTGCGAGGGCGCGAAACCCAGCCGCTCGTAGAAGCGGTGGGCCTCCGGGCGCCGCTACGTTCGACGTCAGCTGCACCCGGTAGCAGCCGAGGGCTCGGGCACGTGCCACGGCGGCACGGACCAGCGTCGTGCCCACACCCTTCCCCCGGTGGTCCGGATGCACGTGCACGGACTCGATCTCGGCACAGAGCCCGCCGCGACGCTGCAGGTGCCGGAAAACGATCAACTGGCAGGTACCGATCACCTGTCCCCCGAGCCTCGGCGACCAGCACGGAGCCCCCGGCGTCATCGATCTGTCGCAGCGCAGCGCGGTACGACGCCGGGTCGGTCGGGTCCTCGTCTCGGGTGACACCCGGGAGCGCGCCGAGCAGCAGGAGCTCGACGATGCGAGCCACGTCGCCCTCGGTGGCACGCCGGACGGTCAGGTCCACGGGCGTCACACGGACATTGTGGTGCTCGCGGCGACGGCGCCGCTCAGCGCCCGCCGGCGCGCCCGCGGAACGTGATGGCCCGGCGTGGGCAGTCGTGTGCCGCCCGCTTGGCGGCGTCGACCAGCTCGGCGGCGAGCGGCTTGCCGTCCACAATCGGGTAGCCCCATATCATCGAGGCTGATGGCCTCGGGCAGGAGCTCGGCGCAGTAGCCGTATGCGTCACAGGCAATCGGGTCGACCTGGATGCGGATCATCGAGGTCCCCCGCTCGGCGCCGCGGGGGAACCGTAGCTGTGTTGGACGCTGCCAGTGGGAGCATGGCCTGCAGCGCGGTGTTCGTCCATGTCGGCCGCGAACACCCGGAGAGCGCTGCGCACCACCTTCACCGCGCCGTCCGGGTGACGGCAGGCCCCCCGGCCTTCGACCTCCTCGTCCGGCGGTCGAGCCGCGCCACGAGCCCCGGGTCCGCCTGGCCACGAGCGAGGCGCGCCAGATCGTCGGCTATGGCGGGCAGTCCGTACACACACGGTCCGCACTGCCCCGCTCTCTGGCCGGCCAGGTAGTGGGCGATGCGCCTGCTGTTCTCGGTGACGCTGCAGGCCTCCTGGCCGAGGACCACAGCGACGCCAACGCCCGCGGTGGTCTCGATGGCCCGGAGGTACAACGAGGCGTAAGGGGTGCCGAAGTGCTCTGGCTCGATCCACGCCCCGCTGTAGCCGCCGACGAGAATCGCTTGCGGCGGGCCGAGAGGGATGGCCCGGCTCACGATGTCGATCAGTGGTGTTCCCCTGGCCGCCTCGACGACGCCCAGTCGCTCGACGGCCCCGGAGATGGTCACTAGCGACGTCCCCGGGTCCTCGGGTATCCCGCTCGCGGAAATGCTGTCCGGACCACAACGGGCGATCATCGCCACATGGGCAAGCGTCTCAGTGTTGTGTACCAGGGCACCGTGGCGGCCAATGCGGAGCGGAGTGCCCTTGTCGTGTCGGAACGAAGGCAGGGACCGGCCGGACTGATCCACTCGACCAACGCCGATTCCTCGCCCGCCACGAAGCGCTCCGGCGGGCGTACCATCGTCTCGGGGACAGGAGCCCACCGGGCGCTCAACCGCTCGGCCACGGCCCGCAGCGCCGTGGCGGCGACGTGGTCCCGGCTCTCGGGCACGCAGACCACGACGCCGCGGGCGCCGCATGCCGCTGCCACCAGCTGCGCACCGTCCAGCACGAGGTGCGGCGACTGCAGGAGCAGCAATGCGTCCTTGTCGCTGGCGGGCTCCCCCTCCATGGCGTTGACGACGACGGTTCCCCCGCTGCCCCGTCGTCCGCGGCCGCCACCTTGATCGCCGTCGGGAAGCCGGCACCGCCGCGCCCGGTCAGTCCGGACGCCTCCAGCGCCGACACGAGTGTCTTGCGCCAGCCCCGGTCGACCGAGTGCGGCAATGGGAGCGGCCCCAAAGCGGCCGCATAGCGGGCCAGGTCGGTCGGATGGCCCAGCAGCCCGTAACTCCTGGCGGTCGTCAAGGTGTCGCTCCCGCTAGACATGGTCGGACCCCCGGTTCCGTGCGGTCAGGGCGAGATGCTTGGACGCCCTCCCGGGCACGGCCGCTCCCGCCGTCCTCGCCGCCGACTGGCGCGGCACGGACCGCAGCCGCCACGCCAGCGCGGCTGTCACGGAGGCGACACAGGTGGCGCCGAGCAGAATCACCCACCGCGCAACGGCGTCGGTGCCGATGCCGAACGTGCGCCAAGGCCACCGGCCAGCTCAGGTAGGCAAGCCAGTGCACGGCGCGCCAAGTTCCGGGCCGCAGGCGGGCCCGCAGCAGGCTGGTGATGAATACGGCGAGCATGAGGTCCAGTGCAATCGTGCCCACACCGATCCAGAAGCGCCCGTAGGCGGACGCGAAGGGCACCACGACGGTGACCCAGCCGATGTTGACGTAGGTATCCATGACGCTCGTCAGAATGTGGAACCCGAGGACCACGACGGCCATCATCGAGACTCGGCGGTGGAGCTCCTGGTGTGCGAAGCCGGGCCAGTTCCCGCTTCGGGCGCGCGTCGTCGTGGTGATGCCGAGCACCATCGTCAGCGTGAAGAGCACGAGGGCGACCAGGCCGCGCGCCGGTGCCGTGTACCAGAGCGACGTGGAGCTCATGACTTCTCCTCGTGCGGCCACCCGTGGATGACGAAAAACTCCCGTCGAACCGGACCAGGCGCGTCGCCTGCCCGAGGCGCTCCAAGCGCTCGAGAGCCTGCTCGCCCCACACGATGGCCGTGGTCGTGGCGGAATTGGCCTTGACCGTAGCTGATCCCGGTCGCCGAGACCAGGACCCAGTGCGGTTCGGCACAGTCGCCCGTACACGGGTCCACGATGTGGTGAACGGTGCGGTCTCCGGATCTCCAGGAACGGACCGACGTAGCCGAACTGGCCAGCCCGCCACTCGTGATGGCGACGACCTGATCCACCCCATTCTCCGGCGTTGACGACTCGCGGGCGATGCCCACGGCCACCCGCCCGGCGGCGGCGTCCCGGCAACGGCGACGTCCCCGCTAGACTCACAAGTACACCCTGGCCCAGGTGGCGGGCGGCGGCTCGGTCCGCGGCCAGCGCCTTGGCCGTGGCACCGAGGTCCAATCGGACACCGCATGGGATGCGCACGCTGCGGTCGCCGGGATCGATCTGCACGTGCGGGTGGCCTGCCACCGTGCCGAGGGTCCGAGGGGGTGCCGGCGGCCAGGCGACGACATCTGCGATGTCGGCGTCGTACCCGAGGGCGGCGACGGCGTTACCGACCGTCGGGTCCACCGCGACCGCCGGTCCGGAACCGCGGCATCGAGCGCCACTTCGAGCGCCTCGAACAGCAGCGGGCCGACGCACACGGTGCGACCGGCATTCTCGTGCAGCATCGATAGCTCGGAGTCCGGGCGGAAGCGGCTGCACGCCAGGTCGATCGCCTCCAACTCGGTGGCCAGCATGCGCTGGGCGTCCGCCGCCCTCGCCGGATCCTGGACGACCACGGTGGCGGTCGTGCCGATGGCCCGAAAGGAGCGCGAGGTCAGCATCGGTTCATTGCGGGTGGTGGTCACGGGTGAGACGAACCTCCCGAGGTCACGCTGGGCGTGGACGAGCTGGCGGTGGGGGTGGTCGTGGTCGACGTCCCGGTGTTGCCGGTGCTCCCTGTCGTCGTGCCGGATCCGGTCGAGCCCGAGCTCGGGCTCGAGGCCCCGCTGGTCACGTTCGACGTGCTGGCCGACCCCGGGTGCTCGCGGGCGACGGCCACGCCGATCACGACGGTGGCCCCGGTGGCGGCCAGGATTGCCCCGGTGGTCAGGGTGCGCAGCCGCGACTGCGCCCCGCACCTGCTCTCGGGGGTGTGCTGCCTGTTGGGGGGGCTGTTGGTTCACATGTGGCGGACTTCCTCGTTTGGGGACGACGCCATCGCACCATGCCCCCTTCGACGTGGACGCAGGATCCGCTGTGGGCCTCCTGTGACATCGGGTTCGTCTCAGCAACGGCCGTGATGTCACCAGGCGCCCTGCGAGCGTCTGCCAAGATCGGACCGACATGGCACCCACCCGCACCCGCTACACCTTCGACCCCGTGCGCTCGTGCATCTGGGTGAGTGGTCGGTCGACAGTGATCGATCAACACCGAAACTCGGGGTCTGACGGGATGGTTCGAAGCCGCCGCCACCCCCGACCAGGCCATCGATCTCACCCAGCCGGTGTCCGGAGCGTTCTTCAAGCTGGCGGTCGAGGGGCTCACCTCGGGCAACCAGCTCTACGATCGCGAATTGCGGCGGCGGGTGGACGCCCGCAAGTACCCGATCATCGCGGGCACGCTGACGGGCATCGCCGCCCAGGGATCGCATCCGGACTACGTGGTCACGGGAGACATCTCGTTCCACGGCAAGACGCTGACCTTCGAGCACGAGATGCGGATCTACGTCCAGCCCGACAGTGTGAACCTCACCGGGTCGTCTGTTTTCGATATCCGCCAGTTCGGGATGACACCGCCCAGCATGCTCATGGTCCGCGTTTACCCCGAGATCACCGTGCGGGTCGAGCTTCACGGCAGTGCTGCATTAACCTGAGGGGGACCGCAGGCCGATCGTTCCTCCCGAACGCGGACCGGCCCCCGTAGCTCAGCGGATAGAGCGTCGGTTTCCTAAACCGTGCGTCGCAGGTTCGAATCCTGCCGGGGGCGCCCTTGTGATGTCGCGAGACATCGAGGACCTTGATGTCGCGAGACATCGTAGACCGCCATTGAGCCTGGTCAAGCCATGGCTTGGTAATCCTTGGTCGGATCGAGCCGCAGCCGTCGAAGCGGTGAGCCGTCAAGGGCCACGACCTCGATGTCGCGGTCATCCACGAGCAGCATGATGCGCCAGCCCTTGTAGGCCGCGCCGATGCCGATGTGGTGCAGCCGGCCCTTGTAGCGGATGGTGACGGCGCCCTTCTTGTCCACCTTGTCCTGGCGGACGCGCCGATCACCGATGGCCACGAGAGGCACCTTCGGATGGGCCTTCTCCCGCTCGACGAACGCCGGGCCGGTGTGCGCCGCCGAAGGGCCCGATGCGGCCGGACCTGGTTGTAGTAGACGACGAAGCGATCGAGCTGCACCTGGAGCTGTTTCTTCGTGGAGAGCCCCTCCCGGGCGGCCACGAACTTCTTCATGGTCTGGTGAAAGCGCTCGATCTTCCCGCAGGTCTGGGGGTGGTAGGGCCTCGAGTGCTTCGTGGCGATCCCCAGGGAGAACAGTTCCTGCTCGAAGACGCCGGACAGTCCGTAACGGCGCTGCGCGGTGAAGACCAGTCCATTGTCGGTGAGCACGGCGGCCGGATAACCCCAGGTCGCCGCCGATCTGTGCAGGATCCGCACCACGTTGGCGCTCGCACCGTCACAAACACCCTGGACGCCACGCACAGCCTCGAGTGGTCGTCGATGATGTTGAGCACCTCGAACACTTCGCCATGCTCGAGCGCCACGTGGGTGACGTCGGCCTGCCAGCACTCGTTGGGCAGGTCGGCGACGAAGCGCTGAAGCGAGCTCTTCGGGCGTTTGCTGGGGCTCCGAGAGTGACGAAGCCTCGGGCCTTGAGCACCCGAAAGATCGTCGAGACCGACGGCGCGCGCCGTAGCGCTGGGCCAAGTGGAAGTGGATCGTCGCCGCACCGGCGTCGAGTCCGTCGTCGGCCAGCGCCTTGCGCACCGCGACGATCTCGTCCTCGTAGAGGTCGGCGATGCGGGTCGGCGAGCTCTTGGGTCGCCGGGAGCGGGGCTCGAGGCCGCCTGGCCCTTCGAGGCGGTAGCGACGCAGCAGCTTGAAGAGCCAGCGGGCACTCACCTCATGGGCCGCGGCCAGCTCCTGATCGGCCGCCCCGTCCGTAGATGCGTCTCGATCAGAAACCTGCCCATGTCCACAGGAGCACCCCTTCACTGGTGGTGTCCTATGTCTTGACACATGCCCAGAGGCGGTGTCCTATGTCCTGAACCCGCACACTGCCGGGGGCGCCACGGCGACGGCCGTCCGGCGCCACGATCCAGTGATGCCGGACGGATCAGGCTTCGGCTTCGGCCTCCACCCCGACCTCCGCGGTCGGTGAACCCCCAGCGAAGAGCCGGTTCAGGATCAGGAACTTGAGTATCCACAGGACTCCCAACGCCGCCACGTTCGCCCCGACGACGAGAACGGTACGGGCGAGATGGTTGAGGTGGTGCTCGTTGGCGAAGTTGTGTGCCTGCGCCGCTGTGACAGCGCGAACCCGATGCCGGTGATCGACATCACCCAGAACGGGAGCACCTCACGCCACCAATGGGACCGGCCGCCCTTCTATACCCACTTGCGGTTGAGGTAGTAGCTCGGAAAGCCGGCCATGACATTGGAGAAGAGGGGTGCACTAGATCTTGGTCCCGAGGCGGAGCACTCCGTAGGTGATGGTCAGGATCAGCGATCAGTGACGTCATGGCAGAGATGATCGACACCAGGCTGTAGCGGCAATGATCTTCAGGCCCTGTGGCGTCCGGCAGAATTCCCACAGCCGGACCAACCGCTCCTTCATGGCCCGTAGACTACTGCACGGGCTCCCGATTTCGCCTTGGCCTTCTCGCGACGTCGGGACCCACCTCCCACTGCGAGCACCGGCCGTCACGCCGCTCTCCGGCGCGGACGTCACCCGGATTGCTCCGGGGTGACGCGCGATCCCGTCGGCTCCAACGGGGTGGCTGGCCGCGACCCGTCCCCGCCGCGAGGCGAGGCACGGTCCCACCACGAGATCTTTCCCTTGAGACGGAGGAGGGGCCTCTCGAGGCCAAAGTAGCTCGCCGTGGCGAAGGCGACCGACAGACCGAACACCACCAAAGCCAGGATCCAGAACGGCTCCTGCCCGGGAAGCCAACCGGTCCACCTGAGGAACAAATCGATCAGATCAAGGTGCCACAGGTAGATACCGTAGGAGATGACGCCGAGCGCGGCCATGGGCCAGCAGCGGAGCAGCCTTCGCACCAGCGACTGATCCTGGGGGCCGAACACAGCTGGGAGAAGGAGGAAGAAGGCGAACGCGCCGTACAAGGCCTGCCGCTCGATGTTGGCGATCGGCGAGATGAAGTACAGGATGTCCTTGTCGTTGACGACGTGGGCAACGGACCAGAAACAGAAGGCTGCGCATGCCCAACTGATCCACGGCATGAACCGGTGGCGCAAGAACGCCGGCTCCCAGTCCCGCTCGGCGAGCCACGCGCTGCCGACCGCCAGGAACATGCCCAGTGCGAACAGGTCGAGGCAGGCCGGCAGCCAGGCCGGCATCAGTGCGGGCCAGACGGCATGTGTCAGGCAGTTCGGCGAGCAAATAGCGACGAGCTTCCCATTCCGGACGGTGAGGATCGGCAGGTGAAGGAACCACCACCGGAAACGTGTAACTTATGATTGTCAGCACGGGCGCAGCCGCACAGCTCGACGACCAACTGGCGCCGTGGTCCACGCCGACGAAGACCGACGACTGCCTGGTAGAGCGGCAGGAACAGGTAGAAGCTCACTTCCGTGCAAAGCGACCACGCCTGGGTGATGCCGTTGAACACTCCCGTGGGAAAGTAGATCTGCAGGAAGAAGTAGTGCATGGCGAACCCTTGCCAGCCGGGCCCAACCGTGATGATGCCGAAGACGTAGGTGAGCACGGTCAACGCCAACCAGTAGGCGGGAACGATCCGCAGGAAGCGACGCTGCCAGAAGTGCTTGATGCTCGGGGCATTGCGCTCGGAGAGGTGGGACAGGGCGAACGGGCGGTAGAGCAGGAACCCCGAGATGAGGAAGAAGACGGACACGCCGATCTCGAGCCGGCTGCTCGGGAAACAGACCCCAGGACGATCGCATCGTAATCCGGAGACCCAAGCCGCCAAGAAGCAACACGGACAGCGCTGCGATGGCTCGCAGGCCGTCGAAGCACGGATAGTACCGTGGCTTGGTGACGAACTCGGCCGCGACTTGATCGGGAAGTTTGGGAACTCCTGCCTCGTCGTTCAATGCGACGGTGGACGGGTCCGAGTGGACTGGGTCCGACATGCCTAGTGCTTCCCTTGTGGGCTCTCCCGGAACACCATCACCGACTCGTCGTTGACGTTGGACGGGTACGTCACCTGCTGGACGATGTGGAAGCGAGGCTCCATCGCACTGATGAACTGGCTGATCACGCTCTTGGGAAAGTACTTCGTCATCAGCTCGGGTCTCAATGAATAGGGTGTGATCAGAAAGACTGTGCCGTTGTGCGCCCGCTCCATCGCTTCCCGAGCAACCTGCTGGGGAGACGGTGCCGGAAGGCCGAACATCACCGGTGCGGGATCGGGGCCGGCGAGATGCTTGAACTGCTCGTCGAGAGGCGGTGCCTCAAACGGTGGGTAGCTCAGCCGGATGACGGGGTGCGGGTCTCCAGCGAGCAGCGGACGGGCTCGGTCCAGCTCGTTGCCGGGGATGTATGTGTAGCTCGGCGTGCCCGTGAGTGCGGCATCCACCTCGGACAGTGGATTGGCGAACAGCGTGGTGCGACGATCGGGTCGCCACTCTTGCCGTTTCGATCGACGAACGCCACGGCGGACGTGACGTCCCCACGTTGCGAGGTACCACTGAGCATCCTCACGCCGCCAATGGCATACGTGGCAACTACGAGGGAGACCGCTGCGATGCGCAGCGGTCTCGGCGGGGAGGTGACCAGAGCTCCGATGGCGAGAGCCATGGCCGGCCACGATGCGATGATGTTGCCTCCGCCCAGGACGTCAGCGCGAGCCGAGCTGTAGACGACCATAAGCACGGTCGGTGCCACCGCCAGGATGATGATCAGAAGGACACCGGGCGACATCTTCCACCACCGACGGCCCCGCTTCCGTACGGTCAGGACCAGCCCGATTGCCCCGAGGATCACACCGGCGGCCGCCATCAGGAGCACGATGTTGCCCGGCATCTCGTTGATGAGGATGATGGGATGTCCGATCCAGAAGTTCTTGAGAACACTGACGACGTTGCGGACGTTGACCGGCAGGAGGTAAGTGATGAAGTTCGGTGCCTTGAAGGCTGCCTGCAGCCCGCTGATTCCCGGGAGAAATCCGACCACGGCTGCCGCGTTGGACAAGATGAGTGCCTTGCGTGCCTGGGGCACGGCCCAAAAGGCCCACGCGAACTGCGCCATGAGGAAGAAAGCGACGGTGTAGTGGCTATACGCGGCAGCGCAGGTCGATGCCGCATACCCGGCCCACCACGTGAGTCGGTTCGTGTCGAGTGCGCGCAAGAGGCAGATCGAGGATGCGAGGCCCAGGAAAAGCACGAGCATGTACGTGCGGGCTTCGGACGAGAAGAAGATCATGAAGGGTGAACACGCCACGCAAATCGCGCCAACGAAGGCGGCGCGACGGCCGACTGTCCACAAGCCGAGCAGGAACGTGAGTGGGATCGCGGCCGTACCGGTGACGAGCGAAACAAGTCGAATCGACTGCGCGGTGTTCCCGCTCCCGAGCCATCCCTTCGTTGCCCAGGCAAGGATGAAGTACAGCGGTGGTGTCGACTCCTGACGGCTGTAGACGAGAGAGAGCACCCTGGCCAGACTGTGCCCGTTGACGATGTAGAACGTCGAGATCTCGTCCCCGGAGAGAGAGTTGTTGAACGACGGCAGCCTCAGGAGGAGACCGACCAGCGTGACGACCCCGATGAGTACGAGGAAGGGCGTGGGTAAGGGGCTGCCATCGACCATTCGGGACATGCCATGGTTGGCTCGCAAGGGTCTCGGTCCACGCTTAGGGTTCCCGGTCTGAGCGTGGACCACCTCGGTGGCTTCCACCCCACCTCTTGTATTCACCATTTTGGACTCACTCGGACGGGCGCGACCTTGAAGCGACCTTGCTCATACGATCGCCTCGTGCCTCTGACCAGACACCATTCTCCCCCGGTGGAACCAATCAGGATCACATGACCCGTGCCCATAGACCCCGCGGACACTACCTCGGCGGCTCTGCTTTCGCGAATCGGAGGCGGCCGGTTTCGCTGTCGGGACCTGGGTGTATAGTGTCGCGGCTAGGTGGATTGGGGGCACAGGTGACGGGGGAGTAGGGACGATGGCACGTGTGCTGGTCGTGGGCGGAGCCGGCTACATAGGCGGCTGGTTGACCGACAAGCTGATCGAGGTGGGCCACGACGTTCGTGTCTATGACTTGCTCCTGTACGAAGAGCGCTTCCTGAAGGACGTGGACTTCGTCTTCGGGGATGTCCTGGACTACGAGCGCCTCCACCCCCATCTGGACTGGGCCGACACGGTCGTCTGGCTGACCGCCCTGGTCGGTGACCCCGCGTGCGCCCTCAATCCCGGTGTGACACGGAAGATCAACGTCGACACCGTCGACTGGCTGTGCCGGACCTTCCGGGGGCGGATCATCTTCCCCTCGACGTGCTCGGTCTACGGAGCCAACGACGAGATGGTCGACGAACAGAGCACGACCGACCCGCTCTCGCTCTACGCACAAACGAAGCTCGAAGCCGAGAGCGTCATCATGAGGAGGCGTCCGGACAGCCTGATCTTCCGCCTGGCCACCATCGCCGGGGTCGGTGACTCCTACTCTCGAATCAGGATGGACCTGGTCGTCAACCTGCTGGTCATGCGCGCCAAGCTGGTTGGCCATCTCCAGGTCTTCGGCGGCCAACAGTATCGGCCCATGCTCCATGTCCGGGATGTCGCAACGGCCATAGTTCCGCATATCGGGACCGATGCGTCGGGCATCTACAACCTGGGTGCCGAGAACGACACGATCGCCGAAATCGCCACACGCATCGTCGAACGACTTCACGCGTGGCGAGATCGAGTACGTGGACATGCCCTTCCAGGACACTCGCAATTACAAGGTGTCCTTCGACCGCGTGGAGCAAGAGCTCGGGTTCAAGGCTCAGTACTCGGTGGACGACGCCATTGACCAGATGGCGTGGCTCATCGACAACGGCCGAGTGAAGGATCTCAGTCTCGCCGCCTTCTCGAATCTCCACGCCCTCCGCCCCTACCTGTGCCCCGAGGAGATCCCCCTCGGCCGAGAGATCCGTCGGCCCCACAGCCTGTCGCGACACGTAGGACCCCGATGAGCGACCGACCCGAGCTGATCATGGGAGGAGCGGCGGCCGACGACCGTGGCCGCGTGCTCTTCGTGAACGAGTTCGATCTCGTCGGCTGCCGTCGCTTCTACTTCGTCGAGAATTTCGCCGTCGGTACGGTCCGCGCCTGGCATGCCCATCGTCACGAGCGCAAGTGGGTCATGGCCGTGAGCGGTGCTGCTCTCGCCGCCTGTGTCGAGATCGACGACTGGGACTCTCCCTCGAAGGATCTCGATGTTCACCGCTTCGTGCTCGATGCACAGAACCCGAGCATCCTCGCCGTTCCGTCCGGGTACGCGAACGGTGCCATGTCCCTGCTGCCCGGGACCAAGCTCTTGTATCTCTCCGACGCGGTCCTCGGGGCTTCGCTCGACGACGACGTCCGTTACCCTGCCCGGTACTGGGACCCGTGGGAGGTCGTGGAGCGGTGAACGACATCGAGACTTCGGTCATCATCCCGACGCTGGACGACGCTCCCACGATCGCCCGGACGCTCGAAAACCTCAACACCGCCCTCGCGGCCGCGGGCGCGCCTGCCGAGGTACTCATCGTCGATGCCGGTAGCCGCGACGGGACGCTCGAACTCGCCGCCGACCTGGCCGAGAAGTACCCGCTGCTCCACACACGCCTCCTGGTCCAGGATCGGTCCCAGAGCGGGTTCGGCTCGGTCCTCCGGCTCGGCATCGCCTATGCCGAAGGACGCTATTGCGTCGTCCTCATGCCCGACGCCCGCGACCCGCTCGAGTTGATCCCCAAGATGCTCAGCGAGCTCAGGGGCGGCGCCCACTTGGTGCTCTGCTCGAGGTTCGACGCCGGCACGGCGGAGCCCGGGGTCCCGAAACGTTTCGTGCTCTACCAGGACCTGTACCGACGAGCCATCAGGATCCTCCTCGGTGTCGACATCCCCGACAGCACGTACGGGTTTCGGGCCTTCAACCGGACCTTCGTCCAGGCGTTGGGCATCAGCGGGCAGCGTCTGTCCGTCTGCCCGGAGATCACCTTCAAGGTCCTCCTGGCCGGCGGGAAGACCGTCCGTATCCCCGGAGTGCCCACCGCGCCGATGGTTCGCGAGCATTCCAAGTTCCGACTGGGCCACGAACTGGCGGGCTATATCTTCACGCTGATGCGGGCATCGCTGCATCGAGTCGGGATCCGCTGGTTCTGAACCCAGCGAGGTGCTCGCCTCACCACGTGCCGAGGCGAGCGGGCGAGATGCAACCGCCGGTGCTCAGTGGATGCGCATCTCGGGGAGCGGGACGATCCAATACCCGGTGTACGCGGGCTCGTTGGTCCGGATCGCTTCGAGGTAGTTCCACGCCGACACGAAGACGTAATCGGGCTGGTGGCGGCCGAACTCCTCCGGGCTGACGATCGGCGTGTGAGTACCCGGCATCAGCTTGCCGTAGCGCAACGGAGAGGCATCGACCATGCCGCCGAGGTAGTCCATCTCGCAGACGTTGACCCACATGGTGGCCTTGCCGGCGGCACCGTAGCCCCAGATCGACGCCGTCTTTGACAGACGCCGCATCGTGTCGGCGAAGACGTCGATACGGCGGCGGCAATCCGTGGCGAAGGTGTCCCAGGTGGACGCGTCGTTCAGCGACACCCCCTGCTCCCAGTTGCGCACACTCTCCACCGACTTCTCGGCGCTGCGTGCACCCGTACGGGCAGCCGCCAGGCGCAGGGACCCGCCGTGCATTGGGATCCGCTCCGCGATAACGGGCTCGAACCCATGGCGGAGCAGCAGTGTCTCGAGTGTCCCCAGCGAGTAGAAGGTCAGGTGCTCGTGATAGAGCGTGTCCCATTGGAGTTGCTCCAGCAGGTCACCCGCGTACATCACCTCGAGGCAAAGGATCCCGTCGTCGGACAGCAAGGCATCCGCCGCGTCGAGGATGGCCGCCGGGTTGGCGTTGTGGGCGAAGACGTTGCTGCCCGTGATCAGATCGACGGGACCCGCCTTCTCGCGCAACTCATCCACCGCCTCTGGCCCGAACGCCCCGGTCAACACGTTCCGCCCCTGTTGGCGTGCCATCTCGGTGATGTTGGCGGCCAGGTCGATCCCCAGAGCCCGCACACCACGCTTCGCCAACGCGGCGATCAGCGTGCCGTCGTTGCAGCCGAATTCGACGACCGAACTGGGCTTCAGCGTCGTGGTGATCCACTCGGCGTATCGGTCGAAGTGGTTCACGAGCCCTGCAACGGTCCCGGTGGCGAAGGAATAGTCCTGGAACAAGATCTCCGGGTCGACCGGGTGCACGATCTGCACCAAGCCACAGGCGTCGCAGACGCTCACCAGCAGCGGATAGCGCATCTCTGCAGCGACCTGGTCCGCAGAGAGAAAACCTCCCGCCAACGGAAGTTCGCCCAGATCGAAGAACCGTCGTACCAGCTGTGTTCCGCAGCCGCGACAGGTGTCGGTGCCGCTCCCCTTGCTCATCATCGCCCTCCCCTTCCCAACCGTCGCCTGAACCGCCTCGTCCTGGCACGCAGAGGATACCGGAGGTACGTCAGGATCACCCGCGGACGGTACGGAAAAGACGACGGCCGTTGGTCTTCCTCTCTCGTCGTCAGCACGGTCGGGAACTCCACAGGCGCCACGCCCGATTGCAGGGCGCAATCGAGCTCCTCAACGATGACCGGGAACCCGCGTTCGTGCAGTGGCAATGTCAGGTAGAGGTCGGTCCGGATGGCGCGGAACCCGTTGGTGACGTCACGCACACCGATCCCGAACAGAGCAGCACCAACGACGTTCCCGACCTCGGAGAAGAGGCGCCGGCGCCACCTGACTTCGCTCATCTCACCCCCCTCGATGAAGCGCGAACCCTTGATGTACGGGTGGCCGCGGGCGGCGAGCTCACCGATCTTCATCAGGTCCTCAGGGGGGTTCGTGAGGTCGCTGTCTATAAAGGCAACGTATTCAAAACCGAGGCTTCCGGCACACTCGGCGCCCGTCCGGAGCGCTGCACCATAGCCTCCGTTGCTCTCGTGCGTGCACACCTGCAGCAGCTCCAGCTCATGCTCGAGCTGCGCCAAAATGGTCGCGCTGGCGTCGGTGCTGGCGTCATTGACGGCGATGACAGCTGCCCGACCCGGATACTGCTCGGCCACCGCAGCGATCGCCTCACACGCCTGCCGTATGCCTGCCTCCTCGTTGTAGACCGGGACCACGACCGCCAGGGACGGCCACGGGCCGGCCGTCGCGTGCGGCGGCGTCGCCGGTGTCACGGCGTGGGCAGACCGTCCTCACGATACGACCGCGAGACGTCGATATGGGAGTTCTCCGCCAGGTGTCCCCGGAGGGTCCCATTGACCACCCGTGCCACCAAGTCGTCGACGAGCCGTTCGGACGCATGGCCGTCTCCCAGTCCGTGGTCGAAGGCGTTGCCGTGCAGGCTCTCAAGCTTTGCGTACAACGTGTCGGCCGGATAGTCCTGCGGGCGGGCCGGGTCGTACTTCACACTCGAGCCGCAGTCGTACACCTGCGGTCGCTCAGTGGCTTTCCGGATCTGCAGGGACGGGACTCCGAGGACTGCAGTCTCCTCGACGACCGTTCCCGAGTCCGTGAGGGCTCCGCGGGAGTTGGTAAGCAGGGCCAACAGCTCGCGGTAACCGATCGGGTCGACCATCGTGACGTTCGGCGGGAGGTCGATCGAGAAGTCCTTCAGTCGCTTCTGCGTGCGGTAGCTGGCGGGGAAGTACACCGGCCAGGTACTCCGGCCCACCAGGTCCATGATCCCCTTCAACGGCTCCGGTGACTCGACGCTCTCGCGCCGGTGGCACGTCATCAGGTAGAAGCGGTCGCGTTCGAGGCCGCGGTCGGCGAAGAACTGATCCGATGCGTACCGGGCGTACTCCTCCTGTCGTTCGAAGAAGTAATGCGTGAGGACATCCACGATCAGGTTCTGGATGACCACGACGTTGCGCGGGTTGATCCCCTCACGGACACCCTGTTCCTTGTACTCGTCGAAGTACGTGTAAATCACGTCGGAGAGGTGGTCGATGACGGTGCGGTACTTCTCCTCGGGCATTCTCCAGTCGTACGAACGCATGAGGCCCTCGATGTGCACGATCGGGATGTTCAACTGGGCGGCCGCGATGGAGCCCATCACGGTGTTGGTGTCACCCAGGAAGACGGCCACATCCGGGTTGACCTCCCGCAAGACCTTCGAGAGTCGCGAGATGACGGACGCCACCACCTCGGCGTCGGTATCACCGGTGGCACCGAGCTCGATGTCGGGAGCGGGCAGTTCCAGGTCGCGAATGAAGACGTCCTTCAGGTTGTCCGCATAATGCTGACCGGACCAGCAGAACGTGAACTGGATTTCCGGCCGCTTTGCCAGCAGGTGGATGATTCGACTGGCGCGGATCAGATCAGGACGAATACCGAGGGTAAGCAGCACGTTGGGCATCGGTGGCGGAGTGTAGCTGATCGCCATCGCACAGACGGGTGGGTCACGAGGCGTCCAGCACCGCTAGCTCGCTCAACATCTCGGAGATCTTCGGTGGACGCGGGTACCCCGCTTCTGCCCACAGGCGTTCGTTGATCTCCGGGTGCGCGGTCTCGAGTCGACGGTCGACGCCAACGGCTGCTGGCTCGGGCCGCACGGTCAGATCGTCCCTGCCGAAGGCTCTGACCGCATCCGTCAACAGCTCGGCCTTACTGACGCCGTCCCCGGGGACCACGTGGAGTGTCGCGGGGAGCTCGGAGACTGTGCCGCCGATCAGCGCGGCGCAGACCCTCGCGAGGTGGAACGTCGTGAGACCGTTCCACAGGTGGTTGGTGTAGCCGGTGATCGTCGCTCCGGCCGGCTGCGAGAGCGCCCACCCGAGCAGCGACGTGGCGGGGGGCGCTTCTGGGCCGATGATGGAGCAACGGAGGTTCACCACGTGGGACGCACGCACCTCGCCAAGGCACTTCGAGCGGGCGTAGACGCCGTCCGCGTCGCGTACCGCCCGCTCGTCGTACGGCCCCTGCCGGCCCGAGAACACGCCGTCGGTGGCAAAATTGATCACCCGTTGTGTCCGCTGGTTGGCGGCCGCCAACCGATTGGGGAACCCCGCGTTGACCTCCACAGCAGAGGCCACGGAAGCCGGATCGTCCTCATCGATGTGTCGGTCGAGCACGCCCACGGCGTTCACGACCCAGTCGCATCGAGTCGATGCCAATAGCTCTTCCAGCGGATCACGGCCGACCTCGAAGGCCCGGTGTCCACCCTCGCCGTGGCGGGTGGTCCCGACGACCTCTAGCGAAGGGTCGTCACCGAGCACCCGGATCAGCATCGACCCGAGCATTCCATTCGCACCGAGAATCAGGGCCCGGGTCATCCGGGCGCCCCGGGGTGAGCGGGCCGCGGGACCTGCCATCGCAACGTGAGCTTCTGCGGGCAGGACAGTGTCCCCGACATTCAGCGATCGTACCCAGGGTGCACGACACTTCGTGTCCGATGGACGGTTTCGAGGGATCCGCACTGGACGTGACCAGGGCCGTATTACGACGCGGACCCGACGCGAACGCTGAGCACGACCGCTGGAGATCGACCCGTTTGACTACACTCCACCGCCGTGGGGGAGGGCCCTGTCACTTCGTTGCAAATCGCTCCTGCCGGGGGGGTCCAGGAGGGCGAGGTCATAGCCAACACAGGCCCCGTTGACGTCGGTGCGGCTGACTCCTGTGCGCCCACTGAACTGGCGGCCGGTCGGCGGCGGTTCACCTGGGCGTGCCTGATCGCCGTCGGGCTGACCGCTGTCCCCTTCCTGTGGATTCTCTGGTCGGACTGGGGTCCCGTCGACCCGCTGCGCACCGCGGCCTACCAAGGAAACTTCTACGATCTGCAAACGCGCGCCATGTTCCACGGGCATCTGTCCCTGGCTAATGGCGCGCTCGGCATCGAGGGGTTCGTCCACGACGGACGGACGTACACGTACTTCGGCCTGTTCCCTTCTATCATCCGGATGCCCGTCTTCCTGATGACCAGCAGCCTGGATGGCAAGCTGACCGCTTCGTCCGTGCTCCTCGCATGGCTCTTCACGGGCCTGTTCACGTCGCTCCTCATGTGGCGGGTTCGCTACCTGGTCCGCGGCGCTGTGGCCATGGGCCGCACCGAGGCCGCCGGATTCGGCGTGCTGCTGGCCGCCCTCATGGCTGGGACCGTCTGGGTGTTCCTGGCGTCGATCCCCGTCGTCTTCACCGAAGACCTGGCCTGGAGCATCGGTCTGACCGTCGCGAGCATCTTCGCGCTTCTCGGCGTGATCGAGCGGCCGTCATGGGGCCGGATTGTCGCCAGTGGCGTACTGATCCTGTGCGCGAACCTTGACCGGGCCACCACCGGGTGGGCATGCGCCGTTGGCGCCGGCCTCATTGCCGTCTGGTTCTTACTCGGTCTCGGAGGGCAGGCGAATCGGAGGTGGTTCGCACCGGTACTCGCTGCGGGACTCGTACCTCTCATCATCAGCTGTCTTGTCAACTACGCGAAATTCGGCGTCTTCTTCGGTGTGTCGAACTTCGACCAGGTCTGGACGCACGTCAATGCGTACCGACGCAAATTCCTTGCCGCCAATCACAATGCCGAAGAAGGCATCATCTTCGTCCCCACGAACTTGTTGACGTACCTCAGGCCCGATGGGATCAGCGTGAGCAACGTGTTCCCGTTCGTCACACTCCCGACGAGCCCGCCGAGAGCGTTAGGCGGAGTCCTGTTCGACAGGCTCTATCGGACGGCCAGTGTCCCTGCGTCGACGCCGCTGCTCTTCCTCCTGAGCATCTGGGGCCTCGTGACGGCTTTCCGCCCGAAGGCGATCGGAAAAGTGGCCCGGACCCGGCTTCTCCTCCTTGCAACCGGGAGTGCAACTGCTGCGTTGATGCTGTGGGGCTACATCGCCCCGCGATATCTGGGTGACTTCGTGCCGTTTTTGGCACTTGCCGGCGCCGTTGCCACAGCCGACATCCTCCGTCGGTTGGACGGATGCCGCAGGCAGGTCAAGACGGTGTCGCTCGCGGCCTTCGCTGCGGTGGCTCTCGTGACTATTGCTGCGAATATCGGCATAGCTGTCACTCCCAACGAGGAGTGGAGTCCCACGCAAGCTCTCAACTTCGTCAAGACCCAGAAGGATCTGAGCGACATCACCGGACATCCTCTGCAGTCGCGTGTCATCCGAGGCGACGCATTGCCGCCATGGAGTCCGGCCGGGCAGCTCTACGTCATCGGGAACTGCAAGGGCCTTTACGTGTCGAACGGGGAGGACTACTCCACCGTGCCGAGCCAGCAATTCAATCGCACCACCTGGGTGCCTGTCGAACTGAGCCCCGCCTTTCAACACACCTTTCAATTGACGGCCGGGAAGCCCACAGGTACGGAGACGGTTCGGTTGCTGAGCGTCGGGTCAGACAACGTGGAAGTCACCTCGCGACGGAAACCGTACGAGAATCGAGGCGAGAACCGAGTCCGTCTGTCATTCACCATCACCGATGGGTTGACAACGGTGCGAGGTGCCTCCATTGATGTCGATCCCAACACCACTCACACGGTCGTCGTTGTGACGGACCGCGCGAAGCGCGAACTCGTGGTGAGCGCCGACGGGGTGGAGAAGGTCTCGATGAACCTGACCGACAGCGGACCCGTCCGCGGGTATGCGACCAGCGTGGATACGCCGAATACGACAAGTTCGGTCTCCGTCCGCGTTGCGCCGGAATCGCGACCCACGCTGTGTCAGAGCCTCATCCGCTGACCGTTCACCCCGAGATCTTCTGCGCCTGGAAGTTGACGATCCCACCCTCGTCGCACACCCATGCGACGAACTCGAAGGGGAGTGCCGCCACCATGATCGCCCCGTACGCCGGTGTCTTGCCATTGTGCATCTTGGGGTGCCAGCCACGTCGAACCAGCGAATTCTGCAGCGAGATAGTCGTCTGGATGTGCGGCGCGGAGCGGATGTGCACCGACGTGAATCCGACATCTATGAGTAGATCCCGCAGCCCTGGCTTCGAGGGGATCTGCAGGTGACGCGGATAGTGGTAGCCGCCGAAGTTGTGTCCGAACAACTTGTTTTCCCACGAGGAAACCGTCGGAAGCTGACCGATGACATACCCCCCCGGCCGCAGCAGGTCGAAGGAACGCTCGAGCATCGTGTGCGGATCGACCACGTGCTCGAGGATGTGGTTCATCGACACGATGTCATACCGGCCGACATGGCCAGTGAGGTCAGCCGACTCGAGCGTGCCTTCGAGGACCTCGTACCCTCTCGCCGCGACCCTTCGCAGCGACATCCGGCTGGATCTCCACGCCGGCACACTCGAGTTCGAGGTGCTGCCGTAGCTCGTCGAAGTGCCGACAGTCCCCCGTGCCGACGTCGAAGATCCGCCCGGGAACATGCTTGATCAGCCGTCCGTAGAAACGCGCTCGCGACTTGGCCCTGAACTGAACGAGCAGTCTGGCCACGCCGCTGTGGTTCTCGTTGTAGGCGTGGTAGTCGCTCGGGTAGAACGGAGGGAGTTCCGACTCGAGTGGTCGCGGCGAGAGGAACTCTGATGTGCAATCGCTGCACCTCTGCACGTGGAAGTCGCGCGGAGGGACGACGAAGTACTCGAGGTCCGTGACGTCGGTCCGCCAGACCTGAGTGCGGACAGAGCGGCATATCGGGCACCGGACGGGCTCACCCCCTGTTTCCCCTACGTCAGCTGTCTCGCTGGCACTACGTGGCGCCGCATCAGCGCCCGACGAAGGCTCCATACCCTGGCCCCCCACGCGATTGTCTTCGGAACGACCGGTACTGTACATTTCAGGTTGGGGAGGCCTCGGATGATGGCGACGAAACGGGGGACAGAGGCATCTGCCGGCAACGAGCGCACGCCGCTCGAGCAGAGCGAGCGGCTCTGGCGGGAGCAGCTCACGCAGGTGATGAGCCGCGACGAACTGCAGGCCTACGGGGAGCAGTCGTTGACCGACACAATACTCTCCATCGGCGTGCTCTGGCTCGAGGTGATCGTCCTGCTGGCCGTAGCCAACCTCCTCCCGCGTCTCCCGCTCGGCTGGGCCATCCTGCTCGGGGTCTTGGTGGTCATCTTGATGGGTCTAAGGATGAACGCGTTCGGCGTCATCCTCCACGAAGGATCGCACGGTTCGCTGGCGGTGTCGCGCCCGTTGAACGACCGGATCTGCAATTGGGGTGTCGCATTCTGGGCCGTGAACTCGGTCGAGGAGTACCGACCGACGCATCGCCTCCACCACCGATACCTCGGGCAAGAAGCGCGACCCCGATCGGCGTCTTCTACCTGGTGCCCGCCCGGCGCGGCGCGCTCACCATTCTCATGTTGCAGGACCTCCTCGGCGTGACAGCGTTCCTGCGCGCGACGAGCCGGATCTCGGGGACGTCCGAGTCCTCGGGCGCGCCGGCGAGCCTGCTGGCAAAACCGCAGCTGCTGGTGGGCAAGCTGGTCACGCAAGTGGTCGTCCTCGGTCAGTTCATCCTCTTTCAGGGATTCCTGCGAGGGATCCTCTTCTACGCGGTGTTCTGGCTTGTACCGATCGTGTGCATGTACCCGATGATCCTCCGGCTGAAGACGATCACCGAGCACTACGATCCCGGCTTGCGCCAGGCGAACGCAGTGCACTGGATCGCTCGGACCAGCTGCGCGAGCTGGCTTCAGAACCATCTCATCGGGGCCAGGATGGAGTACCACTTCGAGCATCACGTGTTCCCCACGATCCCCTACCGCGGCTTGAAGAGGCTTCATCGACGGCTGGACCAGGCCGGCTTGTTCGCCCGTCATGACGAAGTCCTTTCCCACGGGTACGCACTCTTCCTGGTCAGGGCCGTGATCGGCAGCTTCGGGAGTCGTCGAGCACCGGTCCAGGCAGCGGGCTAAGGGGTGAGCACAGTGACGACGCGAGCAGGGACGCCACGGAATGACTGCTGAACAAGAGACCGCGACACCTTCGACCGTGCTCGACTTCGAGCGACTCGAGCGCGAGGTGGAACGGATGCGCGACCAGTACCAGAACGTGAGCCCGTTCCCTCACATCGTGATCGACGACTTGCTCGAGCCTGAAGCGGCCAAGGCAGCAATGGCCGAGTTCCCGTCGCTCGACCCGGAGACGTGGAACAACTACATCCACATCAACGAGCGCAAGTTCAGCAACACGGATTCGTCGACCTGGGGACCGAGCCTGCAACGCACGCTCGAGGTTCTCAACTCGCCCCGGTTCGTGCAGTTCGTCGGCACGCTTCTCGGTGAGGACGACCTCATCGCCGACTCGTCGCTCGAAGGGGGAGGACTGCACAGGTCGGAAAGGGGTGGGTTCCTGAACATCCATGCCGACTTCACGGTGCACCCGCACCATCGCAATTGGAGACGCCGAGCCAACATCATCCTCTACCTCAACGAGGACTGGCAGCCCGAATACGGCGGTGACATAGAGCTGTGGAGCACCGACATGAAGGAGTGCGTCCAGAAGGTGAGCCCGGTGGCCAACCGCGCCCTGATCTTCTCCACGGACGCGAACTCCTTCCACGGTCATCCAGAGCCTTTGCGCTGCCCCGAGAGCATGGCGAGACGGTCGTTGGCGCTCTATTACTTCAGCGTCGAAGAGGACCCGTTGGTGCGGTCGACCGAGTACCGCTCGCGGCCGGGTGACGGGGCGCGCGCCGTACTCATCTTCGCGGACAAGCAGATTCTGCGCGCCTACGACTGGGCGAAACGGCGACTGGGTCTCTCCGATCAGATGGCGAGCACGCTCCTCCGGTACCGCGATCGCGCTCCGGCGAAAGAGTCACAAGGACTCCTAGCAAGGTGGCTACGGCCAAGACCGAATCGGAACCCCTAACAGATCCAGAACTCCTGCTCGGCGTAGATGTCGCTGAGAGTGGCTCACTGGCGGACGTGAGCCGGCGGCGGTTCACCGTCGCCGTGGTCGTCGGGACGACGCTCACCCTGCCCCTTTTCCTGTGGTTGCTCTGGAGCCTGTGGTCGGGCTCGGTGAACGTGCTGCGTGCCGTTCCCTACTCCAACTTCTACGACCTTCAGGCCCGGGGCATGTTCCACGGTCACCTCTGGCTTCCCAACGGGAAGATGGGCATCGAGGCCTTCGTCCACAACGGGCACGACTATACCTACTTCGGCCTCTTTCCCTCGATCCTCCGCATGCCAATCCTGTTGGTAACCAACCGGCTCGACGGCCAGATGACCGCGCCGTCGATCCTCGTCGCGTGGCTACTCGACGTCCGTGCACCAGCTCGTTGATGCTGTGGCGGCTGCGGTTCCTGATGCGGGGCAACACGGTACTGGGCCGCACCGAAGCGGTGGCCTACGGCGCCCTCGTGGCCACCATCATGGGAGGGTCGGTCGTTCTCTACCTGGGGGCGACGCCCTTCATCTACAGCGAGGACTTTGCCTGGAGCATCCCGCTCACGGTTGGCAGTCTGTTCGTCTTGCTCGGAATGATGGAGCGCCCTTCGTGGGGACGTGTCCTGGTCAGCGGAGTGCTCATCATGTGCGCCACGCTCAACCGGAACCCTCCGGGCTGGGCTTGCTGTATCGGGGCCTTGGTGATCGCCGGGTGGTTCGCGATGGGGAAGGTCGGGGCTAACCAACCGGCGTTGGGCAGTACCCATGGCAGCGGTCGGTGCCGTGCCGTTTGTCACCAGCTGCCTGGTGACCTATCTCAAGTTCGGAATTCCTGTGGGCCTTCCGATGGCCGATCAGGTCTGGGCTCACGTCAACGCACATCGCCGCTACTTCCTCGTCGCCAACGGTGGAAGGGCGTTCAGTTTCTCCTTCCTGCCGAGCACCCTCACGGCATACTTCCAACCGGTCGGCATCCGCTACAGCGGCTTCTTTCCCTTCATCACTCCCCCAACGGCACCCGCCCCCTGGTTGGCCGGTGCCGTCATGGACCAGAGCTACCCCACGGGGAGCTTCACCGATACGAGCCCACTGCTCCTCGTCCTCGGCTGCTGGGGTCTGATCACCGCGTTCCGGCCACGAGGCATCGGACAGGTGCGTTTGACTCGCATTGTCGTGTTCAGCGCCGCGTTGGGCGCAGGCGGGGTGCTGTTGTGGGGCTACATGTCGCAGCGGTACCTCGGCGACCTGATGCCGTTCTTCATCATCGCAAGCGGCATCGGCCTCATCGACATCTGGCGGCGCCTGCAAGCACGAACCGAACGGGCCAGGGGTGTCGTCCTAGGGGCCGTCATCGCTGTGAGCGTCTACTGCATCGCGGCAAACCTTGCCATTGCCTCATTCCCGGTCTCCCAGTGGACGGCGGCCCAAAGTGCCCGCTTTATCAGTGCCGAGAAGGCGCTGAGCATCGACTCCCTCTCGGCCTCCGTGCGGCACGGGTCCACACTGCCCTACTGGGCACCGGCAGGACAGATCTTCGTTGCGGACAATTGCTCCGGTCTCTACCTCTCCACCGGCAACGACTTGAAGGACGTCCCCGGGCAGCAGATCGAGCATTACACGTGGATGCCCGTCGAGCAGTCACCTTCGTTCATCCATGTCATCGGCTTCACCTTCAACCGACCGGTGAGGGACTTCACCGATCCCGTCACGCTCATGACATACGGCAAGAGCAGGTTGGTTATGGAGCCCGTCCCGCACGTCCCCGGTTACGTGCAGCTCCACCTGTACGACTCGGGAACGAAGATCAGCTGGCCCTCTCCCATCGGATGGAAGTTCCCGATCGACAGTTCGGAGGTCCATCATCAATTGCAGATCGTCGTGACAATCGACCCCTACCTCCATCGATTCCTGGTCGGCTGGTACGACGACGAGGTCATGATCAACCACTACGTGGCCGGTCACGGCCCGGCCGTCGTGCAGCCGACGCCGAGTGCCGTGCATCCCCTGTCGTTACCGTCTCCAATGTTCCCGTCCGAGACTCCCCTGAATATGCTCCGAAGCAGTCGGCCCAGACTCAGCTCACGCTGTGCCGGAGTCTGACCCAGGGCCGCTGATCGGCCGAGCCCCACTCGCCGTCGAAAGCCGACCATGTCAGCCGCACACCCGGTAGCCTCGACGGAGGGACGATTCACCTGTGTCGTTGACGACCATCCACGCTTCCACCTCGATGCACTGCGGTGGTACGCGTCGCTCACCGAGGTGGCGGGCGTGGCTGCGACCGACCTCGTCGTGCACACCGTGGGGGACCACAGTTCCGACATCCTCGACTTCCTGAAACGGGCGGGGGTCTGCGTGCGAACTGTCGACCGGTTCGACCCACGCTCCCCGCACTGCAACAAAATCTCCGGGGCACTGCGACTGGCCGAGGACAAGGTGCACGGCCTGGTCGTTCTCTGCGACTCGGACATCGCGGTCATGGAGGATCCGCGCCGCATCGACCTGACCCCGGACGCAGTGGGCGGAAAGGTGGTCGACGCGCCGGTTCCCCCACTCGACGTCCTCCTCACGGTCTTCACGGCGTCGGGGATCCCCGCGCCTCCTACGGTCCCACTGCCGTGGGGGCCGGGAGAGCGCACCTTCTCGGGCAACAGCAATGGAGGCCTCTACCTGGTCCCTGGGGCCTTGCTCCGCCCGGTGGCGCACGCGTGGGCCCACTGGGCTGGCTGGCTCCTCGACCGCCTGGAGCTGCTCGAGAGGTGGAGTGTCTACGTCGATCAGGTCGCGATGGCGATGGCACTCGCCGCGCAGGATGTCAAGACACGCCCGCTGGAGGTGCAGTGGAACACGCCCACGCACGACCCCACCAGGATCCCGGCCGACCCCCCCGAACCGTCCGTGGTCCACTACCACCAAGAGGTGGATCGCCGGGGCCTGATCAAGGCAACCGGCCATGCCTCGATCGACAGGCGCCTGGGATTGGTGAACGATGCCATCGGGGTCGTCTGGGCGCAGGCGAAGCCCCACGAGACATACGAGAAGTGGCTGGCGGGAACGCCCCGAGCCGACGAGATCGGCCGCGCCGTGGCCACGGTGGCCGACGCGCTCGGACCGAAGACGATCCTGGACGTCGGTGGTGACAGCGGGATCGAGTGGGGGGACCGGGCGGAGGCCGTCACCACCATCGACTGGGGCGGGGACATCGTCCGAGCGCTTGACGAGCCCGGGGTGACCGCCGATCTGGTGCTCTGCCTCGAAGAGCTGTGTCACTCGACGGACGCGGAGCGGTCACGGGACCTCGTGCAGCGCCTGTGGCAGTCGACCGTTCGGGCGCTCGTCGTCCGAGGGCCCGGGGTTCCGCGGTCCCCCGACCACCGAGGGCCCGATGGACACGCACCCTTGGCGGCACTTCTCGCAGAGGGCGCTCCCGGCGCCGAGCTCTACCCGGTCGGCGTCGACGGGCCGTTCGCCACGTACGTCGCTCTCAAGCCCCAAGCGGTCAAGCACCCCGCGACTTCGGGCCCGCCACTCTGGCGCCGCTGGTGGCGCGCCACCCCGAGCCGCTCTCACTGGTGGTGCTGCGCCTGCATGCTCTCAACACCACCGGGTTCTACCCCGACCATGCCCCTCGTCTCTGGGAGTACCCAGTCGTGGCCCGGCTGATCGCCGAACACCTCCCGCTGGGCAGCCGGCTCGTGGATGTGGGAGCCGGCGTGACCCCTTTGGCTCCCTTCTTGACCAGCCAGGGCTACGAGGTGGAGACCGTCGACCCCTCGCCGGTCATCCGCCAATGGCCGCCACAGCCCGACTGGAACGAGTGGGACTTTCTCGACTATGGCGCCGTAGGAATGGCCCGGCACTCGTGGAACTGCACCCTCGATCAGGTCCCGACCCAGCCGCCTTTCGACGGTGCCTATTCGATCAGTGTCATCGAGCACGTCCCGGCGACCGTCCGGCGAAGCCTCCTGGCGGACATCTCGACCCGCACGTCGCTCGGGGGGCTCGTCGTACTCACGATCGACCTCGTGCGCGGTACCGACCACCTGTGGAACCTCAACCTCGGCGTCATCGTCGAGGAGATCGCCGACCACGGCACGCTCGACGACGTCGTCAGCGAGTGCGCTGTCGCCGGCCTGGAGCTCCTCCGGAAGGAGACCGTGCGTGACTGGGGCGACACCAGGGTCGACATCGGCCTCTTGGCGCTCAAGAAGGTCGCGAGCCCTCCGTCGACGGTGCGGCGTGGGGCGAGGTCGCGCTGGCGCTCCCTGGTCAGGCGGCCATGAGCATGCGTACTCCGAGGCCTACCGTTCGCCTCTCGCCAGCACGACACCACCCCCTCCTTCCCGGACTCATTCCCGAGAGTCGCCGACGGAGCCAGAGCCCGGGCACGTCTTCCCACGTCACGGCCGTGGAAGTGGCAAGCGGCCACTTCCAGAAGTCCCGCCCGAGGGATATGCTCTTGCCGACGGCAGCTGCCATCAAAGGGCAAAGGTGGGGGTGGTCGGCGGCATGAGCAGCCAATCCGGGAATATGAGCAGCCAATCCGGGAAGAAGCGAATCGGGGTGCTCGTGGTGGCCTACAACGCCGCCTCGACCCTGGCCAAGGTGCTCGACCGCATTCCGGACGAGGTGCGGCCCGAGATCGAGGAGGTGATCGTCAGCGACGATCACAGCCAGGACGCGACGTACCTCGTCGGGTTGGGGTACCAACAAGTGTCGGATCTGCCGATCACCCTTATCCGACAGCCGACCAACCTGGGCTACGGCGGCAACCAGAAAGCCGGCTACAAGCTCGCCATCGAACATGGGCTCGACATCGTGGTCATGCTGCACGGTGACGGGCAGTACGCGCCCGAGTCACTTCCCGAGATCCTGGCGCCGCTCCTCGACGGTGAGGCAGACGCCGTCTTCGGGTCGCGCACGATGATCAAGGGTGCGGCACGAAAGGGAGGTATGCCCCTCTACAAATTTACTGGGAACCGCATTCTCTCCCGTTTTGAGAACGCCGCGCTGGGCACGAACCTCTCGGAGTTCCATTCGGGGTACCGCGCCTACTCGGTCGGCGCGCTCAAGCAATTGCCCTTCGATAAGAATTCGGATGGCTTCAACTTCGACACGCAGATCATCATCCAGATGCACGATGCCGGAATGCGGATCGTCGAGGTTCCGATCCCGACCTACTACGGCGACGAGATTTGCTACGTCGACGGGATGGCGTACGCCGCCGACGTCACCAAGGACGTCATCACCTACCGGCTGCAGAAGGCGGGGTTCGGCGACGGAAGTCGCATCGCCCTTTCCGAGGAGTACCAGCTCAAGCCGAGCGAGGACAGCTCGCATGGACGCATCACCAAAGTCCTGCAATGCCGGCCCCCGAGCCGCATCCTCGATCTCGGCTGCTCGAGCGGGTTGCTCTCGGAGCGGCTGCGGCAGATGGGTCACCACGTCATTGGCATCGACGTCAACGAGATCGACGGGGTGAGGGAGCGCACGGACTCCTTCTACAAGGCCGATCTCAACGAGGGAATCCCGCGTGAGGTCGGTGCCGGCTTCGACGTGGTCCTTCTGGCGGACGTGCTCGAGCACGTGGTGAACCCTGGTGCGCTCATGACTCAGGTCAGGGACGTCCTCACGCCCAGTGGCACCGCCCTCATCTGCGTGCCGAACATCGCGCACTGGTATCCGCGGTTCCGCTCCACCCTCGGCGCATTCGACTACGACCAGCGTGGCATCCTCGACTCCACTCACCTGCGCTTCTTCACCCGGCGCAGCCTGGTGAAGCTGGTCGAGCGCCAGGGGTTCGCCATCAGCCGGGTCGAGCCGATCGGCCTGCCCCTCGACGCACTCGGCGTCAAAGGCGGCCCCGCCCGCTCGGTCCGGCTCGTTGACCGCCTCTTGTCGACCTTCTGGCCGACCATGTTCGGCTACCAGTTCATCGTCGAGGCAAGCCCGGTTCGGACCTGAGGCCGCCCGGCATCACGCCTGGGACGGGACGCCTCGGCTACGGGCGGTGAGGCCCCCGAGCGGGTCAGGCGCCGCCGCGCTCCGGACTGCCGCCCCCTTCGTTCCCGCCGTCGGGACCGGCATCGGTCCCGGCCGCTTTGGGCGTGGGCTCGGAGGCAGACTCCGCGGCTGCCGGCGTGGCGGCTGCCGGCGTGGCGGCTGCCGGCGTGGCGGCTGCCGGCGTGTCTGGGACGGGGGCGGATACGCTCCCGCCGTCCGCACCTCCCGAGTCATCTCCTGATGTGTCGGGCTTGCGGGCCGTCATGGCGACCACGAATGCCACCACGATGAGCACGATGCCGATGACTCCCGTCAGGGCCGCCCGCTTGTGGTAATGGCCGTTGACGGGCTTCTTCCCCGGCACGAACCCCGGGAGCGAGTGGATCGGCACGGCCAGATAGATCAGGGCGTAGACCACGGCGATCACGCCGAGGACGGCGCAGATCACGCAGATGACCCACCTTGTGGTGCTCGACACGATACCCACCTCCGGATAGTCCGACATGCCCCCGGCGAGGTCGGGACCCCGCACCGCTGGCATGGTAGCCCCCGAGGACCCGAACCGCCATTGCTCCCCGGCTCACGCGCGGGTCCACGTGCCGGGCTCGAACTACGATGACCCAGGCAGTCGGACCGTCGGCAGTGACTGGTGGGGCTGACACCGGCAACGCCCGCGGGCGCCCGGAGGCGACGGCAAGGGCGATGGATCCGACCACATCGAACGGCATAGTGCTCCGAACCGGGACCGAAGAGGATGCCGGGGTCGCGGCCGACCTCCATGCCGGTCAGATCAACGAGGGGTTCCTCGCTTTTCTGGGTCCGAGGTTCCTGCGGCTCCTCTACCGGCGGATCGTCCGTGCCCCGGGATCCTTCCTACTTGTGGCCGAGTACGACGGGGGGCCGCTGGGGTTCCTCGCCGGCTCCGTCGACGTGGCCGGACTCTATCGGGCCTTCTTGTGGCGCGACGGCGCCGCAGCAGGCGCCGCCGCTGCCGGCCGGCTCCTCCGCTCATGGCGCCGGGTCGTCGAGACCCTTCGTCATGGCGGCGGAGCTACGGGACCGGGGGCCGAGCTGCTCGCGGTGGCCGTCGCACCGGCCGCACGCGGACGCGGCGTGGGGTCGCTGCTCGTGAGCGGGTTCCTGGCCGAGATCGAGCGACGTGGGCAGCATGCCGCCCACGTCGTGGTGGCGGCGCACAACGACACGGCCGTCGCGCTCTACCGGCGATCGGGGTTCGACACGGTGGAGCGGTTCGAACTGCACTCCGGCACGGCGTCGCTTCTGATGCGGTGGCCGGCTCCGGCCGGACAGGTGCCGTGAGCACCGAGGTCGTCGCGGTCGCACTGGCCTCCCTCGTGGTCACCGCCGCTGCGGTGCCGCTGTGCATCGCGCTGGCCCGACGACTCGACATTGTGGACCGCCCGGGCCCCCTGAAGGACCAGAGGGAACCCGTGCCGTACCTCGGTGGCGTGGCCGTCTTTGCCGGCACCGTGACGGGCGCGTGCGCCGGCCGGCCGATCGTCCTCATCCCGATGGCGGCTGCTCTCGCTGTCGGAGTCGGCGACGACCAGTTCGACCTCCCGGCACCGGCGCGGCTCGCGGCGCAGCTCGGCGTGGGCGTCGTCATCGCCCTGGTCCAACCCGTCCACCTCCCAGTTTGGATCGGCTTCCCGCTGCTCGTCGCGGTCACGGTCATCGTGATCAATGGCTTCAACCTGCTGGACGGACTCGACGCACTGGCTTCGGGCGTCGCCGCCGCCGGCGCCGTCGGATTCGCAGCCATCCTCACCGGCTCCGCGCTCCTGCTGGCCGTCTCTCTGGCCGCCGCACTGGTCGCGTTCCTCTGGTACAACCGACCTCCAGCCCGTGTCTACCTCGGGGATGGGGGCTCGTACCTCATCGGAGCCACCATGACCGTGCTCCTGGCTTCCGCATGGGGCCCGAGCGTCAGCACGGTGACCGGCGTCGTTGCGGCGGGCTTGCTGGTCGTGCCCGTGGCCGAAGTGGCCTGCGCTGTCGTGCGACGCTGGCGGGGCGGCCGCTCGCTCCTCGCGGGCGACCGTGCCCATCCCTACGACCTGCTCGTCGCCCGCGGGTGGTCCCGCACGCGCGCCAGCGCCGTCTACATCGGAATCGAAGTGGTGGTGGTGGCCTCGGTGACGGTGCTAGGCCATTCCTCCATGGTCAACGCCGTGACGCTCGATGTGGCGGCGGCTGCCGTCGTCCTGACCGCCGCCGCCCTCGTGGGCGGGATGGGCAACCCCACAGGGAGCCGCTCGTGAGCCGCGTCTTCCTCTCACCGCCCGACGTCGGCGACGAGGAGCGACGCATGCTGCTCGACGCTTTCGATTCCAACTGGATAGCCCCGCTTGGACCCCACGTCGATGCGTTCGAGCACGAAATGGCCGAGCAGGTCGGGGTGGGACATGCCGTGGCACTCTCGAGCGGGACGGCGGCGTTGCACCTGTCGCTGCTCCTGGCCGGCGTGGGCCGCGACCACGAGGTCCTGGTGCCGTCCTTCACCTTCATCGCCACCACGGCCGCCCTCACCTACCTCGGCGCCCGGCCCATCTTCGTCGACTGCTCGGCCGACAGCTGGAACATGGACCCCGCGCTGGTCGAGGAGGTGCTGACCGAACGGGCGGCCTCCGGCCGGATCCCGGCCGCCCTGGTCGCGGTCGATCTCTACGGCGAGCCGGCGGACTACCTGGCATTGGAGGCCCTGTGCCGCCGATTTGAAATACCGCTCATTGAGGACTCGGCCGAAGCCCTGGGTGCGATCTTCCGGGGGCGGGCTGCGGGCTCCTTCGGTCTGGCAGGGGTCTTCTCGTTCAACGGCAACAAGATCATCACGACCAGCGGTGGCGGAATGCTCGTCACTGCCTCGGCGGAGCTGGCCGACCGGGCTCGTCACCTGTCCACGCAGGCCCGCGAGCCGTTCGTCCACTTCGAGCACGTCGAGGTTGGCTACAACTACCGCCTCTCCAACCTGCTCGCCGCGCTCGGTCGGGCGCAGCTGCGCGGGCTCGGTGACCGGATCGAGCGTCGCCGGCACATCGACGCGACCTACGCGTCCGCGCTGTCCGACCTGCCCGGGATCACCCCGATGCCACGCACGGCCGAGGGCACCGGGAACTACTGGCTCACCTGCATCGTGATCGACCCCGGAGCGTTCGGAGTGGACAGGGAGCACGTGCGGCTGGCCCTCGAAGCCGTCGACATCGAGTCTCGGCCCACCTGGAAGCCGCTCCACCTCCAACCGGCGTTTTCCGGCTCAGGCCTCGTGGGACCAGGGCACTGCGCTCGCGTCTTCGAACAAGGTCTCTGCCTGCCCACCGGGTCCGCGCTCACGCCCGCGGACCAGAGCCGAGTGATCGAGGTCATCCGCTCCCTGGCCCGGCGCTGACCTGGGTCCGAACGCCGATTCTGTCGTATCCTCTTGCTGTGAATACCGGGGGGAACGAGGCTACAGCGCAAGGAAAGCCGAAGGCACTGGCCTTCTACCTTCCGCAGTACCACCCGATTCCGGAGAACGACGAGTGGTGGGGCAAGGGTTTCACCGAGTGGCACAACGTCGCCAAGGCGCGCCCGCTCTTCCCCGGGCACTACCAGCCGCATCTCCCCGGTGAGCTCGGCTACTACGACCTGCGCCTGCCCGAGGTCCGCCAGGCGCAGGCCGAGTTGGCGCGTGACCACGGCATCCACGGCTTCGTCTACTACCACTACTGGTTCCACGGGAAGCGGCTGCTCGAGCGGCCATTCGAGGAGGTGCTGGCCTCCGGCGAGCCGGACTTTCCGTTCGCCCTCTGCTGGGCCAACGAGGAGTGGACCCGCGGGTGGGGACGCGCAGACCGGCCACATCCTCATGCGTCAGGACTTCAGCGAGGCGGATGATCGCGCCCACATTCGCCACCTCATCAAGGCATTCGGGGACCCGCGCTACATCACGATCGACGGCCGGCCGCTCATGCTCATCTACCGGCCCACGCTGATCCCGGACCTCGCGCGCACGGCCGAGATCTGGAGGGCCGAGGTGCAGCGCGCCGGCTTCCCCGACCTGTACCTCTGCTGGGTGGAGTCGTGGGGTCCCCCTCCGGGTCGCAAAGGGCCCGGGCCGTTCGGCCTCGACGCCTCCGTGGGCTTCATGCCCGTGCACAGCGAGCAACTGAATCACCCCCTCGAGACGATTCGCGGGCACCGGATCCTCGACTACGAATCCGGCGTCGAGTCGGCTCTGAAGCTCCTCGACAGCCCGTGGAAGCGGTTCCCGTCGGTCATGGTCAGCTGGGACAACACTGCTCGTCGCGCCCAGGGCGCCACGATCTACAACGGCGCCACCCCGGAGCGCTACGAGCAGTGGCTCCGGACGACGGCCGACGCGCTCGCCGGAACTCGCTCCGAGGAGAACTACCTCTTCATCCTGGCTTGGAACGAGTGGGCCGAGGGCAACCACCTGGAGCCCGACCAGCGCTACGGCCGCGCCTACCTCGAAGCCACCAGAACCGTGCTCGGAGTCCAACCCTCCCCTGGCCAGGGTGAGTCTTCAGGGCGGGTGCACCGCCAGCCGGGCGCCCATCAGACCATCCGGGAGCGCGATGCCGTACACCACCAGGTGCAGTCATCGACGCGCGAGGTCATGGCGAATGTCGCCGAACTTCTGACCGGTCTGCAGATCACCGCCGGGCGACGCGTGGTCGACCTCGCCGATCAGGCCGCCTCGGTGCCACGTCCGGCGTTCGAGCAGCCCGGACTCGATGTCGTGGCTGGCACATTCACGGACGTCACCTCCCTCAAGGAGACCCTGGACGAGGTCGATGAGATCGGAGCCGTACTCCTCATCGATGTACTCCAACACCTGGCCGATCCCCAGGAGCTCTTGGCGGCACTTGCGGTGTGGTCGCTCGAACACGGTTCCCCGCCCCTTCTCATCACCGTTCCAAACGTGGCGCACATGGACACGGCGTTGCAGATCCTCTGTGGACGCTTCGAGGCACAGGAGGCCGGGCCGTTCGATCCAGCCAATCTGCGCTTCTTCACCGAGGAGACACTGCAGCGCCTGGCCATACGATCCGGATGGCGCGTGACTGGCAGGAACGACATGCATTCCCTCTACTCCGAGCATTACGACGGAGACCTGTGCGCCAACGTGCCCGAGGAGATGGTGGGTGCGTTACACGCCACCGCTCGGGCATACAACCCCAACTGGTCCGTAACCCACTTCGTCTGGACGCTCGAGCCCGACCCGTTCGATATGGCGCCGACGTCGTACGGGGAGGCCGTCGTACCAACGGAGCGGACTGGCACCTTCGACATGAGAGCCAGCCAGGCAGTCGCGGACTACCTCACCTCCGTCGGGCTCATCGCTAAGGAGGTCGAACGGCGGACGCAGCGCCAGGAGCCTGGAGGGCCGTCCCGGCCGAAGCAGGTGGTCCTCCGAATCGCGTACGGCTCGCCTCGCCGGAAGGCGGCGTTCCAACGCGTCTACGCCGTCCTCCGGCCCGATCGGGACCCCTCGTGACCGCGCAGCCTGCCACGGTGACAACGGGCCCGGGGGCCCCGGAGGCTCCCTCTATGCCACCGGGACCATGGCTGCTCGTAGTCGGCATGCACCGGAGCGGCACGTCAGCCGTCACCGGGGCGCTGGGCCACCTCGGGCTGGCGGTTCCCGGCGCCGACGATCGCTGGGAACCTTCGGACGACAATCCCGACCACTGGGAGAGCCGCGCCCTCGGGGTGTTCTGCGATGTGCTCCTCGAGCGTCTGGGCGGGACCTGGGACCGGCCTCCCGACCCGGACGTGACGTGGGATGCCGAACGCGGTCTTGGCCTTGCGGACCTGGGCGATCCCGCGGTCCCCGCCCGCAAGGCGTTCCCGGGCGATGGCCCCGTGGTGTGGAAAGACCCACGGACGTGCTTGCTGCTCCCTTACTGGTTGGCGCATCTTCCGCGCCCGGTTGCAGTGGTCTTCATCTGGCGGTCGCCACTCTCGGTCGCTCGCTCCCTCCAGGCCCGGGACCGCATGCACCTCATCGACGGGGTCGCCCTGTGGGAGCGCTACAACCGAGTGAGCCTGGCAGAGCTGGTGGGTGTCGACACCTTTGTCACGCGGTACGAGTCGATCGTCGAGGATCCCGCCCGGAGGTTGGGCGAGATCGCCTCCTGGCTGGGTGACATGCCGCAGTTCGCTGAGCACGCCACACGGTGGGACCTCGACGCCGCGGCTCGGAGCATTTCGCCGCAACTGCTGCGGCAGCACGCGTCGGGTGAGGCGGACGTGCTGCTGGACGAACAGCAAGAGTTGGTCGAATACCTTGCGACGCTCGAAGGAGCGCACCGACCGCTTCGCTCCACGCCTCCAGGCGTCGAGTCGGCATGGACGACGGCTGTGTTGGGAGATCGACACCAGCTGGCCACCCTGTCCCGCCAACGTGAGGCGCTGAAGGAGACGGTCCACGAGTTGCGCGTCGAGATCGATCGACTCAGTAGCACCCTGTCTTGGGTGCAACGCGATCTGGACGCGACGAGCACCGAATTGGCGGACGCCTACGCGCTACACGAGCGGATGCGCAACTCGACCAGCTGGCGACTCACCCGACCTCTGCGCCAGGCTTCGGCAATCAGAGGTCGGGCGGGTGGAGGGACCGGCTGACGGCCGGTCCGTCGTCGTCTCCGCCTCCGCCGGGCTGAGCCCTGGTCGCTGGCGGCGCAACGCCGCCGGCTCCCGAAGACGACTCGCTCCCGTCCCCGATGATCCCTCTGCGCTGCGCCCGGCGCACCTGACGGGCGACGGCCTCCAGCCGGGCCAGGCCGTACTCGGAGTCCGGCTCGAGGTAGTTGCCTTCAGCCCACTCGTTCCAGGACTTGATCATCACTACCTGCTCGTCGGGTGGGGCGGCCGCGGCCAACTCGATGGCCCGGCCGAGCTGGGCCCCGAAGCGCTCGGGCGTTGCGCCGAGGGCAACCCGGCCCCGGCGACCGCTGCGCGGGGTGTTGTCCCAGTTCGGGCACACCGTCGGGATGACCCTGCCCCGGATCTCGGGCGGCGGATCCGCAAAGGTGTCCGCATACCTGTGCCGATCGGGCCCGCGCACGATTCCACGTAACCAGAGCCGCTCGCGCATCCTGGAGGAGAACGTCGACTGGAAGGGGAATTCGAAGTACAGGGCTGCGTCGAACCCGTCCTCGTGGTGCGTGGCCATGGCGACGTCCATCTCGCCCAGGTAGGCCACCAGGTAGAGACCACCAAGCCCCGCCTGGGCGGCCATCGTCTGCCACCGCTCCACGAACCGGGCCGGCTCGGGGAGGCCGCGCGGCTCGAACACGAAGAACAGGGGCTTACCGGCGACCCGGATGTAGCGCGGGTCCTCGAAAGCCTGGCGGAGGTACGCAAAATGAAGGGCGTCATCCTCCGGGCCCGGATACGTCTGCTCGATGAGGATCCGGTCCGGGGAGCCGTGCCAGATGCCGGACCACGACTGGTTGGCCCAGGCGACACAGAAGGGAAAGTCGGGTCGGCCCGAGGCGAGCACCTCGTCGAGCGGCCGTTGGAGCAGCAGACGGCCACCGAACCAGTAGTGCCAGTAGCAGAAGCCACCGAGCCCGTGGTTCCGGGCCAGGTCCGCTTGCGCCTCGCGGACCTCGGGTACGCGGAGATCGTAGAAGCCGAGGTCCGAGGGGAGGTGCGGCTGGACGTGGCCACGAAACAAGGGCCGGGCCTTGACGACGTTGGTCCACTCCGTGAAGCCCTTGCCCCACCATTCGTCGTTCTCGGGGATCGGGTGGAACTGCGGGAGATAGTGGGCGAGGATCTTCACCGGCCCGCCCCGCCGCAGCACGACGGACGCGACCGTCCCGTCCGGCCAGACAACGCTCGCCTCTCGCTGGTCACAGCCACCCCCGCCGGGTCTCCCGCGCTGCCCTCCGCCAGGCCCGCTGGGGCCGGCAACGCAGAGACACTAGTCGTCGCCCAGTCCAGGACTTCGCCGGTCACGCCCATCAGAGGTGCGGCCGCCATCGGTCGATCCATGCCTGGAGCACGAGCACGTCCCACAGCTCGTAACCAAGATCGCGGCGGGCGGACCGATGGAGCTCCCAGGCGCGGCGGATCGGCACCGGGTCCAAGAGTCCCTGCTCGCGCAGGCGTCGTTCATCGAGGAGATGCTCGGCCCACGGGGCGAGCTCCTTGCGCAACCATGGCCCGATTGGCAGGCCGAACCCCATCTTCGGCCGGTCGAACAGCGACGCCGGCACGTGGCGCCCCAGCACCTGGCGCAGCACCCACTTGCTCTGACCTCCCCTGAGCTTGGCGTCGAGCGGCATGCTCCAAGCCAGGTCGAGGATCCCCCGGTCCAAGAACGGCGCACGCGTCTCGAGCGAGACCGCCATCGCGGCGCGGTCGACCTTGACCAGGATGTCGTCGGGCAGGAAACGCACCAGGTCGTACCAGAGCATCTGCTCGGTGATACCGCCCCCGAGGGGAGTCGGGCCGTCACCGTCTCCGTCCGCGGTGGGTGCGCCGAGCACCACCGAGGATGCGTCGTCCCAGTGGGTGATCAGGGCCCGATAGGCGTCCTCGGGGCGGGAGGCGGCGAGGACACGGGCCAGCTTCGCCACCTTGGTCGACGGGTTCCGCATGCGCCACCTCGGCGGCAGTGCCCTCGTCGCCCGGGCCGCACCCTCCACCACACCCGGGGGAATGGCACCGAGAAGGGACCCGGCCCTGCGGCGTGTCCCCGCCGGGACGACTCGAGCCCTCCCCCACACCCGGTCAAGCCAGGCGTGCCGGTTGTAGCCGGCGAACAGCTCGTCGGCACCGTCGCCCGACAACGACACCGTGACCTGCTGCCGGGCCACGCGGCTGACGAGGAACGTGGGGATCTGTGAGACGTCTGCGAACGGCTCGTCCCATATCTGCGGAATCTCAGTGATCGCCTCCACCGCCTCCGCGTCGCCGACCGGGACGGCTGTGTGGTTCGTCCCCAGGTGGGCCGCCACCGCGGCAGCCTCGGCCGACTCGTCGAAGGCGCGGTGCTCGAACCCGACGGTGAACGTGCGCACGGGCTGCGTGGCGTGCCGCTGCATGAGGGCCACCACGGTGCTCGAGTCGATCCCACCCGAGAGGAAGGCTCCCACGGGGACGTCGGCGACCATGCGTGCAGCCACCGCTTGGGAGAGCGCGTCTTCGAGACGGTCCACCATCTCGGCGTCTGGGACGGCCAGCGGGTGCCCGTGGGCAGCGCGCCACCGCGTCGGATGCCGACCAGTAGCAGCGCTGTTCGGGCAGGTGGCCCGGGGTCTCCGACGGTGTCACGGTGACCAGGTGTCCCGGCAGCAGCTTGTGGACGTCCCGGAAGACCGTATCCGGCGCGGGGACGCAGTTGTAGCGGAGGTAGCTCACGACCGCACCGCGGTCGAGCTCGGCGCGGAAACCCGGAACGGTGCGCAACGCCTTGAGCTCGGATCCGAACACGAACAGCTGCCCGATCCAACCGTAGTACAGCGGTTTCTCGCCGAACCGGTCCCGCACCAGGTGCAGTTCCCGGTCCCGGCGGTCCCACAGTGCGACGGCGAACATGCCCTCGCAGGCGTCGAGCGCGCTGTCGATGCCCCACCGCTCCACTGCTTCCACGAGGACCTCCGTGTCGGAGTCCCCACGGAACTGTGCGCCGGCACGCGCCAACCGGCGGCGCAGCTCCCTGTGGTTGTAGACCTCCCCGTTGTAGCTGAGCACCCACCGCCCGCCCGAGGAGTGCATGGGCTGCGCTCCGCCCGGCCCACGATCGATGACCGAGAGGCGCCGGTGCCCGAACGCCACCCCGGCCTCCGCGTCGACCCAGGTCCCGTGGTCGTCAGGCCCGCGGTGCTCGAGGCACGATGCCATGGTGGTCGCCAGGGCACCGAGCCGGTCGGCTCCGGTCGAACGGCCCGCGTCGAGGATGCCGGCGATACCGCACACGTCCGGTCAGCCCTGAGGTCCCGCAGCATCGGACGCCGGGAGCGGGCGCGACACGCTGCCGGCGTGCTCGCCCTCGGCACGCCCGTGAGCGCGCGTTCTCACCGAACCGGCCGATGACCCCGTCCCAAAGGCCGTGGAGGATGGCCCGCCGTGCCGCTCGGTCGGGCGCCTTCTGCAGGTGCCGGGCTGAATAGGCCACGTGCCACAGGTGCCATGACGCCCGCCCGTGACGCCGGGCCAGCAAGATGGAGTTGCGGGCGTGATAGTAGGCCCGCCACGACTCGGTTGCGTCGGTCGGCCGATCGGACGCGTGCGCCTCGGCCCTTCCGGCTGAGGTCTGCTGGTCGGCCACGGCCCGCGCCGACGTGGCGTCGAGGAGGACCTCGAACCCGCCCTTGCGCACTCGGCAGAAGAAGTCGAAGTCCTCGAGTCCGAAGAACCACTCCGACCGCGGGTCGGGGAGGATGCCGGCCTCGAACACGGGCCGCGCCACCAGCGTCGCCCCCCAACTGGCGACATCGACGGGAACCAGCTCGTCCGGCCGCCCAGCTGCCGGGACCAGGTTGACCGTATGGGCGCCCCGCCCCACGAACCGCCGGCCGTACGCGACCACCGCGCCGACGGTCGACCCGGGTCGACCGCCGTGCGCCTCGACCCGGTCCAGGACGTCGGCCAACCGGGGGCTCGGCAGCGGGAACAGCCCGACGTCGTCCTCGCACAGGTAGGCCCACTGCACGGAGGCGTCGGCGAAGGCAGCCTGCATCCCGGCACGGAAACCTCCCGCCGGGCCAAGGTTCCGCGGGAGCCGCACCATCTGGACCCGGGACTCCATTTCCGCGTCGTCGAGGCCACCGTCCCCGTTGACCACTACCGTGACGTGGTCAGGCGGGAAGCCCTCGTGCTCGACGAGTGCGCGTACGACGTCCGTCGCGAGCCGCGGCCGGCGGTGGGTGAGCACGACGGCACGAACCGATACCGGCGACCGCTGCGACCGCTGCGACCGCTGCGTTGGCGCGTCGGCGTCGTCAGGTCGGTCTGGCTGGTTCTTCATGCCGCCCCCACCCCGATAGGCTAACAACGGACGTGGAGGGCATCGGCAGCGTGTCGGACGTGCACAACGCGAGCGACCTCCCCCTGATCAGCGTGGTGGTGCCCGTCCGGAACGGACTGCCCTGGATCGGCGACCAGCTCCGGGCACTGTCGGACCAGGAGCTGTCCGGTCGCTTCGAGATCGTGGTGGTCGACAACGGCTCTGGCGACGGCACCGGAGACCTGGTCCAGCGGTGGTCGGCGCGCGACGAGCGGATCAGGCTGGTGGACGCCTCCGCCCGGGCGGGGCCGGCCGCGGCGCGCAACGCAGGCGTGCAGTCCGCCCGCGCGGCGTTGCTGGCCTTCTGTGACGCCGACGACGTGGTGGGGCCCGGCTGGCTGGCCGCCCTGGTCGAGGCGCTGTCGGACGCCGACGTGGTCGCCGGTGTCTTCGACTTCGGCGTGCTGCAGGGCCGGGCCCCGTCCGCGCCGGCCCCGGCCTCCACCCGGCAGTTGGGCTTCCTGCCTTTCGCTCTCGGAGCGAATCTCGCCGTGCGCCGAGACGCCTTCGAGGCAACCGGCGGCTTCCGTGAGGATCTCCGGGTCGGAGAGGACATCGATCTGTCCTGGCGTCTGCAACTGGCCGGGTACCGGTTTGCCGTCACCGGCGCGGCCACCGTGGCAAAGCGCGAGCCGACCGGGGGGCGGCGGGCCCTGCTCACCGCGTGGACCTACGGGAAGTCGGGGGCCGTCCTCTTCCGGCGCTACCGCTCCGCCGGCATGCGGCGGGACATCGCTGGTGCAGCCAGGGCGTGGCTCTGGCTCCTGCTTGCCGCGCCGGGGCTCATCATGCCGTCGCGCCGCCAGCCCTGGGCCCGTACGTTCGGCATACGTGCAGGACGGCTCGCGGGATCCGCTCGGCAGCGGGTCTTCTTTCCGTAGTCTCGGCCGTCAGTCAACCGCCCACGTGGTCCCCACGTGCAGCGGAGCAGCCACCATGACGCCTTCGGGCGGGTGGAGGACCTCAGGGCCGAAGGTGTCGAAGGATGTCACGGGCTTCCAAGGAAGCAGGGGTACGTTGGCCCACTTGCCAAAGCTCGTCATCGCCGTCCACACGGAGTATCGCCCCTTGGGCAGCGGGAGGTCGTGCAGTCGGCACCGCACTTCGAATTTGCCCGCCGGAAACAGGCCGTGGTGCTTCGTGATGAAGATCGGGAACGCCGTGCCGAGCGAGATGCCGACGTAGAAGTCGGCCTCGACCGACTCGGGCGAGTTCAGCTGCATCCGAACCTCGGCATCCTCGAGCGAGAGCACCGGGCCGCCGTCGGGTCCCGCGATGGACGTGCCGAGCACCTCCACGACGCCGTCGTTGGACGTGGCGCGCGCCGCATCGTGCTCGATGGACTCCCGATACTGCGTGGCGACCTCCACCGTGGGACCCGAAGCGACGACCGCGGCGTCGGCCAGCCACATCGATTGCTGGCACGTCGCCTCCACCGAACTCAGGTCGTGGGACACGTAGACCAGGGTGGTGCCCTGCCTCACCACCTGCTCGATCCGTCGCAAGCACTTTTCCTGGAAATTGGCGTCGCCCACAGACAGCACCTCGTCAACCAGGAGGATGTCGGGCTCCAAGAAAGCGGCTATGGAGAAGCCGAGTCGCATCTGCATGCCGAGCGAGAAGAACTTGACCTGCCGGTCGATGGCGTCTTCCAACCCGGCGAACTCGACGATCTCGTCGAAGCGCTCGTGTGTGATCCGGCGACGCATGCCCAGGACCGACCCGTAGAGAAAGATGTTCTCACGTCCGGTCAGGTCCGGGTGGATGCCGCTCGTCACGCTGAGCAGCGCCCCGAGGCGTCCCTCGACCTGGCACGTGCCGGCCGACTGGTATGTGATCTTGCTGATGATCTTGAGCAGCGTCGTCTTACCCGAACCATTGACGCCGATCAGGCCCAGCGTGCCACCCGGCTCCACGCTCAGGTTGATGTCCTTGAGCACCCAGCGGTAGTCACGACGCCTCCCGCTGGTGATCGATCGGCCCATGCGGAGAATCTGGTCGTAGAACAGCGGCGCCGTTCGGTCGGCCCGGAACTTCTTCCACACGTGCTCGATACGGATGGACCCCTTAGGCAATGTCGGCAAAGTTCACCTCCAACCGCTTGAAGACCCGGTAGCCGAATGCCAGATAGCACAGCGAACCGACGATGGCCGCCACCAGCGGTGCGGGCACGGGGGGAAGTCCTTGCAACATGCAGCGTCGAGTGTCATCGATGACGGGTCCGAGCGGGTTGAAGAAGCCGTAGACGATCCGCCACTTCTCGGGAATCTTCTTGAACTGCCAGATGACTGGGGTGGCAAACAGCCCGAGCTGGATGATGATCGGGAGCACCTGGGCCAGGTCGCGCATCTGGATGATGAGCGCCGAAACGGCCACGGTCAGGCCCACGACGAAGATCAGCTCGACCAGCATGAACAGTGGCACCCAGACCGTCTGCGCGTGCGGGACGAAGCCATAGAAGACGAAGAGGAGAACGAGGGGGACCCACGAGATCACCGAGTTCACCGTGTTCACGAGGATCGTCTCAAGAGGAAAGCACTCCCGAGGGAACTGGGTCTTGCTCATGAGCGCATTGTTGGAGAGAAGAGAGACACCTCCGGTCCCGACGCTCCCGGAGAAGAACGTCCAGCACAGGATGCCGATGTACGCGAAGATCGGGTACGGGATCCCCGGCGGTCCCAGCAGCGCCGTGCGCGAGAAGATGATCGTGAAGATTCCGAGCATGGCGAGTGGCGCGATGAGCGCCCACATGAACCCAAGGGTGGCCTGCTTGTACTGAGCCCTGAGGTCGCGTTCGGCCAGCGTGTAGATGATGTCCCGGCTCGACCACAGCTCGCGCAGCGTGGGCATCAGTCGCGCGCGATGGACGTAGAGCAGGTGGCTCGGCGGTTCCGCCGGGACTGCTGTTCCCCCACCCCCCGAGACGTCACCCGCAGCCGAGGAGGCTCCCCCTTCCGGGGGAGTCGGCAGCGTCATCGAATGCTTCACCTCTCCGCCCGCGAGCGCGGGCCCTCGTTCACACCGACATCCGAGGTCGACAGTATCGCGCATGCCCTCGGATCGGCGATCGAGCCGGAACGAGGTCTGGCCGGTACTATCTCCTGGTGGGCATGGAAGAGGGGTTGCCGACGCCGACGCCCGGTCGACCGATTCGGGTCCTGCAGGTCATCAAATGTCTCGGCCACGGGGGCGCTGAGCGCCTGCTGGTGGACATGGTGGCCGTTGCCGACCGTCGACAGGTGCACTACGAGGTGGCCTACGTCCTGCGGCATCAGAATGCCCTGGTGCCGCAGATCCTGGCCGGCGGTACTCCCGTCTACCCCCTCGACGCCGCCAACAACGCCGATCTTCGCTGGGTCGTGTCCCTCCGGAGGCTCCTGCTCCGGCGCAGCTACGACGTCGTGCACTTCCACCTGCCGTACGCGGCCGCGCTCGGGCAGCTCGTGGTGTCCTCGCTGCCCCGCTCGGCACGCCCCGGCGTCGTCTACACCGAGCACAGCCTCTGGGACCGCTCCCGCCTCGTGAACCGGGTCCTGGTCCGCGCGTCGATGGTGCAGGGCGAGCGGCTCGTTGCGGTGTCGCCGGCGTCCTACGAGCACCTGCCCCCGCAGCTCCGACGCCGAGCGACCACCGTGATCCACGGCGTCGACCTGACCCGGTCCGAGGCCCTGATGGCACGCCGGGAGGAGATGGGGGCCGCGTTGCGCGCCGAGCTCGGGGCACCCGACGACGAGCTGGTGTTCATGACCGTCGCCAACCTCCGCCCGGAGAAGGGCTACGACGTGCTCCTCGATGCGGCCCGGGCCCTCCTCGACCGCGGCGTGCCTGTCCGCTTCGCCGCCGTCGGCCGCGGGCCTCTGCGCGACGAGATGCTGGCGCGCCACGCCGCGTTGGGGCTGGGCGAGCGGTTCGTGTTCCTGGGCCAGCGCGACGACGTTCTCGAATTGTTGGCCGGAGCCGACGCATTCGTCCTTGCGTCGCGCTGGGAGGGGCTGCCCGTGGCACTGATGGAGGCGACCAGCATGGGCCTTCCGATCGTCGCCAGCGCGATCGGCGGAATACCCCAGGCGCTCGAGGACGAGGCCGACGCGCTCCTCGTGCCACCGGGCAACGTCGGAGCCTTGGTCGAAGCGGTCGCGCGCCTGGCCGGCGATCCGCAGCTGCGGCGGCGCCTCGGGCAGCGCGCCAAGGAGCGCAGCGTGATCTTCGACATCCAACAGGCCAGCCGTGCCGTGGACGACGTCTACCGCATGGTGGCCCGCGCCAGTTGACTCCGTCGACACTCGCCGGCAAGCGGCTGGTGCACGTCACCACCGTCGACATGAGCCTGGTCCTGCTCCTCGGGCCGCAGCTGCGCGCCTTCGCCGACGCCGGGATGGAGGTCATCGCGGCCTCCGCCCCGGGGCCCTACGTGCCCCAACTCGAGTCCTGGGGCATCCGCCACGAGCCCCTGCACCACGCCACCCGCTCCGCCGCGCCCGGGCAGGATGCGTTGGCGCTGGTCGAGCTGTGGCGGCTTTTCCGGCGGCTGCAACCGGACATCGTCCACACCCACAATCCAAAGCCGGGCGTCTACGGCCGCCTGGCCGCCTGGGCCGCCCGTGTGCCCGGGATCGTCAACACGGTCCACGGCCTCTACGCGAGCCCCGAGGACCCATGGGCCCGCAGGGCATTGGTGTACTCGCTCGAGCGCATGGCGTCGACATGCTCGGGGGCGGAGCTGGTACAGAACCCCGAGGACCTCGACCTCCTGGCCGGGCTCGGCGTGCCGCGTCGCAAGCTGGTGCTCTTGGGCAACGGCGTCGACCTGGAGCGCTTCCACCCCATGGCCGACGCGGACGAGCGCCGCCAGGCGCGCGAGGAGCTCGGCGTCGAGGCTGGCGCCCTGGCCGTCGGGACGGTGGCCCGGCTCGTCTGGCAGAAGGGTTACCGGGAGCTCTTCGCCGCCGCCGAGCAGCTGCGTCACACACATCCCGACGCGGTCTTTGTCGTCGTGGGCGGTCCCGACGACGACAAGGCAGACGCCATCGGGCCGGCTGACATCGCCGAGGCGCGCCGGCGCGGACACATCCTCTTCGCCGGATCACGGCACGAGATGGATCGGGTGTACCCGGCGTTCGACCTCTTCGTACTGCCATCGCACCGTGAGGGATTCCCTCGCTCGGCCATGGAGGCGGCCGCCTGCGGGGTGCCCGTGGTCGCGACCGACATCCGCGGCTGTCGCCAGGTCGTGGCACCTGGTGAGAACGGCCTGTTGGTCCCCCTGCGCGACCCGGCGCGGCTGGCCGCTGCCATCGGCGAGTTGCTCGCCGACCCCGACCTGCGCCGGCGCATGGGGGCGGCGGGGCGGCGGAAAGCCGAGGCGGAATTCGACGATCGCACGGTCGTCGCGAAGTCGATGGAGGCCTACGAGCGGGTCCTCGCACAGCCTGGTGCCCGGGCGAGGCGCCGATCCCCACCGGCCGGGCACCCGACGTAGCCGCCCACGGGTCCGCTCTCAGCTGCGGGCGGCGCACGCCCCTTGCGCCAACGCCGCCTCCGCCACCGCCACCACCTTCGCCCCCACGACGTCACGCTCGAATGTCGCGAGGTAGTGCGCGTACGCGGCTTCCACCAGGCGAGCACGCAGGGCGGGCTCGAGCAGCAGCCGTGCGCACGCCGCCGCCAGTCCCTCTGCGTCGTCGGCCAGCAGCAGTTCTCGTCCGTCCTCGACCCCCAGGCCCTCCGCCCCCACCGTCGTGGCGACCACGGGGATCCGGTGCGCGAACGCCTCAATGATCTTGACGCGCGTCCCGCTGCCGAAGCGGATGGGAGCGATGACGACGTCCGCCCGGGCCAACTCCGTCGTGATCTCGGGGACCTGGCCCACCAGGGTGGTCTCGGGTGGGTTGTGGAGGTCCGCCAGTGCCGGGGCACCCAGTCCGGCCATGCGGACCTGCGCCTCGGGCACCCGGGTTCGCAGTGCCGGGGCGATGCTCCTGGCGAGCCAGGTCGCGGCATCGGCATTGGGCGGGTAGCGAAGGGTGCCGTGGAAGAGGACCACCGGGGGTGACCCAGCGGTGTGACGCCCGACCGGGAGCGCGGGTCGGGCGTACGCATTGGGCACCACCGCCACGCGCTCGATGCCGCTGGCCGCCGCCCTCCGGGCGTCGAGCTCGCTACAGACGACGGTGCGCGCCATCTTTCCCGACGCCGTCCGAGCGAGCCGGGCCCAGCGGGTGGCATCCAGCCGAGAAAGGGTCCGGCCCGGCACCCGCCGCCACCGGTCGGCCGCGGCATCGACGGAGTCGACGGCCAGCCGGCCCCGGATCTTGCGGTGCTCGAGGTCGTCGAGGTCCAAGACGGCCGGCGCCGGTCCCGATACGCCGCTCAGGACCCAGGACCTGAGGTCGAAGAACCACACGAGGTCGACGGTCCCGTCCGAGAGCGCTCCCAGGATGTCGGACACCCCCCCGTGCGCGTCGAGGGGCATGGTCGAGGGCAGGAGCGGGTGGGCCAGAAGCGCCAGGGGGGTCCGCCGAGTCTCCACCGGGACCCGGCGGACCTCTTCGAGCCGCAACGACGGGTCCGGCTCGCCGAAGTCCGTGCGTGCACTCGGCGTGATCGAGAAGAGCCGGGTGGGACCGCATCCGCACAAGGCGTGGAGCGTCGTCAAGAGCCGGTGGCGCGAACCGCTGTTGACCGGCCACGGGTACTCGTACGCGACCACCAGCGAACGCATCCACACCCCCAACCCGGCGGTGCCGGGCGATTGCATGGTAGCGGACCTTGCCGAGGGAACTCCGCGCCAATCGGGGCGCTGCTACGGTGCGTCGGCTGTCCGACGCATCCATGGGAGGGAACTGGGAGGTGACCGTGCAGCGCCGCACGGATGGCGTTCCGCTGGTGGTGCACGTCATCCCCTCTCCCCGCGGCCGGGGCGCCCAGCGTGCGGCACGCATCCTCGTTGACCACCTCGACGATCCCCGACGGGAGCGCCATCGGCTGCTGGGCCTGTTCGCCGGCCCCGCCGACGTGCCGCTCGACGTGTCCCTCGGTCGCCCCGGGCAGCGCGGCGGCGCTGAGGGCTTTCGCCCCGTGCCCGCCCTCCGGTTGCGACATGCGCTGCGCAACCTCCGGCCGACCGCTGTGGTGGCCCACGGCGGCGACGCCATGAAGTACGTCGTCCCTGCCGTGGCCGGCACCGGCGTCCCGGTGGCCTATTGCGTCATCGGGACCTATGCCGGCTCCCAGGCCCTCCCCCAACTGTGGCGCTGGAAGCGCATCATGGGCCGCGCCGTTCTCGTCGTCGCCGTGGGCGACGAAGTGCTCGACGAGTGCACGGGCCGTTTCGGTGTGCGCCGGGGGCGGGTCGTCATGATCCCGAACGGGCGCGATCCTTCGCTCTTCCACCCCGGGCCCGAGGAGAAGCACGGGTATCCCACCCTCGCCTTCGTGGGCGCCTTGACCGACGCAGAAGCAGCCCGGTCGTTTCGTCGAGGTCGTGGCTCGCCTCAGGGCCCGACGGGCGCGCCGTCCGGGCCGTGATCGTCGGCGATGGGCCGCTGGCCGGCGACCTGGCCGGACCAGCGGCCGCACAGGGCATCGACCTCCTCGGCTCACGGCCGCGACGTGCCCGACCTGCTCCGCCGGGCGGATCTCTTCGTGTTCACCAGCCGGCCGACCGGCGAAGGCATGCCGGGCGTGCTGATCGAGGCGGGGCTGAGCGGGCTGCCAGCCGTCTCGACACCGGTGCCGGGAGCGGCGTCGGTGATCCGGGACGGCGTCACCGGGATCATCGCCGACGACTCGGTCCCGGAACTGGTCGCCGCGGTCGAGGAAATCCTGGACGACCCAGCGCGGCGGCGAGACATGGGAGCAGCTGCTCGCGCGTGGTGCGAGTCGGAGTTCTCGCTGGACCTCATGGCGCGACGTTGGCACGCCGCGCTCGAGCCGTTGCTCTCCGGTCAGGCGATCACCCGCGGCTGACCGCCCCCGGCGCGGCGAGGAGGGGGGCGCCGGCGCGCCGGGAGCGTCGCCGTGACGCCCGCTGTCGGCGGGTGAGCTCCCACTCGTAGCGGCGCGGTGCGTGGCGTGCGCCCCGGGGGATGCACAGCATGGCCAGGAAGAACGGGAGCACCACTGTCGTCTCCCGCGTGATCAGTCCCAGGTTCCCCAGCGAGGCGAAGAAGTAGCAGAACAGGATCGTGAAGATGGTGCACATGATCAGATAGGGACGGGCCAGCGACGCCCTCGGCAGGATGCGAAGACTGCGCAGCGACGTCAGCACAACCACGAGCACGACGGTGTTCTCAAGCGCCTCGAACCATTCTCCACCCCCGTGCGCGTTGAAGGGCAAGGGGTCGAACAGGACGACGAACACGTCCTTCGGGTAGTAGAGCGGGCTGGACGAGTACGTGACACCGCTGCTGCCGAATCCGGCACCGCTGCCGGAATTGTTCTTGGAGATCTGCTGGAGCGGCAGGGAGCCGTGCAGGCCGGGCAGGAAATGGAGGGTGACGAACATACCGATCCCCACCATCGCCGCCGCGACGACCAGCGAAGTGAAGCGGCGTCCCGGCCCGAATCGGCCCCGGTTGCTCGGCCGGAACATCATGGCGACGGCGAAACCACCCAGGGCGAGCACCAACTGGTTGGGCCGGATGAACGCCGCGCCCGCGGAACAGGCGAGGATCAGCAGCCAATAGCCGGAGCCCCGATTCATGAGAATGCTGGCGCACCCGTACGCGATGAGGCCGAGCAGAAAGACCATGATCGCTTCCTTGCTCACGTCCGAGGTCCAGAACACGAGACTCGGCAGGAAGAAGATCAGGTACCCGTACTTGCGGGCGCCGAATCCGCCGAAGGTCATGGAGAAGGCGCGGTAGAAGAAGAGGATCCCGATGAAGCTCAACCAGGTGAAGACCATGAAACCGGCAGCTTGATCGACGCCGACGATCGCGAAGACCACGCCGGCCACAATGCTGACCGAGCCGTCGGCGACGATCCCGCGGAGGTTGGCTGGGGCGAGGGAGAAGTCGAAGTGTCGGAACCCAGGAGCCAGTGCAGCCCCCTGAAAGTCGTACCGGTTGTAGTCGGCAATCCCCCCGTAGAGGTGGTTCACCACGTAGATCTGCAACGGTGCGGCCAGGAGATGGAGGATGAGGCAGGCCGTGAGAGCCTTGCGCACCCAAGGATCCTGTTCAGCCTCCGGGATGCGCCGGATGATGGCACGACCGATCGCGAAGAGGACGGCTGCGACAATCACCGTCACGATCGGGTTGGAGGAGATGGAGGTGATGGGAGTCATTGGATGTCCGCTGGAGGAGACGTGGGACCGCCCGGACTGCTCAGGCCTCCGAACGCGCGCGGCGCCACGACTGACCCGTTCCCGGCGTTGTCATCGTCTGCAGGCGCCTTGCGGGCCAACCTGACGACGGGCGTTGGTGCCGTCACTTGGGCCTCGTCCGAGGGGTCTTCGAGGTTCCCGGGTCCGGACTCGTGAATGGAGCCAGACGCCAACCCATCCTCCTCGCCCTCCTCGAACTCCGATTCGGCACCCCACAGGTCGGTGTGCGTGAGCCCGCCCGTCAGGGCCATGCCGACCACGGGAGCCCCCAACTTGCGCAGCGTCGCACTGGTCCGCCGTACCTGCTCCACCGTGGTCGTCTCGCGCTCGGCGACCACGAGCACCACGTCGGTGAGCGGAGCCAGGCCTTCCCCATGGTGCACCGAGGTGAACGACGGAACCTCGAGGATCACAACATCGACGACCTCACGAAGTGCGGCCAGTACGTCGGGCATCCGGACGACCACCTGGGCCGGGTTCGCCACGAAGTAGCGCAGATCCAGCCGGTACACACCGGGGATCCCGGTGTCTCCGAGGAGGCTCTCCAGGTCGGAAGGATCCAGCGGACCCCAAACCATGCGGACGCGCTCCTCCTCGAGGGACGTCGCGACTTCGCCGGGCTGCCCGGGCCAATTCCTCCACCACAGCGGTCCCGTAGTCTGGACCTTCACCGCCTCTGCCTCCGCCTCCACCCCCGCCTCCACCGGAGAGGCGAGTCCGGCCGTGGTCACGATGGCGACCTGCTGCCCGGTCTCGGCGCAGACCGTGGCCAGGTTCGTCGCCACCTCCGAAAGCGTCGGTTCGATTCCCGGCGACGTCACCATGAGGACACGCCGGCCGGTGCCCGCCGCCGCCCCCACGCCCGCCGACGGTGGAACGGGAGAACTCATGACGACCCACTCCCGTGGGCTCCGACGCCCGCTTCGAGCACTGGGCTGTCGTCCTCGTACCACCGATCGCTCTCGCTCGCCGGTGGGAGCGGGAGCGGCTCACGGAAGACCGAGAGCCAGAGCATCCGGTAGGGCTCGGTAGAGTCGGTCGAATCTGCCGGGATCTCGGCAATGACCGGGTAGCCGAACGCCGACTCGGCGCGCGAAGTCGTCTTGAGGCGCCGGTCCAGCATCCAGAGTGCCAGTGCGGCCAGGACACCGAGAACGACGCCCACCCCGAGGCCGCCGGCGGCCCGCACCGAGCGGTTGTTGACCGGAGGGTTCCCCGACACGATCGCGACCGTTGTGGAGAGGTCCGGTGAGCGGACCATCTGCACACCCGCGTCGGGCAAGGTCACGACGAGCTGCGCCAGATACTGCTGCAGGGCGTTCACCTGAACTTGGAGCGCCTGCGCGGTCAGGCCTGGCGGGAGGTTGCCGCTGGCAATCTCCCCCTGGACCTCGGCGAGCGTGAGTTCGGTCTGGATCTTTGAGTGATTCAGCGAATCCTGGGCCGCCTGGGAGATCGCCATCGTCAAGGCCTGGTCGAATGCCTGGTTGACGGTGACCGCCGTCTGAGGGGTCGCCGCCTGCACCTGCACGTCGATGACACCTGGATTCCCGCTGTTCGGCGCCCCCGAGTTCCCGCTCGTCGTGGACGGTGGACCGATGAAGGAGACCTGGCTTCGCATCTGCCACATGGGTTCGTTGAGTCCCGAGAGCCTGCTGGCCTGCTGCATGACCTGGTCGCTGCCGGCGTAGTACAGAATCTGGTCCGGCGTGATGCCACCGCTCAACAGGTTGTTCTGGCTCGGATTCGTCGACGTCGGAGCTGAACCCAGGGCAGACGTCGATTGATAGGAGACGACCCGCCCCGCCGCCTTGTTCGTTGGAAGGAGTAGGCCGACGGCCAAGCCGCCCAAGGCGAAGATGACGATGAGCCACCACCCTCGGACGAGCGCACTCCAGTAGTCAGCTACCCGCATCGCTCACTCTCCCGCCCGTGAAATAGCCCTCCGGGCTTCGCACGAACCCCTCACGATAGTCCGCCAACGCCTCGCCGGAGGCAGCAGCCCTGAGTACATGGGAGTTGCACCGGGATGATCCCCCAGGGCAGACCCCTGCACGCAGTACACCCCACATGGTCCCATCTCAGTCCGGCCCGCTCTAGAGCCGGTCGTACCGAAGCATCCCAACTCCCCCACAACGGTGGCCATCACGTCCCCCCACCACAATGACCCGCACGTCACCTCCTCAAACGTGACCCGTCTTGAGCCAGCTCGTGCGTCGTCCACCCTCACGCCCAAGCGAAGCCGGGTGGCGCGGACGGCACCCCGGGCGGGATCCGAGAAGCAGCAAGACCTGCCCCGCCGACGCCGAGGCCCCTCTTGCGTTCGTCGTCCGCCTGGTCGGGTATGTAGATGGAGTCGGGGTGCAACGCCTCGGACGTAGGAGTACGATTTTGACGCAGTAAGCCGCGGTCGGGCCACAGGGTGATGGGCGGAACGGCGGTCGGTATCAATGTCGGTTGGGGGAGATTCGTCGGGATCATGGGGGAAGGTGAGGCATGTTTCTGGACGAGGTTGTCGGGCCGCGCTCCCGAGTCATGGGGGGCGCATCAGCGTGACTGAATCCGCCTCCCCGAACGAAGGCACCGTGTCGGCCGCCGCGACGAGCGGGCGCGAGATCCAGCCCGACGGACTCAGGCGGCAGATACCCGTACTCGCCAGCAGGGTGCGGGCCCGTCTCCTGTTCATGCTGCTCGATGCGCTGTGCGTGATCGCGGCGTACAGCGCCTCGGAGGTCTTCTACTGGCGTCACGTTGCCCCCACCGCATACGGATTGCACTTCACGCTGTTCGTGTTGTTCGTCGTGGTTGTGACGCTGGCGAGCAACCGGGCCTGGGGCCTGTACGGGCGCATGTGGCAGCACGCCGGGCTCGAAGAGGCACGCCAGATGATCTTCTCGGCCGCCACCATCGGCCTGGTCCTCGCCATCGTCTACCCGCTGATCCGCATCGGTGGGTACTCCCTGATGCATCCCGAGGTCGTGATCTTCGGGCTCATTCTCGCCACTGGCGGGATGAGCCTCATCCGGTTCCACTCCCGGATCTTTGCCTGGCAACGCGGTTCACGCGGCAGCGGTCTGCGCGTAGCAATCGTGGGCAGCCGAGCCGCTGCGGCGTCGGCTGTTCGCGAAATGCTCCGCCACCCCGACGCCGGGCTCATCCCGGTGGCTGTCTTCGACGACGACATCTCGGTGCATGGCAAGTCCCTCGTGGGCGTCCCCGTGATCGGCAGCATCCGGGACATCCCGGCCGCTGCCAGCAGGTACCAGCTTCAAGAGGTGCTCCTCGCCATCTCGAAGGCCTCTCCGGAGATGATCGGCGAAGTGCTGAAGGTCGCCGAGTCAGCCGGGATGACCATGAAGGTCCTTCCGACCATGCACGACGTGGCGCAGGGCCCGACCGGCATGTTCGCCATTCGCCGGGCGCGCGAACCGAGCATCGAGGACCTCTTGGGTCGGACTCCGGTGGCGTCCGACCTCGAAGGGGTGCGCCGGTCCCTTCAGGGGCACCGCGTCCTCGTGACCGGGGCTGGGGGCTCCATCGGGTCCGAGGTCTGCCGTCAGGTTGCCGGCTTCGATCCGTCGATGCTCGTACTCCTCGACCACGACGAGACACACCTGCACGACACGATGTCGCTCCTCGAGGGCCCGTGCCATCAGGCTCTGGTCGACATCAACGACCGGGAAACGCTGTTCCGAGTCTTTGAGCGCTATCAGCCCGATATGGTGCTCCACGCAGCAGCGCACAAACACGTCCCCGTACTCGAGGACCACCCCGTTGAGGCAGCACGGACCAACGTCTTCGGGACAGTCAACGTCATCGACGCCTGCGTCGCTACCGGGGTGAGCCGTTTCTTGTTGATCTCGTCCGACAAGGCCGTGATGCCCTCGAGTGTGATGGGCGCCACAAAGCGGGTGGCCGAGCAGGTGATCCTCCGCCGCTCCCCGGTCAACGGCGCCTACTGCGCGGTCCGGTTCGGGAACGTGCTCGGAAGTCGCGGCAGCGTGATCCCAACCTTCGCCCGCCAGATCGAGTCCGGCGGGCCCGTGACCGTCACCGACCCCCGCATGACGAGGTTCTTCATGAGCGTCAAAGAGGCGGTGCAGCTCGTGCTCCAAGCCTCTCTGCTTTCGAAAGGCCGTGACATCTTCATGCTCGAGATGGGTGCTCCCGTGCCCATCATCGACCTGGCACAGCGCATGATCCAACTGTCGGGAGGCCGTGTCGATGTCGACATCCCGATCAAGATCATTGGAATGCGGCCGGGCGAGAAGCTCAAGGAAGACCTACGTGAGCTCGATGAGGAGGTCCTCGACACCGAGCACCCCTCCATCGCACGTCTGATCCCGGTCACCGCCCCGACGGCCTTGTTCGACAAGTGCCTGGGTCAGCTCGCAGACGCGACGCGGCGTGGGGACGCCGAGAAGGTGCGCGAGATCCTCTTCCTGATCGCCGAAGCATCCAGCGACGTCACGCGTTCCTCAAAGGCGGACAAGGCGCAGGCTGCCAACGGCAGCGAGCACGTCGAACACCACGGCGTCCACCGCCGGCACGAGAGCACCGACTTCAGACCGGAACCGGCAGGCACCTGATGAGCAGTGCGAGCCCCGGCCGCCTCGTGGTGGTCGGCCAGGGTTACGTCGGCCTCCCCCTGGCCATGCGAGCCGTGGATGTGGGGTTCGACGTCGTCGGCTTCGACCTCGATGTATCCCGCGTCAAGGGCTTGGCCTCTGGAGAGTCGCACGTCGAGGACGTGCCGGGCGAAGTGGTGGCGAGGGCGCTCGCCAGCGGGCGCTATGAGCCGACGGACGACCCGGCCCGGACGAGGGGCTTCGACTACGGCGTGATCGACGTGCCGACACCCCTCACCGACGGTGCGCCGAACCTCTCGCACGTCGTCGAAGCCGCTCGCATGTTGGCGGCGTCGCTTGGTCCGGGCGCCACGGTGATCCTGGAGTCGACGACCTACCCGGGCACCACGGAGGACCTGGTGGCCGGCATCCTCGAGGAGGGGGCCGGATTGGTGGCCGGACGCGACTTCCACCTCGGCTACAGCCCCGAGCGTATCGACCCGGGTAATGCGGTCTGGCACCTGGTCAATACGCCCAAGGTGGTCTCGGGGATCGATACCGCGTCGCTGTCGGCGGTGCAGCGCTTCTACGACCTGCTGGTCGACCACACGGTGGCCGTGTCAGGGACGAGGGAGGCCGAGCTCACCAAGCTCCTCGAGAACACGTTCCGTCATGTGAACATCGCGCTGATCAACGAGCTGGCTATGTTCGCCGATGCCATGGGCGTCGACGTGTGGGAGGCCATCGACGCCGCGTCGACGAAGCCGTTCGGCTACCTCCGCTTCACCCCTGGCCCCGGCGTGGGTGGCCATTGCCTGCCCATCGACCCGAGCTACCTGTCGTGGGAGGTGCGCCGCAGTGTCGGGCAACCGTTCCGGTTCGTCGAGCTGGCCAACGACATCAACGCCCGCATGCCCGACTACGTGGTCTCCCGGCTCACTATGGCGCTGAACAGGGACCATCGGGCAGTGAAGGGATCGAGGGTCCTCCTCCTCGGGCTGGCCTACAAGCGGAACACGGGAGACATTCGCGAGTCGCCGGGCATGGTGATCGCCCAGAGCTTGCGGTCTCTCGGTGCCGATCTCCGTGTCGTCGACCCGCACGTGGCCGTCGGCGGGGTCGACCTCCCCCTGGTCGAACTGACCGAGCAGGAGGTGAGCCTGGCTGACGCCGTGCTGATCGTCTGCGACCACGACTCCTTTGACTACGAGTTGATCCGGGAACATGCCCGGTACGTACTCGACACCCGCAACCGGATCCGAGGGCCGCGGGTCGAGTCGTTGTGACGCTCGGCCACCGGACGTGAAGGTTGTGGTCACCGGCGGAGCCGGTTTCATCGGGGCCAACCTCTGCCGGCTGCTCGACCACTCAGGTGACGTCGAACGTATCGTGGCGCTCGACGACCTCTCGACGGGATCACGACAGAACCTGGCGGGGGCGCCCTCGGTCGAGCTCCAGGAGGGCTCGATCCTGCGGGAAGAGGACATCGACCTCGCCGTCGAGGGAGCCGGGGCCGTCGTCCACCTGGCCGCCCGGCCGTCGGTGCCGCGATCCCTCTCGGATCCCATGGCCACCCACCGGGCCAACGCGACCGGCACCATGATGGTGCTCGAGGCGGCGCGGCGACATGCCGTGCCCCACGTGATCGTGGCCTCGTCCTCCTCGGTCTACGGCGCCAACCCCTCGCTACCCAAGCGCGAGGACATGGTCCCCATGCCGGTGAGCCCCTATGCCGCGAGCAAGCTGGCTGCCGAGTCCTACACCCTGGCCTACGGGCGCTCGTTTGGGCTCGGGGTGCTCGCGCTGCGGTTCTTCAACGTGTTCGGGCCGCTGCAGTCGGCCGGCCACGCCTACGCCGCCGTCGTGCCCAGCTTCGTCTCGTGCGCCCTGGCGGGGCGACCGCTGCCCGTCCACGGGGACGGCACTCAGACCCGGGACTTCACCTTCGTGGGCACGGTTGTCTCCGTGCTCGCCGACGCTGTCCGGCGGGGCGTCACGGCCTCGGAACCGGTCAACTTGGCCTACGGATCGCGCGTGTCGCTGCTCGACGTCATCAGCACCCTGGAGAAGATCCTGGGCCTCACCCTCCCCTGCGAGCACACCGCGCCGCGAGTCGGCGACATCCGCGACTCCCAGGCCGACAACACACGCTTGGTGTCTCTCTTCCCCCATGTGGAGCCCACGCCGCTCGAGGAGGGTCTGCGAGCCACCGTCGCGTGGTTCCGTACTTCGACGTGACCGGTCGTCCTGCCGGCGGGCCTACGGCCGCGGGCGCCCGGGGCGCGGCAACCCGCCGTGGCCCAGTTGTCCTCCTGGCCGGACCCGGGGAGAGCTCGGACATCGTGGCCAACTTCCTCGTCTCACGGGTACCCGAGCTCGTCGCGATCAGGGAGGATCCAGCGTCGCGCCTGTACCTGGCACGGCGCCGGGCCCGCCGGGTCGGCTGGCTGGCCGCCGGCGGTCAGGTGCTTTTCGTCGCACTGCTGCAGCCCGTGCTCCGATGGCGAGGGTCGCGTCGTCGCGCCGCCATCTTGGAGGAGGCGTCGCTCGATCCCGCGCCCCGCGTGCCGTTCCGCCCGGTGCGCTCCGTGAACGACGACGAGACCCTCGCGCTCCTGGCCTCCTTGCACCCCGTCGCGGTGGTCGTGCACGGGACGCGCATCGTCTCCGATCGGGTGTTGGGCTCAGTGCCTTGCCCTGTGCTCAACGTGCACGCCGGCATCACCCCACGCTACCGGGGAGTGCACGGCGGCTACTGGGCGTTCGCCGACGGCCACCCGGAGTGGGTCGGCACCACGGTGCACTTGGTCGACCCGGGCATCGACACCGGCGGGATCCTGGCGCAGACGACGTTCGGGACGACGGCCGAGGACACCATCGCCACCTATCCCGACCTGCACCTCGCGCACGGACTCCCCCTGCTGGCGGTGCAGCTGGACGCCATCCTGGCCGGAACCGCGCCGGGGCCGGTGCCGACGGGGATGGCCCCGGGATCACGGCTGTACTACCACCCGACGCTCTGGGGCTACCTGGCGCGCCGATGGAGCCGGGGGATCCGCTGAGACGCGCACGTCCACTACCATCGGCGCCGACGGGGATGGTGCCGTCCCTACCTTCGGGCCCGACGGCGGGGACGGGCGACGGCGCAGGGGTGGACCGGTGACGAAGAGGGAGCGGTGAGCATGCCCGACCGGCCCGGCGCGCTGGTCATCTCGCTCGACTTCGAGCTGCACTGGGGCCTGCGGGACCATGTCCGGCGGGACGACGCCGCCTACGGGCGCCTCGTCGAGGCCCGGCGGGCGGTCGACGACCTGCTGGCATTGTTCACGGCGCGCGGTATCCGTGCGACGTGGGCCACCGTCGGGTTCCTTTTCGCGTCGACGCTCGATGAGCTCGCGGCGCACCGTCCAGCGCTACGACCGTCGTACAGCCGCCACGAGCTCGATCCCTATTCGGAGCACGTCGGCCCCGACGAGGAGCACGATCCCGAGCACCTGGCGGGCTCCCTCGTGGAGCGCATCGCCGCGAGCGCCGGTCAGGAGGTCGGGTCGCACACCTTCTCCCACTACTACTGCCTCGAGCCCGGCCAGGACGAGGCGACCTTCCGGGCCGACCTGGCTGCCGCGCACGCCATCGCGCGGCACAAGGGTCTGGAGTTGACCAGCCTGGTGATGCCCCGGAACCAGTGGAACCCGCGGTACGCCGGGGCCGTCCGCGACATGGGATTCCGCTGCGTCCGGAGCCCACAACGGACGTGGGCGCATCAGGCACGGCCCAGTGGAGGACGGAACATCATCCGGCGCGCCGCCCGGCTGGCCGACACGTACGCCGGCGTATCACCGCCCCCCACGACGGCGTGGGGTGACGTCCTCCGTCCCTCGGGACTCTGCGACGTGCCCGCCAGCGCCTTCCTCAGGCCGTACGACCCGTCGCGCGCTTGGTTGGAACGGCTGCGCAGGGCCCGCCTGCACTCGGGGCTGCGTCACGCGGCCCGGAGTGGCCGGCTCTTCCACTTGTGGTGGCACCCGCACAACTTCTCCCAGCACCGACCGGAGAACGTCGCCGTGCTCGAGGCGGTGCTCGACGAGTTCGACCGGCTGGCGGCGACCGACGGCATGCGGTCGCTCTCGATGGCGGACGTCGGCGCCGAAGCCGGCGGCCTTCCGCGTGCCTGAGGTCCCGGCCGCCGGCCTGCGCCGGGTTACCGTGCCGGTCTTCGCCAAGCTCCCCGCGCCGACCCGGCGGGCGATCCTGCACGCACTGGGGCGGTACGCCCCCTGGGAGGACGGGTTCGACCCCACACCGCCTCCGCTGCGGGAGGGCGAGGAACCCGGGAGACCCGACTTCGTGGGCATCGGGGCGCAGAAGGCGGGGACCACGTGGTGGTACGACGTGATCTGTGCCCATCCACGTGTGTACGTGCGGGACGACATCCACAAGGAGCGCCACTTCTTCGGCCGGTTCGCCACCGTCCCGTTCGGGCCGCACGAGTGCGCACGGTACGAGGCCTGGTTCCCACACCCACCCGGTCACATGACCGGTGAGTGGACTCCCGACTACCTCCACCTACCCTGGGTGCCGCCGCTCCTCGCCCGTGCCGCACCGCAGGTCCGGCTCCTTGTCTTGGTGCGAGACCCGGTCGAGCGGTTCCGCTCGGGGCTGGCGCACCACCGCCGTGATCGGGGCCGGCTCGACGTGGACACGTTCGGGGATGCCGTGAACCGGGGTCTCTACCACGCAGCCCTGGGGCGATGGCGAGAGCACTTCGCCGCCGATCAGATTCTCGTCCTCCAGTACGAGTCCTGTGTCGCCGATCCGGACCGGGAACTGGCGCGCACGCTCGGGTTCCTCGGCCTGGAGCCGTTCACCCACGAGGCCGTTGCCACGCCCGTGAACGCGACCGCCCGCAGCCTCGAGCTCGACGAGGACGTCCGGCGGCGACTGGTCGAGCTCTACGAAGGCGACGTGCGCGCACTCGCGGGGTCGTGCCCCGACCTCGATCTCGACCTCTGGCCCAACTTCTCGGACCTCGCTTGACGTTCGCAGCATGCCCTCGACAGAGGAGTCCTCGTGGTGGACACCATGGGCGTCAGAGCTCTCGACGCGCATCGTGGTCTCGCTTTCGTGCGTGCGCGACCACTGCACCGAGGTTGATGACGAGAACAGCCAAGAGTCCCAGGCAGATCCGAGAGCCAGCCCGGAGGTCCGCCGTGAATCGCAAGAGGGCGGAGCGGGGTGGAATGCCCGGGAAGGCCGCGAGCTGCTCCGCCAGCATCGCCCGGTTCCACAGCGTCACGCCGTTTGACTTGGCCACGGACACCGCTTGGGGAGAGTAGCTCGAAGACGTCACCAGCATCGCTCGCTCGACGCCGTAACGGGCCCGGGCGACGACTGCCTGCTGCACGGCATCGTGATCGACTACCGCGCTCCAGCGCTTGATCTGCACGACGGTTCGGCCGCGAGAGTCGTCAACGAACATGTCGGCCCCGATCCGGCGACGACTCGCCAGGCGCGCCACCCGGTAGCCCTTCAGCGCGAAGAAGTGCTCGAGGAGGACCTCGAACTGTCGCCCGCTCATGGAGTCGACGGCTGCCATACCGACTCGCTGGTACGCCTCACGCCCCCTCCTCCCGCGTCCGCCCAGCCATCCGACGGCGGCAAGCGAAAGGACGGCGCATCCCAGGACCAGCAGGGCCCATCCGAGTGTGTCGAGTGCCAACCCGCCCACCACGAGCACCAGGCCGACGGTCGCCACCGCGCCCGCCGTGTGCTCGCTTGGTGGCAAGTCGAGCCCGAGCCGGCCCGGTTGCCCTTTCGGGCGGTACGGTCCGGCGGGCCGCTGCGCCCGTCTCGACCGGGCGGACCGACCGTCGTCGCGCCGCCCGCCCGGATCAGCCCCGCCGCCCGACGGCCGGACCGGGCCCCTGGCTCCACGGCCCGGTCCGCCCGGGGTGACACCCGCATTGCCGTCGTCGAGCAGGCGATCGTACGCGGCGCGGTCGCCCGGATCGCAGAGCACCTCGTAGGCCTCTTGGACCTGGCGGAACAGGGCAGGAGGGACGTCGAGATCGGGGTGGACCCGCCGGATCAGCGAGCGGTACTTCGACTTGATCTCTTCTTGTGATGCCGACCGGGACACGCCGAGGATGTCGTAGTACGTGTCGTTCCCCACGCCCCAACTATGCCCCAGCACACCCCGATGCGTGCCTCGTCCGTGAACCACGACGTATCATTGCACCCGGGTACGAGGCCTCCGACAGAGGTCGGAGCCGTGCGTTGCGCTTCAGCCGTCCGGCCCACCGTGGATGTGCGCGCCCGCGCACGTCCGAACGATGGAAGGAGCACACATGTCCGCACCCGTCGACTACAAGGTCGCTGATCTCTCGCAGGCTGCGTTCGGCCGCAAGGAGATCGAGCTGGCCGAGCACGAGATGCCCGGCCTCATGGCCATGCGCGCCGAGTACGCGTCCAGCCAGCCGCTGGCCGGTGCCCGCATCACCGGCTCGCTGCACATGACGGTCCAGACCGCCGTGCTGATTGAGACGCTCGTGGCGCTCGGCGCCCGGGTGCGCTGGGCCAGCTGCAACATCTTCTCGACCCAGGACCACGCGGCAGCCGCCACCGTCGTCGGCCCCCGTGGCACGGCCGAAGATCCGAAGGGCGTGCCCGTCTTCGCCTGGAAGGGCGAGACCCTCGAGGAGTACTGGTGGTGTACCGAGCAGGCGCTGGTGTGGCCCGGTGAGGGCGGCCCCAACATGATCCTCGACGACGGTGGCGACGCCACGATGCTCGTGCACAAGGGCGTCGAGTTCGAGAAGGCCGGGACGGTGCCGGACCCCTCCACGGCGGAGTCCGAGGAGTTCGCCGTCGTGCTGGCCCTGCTGGGCCGAAGCCTTTCGGGGGACGCCGGCCGCTGGACGTCGATCGCCAACGCGATCAAGGGGGTGACGGAGGAGACCACGACGGGCGTGCACCGACTGGCTGACATGGCCAAGCGCGGCGAGCTCCTCTTCCCCGCCATCAACGTCAACGACTCGGTCACCAAGTCGAAGTTCGACAACAAGTACGGCTGCCGCCACTCCTTGGTCGACGGGATCAACCGCGCCACCGACGTCCTCATCGGGGGCAAGGTGGCCGTAGTGTGCGGCTACGGCGACGTTGGCAAGGGCTGCGCGCAGTCGCTGGCCGGCCAGGGGGCGCGAGTCGTTGTGACCGAGATCGACCCCATCTGTGCGCTGCAGGCCGCCATGGAAGGCTTCCGCGTCACCACCCTCGAGGACGTCCTGCCCGAGGCCGACATCATCATCACGACGACGGGCAACAAGGACATCATCCAGGCCGAGCACATGGCAGCCATGAAACACCTGGCCATCGTGGGCAACATCGGCCACTTCGACAACGAGATCGACATGGCCGGATTGGCCAAGCTTCCCGGCGTCGAGCGCGTGAACATCAAGCCTCAGGTCGACAAGTGGGTCTTCCCGGACGGACACGCCATCATCGTCCTCTCCGAGGGCCGGCTGCTGAACCTCGGCAATGCCACGGGGCACCCGAGCTTCGTCATGTCCAACTCGTTCACCAATCAGGTGATGGCGCAGCTCGAGCTGTTCACACAGACCGGGCAGTACGTGAACGATGTCTACGTCCTGCCCAAACACCTCGACGAGAAGGTGGCGCGGTTGCATCTCGACGCGCTGGGTGTGAAGTTGACCACCCTCAGCCAGGAGCAGGCCGACTACATCGGTGTCCCGGTCGAGGGGCCCTACAAGCCCGACCACTACCGCTACTGATGACCTGATTCGCGGGCCCCGGCATGGGCTGCGCCGTCGTGACAGGCGGCGCAGCCCCCGGGGATCAGCGCAGTCCCGCGAAGAGGTCGTCCTCGGGCACGGGAGCGTCGGTCGTGTCCTGGACGCGCACGAAGCTCTCCGCGCCCATGACCTGTGCGAACATCTCCTCGCCCATCTGCAAGAAGAAGATGTTGTCGCTCTGGCTGGCGTGCGCCGCCAGCGAGGCGTACTTACGCCCGGCCACCGCGCTCACGTCCACCGTCGTGGTCACGAGCTCGTCGGGGGTCCCCACGTCGGGCAGGTCCTCCACGTCGCCCACGTCCATCCCCGCCTCGACCATCATGTCGCGGAACCCGCGCATCCTCGAGCGTGCCACGGCCGTGTAGTAGAGCTTCGACGGGATCCCGCACGCTTCAATGGCCGCCAGGGTCACCCGGTTGGCCTGGATGTGGTCGGGGTGCCCGTAGAAGCCGTTCTCGTCGTATGTGACCACGACCTGGGGCTCGTAGCGACGCATCAGGTCTGCCAGTCGCGCCGCGGCCTGGGCGACCGGGGTCCGCCAGAACGAACCCGGCGCGTCGTTGTGCGGCCAGCCCTCCATGCCCGAGTCGTGGTACCCCAACAGCTCGAGGTGCGTGACGCCGAGGACCTCGCAGCTGGCTTCGAGCTCGCGCCGGCGCACCGGCACCACCGCGCCGGTGTCGTGCTCCGGCTCGTCCGGCTTGAGTCCGCCGGGTCCGTCACCGAGCTCGCCGTTGGTGCACGTGACGAGAACGGTGCGCACCCCCTCGGCGGCGTAGCGGGCCAGGATCCCGCCCGTCCCGATCGCCTCGTCGTCGGGATGGGCGTGGACCGCCATGAGGGTGAGGGGTCGTTCGGGCATGAGCAGCAGCGTAGGGGCATGACGTGCCGGGCGGGCGCGCCTCGCTCAGGTCTGCAGGTCCCCCACGGCGACGGCCAGCGCATCCAACTCGGCCTGCCACTCTCGTGGCGGCGCCACGGGGCGCACGATGAACTTGGAGAACCCGACCTCGCAGAAACGTTCGAGCATCGAGCGCAGGCCGTCGCGTCCGACCGGGACGATGTCCTCGAGCGGGTTGCCGCGCGCCCGCCGGGCCAACGGAGACGAAGCCAGCGCCGCCAGGTCGGTGCCGGACGGCGCGTACGCCAGACTCACACCGAAGTGTTCGGGGCTGATCGCACGCCCGTGCGCCGCCGCCACCCGGTCGATGACCACCTTGCCCTCCGCGGCCTCGTCGGGGGTGCAGAAGGCGGGGATCCACCCGTCCGCCAGGCGGCCGCAGCGCTCCAACGCGGCGGGGACGTTGCCACCGAGCCACACGTCGAAGGGGTCCTGTACCGGGCGCGGCGAGACCGATACCTCCTCGAAGGTCCCGGCGGGGCCGTCGTGGCTCACCACCTCCCCGGCCCAGAGTCGGCGCAGCACCGGCAGCGCGTCCTCCATCAGCTGGGCGCGCCGGTCGGCGGCGACGCCCACGGCGCTCTGCTCGGCGCCCATGGCCAGGCCGGGCACGCACGTGAGCAGGAAACGTCCGCCGGAGAGCAGGTCGAGGGTGCCCACCGCCTTGGCCAGCCGGACCAGGTTCCGGCCGGGCAGCAGCATGGTGGTCCCGATCTTGAGCCCCGGGCACGCGCCCGAGATCCAGGCCAGGCCCACAAGGGGGTCGGGACCGGGACGAGTCAGCACCTCGGGCAGCCACAGCGAGTCGAAGCCGGTCTCGGCCACCGCCTGTGCCAGCGTGACGGTGGCGTCGGGACCGAGGCTCTCGCCACCGCCGCTGATGCCGATGCGCACCTTCATCGGCCGCCACTCCCCGGTGCCTCGGCCAGCGCGGCGACGGCGCGGGCGATGCCGGCATCGTCGACGTCGTGGTGCGTGACGAAACGCACCGCGTCCGGTGCGATCGCATGTGCCAGCACGCGGTGGTCGTCGAGATGGGCCACGAGCTTGACCGGATCGGAGTGATGGAAGGTCACGATGTTGGTGCGAACCGTGGCCGGATCGAGGCCGCACTCGGGCCACCGCTCCGCCACCGCCTCCGCCAACCGTGACGCCCGCGCATGGTCCTCGACCAGACGCGCTCGCATGTCGCGCAGCGCGACCAACCCAGGCGCGGCGAGCACTCCGGACTGGTGCAGGCCACCTCCGAGGCGCTTGCGCGCCAGCCGAGCCGCCTCGATCACGCCCTCGTCACCCGCGAGCAGCGATCCGGCCGGTGCGCACAGTCCCTTGGAGAGGCAGCAGGACACCGTGGTCACCTGCGAGGCCCACTGCGCCACGGGGATGCCCGTGGCCACCTCGGCGTGGAAGAGTCGGGCGCCGTCGAGGTGGACGGGCACCGGCCCGGCCGCCTCCACGAGCGCCTGCATCCGCTCCGTCGACCACACCGCGCCCGCGGCGGCCATGTGGGTGTTCTCGATGCTGACCAGCCCCACCGCAGGGTGGTGGTGGGCGGCTGCCTGCCGGGCCCGCCGCACGTCGTCGGCGCGCAGCATGCCGTCGGCGTCGTCGAGCTCGACGAATTGGACGCCCGCGTTGAGCGCGGAAGCGCCGTACTCGTGCGCCACCACGTGCTGGCGCCGGCCCGCGACGACGACGTCGCCGGGCGAGGTGAGGACACGCAGGGCCACCTGGTTGGCCATGATCCCCGAGGCGACGAAGAGGGAGGCCGGCTTGCCCACGAGATCGGCAAACGTCTCTTCGAGCGCGCGGACCGTCGGGTCCTCCCGGTACTCGTCGTCGCCCACCTCGGCCTCTGCCATGGCACGGCGCATGGCCGGCGTCGGCCGGGTGACGGTGTCGCTACGCAGGTCGACCGGGTCGGACACGCGGTCAGGTTAACGGTGCCCCGTTAACCTGCGGCGGGTGACCACGCCTCCACGACCGCCCGACGCCCCCGCGGCTCCCCTCGCCGGCGCGCGCCCGAGCATCCACGACCTGCTCGACGTCGAGATCCTCGAAATGGGACCGGAGCGGGCGGTGCTGCGACTTCCCGTCGACTGGCGCGTGCACCAGCCCTACGGGCTCCTCCACGGTGGCGTCTCCGCCCTCCTGGCCGAGTCGGCCGCCAGCCTCGGCGCCTCCCTGGCGGCGGGCCCGGGGCGCAACGTCGTCGGGGTGGAGCTCAACTGCAGCCACCTCCGTTCCGTGCGCGACGGCCACCTCACGGCCGTGGCCACCCCGATCCGGGTCGGGCGCACGATCCAGGTGTGGCACATCGCCCTGACCGACGACGAGGGCCGTGCCATCGGCGATGCCCGCTGCAGCGTCGCCGTCCTCGGGGAGCCGGGCGGGGCCACCGGTGCCGTTTCCCGTCGCGATGGGTAGGCAACCCGCCGTCGTCCGCCTACTATGTCGGTGTGACCCCGGTAGGAAGCGGATCGCACCACCCGTCGCTCGGGTTCATCCTTCCCGCCTCCATGCAGGGAGAACGATCGTCCGACACCGGTAGTACCAACGGTGAGAACACTGGTGGCACCGGAGGGGCCGGCGCGCTCGCCGAGCTCTGTCGGCGGGCCGAGGCCGCCGGGGCCGACTCGCTGTGGGCGGTCGACCACCTCTTCTGGCCCCACCCCATCGCCGAGCCCCTGACCACGCTGGCCGTCGCCGCGGCGGCCACCACGCGCGCCACGTTGGGCACCTGCATATTGCAACTTCCATTGCGAACGGCGGACGCGGTGGCCAAACAGGCCACGGCGCTCCAGCTCCTGAGCGGCGGGCGGTTCGTCCTGGGCCTCGGCGTGGGCAGCCACGAGGCCGAGTACCGTCGGGCCGGCGCCGACTTCGCTCGACGGGGCGCCCTGCTCGACGAAGGGGTCTCACGCCTGCGCGCCGCCTGGGGGGACCGGGGTGACTACGCCCAGCAACCCCGCTCGGCCCGGGTCCCGCTGTGGTTCGGCGGCGCCAGCCCGGCGGCGCGCCGGCGGGCGGCCCGGGTGGGCGACGGTTGGGTCCCGTTGTTCGTGACCCCCGAGGAGTACGCCGACGGACTGGCGGCGCTGCGCCTCGAGACCGAGGCCGCCGGGCGCGACCCGGGCACCGTGGAACAAGCCGTCGTGGTGTTCGCCCGCCTGGGGGACGACGACGCACCCGCGCGGGGCGCGGCGTGGCTCTCGGAGCTCTACCGCCTTCCGCCCAAGGCGTTCCGGCGCCACCTGGTCGCGGGGACGCCCGCCGCGTGCGCCGCCTCGCTGCGGGGCTATGCGGAGGCCGGGGCGCGCCACATCGTGGTCATGGTGGCGGGCTCGCCCGCCCTGGAGCAGTTCGCCCTCCTCCGGTCGGCCTTCGTGGCGGCGGACCGTCCGGTCCTGGCCGGGTCGCGGGCATGAGCGCCGCGGGCGAAGCCGGGCCTGGTGGCGGGGGCGCCACCGACGTGGCCGTGCTCGGTGCGGCCATGTCCGACCTGAGCCGACGGGACCTGGCGCCCGAGAGCATGGCCGTCGAGGCGGTGCGCCTGGCGCTCGACGACGCCGCCGTGCTCCCCGAGGAGCTCGGGCTGGTCATCGTGGGCAACGCCATGGCGGGCCGGCTGAGCGACCAGGGCTGCATGCGCGGGCAGAGCTGGCTCCGCAAGGCGGGGCTCACCGAGGCCGCCATCGTCAACGTCGACAACTCCTGCGCCGGGGGCAGTTCGGCCCTCCACCTCGCCACCATGGCGGCCACCGTCCACGACCGACCGGTGCTGGCGCTCGGCGTCGAGAAGATGTGGACCGGCGACCGGGCCGGGACCATCGCCGGGATCGAGGACGGGCTCCCCGCCGAGTACCGGCAGGACCTGCACGAGCGTCGCCAGGAGGGCGAGAACCCGGCCGGCAGCATCCTCATGGGCCTGAACAGCGCCTGGGCCCGGCGGCTCATGGCCGAGACGGGGACCACGTTGCGCCAGATCGCCGCCGCCGCCTCCAAGGCCTTCGAGCACGCGGCGCGCAACCCGCTCGCCCAGTTCCAGCGGCGCGCCACGGTCGACGAGGTCCTCGCCTCGCCCCAGGTGGCGGGCGTGCTCACCCGGCTCATGTGCAGCTCGTTCACCGACGGCGCGGCGGCGCTGGTGCTGGCGGGTCCGGCGGCACGGGTCCCCGCGTCGGCGCCCCGTATCATCGGGTCGGTGGCCCGATCGGGGAACGGCATGCTCGACTACCACGACCGGCTGACCCAGGTGGCCGAGGCGGCCTGGGAGGCTTGCGGGTTCGGCCCCGACGACACCGACCTGGTGGAGCTGCACGACGCCACGGCGGCCGAGGAGCTCTACGCCCTCGAGTCGCTGGGCTTCTTCGCCCCCGGCGAGGCCGGCCCCGCGACCGAGGCCGGCGACACGGGCATCGACACCCCGGGGTTGGCGGTCAACCCCAGCGGCGGCCTGGTGGGCCGCGGGCACCCGCTGGGTGCGACCGGGCTGGCCCAGCTCGTGGAGCTGGCGACCCAGCTGCGCGGCCGGGCGGGCGACCGCCAGGTCCCGCGGGCCCGCCTGGGCGTGGCCGTCAACACCGGCGGGATCATCTACGGGGACGCGGGGATCGTCTGCATCCACGCCGTCCGCGCCGGATCACCCGCGTGAGGGGCATCCGGATCACAGGCTGGGGCATCGCCGTTCCGGACAAGGTCGTCACGAACGACGACTTCGCCGCGCGCATCGACACGAGCGACGAGTGGATCGTGGAGCGCACCGGAATCCGCGAGCGCCACATCGGCGGCACCACCTCGGGCCTGGCCATCGAAGCCGGCCAGGCCGCCTTGCGTTGCGCCGGGCGGACCCCCGAGGAGATCGACAACCTGGTGCTCGCCACCACCACGCCCGACGGCATCGTCCCGGGCACGGCGCCCACCGTGCAATACGGCATCGGAATGAAGGGCGGCGCCTTCGACATCAATGCCGCCTGCTCGGGGTTCGTCTACGGGCTGGTCACCGCGGCCGGCCTGGTGGCCGTGGGCTCAGGGCCGGTGCTGCTCATCGGCTCCGAGACGCTGTCGCGCATCACGGACATGGACGACCGCAAGATCGCCGTCATCGTGGGCGACGGCGCCGGCGCCGTCGTGGTCGAGCCGGTGGACGGCCCCGGGAGCCTCCTCAGCTGGAACATGAACGCCGACGGCTCGCTCAAGCACCTCCTCAAGTGTGAACACGGCGGCACCTTGTTCATGGACGGCAAGGAGGTCTTCCGGCGCGCCGTGCGGGTCGTGGTCGAGTCGGCCGGGCGCGCTCTGGCCGATGCCGGACTCGGACCCGACGACGTCACGATGATGGTGCCCCACCAGGCGAACCTGCGCATCATCCAGGCCGCCTGCCAGCGCCTCCACATCCCCGAGGAGCGGACCGCCGTGGTCATCGACCGCTACGGCAACACCTCCTCGGCCTCCATCCCCCTGGCGCTGCACGACGTCCTCGAGAGCGGGCGCATCGCCCGGGGCGACACCCTGCTCCTCACGGGGTTCGGGGGCGGCATGACCTGGGCCAGCGCCGTCCTGCGCTGGGACGCCTGAGAACACCGGCGTGGCAGCGACCGACGGCTCGACGCTCGCGCTCGTGATCCTGGCCGCCGGCCGGGCCCGGCGGTACGGGGGCTGCAAGCCGCTGGCCCCGGTCGGGCCGCGGGGCGAGGCCGTCATCGACCTGGTGGCCTCCGACGCCCTGGCGGCCGGGTTCGACACCATCGTCCTGGTCCTGGGCCCCGGCACGGGCCCGGCCATCCGCTACCACGTCGAGCACACGTGGCCGGCCGCCGTCGACGTGCGCTTCGCCACCCAGCCGGCGCCGCTGGGGACGGTCAGCGCCGTCCTGTGCGCCGCAGAGCACGTCAGCGGCGCGCCCTACGGCGTCGGGAACGCGGACGACGTCTACGGCCGCGCCGCCTGCGGCCTGCTGGCCCACCATCTGCGGACGCGCCCGGGCGACAACGCGCTCGTCGGCTACCGGCTGGCCGACGCCGTCGTCGGATTCTCGCCGGTCACCCGGGGCATCTGCACCGTGGGTGACGGCGGCCGCCTCATCGGCGTGGACGAGCGGCGCCAGGTCCGGGCGACGCCCGAGGGCACGTTCGTCGCCGGCGACGGCCAGGAGCCCGCCACCCTGTCGCCCGACAGCCGGGTGTCCATGAACCTCTGGGGCTTCACCCCCGCCTTCCACGGCGTGCTCGTGGACGCCATGGACGCGGCTGTCGGCGCCTCCGAGGAGTCCGAGGTCCTGCTGCCCGAGGTGGTGGGCCGCTCCCTGGCGTCGTGCCCGTTCGCCGTGCTGCCCGCCGAGGGCCGTTGCGTCGGGGTGACGCACCCTGACGACCTCTCGTTGGTCCAGGACGAGCTCAACCGCCAGGTCGGCGCCGGCGAGCGCCCGGCCGGCCTCTGGTCCTTCCTCGACTGAGACCCCCGCCGGTGCAGGTCGTGCCGGCGCACGTGAACACCGGCACGACCTGTCCCCGGACGCGACGCAACCCCGAGTAACCGTTCGGCCGAAGCCTCCCGTGCTCCTCGGGGCCACGTCTGCGAAGGACCGCTGGCGCCGGGCCGGGGTCGTGTCGGACAACCCCCGCCCGGGCCGGCCCCGGCGGCTCCAGGGAAGCCACCGTGACGCGTCACGGACCACCGCGATCCGGATCCTCCAGCCCGCTCCGGTCACGCTCCCCTCGCGGGGCTCGCTCCCGTCCCTCGGTCCCGCCTTGCGGCGCTCCCTCGGCTTCCCTCGGGCTCGCCTTGCGGCTCCCCTCCGGGCTTCCCTCGCTCACACCTTGCGGTGTTCGCTTGAGGTTCGGCGGACTCTCGATTCCGAACTGGACACAGGTTGCGCTCCGCACAACGAAAGGTCAATGGTTTTGGGCGAAATCCAGACGTTCTCCCCATGTTTCTCGGTCTCATCCCCAAGCGCGCCGTAGCCGTCCCCAGCTCTTCCCCATGGCCGGCGTCGCGCCGGCCACGACGCCGGCGAAACCGGCGCCGCGGCGACGCGTCACGGGGTCCCGTCGTCGCGCGTCGGCGTACCCTCGGGTGCGCCGAAGCGGGGGCGGCCCAGCCACACGGCGAGCAGGCCCAGCAGCACGGCGGCCCCAGCGAGGATCAACGCGGTCACCGCGAGCGCGTCGGTGCCGCCCGAGCCCGTGACCGTCGCCGCGCCAGTGGCAGCTGTCGCGGTCGTCGTGCCGGCGCCGGCGCGCGCCGGCCGCACCGGCGGCACCGCCGGTGGTGAGGGTGATGATCGGTGCCGGGTGCGCGGGTTGGGGCACCGACCTCGACGGCACCTCGATCCACGAGACCACCGTGCCGTCGCTGTAGGTCTGGATGGCCTTGAAGGCGAGCTCCGAGGTTCCCGAGGGGATCCCCTGGGCCAGCACGTTGAACTCGCCGAATTGGCCCACGGGAATGGTGCCCCCCGACCAGTCGATCTCACTGGTGATGGAGGTGAAGCTGCCGTCGTCGGTGGTGATCGGCTTGGGCAGCGTTGTCTTGACCACGGCGACCTGCCAGCCCGACCCCGCCTCGGGACTGACCACGACGATCGGATGGGACCGAGGGAATTGGATCCGCAGCCCCGTGGTGGCCGCCGTGGCCGACTCGGTGGGGACGCGGAAGGTCAGGATGGCGTCCGAGGTCCCTTGCGCCAGGGTCGCCGGGCTCACCGTCACGTGGGCCGCCGCCGGCAGCGCGCCGAGCGTCACCGCGGCCACGGCGCACGCGACCGCGGCACTGAGTCTCCAGATCATCTGCTCCTCCTCTGCCCGGCCGCCCGGGCAGGCGCTACCGCACGACGTCGACGAAGCTGACGTCGGGCTGGCTGAATTCGGACACCCGGACCTGCAGCACGACCTGCCACGTCCCCACGATCGGCGGGTTGGGGCTGTCGGTGAGCACGAAGCGGCCCGTGCCGGCCTTGTGCATGTCCTCTTCGATGGGCCCCACGTTCTGCGAGGGCAGGACGAGGTAGAGCGACACGCTCTCGGCCAGGTCCGCCGGCGCCCCGGCGGCGTCGGCGAACTGCACGGTCCAGTCGTTGACCAGGGCCTGGTTGGGGCTGATCCGCAACGTCACGTGCCCGCCGCCGAACGCCTGGGTCTGGCGGAACGCGACGGGCGGGGGTGCGCTGGCGCCATTGCTGGGGGTGCCGTTGGCCAGCACCGCCGTCACACCGAGGACCGCCACCATGCCCAGCGCCTCGAGGCGCACCGTCGAGACCAGGCGGCGCCAACCCGCGGCCACGACCGGTCGCCGGTCGGAGGCGGCCGCGGCCAGCAGTCCCGGGAGGAGCAGCAGGCGGTTGTAGGCGGCCACCAAGAGCAGCAGACCGACCAACGCCAGCTTGACCAGGAGCAGCTGGCCGTAGCCGGTCCCGAACAGGTTGGCCACCGAGCCCACCTCGGCCACCGCCAGCAGCGTGCCGGCCACCACGATGCCGGCGAACGAGATCCCGGCCATGGTCGAGAAACGCCCCACCACCCGCGCCGTGTCGCCGAGCGGCGCCCCGGCGGGGGCGGTCTTCCGGCTGCCGACGGCCGCCATCGGCGCGGCACGCTCGAGCACCGCCGTGGGCGCCCCGCCGCCCAGGGACAGGGCCGGGCCGCCGGCGGGGCGCGCGTCCACCGGGGACCCGCCCGGTGTCACCGGCGGTGCGCCTGGTCCGAGGTCCCCGGCCTCGCGCGCGGCCCGGGTGCGGCGGCGCAGGACGACGGCCAGCCCCACCAGGCTGCCCGCCCACATGGCCGCGAACACCGCGTGCACGGCATCGGCCGGGATGCTCAGCCAGCGCTCCGGGGACACGATGGCGTGGCCGAAGAGCACGAAGGCCCCCGCCGCCACCAGGAGCCCGTAGAAAGCGGCGAACTGGCGGGCCATGACGCTGCGCACGTGGAAAGAGGCCAGGCAGGCGGCCAGGCCGACGAGCTGGGCGGCGCACTGCTGGCCGAACCTCCCCCCGAAGGCTTGCCGGTCGACGTCCCAGTGAGCCAGCGCGCCCAGGCCGCCCCCGGTGAGGTCCGCCTGCGCCGCGCCGGTGACGAGGAGGCCGGTCAGCGCGAGCGCCGTGGCGCCGTAGGCCCAGCGCCGCAGTCGGCCCTGCTCGGGCCCGCCCCCGAGGATGAAGGCCACGAAGAAGGCCAGCCCGGTCGCGGCCAGCACCCCGGCGTAGGTGAAGAACTGGCCCAGATCGTCCACCCGGTTGGCCGAGGAGGTGCGCGGCCCGCCCAGCACGGCCAGGGAGCCGGCACCCGCCTTCACGTGGCCGACCAGGAACACGATGCCCCCGTTCACCACGTGGCCGTCGACGGACGTCACCGTGTAGTCGGCGACATAGGCCCCGGACCCGAGGGACGCCGGCAGTGCCGCCTGCAGGGTCGCCGGGGCCGGGTGCGACGAGGAGATCTGCACCGGCTGCCCGACGGCGTCGAGCACCACGAGGCCGCCGTTGTCCGGCCTGACCGGCTGGTCGAAGTCGATCGTGACGGCGTGGGGGGCCCGGGACAGGTGTGACCCCTGCGCGGGCGACGAGGTCGTCACGGCGGCGTGCGCAGCGGCTGGCGCGGCCCAGGCCACCAGGGCGAGGCCGGCCAGGAGGCCCGACGCCGCCAGGCGGCGCGGCGCCGCGCGCGGCTCACCGAACGGTCCTCAGGTGCCTGCCTCGCATTCGTGTCGGGCCGATCGGTCGGCGCGAGCCGGGCTCAGGACTGGCGCGTGCAGAAGCCGACGGCGTCGGTCAGGTCGGTGTTCCCGGGGCAGTACACGTGCAGGTTGTCGTGGGAGAAGACGCCCTGAGGGCTTTCCCAGCTCGGCACCACCCAGGCGTGGACCATCCAGATCGTCTTCTTCATGAACGTGCCGTGCACGTCGGCGCACTGTTGGGGCGTGATGCTCTGGTCCGCCGCGAAGGGCACCGCGATCTGGCCGCCTTTGAACTCCACGCAGACGTTGGAGTGGCGGTGCCAGTGGTCGTTCGGGCCGATGAACCCCGAGGGCACCTGGTCGGTCAGCGATTCGTACATGATCCCCACCACCGGGTCGTCGTTGGCCGTGCCGGCGTAGATCCACGAAGCCGGGTAGAGCGCGTTGACCGACCCGTCGGGGTTGATCCCCTTGAAGCCGGCGGGGCTGATCATCTGGTAGTGCGCCCCGACGCCCGGCGCCATGCCGCCGGCCAGGATCATGCCGGCCGCCTTGGCCGAGGCCACCGTCGGGTAGCGCAGGGCGGCCGAGCGGGCCTCGGCCAGCTGCACGGTGAGGACGGCCTGGTCGTGCGGGTTGAGCGGCACCCACTTGGCCAGCTCTGACTTCTCGGTGTCGTTGCCGGCGATCGTGCTCTGGAAGGTCTTGGAGCTCTCGCCGGGCACCGTGACCGTCCCGGCCAGGGCGAGCGCGGCCGACGCCCCGCCGCCCGACGCCCCGCCGCCCGACGTCGAGGCCGCCGCCGACGCTGCGGGCGGCGGGCCCACGGCCCGGGAGGTGGCGAACAGCCCGGCGATCGCCAGCGCGGCCACGGCGACCGGCACGACCGATCCGATGACCGACGCCCCCGAGGTCCACGAGCGGCCGAGATCCGGCCGGACGGCCAGCGCCACCGCCACCGTCACGGCCACCACGGAGAGGGCGGACCCGATCACCGCCGCCCCGACCGAGACGCCGTCGGGCCCCTCGACCACCGGCCAGAACAGCGCCACGACGACGTTGAGAGCGGCGGCGGCCCAGAACAGCGCCCGCGCGGGGCGGCCGAAGGCGGCCACGGCGCAGGCCACCTGGGCCAGCGCGGCCACGATCCCGACCACGGCGGCGGCGCCGTGCAGGTGGCCGGAGGCCAAGGCGAAGAGCAGGACGGCAGACCCGCCCAAGGTCACCGCGAGGAGCACGTGCAGCGGCTTCTCCGGGCCGGGATCCCGCGGCAGCTCCGCGCGCCCGGGTCCTCAGCCTCGGGGGGCGCCAGCTGCTCCCCGAATGCCGCGTCAACGCGCTCGATCAGGTCGGTCATGTCGATTCCTCCCCCGAACCGGGCACCGGCCTCCCCTGCCGGTGACCCCGGCACCGTACCCTCCGGCGGGTCGCCGGGCCAGGGATTCGTGCCGGACTAGAGCGGGGTCACGTAGGCGGCGGAGATGCCCCCGTCGACGAGGAACGTCGAAGCGGTCACGAACGAGGCGTCGTCGGAGGCCAAGAAGGCGGCGGCGGCGGCGATCTCGGTGGCCTCACCGAAGCGGCCCATGGGGATGTGCACCAGGCGCCGGGCCGCCCGTTCGGGGTCCTTGGCGAAGAGCTCCCGGAGCAGCGGCGTGTTGACCGGGCCCGGGCAGAGCGCGTTGACCCGCACCCCCTGGCGGGCGAACTGCACGCCGAGCTCGCGGGAGAGGGCGAGCACGCCGCCCTTGGAGGCCGTGTAGCTGATCTGGCTGGTTGCCGCCCCGAGGACGGCGACGAATGACGCGGTGTTCACGATGGAGCCCCTGCCTCGGGCGAGCATGTGGGGCAGCGCATGCTTGCAGCACAGGTACACCGAGGTCAGGTTGACGCGCTGCACCCGGTCCCAGGCGTCGATCCCCGTCTCGAGGATCGAGTCGTCGTCGGGCGGACTGATGCCGGCGTTGTTGCAGCAGGCGTCGAGGCCGCCCAGGCGGGCGACCACCTCGCCGTACAAGCCCTCCACCTCCTCGGAGGACGTGACGTCGGCCCGCATGAACGTGCCGCCGAGGCCCGCGGCCACCGCGCCGCCGGCCTCCTCGTCGAGGTCGACCACGACGACGGTGGCCCCTTCGGCGGCGAACCGCTCGCACATGGCGCGGCCGATGCCGCTCGCCCCTCCGGTGACGACGGCCACGCGTCCGACGAGCCGGTGGGCGTACGGGGTGCTCTCGCTCACTGTTCCTCCTGGTCCGGGCCGGCGACCGGGGCCGGCGACTGCGGGCACTACTCCGAGCTGATGAAGACGTTCTTCACGTCGGTGAAGGCGTCGAGGGCATCGGGCCCGAGTTCGCGCCCGATGCCCGACTGCTTGGCGCCGCCGAAGGGCGTCCAGTAGCGCACCGACGAGTGCGAGTTCACCGACAGCGTCCCCGTCTCGACGGCCCGGGCGACCCGCAGCGCCCGACCCACGTCGCGCGTCCACAGGGAGCCCGAGAGCCCGTAGGGCGTGTCGTTGGCCAGCCGCACCGCGTCGGCCTCGTCCTCGAAGGGGATGACCACCACGACCGGCCCGAAGATCTCTTCGACGGCGGCACGGTCGGTCGGTGCCACCGGGGCCAGCACCGTGGGCGCGAACCAGTTGCCCGGGCCCTCTGGACAGGCGCCACGCACGGCCACGGGGGCGTCGTCGGGAACGAAGGAGGCCACGGTCTCGAGGTGGGACGGCGAGATCAGCGGCCCCATCTCGGTCGCCTCGAGCGTGGGGTCCCCCACGACCACGCCATGGACGGCCGGTTCGAGCAGCGCGAGGAACCGGTCGTAGACGCCTCGCTCGACGAGGATCCGCGATCGGGCGCAGCAGTCCTGCCCGGCGTTGTCGAACACGCCGTAGGGCGCCCGGGCGGCGGCCAGCTCCAGGTCGGCGTCGGCGAAGACGATGTTGGCGCTCTTACCGCCGAGCTCGAGGGTGACCCGCTTGATCTGGCGGGCGCAGCCGGCCATGACGGCCTGGCCCACCTCGGTCGACCCGGTGAAGCAGATCTTGCGCACGGCCGGATGCTCGATGAACCGCTCTCCCACCACGCTGCCCTTCCCCGGCACGATCTGGAGCACCCCGGGCGGCAGCCCCGCCTCGAGGGCCAGCTCGCCGATGCGCAGCGCGCTCGAGCGGGGTCAGCTCGGCCGGCTTGAGCACCACCGTGTTGCCGGCGGCCAGAGCGGGGGCGAAGCCCCAGCCGGCGATGGCCATGGGGAAGTTCCACGGCACGATGACGCCGACCACGCCGAGCGGCTCGTGGAAGGTCACGTCGAGCCCGCCGGGGACCGGGATCTGCCGGCCACAGAAGCGCTCGGGCGCCGCGGCGTAGTACTCGATGACGTCGCGCACGTTGCCCGCCTCCCAGCGGGCGTTCCCGATGACGTGGCCCGCGTTGGCCACCTCGAGCCCGGCCAGCTCCTCGAGGTGCGCGTCGACGGCGGCAGCGAAGCGTCGCAAGAGCCGGGCCCGGTCCCCGGGGGCGACGGCGCGCCACGACTCGAAGGCGGCCGCGGCGCGGGCGATGGCGGCGTCCGACTCCTCGGCACTCGAGCCCTCGACGGTGACGATGACCTCTCCGGTCGCGGGGTTGCGGACGTCCACGCAGGCATCATTGCCGATGGCGCTGCGACCCCGTGGGCGACCGGCCGCGAGCAACGGTGGCGGCCGGGCCGGGAAGCGACCGGGTCGCGCCGGTACAGTGCGGGCGTGCCCGCACCGACCGACGGGCCCGCCACGGCGTCCGGCGGGCGGCCCACCACCGAGTTCAACCTGGCCAAGGCCTTCGGCGTCCTGGTCGAGTCCCTGGCCGACCGCGAGGCCCTCGTGTGGCGCGACCGCCGCCTCACCTACGGGCAGGTGGCCGAGCGCGCCAGGCGCCTGTCCTCGTACCTGCATGCCAGAGGTCTCGGGGCGCACCGCGAGCGCGCCGAGCTCGAGGAGTGGGAGTCGGGCCAGGACCACGTGGCCCTGGCCCTCTACAACGGCAACGAGTACCTCGAGTCCATGCTGGGGTCGTACTGGGCCCGGGTCGCCCCCTTCAACGTCAACTACCGCTACGTCGGCGAGGAGCTGCGCTACCTGCTCGACGACGCCCGCCCGCGGGCGCTCGTCCTGCACTCGATCCTCGCCCCCACCTTCGCCGAGGTGCTGCCCACCCTGGCCTCGCCGCCCGACGTGGTGCTCCAGGTGGACGACGAGTCGGGGCACGGCCTCCTCCCGGGGGCGCAGTGGTACGAGGAGGCATTGGCCGCCTCCTCGCCCGAGGGCGCCCCGGTCGAACCCTCCCCCGACGACCTCTACATCCTCTACACCGGGGGCACGACGGGCATGCCCAAGGGCGTGCTGTGGCGCCAGCACGACATCTTCATGGTCGCCATGGGCGGGCGGAAGGTGGGCACCTGGGAGGTCCTCACCAGCTACGAAGGCCTGACCGAGCGGCTGTCCGAGAGCATGCCTCTGCGGATCATGATCCTGCCGCCCCTGATGCACGGGGCGGCCCAGTGGGCGGCCTTCATGATGTGGGCCCAGGGGTGCACGCTGGTCTTCCCGAACGAGGTGCACCACGTCGACCCCGACGACGTGTGGAGCGTCGTCGAGCGCGAGAAGGCCAACACCATGACGCTGGTGGGCGACGCGGTGTTCCGGCCCCTGCTCCAACAGCTCGACCGCAAGCACTACGACCTCTCGTCGTTCTTCGCCGTGGGCAACGGCGGCGCGCCGCTCACCCCGGCCGTGCGGGCCATGGCGCTCGAGCGACTGCCCGACCTGGTCATCTCGGACTCCGCCGGCTCCTCGGAGACGGGTGCGCAGATGCACGCCACCTCGGTCGACGGCACCGAGGTGGGGACGTTCAAGCCCGGACCGGGGACGGTGGTGGTCGACGAGACGTTCACGCGTGTGCTCGAGCCGGGGCACGAGGGCAACGGGTGGCTGGCCCAGACGGGCAACGTGCCGCTCGGGTATCTCGGCGACCCGGACAAGACGGCGCGCACCTTCCCGGTGATCGACGGCATCCGCTACTCCATCCCGGGCGACCGGGCCCGCGTCCTGGCCGGGGGCGAAGTGCAGCTGCTCGGCCGCGACTCGGTCACCATCAACTCGGGTGGCGAGAAGATCTTCGTCGAAGAGGTCGAGCGGGCCATCGCCGGGCACCCGGCCGTGCACGACGTGGTGGTCACCGGCCGCCCCTCGGAGCGCTGGGGCTCCGAGGTGGTGGCCGTGGTGCAGCTGGCTGCCGGGTCGCAGGCCGACCAGGCGTCCATTCGCGAGCACGCGTCGGCGCACATCGCCCGCTACAAGCTGCCCAAGGAGGTCGTGTTCGTGGACCGGATCCAGCGCTCGCCCTCCGGCAAGGCCGACTACCGCTGGGCGGCCGAGACGGCGCTCAAGAGCGGCACAGGGGCCTGACCACGGCCGCCGGCGCCCCACCGCCACCGCGGCCGGCCGGCCCTCCGACGATGGTGCGGACAAAACGGCTGGTGCTGCGGCCCTTCACCGACGCCGACCGGGGTCCGTTCGCCGAGCTGAACGCGCACCCGCTCGTCGTCGAGTGGCTCGGCTCGCCGGCCACCCGGGTCGAGAGCGACGCCATGATCGACCGCTACACGGCCGAGCTCGCCCGCGAGGGATGGAGCTTCTGGGCCGTCGAGGTCGTCGACGGCCCGCCCTTCGTCGGCATGGTCGGGCTGCACCGGGCGCCGGCCGACCTCCCCTGCGCACCCGCCGTGGAGACGGGGTGGCGGCTCCATCCCGACCACTGGGGCCACGGCTACGCCGCCGAGGCGGCATCGGCGTCGGTCCGCTTCGGGTTCGACGTGGCCGGCCTCGACGAGATCGTGGCCTTCACCGCGGCGACCAACGTCCGCTCGTGCGCCGTCATGACGCGCATCGGCATGACCCACGACCCGAGCGGCGACTTCGACCACCCGCGGCTGCCGCTCCGGCAGCCCGCTGCACCGCCACGTGATGTACCGGATCACCCCGTCACAGCTGCGCCCTACGGTGACACCGTGAGCGAAGGGCGCCGGGCGAGCGGCGAGGCCGTGCGCCGTTGCGACTGGGCCACCGGCGACGGCGAGATGCAGGCGTACCACGACACGGAGTGGGGCGTCCCCGTGCACGACGACCGCACCCACTTCGAGTTCCTCGTGCTCGAGGGCGCCCAGGCCGGCCTGAGCTGGGCCACCGTCCTCAAGCGCCGTGACGGGTACCGGAAGGCCTTCGCCGGCTTCGACGCCGCCAAGGTGGCCCGCTTCACGCCGGCCCGGGTGGACGCGCTGCTCACCGACCCCGGCATCATCCGAAACCGGGCCAAGGTGGAGGCGACGGTGCGCAACGCCCGTGCCTTCCTGGCCGTCCAAGAGGAGATGGGCTCCTTCGACGCCTACATCTGGGGGTTCGTCGGCGGGAGCCCGAAGGTCAACCGGTGGCGGCGCACCGCCCAGCTACCCGCCGTGTCCACCGAGTCGGAGGCGCTGAGCAAGGACCTACGGCGCCGTGGGTTCGGCTTCGTGGGCCCCACCATCGTCTACGCCCACCTGCAGGCCGCCGGGCTGGTCAACGACCACCTGGTGGGCTGCTTCCGCCACGACGAGGTCGCCGCGGCCCGCTGAGCGCTCCGGCCGGGCGCTCAGAGGGCTCCGCGCTCACACGGCTCGGCGCTCACACGGTTCGGCGCTCACACGGCTCGGCGCATGAGGACCCTGGTGCCGCCCCGGCCCATGACGGGCTCCTCGGGGGGCAGGCCGTGGGCCGCCAGCCAGTCGTCGACCGGCCCCACCTCCTCGAAGCCCTCCGACGCGTAGAAGGGCCCGTTCCACGGGACGTCCCGGTAGGTGGCGAGCGTGAGCTCGGGGTGGCCGCGGTCGGCCGCCCAGGCGCAGGCAGCGCGCAGCAGCGCCCGGCCCAGTCCCCGCCGTCCCTGGTCGGGACGGACCGAGAGCTGCTCGAGGTGGGCCCCGGCCCCGACGGCGTCGATGCGGCAGAACCCCACGGGCGGGTCGCCGGCGACCAGGACGACGAGGGCGCCGGCGAGCTCCTCCCGCGTGGCGGGAACGGGGAGCGGTCCGATGCCGAGGGCGTCGAAGAGGGTGTCGGCGGCGGCCTCCACACCGGGGAGCGCGGCGAGCTCGTCGGGGCGGGCCGCCCGAATGCGCTCCATCTGGCGCAGGGTAGCGTCGAGCTCCATGCGCGCCGTGGTCTGCCACGAGCTGGGCCCACCGTCGCTGCTCCGCGTCGAGGAGCAGCCCGACCCCGTGGCGCACCCCGGCGCGGTCGTGGTGGACGTGGAGGCGGCGGGGGTCAACTTCGTCGACGCGCTGTTCGTGGGGGGCCGCTACCAGATCAAGCCGCCACTCCCCTTCGTTCCCGGCAACGAGGTGGCGGGCCGGATCGGCGCTGTCGGCGAGGGCGTCGCCGGCCTCGCCGCCGGCCAGCGCGTGCTGGCCAATTGCGGGCTGGGCGGCTACGCCTCCAAGGTCGCCGTACCCGCAGCCTCGGTGTTCGCCCTCCCCGACCGCCTGAGCGCCCCTCAGGCCGCCACCTTCACCCAGAGCTTCAGCACCTGCCTCTTCGCGCTGCGCGACCGGGCCCGCCTCGGCTCTGACGAACGCGTGGTGGTGCTCGGCGGAGGTGGGGGGATCGGGTTGGCCGCCATCGGCGTGGCCCGGGCGCTGGGCGCCCGGGTCCTGGCCGTCGCCTCGAGCCCCGAGAAGCGGGCGGCCGCCGCCGACGCCGGGGCGGAGGAGGTGCTCGACCCCGAGTCCGGGCCGCTCAAGGACGCCCTGCGGGCCTGGGCGGGCGGCACGGGGGCGGACGTCGTGGTGGACCCGGTGGGCGGCGCCGTGGCCGAGCCCGCCTTACGTGCGCTCGGCGACGGCGGTCGCTACCTCGTCATCGGCTTCGCCGCCTCCATCCCCTCCTTCCCGCTCAACCAGGTCCTCCTGCGCAACCGCAGCGTGCTCGGCATCGACTGGGGCATCTGGGCCATGCAGCACGCCGGCGAGCAGCGCGCGCTGCTCGAGGACCTCTTGGCCATGGTCGACGCCGGTCGCATCGAGCCGGTCGCCCCGACCACCTATCCCCTCGCGGACGTGGGCCGCGCGCTCGACGACCTGCTGGGGCGACGGGCGGTCGGGAAGTTGGCCCTCCTGACCTGACGGCCGCCCTGGGGAGAGGCGCCTCAGCGGAAGGCGGGGATCACCTCGGTCCCCATGAGCTCGATCGTCTGCATGACCGTCTCATGGGGGATCTTGTAGGGGTTCACCAGGCAGAGGAGGAGGTCCACGCCGGCCGCCTCGTAGGCCCGGCATGCGGCGATGCACTCCTCGGGCGTCCCGAGCACGCAGGCGTTGGCGTCGAGCAGGTACTCCAGGTTCAAGAGGTCGAGCATCCCCTCGTCGTCGGTCTTCTTCATGTCCGCCGCGTACGAGTAGCTGCCCAGCTCCTCGTGGCGCTCGGCCATCCAGTCGCTGAGCGTCGCGATCTGGCGGGCGCCGGTCTTGGGGTACCACTCGAAGGACTCGCGGGCCTCGGCCATCACCTGGTCGCGGTCGGTGCCGCAGATGGCCATGGTGAAGGTCGCCGCCTGGTTGTGCACGAAGGCCCCGATGGGCTTCGAGCACCGCTCCACCGCGGCCCGGTAGATGTCGATCTTCCGCTGCACCTCGGCAGGCGGCAGGCCGACGGCGAACGAGCACAGGCCCAAACCCAGGTCCCCCACCTGCGCGTGGCCCTCGTCGCTGGTGGTGGCGCCCCACAGCGGCGGGTGGGGCTTCTGCCACGGCTTGGGCTGCACGCGCCGCCGGGGCATCTGCCAGAACTCTCCTTCGAACTCGTACTCGTCGTGCGTCCAGCAGCCGACGACGTGCTCGATGGCCTCTTGCCACATGCGCCGGCTCTCGGCCGGGTCGACCCCGAACCCTTCGAGCTCGGCGCGCGTGGCCGAGCGCCCGGTCCCGAGGTCGACGCGCCCGCCCGAGAGCAGGTCGAGCACGGCCACCGACTCGGCGGTGCGGACCGGGTGGTTGTAGGGCTTGGGCATGAGCCGCACCCCGTAGCCCAGGCGGATGCGCTCGGTGCGCGCCGCGATGGCGCCGTAGAGCACCTCGGGGTTGGAGCAGTGGGAGTACTCCTGGAGGAAGTGGTGCTCGACCGTCCAGAAGGCGTCCCAGCCGAACCGGTCGCCGGCCACGGCCTGCTCGAGGGTCTGGCGGTAGGCCACCAGCTCGCTGTCCTCACCCCAGGGCCGCGGGACGGGGATCTCGTAGAACAGCGCGAACTTCACGAGGCGGCCTCCATGACGTGTGCTCCCCGGACCGCACGGCAGCCCCGGGGGCCCGGGCTCGATACAGTCCCTGCTCCTACCAGCCCCGGCCGCCGGGGCGCAACCAACCGAGCGGACCGGGGAGGCGTCATGCGCGGACTGGAGGACCGGACCTACATCGTGACCGGTGCGGCGTCGGGCATCGGGCTGGCCACGGCCACCCGGCTGCTCGACGAGGGGGCGCTGGTCATGGGCGCCGACCTGGTGCCGCCGCCGTCGCCGCCCGCCCCGCCCGCCACGGCCGGCGACCGGTGGTCGTTCACCGTGGCGGACGTGACCGACGAGGACGCCGTCTCCCGGCTGGTCGCGTCGGCCGTCGCCTTCGGTGGCGCCGTCGACGGCCTCGTCAACGCCGCCGGCGTGGCCGGCGGCGGCCCGGTCCACATGCTGCCCCAAGAGGAGTGGGACCGGGTGCTGGCCATCAACCTCACCGGCACCTTCCTGACGGCCAAGCACGTCGTCGACCAGATGCTGCGCCAGCCCGCACGCGCCGGGGGCCAGCGCGGCGCGGTGGTCACGGTGGCCAGCATCGAGGGCCTGGAAGGCACGGCCGGGGGCAGCGCCTACAGCGCGTCCAAGGGCGGCGTGGTGATCCTGACCAAGAACATGGCCATCGACTACGGCGGGCGTGGCATCCGGGTCAACGCCATCTGCCCCGGCTTCGTGGAGACCCCGCTCGTCGGCGCGGTCTTCGGCCCGGGCATGGACGACGTGCGGGCGGACATCGAACACGAGCACAAGCTCGGCCGGCGCATGGCCCGCCCCGAGGAGATCGCGTCGGTGGCCGCCTTCCTGCTCTCCGACGACGCCTCGTTCGTCACCGGCGTGGCCATGGCCGTCGACGGTGGCTACACGGCGGGCCGCGACCACGGTGTCACCGACATGCTGGGCCTGTCAGGGCCGGCGTGACCATCCGACGCTGCGGGAGCCGATGACGGGCTCGGGGTCGTCCGCCCCGTCGACGGGCCCTAGTAGCGTGCTCCGTCGTGACGACCGTGCCTGAGGGCGGGTTTACGGGCGACTCGGTACCGGCGGTGGCGGCCCTCTTCGTCCCGCCGGCGTACGCGGACCACCTGATGACGGCCGTGTGGTCGCTCCGGTCGGCCGGGATCCAGGTCGTGGCGGGCGGGCCATCGGGCGAGTCGCTCGTCCCGTTCCGCGAAGCCGGGTGCTCGTGCCTGGTGGCCCGCGACCGGGCCGAGCTGGTCAACGAGGTCTGGTCGCTCCACCGCATGCCCGTCCTGGCGGTCGGCGACGCGGTCACCCTGCCCGCCGACTTCCTCGGGCCGGCCCTGCAGCTGGTGGCGGACGACCTCCGTGTGGGCACCGTGTCGTTCTTCTCCAACGACGCCGGCTTCCTCTGCTTCCCCGTGCGCAACGAACCGGCCCTCCGGCCTCCCGAGGGGCACGACCCGACCTCGGTGACCCGCCACCTGCGGGAGGTGGGCCCACATGGGCCGCCCACCCCCATCGCCGCGGCCGTCGGGGCGGCCGTGCTACTGGCCCCGTCGGCCTTGGGTGCGGTCGGCCCGCTCGTCGCCGGCCCGAACAACGAGCTCGTGGGCGCCCTGGCCGACTACTCGGCGCGGGCACGGGCAAAAGGCTTCGTCCACCTCCTCGACGACTCCACCTACTACGTCCGCCACCGCGGGCCCGGCGACGCACCGCACCGGATGGGGACGGTCGACGACCTCGACCAGCAGGAGCGGCACTGGGTCTTCAAGACCCATCCCAACGAGGTCGAGTTCGTCGACCACGAGGCCCGGTCGCCGGTCTCTCCTCTGGGGCTGGCACTCGGGCTGGCGCGGACGAAGGTGCTGGGGATGCGGGTCGTGGTGGACGGTTCGTACCTCGGTCCCCACGAGATGGGGACCCAGGTGTCGATCCTGGCCACGGTGAAGGCCCTCAGCCTCCGGCGCGACGTCCACCAGGTGGTCGTGGCCCTGCGCCACGGCATCCCGCCCTACGCCACCGAGATCCTGTCCTTGCCCAAGGTGGTCCCTCGCATCGTCGACTTCGACACCCTGGCGGGCCTCGAGCGATGTGACGTCGCCCACCGGCTGGTGCAACCGGACCAGTGGTTCTCCGTGGACCGCTGGCGCACCGTGGCGGACCGGGTGGTCGTCACCGTCCTCGATCTCATCGCCTACCGGAACGGCGCGTACCACGAGAACGCTGGGGAATGGCTGGCCTACCGCGAGGCCCTGCGCGCCGGCGTGTCGGCAGCCGACGCCGTGGCTGTGATCTCCGAGGACGTCAAGGTGCAGGTGGAGATGGAACGGCTGCCGGTGGACCCCGAGCGGCTGCGAGCGATCGCCTTCGGCACCGAGCACATCACCGGGGACGAACCCACGGAGCTTCCGCAGGAGCTGGTGGCGCGCGGCTTCGTCGAGGGCCAGTTCGTACTGTGCCTGGGCACGGACTACGCACACAAGAACCGTGACCTGGCGCTGGCGGTCGTGGCCGAACTCCGTCGGCGCGGACACGCCCATGCTCTGGTCATGGCCGGCCCCACCGTGCCCTACGGGTCGTCACGCCTCAGCGAGACCGCCGTCCTGCTCCGAGAGCAGACGCTCGATTCGGACGTCTACCTCCTGCCCGACCTGCCCTCGGCGGAGCGGAACTGGCTCATGCGCCACGCCGACCTCGTCCTGTACCCCTCGTCCGCGGAAGGATTCGGGTTGGTGCCCTACGAGGCGGCCCGCTTCGGCACCCCCACGATCTTCACGCGCTTCGGGCCGCTCCAAGAACTGGCCCCCGACATCCCGGTCGCCGCCGAGGACTGGTCACCCGACACCCTGGCGGCGGCCGCCGACGCCCTGCTCCGGGACCCCGCGCAGGCCCGGGCCCAGGTTGAATCCTGCCTGACAGCGGGCACGAAATACACTTGGGCCATCACCGCAGACCGGCTCACCGATCTCTACCGCCACGTCATGGCGCTCGCGCCCCGCTGAGCCGCCGGTGCCGCGTCCACGAGGAGGCTCCGTGAAAGAAGCACTAGAGGAAGAGCTGGACCGTCTCTCGCTGACACAGGCGCTGGTCGACGCCGAGATGGCGACGGCGCGTGTCATCGACCTGACCGAGCGGCTGGTCAACGCGCGCCAGCAGATCGTGAACCTGCGCAGCGAGCTCGAGCATCTGCGCATCGAGTACACGCAGTACCGAGTCGAGCAGGAGCAGGCCAAGTCGTCCGCGGCCTACCGGCTGGCATCCCGCATCTGGGCGGTCCGCAATGCCCTCAGGCTCTGAGCCCTCTTGGCGGGTCCTGATCGCGCTGCTGGTCTACAACGGCGAGAAGTACGTCATCCCCTGCCTGACGTTCGTTGGCGCGCCTGCAGGCCGGCCCCCACCAGGCCGACGTGCTGGTGCTCGACGACGCCAGCCCCGCCCCGGGGTGGAGCGACCGGTGCCGCGAGCTGACCACCGACCTGGGTTTCTCCTACTACCGGACGCCCCGCAACCTCGGCATCCCGCGCAACATGAACCTGGGCCTGCTGCGGGCGGTCGACGCCGGCTACGACGCCGTCATCCTGCTCAACGCCGACACGGTCCTCCCGTCGAACCTGGTGCCGACGATTCTGCGGCCACTCCTCGACGACCCCACCGTCTCCTCCTCGACGGCCTGGTCCAACAACTCGAGCGTCTACTCCATCCCCAACGCCGACCCGGACCGGCTGGCCGACGATCCCGACACCATCGACTGGCTGTCCGAGCGACTCGACGAGGAGTTCGACGGGCAGGCGATCACGGTCCCCTCGGGGGTCGGCTTCTGCATGGCCATGCCCGACGCGGGCGATCGAGGACGTCGGCCTCATGGACCCGGTCTTCGGGCGCGGCTACTCCGAGGAGATCGACTGGTGCCTCCGCAGCCACACCATGGGGTTACCGCTCGGTGCTGGCACCCTCGTGCTTCGTGTACCACGCCGGGAGCGGTATCACCGAGGCCGAGGGCATCATCGGTGACGGCGACAAGATCGTGCACGCCCACCAGGCGATCATCGACGAGCGCTACCCCCTCTACCGCTCGCAGCTGATCGCGCTCGAGCGCCTCGAGCATCGTCGAGGGCCTGCGCGAGCGAGGGCTGCGGCGGATCGTGATCGTCGGCGGCGCGCCAACGCGGCTACCGGCTCGAGACGAGCCGCCTGCACCAGGACCCTGGGGACCGGGACAGCGTCCGGTTCCGGATCGACCCCGACGGCGACGCGCCCGCAATCACCGCCTCGTACAAGGGCTTCGAGTGCTCCTTCGCCGTCGGCGAGGGAGGCGTGCTGCCCACCGTCCGGTCGATCGTGGGCCAGGCTCCCGCCGAGATCCGCATCTTCGACCGCGGTACGCGTGAGCACCGAGGTCGAGGCCGGCGCCATCGCTTCGGGCACGCCGGTCCTGCACCGGGCGCCCTACCGTGAGCGGGTCTTCTGATGCCGAAGGCGACCGATGCCATGTGGTCGCGCGGCACGGCGGCGATCCGGCGGGCGGCGTCGCTCACCGCCGTGGCAGGCCAGGCCCTGCCCGAGCCGGTCGCACGAGGGAGGCCCGTTCGAACTCGTCGAGTACCGAGTACGGACCGCTGTGGATGCTGACCAGCGACGAGGTCATGCGGCCCTACATACGCAGACAGCGGGCTTGGGAGGAGTCGACGACAGCGCTGCTCCAGCGGCTGCTGCGACCCGGCGCCCGCTTCTTGGACGTGGGCGCCAACGTCGGGTACTTCAGCCTCTTCGCCCACCGTCTCGCCATCGGCGTCGAGATCGACGCCGTCGAACCGCATCCGGTCCTCTATCGCCTCCTCCAGGCCAACCTGTGGGCAAACGGGGTGCCGGCGCGGATGCACCACACGGCCCTGGGCGACGTCCGCAGCGTGCTCCCGATGTCCTCGACGCCCATGAACCCGGGCGACACGCGGATCGCGGCGCACACGCCCGACAACCGCTACGACCTGCTCGTGCCGGTCATCACCGCCGACGAGCTGTTCGCGCGCCGCACCTTCGACGTGGTCAAGATCGACGTGCAGGGATACGAGCCTGAGGTCGTCCTCGGTATGGAGCGAATCGTCCGCGAGTCGCCGGCGATCGTGCTCGTGGTGCAGTTCCGGCCGGCGTCGTTCGAAGAGCGCGGACTGGAGCCGGCTGCGGTCCTCGATCGCTTCCGCAGCATGGGATACCACATCGCAGTGAACGACGACGGAGGAACCGGCACGTGCACAGCGGACAGCGTGATCGACCACTGCCGGTCCGCCGGTCCGGAGGGACAGGTGCACCTGATGCTCCGGAGGAGCACGTAGTCCCCTCAAGAACAGGTGAGGGCGTGCGCGCTCGGGTACCCACGGTGCCCACGAGCACGATGCCCACGAGCACGATGCCCACGAGCACGGTGCCCACGAGGAGCCGGCCGTGGCACGCCGGAGCCGGCACGGAGACCTGCTCGGCTGGGCGGTCTTCGGCGCGGCCGCGGTGTGCAGCGTCGTGTGGCTGCTCGTCCTGGGCCGCAACCTGACCTTCTTCTTCGACGAGTGGGACTTCGTCAAGCAGGCGGCGACCACGACGTACTGGCAGAACGTGCTGCAGCCGCACAACGGTCATCCGTCGATGGTGCCCTACAGCGTCTACTGGGTGCTGCTCCACACCGTGGGGCTACACCACTACTGGCCCTACATGCTCACCCTCACGATGGTGAACGTGCTGTGCGGCTGGCTCCTCTTCGTGCTCCTGCGCCGCAGGGTCCACCCTGTCGCGGCGGCCGCGGCCGCCGCCGCGCTCATGCTGCTCGGGCCCCGCCTGGCAGGACCTCCTCTGGCCGTTCCAGATCGGGTTCCTGGGCAGCGTCGCCGGCGGGCTCGGGGCTCTGGCTCTGCTCGACCGGCGCACCACGTGGTCCGACGCCGGTGCGCTTGTGTGCCTCGTGCTGAGTATCGGGTGCTCGGGCGTCGGGCTGCCCTTCGTCGCCGGTATCGCCGTCGAGCTGCTCTGGCGACGCACGGGGTGGCGGCGACTGTGGGTCCCCGCCGTACCCCTGGGCCTGTTCGTCGCCTGGTATGAGACGATCGGGAGATCGCCGACCACGTCGCCCGCGCTCGCCACCATGGCCCGCTCCATGGGGAGCGCCACGTCGACGACCGTCGGCGCACTGCTCGGCCGCAGCCAGTCGGTGGGCGCCGTGGTGTGCGCCGTGCTGGCGGTCCTCGTCGTCGTGGCGCTGGTCCGGCACCCGGGGCAGGCGGCACGCCTGGCCATGGCCGTCTCGGGGCTGTTCACCTTCTGGGTGCTGACGCTGGTGGCGCGTGGAGCGCAGCAGGCCAGCCCGAGCCGGTACCTCTACCTCGCGGCAGCCTTCGTGCTGATCGCCGCGGGCGAGCTCCCGGCGCTGGTGACCGGGCAGCGGGGCGCGGCGCGCCACACGGCCGGTCCGCCTCGGTGGGCCGGGTTCGCAGCCGCCGTGTTCGTGGCCGCCTTGGTCGGGTACACGGGACTGGCCATCTGGTGGAACGCCCCGGTGCTCACGTCCGGGGCCGGCGGGCTGGCCACTACCGCGACCGAGGTGCGAGCGGAGCTCGGCGCCGTGGTCCTGGCCGGGCCGGCGCTGCCCCCCGGATTCCGCCCCGACACCGTGCGCATGCCTCAGGTCGCAGTAGGCCCGTTCCGGCTCGCCGTGGCCGCGTTCGGATCACCCGGGGCCACACGGGACCAGATCGCGAGGACGAGCGAAGCGATGCGCGCCGGCCTCGACTCCATGCTGCTCGACGGCATGCCCATCACGGTGACGCCGAGCGCCTTCATCCCCCCGGCCGTGTGGGCCCGGTGCACGACATGGCCGATCGTCGCCGGCGAGCCCCTCACGGTCGCGCTCCCGACCTACGGCCTCTGGGTGGCTACGCCGCCCGACGTGGGTCTGACCGTGTACGGCCGTGCGCTGGCTTCGGCCTTCCCCGCCGAGCCGCTCTCCACCCTCGGCCCGGGGACGACGCACGCGATCCGATGGCCGTCGCAGCACACCACGCTGCACTGGAAGCTCGAGTTCGCCCCCGCAACCACGCCTGTCCCGGTTCGTTCCGCGGCGACCGTGTGCCCGGCCGGGCCGGGATGAACAGGGCGTGAGTCTTGACCCATGGGGACGATCTCGCCTTCAACGGTTGAACGGAGTCGGCCGTACGCGCCCGGGCCAGCATGGGCGAACCGGTGCGCCTTGGCGCTCACCCTCGCGATTCTTCATCTCCACGGTGGCGACCGATGCTGCGGTCGTCCACGTCCCACCCGAATTGCAGGGGTGCCCGCTCTCCCACCTGACGGTGATCGCCCCGCGCGTGACGGGACTGGCAGCGCGTGCCCGGGCCCCTTCGGGCCGGTCACGGTGCCGGGCCGGTGGCGGCTAACCCCGGCCTATTCTGAGCGCATGGCGTTGGGCCAAGCCTTCAATGGGGGGACGCAGTCCGCTGTGCGCTGGTTCGCCGACCAACCCGGATGGTGGGACACGCACTATGTGGGGGCGGTCGACGAGGTCCGTGGCTTCCTCGAGGGGGACGGCGTCGACCTGACCGGCAGGCGCGTCCTCGACCTCGGGTGCGGGGACGGGATCATCGCCCTGGGGTTGGCCGCCCGCACCAGGGCGGCGTCGGTGCTCGGGCTCGACCTTCAGCCCGTCGACGTGGAGTTTCTGTCGCGCGTGGCGGCTGAGTACGGCGTCGCCGCGGATCATCCCAACCTGAGCTTCGGGGTGTCGAGCGAGACGGACCTCGGCATCCCGGACGACTCGGTGGACCTCGTCGTGACATGGTCGGTGTTCGAGCACGTGGCCGACGTGCGGGGCCTGCTCGAGGAGATCCGGCGCGTCCTGGTGACCGACGGCCTCCTGTTCATCCAGATCTGGCCGCTCTTCTACTCCGAGCACGGGTCCCATCTCTGGCCCTGGTTCGACCAGCCCTACCCCCACCTGCGCCTGAGCGAGGAGGAGATCAGCGCCGAGGTGCACCGGCGCACCGGTTCGCCCACGCTGGCCCGGGCGATGCTGGACCAGTACCACAGCTGCAACCGCATCACGCTCGACGAGCTGGGAACGGCGCTGCGGGCCTCGGGCTTCTTCATCTCCAAGGTGGCGACCGACGCTGCGGCCGTCCACGTCCCACCCGAATTGCAAGGGTTCCCGCTCTCCCACCTGACGACCGCGGGCCTGAAGATCGTGGCGGTCAAGCCGGGGGCGCCAGCAACGTCTGCTCCCTGAGGTCGTAGTACTCCGAGGCGATCCAGCCCCCACGCACGCGGACCGTGTGCCGCCGGTCGGGCCGATACGAGAAGTAGTGGGGCGAGATACCTGCCGGGCAGTAGTGGCCGACCTGGCTGCGCCGCGTGGCCGAGCGGTCGACCACGGTCGCGCCGCCGTGGACGAGGTCGGCCGCCCAGACGATGGTGTCACCCTTCTTGGGCCGGAACGTCCGCATCGGCAGGCCCAGACGCCGGCTGTTCTCGTGCAGCAACCTCGCCCACTCGTCGTGCTGCTCCGGGCCGTCACGGCTCGGGTCCCACGACTTGTGCTGCCCGCTGAAGGCATACTCGGGCAGACGGTGGCTGCCCTCGAAGTACTGCAACTCTCCCGAGTCGGGCCTGATGTCCTCGAGTGCGGTCCAGGTCGCCACCAGCTCCATGGGCGAGCTGACCACCACGTACGCGGAGTCCTGGTGCATCCCCTGCTCACTGCCGCACTCGAAGGTCAGACCCTGGAACAACAGGGGTTCGGCGTCGAAGAGCAGGGTCAGGAACCGGCTGATGGCCGGCGCCAGCAGGACGTCGAGTGCCACCGGGCGCGCGGCGTAGATGTCGACGATGCGCATCCGGTGCGGCGGCGTGTCGGGTCTGGGCGGTCGTGCCTCGCGTTCACCCGGCTCCTGCGTCAACAGGTCCTCAGCACCCTCACGCCAGGCCTGCGCGATCGCGTCGGCCAGCGCGTCGCAGTCCGCCGCCGGCACGGCACCTTCGAGGACCGCGTAGCCGTTGGCCATCCACCCCCCGAGCAGCGCGGCCTCGTCCGGCGAGATGCTTCCTCGGGAGGCTCGCCGGCCAAGCTCCGAGTGCGCGTCGAGCCGGTCGGTCCACAAGCCTCCGAACCGGCTGTGGAAGCTCACCTCATCCGCCACCATGGACCCTCCGATCACGGCTGGGCGAACTGTACCCGGCATGCATGCCGGCGAGGAGCACCCGCCGGTATGCTGCCCCTATGGCCGGCCTCCGAGAGCGGCTCAGCGCGCGGCGGGCCGGGCCGTCGACCGCCGTGGGTGTGCCGGCCGGCTCCGACTCCCAGTTCGCGTTCAACATCGAGACGTGCACCGCCGACGGCATCATCGGATGGGTGGCGCACCCCGCAGGCGTCGACAGCGTGCGCGTCCTGCTCGACGACCAAGCAGTCGGCCAGATGCGGGCGGACGTCCCGCGCACCGACGTCGCAGCCGCCCTTCCCCAGATGCCCGGTTCTGTGGACTCGGGCTTCACTGTGGCCTTCCCGCCGGGCACCTTCCCCGTCGGACGCCCGCAGACGCTCTCCGTCCAGTTCCGTGCGGGTGACGGCAGCGTTCTCGGGGTTGCACGCGAGGTGCTCTCGGCCCGGGTCCCCGGCGGTGAGCCCGTGCGGGCGGGGACGGCGCGGGCGCCCCTGCCGGCCGACGTGGTCATGACCCTCGCCGAGCTCCGGCCGGACGAGTACGACGCCACCGCAACTTGGGACGGCGGCACGGTCGAGCGGGCGCTCGAGGACGTCGCCCGGATCCTGCGGGACCGCGCGGCGGCGAAGCCCGTGCTCCGCTACGCGCACTTCCTCCGGTCGATGTCCGAGACCTTCACATTCATCGGCACCCACTTCGGGCGGATCAATCCCCTCGTCGACCCCTCGGCCAAGGACTTCGAAGCCATCGCCTCGTCACCCCAAGAGATGCTCTGCATCGCCAACCACCTCTACGTGCTGCGGAGCCGTGGCATCCACGGAGGTCTGGTCGAGTGCGGCTGCTTCAAGGGCTTCAGCACGTGTTGCCTGAGCCATGCGTGCTCCTGGCTGGGCATCCCCCTCCACGTGTTCGACTCGTTCGAGGGCCTGCCCCCGTCCGAGGGCGGCTACTACCAGGAGCACGATTTCCGGGGCACCATCGACGAGGTGACGGACAACCTCCGCACCTTCGGACAGCCCTCCGTGGTCCATCTGCACCAGGGCTACTTCTCCGAGACGCTCCCCTCCTTCGGTGGGCCCTTTTCGTGCATCTGGATGGATGTCGACCTCGAGTCTTCGGCTCGGGACGTGATGAGCCTGCTCCCCCAGCTCCCGGACGAGAGCTGCGTGTTCAGTCATGAGTGCCCGGCCGATGCCTTTGTCGACCTGCGGCCGCAGGTCGATGCGAGCGAAGTGCTGCCACCGATCGTTGGGGCATTCCAGGCGGTGGGAGCCCAGCCCGTGGGCCGACACATGATGGGGTACCTGGGCGCGGTGTGGTCCGACGGCCACAGCGTGCCGGTGCTCGCCTACGAGGAGCTCGCCCGCATCCTGGCTGCCGCAGCCAGCTGACCGGCGCCAAGAGCCGGCGTCACCCCAACACCATCAGCGCCCCGCGGTAGTCGAGGACCACCCAGTGGAAGCGGGCCAGCTGGTCCGAGCCGAGCAGACCCTCAATCCCGGCCAGGCCGGCAGATCCGAAGTCCGTCTCGCCGAGGAGCTGGGGGTGCAGCGCCAGGCCCGGCACCGACCATCGACCGCTGTGCACGAGCGGGACGGTGATGACGGAGCAGACGGTGGCCTGGCGTTGCGCCCTGTCCGTCCCGGTGAGGGAGGCCGCCTCCGTCACCTGGGTGGACACCACGCTCTGCGAGGACCCGGTGTCGACCACGAACGCCCGACGGGCGCCCCCACCGAAGCGGACGGTCACACCCAACGACACGTCGCCGGGCACCGAGGTCACGGTGAGGGGCACCGTGGTGCCGGCGCCCCCGGTCAACGCGGCGGGTGGCGCACCGGCGGGACCGTGCACCGTCGCCCCACCCGCCAGCGGCTCGCCCTCGGGCCCAGGGAGCACCAACGCGCCCGCCCTGAAGTCGACCCGGACGGCGCCGAAGCGCGACAGGACGTCTGAGCCCAGCAGTCCCACCGGCTCCCCCTTCTGGCCGATCTGCGGGAGCGTGGCCGAGGTGAGCTGCTGGGACCGGAGGGGCACGCCGTCGAGGGACCACGAGGCAACGGAGACCGGCTGGGACCGGCCCGTGCAGCCGACGCCGGCGAACGTCGAATCCGGTCCGGCCGCCGCCAGATGGAGCCGGCGGGCGAGGCCGGCGTCGATGCTCGACTGGCCGGCGCCCGAGTCGAGCACGAACGGGAACGGGCCCTGGCCCCCGATGCAGACGTTGAGGGACTCGGCCACCTGTCCGTCCACGGTGCTGACCGTCAGGGGCACGCGGGTGCCCCCGCCCGGCTGTGAGGTGGCGCCGTCACACGCGGTAGCGGGCGGGGGCAGGGCGAAGGTGACCTGCGGTTCGACGTGCACCGAGGGGCCGGCCACCACCGCCGCGAGCACCAGGGCGAGCACCGTGACCCCCACGGCGACCAGCGCGACGACCAGCCAGGCCGGGGACCTCGGGGGCCGCGCGGGGACGCCGACGGAAAGGCCCGGGCTCAACGGGTGACGGCGAGCCGGACCGTCGCCACGAGCATGCGCGCCCCGAGCACCAGGACGGCGGCGGGCAGGGCCAACCGCCGCCAGCCCTTCGTCGTGCGGACGGTGAAACGGAGGGCGGAGCGGTGATGGGCCACCATCATTCGGTAGGGGTGGCGGGCGGTGCTCACCCCCTGGACGTGCGTTGCCTCGGCGGTGCCCGCGAAGCCCACGCCCCACCCAGCCGCGTGCGCCCGCCAGCACAGGTCCATGTCCTCGGCATACATGAAGTACGCCTCGTCGAACCCGCCCAGTTCCTCGAGGGCGCTGCGGCGGGCCAGGAAACACGAGCCCGAGACCCACCCCGCCCCGGTGACGACGTCACCGGGTGGTGTCCCGGGGTTGTAGCGCCGGGTGAACGGATTGTCCGGCCTGAACTGCGCCAACAGCGCGTGCCCGGCCGCGTCGGTGAACGAGGGGAAGCAGCGCACCGACGGGTACACCTGCCCGTCATCGGTGAGGATGCGCGGACCGACGATCGCCCACGACGGGTGGTCGTCGAGGGCGCGGACCAGCGCGGGCACGGCGCCGGCGTGCAGGACGAGGTCGGGGTTGGACACGAGGACCCACTCCGGAACGGGTGTCGCCGCAGCCAGGACGGCCAAGCCGCGGTTCACCCCCGCCCCGAAACCGACGTTTCGTCCGGGCCGCACGATATGCACGGCTGAGCCGGGCCGGCCCGCTGTCAGCCCGGCCAGGGCGACGGCGGCACTGCCGGGGGCACCGTTCTCCACCACGACCACGGGATCGGCGCCCTCGTCCTGGAGGGAGCGGACACACGCCTCGAGCAAGGCCCCGGCGTCGTGGTCCACGACCACCGCGCCAACCGCAGCGGGCGCCGCGGGCACGGGCAGCTCAGAACTCCCGGGTGAAGCGGAACTTGACCAGCGCCTTGAGGGCCCCGAATCCGTCGCGCCAGGTGATCTTCTTGCCCTCGTCGGGCTCACGGCCCGCGTAGGAGATCGGTACCTCGTAGATCCGGTGCCCCCGACGCAGGATCTTGGCCGTGATCTCCGGCTCGAAGTCGAAGCGGTTCGAGACGATGGTCAGTCCCTGGAGCACCTCGGCGTCGAAGACCTTGTAACAGGTCTCCATGTCCGAGAGGGTCGAGCTGTAGAGGACGTTCGTCACGAGCGAGAGCAGCCGGTTCCCCATCCAGTGCAGCGGCAGCATGTTCTTCCGCTCACCGGTGAATCGGCTCCCGTAGACCACCCGCGCCTTGCCCCGCAGGATCGGCTCGAGCAGGCGCGGCCAGTCGTTGGGGTCGTACTCCAGGTCGGCGTCCTGGATCATCACGATGTCCCCGCGCACCTCGGCGAGGCCGGTGCGGATCGCCGCCCCCTTGCCCTGGTTCACCGCGTGCCGGATCAGGCGGACGGTCGAATCCTGCAGCGCGCCGAGCACCTTGTCGGACCCGTCGTCGGACCCGTCGTCGACAACGATGATCTCGAGCGTGAGCGGCAACGAGACGGCCCGCATACGCCGGATGATCTCCGCCACCGTCGTCCGTTCGTTGTACACGGGCGTGATCACGGACAGGGAATCGTACTTCCGGTGGAACATCCCCCCTGAGTCGTAAGGCTCGGTCACGTCTGGCTCCGTCATTCTCCCTCGACCCGTCCGGCGAAGTAGGCGATCGTACGCTCGATGCCCTCTCGAAGTCCGACTTTCGGCTCCCAGCCCAGCTCGCGCCTGGCCAGCGTGATGTCGGGGCACCGTCGCGTCGGGTCGTCGGCCGGCAGCGGGCGGAACGCGACCTCTGAGCGGGAACCGGTCAGGTCGAGAACGAAGCGAGCCAGGTCGAGCATCGAGCGCTCGTCGGGGTTGCCGATGTTCACTGGTCCGACGAGTGAGGAGTCGAGCAGGGCGAGCAACCCCGCCACCTGGTCGTCGACGAAGCAGAGGCTCCGCGTCTGGCACCCGTCGCCGTAGACCGTGATCGGGTCGTGGCGGAGCGCCTGGGTGATGAAGTTCGAGACGACACGCCCGTCCCCCGGGGACAGGCGGGGCCCGTACGTATTGAAGATGCGCACGATGGCCACGTCGACGCCATGGGCACGGTGCATGGCCATGGTGAGGCTCTCGGCAAAACGCTTCGCTTCGTCGTACACGCTGCGCGGGCCGGTCGGGTCCACGTTGCCACGGTAGGACTCGACCTGCGGGTGGACCGCCGGGTCCCCGTAGATCTCGCTCGTGCTCGCCATGAGGAACCGGGCGCCATGACGGTGGGCCAGCTCGAGGAGGCGTCGGGTGCCCTCGCTCCCGACCGCCAGCGTGGCCAACGGCCGGGCCAGGTACGCCGGCGGGGAAGCCGGCGAGGCCAGGTTGCACACGGCATCCACCTGCTCGTCGTCACCGAGCGCCACCGACTGACTCACGTCGGCCACCACCAGGTGGAACCGCTCGTGGCCGACCAGGTGCGCCACGTTGTCCTCGGAACCGGTGGAGAGGTCGTCGAGGCAGACCACGGTGTCGCCGCGCTCGATCAGCCGGTCGCACAGGTGTGACCCGAGGAAGCCGGCACCGCCGGCCACCACGACGCGGCTCACCGGCGGCCGATGCCCGTGTAACGGAAGCCCATGCGCCGCAGCGCGGCGGGATCGAGCAGGTTCCGGGCGTCGACGATGCTCGGCTCGGCCATGGCGGCCAGGAGGCGAGAGAAGTCGAGCCAGCGGAACTCCTCCCACTCCGTCAGCACCACCAGCGTCCGGGCGCCGGAGGCGGCCTCGAAGGGGTCCTCGCGCAGCACCAGACCGCGCAGGTCGTCGGGCTGGTCCGCTTCGTCCCCGGTCACGGACACTGTGGGGTCGTACGCCTGGACGGTGGCGCCACGGCCCACCAAGGTGTGGGCGACCTGGAGGCTGGGCGAGTGGCGGCGGTCGTCAGTGTTGGCCTTGAACGTCAACCCCCAGACGGCCACCGTCACCCCGTCGAGGGTGCCACCGCAGGCCTGCTCGACCTTGGCCACCACGCGGGCCAGCTGCTCGTCGTTGGACGCGATGGCCCCGGCCAGAAGCGAGAAGTCGTAGCCCGCCTCGGAGGCGATGTGCAGCAGTGCCCGGGTGTCCTTGGGCAGACACGAACCGCCCCACCCGGGCCCCGGCCGGAGGAACTCGAAACCGATGCGCTTGTCGTACCCCAGGCCCAGCAGGACGTCGCGTGCGTCGGCCCCCACCTCCTCGCACAGGCCGGCCAGCGCGTTCACGAAGCTCAGCTTGGTGGCCAGGAAGGCGTTCGAGGCGTACTTGATGGTCTCCGAGGTCGTGGCGTCGGTGACGATGAGAGGCGCCGCGGTCGAGGCGAACAGCTCCCCTACCCGGGCGGCCGCCTGTGGGTCGTCGGCGCCCACGACGATGCGGTCCGGGTTCAGGCTGTCGTGGACCGCCGAACCTTCGCGGAGGAACTCGGGATTGGACACGACGCTGATGTCGTGACGGCCGATGACCTGCTCGACCATCGTGGCCGAACCGACCGGCACCGTCGACTTGTTCACCACGACGGCGTCCGGCTCGAGGTGGGACGCGATCTCCTTGGCCGTCTCCTCGACGTAGGACAGGTCGGCCGACCCGTCCTCGCTCTGGGGCGTCGGCACGCAGAGGAAGACGAACTCCGCGCCGCGAACCGCTGTCACTCCTGTATCGGTGAAGGCCAGCGTGCCCGCCGCCACACCGCTCGAGACGAGCTCGTCCAGGCCCGCCTCGACGATGGGCAGGCGCCCGGTGCGCAGGGCCGAGAGCCGCGACGGGTCCCGCTCGGCCAACACCACCGAGTGGCCGAAGCTGGCCAGCGTGGCCGCCGTCGGCAGGCCCACGTACCCCGCCCCGATCACCGCCACGCGGCGCGGCGTGCCTCGCCCGCCGCCCTGCGCGCTCATGACGGGGTGGGCTGCGCCCTCAGGTACCGGACCAGCCGGGCCAACGCATCCCTCCACTCCGGCAGGGCCGGCAGCCCGCTCAGCCGTAGCGAGGCGTTGTCGAGGACCGAGTAGGCCGGACGGGGGGCGGGGCGGGGCGGATCGAGATCTTTCGTGCGGATCGGCTTCACCCGCTCGGGGTCGGCCCCGGCCTCGGCCAGGACTGCCCGCACGAAGCCCCACCAGGTGGTGGCACCGCTGTTGGTCACGTGGAACGTGCCGGGCCGGCGATCGAGGCCCAGCGTGACGACGGCGGGCGCCAGATCCGCGGTGAACGTCGGCGACCCGTGCTGGTCGTCGACGAAGCTCAGCTCGCCCTCGCCGTCGGCCAGGCGCAGCGCCGTGCCGACCATGTTGGCGCCGTGAGCTCCGCAGAGCCAGCTGGTGCGCACGATCGTCGCCCCCGAGCGGCACTCGCGCTCACCCGCCAGCTTCGACGCGCCGTACACCGACGCCGGGCTGGGCGGGTCCCACTCGAGGTATGGACGGTCCCCGGTCCCGTCGAAGACGTAGTCGGTGGAGACGTACACCATGTGGGCACCCACGAGAGCCGCCGCCTCGGCGACGTTCCGGGTCCCGACCGCATTGACGGCGTAGGCCAGGTCCACCTCGGTCTCACACAGGTCGACCGCGGTGAGCGCGCCGCCGTGGAGCACCAGCTCGGGGCGGAAGTCGGTGAACGTCGACAGGACCTCCTCGCGCTCCTCCACCCGCATGGTGTCGATGTCCGTGGCCAGGACCTGGTGGTCGAGCCCGGGGCGGTCACCCTCGGGACCGAGCAGCGCGCAACGCCTGCCCCCGTCGGGCACCTTGCCGGCCAACGCGTCCCGCAGGTCGCGGCCGAGCTGGCCGTTGGCCCCGGTGATCAAGATGCGCACGGGTCAGCGTTCCCCGGAGTCCCCGCTCCCCCAGCCCGCCTCGACAACCGGCGCACGCGCCCGCAGCGGCTCCCACCAGTCCCTGTGCTCGGCGTACCAGGCCACCGTGTCCACCAGACCCTGGTCCCACTCGATCGACGGGGCCCAGCCCAGCTCGCCGCGCAGCTTCGACGAGTCGAGGATGTAACGCCGGTCGTGACCGGGGCGGTCGGGCACGATCGTCTTGAGCGTGTCCGGCTTGCCCAGCGCGGCGAGAATGCGGTCGGCGATCTCCATGATGGACGCCTCGACCCCGCTGCCGACGTGGTACGTCTCGCCCACCCGCCCGCGCGCCAGCACCGCCTCGATGGCCGTGCAGTGGTCGTGGACATGGAGCCATTCACGGCGATTCTCGGTCGAGGCGTACAACGTCAGCGGCTTGTCGTCGAGGGCCAGGGCGCAGAAGTGCGGGATGATCTTCTCCGGGAACTGGTACGGCCCGTAGTTGTTGGCGCAGTTCGTGATGGTGATCGGCAGCTCGTACGTCTCGGCGTAGGCCCGGACGGCGTGGTCGGCACCGGCCTTCGACGCGTTGTACGGAGTGCGCGGCCGGTAGGGCGAGTCCTCGGTGAACATCTCGTCCGCGTCGAGGGGCAGGTCGCCGTAGACCTCGCAGGTCGAGACGTGGTGGAACCGGTCCACACCCACCTGGCGGGCGGCCTCGAGCATGGTCTGGGTCCCGATGACGTTGGTCCGGAAGAAGAGGCCCGGGTTGAGGACCGCCAGCGAGTTGTGCGACTCGGCGGCGAAGTGGACGATCGTGTCGATGTCCTGGTCCCGCAGGGTCTTCTCCGCCACGGCCGCGTCGCAGATGTCTCCTTGCACGAAGACGATCCGGTCCTCGATGTCCGACAGATTGGGTCGGTTGCCGGCATAGGTGAGCACGTCGTAGACGACGACGTGATCCTCCGGGTGCTGCTCGACCCAGAACCGGGCGAAGTTCGACCCGATGAAACCGGCACCTCCCGTCACGAGAAGGCGCATAGTGCGGGTCATGTTAGCCCACGGCCTCACCGGGCTCCGCGGCCCATCGTCGCAGGTGGACGACGTCGCCCGCGGCCAGCCGACGCGAACCTCCCACCGTCTGGACCACCAACCTGCCCGCATCGTCGAGGTCCGTGGCAAGCCCGCGGAACTCCTCCCCGGCGAGAACCACCCGCACCTCCTGGCCCACCGTCGCGCAGCGCCGCCGCAGCTCGGCGGCCAGGGCGCGCCGGCCCGCCGCGTCGTCGAGCAGCGCCCGCCGAGGCCGCAGCGCGTCGAGCAGGGCGGCCAGCACCTGCTCCCGCTCAACTGGGGCTGCATCCCCCCGCAGAAGGTCCAGGCAGGTCCCGCCCGCCCCGTCCGGGCCGGGCCAGGCCACGTTGAGGCCGATGCCCACGACCACGGCCACCGGCCGCCCGTCGGAGAACTCGGCCTCGGCCAGCACCCCGGCCAGCTTGGACTCCCCGACCACGAGGTCGTTGGGCCACTTGAGCTGCGCTGCCACGCCGGCCACCTCCCGGCAAGCCTCGGCACCGGCGAGGGCCACGGCGGCCGTGCACAAGTGCAGGTCGTCGGCCCGGCAGCCGGGCCTCAGGAGGATCGAGGCCAGCAGATTCGCCCCAGGCGGGGACTCCCAGCGGCGGTCGAGCCGGCCGCGGCCGGCGGTCTGGTGGTCCGCCACCACCACGAGCCCCTCGGGAGCACCCGACCGGGCCTCCTCCCGCAGGTAGGTGTTCGTGGATCCGAGCTCGGAGAACCAGCGGACGTCCCACTCGCCACGCCACATGGCAGACACCATACGGCACGTGCAATTGTGAAGGCCCACCGCGAAGGAGAAAGGCCGGCGTGCTCCAGAAGATCCTCATTGCGAACCGCGGCGAGATCGCCGTCCGGGTCATCCGGACCTGCCGCGAGCTGGGCATCGGCACCGTGGCGGTGTACTCCAACCTCGACCGCGACGCGCTGCACGTGCGCATGGCCGACGAGGCGTACGCCCTGGGCGGCGAGACGGCGGCAGAGAGCTACCTGAACACCGAGGCCATCCTGGACGCCATCGAGCAGAGCGGCGCCGACGGCGTCCACCCGGGTTACGGCTTCTTCTCGGAGAACACCGACTTCGCCCGCGCCATCACCGAGCGCGGCGTCACCTTCATCGGACCGCCGCCCGAGGCCATTGAGGTGATGGGCGACAAGATCAGCTCGCGGCTGGCCGCCGAGAGAGCGGGGGTGGCCGGCGTACCGGGCCGCTCCGAACCGCTCACCACGCCCGACGAGGTCGTTGCCTTCGGGGAGGAGCACGGATGGCCCGTCGCCATCAAGGCCGCCTACGGGGGTGGCGGACGCGGCATGAAGGTGGTGGCGGCCGCGGAGGAGGCGGCCGAGGCCATGGAGTCTGCCGCCCGCGAGGCACAGGCCTACTTCGGCCGGCCCGAGATCTACCTGGAGCGCTACCTGACCTGGCCGCGCCACATCGAGATGCAGATCCTCGCCGACCAGCACGGGAACACGCTGTGGTTGGGCGAGCGCGACTGCTCGGCCCAACGACGTCACCAGAAGCTCATCGAGGAGAGTCCGGCCCCCGAGTTCCCAGACGAGGTCCGCCAGGCCATGGGCGCCGCCGCCGTCAAGGTCTCCGCCGCGTGTGGGTACTACAACGCCGGCACGGTCGAGTTCCTCTTCCAGGACGGCGACTTCTACTTCCTCGAGATGAACACCCGGCTGCAAGTGGAGCACCCGATCACCGAGCTGGTGACCGGCCTCGACCTGGTGGCCTGGCAGATCCGCATCGCTTCGGGCGAGCCGCTCGACTTCGGCCAGTCGGACATCGAGCGGCGCGGCCACGCCATCGAGGTCCGGATCAACGCCGAGGACCCAAGCGGCGGGCGTTTCGCGCCCTCACCGGGCACCATCTCGACCTTCGTGCAGCCGGCAGGACCCGGGGTTCGTCTCGACGCCGGCTACGAGTCGGGCGACACCATCTCGCAGTACTACGACAACCTCATCGCCAAGCTGATCGTCTGGGCGCCGGACCGCGAGGCGGCCCGGCGCCGGATGCTGCGGGCGATCGACGAGACCCGCATCACGGGTGTGGCAACGACGCTGCCGGCCGACACCGCCATCTTGAGCCACGAGGACTTCGCCTCGGTGGCGTACTCCACCAAGTGGGTCGAAGATCGGCTCGACCTCAGCGGGCTGACGGCGCCCGCAGTAGGTGAGCCCGCCGCGGCTGAGTCCGAGGAGCATGTCCCGCTCGTCCAGCGCGACGTCACCGCCGAAGTGGACGGACGGCGTTACTCGGTCCGCCTCTGGGTCCCGGACCTGGGCACCGTGGCCGCCCCCGGGCGCCCGACGGGCCGACCGAAGCGCTCAGCCGGCACGGCGGTCGCCGGCAGCGGCTCGGGCCAGGTGACGGTGCCCATGCAGGGGACGATCGTCAAGGTCCTGGTGGCTGTGGGCGACACCGTCGAAGTCGGCCAGTCCGTCTGCGTGCTCGAGGCGATGAAGATGGAGAACGCCGTCGCGGCCGAGAAGGACGGGGTGGTGAAAGAGGTGCGCGTCAGCGCCGGCGACTCCGTCGGCGCCGGCGACGTGGTGGCGGTCATCGAGTAGGTGGCGAGCAGGCCGGCTCCCCCATTGTCGGCCAAGGATGCCGCCGCCGCGGCCGTCGACCGCCACCTCGACGACCTGGTCGCCTTGAGCCACGCCGTCCACGCCACGCCGGAGCTCTGTTACGGCGAGACGCGGCTCGGCGCGCGCGGTGGCCGACGTCCTGCGCGCCGCCGGGCTGCCCGTCGACGAGGGCGTCTACGACCTGCCCACCGCGCTCGAGTCCCGAGCCGGCTCGGGCGACCTGGTGGTCGCCGTGTGCGCCGAGTACGACGCGCTGCCCGAGGTGGGCCATGCCTGCGGGCACAACATCATCGCTGCCACCGCCGTCGGTGCCGGCCTGGCCCTGGCCGCCGTGGCCGACGAGGTCGGGCTGACGGTGCGCGTCCTGGGCACGCCAGCGGAGGAGGGTGGTGGTGGCAAGGTCCTCATGCTCGAGCGCGGCGCCTTCGCCGGTGTCCACGCCGCCATGATGGTGCACCCCTGGCCCACCGAGCGGCTCACGGCGACCTGCCTGGCGGTGGCGCACTACGACGTCCGCTTCACCGGCCACGCGGCCCACGCGTCTGCGGCGCCGTGGGAGGGCGTCAACGCGCAGGACGCGCTGACCGTGGCCCAAGTCGCCATCGGCCTCCTGCGCCAGCAGCTCCGGCCGGGCGACCAGGTTCACGGCGTGGTCACGCAGGGCATGGGGGCAGCCAACGTGATCCCGGCCGAGGTGACGGCCCGCTACATGGTGCGCGCCCGCAGCGCCGAGGGGCTGGCCGCTCTACGGGCGCGCGTCAACGCCTGCTTCGAGGCCGGGGCGCGGGCGACCGGGTGCACCGTCGAGTTCGAGGAGCTCAGTCCCGTCTACTCCCACATGGAGGAGGACCCCGGGTTGCTGGCCGCCTACCGCGCCAACGCCGAGGCGCTGGGCCGCCGCTTCGACGCCGACGACGCGGGCTCCCCGCCGCCCACGCTGTCGACGGACATGGCCAACGTCTCGCTCGCCGTACCGACCATCCACCCCCTGATCGGCATCGAAGCCGGGGGCGCCGTGAACCACCAGCGCGAATTCGCCGCCGCGTGCGTCACCCCTTCGGCCGACGCCGCCGTGCGCGACGGGGCGGTCGCCCTGGCCTGGACGGCCATCGACGCGGCCACGGACCCGGAGCTCCGGGAGCGGCTGGTGGGCGCATGATCACCGAGCACGCGCTGCTCCAGGTGGTTCCGGGGCGCGAGGAAGAGTTCCTGGCCTCCATGGAGGAGGCCAAGGCCATCATCGCCGCCAGCCCGGGGTTCGTCTCGCTGCGCGTCGAGCGTGGCGTGGAGCGCCGCGGCTGCTTCCTACTGCTGGTCGAGTGGGAGCGTCTCGAGGATCACACCGAGGGGTTCCGCGGCTCCCCCGCCTACCAGGACTGGCGCGCCGCGTTGCACCACTTCTACGAACCCTTCCCGGTCGTCGAGCACTTCGAGCCCGCCGTTCGCGCCTGAGCTCGTCGCCCCGCGCGGAAGAAGGTTTGCTCGCGTCAGGTGGTGGTGGCGGCCGGCACGCCGGACCGGGTGTAGGCCGCCGACTCGGCCGCCACGATCCCGACCAGGTTGCCCAACGCCAGAGCGACGTCGTACGAGTGCAGGCCCCAACCCGTACCCGCGGTCTGCTGCACGACCGGCCTGCTGTCGTTGGCCCCGGCGAGCGCAGTGACCTGCAGCCAGGTGGCGCCGCCGGCGCTCTGGCACCGTGCCCGGTAGAAGTTCGGGTAGGTCACCCACGGGACGCGTCCGCTCCCCTGGAGGAAGTACGGGACGAGCATGCCCGGGCCTCCCGCCAGCGAGGCGGGATTGGTACAGAGAACCTGGAGCCCGGCGGTCGACGCGGGCTCGAACCCGTCGTCGGCGTTGATACTCGACGCCGGGCGGCCGAAGGAGCTGTCGGCAGAGGGTGGCGAGCTGAAGGCCGAGTAGGCGACCACGCAGCCCGTCTGTGTCTCTGCCTGGCACGCGGGCACGTTGGCGAAGTCGCCGCCCACCTGCTTGCCGGTGGGGACGAGCACGTTGCCGCCCATCAGGAGCGCGGAGACCAACAGGCGGCGCTGCGCCGGGTTCTGGTCGATCTGCCGCTTGATGAGGCCGATGAGCAGGGCGGCGCCCTGCGAGTGCCCGATCAGGACGACGCCCCGGCCCTTGTTGTACCGCGCCAGGTAGTCGTTCCACGCCGCCAGCACCCCCCGGTAGGCCACGGCGGTCGTGCGCGGATTGATCTGGCCGGTGCGCAGCGCCGTCTCGGTGAGCTGCGGGTAGATCGGCACGTAGACCCGGCACACCTGGGAGAACCGAGACGCCTGCTCCCGGGCCACCGCCCGCTCCTCGGGGTCTATGCGGAGGTTGGCGTTCACGGTGGGCTGGTTGCTCACGGTGGGGTAGACGTAGAAGCAGTCCACCGGAGGGTTGGTGGCCACCGCCGCCCGTTGCACGCTGCGGGTCCCGTCGCGCCTGACCACGGAGGCCGTCAGTCGGCCGACGCACGGGTTGTTCCGCAGTCCGGGGCGGCACAGCCACACCGTGGACGACGTGGACGACGTGGACGACGTGGACGCGACCGCCGGGCGCGTCCCGGTGAGCGGGACAGCGGCCAACCCGAGCGACACGGCCAGGATGACGACCGCCGTCGTCGCCACCCGGATGCCCGGCGTCGCGGTCCGCCGGACGGCGCTGCGCAGACCGGGGACCATGGCTCATCTTGGCCCGGTCGGACGCCGGTGCGGCGTCAGGGGCCGCCGAGGAACATGTCGAGGCAGCTGTCCAGCCCGACGATCTCGATGTCGTCACGGCGCCCGGGCTCCCACCGGGCCCGACTGAGTCGGAAGCGGATGGCGCGGCCGGAGCCGTCCCGCCGGGGGCCGCGGGCCTCGCCGTTCTCCTGGTAGCCGATGGCGCGGGACGTGGCGATGGACGCCACGTTGTCCTCGAAAGCGCCGCTCAGGGCCTCCTCGGCACCGAGGCCGGCGAACGCCAGATGCAGGACCGCCTGGCGCATCTCGCGTCCGAGCCCCTGCCCCTGGTGCGCCAGCCCCAGCCAGGACCCGGTCTCGACCGAGCGGACAGCGCGGAAGTGCTCGGCGGCGAGGTCCTGGATGCCCACCGGTGCGCCGTCGACGAAGGCGGCGCCCGTGAAGGTCCACTTGTCCGCCGACCAGGTGGCTCGGTTGCCCCACAGCCACTGGGCGCTGGCCCGGGCCCGGCGCCCGGGCTCCTCGTCGGTCCACGGGACGAAGAACGGCATGTGCGCGGGGTCGTGGATCCCCCGGTCCATCAGGTCGACGAGCGAGGCGAACTCCTCCTCGCGCGGCAGCCGCAACTCCAGGCGCGGCGTGCGCACGATCAGGTCGAACAGCGGCCAGAACCTGGCCACGCGTCAGCCCCCGGGCTGGTACACGCCGAACACGTCGCGCAGGACATCGGAAACCTCGCCCAGGGTGGCCATCTGCTGCAGCGCCACCCTCATCGGCACCAGCAGGTTCCCCTCACCCCGAGCCGTCCCGCCCACGTCGGCCAGGGCCCGGTCGACGGCGCCCTGGTCACGGGCCGCCCGGACGCCCTGCGTGCGCTCGATCTGGAGCTGCTGCAGCGTGACGTCGATCGGGAACACCTCGGTGTGCTCCTCCTCGGCGTCCACGAACTTGTTCACACCGACCACGACGTTTTCGCCGTCGTCCACCGCCTTGGCGTAGCTGTACGCCGCCGACTCGATCTCCTCCTGCATGAACCGCGCCTCGATGGCGGCCACGGCACCACCCAGCTCCTCGATCCTCGCCAGGTAGGCCTCGGCGGCCGCCTCGACCTCGTCCGTCAGGGACTCGACGAAGTACGAGCCGGCCAGCGGGTCGACCGTGTCGGCCACGCCGGACTCGAAACCGACGATCTGCTGCGTACGCAGGGCGATCTTGGCCGCCCGGGTAGTCGGCAGGCCCAGCGCCTCGTCGAAGCCGTTGGTGTGCAGGCTCTGCGTGCCCCCCAGCGCGGCGGCCAAGCTCTGCACCGTGACGCGCACGATGTTGTTCTCTGGTTGCTGCGCGGTCAGGGTGGACCCACCGGTCTGGGTGTGGAACCGGAGCATCTTCGAACGCTCGTCCTTGGCGCCGAAGCGGTCGGTCATGATGCGGGCCCACATGCGGCGCGCAGCACGGAACTTGGCCACCTCCTCGAAGAGGTTGTTGTGCGCGTTCCAGAAGAAGGAGAGCCGAGGAGCGAATGCGTCCACCTCCATGCCGGCGGCCAGGGCCGCCTCGACGTAGGCGATCCCGTTGGCCAGCGTGAAGGCGATCTCCTGGACCGCCGTCGACCCCGCCTCGCGGATGTGGTAACCCGAGATTGAGATGGTGTTCCAGTTCGGCAGCGCGGACGAGCAGTAGGCGAACGTGTCGACGATCAGGCGCATCGACGGGCGCGGCGGGTAGATGTAGGTCCCCCTGGCCACGTACTCCTTGAGGATGTCGTTCTGGATGGTGCCGCGGATCTTCTCCCCCGGCACGCCCTGCTCCTCGGCCACCAACTGGTAGAGGAGCAACAGGATGGCCCCGGTGGCGTTGATGGTCATCGACGTCGTGACCTTGTCCATCGGGAGATCGGCCATGAGGAGGCGCATGTCGGCCAGCGAGTCGATGGCCACCCCCACCTTGCCCACCTCGCCCTCGGCGCGCGGATGGTCCGAGTCGTAGCCCATCTGCGTCGGAAGGTCGAAGGCGCACGAGAGCCCGGTCTGCCCGGCGTCGAGGAGGAACTTGAAGCGCTGGTTGGTGGCCTCGGCCGAGCCGAAGCCGGCGTACTGGCGCATCGTCCAGAGCTTGGAACGGTACATCTGGGCGTGGACGCCGCGGGTGTAGGGGAAGGACCCCGGCTCACCCAGTTGGATGGCCGGGTCCCACTGCGCCAGGTCGGCCGGGCGGTAGACGGGGTGGACGACGATGCCCGAGTCTGTGCTTCGTTCGGGGCTGCCCTGAGGGTCGTGCTTCTGCGCTGTCACCCCCCTGAGCCTAGGGAGGTCCGGGCCGCCGAGCCATCCGGGGCAGACTACGGGTCGTGGACGACGACCAGGGACCCGTGTTCTCGCACCTCGGCATCTGCGTGAGCGACCTCGAGCGGTCGATCCGCTTCTACTGCGACGGTCTCGGCTTCGAACGTGCCGAGTCCCACCAGATCGGGTCCGAGTTCGCGAGCCTCATGGACGTGCCCGACGTGTCGGTGACCTCGCAATTCATCCGGCGCGGGTCGACGGCGATCGAGCTCCTGGCCTTCTGGGAGCCGGAGCCGTTCGGATCGCGCCAGCGGCGGGCGGTGCACCAGCTGGGACTCACTCACCTGTCGTTCCGGGTGCGCAACGTCGGGGCGGTGGCGGCCCGGTTGGCGGAGCTCGGCGGGGCGGTTGTCGAGACGAGCCGGACCACCATCGACCTCGGGGGCGCCGCGCTCGAGTTCGTCTACTGCACGGACCCCGACGGGGTGCGTGTCGAGCTGATGGACCTCGGGGGCTGAGCGCCGGCCGCGCTCAGGCGGCCCGCCCGTCGGGCGGACGCCCCGGGGGCGTGGCTCGGGACGCCGCGGCCTCCGCCATCCGCTGCGCGTCGAGCTCCCGGTCCACGCGCTCTGCCTTGCGCTCCTCCAAGTGCATCCAGCGCACGGCGACGGGGACCATCGGCCACAGCATCAGCGTGTCGCCGACGACCCACATGATCGACCCGCCGATGTGGAGGTCGGCGACGTAGGACGGCCCCCAGGTGCGGTGGGTGGCCAGGTAGGCCGGGAAGATCTCGTGGGCCTCGCCGGCCAGGCTCAAGCCCGAGAAGGTGTCGATGGGTATCGCCAAGAACAGATAGAAGAACTGCAGCGCCGGGTAGAGGCGGTAGCAGTTCGGGTCGTTGCCGAAGATCTGGCGCCAGAAGAGATAGCCCACCAACAGGAAGACGAGATGCTCCAAGTTGTGCACCGTCTCCTCGGTCAGCGTCAGGTTGTACCAGTGGGTCAGGTGGCTGATCGGGATCACGACGGCATAGAGGACGAAGGCCACCGCGGGGTGACCGAGGAACTTGGCCAGGGGGTTGCGCAGCACCTCGGTGACCACCAGGTGCGCCGTCCCAGAGGTGCCGCGCCAGGCCAGTTGGAGCGGCGAGGCGATGGCGAACAGGGGGGCGGCCACCATGATGAGCAGCAGGTGCTGGACCATGTGGTCCCAGAACAGCTCCCTGTCGTAGACGCCGACGAAGCTGAAGATGGCGACACCGGTGGTGCAGAGGGCCGCGATCCACGCCACCGTCTTGCCGGCCGGCCAGGGGTGGCGCGGGTGCAGTGCGTTGTTTCGCCGCACTCCCCACAGGTAGAGGACGAGCGCGACCACGATCATGGCGAGCGGCACGAACGCGAACCCGGTTACGGCGAACTGTGATCCCCGCAGTGGCGGGAGCGGTGCGTCGTAGAGCGCAGCGATCACGACGAGACGGTACGCCGCCTCACCCGTGCTGCCAAAATCGGGCGTTGAGGCCGCCCCGGCCGAACCGGGCCACGGCGTCGAGCCGGTCCAGCTCCTCGTCGCGGAGGCGCCACCCGAGTGCACCGGCGTTCTGCTCGGCCTGATCCCGGTTCTTCGCACCGGGGATCGGCACCGCCCCCTGGGCGACGATCCAGGCCAGCGCCACCTGGCTCGGGGTGCGGCCGCCGTGCGCCTCGCCGATGCTGCGCAGCTCCGCCACGACGCCGTCGACCTCGGCCATCGGATACGCCGAGAAGGTGCGCTTCCCCGGTGGCGGGTTCTGCGCGTCGTATTTGCCCGTCAGGCGCCCCTGCGCGATCGGCGAGTAGGCGAGCGGCACCACACCCAGCTCGGCGCACGTCGCCAGCAGACCGACGCGCTCGGGCTTGGCACGCAAGAGGGAGAACTCGATCTGATTGGTGGCCAACCGCAGGCCGCGCTCGCGCAGCGCACCATCCATGGCTCGCGTCTCCTTGGCGGAGTAGTTCGACACGCCCACGGCCTTCACCAGCCCCTCGGCGTGCGCAGCTGCCAGAGCGTCGGCCATCGTCCCGTGCGAGCGGAGGGAGATCGGCCCGTGGATCTGGTACAGGTCGATCGACGCGATCCCCAGCCGCTCGCACGACGCGCTCGCGGCATCGACCAGGGCCCGCTTCATCGGCGTGCGCCAAGGGGACGGCATGAACTTGGTCGCGATGACGACTCGGTCGCGCACCGAGCCGTCGCCGGCCAACAGGCGACCGATGATGCGCTCGCTCTCCCCGCCGCCGTACACCTCGGCCGTGTCGAAGAGGACGACGCCGGCGTCGATGCTCGCCTCCCACGCCTCGCTGATGGTCGCCTCCGTGAGCATGGCGTCGTAGCCACCCATGCCCCAGGTGCTCTTGTCCCCCCAGGCCCACGTGCCCACCCCGAGCGGCGGAATGGCCACGTCGGAACCGGCCAGGGTCACCCGGTCGCCGCCCTGCGGTGGGGGGACGTCGCTCACCGACGCTCTCCGGCGTCGGCCACCTCGGCCGCCAACTCGGGTGGCTGGTCGACCATCGGGTGGTCGTGCTCGCCCGCCATGACCGTGGTGACGCAGGTGACCGACGGCAGTGGGGCCCATACTTGGACGGGCTCGACGAACAGCTCGAGGCCGAACCCCTTGAACGCCCAGGAGTCGTTCCCGCGCTGGAGGACCTCCCTGAGCACCTCCTCCGAGGAGCCGCCTTTCATGGGTGTCGGAAGGCGCCGACGGCGCCCGGTCGCTCGTGCTCGTCCACGAGTCAGAGTCCATCCTCAGACGGCACCACTGTGCCGCCGGTGCGCGCGTTCAGTCTCCTCGTCGGGAACGTCAAGACAGTCCTCGGATCAACCTTCTTCAGTCTGAGTGCGTGCTTCTCAATGACATGCCAGCTGAAAGCGGCACACGCCATGGCCCCAGCAACCCCTGACAGGGTATAGACCACGTACCCCCAACGCTGCACACCCCAGATCCCGAGAAGCTGCTGCACGGGCCAGCCGTAGATGTAGACGCCATAGGAGTAGTCATTGCGCGCTCCAACTTTCTTGAACGGAGACGGAAGGTGGATGCCCAGCCAGAGAAGCGGATACGCGAGTGCTGGCGCCATCACGCTGATTGAGCTGGGAAGGAAGTGCCCGAAGCGGGCCTCTCCTTGACCGAAGAACGGCAGCAATGCGCCCGCTACGAACACGGCCAGGAAGCCCAAGGCGAACCAGCCCGAGTCCTGCACCTTGTCGCGGTACAGGTAGAGAAGGGTTCCCGACAGGAAGACCGGAGTAAGGGTTATAAGTCCGAATAGGAAGGCGGGAGTCAGGATGAGAGGTCCGAAGGCGTGGGGAACGTTGTTTGCCGGTCCCCGCCATGCGATTGCCATCTCGAGAAGCCATACGCCGCATGCGAGTGCGACCACGACATGGCGGTGTCGGAGGAGTCTGAGGCAGGCCAAGCCAGCAAGAATCAAGTAGCAGAACACCTCAGGAAGGAGCGTCCACACCGAGTTGTTCCAAAAGTACGGGACCGGACCGCCGAAGGGTGTCGACCCGATGTTGACTTGGTTCGTTCCTAGGAGCCAATTGTGATACAGGTAGTCGAACGGACCTACGTGAGGTAAGAAGTAGTAGCAGGAGAAGATGCTGCAAGAAGCCGAGTGCGGTTCATGGCTCCACGCGAGCGCCCCGATGACGAACGCGGTGATGATGAGGCAGACCCAGTAGGCAGGCATGATGCGCAGGAACCGCTGCCAAAGGTAACGGCCAACGCGGCTGTTCGTGGCTGAACCAGCGATGAGAAACCCACTCAGGCAGAAGAAGCCGTAGAGGGTGGGCAGGGCGAGCGTGGTGCGCCCCCCGATCCACTCGTTACCGAAGCCGCCGAGGGTGATGGCATGCGAGACGATCACCGTCAGACACATCACCAGCCGGAGGAAGTTCAGGCTGTTGCTCCGCTGAGAGAACGTTTCTCCAATGGTGAGTCGACGTGGAGAATCAGAAGTCGCTACCGGTTCTGAGATCGCGTCGCGAGTCAACCTGTAATCCCCCCGCCACCTTCTCGGGCAGCTTCAGCCAGCCGTGAGCCGGTTTGCGCCGTTAGCCGGTCTACAAAGCTTCATCGAGGATCCGATGGCTTGTCAACCAGGGCCAACGAGCCTCGACGCCGCTGGACTCCGTTCTGCCAGACGCAGAGCATTCCGTCCACGTCACGGTGTCCGCGGTCCCGGATTGCTCCAATCGTCAGCTTGACGTGCAGCCGGACTTCACCCGCTCCTTCGGCCACCAGATCTCGCAGGTCAGGCGCTCGAGTCAAATGGCCGTTTCTCTGAACCGCCGGGGCTTCGTTGTCGAATCCGAGCAAGGATCAGCAAGAGTCGCCAAGCCGAACACGCTGCAGAGGGCCAAGATGATCCCGACGGAAAAGGTCTTCGGCCAATAGCTGCAGCTCGACCACATGTCGGCCGGGAGGCACTCGGACCTGCAGCATTATGCGTGCGAACTGACGGACGTTGACGGGCTTACCGTCAACCGTTGCGTGCCAACCTGGCACGTTGGAGAGTCTCAGGCGGAGGACACTTGGAGTAGTCGTGTTCGTGACCATCCTCCAAGTGCTGGGGCTCGGATGAGCCACTCTGACGGGCGGGCCAAAGGCGTACTTGCCGGGCAACGACCCATCTGGTCGGAGGGCGACGAGTGTGGCGGCTGCCGCACCCGGTACTCGGTACAAGTCCTCGTTACCTATCCTTCGATCGAAAATCAGAGCCCTCAGGGCCGGGGACTCCAGAGGGCTCGAGCACATAGCTGATCCCGTAGAGTCGAGCGGCTTGCGAGGAGGTGATCGCTGGGCTGAATATGTCTTCGGCCTCGGCCAGTGCGGAACTCGTGCGTCTTGTCCAACGAAAAGTATGCACGGGGCGTCATCGGATCGTAGGTTGCGAACTCCTGAACGTCATAGAGAAGGTTGGCATTCACCATGATTCCCGCCTTCGAAGAGAACGTAGGCGAAGCTCCAAAGCCTACGACCGCATTGCGAACGGCATGCTTGAGAGCTGAGACCTCCGGGGTCGAGGTTGGGTAGTGGGAGCTGGACGACAGGAGGGGGGCACCCGAAGCGATGAGGAAGCCGGTCGCCACGAGGAGGAGCAGCGACCCAGCGACGCTCCCGACGTTGACAGCGGGTGAAACCAGGCGCGTCCGGGTCCGAGTAGGCAGTCTCGCCAGCATCCACACGACTACCAGCCCGGTAATCACCTCGATGGTGGGCCAAATGAAGCTGTGCGAGCGGATGCTTGCCTGCGATGGCGTAAGTCCTCGTCGGGCCACAAGCCAGACGATCCCGAGCAGCACCGCCATCGCAGCGAATCCGATGCCGAGCACACGCCGAACGCGCCGCTCGCTGTAGGACTTGACCAAGATGTCCATCCCAATGCCTGAGAGAACCGCGACCGCAAGAACCAGAGGCGTCAAGGCGAAGATCCAGTAGATGCGTGTGACCGAGCTGTCCAAGACGGACACGAGGGGGGGCACGAACACGAGCAGTCCCATCGCCACCGCCACCGAAGCAAAGGAGCGCACCTCCGGCCGCCTCCAGCGCAGGACGAGTGCCGTTGCCGCCAGCACGAGCACTATCACTCCGACATACGCGGAGGTCGCCTCGTAGGCGGAAAGTCCGAACCATTGGCTGTGCAACAACGGCAGGCCGTCGAAGCCCTGGAAGATGAGGTGGAGCAACTCGTTGGGAGGCAGACCCTTCGGAAACAGGGCTGGTCCCACGACGATGCGGTTGGACCCCTGCGCAAGTTGAAGTCCCGGCAGGATGAGCGGCGCCGCAAGGGCCGTGCCTGCGATCGCCGAAAGCCCAAGGTCGGTGGCAGGCCGGAGCACGGGACCTGACCCTCCGAGTGCCGGTGCCCTGAGCAGGAGCATCACCAAGGCGAAGACGGCTGCCGAGAGTGCGAGCAGCAGCACACCTTCAGGATCGCCGGCATAGATGGCGAACGCGATGACGACGGCGAGAAGCACGATCGCCCGAGCCCTCTTGTCGCCGCGCAGCACCAGGACTATGGCGGCAAAAAGCCAGCCTCCCCAGCACATAACCGAGGACAACGGCCAGCCGAGAAACCCGACGAAGGGGCCGCTCAGCTCGAAGACGATCGCCGCCGTCATGCAGCCGAGCGTCCCGAGGCGAAGCACCTTTCCGAGCACGTAGACGCCCGTGCCCGCGATCACGAGGGTGACGACCAGTTGGGCGGTGTAGGCGAGTCGAACGGGGAACAGGTATCCGATCAGGACGGGAAGGCTCATCGGAGCCGACTCCCAGTTGAACGCGAGCGGCATCCCTAGCGCGCTGTAGGGGTTCCACAGAGGAAGGTGGCCCTGATGGACCTGGGTCCACACCAGGTTCGTCCACGGGATGAAGAGACTGATCTGGTCGAGGAGCGTTGAGTTGTGGATCTTCACGTTAGGGACCTTGTTGAGTCCACTGTTCTGGAGAATGTCGTATGGCCCGAGCGAAGTCCCGTGGGCAAGAGCGGGCACGAGAACCAACACACCTGCGATGACGACGCCAACCAAACCTAGGATGTCGTGGAAGCCCCAATGCCCGCGAGACAGCCCGGCATCGTGTTCCGAAGTCAGCTCGGCGTCATGTTCCGACGAGACGGCTTGGAGATCAACCTGGTCAGAAACCGCGAGAGCCTCATCCACCCCCATCGCGCGTGGATGCTAACGAACTGCGGCCAGACTCGCACACCCCCAGGCAGACAAGAGTCCGCACGAAGCCCAGGCGTCAAACCTGAGGCATTTCAACTGCGCTCCATTTTGGCGTATCGCTCGTAACTCAGCTGGGCGATGACGGGAGGGAGCATGTTGAGAGTCCGCTCCTTCCACGAAGTTGCTCCTCGCTTGAGCCAGTCGTCGACAGCCTTCACGCTTCGCTCCCACCTTCTCGGATCTAGATCAGCCCCGCCGGCCAGACCCAGCACCGTGTGGGGGAAGAGCCGCAGGCCGCTTTCGCCGGCATGGCGGTATGAGAAGTCCTTGAGAAGTGACAAGACGCCGTCCGAGGTGAAACGCCAATAGTCGTAGGGGTACGCGTGTTTCGGAAAGAAGAAATGACTTGTCAACAACAAGATCCCGTCTGGCGCGAGGCAGCGCCGAATCTCTGCCATCGCCTGGCGCGGGTCCTCTACGTGCTCGATGGTGTCAAGCAACAACGCTGTGCCGACACAGCCGTCACGTAGTCCGATCTGCCGAAGATCCTGACGCTGGTCGACGCCGACACCCGCCATCATGTCCGCACCGGAGTACTGGTATCCGGCGAAGACAGAACGAACCGACGGCAGGTGGGTTTGCGTGGGAACTCGCAAAGCTCCGAACTCGATCACGGGCTCAGCAGGGGAGGTGGCCACGATCCGCTCCAGAAGATCGAAGAGGATCGTCCGCACTGCGTCTGTCTATAGTATCGGTCCGGAGAAAGGCAAGTGGGCCCGTGCTGTTTCGGCCTTGGGGGGAGCGAACCGCCTCGTTTCGGGGAAGGGTCGCGTCGAGTTCCTTCGGTCCGTCGCCGTGGTCCACACACGTAAGGCGGCCGCATGGTTGACGTAGCCACAGAAGACGAAGCGCAGCACGCAGCGTCGGCCTCGATCGTGTCCGGCCTTCCCGACAACGTGGAGACAGGAGGCGGCGGCGATCGTCGGCGGTTCTGCGTCTCGCTGGGCATCGGAGCAGCGGTTGTCCTCATTCCCTACTTATGGGTGCTGACCGACCTGTGGAACGGCCGACCGAGCCTGTACCGGACCGTCCTCCCCACTCACCGACTGAGCAACTTCTACGAATTGCAGGGCCGCGCCATCCTGTCCGGCCACCTCTACTTTCCGAAGGGCTCGCTCGGCGAGGAGGCATTCATCCACGGCGGGCATGAGTACATGTACTTCGGATTCTTCCCCTCGCTGCTCCGCCTTCCCGTCCTGATGGTCACCCATTCCCTCGATGGCAAGATGTCTGCTCTCTCGATCCTGCTGGCGTGGATCGTGACGGCCGTGGCGTCGGGTGCCATTCTCTGGCACTGTCGTGTCTCGCTCCGGGGTCCGGCGGGTCTCGGTATCGCGGAGTCGGCGACGTACGCCATCGTGTTCGCTGCCGTCCTCGGCGGGTCCGCGCTGGTCAACCTGGCGGCCAACCCCTGGGTGTACTCCGAGGACATCGCTTGGAGCGTGGCCCTCTCCCTGGCGGCGACGGTCGCGGTGATCGCAGTGCTCGCCCGCCCGTCCTGGGGGCGGGTCGCCGGTCTGTTCCTCGCAGTCCTGGGCTTGAACCTGACCCGCGGGACGGCCGGCGTGGCATGGAGCGCTGGCGCTATCGCCGCCGGAGCTTGGCTGGCCTGGCGGCGTCCCGAGGGCGACGCACGCAACTGGTGGCTGCCCACCATGGCGGCGGGTGTGTTCCCGCTGATCGCGGGCTTTGCTGTGAGCTACAGCAAGTTCGGCGTGCTCAACGGCTATCCGCTCCAGGACCAGGTGTGGTACCGCACGCACAACGTGGCATGGATCAACCATGGGCACTACTTCAGCCTGGCTTACCTGCCGACGGGACTCAGCACCTACTTCGGGAGCGTGGGGGTGCACTTCTCGCGCGTCTTCCCGTTCTTCACCCTCCCGCAGTACGCGGTGCACGGGGCGGCTCACACAATCCTCTTCGGGTCCGAGCAAGTGACGAGCGTTCCGGGCTCGATGCCCTTGTTGTTCATCCTCAGTCTGATCGGCGTGTTCGGGATGCTTCGGCCCTCTTCGCCCCCTTCAGTGCGGCGGTTGCTCATCCCGTTCGTTGCAACGGCGCTGCCGGCCGCCGCTCTCTTGATCTTCGGCTTCCTCGACAACCGGTTCGTCGGAGACTTCCTCCCCCTCTTGGTGATCGGGAGCGCTGTGGGCCTGGCGGTTGTCTGGCGGTACGCAGGTGGGCGAGGGCGCGCTGCGCGAAGAATCACGGTTGCAGCAGTGTCGGTGTTCAGCGCCTACTCGGTGGCCGTCAACTTCGGCATGTCGGTCGTGCCGACCGGGTGGTGGTCCCAGCAGCAGGCGACAGCGTTCGTCCGGGCCCAGGAGCGGGTGGCGAGCGCTCTCGGCGCGCACATGTCGTCGGTCGTCGTGCACCGCAGCTCGCTGCCGGCCGTGGGACCGGTGGGTCAGATCGTGATCATCGGCCGTTGCCAGGCCATATTCTTCGCGCCATCCAAGGGGTTCCTTCCTTGGATCTCCATCGGCTCGCCGACCATTCGTGACGGCGTCTCGTGCCGTTCACTGACTGGAACGTCGGGGTAGCCCGCCCTGCTTCAGCGCGGGTGGGGCATGCAGAGGTCGTCGTACTCCGCGATGACGATCTCCCCCGCATCGGGCCCACACGCCGGGCACGCCGGGTCACGGCGGACTTTGAACGTGCGGAACGACTGCTCGAGCGCGTCGTAGGCGAGCAGACGGCCTATGAGCGGGTCGCCCAGACCCAGGAGGATCTTGATGGTCTCGACGGCCTGGATCGACCCGACGATGCCGGGCAACACACCGAGGACGCCCGCCTCGGCGCACGAGGGCGCGAGCTCCGCTGGAGGCGGCTCGGGGATGAGGCAGCGGTAGCACGGCCCGTTGTAGGGGTCGAAGACCGTCACCTGCCCCTCGAAGCGAAAGATCGAACCATGGACTACCGGGATCCGCTTCAACAGCGAGGCGTCGTTGACCAGGTACCGGGTGGGGAAGTTGTCGGTGCCGTCGACGATGGCGTCGTACCCGTCGATGATGTCGAGGATGTTGTCGGCGCCCAGCCGGACGTCGTACGTCACGACGTTCACGTCGGGGTTGAGGGCAGTGAGCGTCTTCTTGGCCGAGTCGACCTTGCGGTCCCCCACCCGGTCCATGTTGTGGAGGATCTGGCGCTGGAGGTTGGACTCGTCGACGACGTCCATGTCGATGACGCCGAGCGTGCCCACCCCGGCAGCGGCCAGGTAGAGCGCGGCCGGCGACCCGAGGCCACCGGCACCGAGCAGCAGCACCTTGGACCCGAGCAATTCGAGCTGCCCGGTCTCCCCCACCTCGGGCAGGAGCAGGTGGCGCTGGTAGCGATTGCGCTGGGCCGGGGTGAGCGTCTGCGGAGCCGCCCAGGGGTGCCCGCCGTCCTTCCACTTGTTGAAGCCTCCGGACATGGAGACGACGTCGGCGTACCCCAGGTCACCCAAGGTCTTGGCGGCGAAAGCCGAGCGGACCCCGCCGGCGCAGTAGACGACGACGGGGACCGACTTGTCGGGGAGCTTGCCCTCCACCTGGAACTCGAGGTGGCCCCGCGGGAGGTGCACGGCACCGGGGATGGCGCCCTGCTCGTACTCGTCGGGCTCGCGGACGTCGAGGAACGTGACCCCGCCCGCTTCGAGCAACGCCTGCGCCTCGGCCAGGTCGACCTCGCGGATCGACGCCTTGGCCTCGTTCAGAAGATCTCGGGGAGTGGGCACGCTCGAACCTCCGTGGGCGCCGGACCGTCTGGTGGCTCCGGGCTTCGAACCTTGAAAACACTACCAGCGGGGTCGACATTCCCGGCCCGGCCCGGCCCGGCCCGGCCCGGCGCCCAGCAGCGGCGGCCCCGGTGCGAGACTGCCCCTTCATGGAGCTGCACGAGGCCCTCCACCGCCGGGCCATGGTGCGGAGCTTCTCGGCCGAGCCGGTCGAGCCCGCCGTGGTCGACCGCATCGTGCTGGACGCGCTGCGCGCGCCGACGGCCGGCAACAGCGGGGGGACGGCATGGGTCGTCCTCGAGGGCCCCGAGGAGACGGCGCGCTACTGGGACACCACCACCGACGACGCATGGCGGCGCGCCAACCCGGCGTGGTTCGGCGGACTGTCGCGGGCCCCGGTGGTCCTGCTCGCCTACGCCTCCGCCGAGCTCTACCTGGCCCGTTACCGTGAGCCGGACAAGTCCGCGTCCGGCCTGGGTCAGGGGGCCGAGCTCTGGCCCGTCCCCTACTGGACCGGCGACGCTGCTTTCGGGGTCATGTCCGTGCTCCTCGGCGCCGTGGACGCCGGCCTCGGGGCCTGCATCGTGGGGAGCTTTCGGGGCGAGGCGGCACTCGGGTCCGCCCTCGGCGTGCCCCCCGGGTGGCGGTTGTTCTGCGCCGTCGTCTTGGGCCGGCCCGACGGGGACGACCGCCGGTCCCCCTCGCTGCACCGCCGGCTGCCTCCCCGCGCCTCGCGCATCCACCGCGGCCGCTGGTAGGGGTGCGCGGCGTCAGCCCTTCGACAGTGTGTGCTCCTCGCCCTCCTGCCAGCGGGCCATGGCCCACAGAAGGTCCGAGAGCCGGTTCAGGTAGACGCCGACCAGCGAGCCGTCGTCCACCCCGGGTCCGCCGTCCCCCGACGACCCGGCGGCCGGCCCGGCTGCAGCAATTCGCTCGGCCCGGCGCACCACGGTGCGGGCCAGGTCCAGCGCGGCGGCGGTGCGGTTGGCCCCGGGCACGGTGAAGTCGCTCGGCATCTCGAAGCGGGTGAGCAGGTTGTCGATGCCGGCCTCGAGCGAAGCCACCATCTGCCCGGTGACCAGGGTGGACCCCGCCGTGAGCCGGTGGCGGTTCTCCGGGGCGGTGGCCACCTCGGCCATCAGCACGTAGAGGTCGCGGGCCAGGGCGACCAGGCGGTCGTTGGCCTCGGACCCGGGGGGGGTCTCGGCGCGCGCAACCCCGATGGCGGCCTGCGCCTCGTCGACGGCACCGTTGAGCTCGATGCGCCACGAATCCTTGCGGACCCGGCCGCCGAAGAGCAGTCCGGTGGTCCCGTCGTCACCCCTCTTCGTGTAGACCGTGGGCTGCACCAGGGCGGATGCTACCCGTGCACTCGGGCGCTTTGGCGGGTCGCCGGTATCCTGGTGAGGTGCTGACTCCTTCTCCTGAGCTGCTCGGCCGGCTCGACCCGTCCGCGTCGTCCTACCTGCAGGCGCTGCACGAGCGCGTCGTGGTCTTCGACGGGGCCATGGGGACCAACCTCCAGCTGCTCGGCCTGGGACCGGGCGACTTCGGCGGCCCCGACCTCGAGGGCTGCAACGAGGTGCTCGTCGAGAGCAAGCCGGACCTGGTGGCCCAGGTGCACCGCTCGTTCTACGAGGTCGGCTGCGACGTGGTCGAGACGGACACCTTCGGGTCCTCCTCGGTCGTCCTGGCCGAGTACGGCCTGGGCGACCGGGCGCGGGAGCTGACCCGGACCGCGGCCGAGCTGGCCTGCGCGGTGCGCGACGAGTTCGCCACAGCCGCCCGCCCGCGCTGGGTGGCCGGATCGATGGGGCCGGGCACCAAGTTCCCCACCCTGGGGCAGATCCCCTACGCGGAGTTCCGCGACGCCTACGAGGAGCAGGCGCTCGGCCTCCTCGAGGGCGGTGTCGACCTGCTGCTGATCGAGACGCAGTTCGACCTCCTCTCGGTGAAGGCGGCGGTCAACGGCGCCCGCCGGGCCATGGTCGCGCTCGGCCGCATCGTGCCGCTGCAGGCCCAGGTGACGATCGAGCTGACCGGGCGGATGCTGCCCGGCACCGAGATCGGCGCCGCGCTCACCGTGCTCGACGCCATGCAGGTCGATGTGGTCGGCCTCAACTGCGCCACCGGCCCGGTCGAGATGAGCGAGGCGCTGCGCCACCTCTCGGCGGCCAGCCGGGTGCCGATCGCCTGCATCCCCAACGCGGGGCTCCCGTCGGTGGTCGACGGGGCCATGCACTACGACCTGACGCCCGACGGCCTGGCCGAGCACCTGCACCGCTTCGTCACCGAGTTCGGCGTGTCCGCCGTCGGGGGCTGCTGCGGCACCACGCCCGAGCACCTGGCCGCCGTGGTGGAGCGCTGCACCGGGGCGACGCCGGCGCCTCGGGCGACGCTGCACGAGGCGTCGGCCGCCTCCATCTACACGTCGGTCCCCTTCCAACAGGACACCTCGTTCCTGGTGGTCGGCGAGCGCACCAACGCCAACGGGTCGAAGGCCTTCCGCGAGGCCATGCTGGCCGGCGACTGGGACACGTGCGTGGCCATGGCGCGCGACCAGGTCAAGGAGGGCTCGCACCTGATCGACGTGTGCGTCGACTACACAGGAGCGGACGGCGTCGCCGACATGAGCGAGGTGGCCAGCCGGCTGTGCACACAGGCGAGCGTGCCGCTCATGGTGGACTCGACCGAGGGTCCGGTGGTGCGGGCGGCGCTCGAATGGCTGGGCGGCCGGCCCATCCTCAATTCGGTCAACCTCGAGGAGGGGGCCGAACCCGGCACGCGTCTGGACACCTTCCTGCGCCTGGCGCGCGAGTTTGGTGCCGCCGTCGTGTGCACCTGCATCGACGAGGAGGGCCAGGCCCGCACGGCCGACTGGAAGGTCCGCTCGGCCCGCGCCATCCACGACATCGCGGTCGAGCGCTACGGGCTCGAGCCCGAGGACCTCCTGTTCGACCCGCTGGCGCTGCCTCTCTCCACCGGCATGGAGGAGAGCCGGATGGACGGGATCGAGACCATCGAGGGCATCCGCCGCATCAAGGCCGAGCTTCCGGGCGTGTCGACGATCCTGGGCCTGTCCAACGTCTCCTTCGGCCTCAACCCGGCGGCGCGCCAAGTCCTGAACTCCGTCTTCTTGCACGAGTGCGTGGAGGCCGGTCTGGACTCGGCCATCGTGCACGCTTCGAAGATCCTGCCGCTGTCACGCATCGACGAGCGGGCCCGCGAGATCTGCCTCGACCTCGTCTACAACCGGCGCACCGACGACTACGACCCGCTGTCCGAGCTGCTCGCCCTCTACGAGGGGGTCAAGGTGGCGGCGGCCGGATCCGACGAGCACCTCGACTGGCCGGTGGAGCAGCGGTTGAGCCAGCGGATCATTGACGGCAACCGCAACGGGCTCGAGGGTGACCTCTCCCAGGCACTCGAGTCCGGTCACGCGGCGCTCGAGATCGTCAACGACATCCTGCTCGAGGGCATGAAGGTGGTGGGTGACCGCTTCGCATCCGGTGAGATGCAATTGCCCTTCGTGCTGCAGTCAGCCGAGACCATGAAGACCGCCGTGGCCTACCTGGAGCCCCACATGGAGAAGAGCGACCAGGGTGGCAAGGGCACCGTCGTCCTGGCCACCGTCAAGGGCGACGTGCACGACATCGGCAAGAACCTGGTCGACATCATCCTGACCAACAACGGCTACGAGGTGGTGAACCTCGGGATCAAGGTCGGCATCAACGATATGGTCTCCGCCGCCCAGGAGCACCAGGCCGACGCCATCGGGATGAGCGGCCTGCTGGTCAAGTCGACGCTGATCATGCGCGAGAACCTGATCGAGATGAACGAGCGCGGCCTGGCCGAGATCCCCGTGCTGCTCGGTGGTGCCGCCCTCACCCGGACCTACGTCGAGCGCGACCTGCGCGAGGTCTACGAGGGACGGCTCTTCTACGGGCGCGACGCCTTCGAGGGCCTGCGCACCATGGAACGCCTGGTCGAGCTGAAGCGAACGGGCTCGGAGGACCCGGCCTTCGGGCGCGAGATCTCAGAACGCAACGTACCCCGCCGCTTCGCCGACCAGGACGCCAGCCCGGTGGCGGGCCAGCCCGTCCGTTCCGCCGTCGCTGCAGACAACGAGGTCTTCCGGCCGCCCTTCCTCGGCACCCGGGTTGCGGTCGGCATCCCACTCGACGAGGTGGCCGAGTACGTGAATCTCACTGCGCTGTTCCGCAACCAATGGGGCTTCCGCCCTGAGAACGGCGAGGACGACGCCACCTTCAAGGATCGGGTGAGGGCCACCCTGCGCGAGCAGCTGGCCAAGGCCAAGGAGGCGGACCTGCTGGTGCCTTCGGTCGCCTACGGCCACTTCGCCGCCAACGCCGAGGGCAACGACCTCGTCATCTGGAAGGACGAGGCACGCACCTCCGAGTGGATGCGCTTCACCTTCCCGCGCCAGCGCAAGGAGCCCTGGCTGTGCATCTCGGACTTCTTCCGCTCCACCGACTCCGGCGAGGAGGACTTCGCCAGCTTCATGGTGGCCACCATCGGGGCCAGGGCCTCGGAGGAGACGGCCCGCTTGTTCGCCGAGAACCACTACCAGGACTACCTGTTCGTGCACGGCCTGAGCGTGGAGATGGCCGAGGCCACGGCCGAGTACTGGCACCGGCGCATCCGCGAGGAGCTCGGCTTCGCCGACGAGGACGGGCCCACGCTCACCGGGCTCTTCCGCCAGCAGTACCGAGGCGGCCGCTACTCGTGGGGCTACCCGGCCTGCCCCGACCTCTCCGACAACGCCAAGGTGGTCGAGCTGCTCGGCGGGGAACGCATCGGCGTGACGGTGACCGAGGGGTTCCAGCTGAACCCCGAGCAGACCACCGACGCCATCATCTGCCACCACCCCGAGGCCAAGTACTTCGTGGCGTGAGGGCCTGGACAAGCCGGGCTGGGCCGGCGGCGTGGGGGCGATCCCTCGCCGGTTGGTGCGACCCGGCTCGAGGCAGTGGCGTACCCAAGGTGCTGCGGACCCTGACCGGCCGGGAACGACCCGTGTCGGGGGGGTCAGGAGGCGGCCGAGGACCGTGACGCCACGCCGCTGGGCGCGGCCTCCGCGGCGTCCGCCGCCTCCCGCGCGTGGTAGCTCGAGCGCGTGAGCGGTGAGGCCTCCACGTGGGCCAGCCCGAGCGCCGCACCGGCCGACCGCAGATGCTCGAATTCCTCCGGGGTCCAGTAGCGGGACACCGGCAGGTGGTCGCGGCTCGGCCGCAGGTACTGCCCGACCGTGACGATGGAGACGCCGACGGCGCGCAGGTCGGCCATGGTGGCGACCACCTCGTCCTGGCGCTCTCCCAAACCGACCATCAGCCCCGACTTGGTCACCAGACCGGCACTTGCCGCCCGAGCCAGCACGGTCAGGCTCCGGGCATAGCCCGCCGATGGCCGCACGGCACGTTGGAGCCTGGCCACCGTCTCGATGTTGTGGTTGAGGACGTCGGGCCGGGCGTCGAGGACGGCGCCGAGCGCGTCCGCGTCGCCCCGGTAGTCCGAGATCAGCACCTCCACCGCGGTACCAGGGGTGCGTGCGCGAACGGCCTGGATGGTGGCCGCCATGGCGCCGGCGCCGCCGTCGGGCAGGTCGTCGCGGGCCACGCACGTCACCACGGCGTGCCCGAGCGCCATGCGGGCCACCGCCTCGGCCACCCGCTCCGGCTCGTCGGGTGACGGCGGCAGCGGGTGCCTGGTGTCGACCTGGCAGAACCCGCACGCCCGGGTGCACCGCTCGCCGTTGATCATGAAGGTCGCAGTCCCGTCGGCCCAGCACTCGTAGATGTTGGGGCACCCGGCCTCCTCGCACACGGTGACCAGACCCAGGTCGTGCACGGTGGCGCCGAGCGACCGGTAGCCCTTGCCGATGCGCACCGGCACGCGGACCCAAGACGGCTTGCGCTCCGCGATGGACAACCCCTCCTCGGGCGCCACCCCGGCCTGGCGCAATCGACGCAGCAGGGGTCGCTCCGCACGGTGTCCTGCGGTCCCCGAGGTCCCCGCGGTCCCGACCGCCAGGGCCGTCCGGGCTGTCGGCCCACGCACGACCTCGGCCCGCTCGACGCCGGTGGGGCCGAACACGGCAGCCGCCCGGGCCACGAAAGCCTCCGCTACCACGCTCATCGGTACGTCGACCCCCTCGGCCCGCAGCGACGTCACCGTGCGGTCCGCGATGCCACACGGAACGATGTGCGAGAACATGGCCAGGTCGGTGGTCACGTTGAGCGCCACGCCGTGCAGGGTGCGGCGGCGCCCGGGTGCGGTCCGCACGGTGCGCACACCGACGGCCGCGATCTTCCGGGACGCCTCCCCCACCGCACCGACCCACACGCCCGGGTAGCCGTCGGCCCGGTGCGCCCCCGCCAGGCCGACGTCGGCGAGCGTGTCGATGACCACCTGCTCGAGGTGGTGGACGTGGCACGGGCCGGCGCCCGGGCCGTCGGCCACGGTGACCACGGGGTAGGCCACCAGTTGGCCCGGGCCGTGGAACGTCACGTCGCCTCCACGGTCGGTGCGCTCGAGCACCGCCCCCACCAGGGTCGGGTCGGCCAGCACGTGTCGGCCGTCCGCATGGGCGCCCAGCGTGTACGTGGGCGGGTGCTCGAGGATCAGCAGGTAGTCGTCTGCGGCCTCGACCGCCAGGGCGTGTTGCAGGTCGTCGGCCTCGCGGTACGGGACCGTCCCGATCGAGCGGACGCGCAGCACGGGGACTGCCTCAGAGCTCGGCGGCCCAGTCACGGCTGCCCAGCAGGTCGGACACGCGCGCCAGGTACAGCGAGACGTAGGCCCCGTCGACGGCGCGATGATCCCAGCTCATGCCCAGGACGCCCGTCGAGTGGATCGCGATGGACTCCGACCCGTCGGGATGGGCCACCACCACCGGGCGGCGCGCGATGCCGTCGGTGGCGAGGATGGCCACCTGCGGCTGGTTGATGATCGGGACGGTGAAGTACGTGCCGAATGGCCCGTCGTTGGTGATGGAGAAGGTCCCTCCCGCGATGTCGTCGGCGTTGAGCTTGCGGCTGCGCGCCCGCTCGGCCAGGTCCCGGATGCGCCGCGCGACACCACGCAGGGTGACCTCCTCGGCCCGGTGCACCACCGGCACGATGAGGCCTTCGTGGGAGAGGTCCACCGCGACGCCCAGGTTGATCTCGGCGTGCACGAGGAGGGCGTCGTCGACCACCGAGGCGTTGAGGAGGGGGAAGTCGCGCAGCGCCTCGACCGCCGCCCGGGCAACGAAGGGGAGATAGGTGAGCGTGAACCCCTCCTCGGCCCGGAACCGCTCGCCCCATGCGGTGCGCACGCGCTCGACCACCTCGAAGTCGACCTCTTTGGCGATGAACGCATGGGGGGAGACCGCCTTGGAGCGCACCATGTGCTCGGCGGTACGGCGGCGCATGTTCGAAAACGGAACGAGCTGGTCCCCCGCGGCGCGGAACGAGGCCATGGAGACCGGAGCCGCCAGGACGGGGGGCGCGGGCGTGGGTGGCGGCGGCGCGTAGGAAGCGGGGGGCGTGGGTGACGGCGGTGGCGGAGCGGGGGGCGGAGTGGGCGGCGGTGGGGCCGAGGCCGCCGCGGGCGGACCGCCTCGACGTGCCTCGGCAGCCCGCTGGACGTCCTCGCGGGTGATGCGCCCACCGGCGCCGGTGCCGTTGACGTCGGCCTGGTCCAGCCCGTTCTCGGCCAGCAGCCGGCGCACGATCGGCGACAACAACGACGCGCCTCCCTCCGGCGCCGCGGCGGGCGACCCCGCGGACACCTCGGCCGGTACCACCGGCGGGGCAGTTGGGGGTGCCGAAGCAGGCGGGGGCGGGGGCGGGGGCGGGGGTGCCGCCCCGGCCGAGGCCGGGGCGGCTTCTGCGGGAGCCGGCGCGGCACCGTCGCCGATGACGGCGAGCTTCACGCCGACCTCGACCGTCTCCCCCTCGGGGACGACGATCTCGGTGAGCACCCCCGACACCGGTGACGGCACCTCGGAGTCCACCTTGTCGGTGGAGACCTCGAAGAGAGGCTCGTCGCGGGCGACCGTGTCGCCCACTGCCTTCATCCAGCGCGTGATCGTCCCTTCGGTCACGGTCTCACCCAGCTGCGGCATGGTCACGTCAGCCAACGTGGAGTCCCCTTCCGCTCAGCGCCAGCATGGTCTCGCCAAAGGTCTCCGAGAGCGAGGGGTGCGGCTGGACGAACTGTGCAACCTCCTCGGGGAAGGCCTCCCAGTTGACGGCGAGGTAACCCCCGCTCAGTTGCTCGGTGACCCACGGGCCACACAGGTGGACGCCCAGGATGCGGCCGGCGGACCCGTCCACCCGACGCTCGGCCACGATCTTCACCACGCCTTCGGTGTCGCCGATGATCTGGGCCCGGCTGTTGCCCCCGAAGGGATCCTTCTTGGTCACGACCTCGAGCCCGGCCGCCGTGGCCTGTGCCTCGGTCATGCCGCAGAAGGCGACCTCGGGGTGGCAGTAGATGGCCCAGGGCACCTTGCCGTAGTCCACGGGCGTCACGGGCTCGCCCAGCATGCCCTTGACGGCGACGATGGCCTCGGCGAACCCGACGTGCGCCAGCTGCGGCGACCCGGCCACGACGTCGCCGACGGCCCAGACCCCCTCGACCCCGGTGCGCTGGTACTCGTCGGTGACCACGAACCCGCGCTCGTCGACGGTGACGCCCACTCCGTCGGCGACCAGACCCTCGGTGCGCGGCCGCCGGCCTACCGACACCACCACGGCGTCGACCTCGTGGTCACGCTCTCCGGCGTGCACCGTCGTGGTGCCGCGGCCGGTGGGCGTGTGCCCTTGCACTTCGACGCCGGTCACCACTTCGATGCCGCGCTTCTTGAAGGCCCGGTTGACCGTGCGCACGATGTCGTCGTCGCACCCGAGGAGGATCGAGTCGAGTGCCTCGAGGATGACGACCTTCGAGCCGAGGTCGGCCAGGAGCGAGGCGAACTCGCACCCGATGACGCCGCCGCCGATCACCGCCGCCGAGGCGGGCAGCTCCTTCAGGTCGAGGAACTCGTCGGAGGTGAGGACGAAGCGACCGTCGACCTCGAACCCCGGCAGTGTCCGGGGCACCGACCCGGCCGCCAGGACGACGTTGCGGCCGACGACCACGCGGCCGGCGTCCTCGCCGTCGGTCACCCAGACCCGGGGGCCGTCGAGCAGTGTCCCCGTGCCGGACAGTGTCGTGACCTTGCGCCCCTTGAGCAGCCCCGAGAGCCCCCGGAACAGCTTGTCGACCACCGCGTTCTTCCGGTCCTGGCTGACCGAGAAGTCGACCGAAACGTCCTTCACGTCGACGCCGAATTCCGCGGCGCCGGCGATCGTGCGGCGCACCGCCGCCGTCTCGAGGAACTCCTTAGCCGGGATGCACCCACGGTGCAGGCACGTCCCTCCGACCTTGTCACGCTCAACGACCGCGACCGAGAGGCCCGCCGCCGCTCCGTAGAGGGCGGTGGCGTACCCACCCGGGCCACCGCCGATCACGACGATGTCGTACTCGTCCTCCGTGGCCATCGATCGTCCTCTCCGTGGTAGCCCGGCGTGCTGGCGACGTTCGTCCGGCGCGCTCGGCTCCCCCGAACAGCCCGAATCGCAGCGGCGAGCGTCCGCGTTCGCGCCTCGCGTGCTGCGTTGCAGCCTACCGTCCGGGTTGCGGCGCCGAGGCCGTCGCGCCGCGTGTGCCAACGCGTGGTGGGGACGGGTTGCCGCACCTCACGAGAGGCCGGTCACACCCGATCCACTGTCGGCTGCCTGCGTGGCCAACTCGTCCACGCGGTCGTTCCACGGGTCCCCCGAATGGCCCTTGACCCATCGAAAGCTGACGCCGACGTCACCGTGGAGCGCCAGGGCGAGCAGCGGCTCCCACAGGTCCCGGTTGGCCACCGGCTTGTTCTGCGAATTCTTCCAGCCGCGCCGCTGCCAGCCCTTCCACCAGCCGTCGGTGAAGCACCGCACGACGTAGGTGGAGTCACTGACGACCTCGATGCCCGACCCGCCGTCCGACCCCGACGCCGACCCCGGCTCGATGCCGGGGTCGGCGTCGGGGACCAGGGCACGCAGGGCCTCGAGCACCGCCGTGATCTCCATGCGCTGATTGGTCGTGTGGACCTCGGCGCCGCTCGCATAGGGGCCGCCGGGGACCGCCCAGGCCCACCCACCGCGGCCGGGATTCCCCCGGCAGGCACCGTCGGTGTACACGACGACGGGGTGGCTGGCGGCAGACATGACAAATGTGTAACACCATCTCCCCTGGTACAGGTGGGACGCATCGTGCCGATACCGTGAAGGAGATGCTCTTCGACGGGATCAGCCACCAGGTCCCGGACACCGACCCGGGCGAGACGCAGGAGTGGCTCGACTCCTTCGACGCGGTGGTCGACGCCCGGGGGCGGGCGCGGGCCCGCTACCTGCTGATGAAGCTCCTGGAGCGGGCCCGCACCAAGCAGGTTGACTTCCCGGCCACGGTCTCCACGCCCTACGTGAACACCATCCCGGCGGACGCCGAACCGTGGTTCCCGGGCGACGAGTACCAGGAGCGCCGCATCCGCGCCTACATCCGCTGGAACGCCGCTGCCATGGTGACCCGGGTCAACACCCGCACCGAGGGCATCGGCGGCCACCTGTCGACCTATGCCAGCTCGGCGGCCCTGTACGAAGTGGGCTTCAACCACTTCTTCCGCGGCAAGGCGGACGGGGGCTTCGGCGACCAGGTGTTCATCCAGGGCCACGCTGCGCCGGGAATCTACGCGCGCGCCTACGTCGAGGGCCGGCTGACCGAGGGCGACCTCGACAACTACCGCCACGAGGTCGGCGGCCACGGCCTGCCCAGCTACCCCCATCCGCGCTCGCTCCCCGACTTCTGGGAGTTCCCCACTGTCTCGATGGGCCTCGGCCCCATCTCGGCCATCTACCAGGCGCACGTGAACCGCTACCTCCACCAGCGCCGCCTGGTCGACACGAGCGCCGCCCGCGTCTGGTGCTTCGTGGGGGACGGTGAGATGGACGAGCCCGAGTCGGTCGGCGCCCTCGGCGTCGCCGGCCGTGAGCACCTCGACAACCTCATCTTCGTCGTCAATTGCAACCTCCAGCGCCTCGACGGACCCGTGCGCGGCAACGGCAAGATCATCCAGGAGCTCGAGGCACTCTTCCGGGGCGCCGGCTGGAACGTAATCAAGGTCATCTGGGGCTCCCGGTGGGACGCGCTGCTGGCCAAGGACGTCGACGGCGTGCTCCTCGACCGCATGAACCGGACGGTCGACGGCGAGTACCAGAAGCTGGCCGTCGAGTCCGGCGCGTACATCCGTGAGCACTTCTTCGGGCCCGACCCGCGGCTCCGCAAGATGGTCGAGGACCTGAGTGACGACGAGCTGGTGTCGCTGCCGCGGGGGGGCCACGACTACCGGAAGCTGTACGCCGCCTACAAGCGCGCCACGGAGCAGCGCGGCGCCCCGTCGGTGATCCTGGCCAAGACCATCAAGGGCTGGACCCTCGGGCCGCAGATCGAAGCGCGCAACGCCACGCACCAGATCAAGAAGATGAGCCGAGCACAGCTGCGCGCGCTACGCGACCGCCTGTACTTGACCGACGACATCCCCGACTCCGCGCTCGAGGGCAACCCGCCGTACGTCCGGCCCCCCGAGGGGTCCGAGGCCATCGAGTACCTGCGTGCCCGGGGGCGCGTCCTCGACGGGCCGGTGCCGGTGCGGGCGGTGCGGCCGGCGCCCCCGCTCCGCCCCGACCCCAAGGTGTTCGAGGAGTTCGCCGCCGGCTCGGGCGCGCAGTCGGTGTCGACGACCATGGTCTTCGCCCGGCTCCTGCGCAACCTGGTGCGAGACCCGGCCGTCGGGCAGCTCGTGGCACCCATCGTCTCCGACGAGGCCCGCACCTTCGGGCTCGAGCCGCTCATCGCCGAGGCCAAGATCTACGCACCCGAGGGGCAGAATTACATTCCGGTCGACGCCGACCTGCCGCTCAACTACGCCGAGAGCTCGTCGGGCCAGATGCTCCAGGAGGGCATCACCGAAGCCGGCGCACTGGCCGCGTTCACCGCGCTGGCGACCGCCTACGCCACCTGGGGCCAGCCGATGGTGCCCGTGTACCTCTTCTACTCCATGTTCGGCTTCCAGCGCGTCGGCGACCTGGCCTGGGCGCTGGGCGACATGCGGGGGCGGGGCATCCTGGCCGGGTGCACGGCCGGGCGCACCACCCTCATGGGCGAGGGCCTGCAACACGACGACGGGCACTCGCCGCTGCTGGCCTCGACCAACCCGGCCGCCCTCGTCTACGACGCCTCCTTCGCCTATGAAGTGGCCGTCATCGTCGAGGCCGCGGTGACCGAGATGCTCGGTGGCGACCCCGCGCGACCGGTTCTGGTACCTGACGCTCTACAACGAGAACTACGCCATGCCGTCCCTCCCCGAGGGAGCCCGGGGTGAGGAGATCCGTCGGGGCGTCCTCGACGGCCTGTACCGCTACGCCGACGCGCCGAGGGTGGACGGCGACCTGCGGGCGTCTCTGTGCTTCTCGGGGCCGATGTGGGCCGCCGCGGTCGAGGCGCAGCAGATCCTGGCCGAGCGCCACGGCGTGGCCGCCGACCTGTGGGCCGTCACGTCGTGGAGCGTCCTGCGCACCGACGCCCTCGAGGCCGAGCGCTGGAGTCGCCTCCATCCGTCCGCGACGCCCCGGCCGGCGCGCATCACCGAGGCGCTCGGGGCGGGTCCCGACCCGGTGGTCGCCATCACCGACTACATGCGAGGGGTGCCCGACCAGGTGGCCCGCTTCGTGGCACGGCCCTACACCTCGCTCGGCACCGACGGGTTCGGCCGCTCGGACGCCCGGCCCGCGCTGCGCTCGTACTTCGAGGTCGACGCTGCTCACCTGACGGTCGCCGTACTGCGGCAACTGGCGGCCCAGGGACGCATCGACCCGGCGGCGGTCGATGCCGCCATCGCCGACGCCGGCATCGACCCCTCGCGCCAGGCGCCCTTCTCCGTCTGAGGCCCGGGCCTCAGCGGCGGCCGGCCGCCACGAGGGCGTCGCGGGTGATCTCCATCTGCCCGAGGTGCTGGAACAGCTCCTCGAGCACGTGCAGCAGCACCGCCCCCTGGGTCTCGGTGTAGGGAACCGGGTCGCCCGGGTCCCGCCGCACGTTGGCGGGCGCCGCGCCCGCCTCCAACCCGACCAGGTCCTCGCGCAAGCGTCGACGGGCGTGCTCGGTGCGCCGCACCAGGCCGGCCGCGTCACCGCTCGACGTGAATTCGCCGGCGCGGTCGCGGCGCACGGCGCGGCCGGCCACCGTCGCGCCGCCCCAGTACTCGAGGACGCCGAGGCAGTGGGTGAGGATCACGTAGGGCGAATTGGCGTCTCGGAACGGGGGGCGCCGGTTGCACAGGTCGTCGCCCAGCTCCTCGACGATCCGGGCCATCTTCTGCAGGGCCAGGTCGACGAACCACAGGTACTCGTCGGCGGAGACGGCGACCGGCCCGTCCCCGCCTGGCTCAGCGCGGGACCCAGGCATCGGGGTCCGTGATCAGCTCCTGGACGTTCGGCGGGAAGGTGCCGTTGATGACGTGCGTCAAGGTCACGTTCTCGAGCACGGCGCGCAGGCTGGCCCGCACGGCCACCCAGATCTGCTGCAGGTGCTCGGCCGCGCCAACGTAGGTGGTGGCCTCGGGCCGGAAGCCCCTGACCTCCGCCAGGGGACCGTCGAGGGCACGGATCACGTCGGCCATGGTGATCTCGTCGGGAGCCCGGGCCAGTCGGTACCCGCCCTCGGCGCCGCGCTGGCTGGCCACCAGCCCGGCCCGGCGCAGGTCGGCCAGGATGGCGCCGAGGAAGCGCGGCGGGAGACCCTGCTCGGCGGCCAGGGCCTCGGCAGTCTGCGGGACCCCGGCCGCGGCCAGGGTCAGGAGGGCGCGAATGCCGTAGTCGACCTTGGCCGGGATGTGCATGGCGAGAGTCTGCCCGCCCGCCGGGTCCCGGTCACGTCTCGACCGGCCCGTGGCGGGACACCCGGTGCCAGGCCCGTGCCAAGATCTCCCCCATGGCCCGCACCGCGCTCCACATCACCGGTGACCCCGACGCCGACGCCGTCCTCAGCAAGGACCCGCTCGCGCTGCTCGTCGGCATGGTGCTGGACCAGCAGGTGACCATGGAGAAGGCCTTCTCCTCGCCGGCCGAGCTGGCCCGTCGGCTGGGCACACCCGGGAAGCTCGACGCCGCCACCATCGTGGGCACCGACCCGGAGCAGCTGGCGGCGATGTTCAAGGAACGCCCTGCGCTCCACCGGTTCCCCGGATCGATGGCGGCGAGGGTCCAGGACGTCTGCCGCGCCGTGGCCGAGGAGTACGGAGGCCGGGCCGACAGGCTCTGGAAGGGCGTGCGCTCCGGCGACGAGCTGCAGGCCCGCCTGCGCTCGCTCCCGGGCTTCGGCGAGCAGAAGGCCAAGATCTTCGCCGCCCTCCTGGGCAAGCAGCTCGGCGTCCGCCCGGAGGGATGGCGCGAGGCGACGGCGCCCTACGGAGCGGAGGGCTCGTACCTGTCGGTGGCCGACATCACCGACGCCGAGAGCCTGCAGAAGGTGCGCGCCACCAAGAAGGACATGAAGGCCCGGGCGCGCGCCGGGGCGTGAAGGCCCGCGCCGACCTCTCGGGCCGCCGGCTCTACCTCTGCACCCCGGACCGTCCCGACCTGGCGGCGTTCATCACGGCGTGCGTCGCCGGCGGGGTCGACGTCGTGCAGCTGCGCGAGAAAGAGCTCGACGCCCGCCCCCTGCTCGCACGTGCGCGCCTGGCCGCAGCCGTCTGCCGGGACCTCGATGTGCCTTTCGTGCTCAACGACCGTCCCGATCTGGCGCTCGAAGCCGGTGCTGACGGGGTGCACGTGGGCCAAGACGACGCACCGGTGTCGCTGGCCCGGCGCATCCTGGGCACCGCGGCCATCGTCGGACTGTCGACCCACGCGCCGGACGAGCTCGAGGCGTCCGCCCGCGAGGACGTGAGCTACATCTCCGCCGGTCCGGTGGAGGCCACCCCCACCAAGCCGGGGCGCCTCGGCACCGGCGTCGACTACGTCACTCGGGCCATTGCACGGTCCACCGTCCCCGTCTTCGTGACTGGAGGAGTGACGCCGGCACGTATCCCTGACCTGGCTGCAGCAGGAGTGCGCCACTTCGTCGTGGTGCGACACCTGACCCTGGCCCGGGACCCGCGGCGGGCCGCGCGTGACTTGCGGGACGCAATTGATCGTGCGTTGAGTAACGGGCCAACGGCGCCCTGAACCCGGAGCCCGGACCGGGTGCGTCGGGCACCGGCCCCGCGCCCGGCGGCACCACGATGGGCTCCCATGTCACGGGCGCCGCCTCGATCCGCAACGCCTCCACCAACTCCTCGTCGTGCTCGGGGAGCAGCGAGTCCACCGGGGGTGCAACGAACCCGCCGCGCAAGAGGGTGACGTCGGACATCACCTCTTCTGTCGGACGTCACGTCGCCGGCATTGAGACCGCACGGCCGGTGTTGACCGGCCGGTGTGACGGACGGGCCGCTCACTGCTGCCGCTCGAGCCACCCCACGAGGATGGCGATCACGCGGGGGTCGGCACGCAGCCAGTGGCCCGCGCCGAACACCACGTGCAACTCCGAGGGGCCGGTGGCGGCGTCGGCCAGGGCCCGCGCGTCGCCCAGGGGCACGTCGGGGTCGTCGGACCCGTGGACCATCAGCAGCGGACGCCCCTTGAGCAGGGCGGCGTCCTCGGCCGGGTGCAGGAGGGAGAACTCCTTCGCCCAGGCCTCGACCGACGCCGGGAAGCCAGGCGCCGAGATGACCCCCGTCCGCCGGCAGCGTGCCAGGAGCGCCTCGGGCTCCTGGGCCAGCGGCGAGGGATCCGCCGGCGTACCCAGGCAGGCCACCCCGGCCACCCGCTCGTCGGCCGCGGCCAGGTGGAGCGCCAGCACGCCGCCGAACCCGAAGCCCACCACCACGAAGGGATCGTCCCCGGGGACCTCGTTCCCGGCGACGAAACGCAGGTCGTCCATCCAGCCCAGGGCCGAGAAGTCGCCGGCCGACTCGCCCGCGCCGCGCAGCGCGGCGGCCACGACCCGCCAGCCCGACTCACGGGTGAGGCGGTCGGCCAGGGCCGGGTAGGTGACGGCGAGGTCGGCAGCCGATCCCTTCGGCCGGGGCAGGTCGTGGCAGAGCACGACGTGCCCTCGCACCGGGGCGCCGGGGGTGGTGGCGCTGGCGTAGCAGTCGAGGTCGCCCGACGGGCCGGGTCGGAGCCGGAATGGCCCCGCCACTCAGATCCCGATGCGCTGGGCCAGCAGCTCGCGGTGGTAGGCCGGGTCGCCGAAGAGCAGCTCCGACGACTTGGCCCGCTTGAAGTAGAGGTGGGCCGGGTGCTCCCAGGTGAACCCGATGCCCCCGTGGATCTGGATGTTCTCCGCCGCGGCGTGGAAGTAGGCCTCCGAGCAGTAGGACTTGGCCAGCGAGGCCACCACTGGGAGTTCGTCTGAGTCCTCGGCCGCGGCCCAGGCGGCGTAGTACGCCGCCGACTTGGCCGACTCGACTTCGAGAAGCATGTCGGCGCACTTGTGCTTGATCGCCTGGAAGCTGCCGATGGGTCGGCCGAACTGGATGCGGGTCTTGGCGTACTCCACCGAGGCATCGAGAACGTGCTGGGCGCCGCCCACCTGCTCGGCCGCCAGCGCCACCGCGGCAAGGTCGAGCGTCTTGGACAGGCCGGGCTCGGCGCCGCCGTCCGAGCCGATCAACGCGGCCGGCGTCGACGAGAACTCGAGGCGCGCCTGCTTGCGGGTCTGGTCCATGGTCGGCAGCGGTGTGCGGGTGAGCCCGGACGCGTCGCTGCCGACGGCGAAGAGGGAGACGCCGGCGGCGCTGCGCGCGGCCACCACGATGAGGTCGGCCACGTGGCCGTCGAGCACGAACGACTTGTGCCCGTCGAGCACCCAACCGTCACCCTTCTGTGTGGCCGCGCACTCGATCCCGTCGAATCCCCACTTCCCGTTGTCCTCGGTGATGGCCAGCGTGGCGATGGTCTCACCGGAGGCGATGCCGGGCAGGTAGCTCTTCTTGGCCTCGTCGTCGCCCGAGGTGAGCAGGGCGTTGGCGGCCAGCGCCACCGACGAGAAGAAGGGGGCGCACAGCAGTGCGGCGCCCATCTCTTCGAGCACGACCAGCAGCTCCACGTAGGAGAAGCCCGAGCCGCCGAACTCCTCGGGGATGGTCAGCGACTGCAGTCCGAGCTGCTCGGCCATCTGGCTCCACACGGCGGGGTCGTACCCGTCGGTCGTGTCCATCAGTCGGCGCACTTCGGTCTCGGGCGACTTCTCGGCCAGGAACCGACGCACCGCCGTGCGCAGCTCCTCCTGCTCCTCGCTGAAGGCGAAATTCATTCCGGGCTCCTCTGCCTGCGTCCCCGCTTCGTCCACCAGGGTGTCTACCAGACGCCGGGCGTCGGGAACCAGAAGCCCCCCGGCTGTGCCACGCTGGGGCCATGGGACAACTCGCGGAGATCTGGAGCGACGCCAGGGCCGAGGTCCATCAGATCGTGGTGGGGCCGATGGACAACAACGTCTACGTCCTGCGTTGCCGCCGGACCGGGGAGGCCATGCTCGTCGACGCGGCCAACGAGCACGAGGCCCTGCTCGACATCTGCCGGCGCCTGGGGGTGACCCAGGTGGTCGAGACCCACGGGCACTGGGATCACATCCAGGCCGTCCCGGCCGTGCGGGACGCCGGGATCTCGGTGGCCGTGACCGGCGCCGACGCCGGCATGCTCCCCAGCTACGACCTTGTGCTCGAGGACGACGAGGTGCTCGCCGTGGGCGACCTGCGGATCCGCACGCTGACCACGCCCGGGCACACCCCGGGCTCCATCTGCTTCGCCGTCGAGGGCACGAACCTCCTCTTCACCGGGGACACGCTCTTCCCCGGCGGCCCCGGCAACACCTCGTTCGAGGGTGGCGACTTCCCGACCATCATCGAGTCCATCGACCGCCGGATCTTCGCCGCCTTCACCCCCGACACCCTGGTACTCCCGGGACACGGCGACTCGACCACGGTCGGCAACGAGGTTCCCCACCTGCAGGAATGGGTGGACCGGGGCTGGTGACACCCGCCTGCACCAAAACCCGACCAAAACGGTAAGCTTTTTGGGATGACGGATCGCCCCCCGCTGCTCGAGATTCGCGGTCTCCACGTCTCAGCCGAGGACGGCGCCATCCTGCGCGGCGTCGACCTGACCGTCGGCGCCGGCGAGGTGCACGCGCTGATGGGCCCCAACGGCGCCGGCAAGTCCACCCTGGCCGGCGCCCTGCTCGGGCACCCTGCCTACACGGTGACCGCCGGCAGCATCCTGCTCGGCGGGGAGGACGTCACGGGCTGGCCGACCGACGTGCGGGCGAAGGCCGGCATCTTCCTCGCCTTCCAGTACCCCGAGGCGATCGAGGGCATCTCGGTCACCCAGTTCCTGCGCCAGGCCATGGCGGCCCGCAAGGGCACCGAGGTCTCGGTGCTCGAGGTCCGCGTGCTCATGACCGAGTGGATGGAGCGGCTCGGCATGGACAGCTCCTTCGCCAGCCGCCACCTCAACCAGGGGTTCTCGGGCGGCGAGAAGAAGCGAAACGAGATCTTGCAGATGGCGCTGCTCGAGCCGCTGGTCGCGGTGCTCGACGAGACGGACTCGGGTCTCGACATCGACGCGCTCCGGGTCGTCGGGCGCGGCGTGCGCGCCGTGCGCGAGGCCCGGCCCGACCTCGGCGTGCTGGCCATCACCCACTACGAGCGTCTGCTCGAGGAGCTTGTGCCCGACACCGTGCACATCCTCGTGGACGGGCGCGTCGTCGCCAGCGGCGGCCCCGAGCTGGCCGCGCGCGTCGAGGCCGAGGGCTACGAGGTCTGGCGATGAGCGCGGCCGCCCCCACCTCGGGCTCGGCCGCCGCTCCGCTCAACGTCGAGGCGCTGCGCAAGGACTTCCCCCTTCTGCGGCGCACGGTCCACGGCCGGCCCCTCGTCTACCTCGACGCCGCCGCCTCGGCGCTGCAGCCCGCCGCGGTGATCGGGGCGATGACGCACTACTACGAGACGACGCACGCCAACGTGCACCGCGGCGTGTACGCCACGGCGGAGGAGGCGACCGCCCTATACGAGCGGGCGCGGGTGGTCACCGGGCGCTTCGTCGGCGCGCCCGAGCCGGCGCGGGAGGTCGTCTTCACCAAGAACACGACCGAGTCGCTCAACCTGGTCGCCGGTTCGTGGGGCCGCGCCAACCTGCGGGCCGGCGACGCCGTGCTCCTGACCGAGATGGAGCACCACGCCAACATCGTGCCCTGGATGATCCTCTCCGAGGAGCTCGGCGGGCTCGAGCTGCGCTACATCCCGATCGATGACGACGGGCGCCTCGTGCTCGACGACCTCGACCGCCTCGTGGACGGGGTCAAGGTGGTCGGCGTCTCGACCATGTCCAACGTGCTCGGCACGATCAACCCGGTGCGCCACATCGCCGACGTGGCGCACCGTGCGGGCGCCATCGTGGTGGCTGACGGGGCGCAGCTCGTCCCCCACGCCCCGGTGTCGGTGACCGAGCTCGGTGCTGACTTCCTGGCCTTCTCGGCCCACAAGATGATGGGGCCGACCGGTATCGGCGTCCTCTGGGGGCGGGAGGAACTACTCGAGGGCATGGGCCCCTTCCTGGGCGGCGGCGGGATGATCCTCGACGTCAAGCTGGACTCGTTCCGGCCAGCACCGCCGCCGGCGCGCTTCGAGGCGGGCACACCGCCCATCGCCGAGGCGGTCGGCCTCGCGGCGGCCATCGCCTACCTCGAGGACATCGGGATGGACCGGATCCGCGCCCATGAGCGGGCCCTCACCGAACACGCACTGGCCCGGCTGGACGAGAAGCTCGGCCCGGACCTGCGCGTGTTCGGTCCCCCGGCGGGCAACGACCGAGGCGGGGTGATCTCGTTCGAGTTCCGCGACGTACACGCCCACGACCTGGCCCAGGTGCTCGACCAGTTCGGCGTCTGCGTGCGGCCGGGGCACCACTGCGCCAAGCCACTGATGCGCCGGCTCGGAGTCCAGGCCACCGCCCGGGCGTCGTTCTCACTGTTCAGCGACGAACACGACGTCGAGGTGCTGATCGAGGGATTGCTCGAAGCCGGTAGGTTGTTCGGCTGATGGCCGACCTCGAAGAGCTCTACCGCGAGATCATCCTCGACCACTACCGCTCTCCGAGGAACCGGGGCGAGCTGGACTCGCCACCCGCCCACCGCGTGGAGGGCTTCAACCCGCTCTGCGGCGACGAGGTGGTGATCTCGCTGCTGGTCGAGGACGGCACGCTGGTCGATCTGAAGATCGCCGGGTCCGGCTGCTCCATCAGCCAGTCGTCTGCCTCGCTGATGTCCGCCGCCGTGAAGGGCAAGCCCGTCGAGGAGGTCCGGCGCCTCATCGCCACGTTCAAGGGGATGATGTCGATTCACGAGGCCTCGCTCGACCACGAACACGACGGCAACAGCAACGGCAACGGGGCGGCCGGGTCCGGCGCCGAGGTGGTGCTGGGCGAGCCCGAGCACATCGACCTCGACCAGCTGGGCGAGCTGGCCGCGCTCCAGGGCGTCGTGAAGTTCCCCGTGCGCATCAAGTGCGCCACCTTGAGCTGGAACGCACTGGCCCAGGGACTCGACGAGGCGGCCACGCAGGCCAGCTGATCCCGGGGCGGCCCGGCGCGGTCAGGCCGGACTGCAGGGAGTCGGGTTGTACGAGGGCGGCGGGGTGGTCGTCGTGGTCACGCCGGGCGCGCCGGTGCCAGAGGTGCCCCCGGCCGCCCCTGACGTGCCACCGCCCGAGACGCCCGTCGGCGGCACGGTGGAGGGCGTGATGGGCGGTGGGGGGTTCGGGTTGCCTTGGGCGTCGGGGGGCGGGTTGGTCGGCGTGACCAGGCTGGTGCCGAAGATGTCCACCAGCATCTGCTGGGCCTGCGGCTGGGCCACGGTCAGGACGTCGCCCAGCCCATCGAACCCGCTGATCGCCTCGGTGGGCAGGGTCTGCGTCTGGAGGGAGTCGGGGTTGAACGACCGGTAGGTGAGGGCCAGGCCGATCAGCTCGTTGAAGCCGAACCCGTCGTCGATGGTCACGCCCTCGTGGATGGAGCCGACGAAGGCGTTCACCGTGAGCGGGCTGACCTTCGACTTGGCCGTTCTGATGAGGGACTTGAGGAAGGCGTCCTGGCGTTGGATCCGCCCGAAGTCGCTGGTGGGGTCGTAGTGCCAGTAGCCGTTGGCGTAGTACTGGTAGTGGCGGGAGCGAGCCACGGCGAGCGCCTGGGCCCCGTTGAGGAGCTGGCAGCCGGGCGTGGTGATGCTCAGTCCCGAGTAGGCGTCTTTGGCCGGGTAGGGGAAGTTCAGCCAGATCCCGTTCAGCGCGTTGACTGCGTCCTGGAAGCCTGAGAAGTCGACCTGGACGACGTGGTTGATGGGGATACCGAGATTGGCCGTGATGGTCTTGACCAACTGGTTGGGCCCGGTGTTGAAGGAGGAGTTGATCCGGTTGTAGGTGCCGTACTGCGCGGTGTCGGGGGGCAGCATGGAGACCACCGTGTCGCGCGGGATGTGCAGCACCTGGATCGACTTGGTGCCCGGGTCCACGTGCCAGAGCTGCACCACGTCACTGCGCTGGCCGGTGACCAGCGACGACGAGCCGAAGGCCTGGACTCCGGCCGCCGACTCGCCGGCCCTGGTGTCGGACCCGATGACGAGCACCGTGAAGGGCCCGCCGTTGCGGACCGCCGCCTCGGCGTCGATGTGGAACTTGTTGATCTGGCTGTAGCGGTACCACAGGTACGCGTAGCCGCCGCCGACCACGGCCACGAGCAGCACGAGGACCGCGCACAGCACAACCACCACCTTCTTGGACCGGCTCCACTTGGGCGCACCGTTGCGGCGGTGACGGGCCCGGCCGTTGGCCGCGTCGACGCGCGCGCCGAGTGACCGGAGCCCCGACTCGTTGGCCACCGGACCCTGGTCCGCCCGCGCGCCGGACTCCGACGAAGGTCCGGACTGCATCTGGCGGCCCAGAGCGGCGAGCCCTTCCTGGTTGGCCGCACGGCCGCGGCGGCGGTGTGAGGAGCGATCCGCCATGTCGTCCGGCGGAGGGCCGTTCGCCATGCCCGAGAACGGTAGTTCCCGTCGTCTGACAAGTGGCGTCAGACGGAGGGGCGTGGCCTCAGACGGAGGGGCGTGGCCTCAACGCGGCTCCTGGTAGCCGGCGTAGCCGGTGCGCTCGAGCTCCAGCGCCAGAGCGGCATCGCCGGTCGCAACGATGCGGCCGCCCACCATCACGTGCACCAGGTCGGCTTCGAGCTGCACCAGGAACCTGTTGAAGTGCGTGATGGCGAGGATGCCCACGCCCCATGTGGTCGTGGCCTCCTGCAGGCGGCCCGCCACGTCACCGAGGGCGTCGACGTCGAGACCCGAGTCCACCTCGTCGAGGATGCAGATGGAGGGCCGCAGGACGCCGAGCTGGACCATCTCGGTACGCTTGCGCTCGCCGCCGGAGAGGTCGACGTTCACCGGCCGCGCCAGGAGACGGGTGTCGAGGCCGACGGCTTCCGCCTCCTCCACCATGCGGCGGCCGAGCGCGTCACCGCCGGGTGGCGTGTCGTCCCCCAGGGCAGCGCCCAGCAGGTCCCGCAGGCTGACGCCGGGGACCTCGAGCGGGTACTGCAGGGCCAGGAACAGCCCGGCGCGTGCCCTGCGCCACGACGGCAGTTCGGTCAGATCCTGCCCGTCAACGGCCACCGACCCCGCCGTGACCTCGGTGCCCGGCCGGCCCATGAGCGCATGGGCAAGGGTGCTCTTCCCCGAACCGTTGGGCCCCATGATCACGTGCACCTCGCCGCTCCGGACCGTGAGGTCGATGCCGTGCAGCACCTCACGGCCGGCGACCGCCGCGTGCAGGTCGCGCACCTCGAGCGTGTGGGCGTGGGCGGGGGCCTCGCCGCTCACGGGAGCACCACCGAGACGGTGCCGGCGTCGACAACCACCTCGTAGACCGCCACCGGCTGCGTCGCCGGAAGCGAGCAGGGCTCGCCCGAGAGCAGGTCGAACGTGCTGCCGTGGCGCGGGCACTCAATTTGGCACTCGCCCACCCAGACCTCGCCCTCGGCCAGGGAGTAGTCCTCGTGGCTGCAGCGGTCGGCGACGGCGTGGAACGCATCGCCGATGCGCACGAGGGCGATCCGGTTCCCGCCGACGTCGAATCGGCGGGCCGTGCCCGGCTCGAGCTCGTCGACGGCGCAGAGCGCCACGGTCTCAGACACCGGCCGGGACCGGCGCCAGTGCAGCGTCGAGACGGCCGCGCACCTCGCGACGCAGCAGTGCCGTGGCCTCGGGCACCGGGCTTCGCTCAATGATGGCGTCGAAGAACCCGCGCACGATGAGCCCCTCGGCGGCCTCGGGCGCGACGCCACGGGACTCGATGTAGTAGCGCTGGTCCTCGTCGATCGGCCCCACCGTCGAGGCGTGCGAGCAGCGCACGTCGTTCTCGAGGATGTCCAGGTTCGGCACCGAATCGGCGTGCGCGCCCTCGTCGAGCACCAGGTTGTGGTTCGTCTGGCGGGCATCCGCGCGCACCGCCCCGCGGTGCACGCGGATCAGGCCGCTGTAGACCGAACGGGAGTGGCCGGCCACCGCCCCCTGGCACAGCAGCTCGCTCGTGGTGCGGGCGGCGACGTGGTCCTGGAGCGTGCGCACGTCATGGACCTGCTCGCCGTCACCCAGGTACGTCGAGAGGATCTCGCTGCGGGCGTCGCGCCCCTCGACCGAGACGTCCGCCCGGACGCGGTCGTAGGCGGCACCCAGCCCGACCGTGAAGGTGCGTACCGTCGAGCCGCCGGCCCCGCGCGCCGCCAGACGAGCGATCGACCAGGCCGCATCGCCGAGGACCTGCAGCGACACGTAGGAGACCGAGGAGTCGGCGGCGGCCGAGAGCTCGGTGACCGGCACGACCAGCGAGCGCGCCGCACCGGGCGCACCGGCGAAGACTTCGATCAGGGCCACCCGGGCGCCCTCCCCGGCCCGGACGCAGGTGCGCGGGAACACGGCCCCCTCCCCGCCGCACCAGTGGACGACCAGGACGGGCTGGTCCACCTGGACGCCGTCGGGCACGTCGATGAACACCGGGTCGGGGGCGAAGGCATCGTTGAGCAGCACCAGGGCGTCACCACCCTGCTGCACCGACCCGAGCATCTCCTCTGCGCCCCGCACGTCCGAGGCCGGCCCGAAGGCCGGCGCTCCCCCGCGTCGCCGGCGGCCCGGGCCGGCTGGAACTCCGAGGCGCGCCCGTCGCTCACCAGGACGCTCCCGGCGGTGGCCCCGACCGCCACGTTGAGCCCGGCCAGCAGAGCGCGGCCGTCCCTTGTCGGGTCGGACCCGACCCGGGGCGCCAGCTCGTCGAGGCGCAGGCGGTCGATGGGCGAGTAGCGCCAGACCTCCTCGCCGTCCGAGGGGAGCGGCGAGGCCGCGAACGCCTCGTAGCCGCGGGCCCGTCGGGCACGGAGCCAGTCGGGCCCGGGCAGGCCAGCCGACGCGTCGGCGGTGAAGGAAAGCAGGGTCAGAACCTCTCTGGGGTCTCGTGGGACGGGTCGTCACCAGGCGTGCGACAGCACACGGGCCCATGCACTCTAGTGGCCTCCGACGTGCCCGCTACCAGGCGGTTAGCCTCAAGCACCATGGCTGAAACCGCTGCATTCGAATCGCCCGTGCTGAGCATCGAGCCTGAGGGGCCGGTGGCCACCCTGTGGCTTGATCGCCCCGAGGCGCGCAACGCCATGGGACCGGATCTGTGGCGCGACCTGCCCCGCGCCATGGAGGCGCTCAGCGGTGACGACAGCGTCCGCTGCGTCGTGATCGCCGCCAAGGGCCCCCACTTCTCCGTGGGTCTGGACCTGAAGGCCATGGGTTCGGTGCTGACGGCCGGAGGGGGCGGGAGCGGCGACGGGAGGCCTCCCTCCATGGCGGTCCGGGCGCGGGTCGGGCGCACCAACATCCTCCACCTGCAGGACGCCGTCACCTCGGTGGCCCGCTGCCCCAAGCCCGTCATCGCCGCCGTGCACGGGTACTGCATCGGGGGCGGTGTCGACCTCATCGCCGCCTGCGACGTCCGCCTGGCCGCCGCCGACGCCGTGTTCTCCGTGCGCGAGGCGAAGATCGCCATCGTGGCCGACCTGGGCAGCCTGCAGCGGCTGCCTCGGATCATCAGCGCGGGGCACCTGGCCGAGCTGGCCTACACAGGCAAGGACATCGGCGCCGAGCGGGCCAAGGAGATCGGCCTGGTCAACGACGTGGCCGCGGACGCTGAGGGCGTCCGCAAGGCGGCTCTCGCCCTGGCCGCGGAGATCGCGGCCAACTCCCCCGTCGCCGTCCAGGGCACGAAGGCCGTGCTGGCGGCAAACGACGGGCGCACGGTCTCCGAAGGCCTCGAGTACGTCGCCACCTGGAACGCCGGGATGCTGGCGTCCGACGACCTGGTCGAGGCCGTGACCGCCTTCATGGAGAAGCGCCCGCCCAGGTTCACGGGAAGGTAGGAGGGCGGGCTCAGCGCTTGCGGCGCCACCAGCGGTTGGCCGATCGTTCCCGCCGGGCGTCCTCGGCCCGGACCTCCTCGAGCACCTCGGGCGCCACTCCGTTGACGATGTCCTCGGCCGAGTCGAGCAGCTCGGCCACCTCGGCGCCGCCCGTTCCCGGCTCGTCCTCGATGGCGGGCTCGACCAGGCTGCCGTGCACCCACCCCACGTCGGCCAGGCGCCGCTTGTAAGAAGAGCAGTTCTCCGGGCAGCGCCACGGCGCCTCCGGGGCCAGGTCGAGCACGCAGAACCTGGCCGCCTCGCCCGAGTCGTAGGTGCGGCTCTGGAAGTGGACGCATTCCTCGCGCATCGGCACGGCCCTATGGTGCCACGCCGCGGTAGGGCCGCCGGGACGGCCGGTCCCGCCGACAGCAGCGGCTCGGCCGACCGGCCGGTGGACGAATCAGCCGACCGACCCTTCCATCTGCAGCTCGATCAGGCGGCTCCACTCCACCGCGTACTCCATGGGCAAGGTGCGCGTGACCGGCTCGATGAAGCCGTTCACGATCATGCTCATGGCCTGCGACTCCGACAGCCCGCGGCTCATCAGGTAGAAGAGCTGGTCGTCGCCGACCTTCGAGACCGTTGCTTCGTGGCCGATGCGGGCGTCGCGCTCCCCCACCTCCATGTAGGGCTTGGTCTCGGAGATCGACTCGTCGTCGAGCAGCAGGGCGTCGCAGCGGACGAACGACTTGGCTCCGCGTGCCGCGGGGTCGACGTGCACCTTGCCGCGGTAGGTGGTGATCCCTCCGTCCTTGGAGATCGACTTCGACACGATGGTCGAGGTGGTCTCGGGGGCGATGTGGAACATCTTGGCGCCGGCGTCCTGGTGCTGGCCGGCGCCTGCGTAGGCGACCGAGAGCACCTCGCCCTTGGCCTTCGGGCCCATCAGGTACACCGAGGGGTACTTCATGGTCAACCGGGACCCGATGTTGCCGTCGATCCACTCGACGTGCGCCTCGGCCTCGGCCCGGGCCCGCTTGGTCACCAGGTTGTACACGTTGGTGGACCAGTTCTGAATCGTCGTGTAGGTGATGCGCGACCCCTCGAGGGCGACCAGCTCGACGACGGCCGAGTGCAATGAGTCGGTCGAGTACACCGGTGCGGAGCACCCCTCGATGTAGTGCACCTGGGACCCCTGGTCGGCGATGATCAGCGTCCGTTCGAACTGGCCCATGTTCTCGGCGTTGATCCGGAAGTAGGCCTGCAGCGGCATCTCCACCTTCACCCCGGGGGGGACGTAGATGAACGAACCTCCCGACCACACGGCCGAGTTGAGCGCGGCGAACTTGTTGTCGTTGGGCGGGATGAGCTTGCCGAACCACTTGCGCACGAGGTCGGGGTACTCCCGCACCGCGGTGTCCATATCGCAGAAGAGCACGCCCTGGGCCTCGAGATCCTCCCGGTTGCGGTGGAACACGACCTCGGACTCGTACTGAGCGGTCACTCCGGCCAGGTACTTGCGCTCCGCCTCGGGGATGCCCAGCTTCTCGTAGGTGTTCTTGATGGCGTCGGGCAGATCCGACCAGTCGTCGACCTGCCCGCCGGTGGGCTTGATGTAGTAGTAGATGTCGTCGAAGTCGAGGTTCGGCATCTGGGTGGCGAACCACGGTGCCATCGGCTTGCGCTCGAAGTTCTTGAGCGCGCGGAGGCGGAAGTCGCGCATCCAGTCGGGCTCGGCCTTCATCTCCGACATCTCGCGGACGATGGACTCGTTCAGGCCCTTCTTGGGCTTGAACACGTAGTCCTCGGCATCGCTCCACCCAAGCTGGTAGCGGCCCAGGTCGAGATCCGTTGTGGCCATGGGGCTGGGACTCCTGGGATGGGGTGGCCCGGCAGGGCCCGGCGGGGGAATTTCCCCTATGTCGATAGTAACAACTACCCCGGCCTGCCGAAACGCCCTCTCAGCGCACCCCCTGTGACCGGCCGTGGCAGGCTCTCCGTCCATGCCCGAGGCCTCCCCTCCCCGCGCTCCCCGGCGACCGCACGTGATCTCGGCCCACGGCGACGACCGCGAGGACCCCTGGTACTGGCTGCGTGAACGCGGCGACCCGGAGGTGGTCGCCTATCTGCGGGCCGAGAACGACTACACCGACGCCGAGACGGCGTCGATCCGGCCGCTGCGCGACCAGCTCTTCGAGGAGATGAAGGCGCGGATCAAGGAGACCGACATGTCGGTCCCGGCCCGCCGGGGACCCTGGTGGTACTACACCCGCACCGAAGAGGGGAAGTCCTACCCGATCCACTGCCGGCGCGCCGCCCGCGGCGCCGACGAGCTCCCACCCGCCGGCGAGCCCGGCGGCGACGAGGAGATCCTGCTGGACGAGAACGTGCTCGCCGAGGGATCAGACTACTTCGCCGTCGGCACGGCCGCCGTGAGCCACGACCACCGCTGGCTGGCGTACACCACCGATCGCGTGGGAAACGAGAAGTACGAGCTGCGCTTCCGGCTCCTCGACGGCGGCCCGGGTGACATGTCGGGCGACGGAACCGGAGTGGGGACGTCAGCGGCACCCGAGATGGTGCCCGAGGTGGGCTACGGGCTCGGATGGTCAGCTGCATCCGACTACGTCTTCTACGTCCGCCTTGACGAGGCCCAGCGCCCCTTCCAGCTGTGGCGCCACCGGCTCGGGGCGGACCCGGCCGGTGACGTGCTCGTCTACGAGGAGGCCGACCGGCGCTTCAGTCTCGGCGCCGGCTCGACGCGCGACGGCGCGCTCGTGCTCGTGGGGCTGCACAGCACCAACACGTCGGAGTGGCGCTCCGTCCCGACCGCGACGCCGCTGGCCGACCCCGTCGTGGTGCTGCCCCGCCGCGAGGGCGTCGAGTACGCGGTCGACCACCTCACGCCGTCGGGCGGCGGCCCTGGGTGGCTCGTCGCCCTGACCAACGACGGCGCCCGCGACTTCCGCGTCCTGGCCGCCCCCGACCATGCCCACGACACCGGTGGTGCCGAGGCCTGGCGCGAGGTGGTGCCGCACCGGCCCGGGCTCCGAGTGGAGGACGTCGACGCCTTCGGCAGGTTCCTGGTGCTCAGCGAGCGCACCGAGGCGCAGACCCAGGTCCGGGTGCTCCCGCTGGCCACCGGCCCCGAGCCGCTGGGCGATGGCGGGGGCCTGCTGGCACCGAGCTGGGTGGTCACCTCCCCTGAGAGCCCGTCGACGACGTGGGTCGGGGCCAACCCCGAGCCGGACCCGTCGACGTTGCGCATCGGACGCACGTCCATGGTCACACCCACCAGCGTCCTCCAGGTCGCGCTGCACGACCGGAGGGAGACGCTGCTCAAGCAGGAGCCCGTGCTGGGCGGCTTCGACCCGGCCCGGTACACGACCTACCGCGCCTGGGCCGAAGCACCCGACGGCACCCGGGTCCCGATCTCGGTGGTGCACCGCCGGGACGTCGCCCTGCCCGCGCCCTGCGTCCTCTACGGCTACGGCGCCTACGAGATCAGTATCGACCCGATGTTCTCCCCCCATCGGCTGTCGCTCCTCGACCGGGGCGTCGTGTTCGCGGTGGCCCACGTGCGCGGCGGCGGCGAGATGGGCCGCGCCTGGTACGAGGGTGGGCGCATGGAGCACAAGGCCAACACCTTCTCGGACTTCATCGCATGCGCCCGGCACCTCCTCCACGACGGCATCGCTCGCGACGGCGCGCTCGCGGGCCGGGGCGGCTCGGCCGGCGGGCTGCTGATCGGCGCCGTGGCCAACCTGGCGCCCGAGCTGTTTCGCTGCCTGGTGGCCGAGGTCCCATTCGTCGACTGCGTCACCACGATGCTCGACGACGAGCTACCCCTGACCGTGGGCGAGTGGGAGGAGTGGGGGAACCCGGCCGCCGACGAGGCGGCCTACCGCCGCATGCTCGCCTACTCGCCCTACGACAACGTGACCGGCGAGAGCCCCGACGGCTCGCCGCGCACGTACCCGGACCTCCTCGTGACCGCCGGCCTCAACGACCCCCGAGTGGCCTACTGGGAGCCGGCCAAGTGGGTGGCCCGGATCCGGGCGGCCTCACCGGGCACCCGGATCCTGCTCCGCACCGAGATGGGCGCCGGACACGGCGGCCCCTCGGGACGCTATGACGCCTGGCGCGAAGAGGCCCTGGTCCTGGCCTTCCTGCTCGACCGGCTGGGCGTGCCGGTCTCGCGGGGCTAACCCGTGGCCGTCGCCGGCCGAAACACGAGGGTGAAGGGGGACCGAGCGCCCGCCGGCAGCTTGGCCGCCGTCCCGTTGACGCCGACGGCGCACGTACGGGCCGAGCCGGCGATGACGGTGACTCCCCCGCGGGCTGTCACCGTGTGCGCCTGGCCCGGGGCGAGCGTGGCGCTGTACAGCACGAGCTTGCGTGCGGGCACACCCGCCGCCACCGGGCAGGGCCCCGCCGCGGTGGCGGAGAGGGTCAACGCATAGTTCTCGACGGCCACCTGGTAGACGGCGCGGTGGGCGGAGACGGCCTGCGGACCCGCGAGCAACGGCGGTGCCCCGGGCACGGCGACGCCGCGCCCCGCCCCGGCACCGGTGCCGGTGCCGCGGTGCGGATGGTGCGACGCGGTCGTGTGGAAACCGGTCACGACGAGGACGACCACGAGCGCAGCCACCGCCGCGACGGCGGCGAGCGGTCCGCCCAGCCGCCGGGGACGGTGGTTGATCGAGTGCAAGGCCCGGTCCTCGGTCCCGGTCATGAAGGAGCGCCGGGCCGATTCGGGACCGGCGGTGTCGTCGAAGGTGATCGGCCCCGACGACCCCGCCGACGGGGGCAGCGGGACGGGGGGCACCGCCGGGCTGCCCTGCTCGGTCAGGCGGACCGTGATGGACCCAGGTACGCGGACGGCGCTGACGGGGAAGTGCTCGACCCGATCCAGACAGGGCGGCTGGCCTTCGAGGGCTTCTCCCGGCGACTCGTGCGTGCGCAGCTCCTCGAGCGTGTGCAGCCGCTGGTGGTAGTGCTGGACCGAGTGCTCGTCATCGTGCGCCCGCCGCCGGAGCACGACGGCGGCCACTGCCACGACGACCACCGCCACGCCGACGACCTCACCGATCAGCACCAACACCATTCAACAGGACGCGCCGGGTCCCGCGGACGACGCGCCAGCGATCAGCCGCCGTAGCGGGGACGGATCTCGGCCGGGATGTCGGCGCGCCGGGGATTGGCCTGGTCGCGCGCCGAGAGGATGGGATCCCGGACCCCCCAGTCGGCTCCGACCACCGGGTCGTCCCACGCCAGGCCGTTCTCGTCGGAGGCGTCGTAGTAGTTGTCGACCAGGTACGTGAGCAGCAGGTCGGTCAGCGACGCGAACCCGTGGGCGACACCGGGCGGGATGTAGATGCCCTGGTCGACGTCACCGTCGAGCTCGATCACCTCGGTGGCGCCGTCCGTAGGCGACCCCTCCCGGAGGTCGTGGAGGACGACACGGGCGCGGCCGCGCAGGGCGTACCAGTAGTCGGCCTGGTGGAGGTGGAAGTGCAGGCCCACCACGGCGCCCGCCTGCTTCTCCGACCGGTTGCCCTGCACCATCTCGCGGCCGTTGGGAAACCAGCTGCGACGGTACGTCTCGACGAACCGGCCACGCTGGTCGCCGTGCACGTCTGGGCGCACGATGACGACGTCGTTGATGACCGAGGATGGGATCAGCTCTGGCATCCGGCAAACGGTAGTGGGCAGGATCTCAGGGGGCGAAACGGCCGAACCCGGAACGGTAGAAGAGCAACGGGCTGCCCTCTGCCACCTCGATCGCCACCACGTGGCCGGTGACCAGCTCGTGGTCGCCGCCGTCGAAGATATCGCCCAGCCGACATTCGACGACGGCCAGCGAGCCCTCGAGTACGGGCGACCCCGTGACCCCTTCCTTCCAGCCGACGCCGTCGAACTTGTCCCCCCCGGATACAGCGAACGCCCGGCACAGTGCCTCCTGGCGCTCTTCGAGGATGTTCACGCAGAAAGCACCCGCGGCGGCGATACGCGGCCAGCTGGTCGAGCTGCGGGCGGGCGCCAGGATCACCATCGGCGGGTCCAGGGACAGTGCGGCGAACGACTGGCAGGTGAAGCCCACCGGCACTCCCTCCTCGAGGGCGGTGACGATGGTGATGCCGGTGGCGAAGTGGCCGAGGACCTCGCGGAACCGAGCCTGGTCGAGGCCCGACACCACCTATGCCTTGCCGAGGTCGATGGTCTGGGACTCCTTGGCCGACGAGATGTCGGCCACCTTCTTGGCCTCGGGCAGCCGGCGGGCGGCGTGCAGGATGTGATCGAGCTCGCGGTCGGTGTGCGCCGGGTCGTGGTGCGAGAGAAGTAGTCGGTGCGCGCCCGCCTCGGCCGCCACGTGCACGGCGTACGCCGCCGTGGAGTGGCCCCAGTCGGTCTTCACGGCGAACTCGTCGTCGGTGTACTGCCCGTCGTGGATGAGCAGGTCGACGTCGTGGCACAACTCGAACACCGCTTCGGGGACGGAGCGGCGGTCCAGCGGAGCCTGGTGGTCGGAGAGATAGGCGAGGGAGCGGCCGTCCGCCTCGATCCGGAAGCCGAGCATCTCACCGTTGTGAAGGATGGGCCGCGCCATCACCTTGGCGGACCCGACGGAGAAGTCCTCGGCCCCCAGGTCGATCGTCACGACCTCGCCCCGGAACAGCTCCATGTGGAGAGGGAAGACCGGCGGTTGCACCGCCTTGTGCAGCGCCTCCTTGAGCGTGCCCTCGGGCTGGGCGGGCCCGTAGATGGTGAGGCGAGCACCCGGATCGTGCAAGGGGGCGAAGAACGGGATACCCAGGATGTGGTCGTAGTGGAGATGGCTCAGCAGGGCGGTGGCCTGCAGCGGCGTGCCGACGCTCCGCACCTCCTTGTTCAACACGTCGCCGAGCGAGCGCAGCCCCGTGCCGAGGTCGACGATGAGCGGCTCGTCCCCGTCGACGTCGACGATGAGGCACGAGGTGTTGCCCCCGTAGCGCCGGTAACGGTCCCCCGAGCAAGGGCACGATCCCCTCACTCCGTAAAACGTGATGTGCACCGAACAACGTTACCCCGGGCCGGGAATGTACGTTCTGGCACCATGGAGCAGCAGACCGTGCGGGCCAACGGCCTCGCCTTCGCCTGCCTGGTCGACGGGCCCGAGAACGGGCCCCTCGCTCTGTGCCTCCACGGCTTCCCCGACACCGCCCACACCTGGCGCCACCTGCTGCCCGGAGCTGGCCGGTGCGGGGTATCGGGCGGTGGCGCCGTTCCTGCGCGGCTACGCCCCCACCGAGGTGCCCGTCGACGGCCGCTACCAGACCGGGGCGCTCGTGCGCGACGCCAACGCGCTGCACGAGGCGCTCGGTGCAGGACCCGACGCGGTGATCATCGGCCACGATTGGGGAGCGCTGGCCACCTACGGCGCCGTGGCGCACCAACCCGAGAGGTGGCGCCGCGCCGTGAGCGCGGCCGTGCCCCCGACCGCGTCCGTCGGCATGTCGCTCTTCGGCTATCGGCAGCTCCGCAGCAGCTGGTACATGTTCTTCTTCCTCTCGCCCGTGGCCGAGATGGCCCTGGCTCTCGACGACTGGTCCTTCATCGATCACCTCTGGCGCGATTGGTCGCCGGGGTACGACGGGTCCTGGGACGTGGCCCGCGTCAAGGAGTCCATCGGGGACCCGGAACGGATGCTGGCAGCCATCAACTACTACCGGGCCACGTGGGATCCCACGCTCTGGGTGTCCGAGCTGGCGGACGAGCAGGCATCCACACTGCTCTCCACGCCGAAGCCGACGCTGTACCTGCACGGGCGCGACGACGGCTGCATGCTGTTGTCGTCGATGGGCTCGCCGCTCGACCACCTGGCCGAAGGCTCCGAGGTCGAGGTGGTGGACGACGTCGGGCACTTCCTCCACCTCGAGCGGCCCGACGTCGTCAACCCCCGCATCCTCGACTTCCTCGCCGCGCCCTGACACTCGCCTCAGCAGAGCTGCAGCAGGTCGCCCTGGGCGCCCGGGGCAAGGGACCAGCGGGCGAAGCCCTCGTCGACCAGTGCCGCCGCCACACGACCGGACCGCGCCGGGTCATCGGGCCACCCGCAGACATCGGGGACCGCGGCGCGGGGCACGGTGCCCGCGCGTAACGCATGGAGCAACCGCCCGCGGCCCTGTCGGTCGGAGCCGTCGAACCGGCTCTGGGGCCGCGCCGAGGGGCTGCGGCGCCACGGGTCCTCCGCCCCGGCGCCGGCGCGGCGCCAGGCGCACTGGCGGCGCAGCGGGCAGCGCGGGCAGTCGGGCCCGCCTGCGGTGCACACGGTCGCGCCAAGGTCGAACACGGTCTGGTTGAACTCCCACGAGCGTCCGGCCGGCACCAGCCGGTCCCCGAGGCGCACGGCCTGGCCGACACTCAGCGCGGCCCCCGTGACGGCGCGAGTCAGCACCCGCACGGCATTGGTGTCCACGGCGGCCACGTCCTCCCCGAAGGCGAACGAGCGCACGGCTCGGGAGGTGTAGGACCCGATCCCGGCGAGCGCCCTCAATGCGGTCGTCGTCACGGGGCACCACTCCCCCGTGCTCGGCGACGATGTCGGCCGCCGCCCGTTGCAGGTTCAGGGCGCGCCGGTTGTACCCGAGGCCCGACCATGCGCGCACCACGGCGGCGGGGCCGGCCCTGGCGCAGGCCGCGGATGTGGGGAAGGCCTCGAGGAAGCGGCCGTACGCGGGGACGACGCGGGCGACCTGCGTCTGCTGGAGCATGACCTCCGAGACCAGGATCGCCCAGGGGTCGCGCGTGCGGCGCCAGGGAAGGTCCCGGCGGTGCACATCCCCCCATGCCAGCAGGCGCTGTGCGAAGCGGCGGCCCCTGGCCGCCTGCAGCTGCGGCACCGCGCCGGCATCGGGGCCGGTCGTCAGTCCCAGACGTCGTCGCCGTAGGGGCGCCGGCGCGCCGGGGCGGCCACCGACTTCCAGACCATCAGCTTGCGCCGGAAGTAGCAGACCTCCTCGCCGCGCTGGTTGAAGGCCTTCGTCTCGACGGTGACGATGCCCCGGTCGTCTTTCGACTTGGACGACGTGGCGTCGAGGACGCGCGTCTCCGCGTAGATCGTGTCGCCGTGGAACGTGGGTGACCGGTGCAGCAGGGACTCCACCTCCAGGTTGGCGATGCACGAGCCGCTCACGTCGGGGACGCTCATGCCGAGCGCGATCGAGTACACGAGGTTCCCCACGACCACGTTCTTGCCCTGCACCGTCTCGTGCTCGGCGAACCATGCGTTCGTGTGCAGCGGGTGGTGGTTCATGGTGATCATGCAGAACAGGTGGTCGTCGTACTCGGTGATCGTCTTGCCGGGCCAGTGCCGGTAGATGTCGCCGGGGACGAAGTCCTCGAGATAGCGGCCGAAGGGCCGGTCGTGCACTGTCACTGCGTCACCTCCGGCTGCCGGGGCCGGGTGGTGAACCCGAGCGATGCCCCGGGCAGCGACTCGCCGTCGATGGTGAGGCGCCACGCGAATCGGGTCCCGGGCGCCAGCGGGATGGGACCGAGGTTCACGGCCAGAGCCACGTCGATCGGTGAGCCCTCGGGGATGCCGTGGGGCTGGCTCACGGTGAACTCTCCCCGCACCTCGACGGGCTGGGTCCCGTCGGCCGTCTCCATGAGCACGGGCTGGCCGTCGGCATCCTCGAGGAACAGCTCCCAGTGGTGGGAGGCCTCCGCCTCGTGCCAGTCCACGTCGATCTTCAGCGCCACCGCCGAAGGGACCGGGTCGGGCCCCGTCATGCTCCAGCCACCGCCGAGGATGTAGAGCTTGCCGTCGGCCACCTGGGCGGCGTCGCAGAGCAACATCGTCACCTTCACGGGCCACAGGGTAACGGACCCCGGTTCTCCCCACTGACGGCCGCCGCGGCCCGTAGAGTTCGTCACCGTGGTGCGGGGATGACCGGGCGACCGTCGTGAGCGAGGGCGACGAGCTGAAGGGGCTGCGGGACGACGTCTACCGCCGGCCCCTGGCCACGGCGCTCCAACGGCTCGGGCTCGGCCCCGGCTGGCGCTGCGCCGACGTGGGCGCGGGCGGTGGCGACGTGTCGGTCGCCCTGGCCGAGCTGGTCGGCCGCGACGGGCGCGTGTACGCCGTCGACAGCGACCCGTTGGCCCGGGACGAGGTCGCCCGTGCCGCGGCAGCCCACGCGCAGGTCATTGCGCTGACCCAGGCGGGCGAGGACCTGTCGCTCCCCGAGGAGGTCGACCTCGCCTTCTGCCGATTCCTCCTCCTGCACGTGCTCGACCCGCTGACCGTGGTGCGCACCATGGCCGGTGCCGTGCGCACCGGCGGCTGGGTGGTGGCTTCAGGAGCCGATCACTTCGGCGGGGCGCATCGACGGCCGGCCGCTCTCCATGCCCGGGGCGCGCCATCCCGACGTGGGATCGCTGCTGCCGGCACTGGTGCGACAGGCCGGCCTCGAGTTGGTCGACGCCTGGGCCGAGGCCCCGGCCGGCGTCGGGCCCGGGCCGGTGGCCGAGTACCTCGAGTCGCTCACCGGTGTCGACCCCGGGGACGACCCCGTCGTGCTCCCGCCCCTGGTCACGGTCATCGGCCGTCGGGTCTGACCCGGCTCACCCGGTAGGGTCGTTGCGCCATGACCACGACCGGTCCCGACCTCACAAGGGCGGCGGAAGCCGTCGACCTCGCCCAGCATCTCGTCGACGCCGCCTGCGACGCCGTGCGCGCCCGCGGGGGCGTCGATGCCAACCAGGTGGTGGGCTACGACGTCGCCCACGCGGCTGCCGCGGTGGCCTCGGCTCGCGCCACGCTCGAGTACGGCTCCCGAGGGGACACCGAGGCTCGCATCGCGGCCGCCTTCGCGGCAGACGTGGTGGCCGACCTCGTCGGCCGCGTGGCCGGGCGCGAGTCCCTGTGGGGTGTGGATCGCGGATGGGTCGACCCTGCGGCCACGTTCCTGGCCGCGCAACGCGACCCGTCAGTCCTGGCCGAGCTGGCGACGGTGGAGGGCCCGCGGCACCTCGGCGAGGACTTCGAGCTGGTCCGCGAGACCTTCCATCGCTTCGCCGAGGAGAAGGTGCGTCCGCACGCAGAGCACGTGCACCGACAGAACGCCGACATACCCGAGGAGGTCATCGAAGGGCTGGCCGAGATCGGAGGGTTCGGGCTCTCGGTCCCCGAGGAGTACGGCGGCTTCGCGTCGGGCGGCGAGAGCGACTACATGGGCATGGTGGTGGCCACCGAGGAGCTGAGCTGGGGCTCGCTCGGGGTGGGTGGCTCGCTCATCACCCGCCCCGAGATCCTCACGCGGGCCCTGGTCCACGGCGGCACCGAGGAGCAGAAGAAGGAATGGCTGCCGCGGCTCGCCTCGGCGGAGATCTTGGCCGCGGTCGCCGTCACCGAGCCCGACTACGGGTCCGACGTCGCCGGCATCGTGACGTCCGCCGCGCCGGTGGACGGTGGCTGGGTGGTGAACGGCGTCAAGACCTGGTGCACGTTCGCCGCACGGGCGGACGTGCTGATGCTGCTCGCCCGCACGGACCCGGACCGAACGAAAGCCCACCGGGGAATCTCCATGTTCGTGGTCGAGAAGCCGCGCGGCGACGGCCACGGGTTCCTCTTCACGCAGGGCCCAGACGAGGCCCCGGGCCGCCCGGCCGACCTCGCCCCTGGGCGGCTCGAGGGCCGTCCCATCGACACCCTGGGCTACCGGGGCATGCACTCCTACGAGCTGGCCTTCGAGAACTGGTTCGTGCCCGCGGCCAACCTGGTGGGCGGCTCCGAAGGTGTCGGCAGGGGCTTCTACCTCCAGATGCAGGGCTTCGAGAACGGGCGGCTGCAGACAGCCGCCCGTGCTCTCGGCCTGATGCAGGCGGCCTACGAGGCCGCCCGCACGTACGCGGCCGAGCGCGTCGTGTTCGGCTCGCCCATCGGGGACTACCAGCTGACCCGGGCCAAGCTCGGCCGCATGGCGGTCGTGATCCAGGCCACCCGCCAGAGCTCGTACCACGTGGCCCGGCTGATGGCACAGGGCGAGGGCGCGCTCGAGGCATCGATGGTGAAGGCCTACGTCTGCCGTGCCGCGGAGTGGGTGACCCGCGAGGCCATGCAGATCCACGGCGGCATGGGCTACGCCGAGGAATTCCCGGTGAGTCGCTACTTCGTGGACGCCCGGGTGCTGTCGATCTTCGAGGGCGCCGACGAGACCCTGGCGCTCAAGGTCATCGCCCGCCGGCTCCTCGACTGATACGGCACGCCGTACATCGGTTGCCCAGCCGGCCGGCAGGCCCTAGTCGGCGCTGCGCGTGAGCCCGGCGCGCTCGCCTCGACTGACGAACTTGATCGCCATCTTCCGACTGGCCTCGTCGATCATCTCGTCGCCGAACATCACCGCGCCCTTGCGGTCCTCCTCGGTCGCCTTGCGGTAGGCCTCGAGGATGTCGAAGGCATGGTCGAACTGCTCCTGCGTGGGCGAGAACACCTCGTTGAGGACACTCGCCTGGTCCGGGGTGAGGGCCCACTTGCCGTCGTAGCCGAGCATGCGCGCCCGCATGGAGTACTCGCGCAGCGCGTCCTTCTCGCGCACCTTGAGGAACGGGCCGTCAATGACCTGCAGACCGTTGGCGCGCCCCGCCATGAGGATCCGGCTGAACACGTAGTGGAAGTGGTCGCCGGGGTATTCGGGGATGTCGATGCCGCCCGTGAGCACCGGCATCTCGATGCTGGCCGCGAAGTCCGCCGGCCCGAAGATGATCGTCTCGAGGCGCGGCGAGGCCGCGCAGATGTCGTCGACGTTGATGAGGCCGCGGGCCGTCTCGATCTGCGCCTCGATGCCGATGTGGCCGACCGGCAGCCCCGACTTCTTCTCAACCTGCGTGAGGAGGAGGTCGAGGGCGACGATCTCGGATGCCGACTGCACCTTGGGGAGCATGATCTCGTCGAGCCGCTCCCCAGCGTTGCCCACCACTTCGATCACGTCGCCATAGGTCCACTCGGTGTCCCAGGCGTTGACCCTCACGCACAGCACCCGGTCGTCCCACGGGAGGTTCTTGATGGCGTCGACGACCTTGGGCCGGGCGCTCTCCTTCTCGAGCGGCGCCACGGCATCCTCGAGGTCGAGGAACGTCATGTCGGCCGGGACGGTGGGCGCCTTGGCCAGGAACTTCTCGTTCGATCCGGGGGTGGAGAGGCAGGAGCGCCGAGGCAGGTCACGTGAGCGTGCGGACATGACCCCAGGGTAACAAACCGGCTTCTCGTGGCGGCCCGGCCGGGCGCGGAGGCCGCCTCAGCGCAGGTGCTCGGAGAAGAACGCGAGCGAACGCTCCCAGAGCAGACGCGAGGCGTCGGCGTCGTGCACCTCGGGACGCGAGTCGTTGAAGAACGCGTGCTCGGTGTCGGGGTACACGATGATCTCCGCCGATTTTCCGAGGCTGCGTAGCTGCTCACCGAGCGCGTCGGCCGCCTCAGGCGTGAAGAAAGAGTCGTTCGCCGCGTAGTGCCCGAGAACCGCCGCCGTCATGGCCGAGTAGTCCGGCTGCGCGTCGGGCCACGGGATGACGCCGTAGCACGGCACGACGGCCGCCACGGCGTCGGGACGCTGCGCGGCGAGGACGAGCGCCAGCCCGCCGCCCATGCAGAACCCGATGACACCGATGCGCTCGCCCGAGCTTCGCCGGAGCAGCTCGTCGACGGCGCCGCCCATGTCGCGGCCGGCCTGGTCGAGCTTCATGGCCATCATGACCTTGCCCGCCTCGTCGGGCTCGCCGGGCGGCACCGTCTGCCCGTGGTACAGGTCGGGGGCGAGGGCGACGAAACCCGCCGCGGCGAATCGTTCGCAGACGTCCTTGATGTGGTCGACGAGGCCCCACCACTCCTGGATCACGATCACCCCGGGGCCGCTGCCCGACTCCGGGACGGCCAGGTAGCCGCCCGCCGTGGATCCGTTGCTCGGGAACTCGATCATCTCACCCATGTCCTCGACGGTAGTGCGACCGCGACAGTCCGTGCCCGAAGGTCGGCCAGTCCGAGCTCAGGCTGCAACGTTCGTAGGGGATCCCAGATGACGAAAGTTCTTATATTTCCCCCCATCGCCCTTGCCAACTGGGACTTCGCACCGAAAGTGCGATCGAATTCGGCCACTTCGCACCGACAGTGTTTGAAGCGACCCCTCGCCATCCGCAAGAATGACAGCCATCGTGACTGACGTAGAGCGGGCCCCCCACTCCACGCCGCGGTCTCCGAAGCGCAGTGCGCTGCTCCGGCGGGTCGGCACCCCCGCCTTGACCGTTGTCACAGTGTTGACGAGCACTGTGTTCGGTCTGGCGCGCCCCGCCGCCGGTGACGCGGTCTCCGACGCCAAGGCCAAGGCGGCCGCCATCGAGGCGCAGCTGACCCAGGCGCAGAACCAGATGTCGGCGCTGAGCCAGCAGTACGACGCCGCCGTCTACCACTTGTCCCAGATCAACTCGAGCATCACCGCCACCCAGGCCAAGATCGCCGCCGACCAGCAGCAGGTTGCGACCGACAAGGCGACTCTCTCCAAGGCCGCGGTGGCCAACTACATCTCCGACGGCACGGCTGCCGCGGCGAACCCGATCTTCGCCGGTAACAACAAGACGCTCGGCGCCGTGACCGAGTACAACGAGATCGCCACCGGCGATCTCAACCTGGCAGTCGACAACCTGCACTCCGCGGAGAACCAGCTCAACGCGCAGCAAGCGCAGCTGCAGAGCGAGCAGTCCCAAGCGCAGTCGCAGGTGAGCGTCGAGCGCAACGCCGTGGCGCAGAACGAGCAGGCCGTCGGCCAGCAGAAGGCGGCGCTGGCACAGGAGCAGGGGCAGATCGCCGAGCTGGTGCAGCAGCAGCAACAGCAGGAGGCCGCAGCGGCGGCGAAGGCCGCGCAGGCCCGCCAGCAAGCCGCAGCCGCCTCGGCGGCCACCCCGCGCACCTCGTCGGGATCGGCCAATCTGGCCGGCCTCTCCCAGGCTGCGCCGCCCCCGACGGCGCCCGGCGGGACCGGCGCGGTCCAGGCTGCCGAGAGCCAGATCGGTGTGCCCTACGTGTGGGGCGGCGAGTCCCCCAAGGGCTCGGGCAGCCCGGGCTTCGACTGCTCGGGCCTGACCGCCTGGTCGTGGGGCCAGGTCGGAGTGGGGCTGCCCCACTACTCGGGGGCCCAGATGGCCGACACGACGCCGGTGCCGATCAACGACCTGCAGCCCGGAGACCTCCTCTTCTACGGACCCGGCGGGTCCGACCACGTCGCCATGTACGTGGGGCCCGGGACGATGATCGAGGCTCCCTACACCGGGGCGACGGTCTGGACCACCGGGCTGCGCCTCGGTGACGGCTTCGTGGGGGCCGGCCGGCCCTAGCGGTGCCCGGTCTGCGGCCCGACGACCCGGCCGCCCGTCGTCGTAGCCTGGGCGCGAGCCCGACGGCGAGTACGACATGAGACCGATCCCCACCGCTTTCCACATCGGGCCCCTCGAGGTCCACACCTACGGCATCGGGTTGGCGCTGACCTTCTGGTTCGGGTTCGTCTACTTCGAGCGCCGCCTGCGTGCCAACGGGTACCCGACCGACTGGCTCGCCCCCGTGTTCCTCTGGATCATCCTCGCCGCCGTCGTCGGCGCGCGGGCCATGCACGTGCTCTCGAACCTGGGCACCTACGGGCAACACCCGGCCGACATCCTCGCCGTCTGGCAAGGAGGCCTGTCCTCGTTCGGCGGCCTCCTGCTCGCCGTCCCCGTGGGCGTGCTCCTCACGCGCCGCCGCTGCCCCGAGCTCCCCCTGGCACGCGGGCTCGACCTCGCCGTACCGGTCCTCATGGCCTGTTGGGCCATGGGCCGTCTGCTCGGGCCCCAGCTCATGGTGGCGGGGGGAGGGCACCCGACGCATCAGTGGTTCGGCATGTACTACGCCGATCAGCTGGGCAAGCGACTTCCTGTCCCGATCTTCCAGGCACTCGAGGACTTCGCGGTGTACCTGATCCTCATCGCCATCGAACGCCGCCTCGACCGCTGGCCCGACGGGACGCGCCGGCGCGACTATCCGCCCGGGATCGTGCTGGGCACCGGCATGGTCCTGTGGGGGATCGAGCGGTCGGTCGACGAGCACCTCTGGCTGGGCGAGGACGGGCGCCTGGGTTCGGACCTGGTCCAGCTGGCCGGCCTGCTGCTCGTCGCCGGCGGAGCCGTCATCCTCGTGCGCACCGCCGCCCGCTGGAAGCAGTGGCTGCGCACGCACCCCGCCCCCGTGACATCCACGCCCGCTCCGGGCTGAGCCTCAAGCACCCCTGCCATCGCGCCGATGTGGCGGGGAGAAAGGTGCGCCCGGGCGACACGGACCGAGAAGCGGCGCGGGCGGGGGGATGGACGACCGGATCTGGAGCGACGAGGAGAAGCAGGAGTGGCTGGCCGCCCACGGAGGCACGCCCACGCATGTGGTCACGTTCGCGCCGCTCTACCAGGTCGAGGTGTGCGTCCCCCCGTGGGAGCAGCCGGACCGCAAGATCGCCCGCTCGGCGGTCGACTGGGGCAAGCACATGAGCTGGGTGTTCGATGACAACCCGCCCGGCGGGGCCCGGGTGGTCGCCGCCCACCACGAGGCCAACTCTCTCACCGTGCACGCGGTCGTGGCTCCCCAGCCCCGGCTGGCCAGCGTGGCGGACGAGGCCGCACTGCCCGAAGTGACGCGCGCCGCGCCACGTCGCGTCGCGCTGGGTTGAGGGGCGGCAGGTCGAGAGCCCCGGGAAGGCGCTCAGGCGTTCGGCTTGTCGTCTGACGACGCGGCCTGGCGCATGGCCTCGAGCTTGTCGATCATCGCCATGCGCTCCTGGCCGATCGACGAGTCGAGCCGTGCCGCGATCTGCTCGGGCGTCCAGCGGCCCTCGGCCCACACGGCACGGACCTCCTCGGGCTGGTTCCACACGGCGATCTTGGAGCCGACCACGGTGTAGACCTGCCCCGTCACGTGCTTGGCCTGGTCGCTCAGCAAGTAGAGGACCATCGGCGCCACGTCCTCGGGGTCCCCCATCTCGGCCAGCTCCATGGGCACGTTGGCCGACATCCGTGTGCGCGCCACCGGCGCGATGGCGTTGGCAGTGATGCCGTAGCGGTGCAGGCCCACGGCGGCCGATCGCACCAGCGAGACGATGCCACCCTTGGCCGCGGCATAGTTGGCCTGGGCCACGCTGCCCTGGAAGGCACCCGAGGTGAACCCGACGAGTGCCCCGCCCCCGTCTTGCTTGCGCATGACCGCAGCGGCAGCACGGAACACGGTGAAGTGCCCCTTGAGGTGCGTTGCGATGACGGCATCCCACTCGTCCTCGCTCATGTTGAACAGCATGCGCTCGCGCAGGATCCCGGCCACCGCCACCACGCCGTCGATGCGGCCCCACCGCTCGACCGCGGTGGACACCAAGCGCTCCCCCGCTTCCATGGTGGAGATGTCGTCGGCCACCGCGACGGCGTCGCCCCCGGCGGCGACGATCTCGGCCACCACGGCGTCGGCCACCTCGCTGGTCGGGTCCTCCCCGGCCATGCCCACGCCGTAGTCCGCCACGAGGACCCTGGCCCCGGCCTCCGCCGCCGCCAGCGAGACGGCGCGCCCGATGCCGCCGCCGCCGCCCGTGACGGCCACGACCTTCCCGTCGAGGAACCCTGCCATCGACCGCGACCTCCCGTCTGCTCCGTTGCCGGCGCCAGCCGTACCCACGGCGCCGCGCGGTGCGGCTAATTGCCGCCAGTTAGAACAGGTTCTAGCCTGCGGCCGGAGGGGGCCGCCACGTGGGTCTGGCCCCACCCCGCCGGAAGGAGACACTGCACATGGGCGACCTCGGCTTCTGGGCCCTGGCCCAAGAGGATCCCGACCACCTGGCCCTCGTCACCCCTCAGGGCGAGGAGGTTTCGGCCGGGGTGCTCCTCGGCCGCTCGAACCAGCTCGTCCACGCGCTGCGCGCCCAGGGGTTGGCGGTCGGCGACGTAATCGCCACCCTGCTGCCCAACGGCCCCGAGATGATCGAGGCCTACCTGGCCGCGTTGCAGGCCGGGTGGCGGCTGGTGCCGATCAACTTCCACCTGGTGGCGCCCGAGGTGGCCTACATCCTCATCGACTCGGGGGCCAAGGCCTTCATCGCCCACGAGCGCTTCGGCGACGTGGCCAAGGCGGCGGCCGACGAGGCGGGCATCGACGGCGCCGGTCGGCTCGGCGTGGGCGACATTTCGGGTTTCGCCTCGTACGGCGCCGCGCGCGACGCCGAGCCGACCACCCTTCCCGAGGACCGCACGATCGGCGACGTCATGAACTACACGTCGGGAACCACCGGCAACCCGAAGGGGATCAGCCGCAATCTGCTCGGGATCACGCCGGAGCAGGCGGCGCTCGGTCTGGCCGGCATCCTGATGCTCTTCGGCATCCAGCCCCAGGACGACAACGTCCACATCGTGGGCTCACCGCTCTACCACACGGCCGTACTGCGCTTCGCCGGCGCCTCGCTCCACTTCGGACACACACTGGTGGTGATGGACAAGTGGCTCCCCGAGGAGATGCTGCGCCTGATTGAGCAGTGCCGGGTCACCACGTCGCACATGGTGCCGACCCAGTTCCACCGTCTGCTCGCCCTTCCCGGGGACGTGCGGATCCGGTACGACGTGTCATCCCTGCGCCACATGATCCATGCCGCTGCACCCTGCCCGATCCCGGTCAAGGAGCAGATGATCGCCTGGTGGGGCAACGCGGTCGACGAGTACTACGCGGCCAGCGAGGGTGGAGGGACGGTCGTCACGGCCGAGGAGTGGCTCGAGAAGCCGGGAACCGTGGGCAAGCCGTGGCCGATCAGCGAGATCGCCATCTTCGACGACGCCGGGAACCGAATCACCGAACCGGGGGTCATCGGCACCGTGTACATGTCGATGCAGTCGGCCGACTTCGAGTACCACGGTGACAAGGAGAAGACCAAGAAGAACCGCATCGGTTCGTTCTTCACCGTGGGCGACGTGGGCTTGCTGGACGAGGACGGCTGGCTCTTCCTGCGCGACCGCAAGATCGACATGATCATCTCGGGTGGCGCCAACATCTACCCGGCCGAGATCGAGAGCGTCCTGCTCTCGCATCCCAAGGTCGGGGACGCCGCCGTCTTCGGCGTCCCCAACGAGGACTGGGGTGAAGAGGTCAAGGCGGTCATCGAGCCCGTGGAGGGCACCCAGCCGACCGACGAGCTGGCCGGCGAGATCTTGGCGTTCTGCGCCGACAAGCTGGCCCGGTTCAAGACGCCCAAGTCGATCGACTTCACCAACGAGATGCCGCGCGATCCCAACGGCAAGCTCTACAAGCGGAAGCTGCGTGACCCGTACTGGGAGGGACTGCAGCGCGCCCTGTGACGCCCGTGAGCAGACCGGAGGAGCTGGGCTCCGACGCCGATCACCTGCGTGAGCGCCAGTACAAGGACCCGATCAACCTCAGCGCCCGCATGGCGCTGCACGCCAAGTACGTGCGGGCCGCCGAGCCCTGGCACGCGTGGTTGGTCGGGTGCATCCCGTGGCCCGATGGCGCACGGGTCCTCGAAGTCGGCTGCGGCACCGGCGCGCTGTGGGCCGGCGCCGCCCCGTTGCTCCCGCACATCCGCCTGACGCTCACCGACCTCTCGCCCGGCATGCTCGACGCGGCCATCCGGGTCGTAGACGGGTTGGACCGGATCGAGTTGGTCGAGGCGCGCACGGCCGACGCGCTCGACCTTCCCTTCGACGACGGCGCGTTCGACGTCGTGGTGGCCAACCACATGCTGTACCACCTGCCGGACATCCCCCGGGGAGTGACCGGCCTGGCTCGGGTGCTCGACCCGGGCGGTGCGCTGTTGGCGGCAACCAACGGGGCCCACCACGTCGACGCCGTGGCCGATCTGTCGCGCCAGGTGTTCGGCTGGTCGAGCAGCGACTGGGTGGCGCAACGCTTCGGCAAGGAGAACGGTGCCGCCTTGCTCAGCACAGCCTTCGGGTCGGTCGAGTGGCACGAGCATCCGAGCACGATGTTGGTCACCGACCCGTCCGACGTCGAGGCCTACATCACCTCGTCCACGGCTGCGCAGGCGGCGTCACCCGAGGCGCGAGCCGGACTGCACCGGGCCGTCGAGGAGCGGTTCCGGTCCGCGGGCGGCGCACTCGAGGTGAGGACGGAGTCCGGCTGCTTCGTCGCTCGGCGGCCGGCGAAGGGACCAGGAACACCCTTGCAGCCTCTCCCGTAGGAGAAGACCACCGTGTTCGAGGTGCCGCTGACTCCGAGCAGAGGGTGCGCGGCTCAGACGGGCCTTGGCGGAAGATGGAAGGTGGCCGGGTTGGACCATGCGAGGCTCTCACCTCGTCCGTGGGCTTCCCATGCCTCGGCCAGCTTGAGCACGGCCATCCGCGTGTCGTCGCCCTCGGCTCCTCCGAGCCATCCGCACGAGCACAGCCCGATGACGCCGACACGCCCGACGAAACTCGTGACGTGGGACGAGACTTGCACTATCTGGTGGTCATCGGCCATCCCGCACCTCCGTCAACCGCTTGTGTCTATGCCGGTTGCACAGCTCGAGTCAATCGGGGATGCTCGAGCATCGGTCGTTCGAGCCTCCTCCCGATCACGGACGTGTGACCCGTCAGTCCGGCCTGGTCCCAGGGCCCTGTTCGGCGATGAGCTGCTGCCACTCGGCGTTGAGGATGGGCGCCTCGACCCCCTCGGCGTTCCCCGACACGATCCCGCGCATGCGGTCGGCCACGACCTCTATGAACGTGCCCTCGGCCTCCGCCGTCAGCACCCCGTCGCAGAAGATGCCGCCCCACGTGAAGATCTTGCGCCGCTCGCGCCCGGTGTGGCGGGCGGCCAGCTCGAGCGGGGCCAGCAGCGGGGTGGGCCGGTGGTAGCGGACCTTGAGCGTCCCGGTCATGCCTGGTTGGTTCGCCGCCAGGTTGGCCAGCCCCAGCAGCTCGTCGAAGAGCTCGGCGATGACCCCGCCGTGCACGCAAGTGGGCGGTCCCTCGAACTGATAGCCGAAGCTGGCCCGGCCGCGGATCTCGCGGAAGCCCCCGGCGCCGATCACCGCCCACACCTCTGCCGGCGGCGCGATCGGGCTGGCCACTCCCGTCATGGGGCTGGTCGGGAAGAAATCCTGGGGATGCCCGTCGGGGTCGGGGAACTGGCGCAGGATCTTCTCAGGCCGCGCCGACGTCTCGAGCCGTCCGGCCAGCTCGGTGAGCTGCTCCGCCGCCTCGGCCAGCTCCGTCTCGCCCACGGGGTTCCCGACGACGACGTGGCTGATGCGGCGCATGGCCGCGGCCAGCCGGTTGAGTGGGTCGTCGACGACCGACGCCGCCGTTCCGTCGACGCCCGGGTGGCCCCCGCCCGGTGGCGGGTCAAGCCGATCCGCCTCGCCGCTCACGTGCGTGTGTAGTTCGGTCGGCGTTTCTCGGCGAAGGCCTTCTGTCCTTCCGCGGCGTCGTTGCTGTTGAACACCGGCCAGCCGATCTCCAGCTCGCGTACCAGCCCGTCCGCTTCGGACATGCCTTCGGTCTCGCGCATGCTCCGCTTGATCGCCTCCACGGCGAGGGGGCCGTTGGATTCGATCACGGCGGCAATCTCGAGCGCCTTGTCGAGCGCGGTGCCGTCGGGGACCACGTGGCCGATCAGCCCGATGCGCAGGGCCTCCGCGGCCGGCACCTCGCGAGCGGTCAGCAACAGCTCCATGGCGACGGTGTAGGGGATCTGGCGGCGCAGGCGGACGGTTGAACCGCCGAGCGGGAAGAGACCCCGCTTGGCCTCGAACACCCCGAACACGGCGCCTTCGCCGGCCACCCGGATGTCGGTGGCCTGCAGGATCTCGGTCCCTCCCGCCACCGCCCAGCCCTCGACGGCGGCGATCAGGGGCTTGCGCAGGTCGTAGTGGCGCAACAACGCCTTCCAGTGCAGGTCCGGGTCCTCCTCCATCCGGTGCCGGTAGGCGTCGGCCTGCGCCGCGCCCCCAGCCTTGAGGTCCATCCCGGCGCAGAAGGTGCCGCCCGCGCCGGTGAGGATGGCACAGCGGATGTCGTCGTTGGCGTCGATCTCCTCCCAGGCGTCCTTCATGCCGACGAGCATGGGAAGGCTCAACGAGTTCTTGGCTTCCGGCCTGTTCATGGTCACGATGGCCGTCGCGCCGTCGCGCTCGAACGTGAGGTGCTCGGTCGATATCGATGCCACGGTCCCCTCCTTGTGCGGGTAGGCGCCGGGTCTCTGGCCCGAACTGTGAAGGTCGAGGAAGCCGGTCCGGTTGCCAGCGTCGCCGGCCGGCGACGCTGCTACAGCCGCTCGATGATGGTTCCCGTCGCCAGCGCACCGCCGCAGCACATCGACACGAGCCCGTAGGTCTCGTCGCGGCGCTCCAGCTCGTGCAGGATGGTCGTGATGAGCCGGCTGCCGGTAGCCCCGACCGGGTGGCCGAGCGCGATGGCCCCGCCGTTGACGTTCACCTTGTCCCAGTCGACGTCGTGCACTTTGCCCCAGCTCATCACGACCGAGGCGAAGGCCTCGTTGACCTCGAACAGGTCGATGTCCTTGATCGTCATGCCGGCCTTGGCCAGCACCTTCGTCGTGGCCGCGATGGGGCCGTCGAGGTGGTAGTAAGGGTCGGAGCCCACCAGCACCTGTGCCACGATCCGTGCCCGCGGCCTGAGGCCCTCGGCCTTGGCCCGGTCCTCGGACATCCACAGCACGGCGGCGGCACCGTCGGAGATCTGCGACGAGGTGCCTGCGGTGTGCGTGCCTTCGGGCAACACGGGCTTCAGCTTGGCCAGTCCCTCCGCCGTGGTCTCGCGCGGGCCCTGGTCCTTGGTGACCACGAGCGACTCGCCGGCGTGCTCCCCCCACGGTCCCTCCTCGCCGACGACCGGCGCCTCGACGGGCGTGATCTCACGGGCAAAGCGGTCCTCGGCCACGGCCACCGCGGCCTTCTTCTGCGACTCGAGGCCGAGCCACTCGAGGTCGGCCCGACTGATCTCGTACTTCTGCGCGATCCGCTCGGCTGCTGTGAACTGGTCCGGCATGTCATAGGGCAGGTCGTCGGGGAGGGCCCGGCCGACGTTCGCCTTGGCGTTCGCCCCGAGCGGCACCCGGCTCATGGCCTCGACGCCGCACCCGATGGCGCAGTCCACGGCGCCCGCGGCGATCAGATTGTTGACGAAGTGGTTGGCCTGCTGGCTCGACCCGCACTGGCAGTCGATGGTGGTGCCCGCCACGTCGTAGGGCAACCCGCTCAACAGCCACGCCGTGCGCGTCACGTTGAAGCCCTGCTCGCCCGCCTGGGTGACGCAGCCACCCACCACCTGCTCCACCGTCGCCGGGTCGACACCCGACCGCTTGACCACCTCGGTCTGCACGGCCCCGAGCAGGGAGGGCGCCCGCAGGCCCGAGAGCCATCCGTTGCGCTTCCCGATGGGGGTGCGGACCGCCTCGATGATCACCGGCTGCGCCATGACGACACTCCTCCTTCTTGCCCTGGGCACCGGCCGGCAGCCCGCGGGTCACATTTCTAGAACGTGTTCTAAGGTAGCACCGGCCGCGGGAATTCTGCCCCGCCACCGATGCCGGGCGCCAGACGCCGGTCGGTTCAGGTGGCGAGGCGGCGCAGCAGCTCCCGGGCGATGACGACCTTCTGCACCTGGTTGGTGCCCTCGTAGATCTGGGTCACCTTGGCGTCGCGCAGGTAGCGCTCGACCGGGAAGTCCTTGGTGTAGCCGTACCCGCCGAGCAGCTGCACAGCGTCGACGGTGATCGACATGGCGGCGTCCGAGGCGAACGCCTTGGCCATGGCGCCGAACTGGGTCAGCTCGCCCGTGGGGTCCCCGTCCACCATGGCACAGGCCCGGTAGACCAGGGCACGCGCCGCCTCGTTGCGCGTGGCCATGTCGGCCAGCATGAAGCGCAGGCCCTGTAGATCCGCGATGGGGGCCCCGAAGGCCTGCCGCTGCGTCATGTAGGTGGCCGCGGCGTCGATGGCGCCCTGGGCGATCCCCACCGCCTGCGCGCCGATGGTGGGCCGGCTGCGGTCGAGCGTGTGCATGGCCACGGTGAAGCCCTGGCCCTCCTCGCCGATCCGGTGGGTGGCCGGCACCCGGACCTCGTCGAGCACGACCTCGCCCGTGGGGCTTCCGCGCATGCCGAGCTTGTCCTCCTGCTTGGCGATGCGGATGCCCCACTCCTTCTCGACCAGGAAGCACGTGATACCCCGCGCCCCAGCGTCGGGATCGGTCTTGGCGAACACGATGTAGACGTCGGAGATCCCGGCGTTGGTGATCCAGTACTTCGAGCCGCTCAGCACGTATGAATCGCCGTCGCGTACGGCCCGGGCCCGCATGGCGGCGACGTCGCTCCCGGCGTCGGCCTCCGAGAGGCAGTAGCTGGCCTGGATCTCACCGGCCGCCACCCGGGGCATGTACTCCTTCTTGAGCTGTTCGGAGGCCCAGTTCCTGACCGGGAGCATCCCCAGCTTGGAGATGAGCAGGGTGAGCGATGTCGACGCGCACACGCGCGCCACCTCCTCGACGGCGATGGCCTGGGTCACCATGTCGGCCCCGGCACCCCCGTACTCCGCCGGGATGCCGAGCGCCGGCAGCTCCAGCTCCTTCAGCGCCTCGAAGGACTTCCACGGGAAGGCGGCGTCCCGGTCGACCTCGGCGGCGTGCGGCGCCACCTTCTCCTGGCAGAAGGCACGCAGCGTCCGGCGGAACTCCTGCTGCACGTCGGTGAGGGCGAAATTGGGTGCTGCGTCGTTGGTCACGTCGCCATTCTCGCAGGAACGCCCAGGTGGCGGAGCAGGAGGGCGGTGAGCTCGACCGGTGCCATCTCGGGCACCCAGTGCGACACGTGCTCGAGCACCTCGAACGTGTAGGGCCCGGCGACGTGGGCCGCCGTACCCTCGGCCGCCACCCGCGCGAACGCGTCGTCGCCGGTCGACCACACGTAGAGGGTGGGCACCGCCACCGGGTCGAGGTCGGTGAGCGCGGCGCGGTCCATGGCGCGGTACCAATTGAGGGCCGCGGTCAGCACCCCCGGCTCACACAGAGCCCCGACGTACACCCGGGCGTGCTCGTCGTCGAGGCCCGTCTCGGCCAGCAACTGGGCCAGGCCGGCCCCCGCGCCGTCGGGTCCGAGCAGCAGCCCCTCGGCCAGTTCCGGCGTGGCGAAGGCGGCCATGGCGGCACCGTGCGCCGCCTGGTCGGGGTCGGCACCCTCGCCCTCGAGCGCGGCCTGCAGGGCCAGGGGGTGGGGAGTAGAGACGGCCGCCAGCGTGCGCACCCGGCCCGGGTGGCGGGCGGCCACGATCCAGCCCAGCATGGCGCCCCAGTCGTGGCCGACCAGGTCGAACTCGTCCATGTGCATGGCGTCGGCCACGGCGATCACGTCGCCGACCAGGTGCTCGGTCCCGTAGGCCGCCACCTCGGCAGGCCGGGCCCGCGCTGAGTACCCCCGCTGGTCGGGCGCCACGGCGCGGCACCCCGCCACGCCGAGGGCCCCCATTTCGTCGCGCCAGGCCCATGAGGTCTGGGGGAAGCCGTGCAACAGCAGGACCGGTCGGCCCCCGTGAGGGCCGCAGGCCCGAGCCGTGAAGGTGAGCCCGCCGGCCTCGATCTCGATGCGGTCGATGTCGGCGGCGGTCGGCTCGGCGGGCTCCGCCGGGGCCGGCTCAGCCGTCGTCGGTGGCTCCGCCGCCGGCGCCGGCGGCCACCGGGGCCGGGCGCATCGCCTCCTCGGGCACCGAGTCGACCAGGGCGCGCTGGGCCACGTAGTCGTGCGACACCGAGGAGAACAGCGCGCGCCGGGCGGCCCGGACGTCCGCTGGCGCGTCGGCCAGGAAGTTCCAGTGGTCGAGCGCGAAGCGGACGTCGTGGACCGACGGCGCCCGCCCGAACAGCGCCGCCCGCTTGGCCGCGACCAGGGCCACGCCCAGCACCACGTCGTGCTCCGTCTCGCCTTCGCCGAGCTGCAGATCGTGCTCGAAGCGCTTGGCCAGGCGCAGCGCGAACCCCGAGTCCGGGCCCGGCGTGCCGAGAGACTTGCCACCGGGGGCGACCGGGACCTTGACCTCCGCCGGCCGCGTCGCGGTCCACGAACCGGGCACGTGCAGATGCCGTGCCGGCCGCACCTGGTCGGCCTCGGCGATGGGCACGAAGGTCGGCTGCGTCATGCGCGGGAGACTAGTCCAGCGCGCCCGAAGGGCCTATGCGTCCGGTGCGTCTCGGGCGGCGCCCGGCTCGGCGGCGGCCGGCGATGTCCTCGTCCCGTAGCAGGCGGACCACGGGCAGCGTGACGTGCGAGGGGCGTGTCGGGTCGTGGAAGACCTCCTGGTCCGCCGCCTGCAGCCGGGTCGCGGTCGCCAGTGAGTCGCCGGTGCCGGCGTTGCGGGCGTACAGCGGGTGCGCGCCGCTCGAGACCTGCAGGCGCACGCGATGGCCGGCCAGGAAGGTGTTGGCAGTGGGCCACATGGCCACCTCGAGCACGAAGACGCCGTCGGCGTCCCGCCGCACCGACTCCGGCCCGAGGCGCACCATCCCGTCGCTGAGGTTGAAGGAGCGCCCCTTGGCGTCGACGTCGCACAGGCGCACGAAGAAGTCGGTGTGCTCGCACGACGAGCGCAGGTACAAGGTCGCCGTCAACGGCCCGATCACCGTGAGGTCCTCGGTGAGGACGGGGCTGGTGTAGGTCACCACGTCGTGGCGGTGCTCGCGGGGCCGCTGCTCCTTGCGGCCCGCGCTGCGGGTGTTGAGCGAGGCGCCGCCCACGGCGGGGGTGGGGCGCCGCGGGTCGTAGCGGTAGCGGTCCGGCGCACTGTCGCCCGGGACCACGGTGCCCAGCGTCCCCCAGCGCCCGAGATACCACCGCTGGGCCTCCCCGGCCGGGGGCCACATGGAGAACTCCTGCCAGGTGCGCGACCCCATCACGAAGACGCGGACGGGCGCCCGCGGCTCGGGGACCGGATCGGTCCCCAGCTGCTCGGCCCACCACGCCGGGCCGTCTCGGACCGCCTCGGCCAGGAGCCCCGGGCTCCCGTGCGTCCATGGCCCGATGGTCAGGCGGGCGGTGCGCCCGGCCTGTCGCAGCGCCTCGTAGTCGGCCACCTGCGCCGGGAGGAAGAGGTCGTACCAGCCGGCCACCATGCTGGCGGGCGGCACCGAGCCCAGGCGGCGTCCGAAGTCCACCGGGTCCCACCAGGGGTCGTCCGTCTCGGTATGGGCCAGCCACTCGCGGTAGAAGGGCACCGGCTCGCCGATGGCGGCGGTGTCGCATTCGGTGATCGGCAGCACCTCGCTGGCCGCCCGGACCACCTTCTCGGTACGCGCCTGGGCCCGCAGCACGAACGGCCAACGTTCCTCTTGGTGGTGTAGCTGGTGGAACCAGGTCACTGCCGTCTCGAGCGAGAACGAGCCACCGGGGAACACCACGGCGTCGCGGAAGTACGACGCCGTGACCTGCAGGCAGAGTGCCTTCAGGTAGTCGGGCGCGTCCTCGGCCACCGCCCACTGCGTCATGCCCAGGTAGCTGGCGCCCCACATGACGAGGCGTCCGTCGAACCATGGCTGCGACTCCACCCAGGCCAAGGTGGCGTGCCCGTCCTCGTGCTCGTGGCGCATGGGCGAGAACGCGCCCCCCGATCCGAAGGTTCCGCGGCAGCTCTGGATGACCACCTGGTAGCCGCGCTCGGCGTAGAGCCGCCCGAGCGGCCCCATGATCCGTCGCCCGTAGGGCGAGCGCACCAGCACCGTGGGCGCGCCGCCGGTCCGACCGGTCGCTCCGGCCGGGTACCAGTGGTCGGCCAGCAGCTCGACCCCGTCGGGCATGGCGACGGCCAGGTCCCGCTCGACGGCCACGTCGGTGGTCGCCGGCGCCGGGAGCCCGACCAGTGCTGCGGCGATGCGGCTCCCGACGGTCACGTGCCCCCTCGGCGCCCCAGTGGAGGCATCACTCCCCCGACCCGTCCCCGACGACCCGGCTCAGGACGCCCGGAGCAGACCGAAGACGACGGAATCGTAGAGAGCCTGCCAGCTCGCCTCGATGATGTTCTCCGAGACGCCGATGGTGGTCCAGGTGCGCTCGCCGTCGGTGGTGTCCACCAGGACGCGGGTCACTGCGCCGGTGCCGCGCCCCGTGTCGAGCACGCGGACCCGGTAGTCGGTCAGGTGGATGTCGTCGAGCGCGGGGTACTTGGCTCCGATGGCGCCGCGCAGCGCGCCGTCGAGGGCATTGACCGGGCCGTTGCCCTCGGCCATGGCCACGACGCGCTCACCGCCCACGTGCACCTTCACCGTCGCTTCGGTGGTCACGCCAGATTCCCGCTGGTCGCCCAACACGGTGGCGTGCGCCGGCACACCCACTCCGTGGTCCGTGATGACCCGGAACGACTCCACCGTGAAGTAGTCCGCCGTCCACCCGGCCGCCCGACGCAACAAGAGCTCGAGGGACCCGTCGGCCACCTCGAAGTGATAGCCCTCGTGCTCGAGCCGCTTGAGCTCGTCGAGCACCCGACCGATCACCTCCCCGTCGAGGTCGAGCCCGAGCTCGGCCGCCTTCATGGCCAGCGTGGAGCGCCCCGCCATCTCCGAGACGACGACGCGCGTGCCGTTGCCCACCAGGTTGGGCTCGACGTGCTCGTAGAGATCCGCGCGCTGCGCGCCACGGCGCTGGCGTGCAAACCGCCCTTGTGGGCGAAGACCGAGTTGCCTACATAGGGCTGCTGAGGGTTCGGGGCGATGTTGACCAGCTCGGCGATGTGGTGCGCCACGGGCGTGAGCCGCTCCAGCCGCTCAGCCGGGATGGTGCGGATGTTGAGCTTCAGCGACAAGTTGGGGATGGCAGCCGACAGGTCGGTGTTGCCCGCCCGCTCCCCGTAGCCGTTGATGCAGCCCTGGACCTGCGTAACGCCTGCTTGGACGGCGACCAGCGAGTTGGCCACGGCGCAGCCCGCGTCGTTGTGACAGTGGATGCCGAGCTGCGCGCTGGTGCGCGCCCGCACATCGGCCACCGCCCGCCCGATGTCGTCGGGCAGCGACCCGCCGTTGGTGTCGCACAGGACGAGCGCATCGGCCCCCGCCTCCTCGGCCGCAGCCAGGATGCGGAGCGCGAATTCCGGGTTGGTGCGATAGCCGTCGAAGAAATGCTCGGCGTCGAGGAAGACACGCAGGTCGTGCGCCCGCAGGTGCCGCACGGAGTCGGCGACCATGGCCACCGCCTCGTCGAGCGACGTGCGCAGCGCCTCGGCCACGTGGCGGTCCCACGACTTGGCCACGATGCACGCCACCGGGGCACCGGCCTCGACCAAGTTGGCCAGGACCGCGTCGTCCTCCGCCTTGACCCCGGCCCGGCGCGTGCGAGCCGAAGGCCACCAGGGTGGCCGTACTCAGCGTCAGCTCCTTGGCGGCTCTGGCGAAGAATTCGACGTCCTTGGGGTTGGCACCCGGCCAGCCCCCTTCGATGAAAGTCACACCGAGATGGTCGAGCTGCTCGGCCACCCGCAGCTTGTCGTCCACGGTGAGCGACAGCCCCTCCTGCTGGCTGCCGTCGCGCAGGATGGTGTCGAAGATGTCGACCGACGCCGGCAGGTCGGGCAGCGCGTAGTCGTGGGCGTGCGGGGCGTGGCCGTGGCCGTGGCTGTGACGGACGCCTCCGTGGCTGTGCTCCTGCGCGTCGGCTTCGTGCTCACTCGACATAGTCGAGCCAGTCCTTGTACTGGTCCACCTCGCCGCGCACGGTGGCGAAGTAAGTCTGCTGGACCTCCTTGGTGATCGGGCCCGGCCGCCCTGGGCCGACCGGACGGTCGTCCACGGCGCGGATGGGCACCACCTCCGCCGCGGTGCCGGTCAGGAAAGCCTCGTCGGCCAGGTAGAGGTCAGTGCGGATGATCGACTCGTGGCGTATCTCGTACCCGAGGTCGCGCGCGATGGTCTCGACCGTGTCCTGGGTGATGCCGTCGAGGGCGCCGGCGTCGGATGTCGGCGGCGTGATGATGACACCGTCACGCACGATGAAGATGTTCTCCCCGGTGCATTCGCTCACCGTGCCGTTCGGTGCCAGCAGGATCGCCTCGTCGTAGCCGGCCTTGAGCGCCTCCACCTTGGCCAGCGAGGAGTTCACGTACATGCCGGTGCCCTTGGCCGCGGTGGGGACCGCGTTGGGGTCGTGGCGGCGCCACGAGCTGATCTTCGTCGAGACCCCGTTGGCCACCCCCTCGTCACCGAGGTACGTGCCCCACGGCCACGCGGCGACCGACACGTTGACCGGGCACGGCAACGGGTTGAGTCCCATCTCGCCGTACCCGAGGTAGACGAGCGGACGCAGGTAGCAGCCCTCGTGCAACTTGTTCACCCGCACCACCAACCGGGTGGCCTCCACCACCTGCTCCACGGTGAACGGCACGTCGATCATGAAGACCTTGGCCGACGCGAAGAGGCGCCGGATATGGTCGCCGAGGCGGAACACCGCGACACCGCGGTTGGTCGGGTAGGCCCGGATGCCCTCGAAGACGCCGGACCCGTAGTGCATGGTGTGGGTGAGCACGTGCACGGTCGCATCGGCCCAGTCGACGAGTTCGCCGTCCATCCAGATCTTCTCGGTGGGCGTAAGGGGCATGGCGGCTACAGCCTTTCTGCGACGGCGTCGCCCACGGCGGACGTGGGCGACGGCTGGGTGGACGTTGCCATGGAGTCGACCTGCTCTGCGAGCGCCTTTGCGATGCGCGCCGCAGCGTCGGACTCTCCGAGATGATCGAGCATCAGGGCGGCCGAATGGATGGCGGCCAGCGGGTTCGCGATCCCCTTGCCGGCGATGTCGTGCGCGGCGCCGTGCACCGGCTCGAAGAGGGAGGGGCCCGTACGGGCCGGGTTGAGGTTGGCCGACGCCGCGAACCCGATGCCGCCGGAAACGGCTCCGGCCAGGTCCGTGAGGATGTCGCCGAACAGGTTGTCGGTGACGATCACGTCGTAACGCTGGGGCTGCTCCACCAGGTAGATGCAGGCGGCGTCGACGTGGTTGTAGTCCCACTCGACGTCGGGGAACTCGGCGCCCACCTCGCGCACTGTGCGGTGCCAGAGGTCGCCGGCGAAAGTCAGCACGTTGGTCTTGTGCACCAAGGTGACGTGCCGGTTGCGGCGGTTCGCCAGCTCGAAGGCGAAGCGGGCACAGCGCTCGGCGCCCATACGGGTGTTCACCGATCCCTGCGTGGCGACCTCGTGCGGGGTCCCCTTGCGCAGGAACCCGCCCTCGCCGGCATAGGTCCCTTCGGTGTTCTCGCGCACCACGACGAAGTCGGTCCCCGCGGCGATGGACCCGGGGACGCCGCTGAAGGGCCGCAGGTTGACATAGAGGTCGAGCTCGAAGCGGAGGCGCAGCAGCAGGCCGCGCTCGAGCGTGCCGGGCGGGACGGCGATGTCCCCCACCGGGGGCCCCACGGCGCCGAGGAGGATGGCGTCGTAGCCCCGCAACTCGGCCAGTGTCTCGTCGGGCAGGACGGCGCCGTCCCGCAGGTAGCGGGCCGCCCCGAGGTCGAACTCGGTGGTGTCCAGGTCGACGCCCGAGGCCGCCACCACCTTGAGCGCCTCGGCGCAGACCTCCGGCCCGATGCCGTCCCCGCCGATGACGGCGACCCGATGCCTGGTGCTGCCGGTGCTCACGGTGCTGGTGCTCCCTCTCCTCTTGGTTCCCGACCGTTCGTTCCTGTCCGTTCTGTCCGTTCCGGTTCGTTCCTGTTCGTCCCTGACCGTCCACCGCGCCTGAATTTGAAAAACCGTCCACAGTGTGGACGGTTCGGAGGCGCGCGGGGTGTTGGAGCGCGCCTAGTGAATAATGCCTACGAAGTGCTCGGAACGACGCATGATCCTCCTAGTCTCTCGCGTCGGCAGCAGCGCCGTCAACCAGGGTGGGACCGGGGCGGGGCCCCTGGCCCGGGCGGATAGCCTGGGGATCGCCGGCGCCGTGCGCCACACCGCCGGCGCATCCGCCCCCCGGAGGACCCTCGTGACCAACGCTTCCGCCAACCAGACCGAGACCACCAACCTCACCAAGGCCACCTACGACCGGCTGGTGGCCGAGCTCGAGGACCTGACCACCCGCGGCCGGGTCGAGATCGCCCAGCACATCGAGGCGGCCCGGGCGCTGGGGGACCTGAGCGAGAACGGCGACTACCACGCGGCCAAGGACGCCCAGGGGAAGATGGAGTCGCGGATCCGCCAACTCCAGGCCATGCTCAAGCACGTCGAGATCGTCGACGAAGCCGGCAGCGGTGCGGGCGACGGCACGGTGGCGCTCGGCTCGACCGTGACCCTGCGCTACGACGGCGACGACGAGGACGACACCCAGCAGTTCTTCGTGGGATCCATCGAGGAGAAGCACGGCGACCTGCACGTCGTCTCGCCGAGCTCGCCCCTGGGCCAGGTGCTGGTCGGCCGGAGCGCCGGCGACACCGTCGAGTACCAGGCCCCCGGTGGCATGCTCACCGTGCACATCGTGGCCGTCGAGCGCTGAGGACGGCGTCGCCGATGGCCCCGCGCACACTGAGCGACAAGATCTGGGACGCCCACGTCGTCCACGCCGCCGAAGGGGAGCCCGACCTCCTCTTCATCGACCTCCACCTGGTCCACGAGGTGACGTCCCCACAGGCCTTCGAGGGGCTGCGCCTGGCCGGGCGCACCGTGCGCCGCCCCGACCTGACCGTGGCCACGGCCGACCACAACGTCCCCACGACCGACATCGACAAGCCGGTGGCGGACCCCGTCTCGGCCCAACAGCTGGCGGTGCTCAACGACAACACCAAGGAATTCGGGATCACCTGCTTCCCCATGGGCGACCCCAACCAGGGCATCGTCCACGTGATCGGGCCCGAGCAGGGTTGGACGCAGCCTGGCATGACGATCGTGTGCGGCGACAGCCACACCTCCACCCACGGCGCCTTCGGCGCGCTGGCCTTCGGCATGGGCACCAGCGAGGTCGAGCACGTCCTGGCCACCCAGGCGCTGCCCCAGGTGCGCCCCAAGACGATGGCCGTCACCGTCGAGGGTGAGCTCGCCCCCGGCGTCAGCGCCAAGGACGTGGCACTGGCCGTCATCGGCGCCATCGGCACGGGCGGCGGCGTGGGCCACATCATCGAGTACCGGGGCTCGGCCATCCGGAGCCTGTCCATGGAGGGCCGGATGACGCTGTGCAACATGTCGATCGAGGGTGGCGCCAAGGCCGGCCTGGTCGCTCCCGACGAGACGACGTTCGCCTACGTCGAGGGCCGAGACCACGCGCCACGCGGCGCGGCATGGGACGCCGCCGTGGCCTCCTGGCGCACGCTGGTCACCGACGACGACGCCACGTTCGACAAGGAGATCGTGCTCGACGCCGCCGCCATCACGCCGCACGTGACGTGGGGCACCAACCCGGCCCAGGTGGTGCCCATCGGCGGGTCCGTCCCGGACCCGGCCGCGCTGGCTGATCCGGGCGACCGCGAGGCGGCCGAGCGGGCCCTGGCCTACATGGGCCTCGAAGCGGGCACGCCGGTGCGACGGATCCCGGTCGACACGGTGTTCCTCGGCAGCTGCACCAACTCGCGCATCGAGGACTTCCGGGCCGCGGCCGCCGTGCTGTCAGGCCGCCGCGTGCGCCACGGCCTGCGCGCGCTGGCCGTCCCGGGCTCCCACCGCGTCAAGGCGCAGGCCGAGGCCGAAGGGCTCGACGAGGTCTTCAAGGCCGCCGGCTTCGAGTGGCGCGAGCCGGGCTGCTCCATGTGCCTGGCCATGAACCCCGACAAGCTGGCCGTGGGCGAGCGCTGCGCCTCCACCTCGAACCGGAACTTCGAAGGCCGGCAGGGCCGCGGCGGCCGCACTCACCTCGTCTCCCCCGCCGTGGCCGCGGCCACGGCGGTCAAGGGGACGTTCGCCACTCCGGAGGACCTGGACTGATGGACCCCGTCGTCGTCGTCACCGGCCGTGCGGTGCCGCTGGACCGCACGGACGTGGACACCGACCAGATCATCCCGTCGGACTGGTTGAAGCGGGTCGAGCGGACCGGCTTCGGCGCCGGCCTCTTCTCGGAGTGGCGCGACGACCGGGACTTCGTGCTCAACCATCCCGAGTACGCCGGCGCCACGATCCTGGTAGCCGGGCACAACTTCGGCACGGGCTCGTCGCGCGAGCACGCCGTGTGGGCGCTCATGGACTACGGGTTCCGGGCCGTCGTGTCGTCCGGCTTCGCCGACATCTTCCGAAACAACTGCACCAAGCAGGGGCTGGTGCCGGTTCAGGTCTCAGATGAGCTCGACCGGGCCCTGCTCGACGCCGTGGCCGCGGAACCCTCGCTCGAGCTCACGATCGACGTGGCCCGAGGGACGGTCGAGGCGCCGGCGGCCGGGCTGGCGGGCACCTTCCCACTGGACGAGTTCACCCGTCAGCGCCTGCTCAACGGCTGGGACGACATCGGGCTCTCGCTGCGCTACGAGGACGAGATCACGGCCTACGAGCGGACCCGGCCGGCGTTCCTTCCCTCGGCGTCGGCCTGAGCGCCCCTCCTCCGGTGGTCACGTTCCGCCCCATGAGCGACGCCGACGTCCCCGCCTCGGTCGAGGCGTTCGATCGCGGCTTCCTGGCCATGATGGTCCGGCACAACCTGCCGGTGACCCACACCTCCATCCTCGACGAGCGCTACCGCCAGGACCGGACCCGCCACCTGCTGCGGACGGACCCCGCTGGATCGTGGGTTGCGGTGGGCGACGACGAGTCGGTCGTGGGCATGTCGCAGGCCCTGGTGCGCGACGGCTACTGGACCCTCTCCCAGATCGGCACCCTCCCCGGGCGCCAGGGGCGCGGCGTCGGCCGCGAGCTCCTGCGCCTGGCCCTGTCCTACGGCGACCCCGAGGGTCCCGGAAGCATCCAGTGCTCGCGCGACCCCAAGGCCATGGCTCTCTACGCGGGCTTCGGCTTCGCCATGCATCCGGTCGTGGCGGCCTGGGGCGCCATGCGGCCCCGCAGCGTCACCTACCCCGACGGGGTGCGGCGCTGCGAGCCGGACCACGTGGGTGAGCAGGAGCTCGGCATCGTGGCCGACATCGACCGGGGCCGGCGTGGCTCGGCGCGTACGACCGACATCGTCGCCATGCTGAGCCGGCCCGGGACCCGGCTGCTGCTGCACGAGGACCAGGCCTACGCGGTGGCCCGCGACGAGCGGATCGTCACTCTGGGAGGCCACCAGGAGGAGTCGGCACGCCTGGTCCTCCGCGCCATGCTGGCCGAGGCCCCGCCAGGCGAGACCATCCAGGTCAACTGGCTCAGCTCGGGCCAGCAGTGGGCCATCGCGGAGGTGGTGGCGGCGGGGATCGAGCTCGTGCCCAACGGGCCGGTCATGGTGCGCGGCATGGACGAGCCGCCCCGCCCGTACATCCCGAGCGGCGGCTTCGGCTGAGCCCCCGGGCTCCGTGAGGGCCTCGCCGCCAGGCCTCGCGGTCGGGCCTCGCGGTCAGGCCTCGCCGACGGGCATCCCGTCGAGCCGGCGCGCCAAGCGCTGCAGACCCACGCCCCAGCCCTCGGGCGAGCCCACCGCGTCGCGCATGTCCTCCCAGCCGTCGCCGTGACGCTCGAGGTGCCGGTGCTCGAGCTCGACCCTGGTGCGCGCCTCCCCGTCGGCGACGAACCGCACCTCGACCTCGCTGGTGCGTCCCGGGTCGGACTCAACCTGCCACTGCAGGCTGATGTCCCAGCTGAACACCACACGGGAGGGCGGCTCGTAGGCGAGCACCCGGGCCCAGCGGCACTCGGTGCCGTCGGTTCCCACGTCGTAGACGTGCCCGCCCGCCCTCGGTTCGAACACCATGGCCGCCAGGGGCGCCTGGAGGATGTGGTGCTCGGGTGGCCACCAGCTCCCGATGTCGTCGGTGAAGACCTCGAACGCCCGCTCCACCGGAGCATCGACGACGATGGAGGTGCGGACGGCGGTTCCTGCGTTGTTGTCGGTCACGGATGTGTCTCCTCCCGGGCTTGTTCGACTCTCGCCTTGAACGAGTGCAGCGCGGTGTTCCAGAACCGGTCGAGGTAGTCGCGCAGCCCGGCGATCCCGGCCGGGTCGAGGCTGTACACACGCTTCGTCCCGACCCGGACGTCGCGGACCAGCCGGGCCTCCTTGAGGACCTTCAGGTGCTGCGAGACGGCCGGCCGGCTGACCGGCACGAGGGCGGCCAGCTGCGAAACGGCCAGCGGCTGGTCCCCGAGGTGCTCGAAGATGGCCCGCCTGGTGGGGTCGCCCAGGGCGCCAAGGGCAAGAGAGTTAGTTTCCACTTACCGTAAGTTCTAACTTACGGTAAGTGGTAGGTCAAGGCAGTGCGAGGCGGCGCCGGAAGCGCCGCCCGCCAGGGGCCTCAGGCGGCCCGGGGCACCGTTCTCGCCGTGACCGTCTGGCGGACCTTCGCCGCCACCGATGGCGCCACCTCCAGGATCCTCCGGAACTCGCTCGCCGACCCCACGTAGACGACCAGATCGCTCAGTGCGGTCACGGTGGCGTTACGCCGGCCCCGTCCGTTGGCATCGAGCAGGGCCATCTCGCCGACGAGGTCTCCCCGGTCGAGCGTGGCCACGAGCCGGCCACCCTGGCTGACCGCGGCCTGGCCCTCGACGATGACCATGAACTCGTGGCCGATGGCTCCCTCCTGCACGAGGACCCTCCCGGCGGGCAGGTTCAGCTTCGTCACGTGCCGGCCGATGACGGCCAGCTGGGACCGGCTGGCCTCCGAGAACAGGGGCAGCGCACGCAAGTCGTCCCACGTCATGTCAGTCCTCAGTACGCGCATCATCACCGTCTCCTCGTCTTCCCACTCCCCAGGGTGGACCCTCCACCGTCATCTGTCAACCAGCTAAGACAGATTCATCATATCGTTCTATGCGATGAACCCGGACGCGGACGACCCGGCGCGTGCACGGGTGGGGCCGGCGCAGGACGCGGAGTCGGCGCTAGCCCTCGTACCAGCGATACCGGGTCCAGCCCGCCATGGGGCGGGCGCCCATGCGCTGGTAGAAGTCGAGGGCGGGCTCGTTCCACTCGAGCACCTCCCACTCGAGGCGGCCGTCCGTCTGCTGGCGCAGGAAGCTGAGCAGGTCCGAGCCGTAACCCCGGCGTCGGTGTTCGGGGCGGACGTAGATGTCCTCGAGCCAGATCCCCTGCTGGCCGAGGAAGGTCGAGAAGGTGCGGTACCACAGGGCGTGACCGGCCAGGCCGCCCGCGCCGTCGTCGACCACTGTGTCGAAGACGACCGGTTGAGGGCCGAACAGCGTGCGCGCCAGGTCCTCCTCGGTGATCGCGCACTGGTCGAGGAGGTTCTCGTACTCCGCCAGTTCGTGGATCATCGCCACGAGCTCGGGGACGTCGTCTTCGACGGCGGGGCGGATCACCTAGTGCGGGCGCGGTTGGCCGCCGAGACGACCGCGCTCAGGGAGGCGTCGAGGATGGAGGAGTCACGCCCGACGCCCCACCACGTGGCCCCGTCGGGACCGGCGCACTCCACGTACGCCACGGCCGAGGCGCCGGAGCCCTCGGTGAGTGCGTGCTCCGAGTAGTCCTTCACCTCCAGCACGATACCGAGATCCGCTTTGAGGGCGGCCACCAGCGCGTCGATCGGGCCGTTCCCCTCGCCCACGATCGTGTGGTGCTGGCCGTCGACCAGCAGCTGGGCGGTGACGCTGGTGCGCCCGCGCCCCGTGGACACCTCGCTGGTGATCAGGCGCAGGCCGGCGTCCTCGGGCAGGTACATCTCCTCGAACACATCGCGCATCTCGCCCGAGCGGATCACCGTTCCCGTGGCCTCGGTGATCTCCTGCACCTTCTTGGAGAACTCCATCTGGAGCCGACGCGGCAGGTCCAGCCCGTGGTCCGTGTCCATCACGTAGGCCACGCCCCCCTTGCCGGACTGGCTGTTGACCTGGATGATCGCCTCGTAGGTGCGGCCCGTGTGCTTGGGGTCGATGGGCAGGTAGGGCACCGCCCACTCGTCGTAGTCCTGCCCGACGGCTGCCATACCCTTCTTGATGGCGTCCTGGTGCGAGCCGGAGAAGGCCGTGTACACGAGGTCCCCGGCGTAGGGATGGCGCGGATGGACCGGCAGCCGAGTGGCGTACTCGGCGACCCGCCGCACCTTCTCGATGTCGCGGAAGTCGAGCGCGGGGTCGACCCCCTGCGCGAACAGGTTCATGGCCAGCGTGACGACGTCCACGTTGCCCGTCCGCTCCCCGTTGCCGAAGAGCGTGCCCTCGACCCGGTCGGCCCCGGCCATCACGGCCAGCTCGGCCGCCGCCACCGCCGTCCCGCGATCGTTGTGCGGGTGCAGGCTCAACACGACGGCATCCCGGTTCTTGATGGTGCGCCCGAACCACTCGATGACGTCGGCGTACACGTTGGGCGTGTACATCTCGACGGTGGCCGGGAGGTTGAGGATCAGCGGGCGCTCGGGCGTTGGCCCGATCACGTCCATCACGGCCTCGCAGATCTCGACGGCGAACTCCGGCTCGGTCCCGGTGAAGCTCTCCGGCGAGTACTCGTAACGGACCTCGGTCCCCGAGACCTGGGCTTCGTACCTCTTGCAGAGCTCCGCCGCCTCGACGGCGATGTCCACGATCCCGGCCTTGTCCATCCCGAACACGACACGGCGCTGCAGCTCCGAGGTCGAGTTGTAGAAGTGCACCACGGCCCGGGCAGCGCCGGCCAGCGACTCGAACGTCCGCTCGATGAGCTCCTGGCGGCACTGGACGAGCACCTGGATCTCGACGTCGTCGGGGACGAGGGCCTCGTCGATGATCAGACGCTGAAAGTCGTAGTCGGTCTGCGACGCCGAGGGGAACCCGATCTCGATCTCCTTGAAGCCGACGTCGACCAGGGTCTGGAACAGGGCAAGCTTCCGCTCCGGGTCCATCGGGTCGATAAGGGCCTGGTTCCCGTCACGCAGGTCGACGCTGGCCCAGCGAGGCGCCTGGGTGCACTGCCGGTCGGGCCACGTCCGGTCGTGCAGCACCAGGGGCACGTGCGAGCGGTACTTGTCGTAGGCCATCGGCGACGGGTCGCAGGGCAGGGCCAGGCGACCCCGCTGCACGTCGCCACCACTTCCCTTCCGTTCCTCAACCATGGGTCTTCCTTCTTCCGTTTCCCTTTTCCGTTTACGTATCCGTATCCGTATCCGTATCCGTATCCGTTCGGTCCGTCGATCCGTGCCGGCGCCGACCCAACAAAAAACCTCCTGGCCGGTTCGGCACAGGAGGTCGTGGGCGAACGCGATGTGGCGTTCGCCGTCAGGTAAGCAGCAGCTCGGAAGTCGTGGGCTTCACCATGAAGAGTGTAATCGTCGCACCGGGCCCGCTGCGCGTCAAGGCTCCCGGCTGCGGAGCGGCGACCCGAAACGCAGCAGATTCCCGTCTCTGTCGGTGTGCGCCGCCTCCCAGACCCCGAATCCGGGGTCGAAGAGATCGCCGGTCTCCCCCACTCCTGCCGCCCGCCACTCGGCGTGCAGCGCCTCGGCGTCGTCGACGGCCAGGTACAGGGCCCCGGGTCCGTCACCCGGGTCCGTACCGGGGGAGTCATCCGGCACGTGCTTGAAGTAGATGCGGATGCCGTCGCGGGTGGCCGTGGCGTAGCCGCCATGGTGCATCTGCACGGCGAAACCGAGCGTCTCGTAGTGGGCCCGCATCGCCTCGGGGTCGGCGGTCGGGAGGATGGGGGCGATGCCCTGAAGGGTGGCCATGGCGGCTCACGCTACCGTGGGCGCATGCGCCGCCTGCTGTCCGCCCTCGTCCGGGCCGCGCTCGTCGTCGCCGTCGTGGCCTTCGTGCGCGCCCTGCTCCTCGACCGCGCGCCGCGACGTGAACTCCACGGCGACGAGCCGGTGATCGGCAGTCTCGACACCTGGCCGGCGGTGCCCCGCAAGCCGCAGGCCTGAGCTCCCGCCGCCCGGCCGCCGCGCCGGCAGTGCGCGGTCTCAGAGCGTGACGCGATGGAGGTCGAGGATGCCCTCGTCGCCCCGCAGCTGCCGGACCACCGAGTCCGGGGCGGGCGTGGTGGTCGAGATCACCATCATGGCGGTCGAGGACTCCGGGCTCGGCCCCACGTGCATGGACGAGATCGACACCCCGGCCGCGCCGAGCGCGGTCCCGACCACCCCGATGACCCCGGGACGATCGTCGTTGCGCACCACGAGCATGTGGGTCGAGGGCGGCACCTCGACCGTGTGGTCGTCGACGATCACGATCCGCGGCTCGGTGCGCAGCCCAACCGTGATGAGCGTGCCGGCCACCGAGTGGCTGGCCGAGCGCAGGGTGATGAGCGACTTGTAGTCGTGTGACGTGGCCGTCGACGACTCGCGCACCTGCAGGCCGCGTCGCTCGGCCAGCTGTGGCGCGTTCACGTAGGACACCGGCTCCTCGGTCGACCCGCCGAAGATCCCCTTGAGCACCGACAAGGTGAGGATCCCGGTGCTCTCGGAAGCCAGCTCTCCCTGGTACTCGATGTCGATGGTGCCCGGGAGGCCGTCGTGCAGGCCGCCGAAGAGCCGGCCGAGCTGCTCGGCCAGACCCATGAAGGCGCGCGCCGAGTCGGTCACGTCGCGGGCCGCCACGTTGACGGCGTAGGGGACGAAGTCGCCGGCCAGCGCCAGGAGCACCTGCTCGGCGATGGTCACGCCGGCCTTGTCCTGCGCCTCCTCCGTCGAGGCGCCCAGGTGGGGAGACACGACCACGCCGGGGAGCTCGAAGAGAGGTGACTCGGTGCAGGGCTCCTTGGCGAAGACGTCGAGCCCGACGCCGGCCACGATGCCGTCGAGGATGGCCTCGGCCAGCGCCTCCTCGTCGACGATGCCGCCGCGGGCCGTGTTGACGATCCGGATGCCCGGCTTGGCCTTGGCCAACAGGTCGCGCCCGAAGAGGCCGACCGTCTCGGGAGTCTTCGGGGTGTGGATGGAGACGAAGTCGGCCTCGGCCACCAGCTCCTCGATCCCGACCAGGCGCACCCCCATGGCCCGCGCCCGCTCGGCGGAGACGAACGGGTCGTAGCCGATGAGCTCCATGCCGAAGGCGTGCGCCCGCTGGGCCACGAGGGAGCCGGCCCGGCCCAGGCCCACCACGCCCAGGACCTTGCCGTGCAGCTCGACGCCCTCCCACTTCGAACGCTCCCAGCGCCCGGCCACGAGCGCCGCGTGGGCCTGGGGGATGTTGCGGGCCTGGGCCAGCAGCAGCGCCATGGCCTGCTCGGCCACCGAGAGGATGTTCGACGTCGGGGCGTTGACGACCATCACCCCGCGCTCGGTGGCCGTGGTGACATCGACGTTGTCCAGGCCGACGCCGGCCCTCCCCACCACCTGCAGCGAGGTGCCCGCGGCGAGCACGTCGGCGGTGACCTGCGTGGCCGAGCGGATGATCAGCGCATGGGCGCCGACCACCGCACCGAGCAATTGCTCGGGGGTCAGGCCCTCGCGCACGTCGACCTCGTGCCCGGCGTCGGCGAGCAGGTCGAGCCCACTCTTGGCGATTTTCTCCGTGACCAGCACCCGTGCCACCGCGAAGATTCTCCTCACTCCCCCCGACGATCAGTTGTCAGGTCCGGGCACCGGCCGCTCCCCGGCGGTCCGGCGCCTCCGGTCAGTCTTGTGCCTCGGCGAAGAGCGCGGCCAACCGGGACACGCCCTCGACCATGTCGTGCTCGGCCATGGCGTAGGACATGCGGAAGAACCCGGGCGCGCCGAACGCCTCGCCGGGCACCACGGCCACCTTGGCCTCGTTGATGCACAGCTCGGCCAGCTCGGCGCTCGTGGCCGGGCGCTGCCCGCGAATGGAACGCCCGAGCAGGCCTTTGACCGAGGGGAAGGCGTAGAAGGCGCCCTCGGGCTCCGGGCAGACGACGCCGTCGATCTCGTTGAGCGTGGCCACGATGATGCGCCGGCGGCGGTCGAAGTGCTCGCGCATCATGGCGACGTCCTCGAGGCCCCCGGACACCGCGGCCAGGGCAGCGCGCTGGGCCACGTTCGAGACGTTGGACGTCTCGTGGCTCTGGATGTTGGTGGCTGCCGTGATGGCGTCGGCGGGACCGATCAGCCACCCGACGCGCCAACCCGTCATGGCGTAGGTCTTGGCCACGCCGTTGGCCACCAGGCAGCGCTCGGCCAGCTCGGGGACGAGCACCGGCATGGAGTGGTGCTCGGCGCCCCCGTAGACGAGATGCTCGTAGATCTCGTCGGTCAGCACCCAGACGCCCCGCTCGAGTGCCCAGCGGCCGATGGCCTCGATCTCGTCGCGGGGGTACACCGCGCCGGTCGGGTTGGATGGCGAAACGAAGAGCAGCGCCTTGGTCTGTGGGGTCCACGCGGCCTCGAGGTCGTCCACCGAGGAGCGGAAGCCGGTCGTCTCGTCCGAGGACACCACGACGGGCGTACCCCCGGCCAGGGCGATCGACTCGGGGTAGGTGGTCCAATAGGGGGCCAACACGATGACCTCGTCGCCCGGGTCGCACAGCACGGCGAAGGCCTCGGCCACGGCCTGCTTCCCGCCGTTGGTCACCAGGACCTGCGAGGCGGCCACCTCCAGGCCCGAGTCTCGCTGCGTCTTGGCGGCAATGGCCTCGCGCAGGGCCGGGATGCCCGCCGTCGGCGTGTAGTGGTGGTTGGCCGGGTCGCGGCAGGCTTCGACGGCCGCCTCCACGATGTGGGGCGGAGTCGGGAAGTCGGGCTCGCCCGCGCCGAAGCCGATGACATGCTCCCCCGCCGCCTTGAGCGCCTTGGCCTTGGCGTCGACGGCCAGGGTGGCCGAGGGCGCCACGGCGGCGGCCCGGCGCGAGATCCTGCGGAGCCCGATCGCGGAAGGGGTGCTCGTCACGGGTGTCATGATCTCATACGTGCCAGACACCCCCGACCTCACCATCCCCGCCAACCTGCTCCCCTCGGACGGCCGCTTCGGGTCCGGTCCCTCCAAGGTGAGGCCGGCTCAGGTGGAGGCGCTGGTCGAGGTGGCCGGGACGTATCTCGGCACCAGCCACCGCCAGAAGACGGTCAAGGCACAGGTCGGCCGGGTGCGCGCCGGGTTCCGGTCCCTCTTCTCCCTGCCCGACGGCTACGAGGTCGTCCTCGGCAACGGTGGCACCACCTGCTTCTGGGACGCGGCGACGTTCGGGCTGATCGAGGAGCAGAGCCAGCACCTGAGCTTCGGCGAGTTCTCCTCGAAGTTCGCCGGCTGCGTGAAGGCCGCGCCGCACCTCAAGGACCCGCAGGTGATCGAGTCCGAGGTCGGCACCCACCCGGTCCCCGTGGCCGATCCCTCGGTGGACCTCTACGCCTTGACGCACAACGAGACCTCGACCGGCGTGGCCATGCCCATCCGCCGCCCCCCGGGCGCGGCGGCGCCGGCCGACGGCGGCGGCCTGGTGGCCGTCGACGGGACGTCCGCCGCCGGCGGGCTCCGCGTCGATCCCTCCGACTTCGACGCCTACTACCTGGCCCCGCAGAAGTGCTTCGCCAGCGACGGCGGCCTGTGGATCGCCCTGCTGTCGCCGGCCGCCCTCGAGCGGGTGGAGCGGATCGCGGCCTCCGGCCGCTGGATTCCGACGTTCCTCGACCTCAAGACGGCGGTCGACAACTCGGTGCAGGACCAGACCTACAACACGCCGGCGCTGGCCACCATCTTCCTGCTGGCCGAGCAGCTCGACTGGATGAACGAGCACGGCGGCCTGGAGTGGACTACCTCGCGCTGCGACCGCTCGGCCGAGATCCTCTACACCTGGGCCGAGCAGTCTGGCTTCGCCCGGCCCTTCGTGGCGAACCCAGCCGACCGCAGCCACGTGGTGGGCACCATCGACTTCGTCGACGCCGTCGACGCGACGGCGGTGGCGACGGTGCTGCGGGCCAACGGCATCGTGGACACCGAGCCCTACCGCAAGCTGGGTCGCAACCAGCTGCGGATTGCCATGTTCCCGGCCATCGAGCCCGACGACATCGCGTCGCTGTGTGCCTGCATCACCCACGTGGTCGGCGCCCTGGCCGACTGAGCGACTCGGCCGCGGGCCCTTCGGGAACCCCGCGGTCCCCCGAGAAACGCGGGGCGCTCAGGGGAGAGGAAACCCGGCACCTGCCACCAGGCGCTCGCTCTCCTCCCACAGCCGGGCCGCCGCGGCCGGGTCCCGGGCCTTTGCGGCCATGTGGCCGGGTTTGCACCGGACCCAGTACTCGCCGGTCCGGCCGGCCACCCGCGATGACGTGGCCAGGAAGACTGACGTCCGGGCGCCGCGCGCCGGGGTGATCTGGAAGGGTCGGATGAGGCGGATGCCGAGCCCGGTCAGCCCCGAGAGGTCGCCGTCCATGCCGAATCTGCTCCGCACCCAGCCCGGGTGCGCCGCGTTTGCCGTGACGCCGGTGCCCTCAAGGCGCCGGGCCAGCTCGACCGTGAAGAGGACGTTGGCCAGCTTGGCCCTGCAGTACACCTCCATCCCCTCGTAGTGCCGCTCGCTCTGCAGGTCGTCGAAGCGCATGCCCTTCGACGCGAAGTGGTGGCCCACCGACGTCACGTTGACGACGCGCCCCGGCGACGAGCCCGCCAGGCGGTCGAGCAGACGCGTGGTGAACGAGAAGTGGCCCAGGTGGTTCACCCCGAATGTGTACTCGAACCCCTGAGCGGTCACCTGGCGCGCCGACCAGGTGCCACCGGCGTTGTTCACCAGGACGTCGAGACGGTCCCAGCGCGTACGCACCTCGTCGGCCGCCCGGCGGACCGAGGCCAGGTCGGCCAGGTCGAGGTCGACCACGGCCACGTCCTCGTTCCAGGTGCGCGTGACCACCTCGCGCGCCGCCGCCTCCGCCTTGGCCCGGTTACGGCAGGCGAGCACCGTGGTCGCCCCCCGCGCGGCCACGCCGACCGCCGTCTCGAAGCCGATTCCCGTGTTGGCCCCGGTCACCACCACGACCTTGCCCTGCATGTCGCTCATCGGCGCCCATTCTGGACCGTGGCCCGGCACGGCGGGGCGGTTGCCGGGCGCCGGGACCTCTGCGAGGCTCGACGGGCCATGACGATCGCCTCGGGGCCCACCCTCGACGCTCTGCTGCTGCAGGTGCTGGCCACGCCCGAGGGCCAGGCCGATCCCTACCCGCTGTACGCCCGCATGCACGAGGAGGCCACCGCGATCCGCACCTCGCTCGGCCCGCTCGTCGTGGTCGGGTACGAGGAGTGCCTGTCCGTGCTGCGCGACCCGCGACTCGGGCGCGGGGTGGACGTCGAGGACCCCTCGAGCGGCATGTTCAGTACTGACGCCGGCGGCCGGCTCGCCTTCCTCGAGGCGTCGAGCCACAGCATGCTGCTGGCCGATCCCCCGGTCCACACGCGGCTACGCCGACTGGTGGCGCGGTCGTTCACCCCGCGGCAGGTGGAGCGGTTGCGCCCCGCCGTGCACGAACTGGTCGATGTCCTGCTCGAGGAGTTGGCCGCGCGTGGCGACGTGGAGTTCATGGCGGACTTCGCGCTGCCGCTCCCCATGGCGGTCATCGGCGAGCTGGTCGGCGTGCCCTTCGAGGACCGCAACGGCCTCCAGCCCCACGTCCGCGCCGCCGCCCGAGGCATCGAGCCACTACTGGCCGAGGAGGAGATCGCAGCCGCGCTGGAGGCGATCGCCCACTTGGGGGGCTACTTCGAGGCGCTGCTGGCCGAGCGCCGCCGCCAGCCGCGCGACGACCTCTTGAGCGCGCTGGCCGAGAAGGGCGACAGCGACGACCAGCTGAGCCCCGAGGAGATCGTGGCCACGGCCATCCTGCTCTTCGCCGCGGGGTTCGAGACCACGACGAACCTCCTCGGGAACGGATTGCTGGCGCTGCTCACCCACCCGGACCAGCTGGCCGACTGGCGCGCGCACCCGGACATCGCGCCGTCAGCCGTCGAGGAGCTGCTGCGCTTCGACAGCCCGGTGCAGTTCAACATCCGGTGCGCGCTCGAGCCGGCAGACCTGCTCGGCGAACCGCTGCGTCGCGGCGACCGGATCATCGTGCTCCAGGGGGCCGCCAACCGCGACCCGGGCCGCTTCGACCAACCCGACCAGCTGGAGCTGCGCCGCCAGGACAACGTGCCCCTCAGCTTCGGTTGGGGCATCCACCACTGCCTCGGCGCGGCGTTGGCGCGCATGGAGGGCGAGATTGCCTTCAACGAGCTGCTCTCGCGGCTCGACCGGATCGAGCTGCGCACCGACGAGCCGAGCTGGCGCCCGGGTTTCACGCTGCGCGGGCTCCTCGAGCTCCCGCTCCACGTCGCGGCACCCTGACCGCGCGCGGGAAGTTCAGCCTGCGGGCATCCGGGCGGCCAGCCGGCGCAGTGGCGGCAGTGTGGGCGGAGGTTGCTTGCGGGGCGGCAACGTGGCCAACAGCGACGTGGTCGCATCGGCCACCTGCGCCACCGCGCTCTCGAAGGCCTCCGCGGTCTGGGGCGAGGTGGACTGGACGCCGCTCACCTTGCGCACGTACTGGCGGGCGGCCGCCTCGATCTCCTCGGGGGTGGCCACGGGCTCGAGGCCCCGAAGCGTCGTGATGTTCCTGCACATACCCCTCACCCTAGGGGTGCCGGCAGCCGGGTGTCCCGGGACGGCGCGTCAGCCGTGTGCACAGACGCCGGGCCGCAGGACCACCGTGACCCGGGTACCCCGCCGCCCGTTGCGCACGGTAAGCCTGCCCGCTCCCGCCGCAGAGGTGACCCGCCCGCCGTGGACGACGGCGCAGTAACCGTGGGCGCCCTGGCGCAGCGCCTCGGGCACGAAGACGACCGTCGGCGCATGGATGCGGTGATTGGGCACGTAGGTGAGCCGGAACACGCCCGAAACCGGCGAGTAGGAGAACGCCAGCGGGATGCCGGCGACCGCCTGCGGATAGGCCCGGCTCAGCACCAGCGCCGTGCGGCGCAGCTTCCCACCTGCCATCACGAGCGCCTCGTCCATGCTGCCAGTCGGGTCCCCGTAGGACTTCCAAGACCAGAAGGCCCATCCCACCTGCTCGGCGTCCATCTGGGCGGTGAGGAACGACAGGAGCGAGGGGTCGCTCGAGGCGCCGAATTCGGTGACGAACCAGGGCGGTCCGTTCGGCTGGGCCGGTGACGCCATCTCGCCCCGGTCCTCTGCCCGGTGCTTGAGCGACCGGACCTCCTGGTCGACGCACGCGTCGAGGTTGGTCGGGTTGCCGGTGATCGGGCTGCGGGCGCCGCAGTAGACGTGCACGTTGAACACCAGGTTCGGCAGGTCCATCGGGCCCAGGTAGGTGGGGAAGCCGCGGGCCGTGAAGTTGTCCGGCTCGTCGAATATCAGGTGGACCGGATCTGCGGCCAGGATCGTCGGCACGACGCCGTCGGCCGGGTCACCGGCCGGGCACGTGAGCCGTGGTGCGCCGTTCGACGGGGACCCGATGTGCGCACTCCCGGTGTAGAAGCACTCGAGCTGGGCGTCGAAGTTCTCGTCCCCCAGCGTGACCAGCGACTTGGAGAAGGGCTCGTTGAACGGGTCGTACCCCATGACCCACGGGTCGTTCCGGAAGGCGTGCGCCACCATCCGCCACATCCTGATGTACTCGCCCTGCAGGTCGCCGCGCACGTCGTTCAGCCAGAAGTGGTCGAAGGCGATCGCCGCCGCGGTCGTGGCGTACTCGCGCGACCAGCGACCGGGTGGGTCGACGCTGGGGACGCCGTTGGTGCACACCGCCCAGGGCGGCGCGCCCTCGCCGTCGAACGCCTCGTTGTACACGTCCTGGTGCATGTCGAGGATCGTGTAGATGTGGTAGCGGCCGAGCAGGTCGACCGTGGAGCGCAGGCGGTTGACGTAGCGGTTGAACACCGACTGGTTGAACTGATGCGGGTCACTCGGTGCCCCGGCGGAGCAGATGGCCGGATCGTTGGCCGGCGCCGTGCCTGGTTCGAGCCCGCTCCACGTCATGCCCAGGCGCACCACGTTGAACCCGAGGCGCGCCATCAGCGAGGCGTCGGCGGCGTTGAAGTTCCACGGCTTGCCGGGCGCGGCGAAGAGCTCGTAGGGAGGGCGCTTGTAGACCGCGTTGACGCCGTGGAAGAACACCACCCGTCCCAGGCGGTCGAACAGGTACGGCCCGCCGGGCGCCCGGATCGGCCCGGACACCGCGGCGGGGCCGGTGACCGGCACAACCGGCGAGCCGAGCGAGGGCAGCGTGGTCGAGGTGGTGGTGCTGGTCGAGGACCATGCGACCCCGGGCAACAGCAGGCCGCAGGCCACGGCGAGGGCAACGAGCCCGACCGCAGCGGCGACGGCGGGCGTACGGCGCGGTCGTCGGGGCACGGCGGGTATTGTGCCCGCCCCGCCACCCAGACCGGGCGCGGTCGGGATTCGCGGGCCGGTCCCCGGGCTGGGGCCGGTCCCCGGTCTGGGGCCGGTCCCCGGTAGGGGCGGGTCCGTCAGGCGGCCTGGTCGAGCGCGTGGGCGATCTCGACGTCGCCCGAGACCGACCGGACGCTCAGGTCGACACGGGCGTCGTGGTGGTCGTCCGGTGGACGGTCCCCGAGGGGGATGTCGGAGTGGACGGAGCCCGACATCGTCTCGACGTCGACATGGAGCTGCACACCCTGCACCACCCCCACGAAGACGTCGCCCGACACCGAACGCACGCGCAGGTGGCCCTCGCTCAGCGCCTGGACGCGCACGTCGCCCGAGACGTTGGCGATGCGGGCGCCATGGGCCAGCCGACCCAGGCGGACGTTGCCCGACGTGGCCTTGACCTCGACCCGGTTCCCGGCCGCCCCGACCTGCAGGTCACCCGATGTGGTGGCGAACACCGACCGCCCGCCGACACTGTCGCAACGCAGATGCCCCGATGCGGAGTGCGCACGCACGTCGCCACCCACGTGCCCGAGGGTCACGTTCCCGCTGGCCGTCTTCGAGACGACGTCGCTGGTGACGTCGTCGATCAGGACGTTGCCGCTGGCCGTCTTGACGTCCGCACGGGCGACCGGCCCCTGCACCTCGACGTCGGCCGAGGCGGTGACGACGGAGAGCTCGCTCCCCTCGGGCACCGTCACGCGCACGGTCACGGCGCTGCGCCGGAAATTCCGCAGCCCGCGTGGTCGGGGCACCTGCACGGTGACGACCTGGCGGGGTCCTGCGGGACGGCACTCCACGGTGGCCTGGCCGACCAGCTCCTCGGCCGCCAGGCTCTCGGCCTCGAGCGACACCGAGGTTGACCCGGCCCCGGCTGCCGTGACGGTCACCAGCCCCACGTGGTTCTCCACGTACAACCGCACCACGCCCGGCGTCTCGAACGTCTTCTCCATTCGTTACTCCTCTCAGGTCGCGCCGTAGCCGCGCAGGCGGTTGCCCCCGCGGCTGCTCTGACTGCCACTTCGGTTGAACGAGACGCCGCGCTCGAGGACGCGCACGACGTAGGCGTTCACCGACATCCCCGCGCCCGCAGCCCCGGCCTCGACCTTCGACTTGAGGCTCTCGGTCAGTCGGAGCGTGATCCGCGCCGAGAAGTCTCCGCCCTCGCCCTCCGCCGGCCGGGCGGTGGCGGCCTGCTCCTCGACGTAGGCCAGGTCGACGTCGTCCCCCGCGACCCGGATCTCGATACGCCCCTCGGGCAGCTCGGCCGAGACCTCGGCGGCCACGTCGGAGAGGAGGTCGAGCACCCGGGCGGGGACGGACCGCCCCAGCACCACGGCGATCCGCTCGGCTGCCTCGGCCACGGTGTCGTCGCCGAGCTCGCCGACGCTCAGCACGTCGGAGCGCAGCCCCTCGACCACCAGTGACATCTTCATGATGTCACTGTGACATCATAACGATGTCGCGGTCAAGGCCCCTGAGGGGCACGGCATTCGATGTGGAGCCCCGAAACGAGATCGCTTAGGGGTTCGAGGAACAACATCGTCCCCTACGGGGCATGAGCATCAAAGGGATGGCGCGAACGCCCGGGGCTCGCCAGCGAAACCCCTCCCCGGCACCCGGGCACACCGGCACCGGCACCGGCACCGGCGAGCGCCTCAGCCTCCCGAGGCGTCCTGCACCTTGGTCTTGCCGGCCGTGATGAAGGGCATCATGGCCCGCAGCTCGGCACCAACCTGCTCGATCTGGTGCGCCTTGCCCTCCTGGCGCAGCGCCTCGAACCGGGGGCGACCCGCCTTGTTCTCGGCGATCCACTCTTCGGCGAAGGCACCGCTTCGGATGTCGTCGAGGATGGTCTGCATCTCCGCCTTCACGGCGTCGTTGATCACCCGGGGCCCGCGGGTGAGGTCGCCGTACTCGGCCGTGTCCGAGATGGAGTAGCGCATCCCCGCGATCCCCTGCTCGTACATGAGGTCCACGATGAGCTTCAGCTCGTGCAGGCACTCGAAATAAGCCGATTCGGGCTGATAGCCGGCGTTCACCAGGGTCTCGAAGCCCGCCGTCACCAACGCGGTGAGGCCGCCGCACAGCACGACCTGCTCGCCGAAGAGATCGGTCTCAGTCTCCTCGTCAAACGTGGTGTCGAGCACGCCCGCCCGGGTGGCGCCGATGGCGTGGGCATACGACAGGGCGAGGTCGTGCGCCTTGCCCGTCGCGTCCTGGTGGACGGCCACCAACGAGGGCACGCCGCCACCTTCGGTGTACGTCCGGCGGACGAGGTGGCCCGGGCCCTTGGGTGCCACCATCGTCACGTCGACCCCCGACGGCGGCACGATCTGGCCGAAGCGGATGTTGAAGCCGTGGGCGAACATGAGCATGTCGCCATCGACGAGGTTGGGGGCCACGAACTCGTCGTAGGCCGCCTTCTGCTCGGTGTCGGGCAGCAAGATCATGATCACGTCGGCCTCGGCGGCGGCGTCGCCCAGCGACAGGACGCGCAGGCCGGCCTCTTCGGCCTTGGCGCGGCTCGCGCTCCCCTGGCGCAGTGCCACCCGGACGTCGACGCCCGACTCCCGCAGGTTCTGTGCGTGGGCGTGTCCCTGCGAGCCGTAGCCCAGGATGGCGACCTTGCGGCCGGCGATCAGGGAGGGATCGGCGTCCTTCTCGTAGTACAGCGTGGCCATGACGTGTGCTCTTCCTCTCTCAGCGCTGACGTTCCAGCTTAGGCAGGGCGACCCGGCCCGTCCGCTGGAGCTCGACGACGGTGTACTGCTCGAGCAGGCCTTCGAAGTCGTCGATCTTCTCGGGGCGCCCGGCCAACATGACGGTGATGCGGTCGGTGCCCACGCTGACGACCTCGCCGCCGAAGACCCCCACCAGCTGGATAACCTGCTGGCGCTCGGTCGGCCCCACGGCCACCGTGACCAGCACGAGCTCGCGCTCGACCGCCTCCGCCGGCGAGAGCTCGCCGATGGAGACCACGTTGACCAGCTTGTCCAACTGCATCACCACCTGCTCCAAGGGTGCCGACTCGACGTCCACCACGATGGTGATGCGACTGAACCGCTCGTCCTCGTCGGTCGGGGCGACGGCCAGGGAGTAGATGTTGAAGCCGCGGCGGCTGAACAGCCCGGCCACCCGCGCCAGCACACCGGCCTTGTTCTCGACCAGGACGGACAGGATGTGGTGCCGGGGGGTCGCGCCCTGACCGCCCCCGGAAAGGGCGCGCAGCGGTGCGGCGCTCATTGGGCCACCTCCGCGTGGGGCCCCGCCTGGTCCGGGTGCACGACGATGTCGTCGTTGGACGCGCCGGCGGGCACCATGGGGAAGACCTTCTCGAAGGCGTCGGTGCGGAAGTCCACCACGACGGGGCGGTCGTCGATCGCGTTCGCCTTCTCGATGGCGGGCCCGACGTCCTCGGGCGTCTCGGCCCGGATGCCCACGCAGCCCATCGCCTCGGCCCACTTCACGTAGTCGGGCAGATCCGGTGAGAGGTAGACCTCCGAGTAGCGCTCCTCGTAGAACATCTCCTGCCACTGGCGCACCATGCCGAGATATGCGTTGTTCAAGATGGCGACCTTGACGGGGATCTGCTCGGCGCTGGCCGTCACGAGCTCCTGGGCCGTCATCTGGAAGCAGCCGTCGCCGTCGATGGCCCACACCGTGCGGTCGGGGCGACCCACCTTGGCTCCGATGGCGGCGGGGACGGCGAAGCCCATGGTGCCCGCGCCGCCCGAATTGACCCACGTGTAGGGGTGCTCGAACTTCCAGAACTGCGAGGCCCACATCTGGTGCTGACCGACACCGGCCACGACGATGGTGTCGTCGGCCGTCGCGTCGCGCAGCTGCTCCACCACATTCTGCGGCTTGATGGCGCCGTCGGCGCCGTCGGCGTAGTGGAGCGGGAAGCGCTCCCGCCACTCGTCGATCTGGCGCCACCACGCCGAGAGGTCCGGAGCCGCCGGCCGGTCGGCACGGGCGTCCATGGCGGCCAGGAGCTCCTCGATCACCTCGCCGCAGTCGCCGGCGATCCCCACGTCGGGCACGCGCACCTTGCCCAGCTCCGCCGGGTCGATGTCCACGTGGACCACCTTGGCCTCGGGGGCGAAGGCGCTGATCTTCCCGGTGACTCGGTCGTCGAAGCGGGCCCCCAGGCTGACCAGCAGGTCGCTCTTCTGCAACGCGGTCACGGCCGTGTAGTGCCCGTGCATGCCGGGCATCCCGAGCGCCTGAGGGTGCGAGTCCGGGAAGGCACCCCGGGCCATGAGGGTCGTCACGACCGGGATGCCGGTGCGCTCTGCCAGGGCGCGCAGCGCCTCGGCGGCGCGCGCCTTGAGCACACCGCCGCCGACGTAGAGGACGGGCCGCTGCGCGGCGGCGATCAGGTCGGCCGCCTCGCGCACCAGCGCCGGGTCGCCGAAGGTCGAGGGGTGGTAGCCGGGCAGGTCGAGCTCGTCGAGCGACGACGGCCAGTACCACTCCATGATGGCGTTCGAGATGTCCTTGGGCAGGTCGATCAGGACCGGCCCGGGGCGGCCGGTGGTCGCCACGTGGAAGGCGGCGGCCACCACGCGCGGGATGTCCTCGACGTCCTTGATGAGCCAGTTGTGCTTGGTGATGCCCATGGTGACGCCGGTGATGTCGCACTCCTGGAAGGCGTCGGTGCCGATGGAGGCGGTGGCCACCTGGCCCGAGACCACGATGAGCGGCGTGGAGTCCATGTAGGCGTTGGCCAGGGGGGTCACGATGTTGGTGGCGCCCGGCCCGCTGGTGACCATGGCCACGCCCGGCCGTCCTGTCACCTGGGCATAGCCCTCGGCCATGTGACCGGCGCCCTGCTCGTGACGCACCAGCACGTGGCGGATCGACGAGTCGATGATGGGGTCGTAGACAGGCAGGATGGCGCCGCCGGGCAGGCCGAACATCACGTCGACCCCCTGCATCTCGAGGCTCTTGATGAGGGCCTGGGCCCCTGTCAGCTTCATGTGCTTCCCCTGTTCGGATGCTCTTCGTACTTCATGGTGCTCTCGTCGGCGCTGTGCTCGGTCGGCGGGTCGGTCGGGTGGCGGCCCTGCCTGGCCCCGGAATTGAAACGACCCCCCGGGGCGGGAGGTCGAGAGGCGCGCGTCGTGCTGTGGGGCGCGCGCCTACGTTACGAGTACCAGAATCGTCGGACGGGTGGCGAGGGCGTGCATGAAGCGTCCATTGTGGCACGGTTGCGGCACCGTCACAACCCCTCCTGCGTCGACGTGGCCATGCCGCCCCCCCGGAGGGCAGGCAGGGCGGTCGCACGCATGCGTGCCAACACACGGTCGGTCACCGGACTTACGTCCGGATGGACGCCACCGTGGGCCTCGGCGGCCGCTCGCCACGACGCCGCACGCCGCTCCAGCACGCCGGCATCGTCGAGCTGCACGCAGTCGATGCGGTCGGTCGTCACGTCGACCACGATGCTGTCGCCGTCCTCGACGAGTGCGATCGGGCCCCCGAGGAGCGCTTCGGGTGCCATATGGCCAATGACGAGGCCGACCGACCCTCCCGAGAAGCGGGCGTCGGTCATCAGGGCGATCGTGATGTTCCGCTGGCGGCAGAGGGCCGTGATCCGGGACGTGGGATCGAGCAGCTCGGGCATGCCCGGGGCACCGCGGGGTCCCTCGTAGCGGATCACCACCATGTCGTTGTCCTCGAAGCTGTCCGGGTGCTGGTCGAGGGCCTCGATCAGGGAGCGTTCGCCGTTGAACACGCGGGCGCGGCCGGTGAAGACGCCGTTCTTCACGCCACCCTCGACGCCGGCCACCTTCAGGACCGCACCGCCTTGCGGCGCCAGGTTGCCCCGGAGCAGTCGGAGCCCGCCGGTGTCCTTGTAGGGCTTCTCGACCGAGTAGATCACCTCGTGGTCGGGCGGCGGCGGGTCGAGCCGCTGGACCTGTTCCGCCAACGTCTCACCGGTGCAGGTGAGGGCGTCGCCATCGAGGAAGCCGGACTGGAGGAGCTGCTGGACGATGACCTGCAGTCCCCCGCTGGCGTCGACGTCCACCATGGAGTACTCACCGAAGGGCCGCATGTTCACGAGAACCGGCAATCGGCGCGCCAAGCGGTTGAAGTCGTCCTGACTCAGCACCTCGTCCCAGAAGTCGAGCCCGGCGGCGCGGGCGAGCTCGACGCTGTGCAGCACCACGTTGGTGGAGCCACCCATGGCGATGGCAACCGTCACGGCGTTGCGGAGTGCGGCAGGCGTGACGATCTGGCGCGGGCGGATGCCGCGGCTCGTCATGGACACCAGGCAGTCGACCACCTGATCGGGGAATGCACGCAACCGGCGCGGGTCGTCTGATGCCGGGGACACCATGTGCAGCGGTTCGAGACCCAACACGGCGATGAAGGTCTGCATCGTGTTGTAGGTGAACATGCCCCCGCAGCTGCCCTGGCCGGGGCAGGCATGCAGGGCGTACCGGGTGCGGACCTCGGCGCCCTGGTCCACCGCCTGGAAGGCCGACACGAGATCGATACGGGCACCGGTCTCGGGGTCGATTCCCGGCCTGATCGGGCCGTCCGAGAGGATGACCGCCGGCGTGTCGTTCTCCAACACGGCAGCGAGCGTCCCCACCGGCGGCTTGTCGCACGCGACGACGGCCACCAGTCCAGCCACGCTGTTCGCTGCCAGGTGCACGTCGGCCACGTCGTGGACGAGCTCCCGGCCGACGAGGGAGAACCGCATCTGCGGCGTGCCGTTGAGCTGGCCGTCGGAGACCCCGAGGGTGAAGGCAGTCGGGATCAGGCGGATCCGCAGTTCGTCCTCGGCGATCCGGCGCGACAGCGCGGCCTGGACGATGCGCACCTTCTCGGGGACGCCGAGGTAGCACTGGCTATCTCCGAGGTTCCCGATCACCGCCCACACGGGGTCGTGGATCTTCTCGACTTCCTCACCCAGGAAGGCTGCCGTACCGACTCGCTGGACGTCGCGTCCGGGGTTCAGGGACACGAACGTCGACGTTGGTGCCGCCTCGCTGCGCATGGGCTCAAATTAGCCGTCCGGGTCCCGGCAGGTGGCCGCCCCGGGTTCCCCCCGGGTTCCCTCAGGTCGGCGACGGGGCGCGCACCGGAGCCACCTCGATGCCGATCGTCGGGACGGCACGGTGCATCCAGCGCGGCATCCACCAGTTGACCTCGCCCAGGATCTCCATGATCGAGGGGACCAGCACCATGCGCACCAACGTGGCGTCGAGGAGCACCGCCGTGGCCAACCCCAGGCCGAACACCTTCAACACGTGCAGCGGGTCCTTGATCACGAAGGACCCGAAGACGCAGAACATGATGGCGGCGGCGGCCGTGATGATCCGGCCGGTGATGGCCAGCCCGTCGGCCACGGCGAGCGAGTTGTCACCGGTGCGCAGCCATTCCTCCCGGATGCGCGAGAGCAGGAACACCTCGTAGTCCATCGAGAGGCCGAAGAGGACGACGAACATGGCGACGGGGATCCACGGGTCGATCGGACCCGTCTCGCCGATGCCGATGATGCTGCCCGCCCAGCCCCACTGGAAGACGGCCACCATCACGCCGTAGGCCGCACCGACGCTCAGCAGGTTCATGACCACGGCCTTGAGCGGCAGGGCCACGGAGCGGAAGACCATGAGCAAGAGCAGGAACGACAGCAAGAGCACCGCCGCGATGACGATGAAGAGGCGTTGCCCGAGGAAGCCGGCGGCGTCGATGCTGGCCGCCGTCTCGCCACCCACCTGCGCGTCGACACCCGACCCGGAGACCACGGGCGGGATCACATCCGAGCGCAGGGTGCGCACAAGCTCCTCCGTCTGCGCGGCCTGCGGTGCGGTGGTCGGGAAGACGACCATCAGCGCGCCGGTACCGTCCGCGTTGTACTGCACCGGTGCCACGTACGCGACGCCCTGTTGCGCGGCGACCGAGTGCGCCAGTCGCTCAACGGCGGAGCGGTCGGCCGCACCTTGCAGGTCGGCGGCGACGACAAGCGGACCGTTGAAACCCGGCCCGAAGCCCTGGGCCAGCAAGTCGTAGGCCTGTCGCGTGGTCAGCGACGTCGGGTCGTTGCCGGCGTCGGTGAAGGCGAGGCGCATGGAGAACACGGGCAGCGCCAAGAGCACGAGCACCAGCGCGGCCAACGTCCCGGTCAGCCAGGCCCTGCGCTGCACCAGTCGGCTCCAGCGATGCCAGAAGCCGTTCTCGGGCGGCGGCCCGCCGCTCTGGAGCAGGCCGGGCAGGTGCAGCTTGTCGATGGCCGCGCCGGCGAAGCCCGAGCATGGCCGGGAGCAGCGTCAGCGCGGCGATCAGCACCATGAGGACGGCAGCGATGCAGGCGGTAGCCAGGCCGATCATGTAAGGCTGGCCGATGAGGTAGAGACCGAAGAGCGAGATCACCACCGTGCTCCCGGCGAAGAGGACCGACCGCCCTGCGGTCATGTGCGACGTGACGACCGCGTCCCGCGGCTCGCGGCCCTCGAAGACACCCTGCCGGTACCGGGTGACGATGAACAGTGCGTAGTCGATGCCCACACCGATGCCGATCATGGCGGCCATCTCGGGAGAGAACACCGGGACGACGAGCACGTGGGTCAGCAACTCGAGGAGCGCCACCCCCACGCCGAGCCCGAGCAGCGCGGTGATGATGGGGAGGCCCATGGCCACCACCGAACCGAACGCCAGCAGCATGATCAGGATGGCGGCGGTGACGCCGATCCCCTCGCTCGGGCCAGGCGCCGCGCTGGCGGCCGCCGAGATCGGGCTGCCTCCGAGTTCCACCTGGAAGCCCGGGTGGGCGGCGCCTTGCCGCGTCCGCGATCACCTTCTTGACCGCAGAGGTCGGGATGTCGGCGGTGTCCGTCTTGAACTGGATCTGGGCGTAGGCGATAGAGCCGTCATGCGGCGATCTGGTGCGCGGCACCGGGCGAGAAGGGACTGGCTACGCTCTGCACGTAGGGCAGCCCTTCGAGGCTCGACACCACGCTCTCGATGGCCGCTCGGTTCTGCACGATCGGCGTCGCCGTGCGGAAGACGACGTCAGCCGTGTCGCCCGACCGGCCCGGGAACTTCGCCTGCAGGATGTCCTGCGCCTGTTGGGAGGGAGTATTGCCCGCGGTGAATTTGTTCTTGAACGTGGTGCCCACCAGCTGCGACAGCACGGTGATGCCGACGAGCACGACGATCCAGAGCCCCAGCACGAGGCGACGGTGGTCGTAGCTGAGCCCGGCCAGGCGGCCCAGGACCGTCTCACGGGAAGTCGCCTCCGCGTGCGGCGCCCGGCCGGTGCTCATGTGCGTCCTCCTGCCCCCCGATCGAACCTATCCTTCATCACTGATGAGTTCTAACACAGATTTCACTAATGGTGAATACCCGCTGAGCGGCTGCTTCACACCGGCAGCGGACACTTTCACACCAGCAGCGGGCACTGCAGCCGGATGAGCGCATCACCGGGGCGCCGACCCGGCCACGCGGACACCCGGGGGGACATCGTCGATGCGGCGCGCGACGTCTTCGCCGCCCACGGCTACGACGGTGCCAGCTTGCGCGAAGTGGCACGCCGAGCCGGGGTGGATCCCGCCCTGGTCCACCACTACTTCGACGGCAAGGCTGCCCTCTTCGTGGCCGCCATGGCACTGCCCTTCGATCCGCGCCAGGTCAAGGAGCACGCCGCGGCGCCCGAGTACTCCGGGTCACGGACGATCGAAGGGTTCCTGACCATGTGGGACGGAGCAGAGAAGACCGGGTCCTCGTTCGCCTCCTGCATGGCCGCCATGGCTGCGTCGAAGGAGGTGGCCGACGCCATCCGGGAGTTCCTCGAAGAGCGCGTCTGGAGCAGGATCGCCACGATCGAAGGGGAGACCGAGGCCATGCGCCGGAGGCGACTGGCCATGGTGTCCTCGCAGCTGATGGGCCTGGCCTTCGCCCGGTACCTCCTGCGCGTCGCCCCGATGTCGACGGCCAGCCCGAAGCAAATCGCCAAGTGGGTCGGGCCCACCCTCGATCGGTACGTGAAGGAGACCCTGGAGGGCTGAGACCGCGACTACCCGCGCCGGAGGCGCAGCTCGGCTGCCACCTCCTTGCCATTGGCCTTGCCCTTGGTGGCTTTCATCACCTCACCGGTGAAGAACCCCTGCAACTTGTCCTCACCGCCGCAGAACCGTCCCCACTCGTCTGGATTGGCTCCGATGATTTCGTCCAGCACGGCGCCGAGGGTGTCCGAGCCGAGCGCCTCGAAGCCCATCTCCTCGGCCAGCGCGACCGGGTCTCCCCCGCCCCGTTCGAGCAGCTGACCGAGCACGGCCTTGGACTGGGTGGCCGAGAGCTGCCCGCCGGACTCCATGGCGAGGAGAGCGGCGAACGAGTCGGCCGGCAGGTTCGCCGCCGCGTCGGCCTGCGCCGCCACCTCGTTGGCCGCCCGGGCCAGCGCCAAGGCCGCCGGAGCGCCTCCGGCCGCGGCCGCCGTCACCAGCCCGTCGAGGCCGAGGTCGACCACGGCGCGAATCTGGTCGAACTCGGCGTCGGTCGGTGCACCGCCGAGCGCGGCGGCCAGCGCGGCACGCCGGTCGGCCGGCATCGGGCCGAGGCCGGCGCGCACACGCTCCTGCCAGGCCGCAGCCGGAGCCAGGGGGACGAGATCCGGCTCGGGGAAGTACCGGTAGTCGTTGGCCTCCTCCTTCGAGCGCAGAGACCCCGTACGGCCCGCCGACTCGTCCCAGTGCCGCGTCTCCTGCTGGACCGCACCCCCACTCTCGAGCAGTGCGATCTGGCGTGCCGCCTCGTAGTCGATGGCGCGGACGAGCGAGCGCAGCGAGTTGAGGTTCTTGATCTCGCAGCGGGTGCCGAGCTCCGAACGGCCTGACGGCCGGACCGAGACGTTCGCGTCGACGCGCATGGACCCCTCCTCCATGCGGCCGTCGGAGGCGCCGGTGGCCACCAGGATGCCGCGGAGCTCCGCCGCGTAGGCCCGGGCCTGCGCCGACGAGCGGAGGTCGGGCTCGCTCACGATCTCCACCAGCGGGACGCCCGATCGGTTGTAGTCGACCAGCGCGTGCATGGCCGAGTGGATGCGACCGCTCTCGCCGACGTGCGTGAGCTTGCCGGTGTCCTCCTCCATGTGCGCCCGCGTGATCCCGACGCGGAAGCCGTCAGGCAGCTCGAGCCAGCCAGCCGAGTTGAGCGGCAGGTCGTACTGGCTGATCTGATAGTCCTTCGCCTGGTCAGGGTAGAAGTAGTTCTTGCGCGCGAAGGTCGAAGCGCGGATCTCGCAGTGGAGCGCCGCACCGATGCGCATGGCCAGTTCCACGGCGTGCTCGTTGAGCACGGGGAGCGACCCGGGGAGCCCTAGGCAGACCGGGCACACGTTCACGTTGGGCTCGTCGCCGAACGCGTTCTTGCACCCGCAGAACAGCTTGGTCGCGGTCAGCAGCTCGCAGTGCACTTCGAGCCCGACCACCATCTCCCACGCCGCCTGGTCCGGAGCCGTCGCCATCGGTGTCTCACTCACGATCCCGTCCCGACGCTCGTGCCCGGATCCGTACCCAGACCCGGACGCAGCGGGGCGTGGGCCTCGACCGCCTGAGCCACCCGGAACATCGTCGCCTCGGCGAGCGCCGGCGCCAAGACCTGGACCCCGACGGGGAGGCCGTCGTCGCCGGTGCCGAACGGCACCGAGATGGCCGGGTGCCCGGCCAGGTTCGACGGGATTGTGCACACGTCGTTCATGTACATGGCCATGGGGTCGCCCACCTTCGCCCCCAGTTCGAAGGCCGTCGTCGGCGCGGTGGCGCCGAGCAGCACGTCCACCGACTCGTAGACCCGGTCGAACGCCTGCATGACGAGCGTGCGAACGCGCTGGGCCTGCGCGTAGTAGGCGTCGTAGTACCCGGCCGACAGAGCGTAGGTTCCGAGCATGATCCGGCGCTTGACCTCCGGCCCGAAGCCAGCCGTGCGGGTGGCGGCGTTCATGGCGGCCGAATCCTCTGCATCGACCCGCAGGCCGTAGCGGACGCCGTCGTAGCGCGCCAGGTTCGAGGAGGCCTCGGCCGGGGCGATCAGGTAGTAGGCCGAGAGGCCGAAGCGGAACTCGGGCACCGTGACCTCCTCGACCTCGGCGCCGGCGCGGGCCAAGGCCTCGGCCGCCAGCGCCACCCGCGCCGCGACGTCGGGTGCGCACCCGTCGACCAGGTCACGACAGACACCGACCCGCACGCCCTCGACGCCACGGCCCATGACGGCCAGGGTGGGCTCGGGCTCCGACGGCAGCGACGTGCTGTCGAGCGGGTCGTGGCCGGCCAGCACGTCGAAGAGGAGGGCGGCGTCCTCGACCGTGGTGGCGAACGGCCCGATCTGGTCGAGGGAGCTGGCGAAGGCCACCAGTCCGAAGCGCGAGACGCGCCCGTAGGTGGGCTTCATCCCCACGACGCCGCACAGGGCGGCCGGCTGCCGGATCGACCCGCCGGTGTCGGATCCGAGCGCGAGCGGCGTGAACCCGGCGGCCACCGCCGCGGCCGATCCCCCGCTGCTCCCGCCCGGGACCCTGTTCCGGTCGTGCGGGTTGCGCGTCGGGCCGAAGGCCGAGTTCTCCGTGGAGCTGCCCATGGCGAACTCGTCCATGTTGGTCTTGCCGATCGCCACCGCGCCCGCCGCCCGCAGTGCCGACACGACGGTGGCGTCGTAGGGAGGTCGCCACCCCTCGAGGATGCGCGAACCGCAGCTCGTCGGCACGCCACGCGTGCACAGGTTGTCCTTCAGCGCCACCGGCACCCCGGCCAGGGGCCCGGGGTCGCGGCCCGCCGCCACGGCGGCGTCCACCGAGTCCGCCTGCCGGCGCGCCTCGTCGGCCTGCACGCACAGGAAGGCACGCAGCTCCCCGTCGCCGTTGACCACGGCGGCCAACGCCTCGTCGGCGACGTCGCGAGCCGAGCGGCGTCCCGAACGCACGTCGTCGGCCACGGCGAGCGCGGAGTTCACGGCGCCTCGCCGCCTATGCGCGGCACCCGGAAGCGGTGGTCCTCGACGGACGGGGCGCAGGCCAAGACCTCGTCGCGGTCGAGGCTGGGGCGGGGATCGTCGGCACGCAGAACGTTCTCGAGCGCAATGGGGTGCGACGAGGGCGCCAGGTGGGTCAGGTCCAGCGCGGCCACGTCGGCCGCGTGGTCGAGCACCGTGCGCAGCTGGGCGGTGAAGAGCTCGACTTCGTCCTCGCTCAGCTCCAGGCGGGCCAGGCCGGCGACGTGGACCACGTCCTCCCGACTCAGCCGCTCCCCGGACTCGTGCTCGGGGCTCACGCGCCCGGGGGTGGCAGCACGCCGGTGACGAAGGCCACGGTGCGGGACTCGATCTCGTCCTTGTCCCAGTCGAGGGTGGCCACGTGGTAGCTCCGCTCCAGCGTCACCCGCTCGACGTGTCCAGTGGCACGGGACGCCAAGATCTCGCTCGAGACGGGGTCGACCACGTGGTCCTGTGTGCTGGTGAAGCACAGGACCGGGCACGCCACGGCGGCGAGGTCCGCCTCCACCTCTGTCGCGGCGGCGAAGAGCGACAGGGCCGCCTCGACCGGTAGCCCCGGGTAGGCCAGCTCGTCGACCCCTTCCTTGGCGATGTCCGACCCGATGCCCGGCGCCACGGTCTCCCCGGTCGCCAGCAGCTCCTCCACGGCGGCGACGAGGGTCGCGTCGGGCGGGGACACCAGTGGGTTGACCACGGCGAGGGCCGCGATCTCAGGGTGTCGCTCGGCCAGCCAGAGGGCCAGCATCCCACCCATGGAGAGGCCGGCGACCGCCACCGCGTCGCAGCGCGAGGCCAGGTCGGCGTAGGACTGCTCGGCCGCCGCCGACCAGTCCTCCCAGCGAGTGGGGAGCATGTCCTCGACGGCTGTCCCGTGCCCGGGGAGCAGCGGCATCTCGACGGTGAACCCGGCGTCGGCCAGGGACACGGCCAGCCCGCGCACCGAATGGGGGCTGCCCGTGAAGCCGTGCAGCACGAGCGCGCCGCGGCGGTCGCCGGGCGCCGAGAAAGGCTCTGCACCTGGCAAGACGGGAGCGGTCACGGTGGGGCAGCCTATCGGCGGGCCGGGTAGGGTTCCGTCGGCCACATGGGGCGGACGGGGCCCGAACCCTTGCCGTCACCGAGACGAAGGAGCACGCATGCCGTCGTACCCGTTCCTCAGCGACGAATGGCTGGACGAGGCCCGCAGGATCCGCGCCGAGTACGAGGGCAAGAGCCCGGCCATCCCCCACACCGTGCGCATGAACCTGGTGGTGACCGCCGTCCCATTCTCCAGTGACGACGTCCACGCGCACATGGACACCTCGAGCGGTGAGCTCATCCTCGAGACCGGCCACATCGAGGACCAGGACCTCAAGGTCACCGTCGACTGGGAGACGGCCAAGGCCATCCTCGTCGAGGGAAACCCGCAGGCCGGCATGCAGGCCTTCATGTCGGGCAAGGTGCGCGTCGAGGGCGACATGGCCAAGCTCATGGCGCTGCAGGCCACACCGCCGGCCGCCGACACCTCTGCCGCTGAAATGGCCGCTCGCCTGCGCGACATCACCTCCTGACCGCCGGCTCGGCGCGCCTCGGGCCTCCGCGCTCAGCGCCTCAGGCCTCTGCGGCCGCCGGCTGCCCAGCGCGCGCCGGGCCATGGGCCGGATGAACAGCGCGCACCCGACGCCGAGCGCGGCGACGACCGCCGTCAGCCAGAAGGGCACGGCGAAGCTGTGCAGCAACGACGCGGAGCGGTGCGGACCGGAGCGTGCGTCCTTGGCCAGGGTCTCTTGGATCGTCAGCACGATCTGGATGCCCGCCACCTCTCCGATCTGCGCGGCCAGCAATTGGGCGGCGCTCATGACGCCGTACTCGGACTCGGCCAGCTCGTTGGACATGGTCGCCGAGGTGGCCGGCATGGAGACCCCCATGCCGAGACCAGAGAGCGCCAACGCCAGCAGGATCAGGCCCAAGGCGGACGACGTGGTCAGCGTGGCGAAGATGATCATGGAGATCAGCAGGGACCCGGTGCCGAAGAGCGTCGCCGTCCGCTCCCCCGTGCGCACCGTCATGTAGCCGGCGATGGGAGCGCTGAGGGCGAAGACGAGCGGGCGGGCCACCGAGAGGAACCCCACCTGCGACACGCTGTACCCGTAGACCTGCTCCATCAGGAGCGGGAAGAGGAAGAAGGCGCCGAAGTAGGCGAAGCTCGTGAAGGCCTTGGTGCCCAGCGGGAACATGAAGTTCGGGCGGCGCCAGTACGTGGTCGGCACGAGCGGCGAGGCGAAGGTGGTCTCCCGCCAGACGAAGATCACGCCGAATGCGGCCGCGGCGACGGCGGAGACGTAGACCCCGGCCGACGACCAGCCGGCGACCGGGCCGATGCTCAGCACCAGCATCGCCGCGACGACGCAGCCGGCCAGGCTCCAGCTCCCCACCCAGTCCATGCCTTCGAACACCCGGCCCTTGGCCGGGCGGGTGTGCGCCGGTTCCGCCGGCAGACCGTGGGCGCCCGAGCGACGCCGCGTAGGCAGGAGCAAGGCCACCACCACCGAGGCGACGACGAGCAGCACCAGCTGGCCCCAGAACAGGGTGCGCCAGCCGAAGTACTGGATCACCGGCGAGCCCAGCGTGACGCCGAGCACGGGCCCGCCGGCGCCGACCAGCGACCACCAGCCCAGCGCCTTGACGCGGTCCTGGGGCGCGAACAGCTCGAGGATGATCGCCATCGACGCGGTACCAGTTGCGGCCCCCTGCACGCCGTCGAGGCAGCGGGCGAAGAGCAGCATGCCCACGTTCGGCGCGGTGGCGGTGAGGACGGCGCTCACCATGGCGCCGACCAGCCCGAACTGGTAGAGGCGTCGATGGCCGAAGAGGTCCCCGATCTTGCCGAAGAACGGGGCGGCCACACCGAAGGCGAGCAGCGGTCCCGTGGAGGCCCACGCCAGGACCGAGAGGTTGGTGTCGAAGTCCGCGCGCACCGTCGGCAGAGCCACGACGAACACCGTGAAGGTGATGTTCAGGGCGAGCAGCCCCGCCAGCAGGGCCACGAGCGCCCACCACTGGTAGCGCGGACTGCGCTCGGCGCGGCCGGAGACCCGGCGGCGCAGGAGCGCGAACCAGTTCGTCTCGACCGAACCGTCCCCCAGCGGGGCCATAGCACCACCGCCCGGGTCGGCGACCGGGTCGAGCAGCGCGTCGGAGCCCTCGTAAGGGGGTGCGGCCACCTGGACAGGCTACCGGCGGCCAATTCGGGTGGGCCTCGTCAGCGGACCGTCGGCGGGTCGGTGCCGCGGGCGTCTAGCGCAGTCCGCGCAGGCGGTACCACCAGTCGGGATCGCGACCGTGCGCGTGGAAGTGGTTGGGGATCTGGCGCATGACGCGGTCGACCGACCAGCCACCGTGACCGAAGCGCCCGTCGGCCACCCGGGAGAGCTGGGCCAGCATGTGCGCCACCTCGTCCTCGGGCGGGGTCGCGCCGTGGCTCTTCCACACCACCATGGGCACGCCGCACACCTCGCAGTCGGCGACCCAGCACACGTCGTCCTCGTGGTGCCACTCGGTGAGGCGGGCCGCCTCGCAGAGGTCGCAGCCGGGGTCGAACGGGAGCGCCACGGCGCTCAGGTGTTGATCTGGACCGACGTGCCGGTGGGTACGGTCTGGCCGGCTGCGGGCGTGGTGCCCTTCACGGTCTTGTTCGGGTTGCCCGAGACGCCCGAGACGCTGAGCCCTGCTGCCTGCAACGCGGCGGTGGCGTCGGCCACCGACTTCTGCGACACGTCGGGCACGGTGGTGGTCGGCGGCCCCGTCGAGACGACCACCGTCACGGTGGAGCCGTAGGGTGCCTGGGCCCCGCTGGGCGGATTGGTCCCGATCACGTTGCCCGACGGCACGGTGGTGCTCGACTGCGGGCCCTGGGTGGCCTGCAGCCCCACCGCCTGGAGCGCGGCCGCCGCCTGCGGATACGTGTAGGTGTTCGGGATGTTCGGGACCGTGGCCGGCGAGTGGCCGAGCGAGGGCACGATGGTGATGGTGCCGCCGTAGGGCGCCCTGGTCGGGTTCGGCGTCGTGCCCGAGGACCACGAGACGATGATCGTGGCCGGGACGGTGTCGTTGTACTGCCCTGGCGTGCAGTGCGCCTGCAGGTGCGCGGCCTCGAGCGTCCCGACGGCCTGGGCGCAGGTGAGGTTGGCCAGCGACGGCACCGTCACGTCCGGCTTGCCGCCGGACACGATGACCGAGACCGTGGAGCCCTCCTTCTGCGTCACGCCGGGCTTGGGGCTCTGCGACACGACCGCGCCCGCCGGGACGTTGATGGAGGTCACCGGTTTGCCCTCCACCTTGAGATTCATGTGCACCTTGTCGAGCGTGGACCGGGCCTGCGTCAGGGCCTGGTCCACCACCGACGGCGTCGGGTGCGACGGGGTGAAGACACCGGCGGCGAGCGCGCCCATGAGCACGCCCGACGACCAAGAGGACGGCCGCGCAGACGGCGCCCACGATCCACCATGTGCGCCGCCGGCTCCGCGCCCGCGGCGGGGGCCCGCCCGAACCGGCCCGCCGGGCGCCGAACGGCTCGGCGTCGAAGATCTCGCCCGGGCCGGCCTTGGTTCCGACCGGGGTTCCGCTCAGCGCCGGGGCGATGGCGGTGGAGGATCCGGTGGCGGTTCCGGGCACCAGGGCAGTGGTCGCTCCCGCGTCGGCCGCGTCGCCCGGGGGTCGCAGGCCGATGGGCGGCACCCCGTCCTCGAGGTGCGGGGGAACGAGCGCCAGCGGGGCCGGTGTGGGCAGCGCCGAGGCCAGCGCGCCCAGCCGGGCGGCCAGGCCTGCCGCGTCGAGCCGCGAGGCCACGTCGGGCGCGGCGGCGCGGGCGAGCACGTCGTCGAGGGGCCCCAGCTGGTCGTGGTGCGGCAGCGGCTTGCCGATGCGGGCGGCCAACGTGCCCATGGTGGTGTCGGTGACGAAGGGCACCGTGCCGGTGACCGCCTCGTAGAGCACCAGCGCGAGCGAGTACACGTCTGCCTTGCCGTCGACGGGACGACCCTGGGCGGCCTCAGGGGATATGTAGCGCGCCGTGCCGACCATGGCCCCGGCCGGCTCGGTCCAGGCCGCCTCAGCCAGGGCCCGCGCCACGCCGAAGTCGGCCACCCGCACGCGGCCCTCCTCGTCGAAGAGGAGGTTGGCCGGCTTGATGTCGCGGTGCACCAGCCCGCGGGCGTGTGCGTATGCCAGGCCCTGGGCCACCTCGGTCCCGAGCTTGGCCACCTGCGAGTGGGACAGGCGCGTCCCCTGGTCGAGCATGTCGCGCAGCGACCCGCCGCCGAGATACTCGAGGACGAGGTACGGGCCGTCGGCGTCGTCGCCCCAGTCGAAGACACGCAGGACATGCGGGTGGTTCAAGGACGCGACCGAGCGGGCCTCGGCTCGGAAGCGCTTCAGGAACGACTCGTCGGTGGCCAGGCCGGGCTGGAGCACCTTGACGGCGACGTGCCGCTGCAACGACACGTCCTCAGCCAGGTAGACGTGCGCCGAAGCGCCGGTGCCCAGGGCGGACAGCAGGCGGTACCGCTTCCCAAGGACCCGGCCGATGGAATCAGTGATCAGGGGCATCGGGCGAACTCAGGCTACTGACCGCGGGCACACCGCCGGTGGACACCCCGAGCCCGAGCCGTGCCGGCACGGCCGGCCCGAGCCCGACCGCGGCCGAGGGCCGGCTTCAGCCCGGGAGCTCGCCCGTCTCGAGCAGCTGGGCGAACCCGGCGGCGTCGAGGGTGGGGATGCCGAGGTCCTCGGCCTTCTTGAGCTTGGAGGCGCCGGGCGCATCGCCGACGACCAGCACGAACGTCTTCTTCGACACGCTGCCGGGCGACGTGCCGCCGCGGGCCGTGATCGCCTCCTCGGCGCCGTCACGCGTGTAGTCGGGCACGGCGCCGGTCACGACGACCGCCTTCCCCGCCAGGGTCTGTCCCACTGCCGTTGCAGCGCGCCCGTCGCCAGACGCCGCGGTCGACGGCTCCTCGAGATTGACGCCGGCTGCGCGCAGCCGCTCGATCACGCCGCCGTTGGTGGGCTGGGCCAGGAACTCGGCCACGCTGGTGGCGATCACCGCGCCCACGCCGTCGACCGCGGCAAGATCCGACTCGGTCGCCTCCTCGATCGCGCTCAGCGTGCCGAAGGCGCGCGCCGTCGCCCGCGCCCCGGTCGGGCCCAAGTGACGGATCCCGAGCGCCACCAGAAGGCGGCTGAGCGGCTGACGTCGCGAGGCGTCGATGGCCGCCACCAGGTTCCGCGCCGAGACCTCCCCGAAGCGTTCGAGCGCCACCAGGTCCTCCAGCCGTAACTCGTAGAGGTCCGCCGGGTCGTTGACCAGTCCCGCCGCGACCAGTTGGAGCACGCGCTCCTCTCCCAGTCCCTCGATGTCCATGGCCGATCGCGAGGCGTAGTGGGCGATTCGCTGCACCCGTTGCGCCGGACAGTCGATGTTGGTGCAGTACGTATCGCTTTCCCCCGGTAGGCGCGTCAGCGGCTCGCCGCACGACGGGCACGCGGTCGGGAAGGTCCACTTCGCCTTGCGGCGCTTGGGCACCCCGGGTCCCTGACGGACCCGACCCACGATCTCGGGGATGACGTCGCCCGCCTTGCGAACGATGATGACGTCGCCCGGGCGGACGTCCTTGGCCGTCACCTGGTCCTCGTTGTGCAAGGTGGCGATCCCGATGGTGGAACCGCCGACGAACACCGGGTCGAACTGCCCGAACGGGGTGGCCCGACCGGTGCGCCCGATGGAAACCATGATCGCCCTCAATGTGGTGGTGCGCTCCTCGGGCGGGAACTTGTATGCGATGGCCCAGCGGGGCGCCCGGGAGGTGGCGCCGAGCAGCTCGTGCAGTGCCAGCCCGTCGACCTTGACCACGACGCCGTCGATCTCGTAGGCCAGGTCGTGGCGCGCCTCTTGCAGCTCGGCGCAGCGGCCCGCCACGGCCTCGATCCCCTTCACCACGCCGGCCTGGGGGCTCACCGGGAACCCGGCCCGGGCCAGCTGCGCCAAGGTGACCGACTGGGTCGCCGCCGGCCAGGCGGCACTGGCGGGCACACCCTCGACCACGCCCACCTGGTAGGCCCAGAAGTGCAGCGGCCGCTGCGCGGTGAGGCCGGGGTCCTTCTGGCGCAGTGAGCCGGCGGCCGAGTTCCGCGGGTTGACGAACAGCCGCGCGCCGGCGTCGGCCTGACGCTTGTTCATCGCCTCGAACTCGGCCACGGGCATGTAGATCTCGCCGCGCACTTCGAGGACCTCGGGATAGGGCCCGCCCGCCGCGGCGAGCTGCCGCGGCACGTCGCGCACCGTGGCCACGTTGGCGGTGACATCCTCGCCGGTGACCCCGTCGCCACGGGTGGCCGCCTGCACGAACCGGCCGCGCTCGTAGGTGAGTGACATCGCGACCCCGTCCACCTTGGGCTCGCAACAAAACGCCAGCGTGGCCAGGTCGAGGTCAGGGGCGGCCCGGCGCAACCGCTCCGCCCACGCCCTGAGCTCCTGCTCGTCGAAGGCGTTGTCCAGGCTCATCATGGGAACGCGGTGGCGCACCTCCCGGAACAAACCCGAGGTCCCGGCGCCGACCGTCTGCGTGGGCGAGTCGGGCGTCGCGAGCGAGGGGTGCTGGGCCTCGAGCCGGCGCAGCTCGGCGACGAGCAGGTCGTACTCGGCGTCGGGGATCTCGGGCGCGTCGAGTACGTAGTACTGCATGTTGTGGTGGATGATCTGCACCCGCAGCTCCTCGCACGCGCGCGGTCACCTCCGGTGCCACGGCGCTCTCGCCTCTCGCTGCCGCGGTCATGCCGCGATGCCCGCGCCGATGACGGCGTCGGCGTCCCGCGCGTCGTAGAGAGCGACGGTCTGGCCAGGCGCCACCGGCCGCTGGGGAGCGTCGAAGCGGACCCGCAGGCCGCCGTCGTCGGCGTCCACCGTGCACGGGATCGGCCGGCCGTGCGCGCTCACCTGCGCGACGGCGCGCGTGCCAGGGGGCACGGGCACGTCGACCCACGTCAGCGTCGGAGCGGCCAGCAGGACCGATCCTTGGAGCGCTTCGGCAGCGGCGCCCACGGTCACCGTCCGGCGCGCCACGTCGACACCTGTCACGTAGCGGCGCGTGCCGTCGTCACCGTGCCCCATGCCCCGGCGCTGCCCCACGGTGACCAGCTCCACGGCGTCGACCGCACCGACGCTCCGGCCCCGGCCGTCGACCAGCCTGGCCGGGTGGAGCTCCATCCGGCCGACCAGGAATCCCCGGCGGCCCTCGGCCCGGCCGATGAAGCAGACGTCCTGGCTGTCGGGCTTGGCTGCCGTCCGCAGGCCGAGGCGGTGGGCGTGTGCCCGCACCTCCTCCTTGGTCAGGTCGCCCACCGGGAACAGCAACCGCCCCAGCGCGTCCTGACCCAGCATGGACAACACGTAGGACTGGTCCTTGCCGGCGTCGGCACCGCGCCGCAGTGACAGCCGCCGCGGGCCGCCGATGCCGTTGCCTCCGGCCGTCGCGGCAACGCGGGCGTGGTGGCCCGTGGCGAGCCGGTCGAAGCCGAGGCGGGCCGCCCGGCCGAGCAGCCGGTCGAACTTGATGGTGCGGTTGCACTCGATGCACGGATTGGGAGTCCGCCCGGCGACGTGCTCCGCCACGTAGGGGGCGACGACCTGCCGGTCGAACTCCTCGGTCAGGTTGAACACGTGGTGCTCGACCCCGAGCTGCTGTGCGACCCGCCGCGCGTCTTCGACGTCGGCCACCGAGCAGCACCCCGAGTCCGACGGCCCGCCCCACAGCTTCAGCGTGGTGCCGACCACCTCGTGCCCCTGCTCGACCAGCAACGCCGCGGCCATGGACGAGTCGACACCGCCGGACATCGCCACGAGCACGCGCACGGGTCCAGTGTGCCACCGCCTTCAGACAGCTCGGCGCAGCCGCTCCACCACGGCGGGCACCACCTGGAGCGCCCGCTCGACGTCATCTTCGGACGTGGACCACCCGAGAGTGAAGCGGAGGGCACCGTCGGCCATCCGGCGCTCGACGCCCATGGCGGCGAGCACGTGACTCGGCTCGAGCGCCCCGCTGGCGCACGACGAGCCGGCCGAGACGCACACACCCTCCCCGCCCAGCGCCACCAACAGCTCCTCACGGTCCATCCCCGGCACGCACAGGTGCAGGTGCCCGGGCAGCACCTCGACACCTTCGGGCACCGTGGCGACCGCCCCGGGCACGGAGGCCAACAGTTCTCGGCGTAGGCGGTCGCGCCACACCGCCACCCGGGATCCGACCGCCTCACGCTCAGCCGCCGCCGCGCGGACGGCGGCGGCCAGCCCGACCGCGCCCACCACGTCCTGGGTGCCGCTCCGCCGTTCACGCTCCTGACCCCCACCCACCTGACGCGCCGCCAGGCCGAACTGCCGCGCTCACGGCGAGTGCACCCACACCCACCGGCCCGCCGAGCTTGTGCCCGCTCAGGGATACGAGGTCCGCCGCGCCGGCGACTGCCACCAGGTCGAGCCACGGTGTGGCCTGCACTGAATCGGTGAAGACGGCCGCCTGCGGTGCCCGGCGGCGCACCTCTTCAACCACACGGGCCAGGGGCTGGACGACCCCGGTCTCGTTGTTGGCCGTCATCACGGCCACCACGACGGTGCGCGTCGTCAGCACCCCGGCCAGGGCGTCGAGGTCGAGGGTGCCCCCGGCGACGACCCCGACCTCGCTCACCTCCGCGCCGGCGAGGCCGGCTGCACGCGCCGCCTCGCGCACCGCCGGATGTTCAACCGCGGAGATCACGACATGTGCCCCCTCGCCGGCGCTGCCGGCAGCCGCAACGGTGCCCAGCACGGCCAGATTGGCTGCTTCGGTCCCCCCCGAGCAGAACACGACCTCCCCGGGATCACGGCCCAGGAAGGCAGCCACCTCGTCACGAGCCTCCTCGAGCAGGCGACGGGCCCGCTGCGCGGCAGGGTGGCTTCCCGTGGGGTTGCCGAGCACGCCCGAGCGCGCCTCTTCCATTGCCGCGACCACGCCAGGCCGCAACGGCGACGTGGCGGCGTGGTCGAGGTAGATGAGCCGCTGGCTCATCGCCGCATTCCCGTCATGGCCGCATTCCCTGCGAGGTGACCCGACGTGTCACGAGAGAAGGCTAGGGGAACTTCGGGACTGATCGTCCGCTCCCGGAACAGCGAGCACCTACAGTGGCGCCAAGAGCAACGCGCCATTCGAGCGCCCACGATGGAGGCCCATGAAGGCTCTGGCCATCTGGTGACCGATCCCTCGGGACGAACGCCGACGTTCGTCGCCCGCACCGAGGAACTCGCGGCCATCGCCACGCCGACTCACGACGTCGCCGACGAACGTGCTGCCCACCACCCTTACGCCGAAGAACGTCACCGCGAGAACAGAAGAGGGAGAAGAACGATGCGACACCGAGGACACCACGACTGGGCCGAAGGGCCCGGCGCCACCACGAGCGGCACCGACGACCTCGCCGGCCACCGGGCGCCCGGTCAAGCCACGAGCACCCGGCGGCGCCGGGGACGCATCGGAGCGAACCTGGCCGCGGCAGCCGCCGCAGCCGCCGTCCTCGGCGCCCTCGGGGTCGCGGACGTGGCCGTCTCGGCCTCGGCGGCAACGCCGGCCGGCGCCTCCCCGGCCACGCTCACCTGCCACGGCTCGCTCACCGGTGTGCACCTCAATGCACCGGTGGTGGGCATCGACGCCACCCAGGACCAGAACGGGTACTGGCTCGTGAGCTCGGACGGCGGGGTGTTCTCCTACGGCGATGCCCAGTTCTACGGCTCGACGGGCAGCCTCGAGCTGAACAAGCCCATCGTCGGCATGGCTGCCACCCCCGACGGCAAGGGCTACTGGCTGGTCGCCTCGGACGGCGGGGTCTTCTCCTACGGCGACGCCCAGTTCTACGGCTCGACCGGGAGCATCGCGCTGAATGAGCCTGTGGTCGGCATGGCCGCCACCCCCGACGGCAAGGGCTACTGGCTGGTCGCCTCGGACGGTGGCATCTTCGCCTATGGCGATGCCCAGTTCCACGGCTCGACCGGAAGCATCCGCCTCAACCAGCCCATCGTGGGCATGGGCAGCACACCGGACGGCGGGGGCTACTGGCTGGCGGCGGCCGATGCCGGCATCTTCAGCTACGGCAACGCCGCGTACCACGGCGGAGGACCGTTCAGTCAGGACAACGGACCGACGGTCACCGATTTCAACGCCTTCGTTGCCACGAGCGACGGTGGTGGGTACCTGCTCGGCACGGCCAACAGGGCCTTCTTGTTGAACTTCGGCACGGCGCAGTACTACGGCCTGGTCTATTCGACCGCGGACGCCTCCCCGCTCGCCGGGATCAGCGCGCCGTCGGCGAGCACCGGCTACTCCTATTGGGAGGCGACGCGGGCCGGGTCGGTCTACGCCTTGACGTCCGGCGTCCAGACGACCTGCTGACCCGACCTGCCGACCTGACCTGCTGACCAGACGACCGTGATCCGTGTGAACGGGTGGCGCCCCGACGGGTGCCACCCGTTCCCGCGCCCGGGCCCCGGTGGTCAGGCCACGAAGACGGTCTTCGCGTTCGTGAACTCCTTCAGACCGAGCTCGGAGAGCTCACGGCCGAACCCGGACCTCTTGATGCCGCCGAAGGGCATCTCCGGCATGGACGCCACCATGGCGTTTACGAACACGGCGCCGGCCTCGATCCCGTCGATGCAGCGCTCGACCTCGTCGTCGTCGTCGGTCCAGACGCTCGAGCCGAGGCCGAAGCTCGTGGCGTTGGCCACCTCAATCGCGGCGTCGACGTCGGGCACGGCGATCACCATCGCCACCGGCCCGAAGATCTCTTCGCGCGCCACCGGCATGTCGATGGTCACGCCCGAGAGCACCGTCGGCCGGAACCACCACCCGTCGCCATCGGGCAGCTGCGCGCCGGCGTGGACGATCGCGCCCTGGGCCCGGGCCGCGTCCACCTGGCCGACCAGCTCCTCTCGCTGGGCCCTGGTGACGATCGGGCCGACGTCGGTGCCGGGGTCGAACGGGTCCCCGACGACCAGCGCGTCCATGGCCGCGGTGAAGCGTGGCAGGAACTCGTCGATCACGTCGCCGACCACGATGAACCGTTTGGCGGCGATGCACGATTGCCCGTTGTTCTGCACGCGTGCCGTGACGGCCGTGCGCACGCACGCCTCGAGGTCGGCCGACGGGAGCACGATGAACGGATCCGAGCCCCCCAGCTCGAGCACGCTCTTCTTCAGCGCGTGGCCCGCCGCGGCCGCCACCGCCATGCCCGCCGGCTCGCTGCCCGTGATGGTGACGGCGGCGATGCGCGGGTCGTCGATGAGAGCGGCCACCCGGCCCGACTCGATGTAGAGGTTGGTGAAGACGCCGGCGGGCAGGCCGGCCCGCCGGAAGAGGTCCTCGATGGCCGCCGCCGTCTGGGGGACGTTCGAGGCGTGCTTCAGCAGGCCGACGTTGCCCACCATCAGGGCCGGCGCGGCGAAGCGGATGACCTGCCACAGAGGGAAGTTCCACGGCATCACGGCCAGCACCGGCCCCAGGGGCTGGTAGCGGACGAAGGAGCGTTGCGCCGCGGTCTTGACCGGCTCGTCGACCAGCAGCTCCTCAGCGTGCTCGGCGAACCAGCGCAGGGCGACCGCGCACTTCGACACCTCGCCCTTGGCGGCGGCGAACGTCTTGCCCATCTCGGTCGTCAAGATCCGCGCCAGGTCGGGCACCTCACCCTCGAGCAGCTCGGCCGCGGCGACCACGTGGCGGGCGCGTTCGGCGTAGGTCGTCCGGCGATACTCCTTGAACGCATCGGCCGCCCGTTGCACCAGCACCTCGACCTCTTCGGGCGTGTGGGCCGGGAACTCCTTCTCCGTGCGACCGGTGGCGGGGTTGATGGTGGCGATCGGCATGGGTGCAGTCTTACCCGGTCCAGGCCTGCCGTCCGACCGCTGCCCGCCCCGGCGGCGTCACTGCAGACCCAGGTGGTCCGGGACGGCGCGGCGCATGAGTTTGCCCGTGGCCGTGTGGGGCAGGTCGGGGGCGACGGCGTAGGTCTTGGGCCGCTTGTACGGGGCGAGGCGGGCCGAGGCCGCGGCCCGCAGGGCCTCCTCGGTGTCGCTGTGCCGGTCGGCCGGCCGCTCGGGGACGTAGGCGGCGCAGACCCGTTGCCCCCACTCGGGATCGGGCATGGCGAACACCGCCACCTCGCGCACCCCGGGCACGGAGGCCAGCACGTTCTCGACCTCCACCGGGTAGACGTTGACCCCGCCGCTGATGATGAGGTCCTGGCGCCTGCCGGCGAGGTAGAGGTATCCGTCGGGGTCGATGCGGCCCACGTCCCCCACGGTGCACGCGGAACCTCGCCAGGCCTCCGCCGTGGCATTGGCGTTGCGCCAGTACCTGAAGCGGGCGAATTCCGGCATGTCGCACCAGACGGTCCCGTCGTTGTCAGCCGCGTCGGCCGCGTCGGATGGGTCGCCGCTCGGCGCGATCCACAGCCGCCGCCCGGCCCGGGCCCGCCCCACGGTGCCGGGGTGTTCGAGCCACTCCTCGGGCGAGCACACGGTGAACTGCGCCTCGGTCGAGCCGTAGAACTCCCACAGCGCGCCCGGCCGGACCCGGGCCATGGCGGCTCGCTTGAGCGGCTCGGGGCACGGTGCGCCGGCGTGCACGAGGAGACGCAGCGAGTCGAAGACCTCGTCCGCGCCGAGATCCGGCTGTTCCAGGAGGCGGTGCAAGTGCGTCGGCACCAAGAAGGCCGTCGTCGGGCGTTCCCGGCGCAGCACTCTCAGTGCGGTGGCGGCGTCGAAACGGCTCAAGATGGCGAGCGACCCGCCCGACAGCAACGTGCCGGCGGCGAACCGGATCGACACGGTGTGGTACATCGGCGAGCACACCATGTGGAGGTCGCCGCGGTCGAAGTGCCACACGGAGGCCTCGTCCTCGAACACGCGGCGGGCCGTCGCCTCGTCCCACAGGCCGGTCGTCACGCCCTTGGGCCGACCGGTCGTGCCCGAGGTGTAGTGCATGGGCCGGGTGCGCGGGTAGGGCGCCAGCTGGGCCAGGGGTCCGCTCCCCAGTGCGGCCAGCTCGGCCGGGTCGTAGACCCGCACGGCCGGCTCCGCGTCCTCGTCGAGCAGGGTGCGCTCGTCAGACGTGAGCGTGGCGTTGAACAGCACCGGGATGAGACCGGCCCGCGCCGCGCCGAGCACGGCGCAGATCAGGTCGGCCGAGGAGCCCAGCGCGAAGGCCACCCGGTCACCTTCCCGACAGCCGCGCGCCAAGAGGGCGCCGGCCGCCCGGCGCTGGCGGACCTCGGCGTCGGCGGCGTGCAGCAGCTCGACGGTCGGCTCGTCCCGGGCCACCGGGGCAGCGTACGCCCGGCGACGCGTGCCACCATGACCGGCGCATGGACACGGTGGCCGGCACGGGCAGGGAGCCCGACGCGGATCTGGAACGGGGCCGCGCCCTGCTGGCCCGGGCGCGCCACGTGGTGGTGCTGACCGGCGCGGGTATCTCGACCGACTCGGGCATCCCGGACTTCCGGGGGCCCCAGGGCGTGTGGACCAAGGATCCCTCGGCCGAGAAGATGGCGACGCTGCAGGCCTACGTGACGGACACCGAGTTGCGCCGGCGGTCGTGGCGGCAGCGGCTCACCTCGCCGATGTGGGACTCAGAGCCCAATGCCGGCCACCGCGCCGTGGTGACCGTCGAACGGAGTGGTCGCCTCCACACGCTGGTGACCCAGAACATAGACGGCCTGCACCAGAAGGCGGGGACGGACCCGGCCTTGGTGGTGGAGATCCACGGGACGGCGCGCGACGTCGTCTGCCTGCGGTGCGGCGACCGCCAGCCTGCCGGTCCCGTGCACGACCGCGTGCGCGCCGGCGAGGCGGACCCGGCCTGCGCGGTCCGCGACCAAGCCGGCGAGGTCTGCGGCGGGATCCTCAAGTCGGCCACCATCAGCTTCGGCCAGAGCCTGGTTCCCGACGACCTCTTCCGGGCCGAGCAGGCGGCCGCCACGTGCGATCTGCTACTGGCGGTGGGGTCGACGCTGGCCGTGTTCCCCGCCGCCGGCCTGGTGCCGGTGGCGGCGCGCCACGGGGCTGCGGTGGTCATCGTCAACGGGGGGCCCACCGAGATGGACGGGCTGGCCGATCTCGTCGTGCAGGGCTCGATCAGCGACGCCCTCACGGCGCTCGTCGAGGGGTTGGCCCCTATTACTGCTTCGTCGTCTTGATGGCCGCTTCCTTGGCCTTGCGGCGAGGCTTCAGCGCGAACCACCAGATGCTGGCGATGGTCCCGAGGGTCACCGCGGCAGCGGCGACGGGCTTGACGACCTTACGGGCACCGCTGTCGGCCATGGGGGCAGACCTTACCCGGCACGCCCCGGGACCGGTTGGTCCGGGATGCGCAGGACCACATCCTCGGGTGGGCGGGGTCCGAAGGCCAGGGCCAGGAGGTGCTCGGCCACCCAGGCCGGCGAATTGAAGGCGCCGGTGACGGCGACGCGGCGGAACCGTTCCACCTGCGGGAAGACGTCCTCGTCGGCGTCACGGATGGCGGCCTGCATGTCGGTGTCGACCAGCCCCGGTGACACGGCGTGGGCCCGCAACCCGTGGCGAGCCTCCTCCAGGGCGACGACCCGGGTCAGCTGGTCCACCGCCGCCTTGGACGTGCAGTACGCCGCCCACCCCTGGTAGGGCGTGACGGCCGTGCCTGACGAGACGTTGACCAACACGCCACCCCCGCGCCGGGCACGGACGTGGCGGGCGAACACGGCGCTGCCGTGGAGAACGCCGACGACGTTGACCTCCACCGTGCGCGCCACCTCGGCCGGGTCGGCCTGGGACAGCGGCGCGATCGGACCGAGGAGTCCGGCGTTGTTGACCCAGAGGTCGATGCGGCCGAAGCGCGCCACCACCTCGTCGGCGAAGCGCCCCAGCGCAACGGCGTCGGTCACGTCGACCGCGGCCCGCACCGGTGTCTCCGCCGCCTCGACGCGTCCGTCGTGTGCCGTGGGACGCGTGCGGGCGGCGAGGACCGGGCGGTGGCGCGCGCACAGCCCCAGGTGGAGGCCTGAGCCGGCGAAGTGGACGGCCAGGCCCGCCCCGAGACCGCGGCTGGCGCCTGTGATCACCGCCACCCGGCCGGCCGCGGGCACCCCCGCGGCCGGCCGACCCCGTGCCGAGGCGCTCACGCGCCGACGCGGACGGATCGCTCGGCGCGGTAGGCGCGGGCCGCGGCGACCAGCGCGTCGAAGGGGCGGCGGTCCATGCTCTCCTCGGGGTGCCACTGCACGCCCACGACGAAGCGCGCCGCGGGGAGCTCCACCGCCTCGACCACGCCGTCGCCCGCGCGCGCCGTGACCTCGAGCCCTCGGCCGAGCGATCGGATGGACTGGTGGTGCGAGCAGAGCACGGTGGTCGTCGGCCCGAACGCTGCGGCGGCCTTGGTGCCGGGCACCGTCACCACCTCGACGTCACCGAACACGAAGGGGGCGCTGCGGTGGTCGAGGTTCCCCACCAGATCGGGGACGTGCTGGTGCAGCGTGCCACCCAGCATCACGTTGAGGACCTGGCACCCGCGGCAGATGGCGAGCACGGGCACGTCGGCCCGCAGCGCAGCATCAAGCAGGGCCAGCTCGCTGGCGTCGCGCACCGGGTCGACGCCACCGGTCTCGGGATCGGGCTCGTCGCCGTACGCCGCCGGGTCGACGTCGCCCCCTCCCGTGAGGACGAGGCCGTCGAGCACGGCGATCACCTCGTCGGCCGCCGCGCCGGGGCCGCCCACCGCCGTCGTGGGCGGAGGGATCAGCAGAGGGCGCCCCCCGGCCGAGGCCACCAGCTCGAAGTAGGCCGCGGGCAACGCGGCGGCGCGGCGTTCCCACGTGGCCCACCGGGCGTCGACCACGTAGGTCGACAGCCCGACGAGCGGGATGAGCTGGTCACGGGCATCCACCCGGCCAGCGTACCCAGGGTGCGGCGGCATGCCGGCGGCGTCCCGGCTGCGTCCCGGCGGCCTGCCGGCGGCAGGCAGGCGGAGTGGACGACCGGCGGCGGTGCGGTCAACATGGCGCATGCCAGGTCGCGAGCTCATCGATTCCGGAATCGCCGACGGTTCCATCGACACCGTCGTGGTCGCCTTCCCCGACATGCACGGCCGGCCCGTCGGCAAGCGCGTCACCGCCGACTTCTTCGCCTCCCACGTGGCGGACCACGGGATCGAGGCCTGCGACTACCTGCTGGCCGTCGACGTCGACATGAACCCGCTGCCGGGTTACCGCTTCACCAACTGGGACACGGGCTACGGCGACTTCGTGTGCGCCCCCGACTTCTCGACGGCATGCCTCGTCCCGTGGCTCGAGGGCACCGCGCTCGTCATCTGCGACCTGACCGACGAGGAGGGGAACCCGGTCGAGGTGTCGCCGCGTCGGGTCCTGCGGCGCCAGCTCGAACGGGCGGCCGAGCGGGGATTGCGCGTGTGCAGCGCCACCGAGCTCGAGTTCTTCCTCTTCCTCGACTCCTTCGAAGAGGCGCACGCGAAACGGTGGCAGGGCCTCACCCCGCACACGTCGACGATCGAGGACTACCAGCTGATGCAGACGGCGCGCGAGGAGTACGTGCTGCGCCGGATCCGCCAGGAGATGCTGGGCGCGGGCATCCCGGTCGAATTTTCCAAGGGTGAGGCCGGGCGCGGCCAGCACGAGGTGAACGTCACCTACGACGAGGCGCTCGTCACCGCCGACCGGCACCTGGTCTTCAAGAACGGGATCAAGGAGATCGCGGCGCAGGAGGGCCGGGCGGCCACGTTCATGGCCAAGTGGACCATGGACGACGTCGGCTCCTCGTGCCACGTGCACACCAGCCTATGGGACGCCGCCAGCGGGGACCCCGTCATGGCCGACGCGGCGCACCCCAGCGGGCTGTCGACGTTGGGCCGGCGGTTCCTGGCCGGCCAGCTGCACGCGGCGCGCCAGCTGGCCTGGCTCTCCGCCCCCACGCTGAACTCGTACCGCCGCTACGTGCCGGGGAGCTGGGCGCCCACCGCGGTGGTGTGGGGCGAGGACAACCGGACCTGTGGCTTCCGCGTGGTCGGGCACGGGGCCGGGCGACGCGTCGAGTCACGCGTGCCAGGGGCCGACGTCAACCCGTACCTGGTGCTGGCCGCGTCGGTGGCCGCCGGCCTCTACGGCATCGACCACGAGCTCGAACTCGGGGAGCCGTATCCGGTCAACGCCTACGAGGCCACTGACGTCACGCGTATTCCGTCGACCCTCGTGGAGTCCATCGAGGAGCTGCGCGCCTCGCCCGTGGCGCTCGAGGCCTTCGGGCCCGACGTCCACCACCACCTGCTCAACACGGCCGAGCAGGAGTGGGCTGCCTCCAACCGCCACGTGACGGACTGGGAGCTGGCTCGCTACTTCGAACGCATCTGAGCGGTCCGGCGGCGCCGCACCGAACTCACCGACATGCTCCGCTCCCAGCTCTGCACCGCCGCCTCGCTGCGCTCCCCCGCCCTGCGCGCCTGGGCCGATCGCCTGCGCCCGGTGTGGGCGGCCGACGGCCCGGACGGCCGCGAGGTGATGCTGCACCGCAAGATGTGGGAGTGGCTGTTCATCGCCCAGGCGCTGGCCGAGCGGGGCATGCTCGCGCCCGGGCGCACGGGTCTCGGCTTCGGCGTGGGCCACGAGCCGTTGGTGGCGCTCTTCGCAGCCGGGGGCTGTGACCTGGTGGCCACCGACCAGCCGCGCCAACTGGCCCAGGCCTCGGGTTGGACCGAGTCCGAGGTGGAATGGGCCGAGGGCGTCGAGAGCCTGCCCACCTACGGGCTCGTCCCCGACGAGGAGTTCGCCCGCCGGGTGCGTTTCCGGCCCGTGGACATGAACGACGTCCCGAGGGACCTGCGCGGCTTCGACTTCACCTGGTCGTCGTGCGCCCTCGAGCACCTGGGCACGCTGGCCGCCGGCCTCGACTTCGTGGTGGCCCAGATGGCCTGCCTGCGCCCGGGCGGGGTCGCCGTGCACACCACCGAGTACCTCGTCTCGGAGGAGGACCGCACGGTCGAGGCGGGCGGGACCGTGCTGTACCGCCGGCGCGACATCGAGGACCTGGTGCGGCGACTCCGTGCGTCGGGCCACCAGGTCGACGACGTCGACTTCACATCCGGGACGGCACCCGAGGACCTCCACGTCGACGTGCCGCCCTACTCCGACGTGCACCTGCGCACGCGGCTCGGCGAGTTCGTCACCACCTCGCTGGCCCTGGTCGTGAACCGGGGGACCGACGCCGCCTGAGTTCCTCGGTTCGCCGGTCCCCCGATCACGACGGGCGCAGGACGCCCGTGGTTCGGTTCGGTCAGGCCGCCTGTCCGGCCTCGACCTCGAGCTCGATGACCACCTTGTTGCCGACCACCACGCTGCCGTCGAGCAGCGAATGGCTGAAGGCCACCCCGAAGTCCTGACGGTTGATCTCGGCCCGGGCCGAGAAGGCCACGACCGTCTGGCCCTCCACCATGGAGGGTCCCTCGCCGAGGTACTCGAGGTCGAAGTCCACCGACTTGGTGACGCCTCGGACGGTCAGGTCGACCGTCAGCACCCAATTGGCGTCGTCGACCCGCCGCAGGCCGGTGCTCTTCATGACGAGCGTCGGGTGGTTCGGCACGTCGAGGAAGTCGTTCGTGCGCAGGTGGTCGTCCCGCTGGGCCTGGTTGGTCTGGATGCTGGCCGCCTGGACCACGGCCTCGAGGGTCGACTCCTCGGGCTTCTCGGCCACGGTGAAGGTGCCCGAGAAGCCGGTGAAGCGGCCGCGGACCTTGGTGCCGATGAGGTGCCGGGCGATGAAACCCACCTCGCTGTGAGCCTGGTCGATCGCGTAGGTCCCCGCCTTGGGGAGGACGCTCGTGCTGGTGGCGTTCAAAGTGGTGCTCATGTCGCTGCTCCTTCTTGCTGCTCCGTGGCGGTGTCCGCCTGGTCGATGTTCCCCGAATGCTTGATTCGGAATTTACTGATTAGTATGATATCTGAGGACACAGAGTCTTGTCAATCAGAAAGTTAGGCATCAAAGGAACCGGGCGCGCCGGCCCGTTTCGGGGAAGACTGGAGCGGGCGGGCAACCCGGGTCGGGCTGGGGCACTCCCGGGTCGGGCCGGGGCCATCACCCCGGTGAGCAGGCAGCGGACGCGGAGCAGAGGGCAGAGGGCAGAGGGCAGAGGGCAGAGGGCAGCAAACATGGAAACGACGACCATCCCCACAGGGAGCGACGAGGAAGGGCTGGAGTCGGGGACCGGCGACGGGACCTGCGGTGTCCTCGGCCAGATGCAGGACGAGCGCATCCAACTCATGGGCCTGATCGTCCGCACCCACAAGCGCCTCACCGACACCCTCGGTCGCGAGCTCGAGCAGTCGGTCGGCATCCCGCTCGTCTTCTTCGACGTCCTGATCCACGTGGCGGCCGCGCCCGAGGGCCGGCTCACCATGAGCAGGCTCAGCGCCGACGTGTCCCTGACCACGGGCGGCGTCACCCGGCTGGTCGACCGCATGGCCGACGCCGGGCTGGTCGCCCGGCAGAACTGCCCGAGCGACCGGCGCAGCGTTCACGTGATCCTGACCCCCGAGGGGCGCGCCATGCTCGACCGCGCCGTGGCGGCCCACGTAGAGGGGATCGAGCGCCACCTGGTGGCGCACCTCGACGCCGGGGACCGGGCCGCTCTGGCCACCGCGCTGACGAAAGTCCTCGACGCCGGCTGCTGAACCGCCGCGTCGCTAGCGTGGGCCCGGTGGGACGCCTCGACGACAAGGTGGCCGTGGTGACCGGGGGCGGTGACGGCATCGGACGCGGGATCGTGCGGCGCTTCGCCCGCGAAGGGGCGCGGGTCCTCGTCGCCGAGATCGACGACGGGTCCGGGGAGGCGGTGGCGGCGGGCTGCCGGGACGAGTTCGGCGCTGACGTCCGCTTCGTGCACACCGACGCCAGCGACAAGGCGGACGTGCGGGCCATGGTGGCCCGGGCCGCCGAGACCTGGGGCACGGTCGACGTGCTGGTGAACAACGCCTGGGGCGGCGGCTCGATCGGGCGGTTCGAGCACAAGACCGACGACGAGATGCAGCACGGCCTTTCCATGGGGCTCCTGGGCCCCTTCTGGGCCATGCAGGCCGCGCTGCCGCTGATGAAGTCCAGGCGCAGCGGCGCCGTCATCAACCTGTGCTCGCTGAACGGGGTCAACGCCCACATGGGCACGCTGCAGTACAACGTGGCCAAGGAGGCACTGCGCTGCGCCAGCCGGACCGCGGCCCGCGAGTGGGCTCCGTGGCAGATCCGCGTCAACGTGATCTGCCCGGGAGCCAAGACGGCGGCGTCGCGGGCTGCCTTCGCCGCGCACCCCGAGCTCGAGGCGGCCGCCGACGCGTCCAACCCGATGGGCCGCCTCGGCGACCCCGAGGAGGACATCGCTCCAGTGGCGGTGTTCCTGGCCAGCGACGATGCCCGGTACCTCACCGGCAACACGCTGTTCGTCGACGGCGGCGGGCACATCAACGGCGTGGCATGGGCCCCCGACCTCGGCGACTGACACGGCCGGGGTGACCACTCCACTGGCCGGCCTCACCGCGGTGGTGACCGGCGCCGGGCCTGGCATCGGCCGCTCGTGTCGCGCGGGCTCTGGGGGCGGCGGGCGCCGACGTCGTCGTGGCCGCACGGGACCACGACCGCCTGGCGGCGTTGGCGGGCGAGCTGGCGGGCGAGCTGGCGGGCGAGCTGGCAGGCGAGCTGGCAGCGAGCTGGCAGGCGAGCTGGCAGGCGAGCTGGCAGGCGAGCGAGCGGCCGGCACGGGGCAGGCGGTCGTCCCCCTCCCCGTCGACGTCGGCGACCTGTCGTCGTGCCGCGCGCTGGTCGATTCGGTGCTGGCCCGGTGCGGGCGGATCGACGTCCTGGTGAACGTGGCCACCGCAGGCGGCGCCCTCCAGCGGGTCGACGAGGTGGACGGTGTGGCGGGGATCGACGAGCTCGACACGGCCGGGTGGGCCTCGTGGCGGCGAGCCTTCGAGGTCAACGTGGTCGGGACCCTGGAGCTGAGCCGCTTGGCGGCGCGGGCCATGCGTGACGTCGGTGGTGGCTCCATCGTGCAGATCGGCACGCTGGGCACGCACAGCCTCCCGCCCGGCCGGGCCCGCTACACGTCGACCAAGCAGGCCATGGTCGCCGCCTCGCGCACCCTGGCCAAGGAGGTCGGTCCGTGGAACGTGCGGGTGAACGTCGTCACGCCGGGTTACGTCACCGGGCCGCCGCTCGACGCGCTGGTGCGCGATGTGGCCGATCGGACGGGCGAGACCGTCGAGGACACGTCGCTCCGTTTGACGCGGGGAGCCGCGCTGAGACGGCACGTCGACCCCGACGACGTGGCCCAGGCCGTGCTGTTCCTGGCCGGTCCCGGCGCTCGCAACGTCACCGGGATCGAGCTCCCCGTGACCGCAGGACGGTGACGCCGGCGGACGGCGCGGCCGGCCACGAGGTCCGCTGGATGTTCCACTCCACCGCGATGGTGGCCGACTACGACCTCGCGGTGGAGCGGCTTCTCCACCTGTTCGGCTTGGCCGTGTTGGAGTACGGGGAGTCCGACGAGCCCGGGATCGGCCGGCGCGGCGGGATGGCCTGGCTGGGCGACAACGCCATTGAGATCGGCCAGCCCGTCGTCGAGGGCGGCGCGGCGCAGTTCGTGGCCCGCCATGGAGGCGGGCTGCACTCGGTGGCCCTCCAGGTGCGCGACCTCGAGGCCACGATGGCGCATCTGCGGGCGGCCGGCGTACGCGTCGCAGCCCGGCCGCGGCCCGAGATGTGCTTCACCGATCCCCGCGACACCGGTGGCGTGTTCTTGCAGTGGAGCACCTTCGAGCTCGACGAGGACCCGCGTTCGGCGCCCCGGTGGTGCGCCCACGCGGCGAGCCGCTGGTCCCGGTGACCCACCACGCCTTCGTGGGCGCGCTGGTCGAGGACCCCGTCGGGTGCGGGCGACGCCTGGCCGCGCTGCTCGGCACCGCCGTCACGTTCGAGGATCCCGCCGCACCGGCCGGCGCCCCGGTCGCCGGCGTCTCACTGGGGGACTGCACCCTGGCCCTCTTCGCGTGCTCCCGGGCCGGAGCCGCGCAGTGGTGGGGGCGGCCGTACGAGCGGCCGCGCACCCATCTGGTGGCCCTGCGCGTGGAGGACCTCGCCGCTGCCGCGCGGGCCCTGGCCGGTGCCGGCGTCGCCGTGGTGCGGGCCGACGGCGACCTCGTCGTGCTCGATCCCGCGGCGACCGGCGGCGTGCAGGTGGCGCTCACGGGCCGGCTGCTCCGGGGCGATCCCCGCTCGCCGGGCGTGTGAACGGGCCGCGCGCTCAGACCGCTTGGCCCGTCTCGTCCACCTTCTGCAGCCACACGGTGACGGGCCCGTCGAGCAGCTCGTCGTCGAGATCGAGCACGGTGCCCTCCCCGCCACCGGGGCCGGCGACGACCTCGACCGCCAGCACCTCGCGGGCGATGCCGTCGAAGTGGTCCGCCAGCACGTCGAGGCCGGTCACGAAGAGGCGGATGCGGTCCGACACCTCGAGCCCCGAGGTCTTGCGCAGGTCCTGCACCAGGCGGACGACCTCGCGCACCAGGCCGCGCCCGCGCAGGTCGTCGGTGAGAGCCAGGTCGAGAGCCACCACCTCGCCTCCCTCGCGCGACACGGCGTAGCCCTGCTGGCCCCGGACGCGTAGCTGCACATCGTCGGGTGTCAGCTCGACCGGCTCGCCCCCCAGCACGACGGTGATGGCCCGGCCTGCCTCGAGGTTGGCCGCGGCCGTGGCGCCGTCGAGCGCGGCCAGGGCCCCCTTGAGCTCCTTCCCCCGCTCGCCCAGGCGCGGTCCGAGCGTCTTGAAGTTCGGTGCCAGCTCGAAGCGCAGCACGTTGCTGAGCTCGTCCCCGGTGTCGATCTCGTCCACGTTGAGCTCGTCGGCCACGATGTCCCGCAGGATCTCCGGCGCGTCCGCCGGCAGGAAGACAAGCGCCCGGGCCAGGGGCTGGCGCACCTTGACCGAGGCCTCGCTGCGCGCGGCGCGCCCGAGGGACGTGAGCCGGCGCGCCAGCGCCATCTGTGCCTCGAGCCCGGCGTCCACCAGAGCGGCGTCCGCCGCCGGCCAGTCGGCCAGGTGTACCGACTCGGTCTCGCCGGCACCGCTCAGCTGGCGCCACATGGTGTCCGACACGAAGGGGCACATGGGCGCCAATAGGAGCGAGATCGTGGTCAACGCCGTGTGCAGCGTGGCCTGCGCGGCCAGCGAGTCCCCCGCCGGCGCGCCAGGGTCGGTGCGCCAGAAGCGCCGGCGGCTCCGGCGCACGTACCAATTGGACAGGTCGTCGACCAGTTCGCCCACCGCCGTCGCCGCCTGCAGCGGCTCGTAGGAGCGCAGGGACTCGGTGACCGTGGCCGTGGTGCTCGCGAGCCGCGACAGGATCCAGCGGTCCAATGGGCCGCGCTCTGCCGGCGCCGGGATCCCGGGGTCGGCCGGGTCGAAGCCGTTCAGCGACGCGTACGTCGAGAAGAAGCTGAACGTGTTCCACAGCGTGAGGAGCATGTCGCGCATGGCGGTGTCGATGGCGCCGAGCGTGGCCCGCGTCGGGGTCCACGGCGACCCCTGGCTGAACATCCACCAGCGCATGGCGTCCGCGCCCCGCGTGTCGAGGATCTGCCACGGGTCGATGACGTTGCCGATCGACTTGGACATCTTGCGGCCCTCGCCGTCGACGATGTGGCCCAGGCACACGACGTGGCGGTAGGGGCTCTCCCCGAACACCAGCGTGTTGACGGCCAGCAACGAGTAGAACCAGCCGCGCGTCTGGTCGATGGCCTCGGAGATGAAGTCGGCCGGGAAGACGAACTCGCCGTCTGATCCCGGCGCGTGGGGGTAGCCGATCTGCGCGGCCGGCATGGAGCCGGAGTCGAACCAGGCATCGATGACCGGCTCCACGCGCCGGGCCACCGACAGCGCGTCGTCGTGCCCCTCGGCGGCGCAGGTCGAGCAGGGGAACGTCACCTCGTCGATGGCGGGACGGTGCGGGTCGATCGTGCGCACGTCGCGACCGGCCAGGTCGGAGAGGTCGGAGAGCGATCCCACGCAGCGCAGGTGGTTGCGTCCGCAGCGCCACACGGGGAGGGGGGTCCCCCAGTAGCGGTCGCGCGAGAGCGCCCAGTCGACGTTGTTGGCCAGCCACTCGCCGAAGCGCCCGTCCTTGATGTGGCCCGGGTGCCAGTCCACCGTCGCGTTGGCGGCCAGCAGGTCGTCCTTGCGGGTCGAGGTGGCGATGTACCAGCTCGGCTTGCCCCAGTAGATGAGCGGGGTCCGGCAACGCCAGCAGTGCGGGTACGAGTGCACGTAGGCAAAGCGACGGATCAGGAGGCCCTGGGCCTCGAGCCGGTCGTTGATGTCGTGGTTGGCCCCGCGCACGTCGCGCCCGGCCAGCCACGGCACCTCGGCCGTGAAGGTCCCGTCCGGCCCGACCGGGTTGAGCGACGGCAACCCGTTGGCCCGCCCGATCTGGCGGTCGACCTCGCCGAAGGCCGGCGCCAGGTGGACGAGGCCGGTGCCCTCCTCGGTGGTGACGTAGTCGGCCGGCACCACCCGCCAGCCGTCCGCGCCGTGCGGCGGGGCCAGATCGTCGAAGGGCCGCTCGTAACGCCGGCCGACCAGTGCGGCGCCGGTCACCCGGGCCCGCACGCGGGCGGACGCCCCCTCGCCGAACACGGCGTCGACGAGCTCCTCGGCCACCAGCGTGCGGTCGACCACGGCGTACACGAGAGCGGGGTTGACGGCCACGCCGGTGTTGGACAGCAGCGTCCACGGCGTGGTGGTCCACACGGCCAGCCACTCGGCGTCGCCCATCAGCTCGGGATCGGGGTCGATCAGGCGCAGGCGGACGTAGGCGGACTCGTCCTCCTCGTCGCGGTACACGTCGGGCTGGCCCAGCTCGTGGCTCGACAGCGCGGTGCCACAGCGCGGGCAGTACGGGACGACCTTGAGGTCCTCGTAGAGCAGTCCCTGGTCGAAGAGCTGCTGGAGGTGCCACCACACGGACTCGACGTAGCCGGGGCTGAGCGTCCAGTAGGCGGCGTCCATGTCCACCCAGTAGCCGATGCGGTGCGTCAGGCGGGCGAAGTCCCCGACGTAGGAGTACACCGACTCCCGGCACAGGCGGGTGAACTCGGCGATCCCCACCTGCTCCTCGATCTGCTGCTTGCCCGTGATGCCCAGCTGCTTTTCGACCTCGACCTCGACGGGGAGCCCGTGGGTGTCCCATCCGGCCCGCCGGGCCACGCGGTGCCCGTCCATGGTGCGGAACCGGCAGAACAGGTCCTTGTAGACGCGGGCCCACACGTGGTGCAGCCCCGGCTTGCCGTTGGCCGTTGGCGGGCCCTCGTAGAAGACCCACGGCGGCGCGCCCTCACGCTGGGTGATGGAGCGCTCGAAGACGCCGTGCTCGTCCCAGCGGGCCAGCTCGGCCTGCTCGAGAGCGACGAAGTCGATGTCGGCGGGCACGGGCGTGAACACGGGTCAGGTGGGATCGGGGTGACGGACCCGGGGCGGCCCGTCGCGTGCCCAAGGATAGAGGCTGCTACGGGGCGGCCTCGGACGCCGCCGCTGTGCCCAGCCGCGCCCGCGCGGGCCGGGCCACCAAGAGGACCAGCATCCACGGCACCAGGACGGCGAGCGGGCCGACGAGGACCAGCGGACTCTCGTTGCCCCGGGCCGCTGCCTCGAGCACGGCGACGAAGACGGCGTACGCGGCCAGGACCAGCAACCCGCTGGAGCGCCGCAGGCCGCTGTCGCGGTACGCCAGCACGAGGACGATCGCCGTGAGGCCGGCCCACCAGGCGGCGACGAGGACCTCGCGGCTCGTCGCCGCACCCAGGCCGACCACGGCGGCGGGCACGAGGAGCCCGACCAGGACGTTGAGGGCGTTCGAGTTCATCGCCGTGCTCAGCATGGCCGTGCCGCGGCCCTTGCGGGCCAGGTAGACGGCCGCCACGGCGTTGGGCAGGCTCGTCACGGCGGCCAGCACGATGCCACCGACGACGATGCCGGGCACGGCGAAGCGGTGGCCGAGGCTCGTCGCGGTGCGCTCCATGGCCAACGACGCGCTGACCACCACCGCGAGGGTGACGAGCGCCACCGGGACGTCGAAGCGGGACCGGTCGAGGACGAGCGCCGGGTGGATCTCGACCTCCTCCTCGCGCACGGCGCGGACCAGCCAGCGTCCGGCCCGGGTCCGGGCCGGCTGTTCGTGGCGTCGGGCGGCGACGAAGACGTAGGGCGCCATGACGGCGAGGACGACGGCCAGGCCGACAGCGGCCGGGAGCACCCCGAGCAGGGTCAGCACGCAGGCCGCGGCGATCCACAGCGACATGAGGCCCGTCAACAGCACGACCCGCCGGTGCAGCGCCACCCACCCGGCCACCGCGGCCCCGAGCCCGAGGAGCGCTGCCAGGTTGAAGACGTTCGAGCCGATCACGACGCCGGCGCCCACCTCCTGCTGGTGGCTGGCCATGGCGCCCAAGGCGGCGGTGATCTCGGGTGTGTCGGCCGCCAACGCGGCGACGAGACCGAGCATGGCCTCGGTCACGCCCAGCCGGCCACCGATGCGCTCGATGCGCGACACCAGGAGCCAGCTCGCCCACAGGCTGGCGGCGGCGCTGAGGAAGAAGACGGTGGCGTCGGGTGTGGAGTCGGGCATGGCTCGGGGTCCCCTCGCGGGGTACTGCCGACCAGGCTTCCCGGCGCTCCGCCGTCCAGGATACGCCTACGGACGCGCCCCCGGTGCGGGCGTCCCCGAGACGAGGTTCTCCGCGGCGCGCCGGGCCACGGCGTCCAATGCGTCCGCGTCCACCTCGAGCAGCGAGTCGACGACCAGGTCGGCCAGGCCGAAGGCCGGGTGGTGCCCCTCCCCCGACTCGGGCACCGCGATGCAGGCCATGGTGGCCGCCTTAGCCGCCAGCACCCCGGCGGGCGAGTCCTCCCACACGACGCAGCGCCGCGGCGTGGCGCCCAGCCTGGCCGCCGCGGTGAGGAACACCCCCGGGTGCGGTTTGCCGTACTGCTCCTCCTCGGCGGAGTGGACGAGCGCGAACCGCCGGCGCAGCCCGAAGTGCTCGAGGGCGGCCTCGATCAGCCGGTACTGCGACGAGGAGGCCACGGCCACCGGCAGCCGACGCGCCGCGCACAGGTCGACGGCGTGCACGGCCCCTGGTTTGAGCTTGCCCTTCGACAGTGTGAGCTCGATCACCCGGTCGACGATCGTCACCGCCACCTCGTCGGGCGTCGGCTCCGGGCCCCAGGGGTACAGCCCGAACCAATGGGCGGTCACCTCCTCGACGAACATCCCCTTGGTCGAGCGGCAACCCTCGGCCGCGAGGGGGACTCCGAGGGCCCCGAGGATCTCGATCTCGGCCTCGTGCCAGAGCACCTCCGAGTCGACCAGCAACCCGTCCATGTCGAAGATGGCGGCCTCGAGGGCCGGTGCCGTGGGCTCCGCCCGGTCGGGCCGTGGCCGTGGCCCGCGTCGCTGCTGTGCGCTCAAGCCGAGATCTGCGCCTCGATGTCGGACACGATCGCCGGGTCTTCGGGCTCGACCTGGGGCCGATACCGCGCCACGACCCCGCCGGCCGGCGACACCAGGAACTTCTCGAAGTTCCACGTGATGTCGCCGGCATTGCCCTCGGCGTCCTCCTTCTCCGTGAGCTCGGCGTAGATCGGATGGCGGCCCTCCCCGTTCACCTCGATCTTCTCCATCAGCGGGAAGGTGACCCCGTAGGTGGCCGAGCAGAACTGCGCGATCTCATCGGCGCTGCCGGGCTCCTGTCCGAGGAACTGGTTGCACGGGAATCCGATGACGCTGAAGCCCCGGTCGCCGTAGGTCTTCTGCAACCGCTCGAGCCCCTCGTACTGCGGGGTGAGGCCGCACTTGGACGCCACGTTGACCAGCAGCAGCGTCTTGCCGGCGTAGTCGCCCAGCTTGGCGTCGTCGCCCTGGAGCGTGTGGATGGGAATGTCGTACAGAGCCATGGCGTGGACCCTACCGGCCACCCGGCGGGGTTGCCGCGTTGCCGCGTCGCACCGTCGCACCCCACGTGCACCGTCGCACCCCGTGGCACCGTCGCCGCCTGCGGCCGCGTAGGGTCTTCGCCGTGCAGGCGGTCGTCATCCGCGACGCGCAGCTCCACGTGGAGGAGCGTCCCGACCCGGTGCCCGGCGACACCGAGCTGCTGGTGGCCGTGCGCGCGGCCGGCCTGAACGCCGCCGACCTGGTACAGCGGTCCGGCTTCTACCCGGCCCCGCCGGGGTCGCCGGCCGACATCCCGGGCATGGAGCTGGCGGGCCAGGTGGTGGCGGCCGGACGCCAGGTGACGCGCTTCTCCCCCGGTGACCGCGTCATGGGGGTGGTCGGCGGCGGGGCGCAGGCCACGTTGGCCTGCATCGACGAGATCCATGCCCTGGCCGTGCCCGCGTCGCTGCCCTGGCCCTGTGCCGGGGGGTTCCCCGAGACCTTCTCCACCGCCTACGACGCGCTGTTCTCACAGGCGGGCCTGCAGATGGGCGAGCGCGTCCTGGTCAGCGGCGCGGCCGGCGGCGTGGGGACGGCCGGTGTGCAGCTCGCCGCGGCCGCCGGGGCGGTGGTCACCGCGACCGTGCGCGACCCGGGCCGCCGAGACGCCGTGGCCGCGCTCGGTGCCCACGCCGTGATCGCACCAGGCGAGGAGGGCGCGCACGCCCCCTACGACGTCGTCCTCGAGCTGGTGGGGGCGAGCAGCGTGCAGAGCGTGCTGCCCCACGTGGCGCCCTGGTCTCGCATCGTGGTGATCGGCGTGGGGGGTGGTGGGAAGCTCGAGCTCGAGCTGATGCAGCTCATGATGCGCCGGACGCGTATCGGCGGCTCCACCCTGCGCGCCCGCGACCGGCGTGAGAAGGCGGAGGTGGCGGCCGCCGTCACTGCGCACGTGCTGCCCGCCCTGGCCGCCGGCCGGCTGCAGGTGCCCGTCTGCGAGAGCTTCCCGCTCGTCGAGGCCGAGGCGGCCTACGCCCGCTTCGCCGCCGGCGCCAAGCTCGGCAAGGTGGTGCTCGTCACCGACTGAGAGGCGGCCGGCGCCGACGCGGCGCTCGCCCGTCCACCCGCAGCGCTCGACCCCTCGGTCCCCGGGTGGGTCAGTTGCGGATCTGCACCGGAACCCAAGGGCTGTTGCCGCGCAGCGACCCGGGAGACAACGCCACGGCCTGAATCCAGTATTTCCCGTTGGGGACACTCCGGGTGTCCCATCCGGCGAGCCAACCAACCGTCGAGGCGACAGCCTTTCCGATCAAGAACCTCGTTCGGCCACTGTCGCCGCTGCCGAAGAATTGCACTCTCGTCACGCCGAGGGGATCGAGAGCGAACGCATCGAGGAACACCTTTCCGCGGATCACGTCACCGGCCCGGGGCTTGGCCAGGAGCACGGTCGGTGCTGTCGTGTTCTTCGGGAGATGCTGAGACTCGTACCATTCCACATCCTTGGTCGAGAACAGAGACAGGTGATGCGAACGCGCGTATCCGGCCATGCTCCGGATGAACGCGGAGCTCTCATAGCCCGCACCGAGCTGGCTCGCGACGAGTCCATCTGGTGCCTGACGGATCTTGGCGGTGACGATGGCCCCCGTCAGCTCGTAGTCGCGGTACTCACCGCTCTGCGATATCCCGTTCACGGTGCCTACCAGAACTTGCACGAGCACCAGCGCGCCGACAGCCACCCCCATACCCAGGTGTAACGGAGTCCGCTTCGTCGAGTGGGCGAAGTCGGTCGGGGGGCGATCGATGACGATCAGGAGGGCTCCGAGCAAGATCAGCACGTCAAAGGCAACGTAGAGCGAGAACCCGGCATTGCTGATGCCGATCTCGGTCCGGGCACCCGCCGCACCTGCAGCAAACAGCAGACCGACCCAGATCAGCGCCGCTCCGAGCGGTCTTGCACTCGAGTCATCGGCCCGGAACCCGTACGAGACGAGACACCAGATGGCGACCGCGAAGATCGCAACTCCGAACAGGAGCACTCCGTACTGCGCTCCGTGGGGAGAGTCCGGTAAGCGAACCGACACGACGTCACCGACGGCGAAGAAGAAATACTGCAGCGTCTCCCCAGGATGTTTGAGGGCATAGGAGATCCCGCCGCCCTGGCTCGGGTCCCATCTGTAGAAGTAGAGGCCTGCCGTGGCGAGGCCCGCCCCGACCCAAGCCACGATGAATCTCGTCGGCCGTCTTCTCTGCAAGATGATCGTGAGTCCGGCAACCCAGACGAAGAGACCCTGCAAGGACGAGTAGCTGGCGATGACGGCCGCCACGACTGCGCCACTCCATGTGATCCACGTCGGAGCGGGTCTGTCGATGAGGAAGAGAACCAGCGCCAAACAAAAGATGATGATGTACCAGCCGAGGGAGTAGCCGTAGAGCGCGCCACCCCATTGAGCCACGGTCAAGAGGACGAAAGCGGCCGGGCAGTAGGCGATCCACGGCGTGGACGGAGACCGACGGCGATGTGCAAGGACGATCAGTACCAGGGCAGCCGTCAAGAGGAACGCACTGAAATACTCCTCGATGACGACGTTGTAATGGAGGTATCGCCCGAGCAGGATCGCAAGGATGTTCTGGGACAGAACCCTGTTCTCGCCGTGTGGCGCCCAGAGCTCGCCGAACCCCAGGGTCCCCGAGAGTGAGTCGTGGATCAACCTGACGTCGAACCACTGATCCGCTCGGAGCATGTCGACTCCGTAGGCGGAGATCAGCCAGAAGTAGAGCCCGATGGGCACCAAGAATCCCAGGACGGTGAGGATCGGCAGGAGCTTGCTCCCGAACCCGGCCCTCATCGTCTCGGCCACCTTTCCCCCGTCCTCGCCCCGCACCGGGCCCCTCCTCGTGATCGCATCGGGTGCGCTCGGGGTGATGTATACAGCACGGGCCATGCATGACCCAGCCGATCGGACGTGTCCCTAGCGAGTGAGGATGACCACCCCGGCATTGGCGCCCCGGCCCACGGTGTGTGACAGCGCCACCCGCGCCCCGTCGACCTGCCGCGAACCGCACGCCCCGCGCAGTTGGCGAACGAGCTCCACCACCTGCCCGAGCGCGGAAGCTCCCAGGGGCTCGCCCTTGGAGAGCAGGCCGCCACTCGGGTTCACGGGGAGGCGGCCGCCCAGCTCGGTTGCGCCGGAGTCCAACAGCGCGGCCGACCCGCCCGGCTCGCACAGCCCCAGCTCCTCGCACGACTGCAGCTCGCGGGCAGCGTCGGTGTCCTGGCACTCGACCACGTCGAGATCGGACGGGCCGAGACCGGCCTCGTGGTACGCGTCGGTGACGGCCAACGTGCTCGGCGCCGGCACGTCGTCCTCGGCCAGTCCGGCCAGGGGCGTGGACTCGCTGAGCACCGGACCGGGAACATGCGAGCGCAGCACGGCGGCGGCCAGCACGACGGGAGCCGGGGACGGGGGCCCGGACCCCACCAGGCCCTCCTTGCGCAGGACCAGGGCGGCTGCGCCCTCGTTGGGCGAACACAGCATGAAGAGGTGGAGGGGCTCGCACACGACACGCGAGGCGAGGACCTCCTCGACGGAGGTCTCCTTCTGGTACATGGCGTCGGAGTTGGCCGCGCCGTGACGGCGGTTCTTGACCACGACGCGCGCCAGGTGGTCCTTGGTGACGCCCGAGGTGAGGCACAACCGCTGGGCGCGGAGCGCGAAGAACGCCGGAGTAGCCGCCAGTCCCGCCTCCTCCTGCCAGGGCTCGAAGAACGACGAGCGGATGATGCCCTTGGGCATCTTCTCGGTCCCGAACACGAGCACGGTGTCGTACTGCCCGGCGCGGATGGCGGCGGCGGCCAGCATGAGCGCCGCGCCCCCGCTGGCGCACCCGGCTTCCACGTCGACGATCGGCATCCCGGTCATGCCGAGCCGACTCAGCACCTTGTGCCCGGTGGCCACACCGCCGTAAGCGGTGCCGCAGAACGCGGCCTGGAAGCCGCCCTTGCCCACGCCGGCCTCGCGCAGCGCCGCCCGCACCGCGTGGACGCCCATGTCCGTCGTCGACATGCCCTCGAAGCGCCCGAAGGGGTGCATGCCGACGCCGGCCACGACGACGCCGCCGCTCACGACGGGGGCCCGACGGGCGCGAACGCGTAGGTGACGACCTCGTGGCCCTCGGCGTCACGGTGCAGCGGCACGACGCGCAACTCCATCTCCTGGCCCTCGGCCAACCGGCCCGGATCGCTCTCGGTCAGCCGCGTGATGACGCGCACCCCCTCGGGCAGCTCGACCACGCCGATGCCGAAGGGGATGTCGCCCTCGTACCCCGGCGGGGGCGCGGTCACGGCCGTCCAGGACCACAGGGTGCCCCGGCCCGACAGCTCGACGGCCGTCGGCGCGTCGGCGGCGCAGTAGGTGCAGGCGTCCGTCCGCGGGAACAGGTGCGACCCGCACGCCTCGCAGCGGCTGCCGAGCAGCGCCGGTGGATCGGCGTCGGCGAACAGGCCCTGGCGGACCGGGTTGCGCATGCCCGTCAGGACCCGAGCTCCACCAGCTCGAGCCGGTCGAACTCCCAGAAGGCCCGAAGTGCGGCGAGCTTCCCGGCCCCGTCGGACCGGTAGGTGTACACGCCGCGCACGACGGCCTCGTGGGTGCCGCCGGTGAGGCGGGTGCGGATGATGCCGACGTCGGCCACCTCGTCCCCGCAGAGATACGACTCGGTGATCTCGAAGGTGATGCCCTCGTTCGACCCGATCACGTTGTCGTAGAAGGCGGCGATCGCCTCCCGACCCCGATGGCCCAGGCCCTCGGGGTCGAAGGGCGACGGCCCGATGGGGTCGGCCACGACGGCGTCGTCGGCGAACAGGGCGAGCCAGCCCTCGCGGTCACCGGCGGCCACCGCAGCGCGGGACCGGATGCCGAGCTCGCGGGCATCGAGTGGTTCGTCGGCCATGTCGGTGCTCCTCCCCTAGCGGACCTTGGCGATGACCTCGTCGGCGAAGTACCGCAACGCGTCGGTCTTCGTCTGCAGCGACTCGGTGTCCTGCTCGGTCACGTAGGGCCACCGGAAGCCCACGATGACGTCGGTGACCCCGGCGTCGGCGAGCCGCTTGACGCCGTCCGGGCTGTAGGCGTCGGCCGAGATCACGTGCACCTCGAACGGCTTGTCCGACGTTCCGTACTCGCGGCGCAGCTCGGCCAGTCGGTGCAGCATCCCCGGGAGCTCGGCGGCGTCGCCCCCACCGTGGAGCCACCCGTCCCCGTCACGGGCGGCCCGCCTGAGGGCGGCCTCGTGGTGGCCGCCGATCAGGATGGGCACGGGCGCGCTCGGCGTCGGGCACATCTTGATCGCGGGCACGTCGAAGATCTCGCCGTGGAACTCGAAGAAGCCGCCGGCCATCAGGCCCCGCATGATGGCGATCTCCTCGTCCATGCGCTTGCCTCGCCGCTCCCAGGGCACGCCGCAGACCTCGTAGTCCTCGGGCCACGGGCTGGTGCCGACCCCGAGGAGGAGCCGGTTCTCCGTGAGGACGGCGGTGGAGCTGACCTGCTTGGCGATCAGAACCGGCTGGCGGATGGGCAGCTTGATCACGAAGGTGACGAAGCGCAGGCGCTCGGTCACCGCCCCCATGGCGGGGATGAGCGAGAAGGGCTCGAGGAACGGCTTGTCCTCGAGGAATTCCCGCGTGCCGTCGGGGTTGAACGGGTACTCGGTGTCGGACGCCGCGGGGTAGCAGATGCTGTCGGGCACGACCATGGAGTCGTATCCCGCCTCTTCGGCCGCCTGGGCCAGGGGCAGGTAGTACGACGGATCGGTCATCGACTCGGCATACGAGAAACGCACCACACCTCCCCACGACGGCGCCGCCTACCATGCGGCCCGTGCCCGCTCATCCTGCCAGCACCAGCACCCCGGGGCACAACCCCGCGCCGGGGCCGGGGCCGGCGGCCGTCACGACGGGCGTGTCGGCGGGCGTGTCGGCGGGCGTGTCGGCGCCGCTCGTCACGGACCTCGACCTCGACACGCTCGAGCGCGACGCGCGGGAGGTCATCGGCGAGATGGCCTACGCCTACTACGCCGGTGGGGCCGACGACGAGCGACTGCTCCGGGGCAACGACGAGGCCTGGGCCCACTGGCAGCTCCACCCCCGCGTGCTGGCGGGCATCTCGGAGGTCTCGCCGGCCACCACCCTCCTCGGCAGCGCCGTGTCCTCGCCGGTCGCCATCGCGCCGACGGCGATCCAGGGCCTGGCCCACCCCGACGGTGAGGCGGCCACCGCCCGGGGCGCCGCGGCCGCCGGCGCGCTGATGATCCTGTCCTCGCTGGCCACCTGCCCGCTCGAGGACGTGGCCGCCGCCGCGCCCGGGGCGGTGCGGTGGATGCAGGTCTACATCCTGCGCGAGCGGGCACGGACCGAGGAGCTGGTCGACCGGGCCGCCCGCGCCGGCTACCGCGCCCTCGTGCTCACGGTCGACGCACCGGTCCCGGGGCTCCGCCTGCGCGAGTTGCGCCAGGGCGTGCACCTGCCCGCGGACCTGGCCCTGCCCAACCTGGCCGGGGACAGCACCGGCAGCGCCCGTGCCGGCGGCTTCATGGCCGTGGTGACGAACGAGTTCGAGCCGGCACTGACCCCCGACGACATCGGGTGGCTGGCCGGGCTGCGCGACCTGCCGGTGGTGGCCAAGGGCGTCCAGCGCGCCGACGACGCCGTGCGCTGCGTCGAGGCCGGTGCCGCCGCTGTGGTGGTCTCCAACCACGGGGCGCGCCAGCTGGCGGACGCCCCGGCCACGGCCGACATCCTGGCCGAGGTGGTCGACGCCGTATCGGGCCGGGCCGAGGTCTACGTCGACGGCGGAGTGCGGCGCGCCCCCGACGTCGTCAAGGCGCTGGCACTGGGGGCGAACGCCGCGCTGGTCGGGCGCCCCTCGTTGTGGGCGCTGGCGACCGGCGGCGCGGCGGGGGTGGCGGGCCTGCTCGGCTGGTTCGAGAAGGAGGTGTGCCGGACCATGGCACTCTGCGGCGCAGCGACGGTGGGCGAACTCGAACGCGGCCTGGTGCGCCGGGCGCCGGGCTGGGGACTGGCGCGGGACGATGGGGAGGTGGCGCCATGACGACCATGGCCCAGCTGGTAGCCGAGCGGGCCACGGACGACCGTCCCGGCGTTCTCGACGCCTCCGGCAGCTGGACGTGGGGCCAGGCCGTGGCCGAGGGCGCGGCACGCGGCGCGCTCGCCCGCTCGCTGTTTGGAGAGGGGCGGCCGCCACACGTGGGCGTGCTGCTGCCCAATGGGCCCGAGTACCTGTTCTGGCTCAACGCGACCGCACTGGCCGGCGCCGCCGTCGTCGGCATCAACCCGACTCGTCGCGGCGAGGCGCTGGCCGCCGACATCCGGGCAACCGACTGCGCCATGGTCGTCACCGACGACGAGGGCGCGGCGCTGCTGGCCGGGCTCGACCCCGGGGTCGAGGAGGACAAGGTCCTCGTGGTCGGGAGCGCGCGCTACGACTCGCTGCTGGCCCCGTTCTCGGGCTCGCGGGAGGCGCAGGCGCTGGTCGACGCGGCCGGTGACGTCCCCGAGGACTCCCTCTTCCTGCTCATCTTCACCTCGGGCACCACGGGTGCGCCCAAGGCAGTCCGCTGCACCCAGGGCCGACTGGCCCGCATCGCCGCGCTGGCGGCTCCCGGCTACGGCTACACGGCCGAGGACGTGTGCTACTGCCCCATGCCGCTGTTCCACGGCAACGCGCTCATGGCGCTGTGGGGACCCTCCGTGAAGGTGGGCGCGGCGCTCGCCGTGCGGCCCCGCTTCAGTGCGTCGGCCTTCCTCGACGACGTCCGGCGTTTCGGCGCCACGAAGTTCAGCTATGTGGGCAAGGCCGTCGCGTACATCTTGGCCACCCCCGAACGCCCCGACGACGCCGACAACACGCTGACGAGCGCATTCGGCACCGAGGCTTCGGTGCGTGACCGGGCGCGCTTCCGCAAGCGGTTCGGCTGCCTCCTCATCGAGGGTTACGGGCAGAGCGAAGGGGGCGCGGCCATCAACCCGGCCGCGGGGATGCCGCGAGGCGCGGTGGGCAAGCCGGTCAGCGGGATGGACCTGGCGGTCATCAGCCCCGAGACCGGTGAACAGTGCCCGCCGGCACGCTTCGACGGCGAGGGGCGGCTGCTCAACGCCGGAGAGGCCATCGGGGAGATCGTGAACCGCAGCGGCCGCGGCAGCTTCGAGGGCTACTACCGACGCGAGGACGCCGAGCGCGACCGACTGCGCGGCGGCTGGTACTGGACGGGCGACCTGGGCTACGTCGACGAGGACGGGTTCTTCTACTTCGCCGGGCGGAGCGGGGACTGGCTGCGCGTCGACTCGGAGAACTTCGCGGCCGGCCCGGTCGAGGCGGTGCTCCAACGTCATCCCGACCTCTCGGTGGTCGCCGTCTACCCCGTTCCCGACACCGCTTCGGGAGCGGGCGACCAGGTGATGGCCGCGGTCGAGACCGTTCCCGGCCGTCCCTTCGACCCCGACCACCTCGCGGACTGGCTGCGGGACCAACCCGACCTCGGTCCGAAGTGGGTGCCCCGCTACGTGCGGGTGGCGGCATCGATCCCGCAGACGGCCAACGGCAAGGTGACGAAGGCCGGGCTGCGCGCCGAGGCGTGGGTCTGCGACGAGCCGGTGTGGTGGAGGCCCCTGGACAGCACGGCGCGGCGGTTCGTGCCCCTCACCGACGACGACCGCGCCGCCCTGGCCGCCGGGCTGGCCGAGAACGGCCGGCCACCGGTCGGGGCCTAGGGACCGCCCGCCCGTCCCGACCTGTCGAGACCGACGATCGCCAGCACGCCCGACAGCTCCCCCACCCGGTGGTCACCGGGCTCGAGCGGCGGTGCCTCACGACCGACCCGCTCCTCGGCACGCCACACGTGGACCGCGGTCATCCCGAACCGCCGCGGGCCGCGCACGTCGGGCTCCCACGAGTCGCCCACGAAGACCACCTGGGCCGGGTCGACGTCGAGCGCCGCCACGGCCTGGGCGTAGATGCCCGGGTGCGGCTTGCGGGCACCGGCGCGCGCCGAGGTGATCCCGGCGTCGACGAGGTGGAGGAGCCCGGCGTCGTCGAGGAACGAATCGAGCTCCCAGCCCCAGTTGGAGCAGACGCCCACGGCCAGGCCGGCATCGCGCAGCGAGGCCAACGTGGCCGCGGCCTCCGGGTAGGCCACCACGCGTCCGCTGTCCGCGCCGCGCAGCGCGTCGACGAGGCCCACCGCGTCGGACGGGTCCACCCCGCACCGCAGCACGAGCTGGTGCAGCCGCGCACGCACCCACGCCTCGTAGGCCTCCTCGTCGACCGAGTGCTCGGCATGGTCGGTACCGTCGTACCGGGAGAAGTACGCCTCGAGCACGGAGCGGTCGGGCTCGTAGCCGAAGGCGGCGAACACCGGCTCGTAGCCGGTGGCATGGTTGTCGGCGAAGCGGGCCAGCGTCCCGTAGAAGTCGAAGATGACCGCGCCGACCACGCCCCCCATGATGGCCGCGCCATACTGCAGGGGCCATGGACGACGAGGAGCAGCGGGTCGCCGATCACGTGGGGACGATCCCGCCGGAGCCGGGTGGCGCCGGCGACGGGGCCAGAGCGGGCGGAGCCGCCGCACACACGGGCGGGACCGGGTCGGAGCGGTCCAGCCGCTGGGTCGTCGAGCTGGTCGGCGTCGTGCTGGTGGCGGTACTCATCGCCGTGCTGCTGCGCACGTTCGTCGTCGCCACCTTCTCGATCCCGTCACTCTCCATGGAACCCACGCTGCAGGTGGGCGACCGCATCGTGGTGGACAAGCTCGCCTACCACCTGCACGGCGTGGGCACGGGCGACATCATCGTGTTCAGCACGCCGGCGAACGAGGACTGCGCCGGACCTCCCGTGGCCGATCTCGTCAAGCGCGTGATCGGGCTGCCGGGCCAGACAGTCTCCCTCTCGAACGGTCGCGTCTTCATCGACGGCACGTTCCTTCCCCAGCCATGGCTCCCCGCCGACGCGCGGGACCAGACCTTCCCCGGACCCTCGAACGCGCCGTACTCGCTGCACCACGGGTACCGGGTCCCCGCCGGTGACGTGTACGTCATGGGGGACAACCGCACCGAGTCCTGCGACAGCCGCTACTGGGGACCGGTGCCGGAGTCCACCATCGTGGGCAAGGTCGACCTGCGCATCTGGCCGCTGAGCCGCCTCGACATCTTCTGACGCGATCTGGCGCAGACCCGAGCGTCCCTGGCGGCCCTCACTGGTCCCCGTGCCGTCGCTCGCGTCGCCAGACCAGCCGCAGCCCGGACCAGGTCTCGTCGATGGCGCACACCTTGTTGTCCACCAGTCCACGGGGCAGCGCCACCTGGCGCACCACGTTCTCGCTCATCGTCGTGGCCACCCCCGACGAGCGCTTGGGCCAGGCCACCCAGAGCCCGCCCGCCGGGAAGATCATGCGACCGAGCGGTTGGACGCGCCGCTCGAAGTCACGGCTCTCGGTGAAGAAGGCCACCACCACATCGGCCGATCCCCGCGCCTGCCGCTTCACGGTCACCGACGCAGGCAGCCCGCCGAGCACGCCGTCCGGAGCGCCGAGCAGGGCGAGCGTCGAGCCCTCGGCGATGCCGAGTTTCTTGGGCAGCGGCGTCCCGCTGTAGCCCGCCATCAGCCCGGACGCCGCGCCTCGACGACCCGGAAGGCGAGGGGATAGTCGTACTCGCCGCCGTCGGCGTCGAACTGCACCAAGTGCTGCGCCACCGCGGCACGCGCCGACGGCTCGTCCTCGGGTGACACGCCCATGAGCCCGAGCAGCGAGGGGTCGAACACCGCGCTCACTGTCGCCCGCACCGTGGCGCGGTGGGAGGCGGCGACCACGGCACTGAACCCGGCACCCTCGAGGAGCTCGCGCACGTACTCCTCGTCGCCCAGAGCGAAGGGCCCCACCGGGCTCTTGCCGGGTGGCGGCACCGGCGGCGCGGGCACGAACGGGCGCAGCACCCTGCCCGTGTGCCACGGGTTGTGCTCCACTCCCTCCCAGCAGGCGAAGACCAGTCGGCCGCCCGGTCGCAGCAGCCGGCCGATGGCGGAGAACGCCGCCGTCGGCTCGTCGAAGAACATCACCCCGAACTGGCTCACCGCGAGGTCGAACGGGTCGCCGTCGAACGCCTCGGTCTGCACGTCCATCTGCACGAAGCGCACGCCCTCGACGCCCGCGGCGCGACGGCGCGCCATGTCGAGCAGGGGCGCGGACAGGTCGAGGCCGACCACGGTGCCGCCCGGCTGCACGGCGCGGGCCAGCGCGACCGCCAGCGCCCCCCCGCCGCACCCGATGTCGCAGACGCGCTGGCCGGGGCCGGCGGCGGCCGCGTCGAGCAGGCGCGGGGTCACTGCGTCGGTGATGCGCTCCCGGTCGGGCCATGCCAGGGCCCACCGCTCGTCGTTCCACCGCGCCCGCTCCGCTTCGTTGGCCACGGCCGAGAACGGTACCGGCCCCGCCACCCGCACGGGGGCGGCCGACCCTACGCTGTCGCCGTGCCACCCCCCTCCCCCCGCCGACCGGTCGCGCCCCCTGCCCGGGCCACGCTCCGGGCCGTCGCCCCGGCCGTGGCCCTGGCCGTCGCCCTGGCCGTCGCCCTGGCTGCCGCGGGGGTCCTGCCGGCAGCCTCCGCGGCCCGACCGGCGACGACCGCACCGGCCACCAGCGCACCGACCACGAGCGCACCGACCGTGCCGCCGGCCCCCTCCACGACGGTGCCCGCGGTCGCGCCACCCGGTTCCCCGCCCTGGACGGTGGTGAGCAGCGACTACGCCGGTGTGGCGGTCGAAGCGCAGACCGTGACCGTGCCCTCGGGTCGTACCGTCACGGTGCTGCGCCTCGACGCCGGGAGCGTGGTGTTCGACCTGCACATCGGGAGCTCCGACCCGCCCGCCGACCTGGCCGCTCTCCGGGCCGACCGGGGACCGGCCCTGGCCGCGGACGAGACCGGCGTCCTGGTGGCGGCCTTCAACGGCGGCTTCAAGATGAATGCCCACCAGGGCGGCGTCGAGGTGGACGGCCAGGCGGTGGCGCCCCTCGTGGCGGGCGAGGCCAGCTTCGTGATCGATGCCAACGGCACGGCGCACGTCGGGGTGTGGGGACGGGACCTGCCCGCAGCCGGAGAACAGGTCGAGAGCGTCCGCCAGAACCAGCCGCCGCTGATCGACCACGGAACCATCACGCCGGCGTCCTCCGTGCCGGGCGCCTGGGGGGCCACGGTCGGCGGCACCGAGCTCGTGCCGCGCAGCGCCGCGGGTGAGGACGCCCGCGGCGACATCCTCTACGCCGCCGGGATCGCGCTGCTCCCCGGCGACCTGGCCGACGCGCTGCACACCGCCGGGGCGGTCGAGGCCATGCAGCTCGACATCAACCCCGAGTGGGTGCAGGCCGTGACCGCCGCCGCGCCCGGCGCGCCGCTGCAAACGGCCGTGCCCGGCCAGCACCGCCCGGCCGGGCAGTACCTGGCCGGCTGGACGCGCGACTTCTTCGCCGTGATGGCCCTGCACAAGGTCGATCCGAGGCGCCCGCGCTGAGCGGCGCGCCGGAAATGGCGCCCGGGGCGCGCCGCCCTCGGACCCGCCACCCTGCGGCGCGCCGCTAGTCGAGCAGCACAGCCGCCACGGTCTCCTCGAGCCTGCGGTCGTTGGCCCACATCAGCTGCTGCTGCTTGGCCCGCCGGAAGTAGAGCTGGATGTCGAAGTCGAGCGTGAACCCGATGCCGCCGAAGATCTGTTGGGCCATGGCCGTGATGTCGCGGAAGGTGCTGCAGGCGCACAACTTGGCCATGGGCGCCAGCGACGTCAGCGCCCGCCCCGTCGAGCCGGCCCAGGCCGCCTCGTGCACGAGTTGCTCTGCCCCGTCGAGGTTGGTCACGGCATCGGCCAGGTAGTGGGCCAGCGACTGGAAGGCGCCGAGCTGCTTGTCGAACTGCTCGCGGTCCTTGGCGTACTGCACCGTGATCTCGAGGGCATAGCGGGCGCCGCCCACCGCGTGCGCGGCGAGGAGGACGAGCGCGGGCTCGAGCACGCGCTGCCACGTGGACCAGCCGGTCCCGGCGGCGCCGATGCGGTCAGCCTCGGACACGGAGACGTCCGTGAAGGTCACCTCGTACTGCGTGTCCGACGAGATGCTGAGCTGCTGGCGCAGCGACACCCCGCTCGCGGCCGGGTCCACCACGAAGAGGTCGACGTCCTCGTCGGCCTCCCCGGTGCGCGCCAGGACGACCAGGCGGTCGGCCGACGAGGCGAAGGCGACGTGCCGCTTGACGCCGGTCAGGCGGAACCCGTCACCCGACGCCTCGGCCCGCAGCGCGACGCCCCGCGGCGAGAAGCCGTTCTCGGGCTCCATCCACGCCGGGGTCAGGATGGCGGTTCCGCCCGCCACCGGGCGCAGCCACCGCTCCTTCTGCTCGTCGCTGCCGGCGACGGCGAGCACCCCGCCCGACATGACGGCACTGACGAAGTGGGGCGTGGGCGCCAAGGCCCGACCCAGCTCCTCGTAGAGGGCCACTCCCTCGATGAGCGACATACCCGAGCCGCCGTACTCCTCGGGCAGCAGCAGGCCCACCAGGTCGAGGTCGCCGAGCTGGGTCCACAGCGAGGCGGGGTACCCGACGGGGTCATCTTCCATCTGGCGGACCACGTCGAACGGGCAGTGGCGCGCCAACAGGTCCCGCACCGTCTGGCGCAGCATCTGCTGCTCCTGGTCGAACTCGAGATCGAGCACTCAGGGCCTCCCTTGCTCTCGTAGCGCTCCGGGCTTCCACTGCTCCCCCCGCCGGGCCCAGGGGTTGTCGTCCTCGGCGCGCGGCAGCGCGACGCGGGCCAGGCACGACGTCTTCGTGTCCTCGTCGACCGAGAGGGTCACGGCGACGGTGGCGAACCCGCAGTCGACGTCGTCGATCTCGGTGGACTCCACCACACCCCGCAGGGACATGGTGTCGCCGGGGAACACCGAGCCGCGCATGCGGAACGTGACGCGGGCCAGGCGGCCGTGGGGCCCGGTCCAGTCGGTCAGGTACCGCTCGAACCAGGCCGCCTGGTTGGGCGTGTTCAAGAAGATGTCCTTGGTCCCGTTGCGGTTCACCGCGAAGTCGTGGTCGTGGTGCATCGGTCGCCAATCACGCGAAGCCAGCGCGCCCAGGACGACCGTGGTGGCCGTCACCGGGTAGCGCAGCTCGGGCAGCGCGTCGCCGGCGTGCACGTCGCCGAGCAGTAGGCGCGGGGCCGGCGCGCTCATTGCGACCCGCCTCGCTGGTAGCCGAACCCCGTGTAGGACTCGACGGCCACCAGCTGGCCGTCCTGGTTGGAGTACACGACGTCGATGACCCAGAAGCGGCCCGTGCCGAGCTTGGTCGTCTTCTCGTCGCTCACCGAGCGCAGCACCTGGTAGGTCCGCAGTACGTCGCCCATGCGCACCGGCTCGTGGAATTCGATGCTGTTGTCGGACATGATCGCCTCGGGCAACCCGAAGAGCTCCTTCAGGTCGAAGTGCACCTGCAGCGGCAGCGCCTGCTCGCTGCGGCCTGGCGCCCAGTGATGCGGCCGGAACCACACCGAGACCATGGTCGGCGGTGCGACAGGGCCGCCCGTGAGGGCGGCCGCCGCCTCGTCGTCCCAGAAGAGCGGGTTGCCGTTCTCGACCGATGAGCACGACGTCCACACGTAGCCGCGCTCGACGGGGAACTCGCCCACTTCGTGGTACTGCTCCTTCCCGACGAGCGCCCGCGCGCGCGTCAGCGCGTCCGTGCTCACCCGACGACCCCCTTGGCCATGAGGGCCGCCACCGTGTCGGAGTCCACGCCCGCCTCCTTCAACAGGTGCTCGGTCTCGGTCACCCGCGGGTCGGGCACGGCGGGCGCGCCGGTGCGCTCCGTCCCGGCCAGGACTGGACCCAGCTGCCGGAAGTCGCCCTCGGTCGGGTGCGTCGCGGTGACCACGGCGCCGCGGGCGGCGAACTGCGGGTGCCCGGCCACCTCTGCGATCTCGAGGACCGGCGCCACGCAGGTGTCGGCACCGGCCAGCACCTCCACCCACTCGTCGCGGGTCCGGGTGGAGAAGGCGCCGGCGAGCGCGTCCCGCAGCGCCGGCTGCGCCTCGTCCACGTACTGGTCGGCGGCCCGCTCGGGGCACCCGAGGGCCTGGCAGAGGTTGGCGAAGAACTTCGCCTCGATGGCGCCCACGGCCACGAACCTGCCGTCACCCGCCCGGTAGGTGGCGTAGCAGGCGTAGCGGCCCGAGAGGACGTCGTGGCCCGGCCTGACCACCGCCCCCGTGGCCAGGTGCTCGTCGACGGCCAGGGACATCAGCCACAGCACCCCCTCGGCGACAGACACGTCGAGATAGGTGCCCCGCCCGGTCTTCTCCCGGCTGAGCAGGGCGGTGGTCACGGCAAGGGCGGCCTGCATGCCGCCGCCCGCGGCGTCGGCCAGGGTGGCGCCCGGCAGCGGCGGAACGCCCTCCGCCCCCGCACCGCTCATGGCCAGGTAGCCGCCCACGGCCAGGTAGTCGACGTCGTGGCCGGCCCATTGGGAGCTGGGCCCGTCCTGGCCGTACCCGCTCGTCGACACGTAGACGATGCCGGGGTTGCGTGCCGAGACGGTTCCGTACCCGATGCCGAGGCGCTCGACCACGCCCGGGCGGAAGCTCTCGACCACGACGTCGGCCGCCGAGGCGAGGGCGAGGAATGCTTCGCGACCCTCGGTGTCCTTCAGGTCGAATCGGGCCCGGCACATGCCGCGGTGACCGCTGTAGGCGAAGAACGCAGGCTCGATCGGCGTCGCGTCGGCCGAGGGCACCGGGCCGACCTTCACGACGCGGGCGCCGTAGTCGGCCAACAAGCGCGTGCAGCGCGACGCCGGACCGACCGTCGACAGGTCGAGGACGGTGACACCGGCCAGGTGGCCGCCGGGGGGAGGCGCGGTGGTCACTCAGAAGTTCTTGGGCAGCCCCAGCTTGCGCCGGGCGATGATGTTCTTCTGGATCTCCGACGCGCCGCCGCCGATGGTGTCGATCACGGTGTAGCGGTAGGTGGACTCGGCCCGGCCCGCCATCGGCGCGTCCGCAGTCTTGACCCGCAGCTGGCTGCCCGGCCCGGCGATGTCCATCGACGCGTTGGCCAGTCGCTTCGACAGCTCGGTGGCGAAGAGCTTGTACTCCGACGCCTCGGCCGTCGGCGCCGTGCCGCCCTTGGAGGACTCGTACACGAACTTGAGCCCCATGACGCGCGCCACCTCGAGCTGGGTGGCGAGCTGGGCCAGGCGCTGGCGGATGACGGGGTCGTCCTTGAGCGGCACGCCGTCGCGCACGGTGGTGCGCACGTACTCGACCAGCAACTCGAAGCGCTGCTCGATAGGCGAGAGCATGAACATGGTGAAGCGCTCGAGGTCGAGCGCCTCGGAGATGTACTGGAAGCCGCGGTTGACCTCGCCGACCACGTGGTCGTCGGGGACGAAGACGTCGTTGAGGAAGACCTCGTTGGTCCGCTCGTCGCCCATGGTCCAGATGGCGTTGACGGTGATGCCCGGCTGGTCGAGCGGCACCAGGAAGAGGGTGATGCCGGCATGCTTGGGCGCGTCGGGGTCGGTACGGGCGCCGAGCCAGTACCACTCGGCGAAGTGGGCCGAGGTCGTCCACGTCTTCTGCCCGTCGAGGACCCACCCGCCGTCGACCTTCGTGGCCTTCAGCTGCATGGACGCTGCGTCGGACCCGGCGTTGGGCTCCGAGTATCCGACGGCGAACTCGACCTCGTTGCGCAGGATCTTGGGCAGGAACTCGGCCTTGAGCGTGTCGTTGCCATGGCGGATCAGCGTCTTTCCGATGATCCCGACGCCCTTGCCGATCTGCGGGCCGCCGCGGCCGGCCAGCTGCTCGTTGAGGAGGAACTCGTAGACCCCTTCACCCTCCGAGCCGCCGTACTCCTTGGGCCACGTCATGCCGAGCCAGCCCCGCTCGCCCAGCGTCCGCATGAAGGCGCGGCGCCGGGGGGTGTCGACCACCTGGGCCATGTTCTCCCGGGTGACGTCGAACACCTCTGGGTCGTCGTTGGCGTCGAGGAAGCTCTCGACCTCCTTCACGAAGGCCAACTGCTCCGGCGAGAATTCGAAGTCCATCGCTCCTCCAGGTCGGCCCGGGCGCGCCGGATCTGACGGTGCGTCAGAAGGCCGACATCATAGGCACGTCATTGCTCGGCGCGCCCCCACCCGACAGGGCCGGCCGTGCACCGACCTCTCACGCATGAAGTGGTCCAGAACAGCGGAGCTGGCCCAGTTCGCGGTCCCGGTCTCGCACCGTGTGTGGACCGACGTCCAGGCGCGCACCAGGCCGGACATCGCGCTGTTTCATGCCATGACCTCGTCGGGAGCAGTGTGAGTCCGATCGGCGCGATGACCTGGCCTTCCGCTTCACGTGGAACGCTCGGCCGGCTCCACGTGAAACGTTCGTATGGCTGGCGGCGCTGCGAGCGCCCCGGCAACTCAGTCCCAGCGCAACGGCGCGCACGGTTGCGCGGTGGCGATCCCCTTGAGCGGCTCTTCACGACGCGCGCCGAACGAGAACTCTCCGGAACCCTGCACGAGCTGCTCGGAGACCGACGAGACGAGGATCTCGCCGGGACCCGCGACATCGGCCAGCCGGCTGGCCACGATCACGGTGCGGCCCAGGAGGTCGTCCCCCGTCGCCAGGGCATCGCCGGTGTGGATGCCGATGTGCACGGCGATGGGCCCGTCACCCCCGGCAGGGACGTGCGCCCGGAGGGCCCGCTGGACGTTCACCGCGCACCGTAGCGAGCGAGCCACCCCCCCGAAGGCCACCATGAACCCGTCCCCCTGGACGGAGATCTCGCGGCCGCCGTGCCGGGACAGGACGTCGCGCACGATCCGGTGGTACTCCTGGAGGATGCGGTGTGAGGCCTGGTCGCCGACCTGGTCGGTCATGCGGGCGTAGCCGACCATGTCGCAGAACAGCATCGTGACCGTGTGGTCCCCGGGTGCGTCGTGCCCGGGATCCCGGAGTGCCCGGGATCCCCGGAGTGCCCGGGTTGCCCGAGAGGATCCGGGGCGAGTCTCCCGCCGCCGCCGCGTCCATGGCGGCGCGCAGTCGCCGTGCGGCGCGCCCGCTCGAGGATCGGTAGGGCCGGCTCTTCACTTCGATGCCCGCCATGACCGAGTAGGCCCGCACCACGATGCGCGGTGAGCCCGGCACGATGGGGACGTCACGCAGCCGGAGGCTCCGGCCCCCCATGAACGAGAACCCCCGCAGGTCGACGTCGAAGCCCTCGGGGACGATGATCTCGATCCCGCCCCAGAATGCCGTGGCGACGATCTCGACCTCGGGACCCTCGATCTCGGCCTGGCGAAGATCGAGGGTGCAGCCGCCCATCACCGCAACGGCCCTGGTCCGGCGGCCGAGGCGCCACCTTCCCTTCGTCACGTGGCCGCTCATGACGGCCACGTGGGAACGCGACGCGGAGCCCGGCGCCGCGGGGACCACGGCTTCGAAGGCGTCCGTGGGGAGATCCCGCAGCGCGTCATCGAGCTCGGCGCGCGTCCTGGCCTCGAGCGCCGCCCCCATCCGCTCGGAGAACTCGTCGAGCGTCAGCCGGCCGGCCACGACGTGCTCGCGCAGCAGCACCACCGTGCGGTCACGGTCGGCGTCGGCCACACGCTCCGACGGCGTGGCTGCGGGCACCTGCGGCGGCGGCTCGGACGCCGGCTGGTCCGACATGCTCCCAGTCTGCCGCGCCGTGGCGCCGAGGGCGGGGAACGGAATGCCCGGCATCGCGTAGACAGCCCGAACACCCAGCCCCAGAGAGTGGTCCACCCGATGTGACATTGTGAATCCCCAGCTCAAGGCCCTCACACTCAGATTGGGCCGATTTCGCGGCGGGCCGGCGCACCCCGGCCAGCCGGCCCGGCGCAGCGCCGGGCCGCGACCCGACGGTCAGTCGAGCAACTTGGCCAGCGGGGTGTACGCCATGTCGTGGGCCTCGGCCACCGGCTCGTAGACCACCTTGCCGCCGACCACGTTGACGCCCTCGGCCAGGGCGGGGTTCGAGCGCACGGCCGCTTCCCACCCGTGGTTGGCGATGCTCAACATGTACGGCAGCGTGGCGTTGGCCAGCGCGTGGGTCGAGGTATGGGGCACGGCGCCCGGCATGTTGGCCACGCAGTAGAAGATGGACCCGGCGACCTCGAAGGTGGGGTCCGAGTGGGTGGTCGGACGGGTCGACTCGAAGCACCCGCCCTGGTCCACCGAGATGTCGACGAGGACCGACCCCGGACGCATCCGGCTCACCAGGTCGTCGGAGACGAGCCGCGGCGCGCGGGCCCCGACGACGAGGACGGCCCCGATCACGATGTCGGCGTCGAGGCACACCTCCTCGATGGCGTGTTCGGACGAGGCAACCGTCTCGAGCGCCCCGCGGAAGTGGTGGTCCACCGTGCGCAGGCGGTCGAGGTTGCGGTCGAGGACGAACACCTCCGAATGCATGCCCACCGCCAATGTGGCGGCGGCGAAGCCGGCCACGCCGGCGCCGAGGATCACGACACGGGCGCAACGCACGCCCGGCACGCCGCAGACCAGCACGCCGCGGCCCCCGCCGGGCCGCATCAGGTGGTGGGTGCCCATCAGCGGTGCCATGCGGCCGGCCACCTCGCTCATGGGGGCGAGCAGCGGGAGCGCGTTGTCCTCGAGTCGCACCGTCTCGTATGCGATGGCCACGTTGCCGGCGGCGACCAGGGCGTCGGTGCACTCCCGGGAGGCCGCCAGGTGCAGGTAGGTGAACAGGACCTGGTCCCGTCGCGCGCCGAGCTTCGGGTACTCCTCAGCGATGGGTTCCTTCACCTTGCACACGAGGTCGGCCGTGGCCCACACCTCGTCGACCTCGTTGACGATCTTCGCACCGGTGCGGACGAACTGCTCGTCGGGCATCGAGGAGCCTTCGCCCGCGCCCTTCTCGACGAGCACCGTGTGACCGGCGGACACCAGCTCCCGGACGCCTGCGGGCGTCAGCGCTACGCGGTACTCGTCCGCCTTCACTTCACTGGGAACGCCGATGATCATGCTCACTCCTCGATGTTGCTCATGACGTGCTTGATGCGCGTGTAGTCCTCGAACCCGTAGGCCGACAGGTCCTTGCCGTACCCCGAGCGCTTGAACCCGCCGTGTGGCATCTCGGCGACCAGCGGGATGTGCGTGTTGATCCACACGCAGCCGAAGTCGAGGTCCCGGGCCATGCGCATGGCCCGGCCGTGGTCTCGGGTCCACACCGACGAGGCCAAGCCGTACTGCACGTCGTTGGCCCAGGCCAAGGCTTCGGCCTCGTCGCTGAACTGCTGCACGGTGATCACCGGGCCGAAGACCTCCGACTGGATCAGCTCGTCGTCCTGGCGTAGGCCGTCCACCACCGTGGGGGCGAAGCAGTAGCCCCGATCCCCCACCGGGGACCCGCCGGTGGCCACCGAGGCGTGTGCCGGCACCCGCTCGAGGAAGCCGCGCACCCGATCGAGCTGGTCGGCGTTGTTCAGAGGCCCGAAGTCCGCCTCGGCATTGTCGGTGCCGCCGACGGTCGTTCCCCGGGCCTGCTCGACCAGGGCGGCCAGGAAGTCGCCGTGCACCCTGGGCCCGGCCAGAACCCGGGTTGCAGCCGTGCAGTCCTGGCCGGCGTTGAAATAGCCGGCGCCGGCGATCCCCTCGGCCGCGGCCGCCACGTCGGCATCGTCGAACACGATGACGGGCGCCTTGCCGCCGAGCTCGAGGTGCACCCGCTTGAGGGTGGGGGCGGCCGACGCGGCCACCTCCATCCCGGCCCGCACCGACCCGGTGACCGACACCATGGCCGGCGTGTCGTGTTCGACCAGCGCACGCCCCGTGTCGCGGTCTCCGCAGACGACGTTGAAGACGCCGGCGGGCAGGAATTCGGCCATGATCTCGGCCATCAGGAGGCTGGACACGGGCGTGGTGTCGGAAGGCTTCAGGACCAGCGTGTTCCCGGCGGCGATCGCCGGGGCCCACTTCCACAACGCCATCATCATGGGGTAGTTCCACGGCGTCACGGCGGCGCACACGCCCACCGGCTCGCGCCTGATGGACGACGTGTGCCCGGCCATGTACTCGGCGCTGGCCAGCCCCTGGAGGTGCCGGGCGGCGCCGGCAAAGAAACGGATCTGGTCGATCATGGGCGGGATCTCCTCGTCCATGGTCAGCTGGAACGGCTTCCCGGTGTTCTCACATTCGGCGCGGACCAGATCCTCGGCCCGCGCCTCGAGGGCGTCGGCGATACGGAGGAGGGCCAGGCTGCGTTCGGACGGCGTCGTCCGACGCCACGACGTGAAGGCCTCGGCGGCCACCCGGACAGCCCGGTCGACGTCCGCCCGGCCCGAGACCGGCGCCTCGGCGAACGGCTCGCCGGTGCTCGGATCCACGATGGGTGCCGTCGGACCGTCCTCGGCGGCGCAGGAGGCCCCCCCGACGAAATTCTGCAGCGTGCGCATCGGCGCTCCCTTCTCGACCTGCTGCCTCCAGGATCACAGGCGGTGCCGGCACGGGCAAGCGATTCCGCAGGTTTGGAACCCTCATGTGACGGATCTGCTTGACTGGAAGCTGCAAAGTGTCACAATTCTGCACATCCCTGCCACACCCGGTCGCTCCGGGACCGTCGGGGCCACGACCGGCTCGCGGCGTGACGGGGTGACGGCGTGACGGATGACGGGGTGACGGGGTGACGGGGTATGGACGGCACCGGGTGGCAGGTGTCACGACGAGTCGATGAGCGAAACGAGCGAAGCGAGGTAGACCGATGGCCGACGGCCAGAGGCCCCCGACGCCGGGCGGCCTGCCGGGCGACACGGGGCAGACGTTGAGCTCCCTGCTCGACGCGCCGAACCGGGCCATCATCGAGGCGCTCCAGCGCGACGGGCGACAACCCTACGGGGCCATCGCGGAGGAGGTCGGCTTGTCGGAGGCCGCGGTCCGGCGCCGGGTCCAGCGCCTGCGCGAGTCGGGGATCATGCAGATCGTCGCCGTCACCGACCCCTTGCAGCTGGGCTTCACCCGCCAGGCCATGATCGGGGTCTCCGTCGAGGGCGACGTGCGGCAGGTGGCCGAGAAGCTCACGGCGCTCGACGAGGTGGCCTATGTCGTGATGTGCGCCGGCTCGTTCGACATCCTCGCCGAGATCGTGTGCGAAAACGACGAGCGGCTGTTGCACGTGCTCAACGACTCCGTGCGCTCGATCCCGGGCGTGCGGTCGACCGAGACCTTCCTGTACCTGAAGCTGGCCAAGCAGACCTACACGTGGGGCACGCGATGAGCCGCTCCGTCACAACCGCCGGGCACGTGCCGCGTGCCCGCATCCATCCATCGGAGGACCGATGACGACCAAGCAGACCGAGACACCGCACCTGAGCGCGCAAGCGGCACGCCACCTGTGGATGCACTTCAGCCGGATGGGGTCCTACGCCGACCACGAAGTGCCCGTCATCGTGCGCGGTGAGGGTGCCTACGTCTGGGACCAGTACGGCAAGCGATACCTCGACGGCCTGGCCGGGCTCTTCACCTCGCAGATCGGCCACGGGCGCACCGAGCTGGCCCAGGCGGGCGCCAAGCAGGCGGAGACCCTCGCCTACTTCCCGCTGTGGACATACGCCCACCCGCGCGCCATCGAGCTGGCCGAGCGGGTGGCGAGCTACGCCCCGGGCGACCTCAACCGCGTCTTCTTCACCACCGGCGGCTCCGAGGCCGTCGAGTCGGCCTGGAAGGTGGCCCGTCAGTACTTCCGCCTCCGCGGGCAACCGCAGAAGACAAAGGTGGTCAGCCGGGCCATCGCCTACCACGGCACGACCATGGGCGCCCTCTCCATCACCGGCATCCCCGACCTGCGCACGCCGTTCGAGCCGCTCGTGCCGGGCACCATCAAGGTGCCGAACACGAACTTCTACCGGGCCCCGGTCGACTCCGACGACGAGGCGGCCTTCGGCCAGTGGGCGGCCGACGAGATCGAGCGCGCCATCGAGCGCGAAGGGTCCGACACCGTCGCGGCCGTGTTCCTCGAGCCGGTGCAGAACGCCGGCGGGTGCTTCCCGCCGCCGCCCGGGTACTTCGAACGTGTGCGCGCGATCTGCGACCGCCACGACGTCCTCCTCGTGTCCGACGAGGTCATCTGCGCCTTCGGCCGGCTCGGCCAATGGTTCGGCGCGATCCGTTACGGCTACCAGCCCGACATCGTCACCGTCGCCAAGGGACTGACCTCGGGCTACGCCCCACTGGGCGCCATGATCGCCTCGGACCGGGTGATGGAGCCCTTCCTCGAGGTCGGCACGTCGTTCCTGCACGGGTTCACCTTCGCGGGCCACCCGGTGAGCTGCGCCGTCGCCATGGCCAACCTCGACGTGTTCGAGAGCGAGCGGATCCTCGAGCACGTGCAGGCGACGGAAGGCGCCTTCCGCAGCGCGCTCGATTCCCTCCACGACCTGCCCATCGTCGGCGACGTGCGGGGCGCGGGGTTCTTCTACGGGATCGAGCTGGTGAAGGACAAGGAGACACGCGAGTCCTTCAACGACGATGAATCCGAGCGCCTCCTCCGCGGCTTCCTGTCAGGGGCGCTGTTCGAGGCGGGCCTCATCTGCCGCGCCGACGACCGGGGTGACCCGGTGGTGCAGCTCTCGCCGCCGCTCATCTGCGGCGAGGAGGAGATCGACTTCATGGCGTCCACGCTGCGCGAGGTGCTGAGCGAGGCGTGGCGGAGGATGTGACCTCGGCCGAAGGACGGGCCTCCGGCTACCAGCGGCTCTCCCTGTGGTGGGGGGCCGTCCCGACACCCCTGACACCTCGTCCCGCGCTGACCGAGGACCTCGATGTCGACGTGTGCGTCGTTGGTGCGGGGTTCACCGGCCTGTGGACGGCCCACTCGCTCGTGTGCGCCGACCCCTCGCTGCGGGTGGTGGTGCTCGAGCGCGAGGTGGCCGCCTTCGGCGCGTCGGGCCGCAACGGCGGCTGGTGCTCGGCGCTGTTCCCCGCCTCCGACGCCGCCCTGGCTCGACGACACGGGATCGACGCCATGCGCGCCATGCGGCGCGCCATGGAAGACACGGTGGACGTCGTCGGGTCGGCCGCGGCCGCCGAGGGCATCGACTGCGATTTCGTGAAGGGTGGGTGGGTCCGCCTGGCCCGCAGCGAGCCCCAGCGCGCCCGCGCCTTGGCCGAGATCGACGAGGCTCGGCAGCTCGGGTTCGGCGAGGAGGACCAGCGCTGGCTCGGTCCGATGGAGGCGGCGGAGTTGGTGGGCGCCACCGGCGTCCTCGGGGCCACGTTCTCCCCGCACTGTGCCGTGGTGCAGCCGGCGCTGCTCGCACGCGGCCTGGCCGACGCCGTCGAGCGCCGAGGCGTGCGGATCTTCGAGCATTCGGCGGCGCAGGAGATCCGGTCGGGGCCGCGTCCGTCGGTGGTCACCAACGGGGGCACCGTGACGGCCGACGTCGTCGTGCGCGCCATCGAGGGCTGGACGCCCACCCTGCCGGGGCTCGGGCGCGTCATGGTGCCCGTGTACTCGCTCATGGTCGCCACCGAGCCCCTGGGGGACGACTTCTGGGCCGGAGCGGGGCTCGGCGGCCGGGCCGCCTTCGCCGACCACCGCCACATGATCATCTACGGGCAACGCACGGCCGACGGCCGCATCGCGTTCGGGGGCCGCGGGGCGCCGTACCACTACGGCTCGACCATCCGCCCCTCCTTCGACCGGGCTCCCGAGGTGCACAGCCTCTTGCGCCACACCCTCACCGAGCTCTTCCCCGCACTCGCGGAGGCCCGGTTCACCCATGCCTGGGGCGGACCGCTCGGGGTCCCGCGCGACTGGCACGCGTCCGTCGGCTACGACCGGAGCACCGGGCTGGCCTGGGCCGGCGGGTACGTGGGCGACGGGGTGGCGACGACGAACCTGGCGGGGCGCACCCTGGCCGACCTGATCACCGGCAACGACTCGCCACTGACCAGCCTGCCATGGGTGGGTCACCGCTCGCCCCGCTGGGAGCCCGAGCCCCTGCGCTGGCTCGGCGTGAACGCGGGGCTGTGGACCATGCAGGCGGCCGACCGGAGCGAGACGCGCTGCGGGCGGCCCAGCCGCCTGGCCCGCGTCATGGGCCCGCTGCTGGGGCACTGAGGTCCGCCGCGGCCCGCGGCGGCCCGCGGCGGGGGGTGCCACAATCGGAGCCGTGCAGCTGACGCCGGCCGAGTCGGTGACCAACCTCGTCCACACCTACGCCGAGCGCATCGACGCCGGGGACTTCGCCGGCGTGGGCGACCTGCTGGCGCACGCCACCATGAGCTTCGAGGGGTTCGGCGATTCGGTGTCAGGGCGGGACGACATCGAGGCGCTCTACACGCGCACCACCCGTCGCTACGAGGACGGGACGCCGCGCACCAAGCACGTCATGACGAACGTGATCGTCGAGCCGGGGGCCGACGGCACCACGGCGGCCAGCCGCTCCTACTTCACGGTCCTGCAGGCCGTCCCCGGGTCGCTCGCGCTCCAGCCAGTCATCGCAGGCCGCTACCGGCACACCTACGAGCTCGCGGAGGGGACCTGGCGCATCGCGTCGATGCACGTCATCATCGACCTCGTCGGAGATCTCGGCCACCACATGCTGATCGACCTGGTGCAGTGACTCGGCACCGGCCGGTGACAGATCGTCCACGATGAAGCTGACGCTCGACTACCGGTGGCGATGCACGCCGGACGATTTCTGGGCGCTCTACTACGACCCCGAGTTCACCGTCCGCATGCATCTGGAGGCGCTCGGGTCGACCTCAGCCGAAGTCGTGTCCCAGGAGGGCGACCTGACCGGAGGTTTGGTCCGGACCCTGCGCTACGGTCAGCGCCCCCCGATGCCCGGGCCCGTGCGCAAGCTCTTCGGCGAGGAGGTCACCACCACGGAGGTGAGCAGGTTCGACCCGGCACGCTCCGAGACGACCTTCACCATGACGCCCGGGACCATGGCGGACAAGACCGAGATCGCAGGGTCGATCACGCTGGCCCACGACGGTCCCGAGTTGGTCGAGTGCTTCGCCCTCGAGGCCCGGGTGAAGGTCTTCGGCGCCGGGCCCGTGGTCGAGCGATTCGTCGAGCGGCAGGCGCGGGCGATGCAGGACCAGGCCGTGGCGTACATGCGCGGGCAGCTCGAGGACTGAGTCACCCCGACGGCGCCCCGAGGTTCACGCGCCGTTCACCGGGTTCCACTTGACCGCCGGTCGCGCCCACACAATTGTGAGGGCCGACACACGCGGGTCGCTCGCCAGCGATGGGTGCCGGACAGCCAGGTGGGGTCGCGGAGGCGAGCGACGAGGGAGGCACTGCCGATGGCGAAGGTCGACGACTACGCCGAGGACCTCGCGGTAATCCACGACCCCGAGACGAAGGTCGTGCTGCACGTCGAGCAGCACGGGATCGACTTCATCCCCGAGAGCGAGCGTTGGGCGATGCCCCGGGACGTCGGGGCCATGTGGGCCGGCGCCAGCGTGCAGATCGAGTACTTCATTTACGGCGCCATCCTCATGACGTTCGGGTTCACGTTCGCGCAGGCCTTGTCGATCATCATCCTCGGCAACCTGTCGTACCTCCTGCTCGGCCTGTGCTCCCTGCAGGGGCCGAACACAGGAACGGCCGTCTTCGCCATCAACCGGGCCCCCTTCGGACCGAACGGCTCACGCCCGATCTCCTTTTTCAACTGGCTCACCCAGATCGGGTTCGAGGTCGAAGGGCTCATCCTGATCGTCGGTGCGGCCCTCGTGCTGCTCGTCAAGGCGGGCTTCAACCCCGGGAGCCCGGCCAAGGTGATGCTCGTCGTGGCGGCCGTGCTGGTCCAAGGGATCCTTCCCGTGCTGGGGCACGCGGCCATCCTCAAGACGCTGCGCGCCCTCATCGTCCCCTTCGTCATCCTCTTCGCCATCATGCTGGGCTTCGCCATCCCCCACGCATCACTCAACGGCGTGCCCCACGGCGCAGGCTGGCAGACCTACATGGCCGGCCTGGCGTTCACCATTGCGCTGAGCGGGCTGGGCTGGACCGAGTGCGGGAACGACTACACGCGCTACTGCCCCACCAACGCCTCGAAGAAGGCCATCTTGGGATGGGTCTTCATAGGGACGGCGGTACCGGAGATCCTGATCATGACGCTCGGTGCCGTGGTGGGGACGTTCATCGCCAACATCGGAACGGGCTCGGGGGGTCTCCTTCCCTTCGCCCACCAGCACGCCATCCCGGCCTGGTTCGTCGTCGTGTTCCTCGCCTTCAGCATCGTGCAGCTCTTCGGCGTCAACAGCCTCGACATGTACTCGTCCGGCGTCACGTTGCAGGCGGTCGGCGCCCCCGTCGAGCGCTATCAGGCTGTACTGATCGACTGTGTCATCGCATTCGGCGTCACCATGTACGCCATCTTCAGCTCGTCGTTCACCACCTACCTCCAGGACTTCGTCGACGCGGTGATCGTCTGGATCGCGCCGTGGTGCGCCATCTACCTCGTCGACTGGGCCCTCCGCCGTTGCCGCTACGTCCCGAGCGAACTGCAGGACACCGGACGCGGCTCGCTGTACTGGAACAGAGGGGGCATCTACTGGCCGGCGTGGGCGGCCCAGATCCTGGGGATGCTGGCGGCATTGTCGGGCCTCTCGGCCACGTTCTTGCCCCACTGGCTGAACCCGTTGAGCTCTCACCAACAAGGAGCTGACTTCAGCATCTTCCTCGGGATGGGCGTCGGGGGCCTGGTGTACCTGGCGCTGGCCTGGGGCAAGGTGCGCCAGGAGGGCGACGCCCAGCAGGAGCTGCTCCGCGACGAGCACCTCCTGGCGGCCACCTGAGCCGCCGTCGGTGCCTCAGCCCCAGTCCTCGACCAAGCCACCCTGGCCGTCGGGGTGGAACAAGGGCATCGCCCCGAGTGCGCGGACCAGGGCCGCGTCCTCGCCGAGCGCCTCCTTCCACCCTCCACCCTCGGTCATCAGAGTGCCGATGACGACGGGGTCGGCGTCCATGCGGCGCACCAGGCGGAGCGCCGAGGACAGCGAGGCGCCAGTCGAGATCACGTCGTCGACCACGGCCACCCTCCGGCCCCGCACCGCCACCACACGCGCCGGGTCCATGCGGAGCCGCTGGGGCTTGTCGGTCGTGATGGAGTACACCGGCTCGGACCACGTCTCGCCCAGGTGGGTCTTCGGCGTCTTGTGGAGGATCGCGTAGTCGTCGAGACCGAGGGACCGGCTGGACTCGATGGCCAGGGGGATCCCCATGGTGGCGACGGACACCACGATCTCGGGCTCCGCCGGGCGCATGAGCTCGGCGAGCTCGCGGCCGGCGGTCTCGGCGAAGGCGACGCCCATGTCGACGCAGATGAGCAGGGCGATCGTCAGCTCGTCGGAGAGCGCGACGAGGGGCAGCTCCACCGGCTGGCTCCCGACCGTGGTCGCGTACGTCCGATCGGCGGTCGTGGACATGACTGCGTCCGAGCATAGGTCCCGATCCCGATGAGACCCACCGTGGAGATCGCCGGGAACGATTCGCACGAAGCTCGCGGTGGCGACCGGCGCGCCAGTACGGGACGGTCGACGACGACCACGCTGAAGACCGCCATCCTGGTGCGCACCGGTACTCGACGTCGAGGCACGCGGTCTCGGGACCAAGGCCCCTGGTCGGCCCCCGGAACCGGCGTCACGATGCCCGGTGCAGGAGCCAAGGGTGCTCCGCGCCTCGCGGGCCGCGGCGTACTAGAAGGGACGGCATGGACCAGGCAGGGCATGCGACCAGGGGCGATGGCCCTGGCCTCGCGTCTGGCCGTGCCGGTGGGCCGCTCGATCCGCGCCTGCTCGACTCTGCACGCTCGACACGCCGCTTCCTGGCGCTGTCGGTCCTCGTCGGCGGTGTCACCGCGCTCCTGGTCATCGCCCAGGCCTGGCTCATCGCGCTCGTGGTCGCCGGCGCCTTCGTGCACCACCGGTCGCTCGGCTCGTTGCGCGGGGCCCTCGTCGCGCTGCTCGGCGTCATCGCCGCCCGTGCCGGGCTGGCCTGGGCGGCGGAGCGGGCCTCGGCGCGTGCCTCGGCCTCGGCCAAGTCCGAGCTGCGCCGTGCCGCCGTCGAGCACGTGGCGGCGCTCGGGCCGGCCGGGCTCGAACAGCACGAGACCGGGAAGCTCAGCGTGCTCCTCACGACCGGACTGGACGCGCTGGACGGCTACTTCGCCCGGTATCTGCCCCAGCTCTTCCTGGCCGTGATCGTGCCGGTCACCGTGGTGGCCGTGGTGGCCGGGGCGGACTGGGTGAGCGCGGTGCTGATCGCGGTCAGCCTGCCCCTCATCCCGCTCTTCATGGCCATGGTGGGCGCCACCACCCGTGACCGCACCGCGGCCCGCATGCGCTCCCTGCAGCGCCTGGCCGGCCACTTCCTCGACATCGTCTCGGGGCTGCCGACGCTCAAGGTCTTCGGGCGCGCCAAGGCCCAGGCGCGGGCCATCGCGGAGGTCACCGACCGCTACCGGACGGCCACCATGGCCACGCTGCGCCTCACCTTCCTGTCGTCGCTGATCCTGGAGCTGCTCGCCACCGTGTCGGTCGCCCTGGTGGCCGTCGCTGTCGGCCTGCGGCTCCTGGGCGGGAACATGACCTTCCAGGACGCGTTGTTCGTCCTGGTGCTCGCGCCGGAGGCCTACCTGCCGCTGCGGGCCCTCGGCCTGCACTACCACGCCAGCGCCGACGGCATGAGGGCGGCGGAGGAGCTCTTCGCCGTGCTGGAGGAGCCGGGCGCGGCGCCGGCGGGCGGCTCGTCGAGGGCACGGGGCAGCGCCATCCGGGTCGAAGGGCTGGACGTGCGCTACCCAGGGCGCAGCCTGCCGGCCGTGCGAGACGCCGACCTCATGGTGGCGCCCGGTGAAGCCGTCGCCGTGACGGGCCCGAGCGGGTGCGGCAAGTCGACGCTCCTGGCCGTGCTCCTGGGCCTGCGTCGGCCCGACGCGGGGAGCGTGACGCTGGGAGGCGTCGACCTGGCGGACCTCGACCTGGAGGAGTGGCGGCGGCAGATCGCCTGGGTGCCGCAGCGCCCGCACCTCTTCGCCCGCTCGGTGGCCGACAACGTGCGCCTGGGTCGGCCCGACGCCACCGACGCCGAGGTCGAAGCGGCACTCGAGGCGTCGGGGCTGGCCGAGGTGGTGCGCCGGCTGCCCCACGGATCGGGCACGCTGCTCGGCGAGGGGGGCGCCGGCCTCTCCGCCGGCGAGCGCCAGCGCCTCTCGCTTGCCCGCGCCTTCGTGCGCGACGCCCCCTTGCTCCTGCTCGACGAGCCGACCGCCAGCCTCGACGCACGGACGGAGGCCGACGTCCTGGTGGCCATCCGGCGCCTGGTCACCGGGCGTACCGCCGTGATCGTCGCCCACCGGCCCGCACTGGCCGCACTGGCCGACCGGGTGGTCGAACTCCCCGCACCGGTCCTGGCGGCATGAGCACCGGCGACCCGCTCGCCGGCATCGCCCGCACGCTCGGCCTCGCGGCCGTGGCCCGCCGCCGCCTGGCCCAGGCCTCGCTGCTCGGGGCCGGAGCCATCGGCGCCTCCATCGCCCTCCTCGGCACATCGGCGTGGTTGCTGGCCCGGGCCTCGCAGCACCCGTCCGAGGCGTCGCTCACGCTGGCCATCGTGGGCGTGCAGTTCTTCGGCCTCTCGCGCGGCTTCCTGCGCTACGGCGAACGCCTGGTCGGCCACGACGCGGCGTTGCGGGCGCTGGCCGACCTGCGGGTCCGCGTGTACCACGGGCTCGAGGCGATCGCGCCCGCCGGACTGCCCGGGTTCCGGCGTGGTGACCTGGTGGCCCGTGTGGTCGACGACGTGGACTCGCTCCAGGACGTGGTGCTGCGGGTGCTGCAGCCCTACATGGTGGCCGCCCTGGTCGGTACCGCCACCGTCGGCATGCTGTGGTGGTTCCTCCCGCAGGCCGGACTCGTCCTGCTCGTCGCGCTGCTGCTCTCGGCCACCGTGGTGCCGTGGCTGACCGGACGGCTGGCCTCCCGGACCGAGTCGCGCCAGGCCCCGGCCCGCGGCGACCTGGCAGCCGGCGTCGTCGACCTGATCGAGGGGGCACCCGAGCTCGTGGTCATGGGTGCGGCCTCCGGGCAGCTCGATCGCGTGGCCGCAGCCGACCGGCGCCTGCGCGGCATCGCCCGTCGAGGGGCGTCGACGACCGGCGTCGGCCTCGCCCTGACCACGGCTCTGGCCGGGCTGGCCTGCTGGGGGGCGCTCACGCTCGGCGTCCGTGCGGCGAATGCCGGCTCGCTCAACGGTGCGCTGCTCGGGGTACTGGCCCTGGTGCCCCTGGCGGCGTTCGAGCTGGTGTCGCCGCTGCCGGCGGCCACCCAGGCGCTGCAGCGCTCGCGCGTGGCGGCCGGACGCGTCTTCGAGCTGGTCGACGCCGGCCCGGCGGTGCCCGAACCCCTAGCACCGGTCCGCCTCGGCGGCGGCCCCCACACCCTGGCCCTGCACGGCGTGTGGGCATCACATCCCGGCGCCGGGCGCGCCGCGCTCCGGGGCGTGGACCTCACGCTGGCGCCGGGGCGCCGGGTGGCCCTCGTCGGCCCGAGCGGCGGGGGCAAGACCACCCTGGCCGACCTCCTGGTGCGCTTCCTCCCCATCGACGCCGGCGAGGCCACCCTCGACGGCCAGCCGCTCGAGCGCCTCGCGGCGGACGACGTGCGCCACGTGGTGGGGCTGGTCGAGCAGGACCCCCACCTGTTCGACACCACGCTGGCCGAGAACCTGCGCGTGGGCCGGCGCGACGCCACCGACGACGAACTGCGCCGCGTCCTCGCCCGGGTCGGACTCGCCGACTGGCTGGCCGGGCTGCCCGACGGGCTGGCGACTCGCGTGGGCGCCCACGGGTCACGGCTCTCGGGCGGGCAACGTCAGCGAGTGGCGGTCGCCCGCGCCCTGCTGGCCGACTTCCCCGTCCTCGTCCTCGACGAGCCCACCGAGCACCTCGACCCCCCCGCCGCCGACTCGCTCACCGCCGATCTCCTCCGCCTCACCGAGGGGCGTGCCACGCTCCTCATCACCCACCGCTTGGCCGGGCTGGAGCAGGTGGACGAGATCGTCGTGCTCGAGGCCGGCGCGGTGACCGAGCGCGGCACGCACGCCGAGCTGCTCAACGTCGGCGGCCGCTACGCCGGCCTCTGGTGGGAGGAGCGCATGGACGACCCCGCCGGGCTCGCCCGGAAGGAGCGCTCGGGAACGTCCGATCCATCCGTCAACGAAGGGAGCGACCGACCGTGAACCTCGACCTGGCCCGCTGGCAGTTCGCACTGACGAGCATCTACCACTTCCTGTTCGTCCCGGTGACGATCGGACTGGCCTTCCTGGTCGCACTGCTGCAGACGGCGTGGTACCGCAACGGAGACGAGACCTACCGCAAGCTGGCCCGGTTCTTCGGCGCCCTCCTCCTCATCAACGTGGCGGTCGGCGTGGTGACCGGTCTCATCCAGGAGTTCGAGTTCGGCATGAACTGGTCTGCCTACTCGCGACTGGTCGGCAACGTGTTCGGCGGGCCACTGGCCATGGAGGGGCTGGTCGCCTTCTTCTTGGAGTCGACCTTCCTCGGGATCTGGGTCTTCGGATGGAACAAGCTGTCCAAGAAGGCCCACCTGGTCACCATCTGGTTGGTCGCCGCCGGCACCATGTTGTCGGCGGCGTTCATCATGGCGGCCAACTCGTGGATGCAGCACCCGGTGGGCTACGTGATCAACCACCAGACGGGTCAGCCGCAGCTGAACAACATCTGGGCCGTCTTCACCAACCCGGTCTTCCTGTGGGCCTACCCCCACGTGCTGCTCGCAGCACTCGTGACCGCCAGCGTCATCATGCTCGCGGTCTCCGCGTGGCACCTCCACCGCAAGCAGGCAGTGGAGGCCTTCCACAAGACCGCTGTCATCTCGCTGGCCGTCCTCCTCCCTTCGATCGTCCTGGCCATGTTCGTGGGCAGCGAGCTCGGCGTCGTCGAGGAGACCTACCAGCCCATGAAGATCGCGGCAGCCGAGGCGCTCTGGAACACCTGTCCCAGCCACTGCTCCTTCTCGCTGGTCCAGATCGGCGGCGGCAACAACGACCAGACGCCGACCCAGATCATCAACATCCCGGACCTGCTCTCTATCCTGGCCACCAACCACATAGACGGAACGGTGCTGGGCCTCAATCAGCTCAACGCGCAATACCAGAAGGAATACGGCCCGGGGGACTACGTGCCGAACGTGTTCATCCAGTACTGGTCCATGCGCGTCATGGCGTACGTGGCCACCGTGATCCTCCTCTTTGCCCTCTGGGGCGGATGGCTGCTGTACCGACGTCGCCTCGACGGCGCCAAATGGTTCCTGCGAATAGCACCCTGGGTCGCCATCGCGCCCTTCCTCATGAACACGGCCGGCTGGATGCTGACGGAGAACGGGCGCCAGCCCTGGATCGTCCAGGGCCTCATGAAGACCGCCGACGGCGTCTCGTCGTCGGTGTCCGCCACCGAGATCTGGATCTCCATCGTCCTGTTCGTCGGCATCTTCTTGGTATTGGCGGTCGCCGATACCTGGCTAATGGTGCGATTCAGCCGCCGTGACCTCGGTGCCGACCCCCTCGCCAAGGTGACGTCTGAAGGGGGCCCCACCGATCCCTCGTCCGCCGAGCACGAGTCGTCCGACGAGGACGAGTCGACCCTCGTCTACTAGGAGGCCACCATGACATTGGGAGATCTCTGGTTCATCATCGATGTCGTCTTCTGGGTCGGGTTCTTCGTCCTCGAGGGGTTCGACTTCGGCGTCGGGATGCTGCACTCGTTCATCGGTCGTAGCGACACAGAGCGACGAGTGCTCATCAACACCATCGGCCCGGTGTGGGACGGGAACGAGGTATGGCTGATCGTGGCCGGGGCGGTCATCTTCGCCTCGTTCCCCGGCTGGTATGCCACCATGTTCTCCACCTTCTACCTGGCCCTCGTCGTGCTGTTGCTCGCCCTGATCGTGCGCGGCGTCGCCTTCGAGTACCAGCGCAAGGTCGACGACGAGCGCTGGCGGTCCGCTTGGAAGTGGGGCATGACGATAGGCAGCGCGCTGATCCCGCTGCTCGTCGGCGTGGCGCTGGCCGACCTTCTGCACGGGCTACCCATCAATGCCCACCACGAGTACACCGGCAACTTCTTCAACCTGCTCACACCGTTCGGGCTCTGGTCGGGAGTCACGCTGCTGGTGCTCTCGTTGATGATGGGCGCCACCTACCTCACCCTCAAGACGACCGGCGAGCTGCACGAGCGGGCCCAGCGAGCAGCCGAGGGGATCGGCGTGGCCTCCATCGTGGTGACATTCGGGTTCATGACCTGGATCCACGTGGGTCTGAGCACCGGGTTCGTCCCCAAGCCGATCGAGGCGCTGGCCTTCATGGCCGTCATCGCCTCCGCCTGGCTGGCCCGCGCCAAGGCCGACGGCTGGGCCTTCGTCGCTGCAGCTGTCGGCATCGGCGGGACGGTCGCGGCCTTGTTCCAGGAGTTGTTCCCCCGGGTGATGATCTCCTCCACCAACGCCGCCTACAACCTGACCGTGAACAACACGGCCAGCCCGTCCTACACGCTCAAGGTGATGACCGTCGTCGCCGTCATCTTCTTCCCGGTCGTCCTGGTGTACCAGGCGTGGGGCTACCACGTCTTCCGCCAGCGGCTCTCGGTGCCCAAGGTGGGGGGTGACGACGTGCCGAGCACTCCGGCGGCGCCGGTCGAGACGTGAGGCGCGGGTGCTCTATGCCGAGAGCCCCGTCTAGAGCCCCGGGCTGCTCTGCATGATGCCGCCGTCGGCGAAGATCGTGGTCGCCGCGAGGTAGCTGGCGCCGTCACTCGCCAGGAACGCGACCACCGAGGCGATCTCCTCGGGCTGGGCCATGCGGCCGATCGGGATCGCGGCGTTGAGCTTGGCCAGGGCCACGGGGTCGTTGAGGGTCTGGGTGTTGATCGGCGTGGCCACCGCACCGGGGCCGACCCCGACCACGAGGACGCCGTGCGGGGCTAGCTCGACACCCGCGGTCCGGGTCAACATGCGCATGCCGCCCTTGGACAGGCAGTACGGAGTGTTCCCCGGCATCGGCCAGTCCTCGTGCACCGACGTCATGTTGATGATGCGTCCGCCGCTCCCCTGGGCGATCATCTGCTTGGCGGCCAGCTGGGTGCCGAAGAAGGCGCTCTTGAGGTTGATCGAGAGGACCTTCTCGTACTGGTCCTCGGTGGTCTCGAGGACGGAAGTCCGCGTCTCGATCCCCGCGTTGTTGACCATGACGTCGAGCTTTCCGAAGGAGGACACGGCCGTGTCGACCAGCTCTTGCAGATCGTCCACCTTGGACACGTCCGCCTGGACGCCGACGGCCGTCTCGCCCAAGCCAGCAATCTGGCGCTCGAGCTCGTCCTCGGCTTCCTTGTTCGTCACGTAGTCAATGACGACCTTGGCCCCCTGGGCGGCGAGGGCGAGCACCACCGCCTTGCCGATGCCGGTGTTGCCGCCGGTGACGATGGCCACCTTGCCCTGCAGTTCCTCAGCCATGGGGTAGCTCCGTTCCCCGCCCGGACGGGGCGGAATGTCGAGATGCGTGGACGATAGCCAGCGGCCCGGCCGGAGTGAAGGGGCGATCGCCGCAACGAAGGTACCGGCCTCGCCGCGAAGACCGCGTTGCCCTGCTGCCACCCGATCGTCACGCTCGCCACGAATGCATCGTTCCGTGGAGCTCGCCGACGCGTGCGCCAAGTGCGGAGGGTGCCCGTTCTCAGACCTCAACTGCCTGTGACAATCCGCATAAGACACTTGTTGAGCGGGTGACTGGGGTTCCCTAGTATCCAAGCGGTGACCGACGACGCGAAGGCAGACGCTCTGATCGACAGCTTTCCTCCGATCGCCGACTACGGATTCCTCTCGGACTGCGAGAACAACTGCCTCGTGGCCCCCAATGGCGCAGTGGAGTGGCTGTGTCTCCCGCGGCCCGACTCGCCGAGCATCTTCGGTGCCCTGCTCGACCGCACGGCCGGGAACTTTCGCGTCGGGCCCATGAACACGCAGGTGCCCCACCACCGGCGCTACGTCCCCGGGACGATGGTGCTCGAGACGACGTGGCACACCCCGACCGGCTGGCTCCTCGTGGAGGACCTCATGGTCATCGAGCCGGTGCAGGACGGGACACGACGGCCCGACTACCGACGGGCCCCGGGCGACGCGGCGGCGACGGGGACCCTGTTGCGGCTGGTGACCTGCATCGAGGGTCACGTCGAAGTCGTCGCCAACGTCGTGCCCGTCTTCGAGTACGGCGTCCAGACCGGCATGTGGGACTACGAGGGGGACGGGTACGAGGTCATGACGGTCCGACCGCCCGTGGGTGACCCCGTCGTGACCGTGACCTCGTCCATCCGCCTCGGCGCAGCCGGTGCCCGCTGCTACGGCCGCTCGACGCTGGAGAAGGGGGAATCAGCCTACGTCTCCTTGTCGTGGGCCGGCCGAGCTCCGGCCAATCTCGAGGAGGCCCGGACCCAGCTCGACGCCACGGTGACGTACTGGAGGGACTGGCTGTCCAATGGCGCGTTCCCCGACCATCCCTGGCGCAGCTACGTGGAGCGCAGCGCCCTCACGCTCAAGGGACTCAGCTACGCGCCGACCGGCGCGGTGATGGCGGCGGCGACGACGTCGCTGCCCGAGACGCCCGGCGGCGCACGCAACTGGGACTACCGCTACACCTGGATCCGTGACTCGTCGTTCATGCTGCGCTCGCTCTACCGGCTCGGATTCGACTGGGAGGCCCTCGAGTACTTCGCCTTCATCCTCGAAGCGCTCGCCGGGGAGGGTCAGGACTGGTCCCTGCAGATCATGTACGGAATCGACGGACGCAAGGACCTGACGGAGCAAACGCTCGACCACCTGTCGGGCTGGCGGAACTCGCGACCGGTCCGGGTCGGGAACGGCGCCTGGGACCAGCACCAGAACGACGTCTGGGGCATGATCATCGACGCTGTCGACATCCACCTTCGCCAAGGCGCGTCACAGATCGTCAAGCCGGTGTGGGAGGGGCTGGGGAAGCTGGTCGACGCCGCCATCGCCCATGCCGGCGACCCCGACCAGGGCATCTGGGAGATCCGGGGTGATCCGCAGCACTTCACGGCCTCCAAGGTGCTGTGCTGGGTGGCTATGGATCGCGGGGCCGACCTGGCGGGGGCGCGCGGTGACCACGAGCGGGCCGAGCGGTGGCGCAATGCGGCCAACGACCTCAGAGACGAGATCCTCGACAAAGGCGTCGATCCCCGGGGCCGCTTCCGACAGCACTACGGCAACGAGGAGCTCGACGCATCGCTGCTGCTGATCCCGATCCTCGAATTCCTCCCTCCCGACGACGAGCGCGTCCGAGCCACCGTGCTCGCCATCGCCGACGAGCTCACCGAGGACGGTCTGGTGCTGCGCTACAAGGTCGACACCACCGATACGGGCTTCGAGGGAAAGGAGGGCACCTTCACCATCTGCTCCTTCTGGCTGGTCACGGCCCTGGCCATGATCGGCGAGCGCGAGCGCGCCCGCGCCCTGTGCCAGAAACTGCTCGCCTTCGCCGGCCCACTGCAGCTCTACGCCGAGGAGATCGACGCCACCACCGGCGATCACCTGGGCAATTTCCCTCAGGCCTTCACGCACCTGGCGCTGATCGACGCCGTCGGCCGGCTCATCGAGGCCGAGGGTGCTGGTCCCGCCTCCTAGGGGACCCGAGATCGCCGACTGAGGACGAGGAGCCGCAATGGCCGAGCGCGACGACGTGATCCATCGGCACCGGCGCAGGCGTCGCCAGCCTGGCCCGCACGCGCACACCTTCGGGCAATCGCACCCTGCTCCTCGAACGCGGCGCATTCTTGCGCCGCGAGAAGGGGCGCTCGGTCCCCGAGTCCGACTTCGTCAAGCGTCGCTGACAGGTCCACGGCATCGGGGCGGGACGACGACGGCACGCCGTCCGCTCCGCAGGCGCACGACTTCGTGGGCGGAGGTCCTGTGAGCACAACGACACCGCATCGGGTCGTCGTCGTAGGGGGCGGGTTCGGCGGCCTCCCGGCCACCAGGATCCTGGCCCGCTCGAAGCGCTTCGAGATCACGCTGATCGACCGGCGGAACCACCATCTCTTCCAACCGCTCCTCTACCAGGTGGCGACCGGGATCCTCTCTCCCGGACAGATCTCGCCCGTGCTCCGCCACATGCTGCGCAAGAACAAGAACGTGCGCGTGGTCCTGGGGACGGTGACCGCGCTCGATCTCGAACGCAAGGTGGTCACCGCCACGCCCGCGCCCGGCGAGGTCCAGGAGTACCCCTACGACAGCTTGATCGTGGCGGCCGGTGCCGGGCAGTCCTATTTCGGCCACGACGAGTTCTCGCTGATGGCGCCCGGCATGAAGACGATCGATGACGCCATGGAGCTCCGGCGGCGCGTGTACGGCGCACTGGAGCTCGCCGAGAGCATGACCGACCCGGTGCTCGAGCGCTTCTTCATGACTTTCTGCATCGTGGGCGCCGGGCCCACCGGCGTGGAGCTGGCCGGGCAGATCCGCGAGCTGGCGGCGCGCAGCCTGGCCGACGACTTCCGCACGATCGACCCCACCTCGGTCCGCGTCGTCCTGATCGACGGGGGCAAGGAGCCCCTGTCGAACTTCGGCGAGGAGCTCGCCGCCCGGGCGCATCGGGACCTCGAGCGCATGGGGGTGGAGCTCGCCATGGGCCTGCGGGTGGTCGGAGTCGACGCCATCGGGGTCGACACCGAGGCCGCCGACGGCACCAAGGGCCGATTCGTCGGCGCGACGACGATCTGGGCCGCCGGGGTGCAGGCGTCGCCGCTGGCCGGCCTCCTGGCCGAGGCCTCGGGGGCGGGAACCGACCGGGCCGGACGGATCGAGGTGCAGCCTGACCTCACCCTTCCCGGCCACCCAGAGGTCTTCGCAGTCGGCGACATGGCCTCGGTGCACAACCTGCCCGGCGTATGCGAGGTGGCGCTCCAGGGCGGCCTGCACGCCGCCAACACGATCAAGCGACGTCTGGATGGTCAGGATCCAGCGCCGTTCAAATACCGGGACCTGGGTAGCGCCGCCGCCATCGGGCGTTTCAAGGCCATCGTGAACGTGCGCGGCCTCCGCCTGAGCGGGTTCTTCGGCTGGATCGTCTGGTTCTTCGTCCACATCGGGTTCCTCAACGGTTTCGGCCACCGGGCCAGCACCATGCTGCGCTGGTTCCAGTCCATGGTCGGGCGGGCCAGGCCAGAGCGCGTCTTCAGCGTCGGGCACACCGGCGGGGACCTCAGCCTGCCCGACGAGATCAAGGAGAAGATCCTGCCCAATCCGTTCCCCATCGCCGAGGACTCCGGGAACTGGAAGGCACGCATCAAGGCGGAGATGGAGTCTGGCCAGACCGGAGGGTCCCCGGACTGAACGGGAGCGCGCCGTCGCACCTTCCCAACTACATTCGCCGGATGATCCTCGACCGGTTCCTCGTCACCGACCACGTCGCCATCGTGACCGCCTCCGGGCGCGGCATCGGCGCGGCCTCCGCGATCGCGCTCGCCGAAGCCGGCGCCGACGTCGTGCTGGCGGCGCGGACCGAGGACCAGCTGCGCCAGGTGGCGGGGCGGGTGGAGGCCGCCGGGCGGCGGGCCGTGGTCGTCCCGGCCGATCTCACCGACTTCGAGGCGATGGCGTCGCTGGCCGAGACCGCCGTCGACGAGTTCGGCCGGCTCGACATCCTGGTCAACAACATGGGCGGGACGATGCCCCGCCCCATCCTCGACACCTCGCCCCGGTTCATGGAAGAGGCGTTCCGGTTCAACGTCTCGGCCGGCCATGCCCTGGTGCGCGCCGCCGTGCCGCGCATGCTCGAGGGTGAGCACGCCGGTGGGGCCATCGTGAACATCTCCTCGGTGATGGGCCACGTCGGCGGACGCGGCTACCTGGCCTACGGCACCGTCAAGGGAGCGCTCGAGCAGTACACGCGCCTGGCCGCGGCCGACCTGGCGCCACGCATCCGGGTCAATGCCATCGGTGTGGGATCCACCGCCACGTCAGCCCTCGACATCGTCATGTCCAGCGACGAGCTGCGGCTCGCCATGGAAGGGGCGACGCCGCTGAGGCGGCTCGGCCAGGTCGAGGACATCGCCGCCGCGGTCCTCTACCTGTGCTCCCCCGCCGGCTCCTACGTCACGGGCAAGATCCTCGGGGTCGACGGAGGTCTGCAATCTCCCAACCTCGAGATGCCCATCCCTGACCTCTGAGCACCGGACCACCGGACCACCGGACCACCGGACCACCGGACCACCAGACAAACCGAGAGGAGACCCCCATGCCACTCCGCGTCGTGCAGTGGGCCACCGGCAACGTGGGACGCCACACGCTGGTCGGGATCGACGCCCATCCCGAGCTCGAGCTGGTCGGCGTGTTCGTCTCCAACCCGGACAAGGTGGGCCGCGACGCCGGCGAGCTAGCCGGCCTGGGGCGGCCGCTCGGCGTGGCCGCAACCAGCGACGCCGAGGCCCTGCTGGCGCTGCGCCCGGACTGCGTCGTGCACACGGCTATGGCCGACGACCGAATCTTCGAGGCGTTGGCCGACCTGGAGCGCCTGCTCGCTTCCGGGGCGAACGTCGTGTCCTCGGGCCCGGTGTTCCTGCAGTACCCCGAGCCGGGCGACGACATGGCGGCACCCCTGATCGCCGCCGCGGAGAAGGCGGGGGTCTCGCTCTTCGTGAACGGGGTGGATCCCGGATTCGCCAACGACGCGCTCCCCCTCGTGCTGTCGGGCATCAGCGAGCGCATCGAGCAGGTGCGCTGCGCCGAGGTGCTCAACTACAACACCTACAACCAACCCATGGTGCTGTTCGACATCATGGGCTTCGGCCGGGAGCTCGATGACGTCCCCTTCCTGCTCACACCAGGCGTGCTCACACTGGCCTGGGGCAGCGTGGTACGGCAGATCGCAGCCGGCCTGGGCGTGACGCTCACCGGCATCGAGGAGTGGTACGAGCGCGAGCCCGCGCACGAGGACTTCGACATCCCCGCGGGCACCATCCGGCGGGGCACCGCGGCCGCGCTGCACTTCGAGGTGCGCGGGATGGTCGGCGACCGGGCGGTCGTGGTCGTCGAGCACGTCACGCGGCTGCACGACGATCTCGGAGCCGGCTGGCCGCAACCGGTCGGCCACGGCTGCTACCGGGTCGAGATCATCGGCGAGCCCGTCTACACGCTCGACCTCCAGCTGATGGGCACCGACGGTGACCACAACACGGCGGGACTCAAGGCGACGGCCATGCGCCTCGTCAACGCCGTCCCGGCAGTGGTCGGGTCGCCCGCGGGCCTGGTGACCGCGCTCGACCTCCCCCTGGTCACCGGCCGAGGTCTGGTGGTCTGAGCAGGCTCGTGACCCTGGGCACGACGAGCGCGAACACGTAGTCCAGGACCACGCCGAGGCAGGTCTCTCCCACTCCCGGACCGCTCACGGCAGCGGCGCACCCGTCAGGACGGTGGCCGGCGGTTGCCGTGCACCCCGCGTGCGTTCCGGTCCTCGCGCAAGAGCAACGTCGTGATGCCCCAGAGCACCGTCCCGCCGACGACGACGATCACGACGATCCACCAGAAGATGTTCCATGCGCCGGGATCCGACGCCAGCAGGTCGACCACGGCTCCTCCTGGTCTCGTGTACAGGCCTGTGGCGATCATACGGGCCGGCCGGGGTGACATCCCCCGTCCCGCGCGGGTTCGTGACCATGATTGACCCGGTGGAACCGAGTTGGACGGCCGCGGAGGGTGAGCAGCCGCGCCGGGGATCGTTCCTGCGCACCCTGCGGGCGCTCGTCGTCGCGCCGGACTCGTACGGCCTGGTCTTCCTGTTCCTGATCGCCGACTACGTGCTGCTGACCGTGGGCTGGAAAGGCGACGTCGCGCTGTTGGTGAGTGCGCTGTGGCTCGGCCTGACCGTCCTGCTCGCGTTCCGCACGTCTCGGGTGCCCCGCCGCGTCCTCGATCTCGTCCGCATCGCCGTCGCCGCCGTCATGCTGGCGGCGGTCGGGGTCGCCCTCACCGGGAGCGACCAGGCGCAGGGGGCTGTCCTCTTGTTGATCTCGGTCCTCGTGGTGGCCAGCGCGGGGGCCATCGGCTGGCGCATCGCCCACCACACCCGGGTCACCGCCCAGACCATCCTGGGCGCGCTGTCGATCTACGTGTTGATCGGCTTGATCTTCTCCAACGCCGACTACGGGCTGCAGCTGGCCTCGGGGAACTCGTTCTTCGCCCAGTCCGGCCATCACGGTCCGTCGGACTTCGCCTACTTCAGCTTCATCACCATGGCGACGGTCGGCTACGGCGACCTCACGCCCGCCACGGGGCTGCCGCGGACGTACGCCGTGCTCGAGGCCCTGACGGGGCAGATCTTCCTCGTCGTGCTGGTGGCCCGGCTGGTGACGCTGTACACGCCGAGGCACGGCTTGCGGCCCGGCACGCCGGACGATCCCGAGGAGGCCGGACCGCAAGGTGCCGGGCCGTGACCACCGGCCGCGCCCGGATGTCCTCGTCCGGGGCCACGTAGACGCAGTAGGCCTTCTGGGACGCCGTCGGGTAGTCCGGGCGCGTCGCCTCAACGGAAGTCGCGGCTGGCCGGCACCGACGCCCCCACCGCCAGCGCTTCCACGCGCTCGGCGTCGAAGCTGACCGCCCCCTGGCCCTTGCGCACCCGGCCGCGGATCACCAGCACGGGGGTGTGGCGGGCCACGTGCTTCCAACGGGCCCACGCCCCGCGGGAGAAGACGACGTTGACGTGGCCGGTCTCGTCCTCCAGGTTGACGAAGACGGCGCCGCGCGCCGTCTCAGGGTGCTGGCGGTGCGTCACCACCCCGGCAACGATGGCCCGCTCCCCGTCGGCGTATGCCTCGAGATCCGCCGCCGTGGCCACGCCCATCGCCTCGAGCCGCTCGCGGGCCAGGTGCATGGCCGTGCGCTCGGGGGCCAGCCCGAGCGCCCACAGGTCGTCGCCCACCGCGTCGGAGAGGCTGGGCTCGGGCAGCGGCGGGGCCTCGGCCCCCAGCACCACGCCGGGCAGGCGGTCGGGCGTGCCCTGCGCCGCCGCGCCGGCCGCCCACAGCAGGCGTCGTCGGGAGGTCGCCGTCCCCCGGTTCTCACCGTCGGGGCCCTCGGGGTCGAGCGCGCCGGCCGCGGCCAGCGTCTCGAGCTGGGCCTGGGTCACACCGGCTCGGCGCACCAGGTCCTCGGCGCCGCGCCAAGGCCGTCCAGCCGCGATGCGCGCCGCCGGCGTCTCCCCCATCCCGCGCACCGACGCCAGCCCGAGCCGCAGCACCGGGTCCGTGACGCAGCCCTCCAGCGCCGCTCCCACCTCGGAGCGGTTCACGTGCGGCCGGCGCACGCGCACGCCGTGCCGGCGGACATCGGCCACCAGCGACTGGGGCGACCAGAAGCCCATGGGTTGCGAGTTCAACAACCCGGCGGTGAACGCCGCCGGGTAGTGCAGTTTCATCCAGGCAGACGAGTAGACGAGATGCGCGAACGACACCGAGTGCGACTCGGGGAACCCGAAATTGGCGAACGCGGCCAACGCCTCGAAGACCTGGTCCGCCACCGCGCCGGTCACGCCGCGCGCCGCCATGCCGTCGTAGAGGCGTGCCCGCATCTTCTCCATGCGCGCCGCCGAGCGTTTGGCCGCCATGGCCTGGCGCAGTTCGTCGGCGTCGGCCGCGCTGAAGCCGGCGATGGCCACCGCCATCTCCATCAGCTGTTCCTGGAACAGGGGCACGCCGAGCGTGCGCTCGAGGATCGGCTCGAGCAACGGGTGCAGGTAGGTGACCTTCTCCTCGCCCCGCCGGCGCCGGATGTAGGGGTTCACCGCGTGCCCCTGGATGGGGCCGGGCCGGATGAGCGCCACCTCGATGGCGATGTCGTAGAACGTGCGCGGCCGGACCCGGGGCAGCGTCCCCATCTGGGCCCGGCTCTCCACCTGGAAGACCCCCACCGTGTCGGCCCGGCACAGCAAGTCGTAGACCTCGGGCTCCTGAGGCAGCCGGCCGAGGTCCACCTCGACGCGGTGAAAGTCGCGCACCAGGTCGACCATGCGGTGCAGCGCTTCGAGCATGCCCAGGCCGAGCAGGTCGAACTTCACCAGCCCGATAGCCGCGCAATCGTCCTTGTCCCACTGCAGCACGGAGCGCCCGGGCATGCGGCCCCACTCGACCGGGCACACCTCGACCACCGGCCGGTCGCAGAGCACCATGCCGGCCGAATGGATGCCGAGATGCCGAGGGCGGTCGAGCACCTCGGCGGCCAGCTCGGCCACCAGAGGCGGGACCCCGCCGCCACCACCGCTGCCGCTGCCACTCCTGCTGCTGCCGCCACCACCACCGGGACCCGCCGGCGCGGCCGCGTCGCGCACCGCGGCGGTCGACGACGGGCCGCGTCCGTAGCCGGCGTCGATGCCCGAGGCCCAGGCGTCGACCTGCTCGGGAGTGAACCCGAGCGCCTTGCCCACGTCGCGCACGGCCGAGCGTGGACGGTACGTGATGACGTTGGCCACCTGCGCCGCGTGGCGCCGGCCGTAGCGCTCGTAGACGTACTGGATCACCTCCTCGCGCCGCCCCGACTCGATGTCCACGTCGATGTCGGGCGGCCCGTCGCGGGCCGGGGAGAGGAATCGCTCGAAGAGCAACCCGAGATCGACGGCGTCGACGTTGGTGACGCCGAGCGCGTAGCAGACGGCCGAGTTGGCTGCCGAGCCACGACCCTGGCAGTAGATGTCGAGCCGTTTGCACACCTGCGCGATGTCCCACACCACGAGGAAGTAGCCGGCGAACCCGAGCTGGCCGATCACCGCGAGCTCGTGTTCGATCTGCTTCCACGCACCCGGCACCCGCTCGGACTCCGGTGGGCCGTAGCGGGCCAGCGCCCCTTCGATCACCAGCTGCCGCAGGTAGCCCTGCTCGTCCATGCCGGCGGGGACGGGGAAGTCGGGCAGGCGTGGCGCGACGAGGCGCAGGTCGAAGGCGCAGGCGCGCCCGAGCTCGGCGGCGCGCTCGACCACGCCGGGCCAGCGGGCGAAGCGCCGGGCCTGCTCGGCGCCCGAGCGGAGGCACGCCGTCGGGGCGGGCGGCAACCAGCCCTCGAGCTCGACCAAGGGCCGGCGCGCCCGCACGGCGGCCAGCGTGGTGGCGAGCCGGAAGCCGGCCGGGGTGGCGTAGTGCACGTTGTTGGTGGCCACGGCGTCGACCCCCCACTCGACGGCGAGGTGCGCGAGCGCGTCGTTTCGCACCGTGTCGAGGGGACCCCCGTGGTCCCACAGCTCGAGGGCCACGTTGGCGCGCCCGAAGACGTCGACCAGGCGCCCCACCTCCCGGGAGGCCGCCCGGGGCCCCGCCTCCGTCAACGCGGCGGGAACCGCCCCCTTGCGGCAACCACTCAGGACCAACCAGTGGTCGTTGGCAGCAACCGCCAGCGCGTCGAGGGTGAAGACCGGCTTGCCCTTCTCCCCGCCGGCGAGATGCGCGTCGGCCAGCACGGTCGAGAGGCGCGCATAGCCGTCCGGGTCGCGGGCGAGCACGACGAGGTGTGCGCCGGTGGGATCGGGCTCACCGGTGCGCGGCCCGGCGGGGGCGAGCGTCACCTCGCTCCCGAACACCGTCGGCAGGCCGCGGGCGCGCGCCGCCTCGGCGAAGCGCACCACGCCGTAGAAGCCGTGGTGGTCGGTCAGCGCCAGCGCGGTCAGCCCCAGGCGGTCCGCCTCGGCCACCAGCTCCTCGGGGTCGCTGCTCCCGTCGAGGAAGCTGAACCCTGAGTGTGCGTGCAGCTCGGCGTAGTCAGTCATAGAGCGCCTCCACCCACCACCGGCCCCGCTCGGTGCACAACAGGCGCGCCACCCCCTCGGCCGTGACCATCTGGAGGCGGGCCCGGCGCCGGCGCACCGACCACCAGCGCTCGGTCACCGGCCACGGGCCGGCCCAGGCCACCACCTCCTCCCATGGACCGCCATCGACCGACAGCCGGTCGATGGGAGCAGCCAACAACCCCCGCCCGCTCACCACCATGGCGTTGCCCTCGGCGTCGACCAGCTCGGCGCGCGGCGGGACCCGCAGCACGCGACTGGGGGCGGGAGGCGGCAGCCGTCCCGGCCAGGGCGCCGGCAGCTGACCGGGGTCGGCCTCGGGGCTGCCCCAGGGCACCAGGACCGACTGGCCGGCCGGGTCGCGCCCGCCGCGCAGCCGGCCCACCAGCACGGCCTCGACCCCCAGTCGCTCCTGCACCCGGACGAAGGAGCGGGCCGCCCGGCGGTCGGCCTCCGACACGCCGCCGAAGAACCCGGGCTGGCTGGGAGCCGCTGGCGCGTCGCCGCGCTCGGGGTCCTCGCCACGGGCCACCCGGAGCCGCCGCTCGATGCCACGGTCACGCCATCCGGTCAGCTCCCCGCTCTCGCCACGGGCCACCGCGTGACAGACGGCGGCGTCGGCCCCGAAGCGGTCGGAGATGCTCGCTGCCGGGAGCGCGGCCAACTGGCCCAGCGTGGTGACCCCCAACCGCTGCAAGGTGACCGCCAGGTCGGGGCGGGCCAGCGTGGCTACCGACCAGGGGGCGAGGAAGTCCGCCGTCCCGCCCGGCGGGACGATCAGCTCCGCCCGGGCGGCCAACACCGCGGCGAAGAGCCCGTCGGCCACGCCCACCTTGACCTCCTCGCCCTCCGCTTCGTCGATGTGCTCGACCAGGCGGGCCACCACCGCCTCCTCGCCACCGAAGAAGCGCGCCGGGCCGCGGGCGGGTAGTGCGCAGACGCCGAGGCGGACCGGATGAACCCAGGGGCAGATCTCGGTGGTGCGCGCCAGGACGCGGGCAAAGCGGCGCGCCTCCTCCCCACGCGGTCCCTCCTCGAGGAGCTCGGGACACCAGACGACGACCAGCCGTTCCACGCCTCCTCCCCACCGACGCTCAGGCCGCCTCCGGGCCGGAGGGACCGGGCGGGCCGGAGGGACCCGGTGGCCCGTCCTCCCCCACACCTGCCGTTGCCACCACCCCGGTGCCGGCAGGCAGCCACAGCGAGCACTCGCCGAGACGGGCGGCGGCGCGGCGACCACTCACGCGCACCTCGGCACGCCGGCCGCGCAGGTGCCCATGGCCACGCCCGACGCCCTCCCACTCCGCTGCGCCCACGCAGAGCGCGAGGTCCCCACCCTCGGGCCAGCTGCCGGCACCCTCGAGCAGCACCACCAACGCGGCCTGGCGCTCACGGGCCCGGGCGGCCAGATGACGCGCCTCGCGCGGGCGAGCCCGACCGGGCGGGCACACCAGGACGGCGTCGACACCCGAAACGAGGTCGGCGGCGGCCTCGGCCCAATCACGGCCGGGGTGAGGGACGAAGACGACCCGGCGTAGGTCGAGCCCGAGCCCCGCAGCCGCCACAACCCCCGGGTCGGGCAGGCCGACGGCGGCGCACCAACTCCCTGCCGCGGAGGCGGCGGAGAGGAGAGCCAGCGCCAGGGTGGTCGCCCCGTGACCGGGTTGCCCCGCCACCGTGGTGACTGTCCCGCGGCGCAACCGCCCGTCGGGAAAGAGGGGAGCCAGCGGCGAGGGCACGGGCAGGGTGCGGCCGACCACCGGCGTGACGGGCCGGACCCGGTCGGCCAATCCGGCCGGGAGCTCACGTGGGCGGGCCCGCCCACGTGAGTCGGGGTGAGGGGACGACGGGTCCCGGAAGTGGAAAGCGAACATATGTTCGTACTGTACCGAGGTCGTGCTCGGGGTGCTCGGGGAGACAAAAGACCAGCTCAGCGGTTCAGGCGCCGCGTCGGGATCCTGTACGCCACAATGCAGCCGGCATGTGCGGTCGCTTCGCCCTCTACACCCCGCCAGCCAGGCTGGCGCGTTACTTCGAGGCCTCGGTGGCCGAGGATGCCGAGCCGGCCTACCACCCGAGCTGGAACGTCGCCCCGACCGACCTCGTCCTCGGAGTCCGCGACCGGCCGCCGGGACCCGACGCCGTGGAGGGCACCGGACCCGAGCGCCTGCTCATGACCTTCCGCTGGGGTCTCGTCCCCTGGTGGTCCAAGGACGCCACCTCAGGCAGCCGCCTCTTCAACGCGCGCTGCGAAACGGTGGGGACGAAGGCCTCCTTCCGTGACGCCTTCCGGGCGCGCCGCATCATCGTGCCCGCGGACGGCTTCTACGAGTGGCACCTCACGAAGGCCGGCCACAAACAGCCGCACTACTTCACTCGCGCCGACGGCGCGCCACTGGCCTTCGCCGGCCTGGCGGAACGCTGGAGGGAGAAGGGTGCGGCGGCAGGCACGCCGTATCTCCGCAGCTGCACCGTCATCACCGCTCCGGCCGGCGCGGACATGGAGGAGATCCACGACCGCATGCCCGTCATCCTCGATCCGGCCACCTTCGACGTGTGGCTCGACCCGGCCAACGAGGACGTCGAGGAACTACGCGCCCTGTTGGGGCCGCCGCCCGTAGGCACCGTCCTGCACCACCCCGTGGAGACCCGTGTCGGCAGCGTGCGTAACAACGACCCGGCGCTGATCGAGCGTGTCGGGTGAATCCCACCGTTGCCGCCGGCGCTCCGCGCTCCCACTTCGACCGCCGCACCCTGCTCCGTGCCGCGCTAGCGGCTGGGGGCGGCGCTGTGCTGGCCGCGGCCGCGCGAGATCACGGCGCCGGCGCGGCCCTGGCCCGGGCCGCGGCACAGACCAAACCGGCAGGGTCAGACCTTGGTGCGATTGAGCACGTCGTGTTCCTCATGCAGGAGAACCGCTCGTTCGACCACTACTACGGGACACTGCGCGGCGTGCGCGGGTTCGACGACCACCCGCCGGGCGAGCTCGGGGCCTTCGCACAACATTGGCCGGGCGGCCGTGACACGCACCTCCTCCCCTTCCACCTCGACTCCACGTCGGGCATCGGCGAGTGCACGCAGGACCTCGACCACAGTTGGAGGGGCGAGCACCTCTACCGTGGCAGAGGGAACAACGAGGCGTTCGTGTCCACGCTGACCAGCTCCGAGTTCGAAGGCCCCACGCAGGGACTCTTCACCATGGGCTACTACCGACGGCGTGATCTGCCCTTCTACTACGCGCTGGCCGACGCCTTCACAATCTGCGACAACTATCACTGCTCGGTGCTCGGCCCGACCCACCCCAACCGACTGATGTCGATCTCGGGGACCATCGACCCGTCGGGCCACGCCGGTGGACCGGTCGTCATCACCAACGAGGACTCCCACGCCATCTACAGCGTCAGCTGGGACACCATGCCCGAAGTCCTCGAGGGCGCGGGGATCAGCTGGAAGGTCTACACGCCGAACGGGGACATCTACACGCCGGCGTTCAATGAGCAACATGGCCTGGTGGCGAGCGACGCCATCCTCCCGTTCTTCCGCCAGTACTCGAACCCGAATTCCAGCCTCTACCAGAAGGCGTTCCTGCCGCTCTACCCGGCGGATTTCGTGACTGACATCGCAGCCGGTCGGCTCCCCGCCGTCAGTTGGATCATCCCGCCGGTCGGTTACGACGAGCACCCTTCGGCACCGCCCGCGCTCGGAGAGTGGCTGACGAGCCAGGTGCTCGCCGCGCTGACGTCCAATCCGACGGTGTGGTCCAAGACGGTGCTGTTCCACATGTACGACGAGAACGACGGCCTCTTCGACCACGTGCCGCCGCCCACGCCACCGCGCGGGACGCCGGGCGAGTTCCTCACGAAGAAGCCGCTGCCGTCCGACGCCGACGGTATTCGGGGCCCGGTCGGCATGGGCTTCCGGGTCCCCATGCTCGTGCTGTCGCCCTTCAGCCGGGGCGGCCACGTCGCCTCCGAGGTGTTCGACCACACGTCGCAGCTCCGCTTTCTCGAGGAACGTTTCGGCGTGCGGGCACCGAACATCTCGCGTTGGCGCCGCCACGTTGCCGGCGATCTCACCTCGACGCTGCACATGCATCGGCCCGACGTCTCGGTTCCGGCGCTCCCGAGCACCGCCCACGACCAGAAGGCCGACGTCGTGGCGCTCGGGTGCACCCAGGCCGACATCGTCGGAGCCAACCCGCACATGCCCGCCTATCCGGTGCCGGAGCACCAGACAATGCCGCGTCAGGAGCCTGCGTAGCAGGGCTCCCGGCCCTCGTGCCGGTTACTTCCAGCCCTGCATGACGTGTTCGACCCACCACTGCGGCGCCGCTCCCATCAGGAGCCCCAGATCCCAGTAGTCGGTCCAGCGGACGATCCTGCCGCCCTCGACCTCGTGGACGGAGGCGACCGGGAGCCCGATCGACTCCCCGGTGGGCCAGGCCCAGTGCTCGATGTGCTCGGTGATGACGACCTCGTCGCCGGCCACCAGGTGTAGGGGCTCGTCGCGCAGCTCGGAGAGCCTGGACCAGGCCAGGGTGAGGCGTCGGACGATCTCGTCGGGCCCCCGGGCCACGTCGTCCTCGGGCGTGGCCACGTCGGTGTACTGACCATCGGGGGTGAACCGTGCCGCCGCAGCGGCCAGGTCCGGGCGATAGAGGTCCTCCCAGAACCCCTCGATCAACTGGCGGTTCTCGTCGGCTTTCGTCACTGGTCACCCCGGTCCGGCGCGCAGGCACGCGGATCGCGCCGCGGCGGGCAACTTAGTGCCCGTCGCCGGCTCGAGGCCGCCCGGACGGTGGTCGTGGACTGTATACGGCGCCTCGCCGGACCGTGATCGTGAGGCGTATACGGGCAGCGGGCAGGGTGGCGGTCACGACCGTATAGGGACGCTCGGGGGACTTCTCGCGCGTCGTATACGCGGAAGGCCGGCGCGCGTATACGGCGCGCGAGAAGTGTCGGGCCGGCGCGTATACGCCGCGCAACGACATGTCCGTCGCCCCGCCGCGGACGACCGTTCATCGCGTATGGTGGCCACCGATCGCATCTGGGGGGTGAACGATGACCTACCGCGTCGTGCAGTGGGCGACGGGCAACGTGGGACGAGCCGCCATCGAGGGGATCCTCGCCCACCCGGATCTCGAGCTCGCCGGCTGCTGGGTGCACTCCGGGGCCAAGGAGGGTCAGGACGTCGGCGCCTTGATCGGGCGGGATCCCGTGGGGGTCCGGGCGACGACCGATGTCGACGCCCTGCTGGCGCTCGATGCGGACTGCGTCGTCTACTGCCCGATCTTCGCCGACGTCGACGTGGTCACCACGATCCTCCGGTCCGGGAAGAACCTGGTGACCCCACTGGGCTGGTTCTATCCACCGACCCTCGAGCGCACCGAGCTCGACGAGGTGTGCCGTGCCGCCGGCGTCACCCTCCACGGCACGGGCATCCATCCCGGCGGCATCACCGAGCAGTTCCCACTCATGGTCTCCGCGCTCTCGGGCTCGATCACCCGCGTCCGAGCCGAGGAGTTCTCCGACATCCGCACCTATGGGGCGCCCGACGTGATCAGGGACTGGATGCTGTTCGGCAAGACGCCCGAGGAGTCGCGCCAGAGCATCATGGCCGAGGCGCTCGGCGCGGGGTTCCGCCAGTCGGTCCACATGGTGGCCGACGAGCTCGGCTTCGACCTCGACCCGACGCTGCGCACGACACACGAGATGGCGGTGGCAACGGCGCCGATCGATTCGCCGATCGGGCAGATCGCCCCCGGGCTCGTCGCCGCGCAGCGCTTCCGCTGGGAGGGCCTGGTCGACGGGGAGCCCGTGGTCACGGCCGCGGTCAACTGGCTCATGGGGGACGAACACCTCGACCCGCCCTGGGGCTTCGGTCCCGAGGGCGAGCACTTCGAGGTCGAGATCACCGGCGACCCCGACTGCCTGGTGACGTTCCGCAAGCTGCACCCCGAGTCGATCGAGAGCGGCCTGCGGCGGAACCCCGGCGTGGTGGCCACGGCCATGCACTGCGTGAACGCCGTCCCCTACGTCTGCGACGCCGGGCCGGGCCTGCGCACCGACCTCGAGATGCCGCTGGTCGCCGGCCGGGCCGATCGGCGCCTGGGTCCCAAGCGCGGCCGCGGCGGGCCCGGACGGTCGTGATCCTCGACCGCTTCCGACTCGACGGCAAGGTCGCCGTCGTCACCGGAGCCGGATTAGGCATCGGGCGCGGCATCGCCGTCGGCCTGGCCGAGGCCGGTGCACACGTCGTGCTCGCCGCACGGACGCCGGCCGACCTCGAAGAGGCGGCGGCGCTGGTGCAGGGCGCGGGGCGGCGGGCGCTGGTGGTCCCCACCGACGTGATGGAGCTCGACCAGCTCGAGCGGCTCGTGGACGCCGCGGTCGGCGAGTTCGGACGGCTCGACATCGCGGTGAACAACGCCGGTGGCGCCATGCCGCGCCCGGCCATGCACACGAGCGCACGGTTCCTCGAAACGGCCTTCCACTTCAACGTCACCGCGCCGTTCACGCTGACCAAGCTGGCGGCGCGGCGCATCGTCGACACGGCGGGGTCGGGAGCCGTGGTGAACATCTCCTCGCGCTCGGCGAGCATGACGCAGACCAGCTTCGCCGCCTACGGCGCGGTCAAGGCGGCACTCGACCGGTTGACCAGGAACATGGCGCCGGAACTGGCGCCGCGGGTCCGCCTCAACGCCCTCAACGTCGGGGGCGTGGCCACGCGCTCGCTCGACGTCGTGCTCACCGACGAGGCGCTCCGGCGCGAGTTCCTCGATGCCACGCCGATGGGGAGGCCCGGAGAGCCCGAGGACATCGCATGCGCCGTCGTCTACCTCGTCTCGGACGCCAGCTCGTGGGTGACGGGCAAGGTGTTCGAGATCGACGGCGGCACCGAAGCACCCGCCATCTCGGTCCCAGTGCCGCCGCTGGAGCCGGAGGCACCGGCGTAGCCCGGCACCGGCGTAGCCCGGACGCAGCACCGGCTCTCGTCACCGGAGGAGGAGAAGTTCATGCGCAAGCTGGCCATCGTCGAGTTCGTCACCCTCGACGGCGTGATGCAAGGCCTCGGAGGGCCCGACGAGGACCGCGAAGGGGGATTCGTCCACGGCGGGTGGAGCGCACCCTACGCCGACGAGGCAATCGCCCGGCGTGCCGGCGAAGGGGTCGGTCAGACCACCGCCTACCTCTTCGGCCGCCGGACCTACGAGCACATGGCCGCGCACTGGCCGCACGAGCCCGCCGACAATCCGATCGCGGCCAGCCTCAACGACACACCGAAGTACGTCGCCACGCGCACGCTGGATCGCCTGGACTGGGCCAATTCCCGCATCCTCGCCGGCGACGTCGTCGAGTCGGTCCGCGCACTCAAGGCCGAGGGCGAGGGCTTCATCACGGTGCTGGGGAGCGGAGTCCTGGTGCAGACCCTCGTGGCCGCCGACCTGGTCGACACCTTCGAGATCCTGATGCACCCGCTCGTGCTCGGGACCGGCAAGCGGCTGTTCCGCGAGCTCTCCCACCCACTGCCGCTACGGCTCGTCGACAGCGCGACGACCACGACCGGCGTCGTGCTCCTCAGCTACGAGCGCGTCGGCCGACCTGAGGGAGCCAGTGGGCCGGCCGGCCCCGGGGACCAGGCCCGGCCGGCTCAGCGGGGCCGCCGCCGCAAGGCGGTGTCGGCGATGGCAGCGGGCACCCACCCGACGTCGGTCTCGTTCAGGTCGGCGCCGGCCGGGACGATCTCGTCGATGCGGTCCAGCACGTCGGTGCTGAGGCGCTTGTCGAGCGCGGGCAGCTGCGACTGCAGGTGCTCCATGGTGCGGGGCCCGATGATGGGTGACGTCACCGCCGGGTGCTCGAGCACGAACCCGAGCGCCAGCTCGATCAGGCTGAGGCCGGCCTCGTCGGCCAGGTCGGTCAGCCGGCCCACCGCCTCGAGCTTGGCCCGGTTGCCCGGGATCTCCATGTCGTAGTGGTGCGGGAGCGCCGAGGCGCGCCGACTCGTGTTCTCCTTGCCGGGGCCGAAGGCGCCCGAGAGCCAGCCGCCCGCGAGCGGGCTCCACGAGAGGACGCCCATGCCGTACTTCTGGCACGTCGGCAGGACGTCCCTCTCGATGCTGCGCACCAGCACGGAGTAGGGCGGCTGCTCGGTGACGAAGCGCTCACGGGCCCGCCGCTCGGCCACCCACTGGGCCTCGACGATCTCGTGGGCGGGAAATGTCGAGCTGCCAAAGTAGCGGATCTTGCCGGCGCGCACCAGGTCCGTGAGGGCCCCGAGCGTCTCGTCGACGTCGGTCTCGGGTGACGGCCGATGAATCTGGTAGAGGTCGATGTAGTCGACGCCGAGACGGCGGAGGGAATTGTCGCACTCGGACATGATCCAGCGGCGGGAGTTGCCCTGGGCGTTGGGATCGCGGCCCATCTGGCCGTGCACCTTGGTGGCCAGGACGACCCGGTGCCGCTTGGTCTTGGCCAGGGCCTTGCCGACGATGTCCTCCGACTCGCCGAAGGAGTACACGTCCGCCGTGTCGACGAAGTTGATGCCGGCGTCGAGCGCGGCGTCGATGATCCGGAGGCAGTCGTCGTGGTCCGTGTTACCGAAGGACCCGAACATCATGGCCCCGAGGCACAGAGGGCTGACCTTGAGGCCGGTGCGGCCGAGCGTGCGGTACTCCATCGCGCCGAGCGTAGCCAGGGGGAGGGCGCTACGCCCCGCGGGTCAGAGGCGAGCGCAGGCGTCGGCGGCCGCGGCCAGCAGCACCGGGTCGCCGCTGCGTCCGAAGCTGCGCAGCGCGGCCTCGGTCAGCTTGATGGCGTGCTCGTCGCCAGAGGCCACGGCCCGGTCGGTCAGCTCCTCGGCCGACGGAGGCTTCGCGTCGGGCGGGGGCGACGACCGGTCGATGTCGTAGGCCACGTGGAGCGCGGCCACCGCCTGCCAGACGTAGCCGAGCGCGGCGTCCTGGTCAGCCTCGTCGAGCCAGGGCAACAGCAGCTCGCACGCCAGCGGCGCGGTGACAGCGTGCAGCAGCCCGATGGCCCCGCCGGCGTCCGCGTTGCGCAGGTAGGCGGCCGCTCCCCCACTGGCCAGCTGGTCGAGCAGCGCGGTGGCGCCGGCGGCCCAGCCGAGCGAGGCCACGGCCTGCTCGAACTCGTCGGCGATGTCCGCCACCGCGGCCACCCGGTCGCTGATGAGGAACGCCTCGGGCGCGTCCTCCGGGAGGTAGGGCAGGTCGGCCAGGGCGCGGCTCACGCCCTCGTGCCCGATCAACAGGGGTGGTCCCGGCAGCTCCGCGTACACCGAGGACCAGAAGGCCAGCGCGAGGGCCACCTCGAGGCGACGGGGCGGCGTGTCGGCCCGGGCCAGGCCGCGCAGAGCGTGGCCGGTGCGGATGAGCCCGTGGGCGGCGGCACCGACCGAGCCGGGAAGCAGGCGCGGCACCCATTCGCCGACCACGGCGGCAGCCGGTCGGTCGGCCACCTCGCGCTCGAAGAGAGCCAGCCAACCGGGGAACCGCTCGAGCTGCCCCAGGGCGCCGGGCCACTCCTCCTCGCCCAGAGGCCGCTCGTCGGGGGTCGGTGCCGGGTCGAGTCGCGGCAGATAGTGCGCCACCCACGGCCCCACGGCATCGGGCCGGCCCAGCTGGTCCAGCGCCTCGGCGACCATTGGACCGTGATTGGCCAGACCATGGGGCCCGTACTCGGGTCCGGTGGCGGCGAACGCCGTGAGTGCGTCGTCGAGCGGGTGCCCCATCCGCCCAGTATGGCGGCGTCGCGCTGCGGGTGCCCGTTGCGGGCGACCGCTACGATCCGGCCGCCACCACAAGGGAGCACGACGGGGCGCGTGGCACGGCGCGCCGGGACGGAGGAGACCCCATGGCGACGACACCGCCACTGCACGGCATGCGCATCATCGAGTGCTCGGTCCTGGGGCCGGCCGCCGTGACCAGCGCGCTGGTGGACCTCGGGGCAGACGTCATCAAGGTCGAGCCTCCGGGCGGCGACTACGTGCGGGAGATGACGTGGCCGATCGTGGAAGGCAACTCACTCCTCCACCTGCACATCAACCGCGGCAAGCGGTCCTTGGTCCTCGACCTGCGCACTGACTCCGGCGTTGCCATCTTCAAGGAGCTGGCCGCGGACGCGGACGCCGTCGTGGAAGCCATGCGCCCCGGCGCCCTGGCCCGTCGGGGCGTGGGCTTCGAGGATCTGCGGCAGCTCAACCCGAAGATCGTGTTCTGCACCGTGTCGGGCTACGGCATGACAGGCCCGTACCGCGACTACCCGAGCCACGGCATCGCCTACGACACCTGGGCGGGCATCGTCAACGTGGCCGAGGACGACGAGGGCTTCACGTACATCCCCGAGCACGTGTCCATCGGCATCAACGCCGCCCCGCTCTTCGGCGCGCTGGGGATCCTGGCCGCCGTGGTGCGCGCCCGGGCCACCGGCGAGGGGTGCCACATCGACCTGGCCCAGTCCGACTCGGCGGCCGCCATCGACTGGTACCGCTCCGAGACCTGGCGGGCCTACGAGCGACCCGAGTCGGAGGTCACCGGGAACAAGTCGGACGACTTCGAGCGACGCGCCCCGGGGACGGCGGGGATGGTCGAGGGCGTCCGCTACCAGGTCTACAAGGCCAAGGACGGCGAGCACGTCCTCTTCATGGCCTCCGAGCAGGCCTTCTGGAAGAACTTCTGCGAGGGCGTCGGCCGCCCGGACCTCTTCGAGCGCTGGCCCGGGTCCAAGTACGCCGACCACGCGCGGGGCAACCGCGAGCTCCAGCGCGAGCTGCGCGACATCTTCGCCACCAAGACGTCGTCGGAGTGGCTCGAGTTCGGCGGCCGCATCAACACCCCGATCGCCCCGGTGAACACGCCCAAGACGCTCTTCGCCGACCCCCAGTTCGCCGATCGGCTCCCGCTGCTGCCCCAGTCGGAGGTGGGCGCCGACCAGATCTTCACGCCCCTGCACTTCGTCGGGGAGGAGCTGCCGCACCCGGGCAAGGCGCCCGACGTGGGCCAACACACCGAGGACGTCTTGCGCTCGACACTGGGCTATGACGACAATCGGATCGCGGAAGCTCGGGCCAACGGGGCCTTCGGGGCGGTCTGATGGACAGGGTCCGGTTGGGGGTGCTGGGTGCCGGGAACATCGCGGCCCTCAACGTGAAGGGGTACCTCGAGGACCCCCGCTGCGACGTGGTCGCCGTGTGCGACACCGACGAGGAGTCCGGACGCCGGGCGGTCGAGCAGTGGGGCGCTGCGTCCTTCTACGGCAACCTCGACGACCTGCTGGCGGACGACTCGATCGACGCCGTCGAGGTCCTGACGCCCACCCATCTCCACCGCGACCACGTCATCGCCGCGCTCGAGGCCGGCAAGCACGTGTCGGTGCAGAAGCCGGTGGCCAACACGATCGAGGACGGGCTCGAGATGCAGGCGGCGGCCGACCGGACGGGCAAGACGCTGCGCATCAGCGAGTGCTTCGTGCACTACCCGCCGCTCGAGCTGGCCAAACGGCTGGTGGCCGGCGGCGCCATCGGCAAGCCCACCTCGCTGCGCATCCGCACGCTGGTGGGTCAGACCGACTCGGAGTTCCAAGCGGCCCTGCGACCCGAGGGCTACGGCTGGCGCCTCGACAAGCGCAGCCCCGGCGGCCACCTCTTCGACGACATGGTGCACAAGTACGCCATGGCGCTGTGGCTGCTCGACCTGGACATCGTCTCGGTCCAGGCCGTGGTGCGCCGGCGCGACCTCTTCTTCGAGCCGTGCGCCGTCATCTTCGAGTACGAGGACCCCGACGTGCTGGGCACGATGGAGGTGCAGTACTCGCCGAGCTTCTACATGCGCTCCTCGTACTACGGGGCGGACGAGTTCTTCGAGATCACCGGCGACGAGGGGCAGCTGTGGGTGACGCGGGCCACCGGAGAGATGCTCGACCTGGCGCCGGTCATGCTCTTCACCGGCACCCCGCAGGAGCGCAAGACGACGGAATTCACCGATCTCGACGCCGACTGGGGGGCTGGCTTCGTGCGCTCCTCGCAGCACTTCGTCGACTCGCTGCTCACCGGAAGCCCGGCCACCATGACGGCCGCCGAGGCCACCGACGTGCTGCGGCTGTGTTTCGCCGTCTACGAGGCGGGGCAGACGAGGGCCCCGGTGGACCCGCGCACAATGACCGGGTTCGTCAGCCCGCCGGGCTGGGGCGACTGGTAGCCCGCCGCCCAACGCGCCGGGCGGGCGCACCGCTCACGCCTCCCTTCCGACACCCCTAAGGTGACGATGACGATGCCCCCCGGTCCCGACGAGCGCACCGAGGTCCTGCACCTCCCCGACGAGCACCGCTTCGTGGTGCGCTTCGAGGGCGCCGAGGCCGAGCTCACCTACCGGGTGCGCGGCGACCGCATGATCCTGGTGCACACCGGAGTGCCCGACGAACTCGCGGGGCGCGGCATCGGCGCCCTGCTGGTCGACGCCGCCGTGCGCCATGCCGTGTCCAAAGGGCTCGCCGTGGTTCCGTGGTGCCCCTTCGCCCGCGAGTACCTGCGCCAGCATCCCGAAGCAGCGACGAGCGCCACGATCGACTGGACTCCGCCTCCCGGGAGCCCGACGCCCAGCGGGGCGGCGTTCGGCGCATCGGACGCAGCGGACCCGGGCCGCCGTGTGGAGGGGCATCTCGACGAGCAGGAGGAGGAGTCCTTCCCGGCATCGGATCCCCACTCGGACTGGGCCGGACCGCCCTCGTAGCCCGCGCCGGCCGCGGCGACGAGGCCGGCGCTCAGGCGCGGGCGAAGAAACGGGTCAGGTGGCGGGCGACCTCGTCGGCGTGGGTGATGATGCCCAGGTGCCCGGCGCCGGCGATCTCCTCGTAGGCGCAGCCCGGGATCGCCCCCGCCGCCCGGCGCGCGGCGCGCGGCGGCGAGTCCACGTCGTGCTCGAACGCGAGGACGAGACAGGGGGTGCGGATCTCCGACCAACGGGTGCCGCGGGCGGGATCCGTCGACCACGCGAGCGCGGCCTCGTACTGGCCCAGACGTCCGGGGTTGGGCCACGGCGGGAGCTCCCCGATGAGCGACAACCAGGTGCTCACCACCTCGGAGTCCTGGAGGTCGGCCGTCGGCAGGTAGCGCAGCGTCTCGGTGGCGTAGAAGAGCGGCGGCAGGTCGTAGTCGAGCCGGGCCAGGTCGCGCTCGACCGTGGTGATCGCCACCTCCCACGCCGTGGGCAGGTTGGCCGACCCCATCAGCGCAGCGGACCGCACGCGGCCGGGGTGGTCGAGCACGAGCGTCTCGGCGATCCAGCCGCCCATGGAGTGCCCGGCCACGCGGACGGGCTCGTCCCAGCCCAGGTCGTCCAGCAAGGCCAGCGCGTCCGCCGCCATGCCGGCCACGTTGTAGGGCCCCCGCGGGGAGGACGACGGCGCCACCCCCCGGTTGTCGAAGGTGGCCACCGCGTAGCCGGCAGCGGTCAGGCGGGGCACGAGGGAGAGGTGCCAGGCCTCTGCCGGCTGCCCGCAGCCGGCGACGAGCAGGACGGGCTCGCCGTCCCCGTGCACCTGGTAGGCGAGGGTGGCCCCGGGGACCTCAACCTCAGGAATAGAGCACCTCCGAGAGCAGCTTGGGCGCCACGTTGCGCCCGGTGAGCAGCACGACCGTCTGCCCGGATCCGGCGTCGGGGGTCACGACGCCAGTCCGCAGCGCGGCCACGCCCACGGCGCCGGCACCCTCGAGCACGAAGCCCGTCTTCGCCGCCGCGTACGCCATGGCCGACCGGATGTCCGCCTCGCTGACGGTGAGGACCTCCACCCCGTGGGCCAGCGCGACCCGCAAGGTGACCGTGCCGGCCTCGAGGTTGCCGGCCAGCCCGTCGGCCACGCTCGGCTCGACCTCGATCGGCATCACAGCGCCCGCCGCCAGCGCCGTGCTCATGGACGGTGACGCCTCGGACTCGATGCCCACCACGCGCACGCCGGTGCCCTGGAGGGCGAGCACCGTGCCGGCGAGCAACCCTCCGCCCCCGCACGGCACGACGACCGTCCCGAGCGAAGGCACCTGCGCACGCAGTTCGCGGGCGAGCGTGGCCTGTCCGGCGATCACGTCGGCGTCGTTGTAGGGCGACACGTAGCGCCCGCCCTCCTCCGCCGCCAGCGCCAACGCGTGCGCCTCGGCCTCGCCGTACTCCTCGCCGTGGAGGACCAGGCGCACGTCGAACTGCTGCAGCGCCGCCACCTTGGCCGCCGAGGCCCCCTCGGGCACCACGACGGTCACCCGGGCGCCGAGCTTCGACGCCGCGTAGGCGACGCCGAGCCCGTGGTTCCCCGCCGAGGCGGCCACGACCGCCCGGCCCGGGTCCTCGGCCACGGTGGCCGACACGGCGGCCAGCCCGCCCCGCACCTTGAAGGAGCCCGTGGGCTGGACGGTCTCGAGCTTGACCGAGACCGACGGCCCGAGCTGGGGCGCGGCGACCACCGGGGTCACCGGCAGGAAGCGGCGGACGACGTCCCAGGCGGCTTCGAGCAGGTCCAGCCCGGGGACATCCACCTCACGCACGGGGCCAGTCTGTCCGAGGAGGCCGCATGACGCCTGGCATGCTGGCTCCGTGCGCCCGGGGACGAAGCAGGTGGACGGCGTCACCGTGCAGGTGCACGAGGACCTGACCGACCTGGCGCGCGCCGCAGCGGACGAGGCCGCGGCCGCCATGCGCGCTGCCGTCGAGTCGCGGGGCGTGTGCCACGCCATGTTTGCCACCGGGAACTCGCAGCTGGGCTTCGTGCACGCGCTGGTGCACGAGACCGACGGCGTCCCGTGGAGCGACACGGTGGTGTTCCACATGGACGAGTACGTCGGCGTGGGCCCGGACCACCCGGCCGGGTTCCAGCGCTGGATCCGCACGCGCATCGTCGAACCGGCACGCCCGCGCGCGGCCCACTACGTGGAGGGGCTGGGGGACCCCGAGGCCGAGTGCCTCCGCTATGCCGGCCTCCTGCACGACCACCCCCTCGATCTCTGCTGCCTCGGCATCGGGGAGAACGGCCACCTCGCTTTCAACGACCCGCCCGTGGCCGACTTCGAGGACCGGCGGGACGTGAAGGTGGTCGAGCTCGATGCCGCCTGCCGGATGCAGCAGGTGCACGAAGGGCACTTCCGGGACATGGACGACGTGCCCACCCACGCCGTCACGGTGACGATCCCCGCCCTGTTGCGCGCGCGTCGGGTGCTCGCCGTCGTGCCCGAGGCGCGCAAGGCCGAGCCGGTGCACGCCGCACTCACCGGTCCGATTGAGACGTCGTGCCCCGCGTCGGCCCTGCGCACGGCGGGGCGCGTCACTCTCCACCTCGACGGCGCGTCGGCCGCGCTGCTGCCGGACTGAGGGACGCGGTGCCGGCTCTCAGCCCACCGGGACAAGCGCCGGCTGCGCGTAGGCCATGAGTGCGGCCCGGCTGGCCGGCAGCACGAACCCGGCTGCGATGGTGCGGGCCACGGCCGCCCCGTAGCGCTGCGCGTACACGGCTCGTGAGGGGTACATGGCCGCGAGCTGCGCGGTGGTCAGCGGCTTCGTCGAGCCCAGGAGCAGGCAGAGCAGGGACTGGCTCGGACCGGGCACCCCGGAGAGGACCTCGGTAGGGACGTCGACCGGCGGGGTCCGGATGCCGCCGAGTGCAATCCCCTCGGCGTTCCGTTGCACGGCCAGGGTGCTCCCCGTCCCCGTCGTGGCCAGGCGGGCGGCGTGGGGCGGAGTGGTGCCGGCCCGCACCCAGCGCACCAGGTCGGCGAGGGCCGCCCCCACCACCAGGTGCATCGGGCCGTCGTTGATCGGCACGCCGCAGTCGACCTGCGACGCGATCTGGGGGCTGAGCAGGTACCGGTCGGCGTGCGAGGTGCCCGCCACCTCCCAGAGCCGGAAGGTGCTGCTGTCGGGCTGGCGCACCACCCCCGAGTCGAGGACGCCGGTGACATCGCTCTCGGCCTGCACGTCGAGCACCGGCGCCCGGACGTCGGTGCGGAACAGGACGGGCGGCGTCACCCCGATGGAGTGGGCCAGGTCGGCGTACCGGCCCGCCACGGCGACGGGCAGGCTCTCCGAGGCGCGGCTATGGACCAGGAACCCGTCGAAGGCGTGCGTCACCGGCTGGAAGGCGTCGTAGTAGGTGGTCAGCGCCAGGGCCGACTGCGACTCCCCGCCGGCCAGGACGATCCTCGGGCGCAGGCCGCCGAGGCCCTTGCCGTCGCGCAGGGCGCGGGCCACCTGGGTGTAGATGTCGTAGGAGTAGGCGTCGCCGGGGTGCGAGAGCGTGCCGTAGCGGGCCGGGTCGAGGTTCACCAGGCCCTTGCCGACCACGGCGTCGGTCCCCGGGGCGGCGACCAGGACGGGCCCGCCCTCGACGCCGATGTACTGCGCCGAGACCCCCACCCAGGCGTCGCCCCGGCGCAGCAGGTCGGCCTCGGTGCTGGTGAACTCGGGGTCGGCGTCGACCCCGCCGCTCACGTTGTTCCACTCCACCAGGACCGTCCCGCGGAAGTCGGCGGCCCGGGCCGGGGCGCGCACCAGGATGCGGGTGCGGTACGGGGCGGTGCCGGTGGGGACCACCTTCCAGCGGCCGTCCCGGCCCGTGGCCCCGACCGTGGCGTACGACGTCGCGGTGCCCGACGCGACGTACTCGTGCTGCACGTACCCGGCGGCGGCCAGATCGGGCGGGCTCCCCTCGCCGATGAAGGGCCCCTGACCCCCGGTGAGCGGCCCCGAAACGGTGGCCGCGGCCAGATCCTGTGCCCCCGACGGCGGCGCGGTACCGGCCATGGAGACCACGGCCGCACCGCTGGCGGCGCAGAGCAGTGCGGCGCATGCGGCGCGACACGGTCGGTCGCGACGGGGACTGGGGCGGCGAGGCACGGGCCCGATCCTGCCAGTTCACGGTGCTTCGCGCCCGGCGGGCCGTCCCGGTCGGCGGACCGCTCAGCGCGGCGGGCCGCTCTCGAGCCATGCCCGCAGGTCGGCGGGGACCAGGGCAGTCATCCGCTCCTCGTAGCGGCCCATCCCGTCGGCACCGAGCACGCGCCGGCCCTCACCCGAGACCCCGCGACGGAAGAACGCCGTCGGCTCGCGCAACACACCGAGCGTGTCGGGGACATAGCGGTCCGCCTGCCGGCGCATGGAGGCGAACGTGGCCGCCTCCACCAGGGCCGGCCAGCGCGCCGGGTCGACCGCGACGCCGAGGCGCGCGGCCAGCCGTCGCATGGCGGCATCGAGGTCGCGCGCCAGCTCCTCGTAGTGCACGAGGACCACGTTGGCCGCATCGCGCCGCGCCCAGGCGTCGGTCAGGTGCAGCACCACGCCCGGCAGGGTGTCGAGGTTGCCCGCGGCACGCGGGTCGCCCTCCCAGTCGATCCACGCGAGCAGCCAGTCGCGCAGAGGCGGGCGCGGGTGTGACGGGGGCGCCACGGCCGGGGTGCCGGTCAGCCCGTCCAGCCGAGCCCGGTCGATGTTCGCCCCCTGGTAGTAGAGAGAGACCGCCATGTCGAGCGGGTGCCGCCCCGCGACGACGAACGTGGCCCGCTCGTCGAGGGGCAGCCCGTCGAGTGGCGTGTGCGTCTTGACGACCCGGCGGTGCCGCTGCGCCTCGAGCACGGCCACGACGTCCTCGCGGGGCCGGACGGTCCAGTCCAACCAAGGCGAGAGCGCCCCGAGCCGATCGGGGAGCTCGGGGACCTGGAACACCAGCAGCAGGCACACCGCCTGGAGCCACGTGGTCCCCGTCTTGGACCGGGTGCTGATCACGATGTCGCCGTCGCGGAACTCGAACCCCCGCCAGCGGGCGCTGTCCTCCTCGGGCGACGTGTAGCGGAAGGGGCCCATGACCCAAGCCTGCTCGAAGGAGAGCCTGCGCCGCGGGCGACACCGTCGGGGGGGGCGACGTCCGCTGGGACGACAGACGTGGCAACCTCTTCGAACCCCAGCGGCAACGAGGCGGCGATGGGTCTCTCGTAGCGTCGGCACGAGACGGGGGACGGGGATCCGGCCGGGACGGCCGGCGACCGGGAGGGGTCAGGTGACGATCGCCATCACAGCCGAGGAGTGGGGCGCCGGGGCGCGCCCGGCTGCGCCCGACCGCCCCCACGACGTTCAACCGCCGGGCCGCCCGCGGCGCCGGCGCCTACGCCGGGTGCTGCTCGTCGCGGCAGCCGGTCTCGTCTCCCTCCTGGCCGTCGTCGGCTCGTGGATCGGAATCAGCCTCTACCGGATCGACCACGCGGTGCACCACGTCGGCCTCCCGGCATCCCTGCTGGCCAAGGGCAAGAACGACCTACTCGCCATCGTGCGTGGGCCGGACCACAAGGAGCAGGTCTTCATCTTCCATGCCACCGCCGGTCACACCAACGTGCTGCAGGTGCCGGCCGGGCTGGCGCTCCCGCTCCACGACGGGCGCCGAGTGCCGCTCGACTCGCTCAGCATCCACTCCCCGGCCAGGATCGTGGCCGGGCTGGTCAGCCTCGGCATCCCGGTCAGCCACTACGTCGGCGTCGACCTCCACACCGTCGACCCGACGTCGAACCTCGGGCGCCTGGCGACGGGGAATCTCTCGGTCAGCTCGATGCTCTCGAACCCCCTCGGGGCGAGCGCGTTGCTCGGCCAGGTGGCGGCCCACGTGTACCTGGGCCCGGGCACGCCCGTCTCGGCCGTGCTGTCCCTGATGGATGTGCCGACGGCACATCCGATGACCGTGCCGACCGACCGGGACGGCCAGGGGCAGTTGGTGCTGGCGGCCGCCTTCGGCGCCATCCTGCGCGCCTTCCTCTGACTCCCCTCTGACGCTCCCGATCGCCCGGCTCAGTCGGCGCCGTCGCCGGGGCCGAGCCACCGGTCGAGGAAGGGCAGGGCCCTGGAGCCGTGCCACTGGTGCCCGCCCTCGAACACGTCGTGGTCGAGGCGGTCCCCGGCGCCGAGCGACGCGTACACGAGTCGTGTGCGGCGGACGGACTCCGTGGCGGTGGGGAGCGGGAACAGGATGTCCTCGGTGCCCGTCTCGATCAGCATCGGCCGCGGCGCGACCAGCGCGCCGAGATCCTCGTGCTCGAGCTTCCCCAGCATGCCGAACGCGATCTGCGAGCCGCACATGTTCCACGGCACCTTGTGGCTCTCGGCCCACGACGAGAAGTAGCCGCTGACGACGGCGGCGGCCACTCGCTCGTCGAGCGCGGCGGTGAAGAGCGTCACCGTCCCTCCGTAGGAGATGCCGACCATGCCGAGCCGGCGGGGCTCGACCAACGGGTGCTGCTCCAGCACGTCGAGGGAGCGACGCAGGTCCCACACGTTCTGGGCCAGCGGGTTCCAACCCGCCATGGCCGCGTGCACCAGGTTGGTGTCGCACGCGTAGTGGTCCTCGGGGTTCCAGTCCTGGCGCTCGCCGAAGCACCGGAGGTCGGGCGCGAGCACGACGTAGCCGCGACGCGCCAACTGCAGGGCGTAGTCGGCGTTGGGCATGTCGGTGTGCTCCAGCCCGACCACCTGCGACTTGCCCGGACCGTGCCCGTGACAGGCGAGCACGGCGGGCCCCGGAGGGCCCCCCACCCGCTCGTCGGGAACCAACAGGTAGGCGGGCACCGACATGGTGTCCTCGGTGTCGAAGACGATCTTGTCCCGCCGGTACCCGTCGCAGTCCTGTGACTCGAGGATCTCGACCGCCGGCGGCACGGGCGCCGGCTCGGGACCGAGGAGCTCGAGGAGGCGAGCCCGGCGACGCCGCACCCAGTCCCCGAACGCAGCCGGATCGCCCTCGGGAAGTGGGTCCTCGTGGGCGGTGGCGGCCAGGCGGACCATCCACTGGTACCACGACGAGTAGTTCCGCCGCGGCGGGGCGAAGACGAGCCCCTCAGGGTCGCCGGTCACCGGGTCATCCGTCACTGGGCGGCCCCTTTCGCGCCGTGCGTTGCGGTGGGGGGCCAATGTAGGCGGGCCCGGCCAGGCTCGGGCACAATTGGCCCGTGAGCCTCGCCACCTCCCTCACCGTGCTTCCGCTCTCCCCGACCGTCGGCGCCGAGATCTCGGGCGTCGACATCTCGCGGCCGCTCGCCCCGGACGTCGTGGCCGCCATCCGCCAGGCGCTCAACGTGCACCACGTCGTCTTCTTCCGCGACCAGTCGCTCAGCGCGACCGAGCAGGCCGACTTCGCCCGGCAGTTCGGCACAGTGACCGAGGCCCACCCGGTGCTGCCCTCGATCGACGAGAGCCGCGAGGTGCTCGCCATCGACGGCAAGGTCGACCGGGCCAGCTGGTGGCACACCGACGTGACCTTCCTCGAGACACCCCCGATGGCCTCGGTCCTCTTCATGCTCGAGGCGCCCGACGTGGGAGGCGACACCATGTGGGCCAGCCTGCAAGATGCCTACGACGGGCTGGCGTCTCCCGTGCGGGCCATGTGCGACGAGCTCATCGCCATCCACCACGACCCGTGGTTCGCGGCCGACGTGGCCGAACGGGGCGGGTACGAGTGGGACGGCACCTGGCGGGACAAGCTGCTGCCCTCCCTGCACCCCGTGGTTCGCACGCACCCCGAGACGGGCCGCAACGGCCTCTTCGTGAACCGCCAGTTCACCCGTTCGCTGCTCGGGCTCTCGGACAACGAGAGCAATGCCATCCTCGAGATGCTCTACCTCCACTGCGTCAAACCCGAGTACACCTGCCGCTTCCGCTGGCGCCCCGGATCGGTCGCCTTCTGGGACAACCGGGCCACCTTGCACTACGCCCTCGACGACTACGGCGACGCCGCCCGGTACGCGCACCGGGTCACCCTGCGGGGTGACAAGCCCTACGGGCCGGCCATGCCGCTCCCCGCCCGCTGACGGGCCTGGTCGCCGCGGCCGGCTTCGGGGCCGGCCTCGGCCTCGCCGCCGCGGCGTTCCTCGCCACCAACGTCGACAACACCTTGGTCACCATGGCCATGGTGGCGGCGGCCCCGCTGCATCGGGCGCGCCGCATCGCGGCCGGACAGGTGCTCGGCTTCGTCGTGCTGGTGTCGGCGTCCGCCGCGGCCGCGACACTGCTCTTCGAGTTCTCGACCGCGGTCGTCGGGCTCCTCGGCCTGGTGCCGCTGGCTATCGGTCTCCACGGACTGGCCTCCCTGGCCCGCGCCCGGCGGCAGGAGACGACCGGCGCCGCCGGGACGGAGCGCGCCCGTCGGCGAGCCGTGGGGCAGAGCCTCACGACGGCGGCCGTCGTCACGGTGGCGGCCGGGGGTGACAACCTGGCCGTGTACATCCCGCTCTTCCACGGCACCCACGGATGGGGCCTGCTCGGGCTGGCCGTCGGCTTCGCGGCGGGCGAGGTGCTGGTCACCTGGCTCGTGCTGGCCGGCGGCCGCCACCCGCACGCCCGGATCGTCATGACCCGCCTGGGCGCAGTGGCCGTGCCCGCCCTGCTGTGCACCGTCGGCGTGCTCGTGCTGGTCGTGGCGGGGACATTCTCGCTGCTCTGAGGGCGCGCCGGCGCGAGACTGTCCTGCGGGGAGGGACGGCCATGACCGACACGGCAGGCACCGACACGGCAGGCACCGACACGGCAGGCACGGAAACCGTCGAGAGCCTGGTCCTCGACCTGCTCGAGTGGGTCGGGCCGGGCACGCGGCCCTATGGCGAGGTGATGGAGGCGTGGCGTACGTCCTGCCCCCGCCTCCCGGTGTGGGAGGAGGCGAACCGGCGCGGCTTCCTCGAGCGCCGCGACGACGCGGCCCGGGGACCGCAGGTCGCCCTGTCGGCGGCCGGGCGCTCCCACCTCGACGCCCGGCGAGGCGGAGCGGGTCGACCGGCGCAGTCGCTGCTCAGTCGCTGAAGGCGAGCGGCTCCCGGACGCTGGCCGGCACCGGCCCACCGTGCTTGACTGCGTCGGCACACCGCGCCGGGCGAGTGCGGGCACCGAGGGAGGGCACATGGATGACCTGCAGGGCAAGGTGGCCGTGATCACCGGCGGGGCCAGTGGCATCGGCCTTGCGGTGGCCCGATCGGCCGCAGCCGAGGGGATGCGGCTCGTACTCGGCGACATCGAGGAGGTTCCGCTGCGCGAGGCCGAGAAGGCACTGGGCGAGACGGGCGCCGAGGTGCTCGGTGTCGTCACCGACGTGGCCGACGGTGCCAGCGTCCGCGCCCTGCGGGACCGTGCACTCGACCGGTTCGGGGCCGTACACCTGGTGCACAACAACGCTGGCGTGGGCGTAGGCGGGCCCATCTGGGAGATCAGCGAGGAGGATTGGCGCTGGATCCTCGATGTCAACCTGTGGGGGGTGGTGCACGGGATCAACGCCTTCGTCCCGCTGCTGATGGAGCAAGGTGAGGGACACGTGGTCAACACGGCGTCGATCGCCGGACTGGTGGCCTCGCCCTTCCTCGGCCCCTACAACGCCACCAAGCAGGCGGTCGTGGCCATCTCCGAGACGCTGTTCAAGGACCTGCAGCTCGCCGGCTCCCCTGTCGGCGTGTCAGTCCTCTGCCCCGGCTTCGTGCAGACGCGCATCGACGAGTCGGAGCGCAACCGGCCGTCGTGGGCCCCGGCTGCCGAGGGTGAGGAGGCAGAGAACATGCGGGGCGCCATCAAGGCGCTGATCGCATCGGGGATCTCTCCTGCGGTGGTGGCCGACGGTGTGATCGATGCGGTGAAGACCAACACCTTCTACATCCTCACCCACCCCGAGCTCGACAGCGTGGTGCGGACGCGCTTCGAGGACATCGACCAACGACGCCCACCCAGCCCGAGCCCGATCGGCTGAGCGCTATTCCTTCTCGGTCGACGGCGCCGGCGTTCGACCTCAGGACGAGCTGGGAAGCGGCTTGAACGGCTGCACGGTCACCCAGCACGTGCCCTGTGGCTTTCCGTTGGTCTTCAGCTTGCACTGCGACGACGGCGGCACGTTGTTGTGGACCTTGACCACCTGGTACTGCACAGGGCCGTAGAACTTGTCGGTGCCGAACGTCCACACCGGCGAGAGCGTGCCCGGGTAGTTCGAGATCTTGGCCATCGACTCGACGAAGGTCCGGCGGTTGAGGTCCTTGCCCGCCCCCTTGGCCGCCGTGGCGAAGAGCCGGATCGCGCCGCACCAGCCCTGGACCGGGCCCTGCTCCTCGATGTAATGACTCTGGGTGCCCGGGATCGGCTTGGGGTGGAAGGCGTGCCACGTCGTGTAGCAGGAACGGACGCCCGGGTCGTAACCACCCTTGCTCTGGGGCCGAGCGTCGTCGTAGCCACCGAGCGTCTCGGTCGTGACCCCCTCCTGCCCGTCGAGCGCCTTCTCGTAGGGCACCGGGATCAGCCCGAGCGCGACCTCGATTGTCGACTGGTAGTCGCTCAGCAGCAGCTGCGGAAAGTACTGCTGCGAGGACTCGGCGCCGACGTAGGGGAAGAAGGCGTTCTCGGGTAGCAGCGGGAACACCGACTGCACGCCGCCGGCCTTGAACCGCTCGACCGCCAGCTGGGCGTCGGAGTTGGTCGTGGCCGTCTGGTCGGGGTTGCCGGCCACCGTCTGGACCGTCGGCGTGATCCCGGCCTTCTTGAGGTCGGGCAACAGGAAGTCGTTCAGCGCCGCCTGGTCCGCCGCCTGGTCCGAAACGACCACGCCGACCTTCTTGCCGTGGCCGAGGCGGCCCGAGCTCAGGCCCCACTGCACGGTGGCGGCCAGCACCGGTGCCATGTCGGCGCCGGTCCACCACAGGTAGGGCGAGCCCAGGTTGGTCCAGTTGGTGGTCGTCGACCATGCGCTGAGGAGCGGGGTGTCCCCCTGCTCGGTGACGCACAGCTGGTTGGCCCCGGTCCAGGTCCCGATGCCGTCCACGACGGCGAACACCGCCGGGCTGCCCTCGGTCCACTGGCGGCACAGAGCCTGTACGGCGGCGGCGTTGGCGGGGTCGAACTGCACGATCATCGGGTTGATCCGGCGCCCGTTGATGCCACCGGCGTGATTGATCTCGTTGACGTAGAGGTTGATGGCGGCCGTCTGCTCGTTGTACTCCTTGTCCTGCGAGAACCCGAACCGCCCGGCCTCGCTGTTGATGGCGACGATGGGGAAGACGACGTTGATGCTCGCCGCGCTGACTCCACGGGTGCTGGTGCTCGCCGCGCTCGGCGGCGTCGCGCTGGTCGGCGATGCCACGTCGGCCGCCCTGACGGCGGCCGACCGCGCCTCCGCTGCGCCAGCGGACCCGGCGCCACCCGGGCTCGCCGAAGGGGCGAAGGCGACCCAGAGGACAAGTCCCACCACGACGGCCAGCACGATGACGGCGGTCCTCACCTGCATGGCCACCGGGCGCCGCCGCAAGCGGCGCCAGGATCGGCCTGCGGGCGCCAGCGGGTGGAACCCCGGACGCGCCGTGACCTCGCCAGTCGCTCCCATCCTCATCCTCCTTCACTCCGGCTGCCGCCGGCCATGCGGCCGGCGGCGCCGTCCTCCCCGATCGGACCGGATGCCATCAAGGCTTCGTCGCTCGCACCAAGGTAGGCGGCCAGCGCCTTCGGGTCAGCGCGGACCTGCGCGGGCGGGCCCGAGACCACGACGCGGCCCAGCTCCATGACCACGACGTCGGAGCACAGATCGAAGACCAGGGGCACGTCGTGCTCGACGAGGACGATGGTGGTGTCGGCCACCTCATGCAGTCGACGCAGCAGGGGGATGAACGCCTCCGCCTCGCGCTGGGCAATGCCCGCCGTCGGCTCGTCGAGCAGGAGCAGCCGCGGCCGGGCCAGCACGATGGAGGCCAGGTCCACCACGCGCCGGGTCCCCGTGGAGAGCTGAGACGTGCGGTGGTGACGGAACCGCTGGAGCCCGAAGGCGTCGATCACCTCGTCGACCGCCGCGAGCTTGCGCCGCTCGGACCGGCGTGCCCACGGCAGCCGCAGGGTGGCCGGCAGCACGGCCACCTCCTCTCGGGCGTCCTCGCAGAGCAACAGGACGTCGAGCACGCTCAGCTCCGGGAACAGACGGCAGTCCTGGAAGGATCGCACCACGCCGAGGCTCAGCCGCTCCTCGGGCAGGTACTCGCCCAGATCGGTGCCGTCCACGCGGACGGCACCGGCCTGCGGCGCAACCAGTCCGGACACGACGTCGAGCGTCGTCGTCTTGCCCGACCCGTTGGCCCCGATCAGCCCGACGATCGAACCCGGCTCAGCCGTGAAGCTCACGCCGTCGAGGGCGTGCACGCCGCCGAAGCGAACGGTCACCGCATCCACCTCGAGCCGGGCCGGGCGCCGCCCGGGCGGCGCCGGGGACGAGACTGGGGCCGGGGCCGGGGCCGGGTCGCTCACCGCTCCGCCCCGTCGGCGACCAACGCCATGTCGGGCGCCACCGGCGGGCCGGTGCGGCCCGAGGCCATGCGCCCCCGGACCGACCGGATGGCATCGGCAACCAGGTCACCGGCCCGCTGGAGCAGCTCCGCCAACCCACCGGGCAGGTACAAGATGAACAGGATGAGCCCGAGGCCGCTGGTGATGAACTGAATGGTCTGGTTGGAGTTGAAGATGGCCGGCAGGCCTTCGAGGTAGAGGGCACCGAGGATGGCGCCGGAGATCGACCCGAGCCCGCCGATGACCACCATGGAGATGATCACGAACGAGGTGGTGGGGTCGAAGGTGATGTCGGTGTTGTTGAGCTGCTGGGCCGCGAAGGCAAAGCAGACGCCGGCGTAGCCGGCCATGAACCCCGACAGCCCGAACGCGAGCAGCTTGGTGCGCAGGACGGGGATGCCCATGGCGGCGGCGCCGATCTCGTTGTCACGCACCGCCACCAGCCGGCGGGCCACGCCCCGGTCGCGCCACACGCGCACCATGAAGATCGACACGAGCAGCACGGCGAGCGCGAACCACGCGAAGGAGCGCTGCGAAGCCAGGCTGATCCCGAAGAGAGAGGGGCGAGCCACCACGGTGTAGGCCGGGTTTGGCAATCCGGTGCACAGGGTCTTGTCCAGCCCCGGCAGCGTGAAGCACGGAGTGGCCAGCACCGCGTTCTGCATGAAGATGGCGAAGGCCAACGTGGTCACGGCCAGAAACAGTCCGGGCATGCGCAGGGCCGGCAACCCGACCACCACGGCCACCAGGGCCGTGACCGCGCCCCCGTAGAGCATCACGAGCGGCAGCGGTACGGAGGTACCCAGGTGCACGGCCACCAGTGCCCCGACGGCGACCAGGCCGAACTGGCCCAGCGACACCTGACCCGCCCACCCGGTCAGCATGGTGAGCGAGAGGGCCACGACGGCATAGATGCAGATGGTGCTCATGAGCACGTCGTTGCCGACCGAGAGCACCAACGGGAGCAGCGCGGCCACGACCACGGTGGCCCACACACCGGCCGACGACACGCGGCGGCGCAGAGTGTCCAACCCCTCGCGCACCGTCGTGACGGCGCCATGCTGCCAGGTGCTGCGTTCACCCGCGCGCGCCCCTTGCGCAGCGCGCCGACCCGCACCAGCAGGACGACCATCACGACGATGAAGACGACCAGCTGCTGCTTGGCCGGCGAGGGCACGTTCCAAGCCAGCACCTCGAGGAACACGCCCATCCCCACGCCGGCGACGAAGGCCACGGTCAGGTTCACCATGGCGCCGACCAGCGCCGCGGTCAGCGCGTAGAGCAGCAGGTCGGGCGAGAGGGCCTGGGTCAGGGCACTGGTCTGGCTCGGCGCGTTGAGGATGGCGGTGAAGGCGGACAGCGCGCCGGCCACGGTCCACGTGAGGGTCGAGGTGCGCCGGATCCACACGCCCGACAAGCGGGCCGAGTCGGCGTTCTCCGACATGGCGCGGCATGGAGAGTCCCCACGACGTGTACCGGACCGCCAGGACCAGCGCGGCCGTCACCAGCGGCGCCACGATGAGGGTGAGCACCTCGGTCGGCGTGATGATGATCGGACCCAGCGAGAACGAGAGGTCGAAGGGGACGGGGACCGGCTTGTAGAGGTTCGACGGGCGGATGAAGGGCAACGCGGTCAGCGCCAGCAGCACGTAGCTCAGCCCGATGGTGGCCACCATGACGAGCACCCGCGGCCGGTTGAACAGGCGGCGCAGGATCAGCTCGGACAGCGCGCCGGCACTCGCCGCCAGACCGATCGAGAGCGCCAGGGCGAACCAGTAGTTGAACTTGAAGTCGCCGGTCAGCTTGACGAGGAACACGGCAGCGATCACGCCGATCTGCCCCTGGGCGAAGTTGAGCACCCGGTTGGTCCGGTAGACCAGCACCAGGCCGAGTGCCAACAGCCCGTAGCCCAGGCCGTAGAACACGCCCTGGACGAGGATGAAGCTCGGAGCCGAGAGCGCCAGCACCGCCAGTTCGATCCCGGTCCGCCGGCCTAGCCCAGCCCGGCGGCAGCGCTGCCGAGGAAGACGGGGCGCAACAGGTCGTCGCGGGCCATGAGCTCGGTGGTGGGGCCGTCGAAACGGATCTGGCCGCGCTCCATGAAGAAGCAGCGCTCGGCCAGGCTGAGGGCGCGGTTCAGGCTCTGCTCCACCAGGATCACCGTGGTCCCGGCCTCGTTGATCCGCCGGACCATGCCCATGAGGCGCTCGACGGTCATGGGCGCCAGGCCCAGCGCCAGCTCGTCGATCATCAGCAGGCGGGGTCCCGTCATCATGACCCGGGACAGTGCGAGCATCTGCTGCTCACCGCCCGAGAGGGTGCCCGCCGGCTGGTCCAGCCGGTCGGCGAGCTCGGGGAAGGCGGCGAGCGCGTCGTCGAGAGCGCCGGCGGCCCGGACGCGGTCACGGCGCAGCGTGTGCGCCCCGATGCGCAGGTTGTCGCGCACGGTGAGGCCGGGAAAGGTCATCTTGCCGCCCACCAGGAGCGCCACGCCCAGGTCGATGATCTGCTCCGGTTCGAGGAAGGTCGAGTTGGCCCCGAAGATGCGGACCACGCCGCGGTGAGGGTGGTCGAGGCCCGACACGGCCCGCAGGAGCGTGGACTTGCCCGCCCCGTTGGTCCCGAGGAGAGCCACCATCTCGCCGTCGGCGATCTCGAGGTTGACGTCGAAGAGGACCTGGTTCGTGCCGTAGAAGAAGTCGAGGTTGTGCACCTGCAGCGCCGGAATCGCCCCGCCGGCTCGTCTCCGCTTGCCCTCGGTGTAGCGCTCGATCACGTCCTCGATCACCAGGGTGATGTCACGACGCACGAAGCGAGAACCGATGACGAGCAGGAGACCGCCCACCGCGCACACGGGCAGGATGAGCGTGAGCGACACGATGATCCCGTGGAGCCCGCCGATGGCGTCGGAGACGGCACCCAGCACCACCGATCCGGCAAACCCGCCGAAGACCAGCGAGTACACCCCGAACATGGCGAAGCAGATAGTCCGCATCTCGGGCGGGGCGGTCGCGGCCAGGGTCAAGAAGATGCAAATGGCGAGCGGTGACACGGCCGCATTGGCCAGGAACTGCAGCGAGACGACCATCCAGAGCTGGGGGACGTAGAGGGAGAGCACGTAGAATCCGCCGTAGGCGGTGATGCAGATCCCGGCAATCACGAGCGGTCGCTGCGGGGCGCGGCGGAAGTACCGGTCGCCGAAGACGTAGGCGATCGGCAGGCCCAGGAAGGCGGCCAGCCCGATGATGGCGTACACCTCGCTGCGCTGGGCCGTGTCGAGGTGGAACTTGTCGATGAAGAAGAGGTTGCCGAAGAGCGGCGCGCCGGTCCCGGCAAAGCCGAGGATGGCCACGGCGACCAGCTCGTAGTAGAGGGAGCGCACCCGCAGCAGGCGGGTCACCGCCGAACCGAGGAGCACCCGTGGCGCCTCCTCCTGCTGGGAGTGCAGGTCCATGCCCGACGCCTTGAGGATGTGGCTGCTCTCGTTGGCGCCCTTCTCCGGCTCGCGCAAGGTGAAGAGGGCGAACCCGAGCGGGATCCCGACCAGGGCCACGAGCAGTCCGTAGCGCCAGTTGTGGGCGATCGTCACCACGTAGCCGAAGACCAGGATCCCGACCGTCTGCGACAGCGGGTCGGCCAGGTTGTGCCAGCTGAAGATGCGCCCCCGGCCCTCGGTCGGATAGGCATCGGCCAGGTAGGAGTTGTGCACCGTGTTGTTCACGCCGGTGCCGACCGAGGCGGCCATGTACAAGAAGGCGAACCACCACACGTTGGGCGAGACGGCCATCAGGGCGCCGAAGCCCGCGAACACCAGCAGGGCGACCCCGGCCACCACCTTGCGGCTGCCCCGGTCGGCCCACACGGCGAGGGGCACGGCCCACAGCAGCTGGGACACCTGGGCGATGAAGGCCACGGCGCCGAGCGACGCGTTGGACATGTGGAACGACGTCTCGAGATTGCGCCCGATCAGCGTGATGCCGTTGCCGAACGTGCCGGGCACGAGCGCCGCCGCCGTCAGGAGCACCAGGGGTGCCCAGCCGCTCCGGTTGAGGATCCCGACGAGAGGGGGGGGCCGGCCCTCACCGGTGCCCGGCATTACGGCCAGGTCGGCCACAACGTCGGTGTCCTTCACGTGTGCCACGGCCTCTTTGAGGAGGTCGTCGGGCACCGCGAAGTCGAACAGCGGGGCGTCGGGCACTGGCCGGGACTCTATCCCTGACACCGGCGTCAGCCCCGGGGGTCAGCCCTGGGTCAGCCCGGCGCCCCGGCCGTTCCCCGGCATCGAGTCGGTGGCCTCGATGACCGCTTCGGCCACATGGTCGACCATGGGTCGCAGGCCGCGGTACACCTCGACCGATCCGGGGTCCGGCTCGATGACCTCCTCCACCGGGTCGAGCTGCTCGAGGCTGAGCTCCAGGCCGAGCGACCTCCCGGCCAGCAGCGCAGCGCCCGCCGAGGCAGCCTCGCCGGAGCGGTGGCGCAACGCCGGCACCCCGAGCACCGACGTGAGGACCTCGACCCACACCGGCAGTCCGGAGCCCGCGCCGCCCAGGGTGACGCCCTCGGCCGGGGAGCCGCCCAGACGCCCGACGGTCACGACCTCCATCACGCGGAGCACGTCCCAGGCCACCGCCTCGATGACGGACCGGGCCAGGTCGCGGGCGTCGTGGGCGGCGCCCAACCCCACGAAGCCGGCCCGGGCGTCGTCGCGCCACCACGGAGCGCGGGCGCCGTCGAGCCACGGCACGGCCACGACGCCCCGAGCACCCGGCGCGCTCTCGCCGGCCAGCCGGGCCAACTCCGTCGGGGTGCTCCCGAGCAGGCGCCCCAACCAGGCCAGGAACGAGCCGGCGGCCGAGAGCCCGCCCTCGAGCAGCCAGCCACTGTCGGCTGCCCGGGTGACGACGGCACCGGCCGGGGACGGGACGGGACGCTCGTTGACCGGCACCGACACGTTGCCCGTGGTGCCCCAGCTCACCATGGGATGGTCCTCCGACGCGCCCGACCCGAGCACCTCGCACTGGCGGTCACCGGCCCCGATGACGACCGGGATGCCCGGCCGCAGACCGAGCTCGGCTCCGGGCACCGACTTCAGCTGGCCGACGACGGTGTCCGAGGAGACCACGCTCGGCAGCTTGCCCAGCGCGGGGCCGGCCAGCTCGCGCACCGCGTTCCCGTCGAAGTCGTAGAGGCCGCTGCGCGAGGCGAAGGTCACGTCGGTCACGAACTGGTCCGTCATCCGGAACACCACGAGGTCGCGGGGCGAGACGATGACGTGCGCAGCCTCGAGACGCTGGGGTTCGTGCTCGGCCAGCCAGGCCAGCTTGGCCGCGACCGCTCCGGCGTCGAGTGGGATACCCGTGCGGGCGCGGTTGATGTCGTCCCCTCCCATGCGCTCAGCCAGCACCCGGGCGGCTGCCGCGGCACGGTGGTCGGACCACAGGATCCCCTTCCCGATGGGATCGCCCTGGGCGGTGACCGGGACGAAGGTCTGCCGCGCTCCCGAGCACACGACGACCTCGACGTCGCCGAAGGCCCGCGGCGCCTGGGCCCTGGCCTCGGCACAGGCGATGACGAGTGAGGTCCACCAGCGCAGCGGTTCCTGCTCGGCCCAGCCAACCTGGGGGTGTGCGGTCGTCAGCTCGGACCGCGCCATGGCCGCCAGGCCGCTCTCGTCCCACAGACCCACCTTGGTCACACTGGTCCCGAAGTCGACCGTGAGGATCATCCGCCGTGCACCACCTCAGCGAGGAGTCCCGCCATCTCGGCCGGGTCGGGGTCTTGGTAGATGGTGCGTCCCATGGCCATGCCCGCACCGCCTCCTTCCATCACGTCGCGCACCTCGTCGAGCACCTTCTCACGCCCCGCCTCGGAGCGCGGCCCACCGAGGAAGAGCACCGGCACGCTCACGCTGGCCACCACCCGCGCCACGGCGCGGCGCCGGGCGGCCCCGGGTTGCTCCGCCGGCACCGGGACCTTGATCACCGGCGCCCCCATGTCGTGAGCGATCACGGCCGCCAGCACGACCGAGTCCGTGTCACGGCGGACCCGGCCGCCCTCCCAGAGCAGAGGCTCGACCAGCGCCTCGACGCCCTCGCGTCGCGCCTGCTCGAGCACCTGTCCGAGAAGCTCCAGGGCCGGCGCCGTCACGGGGTCCCCCAAGTCGATCCGCGTCATGTGTTTCACACCCGTCCAACCGTCCGCCGCCGCCTGCGCCACGCTGGCCACCAGCCGGTCGTCGAGCTCGAAGACCGAGCCGGCGAGTCCGGTGCGGTTGATCGAGAGGTAGGTGCGGTGGAGCGCGGTGACATGGCCCGCAGCGGCCAACCCGGCCAGCGGCTGGCGGGTGGCCAGGATCCCGTCGCAGGAGGGCAGGGCGCCGGCCAGCGCGGCGAAGAACTCCACCCAGTTCTCGGTGGTGCGCACGGCACGCGCCCGGTGGTCGGCCGCCAGAATGAGGGCGGGGGTGGGCAGCGGCCCGTTGCGGATCATCCGGCACCGGTCGGGCCGGTCATCCCGGCCGAAGCCAGCACCACCTTGGCCAGGGCCGAGAAGTCCTCGCGGCCGTACCCGGCGCTGCTGGCCGCGGTCAGGAGTTGGCGTGCGGCTGCCGTCGTCGGCACGGGGACCCCGCATCGCGTGGCATAGGCCATGGCCAGGTCGATGTCCTTCGCCATCAGGTCGGTCATGAAGCCCGGCTGCCATCCGTTGGAGGCCGGGCTGTCGGGCACCACCCCGGGGACGGGCAGGCGGGTGCGCACCGCGACGCAGTCGCCGGTGGCGTGGGTGAGGACCTCGTAGAGCTTGGCCATGTCGACGCCGGAGGTCACGGCCATCGCGGTCGCCTCCGCCGTGGCCGTCATCTGTGCGGCGTAGATCAGGTTGTTGCAGAGTTTGACCACCTGGCCCATGCCGGGACCTCCGACGTGGACGACCAGCCCGGCGAAAGGCTCAAAGGCCGGTTGCGTCCCGGCCAGCAGGTCGGCGTCGCCGCCCACCATCAGCGTGAGCGTCCCCTTGTGCGCTCCGGCGGTGCCGCCCGACAACGGCGCGTCGAGGTAGCGGGCACCGGTGGCTCCGACACGCTCGTGCTGCGCGCGCTCGACCTCGGGATCGATGGTCGAGCAGTCGACCACCGTCTGGCCAGGGCCGAGGACTGGCAGCATGGCGTCCACCACCTCGACGACCTCGGGTGAATTGGGCACGCACAAGATGACGACCTCTGCCTCCTCGGCCACGTGGCGGGGCGTGCCCCCGTCTGCGGCACCTCGGCCCACGGCGGTGTCGACGGGTCCCTGGCTCCGCGAGGCCACGGTGACCTGGTGGCCGGCGGACAGCAGGTGCCCGGCCATGGGGAGACCCATGGCGCCGAGCCCGATGAATCCGATGCGCATGCGTCCCTCCCGCGGTCTGGGGGTGCGACTAGGCGAACTGGGGCAGCCACTCGGCCGTCCCGCCCAGCAGCTGCTCCACCATGGTCTCGGTGACGCCCAGGTCTCCCCGGCCGGCGAGCGGGTCGAGCGCGAACGCCTCGGCGGCCAGCATCCGGTCGCCCCGCAGCGCTGCCTCGACGGTGAGCTCCTGGGTGGCAACGTGCCGGCGCACGATCTCGTCGTAGGGGCGCGGCAGCGCGGACCGGTCCCGACCGCGGATGCCCTCCCCGTCGATGACGCAGACCGACTCGAGCACCACTTCTGGCGGCAGGTCCGGCGCCTGGCCGGCGTTCGGGATGTTGACCGGCGCCTCGAAGGGCTCCCCGGTGAGCATGGCCTGGATCATCGGCGACGGGAGCTCCCCCGACTGCCATGTCTGCAGGTCCTTGGTCCCGGCCAGCCAGGCGCCGACGTCGGCGACGTAGCCGGCCTGGTGGGCCTCGCGCGTGGAAATCGGGCTGAGATCGATGTTGTAGGCCGCGCCCCACTCCGACTCGGGGGTCAGGGCGAAGGCGACGAACTCCGCCAGGTGCCGGTCCCCGGCGGCCGGGAACGTGCCCCACCGGTCGAGCAGGGTCAGCTTGAACACGTGGCGACGGGCGAAGTCGAGCTTGGAGAACGGATCGGCCTCCGGTCGCCCCGGAACAGGACGGAGCGACGCCAGGCCGCCCACCTCGTCGACCAGCGCGTGGAGGACCTCGAACCCGTCGGCTCCGTCCACCTCGAGCGAGGTGAGGACCGGGAAGTGGTTGACGCCGGTCACCGACGCCGTCACGGCCTCGAGAGGACGGCCCAACGCGATGGCCAGGTCCATACAGAAGTTGCCCACTTCATGGCACAGCCCCACCGCTTTGATGCGCGTCTCGCGGCACACGGCCCGGGTCAGGCAGGTCATCGGGTTGGTGATGTTGAAGAGCCAGGCGTCGGGGCAGTGCTCCTCCATGGCCCGGGCGATCTCCACCAGGACGGGCACGTTGCGCAGTGCGCGGTTGATCCCGCCTGGCCCGACCGAGTCACCCACGGTCTGGGTGATGCCGTGGCGAGCAGGAACGTCCAGGTCGACCGCCATGGAGCGGAAGCCGCCGGTCGAGATGCACACGATCACGAAGTCGGCGCCGTCGAGCGCGGCACCGAGGTCGGTGGTGGCCGCGATCGTCGCTTCAGCCCCCATGGCAGCGTTGAGCTTGTGCGCCAGCGCCTCCATCTTGGGCAGGGGTGCGGGGTCGATGTCCTCAAGCACGAGGCGCAGGCCGGCCAGCGCCGGCGTGCCGAAGAGGTCGGCCATGAGCTCCGGCGCCCACTGGTAGCTGCCACCGCCGACGATCGTCACCTGGGTGCCCACGCCGCCACAGTACCGTCCTGGTCGGACTCGACAAGGGCCTGGTGGCTCCGCCACGGGCGTCCCGTCAGGTCGGGCTCGGACCGGCCAGGAGCGCGCGGTAGGCACCGTCGGCACCCAGCACGGGCACCGTCCAGCTCACGTTCCGTTCCGCAGCCCACGCCACGTCGCCGGCCAGCCCGCGCTCGCGCAGCTCACGTCCCGACTCGCACTGTGCCAACGCCGTCGACAGGTCCTCACACGCCGCGTAGGCGTCCCCGGCTGCCGCAGCCTCGGGCGCGCACGACCGCGGCGACGCCGTCGCACCCGCCAGCGCCTCCGATCCCGCCAGCGCGGCCACCACCGCGCCGGCGCCGAGGAGGTCCTCGACGGCGGGGCGCAGGCCGCCGTCGGGCCACCGCTCGCCGCAGGGGACGACCCCCAGCGCCCCCGACCCGGCCAGGCGCGCGGCGTGGCGCGCCGCGGCGGCCGCGTTGCGCAGGCACGCCGCCACCACCACGGCGCCGGATCCCCCCGCCATCGTGGAGCAGTTCGACCCGTTGGCCGACGGGAGGACGACCAGGTCCCCAGGACCGAGGTCGGTCAGGGAGCCCGGAGACAGGCTCAGACGGCGAGGGCCCGAACCGTCGGCGATCTCGGTTGCGCCGGCCACTGGCGGCATGGACGAGGGATCGAACTGCCAGGGTGCGGGCAGGACCGCCGCCCCGCGGGCCGTGGCGACATCGAGCGCAGTGGTGAACCGGAGCACGTCGACCAGGACCAGGACGGCCACCTCGCCCCGCAGCGCGTCGATCCCGGCCGGGCCCCACGAGAGACGGATCCCGAACCCAGGCTGGCCGGGCCATCCCGGCGCCTCCGCCGCCATGCCGGCTCAGGCCAGCTGCTTCTCGCCCCAGAAGCAGGCGAACGGGTTGCCGTTGTAGGGCGGTACGTCGGCGTAGCCCGCCGTGCGGTACAGGTGCTGCGCGTGCACCTGCTTGGGCCCGGTGTCCAGACATACGCGGCCGTAGCCGAGCGAGCGCGCCGAGTCCTCGAGCGCGGCCAGCAAGACCCGGACCACACCTCGCGACCGGGAGAGCGGGCGCACGTACATCCGCTTGATCTCGCCGAGGTCCTCGGACAGGCGCCGTACGCCGCCGCCCGCGACGGGCTCGTCGCCCTCGAAGCCGACCAGGTACACGCCGTGCGGTGGGCGCAGCTCACTGGGTGCGAGCGCGGGGTTGTCGAGACGGCTCAGCGTCTCGTAGGCGGCGTCGAGCTCGGCTCGCATGGCGGCCAACAACTGCGACGCCGGGGGTCGCTCGGGGTCGGTAGGCTCGAAGCGGACGGGTGCGTCGAGGAGGCGGCCGGTCACGACACCTTGTCCGGGTGGAGCGCCGCCGCCATGCGCCGCATCCCGTCGCGCCACGGCACGGTTGTCCGTCCGGCGACCTCGTGCATGCGCGTGGTGTCGATCTGCACGCTGTCGATCGTCTGCTCGGTCGGCTCGAAGCGTGCCTCGGCGCCCACCAGCCCGGCCAAGTAGGTGCACCACTCCTCGATGCTGACGGGATCGCTTCCGCCCCAGTTGACGGTCACCGCGTCCACGTCGGCCGCAGCAAGGAGGCGCGGCACCATGGCCGCGATGTCATCGGCGTGCAGCGGGTGGTAGACGCTCGGCGCGTCGACGTGTACGGGCACGACGTGGCCGTTGAGCATCATGTGCAGGTGGATGGCCGGCCATCCGCCGTTGTCGCCGTACGGGACCGACAGCCGGGCGACGACTGTCGGCAGGCCGAAGCGCTTGGCACCCCAGCGGGCGGTCCCCTCGGCGGCGATCTTGCAGATGCTGTACGTGCGCAAGAAGGGCCAGACGCCGTGGTTGTCGCCGAGTGCAGCCCCTTCGTCCAGCGGGGTGTGCCCCGCCGGCCTGTAGACGGCCGTCGAGGAGCAGTGCAGGAACGCCCGGGCGTCCCGGTGGTGCTCCATCAGGTAGGCCAGGCCCCCGCTGTTGGCCGCCAGGTCGCGCTCCCAGTCGTTGGTCTTGGCCACCGCGAAGTTCAGCACGTAGTCGGCGTCAGCCGGCAGTGCGGCGACGTCGCCCGAGACGAGATCGACGGCGACGCACTCGACCCCCGCGGACTCCAGCTCGGCTCGCGCCGCGGCGTCAGTGAAACGCGCCGCGCCGAAAACGCGGTTGTCGCGAGCCAGGGCGGCGGCGAGGGGCCGCGCCACCTGGCCCGTGACACCGGTGACGACAATCGTGTTTCCTTGCAGCGGTTCGGTGCTCATGGCCCCCTTCGTACTCGCTACGCTGCCCGGCGTGCACCTCTTCGCCGCCTTCTTGGGGGGAGAGCCCGGCCAGGGTCGCATCGGCGAGGACCACGAGACCCCGACGGTGGGCTCCGACGAGTGACCGCCCCTAGACCGCCGGTGACAACCCCCCGTCGAGGTTGACGGCCGTGCCCGTCAGGTACGAGGAACGGGCTGAGAGCAGGTAACAACCGAGGTCGGCGAACTCCGCGGCGCGCCCGAAGCGGCCGAGCGGGACGCCCGAGCCCTTGGCGGTCCGCTCGTAGAACTCCTCGAGGTCCGTTCCCGAAGCCTGGGCCGCGCGCACCCACTGCCCGCTCTCGATCAGGCCGATCAGCACGGCGTTGACTCGGATGCCGTCGGGGGCCAGTTCCTTGGACAGCGCCTTCATCAGTGCCATCCCGGCCGCCCGGCTGACCGACGTCGGCTCGCTGGCGCCGGGCGGCGCCTTGCCCGTGATGGACAGCGTGAAGAGCACGGCGCCCTTACTGGTGCGCAGGTGCGGCAGGGTCAGGCGGGTGAGGCGTACCGCGGCCATCAATTTGAGCTCGATGTCCGCCGCCCACGTGTCGTCGTCGACGACGTCGATGCGTCCGGCCGACGCCCTCCCGGCGTTGTGCACCACCCCGTCGATCCGGCCCCAGCGGGTCGTGGCCGCCGTCACGAACGCCGCGAGGTCCTCAGGGCTCGTCACGTCGGCCCGCCGGGCCAGCACGTCGCCGGGCCCGCCGCTCAGGCGTGCCTCCGCCTCGCCCAGACGCGCCTCGTCTCGCCCGCACACGGCGACCGACGCCCCCTCCGACACCAGCTGCGCCGCCAGGGCGAGGCCGAGCCCGTCGGTGCCGCCCGTGACCAGCACCACCTTGCCGTCCAGCTCGAGGTCCACCCTCAGTCCTCCTTCGCGCCACCATGCCGGGTCCCGGCCGAGGCCACGCCGGCGAGCAAGCGGTCGGCCTCCCCCTGCGTGCGCAGGCGGGTGAAGCGCACTCCGGCCCAACGCCGCTCCCGTGCCGCCTCGGCGTAGCGCCGACGGTAGACGCGGTGGTGGGTGGCCGCCCACACGATGATGTTCTCCTCGGGTACGAGGCTGGAGAGGTTCGAGAGCGGCTCCCGGCCCACCCAGGCGCCGGCGCCGGTCACCGCGGCCATCCGCCGGCGGAACTCGTCGGTCCCGAGCTCGGTCCAGCCCGGTTGGTGGCAGATGACGACCCGTTCGATCTCAGCGCTCCTGCTCGGTCGGCCGAACCAGGATCTCGTTGACCGCGACCCGCCGGGGCTGGGTGACGGCATAGCGGATGGCGGCGGCGATGTCCTCGGCCTGCATGATCTCGATGCCGCCGAAGGTCTGGGCCATGCCCTCGAGGATCTCGGGCCGGTTGTGGAAGGCCAGCTCGGTGGCCGTCGCCCCGGGCTCGATCAAGGTGACCCGGACGTGACGGGTGGTCACCTCCTGGCGCAGGGACTCGCTGAACGCGCCCACACCGTGCTTGGTGGCGTTGTACACACCGCTGTTGAGGCGGGCCACCCGCCCGGCCACCGAGCTGACGTTCACCACGTCGGCCACGGAGCGGGGCTCGCCCTCCGCCGAACGCAGGAGGTGTGGCAGCGCCGCGTGCGTGCAGTAGAGCAGCCCGAGGAGGTTGAGGTGGACCATGCGCTGCCACTCCTCGAGCGGCGCGCCGACGATCGGGCCGAGGAGCATGACACCGGCGTTGTTGACCAGTGTGTCGAGCCGACCCATTTCGGCCACGGTGGTCTCGACGGCTCCCCGGGCCTGGTCGGCGTCGGTGACGTCGGCTTCGACGACGAGGGCCCGGCCCGGGCCACCGATGCGCTCGGCCAGGGTCTCGAGCCGGTCGCGCCGCCGCGCCACCAGCGCCACCCGGGCCCCTTCGCCGGCCAGCGCGGCGGCCGTGGCCTCGCCGATCCCGCTGCTCGCCCCCGTGACGAGGGCAACCGTTCCGTCCAGGCTCTGGACCATCACGCCTCCCTTCTCCGCCGGCGATGGTCGCGCCACGGCGGGAGACGGCGAGGCTACTGCGGGCCCGGCCCCTTCTCGCTCGTCTCCCGGGCGAGCTGCTCCATCCGCTCGCGGGCCTCGGCCTCGTCGGCACCGGGGGGCCCGCCCTCGTGCGGGTGCACGCCGTCGAAGGGCTCGATCCCGAAGAGGCCCACCGGCTCCCCGATGTCCTCGGGCACCCGCGTCGGGGTGTCGGCGTTGAGCACCTCACCCCGGAAGAAGGGCGGACGCAGCGACCGGTAGACGACAAAGAGCACGATCCCGAGGATGATGGCCCCGACGTCGAGGATGAACACGCCGCCGAGTGTCCGGCTCGTGCCGGGGATGGTCCAGGTCGTGTAGCTGTTGGAGGGGTGCCAGTAGTACCAGAACGAGAAGCCCATGGCGAACCACAAGATGATGCCGCCGAGCAGCGGGATGATGCCCTTGAGCCAGAGGTCCTTCGCGCTGTCGTGCAGGTGCTTGCGGTAGAACCAGACGCAGGTGAAGCCGGTCAGGCCGTAGTAGAAGGCGATCATGATGCCGAGGGCCGACACCGAGTCACCGATGACGCTGCTCCCCGTCGACAGGTAGTTCATGGCCACGTAGAGCACGATGGAGACCGCGCCCATGGCGACCGTCGACACGGTCGGGGTGAGGAAGCGCTTGTGAATACGGGCGAACGACGTGGGGATGGCCTTGTACACCGCCATGGAGAGGGAGGTCCGGGCGGTGGGGAGGATGGTGGTCTGGGTGGACGCGGCGGCCGAGCTCAGCACCATCAGCAATAGCAGCTTCGTCATGAACCACCCGATCCCCGACGACCCGAACACCGAAGTGCCGAGGACGTTCAGCACGTCACCGGAGTTGTCCGGGTTCGCCAGGCCGATGCCCTTGGTGCCGACGCCGGCGTAGGACTGCGAGGCCATGACCACGATGGCGTAGGTGACCAACAGGATGACGGTGGAGAGGACGGCGGCGCGACCCGGGGTCCGGTGCGAGTCCTTCGTTTCCTCGTTGACCGACACTGCGGTGTCCCAGCCCCAGTAGATGAAGAGCATGAGCGTGAAGCCGACCATGAAGCCGGTGAACGTGAAGTCGTGGAACGGGTTGAACCACTGCAGGCTCGGCGTGAGGTGACCGGGGGGGGCCTTGCCGGCGCCCACCTTGAAGAGGGCGACGAAGGAGAGGAGGAGCAGGATCGTCAGCTCGATCCCGAGGAGCACTTTCTGCACGTTGGCCGAGATCTCGATGCCGACGTAGCAGATGCCCGTCATGACGACGATCCACATGATCCCGACCAGCAGGACCCAGCCGCTGGCCGGGTTGGAGCCGATGCCCCCGGCGCCGAAGAACAGGAAGACGTACTGGCCCGCGATCTGGGCCAGGCTCGCCATCACGAGGAGGTCCGCCGCGATGATCCCCCATCCCCCGAACCAGCCCGTTTTCGGGCCGAAGGCCCGGGTGCCCCACGTGAAGGTCGTCCCGCAGTCCGGGTCGGCGTAGTTCAACGCCTTGTACCCGTAGGAGATGAAGAGCATCGGCACGAAGGCCAGGATCGTGATGATCGGCGCCTGCAGCCCGTTGATGGCGATGACGACGAAGCCCAACGTCGCGGCCAGGCTGTAGGCCGGCGCCGTGGATGCAACCCCCACGACGACCGAGGAGATCAGCCCGAGCGCGCCCCCCTTCAGCCCCTTTTCTCCGACATCCCCTTCTCTCGCCAGCGTGGCGTCGAGATGTGCCATGGCCGCCTCCCCTCGCTCCGAAGACTGGCCCGCACCATACTCAAACTGTCACTGGATTTCCTCTGGGATTTCACACAACGATGCAGATTTCTGCTGTGTGAATGGCCCCGCTGCTTCGCGATCAGGATGGCAACCGGGGAATCGTGCCCGAATTCGTCGCAGCTCAGCCTGAGGCGGTGGCGCCTTCCACCATCCGTTCCTGCAGCAACCGCAAGCTGGACGACAGCAGTCGGGAGACGTGCATCTGGCTGACGCCGACGACCGCGGCGATCTCGGACTGGGTCCGGCCCTCCACGAACCGCATGTGCAGGATCATCTGCTCGCGCTCGGGCAGCGTGGCCACGGCCGGGCCCAGGAACTGGCGGTCCTCGACGATGTCGTACCCGCCGTCCCGCTCCCCAAGCCGCGACGCCAGCGTGTCGTCCTCGCCCTCGGGAACGTCGATGGACGCGGCCCGGTAACCCTGGCCCGCCTCGAGGGCCTCGAGCACGGCCTCCTCGTCGACCCCGGTCTCACGGGCCAGCTCGGCGACGGTCGGCGCGCGTCCGAATTGCTGGGACAGCGCGGCGGTGGCGTGGCCCAGCTCGAGGTAGAGCTCCTGCACGCGGCGACTGGCCCGCACTGCCCATCCCTTGTCACGGAAGTGGCGCTTCAGCTCCCCGATGATCGTCCTGGTGGCGAAAGCGGAGAACTCCACGCCCCGGCCGGGATCGAAGCGCTGCGCCGAGGTGACCAGCCCGAGCGAGGCCACCTGCACCAGGTCGTCGAGCGGCTCGCCGCGGTGGGTGAACCGACGCGCCAACTGGCGCGCCAGCCCCAGGTGGTCGGTGACCAGCCGGCCTTGCTCGGCCGGCCCGAGCGACTCAGGGGCCGACGCGGTGCCCGCCGCGACGTCCTGGGATGAAGAGCGTTCGGGGTCGGCCGTCACCCCGCATGCTCCCTCCGGCGCTTGCGCAGCCACGCCCGCACGGCCCCGTCCTCGCTCTGACAGCCGTACTCGTCGACCAGCGCTGTGAGGATCTGCTCGCTCAGGTGTGCGGCCTCCTGCTCGTCGGGCGAGGGGATCACCGCCTCGTCGGCCAGGGAAGCCCGCTCGAGTGAGCAGGTGATGGCGATGGCGTCGCCCAGGACCGTCAGCTCGAGACGCAGGTCCCCGTGCCGCGGCATCGCTGCCCAGGAGCGCCAGCAGGCACAGCTCGCCGACGGCGAGACGCAGGTCCTCGAGCTCCTCGACGTCGAACCCGGCGCGGGAGGATACGGCGCTCGTGACCAGGCGGGCCAGCACCACGAGGTCACCGCGAGCCGGGAACCGCAGTTCGATGTGGTCCCCCGCCGTCAGCCGGTCGGCGACCTCCTTCACGGCGCGCCGGCGGCGTGGAGGGAGTCCGAGATGGAGAGGACGCCGGTCAGGCCGGTGATCTCGAAGATCTTGACCAGGCGCGGGTCCGCCACCACGACGCGGAGCTCGCCTCCAAGCTCGCGGCAGCGCTTGTGCGCACCGACCACCACACCCAACGCCGTCGAGTCGAGGAACGTCACGCCGAGCAGGTCGAGGACCACGGTGGATGCGCCGTCGGCGATCACGCGCTGGAGGCACTCGCGGAGCTGGGCGCGGTGGCCACGTCGACCTCGCCGCGCACCGCGACCACCGGAGCGTCACTTCCCGCCCGCTCCTCAATGTGAAATTCCTGCTCCACCCTCGCTCCTCGGGTCGTGCCGGCTTGCAGCGCCCGCTCGAGAGCCGCGACCACCTTGGTGCCCGCTGGTCCCTACCCTCGACCACAGAAGCTAAACCCTGGCCGGGGCCATTGCCAAAGGCCGGACCTGTGGCGGCCACGCTGGTTTCGGGCGGCGTCGGTCAGGGTAGGGAGGTCGGCACAACCCCGGTGGCGCACCAGCGCCGTGCCGCGACCCGTCCGGCAAGGAATAGCGTGCCATCCAGAGCCCGGCGGCGAGGAGCGGAGACCCGTGCCCGAACCTGGAGTCGAGCGTGCGCACGCCACCCCGCCCCGTGGGGTCCGGGACCGAGCCGACGCGTTGGCGACGCTGCTGGCCCTGCTCTGGGTGGCCGCCGTGGGCGTGGCCTTCTCGCTCTCGGGAGGCAACGTCTCGCTCGTCGGCCTGCTGGCCATCGCGCCGTTCGTCGCGGCGTCGTTCGCCCGCCCGTCGCGCGTGGCGCTCGTCGGCGTCCTCGCCGCCATCGTCACCGTGGCCCTCCCGGTGGCGAACCACGCCTATGGCGGTCTGAACCACACGCTGCGCGTGGTCACCACCCTGGCGGCCACGGCACTCGCCATGTGGATCTCGCAGTTGCGGGTCGAGCGCAGTGTGCAGTTGCGCACAGCCCGCTTCGAGACTCGCAACGAGCGCCGGCGGCGCGTGGCCGCAGAGATGAACCAGCGCATGCAGACGATGGCCCGGGCCCTCAACACCGCGGTCGACCCCGTCCAGGTGGCCGACGCCGTCTTCGCCGCCCTACGTGACGAGCTGCAGGTCGACGCCGCCACTTTCGCGCTGCTGGACGAGCGGGGCCGCCTGCAGACTCTCCGTCGCTTCGGCTACGGACCCGACGATCAGCCGGACGCGGTGCTCGCCGCCCTGCGTCCCGACGGCCCCGTGCTCAAGGCGAACGACCCTCTGTTCGCCGGGTCGCACACCGAGCTACGGCGCCAGCGATCCGACGTGTTCGCGGTCGTGCGGACCAGCCCCTTCCACGGGCTGGCCGTGGTGCCCCTCGTCGTCTCGGACCACACGATCGGGGCGCTCGTCGCCCGGTGGGCTGCCAACCGGGACCTCTCCGAGCCAGACCTCGGCTTCCTCTTCGCCATCACCGGGGCCGCGGCCCAGGCGGTCGAGCGGGCGCGGCTCACCGTGACCGAGTTCGTGAACCTCGAGCGCAGCCAACAGCTCCACCACCTCAGCTCGGCGTTGGCCGCGGCGACCACGCCGCGCGACGTGGCCAACGCCGCTGTCACCGCCGGCTTGGAGGCGTTCGGCGCCGACGCCGCCGTGGTGCGCGTGCCGGTGCCAGGGACGCGGACGCTGTCGTGTCTGGCGGGGAGCGGCGAAGCGGCGCTCCTGACGCGGACCAGGGTCCCGCTCGAGTGGACCGCGGCAGGCAGCTGCTTCGTCGAGGGGCGCACGACGGTGACCACCGTCACGCCGACTGGCGAGGCCGCCGGCGCCGTCGACGAGGAGCTGGTGCCCGGCGTGGTGGAGGAGCTGGCGGCGCCGGTGACAGTGGTCAACGAACCCCTGGTGGGCAGCGTGGGCCCGCTCGGGGTGCTGTCCCTCGCCTTCGTCGACCGGGCGGAGCCGGGTGAGCCGGACCTCCGTTTCCTCGCCACGTTGGCCGGGCTGACCACCCAGGCCTTCGAGCGCGCCCAGGTGTTCGAGTACGAGCGCGCGTCGCGACGGGACGCCGAGGCGGGGCGGGAGCGTCTGTCACTCCTCTCAGAGGTGACGCGGCTCTTGAGCTCGAGCCTCGACCCCACCACCGTCATCGGCCGCACGATGAGTCTGGTCGAGGGCCGGTTGGCCGACACCTGTGTCGTGCACGTCCCCGGCGACGGCGGGCTGGTCCGGCTCGACGTGCACCGCCCCGCCGGAGCCGCCCGGGGACCCGGGTCGGCCGGACCGGCCGATGTGCCGTTCGACTCCCTGTCGCCCCCCGCCGTGGCTTTTCGGACGGGCCGGACCCAGCTGACCCACGTCGCCGCCGGCGACGCGTTGGACTCGATCGACCCGGCCGAGCGCAGCGGCGACGCCGAGGAACCCACCCGGGCGCTCGCCGTGCCGCTGACCGCCAACAGCGAGGTGATCGGCGTCATGACCTTCGTCGACCGGCCCGGGCGGGACTTCGAGGTGGACGACGTCTCGCTGGCCACCGAGGTGGCAAGCCGGACCGGGGTGGCGCTGGCCAACGCGGCGCGCTTCCAGCGCGAGCACGTGGTGGCCGAGGTCCTCCAGCGCGCCGTCCTGCCCGACTCACTCCCCGACGTCAGCGGCCTCCAGCTGGACGCCGAGTATCGGGCCGGGGTCGCCGGCACCTACGCGGGCGGCGACTGGTACGACGTCTTCGAGCTCGACGACGAGACGGTGTACTTCAGCGTGGGCGACGTCATGGGCAAGGGCGCGCCGGCCGCCGCGCTCATGGGCCAGGTGCGCAGCGCCATCCGCGCCTACGCCGTGGGCGGATCGTCACCGACCGAGGTGCTCTCCTCGCTCGACCGCCTGTTCGACACGCTCATCGAGGATCGGGTGGTGACGGCGGTGGTGGGGACCATCGAACCGGCGACGGGCCGCGTCCTCCTCGCCAACGTGGGCCACCCGCCCCCGATCGTGGTCCGGGAAGACGGGAGCACCGCCTTCTACCCGATCGAGCACTCGTTGCTCATCGCCGCCGGGCTCGGCAGCGGGCAGCGGCCACTGGCACAGGTCTTCCTGCAACCGGGCGACGCGCTCGTCATGTACTCCGACGGGTTGATCGAGCGCCACGGCGAGCTGATCACCGACGGCATGGAGCGGCTGGCCGCCGCGGCAACCGACCTTGTCTCGGGGGGCTGGCCCGAGCGGCCGGCAGAGACGTTCGCCTCGATCCTCGGTGACGAGGAGCGCACGGACGACGTCGTCGTCTTGTGCCTGCGCTACGCCGGCGTGCCCGCCTGGCGCATACCTGCCGGTCACGTGGGTACGGGACGGGACGGCATGTCGACGCTGCGCTTGGAGCCCGTGGTGGAGAGCACGCCTGCGGCGCGCCACTGGATCGCCGCGCACCTGCGGGACCTGCCGCCCGAATTGGTGCACTGCGCCAAGCTGCTCACCTCGGAGCTGGTGACCAACGCCGTGCTCCACGCCGCCACGCCCATCACGCTCACGCTCCACCTCATGCCCGACCGCGTCCGGGTCGACGTGGCCGACACCAACCCCACGGTGCCCTCCGTGAAGGGCTATGGCCCCGATGCCGCCACAGGGCGCGGGCTGTCGCTCTTCGACACGCTCGCGTCGGACTGGGGAGTGCAGAGAGTCGACGAGGGCAAGGTCGTCTGGTTCGAGATCCCCGTTGACTTCCCGGTGGCGCCCTGGGAGGTCTCCGACGGCGGCTTCCACCACGACCGGCGGGGCTCGGGACGGTCGCCGGCCATCCATGACGACACCTCGCCCACCGTTTCGGTACAACTACTCGGCGTGCCGGTGGCGGTGCTGCAGAAGTCGCGGGAAGAGTACGAGGCGTTGCTGCGTGAGTTGCGGCTCATGAAGGAGCGGGCGGACGTCTCGCCCGGGGCGCCGACCCTGCCCGAGCGACTGGCCGTCCTGGTCTCGGAGATCGGCACCCGCTTCGACAACCTGGGCCCGGGCATGGACGAGGCGTGGCAGGCCGCGGTCGACACCGGCATCGAGGTGGTCGACTGGACCCTCGAGCTCCCGCGCTCGGCCGTCGTGGCGTGCGAGTTCTACGACGCGCTGCTCGACGAGGCCGACGAGTTCGGACTGGCGCAGCGACTGTTGACACTCCCCGCCTCCCCGGCGAGCGCGGCGGTGCGCCGCTGGTTCCTCTCCGAGCTGGTCGGCCAGCTCCACGGCAAAGCACCCGTCGCCTGGGCCGACAGCCGGTTCGCGGCCGGGCTGCCCGCGGCGGTCACGGGGTGAGTTGAGCGGACGCGGCGTCTGCCGCGCCGGCGCCCTCGAGCGCGTCGTGGTGGCCTTGCGCAGCACCTTGGCGTAGTGCTCGAGGCCCTCGACCGAGAGCGCGGACGAGGGGCCGCTGGCGATGGCCACGCGCTCGGGGACGATGCCCCACACGGGCACCTCGAGCTCGGACCACCAGACGATGGTCGCCTCCAGGTCGTTCGTGCCCAACCGGGCGGAGCAGATCACCACGCCAGCCGGAACGTTGCGCGGCGTCATGCTCAGCGTGGCCAGAACGCGATTCGGCTCCACGCCGCCGGCGCGGGTGGGGATGACCACGGCGTCGGCGCGGCCGAGCGCGGCCTGCACCACGCTGCCCTCGCCGGGCGGTGTGTCCACGACGACCAGGGCATCCTCCTGGCTCATGGCCTTCGTCACCGTGCGGACGCTCGGCCCCTCGATCAGGTCCACCCCCTCGAGGGGATCGGCATCGAACCACTCGGCCGTGGAGCCCTGGGGATCGGCGTCGACGAGGACGACTTGGGCGTGGCGGCCACGCAGCGACGCCGCCGCGGCCAGGTATACGGACGTGGTCGTCTTGCCGACACCGCCCTTGACATTGCTCACGACGATGTTCACGGGCCGTCCCCTTCTGTTCGATCCCTCGCTGCTCGCCGCCCCATCGCTCGCTCCCCCGCTGCTCGCTGCACGAGCCCTACGGTACCGGGCGCTCCCGCGACGTCACGGCAGGAGCAGCAGGCCGAGCCTCCGGCGCGTGACCAGGACGCCGGCGACGACCATGACCACCAGATAGCCGATGTGGCCCAGCAGCGTCCAGCTCCAGATGCCGAGATCGGCGGCCCGGACCAGGACCACCCCCTGGTACAGGGGCGTGCAGCGCACCACCGCCTGCAGCCAGCCGGGGTAGACCGTGATCGGGTAGAAGGTGGCCGAGAAGAGGAACAGCGGGATGAAGGCCAGCGACACCATGTCGAAGTCCTGCCACGTCCGCATGTAGGTCGTCCCCGCCATCCCGGCCGACGCGAAGGCCAGGCCGATGAGGATGGCGGCGGGCCAGCACAGGACGGCCCACGGCGAGACGACGTAGCCCAGCATGGCCATGATGGCCAGGAAGGCGGCCGAGTAGAGGGCGCAGCGCAGCACGCACCAGCTGAGCTCGCCCAACGCGACGTCGTTGACCCCGAGCGGCGTCGACAGCATGGCGTCGTAGGTCTTGGCGATCTTCAGCTTGAAGAACACGAGGAAGGTCGAGTCGAGCATGGCGCCGTTCATGGCCGACGACGCCAGGAGTCCCGGCGCCACGAAGGCGGTGTAGGGCACCAGCGTCCCGTTCACGTCGATGGGACCGACGAGGGTCGAGAGGCCGATCCCGATGGAGAGCAGGTAGAAGAGCGGCTCGAAGAAACCCGAGACGATGAAGATCCACTGGCGCCGGTAGACCATGATGTTGCGCTGCAGGACGCGTGATGCGTGGCGGCCGCCCAGCAACGCCAGCGGCGTGATGCGCGTGGTCACCCCCGGTGGGCTCCCGCCGTCGAACCTCGCGCTCGCCGTACCGAGGGCCATTCAGATCACCAGTCGCCGCGTGAAGGTCCGACGGCCCGCCATGTAGCCCACACCCGTCAGGACGACCAGGTAGGCAAGGCTCCCGAGGTCGTGCCAGCCGACCGTGCCGAGCGTGAGGTCGCGGCACAGCGTGACGCCGTGGTACAGCGGCGTGGCGTAGGCCACCACCTGGAGCCAACTCGGCATCTGGGTGATCGGGAAGAACGTCCCCGAGAAGAGGAACATGGGGATGATGGCGAACCGGTAGAGGGTCGAGAACGACGAGTCCTTGTCCTGGGTGGCGGCGAACGCGGCCACCGGGGCGGCGAACGCGATCCCGGTGAGCACGGCGGTGGGCAGGGCGAGCACCGCCCACGGGGAGTAGACGACGCCGAAGGCGGCCATGACGGTGAGGTAGATCGTCACCACGATGGTCAGTCGGGCGGCGATCCAGGCCAGGTGGCCGAGCAGGACGTCGTACACGGAGAGGGGGGCGGCCAGCTGGGCCTGGTACGTGCGCATCCACTTGATGGCTCCCATCACGGGATACGTGGCGTCGTTGGTGCCGATCTGCATGCAGGTGCCGGCCAGGAGCCCGGGTGCCAGGTACGCCACGTAGCTCACCCCGGCGACCCCGCCCGAGTGCTTGTTCACGAGCGTGCCCAGTGCGACGCCCATAGCGGCCAGGTACAGGACCGGGATAAGGAAGCTGGTGGCGACCGAGCTGCGCCATGTCCGCTTGTACTGGTAGCCCCAGTAGCGGGCGGCACGCAGCCACATGGGCGTCGAGAAACGGCGGGTCCCACCGGCACCGTCGAGGACGGCGAGCCCGGCCGCCCCGGATGCCCTCGTCCCGCCGACCGTCGTCATCGGCTCAGTCGACCAGGGTGCGCCCGGTGAGGCGCAGGAACACGTCCTCGAGGGTGGAGCGGCGCACCAGGGTCTGCTGGGCCACGTGACCCATGCGCGCCACCTCGGCCAGGGCGGCGTCACCGTCGTCGGTGTACAGGAGGATGCGGTCGGGCAGCACCTCCTGGCGCTCGGCCAGCTCGGCCAGGGACGGGGCGACCTCCTCGTGCTGGCCGGGGGCGAACCGCAGCTCGACCACCTCCTTGGTGGAGAACGTGTCGATGAGCTGGCGCGGCGAGCCCTCGGCGGCGAAGCGCCCCTTGTCCATGACGACCAGGCGGTCGCACAGCTGCTCGGCCTCATCCATGTAGTGCGTGGTGATCACCAGCGTGACGCCGTCCTGCTTGAGCCGGTAGAGCCGGTCCCACAGCAGGTGCCGTGCCTGGGGGTCAAGGCCGGTCGTCGGCTCGTCGAGGATCAGCAGGTCGGGGTCCGAGATCAGGGCCCGGGCGATGGTGAGCCGCCGCTTCATGCCCCCCGAGAGGGGGTCGACGCGGTCGTTGGCCCGCTCGGTGAGTTGGGCGAAGTCGAGCAGCTGGTCAGCCCGCTCGCGGATGACCTTCTTGGGTAGGTCGAAGTAGCGGCCGTAGATCATCAGGTTGTCCAGGACGGTGAGCTCGAGGTCGAGCGAGTCCTCCTGGGGGACCAGACCCATGCGGGCCCGGATCTCGGGGCCCTGGGCCGACGGGTCCATGCCGAGCACGCGCAGCGTGCCGCCGCTCACCGGGCTGATGCACGAGATCATCCTCATGGTCGAGGTCTTGCCGGCGCCGTTCGGACCGAGGAACCCGAACGACTCGCCCCGGGCGATGGAGAAGTCGACGTGGTCGACCGCGGTGAAGTCCCCGAACCGCTTGACCAGCCCGTGTGCCTCCACCATGGGCGCGTCTGCCGCCGGCGCCGCGGCGGTGCCCGCGCCGCCGGCGGCGGTCCGCTCCTGATCCGGGACGTGTGTGGTCGACGAGGAGTATGACGCCATCGTCAGGGAACGATACCGTGCCGTCCGGGGAACATCGGAAGCCCGGACGGACGCGAGCAGAGAGGTGGGGCGCATGGCTGGAGCGGGACGGGAACGGGCGTTCCCCGCGGGGTTCGCGTGGGGCACGGCCACGGCGGCCCATCAAATCGAGGGTGCGAACGTCAACAACGACTGGTGGGCCTTCGAGCACCAGCCTGGCTCGGGGTGCGCCGAGTCGTCCGGTGACGCCTGCAATTCGTGGGAGCTGTGGGGGCAGGACGCCGACCTGGTGGCGGACCTCGGGCTCGACGACTACCGCTTCTCGGTCGAGTGGAGCCGGATCGAGCCGGCCGAGGGCGAGTTCTCACGCGTCGCGTTGGCGCACTACCGCCGCCAGTGCGAGGGACTGCGGGCTCGCGGGGTGAACCCGGTGGTGACCTTCCATCACTTCACCACGCCCCTGTGGCTCGCGGCGCGCGGTGGATGGGAGACGGATATCGCCGTCGAGCGCTTCGGGCGCTTCTGCACGGTCGTGGCCGAGGAGCTCGGCGACCGCATGGCTCGCGCCTGCACCCTCAACGAGCCGAACATGGTGGCGACCATGGGATGGGAGATGGGCATGTTCCCCCCGGGCAAGACGGACACTCCCCTGTCGCGTGACGTCGCCGCCCGTTTCGTCGCTGCGCATCGGGTGGCGGTCGACGCGGTCCGTGCCGCCGCGCCGAGCGTCCCCGTGGGCCTCACCCTCTCCATGACCGACTACCAGGAGGCGCCGGGCGGGGCGGAGAAGCTCGAGGAGATCCGCCGTCACGCCGAGGACGTGTTCCTCGACGCCACCGGCGGCGACGACTTCATCGGGATCCAGGTGTACACCCGCATGCTGATCGGACCCGACGGCTGGATCGGTGGCGCCAAGGGTGTCCCGCTCCTCGACATGGGCTACGAGTTCTACCCGGCGTCGCTGGGCAACTGCCTGCGGCGGGCGTGGGACTACACGGGCGGCGCCGTGCCCCTGCTGGTCACGGAGAACGGCATCGGCACCACCGACGACGAGCAGCGGATCGACTACGTGCGCCAGGCGCTGGCCGGCGTGCTCGACGCCATCGACGACGGTGTCGACGTCCGCGGCTACACGTACTGGTCGCTGCTCGACAACTTCGAGTGGGCGTTCGGCTACCGGCCCCGCTTCGGCATCGTGGGCGTGGACCGTGCCACGTTCGCCCGGAGCCCGAAGCCGAGCGCGGCCTGGCTGGCCGCGGTGGCGAAGGCGAACGCGCTGGAAGCCTGAGCGCGCGATCCCGGGGGCGGTGGCGCGGATCTCCAGGGTCAGGCCGCGCCGTGCGCCGCGTTGGCCACGATGGCGTCGGTGATCGGGCCCCAGAGCGCCTCGGGAAGGTCGTGGCCCATGCCGGGGAAGGTGATCAGCTCGGCCCCGGGCACGGCGGCCGCGGTCGCCTGCCCGCCGTTCAGCGTGACGAGCGGGTCGTCCTCCCCGTGGAGGACCAGGAACGGCATCCGGACGCCGCGCAGCCCCTCGGTCCGGTCCGGTGACGCCAGGACGGCAGTGAGCTGCCGGGCCGTCCCGTCGGGGCAGAACGAGCGGTCGTAGGCCGCCTCCGCCCGCTGGCGCAGCAGCGACTCGTCGGTCGGGTACCCGGGCGAGCCGATGACCTTGCCACCCTCGACGCTCGCGGCGATGGCCTCGTCGCGGCTCGCGGCCGCCGGGCGGAGGAGCGCGGCGATCGCCTCGCCGGTGGGTGCACCCACGGAGCGGTCACCGGTCGTCGACATGATGGAGGCGGCGGTGACGAAGAGGCCGGGGTGGTGGATCGTCAGCGCCTGGGTGATCATGCCGCCCATGGACACCCCCACGACGTGCGCCCGGCCGATCCCCAGCTCGACCAGCAGCGCGGCCGCGTCGTCCGCCATGTCCTCGATCCGGTAGGGGGCCGACGAGGTGTCGCCCCGGAGGAACGCCCCGATGTCGGGCAGGCCTTCGAACTTGGTGGACAGGCCGCAGTCGCGGTTGTCGAAGCGGATGAGGAAGAACCGCTCGCGCAGGCCCTCGACGAACCCCTCCGGCCAGGCGATGAGCTGGCCGCCGAGGCCCATCACGAGAAGCATGGGTGGACGGGCCGGATCGCCGTCGGTGGCGTACTCGATGTCGATCCCGTTCACGTGTGCGGTTGGCACCCGGTGCTCCCTTCGCCGACGCTGCGGGCCCCAGTCCTACCAGCCCGCCGGCCGGGCGCGCCGAGCCGCCCCCGGCTGAGCGGGCAGGAAGACAACCGGGCCGGATGCCGACCGGTCAGGAAGAAGACGCCTGGTCGGCGACCGCCGCCGTCCGGGCCCGGTGCCAGCGCGGCCCGGGCTCGAGGGCGATGAGGACCACCTCGACCGAACCCATGCACACGATGAAGGCGGGGAACGCCGCCACCTCGAACGTCCAGTCGGTGATGGTGAGCAGGACGATCGCCATGCTCACCACGGCGCCGACGTACGAGTACACCGTCTCGGTCTCGGGGTACGTCCAGCTCTTCATCACCGTGGGCAAGCCGGCCAGGAAGTCGGCCGCGATGGCGGCCGAGATGGCGAGCACGCCGTTGCGTGTGACGAGCCACACCACGGTGCCCACCACCGACATGACGCCGCAGGCATAGTCGATGCGCCTGATGGTCCACACCGAAGACGGATTGTGGAACGAGCCGATGAACACCAGCAGCGGCATGAAGCCGACCATGAAGGTCGGCAGGGCGCGCAGGCCGACGCCGTCGCGGAGCTCGACCGCGGCGGCCAACAGCGGCGCCACGGCCCACAGCAGCCAGGTCACCCGGTTGGGCTTGGTGGTCCCGCGCAGGGTGTCGCGCAGGTACACGGCCGTCCCGAGCGCGCCGACGGCGGTCCCGACGTAGATCCAGTTGGTGCTGATCACCGCCGCCCAGTCTGCTGCGTGCCCGGTGGCGGCGGGGCACGCCGTCCCGACGTCCGAGACGAGCACGTTCCCGCTAGCGTCGCCCTATGGGCGAACTCCTGCTGGTCGCCTTCTTGGGCGGACTGATCACGGGCCTGTCCCCCTGCATCGTCCCGGTGATCCCGGTGGTCGTGGCCGGCGGCTCGACGAGCACGAGCCGGCGGCGTCCCTACGTGATCATTGCCGGCCTCGTGCTCAGCTTCAGCCTCTCGGTACTCTTCGCCACGTCCCTGCTGAGCCTGCTCCACCTCCCCCAGGACCTCATGTTCTGGCTCGGCGTGGCGCTCCTCGGCCTGCTGGCACTCGGCCTCCTCGTGCCCCGCGTCGGCGAGGTGATCGAGCGGCCTTTCACGCGACTCGGCACGTCCCGCACCGCGACCGAGAGCGGCGGCTTCGTGCTCGGCCTGAGCCTGGGACTGGTCTTCGTGCCCTGCGCGGGACCGGTGCTGACGGCCATCTCCGTGGCGGCCGCGCACCACCGGGTGAGCGCCACGTCACTGCTGGTGACCGTGGCCTACGCCCTCGGTGTGACCGTGCCGCTGCTGGTGCTGGCAGTCGTGGCCCAGCGCGCCACCTCGTGGCCGACGCTGCGCAGCCACCTCCCAGTGGTCCGCAAGGTGGCGGGGGTCGTCCTCGGCATCACCACGCTGGCCATCGCCTTCAACTGGCTTGGTGCGCTCCAGCGCGCCGTCCCGGGCTACACGTCCGCCCTCGAAAGCCGCATCGAGTCGTCGGCATCAACCTGCGACCAGCTGCGCCAGCTGAGCGGGGAGCGCCAAAACCAATTCGCCGCCGCCGACGCCCGGCTCGAGGGGAAGAACGCGACCTGCGCCAGCACGGGCACCGGGATCTCGTCCAGCGGACGCCTGGCCGCCGGTGGCACGGGCGGTGCCGGCCGCCGCACGACCACCACCACGACCACGGCCACGGCCACGGCCACGACCACCGTGCCCGGTTCGGCCACGGTGCCGGGTGGGTCGGCCACACCCTCCCGCGTCTTCATGGCCTCGAAGACCGACCTTCCGGCACTCGGGCGCGCGCCCGACTTCACCGGCATCACCTCGTGGTTCGACACGCCCGGCGACCGCCCCCTCTCCCTGGCCCAACTGCGCGGCCAGGTAGTCCTGGTCGACTTCTGGACCTACTCGTGCATCAACTGCCAGCGATCCCTCCCCCACGTCGAGGCCTGGTACAACCGCTACAAGGGCGATGGCTTCGTGGTGGTCGGCGTGTCCTCCCCCGAGTTCGCCTTCGAACACGTGGTGTCCAACGTCCAGCGCGCGGCAGGCGACCTGGGCGTCGCCTACCCGGTGGCGGTCGACAACGACCTCGCCACCTGGGACGCGTACAACAACCAGTACTGGCCGGCCGAGTACCTCATCGACCCCACAGGCGTCGTGCGCGCCTATTCGTTCGGAGAGGGCGACTACGGGACGATGGAGGGGAACATCCGGATGTTGCTCTCCGCCAACGGCGTGACCGGCCTGCCGGCGCGCACGGACGTGCCGGACCGCACGCCGACGAGCGACACCCTCACCCCGGAGAGCTACGTCGGCTACGACCGCCTGGCCAACTCGCTCGACACACCGGCGGTGGACCCCCGGAGCTACGACCGCGCCGTCACCTACCGCCCGCCAGCCGACCTGCCGCCCAACGACCTGGCCTTCGGCGGCACCTGGACCGTGCACCGCGAAGGGGCCACGGCTGGGCCTCACGCCACCTTGGCTCTGCACTTCACCGCCGACGACGTCTACCTCGTGATGAGCGGTGAGGGCTCGGTCGGCGTGACCATCGACGGGCGGCCCCTCGCGGCGGTGCCGGTGGCCGGGATCCCGAAGCTCTACACGGTCGTCTCGGGTCCCCACCTCCAGACCGGGGTGCTGACCCTCACGCTGCCGCCCGGCGTGGAGGCGTACGACTTCACCTTCGGCTAGCGCGCCCGCCGGGATCAGTTGACGGCGCGGCTCTTGCCCTCCCAGTAGGGGGCGCGCAACTCGCGCTTGAGGATCTTCCCCGACGGGTTGCGGGGCAGCGCGTCGACGGGCTCGACCGACGTGGGGCACTTGTAGTGGGCCAGCAGGGCCCGGCAGTGGGCGATGAGGCCGGCTTGGTCGAGCTCCGCCCCGGGCGCCAGCACGACGATCGCCTTGACCGTCTCGCCCCACCGCTCGTCGGGGACGCCGATCGCGGCGGCGTCCACCACGTCGTCGTGAGCCAACAGAACGTTCTCGACCTCGGCCGGGTAGATGTTCTCCCCTCCGCTCACGATCATGTCCTTGATCCGGTCATGGAGGTAGAGGTACCCCTCGGCGTCCACGTAGCCGGCGTCGCCCGTGCGCAGCCATCCCTGCGCGTCGATGGTGGACGCCGTCTCGCGCGGCTTCCGCCAGTACCCCGCCATGTTGTACCCCGAGCGGGTCCACACTTCCCCGACGTGGCCGGGCTCGACGTCCGCGCCCGATTCGGGGTCGACGACACGGAGCGCGACCGACTCGTGCGGCTTGCCGGCAGAGCGCAGCAGCCCGCGCCGGGGGCCGTCGGGGTCGTGGTCCCCGGCGGCGAGCGAGGTGATGGCTCCGGTGGTCTCGGTCATGCCGTAGACCTGCACGAAGTCGCAGCCAAAGGCGGCCAGGCACTTGACCAGGACGTCCTCGGAGACCGGGGAGGCGCCGTAGAAGATCACGCGGAGGCTGGACAGGTCCGTCGTCGCCAGCGACGGGGCGGCGAGCACCATCATCAAGACAGCGGGGACGACGAACATCTCGGTGATCCGCTCGGTGGCGACGAGGCCGAGCAGGTGCTCCGGGTCCATGTCGCGCAGAACGACCGACCGGCCACCGCGCGACATGGCGCACAGCGCCCACCCCGAGCCCCCGATGTGGAACAAGGGCATGGCGACCAGGCTCACGGTCCGGTCGTCGATGCGGAAGGTCCGGCCCGCCTCGGAGATCGCGGTGGACAAGTTGGCGTTCGTCAGCATCACGCCCTTGGGCAGGCCGGTGGTGCCCGAGGTGTAGAGCTGCATGCTCACCTCGTCGAGATCCCCCACGTACCCGGGGTCCTCGGCCGGGCAGCCCTCGAGCCAACCGGCGTACGAGACCGCGCGCGGATCGTCACAGGAGCCGACGTCGTCGCCGAGCACCACGATCCGGCGCACGCCGGGGAGCCCGCCAGGCATGGCCGACAACGCTGGGAGGAACTCGGGATGGATCACCAGGATCGGTGCTTCCGAGTCGTCGACGATGGCGGCCATCTCCCCCGGGGCCAGCCGCCAATTCACCGCCACGTTGACGGCGCCCAACAGGGACCCGCCGAAGAGGACGTCGAAGTAGGCGATGCCGTTACGGTCGAGGAAGGCGACGCGGTCGCCCGGGCCGAGCCCGTCGCGACGGGCCGCCTGCGCCACCCGGCAGGCGACGTCGAGCTCCTCGCCCCACGTCCGCCGCCGCGAGCCCTCCACCAGCATCTCGGCCGCCGGCTGGCCGGTGCCCAGCCGGCGGATCAGGCCGGCCACGGTGTGGCGGTCCCGGTCGCTCACGGTGATGCTCGACGGCACGGCAGGCCTCCCTCCTCCTCAGACCGGCGTCGTGCCCGGCCCTCGCCGGGAGGACCCTAGGCAGCGCCGGCAGCCCGCGCCCGACCCCCGGCGGCGAGCAAGGGCCCCTTTGCTCCATGCGGTCGCCTCAGGTCAGAGCCCTTTTCGAGAGGATTGCACAATTCTTTGACAACAAACGTTTCAAACCCGGGTTAAAACCAACCTGGCTTTTGCTCGATGCCCTCCGGCTGAGGTCAGGAGCCTTTTCAAGAAAAAGACCACGATTCTTTGTTGACCATTGGTACAAATCGAAGCGGGTGACCTGCGACTTTGTGATCACCATCACAAAGTTTCCGCGCAAAACCGCAGGTCAGAGCATCACGCGGGGTCACGCGCACCGACCGTGACCACATCCTGCTACATTGCGTTTTCGCAAAGGCCAGCGAGTCTTTCTCATGCATGCCCGAGAGCACCGCTTCGGGACTTGAGAGAAAGCAAGAGGGGTGGGCTGGTGCACCGAGACCGAACGAGGTCCCGTCGCGCCCCTCCAGGGTCCGGTGGGCCACGAACTGAGGAAAGACACCGAGGACCACCCCGAGGGGCTGTACAAAACCGGCCGCACACCCTGCGGCGATGAGCCAGAACGGACGATGCCTTCCCGCTCGCCGTTCGGGGCGCGAATGCGATGGCCGGAGCCCGCCAACACCGAGCAGAGCCTGACGCGCCACGAGCGCGCCCGACGAAGGGAGGTGCCATGCGGTTCCGCATTGCACTCGCGACGGCCTTGGCCGTCACTGTCATTCCAGCACTCATTCTCACGTTGTTCAGCACGAGCCCGGCCGCCTCGGCCCGGGCGGACCGCCAGGTGGCGATGGCCACGGGCCGGTCACCGGAGCGCCCCCTGGCGCTGAAGCTGAACCTCATGTCCTACGCGCAGGCCGAGAAGGCCTCGCGGTTGGTCACCTTCTACCAAGAGGTGGAGCAGCAGAAGGAGGAGGCCTACCTCCGCTACGTGGCCTTCTTGAAGTACCTGACGGAGGTCGCCTACCTCAAGGCGGTCGACGCACAGCAGCAGGCTGCGGCCCGCGCGGCGGCACCTCAGGTGCAGCCCTCGGCCCCGCCGACGCCCTCGGCTCTGCCGACGCCCTCGGCTGGTTCGGACGCGACGAGCACCAACACACCCGACTGGGCCTGCATCCGTCAGCACGAGTCGGGCGGCAACTACGCCGAGGGGGGCGGTGGCGCGTACCAGTTCGAGTTCGGCACGTGGAACTCACTGACGGGGCTGCCCTCGCCGGCCGAGGCCTACCCGGCCTCGGTGCAGGACGCGGCGGCGCTGAAGCTCTACGCGGAGCGCGGCTTCGAACCCTGGACCACCCGCTACGTCTGCGGCCTCTGAGGGCGCGAGCGCGCCCACTCCGAGCAGAACCTTGACGCGCCATGGGCGCGCCCCAACGAAGGGAGGTGCCGTGCGGACTCGCATCGCACTAGCGACGGCGGTGGCCGTCATTGCCATTCCATTCCTGTCCATTCCGACGATCACCAGCACCCCGGCCGCCTCGGCGATCGGGACTCACGACACCGCGGTCAGCCAGTACCGGACCGAGGACCTCACGATGAACGTGATGTCCTACGGCCAGGCTCACCGCGTCTCGCAGTTCGTGACGTTCACCGAGGCCGTCGAAGCTCACGAAGTCCAGACATACCTCGAGGAGGTGGCCTACCTCAAGGCGCTGGCGGCGAACTCCGAGAACGTCATCCCGGCCGCGTGGTTGCCCACAGCGATGTGCGAGGAAGGTGGCCGCAACGACCCCGTCGCCGGCTATTTCGGCATACTCGAGTGGAACGGCTTCGACGGATACCCGACCGCCGGGAGCGCACCGCTGTCGGTGCAGTTGGCGTGGGAGGCGAAGTTCATCGGAGCACCGCCCGACGCACCGGGGCGTTGCCACAGCTACTGAGCCGCCGTCTCGGTGCCAGGTCCAGTCTCCGTGGGGGCCCGACCCAGACCCGGGCCTGCTGGCTACTCCCTGCGAAGCCCCGCTACCCCCCGCCACCCGCTTCGAAGATGGCGGTGACCTGGCCCATGTCGAAGTAATCCCGCCACTCGGCGATCTTCCCGTCGACGACCCGGAAGGCGCCCATCACGGGCAGCGGCGCGGTGGTGCCGTTGATGGTGAAGGTGTCCGTCCGCTCCGTGAGCACGGTGTCGCCGTCGGCCGCCAGGTGGTGCACCTCGAACTCGAGCCCCTCGCACATGGTGACGAACATGTCGATCACCGCCATGGCGGCGTCAATGCCCACCGCCGGGTCCATCGGGATGTTGTGGTAGACGACGTCGTCGGCCAGGAACCCACGCAGCACCTGCGGGTCCCGGGAGCGGGCGGCGGCGCAGAACTCTCGGACGACCTCTTCGGGACTGGGCATCGCTCTCCTCTCGGTGCCACTCCGCGGGCGGACGCTCACGTTAGCCAACGGTGCGGCATCATGGACGGGTGACGTCCCCCCGGCGGGTCGCCGTCCTGGCACCCATGCAGCCTGAGCTCAAAGCGGTGGTGCGCGCCTTCGGCCTGCGTCGAGCCGAGCGGCCCGGCGTCTTCTCCCACACCGGTCAGGCCGGCAACTGGCGGGTGGGCTCGTTGGTCACCGGCATGGGTCCGTCGAGCGGGGCCGAGGCAGCCCGCCGCGCCCTCGAGGGCACCCCCGGAGGTCTCGACCACGTCATGGTGGTCGGCATCGCCGGCGGCCTCGACCCCGAGCTCCCCGTGGGCTCGCTCATGGTGCCCGCCCGAGTGCGGCTCCATCCCGACGGGCCCGAGTACGCCACGCACCCCCTGCCACCCCGGAGTGCGGAGGGCGGCTTGATGACGACCGCCGGCCTCTTCGACGACGAGTCGGTCTGGCGCCCCATCCTCGAGCAGGGCTTCGGCGCCGTCGACATGGAGGCGGCGGGCGTGGCACAGGTGTGCGAGGAGGCCGGCGTGCCCTGGTCGGTGTACCGCGGCATCAGTGACCGGCCCGACGAGCACATCGTCGACCAGGCCGTCTTCGCGCTCTCGAAGCCCGACGGCTCCGCCGATCCGGCGGCCCTGGCCGCATACCTGGCACGCGATCCCCGGCGGGCCAAGGCGCTGGCTCACCTGAACCGATGCATGAAGTCAGCGGCGCGGGGGGCCGCCGAGGCGGCCTTCGCCGACCTCTGCAATTGCTGAGCTCCCGACGCGTCGCTGAGCCGCCGCAGCCCTACCCGTCCTCGTCGGCCGCGGGGCGCTCCTTGGACTCGTCGCGTCGGGCGATGACGTGCAGGTCGATGTCGTTCTCCGATGCCATGCGCAGGATCTGCTGGATCACCGAGCCGCGCGTCATGGACTGCCAGCGCGTGAGCCGCGTCGTCCCGATGACGATCTGGGTGATCTGCTGGTCCACGGCGGCGGCGAAGATGGTCTTGGCCACATCGTCGCCCTGCAGGGTCTGCCACCTCCCGCCCACGGCCTTCACCAACTCTTCGAGTTCGGCCAGCTCGCGGGCATCGGTGCTGCGCTCACCGTCGGACGACGCGACGTGCACGGCGATGAGCGGCGACTTCACGCGTGCCGCGATGCGCGCGGCGCGCCGGACCACCGACGCGTTGCCCGGCGCGCCGGTCACGGCCACCATGATCCGCTCGGTCGTCTCCCAGAGCTCGCCCGCCGCCCCCCTGGACCGCAGGTACTCGAGCAGCTCCTCCTCGGTCTCGTCGGCCACGAAGCGCAGGGAGAGCTCGCGCAGCGCGGCGAGGTTCTCTACTCGGAAAAACCCACTCAACGCCGAGGGCACCTTCTCGGAGGGGTAGATGTTCCCGTGCAGCATTCGCCGGCGCAGCTGGTCGGCCGACGAGTCGATGAGCTCGATCTGGTCGGCCCGGCGCACCACCCAATCGGGGACGCGCTCACGCACGCTGACCCCGGTGATCCGTTCGACGGCGTCGGCCAACGACTCGATGTGCTGGACGTTGACCGTCGTGATGACGGCGATGCCGGCGTCGAGGATCTCGAGGACGTCTTCCCAGCGCTTGGCATGACGTCCCGAACCCGGCACGTTGGTGTGCGCCAGCTCGTCGATGAGGACCACCTCGGGCTTGCGGGCCAGAACGGCGGCGACGTCCATCTCCTCCCAGGTCGCGTCACGATACTCGACCGACTTGCGACTCACGATGGGGAGGTCCCTGATCTGCTCGAGCGTGTAGGGGCGCTTGTGCGTCTCGACGAAGCCGACCACGACGTCGGCACCGCGCTGGAAACGGCGCCACCCCTCGTCGAGCATGGCGCAGGTCTTGCCGACTCCGGCCGCAGCCCCCAGGTACACCCGGAACTTCCCGGTCGGCTTGACGCCCTCGTCCTCTCCCGTCGTCGAGCTCATCCATACCTCGTCACGACTCGCGCTGCTGACACGTCGCTACTCACGTCGACGGCACGTCGGTACACTCGGATGGCGGTGGTGCGCCGGCCGTGCGGCATGCCACCCGACGGAAAGCGATGTGATGCACGTGATGGGAGGCAGCCTGGCCACCAGGGGAACGTACCAGCGAACCGGCCTCGGAATCGCTCTCACCGTGGCCTTGCTCGCCGCGCTCCTGGTCGTCATGCTGCCGTTCCGAGCCCACCTCAGCCTCGCCATCCCCGCTCTGATCTTGGTGCTGCCGGCCGTCGTCGGCGTGGTGGTCGGCGGCTTCGCGCCTGGCGCGGTCGGCGCCATCGCCGGCTTCCTGGTCTACGACTACTTCTTCCTCCCCCCGTATGCCACCCTCACCGTGCGCTCGCCCCAGAACTGGATCGCGCTCGTCGTCTACGTGGCCGTCGTGCTCATCGTGGCCCGGGTGGTGGCCAACGTCCGCACGGCGCGTGAGGAGGCATTGCTGAGGACCAGGGAGGCGCGTCGCCTCTACGAGCTGTCGCAGGAGCTCATCGGCGAGCTGACCTTCTCGCAGCTGCGCACCCACGTCGTGACCACGGTGCAAGATTCCTTCGCGCCCCTGTGGACGGCGTTGGTCTTGCCGGAGGACGGGAGCCAGGACGTGCTCGAGGTGGCGGCCGCGGCCGGCCACCCCCTCGACGATGCGGACCGGGCGTCGCTCACCACGGCCGCAGGCGGCCGGACCACGTCCCTCGGCCAGGTCAGCGGCGACGCGCCGGCGCGCGTGTCCCTGGCGCTGGTCGTAGGCAACCGCCCGGTGGGCCTGCTGGTGCTGCAGGACGTCGCGCTGACGGACGCGGACCGTCGCCTGCTCGGCGCCTTCGCCAACCAGGTGGCCCTGGCCCTCGACCGGGAGCGCCTGCGGGAGGATGCACTCCGAGCCCGGCTGCTCGAGGAGGTGGACCGGTGGCGCAGCGCGCTGATGGGAGCGGCCTCCCATGACCTGCGCACGCCGCTGGCCGGAATCAAGACGGCGGTCTCGAGCCTGCGCGAAGTCGACACGGGGCTCGAACCCGAGGACCGCGCCGAGCTGCTCGAGCTGATCGAGCTGCAGACCGACCGGCTGGCCCGGCTCGTCTCGAACCTGCTCGACATGACCCGGATCCAGTCCGGATCGCTCGAGCTCCGGCCCGCCGCCGTCGCCTTCGACGACCTCGTGAGGGAGGCGCTGCACTCGCTGAGCGGCATCCTGGCGCCGGGGCGCGTGACCGTGCGTGCGCCTGAGGGCCTCCCGCTCCTGCACATCGACCACATCCTCGTGGGCCAGGTGCTGGCCAACTTGCTGGAGAATGCCGAGCGCCTGTCCCCCGCGGGGTCGGCGATCACGGTGAGCGCCCAGGTGGCGCCGGGCAGCGCCTCGACCATGGCGGAGATCTCCGTGGCCGACGACGGACCGGGCATCGCCCGCGAAGACCGCGAGCGGGTCTTCGAGATGTTCAGCCAGAAGGGCGGCGCGGGCCGGGCCGGTCTCGGCCTGGCCATCGCCAAGGCGTTCGTGGAGGCGCACGGCGGCCTGATCTGGATCGACCCGGACGTGGACCGCGGCGCGCGCGTGGTGTTCACCGTTCCATGCGAGGCACTCGTGCCCGCACCGGCCTGAGGAGCCGCGGTGACCAAGGTGCTGGTGGTCGACGACGACCCCTCCCTGCTCAAGGCCTTGCGCATCGGGCTCACGGCCCGGGGGGACGAGGTCGTCGTGGCGTACACGGGTGCCGAGGCGGTGCACCAGGTCGCGCTGGCGGTCCCGGACCTGTTGATCCTCGACCTCGGCCTGCCCGACATCGACGGCGTCGAGGTGTGCCGCCGCGTCCGCGCCTTCTCGGGTGTGCCCATCATCGTGCTGTCCGCGTACGGCGAAGAGCGCCGCAAGGTCGAAGCGCTCGACAGCGGTGCGGACGACTTCGTGACCAAGCCCTTCGGGATGGCCGAGCTCGAGGCGCGCCTCCGGGTGGCGCTGCGCCATGCCTCGACCTCTTCCAGGGACGGCCAGGCTCCCACCTCGCTGCGCCTGGGCGACCTGGAGATCGACCTGGTCCATCACATGGCCACCTTGCGCGGGGACCCACTCCAGCTGACCGCCAAGGAGTTCGATCTGCTTGCCTACCTGGCGCGCCACGCAGGCAAGGTGTGCACCCACCACATGATCCTCAAGGACGTCTGGGGCCCCGGATACGGCGCCGAGTCGAACTACCTGCGCGTGTACACGCACCGACTGCGCAAGAAGTTGGGGGACGAGGAAGGGCGCATGCTCTGCACCGTCCCGGGCATCGGGTACCAGCTCCTCGCCGGGGACGATCACCCATCGCCGAGGAACGAGTAGAGCGGGTTCCGCATCACCAGGCGGGACCCGTGGGCCGCCGGGGTCCCTTCGGCAACGACCCGGCGGCCCGGTAGGAGACCGGGGACACGCCGGCGGCCGTCGAAGCGCAGCAGGACGACGCCCGTGCCGTCGTCGATCTCGGCGTCGGTGCGCACGCAGGGAAGCTCGGACGAACGTACCGCGACGATCCTGCCGACGACCGCACAGCGCAGGCGCGGGGTCAACGCGGCGATCGTCGACGGGGTCACGCCTGGAGCTTCGCCAGCACCTCGTTGAGCTGCAGGACGTTCACGTAGGGCGATCCGAGGAAGCCGAGCTGCATCCCCTGGGTCTGCTGGTCGATCAGGCTCTTCAGCCGGGACGGGGAGATCCCGGTGGCCCGCGAGACCATGGGTATCTCTGCGTAGGCGTCCTGTGGTGTGATGTCGGGGTCGAGGCCGCTCCCCGAGGTGGTCACCAAGTCAGGCGTTGGGTTGACACCGCGCGCCTTCCAGTAGGCGACAAGCTGCTGGGTGTTCTGCAGCAGGGTCTTGGAGCGCGGCCCGAGGTTGGTCGTCGCAGACTCGCCGGAGTTCAGGACCCCTGGCTTGCCAGGAATGTTGTTGGCCTCCAGCGGGTTGTCCCCTCCAGCGGCGACAGGGCTCGCCGACCCGGCATATGGCCCCAGGTTGTCGGGACGTCCCTGAAACACGCAGCTGCCCAAGGGATGACCGGGGCAGCGCGTCTGCGACCAGTCCTGGCCGATAAGCCTCGAACCGTTCGCCGTGATGGAGCCGTCTGCTTGGCCCCGGAAGAATGCCTGGGCGACCCCGGTGCCAGCGAAGGCGTACAGGAAGCCGAAGAACGCCGTGAAGACAACGACGACGATGATGGAGCGACGGATGTTCGTGATCATGTGAGCTCGCGAATCAGTAGGCGTGTAGGGCGACCAGGATGAGGTCGATGAGCTTGATGAAGATGAAGGGGACGATGATTCCTCCGATGCCGTAGATCAACACGTTGCGGCGCAGGATGGTCGCAGCCGACGTCGCCCGGAACTTCACGCCTCGTAGCGCGAGAGGTATCAGCGCCACGATAACGAGAGCGTTGAAGATCACCGCCGAGAGGACGGCGCTCTCCGGGCTGTGGAGCTTCATGACGTTGAGCGCGTTGAGCTGCGGGTACGTGGCGACGAAGAGCGCCGGGATGATGGCAAAGTACTTGGCCACGTCGTTGGCGATCGAGAACGTCGTCAGTGAGCCCCGGGTGATGAGCAGCTGCTTGCCGATCTCGACGACGTCGATCAGCTTGGTCGGATTGGAGTCGAGGTCAACCATGTTCCCGGCCTCCTTGGCCGCAGTCGTCCCCGTGTTCATCGCCACGCCGACGTCGGCCTGGGCCAGGGCGGGTGCGTCGTTCGTGCCGTCGCCGGTCATGGCGACGAGCTTCCCACCCTCCTGCTCGTGCCGGATGAGCTCGAGCTTGGCCTCCGGGGTCGCCTCTGCCAGGAAGTCATCGACGCCCGCCTCCTGCGCGATGGCCGCCGCGGTGAGCGGGTTGTCGCCGGTGATCATGACCGTGCGGATCCCCATCTGCCGCATGTCGTCGAACTTCTCGCGGATCCCGGTCTTCACCACGTCCTTAAGCTCGATCACTCCGAGGATGACCGGGCCGTCCGCCACGACCAGCGGGGTCGAGCCGGCCCGGGCGATCCGGTCGACGATCTCCTGCAGCCCGGCGGGAGGCGTGCCCCCCTGCTCGACGACCCAGTTGCGTACGGCCTCCGCGGCACCCTTGCGGATCTGCCGGCCGTCCATGTCGAGACCGGACATCCTCGTCGTGGCCGAGAACGGGATGAACGCATGGTCGCCCCGCAGCTCCCGCTCGCGGATGCCGAAGCGCTCCTTGGCCAGGACCACGATGGATCTGCCCTCGGGGGTCTCGTCGGCCAGCGACGCCAGCTGGGCGGCGTCGGCCAGCTTCTCCTCCGTGTGGGCGTGCGCCGGGTAGAAGGCCGATGCCATCCGGTTGCCAAGCGTGATCGTCCCGGTCTTGTCGAGCAGCAGTGTTTGCACGTCGCCAGCCGCCTCGACGGCGCGTCCGCTCATGGCGAGGACGTTCCGCTGCACGAGCCGGTCCATGCCGGCGATGCCGATGGCCGAGAGGAGCGCACCGATGGTGGTCGGGATGAGGCAGACGAGCAACGACACCAAGATGACGATCGACACCGTCGCCCCCGAGTAGACGCCGAAGGCCTGCAGCGTCACCACGACGGGGATGAAGACGATGGTCAGCACGGCCAGGAGGATGGTGAGGGCGATCTCGTTCGGCGTCCTCTGGCGGTTGGCCCCCTCCACGAGCGTGATCATGCGGTCGAGGAAGGTGTGCCCGCGCTCGGCGGTGATGCGCACGACGATCCGGTCCGACAGGACCCGGGTCCCGCCGGTGACGGCAGAGCGGTCGCCTCCCGACTCGCGGATGACCGGTGCCGACTCGCCCGTGATGGCCGACTCGTCGACGGACGCGATGCCTTCGACGATGTCTCCGTCCGAGGGGACGAGGTCACCGGCCTCGCAGACCACGAGGTCCCCCTTGGCCAGGTCCGAGGCCGCGACCCGCTCCTCGGTTCCACCCGGCGTGAGGCGGCGTGCCTCGGTTTCTGCGCGCATGCGGCGCAGGGTGTCGGCCTGAGCCTTGCCCCGTCCTTCGGCCATGGCCTCGGCGAAGTTGGCGAACATCACGGTGAGGAAGAGCCAGACGGTGATGGACCAGTCGAATATCCCGGGGTGCGCGATCGACTCGATCAGCGTTACCAGGGTGCCAACGAGCACGACGAACATGACCGGGTTCTTGATCTGCACCCGGGGGTCGAGCTTCTTGAAGGCATCGACGAGGGCTAGGCCCATGATCTTTCGGTCGAAGAGACTCCGAGACCCCGCGACGCCGTGTGGTAGGTCGCTTGGCTGGGATTCGGGTTGTGTGGTCACTGTGGTCATCAGAAGAACTTTCCGTGGCTGAGTTGCTCGACGATGGGGCCGAGCGAGACGGCGGGGAAGAAGGTGAGGCCGCCGATGATGATGATGACGCCGATGGTCAGCCCGACGAACATGCCGTTGTCGGTGCGGAACGTCCCAAGCGAGGCGGGTACGGTGTTCTTAGCGGCCAGGGCACCTCCGAGAGCGAGCGCAGGGATCATGATCCCGAAGCGGCCGATCAACATGTCGATGGCGCCCACGGTGTTGTAGAAGGCGGTGTTGCCCGTCAGTCCAGCCATGGCCGACCCGTTGTTGTTCCCTTGCGAGGTCAGTCCGTAGAGGATCTCACTGAACCCGTGCGGACCGGCGTTCAGCGGGCCGGCCCGCCCGGCATGGAGCGACACCGCGATGGCCGTCAACACCAGCACGGTGACCGGCATCACCACCGCGGCCAGGCCGGCCAGCTTCACCTCCCGGGCCTGGATCTTCTTGCCCAGGTACTCGGGTGTTCGCCCGATCATGAGGCCACCGATGAACACCGCGATCACGGCGTAGATGAGGATGGTATAGAGGCCGCTGCCCGTCCCGCCCGGGGTGACTTCGCCGAGCATCATGCCGGTCATCGGCCCGAATCCACCCATGGGGTTGTAGGAGTCGGTGGAGCTGTCGACGGCGCCGTCGGAGGTCTGGGTCATCGAGACGTTGAACAGCGCGCTGGTGGTGTCGCCGAAATAGGAGTTCTTGCCTTCGGTGTTGCCCACCGTGGAGTGCACGCCGGCTGTCGCGATGGCCGGGTTGTTCTGGTGCTCGGCGTAGGAGGTGAAGCCGACCCAGGTGCCGAAGATCAGCACCATGGCGACCAGCAGGGCGGCGCCGTGGCGGATGCTGCCCACCATCTTGCCGAATGTGTAGGTCAGTGCGAAGGGAATGGACAACGTGAGCCAGATGTAGATGAAGTTCGTCAGCCCCGTGGGGTTCTCGAGGGGGTGGCCGAGGTCGACGTTGAAGAACCCGCCGCCGTTGGTCCCCAGCTGCATGATCGGCCCCATGAACCCAGCCGGACCACGCGGGATGGTCTGTGAGACACCGTTCATCGCGTTGTGGATCGACACGGGGCCGGAGAGGGTCTGCACGGCGCCCGAGGCGACCATCACGATGCCGGCCAGGAAGGCGATCGGGAGGAGGATGTAGAGGCTGCACCGGGTCATGTCGACCCAGAAGTTGCCGATGGTGGGCGAGTTGCGGCGCGAGAAGCCCCGGGTCACTGCGATCGCCACGGCGATCCCCACGGCGGCGCTCACGAACTGCTGCACGGTGAGCACGCCGATCTGCGAGAAGTACGACATGGTGGTCTCGCCGCCGTAGTTCTGCCAGTTCGTGTTCGTCATGAACGACACGATCGTGTTGAAGGTGAGCGCCTGCGGCGGCCCCCCGAAGTGCTGGGGGTTGAGCGGCAGCGACCCCTGGATCCGCATGAGGAAGTAGCCGACGACCAGGAAGACCCCGGAGAAGATGACCGTTGACCCGGCGTAGCGCTTCCAGGACTGCTCCTTGTCGGGGCTGGTCCCGAGGAGCCGATAGAACGGTCGTTCCAGCCAGGCCAGGTAGGTGACGCGTCCCTCGAAGACGGCGGCCATGTAGGAGCCCAGGAACCGCCAGGCGAGACCGAGGGTGACGATCAGGGCGACGATGGTCCAGAAGAATCCCATGTCAGATCAGAACCACTCGGGCTTGAACATGGCGATGCCCAGGTAGACGAACATCACGATGGAGATGCCGAGCAATAGTCCCTGGACCCAGGTCATACCCGCTCCAGGCACCAGATCAGACCCATGAACGCCGCGACGAACGCGACGAACCCGAGCACTGCGAGGAAGTCAGCCATGGGGCCCATCCTGCCGGTGGCCCCGTGAACGGGACGTGAACGCGACAGAACGCCGTGTCAACAGGTTGTCAATGGCTCTCCGGGGCGCCTCTGCCTAAGGTGCCTGCTGACGCCGGCAGCCCTGCCCGCCGGGAGGCCCGGCCGGGAGGGAGCGTCAGAAAGTGGGGTGGACCATGGCCTTGGACCTGCAAGGGTGCCGCACGCTGGTGACGGGCGCCTCGTCGGGCATCGGGGCGGCCCTGGCCGAGGAGCTGGCCCGGCGTGGCGCGGTGGTCGGCATCTGCGCCCGGAGGGCCGACCGGCTGTCCGAGGTGGTGGGGCGCTGCATGGAGCACTCGCCCGACAGCCGCATGTGGGTGGTGAACCTGGCCGATCCCGACGCGGTCGACCAGCTGGCCGTCGACGTGATGGACGCCTTCGGTGGCGTGGACCTCCTGATCAACAACGCTGGCATCCCCAAGCGACGGCACGTGATGGCGCTCGACATCGACACCATCACCGCGGTGATGCACGTCAACTACCTCTCTCCGATGCGGCTCACCCTCGACCTGCTGCCCCAGATGGTCGCCCGCGGGTCGGGAACGATCGTGAACGTCGCCTCGGTGGCCGCCACGCTGAGCGCCCCCGGAGAGGCGGCCTATGACGCCTCAAAGGCGGCGCTCGCGGTGTTCTCCGAGGCCATGGCCGTCGACCTGTGGGACAACGGGATCAAGGTCATGGTGGTCTACCCGGGCGTGATCGACACGGAGCTGTTCACCCTGCCCGACAACGACGTGGCCGACCTCGACGTGCCGGCCGAACCGGTGTCGGTGGCCGTGGACGCCATCCTCGCCGGGCTCGAGTCGGGAGCGGCCCAGGTGTACGTGCCAGAGTGGTTCCACGGTGTGGCGGCGAGCAAGGCGAAGGACGTGGCCCGGTTCCTCGAGGGTACGGCGGCGTACATGCGCGACCGGGCGCAGAAGAAGCAGTCACAGGGCTCCTGACTTGGGCGCGGCATGAAGCTCGACCCCGCCGCGGCCGGCATGCGTGAAGACCGCCTGGAGCGTGTCACCGAGCACTTCGCTTCCAGGTACGTGGAGCCGGGGAAGATCGCCGGGTGCCAGATCACCGTCGCCCGCGGCGGCCACGTGGCCTACCACCGGTCGTTGGGGCTCATGGACCGCGAGCAGGGCGTGCCCATGGCCGACGACGCCATCTTCCGCATCTACTCCATGACCAAGCCCATCGCCTCGGTCGCCCTGATGCAGCTCTACGAGCGGGGAGCGTTCCAGCTCCTCGACCCAGTCAGCCGCTACATCCCAGAGTGGCGCTCGTTGCAAGTCTCCGAGCCGGACGGCAGCAGCTCGGAGGTTCTCGTCAAGCCGTCGCGGCCGATGAACATGCGCGACGTGCTCATGCACACGACCGGGCTGGCCGGCGCGCTCTACCCCGGGAATCCGGTCGACGCCGCCTTCGCCGAGGCCCTGGCGGCGCGACCCGGCGGGCAGACCCTCGAGAGCGTCACGACGTTGCTGGCCAGGTACCCCCTCAAATTCCACCCCGGGACGCGATGGAACTACGGCCTGTCGACCGATATCGTCGGCCGGCTGGTCGAGATCCTCTCGGGGCTCTCGTTCGACGAGTACCTCCGACGCGAGGTCTTCACGCCGCTGGGCATGGTCGACACGGGCTTCTACGTTCCCGCCGACGACCACGCCCGGCTGGCCGCCTGCTACCAGTACCGGCCGGCGAATTCGCCCCTGCTCATGGAGGGTTCGTTCGCCAACGGGTACCTGCGTCCCCGCTCGTACCTGTCGGGGGCCGGCGGCCTCGTTTCCACCACCGCCGACTACGTGGCCTTCTGTCAGATGCTGGCCAACGGCGGCCAGCTGCACGGGAGGAGGATCATCGGCCGCAAGACCCTCGAGCTGATGACGGTCAACCACCTGCCCGGCGGCGCCACGCTCCAGGAGATGGCCGTCGGAGGGTTCGGCGAGGCCGGCTTCGAGGGCGTGGGCTTCGGGCTCGGCTTCGCCGTCGGCATGGGCCCCGCCGCCACGGCCATGGTCGGCTCGCCCGGTGAGTTCTACTGGGGCGGCGCGGCGAGCACGGCGTTCTGGGTCGACCCCGCCGAGGACCTCTTCGCCGTCTTCATGACGCAGCTCTACCCGTCGATCGCGTACCCCTTCCGGGCCCAGCTGCGTGCCCTGGTCTACCAGGCGCTCGACGACTGATGGCGGCGGCGTCCGTCGGGCCCGAGGATGCCAGTGAGGTGCCGCGCTTCGCCGGGCCCGCCACCTTCGCCCGTCTCCCCACCGCCGAACGCGCCCCTCGGTGGGACATCGCGGTCGTCGGCGTCCCCTTCGACGGTGGCACCAGCTACCGGCCGGGCGCCCGCTTCGGGCCTTCTGCGGTGCGCCAGGGGTCCCGGCTGCTCCGCCCCTACAACCCGGCGCAGGACGCGCTGCCCTTCGAGCTGGCGCAGGTCGTCGACGCCGGCGACATCGCCTGCACCCCGTTCAGCACGGAGGAGGCGGTGGCGCAGATCGAGGCGGCCGCGGCCGACCTGCTGCACGGAGGGGGCAGGCTCGCCGCGATCGGCGGCGACCACACCATTGCGCTGCCCCTCCTGCGGGCCACCGCGGCGCGGCACGGGCCCCTGGCGCTGGTCCACTTCGATGCCCACCTCGACACGTGGGACACCTACTTCGGCCAGCGCTACACCCACGGCACGCCCTTTCGACGCGCCTGGGAGGAGGGCCTGCTCTCGCGGGACCTCGCGGTCCACGTCGGACTGCGCGGCCCCCTCTACACCGGCTCCGACCTCGACGAGGACGCGGGCATGGGGTTCGCACAGGTCACGACCGACGACGTTGCCGACCGCGGTGCTTCCGAGGTGGCCCGGGAGATCCTCGAGCGTGTGGGCGACGCCCCCGTCTACGTGTCCGTCGACATCGACGTCCTCGATCCGGCCCATGCGCCCGGCACCGGGACGCCCGAAGCGGGCGGTCTGACCAGCCGTGAGTTGTTGGCCCTGCTCCGCGGCCTGGACCAGGCGCGGGTGGTCGGCGCCGACGTGGTGGAGGTCTCGCCGGCCTACGACGTGTCCGAGATCACCGCCGTGGCCGCGGCACACGTGGTCTACGAGCTCCTCACCGTCATGGCGCGGCACCCGGTCTGACTGCTAGGCACCCGGTGTGACGTCCAGGCACCCGGTGTGACGGCGCGGCAGCCGTAACAGTCCATTCACAGCCGGGAAACCGTCCCTGAACAGTGTCGACGTAGCGTGCCGAGTCGAACCGTCCGGGCGCGGAGGGTTCGAGAGGAGCCGGCGAACCTGGTGGGCACGTGAAACGCGATCTCCTCGTCGGGGTGGCCCAGTGGCTCTGCGCGCCCGGTGACCCCCGGCAGAACCTCTCGGTGGCCCTGTCGATGGTGGGTGATGCGGCGGCGCGGGGGGTGGAGCTCCTCGTGCTTCCCGAACTCTGGTCATGCGGCTACGACCCCGTGACCCTGGCCGAGGACGCCCGGCGCGACGCCGAGCCGCTGGACGGGCCGCGCGCCCGTGCTCTGGCCGACGCGGCCCGCTTCCACGAGATGCACCTCGCCGCGGGCAGCGTGCCCGAGCTCGGTGCCGATGGTCGGGTGCACGACACGGCCCTGGTCTTCACCCCGCGCGGTGAGCTGGCCGCATTCCACCGCAAGGCGCACCTCTACCGACCCACGAGCGAGCCGGCCGTCTTCGCCCCCGGTGACCGCCTCACCACGTTCGACGACCCTGTGCTGGGGCGGGTCGGCCTCGTGGTGGGGTGCGACGCCGACTTCCCCGAGGTGGCGCGGGTGCTCGCCCTGCGCGATGCCCGGCTGGTGCTCGCGCCGTCGGCGTGCGAGGTGGAGCGCTCCTCGTCGTGGGAGCTGCTCGGGCCGGCGTGGGCGCTGGCCAACAGCCAGTGGTGGGTCCAGGCGAACCAGGCCGGGTCACACGCCTCGTGCACCCTGCTCGGCGCCAGCAGGATCGTGGCGCCCACCGGGACCGTGGTCGCCCAGGCCTCCAGTGCGGTCCCCGGGCGCGCCTGCCCGGCCGAGCTGCTGGTGCACCGGATCGACCTGCACCTGGCCCACCACCGCGACCCGGCATCGACGGCCGACGAGGACGACCGCCGGCCCGACCTCTACACCGAGCTGGTGGACCGGGTGCCTGCGGTCGGATGAGTTCCAGAGCGCGGTTGGTAGCGTCCTCGTCGTGGACGACCGCGTTGCGCCCGTCTCGCTCTACGACGGGCTCCTCACCACCCGTGCCATCCGGCGCTACGCGGACGAGCCCGTCCCGGCCGCGGTGCTGCGTGACATCCTCTTCGCCGCCACCCGCGCGCCGAGCGGGTCCAACCGGCAGCCCTTCCGCTTCATCGTGCTCACCGACGGGCCCGCGGCCCGCGAGGCGAAGCGGCTCATCGGCGAGGGAGCACGCCGGTTCTGGTCGGCCAAGCGGGAGGCCGACGGGTACGACCGGGGCTCGGGCCGCCAGGCCGACTCGCCCAAGTCGCGCATGGCCCACACCATGCAGCGGTACGTCGACGAATTCGAGTCGGTACCCGTTCTGGTCCTCGCTTGCTACGTCCGCTACCGGGACGCCACCTCGTTCACCGACGGGGCGTCGGTCTACCCCGCCTGCCAGAACCTGCTGCTGGCCGCCCGTGCGCTGGGGTACGGGGGCGTCATGACTGGTTGGCACCACTCGGCCGACGCCGAGCTGCGGTCATTGCTCGACGTACCCGACGGCGTGGAGCTGGCGGCCACCATCACGCTCGGCCGCCCGGCGGGCCGGCACGGGCCCGTCCGGCGCCGCCCACTCCGGGAGCTCGTCTACGGCGAGCGCTGGGGCGAAGCCCCGCCCTGGGCCGCCGATCCAGAGGGTGCGGCGCACACGTCGGCCGGCCCGCCGACACCGGACCGGGACGATCCGGTCGTTGCCTAGAGTCGGGGTGTCGCACCCGCCCCCCGTGGAAGGTTGAGCATGCCCACCGCCGACTCCCCCGTCTTCGACGCCGACAACCACTACTACGAGGCACTCGACGCGTTCACCCGGCATCTCGACCCCGCGCTCGGCCCGAGGGTGATCCAGTGGGCCGAGATCGGCGGGCGGCGCTACCACGTCGTCGGCGGGCGCGTCAGCCGGGCCGTGACCAACCCCACCTTCGACCCCGTCGCACCGGCCGGCACCCTGGTCGACTACTTCCGGGGCAACCCGCAGGGCCGGCCGATGCACGAGCTCATGGGGACACCGGCGCCGATCCGGGCCGAGTACCGCGATCGCGAGGCACGCCTGGCCGTCATGGACGCGCAGGGCCTGGCGCGGATCTGGATGTTCCCGACCCTCGGGATGCTCTACGAGGAGGCGCTCAAGCACGACCCTGGCGCAGTGGTCCTCCTGTTCCGTGCCTTCAACCGCTGGCTGGCCGAGGACTGGGGCATGGCCCATCGCGACCGGATCTTCGCTGCTCCGTACATCACCCTGGCCGACGTGGACGAGGCCGTGCACGAGCTCGAATGGGCACTGGACCAGGGTGCCCGCTCGGTGGTTCTGCGGGCTGCCGCGCCGACGACGGCCGACGGCCCCGTCTCGCCCGCGGCCGAAACCTTCGACCCCTTCTGGGCCCGGGTCAACGAGGCGGGGATCACGGTGGTGGTGCACGCCGGCGACGCCGGGTTGTCCTCCAACGGCTACGCCGCCGACGGCTTCGCCGCGTCGTTCCGTGGCGGGCCGGTGCGGCTGAGCATCAAGCTGTTCGCCATCGAGCGGGCGGCGCACGACTTCCTGGCCACCCTCATCCTCGAACGGCTCTTCGAGCGCTTTCCGAACCTGCGCGTCGCCTCGGTGGAGAACGGATCGGACTTCCTGGCCCCGCTCTTCAAGAAGCTGCACACCACGACCCGGCGCATGCCCGGTTACTTCGCCGAGGACCCGGTGGTCACGTTCCGCCGCCACGTGTGGATCAACCCGTTCTGGGAGGACGACGTCGACGAGATCGTGGGTCTCATGGGGGACGACCGGGTCATCTTCGGCTCGGACTGGCCGCACGTCGAGGGCCTGCCCGAGCCCACCGACTGGGCCACCGAGCTTCAGAAGCTCGCCGACGAGTCCGTGGCCAAGATCATGTGGGGAAACGCCTCCGAGCTGAACGAGCTCCGGCCGGCGTGACCGAGGTGGTCGACAGCAGCGAGGCGGTCGGCGCCGCGCTCCGTGTGTCCGCTATCGAACCGCACGTCATCGTGCTCTTCGGCGCCACGGGTGACCTGGCGGCGCGCAAGCTGCTCCCGGGCCTGCTCCACCTGTCGATGTCCGACATGATGCCCGAGTACCGGATCGTCGGGAGCTCGACCAGCGCGCTGAGCGACGAGGAGTTCCGACACCTGGCCCGCCACGCGTGCGACCAGTTCGCCAAGGGCAAGATCTCCCTCCTCCAGTGGGCGAACTTCGAGAAGCGCCTCAGCTTCGTCCCGACGACGGCAGGGGCCACCGGCCTCGCCGACGCGGTGGCCAAAGCCGAGAACGAGATCGGCGGCGACGTCCGGCGCCTGCACTACCTCAGCATCCCGCCGGCGGCCGACCGCCAGGTCATCCAGATGGTGGCCGACGCCAAGCTGGTGGAGCGGTCCCGGGTCGTGATGGAGAAGCCGTTCGGGACAGACCTGGCGAGCGCCGTCGCGCTCAACGACATGCTGCATCGGATCTTCGACGAGGAGCAGATCTTCCGCATCGACCACTTCCTCGGCAAGGAGGCGGCGCAGAACATCCTGGCCTTCCGCTTCGCCAACGGCCTCTTCGAGCCCATCTGGAACCGTGACCACATCGACCACGTGCAGATCGACGTCCCCGAGACCCTCTCGGTCGACGACCGCGTCGCCTTCTACGAGGCCACCGGCGCCTTCAAGGACATGGTCGTCACCCACCTCTTCCAGATCCTGGCCTTCATGGCCATGGAGCCGCCCACCGCGTTGGCGCCGGACGCCATCGGCGAGGAGAAGAACAAGGTCTTCCGCTCCATGCGGCCGCTCGACGTCACGCAGGTCGTGCGGGGTCAGTACGAGGGCTACCGCGACATTCCCGGCGTCGCCACCGACTCCGACACCGAGACGTTCGTGGCCCTGCGCTGCGAGATCGACAACTGGCGCTGGGCGGGCGTGCCTTTCTACCTGCGCACGGGCAAGCAGTTGGGCGGCGGCGAGCGCATCATCTCGATCGCCTTCCGTGAGCCCCCCAAGTCGATGTTCCCGGAGGGTTCGGGTGTGGGCAGCCAGGGTCCCGACCACCTGACCTTCGACCTGGCCGACTCCTCCAAGCTCTCGCTCTCGTTCTACGGGAAGAAGCCCGGTCCGGGCATGAAGCTCGAGAAGCTCAGCCTGCAGTTCGCGCTGCACGAGACTGGGGAGGACGCCGATGTGCTCGAGGCCTACGAGCGCCTGATCCACGACGCGATGATCGGCGACCACACCCTCTTCAACACGGCCGAGGGCATCGAACGACTGTGGGAGATCTCGACCCCGCTGCTCGACGACCCGCCAGCGGTACAGCCCTATGTCAAGGGCAGCTGGGGGCCGCCCGCCATCAACGACCTGGTGGCGCCGCGGAGGTGGCGGCTCCCCTTCGAGCGGGGCTGGCGCGGCACGTCACCGAGCTGAGCGGCTGTTGGCCGAGCCAGTGCACCCTCCTCAGGGCACACGGCCGGTGTAGGCGACCAACTGCGTCATCGGGTCGGCTTCTCCCCCGACGGCCACCTCGTCGGCGAAGTTGTCGCCGTCTCGCAGCGCGGGCTGGATCAAGCCGTCGCGGGCCAGGCCGAGCACGTACGCAGCGAGGGCGTCGGCCCGCGGCTCCTCCTGGCCCGTGGCTCGCGCGAAGTCCCAGGCGTGCACGAGCAGCTCCATGGACAAGATGCGTGACGCCACCTCGGCGGGCAACTCGCCGTGGCCGAGCTGCACCGTTCCGTCGATGCCGCGCCGCTGCCACCCCTCGAGGACCGGCTGAGCCAGCCCGGCGATCCGCTCCTCGCGTCCGAGCTGGGTGTCCGGGGCCACGCTCACCCCGACGGCACCCCCGAGGGCGACCAGCGAGCCCGAGAGGTGCTCGGTCAGCTGGTCCACGTCGTACTTGGCGCACGGCGTCTGCGCCGCCCCGTCGGCGGGCCCCGTGCGGCGGAGCACGGCGCAGCACACGGCGAGCGCCCCCTCCGCCGCCGTGAGCTGGTCCCATTCGCCACGCTCCGCGATCCACGGGTCGAGGCCCGCGTCGCCCGTCGCCCCCGCCGCGACCAGGCGCCCGAAGAAATGGTCCCAGCCCTCGTTGTGACCCTGCTCCTGCTCGGGGGTGAGCCCCTCGTGCACGAGCCGCACGGTCGTCCCTCCCGTGGCCGGCTCCAGGGTGACCGTGACCGTGGACCCGCCCGGCGGGAGGGCGTCGTCACCCTCCCAACCGAAGGTGTACACGAGCCGCCGGCCGGGCTCCACCTCGACGAAGGTTCCGCCGGCGTTGGCACCGGGAACCGCGGTCCACCGGTACCCGCCCCCGGCGCGCAGGTCCACCCGGGCGGCCACGGCCATCCAGCGTCGGAGCCGCTCGGGATCCGTCAGCAGCGCGAACGTCTCGTCCGCGCCGAGCGGCACCAGGATCGACTTCTCAATCGTCATCGGGGTCCTCCTCGGGTGATCGCTTCTCGGATGGTGCGGTCGGTGGCGCGGGCAGGGGGCGGCCCGCTGCTGTCGGACGGGCGAGCTCCTCGAGCTCGCTCGTCCAGAAGGCGTCGAGCGTACGGCGCACCGCCGCCATCCCCGCCGGGTCCAGCCGGTACCGGCGGAACCGGCCGTCGCGCCGGACCTCGACGAGGCCGGCCGCGGCCAGCACACCGAGGTGCTGCGAGATGGCCGGGCGCGTGACCGGGAACTCCGCCGCCAATTCGGTGACCGTCCGCTCCCCCTCGCGCAGCAGCTCGAGCAGGCGGCGCCGGTTGGGCTCGGCCAGCACGGCCAGCAGGTCGGGTGACGGGGTCTCGGGCACCGGACAACATGTTAGTGAAGACTAACATGTTGTGGGCGCAGTGCAAACGCTGCTGGTGGCGAGCGGAGGGCGGATGCACCCTGGGCACCGGCGCTGCCGCTGCCGTCGGCCCGGCGAGGCCCGCCCGCGCGGGCGCCGCCTTCAGGGGACGAGCAGGACCCGCCCGAAGGCCTGGCGGCTCTCGATGTACGCATGCGCTCCTGCAGCGTCGGACAGCGGGAAGGCGCGGTCGATCACGACCTGCAGCTCGCCCCGTGCGACCTCATCGAGGTGGCGGGCGATCATGGCACGGGCGCGGGGTGCCATGCAGGAGCTCGGCGCCGAGGAAGTAGCCCGAGAGGGTCTGGTTGTTCGGTCGCAGCCCCGAGATATCGAGTGACTCGGCCGGCGCGCGTCCGGCGTCACCGACGGTGACGCACCGGCCGCGATAGGCCAGGGCCTGCAGGCTCCCCTGCAGCGTGGTCCCTCCGACGGAGTCCACCACCACGTCGACACCCCGGCCGTCGGTCAGCCGGCGCGCCTCCGCCACGAAGTCGTGCGTGCGGTAGTTGATGCCCTCGTCGAGACCCAGGTCGCGCAGACGCTCCAGCCGGTCATCGCTCGACGCGGTCGCCAGCACCCGGGCTCCGGCGCGCGAGGCCATCTGGATGGCCGCGATGCCCACCCCGCCGGCGCCGGCGTGGATGAGCGCCGTCTCGCCCGCCTGCAGGCGACCGAACTCGAAGAGGCAGTCGTCGGCCGTCCCGAACGGCACCGGGATGCATGCCGCCCGGTCGGTGTCCAGCCCGTCGGGGATCCTCCAGGCGAACCCCGCGGGCACCACGCGACGCTCGGCGTGCGATCCGTCGAGACCCACCGTGACGACGCGGTCGCCGGCCGCGATCCCTTCCACGGCGGCTCCCACCTCGGCCACGGTGCCGGCGGCCTGGTAACCCACCACGTGGGGCGAGCGCGCCAGCTCGCCACCTCGGCGGTTGAGGGTGTCGCCACCCTCGATGCTCACCGCGGCGACGTCGACGAGGATGTCGCCGGGCCCGGGCACGGGATCGGGCACGTCCTCGTAGCGAAACACGTCGGGATCCCCCGTCTCGTAGTACACCGCTGCCTTCATCGGCCTCCATCCCTCCCCTGCTCGGTACCGGCCATGGACTCGAGGTTGCGGCGTGCGACGTCGTCCATCAGCTCGACCGCCACGCCGTTCGGGTCGCGCACCACCGCCAGGCGCACCCCGCCGACGGGGGCCACCGTCGGCTCTCCGCCGAGGCCGAGCTCGGCCAGTCGGGCCAACACCGCGTCGAGGTCGGCGTGCAGGGAGAGGAGGAAGAAGCCCTCGGCCGGAGCCTGCGGTGGGTCCGGGGGCGTCCCGAGCGGATCCAGTCCGACCAGCTCGACGATGCCGCTGTCAGGAGCCGAGACTTGGCCGAGGAAGACCGAGCGGAGCGTGGTGGTGGCGGCACCGAACAGCTCGGGCCACGGCCCGTCGAAGACGCGGTCCATCAGGACCTCGAAGCCCAGGCCGTCGCGCCAGAACCGGAGGCTGGCCTCGACGTCACGGGTGGTGATCGCCGAGTGGTGCACCTTCGCCATCGGGCCTCCAGACGGGACGGACGCGGGAACGCGGACCAGAGTCTGGCACCCCCGGGACGGGTACGGTCGGGGCGATGGCAGCGATGGGAGGCACATGAGCGACGCAGCCAGTCCGTTCGCGTTGGTCGTCGGAGGAGGCTCGGGCATCGGCGCCGCACTGGCCGCGGCGTACCGCTCCCAGGGCACGACGGTCGTGACCTGGGACATCGATGGCCCGCACGACGTCACCTGCGACGTGACGGAGCCTGACGGGATCGACGAGGCCGTCGGGGCGACCCGCTTGCGCTGGGGCGTCCCGACCTGGGTGACCGTCACTGCGGGCGTCGGACACGCCGGGCTGCTCACCGACGCCGCGGCCGAGGACTTCGACCGGGTGATGCGGGTCAACGCCCGGGGACCCTGGCTCTGCATGCGCTCGTGGGTCGACGCCATGGTCGAGCGGCGGATCGAAGGATCCTTCGTGGCCACGTCGAGCGTGAGCGCGCGCCTGGTCGACCGCACCATGGGCCTCTACTGCGCGTCGAAGGCCGCGCTGTCGATGCTGGTTCAGGTGGCGGCGGTCGAGTGGGGCCATCTGGGCCTGCGGGTCAATGCGGTGGCGCCAGGCGTGACCCGCACGCCCATGCTCGGGCGAGGTAAGGCCGCCACCGTCGAGGGCTCGCCGTGGCTGGCCGGCGTGGCCGAGCGGACCGCGCTGGGCCGTCTCGGCGAACCCGAGGACATCGCCCAGGCGATCGTCGGGCTGCACTCCATGTCGTGGGTCACCGGGCAGGTCGTCGAGTGCGACGGCGGCCTCTCGCTCCACAGCCCGGCGGATCCCTACGGCGCCATGCTGCGCGCCCGCGGCGTGCCCGACGCCCGCGCCTGAACCGACCTGAACGGAAGGGGTCGGGCCGGACCTCGCCCGCGTCGCGTCAGACGCTCGGCTGGGCGCGCAGGCCGTCGCAGATGATGCCGAGGAGGTCGCGACCGGGACAGGTGTCGTTGGTCGCCGCCTGGCAGGTGGCCCCGACGAGCGTCATCACCATGGCGGCGGTGACATCAGGCCGCACCGCCCCCGCCTCGCTCGCCCGGCGCAGGAGCACGTCGACCGCGGCGCGCAGCTCGTCCTTGGCCTCGGTCACGGAAGTCTCGAACGTGACACCGGCGCCCATCACGGCGACCAGGAAGTCGCGCTTGGACGCCGCCTCCTCGACCACGTGCGCCAGGAACCCGAAGAAGGCGCCCGCGGGGTCCTCGGCGCCGGCCAGCGCGCGGGCGTCGGCCGCCAGGGCCGAGAGGCGCTCCATGAGGATGGCCTCACACAACTGCTCCTTCGTCGGGAAATGCCGGTAGAGGGTGCCGACCCCGACGCCCGCCTTCTCGGCGATGGCGTCGACCGGAGCCTCGATGCCTTCGGAGGCGAACACCACTTCGGCCGCCTCGAGGATGCGGGCCCGGTTGCGCACGGCGTCAGCCCGCATAGGACGCGCACCGGCAGGCGGGGTCGCGCCCCCGTCCTTCTCCTCAGCGTGCTTCGCTCGTGGGCCCACCGTGCCTCCCCGTTGACAAACGGAACTTCAGTTCCGTATAGTCTAAGTGGAACCAGAACTCCGGTTCCATTTTACCCCCGTATGGAGACAAACGCCATGACTTCGACGATCGAACACATTGACACCGCCAGCACGCCGACGGGCGCCGACCCCAGACGCTTCCGGGCCCTGGCCGTGATCGCGGTGGCCCAGCTCATGGTGGTCCTCGACGCCTCGGTGGTCATCATCGCCCTGCCCTCGGCCCAGCGGGCACTGCACATCTCGACGGCCAACCGCCAGTGGATGCTGACGGCGTACACCCTCTCCTTTGCCGGCCTCCTGCTCCTGGGCGGTCGTATCGCTGACTACTTCGGGCGGAAGCGGATGTTCGTGATCAGCCTCATCGGTTTCGCCGCGGCGTCGGCGCTCGGGGGCCTGGCTCAGGACTCGGCCATGCTCTTCAGCGCCCGCGCCCTCCAAGGTGCCTTCGCCGCCGTGATGGCGCCCTCGGCACTCTCGCTGCTCACGGTGGCCTTCACCGAACCAAAGGAGCGAGCGCGGGCCTTCGCCGTCTACGGCGGGATCGCCGGGGGCGGCGCCGCCATCGGCCTCATCCTCGGCGGGGTGCTGACCGAATTCGCATCGTGGCGCTGGACCCTGCTCATCAACGTGCCGATCGCCATCGCGGCCGCCCTGGCCGCCCTCCGCTACGTGTCAGAGAGTCGGGCCTCTGCCAACCACGGCTACGACCTCCCGGGGGCGGTCACCGTGACAGGTGGCCTGCTTGCCCTCGTCTACGGGTTCACCAAGGCCGGCACGGACGGCTGGGCCTCATCGACCACGGTGACGTTGTTCGCCATCGCCACGGTGCTGCTGGTGGCCTTCGTCATCATCGAGCAGCGGGCGCCTCACCCCCTGCTCCCACTCCGTGTCGTCCTCGACCGCAACCGGGGCGGATCGTTCCTGGCCTCGCTACTCGTGGGAACGGCCATCCTTGGCACCTTCCTCTCCCTCACCTACTACTTCCAGGGCGTCCTGCACTACTCGGCGCTGAAGTCCGGCTTCGCCTTCGTGCCGTTCTCCCTCGGCATCATCAGCGGTGCCACGGCGGCGAGCCGGCTGCTCCCCCGCTTCGGGCCGCGCGCGCTCCTGACCGGTGGTCTCTTGATGGGCGTTGCCGGCCTGGCCCTCTTCAGCACGCTCGACGTGCACTCGGTCTACGTGAGCACCGTGCTGCCGGCCGAGATCATCGTGAGCCTGGGGATGGGCCTGTCGTTCGTCGCCATGAGCAGCACGGCCCTGATCGGCGTCTCCACCGAGGACGCGGGCGTGGCGAGCGCGCTGGTCAACGCGACCCAACAGACCGGAGGCACCATGGGCGCGGCACTCATCAACACCATCGCTACGAGTGCCACGGTGTCCTACGTCGCCGCCCACGGCAGGTCACCCGAGGCGCTCGCCGCCGGCGCGATCCACGGCTACACGACCGCCTTCACCTTCAGCGCCATCGTCCTGGGCGTGGCGGCCGCCGCGGCCTTCACCCTGATCCGGCGGGCCCGGCCCGACGCGGGCGAGGAGTTGGTCGAGGACGGCGACCGCGCGCTGGCGCTGGCGACCGCCTGACGGCGCCCGAGCACCTAGTCGGCGATGACCTCGATGGCGTACTCGGGACAGTTGGCCACAGCCAGCCGAGCCTTCTCCTCGAGCTCCTCCGGTACCTCCTCGACGATCACCGACGCCAGGCCATAGTCGTCGACGTCGAAGATCTCGGGGGCCAGGCCATAGCAGCGGGCGTGGCCCTGGCACTTGTCGGGGTCGACGCGCAGCTTCACGCGAACGCCACCGGTAAGACGCGGGGGCCGCGCACCTGCCCACCGGCCCACGTGATCTCCTCGCCCTCGGCGAGCGAGAAGTCGGGGATGCGGGCCAGCCACTCCTCGAGGGCCACCCGGAGCTCCATCCGGGCCAGGTTGGACCCCGCACAGCGGTGGATGCCCGATCCGAAGGCGACATGGCGGTTGTGGGCCCGGTCCAGCTCGACCTCGTCGGCATGGTCGAACGCCTCGGGGTCGCGGTTGGCCGCCGGGAAGTTCATGAGCACCTTGTCGCCCGCCTTCATCGGGCAGCCAGAGTAGACGATGTCCCCGGTCACCTCGCGGGCCATGGTGACCGGCGAGTAGGCCCGCAGCAGCTCCTCGACCGCGGTGGGCATGAGGTCCGGCTCGGCCACCAGGCGCTTGCGGTCATCCGGATGGCTGGCTAGGTGCCACAGTGACGAGCCGATGGCGCTCCACGTGGTGTCGACGCCGGCGATGAGCACCAGGGCCGCCATGCCGAGAATGATGCCGTCGTCCACCGAGTGGCCGTCGACGTCCGCAGACAGGAGCGCGCTGAGCAGATCGTCCCCCGGGTGGTGGCGCCGTTGCTCGAGCTCGCCCAGGAAGTAGTTCAGCAGCTGCTCGGCGCCGCTGCGGCGACGATCCTGGTCGTCTGCGAACTCGAGCACGTCACGCACCCACCCCGTGAACGTGTCCGAGAGGTCGGGGGACACGCCCAGGATGTGGGCGATCACCCGCACCGGGATCTGCTGCGCGTAGTCGGCTGCGGCATCGGCCCGGCCCGCCCCGGCGAAGCCGTCGAGGAGGCGACGACACAGCTCGCGCGTCATCGGGACGTAGCTCTCCACCCGCTTGTGCGAGAACCACGGCAACAGCAGCCGCCGCGTCCACGTGTGCAATGGTGGGTCCGCCGAGATCGGTGGCAGGCCGTACTCGAGGATCGGCCCCTCGAACTCCTCCGGGTCGGCGTCCTCGTCGGCCGGGATGACCGCGATCTTGAGCGAGCTGAAGTGCTCGACGTCGTGCGCGATCGCCGTGACATCGTCGTAGCGCAGCGGCATCCAGGTGCTCTTGCGCCGGTCGGTGTGCGGGATCGGGCACGTTCCGCGTAGCTTGTCCCAGATGGTGAAAGGATCCCGCAGGTAGGCCGGATCCATGACATCGAAGTCCGTGGCCCAGTCCCGCACGGTCGCGGTGCGTGTCATCACAAACCCCCTTGCTCGTCCTGGTGGCGTCCCTCCCCGGAGCGGCAACCCACCCTAGTGCCGCCCGGGCGGGGTCCCGGACGACGACACCCGCACGCCCCGACGGAGCACTTCGTACTGGCGCGCGCCGTCGTCGGCGGGGACCCGGGCCACCGACCCGTCGGGCTGAGGCTGGAGCACCTCCGCGCCGCTCGGTGCGTACTGGACGATGTAGGCCTTGCGCACGGCGTCCGTCCGGTTGGGTCCGGTGGCGTGGGGCGTGAGGGACGAGAAGACCACGATGCTGCCCGCACGGGCCGGTACGGCCACGGCGTCCGCAGGGTCGCGCAGGCAGACGAGCCCGATGCCGGAGTGCTCGTGGAGCAGGGTGCCGCGCCGGTGCAGGCGCGGCACCACCCAGGGACAGCCGTTCTCCTTCGTGGCGTCGGTGAGCGCCACCCAGAACGTCAAGTACTGCTGGGGCTCGACGAACGCGTACCCGTTGTCCTGGTGCCAGGGAAACGGGTCCTCGACGCCCGGCTTCTTGTAGACGGCCTGGTCCCAGTAGAGCCGGACGTCGGGTCCGATCAGGTCGGCACACACCTCGGTCAACCGCGGGGAGCGGGTGAAGTCACGTAGCGACGCCGACCGGGTGACCAGATGTGTGGTGAAGGTGATCTCGCCGGCCCTGGCGATGAAGATGCGACCACCCTCCACGTCGCGGAGCGCCTCCTCGAGCTCTTCTTCGAACGGGTCGATGGCGACACGCAACGCCGTGACCTCGTCCGTGTCGAGCACATCCTCCATGACGAAGTAGCCCAGCTCGTCGTAGGAGCGCGCCTGGTCGGCGGTGACGGCGAGGAACGGGCCGGCGTGGTCGGCCCACGTGAACGACGCGTTGCGCGGGTGCAGCTCGGGCACGGCGCCGGCTCCTCAGGCCCCCGAGAAGTCGGGGGCACGTCGCTCCGCTGCGGCCCGCACCCCTTCGGCGAAGTCGGCGGTGCCCTGCAACGCCATTTGCTGCGCACACTCGTGCTCCATGGCGCGCCGGGCGTCCTCCACCAGGCCGCGGCGCAAGGTGGCCCTGATGGCCCGGACGGCCAAGGGTCCCGAGGCCGCCAGCTCGTGCGCGTAGCGGATCGCCTCGTTGCGCACCTCGCCCTCGACCACCACCCGGTCGCACAGGCCCAGGGCGCGCGCCTCCTCACCGCCCACCCGGCGGCCGGTGAGCAAGAGGTCGGCGGCGGCCTGGCGACCCACCACCGCCGGCAGGGTGACCGTCAGGGCGAACCCGTGGTGGAAGCCCAACCGGGCGAAGTTCGCGCTCAAGCGGCTGCCCGGGGCGGCCACCCGGAAGTCGGCCGAGAGGGCGAGGCCGCAGCCGCCGCCGATAGCGGCTCCCTGCACGGCGGCGACCACCGGCAGCGGCGCGGCGAACAGCCGGAGCGCGGCACGGTACAGGTCGGCGATGTCCTGCCCGGCGTTGGTCGCGAAGTCCAGCCCGGCACAGAAGTGGCGACCCTCGGAGGCCAATACGACCGCCCGGCACCATCCCGACCGGCCCAGCTCCTCGTAGGCCGACGCCACCGAGTCGATCAGCGCGGTGTCGAAGTAGTTGTTGGGCGGGCGGCGCAGGCTGACGACGGCGACGTGCGCGCCGTCGCGCTCCACCGTGACGTCTTCGTCGGATGTGCTCATGTCGCGATGTCCTCCAGGCTGCGCCAGTAGATCACGGCATCCTCGCCCTCGACCGCCCGCGGGATGGTCCCCACCTCGGCGAACCCAAGATGGCGGTACAGGGAGCGAGCGGGATTCGAAGCGAAGACCAGATTGAACACCATGGCGTCGAACCCGTGGCGCCTGGCCTCGCCGAGCGAGTGCTCCACCAGGGAGCGCCCGGCCCCGGCCTCCCGGTGCCGGGCGCGCACGAAATAGCCGGCGTTGGCGATGTGCGAGGCCCGACCGACGAAATTGGGCTTCAGGTAGTACGAGCCGACGAGCTCCGTTCCCCTGCGGGCGACGCACACCGCCGAGGAGTGGTCGATCCAGTAGTCGTCGAATTCCGCCCGGGTCATGGGCAGGCCCTGCGGAAAGCCCTCCCCTGCGGCCACGATCTCGTGGAAGGCGGCGAAGAGCTCGTCGTGGTCGTCAGCCGTCGTCGCCGTGATGTCGACGAGCACGGAGCCCACCGTAGCTGCGGCTCCCGGGGGGTCAGGGCGTGGCGGCGTCCTGCCCGCCGCCGCCTGCGTCCTCCTCCGCGTCGTCGGCCACCAATTCGAGCTCGGCCAGCTTCCGCACGGTCTGCCGGACGTCCTCGGCGATGAGCTCGGCCTCGTCGGGGTGCGGAGCCGCCAGCACCTCGACGACCTGCTCCACCGTCATGGCGCCGTCGCAGAGCTCCCAGACCGCCGCGGCGCTGGTGTTCAACAGGATGAGCAGGTGACCGACGTCGTCGTAGAGCGCCAGGTTCTCGTCCAGCTCGACGGCCGAGACCCCGCTCCGCTGCCTCGGGCGGGTGGACGGTGCCGGCCACGAGGCCGGGATCGCCCTCGGGCCGGCCTGGTCCGGTCCGTCCGCTCCGGCCGCGGATCCGGCCTCAGCCGGCATCGGCCCGCACCCCCACCAGCTCCTCGCCCCGGTGCCGGGCGAGGAGCGAGCCGACGAGCGTGCACGCCGTGTCGAGGTCCGACATGGTCAGGGCCACGCAGGTGCAGCTGGCCGCCAGCTCCCCGAGCGCCGCCGCGCCGGCCGCGCCGTGGTGCAGCAGGTTGACCGCGTTGAGCGCGAGGGCGAAGAACGCCTCCGTGTCGGTCAGCGGGGCCAGCACCGTGTCGGCGCCCGGCACGTACCGGGGAACGACGATGACACCGGGCCGGCAGCGGGACCCGATCTGCAGGGGTGTGCCCGGGCCGACCGCCAGCTGCGCGACGTCGTCCGCCTCCGTCGCCCTTGGTCCCGGGTCCGCTCCGCCGAGGCACCCGGCCAACACGGCCAGCCCCCCCGGCTTGAGGGTGACGGGCTTCGGGTACGGCAACAGCTCGCCGCTCGGCAGGTCGAGGGCGACCAGCTCGTCGGTCAGGTAGCCCAACCCCGACGCGGCGAGTGCCGTGACGAGGGTTGACTTCCCGGCGCCCGAGGCGGCGGGGAAGAGGACGCCTGTGCCCCCGGCGTCGAGCGCGCCGGCGTGGAGGAGGAGGAACTCGTCGCTGGCGTCGGCGGCGGCCTGGTTGACCTCCCGCATGAGCGCGTCCACGGCAGCCGACGGGCGCTGCCACCGGCCGACGTCCACACCGTCTCGGCGCACGTCCACCGTCGCGCCGTCGGCCGAGGACGTCACGGTGTAGCAATGATCCGCCGGTGCGGCAGACCGCAACCCGGCCAACAGGTCGTCGAGGTGCCGCCCCAACTCAGCATCACCACACTGCACGGCGAAGCGATGCGCGAGCGCCCGCAGGTCGGGAGTGCGGTGCGGCTCCGCGGCGCTCATCCCCCCTCGGCCGGCGGACTCCCGGCCGGGTCGGCGACCGATCCGGCCGTCCCGACCGCTCCATCGGCAACCGTGCCGGCGGCACGGCTCGCCCACAGGTGCATGGCCCAGCCTCCTGCCACGAGCGCGGAGCCGATCCCCACGTCCCGCTCGAGGTTGAAGCCTGTGAAGGCCAGCGTGTGCGGGGACGTCGTGGCGCTGGTGGTCACCACCGACTCGGTGCCGGACGTCTGGCCGCTGGTGGCCGGACCCGACAACGTGGCTCCCGCGGCTGGCTTGGCGGTCAGGATCTCGGGCACCACCCAGGCGGCCGCGCCGGCGGCCGCCACGGCCGACATCCGCCCGAGCAGCTGGCGCCTCGAGACGGTCTTGCCACCGGCCGGCGGGGGGCCACCGTCGGCATCGTCCTCTGGCCTCCGGGCCACCGGGCCCTGCGCCTCGTCGTTCTGCATTTCGACCGCCTGTGATGCGTCGTCGCTCGGGACAGCTCGCCTCCTGCCCCAACCGTCTCTCGTCGCCTCGCCGGTTTGGTGCCGCCTCCTTGGCGACAACCCTCTCCGGTGGGTTCGGCAACGCTGCGACACCACTCCGCTCGACGCAAAATCAACAGAGTGACAACTGACGCCACCGCCTCGAAGGCTTATTATCCCCTTGATGTTCGCAATCCGCAATCATGGGTCCCGTGTGTGCGTCACCCGCTCCTGACACCGTGGTCGTCGACGTCGCCGGTCCGCGTGACGTCCTGAACGAACACGTCGCCAGGAGGGACCCCACAGCGACGCTCCTGTGGGAGGCCTGCCGGCCCGAACCCGATCCGACCGCCGTCCGGCGTGCCTTCGAGACGGCCGATACCGCCCTGGCCGTCGTCGCGGCCGGCGACCACCGGATCGGGCCGTTGCTGTGGCGCGCGCTCGGCGCCGCCCAGTGCCGGGACGGGCTCGGCCCGGCGGGCGCCACCCTCGGGGCCACGGCCGATGCGGGTGCGATGGAGGCCCGGCTCCTGCTGCCACGTGCCGTGGCGCTGGCCGTCCGCCCGCTGACCGACGCCGGACTCGAACCGGTGGTGTTCAAGGGACCCGCCGTGGCCGAGCGCTACCCGCACCCCGGTCTCCGACCCATGGATGACATCGACCTGCTGCTCCCCCAGGCCGCCCACGCGCGCGCGCTCGAGGCCCTGTGCGCCTCCGGTTGGCGCGTCGCCCGGCCCTCCGTCGGCCACTACGACACCGTGTTGGCCCATGCCGACGTCCCGACGCTGCTGCTCGAGCTGCACTTCGGACTGGAGACCGGCTGGGACCGGGTCACCGCGCTCGATCCCGTCGGGCTGTGGGAACGACGGGTCCCCACGGTGTGCGCGGGGACCCCGGCGTTCGGGCTCCCGATGGCCGACGAGCTGGTCGCCCTCGCCGCGCACGCGGGAAAGCCTTTCCACGGCTTCAGCCGGCTGATCTGGATCGCCGACCTCGCCATGGTGGTGCACGACGCTGCGGAGAGGGGCGAGCCCGTCGACTGGGACCGCGTGTGCGCCTGCGCGCGCGCCGGCAGGTGCACCACGGTGGTGTCCGCCGCCCTGGCGCTGGCCCGACGGGCCGGCGTGGAGGTACCGCCGGGCATGTTCGAGCTGCCGACACGCGGCTGGCGGGGCGAGTCGCTGCGCAGGCTCCTCGCGGTGGACTGGCCGCTGGCGCATCCGGAGCTCCACCGCTATGCGCTGACCTATGCGCTGACCGACTCGCCGGCGTTGCGCCTCAAGATGCTCTTGGTGACGCTGTCCTCGTGGCACGGTCTCTCGGTACAGGCACGACTCAAGCTCCACCGCCTCCGGCCCGGACTCCGGGCGCGTCGCCCCGCCGGACTGGTGTCACCGGGCGGGGCCTAGGGTCCGGGAAGGACCTGCCGCAACAGGTCGAGGATGCCGGGGGCACCCCGGACTGTTGGGCTGTGGTCCTCGTCGAGGCGTCCGTAGACCAGGCGGCAAAAGGCCTCGGCCGGCAGTTCGAGATCCGGCTCGGCACCGTCCGCCCGCGGATCGAGCTCGGCGCCACGGGGCCCGAGGCGAAGCACGAGGCCGCGGGCCGGATGCACCGTGCGCACCGCGAAGCGCCGCTCCGCACCGACCGGGCGGGAGGTGTCGCGCACCGTGGCGGCGAGGTCGTCCACGATGACCGCGACGGCTTCCTCGGGCAGGCGGGCCTCCTCGTCGAACGCGACCTCGATGTCCCAGGTGTGCAGCACGTGCTCGCGGAGCCGACCGGCCACCACCTGGCCCAACGAGACAGCCTGCGCGCCCGGTGGGCGGGGCGGCCCGGCTTGCCCCCGCCCGTCGACGTGCTCGAGGCGTTCGAGGCGTTCGAGGCGTTCGAGGAGCGCCTCGTCCTCCACCAGAGCGTCGTCGGCCGCGGCCCGGGCCGACTTGCGTCTCCACGCTTCGCGCACCGTCACGGCGAGTCGGTCTGGCGCGACGCCGGATGACGGGTCGTCAATTCGCTGCAGGAGGAGCACCGCGCTCGAGCCCAGGTGCGAGAGCACGTCGGCGATCGACCACCCGGTGCAGTACGACGACCACCGCAGTTGCACGTCGTCGAGCCCCCGGCATAGTTGGTGCAGCCGGTCCACCGAGGCGCGCAGCGCGCGGAGCGCGTCCTCGTGATCCTTGCGTGCGTGCGTGGCGCCCACCGGGACTCGTTCTAGCCGCGCGCCGCAGCCGCCGGCGCCGGCGCCGGCGCTCCTCAGTGTGCGGCCCGTCGAGCGGCCGCGCCCAGCCAGGCCTGGAAGCCGCCGTCGAGGTCGGCCGTGTCGGTGTAGCCCAGGTCGCGCAGCGCGGCGGCGGCCAGGCTCGACGCATACCCCTGGTCGCACACCACGACGATGGGGTGGTCGTACCCGCGGATCTGAGTCAGGGCGTGGTCCCCCAGGAGGTCGAACCGCCACTCGAGCACGTTGCGCTCGACCACGACGCCGAAGGGCAGCTCACCGTCCTCCCGGCGCTGATGCTCGGGGCGGATGTCGAGAACGAGGGCACCGTCGCGGTAGAGCCGCTCGAGCTCATCGGGCCGCACCCGCGTGACGCGTGCGCGGGCCCGCGCGAGGAGCGCGTCAGCCCCTTGCGGCGTCATCCGGTCGGCGCCTCGGCACCGTCGGACCGCGCCACCCGCGAGTCGTGTCGTGCCACCAAGACGTCGCGGGCGAGGTCAAAGAACGTCATCGATGTGAGCGCGGGGCTGTACACGTGCAGGCTGAGCGCGTGCCGATCGGACTCGTTGGTGACGCTGTGCACATACCCACCACCGAGACGCCGCGTCGTGCCCGAGCGAAGCTCGAGGCGGTCCATTTCCAGGTAGGCGCCGCCGGCCCACGCGGGGACGTACTCGGTGAGGACCCCCTCGAGGACGCTCAGCGCCCCTCGCGAGTCGCCGTGGTCGTGCAGGTCGATCTCCCCACCCCGGGGCCAGGCGATCAGCCAGGCGTCGAACTCTGCAGTGGCCGCGACCCTCCGCCACGAGCGGGTGGTGAGCGCCGCAGCGCCCGGCCAACGCAGCGAAGGCGCCAGCCGCTGTGCCACCTGGGCCGAGTCCACCCCCTGGGGGCGCGGGGTCCTCGGCGCCGCGGCCAATGCGGCCGAGCCGTGCCGGCGGTGGGCGGTTCGAGGCAGTCCCGGAGCCTAGGAGCAAAAGATGACTAAGTCAATCGGTTTTATGGTGGACAGTGCCCCGACCAGCCGGTCGCCAATCGACCAGCTGGACGCCACGGGACCGTCCAGCTGGTCACGGACCGGCGAAGCCTCCGGTACGCTCGCCCTCACTGCATCTCCGATGTCGACGTCGAGATCGGGACGAGGAGGCCGGCGATGGGAGACGGGTCCGTGGCACAGCGCTGCGTCTCCGACGACTTGTTCGACTGGCCCTCGGCCGAACCCCGGCTCCGGGCCACACGGTGCGACGCCTGCGGGTTCGTGACCTTCCCCCCGCAGGAGGACTGCCCTCGCTGCGGGGCTGACACCGTGAGCCCGACCACCCTGTCGAGGACCGGCACGTTGTGGACCTGGACCCGTCAGCGGTTCCAGCCGAAGAACCCGCCCTACGCGGGGCGTGAGCCGGCCAAGGAGTTCGTGCCGTTCGCCGTCGGCTTCGTCGAGCTGCCCGAGGGGCGGGTCGAGGCGCGGATCGCAGGCGATGTTTCTCAGGAGCTTCGCATCGGCATGCCGATGGAGCTCACCGTCGTGCCCTTCACGACCGACGAGGACGGCACCGAGGTGCTGACCTACGCCTTCCGGCCGACGGCGGAGAGCTGATCCGTGGACGACGTCGCCATCGTCGGCGTAGGACTGCACCCGTTCGGCCGCTTCCCCGGCCTCTCGGCCATCGAGATGGGGGCGAAGGCCACCCGGCTCGCTCTGGGGGACGCCGGCATCACCTGGAAGGACGTCCAGTTCGCGTTCGGCGGAAGCTACGAGGTCGACAACCCCGACGCGGTGGTGAATCGGCTCGGCCTGACCGGCCTGCCCTTCACCGACGTCTACAACGGGTGTGCCACAGCGGCCAGCGCGCTGACCCAGGCGGCCAACACGCTGCGACTCGGCGAGTACGACATCGGCGTCGCCATCGGTATGGACAAACACCTGCCCGGCGCGTTCTCGGCTGACCCGGTGCAGTACTCGGTCCCGAGCTGGTACGGCGAGACCGGGCTGTTCCTGACACCGAAGTTCTTCGCCATGAAGATCCAGCGCTACATGCACGACTTCGGGATCAGCGCCGAGACCCTGGCCAAGGTGGCCGCGAAGAACTACCGCAACGGGGCGCGCAACCCCAACGCGTTCCGACGGCAGGCGCTCTCCGAGGAGGAGATCCTCTCCTCCCCCATGGTCAACGACCCGCTCACCCAGTACATGTTCTGCTCACCCGACGAGGGAGCGGCCGCCGTCGTGCTCTGCCGGTCCGCGGTGGCGCACCGCTACACGGACCGGCCGATCTACCTGCGGGCATCGGTCGTGCGCACCCGGCGCCTCGGGGCCTTCGAGGTGCACAGCCCGTGGATCCCCCTCGAGCGTGCTGATGCGCCCACGGTCGATGCCTCCCGGGCGGCCTACGAGGTGGCCGGCCTCGGTCCCGAGGACGTCGACGTCGTGCAGCTCCAGGACACCGACGCCGGTGCCGAGGTCATCCACATGGCCGAGAACGGGTTCTGCAAGGACGGCGAGCAGGAGGCCCTGGTCGCCGCGGGCGCGACCAACCTCGACGGCAGCCTGCCGGTGAACACCGACGGCGGCCTCATCGCCAACGGCGAGCCGATCGGCGCCTCGGGGCTCCGGCAGATCCACGAGCTCGTGCTCCAGCTGCGCGGCGACGCCGGCGAGCGGCAGGTCCCGGGGATGCCTCGCGTGGGCTACGGGCAGCTCTACGGCGCGCCCGGCACGGCCGGCGTGGCCATCGTCTCGACCTGAGCGTCTCGACCTGAGCGTCTCGGGACGAGGATCGCTCGCACCGGCGCGCGCCAGCCCCGGCGTGAGCCCGGCGCCGTGCAGCTCAATCGCCTGGCGCGTGCGGCGTGGCCGCGGGCGGCTCCCCGCCGCCCGCGGGGCGGGTGGGTCCCGGCCCGGAACCCGGGACGCGCCCGCTGCGGACGATGGAGCGCGAGTCGGTCCCGAGGTAGCTGGCGACCACCGTGGGGTCGTGGCGGACCTGTGCCGGCGGGCCCTCGGCGATGACCTGGCCCGCCTCGAGGCAGTACACGCGGTCCGAGAGCCCCATGATCAGTGGCATGTCGTGCTCTATGAAGAGCACGGAGGCCGCCAGCTCGTCCTTGACGGTCCGGATCAGCGGCCCGAAGGCCTCGGTCTCGCGCTGGGCCAGCCCGGCGGTCGGCTCGTCGAGGCACAGGACCCGGGCGCCGAGCGCAAGGAGGCCCGCCAGCTCGACGATCCGGCGTGTCCCGGTCGAGAGGTCGCTCACGTAGTGGTCACGGTAGCGAGCGAGGCCCAGGTAGTCGACCAGCTCGGAGACCTCGGCCTTGGTGGCCTTGGCGTGGCGGCGGGCCTTCGGCAGACCCAGCGCGGTGGAGAGCATGCCTGGCTGGCTCCTGGCGTCGAACGCCACCATGAGCGTCTCGCTGACGGTGAGCTCCGGGAACAATGTGGCGGCCTGGAACGTCCGCCCGAGCCCGAGCTCGGCCCGGTGGCTGGCCGAGCGGTGCGCCACCTCTTCGCCGAGCAGCGTGACCGACCCCGTTGCCGGGACGAAGCCACCGATGGCGTTCATCAGCGTGCTCTTCCCGGCCCCGTTGGCGCCGATGAGCCCGACGATCTCCGCGTCCCCGAGGTGAATCGAGACCCCGTCGACCGCCACGAGGCCACCGAAGTGCACGCTGACGCCCGACGCCGCCAGCACGGGGCTGCTCATCGGTTCGGCCGGCCTTCGTGCAGACCGATGCGCCCGACCGGCTGATGCCGAGCGAGTCGGAGATCGGCCCGGCTCCTTCGACCGGATCCGGGCGCCGGCCCACGACAGGATGGCGTCGCGCGCGGCGAAGGTGACCTGGTTGAGGCCCCGCGGGAAGTACATCAGCACGATCAACAGCCCGAGCGACGAGGACAGGAGGCCGAGCATCTCGTTGTCCGGGGCGATCGCCGGGATGCCGATGACGAACACGGCGCCGATGACGGCGCCGGAGACCGAGCCCATACCTCCGATCACCACCATGGCGACCAGGTTCAGCGAGTCGTTCACCAAGAAGAAGCTCTCGGTGAAAGCGATGTTCTCGAAGGCGCCGGCCAACAGCGCGCCGCCCAGCCCGGCCAGTGCACCGGCCAGTGCGAAGGCCTTCAACTTCACCCGCGCCGGGTGCACTGAGTACGCGGTGGCGGTCGACTCGTTGTCGCGGACCGCCTTGATGGCACGTCCGACCCCGGAATCCCGGAAGCGGCTGAGCAGCGCGATCACGGCCCCGAGCACGACCAGCACGACGTAGTAGTAGGTCCGTTGCCCCGAGAACCCGAGGAACCACAACCTTCCGGGACCGAAGGGCACGTTGGCCCCGTCGGGTGAATCGCCGGAGAAGAAGGGCAGAAAGTAGAGGTACTGCTGTGCGGTGAGGGCGAACACGAACGTCACCACAGCCAGGTAGAGCCCCCGGACTCGCAGCGACCCGATGCCGACCCCGAGGGCCAGCAGCGCCGAGGCGAAAGTGGTGGTGGCGACGGCGATCCAGAAGGGCACGCCCTCGTCGACCAGCCGTGCCGCGAACAGCGCGGCCAGGCCGGCGAAGGCCATCTGGCCGAGCGAGAGCTGACCCAGCCATCCGGTCAGCACGGTGAGCGAGGAGGCACATATGGCGAACGCCAGCACCGCCGTGTAGAGCTGCTGGCGCGAAGGGGCGGTCACGACGACGGGCAGCAGCACGGCCACCAGCGCCAGGAGGAGTATCCCGCCCTTGTCGATGTGGCGCGCCCACCAGTGGCTCCGGAGGCCCTCCGGCACCGGGTTGGCCCTCGGCGAGAACGCGAAGACACCCGACTCGTCTCGGCCGTCGCGCCTGACGAACATGACCGCGACGAACACGGCGACGAACAGCAACAGGTCGGTGATGCCCGGAACGGCGAGGAAGTTGTAGCTGAGGACGCTCTGGAGCAGCCCGATGACGACCGCAGCCACGACGGTCACACGGAGGGAGCGCATCCCGGCCATCACGGCAGCCGCCAAGGCTTCGGCCAGGGTCTGCGGACCCAGAGTGGCCAGCCCCGCCGCGGTGGAGGACTCCCCGGCGATCAAGACGACCGAGAGGGTGGAGAGCACCGCGGCCACGGCCCAGACCATGGTCGACACCAGCTTGGGCGAGATGCCCGACAAGCGCGCCAAGGAGGGATTGGTGGCGCACGCCTTGACTGTCTTGCCGATCATGGTCCGCTCCAGGAACCAGGTGAGCAGGATCACCGCCGCGGGGACCATGATGAGCACTCCGACGTCGGCGCCACGCACGGTCACGCCGGCTACGGACCACGATCCACCGAAGGCCGTGGGGTAGTGCGCGCTGGCGTCGGTGGGCTCCGGGATCTTGATGGCGATGGCCTGAGCCAGGCCGGCCACGCCGATGGTGGCGACGAGCACCACCACCCGCGGGGCGTCCTTCAACCGCCGGATCACGCTCATCTCGATGGCGGCGCCGAACACGAGCCCGATGAGAAGGGCCATGATCAGGGCGAACCAGAACGGCACGTGGTACTGGACCACGAGGAGCGACAGGGTCACCGCTCCGACGACGCCGATGTTGCCCACGGCGAAGTTGATGATCGCGCGTGGCCCGGTAGACGAGCACGACCCCGACCGCGATCACAGCGATGGCGAGGCCCTGGACCAGACCGTCGTAGACGACCTGGGAATTGAGGAACGAGACGGCCGGCGTCACGGACCGACACCCGTGGCAAGGCTCACGGGGCGCTGACCTCGCCCCCCAGGAAGACGGCCCGGGCCAGGTCTTCGCGCTCCATGAGGTCGGAGACGGCCCCCTCGAACCGGACCTGACCCTTCTCGAGGAACACGGCCCGGTCGGCGATGGCCGCGGCGACGTTGAGCGACTGCTCGACGATGACCATCGTCACCCCCTCACCCTTCAACCGCGAGACCACCTCGATGAGCTCCTGGACCACGATCGGTGCGAGCCCAAGCGAGAGCTCGTCGATCATGAGCACCTCGGGTTCGTGGAGCAGCGCAATCCCGAGGGCGAGCATCTGCTGCTGTCCGCCCGAGAGCGAGTCGGCGCGCTTCGACTTGGCGTTGGCCAACGCCGGGAACGTCGCGTACACCCTGTCAGTCCGGCGGCGCAGATCGGCCCGGTCGGATCGGTATGCGAACCCGCCCATGTCGAGATTCTCAGCGACCGTCATCTCACCGAAGACGCCACGGCCGCCCGGCAGCAGGTGGATGCCCATGCGCGATCGCTGCTCGGGGGTGGCGTAGGTGACGGTGCGGCCGTTGAGGCGGACCACGCCGCGATCCGCTGTGACCAGGCCAGCCGCCACCTTGAGTGCGGTCGACTTGCCGGCTCCGTTGGTGCCGAGGAGGGCCAGCACCTCCCCACGCGCCACCTCGAAGCCGACGTCGAAGAGCACCTGGACGTGCCCGTAGCTGAAGTCCACGGCGTTGAGCTGAAGGACCGGGATGGACGCGGGTTCCGCCGCCTGGCGGCGGTGCTCCGCCAACTCCTCTTGGAGCTCGCGGACCGTGAGGGAAAGGTCGTTGCGGATGAAGTGCGAGCCCCTGATGATCATGAGGCTGCCGACGAGGGTGGTGGGGACCATGACGACGATCACGGTCACTCGGGGACCGAAGCTCTGGTCGAGGAGAGCGGACACGATGGCGCCACCGGTTGCCCCCACGAAGAAGAGGTAGACAGCTCCGACTGCGCCCGTGAGCCCCCGAAGATGGTACGGGGCCACCGACGTGAGCACCGGTCCGACCATGGAAAACGCGCTCAAGGTGAGCATGGCGGTGAAGACAGAGAACACGGCCCAGAGGACGGCGTTCGGCATGGCGTATTGGATGGGGACGATCACCGCCACCGGCAGGAGCATCCGGCCGATGAGCGCCAGCGCCCGCGCCGGGTCCTGGTGATACAGCCGGTCGTAGTAGCGCCCGACGAAGGGCAGCACCACGAGCACGCCGATGGAGCCGATGGTCCCGATGAGGCCACGGCGGAAAGCGTTGAGGCCGTACTGCTGCTGGAGGAACAGGTTGCCCAGCACGGGCGCGGTGAAGAGACCGAACCCCATGGCCGAGAAACCGATGAGGCACATCCGTATGGTGTGGATCCGGGTGATGCGGGCGAACGCAGCTTCGAACGAGGGCGGGACCGGCTCGGAGTCGGAGATGACCTCGCCCAGCACGTCGAGCTTCTCGTGCTGTCCCCGGGGTGGTTCGCGCAGACCCAGGGCGGCGACCGCGACGACGACCACGGGAACGGCGAGGATGTAGAACGCCCAGCGCCAGCCGTCCGGCCCGCCCACGGCCGTGGCGATGGATCCCACGAGGATCGGGCTGAGCGCGGCGGCGATGCCCGTGGCGATCCCCATGGCGGCGCCGATGCGACCGCGAAGGCTGATCGGGTAGGTGTCGGCGAGGAGCGAGCCGTGCACGGTCTGGGTGGAGGCCTGCGAGATGCCCGCACCGAAGCGAGCGCAGAAGAACATGAAGATGTTCACGGCCAAACCGGACAGGAAGACCATCACGCCGAACGCGAAGGTGGCCACGGCGATGATCGGCCCACGGCGGAACCGGTCGGCCAACCAACCCATGGGCAGGATCCCCAGCACCAGGAACCCGCCCGAGATCCCGGCCACGAAGACGATGGCGCCCTGGCTCACGTGGAACGACGAGCGGATGTTCGGCGCCAGGACGGCCAGGCCCGAGCTCTGGAGGTTGTCGAGCCCGACGATGATCGCGAGAACGGCAAACGTCGAGATTCCGAACCTGCGCAGTCCCTTGAGCAGCGGCGTGCGCTCCTCCCTGGTGCCTGGCAGCAGGCCTTCGGGCAGCACGGTCTCCGCTTCGGTGTCCTTGACGCGAGTGGGAGCCGCCTCGGCGACGCGACGAGCCAGCTCGGGCGTTCCCGGTGCCGACGGGATGGTGGGTGGGACGTCGCCCGTCACGGCGCTTGTGGCGACGTACACCACTCGACATCGGGATCGTGGGCAAGGTCGGCCTCGTCGGCGTACCGGGCGAGGATGCCGAGCCGGTCGGCGAACGCGCCGGCTCGCTCTCGCGAGCGGGACGCCACCGCGACGATCTCCCCACCGTCCACGGGCCCCATCGCCTCAGCGAAGTCGGATGCGATCGACCCTGGTCCGATGATGCCCCACCCGATCATCCCGACCCGTCCCTTCCGCATCCGCCATGGACGGCGCGCACGCCCGGAACGCTATCTTCGGGACGACTGCTGACGGGTCGGAGCTCGTCGCTGCGACCGCGCTGGCTGAGGAGGACTCGCCGTGACCGACGCCTACACCCCGCGCCCCGAGCACCTCTTCACCTTCGGTCTCTGGACCGTCGGCAATCCCGGACGCGACCCGTTCGGCGAGGTGGTGCGCCCAGCGCTCGATCCCGTCGAGACGGTGCGCTGCCTGGCCGACCTGGGCGCGTACGGCGTGTGCTTCCACGACGACGACCTGGTCCCCCCCGGCTCGCCGACGAGCGAACGCCAGCGCATCGTGAAGCGCTTCCGGCACGCCCTCGAGGAGACGGGCATGAAGGTCCCCATGGCGACCACGAACCTCTTCTGGCGACCGGTCTTCCGGGAGGGTGCCTTCACGGCCAACGACACCGCCATCCGGCGCCTCGCGGTGAAGAAGACGTGCGAGGCCATGGAGCTCGGCGCCGAGCTCGGGGCCGAGGTCCAGGTCGTGTGGGGCGGGCGCGAAGGGGTGGAGGCCGACGCGGCCAAGGACGTGCGGACTGCCCTGGACCGTTACAAGGAGGCGATCGACCTGTGCTGCGAGCACATCCGGGTCAGGAACCTCGGGCTGCGCATCGCCCTCGAACCGAAGCCGAACGAGCCGCGTGGCGACATCCTCCTTCCGACGGTCGGCCACGCCCTGGCGTTCATCGACGAGCTCCAATGGCCCGACATGGTGGGCCTCAACCCCGAGTTCGCCCACGAGACCATGAGCGGGCTGTCGTTCTCCCACGCCGTGGCCCAGACCCTCTGGCACGGCAAGCTGTTCCACATCGATTTGAACGCGCAACGGATCGGCAGGTACGACCAGGATTTCCGCTTCGGCGCCGAAGGGGTCCGCGACGCCTTCTACGTGGTGAAGCTCCTCGAAGACGCGCGCTGGGGCGGCGTCCGCCACTTCGATGCTCACCCGTACCGTACCGAAGACGCCGACGGGGTCTGGGACTTCGCGCGCGGCTGCATGCGGACGTATCTGATCCTGGCAGAGAAGGCACGCCGCTTCCACCAGGACGCCGAGATCCAGGACGCGCTCCGCGTCGCGAAGGCCGGCCTCCTCAGCGAGCGGACGACGCCGGCCGGCGGCTTGGCCGAGATCCTCGCCACGGACTTCGACGAGGAGTTGCTGGGCGCCCAGGGCTACGGACACGAGCGCCTGGACCAGCTCGTGACCGAGCTCCTGCTCGGAGTGCGCTGATGCCCTGTGTGGTCGGGGTCGACTCGTCCACGTCCGCCTGCAAGGTGCAGGTGCACGACCTCGACAGCGGCGCCGTCATCGCCACGGGCCGGGCGACGCACCCGCCCACGGCGCCGCCGTGCAGCGAGCAGCGCCCGGCCGCCTGGGAAGCGGCGTTCCGCGCCGCGTGCGCTCAGGCCGGAGTGCCCGACCGGCACCGGCCCACCGCCCTGTCGGTGGCGGCGCAACAGCACGGCATGGTGGTCCTCGGCGAGCGTGGGGAGGTCCTGCGGCCGGCCAAGTTGTGGAACGACACCGAGTCGGCGCCTGACGCCGCCACCCTGCTCGGCGCGTTGCCGGGGGGCGCCGCCGCCTGGGCCGAGGCGTGCGGGAGTGTGCCAGTCCCCAGCTTCACCATCACCAAGCTCCACTGGCTGCGTCGCCGGGAACCCGAGATCCTGCGCCGGACCGCCGCCGTGCTGTTACCCCACGACTGGATCACCTACCGCCTCACCGGCCGGCTGGTCACTGACCGCGGGGACGCCTCGGGCACCGGGTACTGGTCCCCGCGTCTTGGGCACTATCGAACCGACCTCCTCGAGCTGGTCGACGACACGCGTGACTGGGAGGCCATGCTGCCCGAGGTGCTGAGCCCCGCCGCCGTGGCGGGCATCTGGCCGGACGCCGGGTGCGTCGTGGGCCCCGGGACGGGCGACAACATGGCCGCCGCGCTCGGGCTCGGACTGCGGCCCGGGGACCTGGCGATCAGCCTGGGGACCAGCGGCACGGCGTTCGCCGTGCGGGTGGGGCCCGCGGCCGACGAGACGGGCACGGTGGCGGGGTTCGCCGACGCCACGGGGCGCTACCTCCCGCTCGTGTGCACCCTGAACGCCACCAAGGTCACCGATGCCGTAGCCCGGCTCCTCGGGGTCGGCCCGGTGCGGTTCGACGAGATCGCGTTGTCGGCCCCAGCGGGCGCCCACGGGCTCGTGCTGGTGCCGCACCTCGACGGGGAACGGACGCCGGACCGGCCCGGTGCCACCGGTACCCTGCCGCGGTCTGCGGGCCGACGTCACCCCGGCATGCCTGGCCCGCGCCGCCGTCGAGGGGGTCGTGTGCAATCTCCTCGCCGGGGCCGACGCCCTCGGCCCGCTGGCGGCCGACGGCCGGGTGTTCCTCGTCGGCGGCGCGGCGCGCAGTGCGGCGTACCGCCGCGTGGTGGCCGACCTGACCGGTTCGCCGGTGCACGTCCACCCCGGAGAGGAGCTGGTCGCCCGGGGCGCAGCATTGCAGGCTGCCGCCGTTCACCTCGGCGAGGACTTCGACCGCGTTGTCCGGTCCTGGTGCCCGGACGAGGGCGAAGTCGTCGAGCCCGACGACACGGTGGACCGCGCCGCCGTGCGCGCGGCGTACGACGAGGCGGCCCGGGCGGCCGCGTGACGCGCGCCGCGCTACGGGCCGGCCCGGAGTGGACGAAGCAGCTCGGAGAGCACCGGCTGGATCATCCCGGCCAGCGTCTCGTTGGCGTAACCGACCCAGCCCACCGGCGTCGTCGTGTCGAGGGCACATCGAGCGGCATGCCCCAGGGGTCCGAGACGATGCCGCCCGCTTCGGTCAGCAGCATGGCAGTGCACACGTCGTAGGGATGGCAGCACAGTGCCTCGGGTGCCACCAGTGGCCGCAGGTCGGCCACGAAGCGGTCGCGTCCGGTCATCAGCTCGTGCAGCTGCCCACCGGTGGAGAGGTACTCGTCGTCGAAGACCACGCTCGAGCCGAGGCTGGTGAACAGCTCCGCCTCGAGGCGCGCCAGGGCCTCCTTCCCGGGCAGGAAGAACTTGGCCAGACCGCTGAAGCCGTGCTCGAGGTCGGTGGCGGAAGAGGGTCGGGCGGTCAACCCGACCCGTGCCCCGTCGAGGAGCCCGACCCGCTCGCCTCGCAACCCATGCCCCATGGCGGCGCTGTACTGATCGGCGGCTCCCTGCTTCGTCGTTGGCAGCTCCGTCATCGCCGCCGCCACCACGTCGGCCAACGACCCGCCGACCGGGGCGGCGGCAGCCAGGCACCACGCCGAGCGCTTGTCGTACATGAGGCCGCGCGTGCCGTCGATGGAATCGACGATGACCGTCCACGCCGGGGGGCCGCCGATCACCACCGGCTCGTCGAGTCCCTCGGAGACGAGCGTCACCCCCGTCCAGTGTGCCTCGAACCACGACACCAGCGCGTCGTCGGCCACACGGTCGATGGCGTAGACGGTGTCCGCGACGGTCGCACCCACCACCACCGCCATCCCGCTGCCCCGGGCCTTCCCCACCTGGCGGCGCACGTGGTCACCGAGCGCGCACAGGAGACGACGGGCTTCCTCAGCCTCCGACACCGTCGGTGACCTCGACGCTCGTCCGGGTGACGATGTCCGCCGAAGAGCGCCCGACGAGCACGGCGTAGCGACCGGGGTCGACGCGCCAGCCGGGCGCCCGCGCACCACGCGACCGGTCCCGTACGTCGAGCCGCCCGAACCGTGCCGTGAGCTCATCGAGGTCGGGTTGGCCCGGATCCCAGTAGGCGAACGACCGGTCGTCGAGGCGGAGCTCGATCACCGTCGACTCGCCCGGCTCGAGCCGGACCTTGGCGAATGCCTTCAGCTCCTTGGGGGGTCGCGCCAACGTGCAGACTGGAGGAGCCACGTAGCACTGGACGACTTCGGTGCCGGCCCGACGGCCCACGTTGGTGACCGGCACCGACAACGTGACCGTCTCACCCGGTGCGAACGTCACCTCAGAGAGATCCGGGGCGCCGTAGGCGAACTCGGTGTAGCCGAGCCCGTGCCCGAAGGGGAACCGGGGCGCGATGCACCGGTGCTCGTAGCCGCGGTAGCCCATGAAGAGCCCCTCGCCGTAGCGGAGCACGCCGTTCTCCCCGGGGAAGTTGTCGTGAGCCGGGCTGTGCTCGAGGCGCACCGGGATCGTGGTCGGGAGGCGGCCGCCGGGCTCCGCGGCGCCGACGAGGACGTCGGCCACGCCCTGCGCCATCTGCTCGCCGCCGAACCAGGCCCACAGGACGGCCGCCACGTCGTCCGCCCACGGCAGGTCGACCGGGGCCGCCGCATTGACCACGACCACGGTGCGGGCGTTTGCCCCCGCAACCCGGCGCACCAGCTCGTCCTGCCGCCCGGGGAGGCCGAACGAGGCGCGGTCGCGCCCCTCGGTCTCCCACTCATGGGTCGTCCCCACGAACACGAGTGCGACGTCCGCGTCCGCCGCGGCGCGCACGGCACGTTCCAGCAGCGCATCGACGTCGACCGTCCGGAATCCGACACGGACACCCGACATTGGGGCGCCGGCGCGGGAGTACTGGACCTCGATGGACACCGGAGTCCCCGACGTCAGGTGCACCCGGGCGGCGACCTCCTCGCTGCCGAACCCGAGGAACTCGCCGTCGCCACCCTCGGGTGGCGGGTGCGCGAACCCGTCGAGCACCACTGCGCCGTCGACCAGCACGCGGGCGCGGCCGCTCTGCACGAGCGTCAGCTCGAAATCGCCGCTCTCCTTAGGAACCACGGTCCCCCGTACCCGAACCGAGACCTCCTCCTGGGCGGCACCGAACAGCGCGCCGCCGAAGCCGAACAGCCGGAGCTCGTCGATCCGCCACGTTCGGGAGACCTCTCCCGACAGGTCGGCGCTGTGGTGCAGCTCGACGGTGAACCCGTCGGGCGCGGGGAGGACCGACGCACCGAGCGGCGTCGACGCCCGGTCCACCTCACATGCCCGCTCGTGGACGACCTCCACCCCGGAGCCGAACGCCGCGGCCAGCGCGACCAGCGGGCTCATCACCGGTCGCAGGATCACCTGCGCCGATCCACCGCCGTGGATCCTCGGGTTGGCCGCGTGGTCCCCGAGCACCGCCACCCGCCGGAGCGCCGGCGTGTCGAGCGGGAGCATGCCGTCGTTGACCAGCAGGACGGCGGCGTCGGCCACCGCCCGTCGGAGCAGAGCAACGTCCTCGAGCTCGGGGTCCCTGGGCTGCACCGGCGGAGCCGGACCGTCGAGGGCCCCGACCCGATCGAGGCCACCGAGCAGCCGGCGGACAGCCCCGTCGAGGTCGCTCTCGGGTACGGCGCCGTCCGCGACGAGTCCGGCCACCCTGGGTCCGAGGGCACGCGCCGGGCCGGGCATCTCGAGGTCGAGCCCGGCGCCCAACGAGGTCCGGCTGTCGGCCATGCCGAACCAGTCCGTCATGACCAGACCCTCGAAGCCCCACTCGTCGCGCAAGATGTCGACCAGGAAGCGCCGCTGCTCGGTGAGCCAGCGCCCGTTCAGCCGGTTGTAGCCGGTCATGATCCCGAGCGCTCCGCCTTCGCGCACGGCGAGCTCGAACGGAACGAGATACAGCTCGCGCAACGAACGCTCGTCGATCACGGAGCTGATGGAGTTCCTCTCGAACTCGGCCTCGTTGCCGACGTAGTGCTTCACGGTGGCGAACACCCCGTTCGACTGGACGCCCCGCACGTACGCCGCCGCGAGCCGACCGCTCAGGAGCGGATCCTCGGAGTAACACTCGAAGTTGCGGCCGGCGAGCACGGAGCGGTGCAAGTTGACGGTGGGCGCGAGCAGGCCCCGACAGCCGCGGTCGAGAGCCTCCCGGCCCACCAGGGCCCCGAGGGCGTCGACGAGCGCGGCGTCCCAGGTCGCGCCCAGCGCAGACCCGCAGGGGATGCAGGTGGACGGCGCGCCGCCGATACCGGGGAACCCGAGTCCCCGGGCGCCGTTGGGCCCGTCGGTGACGAAGACCTGGGGGATCCCCACCCGCTCGACGGCGGCGGTCCAGAAGATGCCCCCTCCGGCGGTGAGCGTCGCCTTCTCCTCGAGCGTCAGCGCGGCGAGCAGTGCCTCCACATCGGCCACGTGTCCCTCCCCTCCTCGCCGCCCAGGGGCGGTCGCCGGCAGTCATGGTCAATCTAGGAAGGACCGACCACCAGCCGCCAGGGTCGGTGCCCGAGGACGCCGTCATACCCGCTCCGGTGTACCGTGACCCGCGCCCGGCGGCGACAGGGCGGGCCGGCGCACGACGCCACACGGTGTTCGAGGAGGAGTGGGAGATGGCGACGTACGTGCTGGTCCACGGTGGCGGCCACGGCGGGTGGTGCTACCAGCGCGTGGCGAGGATCCTCCGCGCCCGCGGCCACGAGGTACATGCACCGACCCTCACCGGTCTCGGTGAGCGCGCCCACCTCCTCGACGCCTCGGTGGACTTGCAGCGGCACGTCGAGGACATCGTGGCCGTGCTGCACTACGAGGACCTGCGCGACGTGATCCTGGTCGGCCACAGCTACGGGGGCATGGTCATCACCGGTGTCGCCGACCGCGCGGCCGACCGCATCGGCAAGCTCGTCTTCCTGGACGCGGCGACCCCCGTCAACGGGCAATCGCTCTTCGACGTGGCCGGGCCGGTCATCGGCGCGGTGCGACCATATGGTGAGATGCGCGACGGCATGGAGCTCGTGCTGCTCCCCGGCCCCGACGCCGGGCTGCTCTACGGCGTCACCGACGCCGGCGACCTGGCCTGGGTGGATGAGCGGCTGACCCCGCACCCCTGGAGGTGCTTCGAACAACCGCTCGAGCTGACGAACGAGGTGGCGCTGTGGGCCATCCCGCAGTACCACGTTGTGTGCACCTCGACCCTGGCCACCCGCGACCCCGACATGATGGCGGCGGCCAAGGCCGCCGGGAGGCTGTGGGACATCGACACCGGGCACGACCTCATGCTCACCGAGCCGGAGATGACGGCCCAAGCCTTGTCCGAGGTGGCGTTGGCCTGACCGGCGCACCCTCCGCCGGGGGTGTATGAAGAGGGTGCTGCGACACCGGCCCGGGGGGCTCCGACGCCGGGCAGTTCTTCTCGGGAGGAAAGGACGGCACCATGCGCAACCCCGTCGGGAGGCATCTGAGCAGGTTCGTGCTGGCGGCACTGGCCACGACGGGCGTCACAGCCGCTGTGGGGGTCACCGGCGGCGGCACCGCCGGGGCGGCCGGCTCGGGATCGCCGCTGACCATCGTCATGATCAGCTCGCTCACCGGACAAGCGGGATCGGAGTTCGGCAACTCTCCCGCCGGGTTCAACGCCCGGATCGCGCTGCAGAACGCTCAGGGCGGTGTCAACGGGCACAAGATCAAGGGCATCATCCTCGATGATCAGACCAGCCCGACGCAGATCGCGACTGTCGTGCAGCAGGCCCTCTCCAAGAACCCCATCGGCATCGTGTCGAACAGCCCGCTGTTCTTCCTGGCGGCCAAGTACCCCAACCAGGCTGGCGTGCCGGTCACGGGCGGCTTCTTCGACGGTCCCGAGTGGGGCACCCCGCCCTACCAGTCCAACATGTTCGCCGCCGACGTCGGGAGCGTCGACCCGAAGTACCCGGTCAACACCGCCATCGGCTCCTTCATGAAGCAGCACGGTGGCACTGTGATCTGCTCCTACGGCTACGGGATCTCGCCGTCCTCCACACGGTCGGCCATCGGCACCGTCGACTCGTTCGTGCACGCCGGCGGCAAGCAGGGCGTGCTCGACACGACCATCCCGTTCGGCTCGGTGAACATGACGACGCCGGCGCTCGTGGCCAAGCAGAAGGGCTGCAACGCCTTCTACGCCGGCATGGACAACAACACGAACTTCGCCCTGATGACCGCGTTGAAACAAGGCGGGGTCAAGCCCAAGGTGGTGCTCTTTCCCACCGGGTTCGAGACCAGCGTCATCCATTCACCGGCCTGGGCGGACCTGCAAGGGAGCTACTTCACCACCCAGTTCCGCCCGTTCCAGATCCCGAATGCCGGCACCCGACAGATGCAGGCAGCCTTGGTGAAGTACGCCCACTTCGCGGCCGGCGAGTTCCCGGCGTTCAATCAGTACGAGTCGTGGCTGGGAGCCGACCTCATGATCAAAGGCCTGCAGATGGCGGGCAGCAACCCGACGCACGCCAGCGTCATCAAGGCGCTCCGCGGCGTGAAGAGCTATAACGGGAACGGACTCCTGCCACAGAACATCGACTACTCGACGAACTTCGGGAAGGACCAGGCGAAGTCGTGCGGCTGGTACATGATCGCCCAGAAGAACGGCTTCGTGCCCACCTCGAACAACACGTTCTGCGGCACCGACCTGCCCGGCACGACCACGGTGCAGTCGTAGTGGGCTGGTCGTAGCACAGAGGGTCGTCGCCGGCCGAACCGACGCCGCCAGGCGTCAGTCCACGATAGAGATGGCGTTCTTGGGGCAGGTCCGCACGGCGGCCAGCACCTTGTCGCGCAGCTCCTCGGGCGGGTTCTCGTCGAGCACGTAGAGGAAGTCGTCGTCGCGCACCTCGAAGACCTCAGGGGCAGCCGTCATGCACAGCGCATTGCTCTCGCACAGGTCGAAATCCACGACCACACGCATCAGGTTCTCCTCTCCCACGTCGGGGCGGCCCCGCGGTCCGGGGAGGGCGCCACGGTCACGATCCTTCCACGAAGGGGTAGATGCGGGTGAAGTCCACCCCCGGCTCCGCCTCGGTGAAGCGATCCCACACCGAGGCGACGACCCCGCCCACATCCGACGGTGTGCCCCGGCTCGCCACGGCCCCCAGGTAGAGGGCCAGGTCCTTCGCCATCAGCGAGTTGGCGAAGCCGGACGCGTAGCGACCGGTGAGCACGTGGTTGACGAACTTGTCGCTCGTCGCGGCGCTCTGTCCGCTCGAGGCGTTGAGGACCTCAAGCATGGTCGCCATGTCGAGCCCGGCCGAGAGCCCGAAGGTGACGGCCTCGCTCGTGGCGGCCAGGGCGGTGGCCGAGAGGAAGTTGTTGGCCAACTTGAGTGCCTGCGCCATCCCCGGCCGGTCCCCCACCCGGCGCCGTCTGTCGCTCAGCCCGGCCAGCACTGTTTCGACGGCCCCGCAGGCCGCCTCGGACCCGGCCACCATGACCGACAACGTGCGCGCCCGGGCCCCGGCCACGCCCCCTGACACGGGGGCGTCCACGTAGCCGACGCCGGCCGACGCCAGGAGGGCCTCGAGGGCCTGTGCGGCGTCCACCCCGACGGTCGAGGTCTCGACCACGTGCGCTACGCGGCGGCGCGACGCGGCGGCGAGGGACCGGCAGACCTGCTCGGACGCCGCTCCGTCGGGCAGGCTGAGGACCACGACCTGGGCGCGGCGCGCCACCTCGGCCAGGTCGGCGGCGAAGTCGGCCCCCTCGGGGCACCCGCCCGTTCCCGCCCGGTCGTGGGCCAGCAACGCGAACCCGGATCCCACCAGGTTGGCTGCCAGGGCGCTGCCCATGTGGCCCAGGCCGACGATGCCCACCTCGACCGGCCTGTCCTTCATCCGCCCTCCCGCTCGGCGCGCTCGGCTCGGACGGCCAGCAGGACGCGCTTGGCCGAGAGGCCCGCCGGACCACCGCAGTAGGCGGCGATCTGGAAGAGCAGCTCGTCGAGCTCCTCGTCGCGCACGCCCGCCCGACCGGCGGCGCGGGCGTGCAGCGCGAATTCGTCCATGCGGCCGAGCGCGGCGGTCATGGCCAACACGAGCAGGCTCCGGTCCCTGGTGTCGAGCGCGCCCCCGCGGGCCCACACGCCCCAGGCCATGCCGGTCAGGTAGTCCGAGAACTCCCGCATGGTCGGGTTCGGGTCGTCCTGCTGGGCGTCGACGTAGGCGTCGCCCAGCACGGCCCGCCGCAGCGCGCCGGCGGCTTGCAGCTTCTCGTCCTCGGGCATGGGCGACCTCCGATCGTCGACGGGGACGGGGCGCTCCCTCAGAGGCCCTTGTAGACGCGGCCGTCCTTCATGACGAACCGCACGTCCTTGGTGACGGCGACGTCCGCGGAGGGGTCGCCGGGGACGGCGATCACGTCCGCCAGGTAGCCCGTCTCGAGCCGGCCGAGGTCGTGCTCGCGCTCGATCAGCTCGGCCGCCGTGACGGTGGCCGACTGCAGCGCCTGCATGGGAGTCATGCCGCGGTCGACCATGGCGACGAGCTCGTCGGCCTGCGTGCCGTGGGGGATGGCCGGCGCGTCGGACCCGCAGGCGATCTTCACGCCGGCAGTCAGCGCCCGGCCGAACATGCGGCGGGCCTGGGGGAAGATCTCGGCCGCCTTCTTCTGGAGGACCGGATGGATGCGGTCCACCGCCATGTGGTCGGCCAACGCGGTGGTGCCCACCAGGAAGGTCCCGGTCTCAGCCATGAGGCGCACCGTGTCGTCGGTGGCCAGCGAGCCGTGCTCGATGCAGTCGACCCCGGCCCGGATGCAGGCGCGGATGCCGGCGTCCCCGTGGGCGTGCGCGGCGACCCGGAGGCCGTTGCGGTGGGCCTCGTCGACGATGGCGGCCAGCTCCTCGTCGGAATACTGCTGGCATCCGGCCGCGCTGGAGAACGACATGACGCCGCCCGAGGCGGAGATCTTGATCAGCTTGGCCCCGTACTTGATCTGGTAGCGCACCGCCTTACGGACCTCGGGCACCCCGTTGGCGATGCCCTGCTCGACGCTCTGGGGCATGATCCCGGGTGCCAGACCCTGGAACATCGTCGGGTCGAGGTGCCCGCCCGTCGGCGTGATGGCGTGGCCGGCCGGCACGATGCGCGGCCCGGGGAACCATCCCATGTCCACCGCCTTGGCCAGGTCGACGTCGAGCAGGAACCCGGCCGTATAGACCATCAGTCCCAGGTTGCGCACCGTGGTGAATCCGGCCATGAGCGTGGTGGCGCAGTTCACCGCGCCGCGCAGCGTCCGGTAGACCGGCGAGTCCTTGACACCGTGCATGGGGTCGGGCAGCCCGTCGGGACCGCCCGGACCGCCGATGAGCATGTTCAGCTCCATGTCCATGAGTCCAGGCAGGAGCGTGACGTCGCCCAGGTCGATCTCGGTGGCGGTCGTGGGCACCTCGGCCGGGTTCACGCCCACGATCCGGTTGCCGTCCACCACGACGACCGCCGGCGAGCGCACCTCGCCGGCGACAACGTCGACCCAGCGGTCGGCCCGCACGATCGTCATGTCACCCATGGCACGCTCCTCCCCTGCACCGGCTCCCTGGCCCCGTGCTCACAGGTACCAGCCGCCGTTCACGTTGATCTGCTGACCGGTGATGTACCCCGCCTCATCGGAGCACAAGAACGCGCACGCCGCCGCGATGTCGTCCGGCGTGCCGAGGCGGCCGAGCGGAGCTCGGGCCAGGATCTGGTCCTCGCCGGCCATCGCACCGGACTCCATGGGCCGGCGCATCATGGGAGTGTCGATCACGCCCGGCGGGATGGTGTTCACCGTGATCCCGTGCGGAGCGAGGTCCAGCGCCAGCGCCTTGGTCAGTGCGATCACCCCGCCCTTGGAGGCGACGTAGTGCGACATGCGGCGGGTGCCAGATTGCGCCGAGGACGACGAGATGGTGACGATGCGGCCCCATCTTGCGTCGATCATGTCGGGGACGGCGGCCTGCAGGCAGTGGAAGGTGCCGGTGAGGTTGACGGCCATCATGCGGTCCCATGCCTCGGCGCTGATGTCGAGGAAGTCGACGAACCCTTCGATGCCCGCGCTGGTGACCATGATCGTTACGGGGCCCAGGTGTCTCCGGACCTCACCGAGCGCGGCCTCGACCGCGGCGCGGTCGCTGACGTCCACCTCGGCGCCGAGGGCGCGACGGCCGCCCGCCTCGACCTCCGCGGCCACGCGGCGGGCGCCCTCGGCGTCGACGTCGAACACGGCCACGGTGTGACCCTGCCGGGCCAGGTGACGGCAGACGGCCTGCCCCATGCCCGAGCCGCCGCCGGTCACGACCGCCACCCGCTCCGCTCCCCGACCGCCTCCTGGCATCCTGCCCTCCCCGGCACCCCTCGATAGTCTGGTATGCACTAGTTGAGAATAGTATTTCCGCCCGGCGACGGGACCGGACGGCTGGCGACCGGGCGGACCCGGCATCGGACGCCGACACACGGATACCGGCACAGGAGAGGAGCCCCGGGATGCGGATCGGACTCCAGGTGAGCGCGGACAGGGGCCGCTACGCCACCAAGGTGGAGAAGCTGCAGGCCGACGCCCGCTGGGCCGACCAGGCCGGACTGGACTCGGTCTGGACCCCGCAGATTCCCGACGAGTTCGACGTCATGACGGCTGCCGCGCTGCTCGGCGCGGCGACCTCACGCATCGAGGTGGGGACGGCCATCGTGCCCCTGCAGCCCCGGCACCCCATCGTGCTGGCCCAGCAGGCGCTGTCGGTCCAGGCCGTGTGCGAGGGCCGCTTCACCCTCGGGGTCGGTGTCTCGCACCACTGGATCATCGGGGACATGCTCGGCCTGCCCTACGAGCACCAGGCCACCACGGCGCGGTGCTACCTCGACGTCCTCGACCAGGCTCTGGCCGGGCCGGGCCTCGTCGAGGTCGACAACGAGATGTTCACGATCCGCAACCCGCTCGACGTCACCGACATCGCGCCCACGCCGGTGATGCTCGCCGCCCTGGGCCCGGTCATGCTGCAGCTGGCCGGCGAGCGCGCCGCGGGCACCTCCCTGTGGTTGGCCGACGAGCGCACCATCGCGTCACACGTCGTCCCGCGGATCACGAAGGCGGCGGAGGCGGCGGGACGGCCCGCCCCGCGGATCATGGCCGGCGTCCCGGTCTGCCTGTGCCGCGCCGAGGAGGTCGACGCGGCGGTCGAGCGGACGAACCGGACCTTGAGCGAGGTGGTGGCCTCGCCCAACTACGTCCGCCTGATGGAGCACGGCGAGGCCCAGACCATCGGCGACGTGCTGATCTGCGGCGACGAGTCGGCCATGGAGGCCCGCCTGCGCCGCTTCGCGGACGCCGGAGTCACCGACCTCAACTGTCGCCTCGTGCCACTCGGCGGGACCCGGGAGGAGATCAAGGCGTCGGCCGAGCGCACCCGGGAGTTCCTCGCCGCGGTGGCGCCGGCGCTGCGGAAGGCCGGCTGAACGAAGCCGGTACGCGGCGCGCGGCGTGCCAAGACGCGACGTCAGGGGCGTGAGCCGGTGACGATGCCGGCCGAGATCAGGGCCCAGACCTCCTCGGCGGCCTGCGCGCCGGGCGCGGAGCCGTGGCGCCCACTGATCGTCGCCGCGTACGCGGCGTTGAACATGATCGTCGACAGGATCACGCCCGCCATCTCCTCACGATCGAGATCCTGGTGGACGACGCCCGCGTCGGCCGCGTCGGCGAGGATCTTCTCGAGCAGGGTCACCAGCGGGACGAACGCCCGAGATGCCTCGTCCTGATGCGCCGTGAGCAGCTGGTGGCAGAACTCGGCGAGCACCGGGGTGGGGTTGTTCTTCGACGCCCGCCGCTCCGGCGCCGGCAGGCACATGCGGTAGTACTCGAGCACGAAGCAGCGCAGCCGGCCGCGCGGGTCGGTCTCGCGTGCCGTCAGCTCCTCCAGGCGGTCGGCGGTGGATCGCACGGCCTCGTCGAAGAGGGCCAGGAGCAGCTCGTGCTTGCCGGCGAAGTACTGATAGAAGCTGCGCAGCGACTGCCCCGAGCGGTCCACCACTTCCTGCACGGTGAAGTCCCTCCCGGACTCGGCACTGGCCAGCAACTCGAACCCGGCGTCGAGGAACCGCTGGACCCGGCCCTCGCTGCGGGCGCGGGCCGAATCGAGCGAACGGGCCACGGCCAGGTCGCGCCGGCGCACGGGGGCGTCGGCGGCCTGGGGGTCGGGGCTGTTCTCGAGGGGCATCGGTTCATCGTATCGGGCTTCCGTCAGCCGAGAGCGTCACTCTCCCCGTGGACCGGCATGGTGCAACGGATTTCTGCAAGCTGCTTTCGCCGGGCCGCCCGACCGGTCGCCCGGACGGCTCGGCAACGGGTGGGCGGGGTGCCTGGCCAGGTCACAGCGACAATTCCCGATTCTGAGAATGCTGTTATCGTGGCCCCGATCCCTGATCCCCGGGGCGTTGGGCCGACCCGGGTCCGCCACGGGAGCACGACCGGAGCCATGGACGACACGCCGATCGCCGACATCATCGAGCTGCAGCAGGTGCTGGCCCGCTACGCCCTCGGCATGACCCAGGACGACATCGAGGCCGTGATGGACGTCTTCACCCCCGACGGCACCTACCGCGCCTTCGGGTCGACCTACACGCTCTCTGACTTCCCGGCGCTGGTGGCTGCCGCCCCGAAGGGCCTCTTCCTCACGGGGACCCCGGTCATCGACCTCGAGGGCGATGCCGGCACCGGATACCAGACGCTCTGCTTCGTAGACCAGACCACGCACGACATGCGCATCGGCTGGTACAGCGACACCTACCGCCGGACGGAGCGGGGTTGGCGGCTGCACACCCGCTCCATGACCTTCCTCCGACGCAGCGGAGAGCGCGATTCGGGCAAGGCGCACGACCCCACCCGGCCCCAACCGTCGGCGGATCCCTCCTGACGAGCGGCGCGCCCCCGACGGAGCTGGCTGCGTTCAAGGTCGCCGTCGGCGGCTGGCTCGACGAGCACGAGGCGGAGCTCGCCCCCGCGTTCGCCGGCATCGGCACGCTCGACGAGCAGATGGCGCAGCTGCGCAAGGTCTGCCGCCTGGCCTACCAAGCCGGATTCATGCGGATGGGTTGGCCCGAGCGCGTCGGCGGGCTCGGCGGCTCGAACCTGCTGCGCGCCTACCTGGGCGAGGCACTGGTGGCGCGCGACCTCGTGGAGCCGGGCATCTACTCCATGCCCGAGGTGCTGGCCCCCACCATGATCGACTTCGCGCCGCCCGACCTGGCCGCCGAGATGGTGCCGCGCCTGCTCTCGGGCGCCGAGACCTGGTGCCAGGGCTTCTCCGAGCCGGGGACGGGCTCCAACCTGGGCGCTCTGGCCTGCCGGGCCGAGCGCACCGAAGCCGGCTGGCTCGTCAACGGACAGAAGGTCTGGACCAGCCTGGCCCAGTACGCGACGCGCTGCGTGCTGCTGACGCGTACAGGCACGCCCGAATCGGCCCACCGCGGCATCACGGCGCTCTTCGTGGACATGGACACCCCCGGCATCACCGTGCGGCCCATCGGCGCCATGCACGGCGTGCCCGAGTTCTGCGAGGTCTTCTACGACGATGTGCTGGTGCCGCACGACCGCCTGCTGGGCGAGGTGAACGGTGGCTGGTCCGTCGCCATGGACCTCCTCCCCTACGAGCGCAGCACCGCTCTGTGGTTCCGGGCCGCCTACATGCAGCGGCGCCTCGAGCGGCTGGTCGCAGCCGCCCCCGCGGGGTCGCTCGACCCCGGCGCCCTCGGCGAGGCCGTACAGCTGCTCTCGGCCTTCCGGGCCCGCTCCCGCGAGACCGGGCGCCGCTTGGCGGCCGGCGAGAAGATCGGCGCCGAGACCTCGGTCGACAAGGTCCTGCTGGCCACGGCCGAGCAGTCGGTGTTCGAGCTCGTCTCCGAGGGACTCGGTGCCGAGGTGCTGCTCGGGGACGACCCCCAGAGCCGGCGCTGGCGCGCCGAGTACCTCTACTCGCGCGCGGCCAGCATCTACGGCGGCAGCGGTGAGATCCAGCGCAACATCATCGCCCGTCGGCTGCTCGGCCTAGGGGACGACCGTTGACGGCGGAGCGCCACTTCGGCGCGCGCGGCGCGACGGGAGGTCGACGGCGAGGCCGACGCCGACGCGAAGGGGACACTGATGGAGTCGGGCGAACTCGAGGTGTTCGGGGCGGCCGTCGAGCGCGCCACCCGGGGGAACAGCGGTGCTGCGCTCGACGCCGCGCTCGCCGACCTGGGATGGTTCGACGCGCTCCGAGCCGACCCGGCGGCGGCCGTCTCGGTGCTCTTCGAGCGCCAGGGCGCGGCCCGTGCCACGTCGTGCGCGCTGGACCGGGTCCTGGCGGAGTCGCTCGGACGTGAGGAGCACGCGGCCGTCGTCCTGCCGCCGCTACGCCGGCACTCGGCGCCCGGGCTCGTCGACGGCGGGCGTTGGACCGTGCTGGGCCTCGGGACGGCGACGCTGGCGGCGGCCGACCGGGTGCTCGTGGTGGCGAGCGACGACACGGGTGCCGGGGGCGAGGTCGCGTGCAGCGTGGCGGGCGGGACGCTCGAGCTGCGGCCGGTGCACGGGCTCGACCCCGCGCTCGGCCTCGTCGAGGTGCGCGGTGTCCTCGACCCCGGGAACGACCCGTCGTCGCGGCCGGGTCGGGTCGACTGGGACCAGGCCGTCGCCCGGGGCCAGCTCGCGGTCGGGCACGAACTGGTGGGCACGGCCCGCACCATGCTCGAGCTGGCCCGGGAGCACGCCCTGGCACGGGTCCAGTTCGGCCACCCCATCGCCTCGTTCCAAGCGGTGCGACACCGCCTGGCCGAGAGCCTGGTGGCGATCGAGTCGGCCGCCGGGCTGCTGGCCGCCGCCTGGGAGGACCCCTCGCCGGCCGTGGCCGCCATGGCCAAGGGGCTGGCCGGCCGGTCGGCCCGCACGGTCGCCCGGCACGCCCAGCAGGTGCTGGCCGGGATCGGGTTCACGACCGAGCACCCGCTGCACGAGTACGTCCGCCGCACTCTCGTGCTCGACCAGTTGTTGGGCGCCGGATCGGTGCTCACGAAGGAGGTGGGAACCGAGGTGCTCCGGACCGGCGCCCTCCCGGCGGCCCTGCCCCTCTGATGCGATTATTCTGATGGCAGATTTCGATAATCAGGTTTCCGCCCGGCGAGAGACCATGGACTGACAGGGGTGGGCATGGCGACTGCGACCGGCCACGAGGAGAGGATGCTCGTCGACGGCGAGCTCGTCGGGTCCGACTCGGGGCGGACCTTCGACAACCTCAACCCCGCCACGGGGGAGGTCCTCGGCCCGGTCGCCGACGCGTCGGCGGCGGAGATGCACCGGGCCATCGACGCGGCGCGGCGCGCCTTCGACGAGACGGCGTGGCCGACGGACCGCGCCCTGCGGGCGCGGTGCTTGGCCCAGCTACAAGAGGCGCTCGAGGCCGACCGCGAGGAGCTGCGCGAAGAGCTGATCCTCGAAGTCGGGTGCCCGCGCATGACGACGCACGCCAACCAGCTCGACATCCCGCTCGAGGGGGCGTTGCGCTACCCGGCCAAGCTGATCGACGAATTCGAGTGGCGCACCGAGCTGCCCGAGATCGTCGACCGGCGGGGCACTCGCAACACCCGGCAGGTCTGGAAGGAGCCGGTGGGGGTGGTCGGCGCCATCGTGCCGTGGAACTTCCCCCTCGAGGTCACCCTCAACAAGCTCGGGCAGGCGCTCGCCACCGGCAACACGGTCATCCTCAAGCCCGCTCCCGACACGCCGTGGAACGCCACCAGGCTCGGCCGGCTGGTGGCCGAGCGCACCGACTTCCCGCCCGGGGTGCTCAACGTGGTGACGTCCTCGGACCACCTCGTCGGCGAGGAGCTGACCCTCTCCCCCAAGGTCGACCTCATCTCGTTCACGGGCTCGACCGCGGTCGGGAAGCGGATCATGGCGAAGGGCGCCGACACCTTGAAGCGTGTGTTCCTCGAGCTCGGCGGCAAGTCGGCCACCATCGTGCTCGACGACGCCGACTTCGCCACCTCGGTGCCGTCGGGCATCGCGGTCTGCTTCCACGGGGGCCAGGGCTGCGCCATCCAGACGCGGATGCTGCTGCCGCGCTCGCGCTACGAGGAAGGCGTCGAGATCCTGCGGGCCACCCTCTCGTCGGTCGCGTACGGCGACCCCCAGCGTCCCGACGTCCTCATGGGCCCGCTCATCTCGGCCAAGCAGCGTGACCGCGTCCTCGGCTACATCGAGAAGGGCGTGGCCGAGGGGGCCACCCTGGCCCTCGGTGGGAGCCGCCCCTCGGGCGAGGAATACGCCCGGGGCTTCTACGTCGAGCCCACGCTCTTCATCGACGTCGACAACGCCATGACCATCGCCCAGGAGGAGATCTTCGGGCCGGTGCTCGTGGCCATCCCGTTCGACGACGACGACGACGCCGTCCGCATCGCCAACGACAGCGTCTACGGGCTCTCGGGAGGCGTGTTCTCCGGCTCGCTCGACCGTGCCCTGGCCGTGGCGGAGCGCATCCGCACGGGGACGTTCGCCGTCAACGGCGGCATGCCGATCGGCCAGGCCGACATGCCCTTCGGGGGGTACAAGCACAGCGGGATCGGGCGCCAGAACGGCGTCGCCGGCTTCGACCAGTACCTCGAGACGAAGTCGGTGGCGTGGCCGACCCCGGCGGCATCGTGAGACGGCCGAGCCCGGCGGCATCGTGAGACGGCCGACCCCGGCGGCATCGTGAGACGGCCGAGCCCGGCGGCATCGTGAGACGGCCGAGCCCGTGAGACGCCAGACCCCGATCCGGTGAACCAGCCGGCTCGCGCCGCCGCTCCGGATCACGAGCCGGTCCTGCGCCAGCACGGGTACCACCCGCTGCGCGTGGCGCGCGTCGTGCGGGAGACCGGGGACGCCAGCTCCTTCGTGCTCGACATCCCCGGCGAACTGACCGAGCTGTTCGGCTACACGGCCGGACAGTTCTGCACCTTCCGCGTCCACGTGGACGGGCAGGAGCAGCTCCGGTCGTACTCGATGTCCAGCGCGCCCGAGACGGGCGACGAGCTGACGGTGACCGTCAAGCGCGTCCCGGGTGGCCTCGTCTCCAATTGGCTCCTCGACAACGTCCGCCAGGACGACGTCCTCGAGGCCACCAAGCCGGCCGGGGTGTTCTGCCCGCAGGAGGGGCAGCGCCCGGTGGTCGCCTTCTGCGGCGGGAGCGGGATCACGCCGGTCATGTCGATCACCAAGAGCGTGCTGGCCGCCACCTCGCGCCGGGTCAGGCTCCTCTACGCCAACCGGGATCCCGGCTCGGTGATCTTCGGCGACGCCCTGGCCCGGCTGGCGGGGCGCCACCCGGGTCGGCTCGAGGTCGCCCGACACTTCGACAGCGACGGCGGGTTCCTCACCACCGCGGGGGTGGTGGCCTTCGTGGGCGGCGACGCCGACGCCGACTTCTACGTCTGCGGGCCCGGGCCCTTCATGGAGCTGGTGGAGTCGGCCCTCCTCGTGATGGGGGTGCGCAAGGAGCGCATCTTCATCGAGCGCTTCTTGGTCGACGAGCAGGCGGAGGGTGAGGGGGAGGCCAGCCGTGCAGCCGGCGGTGCGGCGACGGGCGAAGGCGGGAGCGCGGGTCGGGAGGACGGGAGCGACGCCGGGGCGATCGAGGTGACGATCACCCTCGGCGGCAAGACGGCGGTGGTCACCTACCATCCTGGTGACAGCCTGCTCGAGACGGCGCGCCGCGGCGGGCTCCGCCCGCCTTTCTCGTGCCAGGCGGGCAACTGCGCCACCTGCATGGCGTTCCTCAAGGAGGGCACCGTGACGATGCGGGTGAACAACGCGCTCACCCCCGAGGAGGTCGAAGAGGGCTGGGTCCTGACGTGCCAGGGCCGTCCGACCAGCGCCGCCGTCGCCGTCGAGTACGAGAGCATGTGAGCAGCAGACGCCAAGTGAGGGACCGATGACCGAAGACCTTCGTGACATCCGGGAGCTGGCCGGCGACCCGGAGGCATACCGAGAGGAGCTGCAGCGCCGCTGGACCGGGCTGCTGAGCTACCGGTACATCGGACGCAACCATGCCTCCATGAACGTGGGTCCGGAGGACAACACCGTCCGCATCCGCCGCGACATGCGCAACGAGGCCGGCGGCCTCATGGTGGCCCCGCTGGCCATCGCCTCACCCGAGGGCTGCCAGACCGACCTGGTCGCCGTGCCCAATCCCGTGATCGCCTCGGTGCAGGTCCTCGACCCCGGCATCGACGTCGGGACGATCGAGGTCCTGGGTTCGGGCCTCGTCCACCAGGGCCGGACCATGGGGTACGGGCGATGCCTCATCGTCGACGCGGCAGACCACGATCGGGTGCTCGCATTCATCGAGGGGCAGGGTGCCTCCATCGGCACGCCGCCCGAAGGACTGGCGAGGATGGACGTCGGGGACGCCGCCCTCACCGTCGAGGACTCAGCCGACTTGCCGCCGCTGTGGCAGGTCTTCGGAGCGACCCGACGCGACGACGGCCACTGGGCGCTCCCCGAGCTCCGGGTCGACCTGGCCTCGCCCGACGCGGCGCTCCACATCGGCCCCCAGCACGTCGTGCTCGAGACCGCGGCGGTCGACCTGGCCGCCGAAGCCGCCGGGACCCGCTTGCTCCAGGTGCAGAGCTGGCACGTGATGTTCATGGCCCGCGGGAAGTCAGGCCCCTTCCGGGTCGACGGCACCGCGCACCGCGGCCGCGACGGCCGGGTCGGCGTCCGCATGCTCATCCGCGACGAGGGCAACGCGGACCGCGCCATCACCTCGGCGTCCGCCGTCATGGCGGTGGCCGATCAGGGACCGGGCGCCACCAGGCAGTCGAGGTAGGCCGCCCCGGTGTCGGGGATGTGCGGCTGGCCGAAGGCCTCGACGGGGAACGACACCATGACCATGGAGAACAAGAGGTACAGGAGGTGGCGCGCCTGGTCGGGCAGGTCGTCGAGGGGGAACCGGTCGCAGTAGGTCATCGCCTCGTCCGCCCGGGGCACGACGGCGTCGTAGAACGCCTGCATCTCGTCCATGGTGCTGGCCAGGCGCTGGCGATACCGCTCCTCCTCGCCGGCCAGGCACCAGGTGGCTGCGAAGGGCTCCAGCTCCGAGAACTCGCTCGGCAACAGTGTGTCGGACATCGCCCTCAGACCTCCGCGCTCTGGCGCTGCTTCGTGTACTCGTCCACCCACTGTGCCGTCACCTCGTGCAGGTGTCGGCACAGCACCTCCTGGTCGCACAGTGGGAACCGCTCGAGCACGCGGGACTCGAGCATCGACTGGGTGGCCTCGAGCGTGTTGGCGTCCTGGTGCCCGTACTCCTTGAAGGAAAGCGCGGCCAACTCGTGGGCCACCCGCTCGCGCGCCGTCCTCGCCGGCACGAAGTAGAGGGTGCCCTCGAACACGTGCTGGTTGGGGGCCGTGGGCCAGTAGTGGTACGTCAGGTACCAGCCCTGACCCCAGACGAGGATGACGAAGTTCGGGAAGACCTGGAACGAGTCGAGCCCCCACGGGTCGCAGTTGGCCGGGTTGAGGCCGGCGGGCTTCTGCTCCAGCCCGAGATCCGGGATGTCCCAGGGGCCGAAGAGGCCGCTGCGGGTCAGCGTCTCCATGGGCTTCAGCATGTTCTCGGGCAGGGTCCAGGGGTGCACGCCGGCCGTGCTGACCACGCGGTGTGGGCCGTCGATGCCGTAGTACGGCGCCTCGAAGCCGGCCTGCTGCGCCGCGAGGGACCAGTCGGGCGGCGTCTCGTTCGCGTGCAGGACGGGCGCATGGTAGAACTCCTGGAAGGCGTCCATGTACAGCTTCCAGTTGGCGTTCACCGTGGCGCGGTAGAACCACCGCTCGCTCTGGAGGTGGAACGGGTACTCCTCGAGCGCGGTGACCATCGGCCCGAGGAAGTCGCGCAGCGACTGCTCGGGTTCCTCGGCCACGTTCACGAAGACGAAGCCCGCCCAGACGTCGCAGTGCACGGGGACGAGGCCGTAGGCGTCCTTGTCGAGGTCGAAGAACTCGTTCTCCTGCTGCACGAAGGACAACGACCCGTCGAGGTCGTAGCGCCAGCCGTGGTACTTGCACACGAACTGCCGGCAGACGCCGCTCGTCTCCTCCTGCGGGTAGTCGCTCCAGACCAGCTTGTTGCCCCGGTGACGGCAGATGTTGTGGAAGGCCCGCACGCCCCCGTCCTTGTCCTTCACCACGATGACCGAGGTGCGGGCCGCCACCAGCTCCTTGGTGAAGTAGCTGCCGGTGCGGGGGAGCTGTTCCACCCGTCCGACGTTCAGCCAGGCCCGCTTGAACACCGCCTCACGCTCGAGTTCGAAGAACTCCGGCGAGATCGAGTCCTCGTAGGAGACGGGTGCGGTGCTGAGCCCGTAGTGCTCGGTCCAGCTCCCCTCTGCCGGCTTGGGCCAACGTGCCATGAGCAGCTCCTCCTCCGTGCAGCACCCTGCGGCACCCTGCGGCGCCGTACGACGCCCTGCGGCGCCGGTGACCAATCGATGGTAGCACGGCTCTCAATCAGTGAGAAGAGCGTTTCCGCCGCCCCTGCACCCCGGCCCTGGCCCTGGGCCTGGCCCAGCCGGAGGGCGGTCCCCGTTGACCCCGCAAGCCCTTTGGTGTCATATTCCTGACACGAAATATCCCCGGGGGGTGCCATGACGACCACCGACGCCACGAACGCGACCGGCGTGTACTACGACCCGTACGACGTCGGAATCAACGCCGACCCCTACCCGGTGTACCGGCGGCTCCGTGAGGAGTCACCTCTCTATTACAACGACGTCCACGACTTCTACGCGGTGAGCCGCTTCGAAGACGTCGAGCGGGGCCTTCTCGACGCGCAGACGTTCATCTCGGGGAAGGGCGCCATCCTCGAGGTCATCAAGTCGGGTGTCGAGATCCCTCCCGGCGTCCTGATCTTCGAGGACCCGCCGAGCCACACCATCCACCGCCGACTGATGTCTCGCGCCTTCAGCCCGCGACGGGTGGCCGAGCTCGAGCCGAAGATCCGTGACTTCACCGTCGAGTGCCTCGACCGCCTCGTCGGCGCGGAACGGTTCGACTTCGTGGCCGATTTCGGTGCGGAGATCCCCATGCGCGTCATCGGCATGCTCCTCGGCATCCCCGAGAGCGACCAGTGGGCGGTGCGCCAGCACGTCGATTCCACCCTCCGCACCGACGAGGGCAAGCCGATGCAGGTCACGGAGAACTTCCTCACCGGTGACGTGTTCGCCGAGTACATCGACTGGCGTATGGACCACCCGTCCGACGACATCATGACCGAGCTCCTCAACGTCGAGTTCACCGACGAGAAGGGTGCGACGCGCAAGCTCACGCGCAACGAACTGCTGATCTACATCGAGGTCATCGCGGGCGCCGGGAACGAGACCACGACGCGCCTCATCGGGTGGGCCGGCAAGATCCTGGCCGAGCACCCCGATCAGCGTGCCGAGCTGGGGGCCGACCGCTCGCTCATCCCGGGCGCCATCGAGGAGCTGCTGCGATACGAGCCCCCGGGGCCGCACGTCGGCCGCTGCGTCGCCAAGGAGGACGTCGCCTTCCACGGGACCGACGTCCCGGCCGGCAGCCCGATCCTCTTCCTGGTCGGGGCGGCCAACCGCGACGATCGGCGCTTCGCGGACGGCGACCGCTTCGACATCCACCGCGACGAGGGTCGCCACCTGACCTTCGGCAACGGGATCCACCTCTGCCTCGGTGCCGCCCTGGCCCGGCTCGAGGGCGCCATCGTCCTCGACGAGCTGCTCACCCGGGTACCGGAGTGGGACGTCGACCTGGCCGGCGCCAAGCTGTCCCCCACCTCCACGGTCCGCGGCTGGGAGTCGCTCCCGGCCGTGGCCCGCTGACGCACGCGGGCACCCCACAGCCCGGCTGCCCCACTGCCCCCGCTGCCGCGACGTGACCGCCCTCCCGGACCACCACGACGATCGCGCCGGGGCCGTGCGCGCCGGCGGGGCGGCGGCGCGGCGGCCCTACGACAGCCCGCTGCGGCGCCGGCAGGCCGCCGGGACACGCGACCGCATCGTCGGTGCCGGGTCGGAGCTGTTACGGCGGTCGTCGGTACGGGACTGGCACGCCCTGACCATCCGGGCCGTGGCCGAGAGCGCCGGGGTGCACGAGCGCACCGTGTACCGCCACTTCGGCAACGAGCAGGCGCTGCGTGCCGCCGTCATGCACCGCCTGGAGGAGGAGGCCGGAATCGAGCTCGAGAGCATGGGCCTCGACGAGGTGGCCGGCGTGGCCGCCCGCATCTACGCGCACGTCTCGTCGTACCCGCCCGAGGCGCGCCCGCCCCTCGACCCGATCCTCTCGGAGGCGAAGCAGCGCCAGCAGAACGCGCTGGCGGCCGCCGTGTCGCTCCGGGCCCCCGGGTGGGACGACACCGATCGCCGGGCGGTGGCAGCCGTGCTCGACGTGCTCTGGAGCGTGGCCGCCTTCGAGCGCGTGGCGGTCGACTGGCAGCTCGACGCCGCTGAGGCCACCCGGGCGCTCACGTGGACCATCGGGTTGGTCGAGCGTGCCGTGGGCCGCGGGGAACGGCCGCGCTAGGCGGGCCGAATCAGTCCTCGCCGGCCAGCGAAGCCTTGTGCAGCGTGTTGGCGGCCAGCCGCATGTGCGCCGCGTCGACGAGCCGCCCGGCGCGCCCGATGGCACCGACCCCGCCGGCCTCCGCCTCCCGGTAGGCCGCCACGACCTGGTGCGCCTCGGCCACCTCCTCGGGCGTGGGCGAGAACACCTCGTGGGCCACGGGCACCTGCGCGGGGTGGATGGCCCACTTGCCGTCGAAGCCGAGGGCACTGGCCTCGAGCGCGGACCGCCGGTACCCCGCGGTGTCCTGGTAGGCGGGATAGGGGGCGTCGACCGCGTCGACCATGCCGGCGCGCGCTGCGGTGAGCACCTGGACGCGCGCCGCGTGCCAGAAGTCCCCCGGGTACGCCACCACGGGGTCGAAGTTGCCGTCGACCCGGGCGTGGAGCGATGCCGAGAGGTCGCCGGCACCGAAGATCAGCGCCTCGAGCCGCGCACTGGCCTGGGCGATCGCCAGGGCGTTGGCCAGGCCCTCCGCCTCTTCGATGAGGACCTCGAGGCCGATCGGGCGCTGCAGGCCCAGCTTGGCCTCGAGCTGCCCCAGCAGCTCGTCGAACCACCAGACGTCACGGGCCGTGCGCGCCTTGGGCACGATGAGCACGTCGAGGTCGCCCCGCGCCCCGGTCACCACCTCGATCACGTCGTCGTGGCACCAGGGGGTGCCCAGGCCGTTCACCCGCACGGCGCGGACGGTCCGGCCCCAGTCCAGGCCGGTCAGCGCGCCGACCACGACCGCCCGCGAGGACTCCTTGACCGACGGCGCGCAGGCGTCCTCGAGGTCGAGGAAGACGAGGTCGGCACCCGACGAGGCGGCCTTCTCGCACATGTGCTCGTTGCTGGCCGGCACGGCCAGTTCGCAACGCCGGGCCCGCAACGGCCGCATGTCAGATCGTCCCCGCCGCGCGCAGCGCGTCCAACCTGCCCCCGTCGAGCCCGAGGAGCTCGCCGTACACCGAGTCGTTGTCCTCCCCGAGGCCGCGGCCGAGGTGATCGATCCCCGCGGGCGTGGCGCTCATGCGGGCCACCGGGGCCTGGACCCGGAGCGTGCCGAGGTCGGGGTCGCCGACCGCGACGAAGGTCCCCCGGGAGCGCAGGTGGGCGTCGGCCAGAAGCTGCGCCGCGTCGTACACGGGAGCGGCGGCCACCTCGGCCGCCTCGAACACGGCCATCACCTCGGCCAGCGGACGCGCCGCGATCCACCGCGCCACGAGCTCGTCGATCTCGTCGCCGTGGGCCTGACGTCGCACGGGGTCGACGTAGTCGGGATCCTCGGCCAGGTCGGGCCGGCCGACGGCCCGGTACAGGCGCATCACGATGTTGCGCGAGGCGCTCGACAGCGCCACCCAGCGGTCGTCGCCCGTGCGGTAGGCGTTGCGCGGCGCGCTGGCGTCGAGCCGGTTGCCCGCCCGGGCCGTCACCACCCCCAACTGGTCGTAGGCCAGTGTGGAGGTTTCGATCAGGCGGGCGAGCGGCTCGATCAGGTTGACGTCCACCAGCTGCCCGGCGCCCCCGTGCACGTCCCGGTGGTAGAGCGCCACCATCACCGCCACGCCGGCCGACTGGGCGGCGACGCCGTCCGCCAGGAAGAAGGGCGGCAAGGTGGGGGGGCCGTCGGGCTGACCCGTGACGTGGGCGAAGCCGCTCATGGCCTCGGCCAGCGTGCCGAAGCCCGGCCGGTCGCTGGCCGGGCCGCCGGCCCCGTAGCCGCTCACGTGCAGCATGACGAGGCGGGGGTGGGCTGTGTGCACCGAGGCCCAGTCGAGGCCCCAGCGGGCCAGGGCGCTCGGGCGGTTGTTCACCACCAGGACGTCGCTCACGTCCAGCAGCCGGTGGAAGATGTCCTGGCCCTCCGCGTGGTGGAGGTCGACGGTCACGCAGCGCTTGTTACGCGCCACGCTCTTCCAGAACAGTCCGACGCCGTCCTTCATGGGGCCCCAGGTCCGCAGCGGGTCGCCCGCCCCGGGCTGCTCCACCTTGATCACCTCGGCCCCGAACTCGCCCAGCACGGTGGCCACCATGGGGCCGGCGGCCAGCGTGGCGGCGTCGATCACCCGGATGCCGCGCAGCGGCCGGACCGGGGTGGCCGGCGCCGAGGGCCCGGCCGGCGCGGCGGTCGTCGCCCGGTCAGGCACGACCCGCGGTCGGAGGGCGTGCCAGCCCCAGGTTCTCGCGCAGCGTGGTCCCCCGGTAGTGGTCACGGAACACGCCCCGGCGGCGGAGCTCGGGCACCACCAGGCGCACGACGTCCTCGTAGGCGCCCGGCGAGTGGGTGGCCGCGATGACGAAGCCGTCGCACGCGCCGGTCCCGAACCACTCCTCCATCTGGTCGGCGATGTCGGCCCCCGTCCCCACGAAGCGCGGCCCCTGCAGCAGGGTGGCCCGGTGCCCGGCCAGATCGGCCAGCGTCACGGTGTCACCGCCGATGTGCGCCCGCAGGTTCTGCAGCAACCCGCGGATGCCCGAGACCGAGTCGATGAGCTCGTCGGTGATCGGCGCGTCGAGGCTCAGGCCCGAGAAGTCGTGATTCGTCAGCTCCGAGAGCAGCGTGAGCGACGCCATGGGGTCGACGAGGTCGTGCAGGAGGACCTGCTCGCGCTCCTCGGCCTGGGCCCGCGACTCCCCGACAACGGTGTACACCATGGGGCACATCTTCACAGAGGTGGGGTCGCGCCCCTGCTCGGCGATCTTCTCCTTCTGGTCCTTGTAGTGGGCCCGGGCGATGTCGATGTCGGGGTCCCCCGAGAAGACCAGCTCGGCCCAGCGCGCCGCGAACTCCCGCCCACGGCCCGAGGATCCGGCCTGCAACAGCACCGGACGACCCTGCGGGCTCCGGGGCACCGTGAGGGGGCCCCGCGACGAGAACCACTCGCCCTCGTGGCCGAGCTCGTGCACCTTGGCCGGATCGGCGAAGTAGCCCTGCGCGCGGTCGAGCACGAGGGCGTCGTCCTCCCACGTGTCCCACAGCCCGGTCGTGACCTCGAGGAACTCGTCCGCCCGGTCGTAGCGCGCATCGTGGGCCAGGTGCTCTTTGAGGCCGTAGTTCTGGGCCTCGCTGTCGTTCACCGACGTCACGACGTTCCAGGCCGCCCGGCCGCCCGAGAGGTGGTCGAGCGTGGCGAAGGTGCGCGCCACGTGGAAGGGCGCGTAGTACGTCGTCGAGTAGGTGGCGCCGAGGCCGATGTGCTCGGTCACGCCGGCCACGAGGCCGAGGACCACGCTGAGGTCGAGCTTGACCGGCCGCGCCCCGGTGCGCACTGCCTCGGCGACCGACCCGCCGTAGATGCCGGGCATGGCCAGGCGGTCGTCGAAGAACATGAGGTCGAAGCAACCCTCCTCGAGCGTCCGGCCGAGCTTCTGGTAGTAGCGGGCGTCGAGGAAGCCGTGCTCGGTGGCGGGGTGGCGCCAGGACCCGGCGTAGACGGTGGCGTTCCCCGCCTGCATGAACCCGACCAGGGTCATCTGCCGCTTCTCGTCAGCCATCGCTCCCCCTTCCGGGCACGGGGGGGGTCAGCGTAATGTGTAATATTTCAGATATCAAACTGATCAGGAGCACCGTGCGCGCCCAGGCCGCCGAGGAGATCCGGGACCGGATCCTGACCGGCCGCCTCCGCCCCGGCGACCGGCTCGACCTGGACTCGCTCAGCGCCGAGTTCGGTACCAGCCGCACGCCGGTGCGCGAAGCGCTGCTCGAGCTGTCCTACGAGGGCCTGGTGTCCATCACGCCGCGCAGCGGCATGTCGGTGGTCGGCATCACGCCCCAGGACGCCGTCGACAACTTCGCCGTCCTCGCTGCGCTGGTGGGCAAGGCGGCCGAGCTCGCGACCGAGCGCATCACGCCCGCCGAGCTGGCGGAGTTGGCGGACCTGGCCGCCGCCGTGGAGGGGGCGGTCGACGTGGTGGACGCCAACCGGCGCTTCCACCGCGCCCTCAACCGCGCCGCCCGCTCGCCGCGCCTGCTCACCTACGTGCGCCAAGCGGTGCGGGTGGTGCCCGGCAACTACTTCGCGCTCTTCCCCGAGCAAGAGCAGCGCGCGCTGCGCGAGCACGCGGCACTCCTCGAGGCCATCCGCCGGGGTGACGCCGTGACGGCCCGCACGCTGGCCGAGCGCCATGTGCTCGATGCGGGCGAGGCGCTCGGCGGGTGGCTCGCCGCGCTGGCGGCTCCCGGGGACCGAGGAGCGGGCTCAGCCCCCCTTTGAGCGCAACCGCTCGATGTTGGCCCGCAACTCGGGACTGGTGAACGACCGGTCCTCGGCGCTCAGTGCGAAATCGAGTGCCGCCAGGACGGCCCGCTCGAGCTGGATGTTGACCACCCGCTTGGTGTCCTCCACCGCGCCCCTGGGCAGCCGGGCGATCTTGTGCGCGCACGCCATCGCCTGGTCCATCACCTCGTCGTCGGGCACCACGTGGTTGACCAGCCCGATCTCCGCCGCGCGCCGGGCCGGGATGCGGTCCCCTGTGAGCGCATACTCCTTGGCCAGCTGCAGGCTGGTCAACAGCGGCCACACCACCGGGCCTCCGTCCGCGGCCACCAGGCCCACGAGCACGTGCGGGTCGGCCAGGTGCGCGCTCTCTGCCATGAAGACGACGTCGGAGAGCGCCACGAGGCTGCAGCCGAGCCCCACCGCCGGGCCGTTCACGGCGGCGATGACCGGCACCCGGCAGCGGACCATCCCGGTCACGATCTGCCGGCCGTGTGTGAGGGAGAGGTGCCGCAGGTCGGCGTCGTGGGAGAGCTCGTGGATGTAGTCGAAGTCCCCGCCGGCGGAGAAGGCCTTCCCCGCGCCGGTGAGCACCGCCACCCGCGCCTCGTCGTCGGCGTCGAGCTGGGGGAACACCGATGCCAGCGCGCGGTGCAGCACGTGGTTGGTGGCGTTGAGCTGCCCGGGGCGGTTCAGCGTGATGACCCGGACGGGGCCCTCCGCGGTGACCGTCAGCTCGTCGGGCAGGTCGTAGGTGCTCATGCGCTCTTCCTCGTGTGGTGTGGGCTCATCGGGTTGGCAACCCCAGGACCCGCGTGGCGACGAGGTTCCGCTGGATCTGCGACGTCCCGCCCATCACGCTCTGGGCGCGACTGTAGAGGTAGGCCTTGAGCAGCGTCTCGTCCCCCTCCGCGTGCGCCACGCCCCCGATGCCCAGCGCGGCGTGGCCGACCGTCTGCTCGGTCCAGGTCATGAGCAGCTTGTCGATCGAGCCCTCGGGCCCGTGGGAGATCCCGTCGAGCCGCTCGGAGAGGCGCCTGCTCACGTGGCAGCGCAGCATCTCCACCTCGACGAGGGCCCAGGCCAGGTCGCGGCGCTGCTCGGGCCCCGTCTGCGCAGGGTGCTCGCGCACCAGCCGCAGCAGTTCGTTGACGAGCTTGCCGTAGCGCGCCACGTAGCCCAGCTCGGCCGGCTCGCGCTCGTGGCTCACCACGGTCATGGCGAGCCGCCAGCCCTCCCCCGGCTGCCCGACCATGTTCGCCGCGGCGACGCGGGCCCCGTCGAAGAGCACCTCGCCGAACTCACGCGTGATGCCGTTGATCATGCGCAGCGGCCGCTGCTCGATCCCGGGCTGGTCCATCGGCACGACGAAGGCGGAGATGCCGCGGTGCGTGGCCACCTCGGGATCGGTGCGCGCCAGCACGAGGCACCAATCCGCCTGGTCCGAGTAGCTCGTCCACACCTTGTGGCCCGTGATCACGTACTCGTCGCCGGCACGCTCGGCCCGTGTGCGCAACGAGGCCAGGTCGGACCCGGCGTCGGGCTCGCTGAATCCCTGGCACCAGCGCTCGCGCCCGCTCACCAGGCCGGGCAGGAAACGCTGCTGCACCTCGGTACTGCCGTGGTGCAGCAGCCCCTGCACCAGGTACCCCACGCTCGGGCGGGGCGGAGCGCCGGCGGCGATGAGCTCCTCGTCGAGGATGACCTCGTAGACGCTCGGCCGGGCGTGCCCTCCCACCTCCACCGGCCACGAGAGCCCGAAGAACCCGGCGTCGTAGAGGGTCCGGTGCCAGGCCGCCTGGCCGTCCCAGTACTCGTCGGCGGTCGAGGAGGGTGGGAGGCCGGGGTTGTTGTCCGCCAGCCACGCCCGGAGGCCGAGCCGGAAGGCGCGCTCCTCGGGGGAGTCACCGAAGTCCACGGGCACCTCCCGGTCCCCCGTTGGCCTCGACGTCCCGGACCTGCCGGGCACCCTCGACGTGGTGCGCCGCCAGCACCCGCTCGAGGCTGTCACCCACCCCACCGAGCATGTCACCCGAGAGCAGCGCGCGTCGAAGGAACACATGGGCCAGGCACTCCCAGGTGTTGCCGATGCCGCCGTGCACTTGCACCGCCGTCTCGCACACGACGCGTGCGGCCCGGGCGCAGTACGCCTTGGCCGCAGACGCCGCGCCCAGCGCGTCGGCGGGCGCCAGCGCATCGACGGCCCAGGCGGCGTGCAGAGCGATGCTCCGAGACCCCTCCATGAGGACGACCGCGTCGGCGAGGAGATGCTGCACGGCCTGGAACGATCCGATCGGCGCGCCGAACTGGCGACGCTCGCGTGCGTAGTCGGTCGCCAACACGCTGGCGCCGCGCATGATCCCGACCAGGTCGGCGCACGCGGTGGAGAGGCCGAGGCTCTGCACGCGCGCCACGTCGTCGGGGTCGAGGAGGCGGGTCGACGCGTCGAGCGGCACGGCCCGTGCGCCGGCACCCCACCGTCCGCCCGGACGGGTCAGGTCGAGGCCCGGTTGCGCGCCCTCGAGCGCCAGCACCGCCAGGGAGCAGCCACCGTCGGCCGGGACGAGCACGAGCGCGGAGGTGGCACCGGCGGCGTCGGGCGCCAACGCCCCCGATGGTGGTACGCCGCCCGGGGCTAGGGCCGGACCGGTCAGGCCGGCGCCGAGCACCACCGTCTCGGTCCCGTCGCCGGGCGCCGCGCCGGCGAGACGCCGCAACTCGGCGGCCAGGGTCGGGCCCACGAACGCGGCGTCGGCCAGGCCGCGGCCCAGCTCCTCGGCCACGACGGCGACCTCCACCGCGGAGGCCAACGGGAGCCCTCCGTCGCCTTCCGCCCGCAACTCGCGCCAGCCCGACGCCACCACCGCCGCATCGAGTCTGGCCGCCCGCCCGGCGTCGTCGAGTTCGGCGACGGCGCGAGGGCCCAGACGGTCGACGACCTGCGCGGCTGAGTCACGCAGGGCGACCTGCTCGGCGGAAAGGCGGACGTCCATCAGCGCGCTCGGGTCACGTCGCCGGCCCCGTGCGCGCCAGGCGCGGTGCCCACTCCTCGCGCAGGGTGCGGCGGAGAACCTTGCCCGACGGCGTGCGCGGGACGACGTCGACCAGCACGACGGCACGGAGCCGCTTGTAGCCCGCCAGCGACTCGCCCACGAGGCGCACCAGCTCGTCCGCGGTGGCCGAGGCGCCCGCCTCGAGCGCCACGGCGGCGACGGGGACCTCGCCGGCCCGCTCGTCGGCCACGCCGAACACGGCGCAGTCGACCACGTCCGGATGGGCGTGGAGGACCGCCTCGATCTCCGCCGGCGCCACCTGGAAGCCGCTGACCTTGATCATCTCCTTGCAGCGGTCGGTGAGGTGGACCCAGCCGGCGGGCTCCAGCCACCCGACGTCACCGGTGCGGTACCAACCGTCGGCGAACGCGGCGGCGGTGGCCTCGTCGGGCAGGTAGCCGGCCATGGCGGACGCGCTCTTGACCTGGATCTCACCCGTCTCACCGGCGGGCAGCGCGGCGCCGCTGTCGAGGTCGACGACGCGGAGCGCCACGTCGCCCACCGCCAGGCCGGCCGAGTCGAGCCGCCAGGCGTCTGGGTCGTCTACCGGGTTGGCGCTGATCACGGGCACCTCGCTCGTGCCGTAGGCGGGCAGCCAGCGCACGCCCGTACGGGCGGTCACGGTCTCGGCGACCGCCGGCGCCACCGGCGTGGCGCCCCACATGATGTAGCGCAGCGACGAGAGGTCGAAGGCCTCGAGGCGCGGGTGGTTGGCCATGGCGAGCGCGATGGGGGCCACCGCCATCTCGAGCGTCATGGCGTCCTCCTCGATACAGCGCAATTCCGCGTCGAGGTCGAACCTGCGGTGCAGGCGGACCGTGGCGCCGGCCTCGGCCGCGGCCAACAGGTTCAACAGGCCCAAGATGTGCGAGGGCGGCGTCGAGACCTGGAACCGGTCGCCGTGGCCGAGCCCCGAGCGCGCCGCACCAGTGGGCCGTGGCCAGGCGCATCGAGCGGTGGGTGTGGCGCACCGCCTTGGGCAAATCGGTCGTGCCCGAGCTGAACACGAGGACGGCATCCTCGTCCTCGCCCGTCTCGACCCGCGGGGCGGCGGCCTCACTCGAGCGGTCGCGGGTGGCGGCCCCGGCGGGGGCGTCGAGGTCGAGCACGCGCCCGACGCCGAGGTGGCCGGCCAGTAGGCCCACGCCCTGCCCGTCGGCCACGCCGTAGGCCGGCGCCGTGATCCGCACCGCGTTGGCGACCTCGAGGGCCCTCCAGCCGGGGTTGACCAGGACCGGCGCCGCGCCGACCTTGGCGGCAGCGTGCACCACGACCACGAACTCGGGGCGGTTCGACGTCATCACCGCCACGCGGTCGCCCCTCTCCACGCCCTCGGCGGCGAAATGGTACGCCAGGGAATTGGCAGCCCCCTCCAGCTCGGCGAAGGTCCACCGGTCGTCTCCCGCCAGGAGAGCGGGATGATCGGGGAACCGGCTGGCCGCGGCGACGAGCCCGTGATGCATGAGGCCCCCTGCCATAGGGGAAACATTCTTCTCCGAATTGAGATCCAGCGTCAACATGAATGAGATGTAGGGTTACCGCGACGAGGAAGGCGGGGACGAGATGAGCGACGGAGCACCCGGCACGGTGGACGACGAGACCCGCTCCGAGATCGTCGAGAGCGTGCGCACCTTCGTGCGCCGTGAGGTCATCCCGGTCGCCCCCGGCCTCGAGCGGACGGACAGCTTCCCCGAGGCCATCGTCGAGCAGATGCGGGCCCTCGGACTCTTCGGCATCACCATCCCCGAGGAGTACGGCGGTCTCGGCCTCGACCTCCTCACCTACATCGGGGTGATCGAGGAGCTCTCGTACGGCTGGATGAGCCTGACCGGCATCGTGAACACCCACACCATGGCCGCCACGCTGATCATGACGCACGGGACCGAGGAGCAGAAGCGCCGCTTCCTGCCCGGCATGGCCTCGGGGGTGCGGCGCGGCGCCCTCTCCCTCTCCGAGCCCGACGCGGGCAGCGACACCCGCAACATCTCGTGCAAGGCCGTGCGCGACGGCGACGAATTCGTCGTCAACGGCACCAAGGCCTGGGTCACCAACGGCGAACGCTCCTCCGTCGTGGCACTGGCCGCCCGGACCGAGGAGGGCATCTCGGCCCTCATCGTCGAGAAGGAGCCAGGACCGGCGTTCGAGGGGATCTCGGTCTCCAAGCACATCGGCAAACTCGGCTACCGCGGTGTCGAGACGGTGGAGATGTCCTACGTGGACCACCGCGTGCCGGTGGCGAACCTGATCGGCGAGCCCGGGCGCGGTCTGCCCCAGATCCTCAGCGTCCTCGAGATCGGCCGCATCAACATCGCCGCGCGCGCCGTGGGCCTGGCCCGCGCCGCCTTCGACGCCGCGCTGAGCTACTCGCTGCAGCGCGAGACCATGGGCAAGGTCATCGGCGAGCACCAGGCGATCCAGCTGAAGCTGGCCGACATGGCGACGAAACTCGAAGCGTCTCGCCTGCTGACGCGCAACGCGGCCGAACGCAAGACTCGTGGGGACCGCTGCGACGTCGAGGCCGGCATGGCGAAACTCTTCGCCAGCGAGACCGCGCTGGAGCTGAGCACCGAGGCCATGCGCATCCTCGGCGGGGTCGGGTTCACCACCGAGTTCCCGGTGGAGCGGTTGTACCGGGACGCGCCGCTCATGGTCATCGGCGAGGGCACCAACGAGATCCAGCGGATCGTCATCGCCCGGGGCCTGTTGGCCCGCGCCCGCGGTCAGGCCTGATCGAGCTCGGCCAGCACCTCGGCCGTGTGCTCCCCGAGGCGCGGCGCAGGGGCGGCGGGCCCGACGGGCAGGTCGGAGAAGTTGATCGGTCCGTTGACCGAACGCCGGGGCGGGCCGCCCGCCTCGTCGCGGAGCTCGAGGAACCCGTCGTTGGCCGCGAGCTGCGGATCGGCCAGCACATCGGCCGGCGCCTGGACCGGGGCCCACCACACCCCGGCGGCGTCGAACCGCTCGGCCCACGTGGCCAGCGTCTCGGACCCCACGATCTCGTCGAGGACGGCGATCACCTCGGTCCGGTTCTTGCGCAACGCGGCAGCGTCGGCGAAGCGCGGGTCCCCGTGCAGGTCCTCGCGCCCGAGGGCCCGTAGCACGGGTCCGATGTGGCGGTCGGCCTCGAGTCCCGTGAAGAAGAACCAGCGCCCGTCCTTGGTCCGGTACGAGTTCATCAATGGTGTCTGGTTGGACTCGCGCGCCTCCGCCCGGGCCACCTTCCCGAGCGTTTCCTGGAGGCTCAGGTCCCAGCCGACCACATAAGTGCCCGTGCGCAGGAGGGAGGTCTCGACCACCCGACCCCGTCCGGTGTGGCGTTGCTCGAGCACGCCGGCCAGGAGACCGGCCAACGCGGCCAGCCCGCTGATGTGGTCTCCGATGCCGCCGCGGGCGTTGAGGGGTACACCCTGGCTGCTCGCCAGCTGTGCCGAGAGACCCGACCGGGCCCAGAACGCGCCGATGTCGTAGGCGGGACGGTTGCGGTCGGCGCCGCGCAGCCCGTAGCCGCTCACGCTGCAGTAGACGAGCCGGGGATGGCGCGCCACGGTGGCCTCCGGCTCGAGCCCGAGGGTGTCGAGCGCATCGGGCCGGAGGTTGGTGATGAACACGTCGGCGCCGGCGAGGAGTTGCTCGAGGCGTTCCCGCTCCTCGGCTTTCCGCAGGTCGAGCACCACGCTGCGCTTCCCCCGGTTGTCCTGCCCGAAGGCGGGGTTGGGGAAGTCACCGCCCACCCCGATGGAACCGAATGCGTTGCGCATCGGGTCACCGGTCGGCGGCTCGACCTTGACCACATCGGCACCCCAGTCGGCCAACAGCGCGGCGGCCGCGGGGGCGGCCACCCACACCCCGAGCTCGACCACGCGGAGCCCGTCGAAGGCGGAGAGACCGCGCGGCCCGGCTCCCGTCACGAGCCGCCTCCCCCGTCGACCTGGCCTCCCCGGCGGCCCACCTGGGACCGGAGCTCGTCCTTCACCACCTTGCCGGTGGCGTTCAGCGGGAGTGCGTCGACGATCTCGACGGCCCGCGGCACCTTGTAGTTGGCCATCTGCTCCCTGCTCCACTCGATGATGTCGTCGGGGGTCACGTCCCCGTCGGTGACGACGAACGCCATCCCCACCTCGCCGAGCCGTTGATCGGGGACGCCGATGACGGCCGCCTGGCTGACCGCGGGGTGGCGGAGCAGGGCGTTCTCGATCTCGGCCGGGTACGCGTTGAACCCGCCCACGATGAACATGTCCTTCACGCGTCCCACGATGCGCAACCTGCCGGCCTCGTCGACCACGCCGAGGTCGCCGGTGCGCAGCCACCCATCGGGCGAGAGCGCCTTGGCGGTCTCGGAGGGGTCGTCCAGGTAGCCCGCCATCACGCTCCCGCCGCGCAGCAGCACCTCGCCCGCCTCGCCCGGCGCCACGTCCCGCTCCCCCTCCCCCACCAGCCGTAGCTCGAAGCCGGGCCGGGGGCGGCCCACGGTGGTGGCGACGGCTTCGGGGTCGTCGTGCGGCGAGGTGGCGCACGCCGTGCCGCCCTCGGTCAGCCCGTACCCGGTCACGACCACCGAGAAGGGGAGCTCGTCGTGCACACGGCGGATGAGCTCGACCGGGATGTCCGCCGCGCCGGTCACGGCCACACGGAGGGACGAGAGGTCCGCATCGACGCGTGCCGGATCGTCGAGGAGGGACTGGTAGAGCGTCGGAGGCCCGGGCAGCACCGTCACGTGCTCGGCCGCCACACGGGCCAGCACCCGGGTGGGGTCGAATACCGGCTCGGGCAGCATGGTGGCGCCCGCGGCCACGCTGGCCAGGATGCCCGCCTTCAGCCCGAACATGTGGAAGTAGGGGTTCACCTGGAGGTACACGTCACCGGCGGTGAGACCGGTCATGGCCACCCAGTCCGTGGCGACGGTCAGGGTGCGGCCGTGGGTCATGACGACCCCCTTCGGGCTGCCGGTGGTGCCCGACGTGAAGAGGATGTCCGACGGGTCGTCGCGCCCGAGCGACTCGCTGCGCCGCACGACCTCCTCAGCCGATTCGACCGTGCCGCGCGACGCGAATTCCCCCCACGCCACGACGTCACCCTTCGCATCGCCCCGCGCCGTCACCACGCTCGCGAGCGACGGGAGGTCGACTCCGGCGTCACCGAGCATGCCGACGTAGTCGACCCCGAGGAAGTCGGTCATGGTGACGAGGACGCGGGCCCGGCTGCGCACCAGCACATCAGCCGCCTCCGCACCCTTCCAGCGGGTGTTCACCGGCACCAGCACGGCCCCGGCGGCGAAGGTGCCGAGGGCCGCCATCACCCACTCGGCCCCGTTGCAGCACCAGACGGCCACCCGGTCGCCCCGTTCGACCCCCGTCGCCACCAGCGCCGCCCCGAGGCGGCGGGCCTCGCCGGCGAGCTCCGCGTAGGACCATTCGGATCCCGCGTCGCGGAGCGCCGGCAGGTCACCGTGGTGCGCCGCGGCATCGGACAGCATGGCCGGTATCGACGGCCAAGCAGGCCCCGAGAACGCTCCTCTTGCCACCCAATAATGTTACTTTCAGCTTCCGGCGCCACAAGTGGCCGGGCGGTCGCGGACCGTGCAGGCTGCCTGGCAGCGACAGGCCGGCACAGAGGGAGGGCGACATGGGACCGACGACGACCGCGCCGTACTACGACCCGTACGACTTCGACATCGATGCCGACCCGTACCCGGTGTGGAAGCGGCTGCGCGACGAGGCCCCGCTCTACTTCAACGAGAAGTACGGGTTCTACGCGCTCAGCCGGTACGACGACGTCGAGCGGGGCCTGGTCGACTGGCAGACCTACAGCTCGGCCGAGGGGTCGGTGCTCGAGATCATCAAGGCGGGGATCGAGATGCCGCCCGGCATGTTCATCTTCGAGGACCCACCCGACCACGACCTGCACCGCGGGCTCCTCAGCCGGGTGTTCACGCCGCGGCGCCTGGCGGCGATCGAGCCCGATGTCCGCGCCTTCGCGGCGCGCACGCTCGACCCCCTCGTCGGGGCCGGGGGCTTCGACTTCATCGCCGACCTCGGCGTCGAGATCCCCATGCGGACCATCGGCATGCTCCTCGGGATCCCCGAGGAGGACCAGGTGTCGCTGCGCGAGAACCTCGACGAGGGGTTGCGCCTGGAAGAGGGGGTCATGCCCGAGCCGAACATCACCGGGCCGGACGCCTTCGCCTCCGACTACGCCGCCTACATCGACTGGCGGGCCGAGCACCCCTCCGACGACCTCATGACCGAGTTGCTCACGTCGGAGTTCACCGACCGCGAGCGGAGTGGTCCGGACGCTCTCACGAGACGAGGTGCTGGGGTACATCGGCCTCCTCGCGGGCGCCGGCAACGAGACGACCACCCGCCTCATCGGCTGGGCGGGCAAGTTGCTCTCCGAGCACCCCGAGCAACGCCGGGACCTGGCCCGGGACCCGTCGCTGATCCCGGGTGCGATCGAGGAGTGCCTCCGCTACGAGCCCCCCTCGCCGGTCCAGGCGCGCCTGGTGACCAAGGACGTGGAGCACCAGGGCGGTGCCGTCCGGGCCGGCTCGGTCATGCTCCTCCTCAACGCGTCGGCCAACCGTGACGAACGCCAATTCCCCGACCCTGACCGCTTCGACATCCACCGCAAGAGCCAGCGCCACCTCAGCTTCGGGTACGGGCTGCACTTCTGCCTCGGCGCCCACCTGGCCCGGCTCGAGGCCCGTGTGGCGCTCGAGGAGGTGCTCCGGCGCTTCCCCGACTGGGAGGTTGACGAGGCGCGTGCGGAGCAGGCCCGGACGTCCACCGTGCGGGGATGGGAGACGCTGCCGGTGCGCACGCCGTGAGCGACGCCGTCCTCACGTCGACCGAGGACCGGGTCCTGGTGATCATGCTCAACCGCCCGGAGGTGAAGAACGCCATCGACTCGGCCATGTCGCTCGGGGTCCTCAACGCGCTGCGTCGGCTCGACGGCGATCGGGAGCTGCGGGCCGGCGTCCTGACCGGGGCCGGCGGCGCCTTCTGCGCCGGCATGGACCTCAAGGCGTTCGCCCAAACCGGCCTGCCCGAGAAGATCGACACGGTCTTCCGCCACGGATCAGAGAAGCCGCTGCTGGCCGCCATCGAGGGGCCCGCGGTGGGAGGCGGCCTCGAGATGGCCCTGATCGCCGACATCCTCGTGGCCTCCACCGACGCCGTGCTCGGGTCCCCGGAGGTCAGGTTCGGCCTGTTCCCGGGCGGCGGTGCCCTGCTCCGCCTGCCGCGCCACCTGCCCCGGTCGATCGTCACCGAGATGGCCTTGACGGGTGCGCCCATCTCGGCCGAGCTCGCCTACCGGCACGGGATGGTCGCCCGCCTGTGCGAGCCCGGCCGCACGCTGGCGGCGGCCCTCGAGCTGGCCCACGCCATCGCGCAGAACGCGCCGCTCGGCGTGCAGGCCGCCACGCGCATCATGCGCCGCGTCCCAGGGCGGACCGAAGACGAGCTGTGGCCCGAGCAGCGCGCGCTGGTCGACGCCGTGTTCGCATCCGACGACGCACGGGAGGGCGCCCGCTCGTTCGCAGAGAAGCGGCCGCCGCACTGGTCGGGCGACTGAGGGCGGGGCGGGTGGCTGAACCCGGTCGCCCGGTCGCTCAGATCCCGTGGACGGCGGCACGCAAGCGCGGACCGGCTTCCTCGAGCCACCCGGACACGACGTCACCGACGTCGTCAAGCCGGTCCTCGGTGACGTAGAGGCCGCGGGTGGGGAGGGACGCCCCGAGCTCGACGAGAACCGGCCGCAGGTGGACCTCGACCGCCAGCGAGTGCTGCGGACCGGCTCCCACCATGAGCGGGACCACGGCGACCCCGGACAGGTCGGTGGGGCCGAACCAGTCCAGGAAAGCCTTGAGCAACCCGGTGTAGGTCGCCTTGTACGTCGGGGACGCCACGACGGCGAGCGTGCAGCCGCGTACGGCATCGACCGCCCGGCGCACCGGCTCCGACGTCCAGTCGAAGAGCTGCGGGCCCAGCTCGACCAGATCGAGGGTCAGGCGCGCGGACGCCGACAGCCCGGTCGCGTCGGCCACGGCGTCAGCCACCGACCCGGCCACCACGAGGGTCCGCGAGCGGGGCTTGGGATTCCCGACGACGACCCCGACGGTGCTCACGGACCCAGAGTGGCGACGATCTGCGGCAACTCGGCCGACGTGCGGATCCCGGGCTCGGCCTCGCACACGAAAGGGACGGCGTTGACCGGGCGGTGTGCGGTGAGGCCGGGGGACGTGGCTGCCCACTCCTCAGCCGGGACGGGGAACCGGATCTGGACGTCGAGTGGGGCGTCGCCGTGCACCTGCACCCGCCATCCCGTCTCGCGCAGGTCCCAGGCGGGCTCTACGTCTGCCGTCAGGTACCAGTGCGCGCAGAACGTGAGCAGCGGCAGCCCAAGGCGCATCCCGCACACCTCGATCCTCTGCCGCGCCGATGGTGCCCGCGGCGACGCGACCCGCCGCGACCTCGACGTCGGTGCACGCCACCGCGACCTGTGCCGTGGCCACCACGTCGTCGAGCGGCAACGAGAGGGCGTCGGCCACCATGCGGAGCGAGCCGGCAAACGACGCACCGCCGTGCTGCTCCCGTCCTCGCGGGTCGAAGGCGGTGGGATCATCCCCGAAACCCATGAGCCCGAAGATGAGCTCCGGCGAGTCACGCGTCGACATGTCGGCGAATTCCTCGATGGTCAGTCGGTCGAGCCGGCGCTGCAAGGAGGTCAACACGAAGGGGAGCGCCTCGGTGATGAAACCGGGACTCGAGCCGGTGCTGTGCAGCGACGATCCGCCGCGGGCGCACGCGACCTCGATGCGCTCCCGCACCGCGGGGTCGAGGGAGGGCGCCCAGTGGAATTCGCTGCGCGTGGTGACCACGTTCGCACCGGACTCGAGCAGTCGGCACAGCACGTCCACGTCGGCTCTGTCACCCATGAAGAGCACGCAGTCCGGGCGGGCGGCCAGGATCTGCTCGATGTCGTCCGTGGCGACGACGCCGGTACGCTCCACGCCGCAGAGTGTCCCGGCATCCTGCCCCACCTTGCGCTCCGAGTAGACGTAGAGCCCGACGAGCTCGAGGTCCGGGTGCTCGATCACCGCCCGCAGCGAACGCAGGCCGACGTTGCCCGTCGCCCACTGGGCGACTCGGTAGGGGCGGCGGTGCATGGCGAAGTAATGTAGGCGCTCCGCCCATGAGCATCCTCAGCAACCTGCGCGCCGTCATCCGCTTCGAGCCCTTCGAGCGGGATCCCGTTGCCAGACGCCTGGCCCGGGCCGCCTCGGTGGACGACCTGCGCCGGATGGCGCGGAGGCGGCTCCCCCGCGGCGTCTTCGACTACCTCGACGGGGGCGCCGAGGACGAACGGACGCTGGCTGCCAACGTGGCGGCCTACGCCGAGATCGAATTCCGTCCCCGGGTGCTGCGCGAGATCGACTCGGTCAACGTGGCCTCGACCCTGGCGGGCGGCCCCGTGGCCTACCCACTGGTGCTCGCGCCGGCGGGCTTCGTCCGGCTGCTGCACCCCGAGGGAGAGCTGGCTGCGGCGCGCGCCGCGGCGCGCGCCGGGCTCCCGTACACCCTCTCGACCCTCAGCACCTGCTCCATCGAGGAGGTGCGGGCGGTGAGCGACGGCCGCCTGTGGTTCCAGGTGTACGCCTGGCGCGACCGCGGGCTGGTCAAGGAGATGGTGAGCCGGGCCACCAACGCCGGCTACGACACCCTCGTCCTCACGGTCGACACGCCGGTCCTGGGACGACGCGAGCGGGACGTGCGGCGGGGATTCGCGCTGCCGCCTGCCATCGGGCCGCGCACCTTCGTCGACGGCGCGCTGCACCCCTCGTGGACTCTCGCATTCCTGCGCGGCGATCCGATCCGCTTCGCCAACGTGGTCGGCCGTGACGTCGGCGACGCCGCCTCACCCGTGAAGATCTCCGACTACATCCACACGCAGTTCGACCCGGCCCTCTCGTGGGCGGACGTGGAGTGGCTGCGCGCCCAGTGGGACGGTGCCATCGTCGTCAAGGGGATCCAGAGCGTCGAGGACGCCACGATCGCCGCCGACCTCGGCGTCACCGCGGTGGCGCTGTCCAACCACGGTGGGCGGCAGCTCGACGGCTCCCCGGCGCCGCTGCGTTTGGTGGCCCCGGTCGCCGACGCCGTCGCCGGTCGGATCGAGATCATCTGCGACGGCGGTCTACGCCGCGGCAGCGACATCGTCAAGGCAGTCGCCGCGGGCGCCACGGCGTGTATGGCGGGACGGTCCTACCTCTACGGCCTCGCCGCCGGCGGCGAGCAGGGAGTCGACCGCGTGCTCCGCTGGCTGCGCGACGACATGGTGCGCACCATGACGCTGGTCGGCGTCTCCGACATCAACGCGGTCGACCGCTCCGCCATCGACCCCCTCTGAAGGGCTGCGCACGCCGGCCATGACGCTGCAGCCGCCACCGGAGATGCCCCGGGAGTTGCGGATCGAGCCGCTGCCGTTCGCGGCGTGGGACGAGGAGACCCGGCGGCTGCTCCTGGCGCACCTGCGCCGCCCCGAGGTCTACCTCTCGGGTGAACCCGACACCCCGCCCATGCCCGTCGTGCTGGAGCTGTTCGCCCGACACCTCGCACTCAGCGCCAGCTGGCTCCCGTTCACCGAGATGCTGGCGGGTGAGGACTCCCGGCTGGCCGCGGACCACCGGGAGCTGGCCGTCCTACGCGTGGCCTGGCGCACGAGCTCGGGCTACGAGTGGCACCAGCACCGCCGCATGGGCGCCGAAGCCGGGCTCAGCGAGGCCCAGCTGAATGCGGTCGCCACGGGCCCGAGCTCACCGGTGTGGACCCCGCTCGAACGAGCGCTCGTCAGCGCCGTGGACGAGATGGTGGAGCGGTTCGCGGTGAGCGACGAGACGTGGACCGTGCTGGCGGCCGCTTTCGACGAGGGTCAGCTCTTCGAATTGCTCTTCCTCGTCGGCGGGTACCTCGGCCTGGCCACGGTGTTCAACAGCATCGGCTTGCAGGCCCCGTGAAAGCGGTGCGTGGCCACGAGGGTGGCGTCGCCGTCGTCGACCTGGACGAGCCGCCCGGGACGGGCCGGTTGCTCGACATGCGCGCCACCAGCGTCTGCGGGTCGGACCTGAGTTACATCCGCTTCGGCAGCACGAACGTGCTCGGCCACGAATTGGCCGGGGTCACCGACGACGGGACGCCGGTCGTGGTCGAGGCGATCTACGGGTGCATGGAGTGCGACCAGTGCCGCCGGGGCTCCTACAACCTGTGTCCCACGCACGCCCAGCGGGCGCTGGGGATCTTCGCCGACGGGGGGATGGCCGAGCAGTTCCGCGCCCCGGCGGAGCGCCTGGTCCCGCTCCCCGAAGGGCTCGACCTGCGCGACGCCTCGCTCGTCGAACCCGGATCCGTGTCGTGGCACGCGCTGCGCCTGGCCGGCACCGCGCCCGGCTCCCGGGTGGCCATCGTCGGGGCGGGCGCGCTGGGGCTGCTGGCCGTGCCCGGGGCCCGGCGGCTGGGCGCCGACGCCGTGGCCGTCGAGGCACGGCACCCCCACCAGCACGTGGCGGCGGAGCGACTCGGCGCCCGCGTGGGTGCGCAAGGCGTCTACGACGTGGTCGTCGAGGCGGCGGGCAGCGCCGAGAGCATGGCCCGCTGCGCCGAGCTGGTGGCGCCCGGCGGGACCATCGTCGTGGTGGGGGTGCACTACGGCCCGGTGCAGCTGGACTGGATGTCCCTCTTCCACCGAGAAGCCCGGCTCGTCCCGTCGCTCGGCTACTGCGCACACGACGGCGTGCGGGAGTTCGAAGAGGTGGCGGCGATGCTGGCCGGGGACCCCGAGATCGCACGCACCGTGATCACCCATCGCTTCCCCCTCGAGGACGCTGCCGACGCGTTCCGCACCGCGGCCGACCGGGGCAGCGGGTCCATCCGGGTGGTGATCGAACCTTCCTAGGAAGGGCGGCCCGGCCCGAGACGTCCGGGGATCACCAGGTGTCGACGAAGGGGCGGCGCGGCGGCGCGGCGGACCAGTGGACGGCCGGACCGGCGGCATCGAGCGCGTGCACGATCCGAGAACGAGTGGCCGCCGGGTCGATCACGTCGTCGATCTCGAAGTGCTCGGCGACGTTGAGCGCCTTGCCGTGCTCGTAGGCACGGGCCACCATGGCCTCGAACGCGGCCTGACGGTGCCGCGGGATCTTCGATCGCACCGAGCTCTCGGCGGAAGCCGAGCCGCACCGCACCCTCGAGCCCCATGCCACCCAGCTCACCGGTGGGCCAGGCGACGGTGAAGACCGGCCGCCGGAAGCTCCCGCCTGCCATCGCCTGCGCGCCCAGGCCGTACCCCTTGCGCAGCACCACGCAGCACAGCGGCACCTGGAGCGCGGCGCCGGCCACGAACATCCGGCTGACGTGGCGGACCAGCGCCGTCGCCTCGGCCTCGGGGCCGACCATGAACCCCGGCGTGTCGCAGAGCGAGACCAAGGGCAGACCGAATGCGTCGCAAAGCTGGAGGAAGCGAGCGGCCTTGTCGGCCGCGACAGCGTCGATCGCTCCGGCCAGGTGCAGCGGGTTGTTGGCGATCACCCCGACCGCACGGCCCTCCATCCGGGCCAGCGCGGTCACCATGTTGGGGGCGAAGTCCGGCCGCAGCTCGAACACCGAGCCCTCGTCGACCAGAAGCTCCAGGGCCCGCCGCACGTCGTACACCCGCCGCCGGTCCGAGGGCACGACGGCGCGCAGCGCGTCCTCGTCGGGGCTCTGCCGGCCAGGGACGTCGCCCTGGAAGTAGGCCAGGTAGCGGCGCGCCGCGTCCACCGCCTCCCGCTCGTCGGCGCACAACACGTCGACTACCCCGTTGGGCACCTGCACCGACACCGGGCCCACCTCGTCGGGGGCGACGACGCCCAGACCACCCCCCTCGATCATGGCGGGGCCGCCCATGCCCACGGTGGCCTCGGGGGTGGCGATGATCGCGTGGCAGCACCCGAGCAGGGCGGCGTTCCCCGCGAAGCAGCGGCCGGACACGACGCCCACGAGCGGCACGCGCCCGCTCAGCGCGGCGAAGAGCGCGAACGCCTCCGTGTCGAGGCCGGTGACCACGGCGGTGTCCGTGTCGCCCGGCCGCCCGCCGCCACCCTCGGCGAAGAGGACGACCGGGAGCCGCAGGCGCGCGGCCAGCTCGAAGAGCCGGTCCTTCTTGCGATGGTTCATCTGGCCCTGGGTGCCCGCCAGCACCGAGTAGTCGTAGGAGGCGACGGCGCACCGGGACCGTTCGGGCCCGAACAGCGCGCCGTTCACCCGGGCCACGCCGGCCACGAGGCCGTCGGCCGGCGTGCGGGCGACCAATTCCTCGTGACTGCGCCGGCCGCGCTGGGCCGCCACCACGAGGCCGCCGTACTCGTCGAAGCTACCGGCGTCGCACAGGTCGTCGATGTTCTCCCGGGCCGTCCGGCGTCCCGCGCCATGGCGTCGCGCCGTGGCCTCCGGGCGGCCGTCGTCGAGCGTCGTGGCCACGCGCTGGCGCACTTCGGACAACTCGGGCCGGACGACGTCGTGGGGCGCCGACGTGCCCCGGGGGCCCTCGCGCACGCCGGTCGTCTCCCCCGCCCCCATCCCCGCCGCGACCCCCAGGTCGGTCGTGCCGATGGCACGGCTTGAGCCGGCGGCGCCCGGCGCACCGGACGCGTGCAGGGACACCAGTTCGTCACCGCTCTGCACGGCGTCACCCGGGGCCACCGCAACCGAGTCGACGCGGCCCGCTACGGGAGCTTCGATCGCGTGCTCCATCTTCATCGACTCGAGCACCACCAGGGTGGTGCCGGCGGACACCATGTCACCCGGCGACACCTCGACTCCGAGCACCGTGCCGGCGAACGACGCGGTGAGGACGACGGGCCCGCTCACCACCGGTTCCGGGTATCCATACCGTGATTCTCCACGGTGCGCGGCGGTCCGGCCACTCCCGTGCCAGGCGGACGCGCCGTGCGCAGGCGGTGGTGGCTCAGGCGGAGGGGCCGAGCAGCACACGCTCGGTCGGCGTGACCGAGGCACCCGGTGCGGCGGCGGCTCGGCGGCCCGCTGCGTGCCGACCCGTGGGTCGGACAGCCAGGAGCGAGACCAACGACGAGGCCGCCACCAGGATCAACAGCTCGTCGAAGGGCACCCGGTAGCGGACGCGGGTCACGAAGACGGCCGCCACCAGCGCGTTCAACAGGTAGGTCCAGACGGCCAGGCGCTCGAAGGAGCCCGGCGGATCCCTCCGCCACCGAGCCAGGCGGAGGGCCAGCAGGACCAGCAGGGGCACGTAGCAGACGGTGGCCACGAGCTCCTTCAGCACCGACTGCTGCGCCGGCGTGGCGAGCTGGTCGAACGGAGCGAAGTAGTCGACCACCCGCTCTCCGTACAGCGCGGCGGCCCGGCCCGGATGGCTGCGCATCCATTCCAGGGCCTGCGCACGGTAGAAGCTCTGCAGGGCCACCTCCGAGGTGACCCCCTGATCGGCCGCAGCCGCCTCGTAGAGGCTCGTGTCGGTGTTCACCCCCGAGCGCACGCTGGCATGCTCGGAATTGGCCAGCAGCAGGTTGTAGCCGCTGGCGTCGGTGACCGGGATGAACTGATTGAAGGTGACTGCGTTGCGCACGACCCAGACCGAGACCACCGCGGCGGCGACCAGCAGCACGCAACCGGCGGTCTTCCAGAGGCGCCGGCGTCCCAGGGCCAGCCACACCAGCACGGCGGCTAGCGGAAGCCACGCGTTGGGCACCGTCAGGACGAGGGAACCGAAGCACGCGCCGGCGCCGACGGCCCACCACGAGATGCCCGACGCCCGGCGGGCCCGCACGGTCGCGGCCAGCCCGGCGAGGAGCAGTAACGATCCCAGCGTCTCGGGGTACAAGGTGCCTGCGGTGTAGACGGCAAGCGGGTACAGCGCCAGCATCGGGGCAGCCAACGCGGCCACGGCGCGGCCGCCCATCTCGCGCGCCAGCCACCAGCCGATGGCGACGGTCAGGGCGGCGAACACCACGTTCGCCAGTCGGTAGGAGACGACACCACCGCCGAGGAGGTGGAGGGGCGTCAGCAGCAGGGGCCAGCCGGGGGCCTCGTAGGCGGTGGGGACGGTGCCGTTCAGCGAGAACCGCGCGTGGGCGGCCAGATTCCCCACGATCGACACGTAGGCGCGCTCGTCGGCGTAGTGCAGCGTGTTCCCGAGGTGAAGCGCGTACACGAGCCCCGCCACCAGCGATGCACCCACCGAGAGCCACAGCGACGTGCGGGAGTGCCTGTCGAGCCAGGCGGGCAGGGCATCCCGCCAACGGAGGGCCGACGACGAGGCGTCGGGCTCCGGGTCCGGTGCGTCCGACACGCGCGGCAGCGTACCCGGCGCCGGTCGGGCCGAAACGTCGCCCTCGAGCCCGGCGGGGGCGCTCTCCACGGCCACACCCCCGGTCGAGGTGTTGTCGGTGCGTTGTGTCATGACGGTGTGCACGCGCCGCTCACACGCCGAGACATGCGATCAGTCGGCAAAGGTGATTGTCGGCTCGAACACGGCCCGTCTTGAGGCGCGGCGGAGCGCGGCCAGTACCGGGCGCCCGAGCGTCAGGATGAGCACCGCGCACGTGACCGCCCGGGTGATGTCGAAACCCATCGACGTCGTGAGGTCGAAGAGGAGGAACCGGTGCACGTTGGAGGCCACTCCCGCGCCGGGGACGAACGAGTAGCTGGTGCTCTGTCCGGCCACGAACGGCCAGAACCAGAAGTTGGTGAGCATGCCGTAGGCCAGGGCGGCGACGATCCCGTAGGCGGCGAGCAGGAGTCGCTCCGTCCGCCCCGTGGCCGGCGGGAGGCAACCGGCGCCGAAGCCCACCCAGGCGGCCGCCAGCATCTGGAACGGAAGCCACGGCCCGATTCCACCGGTGACCAGCGCCGAGGTGAACATGGCCACCGCCCCCAGGACGAAGCCGAAGCCGCGCCCGAACACGCGCGCCGACAGGACGAGCAAGAACCACTCGGGCTCGAACCCGTCGATGCCCGGGCTGGCGATACGAAGTGCGCCGAAGCAGGCGGCCAGGATGCCCAGCAACGCGATGGCCTTGGCGTCGATGCCGCCCTCCGACAGCTCGGCCATCACGATCGCGATCATGAGCGGCACCAGCGCCACGAACACCCAGGGCGCGTCGCCGCCGTGGGCGGAATCGGCACCGGCGTGAGCCTGCACCAGGAGCGGCCAGGCGAACGCCACCAACCCGAAGGCGCTGGTGAGCGCCAGCAGGACCGAGGATCGACGCCCGAGGCGGATGGCCCGTCCGTGCGGGCGTGCCGCGGCGGCGGGGATGCTCATGCCGGGATGGCCTCCAACGCCCCCCTGACCTCGTCCAGCGTCAGCCACTCGTCGGGCGCCAGAACCTTGGCGATCTGCGGTGCGAAGACGGGCGAGTGACACACCACGTCGTGCGCCGGCCCGTCGGCGATGACCTCGCCGCCGGCCAACACCACCGCCCGGTCGGCCACCCGGGCCGCCAGCTCGACGTCGTGGGTGGCCAGGACGATGGCGTGGCCGGCGTCGGCCAGCTCCCGCAGAACCACCACCAGGCGATCCTTGCTCCGATAGTCGAGGCCGCGGGTGGGCTCGTCGAGCAGGAGGACCGGCGGCGCGGGCGCGACGACCACGGCCAGCGCGAGGGCGAGGCGCTGCCCCTCCGAGAGGTCGCGCGGGTGCCGTTCGCCCGGCACCCCGGGCAAGATCCGATCGAGGGTGGCGCGCGTGGCGCCCGACGCGAGCGCGCACACCCGGTCGGCACTCGCGCACTCGTCGTCGACGGACTCGCCGTAGAGAAGCAGCGACGGGTCCTGCGGGACGAGACCCACCGACCGCACGAGCTCCGCCGACCCCAGCGCGTGCGGGTCGCGGCCTCCGACCTCTGCCGATCCGCGCGTGGGGCGCCGCCCGCCCGAGAGCGCGTTGAGCAGCGACGACTTACCCGAGCCGTTGCGGCCCATGAGTACGGTGACTGCACCGGGCCGCACAGTCAGGTCCACCTTCTCGACGGCCACCACGGGCCCGTAGTGGATCGACATCTTTCGCCACGCCGCCGCGTCGGGACCAAACGGGGCTTCCGGCCCCGCGCCCCCTGCGTGTCGGCCCGCGCGAAAGGGCGCGATGCGGCTCCGCAGGCCACCGGCCAGGCGCCGGGCGTCACGAACCGTCAGGGGCAGTGGATCCCACCCGACCTCGCGCCCGAGCTCGACGAGAGGTGGGGCCACGGTCGAGGTCCGCATGATCACGTCGGGCGACCCGACCACGACGGGCGCGCCGCCGCCCGGGAGGAGGACCATCCGGTCGGCGAACGGGAGCACCCGCTCGAGCCTGTGCTCGGCCACGAGCACGGTCAGGCCGAGGTCCTGGACGAGCCGGGCCAACGCATTGAGGACCTCCTCGGCCGCCGCGGGGTCGAGGGCGGACGTGGGCTCGTCGAGGACCAGCACGCGGGGCGACGCAGTGAGCACGGCGCCGATGGCCACCCGCTGCTGCTGACCGCCGGAGAGCGTACGCAGCGGCCGGTCACGCAGCTCGTGCAGGCCCAGCAGGTCGACCGTGTCCTCAACGCGACGCCGCATGATCTCCGGAGGGACACCGAGGTTTTCCATGGTGTAGGCCAGTTCGTCCTCGACCCGCTCGGTCACGAAGCTGGCCAGCGGGTTCTGGCCCACGTAGCCGACCAGGTCCGCCAGCTCGCGGGGCCGATGATCCCGGGTCGAGCGCCCGCCGACGGAGACCGTGCCTCCGAGCACTCCGCCGCTGAAATGCGGCACCAACCCGTTGACAGCTCGCAGCAGCGTCGACTTCCCGGTGCCGGTCTCGCCCACCACGACGCACAGCTCACCCTCCGGTGCCTCGAGGGTGACGTCGCGCAGTGTGGGCGCATCTGCGCCGGCATAGGTGAACGAGACGTGGTCGAAGCTGATCATGCGACGGCAGCCTCGAGCTCGTGACGGGGCAGCGCCGCGCTAGGCCGGCGAGCCGGCACGAGGAACGCGGGGACCGCCGCCATCAGGATCCCGGCGACGGGGAGCAGTGGAAGCGGGGGCACGGCGAGGGGGGTGAACGACACCACGACCCCGGGGACTGCGAGCGCGTGGGCCAACGCCATGGCCCCGAGCGCGCACAGACCGCTGCCCGTGATGAGCCACTCGTTCGCTCCCCAGCGATCGGGGCGGTAGCGCGACCGCTGCCGGCGCCGCCCCCCGAGGGCCAGCCCGAGCGCGCACAGCACGACGGCGGCGGCCATGGTCGGCAGCCCCAGCCCGAAGAGGGACCCGGCGTCGACCACGCCGTAGACGCCGATCACGGCCAGGAGGAGGCCGGCGCCGACCGCGGCGGTCGCCCATCCCGTCGTCGCGCCCGGGGTCTCGGGGCGCCGCCCGTACCCGCGGGCGTCCATGGACGTGGCCAGCTGCACCGATCGATCGAGCGCCCCCTCGAGGACCGGGACGGCGATTCCGCGCATGCCTCGCAGACCCCGGGTGGGGATGCCACGCAGACGTCGCGCCTGGCGAACTGCCCCGATCGTCTCCACCAACTCGGGGGTGAAGGACAGGGCCACGGTGACGGCCACCCCGGCTTCGTACAGCACCCGCGGCAGGCAACGCAGCAGCCGATACGGGCTCACGAGGGAGTTGGCCGCTCCGAAACAGACGAGGATCACCGCGATCTGTAACCCGAGTACGAAGGCGGTGACGACCGACTCGAGGGTGACGTCGCCGCCGATGCTCACGGCAGCGGCCCACGAGGGCAGGGGTACCCGGGGCAACGCGAACAGGACGTGGCCGGGCACCCCGCGGCGACCGAACACGATCTCGATGGCCACCCTGATCGCGATGACGACGGCGCCGAGCTTGAGGAAGAAGGCGAGCGAGCGTGACCACGGCTCGTTGCCCCGGCACGAAGCGACGACGAAGCACGCCACGGCGCCGATGAGAAGCAGCAGGAACGGGTTGGGGTTCCCCGTCTGCATGGCGGCCAGGGCCAGGGACGCCCCCCAGGCCCACCAGGCCAGCGGGTGGACGCTGCGCCGCCGCGCCGAGCCCTTCATTCTCCCGCCGCGCCGTCGGCGGGCCGGCGACGCCAGCGGGCCCAGGCCACTGCCGCCATCGCGGCGACGAGCACGCTCACCACGAGAACCGGGAGCAGCGAGGAACCACCTGACGACCGTTGCACGTCAGCCCTGGCCGGCGAGGCCTGCGCCGCCACGTTCGCCCCCGCCGTGGCGATCGCCTTGTCCCTTCGCGAGGTCGCAGACGAGCCGGTCCCGGCCGGGGCACCCCCTGGGGCGGCCACACGGGACGAGGACGGCGGCCCGGTGCCGCCGGACCCGGCGGTCGGGGCACTCCCCGACGGTGCGCTCGGGCCGGCCTGCGACGACGTCGCTGCCGCTCCGGTACCGGTGCCCGGCGACGTCGCGGTGGTCGTGGTGACCGCCGGGCCCGAAGCGGGACCACCCGAGCCAGCACCTCCGCTGCTCCCGCCGCTACCACCGGGGGGCACACCGGGACAGGCCTGGGCGAACGCCGTCGCGGGCGTGACGGCCGGCTTGGTGGCGGCGGGGCTGGCCGGGCCGGGGTCCTGGTAGCGCCAGCCCTCGACGTAGGCCTGCCCGGCGCTCACGGCGTGCGACGCCGGTCCGAGCGACGCGTAGGTCCAGGTGTTGGTCTGCGGATCGCCCTCCCAGTAGGACCAGTAGAGGTAGAGCCCGTTCGAGGCGGCAAGGCAGTTCTGGAGCCCGTTCGCCGGGTAGGCGCCGATGGTGCAGACCAATCCGGATGCGTTCTGCACCGGTGACTGACCGACGTCGCTGAGCGCCTGGAGGTCACTGGTCCCGGCCGCCACCTGTGCCCCCTGGACACTCGGCGCGGTGCCGTTGCCCTCGTCGACCACGACCCCCATGCACACCGGGCCGGCGCCCATGGCGGCGCCGGCTGGGACCACCGTCGCCATGAGGCCCCCGAGCAGCAGCCCGAGGGCGACAGGCAGGCCGGAGGTGGGCTGGGGCGCCATCGGATCAGGACCCGCCTGCGGCGATGCCCACGATGCTGGTCCCGGCTCCCGATCCGGCCGCCGAACCGGAGAAGGCGGCGTCGCCGTAGGTGAACACGCCGCCGTCGGAGGCCAGCAGCCAGTAGCCGCCGCCCGAGAGGGTGGCCGCCATGCCGACGATGGGCTCGTTGAGCTCCTTGTCCCCCATGGACCCGATGAACGGGGCGTCGCCGTACGCGAAGATGCCGCCGTCGGACGCCACCAGCCAATAGCCCTGGCTGTCCGGGGTGGGCGCCATGCCGACGATCGGCTCGTTGAGGGCCTTGCCACCCATGGAACCGATGAACGGAGCGTCGCCGAAGGAGAAGATGCCGCCGTCGGACGCCACCAGCCAGTAGCCCTTTCCGTCACGCGTGGCCGCCATGCCGACGATCGGCTCGTTGAGGGCCTTGCCACCCATGGAACCGAAGAAGGCGGCGTCGCCGAAGGAGAAGATGCCGCCGTCGGAAGCAACCAGCCAATAGCCCTGGCTGTCCGGGGTGGACGCCATGCCGACGATCGGCTCGTTGAGGGCCTTGCCCCCCATGGAGCCGAAGAAGGCGCCGTCGCCGAAGGAGAAGATGCCCCCGTCGGACGCCACCAGCCAGTATCCCGCCCCGCCGCGCGTGGCGGTGATGCCCACCACCGGACGAGCCGGTGTCGAACCGAGGGTGCCGGTGCGCAGCGCGCTCCCGTACGGGTAGACCCCACCTCCGGCGGACGCCAGCCAGTAGGACGAGTACGACGTCGTCTGCGGCCCGAACCCGAAACTGAGGCCCATGAGGGCGGGCACCGCCTGCATCGTGGCGAACACGTTCCCGGCGGTGGGGCTGCCGGCGGTCGAGATTGCTCCGGCGTCGGCACCACCGGCGACCCGGAACGACAGAAGGACGGACGTCGGCGTGTTCCCACCGACCACGAACGGCGCCGCATCCGGCGAGCGCCCGAGGGCCAGCAGCGCCTGCATCACGAGCGACGTCGAGTTGGGGTCACTGGTCTGCTGGTTGTCCGGTGCGTTGGGGTCATAGGCCCATCCGCCGTCGGCGTTCTGCCCGGCCTGGAGGAACCCGAGTGCTCTCGTCTGCACGGTGGGCGTGAGAGCGCCTTGTGCGACGAGGCCCTCCAGGGCGAGCGCGGTGGTGTTGGTGTCGGGACCGAGGAACTGGGCCGGGTCGCCGTTGCAGGGATTGCTGACGGAGTCGGGTGCGGTCCAGCCCCCATCGGTGCACTGGGCCGCCACCAGCCAGGTCGAAGCGGCCTGGTTCGCGGTGACACCGGCGGCCTTCAACGCGACGAGGGCGAGGCCCTGGTCGTAGGGCCCGCTGTTGAAGTCGGCCACCTGCGTGTCGGTGCCGAAGCGACCAGCGTTCGGGCCCGTGGTCTGCTCGGTGGCGAGCAGACGGCTCACCAGGTTCGATCCGCCGAACTTCGTCGGATCCGCCCCCAGGGCGTGGGCGACGAGGATCAAGAGGGAGAGCTGCCCCGGACCGTCACCCCCGTCCACCGTGACGTACGCGCCCGTATTGGCCTCCAAGTAGGCCAGACCCGTGCGGGCGAGTGGCAGGTCCACATTCGCCGAGGCCAGGGCGAGCAGCGAGCTCGCCGTCTCGGAGTACTGCGCCGAGCCGGGCATGCTGCCGGGGAGGTACCCCTGGGGGGTGAATTGCGCGGACAACCATTGCGCCGCGGCCCGTGCGACCGAGACCTGCGGCACGGTCGTCGGTGTCGATGCTCCGGAGGTGCCGGCGCCGATACCGACGCCGGCCAGGGCGATCGTCGATGCAGCGGCGGTCGACGCGACAAAGCGCCGGACGAAGAGGGGGACGGTGTGCATGGATGCTCGCTTTCCCGGACTCCGGCCCGGAAAACGCCACTGGGGTCGCACCCGAGCCCCAGTCCATGTGTCTCGACTGATGGGAACTCACCCGTACGTCGTGGCATCCCGGCTACGCGGCGTCACCCATCAGGGTGCACCGCTCACGGTTGCGGACCAGCGCCGGACTCTCACCGGCTTCCCCACACGTGCGGTACTGCTGCCTGTTCGGCGGGGCTGACGCTACCACGGCCCGCGGCGGAACGTCCGTGGCGCGGGCCCGACAGCCGTCTCCCGACGCTCAGTGGGGGACGAGGCCGCCGTCGACCAGGAGCACCTGGCCCGTGATGTAACTGCCCGCGTCGGAGGTGAGGAGCAGGGCGGGCCCGACGATCTCCTCGGGCGAGGCGATGCGGCCCATCAACGAAGCCGCCCCGAGCCGGGCCTGGACCTCGGGAGGGTTGTTGCGCACCATGTCCGTGTCGATCGACCCGGGCGCCAAGGCGTTCACCCTGATGCCGAACGGCGCGAAGTCCGCCGCCATGCCCCGCGTGAACGACATCAGGGCCGCCTTCCCGGCGGAATAGATGGAGGTCCAGGCGGAGAAGAGGAACGCACCGGCGGAGATCATGTTGAGCACGGCCGCGTGCTCGCTCTCCTTGAGGTAGGGCAGGGCTTCTTGCACCAGGAAGACCGGGCCCCGCAGGTTGACGTCGAACGACTTCTGCCACGCGTCGGGTGTGAAGGAGCCGAGCGGCTGCGTCAGCGCGTTCGCCGCATTGTTCACCACCACGTCGATTCCGCCGAACTCGTCCACCGTGGTACCGACGAGCGACTTCAGCGAGTCGAGATCGCCCGTGTGCGTGGGAACGCCGATCACGTCACCGCCCTGGGCGCGCAGCGAGGCGGCCGCCTCCGCGCAGGCCTCGGGCTTGCGGCTGGCGACGGCGACCTTGGCGCCGGCGGCGACGTACCCCTCAGCGAGCGCCCGGCCGATGCCACGGGTGCCTCCGGTCACCACGACCACGCGTCCCGACATGTCGAACAAGTGCTCCAACTGTGCACGATCCATGGTGTGCCCCCGTCGCTTGCGGCCGATGGTGGGCACAAGATACCGACTCCCGACACGGTGCCTGCTGCGATCGAAGTGCTCGTCGTGCTCGTCGGCACGTCCCTCGGACCCGGAACCGCCCCCCGCCGGGCTCTCGACTCTGCTTCAATTGAACCGCGCGGCCGATCAAACGGCCGGGGGGCACGGCCGCTCGTACGGCCACGGGGAGGATCAGATGGCCTTGCGGAAATCCTTCGCAGAAGGGCGGCGCGCGGCGCTGTCCCTGTCGGTAGCCACGGCATTGCTCACGGGCACCCTCGTCGGGCTGGTGTCGGCGTCGCCCGCCTCGGTCGCCGGGGCCTCGGGTCCGCCCACCAACGGCCAGTGGGCCGGTGTCGGCAGGATCTGCGAGTCCGGCGCCGGCGGGTCGTCGTCGGTGCGCGGCGTCGGGCCCAATGCGATCCACATCGCCGTGTTCAACGACCAGTCCAACTCGGTCGTCCCCGGGCTCGAGAAGGAGTTCGTCGAGTTCTCCAACGCCTTCGCCGCCTGGTGCAACGCCGCTGGGGGTATCAACGGGCGCCACATCGTCATCGACAACAAGGACGCCGCGCTGTTCAACTCGGCCCAGGTGACCAACGAGGCGTGCCAGAGCGACTTCATGGCCGTGGGTGGCGGTCTGGTTTTCGATGGTCAGAGCACCCCCGTCAGGGTGGGCTGCGGGCTGGGCGAGATCTCCGGATACGTGGTCTCCGATGCCGCCGCGACGGCCCCGCTGCAGGTGAACCCGTCGAACACCAACCCCAAGTACCAGAACGCCGGCTGGTTCGCCACGCTGGCCAAGAAGTATCCCCAGGCGGTCAAGAACGCCGCCTTCGGGTCGGCGAACAACCCGAACGTCCTCGAGCCCGAGCACAAGTACGCGGCTGCCGCGACCGACTTGGGATGGAACGTCAAGGCGTTCCAAGTCGCGCCCATCACGGTCAACGACTGGACGCCCTACGTCCAGCAACTGGCCACCGGCGGGTACCAGGCGGTGTGGCCGTCGGACACCGGGAACCTCGGCCCGTACCTGCAGGCCATGAACACCACCGGGTACAACCCGGCCTTCCTCATCGCCGGGGTGCAGTTCTACAACCAGGCCACCATCAAGGCCATGGCCGGACTTCACCTGCCGCCCCTGTACGTGGCGACGAACTGGTGGCCCCTCGAGATGGCCTCCCAGAGCCCGGGCACCGAGCAGCTGCTCCAGGTCATGCACACCTACGCCAAGGGCTCTGCGGTCAACTTCGACGACGAGGAGGCCGCGGAGGCCTGGTTGCTGTGGGCCAAGTCGGCGTCCGCCTGCGGCGCCGCCCTCACGGTCTCGTGCGTGCTGAACAACGCCGCGGCGACGAAGAACTGGACCGCCGGGGGCATCGAGGCTCCGCAGGCGACGCTGGCCATGGGCAACCACAACCCTGTCCCCGGACCATGCTTCGCCCTCCTCCAGGCCACGACGCACGGCTGGGTCTACGCCAAGTCGGTGACCCAACCCACCCAGTCCATCTGGAACTGCAACCCGAAGAACACGGTGCAGTTCACACCGCAGCAGCTCGCCACGATCATGGCCGGAAGCTAGGACCTCACTCGATGACGTAGTCCACCGGGTCGACCTCCTTGGTCCACCGCCAGTAGTCGACCAGCCGCCATGGGCTGAGCCCGTGGATCTCACCATCGGCGTTCTTGAAGAACGAGTGCCGGACGGAGGGTTGCGCCCACACCAACCCGGCGAGCTCGCGCTGCGATCGTTCGTGCCATTCGTCGTAGCGCTCCTGCCGTGGCTCCATGGCCCGGTGGCCGCCGTCCACCAGTGTCTCGATGCACTGAAGGATGTAGCGCATCTGGCATTCCGAGTGGAAGATGAGGCTGCCGCCGTGCGCCAGGTTGGTACCCGGGCCGTACATGCAGAAGAAATTCGGAAAGCCGGGCACGGTCATCCCCAGGTACGCCGCGGGCGCTCCCCCCACATGGCACGCAGGTCGACCCCGTGGCGACCGGTGATCTCCATCGGCCACAACATGCGGGTGGCCATGAAACCAGTGGCGTAGACCAGGATGTCCGCCGCATGCCGGGCACCGTCCACCGTCACCACGGCATCCGGCTCGATGTGGTCGATCCCGGTCCGCACCAGCTCCACGTTGGCCCTCGTGAGGGTGCGCAGCCAGCTGCCGTTGTCCTGCAGGGTGCGCTTGCCGGTGGCCGGGTAGTCGGGCACAACCTTGGCCGCCAGTTCGGGGTCGTCCCCGATCTGGCCGAGGATCCAGTCGGTGAAGATCTGCCGGGTGGCTTCGTTGTGCTCGCTGACGGCGCGCTGCTGGTCGGGGTACTCCGGGTCGACCCGCGCCGCCTCGAGGCCCTTGTCGCAGCCCGGCCACAGGATCAAGAAGCGGTACCAGCGCCCGTAGAACGGCAGGTGGCGCAGGGCCCACCGCACGCCCGATCCCACCTTCTCGTGGTAGTTGGGGTTGGGGAACATCCACTGGGCCGTGCGCTGGAAGACCGTCAGCTGCGCCACGTCGCCGGCGATCGCCGGGGCGATCTGGAACCCGCTCGCGCCGGCGCCGATCATCGCCACCCTCGCACCAGCCAGGTCAACCGAGTGATCCCACCGGGCAGAGTGGAAGGCGGGCCCCGCGAAGCTGTCCTGGCCATCGATCGCGGGCATGTGAGGCCGGTTGAGCTGGCCCACCGCACTGATGAGCGCGCGTGCGACGACAGCCTCCTCGGCACCGTCCGCGGTGCGGGCCCGCACCGTCCACGTCGCCGAACGGTCGTCCCAGCTCGCCCCCACCACCTCTGTGCCGAACCGGACGTGCGGGGTAACCCCGTACTTGTGCATGACCGACTCGAAGTAGGCCTGGAGCTCGGGCTGCTGCGCGAAGTACTCGGTCCAGTGGTCGCTGGGCTCGAAGCTGTAGCAGTAGAAGTGGTTGCCCACATCGACCCGGGCGCCCGGATAGGTGTTCTCCCACCAGGTGCCGCCCACCCCTGCGTTCTTCTCGAAGATGGTGAAGGGGATCCCGGCCTCCTTGAGCCGGACGCCGGCCAACAGCCCCGACTCCCCGCACCCGATGACCGCCACCGGGAAGGCCTCCCGAGCCGTGCGCCCCGCCGAGACCGGCACCGTCCGGGCGTCGGCGCCGTCGAGCTCCATCTCCTCCATGAGCATGGGGACGTACTCGTCAGGCACCTGCTCGCAAACCAGCCAGTTCATCATCTCGTGGAGGAGCACGGGTGCGACCGGCTCGGGCTCCGGGCAACCCCGGTCGCGGTAGTCCCGGATGACGTCAAGTGCCAGGCTCCGGACCTCGGCCTTGTCGTCCTCGGACATGTAACCCTGGACCTCGTTGAGGAACAGACCCGCCGGGCGGAGCCGGCCGCGGATCAGTTCGGGATCGCCTGACATGTGCACGAGCGAGAGCATCAGGGTGGGGACGCTCACGTCGAGCAATGCCCGAGCGATCTCGTCGTCGGGGGTGTCGAAGGGCTGACCGGCGTGCGGGTTGCGACTCGTCATCTCAGCTCGGCACGGCCTTGTGTGATCACCTCTGCCCCCCCGGATCGGGCCTCGAACGCGAAGCCCAGAGGCCCGGCATCATAGAGCTGCACGTCCAGCCCCTCCCCCACCAACACCGGCTTGGCGAACCGGACAGCCACACGGGCCAGCCGTTCGGGATCCCCCTCCGCCACCAGTTCGACGAGGCCCTGCGCGCATAGTGCCATGGCGCACAGCCCGTGGAGGAACGGTCCCTCTGCGCCGCTGCGGCGCGCCGCCTCCTCGTCGAAGTGGTGTGCGGACCAGTCACCCGACACCTGGGCGTAGCGTCTGGCCATGTCGTCGTCGACCACGGTGTGCCAACTGCCGAGCGGCCGCTCGCGGGCGGCATCCGGGAACACGTGGTCTGGCGCCGGCTCACCTGATCTCTCGCAGCCGGCTCCCAACCACACGGTGGTCCACCACTGCTCGGCGACGAGCTCGCCGTGGACGTCGAACGTCCGGTAGGAGAGGACGACGAGCGAGTTGCTCCCGGCCGGGCGGGTCCCGACACCCTCGACCCACGTCCGCAGCGGTTCGCCCGGCTCGACCGGACGGTGCAGGACGAGGTCGTGCTCACCGTGGACTCCTCCCGTGGCCGCGGCCTGGAACTCCGACGGGACGAGCGCGGCGCGTCCGGCCTCCTGCGCCTCCCACAACTGCGTGACCATGGCGGCCGCGGGGACAACACTGCCGTCGCGCACCCGGGGCGACCGGTCGGCGGTCGCCGTCGCGAACGCCCGCAGGAGCGCAGCATCGATGCAGCCCACAAACGGACCGACGGACGACCCGAGCCGGAGCCCGCAGTGCTCCATGGAAGACCCGGCCGGTTCCGACGGACGTCTCAGCCCAGGGATGTCTGGAACCCGGTGATCAGCGCTACGGCCGGCTCCGGTGCCTGCAACGCCCACCAGTGACCGGCCCCTTCCAGCGTGGCATGTCGGGCGCCGAGCATCTCTGCCACCTGACGCGACTTCTCTTCGTCACCGAACGGGTCGTCGGTCGGATGGACCACGAGGCCCGGGGCAGCGGTGGGCCCGAAGGCGTCCTTCCAGTCGCTGTACGCATTCGGCACGGCGGAGCGGTAGAGGTCGAGGATGCACGACGCCATGGTGTCGTCGGTCGTCTCAGCCAACGAGACCGCGTCCTCGTGCGACACGCCCCACATCTCGAAGATTCCGGCTTGGGCGTCGATGGGTGCGGCCATCTGATCGACGAAGAACTGCTCACCCTCTTCGGGCGTCTGCCAGATCTGCGCGAAATCGTGCCAGACGTAGTCGGGGTGCAACACGTTTGCGACGTCGGCCACCCACGATCGCAGCCGGTTCCCGTACGCCGTGGCCACTCGGTACGTGATCCCGGCGCCCCAGTCGTGTCCGACGAGGTCGATCGGACCCTCGAACCTGTCGAGCTCGCCGACCACCCAGGCGACGTAGTCGTCCTTCGAGGCCCCGAACCCGTCGGGCCGGGGGCAGCCGAACCCGGGCAGGGCCAGGGCGACCGAGTCGCCCGCGATCTCGGCGCGGACCTTGTCCCACAGCGCACTTGTCTCGGGTACTCCGTGCAGGAAGACGATCATGAGCGGAGACTAACGGACTTGGCTACCGTTCCCCCTGGCGATCCGGCGCCCGACAGTTCGACGCGAGACGCGGTGGCGCGTGCGGTGGTGATCGGTGGCGGCCCGACCGGGCTGACGTCGTTCTGGTCGTTCGGGTCGTTCGGGTCGTTCGGGCCGCTCGGTGGGTCGCGGCGTCCCTTCCCGGCCTACCGGACGGGCTCGGAGTTGACTCCGAACCGGTCCTGGTAGGCGGCCGACCGCTCCCGGAGCTCTTCGGCGTCGAGCTCCGTGTCGCCGAAGCTGTAACGACTCCCGGCACCGCCGCCGTCGCCGGGATGCGACTCGAGGAAATCTTCCATCCGCCGGCGCGTCGCACCCGTGAGCTCACGGTCGAGTTGGGCGTACACCGACTCGACTGTTGCCATCGGGTCGCGGACGAAGGCCTCGAACTGGACGTTGATCATCTGGCGTGAGGGGACGACGCCGGCGTCGCAAGCGGCCATCAGGCGGTCGAGACCCAAGAAGATGTCGTGAGCGAAGCCGGCGGCGATCTCGGGCAGTGAGATCTCGTCGCTCGCCAGGCGCCGGAGGACGGCCGTGAGCGCCGTGACGGATGCAATGACCTTCAACGGGTCGCGGTGGGTCACGATGATGGTGGCGTCGTGGTACTCGCCCAGGAGGGCACCGAGATGCCAGAGGTGCGCCGGGGACTTCACGAGCCATTGCTGGGGAAGCTCGTTCGCCTGGAGGTGCTGGAGGAATCGGCGGTGCCAGCGGTAGGCCGGTGCCATGTCGGCCTCGTCCAACAGCCAGCGGTCGTAGTGCGGCACCCTGTACTGGGTCGGGAAGATCATGCTGCGGAAATCCCCTGCCGTGATCCGCACGCACTCCTGCGCCAGGCGGGCACCCATCGGGTGAAAGGCGAGGAGGTCGGGAACCAGCGTGCTCGCCATATCCAGGCGCGCCTGGCTGGCCTCGATGCGCGGGTCCGTCTCGTAGGTGGCGGGCTCGGGCGGCGGCACCGGTGTGTCGACTTCCCACGTGAGGGGCACTCGGAGACCGGGGTCCTGGGCCAGGAGGTCGTAGAGGATCGTCGTGCCCGTCCGCGGTTGGCCCACGATCACGATCGGCCTGTTGATGGGCGCCGCGGCCACCTCCGGGTGCTCGCTGCCGTACCCCACGATGCCGAGTCGGTTCGACAGGTACTCGAACACCTCGAGCGCCACGACCTCGACGCCTATCTCGCTGAGCCGGGCCTCGGTCCGGAGGTCTTCGAGCAGGCGGTCCAGGCTCTCCTGCCACGACGGCTCGCCGAAGTCCTCGAGACCGGTGGCCTCGACCGCCTGGGCGGCCAGGGCATCGCGGTCGAGACGTTGGGCTGCGGTGCTCATGACTCCTCCATCTTCACGTGGTGCATGCGGACGCTGGGTGTCCCCCGGGTGCGCGTGTCACTTCACGTTCGCCCAGTAGCGCTCGTCGAGGAGGTCGCGCAGATGCGCGTGATGAAGGATGGCCTGGTCGGGATCCTCCGGCATCTCCGCCTCACCGAAGGTGGCGGCACGCCGAGCGATGCGGAACATCACGATGCCGTGTCGCAGGGCGGCATAGGTCGTGTAGAAGTCGAGATCTCGCGGTGCATATCCAGTGAGCTCCTCGTAGTAGGCAGCCACCGTGTCGCGACGTAGGACGTGCGGCATCCCGGCCATCCCGAGGTCCTCCACGAGGTCCTGGAAGAAGCGGTGGATGTAGATCATCCAGCCGATGTCGATCTCACGTGGACCGATGGATGCCATCTCCCAGTCGAGCACCGCCACTGGCGAGAAGTCACGGAACATCATGTTGCCGATGCGGGCGTCGCCCCAGCTGAACACCGGCTCGCCCTCCTCCTCGGGCCAGTGCTCCCGGAGCCATTCGAAACCACGTTCGATCAGCGGAGAGCGTGTGCCGTCACCGGCCACCCATTCGTAGTAGTCCTGCTGCCCTTCGACATGGCGCCGGAGATGACTCCCGTCGCCCCCTTCGGCCAGGAACCGTGCCGGACCTTCCGCCGGAAGCGAGTGCAGCGCTGCCAGGACCTCGATGGCGTTGCGCTCCAGGCGGGCCTGCTCCTCGATGGTGGCGTCGAAGAACCAATTGTCCCCGAAGGTGTACGGCATGACGTCGGGCGGGACGACGCCATCGACCCGCTCCATGACGAAGAAAGGGGCGCCGATGGGGCGCGTGTCGGTCTCGAGCCACAGCACCGCCGGAACGGGGACCCGAGTGTGCTCGGCCACCATCTGCATGGTCTTGAACTGGCGCTCCATGTCGTACACCGGGAAGACCGGGTCGGCCGCGGGATCAGGGGCGATGCGAGCCACCAGCCGGCGCGGCTCCTCCTCACCCGCGACGGCGACATCGAAGAGCACCGTCTCCGAGGACATGCCGTTGCTCTGCGGGACCACGAGCTCACTGATCACGGCCCCAGGGAGCCGTTCGACGAGCCAGGCCTCGAGCGCGGTTCGCAGCACCTCGTAGTCCCGCGTCGAGGTCTGTGGGCGCTCAGTGGAGACGGGTTCGTCGCTCGTGGTCATGGGCTCCCCCTTCTGGGATGTCGTCGATCGCGCAGGAACCGCCGGATGCCGGCGGCACTCCAGTTGTCGTGGTCCTCGCCGTAGGCGGAGATGCCGTCGAAGGTCCACTCAGTCAAGCAGTTCACGGTGTAGAGGTTGGGGTTGAGGAAGAACCCGAGGCCGTTGAGACTCCGCCCTTCAGCGTGCACTCGTCGCCCGAGCTCGTCCGTGAGGTCGAGGACGACCGCAGCCGGATGGCCGCTCGGCTCGTGCCTCCTGGTCACCACCCGCGACCCGGAGGCCACCTTCGACCAGATGCCGTCCCGCAGCACGTAGCCGTGAATGGCGAGGCAGTCGTCACCGAAGTCCATCGTGATGGCGTGGAAGGCGTCGCGGTCCGACGCCGTGGCGTAGCTGTATCCGCCGCGCGGCGACGAAGTGCCGTGGATACCCAGCCCGAACTGCGACCGAGGTCCCCAGGAGCGGTCGCGGAACCCGAACGCGTCGACGGCGATCTCCTCGCCGAAGAGACACACGACGCCCTGATAGCGACCCGGTTGATCGAGGTGTGAGTCACCGAGATAGTTCGGCTCCGCCACCGCCGTGAACGTGAGGCGCACCGAGACGCCGAGCTCGGAGTCGTCGGTGTCCGGGTCGTCGTATGCGAGTTCCCAGCGGCGTTGCGGGTCGAGGCAACGGTAGGCGATGCCGTTGGCAAGCCGGATGTCGGAGAGCGGCTCGTCGGGTATCGGAAGGTGCCAGAACTGGCGGGCATAGCGGGCGTCGGCGAGCGTGGCGCCCAGGTCGTCCCAGAAGAACACACCGGCCGAGAGCACCCGCTGATTGGTCCGGAAGAACGGGTACAACTGCCCGGACAACCGCCGCTCGGGGACGGTGAAGGTGAACCAGCAGGTCTCGGTCCAGTAGGGGTCGTCGCTGGTCGGCGGATGGAATTCGTCGTCTGGGTGCCGACCGGACACCACGCCCCTCCTCGGCCCCCGGCACCACGAGTCCGGCGGGCGCCGACCGAAGTTAGCCGTCGGACGTCCCCCACGCCGCACGCGTCGCCGCCCCGACCGCCCGGAGTCCCGTGGAGCCTCCGTGGCGGCTCCCGCTGTGGCGCGACCTCGCCGCCTACCCCGGGACGGAGGATCACGCCCGAACTACGGTGGCGGCACTCCTCCCCGGGCCCGCACCGAGCCCGGGGTCGAACCGGAGGCGAACACCGATGCCCAATCCGATCGGCCCGCTCACCGCCGCTGACGAGAGCCTCACACACCAGATCAGTGACACCTTCGCGGTGGTCGGCACGAGTGACCCGGCGTGGGCGGAGAAGGTGTGCGCCATGGCGATGGCGCGAGACGGCAGCCTCCAGATTGGCTTCGGGCTCGGGAAGTACGCCAACCGCAACGTATTCGACGCCTATGCGGCCGTGAGCCGCGGTCCGACCCAATGGACGGTGCGGGCGAGCCGCAACCTCTCCACAGCCGCCGAGGCGACGGTGGCCGGGCCGATCCACTACGAGGTGATCGAGCCCATGCGGCGGATCCGGTTCGCTCTCGAGAAGAACGACGTACAGCCGATCTGCTTCGACGTCGAGTTCGAAGGTGTGGTCCCAGCGAACCTGGAGGAGCGGACGCACATGCGCGACCACTTCCGCATCTCGGCTGAGCTCGTCCGCTACCACCAGACCGGCGTGGCCAGCGGCTGGGTCGAGGTCGACGGCCGTCGCACCGTGGTCGACGCGGCTTCGTGGGTATCGACCCGGGACCACTCGTGGGGGGTGCGCTACGACGTCGGCCCGCCACCCGCAGACCGGCCCGCGACGTCGGCGTTCCCCGCGGGGGTCGGGTTCATGATGATCTGGTGCCCGGCGCTCCTGGAACGGTCCGACGGGTCTCGCTACGCGCTCCACCTGCACTTCACGTTGGCCCAGGCCCCGGGTTTCGCCCGCAAGTCGGTCATCGCCAGCGTCGAACATCCGGACGGAACCGTCGAGCAGATCGTCGACCTCGTCCCCGAGCTTCGGTTCGACTCGCTGAACCGCCGGCTCCTCGGCGGCCGCGTGACCGCACGGATGGCCGACGGCACCGACCGTCCCATCGAGCTCGAGGTGCTGGGAGACACCGGCGTCCACCTCGGTGCCGGCCTGTACTTCGGCTTCGACGGTCATCACCATGGTGAATGGCGCGGCGAGCTGCATGTCGACGGCGAATGCATCGAGGACTGCCGCACGCCCGAAGCCGCCCGCCGATTGCACCAGATCCGCGACACCGCCGTCCTCGTGCGCGACCCGGTCGGTGGCGGCGTGGGATGGGGAAACTGCCAGCCGATCGCCGCAGGACCCTGGCCCGACCTCGGCTTGGCCGACGAACCCTGGATGTGAGTCTCGTCCCAAGGAGGGAACTACACATGGACAACCACCACGTCGTGAGCCACGAGGACTGGGTCCGGGCCCGCGAAGCCCTGCTCTCCGAGGAGAAGGCGTTCACCCGGTCCCGAGACCAACTGGCGCGCGCGCGGCGCGCCCTCCCCTGGGAGCGCATGGAGAAGGACTACGTCTTCGAAGGCCCGGCCGGCCGGCTGACCCTGGCCGACCTGTTCGGCGAGGCCAGCCAGCTGGTCGTCTACCACTTCATGTTCGCGCCGGAGTGGGACGCCGGCTGCCCTCACTGCTCGTTCTGGGCCGACAACTTCGACGGCGCCGACGTCCACCTCCGCGGCACGCGACGTGTCCTTCGTGGCCGTGTCGAGGGCGCCGCTGGCGAAGATCGCCGACTACGAGCGCCGGATGGGGTGGACATTCCCGTGGGTCTCGTCCGCCGGCACGGACTTCAACGACGACCTCGGGGTCTCCTTCGCTCCCGGATCGATCGACGAGCCGGTCTACAACTTCGGCACCGCCGCTCCGGGCCTCGCCGACCGCGAGGGCCTCAGCGTGTTCTTCAAGGACCCGGCGGGGACGATCTTCCGCACGTACTCCACGTACGCCAGGGGCATCGACATGATCAACGGGACATATCAGATCCTCGATCTGGTCCCCAAGGGCCGCGACGAGCCGAAGGACGACCCGCAATTCTGGGTGCGCCGGCGCGACGAGTACGGCTCGTGACTGAGCGCCTCGCTACGCTCCAAGCATGACCCATCCGGACGCGGCAGAGCGGCAGGCGATCATCGCCGTGCTCGTCACGTGCGCGGGTGCGTACGATCGGCGGGACTGGGACGCCCTGCACGACGTCTTCACGGACGACGCCCTTGGATATGGCGTCGCAGGCCGGCGCGCCGTCATCGAGTTCGTCCGGCGCTTCCTCGGAGGATGTGGGCCTTCGCAGCATCTCCTGAGCAACCACGAGATCCTGGTCGACGGTGACCGGGCCGCCTCGGACTGCAAGGCGCGGGTCTTCCACGTGGGTGCCGGCGGACGCTCGCACCTGACGTACGAGTGCCTCGGGAACTACCGTGACGCCTTCGTCCGCACCGAGCAGGGATGGCGTATCGCCAAGCGCGAGTTCGACGTCACCATCGAGCTGGGCGACTCGTCGGTACTCGGACCGGGCTGACGAGCCGAGCACGTCCGAGGTCGGTGCCTGACCGAGCGAATCGAGGAGCTCCGGGTCGCCCGGAGCCGGAAGGAGAGGCCGTGGGGTGCCTCGAGGGCAAGGTGGCCATCGTCACCGGCGGTGGCGGGGGCATCGGGCGGGCCAGCGCACGTGCCCTGGCCCGGGAGGGCGCGGCCGTCCTGGTCGTGGACGTCGACGAAGCGGCCGCGGCGTCGGCGGTGGCGGGCATCGAGGCAGACGGACGGACCGCGGTGGCGTTCGCGGCCGATCTCTCCGTCGAGTCACAAGCCGCCGCAGCGATCGACGCGGCGGCGTCGCGCTTCGGCCGGCTCGACGTGCTCCACAACAACGCTGCGCTCACGGACTCGGAGTTCCTCAGCTCCGACACTGCGGTGACGGACCTGTCGCTCGACGTCTGGGAGCGGACCATCGCCGTCAACCTCAGCAGCCAGATGCTCATGTGCAAGCACGCCGTGCCGGTCATGGTGGGAGGGGGCGGCGGCTCCATCATCAACATGTCCTCGGGAGCCTCGCTGAAAGGGGACCGCACCCGGACCGCATACGGGGTCTCGAAGGCCGGCGTCAACGCGCTCACCATGTACGTCGCGACGAGCCACGGCAAGCGGGGAATCCGGGCCAACACCATCCTCCCGGGACTCGTGGTCACCGACGCCGTGCGTGCCCACCTCGACGAGGCCACCGTCGCCTCGCTCGGGCGGGCCACCCTGACCCCGTACGTCGGCCAACCCGCAGACGTCGCCGAAGTGGTGGTGTTCCTGGCGTCGGAGGCGTCCCGCTACGTCACCGGCCAGATGCTCGCCGTCGACGGCGGCATGTCGGCGCACGTCGGCATCGGCCGCGACGACTGATCGCGCTCCCTGGGCCCGGACGGGTCAGGAAGGACCCAGGACGTAGGCGGCGGTCTCGGGGTGGTGGTACCAGCCGCTGGCGGCCTGCGTCCCACCGTCGACATGGATGGTCTGCCCGGTGATGTAGCTCGACAGGCTGCCGGCCAGGAAGACGGCGGCTCCCGCCATCTCGTCGACGTGGCCGGCCCGGCCCATGGGCACGGTGAACCCGAACCCCGCCTCGGCACCCTCCGGGGCCACGGCGGCCATCCCCTCGGTCATCGTGATGTCGGGCGCAAGCGCGTTGACCCGGATCCCGTAGGGCGCCAGCTCGAGCGCCGCCGTCTTGGTGTAGTTGATCACGCCGGCCTTGGCCGCCGCGTAGGCGGCGTACCCCGGCGCGGCACGCACCCCCTCGATGGACGTCACGCTGACGATGCTGCCGCCCGTCTCGTGCGCCACCATGACCCGGGCGACCCGCTGGGTGCACAGGATCACGTGCTTGAGGTTGGAGCGGTACAGCGCGTCCCACCCGTTCTCAGAGGTCTCGAGCAACGGTGAGTTGAAGACGCCCCCGGCGTTGTTCACCAGGATGCTCACCGGTCCCAGCTCGGCCACCGTCCGTTCGAGGGCGGCGTCCACCTGGCCGGCGTCGCGCACGTCGGTGGCCAGACCGAGGCCGCCCACCTCCTCGCCCGCCGCGGCGGCGGTGTCGGGGTCGCGCTCCCAGATCGCCACCTTGGCGCCGAATGCAGCGAAGCCCCGTGCGATGCCCCGGCCGATCCCGGACCCTCCACCGGTCACCACCGCGACCCGGTCGGTCAACAAGACGGAGCTGGGGTCGATCGCCACGGCGGCCGACGTTACAGTACGGAGGTCAGAGAGCGAGCGAGGTCGCCGGGGCATCTGTGCGCCGCGGCGGCGGTCAGGGGGTTGTGTGCCGAGGATCGAGCCGATTCCGCTGGAAGAGATGGCGGCGGAGCCACGTCGCGTCATCGAGGAGGGCGTGGCCGAAGGTCTCTACGCCACACCGGTGCCGCTCCAGATCTTCGCCTACAAATCGTCGCAGATCATGATGACGAACGCGGCGCGGACCACCTGGGGCAACCAGTCCCTCCTCGGCGGCCGCATCCTCGAGCTGCTACGGATCAGGAGCGCCCAGCTCGGGGAGTGCCAGCCTTGCATGCAGTCGCGCAAGCACGACTCCATCACTGAGGACGACGTGGCCTGCCTGATTTCCCCGGGAGGCGCCGACCTCAACGAGCAGGAGCGGTTGGCCGTCGAGTTCCTCGACCTGCTCTCGGCCGATCACCACGCCATCGACGACGACTTCTACCGCCGGCTGGGAGAGCACTTCACGGCGGCGCAGATCATCGAGCTGGGATTCGCCTGCGCCAACTCCATGGGCCTGCACCGGTTCATCCACACACTCGACGTCTTCGGGCAGGGTGCCCCGGTCATCGCCTACAGCCCGGACCAGGTGGACTCGGCCTTGGAGGAACCGCCCGTGCGCGCTGCCACGTGAACGCGCCATGAGCGACACGGTCCTGGTGACCGGGGCCACCGGTCTGGCCGGCGCCAACATCTGCAAGCTCCTGGTCGAGCGCGGCGACACGGTGCGCGCCCTGGCCCGCGCCACCGCCGACACCCGCCCTCTGGCCGAGCTCGGGGTCGAGATCGTGACGGGTGACGTCACCGATGCCGAGGTGGTGCTCGGGGCGGCCCGGGGCGCCGACGCCGCCATCCACTGCGCGGCGCTGTTGGGTGGGGCGAGCCAGAACATGGCCGACTTCGAGGCGGTGAACGTCGGCGGGACCAAGAACGTGCTCGACGCGGCCGAGGCGGCCGACCTGCGCCGCGTCGTCGCGGTGAGCACGGGCACCTTCTTCGACGTCACCGGCGGGCTCGACCGCGAGGATGCGCCCGTCATGAAGCGGCCCAGCCAGGATCCCTACACGGTGACCAAGATGGCGGCCTTCCTCGATGCGATGGCGCGTGCCGAGGCAGGCCGCGACGTGGTCAGCACGCACCCCGGCGCCATCTTCGGGACCTCCCCAGTGGCCAGCAACGCGCTCGGGGCGACCAGCTTCAACCGGGTCCTGCTGTCGGCGGCCCGTGGCCGTATCGAGCGGTATCTCAAGTTCCCGGTCAGCTGGGTCTTCGCCGAGGACATCGCCCGCGGGTGCATCCTCGCCCTGGACAAGGGTGTCTCCGGGGAGCGCTACATGCTGGACGGCCGGCCCGAGGACGTCGTCAGCACGGCCGACGCCTGTACCAGGATGTGCAGGCTGGCCGGGCTCGACCGCGAGGTGGTCGACGTCGAACCCTCCGACGACCCCGAACTGCTGGAGGTCTTCGGCCCCACCCTGATCGCCATCGCCAAGAAGGCGGCGCTGGCCAGCCCGGGCCGCACGCGGCTCGAGGACACCAAGACGTACCAGCGGCTGGGCTACCAGCCGATCACCCTCGACGAGGGCCTGGCCCGCACGCTGGAGTGGTTCCGAGCACTGGGCAAGGTCTGATCAACCGCTCGACGCCACCGCCCGCAGCTGGGCCACGGCATCCTGCATGACGGCGGTGAGATCCCGCAGGTCGTCTCCGCTCGCCCACTGCTCGACCGCGACGCGCAGCACAGTCATGCCGGCCTCTGCCGCCAGAGTCGCCCGGGGCTCGCCGACACCCCGTCGGCGCAAGGTGTCGGCAACCGCGGCCGCATAGTCCGCCAGCTTGGCCAATTCGCGCTCTCTCAGCCCGGGATTGGCGACGATCACGGCATGGCGCTGCGCGGCGAGGTCCCGGCGTGACTCCCCGAGCATGGCGGCCGCGGCATCGAGGCCCCGCGCCACCGCGTCGAGGGGACCACAGCGGTCAGGGGCCTCGCGTACCCCCGCCACGATCCGCTCCTTCAACAGCGCCGAGCCGCCGAAGAGCACTTCCCGCTTGTCCGCGAAGTGCCGGAAGAACGTGCGCTCGGTCACGCCGGCGCGGGCGGCGACCTCGGCGGCCGTGGTCTGGTCGAACCCCCGCTCCGCGTAGAGCGCCAGGGCGGCCTCCTGGAGCCTCCCGCGGCTGTCGGGTTGCCATCGACCCATGCGCCCATCCTAAATGTTGACAGTTACTGACATCAGTCCTACAGTGATGACTGTTACTGACATCACTGTGCGGGAGGGTCCACCATGAGAGTCTTCGTCACCGGCGCATCGGGCTGGATCGGCTCGGCCGTCGTCCCGGAACTGCTCGGGGCCGGCCACGAGGTCGTCGGCCTGGCCCGCTCCGAGCAGTCGGCTCAGCGGCTGGAGGCGGCGGGTGCCATCGTCCAGCGTGGCGACCTCGACGACCCGGAGGGACTGGCCCGGGCCGCTGCCGCCGCGGACGGGGTGATCCATCTGGCCTTCCAGCACGAGGTGGCGTGGAGCGGGGACTTCGCCGCGGCCGCAGCCGCCGACCGGCGTGCCGTCGAGGCCATGGGCGCTGCCCTGGCCGACTCCGACCGCCCCTTCGTCCTCGCCTCGGGGATGTTGGGGCTCACGGCGGGGCGGGTGGCGACCGAGGACGACGGCCTGGTGCCCGGCGCCGAGGTCCGGTCCAACCCGGCGGGGCGCCGGTCGGCCACCGCCCTGCTCACCTTGTCGCTGCGCGGGACCGGCGTCCGATCGTCGGTGCTGCGTTTCCCCCCGACCGTCCACGGTGACGGCGACCACGGGTTCGTGTCCACACTGGTCGACGTCGCCCGGCGGCGAGGCATAGCCGGCTTCGTGGGTGACGGGGCGAACCGTTGGCCCGCCGTGCACCGCTCCGATGCCGGCCGCCTGACGCGCCTGGCCGTCGAGTCGGCCCCTGCCGGCTCGGTCCTGCACGCCGTCGGCGACGAGGGCGTCCCCTTCCGGCAGATCGCGGACGTGATGAGCCGCCACCTCGACGTCCCGACGACCTCGGTCACGCCCGCCGACGCATCGCAGCACTTCGGCCACCTCGGCCACTTCGTCTCCCTGGACAGCCCGGCCACGGCTGTCGTGACCCGCGAGATACTCGACTGGGAGCCGACCGGACCGACTTTGCTCGAGGACCTCGAGCAGGGTCACTACTTCCGTCCGGTCCGGGTCCCGCCGGAGTCGGGAGCGGCGCGCTGACCAGGGCCGGTCTCGGACGGCGGTAGCGTCGTCCGAGCCGGGAGGGGATCTCGTGATGGACGACATGCAGCAGATCGAGCAGCTCAAGGCGCGCTACTGCCGCACCATGGACACCAAGGACTGGTCCGGGATGCGCGGGGTCATGGCGGACGACGTTGCGGTGGACACGACGGATTCGGGCGGCACCGTCATGTCCGGAGCGGACGAGTTCATCGCCTCGCTCAGGCAACTCCTCGAAGACGTGGTCACGGTGCACCACTGCCACATGCCCGAGATCACGCTGCAATCACGCTCGTCCGCCAGCGGCGTCTGGGCCATGGAGGACATGTTGTGGTTCCCCGACGGCACCCACCTGCACGGCTACGGCCATTACCACGAGACCTACGAGAAGCGTGAGGGGCGCTGGCTCATCACGTCGTGCCGGCTCAGCCGGATCCGGATGGACGTCGGTCCGAGCTCCACCTAGACAGGTCTCGGCCGACGGAGCCGACCTTCAGCCGTCGGCCACGTCCGTCTCCCTGAGCTGCGCCACGAGGTCGGGGAGCCACGGGACCAACGTGTCCGAACGCGAGGCCGAGCACGGCAAGAGAACGACGTGCCGTACTCCAGCCCGTACGAAGGCTCGGAGCCCCTCCACCGCTTGGTCCAGCGTCCCGCTGACGGTCACACGCTCGACGAATTGGGTGAAGTCCTGGTCGTAGGTGCCACCGAGGAACTCTGCCGCCGTTCGGCGGGCCGTCGACGGGTCGTCGTCCACGGCCACCATCACGTACGCCATCCACCGAAAGGAGTCCAGGCGACGACCGCCTCGTGTCGCCAGCTCGGTGATGGTGGCCACCGAACGCGCGTATCGCTCCGCCGAGTACAGGTATGGCATCCAACCGTCGCCATGGATCGCGGCACGTCGGATGGCGCCCAGCTTTCGTCCTGTCACGACGATCGGCGGACCGCCCGCCTGTGCCGGAGCGGGATGGATGCGCAACCCGTCGTAGCGGAAGTTTCGACCATCGTGGTCGACGGGCTCGGCCACTCCAGAAGCGGCGTAGCAGACCGATCGACTCGTCGAGCCGCGTCCAACGCTCCTCGATCGGCACGCCGGCCGCGGCGAAGTCGTCGGGGTACTCGCCACCGGCTCCGACCCCGACGATCAGGCGGCCGCCAGACGCCCGGTCGATGTCCGCCAGCTGCTTGGCGGCGACGGCGGGGGAATACCAAGGGAGGACCAGCGTGGCCGTACCCACGGCAACCCGACGGGCCTGCTCGGCGAGCCGCGCCAGCCAGACCATCGGTTCGGGCGACAGGCCGGGTGACGCCAGATGGCCACCCACCCAGAGCGAGTCGACTCCGAGGTCCTCCAGTCGCCTCACCGCTTCGCCGCTGGGTGGAGCCACGATGCCGATCTCCAGCGGCATCTACGTCACCACTTCGGGGTGAAGTCGAGGTTCAAGATGCCGAACAGCGTGTCGACGATGCCCGGACCCGGCGATCACGCGCCACTCTCAGCAGAACCTGGCACGTCAGGTCCTCACGGGCTCGCGCGGCAGCACCGCTGACCAACCCTCGACGAGTGCATGCAGCTTACGTGTTCCGTCCGGGTGTGAGCTGATGATCGCGGAGACCGGGCAGACCGTTGTCGTGCCCGGGACGGCCATGCCCTCATGGCCGCAGCTCCCGTGGAAGGCCCAGCCCGCGCTCGGCGATGGTGTTCCGCTGGATCTCGTCCGTCCCGCCGCCGAGCCGCAGACCGGGGGCGAACAGGAGTCGCTCCACCCACGGGCCCGACTCGGGGTAGTCCGGTGTCGTCGCCGACGCGCCGAGCACGCACATGGCGGCGTCGGCCGTACGCCGGGCGTGCTCGGAGTAGAGGAGCTTGGTCACGGACCCTCCGGCGGGGACACCCGCGCTCGCGTTGACACGGACCTGGAGGAGGTCGAGCACCCGCTCGCGGCAGTACGCGGCGGCCACCACCTGCCGCACGATCGCTTCGTCGGTCCGGCCGAGCCGTCGGGCCAAGGTGACGAGCTGACCGGCCGCCCGCCCGCTCGTCCCTCCCCCGATGGCCGCCCGCTCGCTCGAGAGCATGGTGCGCAGGACCGCCCAGCCACCGCCCGGCGAACCGATCAAAGCCTGGTCGGCGACATGGACGTCGTCGAGGAAGACCTCGTTGAAGTGGTAGCCACCCGACATCTGGCGCAGCGGGCGCACCTCGACGCCCGGCGAGCGCATGTCGAGCGCGAAACAGGACAGCCCTGCCCGGCCGGCGAGCGGTTCACTGCGGGCGAGCAGCAACGCGAAGTCCGCCGTTGCGGCTCCGGATGTCCACACCTTCTGCCCGGTGACCGACCAGCCGCCGGCCACGACGCTGGCGCGGGTGCTCACGCTGGCCAAGTCCGAGCCGGCACCGGGCTCGGACAGCAGCTGGCACCAGCTCTCGTCGCCCCGGAGCACCTTCGGGAGGTGTACGGCGCGTTGTTCCGCCGTGCCGTGTTCGAAGAGGACCGGCGGCACCATCTCGAGCGCGATGGCGATCATCTTCGTCGAAACCCCGTAGCGGGCCTGCTCCTCGACGAAGACCTCGTCCTGCCAGGGCGGTTCCCCAGCACCGCCGTACTCGCTCGGCCACGACCTCCCGGCGAAGCCGGCCTCGAACACCTTGCGCTGCCAGGCGGTCGTGACCGTCAGCGCTTCATGCTCACGCCGGTGGTATTCCTCGGGGGTGTCCGCGCTCACGAGGTGCGTGGCGGAGAAGTCCCCGGGCTCCCCCTTGCGGGGTGCGTTGGCCTCGAGCCACGCACGCACACGGGCGAGGAACGCCGACGGTGACTCAGTCATGCCCAGTCGGCATCAAGCGACGTCGACGCCGAGCAGCTCGAGTGCGTTGTCACGGGCGATGCACTGCACACTTTGGTCAGGCAGACCGGCCAGGGTCTCGGTGACGAACTCGGCCGGTTGGCGCGTGCCCTCGGCGTGCGGCCAGTCCGATCCGAGGAGGAGCCGGTCGACCCGGACGTCGCCCAGGAGATCGGCCACCTGGTCCTCCCAGAACGGCGTCACCCAGACGTGCTCGCCGAACACGTCGCGTGGGTGATCCTTGAAGTGGCCCGGGTTGCGATCGGCGGCATCGTCGAGGCGGTGCAGCAGGTCGGGGATCCAGCTCGCCCCATTCTCGACGCTGGCCAGTCGCAGCCCGGGAAACCGCTCGAAGAGCAGATGGCAGAGTGCCGCTCCATAGAAGTCGCTCACCGCGCGCGCCTTGGTCAGTACGCCGCGCAGCGGGGAGCGGAACAGCGAGCTCTCGGTGCCGCCCGGCTCCCACATCTGGACGAGCGCGTCGTAGCCGTCTAGCCCGGCATGTGTGGCCACGACCACGCCGGACTCCTCGGCCAGGCCCCAGAAGTCGTCGTAGGCCGGGTCGAAGGGCGAACGGTACCCGCCCGGCACGGGAACCGGGGCGTTGCGGACGTTGACGACGAGGGCCCCGCGTTCGAGGACGGTTCGGAGCTCGGCGTGCGCGCCGTGCGGGTCGAGGAACGGGATGTACGGCACGGCGAAGATCCGCCCCTCGTAGCGATACCCCCAGTCTTCGTCGAGCCACAGGTTGAACCCGGCGAACACCGCACCGCACGCCCCGGGGTCGTCGCGCAGCGCCTCTTCGAGTCCAACCCCGAGCGTCGGGAACACCAGCGCTCCGCCCACGCCCTGCTCGTCCATGCGGCGCAGCCGGGCGTCACGGTCACGGTATTCCCGGCGGATCGGTTCGAGCTCCCCGAAGGCCTGGACGATGGTCTCGCGGTTCGGGTTGCCGCGGTACCAATCGAAGAGGGCACCGGGCCGGGCAACCGGGTCGAACGTCGGGTTGGCGACGTAGGAGTTGATCCTCCCTCCCACCACCAGGCGCCTGCGACCGTCGACCTCCGCCCACCGCACGCCGCGGGTCCCGAGGGAGGCATCCTGATGCCGGGTCAGGGCGTCCTCCGACTCGTAGTAGTGGTTGTCGAAATCGAAGATCCGGCCATGCATCGCAGAGAATCATATTTGAAATCGATTTCGAAATCATCCTTGTCCCGGCAGGCCGGGCAGTCCCCGGAGGGAACGGGGGCCGGCGGGTTCAGCCGAGGAGCGGGTCGAGTCGGGCACGGTCCTCGGCGTCCACCGGGCGCAGCCCCCCGGTCGTCGTAGGGCGCCAGAAGACGGTCTCAGCCCGCCACGCTTCGCGGCGGAGCCGCTGCTTGTCGACCTTCATGCTGGCCAATTTGGGGAGCTCCCGGGTCACACGCACGAAGGCCGGCCGCCACTTCGTCCCCAGGTCGGTTTGCCGTTCCAGAAATTCATCGAACGCCGCCGGGTCGAATTCGGAACCCGCCTCGAGCTCGATCGCCGCCATGACCCGATCGCCGACGGGGTCGTCGGGCACCGCGTAGACGGCCACCGAGCGGACCCCGGGGTGCCGGGAGATGATCGACTCCACCGGGGCGCCGGCGAAGTTCTCACCGTCGACGCGGAGCCACTCGTTCGACCGGCCGGCGAAGTACAGCCACCCGTCGCCGTCGCGGTACGCCAGGTCCCCCGACCAGTACGCGCCGTCGCGAAAGCGAGCGCGGGTGGCAGCCTCGTTCTTGTAGTACCCCTCGAACCCGCTCGTCGGCTCCGTCGCGACGATCTCGCCGACGGCGTCCTCGAGATTCGCCGGGAGACCGTCCGGGCCGAACTCGACCGTCGGGCATTCCTGTCCCGTCTCTGCGCTGAGCACCTTGACGCTCGGATCGGCCGTCCCAAGCGCACCGTTCGGCATGGAGGGGTCACGCCGGATGATGATGATCCCCTCGGTCGATCCGTAGCTGTCCCGGACGGTGCATCCGAACCGGCGGGCGAACCCGCGGATGTCGCGCTCGGACGCCTCGTTGCCGATGGCGAGCCGCAACGGGTTGTCGTTGTCGTCCGGCAGCTCGGGTGTGGCCAGGATGTAGTTCAGGACCTTGCCGGTGTACGTGAGCATCGTCACGCCGTGTTGCCGGATATCGGGCAACGTCGCCGAGGCCGAGAAACGGGCTCGCGTGGCCATCGGAATGCCGGCAGTGAGCGCCGAGGCCCAGCCCGTGAACAAGGAACTCGAGTGGAAGAACGGCAAGGGCGAGTACACGACGTCACCTGCCCCCAGTTCGGCCACCTTGGCAACATGGCCACCCGTCCTGCCGAAGCGGCCCTGAGTGCACTGCACCGCCTTCGGCAGCCCTGTCGATCCGGATGTGAAGATCAAGAGGAAGAGGTCGCCTTCGGCGACCGGTGTGTCCGGAAGAGCCGCTGTGTGGCGGTCCAGATCGGCCTGGTAGTCACCACCGTCAACGACGAGCACCCTGTCGGCAGGTACCTGGGTGTCCACGCCGCCGAGCAAGCTCGCCTGATCACCAGAGGTGACGAGGACCTGGCATTCGGTGTGGCGGATCAGCTGTCCCAGCAGGTCGCCGCGGTACGTGGAGTTGATGCCGACCACGACCGTGCCCGAGAGCGCCGCTGCCGCGAGCCAGAAGAGGTACTCGGGGACGTTGTCGAGCAGCACCCCGACGTGCGGCGGTCGGGACTGGTCCCGCATGCCAGTGAACAACGAGGCGCGCCGGCACGCCTCCTCGATCAACTCGCGGTACGACCACGAGCGGTCTTCGAAGATGAAGGCCGGGGCGTCTTGCGTCGCTCGGTTGCGGAGGAGTTCGGCGGCCGTCGTCATCGGCGAAGGGGGCCCACCACGAGACCGGGGCGCGGCCACCTCGCCTCCACCACGCTTCCGGACCGGGACAGCGTGATCACGGCTCGACGGCCGTCGGAGCCTCCGAACGCGATGTTCGTCGTGATGTCACCAGGTATCGGGTAGACGTCCACTTCCTGACCGTCGGGCGTGATCGCAACGAGACCGTCGCCCAGGGCGCCGATGACGACACGGCCGTCGTCCTCGACGCCGAGGGAGTCGAACGAGTACGGCGTGGCAGCGATGCAGCGACCACCGTGGCGGATGGCGAGCGAATCGCCCGAGGCCCTCACCTCTCCCGGTCCCGCCAGGTCCCACGCCCACAGCCTCCCCGTGTGCGTCTCGGCCACGTACACCCGGTGCCCGTCGGGGGACAGGCCGACACCGTTCGGGCCGAGGAGGGGGAAGGCGATCTCCCGGACCAGCGATCCGCCTGGCGGGATGTAGTACAGCCCGCCGCGGTCGACACTGGCGCGTCGGCCCTTTCCGTGATCGGTGAACCAGAGCCCGCCCGCTTCGTCGAAGACCAGGTCGTTCGGCCCACGAAGCGAACGACCTTCGCACTCGCGGTGGAGCACGGCCGACTCGCCGGTGACGAGGTCGACCCGCTCGATCCATCCACCGGCGAACCCGGGTGGCTCGTTGGTGTGGGTGGCCCGGTCGATCGGGATCCGGATGCCGCCTTCGACCTCGCTCCACAGGAACCCCCCGTTGTTCGCCACGATGGCCGTCGTCGGGGACTCGAGCGCCAGCCCGTTCGGTCCGCCGTTCGGAGTGGACACCACGGCGACGGCGTCGCCGGCGATCCTCAGCACCCGACCCCCGTCGATGTCGACGGCGTACACAGCGCCGTTCGGTGCGATGGCCGGGCCTTCGGTGAAGCCGAGACCGCGGGCGAGGACGTCGAACTCCAGCGGGTCGTGCACCGTCACTCTCATCTCGTACTCCCAGAATTCGAATTCGACGTCGATACTAAAGTACCCGTTTCGATCAATCGGAAGCCGGCCGGTCACCGGCAATCGAGAACTCGACCATTGCCGTGGCGGCGGCGAGCACGAGAGGAGCGACTGTGCCCACTGCGGCCCGAGCCGGAGCGGAAGGAAGTGGCGCCCGTGGCACGCCCCGATCCCCGAAAGGCGTGCAGACGCGGGCGCGTCTGGTCGAAGCCGCGAAGGTCGTCTTCGAACGTGACGGCTTCCTGGAGGCTCGTATCGTCGACATCGCCGAAGCGGCGAACCTGGCTCCGGGCAGCTTCTACCATTACTTCGACTCGAAGGAGGAGCTCTTCCTCGAGGTGGCGCAGATGCAAGAGGCGCGCCTGACGGCGCCGTCCGACGTTCAGTCACCGGACGAGCCCGACGGAGCGCCGAGCGACCGTATCCGGCGAGCCAACCGGCTCTATCTGGAGCGCTATCGGGACGAGTCTGCACTGATGGGAGTGATCGAGCAGGTGTCCCGCTACGACGAGGACGTCAACGCGGCCCGCATGGCGACGATGAAGCACTTCGTCGAACGAGCCGAGCTGTCGATCCGGCACTGGCAGGGAGAAGGGCTCGCCGATACGCGCCTCGACCCCTCGATGGCCGCAGACGCCCTCGGGGCAATGATCGCCCGGGTAGCCGAGCTGTGGCTGGTCCAGGGTTACCGCGACTACGACTTCGACGCGGCGGTGGAGCAGCTCAGCATTCTGTGGGCCAACGCCCTCGGGCTCTCCGAGGGTCGCAGGAACGGCGAGGCGAAGCCTCTCCGCGCCAAGCGCTGACCTGGTTGCGGCGACGCGGTCTGACGGCAACGCGTCGGGAGCCGGGGACCGGCTCCCGACGCGATCCATCGGTGCCGGCCTAGGACGTCGCGTTCGCCGTCGCCGTCCCTGGGATGTCCGTACCGCATGTCGGCTGGGAGGAGACCGGGACGAATCCGGTCTTTGTGGCCTGCACGAACCACGAGCAGCTCTTGGCGTCGTCGTGCCCGAAGTCGGTCGAGTAGTTCCAGCTCTGGGGCAGGAGCCCGTTGGCGTTGTACGACTTGACCCCCCGGAGCGCCTTGATGACGCCGGCATGGGTGGGGTTCGGCCCGGCGAGCTGCAGGCCCTTGATCATGAGATCCGCGCCCAGCCAGGCCTCGTACTCGCTGAACGACGGGAAGTCGCTCTTGGAGTAGCCGTCGTACTTCTCCATGGCGGCCTGCATCTGCTTGGTGCCGGCATTGGGGAGCAACCACGGGCGGAACAGGGCATAGAAGTAGTCACCCTGCAGCGCCGGCCACGCTGCGGAATGGATGACGTCGGGCTGGTAGCCGGTGGCGAACATGGCCGCCTTTAGCTTCACCCCGGCCTGTTGCAAGGCCTCGGCCAGCGCGAAGTTCGAGTTGTTGTCCATGTTCGGCACCAGCGCGTCCACGTGGTTCTGCTTCGCCACGAGGGCATCGCTCGTGAAGGCGACCCCTCCGAATGGCACCGAGGTGTTGAGCACGCCGACCTTGCCGCCCGCGTGCTTGAACGAGTCCGCCGTCTGGATGGCGGCACGGCTGGAGGACGGCGAGATGCCGTAACCGTAGGTGCCGAGCACCGTCCCGCCATGCTGCTTCAGGAAGTTCCCGGCCAGCGTGGTCACCGGGTACTTGGGGTCGAGGCTGCCCACGTCGGCGGCGAACATGTTGGTGTACGGCTGCTGACCCCATTCCGGCCCGTCGCTGTACGAACCGGTCACAGGGATGCCCTGCTGCTGGGGGTACTTGGCCGCCAGGAAGAACAGCGGACTCTGCGACACGATGCCGAAGGCTTTCGAATCGGCCTCCTGGACCGCCGTTGCGATCTGCGACGGGCTGGTCTGGTCGTCGATGACCAGCGGGACGAGCTTGTGTCCGTTCACGCCGCCCTCAGCGTTCTGGAGGGCGATCCTCGCCTTGAACGCGCCGGGTGACGTCCCGTCCTCGGAGCCGCCCGGGCCCGTCACGGACGTGACGTACGCGATGGTGATCGGCGCCGGAGACGCCGCTGCGGGTGCGGACGTGGCCGTCACGAAGGCGGTCGGTACTCCCGCCATCAAGGCCAGCAATGCGGCACCCAGCGCTCCGCTCCGGGCCCTGCCTCGTCGTGGTTGCATCAGTGTCTGCCTCCCCCCGACCACTGGTCAGGTGCAATGTGAGCGGGCTTGCTCGGTACTTGGTACGGGTCGTGTCGCTCTTCGAGTGGCCGAAAAATAGCGGTTGATGGGATCGGGGTGGGCGCGGGTCCGAGCGTGGGCTCCCGTGCCAGCTCACAGGGTCACCGCCGAGGTGTAGGCCTCGTGGTCGGCGACGGCTGCGCCGAGCCGCTCGAGCATCGCGGTGATGATCGGCGGGGCAACCTTGAGCGTGATTGCCCACAGAAAGAACCCGTACACAAGCCCCAACCCAATGCGGCGCCGCGCTTCGTCCCACGACGGCGCAATCACGCCCTCGGCACGGAGGCGGTCCAGGTAGTGCGCGAGAAGGTCCGACTCGACCCGACGGCGCTCGTCTGGACGCATGGTGCAGCCGATGTGGTATCCGATGTCGAGGAACCACGGGGCGCGCTGGACGAGCTGCCAGTCCACGAGGCAGGGACGTCCTATGGCGTCGAGGTAGAGATTCCCGACGTGGGCGTCGCCGTGGAGCAGGCACCGTGGCTCCGCCTCGTCCAACTGGCGCGCCAGTCGACCGACGGCGTCCATCAGTTGCTCGGCATCGCGAACCTCCTTGGGCACCCGGGATCCGTTGGGACCCTCGAAGTTCCCACGGATCTCCGCGAGTCCACGCGCCCTCATGGTCGCTTCCAGTCGCGGCGCGAGCCAGAGTTCGCCGGACTCGACCATTCCCCACGTCCGCCCGTGCAGGATGGCGTACTGCTCGAGGCTCTCCGCCACCTGATCGGCGGTGTACGGGCTGAGTGCATCGAGGAACGTCGCGCCCTGCGCGGCGACGTCCCCGGTGATGACGACACCATGGTGCGAGTCGGGATCGACTTCGGCATAGAAGCACTCCAACGTCCGGACCCCACTCGCGGCGGCGAGGTGCCGGTAGAACATCACCTCGGGTACCCCGGCCGCCCGGCTGGCTGCTGCCGTGTCGGACCAGTCGGCGAAATACCCCTTCACGCACAGGTCGGCCGGGAGCCCTGGCGGCGGCGTGCCCTGGCACTCGATGCGGAACCGCGCGTTGGTCGACACGCGGGACACGACCGGCCCCGGCTGCACGGACGCGACGGCGATGCCGGGGAACCGCCGGCCCAGCGCTTCGCTCAACCACGCCGGGTCGAGCACCTCCCCCAGCGTGTCCGGCACCGACGACGACACCGACCGATCGCCCCCGCCTCAGGCCCCGCCGCCGCGGAGGCGGTTCCGGAGCACGTACTTCTGCACCTTGCCCGACGAGGTCCGCGGGAAGTCGTCCACCGCGATCAGCTCCTCGGGCCACTTCTGGCGGGCCACCCCGGCAGCGTCGAGGTGGCGGCGCACCGCGGACAGTTCGGGGGCCGGACGCTCCACCACCATGCGGAGGAAGGCGGCGGCGTGCTCGCCCATGCGGACGTCCGGCGCCGCCACCACGGCCACCTCCGCCACTCCCGGCAGGGTCATGAGGACCTCCTCGACCTCGGCGGCGCTGATGTTCTCGCCGCCGCGGATGATGACGTCGGAGATCCGGTCGGTGATCGACAGGTACCCGTCTGGGTCGAGCATGCCGATGTCGCCCGTGCGGTACCAGCCGTCCTCGTCGAACACCCTGGCCGTCAAGGAGGCGTCGGTGTAGCCGAGGAAGCACTCCGGTCCACGCGAGAGGATCTCCCCTGGCTCCCCCGGCTCGACCTGGCGGCCGTCGGGATCCACGAGCTGGATCTCGCAGCCTGGCAGCGGCCTCCCGTCCGTGGACAGGCGCTTGTCCAGTGGGTCCGCGTACGTGCACCCGGTGATCGAGGGATGCTCGGTGGATCCGTACATGGAATAGATGAGCAGGCCGATCTCCGTGGCCCGCTCCATGACCGCCCGGGGCACCGGGGCGCCGCCCATGCCCTGGAAGTGCAGCCGCTCCAGATGTGCCTCGTCACAGCGGGGGTCGTCGAGCAGGCTGGTCAGGAAGTAGGGCGCGCCGCCGCCCGCGCTCAGGTCCTCCGAGTCGATCAACTCGAGCACCTCACCGGGGTCCCACTGGTCGACGAGGTGGACGGGCTTGCCGCGATCCACCGGGATGAGGAGCGCACCCAGCATGCCGATGGCGTGGCTGATCGGGTTGGCTATCAGCGACGGTCGACCGGTCGGCGGCGAGGTGGCGCCGAGCTGCGCGATCTCGGCACACACCGTCTGATGTGAGTGAACGACACCCTTCGGGCTGGCGGTGGTCCCGGAGGTCCACCCCACCAGCGCCGGCGCGCCCGGGTCGACCCGTACCGGTGACTTGATCGGGTCTGTGTCGAGCAGGTCACCGAAGCCGACGCTGTCGGCCGGCCCGCCCCCGTCGAGGACCACCAACTGCATCCCGGGGACCTGCGCCATCGACTCCAGATTGGCCAGGAAGTCCTGATGACCGAACCGGGAGGCGGTCACGTGGACCCTCGGACGGCACTCACCGAGGATGTAGGAGGTCTCACGGCTCCCGTAGATGTGCACGATCGGTGCCACCACGGCCCCGACGAGCGCGGCCGCGTAGAAGGTGACAGCTCCCTCGAGCCAGTTCGGGGTCTGGAAGGTGACGACGTCGCCCGGGCGGACGCCCCGGGCGACGAGCCCCGTAGCGACCCGGCGGGACATGTCCAGCACGTCACCGAACGTGCCGCGCCACGGGCGAGTCCGTGAATGGATTACGAACGGCAGGTGCGCGTGGGCGGCGAGCCCGTCGGCCATCCGCTGTCCGACGCCCTCGTCCGGCCACCAACCTGCAGCCGCGAACCGCCGGCGATCGCTGGCGGCCACCTCGCGCAAGGCCCATGCGGAAGACCCCATCAGGCCGCCGTCACACGTCCGCTCGTGGCGTACCGGACCGTCGACCGGGTGCCCGCGACGTGGGGCGCTGCTCGGCCGGGCGGTCGAGGGCCGCGGCACAGAACGCCCACACCTTCTCGGCGATCAGGTCGGTCGGCTCGTCCAACCCGGCGCAGTCGTAGTGATGGAACACGGCCATTGTCAGTTGGGTGATGAGCCAGGCCGAGTACTCGGGATTGCGCGGGTGCAGGCGACCGGCGACCGTGGCGGCCCGGATCTCCTCCACCAGGAGGTCCGTGTACGGCTGCGTGGCCCGAGAGACCTCGGCCGGATACAACGTCTGGAGTCGGAAGTGCTCCGAGGTCATGAAGCTCGGGCCGCGGCGGGGCGTATCGAGTCCCCGAACGGTGGCCGAGACGTAGTACCGCAGTCTCTCGACGGGATCCGAAAACGTGGCGGCCTGCTCACGGAAGACCGCGCAATTCTCGTCGATGATGTCCTCGATGACAGCCAGCAGGAGGAAGTCCTTGCCCGAGAAGTACCGGTAGAAGGTCTGCAGGGCGATGCCGGCCTCCTTGATGAGCTCCTGGGTCGTGAAGCTCGGACCCTTGGACTCGATCAGCCGGCGAGCCGCGGCGACGATGGATCGTGCCTGCTCCATGGTCTTGTCCCGTGACCGTTGCACGACCGGTGACCGGTCCGCGACACGCTCGGCCCAGGTTGCCACGGTCAGAACCGCTCGGCGCTGTAGGCCACGGCGCCCCCGTAGTGCGGAGAGGAGTGGCACGCCACGCCGATGGTCACGTCGGGACGCTGCCGCTCCCCCGCCCGACCGGCCAACTGCAGGTAGCACTCGAGCATCTGTGGGACGCCGTGCATCCGTCCGTTCCCGAGTGCTCCTCCTCCGGAGAGGACAGGCAAGGCGCCTCTCCGGTCACTGTCGATGCCCCCTTCGAGCGCTACTCGGTGTGCCTCTCCGATGGGGCACAGGGAGAGCGACTCCATCCACAGGTACACGAAGGGTGAGAAGCCGTCGTAGACCTGCGGGAGATCGACCTCCTCCGGACCGATCCCGGACCGCTCCCACAGTCGCCGCGCCGTCTCCGCCCCCACGTCCATGATGTCGTCCAGTGGCCAGTGGAGGGGTAGGCGGTGCCGCACCGGCGCCCCCGCGGCGTAGCCCGACACGTAGACCGGCCGATGCGGAAGGTCGCGGGCGCGATCCGACGACGTGAAGACGAAGCAGGCGACCCCGTCGACCGGGATGTCGCAGTCCAGCCGGCAGATCGGGTCGTTGACCATCGGCTGGGACAGGTACTCCTCGCCGCTGAGCGGGGTGCCGTACCAGTGCGACCAGGGGATGCGTGCCCCGTTCTTGCGGGCCTCGACCACCACCGCTGCCATGGCCTCACGGGTGGCGCCGTAGCGCTCGAGGTACTCGTTGTAGGGCAGCGCGATCATGGCCAGCGGGCCGAAGAAGCCCTGGGGCACGGTCCACTGCTGGTCGCCCCGTGCCTCACGCATGGGGTTGGCGTGGTAGGTGCCGCGCGGGTTGTGCAGGGCCCGGTGCACGAGCACGTGATCCGCGGCCCCGCTCACCACTGCGTTGACGGCCATGGCGACCGCGCCCGGGAGCTGGCCGAATCCCTGGAACCCCGCGGCGTAGCGCGGGTTCACGCCGAGGTGCTGGGCTAACCAGTTGGCTGACACCAGGCTGATGCCGTCCACGGCCGCATGGGCACCAGCGGTCGGGAACAGGCTGGCCGACACGAAGCCGTCGACATCTGCGACGGTCAACCCGGCGTCCGTGATCGCCCGCCGAGCCGTCTCGACGGTCAGCGCGCCGAGCGTCGGACCGGCGTGGCGTTCGACCACGCTCTGGGCGTAGCCAGCGACGGCGACCCGGTTGCTCGAGGGCATGCGCCCGCTCACGAGCCGGCCTCGAGCGTGAACGCCGGCACCGCGACGCCGGGGGCCACGTCCTCGAACGCCAGGCGGACGGGCGCGCCAAGTCGGAGTGGCACGTCGGGGCCGTCGAGGAGCCGGCCGATGAGGCGCAGATCCGCCTGCGCCGCCAACTCCACGTCGACCAGGACGAACGGTCCATCGAACCCGGGGAGGAACGAGTGCCGCATCACCGTCCACGACCGGAGCGACCCGGAACCGTCGACCGGGGTGAACTCGTAGGCCGGGTCGGACGACCCGCAGTGGGGACAGACGACGTCGGGAGGGTGGGTGAGTCCGGCGCACCGCGTGCAGCGGGCCAGCACGAGGGAGTGCGCGGCCGCGGCAGCCCAGAACTCCTGCGACCACTCGTCGGGCACCGGCACCGGACGGCCCGACTCACTCAAAGGATGGCCCCCGCATCCTTGAGGGCGGCGATCTCCTCCCAGCCGTACCCCAACTCGAGAAGCAAGGCTTCGGTGTCCTCGCCGTGCTCCGGGGCCCGGCGCAGCGGTGGAGGGCTCCCGTCGAACTGCACCGGTACGGCCGGGAGGCGGTAGGCAGGCTCGCCGTCGATCACGACGTCACCGATGTACCCGTTGGCCTCCACCTGCGGATCATGGAGCAGTTCGGACACGGACTGCACGGGTGCCCACGGCGCGTCGAGAGCGGCGAGCACCGACTTCCACTCCTCGAACGTCCGCTTGGCGAACTCCCGGTCGAGCTCGGCAACGCACGCCGCCGCATGCTCCCGGCGGACGGACCAGTCGACGAAGCGCGGTTCCTCGACGAGGTCGGGCCGTCCGATGGTGCGACAGAAGTCGGCCCAGTAGCGGTCAGGCTGGAGGAAGACGAGCTGGATGTGTCGGCCGTCCTTCGTTCGGTAGACGCCGACGAGCGGGTTCACGAGGGGCCCGCGGCCGCTCGACGCCTGTGGCTCGTCCCCGCTGAGTGCGGCGAGGAGATCCGACGAAAGGGTCCACATCGCCGTCGACAGCAGCGAGACATCGACCACAGAGCCGGCCCCGGTCCGTGACCGCTTCAGCAACGCAGCGGCGACGCCGAACGCCAGGGCCAACGCGCCGTTCCGGTCTCCCATGGCGCCTCGCTGACCGATCGGATAGTCGCGCTCCGGCGGGGTCAGGACGTGCGCCATCCCTCCGCGAGCCCAGAAGGCCGTTGCGTCGTAGCCGGCCTGGTCGGCGTCAGGGCCCTTGGCTCCGTAGCCGTGGCCCCGCGCATATACGAGCCTCGGATAGCGGCCGGTGAGCTCGTCGGGGCCGAGGCCCGCGCGCTCCAACGCGGCGGGCCGCATGTTGGTCAGGAACACGTCGGCCGACTCGAGCAACCTGTGCAGGACGGCGAGCCCGTCCTTGTGCCGCACGTCGAGCGCAAGGGAGCGCTTCCCCCGGTTGGCCAGCGCCAGCGAGAGGTTGACACCGCTGCGCTCTGCTCCGATCCCCTGCGTGGCCAGGCCGCGGTAGGGATCGCCCTCCCTGGGCTCGACGTGCACCACGTCGGCCCCCCAGTCCGCCAGGAGGGCGCCGGCTACCGGGACGAACACCCACTGTGCCACCTCGACGACCCGGACACCCTCGAAGGCCTGCTCGGACATCTCGTGCGAGCTCAGGAGCGCGGGGACGGCGAGAGGACGACCACGGGTATCACGCGGTCGGTCCGGGACTGGTACACGTCGTAGTTCGGCCACAGGTCGGTCATGATCTTCCAGAGTCGCCCCTTCTCGTCCTCGCCTGCTGTCCGCGCCGTCACGGTGATGTGTTCGGCCCGCACCTGGATTCGCGCGGACGGCTGGGCCACTAGGTTCCGGTACCAGTGAGGGTGCTGCGGGGCACCACCCATGGAGGCCACGACGAGGTAGTCGTCGCCGTCCCTCCCGTGAATCAACGGGGTCGTCCGCGGTTCCCCGCTCCTTCGTCCCGTCGTGGTCAGGAGCAGGATCGGCACGCCGTTCCAGATGTAACCCACCTCGCCGTCCGTGTCCTGGTAGCGACGGACGTGCTCCGCCCCCAACAAGTCGAGGTCGGGTGGGCGGTATGCGTCGTCAGTCACTGTGTCCCCTCCCACATGGGTCAGCCGAAGCGGACCGGGATGGCCGTCGCACCCCGTTCGTAGAAGCCGATGTACCTGGGAGGCTCGGCATCGGGGTCGAGTCGCAGGTTGGGCAGGCGGTCGAGCAGCGCGTTGATGGCGACGGTCATCTCCGCCCGGGCGACGTGCTGCCCGATGCACACGTGCGGTCCCCCACCGAAGGCCAAGGTCGGTCGGGCCGGGCGGAACGGGTCGAACTCGTCGGGACTGCTCCCAGCGATCGGGGTCGCGATTGGCGGCGCCGATGCAGATGTGGAGCACCGATCCCTTGGGCAGATGGCTGCCGAAGAAGTCGAGGTCGTCGGTGACCCAGCGCGAGAACATCGGATCCGTCGGCAACCAACGGACCGACTCCTCGATCACCGGGCGCAACAGAGCTCCGGTCGGCCCGAACGGCGGCCAGCAGTTCGGGCCGTTGGAGCAGCGCAGCCAGGGTGATGCCCATCTGCTTCCACGTCGTGCCGGAGCCGGCAGCCAGCAGGAGCAGCGAGAAGGAGTGGATCTCGGCGTCGCTGAGCCGATGGGTGCTCCCGTCCTCGTCGGTGATCTCCGCCTCGACCAGCACGCTGATCAGGTCGTCCTCCGGCTGCTCGCGCCGGGCGGCGACGATAGGTGCCAGCATCTCGATGATCCGCTCCGGTCGGGCCAGGCTCTCGCGGACGTCGAGAGCCTGGTCCACCGGGACGCCGAAGCTCCCCGTGATGGTGAGCACCGGGATGGCGGCGCAGAGCTCGACGTTGAGCTCGGCGCGGCCGTTGCCCTCGAACGAGTCGATCAGGGCGTGGACGGTGGACTCGATCCAGTTCTCGATCCACCACCTGACCCTGGCGGGGGAGAAGGACGGCTGCACCAAAGCCCGGTAACGGCGATGCTGGGCACCCCCCATCGACAGCATGCTGTTGGTGGGACCCGGTTCGCCGTCCTCGAGGTCCACGGCCTCGGCGGACGAAGCGAAGATCTCCGGGTTGCGGTAGGCGGCGTCGCACGCCTCCCAGCTGAAGGCCGAGAAGTGCGGGCGGTCCGCGGACGGGAGCCCGTGGAAGACGAGGTCCTCCCCCACCCCCGACAACGCGTGGACCGTGCCCGGGTGGACCGCCGACTGCTGCCGGAGTCCGTGCCAGACGGGGTAGGGGTCGTCGCCATAATTTCCGCCGTTCCAGGCCTGGACGTTGCCGGCCAGGTCGAAGAGCCGACGGACCCGATCGGGATCGAGCAGCTGCTGCGCCCCGTTCATCGAGCGACGTAACCCCCGTCGATGGGTAGCAGGATTCCCGTCACGTTCGCCGCCCGGTCGGAGCACAGGTACACCGCAGCCTCCGCGCAGTCCTCGGCCGTGATCGGGCGCCCGAGCGGGTGCATCGAACCGGTGTGGATCGCCACCGCATCGAGGTCCGGTCCCGAGAGTTCCATCCCGCCGGCCGCCATGAAACCGGTGTACGGCATCCCGGCCGGGCAGATGGCGTTGACCCGGATGCCGAACGGCGCCACCTCGACGGCGACCGCCTTGGTCAGCTGGTGCACGGCCCCCTTGGTGGCCCCGTAGACCGTTCCTCCCCAGCCGACGAGTCCGGCCACGGACCCTGTGTTGAGGATGACGCCGCCGTCCCCCTGTTCCTTGAAGCGGATGACGGCGTGCCGGCAGCCGAGGAACACGCCGCGGAAGTTCACAGAGGTCAGGCGGTCGAAGTCCGCGAGGGAATGGTCCTCGAAGACCATGCCGAGGCGGGGAGTCGGTATCCCGACATTGTTGAACATCACGTCCAGGTGCCCGAAGTGCCCAACGGCACTGCCAATGACCGCAGCCACCCCGGCGTCGTCAGCAACGTCGCATTGCTCGGCCACGGCCCTCCCCCCGGCGGCCTCCACCTGAGCCACGGTTTCCTTGGCACGGTCCAGGTCGATGTCGGCGCACACCACCGCAGCTCCCTCTTCAGCGAAGCGGCGGGCCGAGGCTCTCCCCACGCCCGAGCCGGCGCCCGTGATCACCGCCACCTTGTCCTTCAGCAACACCTTCGATCACGCTCCCTCTTGGTCCACCAGCACGATTGCCCCGGTCGGGCACCCCTCCGCCGCTGCCTGTACGTCGGCCACGGGATCCCCGGCGGAGTCGAGCACGACCGCCTTCGTCTCGGCGTCGTGGGCGAACGTCGCCGGAGCGAACGCGATACACACACCGCTGCCCATGCACAGCTCCCGGTCGACCGCAACGCCCGGCCGTGCACCTTCCTCAGCCATGTGCCGGCGCCGGCGGATCGGCCGGAGTGAAGTGATAGAGCCGCTCGGCGTTCGCTCGCAAGAGCTTGTGCTGGGTATCGGGCGGAAGGTGGCCGATCACCTTCTTGACCGCCGTGATGCAGTTGGGCCACGTCGAGTCCGAGTGCGGGTAGTCCGTCTCGCACATGATGTTGTCCTCGCCGATCTCCCCGATGCTGGCGATGCCGTGGTGGTCCTCGATGAAGCAGCCGAACACGTGATCGCGGAACAGCTCGCGGACGTTGAGGGTGTCGAGGTCGACGTCGGTCGTGGCGTGGTCCATGAACTTCTGTCCCCGCATCACCCAGTATCGCTGCTTGTCGAGCACCTGCTCCGCCCGCTCGAGGAAGTAGGGCATCCAGCCGATCTCGCCTTCCGACAAAGCGATCTTCAGGTTGGGGAACCGCTGGAACAACCCGCTGAACAGCCACGACAGCATGGCGCCGGAGGTGCGTACGGCACCCCAGGCCAGGTTGGCCATGAACGGGGAGTCAGGTGCGATCTGGGGGACCTGCGACGACGAGCCGACATGCATCGATGCCACCATTCCGATCTCGTTGGCCGTGGCCATGACGGGATCCCAGTAGCGGTTCACGTCGTGGATGGTGGGCAGGCCGATGGGGGCCGGGTTCTCCGAGAACGCGAAGGCCGTGACGCCTTTGGCCGCCATCCGCTCCATCTCCCTCGCTGCGAGCAGGGGGTCCCACATGGGGATCAGCATGAGCGGGATGTAACGGCCTGGAGCGGCCGCGCACCACTCGTCGACGATCCAATCGTTGTAGTGCCGCAGGCACTCGAACCCGAACTCGCGGTCGCTCGCCTCCATGAACAGCTGCCCGCAGAACCGCGTGATGGTAGGGAAGCACAACGAGGCCAGGATCCCCGCCCGGTCCATGTCCCCCAGCCGGGCCGCGGGGTCGTAGCAGCCGGGTCGCATCTCGGAGTACGGCAGCGGTTCGGGGCTGAACTCCTCCTTGGACTTCCCCGCCACGGCGCTCAGTCCCGAGCTCGGGAACCGCTTGCCGTCGTAGACCCAGTAGTCCATCCCGTCGACCGTCTCCATGTGCGGCGCACGGTCCCGGTCCTTGGCGGCCACCCGGTCCACCCACAGATGGGGGGGCTCGAGGATGTGGTCGTCAACGGAAATCAGCCAGTCCAGGTTCAAGTCGGCACTGGTCATGGGCAAGCTCCTTCCTCCGAGGTCAGCCGGGCAGTTCACCGATGCACAGGTGCTTGATCTCCTGGAATGCACGGATGCCCTCCACGCCCCGCTCACGGCCCAGGCCGCTCTGCTTGTACCCACCGCTCGGCGCGTACGCGCTGAACAACGAGGTGTTGACGTTGACGGCACCGCTCCGGATCCGTCGGGCCACCGCAGTCGCCGCGCCCACGTCGGCGCCGTACACCTGACCCGACAGGCCGTAGATGCTGTCGTTGGCGATCCGGACCGCGTCGTCGATGTCGCGGTAGCCGAGCACGGCGAGGACGGGACCGAAGATCTCCTCCCGTGCGGCGGGGTTGGCGTTGTCGGGAAGGTCCAGGACAGTCGGCTCGAAGAAGTAGCCAGCGCGCCAGCCCGCTGGGCCTCCCACCACCGACGACCACCTTGCCACCACCCTCCTCCGCCCGGGCGACGAAGCGCTCGCAGCGCTCCCGCTGCGCCGCGGTGATGACGGGCCCCATCATGGCCGCCTGGTCGCTGGGCGGGCCGACCGTGATACCGGCGTAGGCCGCCCCCACCGCCTCGAGCACCTCGTCCTTGCGCTCGCGCGGCACGAGCATCCTTGTGGCCGCCACACACGCCTGACCGGCGGTCATGGCCACGACCTGCGCGGCGCCGACCGCAGCCCGGTGCACGGCGTCGGGCAGGTAGATCTGGGCCGACTTCCCACCGAGCTCGAGCGCGACTCGCTTCACGGTGGACGCCGACTGGGCCAGGATCTGCCGGCCGACCACCGTCGAGCCGGTGAAGGACACCATGTCCACCGCGGGGTGGGTCGTGAGCAGCTCGGCGCCGGCCGCGCCCGGCTCGACGACCACGCTCAGCACTCCGGCCGGCAGCCCAGCCGCCTCGGCGGCCACCCCGAAGGCCAGTGAGGAGAGCGGGGTGAGCGGGCTCGGCCGCAGGATGACCGAGTTCCCGGCCATCAAGGCCGCGAACAGCTTCTGGAAGGCCATGATGATCGCCCCGTTGTAGGGCGTGATCGCCACCACGACGCCCACCGGTTCGTGACGACGCAGGCTGAGCGCCACCCTCCCCCGTAGCAACTCGTCGGCCGGCACCGGGTTCGCCTCCTCGTGCGGCAGGGACAGGTACAGGTCGATGGTGTTGCGGGCCAGCATGACACCAGCCGCGTATTGGGCCATCTCGGCGAACAGGACGGGCTGGCCGGCCTCGGCCACCATGGACGCCACCAGCGGATCGTGCAGGGACTCGAGGTGGTCGAGCAATGCATGCAGCACGCGCGCACGGTCCTGGGCCGCCAGATCTGCCCACGCACCCTGGTCGAAACTCCGGCGGGCCTCCGTGACGGCGCGGCGCACCTCGTCGATGGGAGTGGCCGCCAGCTCCGCGACACGCGACTCGTCGGCCGGGTTCTCGACGGCGAAGAGCTCCTCACCCTCCACCCACCGCCCCGCGACGTACGACCGCCGCTCGTCGAGGATCCCCCTTTCAGCCACGCGCGCCGCCCACGGTCGCCGTGTAGAGCATCATTCTACTGTTTCAGAGTACGACGTATCCGTCAAGTGCCCGGTCGACCGCGATGGCCAGCGGGCGCAGGCCGCCGACGGGCCGCTCTCAACACCGCCCCGTGAGGGCACGCCGCGGTCGCGTTCCGCGGCGACGGAGATGACGACTACGCGCTCGTCGAGACATGGGTTTGACGCGCACCTCAGCCGGTTAGCCGGCTCAGAGGTCATGGGGTCACCGTCTATCGTGACCGCCGTGCTCGTCGCCGTATGCCGTCGCAGGCGGCCGCTGCGATCCGCAGGAGACCGCCTCGGTTCCAACGCCAGGCTGCGATGGCTCACACTGGTGTCCACAGTGGCAATCGCATCCGCGGTCCTCGTGCCCGGAGTCGTTGCCGGTGCCCGCCCTGATGCCCGGACGGCGCTCCGGGCGGCGCTCGAACGGCTCGTCGCCAGCCCGGACGGCCCGCCGGGCGTGATCGCCGTGACGCAGCATGGCCCCACGACGTCGGTAGTCACGGCAGGCACTGCGTTTGCCGGCACGTCGACGCCACCCGACGCTGAGGACCACATCCGCGTGGCGAGCGTCGCCAAGGCGTTCAATGGAGCAGCGGCGCTCGCCCTGGTGGCACGGGGCACCCTGTCTCTCGACGACACCATCGGGCGGTGGCTGCCCAGCTTGCCCAAAGCGTGGGACGCAGTCACCCTGGCCGAGCTGCTGCACCACACCAGCGGCGTCCAGGACTTCAGCTCCTGTCCCGCCTTCCAGACGGCGGTGGTGGCGTCGCTCCAGGACCCTCCGCCACCCGAACAGCTGCTGCGCTTCGTGGAGGTCCCGCCGTGCTACAAGGCGGACAAGCCTCTGGAGTTCACCCCTGGGACCAGATACGAGTACTCGAACTCCGACAACGTCATCGTCGGTCTGATGATCCAAGCGGCGACGCGTGAGGACTACAGCAACGTGCTGGCCCAGGTCGTCACTGGGCCGCTCGGACTCTCGCAGACGACCTTGCCGTCGTCAGCCCTCATGCCCGCACCCTACGTGCACGGGTACGCACCCGACCCACCCCAGACTCCCCAGGACGTGAGTCAGGAGTTGGCTGCGGGTTGGGCCTGGGCCTCCGGCGGCGTCGTGTCGACGCCGTCCGACGCAAACCGGTTCGTGCGGGCCTATGTCAGGGGGGCTACCACCAACACCGTCACCCGGGCACAGCAACTCCACTTCGTCAGCGGCACGTCCGAGCCTCCGGGCCCGGGAGCCAATGCGGCCGGGCTGGCCATCTTCCGTTACGAGACCGAGTGCGGGACCGTCTTCGGGCACACGGGGAACACGCTGGGCTACACCCAGTTCATCGCCGCCTCGGCCGACGGTCGAAACTCGGTCAGCGTGACGGTGAACCAGCAGATCACGCCGAAGACCGACCCATCGCTCTTCACGCAGCTCCGACAGGTGTTCGACCTCGGGGTGTGTGCGGCCATGAGGGGTTGACGAAGGACACGCTCAGAACCAGAGTGAAGGCGGCGGCTGCTGGTGCGGCCCACCCTCCCTCGGTCTACCGTCCATGTCTGTGAGGCTGATCCCCAAGGCCCGCCCGCTCTCCGCCTCCGTGAGACCTCAGTTCGGGCGGTGCTTCGGGTTGCCCGAAGCAAAGCATCTTCCGGCACCGCATGGCCACGGCGTACCGCGGCAGGATGTCGGGAAGGGTCTGGCTGGGCTCGTCGTGGTGGCCCTGATCGCTGCCGCGTGTTCGAATCCGCCGGCAGATCACCATGCGGCACAACGTCCCAACACCGTCCGCAGCACCACGACCGCACCAACACCCCCGACTACGACCCTTGCCCCGACCACACAACCTTCGGCCGGTCCGACGACGTTCCCTGCCACGACGACGACCATGTCCACGACACCGCCCGAGAACCCCGGGCATCTCTTCGGGACCGTCTGGCAACAGATTCCGACGACCTCGCATGTCGTCGCGCTGACCTTCGACGCCGGAGCCAACGGCAACGGAGTACCGTCCATCTTGTCGACACTTCGCAGCGCGGGAGCACCGGCGACATTCTTCTTGACGGGGTCATTTGCGAGTATGTTCCCCGATTACTCACGCTCGATCGTAGGAGCCGGCTACCGGGTGGGGAACCACACAGTCGACCACCCGCACCTGCCGTCGTTGTCCGACGTGAAGGTCGTTGCCGAGGTGACCGATACCACCACGACCATCAGGTCAGTGACGGGCGTCTCCCCCTTCCCGCTCTTCCGCTTTCCCTACGGCGACAGCGACGCTCGGACCCTGGCGGTCGTGAACAGTCTCGGTTACGTCGCGGTAGGTTGGACGGTCGACACACTGGGCTGGGAAGGAACCTCGGCGGGGATCACTCCGGCGAGCATCGTTGCCCGGGTGATGGCGAGGCTGCGACCCGGCGAGATCGTACTGATGCATGTCGGTTCCAACCCGAACGACGGTTCCACACTGGACGCCAACGCACTGGCCTCGGTGATCGGGTCCATCAAGGCCGCCGGCTACTCGTTCGTGACACTCGACGCTCTCCTCGGGAGCGGCTGACCACGTGACCGCTGATCGGCGGCGGAAGTGCCTCGATCAGCCTCTCGATACGGCAGAGACGTGCCATGGAGCTCTGCGTCGACAGAAGCGTGGTCGTAGTTGCCTACGGCCACACGAGTCGCACTGGGACAGGAGACCCCGGCGAGTTGATTGCGCAGATTCACACGCGGTCCACCACCACACTGCCCGGCAAAGCGGTGGACGCCAGAAGGACGACCAAGGGGCCCCGGAGGCGTCTCTTGGGCAACCCGGAGAGCGTCCCGATCAGGCCGCCGGGGATTCGAATCGATCCGCGCCCGCCAGATCCACCTCGACCGCCATGACCTTCTCCTTGATCGCCTCCAACCGAAGCGCCATCTTCGGGCAGAGTTCGACGGTTGCCCGAGCCAAAGGCACCAGATCCCGGGGTACCGCACCTTCGGCGATGATCGGGTAACCCCAGTCGTCGAGCGTGATGAGCTCTGGCAACATCTCCGCGCACGTTCCGCGACCGTCGCATGCGATCCGGTCGATGCACAAAGCCACCGGTGGTCTCACGGGAGCGCCGCCGTCGGAATGGCGAACGGTGTGTGCCCTCTTCGAGCCGTACAGTGTCCGGCCCGGTGTGCTGAGACCTCGTCACGGAAGACGTCCAGCGCAGAACGTATGTGGTGGGCGACGCCATCGGGGTGGCCACATGCACCGCGGCCTTCGATCTCGTCGACCCACCGCGTCAGGTCGTCGAACCGAAGCGGCGCACCTGCGGCGAGTAGTTCCAGCTGCTCTGCGATCGCCGGGAGCCCGAACTTGCACGGCCCGCATTGGCCGGCGGACTGCGAAGCCAGATAGCGGACGAGTCGCGCCGTCTCGACCACACCGCACACGGCGGCCGGAAGGGCCGCGATCAGGCCTGCCCCGAGTCCAACCCCGAGCCCGCTCTCACTGAAGGGAGCAGACAGAGCGGCCGGAGCCGGCACCCAGGTGCCGAAGTACCCTCCGATGAGGAGTGCCTGGAGAGGGACGCTCGGTCCACCGCCCAGCTCGAGCACCTCGGACGTCCGGGTGCCGACCGCTACCTCGAAGACCCCCGGGGTGACGAGCGCCCCGGCCAGGGTGACGAGCATCGTCCCGGGTTCGTCGATCGATCCCACCTGCCGATACCAATCGGCGCCGTGGCGACCGACGAGAGCGAGGTGGGCAAGTGTCTCGACGTTCTGGACCAGAGTGGGGCGGCCCCGCAGGCCGCGTTCGGTCATCCGGGGCACCTTCCCCAGCGGGATCGGAGTCCCCCGTCCGACCCAGTTGACGACGGCGCTGGCCTCACCAGCGACGAAGCCGTCGGCCGCGGTCACGACGCGGATCTTCGTGGCGTCGAGCCGCATCCGCCGGCGCTCGGCCAGCGCGGCATCGACGTTCTCGCGCACGCAGCGATGCACGACCACGACGACCTCCCCTGCGCCGACGAGGCTGGCCGCCAGGGCGGCGCCGTCGAGGACGAGGTGTGGCGCGCGGGCGAGGAGCACCCGGTCCTTCATGCTCGCAGGCTCGCCCTCGGTTCCGTTGCCGATGACGAACGGCCTGCCGCGGTGAGCCAGGAGTGCCCGGAGCTTCTGCCCGGTCGGAAAGGCGGCCCCGCCGTGACCGACCAGGCCGGCGCGCTCGATCTCGCTCAAGGTCACCTCACGCCATTCGTCCGACGACGGGTGCAGTGCCAGGGGGCCGTGATGATCGAGGTGTGCCTCCAATCCCGCCGACGTCCACGGGTCAGGAGGCAGCAGCCTCTCGTTCCCCGAGGTCGCCCAGGGCGGCACCCCTTGATCCGTCAGCCGCACCGCCGCGGCCATGGCCGGTGCGGCCGTCATGACCGGACCCCCGGCCCGGCACCGATCGGCTGCCGGGCGGACGGATGCGAGCGATCAGACGGGGTCACCCATTTGATGGACCGTCTGGCGAAGAGGATCCGGTCGACGACGGCGAGGGCCACGGCGCTCCCCGAACCCCAGACCAGCGCGGCCACCCACCAGATGCCCATGTCGGTCCCTGCGCTGAGAGAGTGGATGAAGGCCACCGGCCACGCGGCGTACGCCAGCCAGTGCACGGCCCGCCACCATCGGTGCCCCAGCCTCCTCCGGACCAGGCTGGTGATGAGAACGGCTGCTCCGAGGTCCACGGCCAACGTGCCCAGGCCCAACGCGAGTGGCTTGTAGTGGGAAGTGAAGGGGAGGACGGCCGCCCACCACCCGATCGAAACATAGGGATCGAGCATCGCTGTTGCCACGTGGAGCGCCAGGAGCGCTACGGAGAACAGCGCCAGGGTGCGGTGAACCTCCGCCACTGCGAAACGCGGCAGGGTCTTCAGATGCGCACCCAGTCTCGTCGAGATCCCCAAGATGAAGACCGTCGAGAAGAGCACCAGGAGCATCAGGCCGCTTCCACGCGACACGAGCCACATCCATGGGAGCTGGGCGACCGCGGTTCCCGCGCTCACGGTGCGCCCCTCAGCGCCATGACCCTCGAACCGAGACGGTCGGCGGCGGGAGTGACGAGCTCGCCACCCTCGGGGTCGGGCCACCCTCCGATCAGGCGGATCGAACCATCGTGCCCGACAAGCCGCGCCGGCAGTCCGCCTGCGGTGACCACGTCCAGGGCCGGTTCTCCCCCGACGATCAGCGCCGTCGAGACGGCATTGGCGTACGCACACGTGGGCGCGGCCACCGTCGCCGTGCGCCAGCGGGCTCGCGCCGGTTCACCCGTGCGTGGGTCGATGATGTGGTGCAGCGTGCGGTCGCCACGGCTCCAGCGACGGCACACGACCGAAGAGGTGGCCACACCTCCTCGCTGGAGCCGCACGAAGTTGCTGGGCGGTCCTTGATCAGCGGCCGGATCCTCGGCCACCAGGATCGGCCATCCGCCCCGGGGACTCTGACCTGCCACGGCCAAGTCCCCGCCCAGGCTGACGAGGACGCCGCCGCCGTCCATGGCGCGGAGCGCCGCACGTGCCGAACGGTCGGAACCCACGCCTTTGGCGGTCGCTCCGAGATCGAGGACCACACCGGCCGGCCGCCGGAGAAGGCGACCTTCGAGCTCGAGCGAGTCCCATCCGGGGGCCGGCCTCCCGTCGGCCGGAGCGTCGAGACGACGTTCCTGGACAGAGGCAAAGTCGCGGTCGTAGCCCATTTCGATGAGCGCGCCGCCCACGGTCGGGTCCACCAGTCCGGCCGTCATCTCCGCTGCTGCCAGCGCCGTCGCGAGCAGCTCGGCCAGCCCTCGGCTGAGAAAGAACGTGTGCGACTCCGACAAGTTCACTTGGGTGAGCTCCGAATCATCCCGGAACCGGCTGGCCTGTCGATCGAGCCCGGCCAGCTCACGATCGACGGCATCGAGGGCACGTGGGAGTTCGTGCGGTGGCCAGACGACCACCCTCGCCGTCGTCCCCAACGCGGATCTCTCGGCGGCCACGACGCCGCGCTCGTTCAGACCGACCTGCTGCCAGGTCGCCCCCGTGGGGGCTGTGAGGAGAGTCGACATCACGAATCACCCGATCCCGCTAGAGCGACTCGTGGGGAGTTGGAGCCGCTCGGTGATCCTCCCTGGTTGGGTGTAGCCGCAATCGTCACGCCAGAGGCGCTCGTTGTCGCCACTGGACTCCCCACGGAGGGTCCGCTGTTGACGACACCGGCCGCCGAGGTTGAGGTGCCGACCGTGGTCGTCACGGCGGCCGTCCCGACCGTCTTGGAGTGAGTGGCGGCGGCCAGAGCACCCGTCGTGGCACCCAGGCCGACGACCAGTGCGGCCAGTGACCAGTTGGACATCCGTCGGATGCTCCGGATCCCGTCGTTCCTGACCGCCGCGGCCGCGGAAGGCCGTCGGCCGGTGTGGCGCGCGTACCCGCTCGTCGGCTCGGGGGCTCCGTCATTTGGCATCTTCTCCATGTCTGCGCACTCTCTTCGCTCGATGTGGCCCTTTGGCCTGCCGTGAGTGTGCGCTTCGCTCGATGAGTCGACCGTGAGGAGAAGATGAGAGACCTCACATGTTTGCGACGACATTGCTCTGACTGTCCGACGAAGGGCGCAGAATCCCCTCTAGCCTGGGCATATGAGGGTCCTCGTGGTCGAAGACGACCAGAGAATGTCGAGCCTGCTCCAGCGGAGTCTCGAGGAGGAGGGTTACGCCGTCGATGTGGCGAACGACGGGCCGAACGGGTTGTGGATGGCCAAGGAGTTCCCGTACGGGGCGATCGTCCTCGACGTCATGTTGCCGGGGTTCGACGGCTTCGAACTCTGCCGGCAGCTACGTGAGGGCGAGATCTGGACTCCCGTCCTCATGCTCACCGCGCGCGACGAGATCGGCGATCGTGTACGCGGGCTGGACGTGGGAGCGGACGACTACCTGGTCAAGCCCTTCAGCTTGCTCGAGCTCGCGGCCCGGATCCGTGCGCTGTCCCGACGTGACGATCGTGCTCGACCGACGGTCCTCTCCGTGGGAGACCTGCGGCTCGACCCAGCGGCCAAGCGGGCGTGGAGAGGCGAGACGGAGCTCTCCCTCTCCCCGAAGGAGATCGCGCTCTTGGAACTGTTCCTGCGGCACCCCGGGACGGTGCTCTCGCGCACCCAGATCATCGATGAGGTCTGGGACTTCGCGTACCAGGGCGGGTCGAACGTCGTCGACCAGTACGTCAAGTACCTCCGAGACAAAGTCGATGCGCCCTTCGGCCGCCAGGACATCGAGACCGTGCGCGGCTTGGGGTACCGCCTCCGGGCGGAGGAACCCGGGTAGGTCATGTCGATTCGCCTGCGGCTCACCTTCCTCTTCACCATCGCCTCGGCGGTGGTCCTCTCGCTCGGAGCCTGGCTGTTCGTCTCGGAGCTCTCATCGTCGTTGTTGACCTCGGTCGACACGCAGCTCGCGGTCCAGGCGTCCCACGCTTCGACCTATCTCGGAACGGGCTCGCAGGCTCCGTTCACGACGTCGGGTAAGAACGTGCCGGAGTACGTCGTCCAGGTGATCGACGGCTCGGGACGTGTGCGGGCTTCGAGCGCGGACGCGCCGGCCGTACCGATACTGCCTTCAGCCGCCGTAAACCAAGCCAGGACCCAACAGGTCCTGGTGACGCACACGCGCAACGATGAACATGAACGTGTCCTCGCACAGCCTTTCCCCGGCCGTGCGGGGTGGTCCGTCGTCGTCGGGGTGTCACTGGAGACGTTCGACGCCACCATGCACAGGGTGACGACCGAGCTGGTGATCGGGTGCAGCCTGTTCGTCATCCTCGCCGCCGTCGGGTCGTACCTGCTCGCCAGGTCCGCGCTCAAGCCGGTGGAACGACTCCGCGTCGAAGTCTCGGATCTCACCGTCAGGGATGCCCCGGGAACACTCGCCGTCCCACGGACGCATGACGAGATCAGCGCACTGGCGACGACCATGAACCAGTTGCTGGCCAGGATCCGCACGTCCCTCGAGCGTGAACGAAGCCTGGTCGCCGATGCCAGCCACGAGCTGAGAACGCCGTTCGCCGTCCTTCAAGGTGAGTTGGAGCTGGCGCAACGGCCCGGACGGAGCCGCGACGAACTGTTGGCAACAGTGCAGGTTGCGGCCGAGGAAGTCGCCCGGCTGACCCGGATCGCCGACGATCTGCTCCTGCTGTCCCGAGGCGATCAGGGTCAGCTGCCGATCACGCCCGTCGTGGTCAGTGTCCACGACTACCTGGAAGGGATCGCGGACCACGCACACTCCCGGATCGTCGAGCACGGGATGACCTGCCAGGTCGACGCCCGGTCGAGTCTTCGGGCTCGACTCGATCCCGACCGGATGAGGCAGGTCGTCGACAACCTCATCGACAACGCACTGAGATACTGCCCTCCCGGTTCGGCGATCGAGCTGCGAGCCGGTGCTGTTGATCGGGACCTCTGGCTCGAGGTAGCGGACGATGGCCCGGGATTCGACCCGGCCTTCCTCCCGCATGCGTTCGAACGGTTCCGGCGCTCGGACACCAGTCGGTCCCGAGACCAGGGCGGCGCTGGCCTCGGTCTGGCGATCGTTCAATCGATCGTGAGTGCCCACAACGGCACGGTCATCGCCGAGAATCGACCTGCCGGCGGAGCGTGTGTGCGCGTCACGCTCCCAGAAGCCATATGAGCTCGACCGCGTCCTGACTCGCTGGTCCAAACGAGACCCATCGTCGTCTCGTCGAGCCGCGTGGCGATCGAGTCGATCCGACGCCCGCGGGTGAACGACACCGGCTCAGAGCCGACCCGCCGATCCTCCACCTTGATCATGGGGCCTCCCAGGGCCGGAAGCCTCGTCATTCGATACAAGGGACATCGTCGCCCTCTTGGCTCGCAGGCCGTCGACCAGTAGCTCGAGCCCGAACCCGAAAACCTCCTCGTCATCGGAGAAGGTCATGGTTGCGGATTCTCCGGCCGCCTCTGCCGTGGCGAGCTCGGAGGTCACCGCGCCGAACAGCAGGTACGCAAAGACCCGCTGCGCCCGATCACTGACCCGACGGTCAAAGCCGGCTCCACTGAGTATCTCCGTGATCATCCGATACAGCCGGGTCTCATTCGGCAATCCCTCCGTGCGCCGCAGGAGATGCTGGGCCACGCCGGGGTAGCGAAGGAGCACGATGCGCCCGCCTTCGAACAGCAGGGTCAGGCGACGTTCCCACGGAAGGTTCGCAGGCGGAAGGACCACCTCCCCCAAGACAGCATCCCCGACGAGGTCGAGGAGGTGATGCTTGTCCCTGACGTAGTAGTAGGCGTTCATGGACGGACTGCCCAATTCGGCGGCCAGCTTGCGCATGCTCAGATTCGCGAAGCCGCTGTGCCGAGTCAGCCGCAGCCCTGCCGCGACCACGTCGTCACGCGTCAGCTCGCCGTAACGCCACGAGCGCGCCTGGGGTGTTCCGGGATCGATCCACTGATCGCTCATGGTGGATACTCCGAGCGCGTGGCGCAGTCCCTCGGATGGCGCAGATCCACCTGCGTCGCCCACATCGGGTGCGGCGAGGTTCCCCGCAAATCGAGAGGTCGATCCTGTCCAGTCATCACGGCAGCACGCACGGCCACTCCTGAGGTGCGCCGCCGGTGCGCCACCTCGCTTGACTCAGAGTTAAACAGTGTACGAAACTCCAGATCGAACGCCAAGCCCGGCCAACCGATGCCGGTTCTCGCCGCCTGGAGGAGCTGAGATGGCCGACATCGCCGACCTCGAGCTCGACCTGACCCGGCCGGGCTTCTACCTCCGGCCCGACTACTTCGAAATCTTGGCCACCCTGCGGAAACGAGCACCGGCCTTTCGCACTCTCGACGGCAGCTGGGCTCTGGCGTGCTACGAAGACATCCGGTCGGTCAGCCGGGATCCACAGCGTTTCGCCTCAGGCCGCGGCGTGTTGATCAACGATCCACTGCGCTCGGACGGCGCCGGGGGGCTCAACACCTTCTCGATCCTCCACCTGGACCCTCCGGTCCACGCCCTCTACCGCAAGATCGTGAACCGTCAGTTCACCCCGAAGGCCGTGGCCCGCCTGGAGGGGGCGGTGCGCGAGACGGTCGCCGAGGTGCTGGACGCCGCATCGCCGAGCGAGCCGATAGACGGTGTCGACAACCTGGCCGCCGTCGTGCCCATCGCCGTGATCGCCGAGTTGTTCGGCGTTGGCGACGCGGATCGCGAGATCTTCCGACGCTGGTCGGATGCCGTCATCGCCGCACCCGACCAAGGCGGTGCGCCCGCCGGGGCCGCAGAGCTCGGTCCCATGGCCGAGTTCCTGATGGGCCACGTCGAATCACCCGCAACGGACAGTAACGACCTGCTGGGGATCCTGAAGACGAGCGAACTCGACGGTCGCCCGTTGACCCGCCTCGAGATCATGGGGTTCTGCCTGACCCTCCTCGTGGCGGGCAACGAGACGACTCGTACGCTGATTTCAGGAGGTTTGGAGGCACTGCACGGCCACCCGGATCAACGGATCCAGCTGGCGGAGGACCCGTCACTGTTGCCCGGTGCAGTCGAGGAACTACTCCGATGGGTGACACCCATTCAGGCGTTCGGGCGAACCGCCGTTGTCGATCTTGAGCTCGGCGGACAGCGGATCGCGGCCGGCGATTTCCTGATCATGCTGTATGCCTCCGGCAATCGCGACGAGGAGGTCTTCGGACCGACCGCGGGAGTGCTCGACGTCCGCCGTGCGGTGACTCCGACCCACCTCGCCTTCGGATTCGGGGAGCATCTGTGCCTCGGTGCGGCACTGGCCAGGCTCGAGGCCCGCGTGTTCTTCGAAGAGCTCCTGGCTCGCTACCCCGGATATGACCTGGTTGCCCCCGTCGAATACGTCCGGTCCACCCTCGTACGGAGCGCAGCCACGATGCCGTTGGTCCTGGCTCCGTGAGGTGCTCGTCGTCACGTCACGGGACCGTCCCCCTCGAAGCAGCGCCGGCGGACGTGACACCAGGAGCCTGAGGACGTGAACGAGATCGGATCCAGCACACCCCCAGACCTGGACCGGGATGCGCAGCTCGCGGCGGGCCTCGTCCGATGGCTGACTGACCTGCGGAATCTCACGGATGTGCGCGTCACCGATATGCGTCGACCAACGGCGGGCTACAGCAGCGAGACGATCTTCGTGGAGACCTCCTGGTACCAAGCGGACCGCTCGTGCGAGGCGTCGCTCGTCTTGCGCCTGGCGCCCGCGTTACCAGGGACCTTCGCCGACTACGACCTGCTCCCTCAATGGGAGGCCCAGATGGCCGCGGCGGCCGTCGGCGTCCCTGTTCCGGACCCCGTACTCGAGCCAGACCCCATCTGGATCGGGGCACCGTTCATCGTGATGCCCAGGGTCAGCGGTCACGTCGTCGGGCAGCTGCCCCATCTCGACCCATGGATCGCCGAGCTGAGCCCGCCCGACAGGCGTCGCTTGTACGACCAGTTCCTCACCACCGTGGTCGCAATCCACCGGGCCGACACCGAGCGCGGCTCCCGACGTTCCACGTCGCGACATAGCGGCCGAACTGGACTACTGGGGGGAGTACCTCTCCTGGTCGTGCCACGGCCACCCGGTGCCGGCCTTGGTCGACGCGCTGACGTGGTGCCGGAGCCATCGTCCGGACGATGAGCCTCCCGCGGCGCTCCTCTGGGGGGACGTCCGATTCGAGAACTGCGTAATCGGCGACGACCTCCAGCCGCTCGCGGTGCTGGACTGGGACATGGCTTCAGTGGGAGCCCCCGAACACGATCTGGCGTGGTTGACCAGCCTGGAACTGACCATGCACCACCTGTTCGGCCGACAGGTCGAAGGCTTCCCCGACCGGGAAGCCACGATGACCAGGTTCGAAGAGTTGAGCGGCCGCCCGGTCCAAGACCTCGAGTGGTACGAGACGCTCGCCATGGTGCGGAGCACCGCCATCATGACCCGCATCAACGTCCAGCGCCGGGACGCCGGCGCGCCGGTCCTGTTACCCATCGAGCAGAACCCCATCCTCGACCTGTTGACCCGTCGGCTGGCATGACCGACCTCACCATCTCCACTGCCGCTGAGCTGGTCCGCCTGCGAGCCCAAGACGACTCCACAGGCCTGCTCTTCGAGGGCCAGCAATGGACGTGGCGCCAGGTTGTCGTCGAGGCCGAGCGCCGGGCCGAGCTGCTCAGTGCATTGCGTCATGACGGACCCTTCCACGTGGGCGTACTGATGGAGAACACGCCTGAGTACGTGTTCCTCCTGGCCGGGGCGGCGCTGGCCGGGGCGGTCATCGTGGGAGTGAACCCCACGCGCCGGGGGGCGGAGTTGGCGACCGACGTGCGCCGGACGGACTGCCAGCTCCTGATCACCGACTCAACCCAGGTGGACCTGATCGCGCGGCTCGAGCTCGGCCTCGACCCAGGCCGGATTCTGATCGCGGACGAAGAGGCCTACGGCCGACAGCTTGAGCATCTGCGGACCGCTGATCGGCTGCTCGAGCTGCCCGAACCCACAGCCGACGACCTCTTCCTCTTGATCTTCACCTCCGGTTCGACCGGCGGGCCCAAGGCCGTGCGGATGACCCAGGGACGTGCCGCTCGATCCGCGACCCGTGTCGGCTTCACCGACGAAGACGTCCTCTACTGTGCGATGCCCTTGTTCCATGGCAACGCGTTGTCGGCCGCCGTGTTCCCGGCCTTCGCCAGCGGCGCCACTCTGGCACTGCGTCGCAAGTTCTCCGCGTCACGCTTCCTCCCCGACATCCGCGAGACCGGGGCGACGTTCTTCAACTCGGTAGGGAGGGCGATCGCCCACATCGTGGCGACCCCATCGACCGAACACGACCGCGACCACAGGCTCCGCTTCGTCCTCGGTCCCGAAACGTCTCCACGGGACAAGGAGGTCTTCACCCAGCGGTTCGGCGTACCCCTCATTGAGGGGTACGGCTCGAGCGAGAATGCCATCGTCCTCAAGCCGGTGCTCGGGGCCCGGCCGGGAGCCCTGGGCCGGGCGAGCGATCGCGACGACGTGGCCGTGGTGAACCCGGACACGGGGAACGAATTGCCCCGGGCTGTCTTCGACGCCCATGGCAAGTTGACCAACGCGGACGAGTGCATCGGTGAGCTGGTCGGTCGGCATGCAACCTCCAACTTCGAGGGTTACTACAACAACCCAGAGGCAGAGGCTGAGCGCACCCGCAACGGCTGGTACTGGTCCGGCGATCTGGCGTACCGCGACGACGAGGGCGTCTTCTACTTCGCCGGGCGCACGGGTGACTGGCTACGGGTGGACAGTGAGAACTTCGCTGCCGCCCCCGTAGAGCGGATCCTCGCTCGTTTTGAAGGCGTGACCGGAGTCGCCGTCTACCCGGTGCCCGACAGCCGCACCGGCGACCAGGTGATGGCGGCACTCGAGCTCGCGCCGGGTGTGACCTTCGACCCCGACGCGTTCTCGGAGTTCCTCACAGCCCAAGACGACCTGGGGACCAAATGGGCACCGCGCTTCCTCCGACTCGTTCGCGCCCTCCCGGTGACCGCCACCGACAAGACCGACAAGAAGCCCTTGCGAGCCGAGCGGTGGGAGACCGACGACCCAATCTGGAGCCGGGTCGGTCGGAGCGACACCTACGTGCCCATGGAGGCGGCCGACAAGGAGCGGATGGTGGTGGAGTTCGCACGCAATGGTCGCAACTCCCTCATAGGGCGCTAGTCCCGGGTCCCGATGGGGCCGAGCGTTCACGTCAGGGCCGGTCGGAGGAGCGGTAGCGCCAAGAATGGTGGGCGCAACCTCTCTATCGTGTCCTGACATGGCTCGCCGGCCACTCATGACATATCGACGTGAGTATGAGTTCCCGGTTTCCCCGACGGAGTTGTGGGACGCCATAGGAGAAGTCGACCAGTTCGAGGGATGGTGGCCCTGGCTCGAGGAGTTCCGACTCGAAGGAGGCTCCCTGGAGAGAGGCGCCGTACTCCACGGTGTGATTGCTCCACCCCTGCCCTATCGGATGCACATCCAAGTCGAACTGACCCGCTGCGAGCCGCCATACAGCATCGAGGCGTTGATCCACGGCGATCTCGAGGGGGAGGCAAGCCTTCAATTGCGAGCCCGGGGGCTCGGCTCGAGCGTCGAGGTGGCCTGGACGGTCGAGATGACGCAGCGACCCATGCGCCTGGCCGACCGGATGGCACACCCTCTGTTGCAGTGGGGTCACGACCGGGTCGTCGAGATCACCGTCGCGGGGTTCCGAAGGAGAATTGACTCCATCGACTAGGTCAAGCGGGCTATGGCAAATCCGGATGCGAAGAGCACGACGGCCCACGACATGGCCTGCAGGGCCCCTTCCAGAGGTGCAAGGAGCACCTGCTGATTGATGGACATGTCTCCCCCGTCACGCAGGGCGGCGCGGCCCACGATCCCGGTGACGCGCCGACGGATCAAGCGGGCCGGGGTGCTCAATTGGCGTTGCGCCACCGACAGGGCGAACGCTCCGGCCGCGGCGAACACCGGGGCAACGGCCAATCGCCCCGTCTGGGCCACGTAGGCAACCAAGACCGGGAACGAACCCCAGGCGAGGGCGAACCCGGCGTCGGTGTGCATGTACCCCCCGAACAACTCAAGGTTGTACGCGAGAACGAGGAGTGGGCCGAGCACCATGAACGGGATCAGGGCCCAACCCACACGCGTTACGCCGACGATCCCGAGGGCGACAGCCCCGGCCAGACCGACGACGGTTACGACCACGAGCGCCGGGGCAGGGATCTGGGTGCCCAGCGGGCGCCCGTGGAGCTCGTCAAGTGCATGCGCGGCGAACCCGACCGCACAGAGGAACGCAAGCAACGTACCCACCAGGCGAGAGAGGCTGACCTGTGGCGCGAGGCACGCACCGATCACCACATAGGACAGGTGCCACGCTGTGTAGGGAGGGTGCAGCAGGGTCCACCAATCCCGCCACCCCCCGGGCCGGGCGGCGTAGAAAGCCGGCCTGTTCTCATGGCCAGCCTCGACATGCACCGCCGAGGAAGGGCTCTCGGGGCCTCTTCGGCCTCCAGGCAAGGCCGGTTCGTCAGTCATTGCTTCGGGTTCCCCACATGATCAGCCCGCCGCCAAGACTCATGACGCGCACGCCGACACGTTCGAAACCGGCCTGACGCCACGCGTCCTCAGTCCACGTCAGCGGGAACTTCCGGTAGTGACCGGAGATGTTCGGTCCCAGGAACCGACCCACGTTGAACCACTCGCGTCCACCGGTGATCAAACCCGCAACAGGGAGGACGAGTCGAGTGTAGAGCCACCACATGAACCGCCAGAATCGATTCGGCGGCACGAAGAACTCGAGGCTGGCGACCGCTCCACCTGGTTTGACCACCCGAGCAAGTTCGCGGAGGGTCTCTTGAGGATCATCGACGTAACGCAGGAGGTAGGTAAAGGTCAGAGCATCAAACGTGCGATCGGGAAACGGCAGCTGTTCGCCTCGGCCGGCAACCAGTTGGACACGGTGGGCCAACCCGGCCGCGGCAACGTTGAGATGGCCTCGGGCCAACATCTCCATGGTGAGGTCGACGCCCACCACATCGGCAGCCGTTCGCTCGGCAAGCTGCAATGAGACACCGGCGGTCCCGGCGGCGACATCGAGCACCCTCGACGGTGCTGTCGGCACGATCCGATCGATCATGGCGCGACGCCATCGGCCGTTCTGACCCATGGAGAGGACCTCGGCCAATCGGTCGTAGCGTTGAGGAAGAGGTGTGAACAGCTGCTGCGCGAATCGGTTTCGATCGCCGGCGACATACGGGAGCATCGCTCCTCCTCGAGTGAGAGAATCTCACTGTAGATCCGGCAAGGAGAGGAGGGCGTGGTGTCCTCGCGCTGCGACGTTCTCGTTGTGGGTGGCGGTCCAGCCGGCAGCATCGCCGCCACCGTCCTGGCCCGGGGCGGGGCCCGAGTGGCATTGGTCGACAAGGCAAAATTCCCTCGCGAAAAGGCATGTGGGGACATCGTCGGCCCCAGGGGTCTCCAGGTGCTGGCCGACCTCGGAGTGCCCACGCCGATCGGCCGCGAAGTGGGCGAGATCGCTGTCGTCGGCCCATCCGGTCGCCGGGCACAGCTTCCCTGTGCCGAGGGGCTCACGTATCCCGGACACGGCGTGGCGGTCACGCGGTCCGTCTTCGATTCGATGCTCCACGACGTGGCCATCGAAGCGGGTGCCACCGCCGTGATCGGACGCGCCGCTGAGCCGCTGGAACTCGAGGGACGGATCGCCGGGTACCGTCTGAGCACCGGATCGGAACTACGCGCCGATTTCGTGATCGGGGCGGACGGTGCCACGAGTCGAGTGGCCGGGGCAGCCGGTATGGTCGACGCAGAGAACGTCCTGTGGGGCTTCGCGGTGCGGACATATGTTCCGCAAGCTGTCGTTCTCCCGGCGATCGTGTTCTGGGAGTCTGCACCGTGGCAAGGTTTCCCCGGGTACGGCTGGGTCTTTCCGGGACCCCATGACGGGGCCAACGTCGGCCTGGGTCTGGGGACGGTGGCCGATCGCAGGACGGCGGCGGAGGTCCAGCGGGCGCTCCCGCGCTTCCTCGAACACCTGCGCAAGGTAGGACTTCTCACAATCCCTTCCGTTTCGGTGCCGTCGCGTCGTCTTGGTGGTTGGCTCAAGATGGGCATGGTGGGCACCGTTCCGGCCGCCGGCCGCGTGCTCCTCGTCGGCGATGCCGCCGGTCTGGTGAATCCGCTCCAAGGGGAGGGGATCTCCCAGGCGATGTGCAGCGGTCGATCTGCCGCCGAAGCGCTCCTCGGCGAGCCAGGACGAGCCGCGGAGCGGTATCGGGCTCAGCTCGCGCTCGATCACCTCCCCTATCACCGAATTGCCGCCGCGGCGCAGGGATGGCTGGTCCGCCGACCAAGAGCCGTCGCTGTCGTAACCCGTCTTCTGATGGGCGCCGGGCGAAGCGACGCGATGTCGGGCGCATGGTCGGTCCTCTGGAACGAATTGCTCGACGGTGCACCCCCCGGTCGTCACCGTTCGGTGGCTGCCGGCGCCACCCGGTTGGGGGAGCTGTTGACCGCTCGCACGTCGACCGCCCGCTGGTTCGATGCGACCTTCTCGGGGGTCGCGACCTCGGTGACGCGTGGGACGTCAGCGTCCGCCCGAACAGGAGCGGGTTCTCGCCGTTGAAGAAGCCACCCGGCGCAATCCGATCAGCACGGCGAAGGAGAAGACCGAGGCCCGAGACTCAGCCGACCGGGATACTCGACGGACCGACGAGACCGTGCGCCATGGCCTCCATGGCCGCGCCGGCACGGTTGGTGACGCCCAGCTTGGTGTAGATGTGTTCGACGTGGTTCCCCACGGTCTTGGGGCTGATGGCGAGCCGGCGGGCGATGCTCTTGTTGGGCAGACCCTCTGCCAGCAGTGCGAGCACCTCGCTCTCGCGGGCGGTGAGGCCAGCAGGACCCCCGGCCCGGGCCCTGCTGGCGGCGTGACCCGCTGCCCCCAGCACCGCGTCGACAGCGGCCGCGTCGAGTCGTCCCGCCTCGGCCTCAGCTCGTAGAAGTGCGGCGGCTTCGTCCTGGTGGAACGCACCACGGTGGGGGCGAGGCTCGAGCAGCGCCTGGTAGACGTCGGCCGCGGCGAGCAGGCGCGCTGGGACCGACAACATGGCTGCGCCCACGCCGCGGTGGTAGCCCGAGCCGTCCATCCTCTCGTGGTGGGTGGCGGCGAGGAGCCCGATGCGTCGTAGCGGCTCTGGGCGGTTGAAGATCCGCTCGACGTAGTAGACGTGCAGCCGCATGCGCTCGAGGTCGCTCGTGGTCAGCGGTCCGGCCTTGTCCCACACAGTGCCGGGGACGCCGAAACGCCCGACGTCGTGTACCAGTGCGGCGCGCCGGGCCAGGCGGGACTCGGCGGCCGGCACGGCAAGGAGCGACGCCGCCTGCGCCACGAGCGCTGCCGTCCCCCTTCCGTGGCCGGCGAAGTAGGGGCAGCGCAGGTCACAAAAGTCGGCGATGGCTTCCAGCGCGTGGTCGAGCTCGTCCTCGCTCAGAGCGGGACGGGCATTCGGCTCGATGGCGAGCAGTCCTTCGAAGGGGTCGTCGGCCGAGCCCTCGAACAGCGGAGCCGGATCAGCAGCCACCGCGTCGACCACGGCCGGGTCGAAGTGGGTGCCGCGCCGCGAGCGCGTCACCTTCACGGCGGCGTCGACGCCAGACGTGCGCTCGAAGAGCTCACAGGTCTCGGCGACATGCGCGATGCGGGCCGACAGGGCAAGGCTCTCGCCCTCGAGGTCGCGGGGCACCCCTTTGCCGTCCCATCTGGCGTAGGCCTGCTCGACCCCGGCTCGGACGTCGGGGCCGAGCTGCAGACGATCCGCCAGCATGCCGGCGGCCGAGCAATGGTTGGCCATTTGGTCGAGCATGCTGCGCCCGCTCGTGGCCATGAAGGCCGAGGCCTGGCGGACTCGCTCGAAGGTAGAGCCGCCGGAGCCGGCGCGCCGGAGCATGAAGACCATGGCCGGGAACCCGGCCAGGTCGAGCTCGAGCGCGTGAGACCGGAAGTCGATGTCGTCCCCGAAAAGGGTGGATGCCTCGTTGCCGTACACAGGACAGCCGACGTAGGTGAGGATGCTCACGTCGTAGAGGGTCGCGAGCTCATCGGGCTCGAGGCTGAGTCGATCACCCAGGCGCATGGCGATCCGAGCGGAGCGCAGCATGTGCTCGGGGGGCTGGCCGAATCCCAGGTCGGTGGCGAGCGACAGGGCCATGAGCAGGTCAGTGAGCCGGACCCCGGAATCTGACATGCCGGGACCTTAGTTTTCCCCTGACGCACCAGCTGGAGAACTGAGCTCGCAGCTCTGGGGTGAATACCTCATGTCCCGGCGGGCGCCCCTCCGTATCGTTTGATCCGAACCAGAAACGGGAGCCGCCCGGCTGGTCAAGGAGATGAAAGGGGCAAGCAGCCATGCCCAAGTACGTGATCGAGCGGACCGTGCCCGGCGCCGGCCAGATGGACGCCGCCGCCCTGGCACAGATCGCCGGCAAGTCCAACGAGGTGCTCAGCAGCTTGGGGCCGGACATCCAATGGCTCCACAGCTACGTCAGCGATGACAGGATCACCTGCGTCTACATAGCAGCCAACGAGGAGATCGTTCGTGAACACGGCCGCTGCGGAGGTTTCCCGATCGACGCCGTGAACCAGGTCAGCGCCGTCATCGATCCGACCACGGCCGAGGTGACCCGATGAGCCGGGCCGCAGTCAGCCTGACCACCGGCCTCGAGGATCCCGAGAAGGTCACCGTGGCCCTCCTGGTGGCAGTCGGTGCCGCCGAGGCCGGCCGGCCCACGCTCATGTTCTTGACCAAGGAAGCGGTCCGCCTCGCCACGAAGGGTGTAGCAACCGGGGTCGCCTGCGACGGCTGCCCCAGCCTGCCCGAGCTCATGAAGCGCTACCAGGCGGCCGGCGGCGAACTGCTCGTCTGCCCGATCTGCTTCAACTCTCGCAGCCTCGACGACGCCACCCTGTTGCCCAATGCCCGTTTGGGCGGATCGGTGCAGCTGTGGGAGTGGATCGGCGACCACGACACCGTCACCTTCAGCTACTGAGCTCGCCATGGATCTCGGTGAGGAATTTGCTCGGGCGTTGGCGGCCAAAGACGCGGCCAGGCTCAAAGACGCGCTCAGCCCTGAAGTCGACTTCAAGGCGATGACGCCCGGCCGTTTCTGGGAGGCGGAGCGCGCCGACGAGGTGGTCGACGACATCGTCCTCGGGACCTGGTTCCAGCCGACCGATGACATAGAGGCACTCGTGCACCTCGAGACGTCGTCGGTGGGCGAGCGCCAACGCGTCGCCTATTGCATGAGGGTCCGAAGAAACGAGACTGCCTGCCTGGTCGAACAACAAGTCTATTTCGACGTCACGGGTGACCGCATCAGCTGGCTGCGGATCATGTGCGCCGGGTACCAGCCACAGCTCTGAGCTTTGGTGGAGCGGACGGACGCGTACAGCACGGTATACGTCAGCACGACCGATTCATCAGACCATGGGGAGATCGTCGCCTACCTGTTCGCCTGCTTCGGCCTTCCGCGAACAATCTCGCGTCGTAGCACCAGAACACCGGGTCACAAGACACCCCTGTGATTCGTCCGTACCCGGACCATCGGTGCAGGCCTGCCGTTGCTCACCAACGAGGTGGTCCGAACCGCCTGACGGAGGTCGACTTGCACCCCGGACAGCACCCGGCCGACTTCAGCATCCGACGAGGCCGGCCGGTGCACATTCGGGCGTGAAGAGCCCTCAGGGTACGGAGATTGCGACCTTCCCTCGCGTGCCAGCGCCAAAGGCACGAAAGGCGGCTGCTGCCTCGACGAGCAAAAAGGTGCGCTCTATCGGCATCCGGAGCCGACCCGCGAGCACGTCGTCGGCGAGGCGGCCGAGCGTCGATGTATCAGGGTTGTCCATGACCGCAACGGCAGTCCCGTTCTGCTCGTCTCCATAGCCGAGCGTTGACACGATGTGGCCCCCGGCTCTCAACAAGGAGGTCCTGAGCCATAGCCGAGTCGCCTGTTCGGTTCACTTAGGTGCCAGCTCTTGTCCGGGCAGCATCCGCGGGAATAGCGGGGGTGGTTCTCACGAGAGAGGTGTAGACCACGATGTTCGACAGGTAATGGCCCGATCGGGAATCGAACGTCCCACCGCAAGTGACGAGTTGTAGGCCGCTATAGCCATGTGATCCGTACACCTGTTGTGCGGGAAACTGATCCTTCGGGTAGATCGCTACCGATGTGACCATGAAATCGGCCACCACACCGTCGGCCAATGTCACCTCGACATTGTTGCCAGCGACGAGTAGCCGTAGCTTGTAGAAGACCCCTGGGCCCTGGTGGGAGTCGACGTGTCCCAAGATGACCGCCGAACCCACCTGGCCCGGAGATGGTCCCAACCGGTACCACCCCGGCACTTGGAAGTCTGTAGGTACTTGGACGCTCTGGTCGGGATTGAGCCCGAGCTGTGACACGAAGACCGAGACGCCGATGGCCGGAATGCTGAGCGCGACCGGTGCCGAACGGGCTAATCCTACGGGTGTCGTCGGTGGGAGTTTGGGGTTACCAGTGGCGTTCGAAGCGGGATGCTGAGACCGAGTCGGGAGGGTGAGTGAAACCCGGTGCCCCCGCAGACCCACCCACAGGCTGCACAATCCTACGAGCACTAGGGCACCGGCTAGTACCCACCAGCGCCACCTGGTGCCGGGCGAACCCGTGAGGATCATTCATCCCCATCGGGTTCGTCTGCTCCCACCAGCATCCGGTGTCGACGCAGGCCCAGCCCCGCCGCCGCTCCGGCCACGATCAGCGCCAGAACCCCGAGAGCGATCAACGCTGTGTCATCCGAGCGCGATGCTCCACCTGCGCCCGTTGCCGGGGCACCGATCGGAACGATCGTTTGCACCGGTGTGGTCGATGCCGTCGTGAGCGACCCCGATCCCGACCCCGATCCCGACCCCGTTCCGGACCCCGTTCCGGACCCCGACCCAGGTGTTGTGGTGGTAGTGATCGGGGTGACGAAATTGTTCGTCATCGTGGTCGCGCAGGTCACCGCGCTGCCACCGCCCGTGGCCGTTCCGTTGCACTGGTTGACGGTCACCGGCAGAGCCGAAGCATCGCCCGTGACCGTGCAACCCACCGTCGGCTCTCCGTTGTAGGTTCCGCCGCCGGTAGCCGAACCGTTGCATTGCGTGACCGTGGCACTCGTCGTACTACCGCTCGGAGCGCATGCCTGAGTGCTGCCCCCGCCGGTGGCGGACCCGATGCATTGGTTCACAGTGATGCCTGATGTCGCCGTACCAAGCGGGACGTTGTTCGTGACGATGACGTTGCAGTACACGTTGCTACCGCCGCCCGTCACGATGCCGTTGCACTGGTTCACCGAGGTGACGAGTTGGTTCGACGAGGTGCTGGTGGTGACCGGCCCAGAGTTCAGGGGGCAAGAGGGAAATACGACTCCAGCGGCCGCCAGGCACGCACTTGTGGTCACAGTGGAACTGGTCGCACCCGTCGAGGAGGTGTTGTTCACGACCGTCACGGTGCAAGTCACTTGGAACCCGGCAGTGATCGGAAAATCCGGCGGGTTGCACTGGTTGATGGCGGGCGCGGTATCGATGGCCGCGGGAGAGGCAGCCCCACCCTTGGGAGTGGCCACAGCAAACGACGCCAACATCGAGAGGATTGCAAGTACGCCAACCAGAGCGAAGCGTCCGCTCCGCGTCAACCCTGATGGAGCTCGTCGTTGATTCTCGACATATGCACCGCAAGGGCGCCTCGTTGGAGCTGTACGAGAATTCAAGACTCCGGTTTGTCGAGCTAGGCTCATAATGGCCCCCTCTGCTTCCTTTGTTCTTCAGGTTGAATTTCCGGACCTCTCCGTGGCGAGTCAGCGGAACCGCTGATCTCGTCGGCTCCGCCCGCGGAGGTCTGGGCCAGTCCGACGACAAGCCGCCGTGCTCCTTCGACCGCATCGGAATCGGTCGGAATGGCGGTCGCCCTTCCGAGATCCTCGGTTGAGACCCTGGAGATGGACGGATTGGAAGGGTGGTGTCGCTCACCGACCAGCTCTCGGCTGAGATGACCAAGGCTCGCGAGGGTCTGATCGGGGCGGGCTACCTCGGTCAACTCCAAGCCGGTGAGAAGTCGCCGTACAAGTCGCGAAGGTGTCCGGACAGTCAAGTCGACCCCGACTTCGGCGTAGCTCTTCTCCGCGTTGCCGGAGCCAGCAGCCCGGCGGCTCCTATCGGAGAGGTCCAGCACCACTGATTCGCGTTGGAGGTGAATGGCGCCTTCCAAGGCTGTCCAGAGGTCGAAGGCCGCAATACTCTCGACGCTCCCGTGGAGAGCGAGCACAGCAATCGGCCCGTCGAACGAGGTCGTGAGCTCGAAGCTGGACGGATCATTGATCAAGGACATAGGGATGCTCGGCTCGGAACACTTCATCCGCGAAGCCGGCCAGCGCCGCCTGCTACACACGCCTGATCCCCGGTGACAGGTCCGGTTGCGTCTCAAGGGGGGCGGGAGACGAGACGCCGTACCTTCAAGGGAATCTGGGGGAGGCACCGTGCGCCTCTCGCTGTAGCGGGCGGCGCAGGCCGTCCTCGATGAACCCCTCGATGTTGAAGGTAGGCAGAAACCATTTTACTGCGTCTTCATCACAACGAACGAACTCTTCTGCATGGATACCACGCTTGGATGCCGCGACCGGCTTTGGAGCCTCAACCCGTTGCGCCTGTTCGCGGCCTGCTCACGAAGGCTCACTGACCTGTATCGGGGCGTTCGCCTGTGTCCACGAGATTCTGAGCTACGTCTCGAAGCTTGACGTTGAGGTGCTGGGAAGCTCGACGCAAGATGTCGAAGGCTTGGTCCGCCGTGATGCGCTCTCGTTCCATGAGAATTCCCAGGGCCTCGCCGATGGTCTCGCGAGTGGTCAAGGCCGCGTTGAGATTCACGGCTCGGCGTTCTTCGTCTTCATGGGAGTGAGCGACGGACAAGGCCAGGCTCGCCAACGACGCCAGAATTGTTGCCTTCGCTCGGTCGACGACACCAAAGGCGGCTGGGTACCTGGCATAGAGGTTCAATGCACCAACTTGAGCGTTGGGACCCAACGGAATGGAGAGGACGCTCCGGATACCTGCGTCCACCGCTTGGTGCGAGAATTGTGGCCAACGTAGGTCGGCGTCGAGGTCGTCTGCATAGACGATGAGCCGATGGTGGATGGCATCAAGGCATGGGCCTTCACCGTCGCGGTTCTGCATGGCGTCGACCTCGACCACGGTCGAATCAGTGAGCACCGGGGTCGTCACCGCGCCGCCGTCCACGATGAAGAGACCGGCAAAGTCACAACCCTCGATCGTCGCTACGGCCAGTTCGACCACACTGGTGAGTGTGTCGGTGACGTTGCCTGCTGCAAACAAGGCGCCGGCTGCTTGAGAGACACTGTCGGACAATTCAGACAGGGAGTCCTGGTTGACGGTCGACGGACGATGTCCTGAGGCCATAGTCGTGCTCCTCCTCGACCCGAGTATCGTCCTGTCGCCCTCGGCAGCGCAATGCCCGTGTGAGACCATTTGTCCTACCCCGGCCAGGTCGGCGCTCCCTACAGCCTCAGCCGGATTGTGGGAACTGGTTGAGCTCCTCGATGACGCCCAAGGACTCCGGCGCTGGCCTTTGCTCTCCACCCACTCTCAAGTCGGGACGAGCCCGACGAACGGCTCCTCGCCCGCCTCGTCGAACACCAAGTCGATCGCCCGTGCCGGCAGCTCGCAGGAGGTGTCGAGTTCGCCAGAGTCGGGCCGGTCGCAGTCAATCCGATTGTGGCAATGCGGGCGGACGAATACGGTTCCGACACTCGGTGTCATTCAGCCTGCCCTAGTTCGTTCATCCCAACTACACGATGACCCAGCCCTCGACGACACCAAGCAGCCACGTCGCTCGTGACCTCATTTGCACGAGGCCGGTAGGCCGAGGCACAGCCTCAGGGTTCAGGCGGATCTGTCGCGGCGATACCGTCGGGAATATGTCCGGTAGACGCTTGCAGGAGTTGCCTGCCCCCTACTGGCACTTCGGCCACGGGCCCTTTCGGGATCGGCCGCACGCAAGGGGACGCTATGAGTCCTACTCAGCCAAGCCATGGAGAGCCGCCACGGCACGTCGCTCCACAGTCCCGTATCCGTAGGTCGCGGCGGTGGCATGAGCCTGAGTTAGCAATTGGCGCGCCTTCTCGATATCGCCCGGAGGGTTGCACTCTGCGAGCATCCTCCCCCACCAGAGGTCCGTCCTGGCGGCGAAGTACTTCGCACCCACCCGGTCATTGAACTCGGCGGCCTGGGCGAAGTAACCATTCGCTTCGTCGTAGCGGCCGAGGACGGTAGTGAGTCCGCCGAGTAAGTGGCTGACTGGGCCTTGAGCCGTTGCGGCGCCATCCGTGGCCATTTGATCGACCCATGGTGCGAGCTGGTCGAACAACGGCTCAGCATATATGGGGTCCCCGACGGCGATAGCGGCTTCGGCGTAGGAGGTCATGCCCGTAAGCCAAAGCTGATCCATGGAGAGGGTGAAGCCTGCGATCGCGAACTCATGCAGCAAGTGACGTGCGTCCGCGGTTCGGTCTGCTTCTGCGTGGGCGACAGCGAGTGCGGAAGTGATCGCCCCGGCGATATCGGGAGCGTCGGCGACCATCTGCTCGAGGAGTGGAACCAGTTCGCCGAGCGTTCCGCGCTCCGCGTTCACCATCACAAGTTGCGCGCCGAAGATGGAAGCGACATCGGGTTGGCCGCTCTCGGTGCCGATCTGGAGCGCCTCTTTGGCCAGCTCTTCTGCCCGATCGGTGTCTCCAGTTATCTGGGCCCGCATTGCCCTCATGTAGGTGTACCCCCAGATCAAGACCGGCTGATCGAGCTGTTCCGCCACTGACCCCATGATCTCGCGGCAGCGGTCCATCTCGTCGATGTCCCCGGCGCGGGCGGCGGCCTCGGCGCGTACCAAAGCCGCGAAGATGAGCAGAACTGGGTCGCCGACCCGCTGGGCCCGAACCAGGGCATCGGCAGTCTGAGCCAGCGACCGTTCGAGTCTGGATGGGTCCTGGAACGGGTTGACAGTGTGGTTGAGGACCCACACGATGATGGCATCGTCACCAGTGCTTTCGGCGATGGCCAGGGCCTCGTCGGCCAGGGCCTGACGGCGTTCGAGCGGGCTCCCGAAGCTCAGTTCCGAACACAGGGTGGCGAGCACGAGCGCGCCCGGTCGGGGTGGTCCGTGGAGAGCCGATCGAGAACCATTTCCAGGATCTCGACCTTGTCGGTGTCCATGACACCGACAGCGCTGACCCAGCCCCGGTGATTGGCCAGGGCAGCGGCCACGAGGCGCTCCGTTTCACCAAGATCCGCAGCTTCGCGAGCCGCCTGGAGGAGAGTGTCGCGATACTCGGGGTGCCCTGTCTGGCGCTGGGCGGTCCCCATCCCGATAGCCAGGTCGATTCCCAGCGTCGGATCGGAATCGTCGAGTTGAGTGAAGAGGTCTAGGGCCTGGATGTAGTAGCCCAAAGCGTCGGCGGGAGCGAGAGCACCCAGCGCGGCGTCGCCTGCCTGGCGGGAATAGTTGATGGCCTTGGTGAGGTCAATTGGTTGGGTGGCTTTGAACCAATGACGAGCCAGTTCTCCCGCCCGTGTTCCGGGGCGGTCCCCACAGAGTTCCTCCAAGGCTTCGGCTACTTGTCGGTGCGCCCGAGCTCGACGCGTGGGGCCCGGATCCTCATAGAGGGTGTGCTGAATGAGGGCGTGGGAGAAACGGTAGTGCCCGGCCGTGTCTGCGCCTTCCCGCACGAGGGAGGGCGGCGGCGGCGTCGAGGATATCGAGCAGCTCGCCCGCCGGGGTCTGCGTGGCCCGAGCCAGGAGATCGAGATCGAAGTCCCGACCAATCACTGCGGCCACCGACAACACCCTCCCGGCACCCACTCCCAGCCGCCCGACCCGAGCACCGATCACCTCGCGCACGCTGGTGGGCAAGGCCATCTGCTCTAGGGAGTCCTCCGCCACCCACCGTCCCGTGGCATCCATGTAGATGGCACCGGTCTCCGACAGGTGGCGCAGCAACTCGCCCACGAAGAACGGGTTGCCGTCGGTCTCTCGAAAGACGGCATGGGCGAGACTCAGCGCGGCGTCATCTAGGGTGTACCCAGCAGTGGCCTCCATCAGCGTCACCACACCGGTATCGTCCAGTCCGGGTAGTTCGATCCGCGAGATTCCGCGTTGTCGATGGAGGGTAGCAATCGCCTCTAGGAGTGGATGGGCGTGCGACAATTCGTCGTCGCGATAGGTCCCGAGAATGAGCACCCGCATGGCTTGCTCGGCGGCTCCGAGGTGGCGGAGCAGCAGAAGACTCGCTTGGTCAGCCCACTGGAGGTCGTCGAGGACGAGCACGACTGGCTGGTCTGCCGACGCCGTGGCCAGCAACCCGACCACGGCGGCAAAGAGCAGAAACCGCTCCGAGTCGGAGTCGGTGGCCTTCGACGACGGGAGGTCCGGGATCCGGCCGATGAGGGACGGTACCAGCCGTGCTAGTTCCGCCCCGTGGACGTCGACATAGGCCAGGAGGCGGTCCTCGGGAGCATGAATGACGTAGTGGCCGAGTGCCTCAGTGAAGAGTTGGTAGGGGGTGGCGAGGTCCTCCTCGCAGTGACCGAACAGCACACACGCTCCCTTGTCGAAGGCAGCGCGAGCTGCTTCGGCCACAAGGGTGGTCTTGCCCTGACCGGCCTCGCCTGAGACGAGCAGCACCTCGCGTCCCTCGCCCGCGATGACCCGTTTCATCGCGTCCGTCAATGTCTCCAACTCGGCTTCGCGTCCGACCACGCCCACGGTGGGGCGACGTGCGAGACGCACCGGCAGCGGGACCCCACCAGCGCCCGGTCCTTCGAGAGGTTCCCAGAGCACCTCGACGGTCTCGACTGGTTCGGGCAGGCCCTTCAGAGTCAGTTCCCCGAGTGGGTTGTACTGGTGACGGCTGCGCCGACCGGCAGTCAATCGCACCACGTCGGCGGCTAGGACCTGCCCGCTCTCGCAACTCGCGCACAGACGGGCCGCCTCGATGATCGGATCCCCGAAGTAGTCATTGTCCTCTCGGCTTACTTCCCCTCCACTTAGCCCGATCCGCAGACCCACAGGGTGCTCGCAGTCGCGGTTGTCCCGTTCGACTCCCTGCTGTATGGCCACCGCACACGCCATCGCTGCCGACGCCGAACCGAAGACCACCATCAATCCGTCACCCAGGTTCTTCACCTCCGTGCCACCGGCTTCGGCGATGGCCCGGCGCAGGATCGAGAAGTGCCCTCTTCGGGCATCATCGGCGGCTTCCGGCGACATGCTCTGTGACTGCGCTGTCGAGCCCACGATGTCCGTGAACAAGACAACCAAGTTCTCGGTTGTCACCGGAGTCGTCCCACCGACCGCATGTCTCTACCGTAGGCGAGGTCTGGGCGCCTGCGGGTTAACCGCTGTCAGAAGGATCAGTCGCTTGCACGCCGCACATCGGACGGCTCAAACGTTCCGGGAAGTGTGTCCAGCGCCCCCGGACGCCGCAACCTGTAACCCAACTCAACTACCTGAGCGATCTCGTAACCGCTGGCCCACTGCCCCTGCTGATAGCGGGTGCGGACTTCTACCTTTGACGCCACCTGGTGTCGTGGCTCAGCCGTTGCGATCGCATTCTTGACGACAAGTCCACCCTGTCCATCGGTGATGTAGGAGGATGCGATGGCGGGCGAAAACCGCACGAAGATCTCTCGGCCCCCACTGTCTGGTGTGACCAGGCCGAACTCCTTGCTGCGACTCGTCCATTTCGTTGTGCCTGGGACCATCGTGCGCGCTCCTTCATATAGGTGCTCAGAAGAAGGCGTCGAGCCTGCACGGGGCGACAACAGATGGGTCGTCCAACTTCAACAAGGCGTCACTCCCAAGGGGGGACGGTTTCTACGCTACTACCTATCCCAGTACGCCGGGATGGTGTGCCACGCTGCGGAACTTAGGGGCGAGTGTCCTTCGCGAGGAGCAGCAAGCGGTCCAGTCGCGGCGTCCGAGAGCTAACCGGGTCGATCTCGCTTTCGGATCGAGTCCGACGGCAGGCGTCGTGGACGTGACACCTGGATGAGGGTCGCGGACTCCGCAGCCGTGCGCTCCTCCCAGAGACGATGCGCCGAGCTTCCAAGGCCCACGGAGCGCGATCCCGAAGGCAGCGCCGCTCGGGCATGGCGACCCTCGAGGCGTCTCCTCTACACTTGCCCACAGGCACCGTCAAGCGGGCGACTGAGGATGGGCATGGCCAAGCTGATCTACGTGGCGAATGTGTCCCTTGACGGTTACATCGAGGACGCGAACGGCGGGATCGAATGGACCGCCCCCATCGACGAGGTCTTCACCTTCATCACTGACATTGTGCGCCCCGTCGGTACCTACCTCTATGGACGGCGCATGTACGAGACGATGGCCGTTTGGGAGGCCGACCCCACCCTGGCCGCCCAGTCGGAGCTCATGGCCGACTTCGCGAACGTCTGGCAAGCGGCCGACAAGATCGTCTACTCCACGACGCTGCCTGTGGTCTCGACCACCAATACGCGGCTTGAGCGCCGATTCGACCCCGACTCGGTCCGCGAGATGAAGGCGTCCGCCGCGAACGATTTGACCGTCGGCGGGTCGAACCTCGCTACGCACGCCTTCAACGCCGGGCTGGTCGATGAGTGCCAGCTCTTCATTCATCCGGTGCTCGTCGGTCAAGGAAGATCCGCATTCCCCAGCGACGCCCGCGTCCAGCTGGACCTGCTGGATGAGCACCGGTTCGCCAACGGTGTCGTGAACCTCCGCTACCGCATCGAGAGCTGACCCTCCAGTCGGAGGCGCGGCGGGCGCCGTCGCTTCGACGATCCAAGCTTGGCCAACGTCTGAGGCGGCGAACAACCGATGCTGGAAGCGGCGAAGCTGGCCGCGCGCGCGACCGAGGTAAGAAAACCGAGTCGGGCATCAACCGCTACCTGGCCGCATTCGCGGACGGGTCCATGGCGGGCGCCCAGCAAGTGCGGCCCGAGGCTTGAGCAGCTCTCGGGACGACTGCGCCAGCTCAAGGCCCGCCAAGAGGAGATCTCCGACCTCGAAGCTAAGCGGCCAGAGGTTCCCGATCGAGAGCACTCCAGCCTTGGATCGCTCCGACGCCCCACGAGGTTTCTGCGACACCCTCGGCAACATGGACGCACTTTGCCGGTTCCAAGTGCTTCAGGTCGTGGTTCTCCTAGAGGTCAGCTCAACGCGAACGTATTCGGGATCGTCGGGCGTGCGCATGCTCAGCTGCCACTTGCAACCTGACCGCCGGCGGATGCCCGACTGGTATCGAGGGCGATAAGCGTCACTTGGACGAGAGATGGTCACGTCGATCAGGCGGGTGACGAATCGATGAGCATCTGTACACCGACGACATCACGCACGCAGTTCGTCGGGGACGTAGCCCTGCCCATTGTCTCTGAATCGTGAGCTGGTTTCTGTGGTAGATACCCTGAAACGCGATCAGGGAATCAGCCGTACGAGAGAATGAGTGCCTGTGACTCGAACAACTGGCGAACGGATCATCTTCTGGGCGCTGCCCACGGTCGCGATCATCTGGATCGCGGCGTTCTTCCTCTTCCCGGGTTTTCTGCCGCCCATGTCTCCGAAATGGTCGGCGCAGAGGGTCGCGGCGTTCTACGCCGACCACACCTCACGCGTCCGCTACAGCATGATCTTGTTCAATTGGTTCTGCGTGGCGCTGATCCCGATTCTGATGCTGATCGTGGAGCGCATGCGGGGCATGGCCCACCGCACGCCAATTCTGCGCTACTGCGTGATCGGAGTCGCCGGTGCCGCCCCGATCGCCTTTCTCACCGCGACGATCTTCTGGCTGCTGGCGGCGTTCCGGCCCCATCGGGCCCCCGCGCTCACTCAGCTCTACAACGACCTGGCGTGGATCACGTTCACCTGTGGCGTGCCGTTCCTCGTCGCTCTCTGCTTGTTCCTGGCGGTGGCGATCTACCTCGATGAGCAGGCGCGGCCCGTGTTTGCGCGGTGGGTCGGCCACTTCAACGTCCTCATCGCCATCGCGTTGGTGCCGGCAGGTTTCGCCGGGCTGACGCTCACTGGACCCTTCGCCTGGAACGGGTTCCTGTCCTTTTGGGTCAAGAATGTCGCCATCGCTCTCTGGCTCGCCGTCATGGCAGTGGTGTTGGGACAGACGATCGGGCGTGATCGCTCGGCGGAGTCAGCCTCGACGTGAAGCGACCAGCGCTTCTCGACGATCCGAAGCGAGAGTTGTGGTTGGCGTGGTACGCCACGATCGGCTTCTATTCCCTGTACACCGTCGTTTTCTTCATCATCACGCGGACCCAGCCGCCAGGGAAGCCGTGGTACACCCTTCACCAGGTGGTTGGGTGGTTCGCCAGCCGCCACGAGGGCCTGCTCATCGGTTTTGGGCTGATCTTCATTTTGGGCGGGCTCTCAGCCACATCCATCGCACTGATCACCTACTCCATCCGGCGAATGTCGGTCAGCCGTGCCTTCGCCTACTCGTACCTGATCCTCTACGCCGTCAGTGCGGTCCCTGGGTTCTTGTTCATCTGCGTGGCTATGACGGTGGGTGCCTTCCGGCCGGAGCGCAACCCGGAGATCCTCCGGTGGCTCTACGACCTCGGCTTCCTGTCCTTCTCCGGCACCATGGGCGTCTTCCTCATCGGCTCGTTGATCTGGATGACAGCCATCCTCCTCGACAAGAACCGTGTCTTTCCGGTGTGGTTCGGCTACCTCAACCTGTGCAACGGACTGACCGAGGTCGTGGTCGCACCCTCGTGGATCTTCCATGCCGGAGTCTTCGCGTGGAACGGCGTGATCGCCTGGTGGATCAACGTGGCCGTCTTCGGTCTCTACACCGGGGCCTTCATCTTCTTGTTGCGCAACATGATCCTTCGCGAGGATTTCGGCACGGGGCCGTTGCCTGACTTGCCTCCGCAGGAAGGTCGAGGCCGTATGTTGGCGGAGTTCATGTCGCCATGACGACGACCGAACGCGATGTGTCGGGGGTGTCGGAGAAGGCGTCGTCGGAGCACGTTCCCGGCGGGCGTGACATCTGGTTCTTCGTGCTGTTCGAATCCCTCGTTTTTACCTCGTACTTCTGCGTCTATCTCTTCAACCGGACACAGCACGAGCAGGCATTCCTGCTCGGACAGTCCCACCTGCTGCTGTGGCTGGGCGTGCTCGACACGATCGTCCTGCTCTCGAGCTCCTGGTCGATGGCCCGATGTGTCCAGCACGCCCGGGCCGGGCGATTCGAGCGTGCCCGACGAGAGGCGTTCCTGACCGCCGGTTTCGGGTTGGTGTTCCTCATCCTCAAGATCGTCGAGTGGGCCCGGCTGATCCATATGGGGGACACGTTCACCAGCAGCCAGTTCTTCCAGTACTACTTCTTCCTGACAGCGATCCACTGTGTGCACCTCTTGGCTGGCTTCGTCGTACTCGGGGTGCTCTGGTATCAGCTGTCGAGCGAGAAGCGGCGTTCGCAAGTGACAGTGGAGACCTGTGCCACCTATTGGCACTCGGTCGACTTCTTCTGGGTGCTGATCTTCGCCCTGCTCTACGTGGTGAGGTGATGGTGGGAACCGGGTTCAACAAGCGGCTGTTTGCGGTGTGGCTGATCCTGGTCGCCATTTCGCTGGGCTACCTCTGGATCGATCATGAGGCCTCGCATCAAGGTATCCCGACGGCAAGCGCGGTGGTAACGGTGGGCGCCATCTGCCTCGCCTTGATCAAGGTCCGCATCATCATGCGCGAGTTCATGGAGGTGCGAAGTGCGCCCAGATTTCTGCTCCGCATCACCGACTTGTGGGTGGTACTAATGGGCGTCGCCATGCTCGCGGCGTACCTCGTTGGAAGAGCAATGGTCTAGCGACGCCTGTTGAGCTCGCGAATGTTTGCTATGTCCCGAGTGGCGGGGTCGGTGTGATTTCCGGCTGCCTCACTTCGGCGACACGCACTCTCGCGTTCTGACACAAGCAAGTGCCTAGGCATCATCTTCGGTTCGCTCAACCCACGTGCCGCCGTTCCGATGCTCCTCGAGATGTACCGCTCCGGGTCTCTGAAGCTCGACGAACTGATAACCCGGCGCTACCCATTGGAAGAAATCAACGAGGGATACGCTGCCTTGAAGCGGGGGGACCTCATCCGCGGCGTCCTCGACTGCACGTCGGCCTGAGAAGGGCTGCGCTCCCCTGGCGTGGATGTCGGGGGGAGGGATGTTGCTGGCGCAGGGCCCGCCAAGTGCAGTCTGTACGAGCTGAACCTGTGGATGCTCGGAGCTGGTGAGGGTACCCCCATGTAAGTGCCGTCCGGGGCTAGCGGCAGAGCGTGAGGTTCGCCACACATTCGGGCCGAAGACCCGACCGGCTTGATGATGTAGAGAGGACCTCTGACATTTCGGCCTGGAATCTCAGCGAGAGATGCTCGAAGTGGTGCTCACTCGCGTTGTCCTGTCCGGCGTTGGCAGTCCGTTGTCGTTTGGTGTCTATAGCGCTACATCCGTACCGTCCGGTTCCGCCCGCTCTCCTTTGCCTCGTAGAGGGCCGCGTCGGCTCGTGCACTCAAGTGGTCGAAGGATTCGCCGGATCTCCGAGTGGCCACCCCGGCGCTTATGGTCACGTGAAGATCTAGCGCGTCCTGCCCGAAGGACAACGACTCCACCTCCGAGCGGATCCGCTCGGCCGGACGTTCGGTCGCCTCGCCATCGGCACTCACGTGGAACAGCGAGAACTCCTCCCCACCCATGCGGGCGGCGAGATCACCCTCCCGGGCGCGCTCGCCAATGACGGCGGCGACCGCCCGCAAGACGGAGTCCCCCGCCTGGTGTCCGAACGTGTCGTTGACCCGCTTGAAGTAGTCGATATCGAACGCCGCGAGCGTGATCGGGGAGACTTCGCCACGATCCTGCAGGGCGAAGAGGCGCTTCAGCATCTCCTTGACCGCTCTGCGGTTGTAGAGGCCAGTGAGGGGATCCTTCATGGCCAGCGCCTGGAACCGCTCTCGCTCGAGCTCGACTGATCGCAGGAGCATCTCGCGCTCGAGAGCGACCTCGAGTGGCGCGCTGAGCTGGGCCAGAGCGGCTGTCGTGGCCTCGTGGAGCCGCATGGGCTTGGACAGTCGGAGTATGGCCACACCAGAAGCGGTCGATGTGTCGGGTGAGAACAGCGCCATACCGATTGCCGGTTCCGGCCAGCCGGACGTGACGAACGGGACAGCACCCCGGTCGTCACGAACCGCATGGAGAAGTTCTTCCCACTCTGCCGGCAAGATGGCCGGGCTGCCGTGATATCGGTTTCTGGGATCGAAGTGCACGGCGGAGCCATCGGCCTCCCTCGTATAGAACTCGAGTGTCTGCGCCGGGAAGACGGACTGCGCTGCATCGAGCAGCGTGAGGGCAACCTCACGGAAGTCTCGGGTGAGAACGAGGCGGTTGAGTGACCGGTGCAACAGTCCGTTCATCTCCGAGAGGCGACGGATGTCGGTGTCGCGGTGAACCATGAGGTAGAGGCCGCAGTCGAGGTTCTTGAGCTTCTCGATGATCGGCGACACCAGTGGTCCTGGAATGAGCTTGCCGTGCTGAGGAGCGATGAGTCGGATTGGCAGTCGTTCGATCTCCTCGAGGCCGTGGGCCAGGATGTCCCGACTCGGCATGTAATGCTCATGAAACGGTCGCATGGCCTCGAAGTAGGTCATGTCGCTGGCGTAGAGCTGATTGTCGTCAGTGAACCCACCGAAAATGTCACTCGAGAAGAGAATCCCCGACGCCCGGTCAAAGGTGGTGAACGCCCCCGGGAAGTGCAGATAAGGGGTGAACACGAAGTCGAGCACCCGCTCACCGAGATCTAGCGTCCAATTGTGTTCGTCGACAAGCCAAAAAGGGAGCCGGAGGCCGTAGTGCTTGAGGAGTGCGGCCGCCCGCCAGTGGGTTACCACGGCTGCATCTGGCCGAGTCACCAGCGCGTCCAAACGTACGAGCGACGCCGTGATATCCGGATCCTGATGGTGGCAGATGAACCACTTGACCTGATCGAGATCGACGATCTGCTGCACCTTGCGCCTGACCTCGTCTAGCGTGAGCAAACCGCCCGGGTCGATGAGCACGGAGGAGTCACCGTGCTCGACCAGATAGACGTGGCACTGGAAGTGGTCGTTCGTCAAATGTTGACCGACCCACCAGGCGCGCGGGCCGATCTGGACGGGATCGGGGCCAGCGACATTGCTTACGAGATCCGAAAGCGCTGTCGTCGTCATGTCTTCCCTCCCTTGTGTGGATCCAGATCTCTTCAGGTTGCGGGCAAACGGCTCGCCGCCAGGCGATGACTCAGTTACTCGAGGTTCCTCCGCCGGATCCTCGACGCTCATGACGTTCTCATCCCAGAACGGGTGGCTCGCCGTTGCGTAGTCTCGGAGTGTCCATCCGCGCTGTGCGAACCGTATGTTTCCTCATCGGCATGGCCGTGCACATGCATGAGGACGCTCCCGCAGATAGGAGCTGCAGCGGGCCTGTAACGGACGAAATTCCCATCCATCCGGGCTGAGCTGGACATTGACCGCTCCTGCCTAAACCGGCAAGCATCCGGCCGTGGCCCTCTCGTTCGGTTACGGAGCGTTCTGTCGCGTGCTCCGTCTTATCCGGCTCACCTTGGGCAAGGACGTGGACCGGGCGATCAAGGTCGTCATGCTGCGCCACGAGGTGGCAGTCCTGCGACGCCAGGTTCGCCGCCCAGCGCTCCAGCCGGCCGACCGAGCAGTCCTCGCGGGTCTCTCGCGACTGCGGACCCCTTGGGCCAATGCCCGCCGGATGTTGCCGTGAACCCGCCGGATCGTGGCCGGAGCGTACGGACCGCGTGACCGACCGACCTCGAGGAGTTGGCGGTAGAAGCGATCGAGGTCCGAGGGGGTCAGTTTGGCCACCTGCACCGAGCCCAGGGCGGGGATGATCGGGTCCTCGATGTACATCCGGGTGGTCTCGACCGTCTTGGGCGAGAAGCCCGGAGCGGCGTGCTCGAGCCACTCAAGCCGCCTTGGTTCAGAGGCCTATTTAGCCTCTGAACTGGTATTTCTTTTCCAGCCCCAACGGGATTCGAATCCGTGTCGCCACCTTGAGAGATCGGGTAGCTACGTCTACCGGGTTCTGATCGATTCCATTCTTCCTGTTCAAGTCGGTGGTCTCGTCCAGTCCGTCTGCTCATCAAGACCAAATGTGGCCGCATAGTTGGGCACTTGGATGGGCAACACTTTCGTTCTCAGATATGCAAGCCGAGAACGACTCGTCACCATTGCCCTCCCGCCGGGGACCGCCTCTGAGGGCAACAGGTCGGTCTCGTGCGGCACCATGGGGGCACCGCCCTAACAGGCTCCGGCATCCGTTGGTGCGAAGGTCCTACTAACCGCTTGTCGATACTGAAAACAGGCTCTTCGGGTCGCAGTGCCAGATCTGAGTGTTCGGACTTGTGTCGGCCTTGTCGTAAACGAACTTCTGGCTTTTCACCTGCATGAGGGCGAAACAGGCACTCGGGGTCGGACTCTGATCCGACATTCCGAGATGCGCGATCGGCGCGTAGACGCCACCACCCGTCCAGTCAGTCTGCGATGCGGCGTTGTGGAGTACACAGGAAACCGAGATGTCGCCACCACACGCGGACGCTGACTTCGCAAACAACAGCCACGCATCGAGCGCGTACTCGTCATTGGTGTTGATGGGATCGTGGGCCGCATAGCGGTGCATGAGCGCGATGAGCTTCTCGACGCCGGCGCTCTGTGACGCCAGCTCAAAGGGCCAGGCCTGAGTGGCGAAGTAGATGGGTGGCAAGGGCCCGGACACTGGCACCTGGGTGGTCGGCTTGCCGAGTTGGTCGGGTATGCCGAGACCCAAGAAGATGAACTTGGGATCGAAGTTGGCGATCTGCATGGCTTGGAAGTAGGTCTGCACATTGGTGCCGGTCGGAGTCTCAAGCGCCTCGACGCCCTTCGACTGCGCCTGTGCGACGTAGGGTGCCCAGTCGGTCACACTGAAGGGCGGCTCCTGCCAGTTCACGACCTTCCAACCTTGCTGCTCAGCCGCCTGCTCCCATTTGCGGGTCGGATCAAGAATGGCTGGCTCATTTGCTGCCCCGATGCCGAAGTGTTTGACAGCCTGTGGGTATCGATGCCCCAACGCTGCGTACCAGCCGGCCTCGATCTCGTCCACCCGGATGTCCTGGGGATTCACCTGGAGTGCAGCCGAGTCAGCCTTGTTCGAAACCACGTAGGCGGGAATGCTGCCGAGCCCGCAGGACACTCTGACCGGGCTGGCCGAGTCGTCGAACACCAGACCACCACCGACCGCCATGAAGTCTTGTTGACACGCTTCCTCTGTCACCTGGCCTGCGTTGAATAGGCCGCCATCTCGGTCGTGGATTACGAGTTGGCGCCCGTTGATGCCACCGGCCGCATTACACCAGGCGGCGAAGGCCTGCGCCAGCTCGAAGAACTCCTTGTTCAGGCCGGGCTCGGCCGTGTTCCCAGGATCAGCGAAGGTGGCGACGTTGATGGAACGAGCGCTCACCCCTCGGGCAGTTGGCGCGCCTCCTGAGCCAGCCTCGCAAACTGTGCCGATCCCAGGCCAAGAGCCCTTGGTATTTGAGGAGCCCGTTGTAGACGCTCCCACCGTGCCCAGTGGCGCGACCGCGACCAGAAGGGCGGTGACGACCGCAAGCAAAGGGCGATATCTACGCATCCCACATCCCCTGATCTGCGCAGCCAAGGTGAATCAATGCGCACTCTACTGGTGTTGATGCCCACCGAGGGGTCTGCCCCAAGGGCTCACTGGCTTGGTATCCCAGATCGCGCGATGGGCTGGGATGGTGACGTTGGGTGAGGCGGTGGTCATCGACGTCTATGACTGGACGCCCGGGAGACTTGAGGTTGAGGAGTGGATGCGCGTTGGGCCCCACTCCGGCTGAGACCCTGCCCCCTACTCCGTGGAGTTGACCCGCTTCGGTAGACACGGGTTCAGCGGAATTCCGATCAGTCAACGGCCCTGTGGAAGCTAGACCGGATCAGTGAGGACGACAGCCACACAACTGACCTCGACCAGTGCCTTTGGGAGGATGAGTTCGGTCACACCAACGGCGGTCCACGCTGGATATGGATCTTCTAAGAACTCACCAGCAACCTCGAGAAGGACTTCAGACTGGTTGAGAATGCCAACGTGGTACGAGTTGATTTCGACGACGTCACTCCACCTCGCTCCGGCCTCAGCCAGAGTCAACGTGACATTGCGAAACGCCTGTCGGATTTGTTCCTCGGCATCGGTGGAGAAGACTCCGTCGGCCGTTTCTCCAGTGTGTCCAGTCACACGCAGCGTGTCTCTGACTCGGACCGCCGCAGGAATGTGAGTTTCTGCGTAGAAGTCCGCCCAGTCGGCGGGCACGATCGCTTCTCGCGATGGCGGCACGGCCGGTCTCTTACGAGTCAGCGGGGAGAACGTCGAGATCGAACTCGTTTCCCTCTGGATCAGCCATGCAACGCCAGCGGAAGCCTTCAAGCTCACGGGTCGTGCCCGGCTCGAGCCATCGACCTCCCAGCTCCTCGACCTCCGCCGTTGCGGCGTCCAGGTCATCGACAACGAGATCGAGGTGCACACGGTTCTTCCCCGCCTTCGCCTCCGGCACCCGTTGGAACCCAACGGTGAGGCCGTCGCCTGTCGGAGACAGAATCAGGAAGTCACCGTCACCGATGGTCGTGTCAACATGAACGCCGAGCAATCCACACCAAAATGGAGCAAGCCCGTTTGGGTCAATCGTGTCGATTGCCAAATACCCCACCTTCGCAGGCATCCCAGCCTCCCTTCTTGTGGCCGGGTGACCTCCGGATCATGTCCCGGCTCACCTCGGACTGTACCCAAAGGCGCCCGCAGGCGTGGATATCGGGTGCGTCCCTCTGGAACCGGCGCCTGGCGTGGCTCATCAGTAAGACTATGGCCGGCTCCTCACCCATTGTGCCTCGGGACTCAGTTGGCTTGCAGCGAGACCGCGGGGTTTAGCTGCGCGATCGCTTCTCTTAGAGAGATGCCTAAGTCATCCGAGAGAAGATGGTTGTAGATCGGTCCCGTGCCGTCGCGAAGAAGCCAGCTCGCAATCGCCGTGCCGCGCGCTGGGGACGGAACCGGAGCCAAGAGGGCGTCTAGCATCCTTCCTATGTAGGTCTCGCACGCGATAATGGACTCGCGGTTGCACGGAACTCTCGGGTTGCGCATGACGGCTGGCCGACGAGCTTGTGCCAACAGTTTCTCCCAACCGTCGACAAGTTCGCGACGTGAGTCGGGTGAGACAAGCACTTGAGCTCTGGCGGCCAAGAGCCGGCCTGACTCCGGTGAACAGCCCTGAGCGAGTTTGTGATCGAGCGAAGTCGCGAGCAACCGGGCAGCGAGGCGGATCAAGCTTCGATTGCATCGAACCGTCAGCTGTGGAGTGTCGCCCGCGTCGACGAGCAGCAGCGTCGTCAGTTCCGTACGTGATCCTTGCGGCTGCAAGCGCGAGCGTCGCCGCGCCTGGCGTGGGCGTAGGGCATCCCCTTGCCTGTCGCCGGTGCGATGCCCGATTGCCCGAAGATTCCCGGCTGTAGTCACCACGCCATCGTGGGGCCTGACATGGACCTAACGAAAGTGGCATGATTGACATAGTGCGCGACAAAACTGCCAAAGCGAACCGCCGCCTTGATGCAGGCCCATCCTCACAAAGACCCCGGAGAGCATCGAAACGTGTCTCCCACGATGTTGCGATCATCGTGTACGACGGATTCACCCCATTTGAACTCGGCGTGGCCTGTGAGGTGTTCGGCGACGACCGATGGGTGGCTCCGGGTGACCCGTGGTACCGCCTGTTCATTTGCGGAGATACGTCGGCGCCGGTAACTGCCGACGGAGGCTTTCAGATCCTGGTTCCCCACGGACTCGAGACACTCTCCAAGGTGGACACGGTGATCGTGTCACCGACGTACCGACCTGAGCAGATCTCAGTGAGTGTGTTCGAGGCATTGCGGCGAGCGCACGCCCGAGGGTGTCGCATCCTGTCGATGTGCGGGGGGGCGTTTGTGCTGGCCGAAGCGGGATTGCTCGATGGCCGCCGTGCCGCCACCCACTGGACGGAATGTGACGAACTGGCTCGCCGCTACCCCCTTTTGTCAGTTGACCCTGGGGTGCTCTTCGTCGATGAGGGGGACATTCTCACTTCGGCCGGCAGCGCCGCTGGCATCGATCTTTGCCTGCATGTCGTTCGCCAGGACTATGGGAGCGAGGTCGCGACCCGACTCGCCCGTCAACTGGTCGTGCCGCCACAGCGAGACGGGGGCCAGGCCCAGTACATCGAGAAGCCGTTGCCGGCCCTGGATTCCTCCGATTTCTTCGCCGACACCGTTGCATGGCTGCAAGAACATCTCGATGAGCCCGTGACCGTCGAGGACCTTGCCGTCCGAGCTGCCATGAGTCCCCGGAACTTTGCCCGTCGATTCCACATGGCTACGGGAACCACCCCGTATCAGTGGCTCGTCCTCCAGCGGGTCCAGCTGGCTCAACGGCTCCTCGAGATCAGCGACCTCTCCGTCGAGGCGGTGGCGGAGAAGAGCGGCTTTTCCACGGCAGGCAACCTCCGCAAGCATTTCAGCCGGATCGTCCGGACCAGTCCCCAGGCTTATCGCCACGCCTTTCAGGACCGGGTCACCGCCTGACGCACAACCGTCGCGACGTAGCCCTCCCAGATGGTTCCCGTTGGGCGACGGGGTATTCGCCTGGGGGGCAGCAATGCCCGCAACGGACTATGGGGGTGCCCCAGTACACCGGGGAGGTGACATGTCCGGGGCAATCCGGAGTGACTACTCGCTCGATCGAATTAGGCCAATGTTGGGGGGTGCGCGGCAAATACCGACCAGGTCCCCGGGACCCCCTTGAGGGCGTGATCACCGCGAGCGTCATAGGTGATTCCTGATCCGCTGGTCAGATCAACGACGGTACGCGACACCAGGACCTCGCCAGATTTGGCCAACGCGGCGATCCGGCTGGCTATGTGCACGGCGATCCCAGCTACGTCTGGGCCACGGAGTTCGATCTCACCAGTGTGCAATCCCGAGCGGACGGGCAACCCCCTCTGCGGCGAGCAGGTCACGGATTTCGGCAGTGGATCGAACGGCCCGAGCTGGACCGTCGAAGGTAGCCAGTGTGCCGTCGCCCATTGTCTTGATCACGAGCCCTCCGTATGAGCCCACGACACGCGCAATCGTTCGATCATACTCATCTAGGCGTTGACGCCAGATGCTGTCCCCGACTGCAGCGAGCTGTTCGGTAGACGAGACAATGTGGCAAAACAGCACAGTGGCAAGCTGACGGTTGTCCTCAGCGACTTCCGTATCGGCTCGTTCGAGAAACCGCGTGATCTCGGAACGCACCAGGGTGGTATCACCCATGAAGAGGTCCACTTCACTACCCGGTAGCTCGACGAACCGCGAGTTGGGTAGCCGGCTGGCCATCGCACGACTGGTCTCGAGATCCCACATCTGGTTCCCCTCTCGATGGAACACGAGCGTGGGTATGTGGGTATGTTCCAGAATCGACTCGGTGTCGATGTTCGCTGCGAATTCGATCTGCCTGGCGACCTGTTCTGGTGAACCAGCGAGACGGTGGGCTCGACCCCACCAGCTTCGGACAGCAGCGTCATGCGCGATACGTGGGTTGTACGCCTTCAGCCCCTGCGGAGACGCCAATCACATTGCCGTTGCCTTTCGTTGCTCAAGTGACATCCCCCCGCATTTCGGGAAAGGACGGTCGGAGGTTGTTGAGGATGATGGATCGAAGCCGCCTCGGGTATGTCGCTCCGATAAACACCTCAGAATTGCTGGTGAACAGAGCCATTGCAGCCGCCCGCTCTGCTCCCACGGCATCCAACACGGCAATGAGATCTGAGGCCGCGCTTTCGACCCCTGCGGCACCATCGGTTGTCGGTAGCGGATCCGACGCGCCAGAGCCCCTGGGATCGTAAACGATCACCCGAGCGATGCGACCTAGGGCCTCCATGAAGTCGGCCAACTGTGGCAAGTCCCACATCAGATCAATCGGGAACATCGAACCGGTGTTCACGATCAAGTCGACGGGACCGCTCCCGAAGATCTGGAACGCGCTTGCGTGCCCCGTCACGATTTGCGAAATCGACCTCAACATTGCGCATCGCTGTCCGGCCTCTTGGAGAGTCGGGTCGTCAGACCGTTAAGCGGATAGGCGGTGAGGACGATCCTGGCAAATGCCTGGATCGTCCATGCGGCCTCCCTAAATGGTCCAGGCGGGAGCGTAACTGCTGTTGCTTCTGAGTACCATCGCCCGGCTTCAGTTCCGGCCATTGGCAACCTGCGGAGAGCATCATTGCTGGTCGGGCGATCGCTTAGGCAGCGTCCCCTACCGCCGGGACGGGGCGCTTTTCCAAGTGCGGCAAGGCCCGAGCCGGGTCAAGATGTCGTGGTGCCAAGCACTCCGACGACCCACTATGCGAAGAGTGGAGACCTTCATATCGCTTACCAGGTAGTGGGCGAAGGGCCCTTCGACCTGGTCTACGCGCCGGGGTTCATCTCCCATGTGGAGATGAACTGGGAGTCGCCCTACTGGACCAAGGTCCTGGGGCGCCTGTCCCGATTCTGTCGGGTGATCATCTTCGACAAGCGAGGCACCGGGCTGTCGGATCGCGTCGGGGGTTGGCCGACCCTCGAAGAGCGCATGGACGACATCCGGGCGGTCATGGACGCGGCGGGAAGCGAGCGGGCCGTGCTCAACGGCATCTCTGAAGGCGGCCCCATGTGCATGGTCTTCGCCGCCTTGTACCCGGAGCGAACCGCGGCCCTGGTGCTGCACGGCACCGGGCCACGTCTGGTGGCCGGACCGGAATGGCCCTGGGGAGTGTCTGTCGAGGAGGCCGAACCGATGTTGGACACGGCGGAAGCCAACTGGGGATCAGGGACAGTCCTGTCCTACTTCATCCAGGGACTCGCCGATGACCCCCATACCCAAGAAGGCACCGGCCGCTTCGAGCGGTTCGCCGCCAGCCCTGGGGCGGCTCGCCAGCTGCTCGAGATGAACTTCCACGTTGACATCCGCTCCGTGCTCCCCGCCATCAGCGCCCCGACCCTGGTCGTGCACCGGACCGGCGACTACATCGTGCCGGTCCAGTGCGGGCGTTACACCGCCGAACACATTCGCGGCTCCTCCCTGATCGAGCTCCCCGGCGACTTTCACTTGAGCGCTCGTCCCGGGGCGGAGGACGACGCCATGGACGCCATCGAGCAATTCCTGACCGGCATCTCGGAGCCAGCACGACGTCGATCGCGTGCTGACCACCGTGCTGTTCACCGACATCGTGGCGTCGACAGAGCGTGCCTCACTGCTGGGCGACCACGCCTGGCGGGAGCTCCTGGATCTCCACGACCAGGTGGTGCGCCGAGAGTTCGAGCGTTTCAAAGGACGGGAGATCAAGACCCTCGGGGACGGCTTCTTGGCGGCATTCGACGGCCCGGGCCGAGCCGTGCGATGTGCGCGAGCCATCACCGAGGAAGCCCGCCGCATCGGCGTTGAGGTTCGCAGCGGCCTCCACAGCGGAGAGTGCGAGGTCCGGGGAGGCGACCTGGCCGGTATCGCGGTCCACATCGGTGCCCGCATCGGTGGTCTCGCTCAACCCGGAGAGGTTCTCGTCTCCACCACGGTCAAGGACTTGGTGATCGGTTCCGGAATCACCTTCGAGGACCGGGGCATCCACGTCCTCAAGGGCATCCCCGACGCTTGGCAGCTGTACAGCGCTACGAGCGCATAAGTCCGGAGGCCGGCGGAGCGCACCCTTGACGGCCGCGCCTCAAGCCCCGTGCAAGTCTCACAATCGAGTTGGCTAGGGCGCCCTGCGGCCGGCCTGGATGCCCTCTGGCCCCCGCACAGGACGCTCTCAGTCCCCAGACCCCCGCCCGTGTCGTCGGGGTGGATTCCATCAGATGAACCTAGGTCGACAGTCGCACGGGTCACCGCGCCACAGAGGGGCCGAAGGCCCCGACCGCCCGCCGAGCGGCGGCGAAGCCGCCGCCGACGGCCCTGCGGCTTGATGATGTATGGAGAACCTCTGACACTTGGGCCTCGAATCGCCGCCTGAATCGCAGCGATAATGCTCGAACTGGTACTCACTCTCATCGTCCTGTCCGGCGTTGGCAGTCTTGTCGTTCGCTGTCGTTCGCTGTCGTTCGCTGTCGTTCGCTGTCGTTCGCTGATGTTCGTCGACGTCCGATGCTGTCCCGTGCTGTCGATGGAGTCGGTCGTCGTGGGACTCCCTCCTGATGGCGATGTGGCCGCGTGTGGTGCTCGCGGTGTCGTGTCGGCGATCAGCTGTGCGAGTGGCGGTCGAGCCGCATGCGACTGGCGGCTGGCGGCTGGTGGCTGGCGGCTGGCGGCTGGTGGCTGGTGGCTGGCGGCTGGCGGCTGGCGGCTGGCGGCTGGCGGCTGGCGGCTGGCGGCTGGCGGCTGGCGGCCGGGCATCGTGACGATTTGGGCTAATTCGGAGGCATCCTGGTAGCGCCTGACCTCCATGAAGTCCAGAATCGCATCGCGAACTGCCCCTCTAGAGGTAGGGAGTGGTGGCCACTCCCTAGAAGAGGAGGGGTTCATCGTGAACACGACGCAACAAGATCCAGCGGTGTCGTCGGAACGTCTCGTCTACAGCGTCGGCGAGGCAGCTGACCTGCTCGGGATCTCCCGGGCCTTCGCCTACGAACTCGTTGCCCGCGGCGAGCTCCCGGTCATCCGCCTCGGCAGGCGCCGCCTCGTTCCTAAGGTGGCCCTCCTCGCTCTCGCCGGATCCGGGCAGCCGGACCCAGCGCGCTGTCTCGAGGACGTGAACTCCCCATGAAGGCTTGCTCTCCGATGTCCACAGGAAGGTCCACAACAACGTCCACACCCCAGGTCAGAGCGCTGTTATGGCGAGGAGGCCATGGCTCGTCAATCAGCACCCAGGCCGGTCAAGGCCGGCGCAGCCGAGGGGACCACGTGTGGTCCCTGTGCCTTGAGGGGCCGGGAACGGACGGAGACACAATGGACTCGGCCGGCCCCTTTGGGCCGGCGTGGATGCGCCTCGTCGGATCGCCGCGAGCGCTCCCGTCCCCTGACACAGTCCTGGGGCGGATCGACGGGGCCGCCTCGCACTGCCAGTGCAAGTGTGTGCCTATCCTCCGGGCCCCTCGCGGTGCCTCGGCCGTCCGGGGTTTCGTGCGGGAGGCAAGCAGGCCCCGGAGCTCAGCTCAACCTGGCGAGGTGTCCTGATCCAAGGTCAATCGGGCCAGGCGTTTGGGGGCGACGAGGGTGTACGAGATGCGAATCCACTCCTCGACCTCCTGCCAGCGCGCCCGGCTTAGGCTTCGACCGAGCGACACGGAGACCCAGCCGTGACGGCCCAGCCCGTATGCGGTGGGGGTGACGTCGGGATCGGTGGCGACGACAGCGGCGGCTTCGTCCCTCGAGAGCTTGACGCTGATGCGGGTGCCATCGTGGCTGGCGAAAATGAAATTCTTCCCGCCAACGCGGAAGGTCGGCTCACCTCCCCATGCTTCGATGTCGACCCGTTTGGCCTCAGGCAGACCGGCGACGATTCGCTCTAGGTGTTCCAGGTTGGACATCAGCCTCCTCCGAACCGGCAATCGCCATGGACGCAGGTTGACCCGGTGGACATGCTGACTCGGATGAGTGACGTGCCGGGCCGGCGGCATCCTCGAAGATGCGTCCAAGTGCATCCGCTGCTTCTTGATCAGCTTCTGGCACGAAGTGCGAGTAGACGTTGAGGGTCGTACTCGGATTCCGATGACCCAGGCGGCCCGCGACGGTGCGCACGTCGACGCCGGAGGCCAGGAGTCGTGTCGCCACGTAATGCCGGAGATCATGGAGGCGAATGCCCGTCACTCCGGCCTGCCGGCAGATCCTCCGGAACGCTCGAGAAGTCGAGTCGGGGTGCCATGGTGACGAGCCATCGACCGAGTGGCTGAATACGAAGCTGTCCGGAGCGAGAACGGTGCCGGCAACTCGTGCTCTGTCGATCATCCGCTGTCGGTGCTCCTCCAAGGCGTTGGCCGTGCCGGCATCCAGGGAGATCCGTCGACTCTGGTGCGTCTTGGTGCCCTGTTCGATGAGGTTGCCGTCCACCGACACGATGCCTCGCTCGATCGAGAGCGTTCCTCGGTCAAGGTCGAGGTCACTCCAGCGCAGCGCCAGGAGCTCGCCTCTCCGGGCCCCCGACGATGCGGCCAGCATGATGAAGGTGGCCAGCTCGGGGTCCGACTCCTGGGCCCGGTGAAAGAGTTGCACCACTTGACCGGGATCTGGTGGCTTGAGCTCCTTCAGCGGCACCCGGGGTGGCGAGGCATCGATGGCCGGATTGTGCATGATCCAACCCCAGCGGACCCCTTGGGCCAACGCCCTTCGGATGATGCCGTGAACCCGTCGGATGGTGGCCGGAGCGTACGGACCGCGTGAGCGACCGACCTCGAGGAGCTGGCGGTAGAGGCGGTCCAGATCTGAGGGGGCGAGCTTGGCCACCTGCATGGAACCGATGAGGGGGACGATCGGGTCCTCAATGTACATCCGCGTCGTCTCGACCGTCTTGGGCGAGAAGCTCGGCGCGGCGTGCGCGAGCCACTCCCGGCAGAGCTGAGCCACGGTTCCCTTCCCGGCTGACACGAGGGGGCGGCGGTCGACCTCGGCAACCATGGCCGCCAGCACCTTGGATGCCTCACGCTTGGTCCCGCGCACCGTCCGTTCGACGGAGACCTTGCGCCCGGTGACTGGGTCACGGCCGGCATAGACCCTGAGGTTCCACGACCCCTCACCTCGCTGGCGCATCGAGCCGGGCATGCCTGCTGCCTCCACCCTGTCCGTCCGTTCTGCCCAACGCTACCTGAATGGTTGGGCAAATGGATGGGCAAGGCGCTTCGCTTGCTGCATTCAACGTCCAAACTTAGGGATCTGAACTGGTACTTCCTTTGCAGCCCCAACGGGATTCGAACCCGTGTCGCCACCTTGAGAGGGTGGTGTCCTAGGCCTCTAGACGATGGGGCCGAGCGGTGGTCTCCGTCGGACGGAGCGCCGCCGGTGCTCGGGGGGAAGGACTCGAACCCTCAATAACTGGACCAGAACCAGCCGTGTTGCCGATTACACCACCCCCGATCGGGTGACGCATCAGATTAGCCGAGCCTCCCGCCGGCCTGTCCACGCAGGTCACGGGCCGCGTGGCAAGGGGGGCGCGTTGCATCGGGGTACCACCGATGGAAAGATGCAACGCCCGGGGTCTCCTGGGCCGGACGGGCGGAGAAGGAGCGGGCATGCAGCGGTGGTCCACAGCCGCACTCCTCTGGTGCGGTACCCCCTGCGTCGCCCTGGTGGCGTTTGCCGTAGCGGCCACGGGCCCGGCCGCGGCGGCCGGGGTCTCGGTCCGGGTCACGCCCGGCCAGGGCCTGGTGTCCGGCGAGACGGTGACCGTCAGCGGACGCGGCCTGGGCGGGTCCTCGACAGAGTCGTCGCCGTGGTTCGTCACCGAGTGCACGGCGACGGTCAAGGGGCACCTGAACCCGGCCACCGATACGCCGCACTGTGACATCACCCATGCCCAGAGGGTCAGGGTCTCGAATGGGGGGTCGTTCAGCGCTCGCTACCACGTCACGGCGGGCATCGTGGGTGACGGCTGGTGCGGGACGCCCGGTCACGCCACGTGCGTGATCGCCGTGGGCACGGCAGCCGGCAAGGGGGCGACCGTCCCCATCACCTTCAGGACGTCCCGCCTGGTCGCGCCACCCGCCGCGTCGACCACGACCACTGCCACCGCGACGAGTTGAAGCGGCTGCGTCAGGCCCTACGCCTGGTGCAGCCACTCCAGGTGGTTGAAGCCGATGATCCGGCCCAGGCCGACCCCGACCGCCTCTTTCATGTAGTAGGGGAACGCGGACCAACCCGTGATCGGCGACGTCCTGGTGGGCGTCGAGGACGGCGTGAGACCGTTGTCCGACGCGATCGCCATGGAGCGAGCTTCGTGAAAGGGATCGGTGACCAACAGGACGCCGGTGGCGTGACGTTCGGCGAGAGCGGGTGCAGCGTCGGCGATGTTCTGCCAGCTGTCGTCGCCGCCGGCTTGGAGGATGGCTGACGACGGCACCGCCTTCACCTGTTCGAGGTAGCGGGCGCCCGATTGCGCTTCCGTACATGCGTCGCCCGGCTTCTTGTTGCCCGTCACCATGATCAGGCGGGCATCGCCCTGGTGGTACAGCGTCGCGGCCTCGTCGAGACGGGCCCGCAGATCCGGCGACGGGACGCAGTCGTACTGGGCTGCCCCCATCACCAGGATGGCCCCGTCGGGGTGCGGGTTGTAGTGGCGCGCCGTGAGCCAGACCTGCAACAACGTGACCGCGAAGTAGCCGACGATGACCGCGAGGATGACGAGGACGATGCGCAGGGCCCAGCGGACAGGCGCGAGCAGCATCAGAGGCGTTGCGACAGCCGCGACAGCGCCGCCGTGATCCGGCGGCGCGTCTCGTCGCGCCCGAGCACCGCCAGCGACTCGAAGAGCGGGAGGCCGCGCGTCCGGCCCATGACCGCCACCCGGATGGGCGCCTGGGCCTTGCCGAGCTTCCGTTCGACCGTCTCGGCGATGGCCAGGGTCACCTCGTGCAACGTGTCCTTGTCCCAGCGGCAGGCCTCGTAGGCGTCGAGGGCCTCCTGCAGGATGCGCCCGGCCTCGGGGTCGCCCGCGACCGCCTTCTCCCAGCTCTCGAGGTCTTCGGGCGCATCCTCGAGGAAGAGGAAGTCGACGAGCTCGGGCACCTCGCTCAGCACGGTCACCCGCTCCTGGGCGGTCTCGGCGACCGCCCAGAAGGTGTCGACGTCGAAGCGTCCCGGTTCCCAGGCGGGGGGGTCGACCACGGGCGCACCGGTCGTCGGATCGCTCCACTCCCCCGGCCTCCACGCCCCCGGGTGCGGGTGCACCCAGGGGAGCGCCTCGGTCACGAATCCCTCGGTGGACAGGGCCCGGATGTAGACGCCGTTGATGTGGGTCAGCTTCTTGATGTCGAAGAAGGCGGGTGACCGCTGGACGTCCTCGAGAGCGAACCGTTCGACGAGGTCCCCCACCGGCACGATCTCGTCGTCACCCGGGCTCCACCCCAACAGCGCCAGGTAGTTCCGGAAGGCCGTCGGCAGGTAGCCCTGCTCCCGGTACATCTCGACCGCCACAGGGTCGCGGCGCTTCGAGAGCTTCTTGCCCCGGTCGTTGACCAGCAGCGGGAGGTGGGCGTAGGCAGGCAGCGGGAGGGCGGAGGCTTCGGCGGCGTTGAGGGCCCCCCAGAGCATGATCTGCCGGGGCGTGGTCGGCAGTTGGTCCTCGCCCCGGATGACGTGGCTGATGGCCATGCTGCGGTCGTCCACGGCGTTGGCCAGGACGAAGAGGGCCTTGCCGTTGCCCTTGACACAGATGAAGTCCTCGAGCGCCTTCTGCGGGAACTCGACGCGTCCGCGCACCAGGTCGTCCACCTCCACGGAACCCTCGTCGGGGGTCCGAAAGCGCAGGGCTCTCCCCTCACCACGGGGCAGCGCCAGGTCGCGGCAGTGCCCGTCGTACCCCGGCGTGGGGTCGCCGGCGGCGGCACGCCGCCGCGTGCGCTCGTCGATCTCCTCCCGGGTGCAGCCGCAGGCATAGAGGGCACCGGCATCCCACAGCGCCGCAATGGCCGCGGCATGGGACTCCTCCTCGGCCGACTGGAAGTAGGGACCCTCGTCCGGGGACATGCCGAGCCAGTCGAGCGCGGCGATGATCCCCTGCGTCCACTCCGGCCGGTTGCGCGCCTCGTCGGTGTCCTCGATCCGCAGGACGAACGTGCCCTCGTGCTGACGCACGAAGAGCCAGTTGAACAGCGCCGGCTCGGGCGCTGCCGACATGGAAGTAACCGGTGGGCGACGGCGCGAAGCGCGCCCGGGGTGCCTTGGCGGAAATCAGTCTTCCTCGATGGAGATGGCGCCCGTGGGGCAGCCGTTGACGCACTCGCGCAGGCGCTCACGGAGCTCCTCGGGCGGGTGCTCGTTGAGCACGTAGAGGTAGCCGTCGTCACGCACCTCGAAGACCTCGGGCAAGATGCCCATGCACACGGCGTTGCTGGCACACTCGTCGAAGTCAACGACGACTTTCACGGCGACCTCCTCGTCACTTGCTGACCTGCGGTCAGACTCGTCATTGCTGACCTGCGGTCAGACTCGTCAAGATGCCCGACTGCCTGGTCAGGCATGGATCGACCCGGCCGAGCATATCGGCAGGCTTCGCCGGGTCCGGGGCGTCAGGGCTTGTCGGCCCCGACGACCCACATGGCGAAGAACTGCGAGCCACCACCGTAGGCATGGCCGAGGGCACGGCGGGCATCGGGCACCTGGTGCTCCCCCGCCAGGCCCCGGACCTGCAGGGCGCTCTCGAGGAACCGCAGCATGCCCGACGCACCGATCGGGTTGGACGAGAGGACCCCGCCCGAGCAGTTCCACGGGATGTCGCCGCCCTCGACCATCGAGGTGGCCCCCGACTGGGTCAGCTTCCAGCCGTCTCCCTCGTCGCAGAAGCCCAGGTTCTCGAGCCACATGGGCTCGTACCAGCTGAACGGCACGTAGACCTCGGCCATGTCGAAGTCGGCCCGGGGATCGGTGATGCCGGCCTGCCGGTACAGGTCGGCGGCACAGTCCCGGCCGGCCCGGGGGTTTACCTGGTCCCGCCCGGCGAACATGGTCGGCTCCGACCGCATCGCCATGCCGTGGACCCAGGCCACCGGCCGGCCGGTCGACGCCACCGATGCCGCGGCCGCCGCCTCGGACCCGACGACCATGGCCGCCGCGCCGTCCGACGACGGGCAGGACTCGAGGTAGTGGAGAGGGTCCCACAGCATGATCGACTCCTCGACCATCTTCATGGAGATGTCGGGCAGGTGCAGGTGCGCGAAGGGGTTCTTCAGCGCGTGCAGGCGGTCCTTGACCGCCACCATCATGCCGATGTCACTCGGAGCCCCCGAGCGGTGCATGTAGGCCCGGATGATGGGGGCGAAGTAGCCGCCGGCGCCGGCCAGCAACGGGGCCGCGAAGGGCTGCGGGACGGAGAGCGCCCACATGGCATCGGAGTCGCTCTGCTTCTCGAAGGCCACCGTGAGGACCCGCTGGTGGATGCCCGACGCCACCAGGTGGGCGGCGACAATCGATGTCGACCCGCCGACCGAGCCGGCCGTGTGTACCCGGAACATGGGCTTGCCCACCGCGCCCAACGCCGGTGCCAAGTAGAGCTCGGGCATCATCACACCCTCGAACATGTCGGGCGCCTTGCCGACCACGACGGCGTCGATGTCGGCGAACGTCAGCCCGGCATCCTCGAGCGCGGCGACGGCCGCCTCACGCACCAGGCCGGCGATGGACACGTCGTCGCGCTTGGACTTGGCGACCGTCTGGCCTATCCCGATGACCGCGCAGCGCTCCGCCATCACACACCCTCCAGGACGCAGACCAGGTTCTGTTGCAGGCAGGGGCCTGAGGTGGCGTGCGCCACAGCCCGCCCCGCTTGGCCCGACCAGATGGCCCGGGCCGACTCACCGATGCGGATGAGTCCGGCCGACATCATCGGGTTGGCCGCCAGGGCGCCTCCCGACGGGTTCACGGCGACGCCCTCGCCCAGGCCGAGCGCCTCGGCGAGGATCAGCTCCTGGTGGGCGTAGGGCGCGTGCAGCTCCGCCAGGTCGAGGCCCTTGGCCCCCACACCGGCGCGCTCGGCGGCCAGTCGGGTCGACGGGGACTCGGTCAGGTCGCGGGCCCCCACCGAGTGGGTCTCGATGCGGTGGTCGATGCCGGTGATGAACGCCGGTCGCTCGCACCACTCGTAGGCCTTCTCCCCTGCTGCCAGCACGACCGCGGCGCAGCCGTCGGTGAGCGGCGGCAGGGCGTGCCGGCGGAGTGGCGCCACCTCGTAGTCTTCGGCCAGTAGCTCCTCGGGCGAGCGGTCGTAGGCAACCTGGGCCTTGGGGTTGGCCAGCGCGGCGCGCCGAGAGCGGCTGGCCACGGCGGCGAAGTCCGCCTCGGTGGCCTTACCCGCGTCGATCAGCGCCTGCGCCTGCAGCGCAGCCAGCGAGGTGGGGTCCGGCCACAGGGGGGCGAGATAGTAGGGATCGAGTTGGAGCGCCAGGATCTCGGTGAGGTCGCCCGGAGACGAGCGCCCGAAGCAGTACACCAGCGCGGCGTCGACCACTCCCTCCTGCAGGAGCACCCATGCCTCGTAGAGCGCCCATGCCCCGTCCATCTCGACGTGGGACTCGGCCCGTGGCGGCCACACGCCGACCGCGTCGAGCGCGGTCACGAAGGAGAAGGGGCCTCCGACGAGGTAGTCGGTCGACCCCGAGCAGATGAAGCCGACATCGTCCTTGGTGATGCCGATGTCGCCGAACACGTCGGCCACCACGGGCATGAGCATCTCGACCTCGTTGCGCGCCGATTCCCGCCGGACGTTGTCGTACTGGGCGAAGGAGACCACGCCAACAGGGCGGGTGCCCGACACGAGATCGGGGAACCGGCTCACAGGTACTCCTTGTAGGTCTCGTAGTCGGCGTCGGGCTCACCGGTGGGACGGAAGTACTTCACCGAGGCCATGGTCGGCCCGAGCTCCTCGGGCTCGACCCAGACCGCCTCCACTCGCAGGCCCATGCGAACCTCGTCGGTCGGCATCTCCTGGATCAGGCCCATGAACGAGATGTTGGCCCCGTCCAGCAGGATCTGGGCGCAGATGTAGGGGATCTCGATCGACTGCCCGGCGAAGGGCACGTTGACCACGCAGTAGGTGGTCACGGTCCCGGTGTTCGCCAACGTCACCACCTCGTCGGTGGGTACGCCGTCGACCGGGCACGAACCGCGCGAGGGCACGTAGACCTTCCCGCACTTCGGGCAGCGTTGCCCGATGAAACTGCCCTCCTCCAGACCACGCAGGTTCTCGCTCTGCGCAACGCCGGCCGTGAAGACGTAGTCGAGCCGTATCGGCGCCGCCATCATGGTCACCGGCTCGCGGTCGCTCACGACCCACCCCCCACGGCGACGAAGTGCTTGATGTCCTTCACGTGCCCCACCCGGTCCGCCTCGGGAGCGAACTCGGGGCGGACGCGCATGCCGGTGGAGAGGTCGTCGGGACTGCCCGCCGGCAGCACGTGGAGGAAAGACGTGTCGGCCCCGTCGAAGCGGACCAGCACCCAGGCGAACGGCGTCTGCAACGGGTGCTTGGGTCTCGGGGTCGCCACCCAGGACCACGAGGTCACCGTCCCTTCCGGGCCGACCTCGACCACGCCCGACGTGTCCTCCCCCGTCTCGGGGTCGTACTCGGTCGGGGGCACGATGACACGGCCCCCGTTGCCGCGGGTGCCAACCACTCTGCCGTCGCGCAGTGCGGTGAGGAAGGCCCCCACGACCGGACCCACCGAGCGCACGTAGGGGTACTCGAGCACGTGGTCGGACGTGTAGACCTCCGCCTCGTCTGCCATGGCACCTCCCCGGTCCCCGTTCCGGCCGGTCCGGCCGGGCCCGGGTGAAAATAGAACAGATTCCATTTCGGCGCCAGGTGCCTCAGCCCTCCGGCCGGGGGACCTCGGCCCCGGTCAGCAGCTGTTCGATGAAGGCGCGGTCGTGGAGGATCGGCACGTCCGAGACGAACATGCGGCCGTACCGCTCGAAGTACATCAGCTGCTTGGCCAGCAGGAAGGTGGCGCGGTCGAACTCGGACATGAGGCCGCCGGATTCGTCGGCCATGTGTCGCACCCGGCGTTGCGCGCGGAGCCGGCGGACGACGGAGCGGATGCTGCGCCGGTGGGCCTCGATCCCCTGGGCCCGGGCCATCTGCAACTGGATGTTCTGCATGATCCCGGCCAGGCTCACCTCCCCGATCGGGCGGGTGAGGGCCGGCTCGAAGACGGAGCGGATGAAACCGGTCAGCTCGTCTCCGGACAAACCGACGGCGATGCCGATGGCGGGCCCGTAGACGTCGGTGATGTGCTGGGTCACGACCGGCCACGCCGCCTCGTTCCCCATGGCGCCCGAGAGAAGGGCCAGGAAGAAGCGGTGGGTGGCCGCGTCGAGGCGCCCCACGATGCCCCAGTCGATGACCCCGATCCTCCCGTCGCGCAGCAGCAGCATGTTCCCCGCGTGGATGTCGCCGTGGAAGGCGCCCCAGCGCACCGTGGTGACGAAGAATCCCCGCATGACCTCCTGGACCAGGGGTGCCGGGTCGTAGCCCAGCTCGGCCACCCTGCGCATGTCGTCGATCGGGACCCCGTCGAGGAACTCCATCGTGAGCACGTTCCCGCCCGACAGCGCCGGGTAGGGCTCGGGGACGGCGATGCGGCGCAGTCCGAACTCGTCCTGAAGGCGACGGAAGTGGGCCAGGGCGCGCGCCTCGTTCCGCAGGTCCATCTCCTCACCGATCTGGACCCTGAAGCCGTCGAGCAGCTGGAGGGTCGAACCGGCCATCTGGTCGCCGGTCTGGCGCACCAGGATCTCGAGCAGCGGTTGCATCAGGTCGAGGTCGGTGGCCACCACGTGCTCGATGCCCGGTCGCAGGACCTTCACGGCGACCACCCGGCCGTCGTGCAGGCGGGCCCGGTGCACCACGGCGATCGAGGCCGTCCCGACCGGTGCGGGCTCGAAGTCGGCGAAGGCCTCGCGCAGCGACATACCGAGGTCGTCCTCCACCCGTTGGCGCACGTCGGGGAACGGCACCGGCGGGCCCGTGTCGAGGCAGGCCCGGAACTCGTCGGCCACGTCGTCGCCGAACATTCCGGGTGACGAGGCGATGACCTGTCCGAACTTCATGAAGGTCCCGCCCAGGTCCTGGAAGCTCTTCCGCAACGGCCGGGCCAGGTCGACCGCAGGCAGCGCCCCGTGGCGGATCGTGCGCAGCTGGCGGACCGCAGTGGGCGTGAAGTGGACGGCGACCACCTTGGCGATGGTGCGGCCGCGCCTGAGAAGCTCGCGGCGCGTCGGCTCGGGCAACCGGCGCGCGTGGATCCGGGGGACGTCCTCGCCGAACGGAGGCTCCGTGGTCACGGGGTCAGGGTAGGCGCCAGCGGTCCGCGGGTCGGGACCGCGGCCGGGCACCGGCGGCACGACGCCGCGGGTGATGGCGGCGCGCTAGGCGAACGAGGCGACGAGCGTCTCGAGCGCCGCCTTGTAGGTGTCCCCGAAGATGGGGGCCATCTCGTCGGGGGACACGTCGTACGCCCAGATGACGCGTGAGTGCTCGCCCTCCGCCTCCACCGAGATGGTGGCGGTGTGGCGCTCGAGGGGGACGCCGTCGACCACCGAGTAGGTCAGGGACCGGCTCTCGTCGTCCTTGGCCAAGAGGCGCTCACGGATCTCCATGCCGAACATGCCGATGACGCGGTCGTCGCCCTCGAGGCGGAAGGACTCGAGGGCCGGGAACAGCTCGCCCACGCCACCGAAGTCCCCCACCTTCTCCCAGACCTTGTCCGGCGGGGCCGCCACCGAGACGTCCACTGCCCCTGCAGCCATCGTGTTCTCCTCGCTCCGGTTCCCGGGCTCGCGGAGCCCGCGCCAGGGTCGCCCGACCGCAGGCCGCCGGTACAGTACAGCCGCACCCGGCACCGCTGCAGGGGCCGGCGGGCGCCGGCCCAGCCGGTGGCCGTACGGCGACATGGAACAGCGCGAGGAGGAAGCCATGGAGACGCGTCGGATCGGGACGTTGACGGTCAGCGTGGTGGGCGTGGGGTGCAACAATTTCGGAGGTCGCCTGGGGGCCCGGGAGACGGCCGCCGTGGTGGGCGCCGCGCTCGATGCCGGCGTCACCCTGTTCGACACCGCCGACATCTACGGCGAGACGCGGAGCGAGACCTACCTGGGCGCCGCGCTCGGATCGCGCCGGGACGAGATCGTGCTGGCCACCAAGTTCGGCGTCCCCTACGAGGACCGTGAGGGTGGCGCCTCCGCCTCCTACGTCCGCACCGCGGTCGAGGACAGCCTCACCAGGCTGGGCACCGACCGGATCGACCTGTACCAATTGCACGTGCCCGACCGTGAGACTCCCGTGGCTGAGACGCTCGGTGCGCTGGCCGACCTGGTGGCCGAGGGCAAGATCCGGGAGTTCGGATGCTCGAACTTCTCCGCGGCGCTGCTCGACGAGGCCGCCGCAGCCGTGCCCGAAGGCAGCCCCGGGTTCGTGAGCGTGCAGAACCAGTACAACATCCTCGACCGCATCCCCGAGCGCGACGGCGTCCTGGCCGAGTGCGAACGCTCGGGACTTGCCTTCCTCCCCTACTTCCCGCTGGCCAAGGGGCTTCTGAGCGGCAAGTACCAGGCCGGTGAGCCGCCGCCCGCCGGTACCCGCCTGGCCCTCATGGGCGACCAGGCTGCACGCGACCTCACTGACGAGAGGCTGCGCCGGGTAGCCGCGCTCGAGCAGGTGGCCCATGACGACGGGCACGGGGTGCTCGACCTCGCCTTCGGCTGGCTGCTCTCCCACCCCGCGGTGGCGTCGGTCATCGCCGGAGCATCGACTCCCGAGCAGGTCGCGTCGAATGTGGCCGCAGCGGCCTGGCGGCCCGGCGACGCCGTGTTGGCCGCGGTCGACGCGGTGGCGCCTGTCGGCTGAGCGTGCCCGCTCCCGCGCGCTACGCCGATCCCGGTGCGCTTGTGGCCTCCGCCAGATGGCGCTCCACGGCCGGGCGGACGGGGGCCAGGCGGACCAGCAGGTTGTACGTGATCAGAGCGATGGCCAGGTGCATCCACACCAGCACGAACACGGCCGTGGCGGATTGGCCCTTGACCCAGAGGTAGGCGTCGGGGAGCAACAGGACCACCGTGACCAGCACGGCCAGCCGGAAGAAGAGCCAGCGAGGTCGCCGGCAGACCCTGGTCACGACCGGCCAGGCGGCGCAGGCGATGAGCACGCCGACAACGGTCAGCTTGGCGTAGTCCACGAATTGGAAGTGCACGTAGCCCTGGGTGGAGGGGAACACCGAGGTTCCGAGCGCCACCAGGGCGGCGTCGGCGGCCAACGACAGCGCGAGGGAAAGGACGGTGGCCAGGGCCACCCGCCACCACTCGGGCTGCCGGTGGGTCGGCGAGAAGTCGATGTGTGCCCAATCGAGGGCACGCAGGGCCAATTCGGGAAGGTCCGCCATGGGGTGCAGGCTACGGAACCGGCGCTCCGGTTCGGATCCCCCGTGAGGCGGAAACCGAGGCCCCCGGCTCATCCTTTTGGCGCAGTCGGACTCTGCAGGGGCGAGCGCCGAACGACGAGGGCTGGCCCCGACTGGACCGCCCTCAGGCCTCGTTGACGGCGGCGACCAGCTTCTGCAGCGTGTCCTTGGCGTCCCCGAAGAGCATGGTCGTCTTGGGGTCGTAGAGCAGCTCGTTGTCGATGCCGGCGAAGCCCGGGCGCATGGACCGCTTCAGGAAGATGATGTTCTCGGCCTCGTCGGCGTGGATGATGGGCATGCCGTAGATGGGGCTGCCCGGCGTGCTCTTGGCCGCCGGGTTCACGGTGTCGTTGGCGCCGACCACCAGCGCCACGTCGGCCGTCGACATCTCCGGGTTCGCCTCGTCCATCTCCTTGAGCTCGTCGTAGGGGACGTTGGCCTCGGCCAGCAGCACGTTCATGTGCCCCGGCATGCGGCCGGCGACCGGGTGGATGGCGAAGAAGCAATCGACGCCCCGCGCCTTGAGGGCGTCGGCCAACTCGCGGGCCACGTGCTGGGCCTGGGCCACCGCCAGGCCGTACCCCGGGATGATGACGACCTTGCGGGCATAGGCCAGGAGCACGCCCACGTCGTCGGTGGTGCCGGAGCGGACAGAGCGGGACGCGTCGCCCTCCTCACCGCCGGTGGCCGTGATCACCGAGCCGAAGGCGCTGAACAGGATGTTGGGCAGGGAGCGGCCCATGGCCGCGCTCATGAGCCGCGTGAGGAAGATGCCCGAGGCACCCACGAGCGTGCCGGCCACGATGAGCAGCGCATTGTCCAGCACGAAGCCCGAGGCCGCCACGGCCAGGCCGGTGAACGAGTTCAGGAGCGAGATCAGCACCGGGACGTCCGCGCCGCCGATGGGCAGGACGAAGATCACGCCGAGCACCAGCGAGAGCACCAGCACGATCCAGACGAAGGCGATGTTGCCTGTGACGAGGGCCAGGATCACGAAGACGGCGATGGCCAGACCGACCAGCGCGTTGATCACCTGCTGCCCGGGGTAGGTGATGGGCCGGCCGGTGATGAGCTCCTGGAGCTTCACGAAGGCGATGGCGCTCCCCGAGAACGACACGGACCCGATGAGCACGCCCAGCAGCACCTCGGCCGTCACGTACACGGCGGGATCCAACCCGAGGTCGTGCAGGCGGAGCAGCTCGACGATCGAGATCAGCGCTGCCGCGCCACCGCCCACGCCGTTGAAGATGGCCACCAGCTGGGGCATCGCGGTCATCTTCACGAATCGGGCCACCGGCACGGCGATGGCGGTGCCGATCGCCATGGCCAGGATCGCCAGCACCAGGTTGGTGCCCGAGTGGCGCAGTGTCGGCAAGGTGAACGTCACCGCCACGGCCAGGATGGCCGCCGCCGCGCCGAGCCAGTTGCCCTGGCGGGCGAACTTCGGCGAGCTCAGACCCTTCAGGGCGAGGATGAACCCGATGATGGCGACCAGGTAGGCCAGGTCGCGTAGATCGGACAGGGTGAAGGCGGCGGCGAGCATCAGGCGGCGCCGCCCGTCGGGCCGTCGGCGCCGCCGCCATCCGCCTTGGCGGCTTGTGCCTTGGCCTTGTCGCCCGGCTTGGCCTTGAACATCTCGAGCATGCGGTCGGTGACGACGAAGCCCCCGACGATGTTCAAGGTGGCGAGGAGGACGGCGAGGAAGCCGAGGGCCACCTGCGCCGTGCCGCGGGCCTCGCCCATGATGGCCAGGGCGCCGACGAGGACGATGCCGTGAATGGCATTGGACCCCGACATGAGCGGGGTGTGCAGGATGCTCGGCACCTTCGAGATCACCTCCATGCCGACGAAGGCCGCCAGCACGAAGATGGTCAGGTAGCCGATGATGCCTTGGACCGACCCCCCGGTCGGGGCGGACGTTGGGACGGCCGTCGGGACCGCGTGCAAGATGGTCGCGATCACCGGGCACCTCCTGGTCCACCGAGCAGGTCCACCGCGGCGGGCGCCACCGCCGCGCCGTCGCGCAGCACGCACATGCCCGCAACGATCTCGTCGTCCCAGTCGGGAGCCAGCGCCCCCTCCGGACCCATCAGGCCGAGCACGTTGGCCACGTTGCGGGCGAAGAGGAAGCTGGCGTGTGTCGGCATTCCGGCGGGCGGGTTCGACAAGCCGACGACGTGGACGCCGCGGTGGTCGACGATCTCACCCGGTTCGGTCAGCTCGCAGTTGCCGCCCTGGTCGGCTGCCATGTCCACCACCACCGCCCCTTCAGCCATGCCCTCGACCATGGGGGTGGTGAGCAGCACCGGTGCCTTGCGTCCCGGCACCGCCGCCGTGGTGATGACCACGTCGGAGCGGCCGACCTCTTCGGCCAGCGCGGCGCGCTGGCGCTCGAGCTCCTCGGGGGTCAGCTCCCGCGCGTAGCCGCCGGTCCCCTCCGCCGACACGCCGGTGTCGAGGAACGTCGCGCCCAGGCTCTCCGCCTCCTCCTTGGCCGCGGCGCGCACGTCGTAGGCCTTCACCACCGCGCCGAGGCGCCGGGCGGTGGCAATGGCCTGGAGCCCGGCCACGCCGACGCCCATCACGAGCACCTTGGCCGGGGGCACCGTCCCCGCCGCCGTCATGAACATCGGGAAGAACTTGGCCAGGTGCTCGGCCGCGGCCAAGCCGGAGCGGTAGCCCGACACGGTCGCCTGCGAGCTGAGGGCGTCCATGGACTGGGCCCGGCTGATGCGCGGCAGCAGGTCGAAGCTGAACACGGTGGCCTTCCTGGCGGCCAGGGCCCGCAGGGCGCCCTCTGACTGGGCCACCCCGAAGAAGCTCAGCACGGCGATGCCCTCGGGCAGGACCGCGGCCTCCTCGGCGCTCGGCGGATTCACCTTCACGACGAGCCCGGCTCCCGCCTGGGCCGCCGCGGCATCGGGTGCCACCGTGGCCCCCGCATCGCGGTAGGCGGCGTCGCTGAAGGCGGCTTCGGTGCCGGCACCCGACTGGACCGAGACCTCCCACCCGGTGCCCACGAGCTTCTTGACCACGTCGGGCACGAGGGCGACACGCCGCTCGCCCGGACGCGTCTCGGTGAGGACGGCCAATTTCACGGTCGCCCTGTCTAGCAGCTGCGCACCCCGGGGCCCCCAATCGGCACCGGGCGCACCCGGCACCCGTCGCCTACTGGGTGGGGCGCAGGAACGCCGGCCACTCGCCACCCCCATGGAGGACCAGATTGGCGCCGGAGATGTAGCTGGCCGCGGGGCTGGCTAGGAAGAGGCAGGCCTGAGCGACGTCCCCGGGCGTGCCCATTCGCCCGAGAGGCACGGTGGCGGCCATGCGCTCCAGGCCGCCCGGGCCGCCGTAGAAGTCGTCGCCGGCGCCCGTGTCGAGCAGCCCGCCACTGACGCAGTTGACCCGCACGAGCGGCGCCCACTCGACGGCCAGCGTCTCGGAGAGGTTGACCAGCCCCGCCTTGGCCGCCCCGTAGGCCGAGGCGCCCGGCGACGGCCGCAGAGCCGACACGCTGGTGATGTTGACGATGCAGCCGCCTCCCTCCTGCACCGCCATGACCTTGTGCGCCGACTGGGCGCACCACAGCGGCGCCAAGAGGTTGAGGCCCACGACCTTCTCGACGAAGGTCGGCGAAGCCTCTGCCGCCGCGGCGTAGGGTGCCCCGCCGGCGTTGTTGATCAGCACGTCGACGCGCCCGAAGTGCTCGACGGCCTTGGCGATGACCTTCTCGGCCTCGGCCGGCTTGCGCACGTCGGCGGTCAGGAAGAGCGCGCCGTCCACCTCCGCCTCGTGGCGCCCGCAGGTCACCACGTGGGCCCCGGCACCGACGAACGCGGCCACGATGCCGGCCCCCACGCCGCGCGAACCGCCGGTCACCACGACCACGCGCTCGGAGAAGTCGTAGGAGGGAAACCTCACCGGGCAGACCCTAGGGCAACGGGCGTCGCGCGTCAGGAGGTCCGGCGTATGTAGACCGACACGGCCTCGATTCGGTCACCCACGTCGAAGAGCAGGACCTCGTCGGTCACGAGGGGCACGCCGTCCACCTCCACCGTCTCGCGCAACTCGGCGACGACCCGGGCTCCGTCCTCGGCTGAGCCGAGGCTGGTCACCCGTCCGAGATCCATGTGGTACCCCGGCAGGGACGGCATGGTCCGGCACAGGAACTCCAGGTACGGCGCGCGACCCTCGAAGTCGTCGGCGAACGGTCCGCGGCGGACGACTGCCGGCGCCAGGCACGCCTCCACCACAGCCCAGTCCTGGGCGGCGACGGCGCGCAGATAGCGCTCCACCACCACGACGGCCGATCCGGACCCCGCTCCGGGCACAGCCGCAGGCTACCGGGACGTGTTGGCCCGGGCGGGCCTGCTGGCCTAAGTTCCCCACGGCCATCTGACGCGGCGTCAGGGCCCGCGACGGAGGAGACCGCGCCCATGCCCATCGACGTGGTCCAGGAGCACGACGGGATCGGCGAGGTGGTCATCGACCACCCCCCGGTGAACGCCCTCGACGTCGCCGGTTGGTTCGCGCTGGCCGACGCGGTGCTCGCTGCCGGGCGGGTGCCGTCCAACCGCGTCGTCGTGCTGCGGGCCACCGGGCGAGGCTTCTGTGCCGGCGTCGACATCAAGGAGATCAACGCCAAGGGCGACGAGGCGCTCGTCGGCGTCAACCGCGGCTGTTACGCCGCGTTCGCCGCCGTCTACGACTGCGAGGTCCCCGTGATCGCCGCCGTGCAGGGGTTCTGCCTCGGTGGCGGCATCGGACTGGCCGGCAACGCCGACATGGTGGTGGTGGCGGAGAATGCCACCTTCGGCCTGCCCGAGGTCGACCGCGGCGCGCTGGGGGCAGCCACCCACCTGGCCCGCCTGGTCCCGCAGCACGCCATGCGCAAGATGGTCTACACGGCCAAGCCGGTCACGGCCGCCGAGCTGGCGTCCTACGGCTCGGTCGCCGCGGTGGTGCCGGCCGATCGACTGCATGACGCCGCGCTCGAGCTGGCCGGCGAGATCGCCACCAAGAGCCCAACCATCATCCGACGGGCCAAGGAGTCGTTGAACGGCATCGACCCGGTCGACGTGAAGCGGAGCTACCGCTTCGAACAGGGGTTCACCTACGAGCTGCACGTGCGGGGTGTGGCGGACGAGCAACGGGCCGCCTTCGTCGAGAAGCGCGAGGCGGACACGTCACAGTGAGCGACAAGCGCACCACGGTCGACGACATGGTCAGCGAGCTCGGCTCCGGCATGACGATCGGCATCGGCGGATGGGGATCCCGACGCAAGCCCATGTCGGTCGTCCGGGCCATCTGCCGATCCGACCTCACCGACCTGACCGTCGTGGCCTACGGCGGCCCCGATGTGGGGCTGCTCTGCGCCACGGGCAAGGTGCGCAAGGTCGTGTGCGGGTTCGTCACCCTCGACTCGATCCCGCTCGATCCGCACTGGCGTGCGGCGCGCCAGGCCGGGCGGGTCGAGGTGATGGAGGTCGACGAAGGCATGTTCTTCTTGGGTTTGCAGGCCGCGGCGTGGCGCGTGCCTTTCCTGCCCACGAGGGCCGGCCTCGGATCCGACGTGCTGCGCGTGAATCCCGATCTACGCACGGTGCGGTCGCCCTACGGCGCCGGGAGCCCCCACCTGTCCGATGCGGCCGATGCCGACGTCGAGCTCGTCGCCATGCCCGCGCTGCGCCTCGATGCCGCCTTCGTGCACACCAACCGGGCGGACGCCGCCGGCAACGGGCAGGTGCTCAGTCCCGACCCGTTCTTCGACACCTTGTTCCTCGGCGCCGCGGAGCGCCGCTTCCTCACCACCGAGCGCGTCGTCGTCGAGGGGGAGCTGGCGAACGGGCCGCACTCCCTCGCCACGGTGGCGGTCCACCGGATGCTCACCGACGCCGTGGCCGAGGTCCCGGGCGGGGCGCACTTCACCGCCAACCCGCCCGACTACGGCCGAGACGAAGCGTTCCAGAAGGAGTACGCAGTAGCGGCGGGCGACCCAGACGCATGGCAGGCCTTCGCCCGGCGCTACGTGCACGTGAGCGACGACGAGTACCGGGCCCACCTACGGGAGCGGGAGCAGTGACCGAGTCGGACGTGACGCGAGCCGAGTTCTGCGTGATCGCGTGCGCCGACGCCTGGCAGGGCGCCGGCGAGATCATGGCCAGTCCCTTCGGCACCATCCCCTCACTCGGGGCCCGGCTGGCCAAGCGCACCTTCGCGCCCGACCTGGTGCTCACCGACGGGGAGGCCGCCCTCATGGTGGGAGCCCCGCCCATCGCCACCAGGGCGTCGGATCTCGTGCGTGAGGCGCCCATGCCCTACCGCAGCGTGTTCGACGTCGTGTGGTCCGGCCGCCGCCACATCATGATGATGGCGAGCCAGATCGACCGCGAGGGCAACCAGAACATCTCGGCGGTGGGCCCGCACGCCGTTCCCAAGGTGCAGCTGGTCGGTGTGCGCGGTGCGCCGGGCAACTCGGTCAACCACGCCACGAGCTACTGGGTGCCCGACCACAGCGTGCGGACCTTCGTCGAGCACGTCGACGTGGTCTGCGGCGTCGGCCACGCCCGCGCCGTGGCCGCCGGTTCCGGCGCCCTGCGGTTCCACGACGTGCGCCAGGTGGTGTCGAACCTCGGCGTCTTCGACTTCGAGGCACCCGACCGCACCATGCGCCTGCGCTCCCACCATCCGGGTGTGCGTGTCGACGACATCGTGGCGGCGACCGGGTTCGCGCTCACCGTCCCCGACGACGTGGCCGAGACAAGGCTCCCGACGCCCGAGGAGCTCGATCTCCTGCGCACCGAGCTCGACCCGGGATCACTGCGCGACCGCGAGGTCCGGAGCTGAGCGGGCCGCCCGACCCGGCGGCGTTGCACCCGGCGCTGCACACCGAGCTGTGCGCGCGCGTCGGGGTGCGCTACCCGCTCGTGCAGACGGGCATGGGTTGGGTGGCAGGGCCACGCCTGGTGGCCGCCACCTGCGAGGCGGGCGGGCTCGGCATCCTGGCCTCGGCCACCATGACGCTGGAGCAGCTGGCTGCCGCCATCGACGAGGTGCGGGCCAGGACCGATGGCCCCTTCGGCGTGAACCTGCGGACGGACGTCGCCGACGTGCACGAGCGGATCGAGCTGATGATCGGGAGCGGGGCCACGGTGGCCAGCTTTGCCCAGGCCCCCAACCCGGCCCTGGTCGCCCGCTGCAAGGAGGCGGGGCTCTTCGTGATGCCCACGGTCGGCGCCCGGCGCCACGCGGAGAAGGTGGCCGAGTGGGGCGTCGACGCCGTCATCGCCCAGGGTGCCGAGGGTGGGGGCCACACGGGCACGGTGCCCACGACGCTCCTGCTCCCCCAGGTGGTGGAGGCGGTGGGTGACCGCGTGCTGGTTCTCGGGGCGGGCGGGTTCTGCAGTGGCCGCGGCCTGGTGGCCGCCCTGGCCTACGGGGCGGCCGGGGTCGCCATGGGCACCCGGTTCCTGCTCTCCGCCGAGAGCAAGGTGCCCGACGCCGTCAAGGAGCTCTACCTCGGGACCGGCGTCACCGGCACGGTCGTCACGACCAAGGTCGACGGGGCCCCGCAGCGGGTGGTGCGGACCGAGCTGGTCGACCGCCTCGAGTCGCGTTCGTGGCTGCGCGCCCTGCCGCGGGCCGTCCGCAGCGCGCTGGCGTTCCGCGGCGAGACCGGCGCGACGATGTCGTCGCTCCTCCGCGAAGGACGCGCCATGAAGGAGGGCAACGAGCTCACGTGGGCCCAGGTCGTCATGGCGGCCAACGCGCCGGTGATGACGAAGGCCGCGCTGGTCGAGGGACGGACCGACGTCGGCGTGCTGCCGACCGGACAGGTGGTCGGCGTCATCGACTCGCTTCCCGCAGTCGCCGACATCGTCGGTGAGATCATGCGAGAGGCGGACACCGTGCTCAGGGCCTGGAGCGCCCCGACGGCGCCCCCGTCGTCCTAGTTGCTGCTCCCGCCGGCCCCCTGCGCCACCCGCCGCAGCAGGTTCGACACGCGCTGGTGGGTCACTCCGAACAGGTGGGCGATGCTCGGGATGCTCTGGCCCTCGGCGCGCAGCGCCACCACCAGGGACCGGCGCAGGTAGCCGCTGGCCTCGGACTGGCGGCGCAGGATCGTGCTCACCAGCTGGACGGTGCCCGGCTCGTCCTCGTCGCCGAGGATGGCCTTCCATTCCTGGCCGGTCTCACGGGCCTGGCGCACCTTGGTGATGCGCTCCTGGAGCAGCCGTTCGCTCTCCGCGTTCTCGCGCAGGACCGACTCCAGCTCATCGAGGGCCCGCAGGACCTCGTCGTCGGAACCGGTCCCGCTCCGGTCGTCAATCTGGTCGGACATTGCGCTCTCTGCTTCCTTTCGCTGCTCCGCAACCTCGCGTCGCCCAACTGCCTCAGTAGCCAACATGCGAGGTTCCTCCGGTTTGTGATGGCGCTGCCGGCCGACCGCGCACCGGGCGGATGCTCGCGTTCCAGCCTAAACGCCAATGGCAGGGTGTCATGACGCAGGGTGCATACCCAGACGGTCGCAGGCGCACACACGGCATCTTCGATTCGAGCCGCCCCGGCCCGCCGCGGGCACCGAGACGAGCTGCGACCTGGGGCTGAGCCGCCCGGGCCCGGGGTGGCTCAGCGGCTCAGCAGCACCGAGGAGCCGTGTCCGAAGAGGCCCTGATTGGCCGTGACGGCGACACTGGCCCCTTCGACCTGGCGCCCCGACGCCGCGCCTCGCAGCTGCCAGACGCATTCGCACACCTGGGCGATGGCCTGGGCCGGGATCGCCTCTCCGAAGCTCGACAGGCCGCCCGAAGGGTTCACCGGGACCCGGCCGCCGAGCGCCGTGGCGCCGTCGCGCAGCAGCTTCTCGGCTTCGCCCTCACCACACAGCCCGATGTCCTCGTACCAGTCGAGCTCCAGGGCCGACGACAGGTCGTAGACCTCGGCCAGGTTCACGTCCTCGGGCCCGACACCCGCTTCGGCGTAGGCGGCCGCGGTGATGGAGGAGCGGAAGGTGGCGGGCGCTCCTTCGCCACCTCCGGCCACGACGGCGACCGCGCTGTCGGTGGCGAAGTTGGGCATCTCGATCACGATGTTGGGGAATGTCGGCGTCACCGTGGAGACGGCGTCGATCGTCACCAGCGGCGCCGACCCCGCGTGCCGACGCGCGAACGCGACCGAGGAGAGCACCAGCGCGGCGCCGCCGTCGGACGTGGCGCAGATCTCGAGCAGCCGCAAGGGGTCGGCGACCATGGGCGATGCCAGTACCTCGTCGACCGTCACTTCCTTGCGGTACCGGGCGTACGGGTTGGCCAACCCGTGGCGCGCGTTCTTGACCTTGACCTGTGCGAAATCCTCCTCGGTGGCGCCGAAGCGATCCATGCGCCGCCGCGCGTAGAGCGCGAAGTAGGTCGGGTTGGTCGCGCCCATGAGGTGGAAGCGGAGCCAGTCCGGGTCGTCCTTGCGCTCGCCGCCCACCGGGGCGAAGAAGCCCTTCGGCGTCGTGTCGGCACCCACCACGAGCGCCACGTCGCACAGGCCGGCCAGGATCTGGGCCCGGGCGTTGGCGATGGCCGCCGCGCCCGAGGCGCAGGCCGCGTAGACGCTCGAGACCCGCGCCCCGGTCCACCCGAGTGCCTGGGCGAACGTGGCGCCGGCCACGAACCCCGGGTACCCGTTGCGGATGGTGTCGGCGCCCGAGACGAACTGCACGTCCCGCCAGGTCAGCCCGGCGTCCGCCAGGGCGTCGCGGGCGGCAGCCAACCCGTACTCGACGAAGGGACGGCCCCACTTGCCCCACTCGTGCATGCCCGCACCGAGGACCGCCACGCTCTTGTCGCCGGCCATGATCAGCCCTCCCACCCCGGGGTGACGGCCGCACCGAGGGAGACGGGCCGCCACTTCCACACCAGGTGGTCGCGGCCCTCCTCTGTGTAGAGGGTGTCGACCACCAACTCCACCTCGTCGCCCACGTGCAGGTCGTCCACCGTGACCCCGCCCACGACCTGTCCCATCACCACGAGCTTCTCGTCCGCCAGCTCCACCGCGGCCAGGCAGAAGGGCACGTAGGGATCGGCGGCCACATAGGGGGGCGGCGGCTGGTACCGGGCGTCGGTGTAGGACCAGATCCGGCCCCGGCGCGAGAGCTCGACCGTCTCGAACTCGGTGGCGTCGCAGTCCGGGTTCCGGCACATTGCCCGCTCGGCGGGGAACGAGTACGTCCCGCAGCGGGCGCAGCGCGAGCCGAGCAGAGCCGGGGGCGACCCGGCCTCCCCCGTGGTGAACCACCCGTCCACGGCCGGCACTCGCTCCGCGTGTGCCATCAGCCGAGCCGCTCGATGATGGTGGCGTTGGCCTGCCCGCCTCCCTCGCACATGGTCTGCAGTCCGTAGCGAGCGCCGGTGCGCTCCATCTCGTTGAGGAGCGTCGCCATCAGGCGCGCCCCCGAGCAGCCGGTGGGGTGTCCGATGGCGATGGCGCCGCCGTTCGGGTTGACCTTCGTCATGTCGGGCCGGTACTCGCGCTCCCAGGCCAGCACCACCGATGCGAACGCCTCGTTGATCTCCACCACGTCGATGTCGTCGAGGCTGAGCTTCGCCTTGGACAGCACGAGCTCGGTGGCCGGGATGGGCGCGGTCAGCATGATCTGCGGGTCGTTGGCCGCCACGGCGAAGGTGTGGAAGCGGGCCCGCGGGCGCAGGCCCAGCGACGTCGCACGCTCCTCGCTCATGATCAGGACGGCGGCGGCGCCGTCGGAGATCTGCGACGACGTCCCGGCGGTCACGGTCCCGTGCTCGAAGAAGGCGGGCTTGAGCCCGGCCAGCTTCTCGATCGACGTGTCGGTGCGGATCCCCTCGTCGGCCGCCAGCTCCCCGCCGACCTCCGCCGCCCCGGGCACGTCGGGATGGACGCGCGCCGCCAACGGGACGATCTCGCCGGCGAAGCGGCCCTCTGCCGTCGCCGCGGCCGCCCGCTGGTGCGAGCGCAGCGCGAACTCGTCCATCTCCTCACGCGAGACCTGCCAGCGCCGGGCGATCTCCTCGGCACACTCGCCCTGGTGGATCAGCTCGAACCGTTGCATGTAGAGCGGCCCGTAGGCTTCGCCGGGCCCCGGCTCGGTCGTCGAACCGATGGGCACGCGGCTCATGGACTCCACCCCGGCCCCGATGGCCACGTCCATGGCACCGGCCATGACGGCCTGGGCGGCGAAGTGGATGGCCTGCTGGGCCGACCCGCACTGGCGGTCGACCGTCGTGCCCGGCACCGACTCGGGGAACCCGGCGGCCAGTGCGGCGTTGCGGGCGATGTTCATGGCCTGTTCGCCCACCGTCATGGTGCAGCCCATCACCACGTCCTCGACCAGTGCGGGGTCGAGGTCGTTGCGGGCGACCAGAGCGGCCAGTGGCTGCGCGGCCAGGTCTGTGGCGTGCCACCCCGAGAGGCGGCCACCACGACGCCCCACGGGGGTGCGGACGGCGTCGACGATCACGGCGTTCGGCATAGGGCCCAATTCTGACGCCGGATCAGAGGAAGCGCCAGACGCAAACGACGGACGACGCCCCCCGGCGCGGCCCGACACAAGGCGGCGGGCGGCACCCGCGCCGGTGCACCCCCGGCCATCAGCCAAAATGGTGCCCGACCATGCGCAGATTCCTCGCCGTTGCCGCCGTCTGCGCGCTCGCCGTCACCGGCCTGGCCGCCTGCTCGGACGCGCCCGCCGCCACCTCCTCGTCGGGTGACCTCGTGCGGGCCCTGGGAGCCGGCGAGTCGGCGGTCGTCACGTACTGCAACGGTCAGCAGGCCCAGATCACCGAGCCCCCGGTGCTGAGCGGGGCGGCCCCGGCGGCCGTCTACCTGCACGGCGGGGCCTGGGTCTCGGGCGACCGCACCACGGGCGGGTTCATCATCGACTCCATCGGGCCCATGCTCAACGCCGACGGGTTCGTGGTGATGAGCATCGACTACCGGCTCGGCCCCCAGGAGCAGTGGCCGGCCCAGATCGAGGACGCCAAGTGCGCCGTCCGCTACCTGCGGGCCAAGGCCGCGCTCCTCCACCTCGACCCGAACGAGATCGGCGTCTGGGGCCACAGCGCCGGGGGCCACCTGGCCGCGCTGGTGGGCACCGCCGGGCCGTCGGCCGGGTGGGACGCCGGCGCCTACGCCGACCAGTCGAGCGCCGTGCAGGCCGTGGTGGACATGGCGGGGCCGAGCGACCTGCCGACGCTCGGGCACAGCGGAGCGAGCAGCCTGGTGACGAAGAACTTCCTCTCGCTCGTGGTCGACGTGCCCCCGGACCAGCTCCAGGCCCAGCTCAAGGCGGCCAGCCCGACGACGTACGTGGCGCACGGCGACCCCCCGTTCCTGATCATGCACTCGGACGACGACCACATCGTGTACATCGAACAGTCCGAACGCCTGGCCTGGGACCTGACGGCCAACGGCGTCCCCAACGAGTACGTCGTCGTGCACGGCGGCGGGCACGAATTCAACCAGCCCGGCGCCACGCCCGACAGCGCGGCCATCGCCACGATCGTGGTGGACTTCCTCCTACGGACGCTCGTCCTGCACCAGTCGATCGGCACGAGCTCGGTTCCGGCGCCGGGCTCCTGAGCGCGCGCCACGCACGCTGGCGCCCCGCGGGCGCCTGTGCCAGATTCGCAGCGCCGTGGAACCGACGACATGGACCTGACCTTCCGCCCCGAGCACGAAGCGTTCCGCTCCGAGGCCCGGGCCTGGCTGGAGTCCCACGTCCCGGCGGAGCCGTTGCCCTCCCTGGACACCGCCCAGGGGTTCGAGGCCCACCGGGACTGGGAGCGCGCCATGTACCAGGACCGCTGGTCGGTGGTGAGCTGGCCGACCGAGTACGGCGGGCGGGATCTCGGCATTTTCGAATGGCTGATCTTCGAGGAGGAGTACTACCGGGCACGGGCGCCCAAGCGGGTGAGCCAGAACGGGATCTTCCTGCTGGCACCGACCGTGCTCGAGTACGGGACCGACGCCCAAAAGGCGCGCTATCTGCCTCCGATGGCCTCGGGAGCCGAGATCTGGTGCCAGGGCTGGTCCGAGCCCGACGCCGGCAGCGACCTCGCCGGCATCCGCTCGCGTGCGTCGCGCCACCCTGCGGGGGACGGCTGGGTGCTCAACGGGCAGAAGACCTGGGCCAGCCGTGGCGCCTTCGCCGAGTGGTGCTTCGGCATCTTCCGCACCGACCCCGAGGCGGAGCGCCACCGCGGCCTGACCTACTTCCTGATCCCGATGGACGCCCCGGGCGTGACGGTCCGCCCGATCCCGCAGATCGACGGGGAGACCGGGTTCGCCGAGATCTTCTTCGACAACGTCGAGGTGCCCGACGAGCAGGTGCTGGGCGAGGTCGGCGCCGGCTGGTCCGTCGCCATGGCGACCGCCGGCTCCGAGCGCGGCCTCTCGTTGCGCAGCCCGGCGCGCTACACCGAGGCGGCCGACCGCCTGGTGCGGCTCTACGCGTCGCGCGGCGGCCCGCCCGCGTCCACCGACGCCGTGGCCCGGGCCCACATGGATGCCGAGGCCTACCGGCTGCACACCTACTGGACGGCGACGAAGGTGTCCCGAGGCCATGCGGTCGGCGCCGAGGCGAGCTGTAACAAGATCTTCTGGTCCGAGACCGACCTGGCCATCCACACGGCCGCCCTCGACCTGCTGGGCCCCGATGCGGAGCTGCTCGAGGCGGGAGCGCCCGGTGCGTGGCTCGACGGGTACCTGTTCTCCCTGGCCGGGCCCATCTACGCCGGGACCAACGAGATCCAGCGCAACGTGGTGGCCGAGCGCCTGCTCGGGCTGCCGCGGGGCTGAGCGAGCGCGGGCCCGACCATGGACTTCGCCTTCAGCGAGGACGCCACCGCGCTGCGTGAGGGTGTGCGCACCGTCCTCGACGCCGAATGCGGCGCGGACGCGCTGCGGGCCTTCGAGCTCGCCGACGAAGCGGGCCGGGCGCTGGCTTCGGCAAACCGGTGGGCCGTCCTGGCCGAGCTCGGCGCGCCGGCGCTAGCCGTGCCCGAGGCGTCGGGGGGACTGGGGCTGAACGACGTCGATCTGGTCGGCGTACTCGAGGAGGCCGGACGCGCCGCGTTGCCCGAGCCCTTGCTCGAGACTGCTGCCCTCGCCGCACCGACCCTGGCCGCGCTGGTGCCCGATGCCGCTGCCGCCGCCGCGCTGACCGCGCTGGTCGAGGACGACGCCGTGTTCGCCGTGGGGGGCGTCGACGTGACCGCGCACGGTGTGGTCTCCCCCACCGAAGTCTCCGCCGGCGGCACGCTGCGCACGCCCCGCGTCGTCGGGGCCCGCGACGCCTCCCTGCTCCTCCTCGCCTGCCGGGACACCGAGTCGGGGTGGCAGCTGCACGCCGTCCCGGCCACTTCGTGCGCGATCGAGCCCACCCCGGCGCTCAGCGTGTCGCGCGACCTGGCCACGGTGGACTGGCCGATCGTCTCGGACACCCTGCTCGCCTACGGCGTGGCCGCCGAGGCCGTGGTGTCCCTGCTGGCCGACCGGGCGGCGGCCGGCACGGCGGCGCTGCTGCTCGGCCTGGCCGACCGCATGGTCGCCATGACGGCGGCCTACGCCAAGGAGCGCCATCAGTTCGGACGGCCCATCGGCAGCTTCCAGGCGGTCAAGCACCACCTGGCCGACGCCCGCGTGGCTCTGGAGTTCGCCCGGCCTGCCACCTACCGTGCCGCCTGGTCCCTGGCCACGGCGCAGCCCACTCTCTCGCACGACGCGTCGATGGCCAAGGCGATGGCGTCGGAGGCAGCCGAGCTGGCCGCCCGGGTGGCGCTCCAGGTCCACGGCGCCATCGGCTACACGTGGGAGTGCGACCTCCACTTCTTCTTGAAGGAAGCCTGGGCGCTGTCGCGGGCATGGGGCGACGCTGCGGTGCACCGCCGGCTGGTCCTGGCCCACGCGATGACGCGCTGACGCGCTGACCGCGGCCCCCGGCACTGGGGGCGGCGGGCCCCGGCGAGGGTCAGACCAGGGGGAGCTGCCGGAACGTCCCGCCCAGGAAGGGCTTGGGGTCGGTGCCGAGCACCTGCGCCAGCACCGACGCGTAGAGCGAGCGAAAATCCGTGGTGTACACGGTGTTGCCCTCGGAGAGCCGGGTCAGGCTCGGCGGGTCCCCGTGGAAGCCGCCCTTGACCGACGGCCCGGCCACGAAGGCCACGTTGGCCCACCCGTGGTCGGTTCCCCCGCTGGCGTTGGCGCCCACGCGCCGACCGAATTCGGTGTAGATCACCATGACGGTCTTCGCTCCACGCTGCGTGCCACGCAGGGCGTCCACGAAGGCCGTCACCGCGGCATCGAGCTGCGACAGCAGCGCGCTCTGGACCGGCTCCTGGTCGGCGTGGGTGTCGAACCCACCGAAGTCGACGCTGTAGACGTCCGCCCTCGCCCCGGACAGGATGAGGTTCGCCACCACGCTGAGCTGCACGGCCAGCACGTTCTCGCTCGCCTGGCCGCCGCCGCCGTTGGCGATGGCCAGGGCCCCCGCCGCGTCCTTCTTCGCCGAGGCGTCCGCTCCCGAGAGGTGCAGCGGGTCCGACGTGTCGGTGCGCGCCAGACGCGGGGCCCAACCGCTTTTCCAGCTCGAGCAGGACGCCGTCCGAGGCGGCGGCCTGTGCCGCCCACGGTGCCCGCGACGCGTCGCCGCGGGCCACAGCCGCGTAGAGCGCCTGCTCGCGCGGGTCGCCCGGCAGCACCAGAGGCCCGGCCGGGATGGCCGCGCCCTGCACCCGCTCGCCCGAGAGGAGCTGTGGCACCGTCGGTCCGAGCGCCAGCGCGCGCAGGGGGTTCGAGCGGGTCTTGTCGAGCCATCGCCCCAACCAGCCCGTCGAAACCGGGGTGCCCGGGACGCCGCTCTGCCAGATGTCCATCGACTGGAAGTGGCTGTAGTCAGGGTCGGCGAACCCGACCCCGTGCACCACGGCCAGCTCGCGGCGCTGCCAGAGATTCTGCAAGCCCGGCATGCCGGGGTGCAGGCCGAACCCGTCGGCCAATGGCAGCACGCGCGAAGGCGAGACGGCCAGGGACCCCCGGGTCGCCGCGTACGCGGGATCGGTGTAGGGGATCACCGTGTTCAGCCCGTCGTTGCCCCCGTAGAGCGTGACCAGGACCAGGCGCGCGCCCTCGTCGGGGCCCATCGCGCCGGCGTCCGGAGCGCCGTCGCCGAAGAGCGCGTCCCATCCCGGCGGGCCGAGCACCGCCCCGAGGGCGCCGAGCGCGCCGGCGCCGGCGGCCAGGCCGAGGAAGGCACGGCGGTCCAGGCGGCGTGTCCCGGGCGGCGGCGCTGCGATCGGATCGGGCATGGACCTGCCTCCCCTCAATTGCTCACGTACTCGGGAGAGACCAACGCCAAGGTGACCAGCGTGGGCGGATCCGCGACGGCCCGCCGCAACGCTGCGGCCGTGGTCGGGCTCCACCGCGCGACGCCCAGCAGCGCGGCCAGGGTGTCGAGCCGGTCGCGTCGCGCCGTGTCGGTCACCGGGGAGATGTCGACGCGACGGGCCACGGCGTGGGCGAACTGCCAGCGGGCCAGCGCGGCCGACGCCGAGAGCCAGTAGCCGTTCTGGGGCCAGCCGCCCACACTCGGCGGGTTGAACGGGACCTGCCCCAGGCCCGAGAACGTGCCGACGAGCTCGGGGGCGGCCTCGCGCACCTGGGCCGGCGTCACGCCGAACGCCCGCAGGGTCCCGGCGACGTACTCGATGGGCTGCTTGACCAGCCCCTGCACCGCCTTGGCCTGTGTGAACTGCGGATGGCGGAAGATGGCAGCCAGGAGGCGTCCCACGTTGTGGTCGGCCGCGTACCCCGGCGCCAGGTCGGCCACCACCGGGTCGCGCGGCCCGACCGGGTAGGCGAGGGCGCTCCACAGGCGCGCGGGAACGAAGCGGCTCGATACCTCGGTCCGCGTCACGATGTCGACCACCTGCTGCCCAGACGTCACGCCGGTCGTGCCGAGGAACGTCTGCGGCGCGGTGCTGTGCAGCGCGGTGGCGACGTCGAAGCGGCCCGTGGCCGGGTCGACCCGCCAACCGGTGAAACAGTACGAAGCGGCCCGGACGTCCGCCTGCGTGTAGGTGCCGATGCCCATGGTGAAGCGCTCCATGAGCTCACGGGCGAAGTTCTCGTTCGGGTCGGAGGCCTTGTTGGAGTTGGCGTCCAACCAGATCAACATGGCCGGGTCCTGCGCCACGTCCAGCGTGAGCGCGGCGAAGTCGCCAGCGCCCTGGTTCCGGAAGATCTGGTTCTGGCCGTACATGAACGCGGCGTACCGCACCTTGGAGATGGCGGTCGGGAAGTGCCCGTGGAGCACCAGCGTGAGCTTCTCCTTGAGCGGGTTCGTGGTGGCCACCATGCGGCCCAGCCACCAGGCGCCCAGGGCCACGTACTCCTGGCGCAACTGGGCCTCGAGGGCGCGGCGGGCCGCCGCGTCGAGGGAGCGCCGCCGGAACAGAGAGAGCGGGGGGCTCAGCGTGGGTTCGGGGACAGCGTCGGCACCGGCGTCGGGTGCACCGAGACCGCCGACCAGCTTGGTCACGGTGGCGTCGAACCCGGCCGCGGTGGCCGCGGTGAGCTCGTCGGGCCGGGCGCCGAAGCCGGCGCGCCGGTAGAGGTGCGCCACCAGCTCGGCCCTCGTCGCCATGCCTCAAGCTTGCCCGCCACGCCTTGCCCTCGGGTGTGCAGAGTGTGAGGGAATTGTCAGCGCCGCTCCGTCACGGCCATGTCCGATTTCCGCCAGTGCGCGGCGTCAAGCCGTGGCACGATGGCCCGATGATCGAGGACCCGGAGCGGTGCTACGAAGCAGCCCGCAGCAAGGACGCCCGGTTCGACGGGTGGTTCTTCTGTGCCGTCACCTCGACACGGATCTACTGCCGCCCAAGTTGTCCGGCCCGTACGGCCAAGCGTCAGAACGTTCGGTTCTATGCCACGGCCGCCGCGGCCCAGCAGGCCGGGTTCCGCGCCTGCCTCCGCTGCCGACCCGACGCCAGCCCGGGCTCGCCCGAGTGGAACGTGCGCGCCGACGTGGTGGCGCGTGCCATGCGGCTCATCGACGACGGTGTGGTCGACCGCGAGGGTGTGCGCGGCCTGGCGGCGCGGCTCGGCTACAGCACGCGGCAGCTCAACCGCGTGGTCACCGCCGAACTGGGGACGGGGCCGCTCGCCGTTGCGCGCGCCCGTCGGTGCCAGACGGCGCGCATCCTGCTCGAGACCACGAGCCTGCCCGTGACCCACATCGCGTTCGCCGCGGGCTTCGCCAGCGTGCGGCAGTGCAACGACACCATCCAGCAGGTCTTCGCCGACACGCCGGGCGGCCTGCGCGCCCGGGCCCGACGGGGTACCCGGTCGGTCCGGCTCGCCGGGGGCGCGCCACAGGCCGCCGGGGACCGCGGCATCGGCCGGCGGCGCGGGGGGACTGCCCGTGCCTCGGATCTCGCTCCGGCTGCCCTGCCGCCGACCCTTTGACCCGTCCTCGGTGCTCGAGTTCCTGGGCGTCCGCGCCCTGCCGGGCGTGGAGTCCTACGACGGCGTGCGGTACTGGCGCAGCTTGCGCCTCCCGAACGGGCCGGGCGTCGTCGCCCTGCGCCCCGCCGTGGAGGGACCCAGGGAGTCCGGTGGGAGTGGGGGCGCCTTCGTCGAGTGCGAGCTGTCGCTGACCGACCTGCGCGACTTGTCCACGGCCGTGTCGCGCTGCCGGCAGCTCCTGGACCTCGACGCCGACCCGGTCGCCGTGGCCGAGGCCCTGGGCCAGGACCCGGTCCTGGCCCGGGTCGTGCGCCGGCGGCCGGGACACCGCGTGGCCGGCGCCGCGGACGGCTTCGAGCTCGCCGTGCGTGCCGTCATCGGCCAGCAGGTCTCGGTGGCCGGGGCGCGCACCGTCGCCGGGCGGCTGGTGGCGGCCGCCGGCACCCCGCTGCCCTCCCCCGGCGAAGCCGTCACGCGGCTCTTCCCCACCCCTGATGCCCTGGCCGACCTGGCCCGGCACGAGCCGGAGGCATTCGCCATGCCGGCGGGGCGGCGCCGGGCCCTCGGCGCGTTGGCCGAGGCGGTGGCGGGCGGCAAGCTCGTGCTCGACCCCGGTGCGCACCCCGCGGAAGTCCGCCGCGCCCTCGTCGCCCTGCCGGGCATCGGTCCGTGGACGGCCGAGTACGTCGCCATGCGGGCGCTGCGTGACCCCGACGCCTTCCTGCCCACCGACCTGGGCATCCGCCGCGCCGCGGGCTCGCTCGGTCTGCCCGAGGACCCCCGTGCACTGGCGCAGCGATCCGAGCGCTGGCGCCCCTGGCGCAGCTACGCCATGGCGCACCTGTGGGCGATACCCGCCACCCCCCGGACCCAGAACCGATCCACGAAAGGACGTGCCGCGTGACCGTGACCGCCACCCTCCCACTCGAAACCCCGATCGGCCGCGTCGTGCTCGAGAGCGACGGCGACGTCCTCATCGGCCTCTGGCTGCCCCACGAGCGTCGCCACCCCCGCCGGGACGGGGCGCGCGGTGCGAACGGCGGGCCGGACGTGCTCGAGCAGGCGGCAGCCGAGCTCGAGGAGTACTTCGCGGGCACGCGCACCGACTTCGACGTCGCGCTCGAGCTCGACGGGACCACCTTCCAGCGCGAGGTGTGGGACGAGCTCACGCGGATCGGCTACGGCGAGACCATCACCTACGGCGAGCTCGCCCGCCGCGTCGGCCGGCCCCGGGGCCCGCGTGCCGTCGGCCAGGCCAACGGGCGCAACCCGATCCCGATCATCGTGCCGTGCCACCGGGTGGTGGCGAGCGGGGGCATCGGCGGCTACGGGGGCGGCCTGAAGATCAAGCGCGCCCTGCTGGCCCTCGAGGGTGTCACGGCCTGAGCGCAGCCGACGACGGCACGGCCGGGGCCCGCGGGTCGCGCCTATGGTGCGCCGGTGGAAACCGCTCAGAGTGTGCGTCACGCGTTCGACCTGACGGGCCGGGTGGCCCTCGTCACCGGAGCTGGTAGCGGCATCGGCCGCACGACCGCCGAAGTGCTGGCGGGGGCGGGCGCCGTCGTCGTCTGTGCCGACATCGACGCGGACGGCGCCTCCGAGACCGCCGGCACGATCCTGACCCAGGGTGGACGGGCCGAGAGCGCGGCGCTCGACGTCTCGGCACCAGGTGCCACCACAGCCCTGGTCGAGCAGATCGTGGCGCGTCACGGTGGCTTGCACGTGATGTGCAACATCGCCGGGATCATGATCGACAGCTCCATCATCGAGCTCGATCCGGGCGAGTTCGACCGCATCCTGTCGGTGAACCTCAAGGGCGTGCTGTACGGATGCCAGGCCGCCGGCAAGGCGATGGTGGCGCAGGGCGGCGGGTCCATCGTCAACATGGCGTCGGCCGCCGTGCTGACGCCGGCGCCAGGCGTCGGTCCGTACGCCATCTGCAAGGCCGGCGTGGCCCAGCTGACCCAGTCCATGGCCGTCGAGGTCGGCGAGCACGGCGTGCGCGTGAACACCGTCGCTCCCGGCTTCGTCCCGACCAAGATGACGGCGCGCTACTACACCAACCCGGACGGGACCATCGACGAGGAGGCCAAGAAGGCCACCCTGGCACCCATGGCGCGCTTCTCCCCGCTGCGCCGGGTCGGCGACACCGCCGACATCGCCTATTGCGTCTTGTACCTGGCCTCCGACGCCAGCAGTTTCGTCACCGGGCAACTGCTCAGCCCGAACGGCGGCGTGGCCATGCACTACTAGCGACGAGGAAGCGGCTCTGGCCACTGTCCGACGGGGGCGGGCGTTCCGAGCCTGCGTTATCGTGACTCGTTGCTCTGATCGGGGATGGGTAACGGAAATGACTGTTGCGGACACGCAGTCCATCACGGAGCCTGACTCCGAGCAGACCACGCACCCGAACCGTACGGCGGCCGTCGTCCTGGAGGCGGCGGCGGTACTCCTCCTCGTTCCCGTGGCGCTGTACTTCTGGTACATCCATCGCTACGGGGTGAACGCCATCTACACCGACCAGTGGAACGATGTGGCGCTCCTCACCCACACCCCATACTTCACCAACTCCTACTCCGGGCACACGACGGTGCGGATGCTGTGGATCCAGCACGCCGAAAATCGCACGTTCTTCCCCAACACCGTCGTGCTCGTGCTCGGTCGGTTCACGCATCTGAACGTCGTGACGGAGCTGTACCTCAATGCCGTCCTGCTCTTGGTGAGTCTCGTGCTCATCGTGCGCGCGCACCGGCGGGACGTGCCACAAGCGCGCCTGGTCCTCTATCTGCCCGCTGCGTTCTTGGTGTTCACACTCGGCCAGTCCGAGAACACACTCTTCGGCTACCAGCTCTGGTTGTACATGGTCATCGCCGCATTGGCCACTGTCATCTTCCTGCTCGCTCGGCGAAGGTCGAACTGGTCGATCCTCGCCGTCGCGATCGCAGTCGCCGTGATCGGCAGCTACTCGGCTCTCGACGGCTTCGCCATCTGGCCGGCAGGCCTGGTCGTCCTGCTCTGGAGGCATCGCTCTCGGGCATTCGTGTACACCTGGCTCATCGCGGCCGTGGGAACCGCTTCACTGTGGCTCTACCATTACGACTTCAGCGCTGGAACCGCTGGTGGTACGAACAACGGCAACGTGCTCGCTCATCCGTTCGCGGCGGCTGAGTTCTTCTTCCTGTTGCTCGGCGACCCCATGGGAACATCGATCAAACTCGGGGGGTCGATCAGCAACCTCGTCGAGATCGGGATTGCCATCTTCGTCCTCTCCCTCGCATGCCTGGCCGTGTACGCGCGGCGCGGCAAGCTCGCACGCAGCCCGGTCGGGCCCGCTCTGATCTGCTTCGGCCTTGTGATCGCGGTCCTGGTGACGATCGGGCGCACGCATCTCGGTCTCTGGGCAGCATCGCAGTCGCGATACGTCACGGAGGACCTGTTGGTGCTCCTGGGCTGCTATCTCTGCCTCCTCGAGCGCTGGCCTGCTCGCGACCGGGAAACCGTCTCGGCCAGCCTGGCCACCACCGCCCTGGCCTTCGACCACGCCGATCGATTCGAGCAGGCGCTTCCGGAACGGTGGAGGCAGCGTGTGCTCGTCGCCCTCCGGTTCCTGGCGGTCAGCCTCATCGTGGTCGAGGTGGCCGGCGGAATGGAGAACGGAATCGGGGGCGGAGCCGGGACCCGACAGATGTACCAGCTTGACAATCTCGTCGCCGCCCATGCGGCGAAGGCCCCGGACTCCCTGATCAAGTCGGCGCTCTTCCCAAACGACACGTTCCAATACTCCAACGTCCGCCAGATCGCGGAAGCTGCGAAGCGCGACCGCCTCAGCTTCTTCGCAACGAGCGAGGCCGCCGTGCTCGAGCGGACGGGGCTCCCGAAAGTCGAGGTTCGACCGCTGCGAACGACGGTCGTGCGTCCGGTCGACGGCGCCCGGATCCACGGGAACGCGCTGTTCATCGCGGGCGCGACCAGTGACTACCCGATCAATTCGGTCAGATTCCAGATCACGAGCTCGAGCGGCCAACCGGTCGCACTGATCCACGCGACGAGGTTCCTCTTCGGCTTCCTGGGAGGATGGGGCACGACCAAAGTGCCCAACGGAACCTACGTGGTCCGCAGCACGGCGAAGGACGTCGAGGGGCGCTCGCGCTCGAGCGAGGCCGTCTCGATTACCGTGGACAATTGACCGCTCAGGACAGGCGCACGACGTCGAACTGCCCGGTGACGGTGTCGGAGGCCACGACGGCGGGACCCGGGCCGAGCAACACGACCGCCGGGCCGACCCCCACTGGGTCCGCAGTGACCCCGTGGGCGTCGATGCGCAGCACGCACGACGTGGCGGGCTGGTTCGCCGCAGCCTGCGAGCAGGCCTGGTCGGCGACCGACGGCTCGAGCGCGAGCGGACCGGCCGCCGTGTCCACGACGGTGGAGGTGACGATCCCGCCGTAGGAGGCGATCACATTGAGCGTCGTGCCGTCGTAGGTGGTGAACTGCGCATCGAGCCCCTGCCCGGCGGGCTCGCTCACCCATACGACGTGCGCGGCCACGCTGCTGACGTACTGCACGCCTCCTCCGAGGCCGTTCGGCGTGGCGGCGAGCGACGCCCCGCTCGTGGTCGCGCCCGTGGGGCGCAGCACGGCCAGGCGGTGGTCGGTCGTCTCGTAGTACACGGAGCCGTCCGTGGCGACGGCTGCGCCCAGCGCGGTCGCGATGAGGCGCGGCGGGTCTGACGACGTGGGGACGACGCGGTACACACGCACGCTGTCACCCTGGGTGATGAGGATCACGACCACACCGCCGGCCGCCGTCATGGACACCAGGTCCTGGCGCGAAGCGTTCGCCGTCACGATCGGCGGCAGGTTCCACTGCCCGTCCTGGTTGCCCGTGGCCCTGTCGTAGGCGTACAGCCTCGAGTAGGTCACTGCGTAGAAGTTCGCGCCGTCCGCGCCCAGCGCCGCGATGCCCTCGGGCACGTGCTCGGCCACCGCGGCGGGCCCGTTGCCGTCGACCACCCAGGCCACGGCCGGAGCCGTGCTCGTCGGGTCCTGCGGCGCCACGAACACGGCGCCGTCGGGGCTCTCGGCCGCCGTGACGCGATCGGCCGAGAAGGGGATGGCGATCGGCGCACCCGCCTGCAGCGGGCCCGACATCGCCACGGGAGCCAACGTGGAGCCGGGTGTGCCGGTGGTGGTCGTGGACGCGGGTGCCCCGGTGGTCGACGCCGCCCGGCCCGACGCGCCCCGGCGGGCCGGCTGCTGGCCGGAGCCGCAAGAGGCAAGCAGCGCGACTGCGAGCACCGTGGCCGTCGCGACCGGCAACGCCCGGTGGCGCCGGCCCCCGTCGGTGCCCATGGGCCAAGTATGGCCCCGGCCGGGCACGGGATACGGTGCACCCATGGCCACCACCCGTGACATCCACTACGACGCCGACGGCCGCACCATGGTGGGCACGCTGGCGCTGCCCGAGGGCTCCGGCCCGCGGCCGGGCGTGCTCGTCTGCCACGAGGGACCGGGCCTCGACGACCACGCGCGAGCCCGCGCCGCCCGTCTGGCCGACGAGCTTGGCTACGTGGCGTTCGCGCTCGACTACCACGGCGAGGGGAAGCCCCTGACCGACCGCGACCAGATGATGGCCCGACTGGGGGACCTGCGGACCGATCCGGACCGCGTCCGCGCCATCGGCATGGCGGGCCTCGACGTCCTGCGCGCCGAGGCGCGCACCGACGCGGCGCGGCTGGCCGCCATCGGCTTCTGCTTCGGCGGCACCCTGGCGCTCGAGTTGGCGCGGGGGGCGCGGACCTCAAGGCGATCGTGGGCTTCCACTCCGGGTTGGCCACCGCCCGTCCCGAGGACGCCTCGGCCATCGTGGGCCGGGTGCTGGTCCTCATCGGGTCCGACGACCCGATCATCCCGCCCGAGCAGCGGGCAGCCTTCGAGGAGGAGATGCGCGCCGGTGGGGTGGACTGGCAGATGCACCTCTACGGCGGCGCGCAGCACTCGTTCACCAACCCCCGGGCGAGCCAGGTCGACCTACCCGGGATCGCCTACCACGAACCGACCGACCGCCGCTCCTGGCAGGCCATGCGCGACCTGTTCGCCGAAGCGCTCGGCGGCATCTGACGCCCCGTCAGGTCCCGACTACGCTCGGACGCATGGCCGAGCCGCTTCCTCTGATCATCTCGGTCGACGACCACGTCGTCGAGCCGCCCCACGTGTGGCAGGACCGCCTCCCGTCCAAGTACGCGGACGTCGGCCCCCGCGTGGTGCGCGCGCCCATGCCCGAGCTCGAGTACCGGGGCGGGCAGCTCAAGATCAAGCGCGGCTCGGAGGGCACGCCGGTCGACTGGTGGTACTACGAGGACCTCAAGCGGCCCCTGCTGCGACTCGACTCGGCCGCCGGTGTGCCGCGCGACGAGGTGACCATGAAGGGCATCACCTACGAGGACATGCGCCCGGGCTCCTACCAGGTCAAGCCCCGGCTCGAGGACATGGACGTCAACCACATCGAAGCAGCGCTGTGCTTCCCGACCTTCCCGCGCTTTTGCGGCCAGACGTTCACCGAAGCGAAGGACAAGGACCTCGGCCTCCTGTGCGTGCAGGCGTACAACGACTGGATGGTCGAGGAGTGGTGCGGAGAGTCGGGGGGCCGCCTCATCCCGCTCTGCTTGATCCCGCTGTGGGACGCCGAGCTGGCCGCGGCCGAGGTGCACCGCAACGCAGAGCGGGGCGTGCACGCGGTGTGCTTCAGCGAGATCCCGCCCTTCCTCGGCCTCCCGAGCGTGCACGACCCGGACCACTACTGGGACCCGTTCTTCCGTGCCTGCGCCGAGACAGCGACCATCGTGAACATGCACATAGGCAGCTCGTCGAAGATGCCGTCCACCTCAGCCGACGCACCGGCGGCGGTGGGCTCGACCCTGACCCACACCAATGCCACCTTCTCGCTGGTCGACTTCCTCTTCAGCGGCGTCTTCGTCCGCTTCCCCGATCTCAAGGTGGCCTACTCGGAGGGCCAGATCGGCTGGATCCCCTACATCCTCGAGCGCGCGGACGTGGTGTGGGAGGAGAACCGGGCCTGGGGCGGCGTGGGCGACGCCGTGCCCGAGAAGCCCAGCAGCTACTTCAAGGACCACGTCTGGGGCTGCTTCTTCGACGACGCGCACGGGCTGCGCTCGGTCGACGAGATCGGCGAGGACAACATCACCTACGAGTCGGACTACCCGCACTCGGACTCCACATGGCCGCGCACGAGGGAGATCGCCGAGACGCAGATGGCCGACCTCACCGACGAGCAGCGCCGCAAGATCGTGCGGGGCAACGCCATCAGGCTCTACAGCCTCGACCTGCCCGCCTGAACGCCTCGTCGCCGGACCGCACCCGGGACCCGCTCATCGCATGGACCTCCGTTACTCGGCGTCCGAGGAGGCGTTCCGACACGGGCTGCGCGAGTGGCTCGCCACCACCGTGCCCAGCTACGGCGCGCCGCCATCCCAGGACGACTGGCCGGCCCGGCGCGCCTACGACCTGGGATGGCAGAAGCTCCTGTTCGAGGCCGGCTACGCCGGCGTCGACTGGCCCGTCGAGGGTGGCGGGCGCGGCGCGTCCCCGGTGGAGCAGCTCATCTTCAAGGAGGAGTGCGAGCGCGCCGGTGCGCCCTACGTGGGCGTGAACTTCGTCGGGCTGCTCCACGCCGGGCCGACGGTCATCGCCGAGGGGTCCCCGGCCCAGCGGGAGCGGTACCTGCCGGGCATCCTGCGGGGCGAAGAGGTCTGGTGCCAGGGCTTCAGCGAGCCCGACGCGGGGAGCGACCTCGCCTCGCTGCGCACCCGCGCCGTACGTGACGGCGACGACTACGTGGTGACCGGGTCGAAGATCTGGACGTCGCACGCTCTGGTGGCCGACTACTGCGAGCTGCTGGTCCGCACCGGGGGCGAGGGCAACAAGGGCATCACCTGGCTCATCATGCCGATGGACGCGGCCGGGATCGAGATACGCCCCCTGCGCACCCTCGAGGGGACGACGGAGTTCGCCGAGCTCTTTCTCAACGAGGTGCGCGTCCCTCTGTCCAACCGCGTCGGCGAGGAGAACGACGGCTGGCGGGTCACCATGGTCACCCTCTCCTTCGAGCGCGGGACTGCCTTCGTCGGCGACCTGCTCGAATGCGTGCGCCTGCTCGGCGACCTGCGCCGGGTGATCGAGCGCGTCGGCCTGGCGGCGGACCAGGGCATCGCCCGGCGCGTGGGTCACCTGGTGGCCGCGTTCGACGCGCTGTGGGCGCTGACCAAGCGCAACGTGTCGGAAGCGGCCAGGACCGGCGTCCCGGGGATCGGCGGCTCGGTCTTCAAGCTGTCCTTCTCGGAGCACGCCCAGGCACTGCACGACCTGACGGTGGAGGTGCTCGACCGCGCCGCCTTGTGTGCGGACGAGCTGGAGGGTCCCGACGGCGCGCCACTGGGTAACCACGAGGCGCTGCACGCCTGGTTCAAGTCGATCAACCTGACCATTGCCGCCGGCACCTCGCAGGTGCAGCGCAACATCGTGGCCGAGCGCATCCTCGGCCTGCCCCGGTCACGATGAGCAGGGAGCCCTGAATGGACTTCCGGGTCGACGACCAGCAGCGGGAACTCGCCACGGGTGTCCGCACCGTGCTCGAGGGCCGACTGCCCCTGGAGCACCTGCGCGCCCGTGAGGGCGACGCGCGGGCCGTCGCCGAGGCCGATTGGGCCGTGCTCGGGGAGACCGGCGTCTTCTCCTTGACGCTGCCCGAGCCCGCCGGCATCGGCCTCGGGCTGCCCGACGCGGTGGTCGTCTTCGAGGAGCTCGGGCGGGGCCTGGTCCCCGGACCCCTGGTCGGCACGTTTCTGGCCGCGGCAGCGGGCCTGGTGGACGGGGCGGACGAAGGCGCGGTGCAGGTCGGTGTGCACTGCGTCGGCCCCGGGCCCGTCCTCGTGGAGCACCTGGGCACCCTCGGCGCCCTGCTCGTGCTCGGGCCGGGCCTCGCCGAGGCTCGGCTGGTGGACCCGGCCGCGCTGGACGGCGCCGTCCGGGCGGCGGCGCCGCTCGACCCCCTCACGCCGGTGTGGCACGTCCCGTCGCTCACCGCCGGCGGTGCGGCCGGCGCGGACGGTGCCCGCCTGCGCCGTGACGGGACGTTGCTCACCGCCGCGCTGCAGGTCGGCCACGCCACGGAGGTGCTCGACCTGGCCGTCCGGTACGCCAAGGAGCGCCACCAGTTCGGCAAGCCGATCGGCACGTTCCAGGCCGTGAAGCACATCTGCGCCGACATGCTCGTGCGCGCCGAGGTGGCGCGGGCCGCCGTGCACGCCGCCGCCTGCCTGGCCGACGCGCCCGACGTCGCCGAGACGGAGGCCGAGGTCGCCGGGTGCACCCCGGCGCAGTTGCTCGACCGGTCGGTCGCCGGTGCCAAGCTGCTCGCCGACGAGGCCGCCATCGCCAACGCCCGGGCGGCGATCCAGGTGCACGGCGGCATGGGCTACACCTGGGAGGTGCCCGTGCACCTGTACCTCAAGCGGGCCCGGGTCCACGCCACCACCTTCGGCACGCCGGCCGACCACGCCGCCGCCCTGGCCGCGGCAGGCTGATCGTGGCCGGACGAGCAGTCCCCGAACGAGCGACGCTCACTCGAACAGTGAAGGGACGCCCCCGATGACCGAACCCGCCCCGATCCCCGCCCACGTGGTCCGCGCCGTCCCGGAGGGACGGGTCGTCTACGGCATGCAGCTACCGATCCAGTCGCAGTCCACCCGCTATGTCGACGAGTGGGAGAAGAGTTCCGGACCGGCGGAGCTGGCCCGGATCGCCCGGGTGGCCGACGAGGCCGGCTTCTTCTACGTCGGCGTGTGCGATCACACGGCGATCCCGCGGCGCCTGGCCGACGCCATGGGCACCATCTGGTACGACACCGTGGCGACGCTCGGCTGGCTGGCCGCCGTCACCACCCGGACGCACCTGCTCTCGCACGTCTTGATCCTGGCGCAGCGTCACCCGCTGCGGGCGGCCAAGGAGCTTTCGACCGTCGACGCACTCTCGGGCGGCCGCCTCATCGTGGGCGTGGGCGCCGGCCACGTGCCTGAGGAGTACGAGCTGCTCACCGGGGGCTTCGAGGAGCGCGGCCACCACACCGACGAAGCCGTCTCTGCGCTCGCCACGTGCTTCACCGACGAGTTCCCCGTGTTGCCCGGCCCGCGCTTCGCCGCGCACGACATGGGACTCGGGCCGCGCCCGGCCCGCCTGCCCCGCCCCCCCATCTGGATCGGCGGATCGTCCCCGGCCGCCATCCGGCGCACCGCCGCGTTCGGTGACGGATGGCTGCCGCAGGGTACGCCCCGCCGCGACCTGCCGGGCCAGATCGCCCGCCTGCGGGCGTTGCGGGCCGAACTGCGGGGCGGGGCGCCCATCGACATCGGCACCATCGTCGAGCCGATCCACCTGACCTCGGGCGGTTCGGGGTGGGACCTGCCCAACTGGGTGATCTCGGGCGGGGCGGAGCAGGTCGCCGCCTCGCTGCTCGAGCTGGTCGACATGGGCGTCAACCACCTCCAGGTGCGCTTCATGGCCCGCAGCGCCGAGGAGTTCTGCGACCAGACGGCCCGCTTCGGGGTCGAGGTGGGGCCCCTGCTCAACTCCTGAGACCCGGGCTGGCGCCGGACCGACCCGGCGGTCAGAGCCCTAGGCTGGACGACGGTGTCGTTCTTCTCCTACGCGCTGGGGGCACTGGTCCTGTTGTTCGTCCTGCTGCGGCAGGCGCGCGCCGTCCCCGTCCCGCGCGTGTTCCGACCGCGCCTCCCCGTCTTCCTGGGCGTGCTCGGCCTCTTCTCGCTCTTCGCCTACAGCGGTGACCACCACGTGCCTGCGGGCACCTGGGGCTGGGTACTGGTGTCGTTGCTCGTGGGCGCCCTCGGCGTCGGCGCACTGCGCGGACTCTCGATGCGCGTCTTCGCCGGCAACGGGTGGGTGCTGCGGCAGGGCACCGTCTCGACCATGGCGCTGTGGCTCGTCTCGCTGGCGGTGCACTTCGCCGCCGACGCCCACGCCGGGACGGCCGGGCTCGAGGGGGCCAGCTTCTTGCTGTGGCTGGGGCTCACCCTGGCCGCGCAGTACTACGTCGTGCACCGCCGGGCCGAACCGCTCTACGCACAACTGGGCCCCGAGGCGGGGCGGCCCTTCCGCATCGACTTCTCCCAGGGCCCCGGCGTGTTCTTCACCACGCTCCGGACCGGGCCCGGCGGCCCGCCGCCCGGCTGGAGCGCCGCGCCGGGCGCCGCCACCCGCGCCCCGGCTCCGACGCCGACGTCATCGACGTCGAGGTGGTCGACGAGGACGACGACCGCCCACCGCCAGAGCTCCCCCGGTCCCGCTGACGGCCGGCCCTACACTCGGCGGCCGTGACGTCACCGCGGACCTTCAGCCAGCGGCCGTACGTCGGCCCTCCGGGCTCGACCGAGATCCTCCTCGTCCGCCACGGCGCATCGGCCGACTCAGTGGAAGGCGAGACCTTCGAGCTGGTCGAGGGTCAGGGCAACCCGCCGTTGTCGCAGGCCGGGCGTCACCAGGCGGAGCTGGTCGGGCACCGGCTGGCCCAGGAGTCCTTCGACGGGATCTACGTCACCCCCCTGCGCCGCACCTCGCAGACGGCCGAGCCGCTGGTGGCCCGCTGCGGCGTGAAACCGGTGGTGGAGGCCGATCTGCGTGAGGTGTTCCTGGGTGAGTGGGAGGGTGGCCTGCTACGCCAGAAGGCACTCGACCGCGACCCGCTCTTCGAGGAGGTCATGCGCCGGCAGCGCTGGGACGTGGTGCCCGGTGCCGAGCCACGGGAGGACTTCGTCGGAAGGCTCAGGCGCGCGGTGGAGCGCATTGCCACCGCGCATCCGGGCGGGCGGGTGGTGGCGTTCAGCCACGGTGCGGCCATCGGGGAGATCCTGGCCCAGGCGAGCGGCTCCTCCCCCTTCGCCTTCGTGGGCGCCGACAACGCCTCCATCTCCAGGATCGTGGTGGCTCCCGACCGATGGGTCGTGCGCGGCTACAACGACACGACACACCTGGTCGGCTGAGCCCCTCCCCTCCGGCACACGCTGACAAGATCTGCCCATGGCACGCGTCATCCTGGTCCACGGGGCCTTCAACGAGCTGTGGGGGCCCAACGAGCTGAAGGCCCGCTGGCTGCCGGCACTGCGCGACGGCCTGTGGCACCACGGGGTCGAGATCGACGACGGCGACGTGGGCGTCTGCTTCTACGGGGACCTCTTCCGCCGCCACCCGGGATCAGCACGGGACGCGCAGCTCGACCGGTCCCGGGCCGGCGTGGCCGACGCCCTCAATGAGCTGGCCGGCGAGGACACCATCGCGGCGCTCGGCCAGGCAGCCAACGAGGCGGTCTTCGACCGCACGGTCGACATGGTGACGATCATGACGACCGAGCCCGATCTCAACGACCGGATCCGGGCCCGCGTCGAGCCGCTGATCGACGACGACACCCGTGTCGTCGTCGCCCACTCGCTCGGGACCGTGATCTCCTACATGGGACTGGCCAACCATCCCGAATGGCCCGTGCGCACCTTCGTCACACTGGGTTCGCCGCTGGGCGCGCCCATGCTGTTCGATACCCTCGAACCCCGGCCGATAGACGGTCACGGGGCATGGCCCGGCAGCGTCGAGCGGTGGGTGAACGTGCGGGCGGTCGGCGACAAGGCGGCCGCGGTGTCCCTGGTCGAGAGGTTCGGGCCGCGTGTCGAGGAGCACATGGTCGACAACGGGCACCGGGCGCACGCCCCTGAGCCCTACCTCAACTGCGCCGTCACCGGAGCGGCGGTGGCCCAGGCGCTCGGTGCGGCGGGCGTCAGCGGCTGAGCGGGTGCGCCTCGAAGAATTGCCAGATGATGGCGTCGGCCGAGATGGCCATAGTCGTGAAGCCGATCACCGAGCCCACCGACTGTGACACGGCGCTCCCGGGCCAGGCGTGCCCGCCGCCGGTGATGCGATAGAGCACGACGTCGGCGCCGGCGGGGCACCGGTAGGCGATCTGTGTCACCCCGGACGCCACCGTGCGGGTACCGGGCTCCGCGGCGCACCCGTTGCGCCTCGCCCACGCCGTCGTGATGCCCGGCACCGACGGACCCTTGCGCTGAGCCGCGTTCGGACCCAGGACCTGGTCCAGCGTGCGCCCCGAGCCATCGGGCGCGGGGAGCTTGAGCGTGGCCGGTCCGAGCCCGCCCCCGTAGGCCACGAACGGGTCCGCCGTACCGTGGAACGCCACCACCGGGACGCGCCGCGACGGGTGGCACCCGGCCGGCACCTGGATCCCCGCCACCGGGGCCACCGCGGCCACCCGATCGGCATAGACGCACGCCACGGCCGAGGTCATGAACGCCCCGTTGGACAGGCCAGTCACGTACACGCGGTTGCGGTCGACGCAGAGGGTGGCGTCCGCCGTATCGAGCAGCGCCCCGATGAAGGCCATGTCCTTGCTATGGAAGCCCGTCTGCCACATGGGGATCGTGCCGGCCACCTGGGGCGTGACGGTGAGGAACCCGTGCGCGACGCCGTAGGTCCCGAGTGCCGACATGGCCACCTGGCCGGTGGCCGGCTCCTCGTACCCGTGCAAGTCCACCACCAGCGGCATGGGCGTGCGCCCGGTGTACGACGGCGGCACCTCGCGCACGTAGCCCCCGGCGTCGCCGGCGGCGGACAGGAGCTGATCCGAGGTGCCGGGGGCCGCCGGTTGCGCCAGCGCACACCCGGCCGAGGGGCGGGCCACCACCGCGGCTGGCGCGGCGGAGGCAGCACCGGTACCTCCCACGGAGATCAGGACGGCGGCGAGGACGCACGAGCCCGCGACCACCGCCCGAGCGACGCGTGCCGCACTGTGTCCTCCGGCCCGTCCCACCATCCCCATCGGCCCCCCTTTCGGATCCCGGCCACCAGTCTGCCGGACAGGGGAGACGCTATCCCCGCCGCGGGCCTGCGCTCAGGCGCTCGGGTGCTCTGAGGCTCAGGGGCTCAGGCGCGCCGGTTCACCGGGGCTGCGGGGCCCGACGGCAGGCCCGTGGTGGTTGTGGCCGACGGCCGCAGCGGGGCGATGACCCCCTGCTCGGACCCGTCGCCACGGACCGAATCGAGTGCCTCCTCGATCACACTGGCGATCTCGCCGCCCACCAGCTCGTCCCGTTCGAGCAGGGCGTCGCGCAGCGCCTCGACCACTTCGGAGTGGGCCGTGACGATGGCCTTGGCCGCGTCACACGATTCCATGAGCAGCGTGTCGAGCTCCTGGCGGGCGTCCTTGTCGCCCAGCACCTTGTCGACCAGGCTGCCCTCGAGGTAGCCGCTGCCCGCAGCGGCGACCGAGATGAGCGAGGTCCCCATGCCGCAGGCGCCGATCATCTGGGCCCCGATGGTGGTGGCCGCAGCGAGGTCGGAGGCCGGCCCGGTCGACACCTCCTCGAACCACTGCTCCTCGGCCACCATGCCGCCCATGGCGATCTGGAGCAGCGCGCGCATCTCCTCGCTGCTCTTGGTGAACCGCTCCTCGGTGTCGGAGTGCTGCAGCAGGCCAAGCGAATCCCGGCGCTTGACGATCGAGAGCACGTCGAGCTGGCGCGTCTGGCCCACGAAGTAGGCGACGGTGGCGTGCCCGGCCTCGTGTGTGGCCACCCGCTCGCGCTCGTCGGGCGTGTAGATCGTCTCGTCGGTCACGCCCAACTCGACCAGCATCTTCGCCTCGGCCACGTCCGACATGGTCATGGCGGCGCGGCCGTGCGTCAACGCGATGACCAGGCCCTCGTCCATCAGGCGCTCCAGCGCGGCCGGCGAGTACCCGAAGGTCATGCCGGCGACGGCGTCGACCGCGCCCTGGGTGTCGAGGTCCGCCGCGTGGGCCTTCTTCCCCAGGTAGTAGGCGACGATGTCGGCGCGCGCCTTGCGGCCGGGCAGCCCGAAGTAGATGGTGCGGTCGAAGCGTCCCGGGCGGATGAGGGCGGGATCGAGGTCGTCCTTACGGTTGGTGGCCCCGACCACCAGCACGTTGGCCGGCGCGACGGCCGGCTTGCGCACCTTGGCGCTGTCAGGCAGGTAGCGGTTCAGCAGGTCGATCCAGGCCGAGGCGAACCGCTGGCCACGCGTGGGGGTCTCGAACGACTGCAGCTGCACCAGCAGCTCGTTGACCACGCCGGTGACCCCCTCCGTGTGGCCGTCACCGCCGAGCCCTCGCCGCGACGCGCCGATGGCGTCGATCTCCTCGATGAAGCCGATGGCACCGCCCTCCTTGCGGGCGTGCTTGCGGAGCGCCTTGAAGTACGAGCGGATCTTGCGGTTCGTCTGTCCGTAGTACATGGACTGGAAGGCCGACGCCGAGACGAACAGGAACGGGACGTTGGCCTCCTTGGCCATCGCCTTGGCAACGAAAGTCTTGCCGGTCCCCGGAGGTCCTTCGAAGAGGACGCCGCGCCGGGCCGAGCCGCCCATGGTGTCGCGGAAGGTCTGGTGAGCCAAGAACAGGTTGATGGTGCGGATGACCTCCGCCTTGATGGAGTCGATCCCCACCAGGTCCTCGAGGCCCACCGCCGTCTCGCCGGGCCGCACCAGCGTGTGCGGCGAGCGCCCCGCGCCGAGGAGGGGGGCGAGCATGACGACGCCCAGCATGAGGACGATGACGAACGCCGGCAGGGCGCCCGCGACCCAGTGCGGCACGTGCACGGCGGGCATGAGAGGGTGCCCGGCGACCCGGCGCATGACCACCCAGCCGGCCACCAGGGCGCCGACGGCCACCAGGCGGCGGAGCCGGGCGATGCGCCGGCGCTCCCGGGCCCGGGTCACGTCGGCCCGGCCCAGGACGGCATCGCCCACGATCCCCGCGACCGCGGCGTGCGCCTCGGGGCGCGTGGGCTCGGGGACCGCTGCGGTAGGCCGACTCATGACCAGACTCCTGTTCATCCCCCGTGGACGCTTCCGACTACGAGGATCGCATAGTACTGAAGGCCTGCGAAGTGACGAAAGTAATGAATTCAAGCACTTCCTCCTGGCCATTGGCCTGGCGGGCCGGCCACCAGCCGTCTTGGCGGTCGTCACGGCGGGAGGATTGAATGTGACGCACCGTCAGATCGCCTGGCGGCAGGCAGGCCGGGAGCGCACATGGCTGAGACCACCCAGCGGAACGAGCACCAGCTCCTCATCGGGGGCGCGTGGGTCGACGCGGCGGAGGGCACGTACGAGATCGTCAACCCCGCCACCGAGGGCGTGGTCGGGCTGGCCCCCAACGCCAGCGCGGACGACGCCCTGGCGGCCGCCGCGGCGGCCAAGGAGGCGCAGCCCGGCTGGGCCGCCTGGTCGGTCGAGGACCGCAGCGCCCTCATGCGCGAGGCGGCGGCGGCCATCCGGGCCAAGGCGTCCGAGCTGCTCCCCCTCGTCATTGCCGAGACGGGGGCCACGGCGATGGTGGGCTCTCGGATGCAGGTGCCCGTGGCGGCCGACCGGTTCGAGCGCTACGCCCGTGACCCGCGCCCGGTCCTGTCGACCGCGCTCCTCCCCCAGGCGGCCCCGGCCACACCGCTGGCTCCCGGAGGGATCATCGGCGGCATGGTCAACCGGGCCCCGGTCGGGGTGGTCGCCTGCATCACCTCGTACAACTTCCCCATGGTGAACATGGCGGGCAAGGTGGCCCCCGCCCTGGCAGCCGGCAACACCGTCGTGGTGAAGCCGGCCCCGCAGGACCCGCTCGCCATCGTCGAGCTGGTGCGCATCCTCAACGACGTCGGCTTCCCCCCCGGGGTGGTGAACCTGGTGAACGGCAACGGGCCCGCCGCCTCGGCCGCCCTGGTCGACGCCGACGACGTGGACGGCGTGAGCTTCACCGGGTCGACCCAGGTCGGCGTGTCCATCGCGCAGGCCGCTGGGCGCACCATGAAGCGCACCCTCCTCGAGCTGGGAGGCAAGGGCGCCTGCATCGTGTTCGAGGACGCCGACCTGAAGGCGGCCATCACCTGCATCGGCTCGACCTGGTCGTTCCACTCCGGGCAGATCTGCACCGCCCCGACGCGTGCCGTCGTCCATCGCAGCCTCTTCGACCAGATGACCGAGGGACTGGTGCAGATGGCCGGGTTCCTCACGGTGGGCGACCCGACCGACACCAAGACCATTATCGGACCGGTCATCTCCGCCGCCCAGCGAGGGCGTATCGAGGCGCACGTCGCCACGGCGAAGGAGGACGGTGGCGAGGTGGTCGTCGGCGGAGGCCGGCCGGCCGACCTGCCGGTCGGCTTCTACGTGGCGCCGACGTTGATCACCGGGGACAACGCCATGCGGGTGGCGCGCGAGGAGGTCTTCGGGCCGGTCATCACGATGATCCCCTTCGACGACGAGGAGGAGGCGATCGCCATCGCCAACGACTCGGACTTCGGCCTCTACGACTACGTCTTCACCGCGGACGGCGCCCGGGCCCTGCGCGTGGCCAGGCGGCTGCAGGCGGGCCACGTCGGGATCAACACGGCGCAGCGCAACCACGAGGCGCCTTTCGGCGGCTTCAAGCTGAGCGGCGTCGGGCGCGACGGCGGGGACTACGGCTTGCTCGCCTACACCGAGATGCAGTCGATCATCTGGAGCAGCTAGCCACCGCCCGTGCGCATGCGCGCCGGGCGGTCGGCTAAGAACGGCGCCGTGGCCACGTTCCCCCACACCCCGATACCCGAGCACGGCCTGCCGCGACCCGAAGTCGTGGCACGCCTGGCCGCCATGAAGCAGGGGGACGCCGACTGGCACGGCGGCCGGGTCTTCAGCCTCGTGTACTCCGCCGGCGACGACGTGCACGAGCTGTTGGCCGAGGCGATGGCGCTCTACAGCGCGGAGAACGGGCTGAACGTGCTCGCCTTCCCCAGCATCGGCGTCATGCAGCACGACATCGTCTGCAACACGGCCACGCTGCTCGGCGCCGACGATCCCGCTGCAGGCGGCGATGTCCAGGGGTATCTCACCTCGGGCGGGACCGAGAGCCTGTTGCAGGCGGTCAAGACGGCACGCGACGTCGGGAGATCCCGCGGCGTCGCCCGGCCCGCCGTGGTGGCGGGCGAGAGCGCGCATGCCGCGTTCACCAAGGCGGCCGACTGGTTCGACGTCGAGCTCGTCCGGGTCCCGGTGCGCGACAACTTCCGGGTGCATGCCGACGACCTGGCCCGTGCGTGCACCGACGACACCGTCATGGTGGTCGGCTCGGCTCCCTCGTACCCGCACGGCGTGGTCGACCCGATCAGGGACATCGCCGCGGTGGCCGACGAGCGCGGCATCCTGTGCCACGTGGACGCCTGCATGGGCGGGTTCCTCCTGCCCTTCTTGTGCGAGCTGGGCCGCTTCGACGAGCCGTTCGACTTCCGGGTCCCCGGCGTCACCTCTCTGTCCGCCGACGTCCACAAGTACGGCTACGCCTCCAAGGGGGTCTCCGTCGTCCTGTACCGGACGCGCGAGTTGGCACGCCACCAGCTGTTCACGACCACGGACTGGTTGGGCGGGTTCTACGCCTCGACGGCCATGGCCGGGACGCGGCCGGCCGGACCCATTGCCGCCGCGTGGGCCGCCATGATGCACATCGGGCACCAGGGATACCTCGACCTCACGCGCGCCGCGCACGACGCGGCGCGGGAGTTGCGGGCCGGCGTCGAGTCGGTCGACGCGCTCGCCGTGCGCGGCGACCCACCGGCGACGGTCCTCGCCTTCGGGGCCCGCGACCCGGGTGCCCTCGACATCTTCGCCGTGGGCGAGCGACTGGCCTCGGCCGGGTGGTACCTGGACCGGCAGAACCGGCCGGACTCCCTGCACGCCACCGTGCACGCCGGGAGCGCGGGCAGCGTCCCGGCACTGGTGGCCGACCTCCGGCGCGCGGTGGCGGAGACCGGGTCGTCTCGGGCCGCCAGCCGCGACACCACTTACGGGACGAGCACCGAGGACGGCGAGGGGACCCGCGTCACGAGGTCGTCATCCCGCCGTCGACGGGCAGCGCCGCCCCGGTGACGCCGGCGGAGTCGGGCCCGCAGAGCCAGGCGATCAGTGCCGCCGGCTCGGCCGGGTCGAGCAGACGCTCCACCAGCTGGTGGGCGGCGAACTCCTCGGGTGAGGACAGCCCGTAGACCACCGCGGAGGCGTCGAGCATCGGCCCCCGGGTCGAACCGGGGCAGACGGCGTTGGCGGTGACACCGGTGCCGGCGAGGTCAGCGGCCAGTGAGCGCATGAGCCCGATGACCGCGTGCTTGGAGGCGCTGTAGGCGGCCAGGCGGCGCAGCCCCAGCAGGCCGGCGGCCGACGCCACCGCCACCACGCGACCGTTCCGGGGAGCCGGGCCGTCGAGCAGCACCGGAACCGCCGCCGCGGCGACGTTGCGCACGCCCTTCACGTTGACGTCGAAGAGCACGTCCCACTCGGTGTCGGAGGTCTCCCACAGCGGTGGGCCGCCGGCGATGACTCCCGCCACGGCCACGGCGGCCTGAAGGCCGCCGAACCGGCGGACGGCCTCGTGCACGGCTGCGCCGACGTCGTCCCGGCTGCGCACGTCGCCGACGACGGGGTGGACGGCGGCGCCGTGACGCGCCACGACGGCGTCGAGGTCTGCCGCCGACGCCAGGGCGTACTCGAGTGCGGGGTCGTCGGCGGCGCGGTCGAACGCCACCACCTGCCAGCCGGCGCCGACCAGCGCGTCCACCGTGGCCGCTCCGATACCCCGGGCAGCGCCGGTGACGAGGGCGACCGGGCTCACGGCGCGGGCCACCGGCGGTCCACGGCGGCGCAGAGGTCGTGGACCAGGGCCTCGAGGAGCACGCGGCCCTCCTCCGCGGTCGCGCCTCTCGGGTCGCCCAGCACGCCGTTGGACGATACCGGCCGCACTCCTTCGGCGCGCAGCTCCGGCATCAGGGAGGCCAGCGGTTCGGTGCGTCCGCGTTCGGCCAGGTCGAAGCGGACGGCGTCGGGGGCGAGGGCGAGCATCATGGACGTCTCGGTGCGGCCGGCGTGCGCGTCCCCCCGGCGGGCGCGGCGCCCCAGACGAGCACGTCGTCGCCTTCCTCGGCGCACCGTCGCGCCGCCGCCTCCAGGGCGAGCGCGTTCCCGCCGTGCCCGCTCACCAGGACCACCCCGCGGAACGCGGTGCGGGCCGAGCGCACGAGCTCGACCACGACCGCGCCCAGCACGTCGTGCCCGACGAGGAGCGTGCCGGGAAAGGCGGCGTGCTCGCCGCTCGCCCCGTAGGGCAGCGCCGGGGCGAGCGCCACCCCGGACCGCCGTGACGCCAGGCGGCGCGCCAGCGCGGCGGCGATGCGGGTATCGGTGTCGAGAGGGAGATGGGGGCCGTGCTGCTCGAGCGAACCGAGCGGCACGGCCAGGAGCGCCGTGCCCCCGGTCGCCTCCACCTGGCGCCAGGTGGCGCCGGCCAGCTCCACCGGGTCAGACGCGGGCGGCCGGGCGGAGGCGGACGGGGGTCGGGACGGGGACCGGCGTCCCGTCCGGGCGAACCTTCGAGTGGCCCAGGGACGCACGCGGCCGGTCGCCCCGGGCGGCCACGGACGCCAGGGCCGCCTCGCCGTGGCCGTGCACGCACTCGGGGTCAGGGCCGTCGAGAGGCAGCCCGGTGAAGAACTTGGCCGCCATGCACCCGCCGCGGCAGGCGTCGAAGGAGCCGCACGACGCGCAGGCGCCCGCACTCTGCGGCTCGCGCAGCGACGTGAACAACGGGGACGCTCTCCAGACGGCGGGGAAGCCGCCCGGGTGGCGCACGTTGCCCGCCAGGAATTGGCGGTCGATGACGAAGGGGCAGGCATACACGTCACCGACCGGATCGATCAGGCACACCACCCGTCCCGCTCCGCACAGGTTGAGGCCCTCGAGCGGTTGGCCCAGGGCGGAGAGGTGGAAGAACGAGTCGCCGGTCAGCACGTCGGGCCGGTCCACCAGCCAGAAGTAGAGCCGGCGCTGCTGCTCGGCCGTCGGGTGGAGCGCCTCCCAGGTGTCCACCGCCCGACCCGAGGGGCGCAGGCGGGTGAGCCGGAGCTGGGCGCCGTACGAGTCGGCGATGGCGGCCAGGGCGTCGAGCTCCTCCACGTTCTGACGCGTCACGACGACGCTGATCTTGAAGGGACCGAAGCCGGCCGCCGCCAGGTTGTCCATGGCCCGGCGGGCGGCGGCGAACGAACCCTTGCCGCGCACGGCGTCGTTGGTGGCGGGGGTCGCACCGTCGATGCTGATCTGCACGTCGAGGTAGTCCATCGCCGACAGCGCCCGGGCGCGTTCGGGGGTGAGCCTGGTCCCGTTCGTCGAGAACTTCACACCGACGCGGCGCTCGACCGCGTAGGACACGAGGTCGAAGAAGTCGGGCCGCAGCATCGGCTCGCCACCGCCCACGTTGACGTAGAACACCTGCATGTCCACCAGGTCGTCGACGATGCGGCGCGCCTCGGCGGGCGTGAGCTCGCGCGGGTCGTGCCGGCCCGACGAGCTGAGACAGTGCACACACGCGAGGTTGCAGGCGTAGGTGAGCTCCCAGGTGAGGCAGATCGGGGCGTCGAGACCCCGGGTGAACTGCTCCTTGAGCGGCAAGCTGGCGACCGTCGCCCCCTCAGGCCTCATCGATCACCTCCGATGCGGCCAGGCGGGACAGCGCGGCGCGGTACGTGGCGCGCTCCGCGGTGGGGACCAGCGCATCGAGTGCCGCGTCGGCATCCGGGTACTCGTGCAGCGAGGTGACCAGGTCGACGAGGGGGCGCGACTTGAGGAAGACCAGCCGGCGGTTGCCGTAGTGGTAGGCCAGTGCCCCGAACGCCTCGTCCCGCAGTGCCACCTGCGGGTGCAGACGCCAGGCCCGTGCCGACGAGAACGCAGCGGCCGGCGACGGCGCCGGCACGTCGGTGACGCTCAATAGACGCCGCACATCCCGTCGATCGACACCTCTTCGACCAGCAGGTCCTCGACCAGCAGCTCCTCGACGTCCTCCCCGCGCAGCTCCTCGACGTCCTGAGTCCCCTGCTCGTCCACTGGCATGCCGACCTCCTCTGGGCAGGCGCCCAGCCTACCTCCGGGTCCGGGACTGCCAAGATTGGCCGGTGCCCGATCTCCGTGCACCAGGTACGCCCTCGGCGCTGCACCCGCCCCCGCCGCGCGTCTCCACCCCGCTCCCGGCGACGTTCTCGCTGCGCCCGGACGAGTCGCTGCACGAGATCGACGGGGGAACGGTTCTCCTCGGAGGAAGTCCCCTCCGGCTGTTCCGGCTCTCCGAGCGGGCCCGGCACCTCGTGGGCCGCTGGCGTGACGGCGTGCCGGTGGGTCCCGGGGCCGGCGCAGGCCTGCTGGCGCGCCGGTTGGTGACGGCAGGCGCGATGTCCCCACGCGTGCCGCGGGGCGGAGCGCTCGGGCCCGCCGACGTCACCGTCGTCGTGCCCGTGCGCGACCGGCACCGCCAGCTCGACCGCCTCTTGGGGGCGTTGGCACCCCTCGCCGTCGTCGTGGTCGACGATGCCTCGGCGGCGCCCGGCGCGACCAAGGAGATCGCCGACCGCCACGGTGCCCGTTTCGTCGGGCTGCCCGTCAACGTGGGCCCGGCGGCGGCGCGCAACGCCGGGATGGCCGCGGCACACGGCGCGCTGGTCGCGTTCGTGGACTCGGATTGCGTACCCGGTGACGACTGGCTCTCACCACTGCTGGGGCACTTCGACGACCCGGTCGTTGCCGCCGTGGCCCCCCGGATCGCGCCCGTGGGAGGCCGCGCCCCGTCGGCATTCGGTCGCGCCGCGGCGTTCCGCCGCTACGAGGCGACACGTTCGTCCCTCGACCGAGGCACCCGTCCGGGCCCCGTCCGGCCCGCCGGCCCCATCCCGTTCGTGCCCAGCGCGGCGCTCGTGGTGCGCGCCGACGTCGCGACGGGGCCGGACCTCTTCGACCCGGCGCTGCGCGGCGGCGAGGACGTCGACTTCGTCTGGCGGCTGGTGGACGCCGGATGGGACGTCCGCTACGAACCGGCGAGCACGGTGGCCCACGATGCCGCCGCCACCTTCGCGGGGTACCTGCGCCGCCAGGCCTTCTACGGCACGACGGCGGCTGACCTGTCCCTGCGACACCCCGGCGCCCTGGCGCCGCTCCGGATCTCGGCCTGGACGTTGGCGGCGTGGGTGCTGGTGCTGGCCCGCCGCCCCGTGCTGGCGGTGGGGGCGATCGCCGCACCCGTCCTCATCCTGGCCCACCGCCTCCGGGGGCTGGTGCGGGACCCGGTGGCGGTGGCCACGCGCATCGTCGGGGGCGGGACCCTGCGCGGCGCCCCGCCGTCGCTGGCCGGCCTGGCGCGGGCCTGGTCGCCGGCGCTGCTGGCCGGCCTCGCCTTCCGCCGCAGCCGCCGGGCCTGTGCGCTGGCGTTGACACTGGCCTCCTTGTCCGACTGGTCGGCCCACCGCGACGCGCTGGACCCGGTGCGCTACAGCGCACTGCACGTCGCCGACGACGCCGCCTACGGGGCCGGCGTGTGGGTCGGGTGCGCGCGCCGACGGACGCTCGGGCCGATCCTCCCCCGCGTGTCGTGGCGTGCACCGGCCTGGTCCTCCGACTCGCTCCGACGAGCCGAGCGGCCCGGGCCTCAAGGCCCCGGCGCTCCCCCTTCGGAGCCCGGCGCCAAGGTCGCCGTGTAGCGCCGCTGAGCCTGCTCGTGGCGCCACCCGGTGCGCTCCCAGAACGACACGGCGCCGTCGTCGGTGCCCACCACGATGGCGTGCACCCGGGTGGCCCCGCACCGGGCCAGGCGGGCTTCGGCCGCGTGCAGGAGCTGCGTGCCCAGCCCCCGCCGGCGCCAGGTCGGGGCCACCGCCAACCGGTAGACCGAGCCGCGCCAGCCGTCCCATCCCGCGACGACGGTGCCGACGATCGCACCCGCATCCTCCGCCACCACGAGCGCGTCGCGATCGTGCTCCATCAGCACGTGCAGCGCCTCGTCGGTGTCGGTCGAGGTGGGCGCCGCCGCGTCGCGCCACAGGGCCAGGACAGCCGGGGCGTCCTCGGGGACGGCGGGGCGCAGGCGGCAGGGCTCCAGCCGCGCGCCCGTGACCCCGTCAGCCATCGGGCCGACGCTACAACGGACCGGCTCCGCCCCTCCCCGGACGGGGACGTGCACCGCGGGGCCTAGAGTTTCGTGGTCCCGTCTCCCGGCCCGTGGGAGCGGGGACAACACGAGGTCCGCGCATGGCAAACAAGTGGTTCGAGACGGTGGCCGAGGCGCAGCGGCGCTCCAAGCGCCGCCTGCCCAAGTCGGTCTACGGCGCGCTCATCGCCGGCTCCGAGCGCGGGATCACGGTCGAGGACAACGTCAGCGCCTTCGGTGAGCTGGGCTTCGCGCCCCACGTGGCCGGTCTGGCCGACAGCCGGGACCTGGCCACCAAGGTCATGGGCCAGGAGATCTCCTTCCCGGTCCTGATCTCCCCGACCGGGGTGCAGGCCGTCCACCCCGAGGGCGAGGTGGCCGTGGCCCGGGCCGCCGCGGCGCGCGGCACCGCCATGGGCCTGAGCTCGTTCGCCAGCAAGCCCGTGGAAGAGGTGGTGGCGGCCAACCCCCAGACCTTCTTCCAGATCTACTGGATCGGCAGCCGCGACGACATCCTGGCCCGCGTCGAGCGGGCCCGCGCTGCCGGGGCCGTCGGACTCATCGCCACGCTCGACTGGTCCTTCTCCCACGGGCGCGACTGGGGCAGCCCCGTCATCCCCGAGGCGATGAACCTCCGCACCATCGTCCGCTTCGGGCCGCAGACCCTGCGCCACCCGCGCTGGTTCCTCTCCTTCGCCCGCACCGGCAGGCCGCCTGATCTGACGACGCCGAACATGGTGCCCAAGGGCCAGGTGGGGCCGACCTTCTTCGGCGCCTACGGCCAGTGGATGGGGACACCGCCGCCGAGCTGGGACGACGTGGCCTGGCTGCGCGACCAGTGGGGCGGGCCCTTCATGCTCAAGGGTGTGACGCGCGTCGACGACGCCAAGCGGGCGGTGGACGCGGGGGTGAGTGCCATCTCGGTGTCGAACCACGGCGGGAACAACCTGGACGGCACGCCGGCCACCATCCGGGCGCTGCCGGCGGTCGCCGAGGCCGTCGGCGACCAGATCGAGGTGCTCCTCGACGGGGGCATCCGACGTGGCAGCGACGTGGTCAAGGCGGTGGCGCTGGGCGCCAGGGCGGTGATGATCGGACGCGCCTACCTGTGGGGCCTGGCGGCCAACGGGCAGGCGGGCGTCGAGAACGTGCTCGACATCATGCGCGGCGGCATCGAGTCCGCGCTCCTCGGGCTCGGGCACGCCTCCATCCACGGCCTGAGCCCCGACGACCTCATCATCCCCGAAGGCTTCAGCCGCCACCTCGGCGTGTGAGCCGAGGGCGGGCGGCCAGCCCGGCCGGCGGTGGGGCGGTGCCGCCCGGACGGCTCAGCCGTCGATCTTCACGATCCCGCGGATGATGGTCCCGGCCGCCTGGTCGTCGTAGCCCTGCTGGACCTGATCGAGCGAGTACTCCTGGGTGATGAGCTCGTCGATCTTGAGCTGGCCGGAGGCGTAGAGGTTGAGCAGGTTGGGCACCTGCACCCGCGGGCTCTGCGATCCGAACACCGTGCCGAGGATCGCCTGGTTGAACATGGCCAGGTTGAAGAGGTTCAGCTGCACGTCCATCTGGTGGTACGGCGCGATGGCCGTCACGACCACGCGGGCGTCCTTCGACCCGCAGCCGCACGCGGCGGCGATGAAGTCGCCCGTCAGTACGCCCGGGGTGAGCACGACCACGTCGGCGTTGCGACCCTGGGTGAGCTCGGGGAGCATGAACTGGGCCTCGAGGAGCGAGGCCGCGGTGTGGGTGGCGCCGAACTCGGTGGCCCGCTCGAGCTTGTAGGGCACCGGGTCCACGGCCACGATGTGGCGCGCCCCGGCGATGCGTGCTCCTTGGATCGCGCCCGAGCCCACGCCACCGCACCCCGCCACCACGACGGTCTCGCCCGGCTTGACCTTGGCCCGGTCGACCACGGCGCCGAAGCCGGTGGAGATGCCGCAGCTGATCAGGGCCGCCGCCTTCATGTCGTGCCACGGGTCGATCCGGACCACCGAGTTCTCGTGGCAGACCATCTCGTCGGCGAACGTGCCGAGCTGCGCCATCCGGTTGATGGGCTCCCCAGCGAGGTGGTACCGGTACGTCCCGTCGCTGATCATGGGACCGGCCAGCGTCGCCATGCCGAGGTCGCAGAGGTTCTGGCGCCCCGAGGCGCACCAGAAGCAGGTCCCACAGGACGGGATGAAGGCCACGGCGACGTGGTCGCCCTCGGCCACCTGGGTCACGTTTGGCCCGACCTCGGAAACGATCCCTGCGCCCTCATGGCCCCCGATGATCGGGAACATCGACGTCACGCCGAACACCTCGAGCACCTCGGGCGGCGCGCTGATGTCGCCCGTGCGCAGGTGCTCGTCGGAGTGGCACATGCCGGACCACATCAACTTGACCCGCACCTCGCGGGCCTGCGGCGGGCCGATCTCGACTTCCTCGGTCTTCCAGGGCTCGTGCAGCCCCGTGCACACCGCGGCTCGCGTGGTCGTCATGGCCATCCCTCCCTGGTCCGTCCCGCCGTTCGGTCGGTCAGCCTCAGTATCGTCCCCGGCACCCGAGCCCACAACCGAGGCTGCCTCCGGCGCGGCGGTAGTGTGCGCGCCGTGACCGTGCCCGCCGTGTTCGCCGACATCGCGGCGCAGGTGCGCAACTGGGGCCGCTGGGGCCCAGACGACGAGATCGGGACGCTCAACCTGGTCGACGCTGATGTCCGCCGGCGCGCCGCAGCGTCGGTGATCTCGGGCCGGGCCTTCGCCCTCGGCCTCCCGCTCTCGGAGTCCGAGGGGATCCAGTCCGGCCTGGTCCCGGGCCGGACCAACCCGACGCGGACCATGATCCACGTCAACGACCCGCTCAGCCCCGATCCGGCGTGGATCTGCTCGAGCGAGGACGTCGTCACCCTGGCCACCCAGTGCGCCACGCACTGGGACGCGTTGGCCCACGTGAGCTACGGCGGCGTGATCTACAACGGCTACCCCGCCTCCTCCGTCTCCGAGGACGGGGCCGCCCGCTGTGGCATCCACCGGCTCGGCGCGGTCGTGAGTCGGGGCGTGCTCCTCGACGTGGCCCGGGCGCTCGGCCGCGACGTGCTCGAACCGGGCCACCCCATCAGCCCGGCCGACCTGGACGCCGCCTGCGAGATGGCCCGGGTCACCCCCGAGGCCGGGGACATCGTCCTGGTGCGGACCGGTCAGATGGTCCACCTGGAGCCAGGGCGCCGAGACCTGATCGCCTACACGTGGCCCTCACCGGGTCTCACCGTCGAGACCGCGGCGTGGTTCTTTGCCCGCGACGTGGCCGCCGTGGCCACCGACACGCTCGTCTTCGAAGTCTTCCCGAGCCCCCACGAGGACCTCTACCTCCCCGTGCACCTGTTGCACCTGGTGGAGATGGGGATGACTCAGGGGCAGAACTTCGTGCTCGACGCGCTGGCACGGGACTGCGCCGACGACGGGCGCTACACGTTCCTCCTCGACGCCACGCCGTTGCCCCTCACCGACGGGCTCGGCACCCCGCTCAACCCGGTCGCCGTCAAGTAGGGCCGCGCCGGGCCGGCGCGCAGGGATCAGGTGGTGCCGCGTCGTCGCGGCGCCGTCGCGCCGCCGAGCACCGGCCCCGTGCGCGGGCGGGTGGCCTCGCTCGGCGGGACCTCCGGCTCGGCCGGGGCGGGCCGCCCGGTCACCGCCCAGTGGAGCAGGCGCGCCTGGGAGTCGACGAGGTGCCGTGTCCGGATGCCCCAGAACTCGAACCCGTAGCGGTGCGCGGAGACGCTGGCGAACATGGCCACCAGGGTCCCGGCCACGGCCATGGGGTCGGAGCCCGCGGGCGACGACGTGGCGGCGCCCGGCCCGCGCTGCGGGGACGGGGAGGCGGTGGCGATCACCTGCGCCAGCGCGACGGTCACGGCGTTGAGCGCCCGCACCCTGATGCCACGCAGCTGGGCGTCGCCCTCATCGGTGGCCAGGTCGACCACCCGGAAGACGGCACGGTTCTCCTCCCAGAAGGCGAGGAACCCTTCGGTCACGGCCAGCGCGGTCTCCCAGCTGGCCTGCTCGGACCAGTCCCCGCCGACCAGCTCGGCCAGCTGGGCCGCCTGGTCGACCATCCCCTCGGCCAGGACCTGGATCGCCTGCTCGACGTTCCCGAAGTACTGGTAGAAGGTGGCGGGGGACGTCCGGGCCCGGCGGGCGATGTCGGTCACCTTGACCGACCGCCACGAGGTGGTGCTCAGCAACTCCACCGTCGCGTCGAGGAGGCGTTGGCGGGTCTGGCGCCCACGGTGCCCCGGCACCCGCCCGTCGGTCGTGGCCACCGGCCCGGCGCCGGCATCGAGAGGCACCACGGCCGCGTCGGCGCGGGAACGGGCTCGGGGCATGGCGCACCAGCGTACCGGGCGGCTCCCGAAGACCCTGGTGGGGGTGCGGATACGCTGTCGGGATGGAGCAGACGGTCGCCCGCCCGCTCACCCGAGCCCAGCAGGCGCGACGCCAGCGCGTCATCGACGCGGCCATGGCTCTGGGCCTCGAGGGCGGGTACGAGGCGGTGCAGATGCGCGACGTGGCGGCACGCGCCGACGTGGCCATGGGCACCGTGTACCGCTACTTCACGAGCAAGGACCATCTCCTGGCGGCGACGCTGGTGCACTGGGTGGAGCTCCTCGACGCCCGCATCGGCCAGCAACCGCCGCGGGGAGAGCACCCGGCCGACCGCGTGCTCGAGGTCCTCGACCGGGCCCTCCGGGCCATGAACCGCCAGCCCAAGCTCGTCACCGCCGTCTTCACCTCGCTCTCCTCGCCCGACCCCGCGGCGGTGGGCTGCCAACAGCAGATCACCCTCCTGATGGAGGGGATCATCTCGCGGGCCATGGGCGAGCGCGACATCCCCGACATGGCCGACCGGGCGCGCATGATCGGGCACGTCTGGTACTCCGCCCTGGTCGGATGGGTGAACGGCTGGTCGACCATGGCCCGGGTCTACGACGAGCTGGCCGTCTCGGTGCGCCTGTTGCTGCCCGACGAGCTGGTCCGACCGGTGGCCCCGGGCGACGGCACCGCCCGGGAGCGGGAGGCCGCGCGGTAGCGTCGCCCGGGTGACCGCCGGCGCCGCCGCCCGGGGCCTCCCCATCGAATTCGCCGGCCTCTCCAAGAACTTCGGGCAGGTCCGCGCCGTCGACGACCTCACATTCACCGTCGAGCCCGGGCGCGTCACCGGCTTCCTCGGGCCCAACGGGTCGGGCAAGACGACGACGCTGCGGATGCTCCTGGGCCTGGTCCACCCGACCGCCGGAACGGCAACCGTCGGCGGGCGGCGCTACGCCGACCTCGAGAACCCCTCGGGCACGGTGGGCGCCGTGCTCGAGGCGACGAGCTTCCACCCGGCGCGGCGCGCCCGCACCCACCTGCGCATGGCGGCGCGCGCCGGAGGTCACGACGACCGCCGGGCTGACGAGGTCCTCGATCTGGTCGGCCTGACGGCGGACGCCCGGCGCAAGGTGGGTGGGTTCTCCATGGGCATGCGCCAGCGCCTCGAGCTGGCCACCGCGTTGATGGGCGACCCCGACGTGCTGATCCTCGACGAGCCGTCGAACGGCCTCGACCCCCAGGGCATCGCCTGGCTGCGCGACTTCATGCGCTACCTGGCCGGGGAGGGTCGGACGGTGCTCGTGTCGTCGCACCTCCTGTCCGAGATGGCGCAGACCATCGACGACGCCGTCATCGTGTCGTTCGGACAGCTGAAGGCCAAGGGCACTCTCGACCAGATCACCGCCTCCATGACCGGGTCGGCCATGCGGGCGCGCACCCCCGAGGCCGACCGCCTGGCGTCGGTGCTCGATGCCGCCGGCATCGGCCACCGCCGTCTCGGCCCCGACGAGGTCGTGATGGACGGCGTGCTCCCCGAGCAGGTGGGCCCGCTACTGGCCCAGAACCAGGTCGTCCTCTACGAGCTCGTCCAGGAGGGCGGGGACCTCGAGTCGGTGTTCCTCTCGCTCACGTCGGGCCTCGGGTTCGGCGACGTCGGAGCGAGCTCGTGATCGGGGCACTGCGCGCCGAGCTGATCAAGATGCGCTCCATGCCCGGCGTGTGGGTCACCTTCGGCCTGGCCTTCCCCCTCACCGTGCTGGCCATCGTGGCCGTGCTCGCCTCCGCCGGGCAGTTCACCGGGCACACCTTCTGGCACGTGCACACCCTGCACCAGCGCCGCCGGCTTCTGGGCGGCGGCTACTTCGCGCTCCAGATCCTGGCGCCCATCATGGGCGTCCTGTGCATCACCGGCGAGTACCGCCACCAGACGATCACGACCACGCTCGTGCTCACCCCGGTGCGCACCCGGGTGCTCGGCGCCAAGGTCATCGTCACGGCGTTGTGGTCGGCCTTCCTGGCGCTGCTGTCCCTGCTGGCGGTGGCCGCCGTGGGGCTGCCGTGGAACGCGTCGCTCGGCGGCGTCACCTCCCAGGTGACCGACCAGATCGGCGCCGTTGTGCCCGGCCTGTTCGCCTCGGCCGCGCTCCTCGGGCTCTTCGGCCTCGGCTTCGGCACCCTGGTCAAGAACCAGGTGGCGGCCATCCTGCTCACCATCGGCGGGACGCTGATCCTCGAGAGCCTGCTGGTGGCCCTGGCGCGGGCCGTCTTGCACTACGACCTGAACTGGCTCCCGAACGGCGCCGGCGCCGCCCTGGCCGGGGACATCGCCCGGGGCTTCGGCGGCGGGGGCGGGGGCGGGGGCGGGGGCGATGCGGCCTTCCGGCTCCTCACCTGGTGGCAGGGCGGCCTCGTCATGGTGGCCTGGGGCCTGATCCCCCTCTTCCTCGGCTACTTCACCACCTTCCGTCGCGACGTCACCTGAGCGCCGCGGCACCGAGGAACGTGACCGGGGGGCGCACGGGAGGGGACGCCGCAGCGGGGCCGCGCGGGCGACGGTCAGCCCCGCAGCACCGAGCCCGGGCGGGCGGCCAGCCCTTCGGCCACCGGCGCGCCGTCCACCCGGATGGGCACCCCGTTGACCAGGGTGTGCGTCATGCCCACCGGCGCGTCGGCCGTGAGGCGCTCGCCGTCCGCCGGGAAGTCACGCACGCGACGCAACGGGCCCGGAGACACGGTGTCGGGATCGAACACGCAGAGGTCCGCCGCCTGACCGACGGCCACCGTTCCCCGGTCGTCTAGCCCGTAGACGCCGGCCGGCTCGGCCGTGAGCTTGTGGATGGCCCGCTCCAGCGGCATGACGCCCCGGTCGCGCACCCAGTTGCCGAGCAGGTCGGTGGAGAAGCAGGCGTCGCACAGCTGACCCACGTGGGCCCCGGAGTCGGCCAGGCCGAGCAGCACGTTGTCCCGTGGCAAGAGCCAGGCGATGGCGTCGGGGTCGTTGTTCGCCAGCACGGACCAGAAGCGCGCCTCGAGGTCGTCGTCGAGGGAGATGTCGAGCATGACGTCGAGCGGGGTGCAACTGCGCTCCTCGGCCAGCACGGCCACCGGGCGGTCGGCCAGTTCGGGGTGGGAGCGGGACTCGGCGACCGAGATGGCGTCCCAGTTGAGCGGGAAGCCGCCCTTCTTGCCGCTCACGTCGTCCCAGGCGGACGCCCGCCAGGCCGGGTCGCGGTACGCGGCGACGCGCTCGGCCTTGGGGCGGTCCATCAGCGCGGCGAACGAGGGGCGCATGTTGAGCGTGAAGGGCTCGGACAGGTTCATCTGGAACACGAGCGGCCGGCACGAGACCTGGGGCCAGACCTCGACGCCCTCGGCCCAGGCGGCGTCGTGCTCCGCCATCACCTTCTCGTGATACGGGTAGCCCTTGACCGTCAGCAGCGCCGTCCAGGTGAAGGGCCGGCCGATCTCGCGTTGGAGCTCGAAGACCTCCTCGTTGGAGAACACGCCACCGGGCAACAGGGCCACGACGCCGCGACCGCACTCCTTGAGGGGCTGGAGCAGGGCGCGCACCTCGGCCAGGTCGGCCACGCGGGACGGGACGGGACGGCCACGGTCGCCGTTGTGCGTGGGTGACGCGCTGGAGGCGAACCCGGCGGCGCCGCTCGCCATGGCCTCGGCCACCACCGCCTGCATGCGCGCGATCTCCTCGTCGGTGGCCGCCCGCTCGTAGGCCTCCTCGCCCATCACGTAGAGGCGCACCGCGGTGTGGCCGACATAGCAGGCGTAGTTGAGTGACGTACCCCGAGCCTCGACGGTGTCGAGGTACTGCGGGAAGGTCTCGAACTCGTCCCACGGCACCCCGGCTGCCAGGGTGTCGAAGCTCATGTCCTCGACGTGCTGCAAGGTGCGCGCCAGGAGGGGCACCCCCTCGCGGCGGATGGGGGCGATGGAGAACCCGCAGTTGCCGGCCACCACGGTGGTGACGCCGTGGTGCGAGGAGGGGGTCAGGTCCGGGTCCCAGAACACCTGGGCGTCGTAGTGCGTGTGGATGTCGATGAATCCCGGGCACACCACCTGGCCCCCGGCATCGAGCACGCGATCGCCCTCGAGACCGCGGCCCACAGCGGTGATACGGCCGCCCGTGACGGCCACGTCGGCTGGCGCCCCCGGCGCCCCGGTCCCGTCGACGACGGTGCCCCCACGGATGACGATGTCGGCGCTCATGGCTCCATCGTCGCAGCCCGGGCGGCGGCACGCACGCGCGTTTCCGAATTCGCACGGCGGTCAGATACCGTGGGTGCGCAGTGCCCTGGTGGCGTCCGCGGCCCTGGGGACCGACACAGGCGGAGCGGGACTGGAGTTGCACATGGCAATTCGGTTTTTCGGGTCAGCGGCACCGGCGGAGGAGCCGCAGCCCGAGGACGCCCTGCAGATCTCGGGCGCCATCGTGGCCCCGTCCGACGGTCCCTCGCCGGTCCAGCTGGTCGACTCCGGCCGGGCCCCCCACGGCCTGGGCGTGGTGCGTGACCAGTACGCGCGCAAGATACGCAAGTCGCCCACCATCCGGATGGTGCCCAACTCGATGATGGTCAAAGGGCGGCGCCTCTACTTCGCCGTCTCGGACAACGCGGACGCCCACGGGCCTGATGGGCCCGACACGCCCCCGATCTGGGCCGTGAACATCCACGGCTTCTTCGCCGGCGGGGGCATGTACTGGCGCGAGAGCGCCCGCCTGGCCGAGCAGCTCGGGTGGCGCGTGATCAACCCGAGCCTGCCCGGGTTCGGAGGGAGCACGCGCCTGGACTGGCAGGACGTCTCCATGGAGAACCTGGCCGAGCAGGTGATGGCCATCGTCCACAAGGTGGACGCGGGGCCCGTCGTGCTCCTGGGCCACTCCATGGGGGGCGCGGTCGCCGTGCAGTTCGCCCACGACCACCCCCGGCGCACGCTGGGTGTGATCTACCGCGACGGCGTGAGCACGCCCACCTGGAAGGAACGCCGGGGCCTGCTGCCGACCATCCTCTCCCCATTCCTACCCGACCTGGCCCCCATGGTCGACATGCTCGCCGCGGTGGTCTTCGACCTGCCGGATCTCGCCGTCGGCCGCATGTACTCGACGGTGCGTGCCGTGCTGCCCGACATGCGCCACAACATCCGCACGGTGGCCCAGACCATGCCGGTCGGCAGCATGCTCTTCGACGTGGACCAGCGCAGCGAGGTGCGCCGCCTGGTGGCCCAGGAGATCCCCATCCTCAACGAGTGGGGCTGCTTCGACCGGATCACGCCGGGACACACCGCGCTGGAGTTCGCCGCCGTGTCGCGAACGCCCGTGCTGTGGGTCCCGGGGGGGCACAGCTGGATGCTCGCCCGGCCCCAGGGACAGGCCGACATCCTCACCCACCTCGTACGGGGCCGGGACTTCCGCGAGAAGGTGGAGGTCCGCTGGCACCAGTTCACCCCGCGCGAGCAGCCGCTGCGCGCCGTGAACTGAGCGCCGCTCTTCAACCGAGCGCCGCTCGTCGCCCCGCAGCCCGTAACCTCGTCCCCCGGTGGTCAGCCGGCTCCTCCAGCCACTCCTCTCCCTGCACGGCTGGCAGGCCTACGTGCTCGTGGGGCTGCTGGTCTTCGCGGAGGACGCCGTCATGCTCGGTTTCGTCTTCCCCGGCGAGACCGCCGCCATCCTGGGCGGCGTCCTGGCGTCCCGCGGCGGGGTGAGCCTGGGCGGGATGCTGGCCGTCGTGGTGCTGTGCGCCATCGCCGGCGACTCGGTCGGTTACGCCATCGGAGACCGGTGGGGGCACCAGCTCCTCGGGCTCGGGCCGCTCAAGAAACGCCAGAAGGGCATCTCCGCCGCGCTCGACCTCCTACGACGGCGCGGCGCCGTCGCCGTGTTCATCGGCCGCTTCTCGGCCTTCCTGCGCGCCGTGGTGCCCGGCCTCTCGGGCATGTCGAAGATGCACTACCGGATCTTCCTGCCGGCCAATGCGCTCGGGGGCATCTGCTGGGGCACGCTGTTCGTGCTCTTGGGCTACTTCGTCGGCCAACGCGTCGAGAAGGCGAGTGGCTACGTGTCGGACATCGTGCTCGGGATCATCGTCGTGGTGATCGTCGTCCTCTTCGTGCGGCACCGCCGGAAAGAGAGGCGGGACGTGCTCGGCGCCGCCGAGGCGGCCGAGACGCCGGACCCGTCCGGTCCGGCCACGGGCGGGTCGACGCCCGACTGACGCGCCACGCGGCCTGCCCGGGTCATCCCGGGGTGGCGAGCACGCGGTGGTCCCCGGCTCGCAGCCCGGCGACGACCGCGGCGAAGGCGCCAGCGGCGTCGTCACCGTGGGCGTCGGTGTCCATCCAGCGCGGTGCGGCGGGGTCGCTGCGGTCCATGCCGAAGAGCCCGAAGCGAGGTTCGTAGGAACCCCACTCGTAGTTGTCCACCAGTGACCAGTGCAGGTAGGCCCGGACGGGGATCCCACCGGCCACCGCGCCGGCCACCGCGCCCAGGTGCTCGCGCACGAAGCGCGGCCGGTCCATGCCGTCCGCGCGCGGGACGGCGTGACCGTGGTGCACCCGCGTGCACATCCCGCTCTCGACGACCCACAGCGGCAGCCCGGGGCGCAGCGCCGACTCCGTGGCGCACCAGCGCACCAGCGCCGAGGGGTCGGGCTCGACGTCCCACAGGGCGCGCCCGAGGGACCAGTCGCGCCCCCCGTCGGGGGTGCGCCGGCCCGGGACGCGCAGGGCGTGGCTCGCCACCGGGTCGTACCAGTCGAAGCCGGCGACGTCGACGACACGGGGCCGGCGTGCCGCGTGCACGGCTTCGACGACACGTCGCGGTGCCGACCGCCGGGCCGCGGATCGCAGGCGCGCCCAGGCGGCACCGCGGCCGGGCTCGTCCGAGGTGCCGTAGGGGACCACGGCGGCGAAGAAGCGGCGCACGGCGGCCTCGCCGGCGTGCGCCGGTGGGAAGGCGGCGTCGTGGACCGCCCGGCGCTCGTCGATGTAGCAGTCGACGTCGTGGGGGCCCACGCCGGCCTCGCTCAGTTGCAATAGGTCGACCAGCATCCGGTCGTGCTCGTAGACCGACGACGAGCTCGTGTTGAGGGTCACCTCCGCGTCGGTCTGGACCTCGGTCACGGCGTCGGCGGCCAGCACGTGGGCGGCGAGGAGGTTGTCGAGCACGCAGTAGGCGTCGGACAGGGCCATGCGGCGGCCCGGCGGGTAGACCCCCTCGATCCAACCCAGCAACATGACGATGTTGGGCTCGTTGACCGTGATCCAGCGCCGGCAGTACGGGGCCAGCGCGGGCACGACGCGCGCCACGTGACGTGCGAAGACGTCTGGGGACCCGGGGCGCAGCCAGAACTCCTCGCCCAGCCACCATGGGTGGGTGAAGTGGTGGAGGGTCACCACGGGCTCGAGCCCGCGTGCCACGCAGAGGGAGAGGATCTCGGCGTAGCGCTCCAGCGCGGCATCGTCGAACGTTTCGGGCCGCGGCTCGAGCCGGGCCCACTCGACCGACAGCCGGAAGGCGTTGCACCCGAGGGACGCGGCGCGGTCGAGCGCCTCGGTGGGCCGGCGCCAGAAGTCGCAGGCCGTCCCCGAGCGCACCGCCCGCCCGCCCGCCTCCCAACCGGACCAGTTGTTGTGGGGCTCACCCTCGCCGTTGAACCCACCCTCGACCTGGTAACCCGAGGTGGCCACGCCGACGAGAAACCCCTCGCCCAGGAGTGAGTGTGCCGACACGCCGGGTGCTGCCGCGTTCAGTGGGTCTGGGCCACCGACCGCATGCGGCTCAACGCGGCCGCCACGATGTCGACCTCGTCGCGGGCATGACGGACCAGGGAGCGCACCTGCGGCTCGGTGGCGTCGCTCCCGGCTCGCAACGCGGCGCCTTGCACGTCGCGGGCGGCGCCGATCACCTCGGCCACCTGGCGGCGGAGCGCGTCCTGCCGGGTGACGGCCAGCGGCAGACGGCGTTCGTGGCGCAACAACCCGTCGAGCTGTCCCGCCACACCCCGCAACGACCGGCACACCGAGGGCAGCTCCGCCACCGGCGCGTCGTGTGCCGATGCGTGCGCCACGGCCGACTCGGCGTCCTCGACCGCCGTCCACATCCGCCGCCGGACGCGCGCCGCGGCGCCCCGGCTGAGGTCCTCAGGCGTCGCCCGGGCCACTCGCCGCTCGCTCCCAGCCGCCACCAAGGTGAGGGCGCTCACCGCGCTGCGGGTGACGACGTGCCCGCGCATCAGCCGCCAGTGCCGGCGGACGTAGCCGCGCGCCACGACGAAGGCCACGGCCAGCGCCCCGGCCATGAGGATCCCGGCGATGAGCAGGAACTCGACCACGTGCGCCACGAAGGTCATGAACCGATCCTAGGCGTCGGGGAGCGCGCGGGTCCCGGCGGTACCCTGGCCGCATGGAACCCGACGGCGCCACCGGCGCCCAGGGAGAGCCATCGGGTGCCGGACCCCTCCAGGTGCTCCCGTCCGTGCGCCAGCACCTGCCCAGCCTGGCCTTCGGGGCCGTCCTGCCGATCTGCGCCTTCTTCGTGGCGCGCCGGCAGGTGGGCGACGACACCACGGCACTGATCGTGGCCGGCTGCTTCTCCGCCGGGTGGATCCTGGTCCAGTTCGCGCGGCAGCGCCGGGTCGACGCCGTCGGCGCCGTCGTGCTGGCCGGATTCGCCGTGGGCATCGCCACCTCCACGCTCCTCGGAGGGAACGCCTACGTGCTCAAGGCACGCGAGGCCTTCCTCACGGCGCTGTTCGGCGTCGTGTGCATCGTGACCGTCTTCACCCACGACCGGCCGGCGCTGTTCTACGTGAGCCGTTACCTCACCGCCGGTAGCGACCCCGAACAAGTGGCCGCCTACGACCGCCTCTACGAGCTGCCGGCCAGCCGGCGCGCCTTCCGCGTGCTGTCCGCGGCGTGGGGCGTCGGGCTGGTGTTCCAGGCGTCGCTGCACCTGGTGCTGGCGTACGTCCTCCCGACAGGCGTGTTCCTCGCCGTCTCTCCGGTGGTCACCGCCTGTGTCATCGGCGGCCTCTTCGCCTTCTCCATCCGCTTCACCCGGAAGGTGCGCGGCACCTCGCCGCATGCGGCCGCCCCGCTAACCTCGGCGCCCGACGGGGACCGGTCACAAGCCGCCCGTGCGACCGCCGAAGGGAGCAAACACAATGGCTGACGAGGTCCTGCGGGAACGGCGCGGGCACGTGGAGATCCTCACCATCAACCGGCCCGAGGCGCGCAACGCCATCAACGGCGCCGTCAGCGCCGCCATGGCCGCGTCCATGGAGGAGCTGGCCGAGGACCCCGACTGCTGGGTGGTGGTCATCACGGGGAGCGGCGACAAGGCATTCAGCGCCGGCATGGACCTCAAGGCCTTCTCGAGCGGTGAGGGCGGGGCGATCATGTCGGCCAGCGGCGGGTTCGCCGGGCTCACCCAACGCGAATTCCCCAAACCGATCATCGCCGCGGTCAACGGCTCGTGTCTGGCCGGCGGTTTCGAGATCATGCTCTCGTGCGATCTGGTGGTGGCGGCCGACCACGCCACCTTCGGCATCCCCGAGGCCAAGCGCGGCCTCGTCGCCGGTGCGGGCGGCCTCATCCGCATGCCCAAGCGCCTGCCCATGGCCGTAGCACTGGAGCTGGCCATGACCGGCGACCCCATCGACGCCGAGCGGGCCTTCGCTCTGGGTTTGGTGAACCGGGTGGTGCCGGCCGCCTCGCTCCTCGACGAGGCGATGGACCTGGCCCAGCGCATCGCCGCCAACGCCCCGCTCGCCGTGCGCTGGTCCAAGCGCGTGATGAAGCAAGCGGCCGAGGTGCCCGAGAGCGAGGGGTGGGCGATCAACGCCGAGGCGGTGCGCGTCGTCTTCTCCTCGGCTGACGCGATGGAGGGGCCGGTCGCCTTCGCCGAGAAGCGGGCGCCCAACTGGCAGGGCAAGTAGCCGTGGCTGCCCCGCCCGACACGGCCCAGCTCTCGCCGACGCTCGACGCCGTCCGGCTCTCCCTCCACGTCCTGGCCGCCGCCGTCTGGGTCGGGGGGCAGATCGTGATGACGGGCCTCATCGGGCCGGCCCGAAAGCTCGGGAGCGACGCCCCCAAGGCCCTCGCCCGGGCCTTCGCCGCCATGGCCTGGCCGGCCTTCGCCGTGCTGGTCGTGACCGGCATCTGGAACATCTCGGCCGTCGGCTACTCCTCGGCCAGCTCGACCTGGAAGGCCGTCCTCATGGCCAAGGTCCTGGTCGTCGTGATCGCCGGCGTCGCCACCTTCCTGCACCAGCGGGCCACCACCCGGTCGCAGCTCGCCGTCTGGGGATCGGTGGCTGGCACGGCCAGCGTCGTGGCGCTGGTCATGGGCGTCTTCCTGGTCGGCTGACGCGCGCCCGGGCACGCGGCCGAGCGGGCGCCGAATGGGTCTAACCTGGGGGGCCGGTGCACCGTCGCGTGTTCCGGGGCGAAGGAGAACCTCATGCTCGCTGATCTGTTCGGACCCGACCTGCTCATCGTCGCGATCGTCATCGTCGTCCTCCTCTTCGGCGGCGCGGCCATCCCCAAGCTGGCTCGCAACCTCGGCTCGGCCAAGAACCAGTTCGAGGAGGGGATGAAGGACACCAAGGCGGGCGCCACCCCGGAGGGCTCCTCGGCTGCCTCCGATGCGCCCAGCCCGACCGCCCCGCCGGCCGGGGAGAAGTCCCCGGGCGCCTGACCCGCGGCGCCGAGACGGCGCCACGAATTGCCACACCACGCCACGCCACGCCACGAGCCAGGGGGGGCCATGCCGTCTGACATCCTCTCCGTCGCCGAGCGCCTCTGGAACGGCGAGCTGTCCACCACGACCTTCCATCCGGTCGACCACATGGGGGGCTTCGTCGAGATCACCGACGGCGTGGGCTTCTGCCCTTCGTTCGCCAACGTCTCCGCCTTCCGAACCGGAGACGGCCTCCTGCTGGTCGACACGGGCAGCGCGCCGCTGGCCAAGATCGTCCACGACGATGTCCGGACCTGGAGCCCGGCGCGCCTCGACACGGCCGTCTACTCGCACGGGCACATCGACCACGTCTTCGGGGTCCCGGTGTGGGAGGAAGAGGCCCGGGAGAAGGGGTGGGCGGCACCGCAGGTCGTCGCGCACCACGCCCTGCCCGCCCGCTTCGACCGTTACATCTTCACCGCCGGCTACAACACGATCATCAACCGGCGCCAGTTCGGCTTCACCGGGCTGGAGTGGCCGACCGAGTACCGCTACCCCGACCGCACCTACCACGACGCCCTCGACCTCTCGGTCGGGGGGGTGCAATTCGCCCTGCGCCACGAGAAGGGCGAGACGGACGACCACACCGTCACCTGGCAGCCCGACAGCCGCGTGCTGTGCTGCGGCGACCTGTTCATCTGGGCCTCCCCCAACGCCGGCAACCCGCAGAAGGTCCAGCGCTACCCCAGGGAGTGGGCCGACGCGCTGCGACGGATGCTCAGCCTCGACGCGGAGTTCCTGCTGCCCGGTCACGGCTTTCCCGTGATCGGGGCGGGCCGGGTCCGCCAGGCGCTGACCGACACTGCGGACCTCCTCGACTCCCTGGTCGACCAGACCCTGGCCGTCATGAACGCCGGCGGCCGGCTCGACGACGCCATCCACTCGGTCACCGTGCCGCCCTCGCTGGCCGGACGGCCCTACCTGCAGCCGGTCTACGACGAGCCCGAGTTCATCGTGCACACCGTCTGGCGCCAGTACGGAGGATGGTGGGACGGCAACCCGGCCACGCTGAAGCCGGCCCCGGAGCGGGCCGTGGCGGCCGAGTTGGCCTCCCTGGCCGGTGGGCCGGGCGCGCTGGCCGAGCGGGCGCTCGAGCTGGCTGCGTTGGCCCGAGGGGCCCCGGAGCCGGAGGCCGAGGCGGCGCTCCGGCTGGCCGCCCACCTGGCCGAGTACGCCTGGCTCGCCGCACCGGGCGACGACGCCACGCAGCGGGCGCGCCAGGACGTCTACGGCGCCCGGGCCGCCCGCGCCACCTCGACCATGGCCCGGGGCGTCTTCACGTGGGCGGCGGGCGAGTCGGCCCCGCCCGAACCGGACGACACGGCACCGGGCGGTGCCCCCGGCTCCCACCCGCACGCCCACTGAGGGACGGAGCCGGCCCTCAATTCCACCTCGACGGAGGTCCTTGGCTAGTGTCGGGCGCCGTGGAGCCGTCGCTGACCAGCCCCCCCACCAGCACGCCAGAAACCCCAGGTCGAAGCAGGAGCCGGCGGCGCCTGGCCGGAGCCGTGGTCGCTCTCGGAGCCGTGCTCCTGACCGGCTGCCAGCTCCCGAACTTCGGCGCATTCAAGGGCGCCACCTCACAGGGGCGCTCCACCTTCCACCTCTGGCAGGGGTTCTTCGTCGCCGGCGCCGTCATCGGCGCGTTCACCTTCATCCTGCTGATCTGGACCGTGCTGCGCTACCGACGGCGCTCCGACGCCATGCCCCGGCAGTCGCAGTACCACACGCTGACCGAGATCATCTACACCATTGTCCCCATCATCGTCGTCATCGGCCTCTTCGTGGGGACGGTCGTGGTCGAGAACCAGGTCACCGCGGTGGAGCCGCACCCCTACGCCAAGATCGACGTGTACGCCTTCCAGTGGGGCTGGGAGTTCAAGTACCCGAACGGCGTCCGGGTGATCGGCCAGACCACCGCCGCGCCCACCATGGTGATGCCCTCCAACGAGACGGTGCGCATCACGCTGCGCTCCCTCGACGTGCTGCACGGCTTCTACGTGCCCGAGTTCAACTACAGCCAGTACGCCAGCCCGGGCTACGCGACCTCGTTCGACTTCAACGTGCTCCACAACGGGGTCTTCCGCGGGCAGTGCACGCAGCTCTGCGGCCTGTACCACTCGATCATGTTCTTCAACGTGCGGGCCGTGTCGCCGCAGGACTACCAGACCTGGCTCCGGGTGACCGGCGCGTTCCAGCGGGCGCACCCCTCCTCCATCGGGCAGCTCCCGGCGTCCGTCCACGCCAACATCAACGGGACGGCGCCCGAGTACGGCAACGTCAGCAACTCCGGCAACACCGGGAACTCAGGCAGCTGACGCCATGGCCCCGGCACGCAACCCGCGCCGCGTCGACGGCACGATCGACGGAAAGGTGACGGTCACGCGATGAAGATGTCGGCGATCATCTTGCTCTTCCTCGGTGTCTTCTTCGGGATCATCGGGCTCGTGTACTGGTTCTGGAGCTACGAGGACGGCGGCGGGGTGATGCTGCTCGGCGCCACGCTCCTCGGCTTCCTGCCCGGCCTCTACTACCTCTTCTGGCACCGGCGCTTCCATGGGCACAAGTACTTCTTCTGGGGCACGATCCGCGGCGCGGGCGACCGCGCGTCGGACCGCGACGACGCCACGCTGGCCGAGGGCGCCGGCGAGGTCGACGCGTTCCCCGGGTCCTCCATCTGGCCGTTCGTGCTGGGGATGGGCTCCTTCTGCACCATGCTGGCCCTCGTCTTCGGCGTGTGGCTGATGTTCATCGGTGTGCCGCTCATCCTGACCGCGCTCACGGGGGTGACTGCCGAGAGCCGGCGCGGGGGCGAGGTCTGAGCCCAGGCGGCGGCGGGTGCGGCCGGGCGGCGCCCGGCATGCACCTGCTCCCCCACCCGTAACCTGAACCGGTGGCCGAGCCAGATCCGGTGATCGCGCCCCGGGACGGCGCCGCTCCCCTCTTGCACCACGCGCCCCCCGACGGGATCCCGCGGCCGCTGGTCGTCCTCATCGCCGTGGCCACCGGGGCCGTGGTGGCCAACCTCTACTACGCCCAGCCGGTGCTGCACCAGGTCTCGAAGGCCTTCGGCAGCGGTCCGGGCCCGACCTCCTCGATCATCACGGCGACGCAGGTCGGCTACGCCGCCGGGCTCCTCCTCATCGTGCCCCTGGGCGACCTGCACCCCCGCCGGGGCCTGGTCGGCCGCCTCTTCGTGGTGGCGGCGGCGTCCTGCGTGGCCTGCGCCCTCGCCCCCAACCTGTGGTTCTTCGCCCTGGCCTCGCTGGCTGTGGGCGCCTCCTCGGTCGCCGGCCAGGTCATGATCCCCTTCGCGGCGGACCTGGCGCCCGAAGACCGCCGGGGCCGGGTGGTGGCCCGGATCATGACCGGCCTCCTGCTCGGGATCCTGCTGGCCCGCACCGTGTCGGGCCTGGTGGCCCAGGCCGCCGGTTGGCGGGCCATCTACTGGCTCTCGGCCGCCGTCATGGTGGGCTTCGCCGTGGTGCTCTGGCGGGTGCTGCCGGCCGAGGGCCCGCGGCCCCACCGCAGCTACCCCAGCCTGGTGGGATCGTCGCTGCGCCTGCTGGCCACCGAGCCGGCGCTGCGCCGGCGGGCCTGGCACGGGGCCTGCGCCTTCGCCGCCTTCAGCGTGCTGTGGACCACCCTCGCCTTCCTGCTCTCGGGCAGCCCTTACGACTACTCCAATGCCGTCATCGGCCTCTTCGGCCTGGTGGGTGCGGCGGGGATCGTGGCGGCCAACCTGGCCGGCAAGCTCGCCGACTCGGCGCGGGCCGGCGCCACCACGCTCGTGGCCGGGGTCCTGCTGACCGGCTCCTTCGCACTGCTGTGGTCGGGGCGCACCTCGCTGGCCGCCGTCCTGGTGGGGATCGTGGTCCTCGACATCGGCACCCAAGGCATGCAGATCACCAATCAGGCCGTGATCTACTCCCTGCGGCCCGATGCCCGGAGCCGCATCAACAGTGCGTACATGGTCTGCTACTTCGCCGGCGGCGCCGTGGGGTCCTTCGCTGCCGGCGCCGTGTACGGCACGCACGGCTGGGCGGGCGTGTGCCTGCTCGGAGCCGGCTTCGGTGTCCTCACCCTGGCCATGTCCGCGTACGACCGGGTCCGGCCGCCGGCGCCGGCGCCGGCGCCGGCGCCGGCTCAGCCGTAGATCAGAGAGCCCGGCGTGGTGAGCAGCTCGCCGGTCTCGAGCCAGGTCTTGAGGCCCGAGAGGATCATCGGCCAGCCGCCGTAGATCTGCGCGTTGGCGCCGTCGCGGATCTGGTCGTGGGTGAGGGTGAGGTGGCACGAGTCACCCACCGGCTCGATCTCCCACGTGACCCGTGACGTGCCCTCGGCCCTCACGTCGTCGTCCCACAGCGCCGCCAAGGTGTGCACCAGCCGACGCGGCGGGTCGACCTCGAGCACCTCGCCCTCGCCGAGGTGGATGCCGTGCTTGTCCACGTCGACACTGATCGCGGCGCCGGGCACCCACTCGGAGTGGACGGCCGCCCCGAAGTTGTACCGGGCGCGGATCTCGGGGTCGGTGATGGCCTCCCAGAGGCGCTCGGGCGTCGTCTTGATGAAGATCTCGTACACCTTTTCCATCTGCTTCTCCAATCGCTCCTTGATCTCGCTCAGCCCTGCCACCCAGGGCTCGGCGTACTTGTGCACCCAACGGTCGTGGACGAGCCGGATCGGCACCGGGTTGAGGAAGTGCAACTTCTCCCGGCCCCGCCGCCGGGTCACCACCAGGCCCGCGTCCTCGAGCACCCGGAGGTGCTTCATGACACCGAAGCGGGACATGGCAAACCGGTCCTCGAGCATCCCGAGCGTCTGGCCGTCCCGCCGGAACAGCTCGTCGAGCAGGCTCCGACGGGTGGGGTCGGCCAAAGCCCGGAACACCTCGTCCACGCCCTTCAATTTATGTGACCTTTTGGTCACATGTCAAGCCCGGCCAGGGCCTTTCCCCGTCTCGCCGCGCCTCGCGTCGCCTCGCGTCGCCTCGAAGACCTCCCACTTGCCGGGGACACCCTTGAAGGTCGCCCGACCGCGCTCCTCGAAGACCAGGCCCGACCCCACGCCGGCCTCGCGCACCGCGGCCGAAGTCAGCACCTGCTCGCCCTCGGCTCGCGCGCAGAGCCGTTGGGCGAAGTGGACGGCCAGGCCGGCGAAGTCGCTCGCCCCCATGAGCGAGACCTCGCCCAGGTGGACGCCGGCGCGGATCTCGAGCCCGAGGTCCGACGTGCCGTCCACCGCGTCGAGCGCGCAGCGGACGGCTGCCGCCGGGTCGTCGAAAGCGGCCAAGAACCCGTCACCGGTGCACTTCACCTCCTGCCCGCCGTGGGACACGATGGCGCGTCGCATCCCCTCGTTGTGACGCTCGACGAGGGCGCTCCATGCCTCGTCGCCCAGCGCAGCCGCGAGCGGGGTCGATCCCACGATGTCGGTGAACAGCATGGTCGTGTGGATGCGGTCGGTGAACTTGGTGCGCGCGCCGGTGACGAACTGCTCCACCTCGTCGATGACCGGGTCGGCGTAGTTGCGCAGGAACACCTGGTCCGAGCCGGGCACGAGGACCAGGCGGGCACCGGGAATGCGTTCAGCGATGTAGCGGCCGTGGTCGGCCGGAATGTTGACGTTGTCCTCGAGGTGGATCACCATCGTGGGCACGGCCACGTCCGCGAGCACGTGCCGGATGTCGTAGGAACGATTGGCCCGGAAGATGGCAACGATTTGGTTCCGGCTCGTCGACTCCAGCTCCTCCATCCCGACGCGCGCACCGGCGCGCCGTGGCGCGTACTGGTTGTAGATCCGCCCTTCTCCCCACTCGGTGCGGTAGCGCTGCTCCATGCGGTCGAGGACGCGGTCGCTGAATCCGATCGGGAAGTCGTCCGCGGCCTCGAGCCGGGCCCACGTGTTGCACAGCACGAGCTGGCGCACCGGGTGGCGCGTGGCGTACACGGTGGCCACGGCGCCTCCGTTGTGCGTCCCGAGGAGCACGGGGTCGCTGACCCCAGCCGCCTCGACCACCGCCTCCAGATCGGCCACCAGGTGCTCGAGGGTCAGCACCTGCCCGGGGTCGAAGCGGTCCGAGTACCCCGTGCCGCGCTGGTCGTAGGTGACGAGCCGCGCGAAGTGCGCCAGGCGGCGAAGGCCGCGTGAGGTGTCGGGGTCCGTCCAGGCCTGCGAGATGGCCGTGGAGCCCGCCACGAACACGATGGGGGGACCCTCGCCGGCCACCTGGAAGGCCAGATGGAAGCCGTCCCGCACGGCGAACTCGATCGGGGGTGCGCCGAGCACCGGACTACTCCACCACGGTCCTCACACCGGGGAGCATCCCTGCAGTGTGGCACCGTGGCTTCCCCGGTGGAAGTGGGGTCTGCATCGGGCGTGGTCCCGGTGCGTGCGCCGGTTCACAAGCACGCGCACCCGCACGGTCGTACCCTGGGCGCCATGGTCGGTATGACGCTCACCCGGCACGTCACCTCCTTGGTGCGCGACACCACGACCGAGACTTACGCCGCCGCCCGTACGGCCACCGAAGGGGCGCGCTCGCTGCGGGACGTGATCGAGGACACCGGGATCCTCGACCGTCTCGGCACGGACGAGGAGCGAGCCGAGGCGGTCGCCGTGCTCGACGCGCTGCCGCGCGCGCTCGACGAGGCGCTGCTCGCGGCGGGCCGGAGCGCGTTCGCGCGCGAGCTGCCCATCCGCGCCCGCTGGGTCGAGGGCGATACATGGGCCGTCCGCGTGGTCGAGGAGCGCGGCTGGCTGCGCGTCACGATCGAGTCGCCCGACGGAATGGAATTCGTCTGACCCTCAGTGGGCGCGGGGAAGCGGCGATGCCGGGCGAGGCGGGCGCCGCCGCCAGGTGTCCACGCAGCCGGGCGAGCAGAAGAGGACGGTCGAGCCTCGACCGTCGAGGGCGGCCTCCTCGGCCGTGTCGTGTGTCAGCGGCAGCCCGCAGATGGGGTCGCGCGAGGCGTCCAGCCCGGCCCGCACCATGGCGATGCTCGATGCCGGCACGGGGTTCTCCACCCCCCGGAGCACCACCTCCGTCTGGTCGGTGACCACACCCCAGCTGGGAAGGTGCCCCGTGACGGAGGGTGCGGCGAGTGCCTGGCCGGCCCGGGCCAGGTCGCACAGCCGCGCCGCCACGTTCACGCAGTGCCCCACGTAGTCGTCGCCTTCCATGAGGATGACCTGGCCCGCGGTGACCCCGGAGCGGATGGAGACCGTCTCGATCGGACCCGCGACCTCGTCGACGACGTAGTGCAGCTCGATGATGGCCTCGAGCAGGTGCCGGGTGTTCACGCAGACCAGCATGCCGCCGTCACCGAGCCATTTGGCGATGCGCACGCCGCGCCGCGAGCAGATGTCCCGCAACAGCGACCGGAAGGCCGTCAGGACGTCGACCGCCCGCTCGTCCCCCTCGAGCTCGGTGAGCGCGGTGAAGCCGGAGACGTCCACGAAGGCGAAGCTGCGCTCGACTCGCACCTCGCGATGGTGCCACGCCTACCATGACGCCCGTGACGCCCGTGACGCCCGTGACGCCCGTGACGCCCGTGACGCCCGTGACGCCCGTGACGCCCGTGACGCCCGTGACGCCCGTGACGCCCGTGACGACCGGGGCCCGGCCCGCCGAGGTGGGTGTGTGATGACGGGAGGGGACGCCCGCGGAGGGGCGCCGGCGACCCGGGTGGCCCTCGTGACGGGGGCCAGCCGGGGCATCGGGCGCTGCGCCGCCCTCGCGCTGGCCGGACGGGGGTTCGACGTGGTCGCCACCGCCCGCACGGTGCACGAGGGCGACGGGCGGGCGCACTCCTCGAGCGTGCTGCGGCGCGACGAGCCCATGCCCATCGCGGGCAGCCTCGAGTCGACGGCGACCGACGTGGAGGCGCTCGGACGCCGATGCCTGGTGGTCCCCATGGACCTGATGGACCGGACCTCGGTGGAGGCCGCGGCGCGCACGGCCCTCGGCGAGATGGGCCGGGTCGACGTCCTGGTCAACAACGCCATCTACCAGGGACCGGGCACCATGGACCGGGTCCTCGACCTCCCGCTCGAGCTGGCGGAGCGCTGCCTGGTCGGCGACTACCTGCACCCGCTGCTCCTGACCCAGCTCGTGCTGCCCGGCATGCTCGAGCGCGGGGAGGGTCGCCTGGTCAACATGCTGTCCGAGGCCGCCTTCACCACCCCGCCGGCCCCCGCCGGCGCCGGCGGCTGGGGCGTGGCCTACGCGGCCGCCAAGGCGGCGTTCCACCGCGTAACCGACATGTGCCACGTGGAGTTCGCCGAGCGGGGCATCTGGGCCTTCTCGATCGCACCGGGCCTCACCCTCACCGAGTCCATGCGGGCCGCCGGGACCGACAAGGTGCTCACCGCGGCCGGCCACGTGCCCGCCCCGCCCGAGGTGGCCGGCGAGGTGGTGGGCTGGTTGGCCGACGACCCCGACGCGGGGCGCCACGCCGGGGAGATGGTGTCGTCGCGCGCGCTGTGCAAGGAGCTCGGGCTCGTGCCGGGATGGCCGCCGCCGCGCCCGTGAACAGTCGCTTCGACCTCATCGTCTTCGACTGCGACGGCGTCCTCGTCGACAGCGAGCGGCTCAACGTCCGCACCGAGGCCGCCATCCTCACCTCACTCGGGTGGCCGGTCACCGAGGCTGACATCGTGCAGCGGTTCGTCGGGCGCTCTGCCGCCTTCATGCATGCAGAGGTCGAGCGGGTGCTCGGTCGCCCGGTGGACTGGGAGGCCGAGATCGAGTCCCCGTGCCGCGCCGTCCTGACCCGCGAGCTCCGGCCGGTCGACGGCGTCGTCGAGGCGCTCGACCGCATCGACGCACCGACCTGCGTGGCCTCGAGCGGCACGCACGAGAAGATCCGCTTCTCACTCAGGCTCACCGGTCTGCTCGAGCGGTTCGAGGGCCGGATCTTCAGCACCGAGGATGTCGCAAGGGGCAAGCCCTCGCCCGACCTCTTCCTGCACGCGGCAGCACGCCTCGGCCGGGCGCCCTCCCGCTGTGCAGTCGTGGAGGACAGCGTGGCAGGCGTGCTGGCCGGCCGGGCCGCCGACATGTCGGTCTTCGCCTACGCCGGCGGCGTCACCCCGGCGGAGCGGCTGGTGGCGGGAGCCACGGCCGTGTTCGAGGCGATGTCCGACCTCCCCGGCCTCCTTGCCGCCGCACCCCCCTGACGGCGCCCCGGGTGCGGGCGCGCCGGGATCTCAGGGTCGCGGTGCCGGCGGAAGGCCCATGGGATTGGGGTACCGGATCACACCGGCGGCGGCCACCTCGGCCGCACAGGCGAGCAGGGCGCCGTGGAGATCCGCCAGCGCGCCGTCGCTCAGGCTCGCGGTGGCCGGCTCGGCCAGCCGGTCGGTGCGCGCCTCCACCTCGGCGTGCAGGATGCGGCCGGCGTCGGTGACCCGCCCGTCGGCGTGCAGCAGGCCACGGGCGGCCATGGCCGCCAGGGCGGCCTGCCACGACGCGCTGCTCCAGCCGCGTGCCTCGCGCAGGACGTCCGACGGGATGCCCTTGGCGGCGCCGGCCAGCAGATGGGACTCGACCCCGCCCAGTCCCGCGCAGACGAGCGCGGCCACGTGGCCGTCGCCCCGGTGCTCACGCAGCGCCGTGCACGCCTGCCAGGCCTCCCCCAGCCCCCCGGTCCCGAGGGCCGTGGCGATGGAGGGCCACAGCGTCTTGTTGGCACCGGCGAGCACCCGGCCCTCGGTGGTACACCCGTCCACGGCCCGCCGCAGCAGCGGCAACGCGCCCAGGAGGCCCGAGCGGGCCTCGGTGCCGCACAGCTCGCCCAGGGCCTCGGCGGCGGCGATGGCGCGGACCCGGCACACCGTCGCCGGCGCCACCGTCTCCCAGCAGCCCGGGACCGCGCGGGCCACGAACTGCGGGTCGAAGTTGGCGAAGGCGGCCGTGACCACACCCGCCCCCACGCGACCCATCGGGGCGGCGCGGGCGGCGAAGTAGCCCCGCCAGAAGCCGCGCAGCCCGGTGTCGGCGAGCGCGTCGCGACACTCGGGCGCGAAGTAGGTGACGGCGTGGACGGTCTCGAAGGCGACCCAGAGGTCGCGGGCAGGGACCCGGCCCGGCCGTGGGGTCAGCGGGTGACCTGGCGGACGCCCGTGCCCGACTGCTCGGGCAGGCCCACCCCGCCGTTGGACAGCGGCTCGACGTCGATCCGCACCGGCACCGGCTCGGGATCGAGCTCCGTGTGCACGTCGTCGGGCCGGGGCGGCGTCGGCGTGGTGGTGTAAGCCCCCTCGGTGGAGAGGTGCACCACGACCGCCCGCTTGCGCTTGCCGATGCCCTGCACACCCTGCATCTCCTGGCACAGCTTGAAGGTGACCAGGTAGGCGATGATCGGCACGACGATGACGGCGATGCGGAAGAACCACAGCGTGGCGTTCAGCGACACGTGGAAGAAGTTGGCCATCACGTCGGTCGAGCTCGCTGCGTGGAGGGTGAACAGCAACGAGAACATGGACACGCCGGCAGCCGTCCGCTTGGGCCGGTTGCGCGGCCGGTCCAGCAGGTTGTGGATCTCGTTGTCGCCGGTGTAGCGCCGCTCGAGGGCCGGCCAGAGCAGGCAGATGGTGAAGATCAAGCCCGGGAACACCACGGCCGGGAGGACGACCTCGAACGGGATGGTGTGGCCGAAGCCGGCGAACTCCCACGAGGGCATGATCCGCAACGCGCCGTCGAGCCAGCCCATGTACCAGTCCGGCTGGACCGCGTAGGAGATCTTCGAGGCGTCGTAGGACCCGAACTGCCAGATGGGGTTGATCTGGGCGAAGGCGCCCAGGAGCGCCGTCACGGCCGCCACCATGAAGAGGAACCCGGTCGTCTTGGCCATGAAGGTCGGGAACATGGGCGAGCCGACCACGTTGTTCTCGGTGCGGCCCTCGCCGGGGAACTGCGTGTGCTTCTGGCGCACCAGCAGGCCCAGGTGCGCCGAGACGAGCCCGAGCAGGACGAGCGGGATGATCAACACGTGGATGATGAAGAACCGGGGGATGATGATGTCGCCCGGGAAGCGCCCGCCCCACAGGAACGACACCAGGTAGCTGCCGACGAGTGGGATGGACTCGGCGATGGAGTAGCCGATGCGCAGGCCGGTGCCCGAGATCAGGTCGTCGGGCAGCGAGTACCCGATGAAGCCCTCGAAGATGGCCAGGATCAGCATCAGGATGCCGATGGTCCAGTTCAGCTCGCGCGGCTTGCGGAAGGCGCCGGTCAGGAAGATGCGGCCCATGTGCAGGACGATCGAGCCACAGAAGATGTCGGCCGCCCAGTGATGCATCTGGCGCACCAGCATGCCGCCCCGTACGTCGAAGGAGATGTCGACGGTGGACTTGTAGGCCTGCGAGACCCACTGGCCGCGCAGCGGCGGGTAGGTGCCGTGGAGCGGGTAGATGACCTGGTTGGTCGAGGGGATGAAGTACAGCGACAGGAAGATCCCCGTCGCCATCAGCACGATGAACGAGTAGAGCGAGATCTCGCCCAGCATGAAGGACCAGTGGTCCGGGAAGATCTTGTCCAGGAAGACGCGGCCGCCCTTGGCGACGCCCAGCCGGTCGTCGAGCTCGTCGACCAGCTTGCCGACGTGGCCGAAGGGGCCCATCGCCGCCTTGGTGCTGCGCTTGGTCGGGGTGGCGGTGTCCGTCATGTCGTGCGCTCCCAGAAGCCCGGCCCGACGGCCTGGTCGTAGGCACCCTGGGCGGCCAGGAAGCCCTGGTCGTCGAACATCAGCGGCAGCTGCGGCAGCGGGCGCGGGGCGGGCCCGAACTGCGGCACGGCGCCGTTGCGCACGTTGAACATCGACTGGTGGCACGGGCACACCAGCAGCTCGAGCTGCTGCTCGTAGAGCCCGACCGGGCAGCCGAGGTGGGTGCAGAGCTTGGAGTAGGCCACGTAGCCGGCGGGAGTCCACGTCTCACGGCCCGGCATGGTCGGCGGCGAGAGATCCTCGGCGCCGAGCCGGATGAGCACGGTCTGGTCGATGGCCTGGCCGTTCTCGGTGATGATCGGCTGCGGGCTCTGGCCCACGATGACGGTGCCCTCCGGGTAGACGGTCATGATCCCGCCGGGGACCAGGGTGCCGCGGCGGACCGGCCGGCCGTCGGCGTCGACCAGCCGGGTGCCCCGCCGCCAGTCGGTCACCTCGAGCGAGTTGGCCGGCAGCGGTCCGAGCGAGCGCAGCAGCGGGAAGAGCGCCACGATCCCGAACACGCCCGCACCCAGGGCGAGGAGGCCGCCGAGCATCTTGCGGCGCTTGACCACGACGGCGGAACGCTCGACGAGGGCGGCCGCCATGGCGTCGCGCTCGTCCGCGGTCGAGGCGAGGGTGTGGCGCTCCTCGACGAAGGGGCCCTGTGGCATGAGGTACTTGCCCCAGGCGGTCAGGCCGAAGCCGAGGAGCAGCATGCCGCCACCGATGGTGGCGCCGAGGATCCAGGGGTCGGCGTTCTGCCAGTAGGCGACCCCGAAGCCGGCGAAGCAGAGGATGGCCAGAACGAAGATCAGGGCGACGAGCTTCTCGATCCGGGCCGGGTGGCGCGCTGCGTCGCCCATGTGCGGGTCGCTCAGCGCGGCGACCGGCATGGGCACCCGGGTCCGTGACGGTTGGTGTTGCTCGTCGCTCACGAGCGCTCTCCGATCCAGAAGCAGATCAGGGCTAGGCCGCCGACGCCGATCAGGAGTGCGACGAAGCCCTCCGCCACGGGTCCGACGCCGCCGAGGCCGAAGCCGCCGGGGTTGGTGGGCTGCTGCAGGCGGCCCGTGACGTACGACACGATGTCGGCCACCTGCGCGTCCGTCAGGTTGCCCGAGAAGCGAGGCATGTTGGCCGGGCCCGTCCGGATGGCCTCGGCCACCTGCTGGGCCGTGAGGTTCTTCACCGCCAGTGACGGGGCCACGGTCCCGAAGGCCAGCGAGTCACCTGACCCCTCGATGGTGTGGCAGGCGGCGCAGTTGAGCGAGAACAGGTTCTGGCCGGTCGACTGGTTGGCCCCTTGCAGGTGCGGGTAGGGCACGGCCGGCACCGACGGGTCGAACGAGTTGACCCAGGCCGCCAGCTCGAGCGCCTGCAGGGGCGTCAGGCGCGTCGTTCGGCGCGTGGCCTGGACCGCCTTGACGTCGGCGGCGGGCATCCGCCCGGTCACGACCCAGAAGTCGACGGTGGCCGCACCCACCCCCACCAGGTTGGGGCCGATCGTGGCCTGGCCCACCGGGTTCACGCCGTTCGCCCGGTTGCCGTGACAGCTCGAGCACGCCTGGGCGAAAAGGAGGCGGCCGGCGTCGACGAACGACTTGGGCGGGTTGGCGTAGGTGACGTAGCGGTTGCCGTACGAGATCAGGTGGCCGTTGATACAGATGCGGTTGCTGCTCAGGAACGGGTTGCCGGCGTTGGTCCGTGAGGCCGTCACGCCCTTGACGTTGACCGTGCCGCAGGCGCGGGTCGTGACCTGGGTCCCGTTGACGATGACCACCTGCGAGGCGTCGGTGTGGCCGGCGGCGCCGGCGCCGTCACCGGGCAGGAAGACGGCGAGCGAGGCCAGGGCGGCCACGCCGAGCAGGAGTGCGGGGAGCAGGTATCTGCGAAGCGCGCGGCATGCCTACTTGAGGAGGAACAGGCAACTGTAGAGCCCGACCCAGACGATGTCGACGAAGTGCCAGTAGTACGAGACACCCTGCACGGCGGAGAGCTCACCAGGGTCGCCACCGATGTCACCACGCATGCGCCCGAGCAGGAACACCATGGCGACGAGGCCGATGAAGACGTGCAGTCCGTGGAGGCCCGACATGATGTAGAAGAGCGAGCCGTAGGAGTTGGTGTACCAGCGGGTCGGGCTGTAGAGCCACTCCCAGACCTGGTTGCCCAGGAAGACCGTGCCCAGGAGGATCGTCCAGACGATCCAGATCCGGGCCGAGTGCCGCTTGCGCCACTCCGTCTGGTACACGGCGTACTGCATGGTGAAGCTCGACGACACCAGGATCAGCGTGAAGATGCCCGCTCGCAGGGTGTCGAGCTCCGTCCCGGCCGGCGGCCACGGCCCGACGGTGTTGGCCCGGATGGTGAAGAAGGCGGCGAAGAGGCCGCTGAAGAACATGAGCTCGGAGCCGAGCCAGATCATGACCCCGATGGCCAGCATCGGCGGGCGGTCGTGGACGATCTTCCCGGTGGGCACGGTGATCTCCGCCGAGACTGCCTGGGTCACGGCGCATTTTTAGCCGACCCGGATCGTGCGGCGCCAACTTGGGCGACCCGCCCCCGCGACGGGGCCCGAATGGCTGAATTCGCAGCTCAGCCCAGTTCCACCGGGAGCGGCTCGGCGTGCAGCACGGTGAGGCGGCGGGTGGGCCGGGTGAGGGCCACGTACAGCGTGCGCAGGCCCCGGACGGTGGGCGCGAGCGGGGACTCGCCGGCCGGTTCGTCGCCCACCGAGGCCACGAGCGACGGTTCCACCACGACCACGGCGTCGAACTCCAGCCCGTTCGTCTCGTCCGCCGGGAGGACGACCAGGCCGGCCGCCAACCCGTCACCCGCCGGGTCGCGCGGGTCGACCGGGTCGAGGCCCGCGTCGTCGAGCGCCCGGGTGATCTCGGGCAACAGCGCGGCGGGTCCCAACACGGCCACCCGCCCCGGTGCCACCGCCGCCACCTCCTCCCGGGCGAGCTCGGCCAGCCGCGCCCCGAGCCCGGCCCGGCTGGTGGGCACGATCCGCGGGCGCTGCCCGGCCTGGCGCACCGGGCGCGGCGGGGCGATCTCCGGCGCGGCCACGGCCAGGACCTCGGCCGCCACCGCGACCACCTCCGCCGGCGTGCGGTAGCTGACGGTGAGCTCCACCAGGCGCGGCGGACGCTGGGGGCTGAGGTGGCGCACCACGTCCGGCCAGCCGGACGGGGCCCAGGGGCCGGTGGCCTGCGCGATGTCGCCCACCACGGTCATGGAGCCCGAGAGCGAGCGACGGGCCAGCATGCGCAGTTGCATGGGCGAGAGGTCCTGCACCTCGTCCACCACGATGTGGCCGAAGGATCGGATCTCCTCCTCGGTCCCGCCGGCCGATGCGCCGGCCGGCGCCGGGGACGGCACCAGGCCCTGGGGCCAGAACCCGGTCTCGGCGACGGACTCCTCGCTGCGCGACGTTCGCTCGCGGGCACGCCCCTGGGTCCGGGACGGCCGCCGGCGCCGGGGGCCGAGCAGCGTGCGCGCCTCGTCGACCAGGGCGGCGTCGCCCACCGTCCACGGCACGGCGTCGAGCGAGTTGCTGCGCGGCCGGTGCAGCCGCGCCACCTCGCCGGGCTCGAGGATCCCGCGCCCGGCTGCGGCCAGCAACGGCGGCGCGCCGAGAAGGTCGTGGACGAACTCGTGCGGTGACAGGCGCGGCCACATGCGGTCGAGCGCCTCGGCCACCTCTGGCACGCGGCGGAGCCGCTGGGCCAGGTCGTCCTGCTCCTCCTGTGACGGCACCTCGTCCGAGGGCACCGCCCCGCCGCGCGCCAGGCGGGACCGGTAGTCGTCGGCCAGGGCGCGCAGCACCTGCGACTCCACGAAGCGGCGGCGCGCGTTGTGCGTGCCCGGCCGCCGGCGCGCCAGTGCCACGATCTCCTCGGTGGCGCGCGAGCGCAGCCGCAGGACACCGGCGCCGAAGGGGATCTCGATGTCGCGGCGCAGCGGGCGCTGGCGGGTGCGCACGGCGCGTGCCAGCACCTTGACCATGCGCACGTCGCCCTTCAATTTGGCCACAGCGGGCCGGTCCGCGCCGCGCACGCGCACCTCGGGCACGAGGCCGGACACCGTCGACAGGCTCACCCCCGTCTCGCCCAGCGATGGCAGCACCTGCTCGATGTAGCGCAGGAAGAGCGGGTTGGGCCCGACCACGAGCACGCCCTGGCGCTCGAGGGGGAACCGGTGGGTGTAGAGGAGGTACGCGGCACGGTGCAATGCCACCGCCGTCTTCCCGGTGCCGGGGCCGCCCTGGACCACGAGGACCCCGGTCAACGGTGAACGGATGATCTCGTCCTGCTCGCGCTGGATGGTGGCCACGATGTCGCCCATCTGGCCCGTCCGGGCCTGCCCGAGCGCGGCCAGCAGCGCGCCCGGGCCGCCGAGCACGAGGCCGTCGGAGAGCAGCCGCTCGCTCTTTCCGTTGGCGGCTCCATCGCCGTCTGCGTCGCCCTCGCCGTTGCCGTCGGTGCCCGGCGCGCCGCCACCCCCCCGGGCGCGGGTAGGGTCGGCGAGACCGGCGAGATCGGCGAAGTACTCGTCCTCGAGCCCGAGCACGGTGCGCCCGCGCACCGCCAGGTGGCGCCGCCGGGCCAGGCCCTGCGGGTCGAGCCCCGTGGCACGGTAGAAGGGCTCGGCGACCGGGGCCCGCCAGTCGACGACGAGCGGCTCGTGGTCCGGCCCCGAGACGGCGAGCCGGCCGATGTGGAAGGAGTCGCCTGCGCCGTCACCGGGCTCGGGCAGGCGGTCGATGCGGCCGAAGTAGAGGGCCTGGTCGCCGATGTCGAGCTGCTCGAGCCGGGCCAGGCTGGTGCGCACCACGATGTCGCGCTCGGTGCGCGACTGGAACGTGCCGCCCCGACCGAGGTCGAGCACACCCTCGAGCATCTGGCGCGCCTCACCCCGCATGAACTCCAGACCGTCATAGGCGCGGTCGAGGAATTCCTGCTCATCTTGCAGATCGGTCTGCTCCGGCACCGTTCCCCTTCCTCCCCGTGCCCCCAGGGGGAGCGTTCGATTCTAGACGTGGCCCACGAGCCCGGGCACCGGGACCACGACGCCTACGATGAGCCGCACCGGAGGGGTCGAAAGGACCGACATGCTCATCTCGACCATGAACGACGTGCCCGGCTACAAGGTCACCTCCGTCCTCGGCGAGGTGTTCGGGCTCACCGTCCGCTCCCGCAACGTCGGGTCCCAGTTCGGCGCCGCCTTCAAGTCGCTGGCCGGGGGCGAGCTCAAGGGCATGACCAAGAACCTGCAGCTGAGCCGCCAGGAGGTGATCGACCGCATGGTGGTCGAGGCCGAGGCCCGGGGCGGGAACGCCGTCCTGGCCATGCGGTTCGACACGTCCGAGATGGGCGGCAACTGGACCGAGATCTGCGCCTACGGGACGGCGGTCGTCATAGAGCCGCTGGGGTGACGAGCGGGTGAACGGCGCGGCGGAGGCCCAGCCCGCCCTGGTGCGCGCCTGCCGGCGCGAGCCCGTGGCCCACACGCCGGTGTGGTTCATGCGCCAAGCCGGGCGTTCGCTTCCCGAGTACCGGGCCGCCAGAGGTGCGGGCTCCATCCTCGGTGCCATCGCCGATGCCCCGCTGTCCGCGGAGCTCACGCTGCAGCCGGTGCACCGATACGGCGTCGACGCGGCCATCCTGTTCTCCGACATCGTGGTGCCGCTGCACGCCATCGGATTCGGCGTCGACGTCGAACCGGGACGCGGCCCGGTGGTGGCCCGGCCGTTCCGCTCCGCCGCGGACCTGCGCCGCCTGCGCGACTTCGTGCCCGACGAAGACGCCCCGTCGGTGGCCGAGACGGTACGGCTGGTGCGTCGCGAGCTGGACGGGTCGGGCACGGCGCTCGTCGGCTTCGCCGGCGCGCCCTTCACCGTGGCCAGCTACGCAGTCGAGGGCGGCCCCTCGCGCACGTTCGCCCGGGTCAAGGCGCTCATGCACGGGGAACCCGCCCTCTGGGAGCAGCTGACCGGGCGGCTCGCCGCCATGGCCGTGGCCTCGCTGCGGTCCCAAATCGAGGCCGGCGCCCAGGCCGTGCAGCTCTTCGACAGCTGGGCCGGCGCGCTGGCCCCCGACGAGTACGCCCGCTTCGCGCTGCCGGCCACGCGGGCCGTGCTCGAGGGAGTGGCCGACCTCGGCGTCCCCACCATCCTGTTCGGCGTGGGCACCGGCGAGCTCCTCGGGCTCATGGCCGCGGCCGGGCCGGACGTCGTGGGCGTCGACTGGCGCGTCCCGCTCGACGAGGCGCGAAGGCGGGTCGGGCCGGACCACGCGTTGCAGGGCAACCTCGACCCCGCCCTGTGCCTGGCCCCCTGGCCCGTGGTGGCCGACGCCACGCGGGCGGTGCTCAGCGCCGCCGCCGCCGCCAGCCCCGGTGGGCCCGGGACGCGGCTCGGGCACGTCTTCAACCTCGGCCACGGCGTGCTGCCCGAGACGGATCCGTCGGTGTTGGCACGGGTGGTCGAGCTCGTGCACGCCGAGTCGGCCCAGGACGGAGCCCCGTCGTCGGGGCCGGTCGCCGAAGGGGCGGCGTGACCACGGGCGTCCTCGTGATGGCGCATGGAACCCCGGCGTCGCGTGCCGAGATCCTCCCCTTCTACACGCGCATCCGGCGCGGCCGCCCGCCCGAGCCGGCGCAACTGGCCGAGCTCGAGGCGCGCTACGACGCCATTGGGGGCACCTCGCCGTTGGCCGAGCGGACCGCCGCGCAGGTCGCGGGCATCCGCCACGAGCTCGAGTCGGCGGCGCCCGGTCACTTCGCCGTCGCCCTCGGAGCCAAGCACACCGAGCCACTGATCGAACAGGCGGCCGCCACGCTGGCCGCGGCCGGCCACGCGCGGCGTCGTCGGCCTCGTGCTCGCGCCCCACTCCTCGACCCTGGGCACACAGGAGTACCTCGACCGTGCTGCGGCCGCCCTCGGGTCGACGCCGTTCGTGCCCGTCGGCCCCTGGTATGCCGAGCCAGGCCTGGTCGCGCTGCTGGCGGCCCGCGTTGCCGACGCGCTGGCCGCCGTGACCGGCCGGGCCCGGGTCGTGTTCAGCGCGCACTCCCTCCCCGAACGCATCCGCGCCGCGGGTGACGACTACCCCGAGCAGCTGGCGGCGTCCGCCCGGCTGGTGGCCGACGCCGCCGGGCTGGACGGGTCGGGTGTCGGATGGGAGGTGGCATGGCAGAGCGCGGGGCGCACCCCGGAACCCTGGCTCGGCCCTGACGTGCGTGACGTGGTGCGCCGGATCGCCGCCGACGACGCGGCAGACGCGGTGGTGTCCTGCCCGGTCGGGTTCGTGGCCGACCATCTGGAGGTCCTCTACGACCTCGACGTCGAGCTGGCCGCGGTGGCGGCCGAGTGCGGGCTGTCCTACGCGCGCACGGCCTCGCTCAACGACGATCCGGCGTTCGTCGGTGTGCTCGCCGGTGTGGTCGTCGCGGCGGACCGGGTTGCGGAGGCGGCGGACCGGGCTGCGGACGCAGCGGACACGACGGACACGGCGGACACAGCGGGCGTGCCGCCGGGCAGTCCATGACGGTCACGGGGGACGCGACCGGGGAGGGCGCGGCGGCGGCCGAGCCGGCGCGGGCAGCAGGGCGCCGGGTGATCGTGGTCGGCGGCGGCATCGCCGGTCTCGCCGCCGCATGGGAGCTGTCGGGAGGGCAGGTGCGGCGCGGCGACGCGCCCACGGTCGTGGTGCTCGAGGCGTCGGGTCGCCTCGGCGGCCCCCTTCGCACCGAGACCTTCGCCGGCCGCGCCGTCGACATGGGTCCCGACGGCTTCCTGGCCCGGCGGCCCGAGGCCTCGGAGTTGGCCCGGGAGCTCGGACTGGGCGGCGACCTGATGCCGGTCGGCGCCCGCGGCGCCTCGGTGTGGGCCCGCGGCCGGTTGCGCCCGCTGCCCGAGGGGCACGCCATGGGGATCCCCACCCGGTTCTGGCCCTCGGCGCGCTCGGGCGTGCTCGGGCTGCGAGGGGATCTCGGCCTGGCCCGCGACGCCCTGCTCCCGCGTCCCGACGTCCGGGGCCCCATCGGCGACCGGTCGGTGGGACCCCTCGTGGCGCGCAAGCTGGGGCAGCGGGTGGTGGACGTACTGGTCGATCCCATGCTGGGCGGCATCTACGCCGGGTCCGTCGACGACATGTCCGCGGCAGCTGCCTTCCCCCCACTCCTCGCCGCGGCGGGGCGTCGGGGCTCCCTCATGCGCGCCCTGCGCAACGAAGTGTCGGCGCCGATGCCGGCACCCGACGCCGACCCGGAGGCCGAGGCACCGCCGCTGTTCTATGGGCTGCGCGACGGCATGGCCTCGCTCGTCGGTGCCCTCGGCGACGCGCTGCGTGCCCGTGGCGTCGACCTTCGCCTCTCGAGCCCGGTCGAGCACCTCGGGCGCGGTGGCGACGGGTGGACGGTGCGGGCGGGTGGCGACACGCTGACGGCCGGCGCGGTGGTGCTGGCCACGCCGGCACCGGTGACCGCCGCCCTCCTCGAGGCGCACGACGACGAGGCCGCCAGCCTCCTGCGCGCCATCGACTACGCCTCGGCCGCCGTCGTGACCTTCCGGGCCGATCCCGGTCACGTGCCCAAGACGCTGTACGGCACCGGGTTCCTGGTGCCGCGCCACAGCCCCCACAAGGGCCGCGACGCGTGGGCGGTCACCGCGGCAACGTTCCTCGATCGCAAGTGGCCCCACCTCGCGCGACGACGGGGACGTGCTGTTGCGCGCGTCACTGGGGAGGATGGACGACCAGCGCCCGGCGGCGTGGAGCGACGAGGAGGCGGCCGGGCGCGCCTGGGAGGAGTTGGGTGAGCTCCTCGGCGTATCCGGCGAGCCGCTCGAGGTGGCCGTGGTGCGCCACGATCACGCCCTGCCCCAGTACCACGTGCACCACCTGCTGCGCACGGCCGGCGTCGAGGCGACGGTGGCGGCGCCTGGGCCACCTGGCCGTGGCCGGGTCGGCGTACCACGGCGTGGGCATCCCCGCGTGCATCGCCAGCGGCCGGGCGGCCGCACGCTCCCTGTCGTGAGCGCGCCGCCGACGACGGGGCGCGCGTGGCGGCTCCGTCGGTGGCCGCAGGGATCCTCCTCGCGTTCTCGCTTCCCCCGTGGGGCTGGTGGCCGCTCGGCGTGGCCGGGGCGGCGCTGCTCTACTGGCGGCTCGCAGGACTACCGGTGCGCACCCGTGCCTGGGCGGGTTGGCTGGCCGGTCTGGGCGCTTACGCGGTGGGCCTGTTCTGGGCCCGCACCTTCAATTGGTACGGCGCGGCTGGTCCTGATCCTCATCGAGGCGCTCTTCGTCGCCGCTGCCGCCGCTGCCACACCGCCGGTCCGGGGCCGCGCGCTCGGATTCGTGGGCGCGTGCACGCTCGCCGAGGCGCTCCGCATGCGCTGGCCCTTCGGTGGGCTCCCGCTGGGCGGCGTGTTCCTGGGCCAGGCCGACGGACCGCTGCTGCAGCTGGCCCGCCTGGGTGGGCCTCTCCTCGTCACCGCCGGGGTCTACGCCGGAGGAGTGGCCCTGGCCACGCTCGCCGCCTGGGCCGGCGCCCGGCTCGGCCGCCGCGGCGCGCACGCGTCCCAGCGGGGCGCCACCCCATCGGTGCTGGGCGCCCTCGCCGCCGCCGGCGCCGTGGCCGTCCTGGTGGCCGCGGGCGCCGTGGCGCCCGACGGGGGCGCCCCCGTGCGGACGCTGCGGGTGGCCCTGGTGCAAGGAGGGGGCAGACGCGGCCTGAGCAAGGAGCAGGTCCCGCCGGCCGCCGTGTACCGCGCGCAGCTGGCCGCCACGTCGGCGGTTGCCGCCCACACACCGCCCGGCCGATCGCCCCAGCTGGTGCTCTGGCCCGAGGACGTCGTGGCCCTCGACCACCCGTTGGCCGGATCACCCGAAGCGACCCAGCTGGGCCGGATCGCGGCGCGCCTCGGCACCACGTTGGTGGTCGGCGTCACCGAGCCGGGTCCACCCGGCACGTTCCGCAACGAGATCGTCGCCTGGGGCCCCCGGGGGCACGTGGTGGGCGTGTTCGAGAAGGTCCACCGCGTCCCGTTCGGCGAGTACGTGCCCTTCCGGTCCGCGGTGGCCCACCTGGCCAGCCTGTCGGGAGTGCCCCTCGACGCCGTGCCGGGTCACGGCAGCGGTCTCCTGCGGACGCCGGCGGCGCCGCTCGGCCTCCTCGTCTCCTTCGAGGTCTTCTACGCCGACCGCAGCCGCGCCTCGGTTCGGGCCGGCGCACAGTTGCTGGCCGTCCCCACCAACACCTCGTCCTACGCCACGTCGCAGGTGCCCTCCCAGGAGCTGGCGGCCGCGACCACCCAGGCCGTGTCGGCGGGGCGCGACCTGGTGCAGGCGTCGCCCACCGGCTACAGCGCGGTCGTCACCCAGCGAGGGGTGGTCGTCTCGCGCAGTGCCCTCGGCCGGCGCCAGGTGCTCAGCGCCGCCGTGGCCCTGCGCGACGGCATGACGCCCTACGACCACTGGGGCGACCTCCCCGCGCTCGCCCTGGCCGCGGTCGCGCTCGGCGCCGGCTGGACCCGCCAGCGGCGCTATTCGTAGTAGCCGGAGTGGATGTAGACGCAGGGCACGCCCGCCGCCACGTACATGGCGTGGTTCGACGGGTCGTCCTCGAAGGCCAGCCGCAGGTCGAACCCGTGTGACCGCAGCTGCGCCACGACCGCGGACTTGAAGTCGGTGACCTGGCCGTAGTCGCCGCGCGCCCGCATGACGAGGAGATCCCAGCGCAACCCGTACCGGTGCAGCCAGGCCAACGTCTGGGGCTGGACCCGGTGCGGCCGCCCGGTCAGGAGGATCACAGCCAGCGAGGGGTCGAGCAATTCCAGCAGACGGGCGATCTCCTCGATCACCGGGTCGTCGCCGCACGCCTCGAAGAAGGCCGTCCAGTCCCGCCGCCCGTGCTCGAGGAAGTGCTGCCGGCCGGCGGCGTCGGAGAGGACACCGTCGATGTCGAACACCACGGCGGGTCCCCCCGGGTGCGGCGTCCCGACCCGCCAGGTCCAGTTGGTTCTCTCACCCCGCGGCGCTGTCGTGGACACGAAAGCCCAGCTTAACGACGTTCCCTCCACCTGCGGTCGGAGCGGATCCACCCAGAGGAGGAGTGGCGGGGGGCCCGCCAGGTGACACGATGGACGCCACATGGGACCAGAGGTCGACACCGGGGCGGCCGACACGGCGCCGAGCGGAGGTGAAGCACCCGAGGCCCTCCCGGTCGCCCTCGGGCGCCGGGTGGAGATCGTGGGCGACCTCCTCCTCCCCACCGAGCCCAGCGCCAGCTCGCGGGCGGCCTGCACCGACGTGGCGCACCGCCTCGAAGAGTGGGACGGCCCCGGCATCCTGGTGCTGTGCGGCCGCCTGGTGGCGCCCGGGTGCGACGGCACCGCCCAACCGGGTTCGGCCGCCGTTCTGGCCGGCCATCCCGAGCTGACCGACGCGCTGCGGGCCTTCTCGCGCCGCGACGACTCGCGGGTGGTGGCGGTCGTCGCCCCGACGAACGCGACCCCGCGCTCGAGCAGGCCCTCGAGGAGCACGGGGTCGCGGTGCGCACCGGGATCGACCTCGTCTGCGAGACCGGCGCGGGCACCCGGACCGTCCTCGTGCGCACCGGCTCGCAGCGCCCCGACGCCACGGCGCCGGTGGACACGGGCCCGACCGAGGACCGGCCCTGGCTCACCGGCATGGAGCGCCTGGAGGACCCGCGCCTGGCCCGGCGCTTCGTGACGTCGCGCCTGCTCTACCGCCGGCTGCGCCGCTACCTCTGGATGCCGCCGCTGGCCCTGGCGGCCATCGCGCTGTTGCTGCGGGTCGACTTCGTGATCGACGCGCTCGGGCGGATCTTCCGGTCTCCGCGCCAGCAGCAGGCTCTCAACCGCGCCTACGCGGCCACGTGGTTCTCCCGGGTCATCGTCACGGCGGTCATCGCGGCCGTGATCCTGACCGTGCTGGCGCTGGTCGTGGCCCTCACGTCGCGCGGCATCTGGCGCGCGCTCGGAGGCGACGGGCTCCCGCGGCCCTGGGCCAGGGGCACGGCGGGCGGACGCCCGGTGGCACACGACCAGCTCGACGTGGGCGGGGCCGACGCGCTGGACGTGACCAGGGATGCCGTGGACGCCGGTGCGAGCGGCATGGTGGTCGGCGGCGCGTTGGTGCCCGAGCTCACACATCTCGACACCGGGTTCTTCGCCTGCCCGGGGGCCACGTCCGAGGTGGTGCGTGAGCACCGCGGGCGGGTCGGGCTCCCGCCGACGTTCCTGCACCACCGCCAGGAGTCCACCCTCGAGATCGAGACCGGCGCGGACCTGCACGTGCGCCTCAACCTGGCCGAGGCCGACCTGCCCCTGGCCACGCTGGGTGAGCGCCTGGCCACGGCCGACAGCGTGGTCAAGGGGCGTTCGCGCGCCGCCGACCTGCACCCCGAGCTGGCCGCCGGCTGGCCCAACGGCGCCTCGTGGCCGCCGGCGCCCGAGGTGGCCGCCGACCGCATCCGGGTGCGCCGCATCCGGCGAGTCGCCGCCGTGTCCCTCTTCGTGGCCGGCATCGTGACGCTGCTCTCGTCGGTCATCGCCCCACTGCGCTCGCACCTGCACCTGGTGGCGGGATACCTGCCCCTGAGCGTCGTGCAGGCCGCCGGCGCGCTGGCCGCCATCGCGGGCATCGGCATGATCATGCTCTCGCGGGGCATCCTCAAGGGGCAACGACGCTCGTGGGTGGTGGCCGTGGGGCTCTTGGCCACCTCGCTCGCGCTGCACCTGATCCACGACGCCGGCGTCGTGACGCTCCTGCTGTCGGGCGGAGTCCTGATCCTGCTGGTCGTCGAGCGTGAGCGCTTCCGCGCCGACACCGAGCCGGCCACGTTGGTCACGGCGTTCGCCATCCTCGCCGTGGGCGGTGTGGTGGCCACCCTCGGCGGGTTCCTGGCCGTCGAGGTGGCGGGGCGGGTCCGCCACAACCATCTGCCCGGGTGGCCGCACGTCCTGCTCGGGTCGGCCGAGCGGCTGGTGGGCCTGAGTACGGTCCACTTCCCCCCGCACATCAACCGTTACGTGTCCATCAGCCTCCTGGCCGTCGGCCTGTGCCTCATCGTCGTCGCGCTCTACCTCCTGACACGTCCCGTGGTCGACCGCCGACTGTCGGCCGGGCGCGCCATCATCGGGCGACGGGCCGCCGAGCTGCGGGCGCGGGACATCGTGCGCCGTCACGGCACCGGCACGCTCGACTACTTCGCTCTGCGCGACGACAAGCAGTGGTTCTTCCACCGTGACTCCGTGGTGGCCTACGCGGTCCTCGGCGGGGTGTGCCTCGTCTCCCCCGACCCGATCGGGCCGTTCTCCGAACGGGCGCACGTGTGGGACTCGTTCCGGCGCTACGTGGACCAGAACGGCTGGGGCCTCGGCCTCATGGGCGCCAGCGAGGAGTGGCTGCCCACATACCAGTCGTCGGGCATGCACTTCGTGTACATCGGTGACGAGGCCGTCGTGGACCCCCGGACCTTCTCGCTCGAGGGCGGCAAGATGAAAGGCCTGCGCCAGGCGGTGAACCGTGTCGCTCGCTACGGCTACACGGTGCGGTTCCTCGATCCGGCCCGCCTCGACCCGGCGGACGCCGCAGGCCTGGCCAAGCTCCTCGGCAAGAACCGTCGGGGCGAGCACGAGCGCGGCTTCTCCATGACGCTCGGGCGCCTGTGCGACCCCCGCGACAGCGACCTGCTCCTCACGCTCGTGGCGGACCCCGATGGGACGCCGGTCGCCATGTGCCAGTTCGTGCCGTCGCCGGCCATCGGCGGCTACTCCCTCGACCTGATGCGCCGCGACCCGGGCGAGCACCCCAACGGCCTGCTCGACTTCGCGCTCTGCTCGACCATCACCCATCTGAAGGAGCGCGAGATGAAGGGGCTCAGCCTCAACTTCGCGGCGATGCGCTCCATCCTCGAGGGCGAGTGGGGCGACGGCATGACCCAGCGCGTGGAGCGGTGGGCGCTCAGGCGGCTCTCGGGCGCCCTGCAGATCGAGTCGCTGTGGAAGTTCAACGCCAAGTACGAGCCCCGCTGGATCCCCCGGTACATCGTCTTCGACTCGGCCGAGCAGTTCGTCCCCGTCGCGGTGCAGATCATGCGGGCCGAGTCGCTCACCGAGATCCCGGTGATCGGTCGGCTGCTGACGACGCGGGCGACCAAGCAGGGGTCGACCCGGCTCGACGACGTGCTCACCGCCATGGATGCCGACGCTGCGAACCTGAGCAACGGGGTGAACGGGGCGGGCGCGCACCCCGAGGACGGCTCCCCCCTCGAAGCGCGCAAAGCGGAGCCCCGGCGCTGACGAGCGCCGCCGCGTCACGTGACCGGGCCCGCGGCCCGGCTCAGTGGTGCATGCGGTTGAGCTCGCGGTCGACGTCGGCCTCGGTCACGGGCCGACGCCAGTACACGTCCCAGGCGTGGAGCACGAGGCCGATGCCCCAGGCACCGATGACCCAGACGGGCCAGAAGTAGCCCGCTCCCGTCACGGCCCAGACGAGGACGAGGAACGAGTTCACCACCACGAAGGCGACGGCATGCGACACGAAGTCACGCTTCGCCGTGACCCGCTGGCGTGCCCCCTGGCGCTCGGTGGTCTCGGTCTCAGTCTCAGTCTCGGCGGTGCTCTCGTCGTTGGTTCGGTCCATGTCTTCCTCCTCTACGAGGCGACAATTCGACGGTAAGGCCGGTGGCGGAGCCGAGGCAGAGGAGAAGGTCCTGAAGACCTGGGGCAGAATCGCTCCGTGAGCCAGACCCCCCCCGTTGCCCCGACGCCGGTGGCGGCACGCCACGACCTGGCGGCCACCACCCGGGAGCGGCGCGCCACCGGCCGTCAGAGCCGCGTCCTCGCACCCCGTGACGGGCTGGCCGACTGGGACGAGTCGGCCCGTGGCCACGACGCCGTCGAGACGGTCCTCGCCCAGAGCGCGCTCCGGCTCCCCGAGGTCGTCCCGCTGCGCCATCACCGCATGGCGCTGTCCCCGTGGAACTACTACCGGGGCGCGGCCGCCGTGATGGCGGCGGACCTGGCCTCGTGGCCCCACAGCCGGCTCGAGGTGCAGCTCTGCGGCGACGCCCACGTCCTGAACTTCGGTCTGTGGGCGACGCCGGAACGGAACCTCAACTTCGACCTGCGCGACTTCGACGAGACGCTCCCGGGACCCTTCGAGTGGGACGTGGCCAGGCTGGCCGCCAGCCTGGTGGTGGCCGCACGGGCCAACGGGCTCAAGAGCGCCAGGGCGGACACTGCCGTGCGGGCGGCGATCGACGCCTACCGGCGCCGCATGCGCCGCTACGCCACCATGCCCGAGATCGACATCTGGTACGACGGCATGCAGGCGGACCGGTTCGTCGATTTCTTCGAGCCGGCCGACCGCGGCGAGGTGGCGGTCGTGATCGAGAAGGGGAAGCGCACGCGCACGAGTCGCGGCGCCTTCGCCAAGCTGACCACGGCAGCCGACGGCCGGCCGCGGATCTCCGCGCGGCCCCCGCTGCGGGTCACGATCGACGACGCGGAGCAGGAGGCGATCGTCGACGAGCTGCTGGCCGGCTACCGCGCCACCCTCCAGGAGGACCGCCGGGCGCTCTTCGAGCGCTTCACCGCGGTCGACGTCGTCCGCCAGGTCGTCGGGGTGGGCAGCGTCGGCATGGTGGTCTACCTCGTCCTGCTCGAGGGGCGCTCGGGCGCCGACCCGCTCTTCCTCCAGTGCAAACAGGCCGGGCCCTCCGTCTACGAGTCCCACACGTATACCAGCGACCACCCCAACCACGGCCAGCGGGTGGTCGCCGGCAAGCGGATGGTCCAGAGCGCCACCGACATCTTCGTGGGCTGGAGCTCGATGGGGGGCCGCGACTTCTACGTGCGCCAGTACCGCGACATGAAGATCATCCCCACCACGGACCTCATCGCGCCCGTCCTGGCCCGGTTCGCCACCGCCTGCGGCAACACCTTGGCGCGGGCGCACGCCCGCTCGGGCGATCCGGTGGCCATCGACGCCTACATGGGCAAGGGGGACACCTTCACCGACGCCCTGCGCACCTTCGCGCAGCGCTACGCCGACCAGAACGACCGTGACCACGCCCAGCTGGTCTCCGCCATCCGGCGCGGACGGGTGCAGGCGAGCCCGCTCGGCACCTGACCCGGCGGCCGGTGGAGACGGCGGCGTGCGGGCCGCCACCGCCGGGGTGCGGCGGATCAGTGCGGCAAGAACACAAGGGTGGCCTGGTGGGCGAAGCTCACCAACGGCTCGGGCCACACGCCGAAGAGAACGGTGATCGCCGTGCAGAGGGCGATGGCCAGGGTGCTCAGCACCGGGGCTCCCTCCCGCGCCGGCGGCTCCCCGGTCGGCGCGGCCCCCTCAGGCGATTCCGACTGGTCGGCGCCCTCGCCGGCCAGCAGGATCTGCTCGTTCAAGGTGGTCACCGTCCCCGCCACCGACGCCGGTGTGGCCCAGGGCAGCCCGCCGGGCCCGGCCGCGCCGTCGGCACGGCCCGCGGCGCCGACGATCTCGATCAGGCTGCCGCCCACCATGTCGTCCCCGGCGCCCAGGGCGGCCGAACCCTGGGTGCCGCCCTCGTCCTCGCCCAGCCCGCCGCCGGCGTACATGAGCACCGCCACCCGCAGATAGAAGTAGGCCGCCACCACGGCGGTGACCATGGCGATGACGGCCAGCGGGTAGTAGCCCACGTCGACGACGGCGAAGACGACCTGCACCTTGGCCCACAAGCCGGTGGTGAAGGGCGCACCGGCCTGGGCCAGGAGCAACACGGCGAAGGCCAGCGCCAGGACCGGCTGACGCCCGGCCAGGCCGCGGTAGCGCGACAGGTCGTGATCGGCGTCACCGGCGCGGCCCAACACGGTGACCACGGCGAAGCTGCCGATCGCCATGAACATGTACACGAAGAGGTAGTACAGCGAGGCGCTGGCGCCCCGGGCCGTGCCGGCCACCACTCCGAGCAGGATGAACCCGGCGTGGTTGATCGAGGAGTAGGCCAGCATCCGCTTGACGTCGCGCTGGCGCAGGGCGACGAAGGCACCGAGGACGAGCGAGAGCACGGCCAGGCCGTACGCGATGGGTCGCCAGTCGGCCGACATCACGCCGAACGAGGACAGCAGCACGCGCAGCATGGCGGCGAAGGCCCCCGCCTTGGCCACCGCGGCCATGAACCCGGTCACCGGCGACGGGGACCCCTGGTACACGTCGGGGGTCCACATGTGGAACGGCACGGCGGCGATCTTGAAGGCGAAGCCCACGATGAGTAGGGCGATGCCGGCCAGGAGCAGACCGTTGCTCACCAGGACGTTGCGGGACAGGAAGTCGCCGATCTGGGTCAGGTTGGTCGACCCGGTCGCCCCGTAGGTCAGCGCGATGCCGTACACGAAGATGGCCGAGGAGAAGCCGCCCAGGATGAAGTACTTGAGCGCGGCCTCGCCGGAGGCGGCCCGCCGGTAGTTGAAGGCGGCGAGCACGTAGAGGGCGATGGAGAGGATCTCGAGGCCGAGGAACACGATGATGAGGTCGTTGGCGATCCCCATGACCATCGCCCCGGCCGCGGACACCATGGCCAGCACGTGGAATTCCGCACCCTGGATGCCCTCGCGGCGCAGGTAGCCGTCGGCCACCAGCGCGATGAGGAGCATGGCCACCGACACGAGCATGGTCACGAGCACGCTGAAGCCGTCCATGACCACGGCTTGCGCGATGTACGTGTGCGGGCCGTGATCCTGCACGTCCGACCACTGCCACAGCGCCGCGCCCAGGGCGGACCCGGAGATCACGACGGTGGCCACCGTGCTCACGGTGACCCGGAGCGGGCGGCGGACCAGCGAGGCGACGCCGAGGAGCACAACCGCCCCGCCGATCATGATGACCACGGGCAGGATCGACAGCCAGCGGATGGGCGGCACCGTGATGGAGCCCGCCGAGTGGGCGGCGGCGTGAGCGGCGGCGTGGACCTTGTTCACTTCGGCAACCCCGCGATGGCGTTGCCGGCGTTGCCGGTGTCGGTGCTGTAGGCGGCGTTGCCGGCGCCGGCCTGGTTGGCCCCGGCCGGACCCTTGGCGGCCACGGGCGGCTGCGTCGGACTGCCCGTCACCGACTCGACGTGGGCGATGAGCTGCTGGACAGACGGGTTGATGCGGTCGAGCACGGGCTTGGGGTACACGCCGAGGAAGACGATCAGGATGACGAGCGGAGCCATGATCACCCGCTCGAGAGTGACGAGGTCGGGCGTCGTGGCGTCGGCCTCGGTGCGCGGCTCGCCGTGGAAGACCTGCTGGTAGGCCCACAACAGGTAGATCGCGGCCACGATGACGCCGAGCACGGCCACCACGGCCCACCAGCGGTGCGTGATGAAGGTGCCCGACAGCACGAGGAACTCGCTCACGAAGCCGTTGAGGCCCGGCACACCGATGGAGGCCAGCATGGCCACCGTGAACACGGCGGCGAAGACCGGTGCCGCCTTCTGGAGCCCGCGCAGCTCGCCGGTCTGCCAGGTGCCGCGCCGCTGGTAGAGGAAACCGATGAGGATGAACAGGGCGGCCACGATCAGCCCGTGGTTCAACATGAGCAGGACGCCGCCGGCCAGCCCCTGCGAGCTGAGCGCGACGGTGCCCAGCGCGATGAACCCGATCTGGGCCAGGGAGGAGTAGGCCACCAGCCGCTTCATGTCGCGCTGGGCGCAGGCCACCACGGCGCCGTAGACGATCCCGATCACGGCCAGCGTGAGGACCAACGGGGCCAGCGTGCGCGTGGCCTGTGGGAACAGGCTGAGGTCGAAGCGGATGATGCCGTAGGTGCCGAGCTTGGCCAGGACGCCGGACAGCACGACCGAGCCCTCCTCGGGCGCCTCGGTGTAGGCGTCGGGCGACCAGGTGTGCAGCGGGAACAGCGGGGCCTTCACCGCGAAGGCGGCCGTGAAGGCCAGGAAGAGCAGCACGCCCTCCGTCCCGGTCAGGTGCGTCTGCATGAGCGGCCCGAGCGAGAAGGTCAGGTAGTGGTACTGCGACTGGTGGATGAAGGCGAGGGCCAGGATCCCGACCAGGAGGAAGGCCGAGCCCAAGAAGGTGTAGAGGAAGAACTTCACCGCCGCGTAGGCCCGCCGCTGATGTCCCCAGCCGGCGATGATGAAGTAAGCCGGCACCAGGGTCAGCTCGAACATGAAGAAGAAGACGAGCAGGTCGAGGGAGAGGAAGCTGCCCATGACCGCCGCCTCGAGCAGCAGGATCCAGGCGAAGTAGACCCGCGGGTTCTCGCGGTCCCGCCCGAGTACCACGGTGAGCGGGAACAGCACGGCGGTGAGCAGCACCAGGAAGAGCGAGATGCCGTCGATGCCCAGGTACCAGTGCACTCCGAGGCTGGACCCGGTGTACTGGTGGTTCGACACCAGCTGGAACCCGCCGTCGTGCACCTTCATGGCGGCCAGCGCGGCGATGGCGAACCCGAGGGTGACGAGCGAGGTCACCAGGGCGACGATGAAGGGGACTTCGCGCGGGAGGCGACGGTCCAGGCCGAGGAGCGCGAGGACCCCGGCCCCGGCGGCCGGCACCAGAATGAGCAACGTGAGGAAGGGGACGGTGTGGTGCATCAGCCCCACCACACCCTGCTCAGCATGAACCCGATGATCAGTGCCATCCCGATGGCGATCCCCAGCGCGTAGTTGCGGGCGTAGCCGGTCTGCAGCCGGCGCGCCGCCGAGCCCGTGACCCGGGCCAGGTGGGCGGTGCCGTTGACGGCGCCGTCGATGACGCGGGTGTCGACCACCCAGGCGCAGTAGGTGGCCAGCCGCTGGCTGGGGCGTCCGATGACGGTGTCGTAAAAGTCGTCCCAGTACCAGACGCGCTGCAAGAACGCGGGCTCCAGCTTCGGCTGGTACACCTCGTCACCCCGCCACAGCCACCAGGCGATGATCACGCCGGCGAACGCCGCGGCGATGTCGGCGACAGCCAGGTACCACATGGGCGCGTCACCCAGGTGGTCGTTGTAGAGGTTGGTGCCGAACACCGGGGCGAGGAACTCGCTCAGGCCGCGCGTGTGCACCCAGGGCAGGTCGAGCACGCCGGCGAAGAAGGCAAAGACCGACAGCACGATGAGGGGGATCCGCATGATCCACGGCGACTCGTGCGGCTCGGCCAACGCCGGCTCGCCGTGAGGACCGGGCTCTTCGAAGCGCGCCTTGCCACCGAAGGCCAGGATCTCGAGTCGGCTCATGTAGTACGCGGTGAGCACCGCGGTGACGAGGCCGAGAGCCCACAGCACCTTGTAGTGGGCGAAGGTGTTGTCGAGCACGTCGCCCTTGGCCCAGAAGCCGGACAGCGGCGGGATCCCGGCGATGGCCAGGAAGCCGATGGTGAAGGTGACGGTGGTCCACTTCATGTAGCGCCGGATGGCGCCCATCCGCTTGAGGTCCTGCTCGTCGTGGAGCCCGTGGATGACCGATCCCGCCCCCAAGAAGAGCAGGCCCTTGTAGAAGGCGTGGGCGACCATGAGGAAGATGGCCGCGATGTAGGCCCCGCGTGCCGACGGCCAGGATCATGTAGCCGATCTGCGACACGGTCGAGAAGGCCAGCACCTTCTTGATGTCCTGCTGCGCGCAGGCGATGGTGGCCGCCACGAAGGACGTCACCACGCCGATGGTGGCCACGACCAGCGAGCCGGTGTTCGACAGGTGCAACACCGGGTTCATGCGGCACAGCAGGTAGACCCCGGCCGTGACCATGGTGGCGGCGTGGATGAGGGCCGAGACCGGGGTGGGACCTTCCATGGCGTCGGGCAGCCAGTTGAACAATGGGATCTGGGCCGACTTGCCGCTGGCGGCCAGGAACAAGAGCAGCACCACCGCCGTGGCCGTGCCGCCCCCGAGGTGCGACAGCTGCCCGAAGATGCCCCCACCCGGGCCGCTCTCGTACTGGATCGTGCCCGTCTTCTCGAAGAGCAGGAAGATGGCGAGCAGGAAGCCGGCGTCGCCGATGCGGTTGTAGATGAAGGCCTTCTTCCCTGCCGAGGCGGCCGACTCGCGGTGGAACCAGAAGGCCACCAGCCAGTAGGAGCACACCCCCACCCCCTCCCACCCCACGAAGGTGATCAGGAGGTTGTTCCCGAGCACCAGGAGGAGCATGGAGAACACGAAGAGGTTCAGGTAGATGAAGAACTTCGTGAAGTCCCTGTCGCCCTTCATGTAGCCGATGGAGTAGAGGTGGATGAAGGCGCTGACGAAGGTGACGAACATGCACATCGTCATCGACAGCGGGTCGACCAGGGTCCCCACCGGGACGGACAGGCTTCCCACCTGGAACCACGTGAAGTAGTCGTGCACCACGACCTGCTGCGTGTCGGGCAGGCCGAGGAGGCCGGCCAGCACGACGCAGGCGGCGACGAACGAGGCGAAGATGGCGCCCGTCCCCACCCACCCGGCGGCGGGCTCGCCCATGCGGCGGCCGAAGGCGACGAGGACCAGGAACCCGGCCAGGGGGAAGAGCAGCATCAGGTAGGCGACGTTGACCACGGCTCAGCCCTTCAGCGAGTTCAGGTCGTCCGCCACGGTGGTGGCCCGCCGGCGGTAGTTGGTGACCACGATGCCCAGGCCGACGACCACCTCGGCGGCGGCGACCACGAGCACGAAGAAGACGACGGCCTGGCCGCCGATGTCGTTGAGCATGCGGGCGAAGGTGACGAAGGTCAGGTTGGCCGCGTTGAGCATCAGCTCGATGCACATGAACATGATCAGGACGTTGCGCCGCACCAGCAGGCCGATGGCGCCGATCGTGAAGACCAGGGCGGCGAGGCCGAGGTACCAGGCTCCCGAGAGGCTCATGCCGGCAGCTCGCCCTCGTCGCCGTCCTCGGGCTCGGCGTGGACCGTCGGCGGGCGCCGGGCCAGCACGACCGCGCCGACCACGGCGATGACCAGCAGGGCGGCGGTGGCCTCGAAGGCGAACAGGTAGGTGGTGAACAGCTGCTTGCCGAGCTGCGCCGGCTCCCCCGCCGGCGAGCCGGGCCCGGCCACGTGGCCGTTGATCGGGCCCACCACCTGGTGGGCGCCGGTGACCCAGTGCGACGTCGCCGCCATGGCCAGCACGCCGCCGAGGGTGACCACGGCGGCCACGATGGCCAGGGGCCGCTGGCCGGCCAGCGGCTCCACGTTGACGTCCTCGGCCCGGTCCACGCCGAGGAACATGATGACGAAGAGGAACAGCACGACGATGGCGCCGGCGTACACGATGATCTGGACGGCGGCCAGGAAGTCGGCCTCCTGCTCGATGAACAGCACGGCCACCCCGAAGAGCGTCATCACGAGGCTGAGCGCCGCATGCACCGGGTTGCGTGCCATCACCACGCCGAGCGACCCGACCAGGATCACCGCGGCCGCGGCGGCGAAGACGAGAACGTCAGGCCAGGTGGGGCGCGTCGGAAGCCAGGAGGAGGGTGGCGTGGGGCATGGCTCAGTCGCTCCCCTTGGCGGCAGCCTTGTCCGCCTTGCGCACCGCGCGCGCGTCCTTCATCCGGGCCCGCAGGTCGTCCATCTTGCGGCGATTCCGCGCGGCGCCCTTCCGGGCCCGCCACACCCGTCCCTGCATGCCCCGGTGGGCCAGCGGGATGTCCTCGTCGAGCAGGTGGGCCTCGAGCACTTCGCGCAACGGCTTGGTGCCGGTGGCCTCGTCGTCGCGCCGGCCCGACTGGCCGCCCTCGGGGGCGCGCACGCCGTAGCCCAGCTCACCCGACCACTGCACCTCGCCCTCGTAGGCGGCGTTCCCGGACGGGGCGGTGGCGCGCATCCAGCCCGACGTCATGAGGTCGTCGCCCTCGCGCCAGTCCTCCCACGGCAGCTTCTTGGGGGTGCCGTCGTCGTTCACCACCAGCTCGGCCTTGGTGTAGATGGCGTCGGACCGATTGGTGAAGGAGAACTCGAACAGCTTCGACTCGGTGATGGCCTCCGTCGGGCACGCCTCCACGCACATGTCGCAGTGGATGCAGCGCAGATAGTTGATCTCGTAGACGTAGCCGTAGCGCTCGCCCGGGGACACCGGGTGGTCGGGCGGGTTGTCCAAGCCGCGCACGTAGATGCAGTCGGCCGGGCACACCCCGGCGCACAGCTCGCAGCCGATGCACTTCTCCATGCCGTCCTCGTAGCGGTTGAGGACGTGGCGGCCGTGCTGGCGGGGCTGCTTGGGCTTCTTCTCCTCGGGGTACATCGTGGTGACCCGTGGCCGGGTGAGGTGCTGGAAGGTCAGCTTGAAGCCGCCGAGGAACGCCAGCGGGTTGTCCTTGTTCTCGTCGCCCGCCACTACGCCTCACCTCCCGGGGTGGGCTCGAGCGGGACCAGCCGTGGCGGGCGCAGCGGCCGGGTGACCCGGCGCCCGATGGAGGGGATGACCAGATCCTCCTCGGCGCGCCCGTCGCCGAGGTGGTTGGCCCGCAGCAGGAGCACGGAGGCGACGAGCACCACCGGCACCAGGGCCAGCCCGGCCCATCCCCAGGCGATGATGGCCGCCACCAGCAGGAGCCACCCGAGCGCCAGGGGGATGAGGCGCTTCCAGCCCAGGTCCATCAGCTGGTCGTAGCGGAGCCGGGGCAGGGCGGCCCGGAACCAGACGTAGACGAAGCAGAAGGCGACCGTCTTGAGCAGGAAGTAGATGATCGGCATGTAGATGGTGGCGCCCGGGATGTGGAAGATGTAGCCGTTGGGGCCGCCGAAGAACAAGGTCACCACGATGGCCGACATGGTGATGGTGTTCATGAACTCGGCAAGGAAGAAGAGTCCGAAGCGGATCGACGAGTACTCGGTGTGGAAGCCGCCGACCAGTTCCTGCTCGGCCTCGGTGAGGTCGAACGGGGGTCGGGTCAGCTCGGCCGTGATGGCGATCATGAACAAGATGAACGGCACGAAGCCGAGCCGGATCAGGTTCCAGTTCCAAAAGCCGTGGGCCTGCGAGGCCACGATGGCCCGGGTGGAGAGGGAGCGACTGACCAGCACCACCATCACGGTGGTCATGCCGAGCGCCGCCTCGTAGGAGATCACCTGGGCCGAGGCGCGCACCGAGCCCAGGAGCGGGTACTTCGAGCCCGAGGACCAGCCGGCCAGCATGACGCCGTACACGGCGATGCCCGACATGGCCAGCACGAGCAGGATGCCCATGGGCGGGTCCGCCACCTGCAGCTCGAAGGTCTGGCTGCCGATGGTGATGACGCCCCCGACGGGCACCACGGTGAAGATCAGCACGGCGGGGATGACCGACAGGTAGGGCGCCAGCTTGAAGACGAACGAGTCGGCCCGCTCAGGCAGGAGGTCCTCCTTGAAGACCAGCTTGGTCCCGTCGGCCAGGGTCTGCAGCAGGCCCCACGGCCCGGCGCGGTTGGGCCCGATGCGGCTCTGCATGTCGGAGATCACCTTGCGCTCGAACCAGATCATGAGCGCCGTGGCCACCAGCAGGGCCACGAAGGCCACCAGGCACTTGATGATGGTGACGACCCAGACCTCCCAGTTCAGGCCGAAGTAGTACAGAGGATCCCCGTTGCCGTTGTCCGCGCTGTGGGTGAGCAGGTTCGGGTTGTGCGCCACACCCGAGGTGGTCGCCAGCAGGAGGTGGACGGCGGCGATCACACCGACTCCATCCGCACGTCGGTCACCGGCTCCCGGCTGTCCACCAGGGTGGCCACGGCGTTCCCCGGCGCGCTCTCTCCGCCCGGCACGTTGAAGTCGATGGCGACCACGCCGCGCGGCACACCCTCGTCGGCCTCGGCCGACAGGACGAGCTCGCCCCGGGCCGAGCGCACCCGCACGCGGTCGCCCGTCCCGGCACCGAGCCGGTCGAGGTCGTAGGGGTTGGCCCGCGCCACGAGCGCCGGCACCAGCGGTGTGAGCGACGGCGAGCCCGTGACGGAGCTGCCGGCGTCGTAGAGGCGGCGACCCGCCACCAGGCGCAGCGAGTAGTTGTCCGGGGCGGGGACGGCGATCGGCCCGGCACCGTCTGCCTCGGGACCCGAGAGCAGCGCCGGCGGGTCCCCGAGCGAGGTGCCGGGCCCCTCGACGGCGGCAGCGCCGGAGGTGCCCACGCGGGGCGGGGCGCCCTGCCGCTCGACCGACTCGACGCCGGGCAGGGCGATGGGGTCGATGGGGTCGGGCTCGTCGCGATGGTCCAGCGGACCGGTGAAGGGGACCACGATCCCGTCGTGGGCGACGTCGGAGTGCAGGACCTCCTGGGTCAGCCCGGCGTAGGCGGGGGCGGTCCGGGCCAGCTCGTCGGCCAGCTCGTCGACGCTGCTGACGCCCAGGTCGGACCCGAGAGCGGCGGCGAGCTCGGCGGCGATCATCCAGTCGGGCCAGGAGAAGCCAGGGGCGGTCAGCTTGGGACCGAGGCGGCTCACCCGCCCCTCGATGTTGGTCGTCGTCCCGGGGCGCTCGTGGGCCACCGCGCACGGCAGCACCACGTCGGCGTAGGCGTCGACCGACTCGGAGGGGTGGCCGGTCACCGCGACGGTGAAGTGCCCGGCCGACAGCGCCTTCTCGGCCACGGTCCGGTCGGGGAAGTCGCTGAGCGGGTCGGCGCCGAGCAGCACCAGCGCGCGCACCTGGGGGTCGTCGGTGCCCTGCGCGGGCCGCTCCCCGGCCATCGAGGCGAGGATGTCCGCCGTGCCCAGCCCGGGCGACACCGGGGCCGAGCCCCAGGCCGTCGTGAAGCGCCCCCGGCCCGCCTCGAGCCCGACTCGGCCGGGCAGGACGCCGGGCGCCAGCCCCATGTCCAGCGCGCCGAACACGTTGCCGCGGCGCAGCGCGGGGAGGAAGGTGGCCCGGGGCAGGGCCCGCGCCAGGACGTGCAACGCCTCGGCGGCCAGCTCGCCGGCCTCGGCGTACGAGGGGCGGCCGGCCACCACGACCACGCCGGCCCCCCCGGGGTGGTCGGCCAGGACGCGTCGGGCCGCCTCGAGCGCGCCGGGCGCCTGCGCCGAGCCCTCGGGATGGGTGGCGAGTGCCCCGGTGGCGGCATCGTCGCCGGTCAGCGCCCGGGCCATCACCGGCGCGTCGCCTGGCCGGATGCGCAGCGACGCCGCGGCCAGGGGGCTCAGCGCGGTCGGTGTGGGCGACACCTCGACCAGCGTGGTGGTGCCGTCGGCCAGGGCGGCCCGCAGGCGGAGGAACAGGACCGGGAGCTCCTCGCGCAGGTCGCCGGCGAGGGTCAGGAGCACGGGCGCCGCGCAGGCCTCGTCGATCGTGGCCCGAGGCAGCCCGAGCACGGTGGCGGCCGGGAGTCCGTCGCCCAGCTGGGCGTCGACCGAGTCGGTGCCGATGACGCCCTTGGCGAGCTTGGCCCAGGCGTAGGCGGCCTCGTTCGTCAGGCGGGCGCCGCCGACCACGGCCACCGCGCCGGCGCCGCCGGCGCTGGTGGCGGCGGTGATGCCCTCGGCCGCGGCGGCGAGTGCCTCGCCCCAGCTGACCGGGACCAGCTCGCCCTCCTTGCGGAGGCGCGGCTCGGTGAGCCGTCCGTGCTCGAAGCGGCCGGTCTCGCGCACCTCGCCCAGGAACTGGCCCCGGCTGACCCCGAGGCCGACCACCTGGGACGCGGTGGCCGGAGCCACGTCGACGGCCTCGTCGGCCACCTCCTCGGCCTGCGGGCCGGCGTCGAGCTCGTCGCCGTTGACCGACTCGTAGGTGAAGCGGCCCTTGTCGCACAGCCAGCCGTGGTTGACCGGCTCCGAGTCGATGCCGAGCAGCCGGGTCAGACGGTTCTGCGACGACTGCACGGCCACCCGGCACCCGACTGAGCATGTGGTGCAGGTCGACTCGACCTGGTCGAGGTCCCAGGGCCGGGCGGTGAAGCGGTACGGCGTCGCCGTCGAGCGCGCCCACCGGGCAGATCTGCACCGTGTTGCCGCTGAAGTAGGACGAGAACGGCTCGGTGGGGAACGTGGACACCTCGACCCTGTCGCCTCGCCCGGAGAAGTCGATCTGCGCCTCGCCGGCCACCTCGGCGGCGAAGCGAGTGCAGCGCGCGCACTGGATGCACCGCTCCCGGTCGAGCAGCACGAGGTCCGAAATGGGGATGGGCTTCTCGAAGTGCCGCTTCTCCTCGACGAACCTGCTCTCGCCCGGGCCGTAGGCGAGCGTCTGGTCCTGCAGCGGGCACTCGCCGCCCTTGTCGCACACCGGGCAGTCGAGCGGATGGTTGGCCAGCAGGAACTCGAGGACGCCGTCCTGGGCCTTCCTGACCCGGTCGTTGGCGGTGTCGACCACCATGCCGTCGTTCACCTCGACGAAGCAGGCAGGCGTCAGCGTGGCGCCGCGCGGCCCCTCGACGTCGACCAGGCACATGCGGCACATGCCCACCGGATCCATGCGCGGGTGGTAACAGAAGCGCGGGATGTAGGTCCCGTGCCGCTCCGCCGCGGCGATCAGCAGCTCGCCCTTGTGCGCCGTGACCGGGCGGCCGTCGAGGGTGAAGCTGAGCTCGGCACGCGCTCTCCGGCGTGGTGTCTGCAGCGTCAGTCAAAGGGGCACCCCCCCTCCTTGACGTGCACCAGGAACTCGTCGCGGAACATGCGGATGCCCGAGGCGATCGAGGAGGGGATCGACGGGCCGAGCACGCAGATGGTGGTCTGCTGCGGCGGCCAGGCCACGCCGGGAGAGATGTTGTCGCACAGGTCCATGAGGAGGTCCAGATCATCCTCGCGGCCGGCGCCGTGCTCAATTCGGTGCATGATGCGCTCGAGCCAGCCCGAGCCCTCGCGGCAGGGCGTGCACTGCCCGCACGACTCGCGGGAGAAGAACTTGGTGATGCGCCAGGCCGCCCGCACCATGCAGCTGGCCGAGTCCATCACCACGACCGAGCCCGACCCGAGCATGGAGCCCGCCTCGGCCACCTCGTCCTGCCCGAGCGGGAGGTCGACGTGCTGCGGGCCGAACCAGGGGGCGGACACGCCGCCGGGGATGAACGCCTTGAGGGTGTTCGAGCCGCGGATGCCCCCACCGAGCGACGGCGCGTAGATCAGGTCGCGGAAGGTGGCCTTCACCATTTCGAGCTCGTAGGTGCCCGGGTTGCGCACGTGGCCGGCCAGGGCGAACAGCCGGGTACCAGTGGAGCGGCCCGCTCCGAGCGCGGCGAAAGCGGCGCCGCCGTTCTCCACGATCCACGGGATGTTCGACATGGTCTCGACGTTGTTGACCACGGTGGGCTGGCCGTAGAGGCCGATGGCGGCCGGGAAGTAGGGCGGCTTGATGCGCGGGAAGCCGCGCTTGCCCTCGAGGGACTCGATCAGCGCCGTCTCCTCGCCGCAGATGTAGGCGCCCGCCCCGGGGTGCACGACCACGTCCACCGAGAACCCCGAGCCGAAGACGTCGGCGCCCACGGCGCCGTGCGCGTAGGCCTCGTTCAGCGCCTCCTGCATCCGCTCGAGGCCCAGGGCGAACTCGCCCCGCAGGTAGATGAAGGCCTGGCTGACCTGCAGCGCGTAAGCCGAGATCAGCACGCCCTCGATGATCTGGTGCGGATCGCGCTCGATCAGGAGGTGGTCCTTGAAGGTGGCCGGCTCCGACTCGTCGCCATTGATGACGAGGTAGGTCACCGGGTTCTTGCGCAGCATGGACCACTTGCGCCCGGCGGGGAACCCGGCGCCGCCACGCCCGAGCAGGCTGGCCGCGTCGACCTCGGCGGCCACCGCCTCGGGCGTCAGGGCCAACGCCTTGCGCAAGGCGCCGTACCCGCCCGTGGCCAGGTAGCGCTCGAGCGTGTGCGAGTCGTCGTGCCCCATCCGGGCGGTGACGATGCGAGGAGCGTCGGTGATCGCCATCAGGACCCGCCGCCGCCTTCGTTGCCCCCGGCGGCCCGCGCCGCCTGGGCCCCGGCCATGCGGGTGCGCTCGGCGGCCACGGCCTCCCGGTCGGCCTGCAGGCCGACACTGCGGCGCACCCGGATCAGTGTCCCGTGCGGCGGCACGGTGTCGGCCATGCGGCCGGCCCGCAGGTCCTCGACCAGCGCGTCGAAGGACTCGGGCGTCTGCGCCCCGACGTAGCGGTGGTTCGCCTGCACGCACGGCGTGCGGTCGCAGTCGGCCAGGCACTCGGCCTCGTGCAGGGTGAAGACCCCGTCGGGCGTCGTCCCCCCGGCGCGCACGCCCAAGGCCTGCTCGGCGTGCTCGAGGAGCTCGAGAGCCCCGCCGAGCATGCAGGCGATGTTGGTGCACACCGACAGCACGTAGGTGCCGACGGGCTCGGTGTGGAGCATGTCGTAGAAGGTCGCGGTGCCCTGCACCTCGGCGGCGGTGGTTCCGCACAGCTCGCCGATCTCCTCCATGGCCTCGGGCGTCAGCCACCCGTCCTGCTCCTGGGCCAAGTGACACAGCGGGATCAGCGCCGAGCGGGGCTCGGGATAGAGCGCGACGAGCGCCTCGGCGCGGGCGCGGACATCCGCGTCGAGGTGGCTCACCGGTCCACCTCTCCCATGACCGGGTCGACCGACGAGATCACGGCGACGGCGTCGGCCATCAGGCCGCCGCGCAGCAGCAGGGGCAGCGTCTGGAGGTTGACGAAGCTCGGAGCGCGGATGTGCATGCGGTACGGCTTGGAGGTGCCGTCCGACACGATGTAGCAGCCGAGCTCGCCCCGGGGCGACTCGATGGCCACGTAGACCTCCCCTTCGGGGACGCGGAAGCCCTCGGTGAAGATCTTGAAATGGTGGATGAGCGCCTCCATGCTCTCGTCGATGCGGGCGCGCGGAGGCGGCGTCACCTTGCGGTCCTGGATCCGGTAGTCGCCGGGGGGCATCATCTCGGCGATCTGGCGGATGATCCGGATCGACTCGCGGATCTCGTTGAGACGGACCGAGTAGCGGTCGAAGTTGTCGCCGTACGTGCCCACGATGACGTCGAATTCGATCTTGTCGTAGGCCAGGTACGGCATGGTGCGCCGTAGGTCCCATGGCACGCCGGTCGAGCGCAGGATGGGCCCGGTGGCCGACAGCGCCAGCGCCTCCTCGGCCGACAGGCTGCCGACCGCCTCGGTGCGCTCGCGGAAGATGGGCTGGCCCGTGAGCAGCTCGTCGTACTCGTAGCTGCGCGCGAGGATCGTCTCGCACAGGACGTCGACGTCGTCCTCCCACCCGTCGGGCAGGTCGGCCGCGACGCCTCCGGGGCGGATGTAGTTCGTGTTCATCCGGAGCCCGGTGGTCTTCTCGAAGAAGCTGAGGACCATCTCGCGCTCGCGGAAGCCGTAGATCATCATCGACGTGGACCCGAGGTCCATGCCGTTGGTCGCCATCCACATGAGGTGGGAGGCCACCCGGCTGAGCTCGGACATCAGCATGCGGATCCACACGGCGCGCGGGGGGAGCTCGATGCCGATCAGCGCCTCGGTGGCCAGCGAGAACACCAGCTCGTTGTTGAGCGGCGACAGGTAGTCCATGCGGGTGACGTTCGTCGAACCCTGGACGTAGGTCAGCTCCTCACCCTGCTTCTCCATGCCGGTGTGGAGGTAGCCGATGACCGGCTTGGTCCGCAGGACCGTCTCGCCGTCGAGCTCGAGCATGAGGCGCAGCACCCCGTGGGTGGACGGGTGCTGCGGGCCCATGTTGATGATCATCGTCTGGTCGTCGCGCTCTTCGATGTCGATGTCGTTCGCGTCGATGTAGCCGCCCTCGGGCAGGCGGAGGACGGCGCCGACCTCCTGGCGCAGCGCGCCGGCCTTGGTCGTCCCGCGGGGCGCCAGCTCCTGAGCGCCCTCGGACGTCTCGGCGACGAGTTGGCGCTCCTCGTCGGTGTGCTCGTGCTCGCTCATCGGGGCCCCGGGGCCTCCTTGAACTGCACCGGTACCCGCCCGACCCCGTAGTCCTTGCGCAGCGGATGGCCCTCCCAGTCCTCTGGCATGAGGATGCGCGTCATGTCGGGGTGACCGTTGAACACGATGCCCATCAGGTCGAAGGCCTCGCGCTCCATGGCGTCGACCCCGGGGTAGAGGGAGACGATGCTGTCGACCACCGGGTCGGACCCGGGAACCTGGACGCGGATGCGCACCCGCTGGCGCATCGAGAGAGACAGCAGGTTGACCACCACCTCGAAGCGCTCGGCGGCCACCCCGTCGGGGAGGGTGCGCCCCGGGTGCGTCAGGTAGTCGACAGCACACAGGTCGGAGCACATCTCGAAGCCGGCGTCGCGGAACGCAGCGACCATCTGCTGGTAGGTGCCGCGCTGCGGGAACGCCAGCTGGTCGACCAGAGGGTCGGGCAGCCGGGGCACGTCGGGCAGGATGCTGGCGGCAGCCACCGAGGCGGTGGCGGGAGCCTCGCTCACCGCGGCGTGGCCACCCGCACGGCGTCGGGGACCGTCGGCGTCCAGCCCCCGGTCGCCTGCTCGCCCGCCTTCACGGTCGAACCGGGCCGGCGGGTGATCTCCCCGGTGCGGATCTTCTCGTGCAGCGTCAGGATGGCGTGCAGCAGTGTCTCGGGCGACGGCGGGCAACCCGGGGCGTACACGTCCACCGGCACGATCTGGTCGACGCCCTGGACGATGGCGTAGTTGTTGAACATGCCGCCGCTGGAGGCGCACACGCCCATGGAGATGACCCACTTGGGCTCCATCATCTGGTCGTAGACCTGCCGCAGGACCGGGGCCATCTTCTGGGAGACCCGGCCTGCCACCACCATGAGGTCGGCCTGCCTGGGCGAGGCACGGAAGACCTCCATGCCGAGCCGGCTGATGTCGTAGTCGGCCGCACCCACCGCCATCATCTCGATGGCGCAGCAGGCAAGGCCGAACGTGGCCGGCCAGACGCTGTTTCTCCGGGCCCACTTGACCAGGTCTTCGAGGCGGCCGGTCAGGAAGTTGTGCTGGAGGTCCTCGATTCCCATCCTCAGGCCGCCTCACCCGGGGTCGGGCGGGCCGCGCTGATACGCGTGATGGTCGACTCCGAGGTGCGGCTCGGCATGCCCGACTGCAGCGACTTGGGCGGGCCCCAGGTCAGGGCGCCGTTGGAGATCAGGTAGAGGAAGGACACGAAGACCACGGCGGCGAAGACGATGACCTCGATGAGGCCGAACGTCGCGATCTGGTGGAAGACCACCGCCCACGGGTAGAGGAAGACGATCTCGATGTCGAAGATGATGAAGATCATCGACACCAGGTAGAAGCGCACCGGGAAGCGCTGGGGCGGCTCGATGTTGGGCACGATGCCGCACTCGTAGGGAGCCAGCTTGGCCACGGTCGGCTTCTTGCGCGGCGCGAGCAGGGCCGAGGACACCAATGAGAACACGGTGAAGGCGAAAGCGAGCACCGCCAAGATGAGGATCGGGAGGTACTGGTCCACGGTGGTCCGTTTCTACCATGCGGCCCGTTCGGCGGGCACATCCGCCACGCCGGTCCGGCCGTGCCTCCCGCCGCTGGTCAGAGGCCCCGCCGGCGGGCGTACGATGCCTCCGTGACGGCTCCCGACCAGACCCCCCCGTCCGGCCCCTCCGAGCGCGACCACCCCGCTGGAGCGCCGGCGCCCCGGGAGGCCGGTGGCGCCGGGCGAGCGACACGGGCGACACGGGCGACATCGGCCACACAGGCGACACGGGCGGCCAAGGTGCCGGCCCGGAAGGCCCCGGTGAAGAAGGCCCCGGTGAAGAAGAAGACGGCGGCGAAGAAGGCCCCGGCGAAGAAGGCCCCGGCGAAGAAGACGGCGGCGAAGAAGACGGCGGCGAAGAAGACGGCGGCCACGCGGCGCCCACCCGCCCACGACCCCGTGCACGACGTGGTCGTGGTGGGCGCGGGCCCGGCCGGCGCCTCCTGTGGCTACTGGCTGGCCGACGCCGGCTGGGACGTCGTGGTGGTCGAGAAGAAGGTGTTCCCCCGCGAGAAGACCTGCGGGGACGGGCTGACTCCCCGGGCCGTGCGGCAGCTGGCCGACATGGGCCTCGAGGGTACCCTGGCCGGGGCGCACCGCTACACGGGGCTCCGTGCCTTCGGCTTCGGCCATTTCGTCGAGATGCAGTGGCCCGAACACCCCAACTTCCCCGACTACGGGTACACCATCACCCGACACGACCTCGACGGGCTGGTGGCCGGGCGGGCGGCCGAGGCCGGCGCCACCCTGCTGCAGGGGACCGAAGTGGTCGCACCCGTGCTGGACGAGGCGGCCGGACCGGCCGGGCCTCTCCCCACCCTGGGCGGCGTCGAGGTGCGCGAGAAGGGCGCCGCGGGCACCCGGACCATCCGGGCGCGCTACGTCGTGGTGGCCGACGGGTCGAACTCCCGGATCGGGCGCATGCTCGGCACGTCGCGTCAGAGGGGGCGGCCCATGGGCATGGCGCTGCGCGGCTACTACCGCTCCGACCGTCACGACGACGCGTTCATCGAATCCCACCTCGACATCCGTGACTCCGAGGGCAACGTGGTGCCGGGCTACGGCTGGATCTTCCCCATGGGAGATGGACGGGTGAACGTCGGCGTGGGCCTGCTCTCGACGGAGCAGCGCTGGAGGGGCCTCAACACCACCCACCTCATGGACACCTTCGTGGACTACGCGCCCGTGTCCTGGGGCCTGACCCCCGACGCCTGCCTGGGCCCACCGACCGGGGGCAAGCTGCCCATGGGGCTCTCCGTCGGGCCCCGGGCCGGTGGGAACGTCCTCATCGCCGGGGACGCCGGCGGCTCCATCAACCCCTTCAACGGCGAGGGCATCTCCTACGGCTACGAGACGGGCCGTCTGGCCGCCGCCGCGGTCGGGCGCGCCCTGACGGGCGAGGGCGGGGCGCTGACCACCTACGACCGCGATCTGGCCGCCGCCTACGGGGGCTATTACAAGGTGGCGCGGGCGTTCGTGCACCTGATCGCGCACCCCGACGCCATGCGGGTCTGCGTCAGCCTGGGCATGCGCTCGGACCTGGTGATGAACCAGCTCCTACGCATCATGGCCAACCTCATGCGACCCGACACCGTGGGGCCGGCCGAGCTGGGCTACCGGGCCATGGAGCTGGTGGCCCGCGTCATCGACGTGGACCAGCTCGAGGTCCCGGCCGCCTGAGCGGCTCACCCGAAGAGCCGCCCGCCCCCGCCGCCCGCCTGTCGCAGGAGCCACGATCCCATCGCGCCTCCGAACCCCTCAGCGACCCGCGCGCCGGCGACCACACGCACCCACGCGTCGAGGGTGTCCTCGGAGAGGACCAGCCGCTCGAGCCCGAGCCGGCGCACGGCGCGGAAGAACCCGCCGAACGGCTCGTCCGTCCGCTGCCCCCACAGGACGAGCGTGCGCGCCAGGTCGGCCGGCGCCGGTCCCGCCGCCACGGTGAGCCAGTCGATCACGACCCACCCGTGGGCCCCGACCAGCACGTTTTCAGGATGGAAGTCAAAGTGGCACACCGACCGACTGCCGTCGTCGAGCGACGCCAGCAGCGCCGAGCTCGGAGCTCAGCGGCGTCGCCGACGCCGACGCCGACGCCGAGCTCGGCGGACAGCCGCGCCACAAGATCGGGCAGGCCACCGACCGTGGCCGCCGAACGAGGCCTGCAGCGCTGAAGCGCTCGGCCAGCCCTGGCAACTCGCCGCGCCGCCACGGCGACCACGGCGGACAGCGTGGGGCCGTCGACCCGCTCGAGCAGGACACCTGTCCGGCCGTCCACCGTGACCAAGCCGCCGGGCCTGGCCACGGGCAGCCCGGCCCCCGCCAGGGTCGAGAGCAGCTCACTCTCGTAGGCGGCCAGTCCCTCCCACCCGGGGCGGTCGAGCTTGAGCACGTGGCGCGCGTCGTATGCGTAGACCTCGGCGGTGCGGCCCGCGGCGACCAGCTCCACCCCCGGGAGGGTAGGCGCGCCCGGGTCAGGGGGCGAGCGGCGCGCCCGCAGCCCGCGACGGCAGGAGCGCCGCCGCCACCACCGCAGCCGTCGCCACCATCACGGCGGCGATCACCAGCCCGAGGTCCATGCCCGAGACGAACCCGTGGCGTGCCGCCGCGGTGAGGGGCACGGCGGCTCGCGGCGGGAGATGGTGCGCGACGGCCAGCGCGCCGCCGAGGGATCCCTCGATCAGGCCGGCGACGCGGGGCGGGACGGGCTGGTGGGCCAGCAACGGGGCCACGGCATCGCGGAACCGAATGTTGAGTGCCGTCCCGAGGACGGCCACGCCCAGCGCGCCGCCGATCTGCATCGAGGTATCGCTGGTGGCCGAACCGACTCCGGCCTCGGCGCGCGGCAGGGACCCCATGATCGACTCGGTGAGGGGGGCCATGGCCAGCCCCACACCGACCCCGGCGACGAGCAGGCACGGGAGGGCGTGGCGGTAGTCGTCGTGAACCGTGGTGCTGGCCAGCATGACCAGCCCGGTGGCGATGAGCACCAACCCGGCCACCACCACCCACTTGGTGCCGATCCGACGGACGGCCAGCACCGAGGCCGGCGCGGCCACGAGGAGGACGAGCGCCAACGGGCCGATGGCCAGACCGGTCCGCAACGGGTCGAACCCGAGGAAGAACTGCAGGTACTGCGTCAGGAGGAAGAACATCCCAAGCAGCGCGAACAGGACCAGCGCCAGCGAGCCGATGGCGACGCTGTAGCGCCGGTTGCGGAAGAAGCGCAGCGGCAGCATCGGATGGGTGCTGTGCCGCTCCCACGCGACGAACATTGCCAACAGCACGGCCGAGGCGGCGAACGCGGCGAGGATGGCCGGCGAGGTCCACGTGCGGTTCGTCGCCTCGATGATCGCCCACAGGAGAAGGCCGAGGCCCGAGATGGTGAGGACGGCGCCGACCACGTCGGACCGCTGGGCCGAGGGGTTCTTCGAGTTGGGCACCAGGAAGAAGGTGGCCACCAGCCCCACGGCGGCGATGGGCACGTTGATGAGGAAGACCGAGCCCCACCAGTAGTGCACGAGCAGGAACCCGCCGAGGATCGGCCCGACGGCGACGCCCAACCCCGACGTCCCCGACCATATGCCGATGGCAGTGGCTCGCTCGCGGTCAGAGGTGAAGGTGTTGGACAGGATCGAGAGCGTGCACGGCATCAACGCCGCCGCGCCCGCGCCCATCACGGCTCGGGCCAGCGTGAGCCGGTCCGGTGTGGCCGAGAAGGCGGCGTAGGCCGACCCGGCGCCGAAGACGACCAGGCCGGCCATGAACACCCACTTGCGACCGAGCCGGTCGCCGGCCGCCCCCATTGTGAGCAGCAGGCCGGCGAAGACGATGGCGTAGGCGTCGACGATCCACTGCAGCTGACTCGAGGTGGCGTGCAAGTCGGTCACGACGGACGGCAGGGCGACGTTGAGGATGGTGGTGTCGAGGCTGATCAGCAACAACGTCACGCAGAGGACGGACAGCGTCGCCCAGCGCCAGGCCCCGTGGGTACGCGACGCTGCGCCGCGGACCGGCGGCGGCGCGAGGGTGCTCACCGCCGTACGGCGATCGACGCCAGCGTCAGCACCCCGTCCTGCGTATAGGTCGAGGTGCCGAAGGGGGTGTTGGTGGTGACGCGCAGATGCTGCTGCAGACGCACCGGGAGCCCGGTGCGCGCATCGAGCCACACCTCGGCACGCTCGCTCCCCCGCTGCGCGCCCGTGTCGGTGCGCCGGCGCTCGAATTCGGCCGCGCTCACGTCGTGCCCGCCCACCATGACGGTGGTCACACGGACGAAACGGTACGGGCCGGCGCTGAGGGTGGAGCCGCTGACCGTGGTGTTTGTCCCGGTGCAGCGTCCCCACCACCGCTGGCCCGGCGCGGCAGTGGCGGGGAGCGACATGGTCCGCGGCGCGCAGCGAAAGGTGCTCGTGTTGGTGACGTCGAGGGGGCCCAGCGCCCAGAGCTGCCAAGTCTGGCCACCGGCCTCCCAGGTGTCACCACCGTGGCGGCAGTAGCGCCAGGTCTGCCAATGGTGGGAGCTGTAGTCGACGCGGAAGACCCAGCAACCACCCGGCGCCAGGGTCACCGTGCCCGGGATGGTCGGACCCTCCTGCTGGGAGAGCGACGGGAGCGAGAGGTGCTCGGTCCCCGTGCCCCGGTAGTCGTACACGCCCGGATCGGGGCGTCCGTCGGCCGGCCCTTGCACCCCGATCCCCGCGCCGGCGCCACCCAGGCGCTGCGCCGCCTGGTCGAGCGAGACCTGGTGGGCGCGGTTCGTGGCGAGGACGGCCCAGAGCGCTCCCGCCGCCACCAGGACGGCCAGGCCACCGACCAGCCAGGGCCACCGGCGCCGACGTCGGCGTGTCGCTCGCTCCACGCAGCCCAGTCTCGGGGGGGACGGGGGGCGCACCCAGGGCCGATGGACCCAAAACGAGGCCGGCGCGTCGGCCGGCCCGCAGGTCAGCCGGGCGGCTCGACGGCGACCGCCGCCGCGACCACCTCGGCCGCCGCCTCGCCCGCCGCCTCGACCACCCGGGCCAGGACCGCCTCGTCGTGGGCCATGCCCGGGAACATCACCTCGTAGGGTCCCGGGGCCAGGGCCACGCCGCGTCGGAGCATGGCGTGGAAGAAGCGGCCGTACGTCTCCCCGGCGGCGAGGGCGCGAGCCTCGACGTAGTCGCGGGGCGCGGCCGGGGCGGCGGTGCCGGCGGGGCCGACGAACAGGCCGACCAGCGGGCCGACCACCGGCGCCACCACCCCGAGGCCCGACGCCCCGACGGCCGCCTCGACGTCCCGGGCCAGTCCGGCGGCCCGGGCGCCCAGTGCCTCGTAGTCGTCCGGGCCCACCTGGCCCAGCACGGCCAGGCCCGCGGCGGTGGCCAGAGGATTCCCCGACAACGTGCCCGCCTGGTACACCGGCCCTGCCGGCGCCAATTCGGCCATGAGGTCGCGGCGCCCCGCGAACGCGCCGACGGGCAGGCCGCCACCGATGACCTTGCCGAAGCACCACAGGTCGGGAGTCACGCCCGACCACGCGGTGGCGCCTCCCAGGCCGAGGCGGAAGCCCGAGATCACCTCGTCGAAGATCAGCAGCGCGCCCGAGGCGTCGCACGCGGCGCGCAGGCCGGCCAGGAAGCCCGGCACGGGCGCCACCAGGTTCATGTTCGCCGCCACGGGCTCAACGATCACGCAGGCCACCCGCTCGTCGAGCTCGGGCACGACGTTGTAGGGCACCACCCGGGTGTCGGCCACCGCGCCCGAGGACACACCGGCCGACCCCGGGAGTCCCAAGGTGGCCACGCCGCTCCCGCCTCCGGCCAGCAGCCCGTCCGAGTGCCCGTGGTAGCACCCGTCGAACTTCACGACGCCGTCACGCCCGGTCGCGCCGCGGGCGAGCCTGACCGCGCTCATGGCGGCCTCCGTGCCCGAGGAGACAAGGCGCACCTGCTCGCACCCGGGCACCCGTTCGCAGATCGCCTCGGCGAGCAGCACTTCGCCAGGTGTGGGCGCACCGAACGTGGTGCCGCGCCGCGCCGCCTCGCCGATGGCACCGGTCACCGCCGGATGCGCATGGCCGAGCAGGACCGCGCCGTAGGACTGCACCATGTCGAGGTAACGGGTGCCCTCCACGTCGACAATGAACGCGCCCTCGCCCCCCACCACCGTGTAGGGCATGCCGCCGACCGAGGCGAACGAGCGCACCGGCGAGTCGACGCCGCCCGGGATGACGCGGCGCGCCCGCTCGAACCACCCGGCGTTCGAGCCGGCCGGGTCAGTCACCGAGGACCTCGGCCACCTCCGCAGCGAAGTAGGTGAGGACGAAGTCGGCCCCGGCCCGTTTCAGCACGGTGAGCTGCTCGAGCGCGACCGCTGTCCCGTCGATCCACCCCCGCGCGTCCGCCGCCTTGATCATGGCGAACTCCCCGCTCACGTGGTAGGCGGCCAGGGGGACGTCGACGGTTCGGCGCGCCGCCGCCAGGACATCGAGCGAGGTCATGGCTGGCTTGACCATGATCATGTCCGCTCCCTCGGCGACGTCGAGGGCGATCTCGGCCAGGGCCTCACGACCGTTGCGGGGGTCCTGCTGGTAGGCGCGGCGGTCGCCACCCCCGGCGATGGTCACGTCCACGGCGTCACGGAACGGGCCGTAGAGGGCCGATGCGTACTTGGAGGCGTAGGCCAGCACCGCGACGCCCTCGTGGCCGGCACCGTCGAGCGCGGCGCGGATGGCCGCCACCTGCCCGTCCATCATCCCGCTCGGTGCCACGACGTCTGCACCGGCCGCCGCCTGGGCCAACGCGATCCGTTGGTACAGCTCGAGCGTGACGTCGTTCCGCACCTCGCCGTCGGGCCCCACCACGCCGCAATGCCCGTGGTCGGTGTACTCGTCGAGGCACAGGTCGGCCATGAGCACGAGCTCGTCGCCCAGCGCGTCGCGCACGGCACGCAGTGCCCGCTGCACCACGCCGGCAGGGTCGTAGGCGCCGCTCCCGACGTCGTCCTTGTGCGCGGGGACGCCGAAGAGGATCAGGCCCGGGAGCCCGAGTGCCGCGAGCCGCTTGGCCTCCACGACGAGCGAGTCGACGCTGTGCTGCACCTCGCCGGGCATGGAGGCGATCGGCACGGGCGCTTCCGCGTCCTCGCGGACGAACAGCGGGGCCACCAGGTCATCGATGCCGAGGCGCGTCTCGGCCACCAGCCGGCGCAACGCCGCCGTGCGCCGCAGGCGCCGCAGGCGGCGCACGGGGAAGCCTCCCACCCCAGTCCCCGCCAGCCCTGACCCCGACGAGGCGTTCCCGGTCATGCGGCCAGCCTACGAGGCCTCGCCGGGCGGGTCGTCGAAGCGCCGGGCCAGCTCGGCGACGATGCCCTCGGGGGTGGGCGCACCGGCCTCGGTCACGCCCCGCAGGCCGGCCGTCCGGGACGCGGCGGCAGTGGTCGGCCCGACGCAGACCACGCAGGCGGGAAGCGGCACCGGACGGCCGTCCGGTCCGCGCAGCGCAACGACCTCTTGCACCGCTGACGCCGCCGTGAGCACCAGCGCGTCTGCCCCGGTGACCCGGGCGACCAGGTCGGGCGCGGGCGGTGGTCGGGGCACGGTGCGGTAGGCCTCCACGCGGTGGACCTCCCACCCCTTGCGGGCGAGGCCGGCGGGGACAGTGTCGGGAGCCCGGTCGGCGCAGGGGAAGAGCACTCGCCGCGAACTCGCGCCCCCGGCGTCGGGGAACGCGGCGACCAGGGCGCGCGCGGTGTGCTCGGCGGGAACCAGGTCCGGCTCGAAACCGGCCCGGCCGAACACGTCCGCAGTGGCCGGGCCCACCGCGGCGAGCCGCACCGCGGCGAGCCCCGGTCCCACGGGCAGCGCCGCGAGCAACCGCTCGGCTGCGTTGACCGACGTCACCACCACCCACGCGCACTCCCCGACCTCTGCCGCCGCAGCGAGCAGGCGCGGCCCCGTCGTCGGCGGGATCGACCTGCTCGGTGAGCGGCAGCTCGACCAGGCGCGCCCCCACCCGGTCGAGCGCGAGCATGAGCGCCCCGGCGCGACGGCCACCGCGCGTCACCACCACGGAGCGTCCGCGCAGCCGGCCGACCGGCACGCGGCCGCTGCTCATGAGGGCGCGGCCGCCGAGCCGCCCAGGGCGGCCACCGGCCCGACCACGATGACGGCCGGGGGGTCGAGCTCGACGGCGCCGAGTCCGGCCAACGTCGTGCGGACGACGCGCTGGGCCGGCGTGGTGCCCTCCTGGATCACTGCCACGGGGGTGTCGGCGGCACGCCCGCCGCGGACGAGCGCGTCGGCGATGGCCGCCCGGGTCGTCATGCCCATGAGGATTACCAGCGTTCCCCCGACCCGGGCCAGGGCCTCCCAGTCGGGCCCGCTGTCGCTGTCGCTGCCGCCACCCGCGCCGGCCCCCCGGCGCGCCCGGTCACCACGGTCACCGACGAGGCCAGGCCGCGGTGCGTGGCCGGGATGCCGACGGCCCCGGGCACCCCGAAAGCGGAGCTGACGCCCGGGACCACCTCCCAGTCGACGCGGGCGCGCTCGAGCGCCTCCACCTCCTCGCCGCCGCGCCCGAACACAAAGGGGTCGCCCCCCTTGAGCCGTACCACCACCTCCGAACGCCGGCCGTGCTCGACGAGCAGTTGCGCGATCTCGTCCTGGAGCGCGCCCGGGCCGCCAGCACCCTTGCCGACGTCGATGCGCAGAGCTCCGGCGGGCACGAGGTCCAGCACCTCGCGGCTGACCAGACGGTCGTGCAGGACGACGTCGGCCCGGGCCAGCAGGTCGGCGCCCCGGCGCGTGAGCAACCCAGGGTCGCCCGGGCCCGCGCCGACGAGGTACACGGTCACGGCGCCACCGTGCGAGGGGCGGGCGGGAACGGGAGGGAGCCCTCGATCGCCGCGCCACCGCCGTCGAGCAGTGCCCGTGCCACGGCGGCCCCCAGCGCCTCGGGGTCCTCGCCGCGCGCCGACCGTCGGACCACGGTGCGGCCGTCCCCGCCGGCCAAGAGCCCGGTCAGGAAGAGGGTCCCGGCCGCCACGTGCGGCACAGCGCCGGCCGCCGGGACCGAGTCCGACTCCGTCTGGGCGTGGGCGGCCACCGGGACGGCGCAGCTGCCGCCCAGCGCGGCCAACACGGCACGCTCGGCGCGCACGGCCCGGTGGCTCGGCTCGTGGTCGACGGCGTGCAGGAGGCGCCGGGTGTCCCCGTCGTCGGCGCGGCACTGGACGGCGATGGCCCCCTGCCCGGCCTGGGGCAGCACGTCGAGCGGGTCGAGCACGTCGCTCAGGCGGTCCTCCCAACCCAGGCGCTCCATGGCCGCCACGGCCACCACGACGGCCGACACCTCGCCCCTCGAGGCGGTCTCGACCCGCCGCGCCATGTTGCCGCGCAGGCCGGTGAACACCAGGTCGGGCCGGAGGTGGGCCAACTGCGACCGGCGGCGGACCGACCCGGTGGCCACCAACCCGCCGGCCGGGAGCCCGGCCAGCGAGGAGCCCACCAGCCCGTCGCGCGCGTCCGCACGCCGGGGCACCGCCGCCAGCACGAACCCGTCAGCCATGGTCGAGGGCATGTCCTTGGCCGAGTGGACGGCGGCGTCGGCCCGCCCGTCGGCGAGCGCTGCCTCGACCTCGGTCACGAAGACACCCTGCCCGCCGAGCTGCTCCAGCGGGGTCGACGCGTCCCGGTCACCCTGCGTGCGGACGACCACCGGCGCCACCTCCAGATCGGGGTGGGCCCGCCGGAGGAGCTCGGTGACCAGTTCGGTCTGCCTGAGGGCGAGGGGCGAGCCGCGTGTGGCCAACCGGAGCTTCCCCATGGCGTTCAGAGGTCGAAGAGGATGCGCAGGGCCTCGACGAGCCGCTCGCCGCGGGGCGTTCCTGCGGTCTCCTTGAGGAGCACCGTGGGCTCGTGCAGCATCTTGGCCAGCGCAGTCTTAGTGGCGGCGTCCACCTGCTCCCACTCCTCCTCGCTGAGATCGGCCAGCTGGGCCCGGTGGCGCTCGAGCTCGGCCACGCGCAACGTCTCGAGGCGTGACCGCAGCGACGAGATGATCGGTGCCGCCCCGCGCTGGCGACTGGCGGTGCGGTAGCGCTCGACCTCGGTGGCGACGATGGCACGTGCGGCCACCGACTCGTCCTGGCGCTCGCCCAGCGCCCGGGCCACCGAGGCGCCCAGCGTGTCCATGTCGTGGAGCGTGACGCCGGCGTGTCCCGCCACGGCCGGGTCGACGTTGCGGGGGACGCCCAGGTCGATCACCAGCAGCGGCCCTGTCACGGCTGTGAACACCTCCTCCGCCAGGACGTGCGACTCGGCGGCAACGGCGGAGATCACGACGTCGGCGTCGGCCAGCTCGCCGGCCACGTCGTCGAGGCGCGCGGCGCGCATCTCGATGGTCCCGCCGGCGGCGTCGCGCACGAGGTCGCGGGCGCGGGCAGCCGAGCGGTTGGCCACGACCACACGCCGTGGCGCGTCCCCCGGCGCAATTTCCGAGAGGGCGCGGCAGATTCCAAGGCCCATCTCGCCGGCACCGACCACGACCACCCGGGCGTCGCGCAGGCCGCCGCCGTCGTCGCCGCGAGCGACCGCGACGGCGGCGTAGGCGAACGACGTCGTGCCCTTGCTGATCCCTGTCTCGGTGCGCACCCGCTTGCCCGTCTGGAAGGCGTGGCGGAACAGCGCCGAGAGCACCGGGCCGGTCGTCCCCTCCTCGTGGGCGCGCTCGAAGGCGCGGCGCACCTGGCCCACGACCTCCGTCTCGCCGGTGACCACCGACTCGAGACCGGAGGTGACGGAGAAGAGGTGGCTGGTGACGTCGTCGTCGAAGCGGATGGTGGCGTGGGTCGAGAGCTCCTCGACAGAGGCGCCCGAGTGCTCGGCGAGCACGTCGAAGACTTCGGCCACGGCGTCGTGGAACCGGTCCACCACCCCGTAGACCTCGGTGCGCAGGCAGGTCGAGAGGAGGACCGCCTCCTCCACGTTGCGGCAGTGGCTCAGCGCGCTCAGCACCTTGTGCACGTCGGCATCGGCGACGGCTGTGGACTCGAGCAGCGGCAGCGGTGCCTGGGTGTGCTGCAGCCCTATGACGACGACGGACACTCGCTCTCCTCCCGGATCGGCACGCAATTGTGCCGGTCGCGTCGTCCAGACTGCCAGACGTCGGGCACGCCTGGTGCAGCGACCTGCTCTGCGAGGTGCGCCGGTGGCGCCGGTGGCGCCGGGTGCGCCGGGTTAGGCCAGCTCGGTCCGCGGGGACAGGCCCACGGAGCCGATGATGGGCCCCCGCTCGTCGCGCCGCGAGTCCTCGGGCCCGTGGTCCCCCCGACGGGCACGGTAGAAGCCGAGGACCTGCAGCTCGATCGACAGGTCGACGTAGCGCAGGTACACCGCTGGTGGGACGGTCAGCACCCGGGGTGCGAAGTTGAGGATCGACGTGACTCCGGCCCGCACGAGGAGGTCGGCCACGCCTTGCGCCGCCCAGCCCGGCGTGGTGATGACACCAATGTCGGGGCGCTCCGAGGGGCCGAGTGTTGCGATCTCGTCCATGTGGCGCACGGTGATGCCGCGGACCTCCTGACCCACCACCGCGGGGTCGACGTCGAACAGGGCGGTAACGTGGCAGCCGCGCGACGCGAAGCCCGCGGAGTTGGTCAGGGCCCGTCCCAGGTTGCCGACGCCGACGACCGCGACCGACCAGTTCTCCTCCACCCCGAGGGCGCGGTCAATCTGCGCGATCAGGAACTCGGGGTCGTACCCCGAGCCGCGGGTCCCGAACGACCCCAGGAGCGAGAGGTCCTTGCGCACCTTCGCCGCGTTGACTCGGGCCAGCGCGGCCAGCCGCTCCGACGAGACCGTGCGCTCCCCGGCGCGTGCGAGCTCGGCCAGAATGCGTTGGTAGACGGGGAGCCGGAGGACGGTGGCTTCGGGTATGCGCTTGGGCGGCGCCGGGTCGACGGGCGGCGCGTCACCCGTCCCCGGAGCAGGAGGTGGGGTACGGGTCGCGGTCGTGGTTGCCGGCGTGGCGTGCCTGCGCGTCGGGCCCCCGTGCTCCTCCCTCACCGTGTCGGATCGTACCGAGGCCGCAGCGCGTGGCACCAGACCGGTGACGGCTCAGGCAATATGGCGGCTCACGGCTCACGGCTCACGGCTCACCAGGCCAGGGTGAGCAGCTCGCCGGCGATGAGGTTCAACCAGCGCGCCGCCGAGGCTTCCCGGGCCACGACGGCAAGATGCCCGTTGCCGTCCACCAGGAGGCCGAGCTCACCCTGCTCCAGCTCGCCGAATGCGTCGACACAACGCAGGTGCACGCCGTCGGGCACCAGCGAGCGCGGCAGCCCGTCGGGGTCGGGCCGCTCCCCCTCGCTCTCGACGGCCAGCGCGACACGGCCGGCGCCCGGGATCCCGGCCACTCGGGCATCGGCCACGGTGGCGGCCAACTGAAGGTTGCCGAAGTGGTCCACCCACGTCACCTCCGCCCGCAAGCAGGACCGACCGTCGGACAGGCGGCCCCGTTCGACGACCCCGCCGGCCAGGCGCACCAGCGAGTCGGGAGGCACCGGGTCGCCGAGCGCGGCGATCGGCGTGCCCGACGACAAGGCGGCGGCGGCCGGAGCGAAGAGGTCGCGCCCGTCGAACGTGACGCCCCGCCCGGGCGACGGCGCGTTCCGCCGCAGGTCGACGGCCGACGTCACCGGCGACTCCCCGACCGCTTCGGCAGCCGCCAGGAGAAGCCCGTTGTCAGGCCCAACGAAGAACAAGGTTCCTCCCGCGGGCAGCGAGACCTCGAGCGCGATGCCGCGCCGGTCCGTCCCCACGCCGGGGTCGACGACGCCGAGCACCACACCGCCGCCGAGATGCGGCGCCGCGCGTCGCAACGTGTGGCTCCCGGCGCGCACGTCGAAGGGCGGCACCGAGTGGGTCAGGTCGATCACCCGGGTGGCCGGCGCCCGGAGGGCCAACACCGCGTGGACCACGCCGACGAACTCGTCGTCGGTGCCGTAGTCCGACAGGAAGAACACCGTCGGGACGACGTGCACGTGCGGCGTCCTCAGCGGTGCAGCGTGCGGGCGCGCTCGGTGGCGGCGGCGACTGCCTCCATGAACGCGGAGCGCACCGCGCGCGCCTCGAGCGTCCGGATGCCCGCCGCCGTGGTGCCGGCGGGCGAGGTGACCATGGCCCGCAGGGCCTCGGGCTCCTGACCCGTCTCCTTGAGGAGCGCGGCGGAGCCGGCCAGCGTCTCGACGGCCAGGAACCGGCTGTCCTGGCGGCTGAGGCCCATCTGCACGCCGGCCTCGATGAGGGCCTCGACGACCAGGAAGACGTAGGCCGGGCCGGACCCCGAAAGCCCGGTCGCGGCGTCGAGGAGGCGCTCGGGCAGGCGCACCACCGTGCCCACCGCGGTGAGGATGTGCTCGGCCCAGGCCAGGTCGCGCGAGGTGGCGAACGAGCCGCCCGCCATCGCCGTCACTCCCGCCTCGACGAGGGCGGGCGTGTTGGGCATGGCCCGCACCACCACCGGTTCGCCGCCCAGGGCCACCTCCAGGCGGGCCGCCGGGAGGCCGGCGACGATCGAGAGGACCCGAGTCACCCCGCTGGTGCCGAGGACCCGGGCGGCACCCTCGGCGGCGTCGGGTTTGACGGCCAGCACGGCCCCGGTGAGCCGGTCGCCACCGGTCTCGTCGAGGATCCCGGGCTCGGTGGCGGCGTAGGTGCGCAAGCCCGGGTGCGCCGACTCGAGCTCGGCGCGGCGCTCGGGCTGCGGCTCGACGACCGCCAGCTCCTCCGGGCCCGCCCAGCCCGCCCGGAGGAGGCCGCCCAGGAGGGCGCTCCCCATCTTGCCGCCACCGACGACGAGCAGGCTCGACACCGCGACGACGATAGCGATCCCCGGGGCACCCGTGGTCCGGGGCCCGGTCCGGCGGTCAGCCGTGCCTCAGCGCCGGGGCCGGCGCCGGTACCACGACGGATGGCCCAGGGTCATGGCCGTTGGGAAGTGCTCGTCGGTGTAGTGGACCGACGACCCGGCGATCCGGTCGAGCTCGTCGTCGTCGACCTGCCGGGCCGGGACCCGGCCCACGAGATACACCGCGTCCTCGGGCCCGAGCGCGAACCACATGCCGAAGAGGTGGACGTTGCGGCGCAGCAGGTAGGCGTAGACGTCCGCCCGGTTGGCCTCCGGCGCCGGCATGAACTGGGCCTCGAAGTGCAGGGTGCGCTGCTTGAGCGTGAGCCACACCGTGATGAAGTCCTTCTCCTCGCCCTTGAAGCGGAGGTACCACCGGTGCGAGGCCGTGCGGTCGGTGACGTCCTGGCGCTCGGCCGCCACCAGGAAGTCGCCCCCAGCCAGCTCGCGCGCCGACCAGGCGTCGATGCAGGCGACCGCCGCCGCCATCTCCTCCTCTTCTGGGAGGTCGACGACAGGCACGATTGGGGCGCCGGCGTCCGGCCTGTTCAGCCGCACTCGACGAGCCGGCCGGCCACCAGCTCGTCGTGCAGTTCGACCAAGGTCCGCGCCGCGCCGCGCCAGGTGTAGCCCCGTGCGCGCAGCACGGCGGCGGTCGAGAGCCGCTCCGCCGCCAGGGGCTCGGCGAAGACGCGGCGCACGGCGGCCGCGTAGGCATCCGGGCTGGTCTCTTCCACCAGGAAGCCGGTGCGTCCGTGGTCCACCAGCGTGGTCAGGCCGCCCACCGCCGAGGCGACGACCGGTGTCCCGCACGCGGCCGCCTCGAGCGCCACCAGCCCGAAGGACTCGGAGCGGCTGGGGACGATGCAGACGTCGGCCGCCCGGTAGTACGAGGAGAGCAGCTCGTGCGGCTGCGGTTCGACGAAGTGCACGTGATCGCGCACGCCACGGGCCTGGGCCACGTGGTGCAGGTGCTCCAACGCCTCCTGGCCGTGCGGCCCGCTCGGCCCCCCCACGACCACGAGGCGGTAGGACTGGTCGCCGTCACCGTCGCCGTCGCCGCTCAACCGGGCCAGCGTCTCGACCGCCACGTCGGCGCACTTGAGCGGCTGGATGCGCCCGACGAACAGGAGGAGCCGGCCGTCGAGCGGGAGGCCGAGCGCCCGCCGCGCCTGGGGGCGGTGGCCCGGGCCGAAGAACGCGTGGTCCACTCCAGGCGGCACGATGCGGATGCGCCCCGGGTCGCCCTCGTAGAGCGAGGCGATCTGTTCCGCTTCGACGCTGCACGACGCCAGCACGGCATCGGAGCAGCCGATGATGGTGGCCTCGGCCTCGGCCCGGCGGTGGGGCATGTCGGCTTCGACCTCTTCGGGCATCGCCTCGGCCTTCACGCGGTCGAGCGTGTGGAAGGTGGACACGAGGGGCACTTCGAGCTCGTGCTTGATCACGTGGCCCGACAGCCCCGAGAGCCAGTAATTGGCGTGCACCGACGTGAAGGGCAGGGTGTCGCCGCCGGTGTCGCCGCCGGGCCCCGACACGGCGGTCATGCGCTCTAGGACCCCGGCGGTGAACTCGTCGACCAGGCCGGGCAGGGCCTCCTTGGGCACCTCGTCGAGCGGGCCGGCCGGCACGTGATGGACCCGGAGCCCCGGCTCGACCGCCACCACGTCGGGGAGCTCTGATGACCAGGCCCGGGTGAAGACGTCGCAGGTCACGTCCGAGCGGGCGAGGGCCGCGGCCAGCTCCCGCACGTAGACGTTCATCCCCCCGCCGTCACCGGTGCCCGGCTGGGCCAGGGGCGACGTGTGCAGCGACAGGACGGCGAGGCGACGCATGGCGCTGAGAGCCTACCGGGGGGCGGCGAAAACGCCCCCAGAGGCCTCAGGCGGTGGCGACCCGGCCGGCGGGGGTGTCCCCGTGCCCGTTCGGCGGGCCCGGCGCTGCTCGTCCGCCCTCCGACCGCTCGTCGTCGTGATCGCGGCGGAACGAGAGGTAGATGCGCACCAGGGCCTGCTTCTGCTCTTCGCTGATGTTCTGGTCGGCCATGATCGCCCGGGTCAGGTCGGGGGACCCGTCGGGGGGCTCGAGGATGCCGGCCTGGACGTAGAGGGTCTCGGCGGAGATACGCAGCGCCTTGGCGATCTGCTGGAGGATCTCGGCCGAGGGCCGGCGCAGCCCGCGCTCGATCTGGCTCAGGTACGGGTTCGAGATGCCGGCCAGCTCCGAGAGACGGCGCAGCGAGAGGCGCGCCGAGCCACGCTGCTCACGGATGAACGCGCCCAGATCGTGCCAGCGGTCTGAGGGTTCGGTGCTCACTCTTGCAAGCGTACCGCCGCGGTGTGGGACCGCCCGGCGCGGGTATGGTCCAGCAGACCACCCCGACGACCATCGACGAGGAGACCCCATGGCCGAGTACAGCCTCCCCGACCTGCCCTACGACTACGCCGCGCTGGAGCCACACGTGTCGGGCCAGATCATGGAGCTCCACCACGACAAGCACCACGCCGCCTATGTCACCGGGGCCAACCAGACGCTCGAGAAGCTGGCCGGCGCAAGGGACAAGGACGACTTCGGCGCCATCGTGGGGCTCGAGAAGACCCTGGCATTCCACATCTCCGGCCACGTCCTGCACTCGATCTTCTGGAACAATCTGAGCCCCGACGGCGGGGACAAGCCCGGCGGCGCGCTGGGCACGGCCATCGACGAGCACTTCGGCTCGTTCGACAAGTTCAAGTCCCACTTCACCCAGGCCACCGCCACCATCCAGGGATCGGGTTGGGGCGCCCTGGCCTGGGAGCCACTGGGCGGACGGCTCATCATCGAACAGGTCTACGACCACCAGGGCAGCGTCGGGAACGGGTCGGTCCCCCTCCTGGTCTTCGACGCCTGGGAGCACGCCTTCTACTTGCAGTACAAGAACGTCAAGGCCGACTTCTTCGCCGCCCTGTGGAACATCGTCAACTGGAGCGACGTCGCGGCCCGCTTCGAAGCCGCCAAGGGGCTGTCGATCTGAGCGTCCCCGTCCCGGGGGGCGCACCGAGGTCCATCTGAGTTCCGGGCGGGTCCGGGCGGGGTCGACCGGTGCCGTCGACGTCTCCGCGGGCCGCCGTGGCCGCCGTGGCCGCCTCTGGCTGTCAGCCCGCCGAGGCGCCGCTGAGGTGCTGTTCGCAGGTGTGACGAGTGGGCTCGTGCTCGAGATCGGACTCGAGGATGTCCGCACCGCAGACCTCGCAGGTCCCGTAGGAGCCCTCGCTCAAACGCTCGAGCGCCCGGTCGACCCCGTCGAGGACGGCGGCCGACCGCGCCAGCTCCGACTCGTAGCGCTCCTCCACGAGCCGCAGGGTAGCCTCTGCGCGCCCGGCCGAGGGTGAGCGGGGCACTGCTCCGGGGGTTTCAAGGTCGGCCTTTCGGGGCAGGTTGCTGGTGCAACGGCCATATATGGGTACGACCATCGATATATGGGTACGACCATCGATCACGACGCACTCCACGAGGAGTTGGGACGGCATCCGTCGCCCCCCGGAGCCCTCGCCGCGTCGCAGAGCTTCCCGGCCGAGGCCACGTCGGTCTCCAGGGCCAGACGGTTCCTGCTGGAGCAGCTCCCTCCTGACGCGGGGCCGGTGGCCGACGACATGCTCCTCATGTTGTCGGAGCTGGTGACCAACGCCGTCCGTCATACTGCTGGCCCGTTCACGGTCTGCGTCCTGAGGGAACCCGCGAACGGACGGGTGCGCGTCGAGGTAGCCGACGGCGACGAACGACTGCCCGCGCCGGCCGACGCGCCGAGTGACGCGTCGAGCGGCAGGGGACTGCAGATCGTGCGCGCGCTAGCCGAGAGCTGGGGCTTCGACGTGCGGCAGGGGCGGCCCGGCAAGACCGTGTGGTTCACCGCCACGTTGGCGCCCCAACCGTCGCGTGAGGAGCAGCCCGACCGACCCTGGCCGGTGGTGCGCGGTGTGCGCCTGGTGCTCGACAGTCTGGCCGACGCCGTGGTGGCCACCGATGCCGACGGTGTGATCGGCTACGTCAACGCGGCCGCCGAGGAGCTGCTCGGCTGGCCGGCCGGCTCCTTGGTGGGGCGCTCCGCGTTGGATCTGGTGGCGGACTCGCTGGCCGAGCCGCTCCGCCGCGACTTTCCCGGCTACCTGCAGCAGCGGACGACCGGCCTCGCCGGCGAACGGCTCACGGCGCCCATAAAGCGGGCGGACGGCACCGAGGTCGAGACGGAGCTGGTCATCAGCCAGGTGGAGCACCCGCTGGGCGGGATCGTCGTCGTCGGCATCTTCCGGGCCCGTGACGACAGTCGGCTGCAGCAGTGGTCGGAGCTGACGACCGAACTGGTCGAGATCCTCGCCGACGCCCCCATCGACGATCCTCCCGCCGAGCGCCTGCTCTCGACGCTCGGACGTCGCCTGAAGTGGGACGTGACCACCCTGTGGACGATCTCACCCAATGGCGAGCTCGTCTGCCGGCACGTATGGACAAGGGCGCCGGACCTCACGCCCCGCTTCGTCGGCGAGAAGAAGGCCGAGCCGAGGAGCGGCAGCGAGGGGATCCCCCGCTGGGTGGTCGAGCACAACGAGCCGTTGTGGGTGCACGAGCTGGCCACGGTCGACCGCTTCGTCACCGACGGCCTGCATGCCGACGGGCTCACCAGCGCGTTCGCCTTCCCCATCCGCTATCGGGGTGCGGTGGTGGGCGTGATCAAGATGCTGAGCCGCACGAGGCGCGAGCGAGAGCCCTCGATGGTCGAGATCATGGACGCCATCGGCGGGCACCTGGGCGAGTTGCTGCACGCGTCGGCCCAGGCGGCCGAGCGCGAGCAGCTGGTCGACGAGCTCCTCGAGGCCCGGCGGCGCAACGAGTTCCTGCTCCTGGCCACCCAGGTCCTCTCGGAGGTCCTCGACTACGGCCAGATGGTGGAGCGCCTGGCCCAGGTCTCCGTCCCCGTGATGGCCGACTTGTGCCTCATCGACATCATCGACGAGGAGGGACGGGTGCGCCGGATGGCCGCATGGCACGCCGACCCCGAGAAGCGTGCGCTCACCGAGGAGCTGCGCACGACCTACTCGCCCGACCCGCACAGCCTCCACCCGATCAATAGCGTGATGAAGAGCGGGCGGTCCATGTGGAGCTCGTTCATGACCGACCAGTTCCTCCTCGAGACCAGCCGTGACGAACGCCACTTCGCTCTCGTCAAGACCCTGGGGTTCACCTCCTACATGACGGTGCCGCTGCGCGCCCGTGGTGAACAGGTCATCGGCACCGTCACCCTGGTGTCGGCCGGGTCGGGACGGCGGTTCTCCGAGAGGGACCTCGGACTGGCCGAGCAGCTGGCCAAGCAGGTCGGGTCGGTGGTGACCCGGGCGCGCGCCTACGAGCGCGAGCGCCGGATCTCCCACGAGCTCCAGCGCAACCTGTTGCCCGACGAGATCCCCGCGGTCGGCGGCTGGGACATCGCGGCGCGCTACTTGCCGGCGGCCACGGGCGTCGAGGTGGGAGGCGACTGGTACGACGTGGTGCCAATCGGCGAGCACCTGGTGGGCCTGGTCGTCGGCGACGTCGAGGGTCACGACCTCGAGGCGGCCAGGGTGATGAGCAGGCTGCGCCACACCCTGGGCCTCCTACTCCTCGAGGAGCGGGACCCGGCGGCGACGCTCGAGCGCCTGAACCGCTACTCCCTGCGCCAGGAGGGGTCGCGGTTGTCGACGGTGTTGATCGGGGTCCTCGACACCGTGACCGGGACCGTGCGGCTTGCCTCCGCCGGCCACCACTCCCCGTTGCATCTCGCCGGCGGGGTGGCTTCGGAGGTCCCGGTGCTCCCGGGACCTCCGCTCGGCGCAGACGTGGGCCACTACCTCCCTCGTGAGTTCGACGTCGGTACCGGGTGCCTGCTGCTGTTCACCGACGGGCTGGTCGAGCGGAGGGACGTCCCGCTCGATACGCGGCTGACCCTCCTCGCGAACTCGTTGTCCGCCACCACGAGCGGCGCGTCGGGCGACATCGCCGACTCGGTCATCGCCGCCATGACCGCGGACGCACACAGCATGGACGACATCGTCGTCCTCACCGTGTGCCGCAGCGCCGACTGAACGCGGCACGGCCACCAGGCCCACTGGGGATCTCCGCCGCCGTCCGGCCACCGGCCGTATTGTGACGGCCGTGAACCCGCTCGATGCTGTGGCTCCGCTCGTCGGCGCCCACGTCGCGGTGCCGTGCCTCGACGGCACAGAACGCCCGTACCGTGACCTCGACAGCGCCGCGTCGACACCGGCACTGCAGGTCGTCGCCGACACGGTCCAGGAATTCCTCCCCTGGTACTCCAGCGTCCACCGCGGCGCCGGCTACAAGTCGCGCCGGGCCACTGCTGCCTACGAGGGTGCCCGCGAAGCAGTGCACCGCTTCGCCCGCCGGCCGGCCGCCGACGGGCACGTGGTCGTCATCGTGCGCAACACCACCGAGGCCATCAACCACCTCGCCTACCGCCTACGACTCGGCCCCGACGACGTCGTGGTCACCACCGTGGTCGAGCACCACGCCAACCTGCTGCCGTGGGCCCGCGTGGCGACGCGTCGTTGGGTGGAGTGCGGCACGGACGGCACCTTCGCCACCGCCGACGTCGTCACCGTGCTCGACGCCGTGCGCGGCGAGGGTCGCCGTCCCGCTTTGCTCGCGCTGACCGGCGCCTCGAACGTGACCGGGTGGTTGCCACCGGTGAGCGAGATCTGCGCCGCGGCCCACGAGCGCGGCATCCCCGTCGTGCTCGACGCCGCGCAGCTGGCGCCGCACCGGCCGCTGCCCGACGGCCCCGACTACCTCGCCTTCAGCGGCCACAAGCTCCACGCGCCGTTCGGCGCGGGTGCGCTGGTCGGCCCTCGGGAGACCTTCGAGACCGGCGACCCGTTCCTCGCCGGCGGCGGGGCGGTCGACCTCGTGGACCTCGACGAGGTGATCTGGACCGAGCCGCCCGAGCGGGAGGAGGCGGGGTCCCCAAACGTCGTGGGCGCGGTGGCCTTCGGGGCGGCCATGGACGAGCTCGGCCGCATCGGCTGGGAGAGGATCGAGTCCCACGAGTCCGAGCTGTCGTCCCGCCTCCATGACGGGCTGCGCGCGCTCGACGGCGTCCACATCTTGGGGCCCCGGGGTGCGCCGGCGGCGGACGCGCGTGATGGGCTGGCGGTGGCCACGTTCACCGTCGAGGGTATGCACCACGCGCTTGTGGCGGCACGGCTCAGCGCCGAGTTCGGCGTCGGGCTGCGCCATGGATGCTTCTGTGCCCACCCGTACCTGTTGCGCCTCCTCGGCGTTGACCGGGCCGGCGTCGACCGTGCGCGCGACGCCGTCCGCCGCGGCGACCGTAGCGCCATCCCCGGAGCGGTCCGGGCCAGCTGCGGCCTGGGCACGACGGGCGACGACGTGGACGCGCTGCTCGAAGCGCTCGGTGCGTTGGCCGCCGGGCTCCCCGCACCGGTGCCCTACGTCCAGGATCCGGTCACGGGCGACTTCTGGCCCGAAGGCGACACCTCAGGATGGGCCGCTGCAGACCGCCCGGCGGGCGCGGCCTGTGCCCGCGGCTGAGCGCCACGTGCGACGCACCGTGGCCGTGTTGGCGGTGCTGGTGGCCGCCGTCCCCGCGCTGGCGGCGTGCTCGACGTCCATGGGCAGCGCGGCCGCACACGACGTGGCCTGGGTCACCACCGGCGCCTCGGTCACGCTGCCCGGCACGGGGGTCACGCCGGTCCGTCTCGACCGGCGACGGGTCGAGTCCCAGGTGGACGTGGGCAGCCTGCCGTCGGCCCTCGCCTATGCCCCCGGTGGTGCTGGCCTGCTCGTCGTGACCCAGGGCGACGACATGCTGCATGAGATAGACACCGCCACCCATGCCGTGCTCCACTCCGTCGGCGTCGGCGTCGAGCCCGACGCGGTGGCCGTGGCACCGGGCGGGACCGGCGGCAATGGCATCGCGCTGGTGGCCAACCGCGACTCGAACAGCGTGACGCCGGTCGACCTCGGCACCTGGCACGCGGGGCCCGCCCTCGCCGTGGGCGCGCGTCCGGTGGCGGTCGCCGTCTCAGTGCCGCTCGGCGGTGATGCCACCGCGTTCGTGGCCGATTTCGGCAGCAACGCTGTTACGCCGATCGACGTCGCGCGCATGCAGCCTGGCCCACCCATCCCGGTGGGCCAGGGGCCCCAGACGGTGGCCGTGGCTTCAGGCGTTGTCCTGGTGGGCAACTTCGGCGACCACACCCTGACGCCGATCGACGCCGCCAGCCTGCGCCCCGGCCATGCGGTGCCCCTCCCGTTCAACCCCACCGGACTCGCGGTGGCTCCGGGCGGCACCACGGCCTACGTGTGCGGCGGCGCGGGAGTGGCGGCCGTCACCGTGCCGACCCTCGCCGTCGGTCCCACCATCGCGCTC
>CAWCCM010000002.1:0-1533349 GCA_963794145.1 uncultured Acidimicrobiaceae bacterium | reverse complement strand
GGTGAGCAGCGGGAGTGTGGTGTTCTCCCACGTGCCAGGCTCGGTCGGCGCAGTCGTCCCTGGGGTGTCATAGATGTCCTGGCCTATGTAGTCGACGTAGCCGTTACCGGGATAGCTCTGTGCGACGGTGTAGTTCTCTCCGTAGTCCGGACCGCTTGCCCCATCCCACACAAAAGTAAACTCCTGTCCATTCACAGACCGCATTGCGTCCACAATGTCTCGGTAGTACGCCGCGAAGTTGACTGCGTCATTGGTGTTGGCGACTGCCCACGCGAACCAGTTACCGTTGAACTCCCAACCCAGCCGTATCGTGGTGTTCTGTTCACCATACTGAACAAGGTTCTGCGCCAAATCCACGAAGTATTGGTTGTACTTTCCCGCCGCACCTTCGGCCAGGGTGCCAAGTGCATCTCCGCCTGCGTTCACCGGAATGATGGGGACGCCCAGCACCAAATGGTAGCTGGTCGATTGCCAGGCTTTCAGCAGCCATGTGGGATCGGCGATTGCTGACCAGCCAGTGCCGGGGAGGTAGTCGGAGGCAATGGTCGTTTGCGTGCCCGTCGCTGATCCGAACGCGGCTACGCCTGACGGATTTGCGGCCCCGACGTATACTCCCAAAGCGGGGGAAGCCGCGGATCCTGGACTTGCGCTGACGACCAGGCAGCAGAGGATCACAGCGAAGGCGCCGACGAGTCGACCCGTTGACTTGATGACCGGACCGGAATGAAGCTGAGATCTTCGTTGCCGCGGAACACCTTTGCGAAAACTCGTGGTCCCAAGCCTGGCGTCGCGCGAGGTAGCACACAACCAATCTACATACGAACCGCTGGTGAATCGTCACGCGAAGTTCGCCGAACTTCACTGCCAGCAGCTGACCGGATGTGGTGGGAGGATGTTCCCTGAGACGCGGCGCACTCTGCGGTTGTTCTCACTTTGCTATCGGCACACCCTCGGTCGGATCTGTTTGGTCGGATCTGTTTGTCTCTGTCAGGTACCACCTCGGTTCTTCTGTACGGACAGATCAGTCGAGCATTGCCTCCACTGACCCGCTCGAGGACCCGTTGCTCCGCTCTGGAGGTTCCTGGGCCGATGACGCGGGTTCACCATCGGTGCGTGCGATGGAGACTTCCGGTGATGAGTGGGCGTAGACGTAGCTCCGGCGCCGTTGGCGACCGAAGCGGGCCCGGTTCAAGACCACACCGATGACGTTGGCCTCCCCTTGATCGAGCTGGGCGAGGCCGTTGCGGAGCCGTTCGGGATCGAAGCGTCGGGCGTCGACTACGACGATCACGGCGTCGGCCATGGCGGTGACGAGGATCGTCTCGGCGGCTCCGTTGAGCGATGGGCAGTCGAGCAAGGTAATGTCGCTGCGTTTGTGGCACTCGTCGAGGAGGAAGGGCAAGGCGACGGAAAGGACGTCAGCGGGATGGCGGTCGGGAATCCCAGCCGGGATGACCTGGAGGGAAGGATTGGCCGACTCGCGGATCAGTGAGTCGATGTTCGATGAGCGGATGTTGCTCGTCCCCGGCCCGAACCCCACCCCGACGGCGGTGTGCAGCATGGCTTTGCGCAGGTCGCAGTCGACCGCCAGCACTCGATGATTCTCAGAAGCGAGGGCCCAAGCCAAGTTGGCCGTGATCGAGGTCTTTCCCTCTCCGGCGTCACATGAGGTGACCGCCACGATTGGGGAGCCCCTCTGGTGGGAGCCCCCCATGGAGGACACGATGAGCGCCACACTGCTGCGCAGCTCTTGGAAGGCCTCGGCCGCCACCTGAAGATGCCGATCGACGAACACCTCCTGGGGTGAAGTGGCCCCTCGTCGTATGCGGGGGATCTCTCCGAGGACGACCGCACCGATGCTCTCCTTCACCTCGTCGGCACGGCTCAATCGGCGACGAATACCGGCGGCGGCAAGCGCGGCGAAGACAGCGGCGATGAGGCCGATGCCCCACGCAGCGACCAGGATGGGCTTGCGGGGGTTCGACGGGCTCGACGGGACAGGGGCAGGCCCGAGCGAGAGCAGCTCGACCTCGGCGCCGAGCGAGCTCTCCGCCACCACCGCGACGGTCTTCTTGGCAACCGCGTCCACCGCCGCGGCCACTGCGCCAGGATCGGTGCCGCTGCCTTGGATCTCGAGCGCGTCGGTGCCCGACGTCCCAGTCGCGGAGATGTCGACCGCCGCTTGGGTGTACTTCGCCGGCAGGGTAGCCACCGCGTCTCTCACCGTCGCGTCGGCACTGGCTTGGGTCGCCAGCTGAGGCATCACGATCTGGATGATCTGCAACGAGCTCAAGGGATCAGTGGCCTGGGGGGTCGGCTGAGCCAAGAGGGTGGCGGACGTGCTGTACTGCTTGGCCGGCAGGTAGGCAGCTGCCGCTCCGATCAACGCACACGACGCGAAAGCAGCGAACGCAACCCACGCGTTGGCTTGAATGGTCCGCAACAGCTGACGAAATTCCAATGGTCTGTTCTATCCGCTCTCTATTCGTAGATCTCCAGGTCAACCAAGGCGGGGGTGGCCGACCTACCCATGGAAACTACCGTACTGCGCAGCAATGCCTAAGCGGCGCCGACGACCGGTTGGATAAGTTCGGCTCAGCCCATCGACCCATAGAACGGAGCATCACCGAGACTGGACACCCCGCCGTCAGCTGCAACGAGCCAATACCCTAGTCCATCAGGGGTGGAGTCCATACCTACGACGGGTTCGTTCAGCTTGAGCCCACCCATCGATCCATGGAACCGAGCATCGCCGAAGCTGAAGATCCCGCCGTCAGCGGCCACCTCCCAATACCCTCCTCCATCGGGCGTGGAGGCCATGCCGACGATGGGTTGGTTCATATGAGTGCCACCCATCGATCCATGGAACCGAGCATCGCCGAAGCTGAAGATCCCGCCGTCAGCGGCCACCTCCCAATACCCTCCTCCATCGGGCGTGGAGGCCATGCCGACGATGGGTTGGTTCATATGAGTGCCACCCATCGATCCATGGAACCGAGCATCGCCGAAGCTGAAGATCCCGCCGTCAGCGGCCACCTCCCAATACCCTCCTCCATCGGGCGTGGAGGCCATGCCGACGATGGGTTGGTTCATATGAGTGCCACCCATCGATCCATGGAACCGAGCATCGCCGAAGCTGAAGATCCCGCCGTCAGCGGCCACCTCCCAATACCCTCCTCCATCGGGCGTGGAGGCCATGCCGACGATGGATTGGTTCATATGAGTGCCACCCATCGATCCATGGAACCGAGCATCGCCGAAGCTGAAGATCCCGCCGTCAGCGGCCACCTCCCAATACCCTCCTCCATCGGGCGTGGAGGCCATGCCCATGCCGTGAAGACTGCTCGTTTGTGAACCTGCCGAATTGGTGCCCGCGCTTGTCGGGTTTGCATTTCCGGCTGACCCGCTGCCCGTGCGGCCAGGGGCGTTAGGGCTGGAGTTTCCACCGAAGGCGTTCTTATACGCCATGAGAGAATTTGGAAAATCCCCATCGGTAATCTGATGCTCTTGACCGGAGGCATTGAAGTTGAAGTAGCTGAAATAGCCGACATTGTTAGAATTTATCCAAGAGGATAGCTGTTGGATAAAGTATGGATCATCTCCGTTTCCATATCCCCCGGGATAAACGGAGATACCCCATTCTGGTAGCGCCATCTCCTTATTGTGTTGTGCCGCAAAGCTCGCAAGCCAATCCAACCCATACCCGTTCGTTTCGATGCTTCGCCATGTGGACTGGGGAGTGTGATTTGGGCTCCATGATTGGTCGTACACATCCATGGAGACATAGTCCACATACTGATCACCCGGATAAGCCAAAGTCAGGTCATATGGTTGTGGTCCGGGAGTCGGGTTCCAATCGAACTGGAACTGTTGACCAGGAACTGTTTGCATGACCGTCACTATTTGTCGAAAATATTCGGCGTACTCACCCGCAAGGGTCGCATTGGTTGCTGCCCATGGAAACCAGTTTCCGGTGAACTCCCAACCAAGCCTCAGAATTGTGTTCCCTAATCCACCACTGACCAGCCTTTGCGCAAGCGTCAAGAAGTAGGAGTTGTAGTTTCCGCTTGCTCCCGCAGCAAGACCTACAGAAGGTGTTGCTCCGGACGGGAGCATCGGCACGCTCAGAGCCAACCGATGGCCGGTGCCCGCCCAGGTTCTGGTGATCCACGTGGGGTCGGAAATGTTGGCCCAACTGCCGGCAGGAAGGTAATCCGACACAAGCGTAAGTTCCGTTCCTGTGTCGGCCTCGAAACTGGCGGCTTGTACGTTCCCCCCTCCCACATACGCCCCCAACAGGGGCGTGGCCGCCGCCGCCGGGGTGGACGTCACCACAGGAACGATCGAACCGATCGCGAGGAATATGGCGATGAGAGTCATTGCTCGACGGATCTTGAGCACGATGCAGACCTTCCTCGTGTAGGAGCGTTGCTGAGACGTAGCCGCAAATCGCTCCGCGAGGGCGAGGAATCAACTCTTGTCCGGCTCGTCAGCGAAGAACCTGACTTGTTGATCTGGGCTTGATAGGTATCGGCGCGATGGAGCCGGATTTTGAACAACGAGTGCACAAGAGAGATCTTCGAGAGGCTGGATGGCCCTCCTGCTCAGCATCACCCTCGCCGCGTAGAACGTGGACCGGGTGCGCAGCTTCCGGTCCAAGCAAATCGAGCTCGAGGCGACCCCGCGACGTCGGGCGGTCCTTGCCTCGCGCTTAGATCGCCGGGCCATGGACCTGGCTCTCAGTACGCCTGTCGCCCCAGCGGGCTGACCTCTACCCGATATGCCGGTCCATGGTCCGGGTTCACCCCGACTCTCGAAGACGCGTGACCTGATAAGAGCTTGCCCTCACGAGTGGCCCATCATTGGTCTGTCCGCTGTCCTCATCCCGAAATCCCTCGAAAGGGGTTGACATCATCCATAGGAGCATCGGGTAGGTGGGCCACGGCTCCGCTACGCCCTGGGACTTCACCGCAACGGTCTGATGAGACGGCCTGCGGGTCGGAGGCCTGGTCTGGACCTGGATCATCTCTGCCTGCTTCCGGACCGTGGGCGATTGTGACCTTCTTCCCTGTCGCGCCAGCTGGGTGCTGTCGAGACTGTGTGCATGGTTGACACGTCGATCTCGGCGACGCTGGCGAGCCATAGTCACGCGATCAAGGGCGTTCGGAACGACTACGACTCGCTCTTCGATCTCGTGGGCGATCGACGGTTCGTCCTCATCGGCGAGGCCTCTCACGGGACTCACGACTTCTACGTGGAGCGGGCTCGCATCACTCGTCACCTCATTGACGTGTGTGGTTTCACTGCCGTAGCGGTGGAAGCGGACTGGCCCGACGCCTACCGGGTCAACCGCTACGTCATGGGACTCTCCGATGACACTGACGCCGACGCGGCACTCTCCGACTTCAAGCGGTTCCCGGCCTGGATGTGGCGGAACCGCGACGTTCTGGTCTTTGTCGAATGGCTTCGCTCCCGCAACGACACACAAGTCAATCCGGCGCACAAGGCGCGCTTCTACGGGTTGGACCTCTATAGCCTCCGAGCTTCGATCGAGGCCGTCGTGAGGTATCTCGACCACGTCGATCCGGACGAGGCCAAACGGGCTCGGGCCCGCTACTCATGCTTCGACCATGTCGGTGGAGAGGGACAGGCCTACGGCTATGCCCTGGCCTACGCGGGCGCCATCCCATGTGAGAATGAAGTCGTCATGCAGCTGATCGAGCTGCGACGAAGAGCGGAGGGATACCTTCGACGCGACGGCTGGGTTGCCGACGACGAGTTCTTCTTCGCTGAACAGAACGCGCTTCTGGTGCGCGACGCCGAGGAGTACTACCAGCAGATGTATCGGGCCGACGTGTCCTCGTGGAACCTCCGTGATCGCCACATGGCCGCGACGCTCGATTCACTGGCTGAGCACCTCAATCACCAACTTGGCCGTGCGAAGGTTGTCGTATGGGAGCACAACTCGCATGTGGGTGACGCCCGCTCGACCGAGATGGGAACACGAGGTGAGCTCAACGTCGGCCAACTCGCCCGGCAGCGATACGGCCGTGATTGCGCACTGATCGGGTTCACGACCTTCTACGGCACCGTGACCGCTTCCTCTGATTGGGGCGGTCCGGCTGAACGCAAACGGGTGCGTGCCGCCAGGCCCGACAGTCATGAATCGTTTCTCCACCATGCCGGGGCCGGCCGCTTCTGGCTGGACCTGACCGATTCGAGCGCGTACCAGGCGATGCAGGTGCCTCGCCTGGAGCGCGCAATAGGGGTCATCTATCGACCGGAGACGGAACGTGGGAGTCACTACTTCCACGCCCGTCTCGGCGAGCAGTTCGATGCGGTGATCCACCTTGATCGCACCCAGGCGGTCGAGCCCCTTGAGCGGACGTCACTTTGGGACGCGGGGGAGCCTCCGGAGACCTATCCCACCGGTCTCTGACAGTTCCGCCGGGAGTGCCCGGTGAGGAGGACCTCATATGACCTTCGGCCCTGTTCGAGCATCTGCGGGAGAACCATCGTCGAAGTGGGTGGCTGGTTGAAGACTGACCTTGAAGTCTCATCGATACCAGAAGGTGCCAGATGGAGGACCACAACGGCAGCAACTTTCCGGACGAAAGATCGACCGAATCGGCCGCGAGGCCGTGGTCTTCTTCGAGTCACGGTCATTCAAGCACAAAGATCCGCGGATCTCACACGATGAGCGGGTCATGGGGCTAGTCCGATGAAGCAGACGATCCGACTAGGCACCTTCTACGGAATACCGGTCGGCGTAAACTGGAGCGTCGCGGTGATCCTCGCCTACCTCGCGTGGGGGGCGGGATTCTACGTGCTCCCCTCCCGCTCTGGGCACCCGGACGTGGCCGATTGGATCGCCGGCTTCATCGTGGCCGTGGTGTTGCTCGCCTGTCTGTTGGCTCACGAGGTGTCGCATTGTGTCGTGGCCAGACACAATGGCGTGCAGGTGCGGTCCATCACTTTGTTCGCGTTCGGAGGCGTCTCCCAGCTCGAGGGTGAGGCGCACACCGCGCGAGCGGACTTTCGCATCGCCGCGATCGGGCCAACTGTCAGCCTGTCGTTGGCGGTGTTGTTCGCGGCCGGGCAGGCTGTGCTCGTCGCGGCCGGTGGGCATGGCCTCCTCGAACGCATGCTGTCCTGGTTGTGGCAGATCAACCTTCTGCTGGCGGTCTTCAACTTGATCCCCGCCGCCCCGCTCGACGGTGGTCGAATCCTCAGAGCGGCACTCTGGCGACGCTCGGGCGACCATTTTCGCGCCTCGGTGACAGCGTCACGCGCTGGCAGAGTCTTTGCCGTCGTGCTCATTGTTCTCGGTGTGTTGGAGTTTGGACTTGCCGGCAGCATCATGGCAATATGGCCGCTCCTGATCGGACTCTTCATCTACTTCGCTGCCCGGGGAGAGGAGGAGTACGCCATGGTGCAGAACGCGATGGTTGCTCTGACCGTTGGGCAGGTCATGATGCCCGCTCTGCCGTCCGTGTCGGACCGCACCACCGTCGCGGACATGGCCTCGCTCCTGTGGCTGTACCGCGGCGACGTCACACCCATCGTCGACGGCGCCGGCCGACTTGCTGGGGTGGTGACAGCGCAGGCGGTGCATGCCGTCCCACTCGAACAACGTCCATCGATCATCGCCAATGACATTGCCATTCCTCTGGGTGCGATCCCGGTGGCGCGTCAGGAAGAGCCGATGGGAGCGTTGCTCGAGCGTATGGCGTCGAAACCGGGACCCACAGCGCTCGTCCTCGACGCCAGTGGCCGCGTGTGCGGCACCGTCAGCCCTTCCGATGTCGAACGGGCGATCGCTCTCGGCGCGGGTTCTCAGCCACACGCTGCCTGAGCGCTGCCAGTCCACGGGTCGTCCCAGCACGCCGAAATGATCGAAGGGACAGGTGGATTGCAGTATGACCTCACGACCGATCGCCATGAGTTCGATGTTGGGCTTCGTCGGAATCGGTGCCACCGCCGCCTTCTGCGCATGGTGGTCCACCGGGGTGCCCCCTTTCAGTCTTCGTGCCTACATCGCGGTTGGGCTTCTCCCGTTGATGCTCCTCGTCGCCGCAATGATCGCTCCGGTGGCGCTCGTGCTACTTGTCTTGCTCGACGTTCCCTTCTGGGCGGGGCGCCGGCGAGCACAACTCGCCGCAAGCGCCTCCGTTCCGGAACAAGCCGGGCTCGTCAGCCTCGGTACCGTCCCCTCGACGGATGCGCCGCCGGACCCGTGACGTCGGAGATGGACCCGAGCACCTCGACTGGTGTACCGCTCCGCCCACGTGTCCATCCTTGGACTGATCGTTCCGTCGTCGGGGTTGCGCTTGCCGCACTCTTCGCTGGGCTCGGTCAATTCGGTGTCGTGACCGCCCTCGGTGACGTTGCCCGAGATTTCGGGCGCGTCACCCACGGAGCGTCAATTGCCGATCAGGTCGGATTGTCCGGAACTGAGCTCGGAATGGGGCTGGCAGTCATACGACTTGCCTCATTGGGGAGCCTTCCCTTCATCGGGCTCGCTGACCGGTACGGCAGACGAACCATGCTGATCGGGTCGCTCGCCGTGGGCCTGGCCCTCACCGTTGTCTCCGCGGCCAGCCCCGGTTACTGGTGGTTCGTAGCGATCTTTGCGTGTGGGCGTCCGATGCTCAGTGCCACGAATGCACTGGCGCAGGTTGTCGGAGCCGAGCAGACGAGCACTCGCGGTCGTACGTCTGCCGTGGCGTTGATCGCCGCTGGCTACGGCGTTGGGGCTGGATTGATCGTGGTACTCCACAGCCTGGCTTCGAGCACCCTCGGGTTCAGGGGGTTGTTCTTGCTTCTTCTGATCCCGTTAGCGCTGGTTCCCGTTGTGCAGCGTTGGATCACCGAGCCAGACCGTTTCGCCATTGCCGAACTGTCCGGCGACCGCCCGCTTCCCGTTCTGGGTGCCGTCGGCCCGCTGTTCCGCCGGCGACTCGTGGTCATCGCGCTCCTCGCGTTCGCGGTGTCCGTGATAACGGGACCGGCAAACAGCTTCGTCTTCCTCTACGCCCAGAACGTGCTGCACCAATCGGGCGTGGTCACAGCTGCGATGGTGGTTTGCGCTGGCGCGGCGGGTTTGATCGGGCTCGTGGCCGGGCGTTGGTGCGCAGATCACCTCGGCCGCCGTCCAACGGGAGCACTGGCCATGGTCGGCCTGGCGGGGTTCGGAACGCTCGCATACGCCGGATCGAGCACAGCCCTCTTGGTCGGCTACATCATGGGTGTCATGGCAGGGTCGATCTTTGCCCCGCCCGCTGGGGCGCTGATCGCCGAGCTGTTCCCCACGTCTGTTCGGGCCTCCGTGGCAGGGTGGTGGGTGGGCGCGGGTGTCATAGGTGCCGGATGCGGTCTCGTCGCGTTCGGTGCTATCGCCGATGTTGGCAACCGATTCATCCTGGCCGCAGCACTCACGTTTGCTCCCGCAGCGCTGGCGGCCGGACTCTTCTGGCTGGTACCAGAGACGAGGGGCACGGAGCCAGAGGATCTGTGGCCGACGGCTTCGGCCGCCTCGGGAGACGACGGATCGGATCCGCCATCCCCTCCCCCGGGGCGGCCCGCGTCACGATGACGGAAGCGCACCGTCTGGTCATCGAACTTTCCGGCCTGGTCAACGTGACGTGTTGGCCCGCCCCTTTCCGGGGACGACCAGCACAGGGCACGAGGCGAACGCGAGAACCTGCTGAGTGACGGTGCCAACGTAGGGTGACCGGACGCCGCGCTGGTCGGACGTGGCCATCACCACCAGGTCGGCAGGCCAGCCTCTCGCCTCCTCGAGGATCCGGCGGAAGGGTCGCCGACTTGGGTGCGGATCTCGACTGCGCCCTCGGCGACTCCGAGGGCGCAGACTTCTCGCCGCACGTGCTCTACCAGGTGTTTCGTTGCTACGTGTCGGCGCCCGAAGAATCCCAGGCTGGAGGAGATCCGCAATTCCATGTCACTCATTCTTCGGTGTCTTCCTCCGCCACGACTTGTGACGGCTGCAGGGGGTCGAAATCCGCCTCGGGCGTGAACTCGATCTGCACTTCAGCCTCGGGCCGGCGGACTTCCATCAGCGCCAGGCGCTCAAACACCCGCCTATCTGCATCGGTGAGCGGCGGTTGGGTCAGGGACCTCGGCCAGAGGCGGTAGCGCTTGACTACGTTGATCTCCGCCGCGAGTAGGAACAACTGAGCTCCCAGGTAGATCCAGGCCAGCAAGACGAGGACGATACCGAAGAAGCCGTACGTCTCGGTGGCGTGCCGGAGCTCTCGGCCCACGTACCAGCTCCCGAAGAGCTGTAGCGACTGCCAGAACACCGTGGCCAGTGCCGCGCCCAAGACGACATCACGCAACGAAAACCTGACCGCTGTCATGACCATGAACGCGACGAGGATCAGGACGAAGTTCAAGGAAAGGGATCCGATCAGCAGCAGCGCTCTCGAGACCTCATTTTGAGAAGTCAGAGTCGCGAATCCGGTCAGCACGGTCGATCCGACGGTGGAAGCGGCGAGCAGCAGGAGGACTCCAAAGCCACGGAGATAGCGGATGGGGAGTGAAGGCCAGTCGACGTAGGGGATGTTCCAGACCTTGTTCATCCCGCTCTGGGTCGCCAATCCGAGACCGGCGGCACCGTAAAGGAGGAGCAGGCTGCTGACCACGACGGCGAAGACGCTTCCGGTCAGAGGGTGGATCTGCGACTGCAACTGAGGCCCAATGACGGGGAAGCTCCCAAGAGCGCTGTCGACCAGGTCCTTGCGGAGTTGTTCGTTGTCGTGCAGGACGTAGCCGAGGATGGTGGTGAACAGCATCAAGAGCGGGAACACGGCAAAGAGGCCGTAGTAGGCGATGAGTGCTGCCTTGCTGCCCCCCTGATCGTTGCCGAACTTCTGCAGAACCGCGAAAGGAAACCCGAGAACCCCGTGTCTTTGCTGGAACTCGTCCACTCTGCGAACGACTGTCTCCACGCGGCCGGGCCGTTTCGGGCCGTCCACTTGCGTCGCTTCGTCGCGTTGTTCCAGCAGGCTTGGGGGTTGGTCGGGAGTAGTCACGGCACCTGACGATTGTGTGCTACTTGCGTGTGAGAGCTAGAGCGTTCTTGCGCCCAAGATCTGCACTGGGCGAATCTTGCCTATTCTTGTCTATCCCGCAGTGGGTCAGGTCTCTTGCCCCGATACCGTCGGCCACGGCGACCGCACCCGTTAACCCAGTCGCGTTCGGCGCCCTCCTGAAGCTGGATGCGGCTGCTCGTACCAACGACACGATGGGTCTCAGCGACCCGGCGAGATGTAACTCCGATGGCGGCGCGCGTTGGCAAAGCGGAGCAGCTTCTCCACCTTTCTCGCGTGGCCTTCCTTCACGACCTCGACGCCGGGCTCGTGCCGTGGTCGGTACGTCCGCCGGTCGAAGGGTCCACTGTGGAATATCGCCCGTCGGGACTTGTCGGGACTGGGAGGTCGAAGCCGAAGGAGGGGCGGTCGAGCAACGTGGCGGTGAGCATGCCCACGGTGATCGCCGGGTCGTCGTGCTCACCTGAGCGGTGATCGAGTCGCACGAGGCCGGGGCCGGTCTCAGCCTGCTCGTTGGTCTGGGTGGAGGCGATGGGACTTGAACCCACGAACCTCCTGGCCGCGAGTGGTCGCCGGGTCGTATCGGCGGGCCTCATCTGGTCACAGTGGTCATGATGACGGGCAACCAATGTCTCCGGATGTCTCTGGCTGTCTCCACCCGTTGCGTCCAGCCCCGATATACATTACGTTTCGGTACGTTATGGGAGGCGTGACGCCGACAGCCGCTCCGGCCTCGTCGCCCCCATCGCCTGTAGTCGTCGGGAGACCCCGTGATCCGCGGATCGACGACTCGGTGCTGGAGGCCACGACCGAGCTTCTCGAGAAGGTCGGCTACCTCCGCCTGACCGTCAGCGCCATCGCCGAGCGGGCCGGAACGAACAAGCCCGCCATCTACCGCCGCTGGCCGACCAAGGCGCACCTGGTCCATGAGGCGGTGTTCCCGATCGACGGTCGGGCAGAGGCCATCCCACCGGGCGGTGATCTTCGGAGCGACATCCGCGCCCTGGTGGCCATCGGTCTCGAACTCCTCGGACGGCCGGCGGCACGCGCGGCGCTCCCCGGGCTCATGGCCGAGATGACCGGCGACTCGACGCTGCACACCGATGTGCTCAGTCGCTTCTCGGCCGGTACATGGGGGTGGCTCCAGCAGCGAATCGATGCGGCGATCGAGGGAGGCGAGATCCGGGCAGATGTGCAGTCGTCGACCGTGCTCGAGCTGATCGCCGGAGCGACGCTCGTGGCGACCGCTGTGCGGCCGCGCGAAGAGCTCAGTGCCGAATGGGTCAAGCGCGTGGCGGACATCATCGTTGATGGGATCGCATGATGACCGACGACCATGCGTCACGGCGCACGGGGTACGCCTTGCAAGTCGACCAACTGGTCGCTACTGCATGCGAGAGTGCCGGGTCCGACGACTTCGGCGGTGACACGTGGCGGGAAGGTGTCGAGGTCCTGGTTCACTCCTTGAACACCGAGGCGGCGCTGAACGAGCTCGGCGTTGGAGCGATGTCGGACCAGATTGTCGGGTACCTGGTGAACCGGCTCCTGGTCGAGCAGTGGTACGGCAGGCACCCAGAAATCGACGAACAGCAGATCGTGGCGCCGCTGTTCGGACTCGGCCTTCCCCGAACCGGGTCAACCGCGTTGAGCTTCTTGCTGGCCCAGGATCCGGCCCGGCGGTCCCTGCGCGTGTGGGAGGCAGCCGATCCTTGCCCGCCACCGGAGACGGCGACCGAGCATAGCGACCCTCGCATCGAAGTCGCCCAAGCTGGCATCGACTTCACCAACGAGATGTTTCCCGGCTTCGCCGGTATGTTGCCGACCGCGGCGGATGGTCCCCAGGAGTGCCTGCTCCTGATGGCGTTGGAGTTCCGGTCCTTGATCTTCGAGGGCATGTCGAGCGTTCCGAGCTACACCGAGTGGCTCCTTCAATGTGACATGGAACCGACCTACTGCTACCACCGGCGGGTACTGAAGTTGCTCCAATGGCGCTGCCCGCCCGACCGATGGTGGCTGAAGACCCCGGCCCACATGCTGTCGATCGACGCGTTGGACGCGGTATATCCCGACGCCCGGTTCGTCATGACCCATCGAGATGTGGGCAAGGTGTTGCCCTCGGTGTGCTCCTTGTACAGCACCCTGGCCACTACTCTGACGGAACGCCCAGACCCGGTGGCCATCGGCGCCCACAACACCGAAGTGTGGCGGACCGCGCTCGAGCGGCTGATCATGTTCCGCGACCGGGACAACGAGGACCGCTTCCATGATCTCTCCTTCGAGGCGGTGCAGCGCGACCCGATCGGGCAGGTGAGTCACCTCTACGCGGAGCTGGGTGACGACCTAACTGACGAGGCGCGCCGCCGCATGAGTGACTGGTGGACCGAGAGCTCGAAAGACCGCTCGGGGCCGGGCAGCTACGCGCCCGAAGATTTTGGCCTCGACCTGAAGACGATCGCCGACACGTTCGCGTTCTACAACGAGCGCTTCGGTATCCCCGTGCCGCGTCCGTCAGAGGCATGACCGTGCCGTTCCCAGCCCCGCACACAGGAGATCTCCCACCTGCGCCGGCCTTGCCCTACTGCGGCAGCCCAAAGGCGTACAGCTTGCCATCCCCCAAGCCGACGTAGACCAGGCCGTTCGCGATCGCTGGGGATGACTCCACGACTCCTCTGGTGGTTCCTGTCCACAGGGGCGAGCAGAAGGCAGGCGTGAACCGCCCCGTCCCCGCCTTCTTGTGCGACTGCGTACCCGCGGAAGGACAAGAGAACGTGCTCAACCGGCGATGCTGGAGTACCCGCGACGAACTCGTCTATTGGGTCATCCACTGGATCGAGCACACCTACAACCGTCGCCGGTGCCAACGCGGTCTCGGCCGGCTCCTCCCTGTGCAGTCGGAACTTGCCTTCACCAGCTCCGAAGCTGATGTCGCCTGACAAGACAACCACCGTCAACCGAACTCAGAGCAGTCCTAGACGCCGCTCATATCTCCGATAGCGACCGCTCCGGCTCGCCCCGCTCCGGCTCCGGCTCGTTCACGCGCGGGATTTCGCGAGGACGAATGTCGGAGCATCGGAGAGTTCTGGGGGTCGAACCCTCTGATCAGGGTGTTTGGTGGAGGCGATGGGACTTGAACCCACGAACCTCTTGACTGCCAGTCAAGCGCTCTACCAGCTGAGCTACGCCCCCAGTGGTGGAGGTCGAATCTAGCAGTCCGGGGTGACCTGTTCGGTCCGGTCGGGTCACCCCGGGCGAGCGGGGGGTCGTCGCGGTCCGCCGCGGCCCGAACCGCGTCGTCCCTGCTCAAGAACGTGATCAGCGTCGCCTACCCTGTGGGCATGGCACGCGCGTACGACGTCACTGCGGTGGAGCGCAAGTGGCAGGAGCACTGGGATGACGAGGGCACCTATCAAGTCGACAACGACGACCCGCGGGAGAAGTTCTACGCGCTGTGCATGTACCCGTATCCCTCCGGGGCCGCCCACCAAGGGCACGTCCGCAACTACACCTTTGGTGACCTGGTCGTGCGCTACCAGACCATGCGGGGAAAGGCCGTGCTCAGCCCGATCGGCTTCGACTCGTTCGGCTTGCCGGCGGAAAACGCCGCCATCAAGACCGGGACCCACCCCCGGGTCTTCACCGACGCTCGCATCGCCGAGCTGATCTCGTCGCTGCGCCGCCTGGGGGCCGTGTACGACTGGCGGCGGGAAGTGCACAGCCACGACCCTGAGTACATCCGCTGGAGCCAGGTCATCTTCCTGAGACTTTGGGAGGCGGGATTGGCCTACCGCGCCGAGGCACCCGTCAACTGGTGCCCGGGCTGCCAGACGGTGCTGGCCAACGAGCAGGTGCTGGCCGACGGGACCTGCGACCGGTCGGGTGACGTGGTCGAGCGGCGGGACCTGGAGCAGTGGTTCTTCCGCATCACCCGGTACGCCGACGAACTCCTCGAGGCCCTCGACGACCTGGTGTGGCCCGAGCGGGCCAAGGTCATGCAGCGCAACTGGATCGGGCGATCCGAGGGGGCGGAGTTCGACCTGGCCGTCGAGGGACGCCCCGACGTGAGTGTGCGCGTGTTCACGACCCGGCCCGACACCAGCTTCGGCATGACGTACGCCGTCATGGCGCCCGAGCACCCCCTGGTCGGCACCTTGACCACCGACGCTCAGCGGGCGGAGGTCGAGGAGCTGGCACGCCGTGCGGCACACGAGAGCGACATCGAGCGCATGGCCGAGGGGGACGCCGCAGCTCTGGACAAGCGCGGTGCCTTCACCGGCACCAACGTGATCAACCCCTTCACGGGGGAACCGGTCCCGCTCTACGTGGCCGACTACGTCCTCATGGGCTACGGGACGGGAGCGATCATGGCCGTTCCGGCCGAGGACGAGCGGGACTGGGCCTTCGCCACGGTGCACGGGCTGGGCATCGTGCGCACCGTCCAACCCCCCGAGGGTTGGGACGAGCAGGGGGGCGGCGCCTACACGGGGGAGGGCCGCAAGATCAACAGCGGCTTCCTCGACGGGCTGGACATCCCCACCGCCAAGTCGCGGGCCACCGAATGGCTCGAGGAGCGGGGGATCGGGGCGCGCCAGGTGAACTACCGGCTGCGGGACTGGCTGGTGTCGCGCCAGCGGTTCTGGGGCTGTCCCATCCCCGCCGTGTACTGCCCGGACCACGGGGTCGTGCCCGTGCCCGAGGACCAACTGCCCGTCGTGGCGCCCGACGACGTGGAGTTCTTGCCCACCGGCCAGTCGCCGCTGGCCCTCCACGAGGGCTTCCTCCACACGACCTGCCCGGTGTGCGGTGGGCCGGCACGGCGTGAGACCGACACGATGGACACATTCGTGGACTCCTCGTGGTACTTCCTGCGCTTCTGCGACCCGTGGAGCACCGACGTCCCTTTCGACCCGGCCGTGGCGCGTCACTTCATGCCGGTCGACCAGTACATCGGCGGGATCGAGCACGCCATCTTGCACCTGCTTTACGCCCGCTTCTTCACCCGGGCCCTCGTCGACGTCGGCCTTGCTCCCGGCCTCGGGCGCGAGCCGTTCGCCCACTACCTGGCCCAGGGGATGATTCGGATGGACGGGACCAAGATGTCCAAGTCCAAGGGCAACCTGATCGCTCCGGAGCACTACTTCGACACCGTCGGTGCCGACGCGCTCCGCCTCTTCCACCTCTTCGTCGGGCCACCGTTCGACGACATGGACTGGTCGGCCCAGACCGATCAGGTGATCGACGGCTGCGGCAAGTTCCTCGACCGGCTCTGGCGCACCGCCACGGCCGAGCCGGCCCGGCGGGACGGTGTGCAGATCGCCGCGGACCTCGCCGTTCGTCAGGCCGTCCACCGCACCATCGGCGCCGTCACCGACGACCTCGAGCGCTGGTCGTACAACACGGCGGTCGCCCACTGCATGGAATTGCTCAACACCGTCCAGCGGTACGGGCGTGAGGAGTCCGGGCCCCACGCGGCGGTGTGGGACGAGGCGCTCGACTCGCTTCTCATGCTCCTCGCGGTCATGAGTCCGCACGTCACGGCCGAGTTGTGGGAGCGGCGCCACCCGGACGAGCCATCGGTCCACCTGCAGCGCTGGCCGGTCTCCGATCCCGAGCTGGTCAGGCAGGACACGGTGACGATGGTCGTGCAGGTCAACGGCAAGGTGCGCGACCGCATCGAGGTCGACGCCACCATCTCCGAGGGTGACGCCGAGGCAGCCGCGCTGGCCTCGACCAAAGTGGTCGAGTTGCTGGCCGGTGCGTCGCCGAGGCGGGTGGTGGTGCGCCCGCCCAGGCTGGTCAACGTCGTCGTCTGATCACCGCGGTGCCGGCACCGGTGTCACCGGGACGGGCGGGCGCACCCCCGCGGCGCCGGCGGCGAGTCAGTCGTGGAAACCGGCGAGCACCGACCGCCAGCGCTCGGGGTCGCGCTGGCGGGGGCCATAGAAGCTGAAGCGGTCCACCATGCCCTCAAAGCGGTTGCGGACCTGGGTCGCCACATCGTCGAGCGGGCACACCACGGCGAAGGCTTCGAGGATCTCGTCGGTGATGAGCTCGCCCATCCGCACCCATTCGCCGCGCTTGGACAACGTGTTGAGCTCGTTCTGGAGGTCACCCCAGCCGTGCAGCTCGAGAACGGGGCGGTACGCCGGCGTCGAGCCGTAGAACGCGATCTGCTGGCGCACCGCCTGGTCGGCGGCGGCGGTGCTCTCGTCGTCCTCGCCGGTGATGACGAAGCCGGGGTACGACACCGTGAGGTCGTCGCGCGACTTGCCCGCCTTGGCTGCGCCGCGCTCGAGCGCCGGCAGGCTGACCTCACGCAGGTAGCGCTCGGTGGTGAAGGCGTGCACGAGGAAGCCGTCGGCCACCTCGCCCGCCACCTCGGTCATCTGCTGGCCCACGCCCGCCAGGAGGATCCGGGGACTGCCGTAGGGGTTCGGACCGGGGTCGAAGAACGGCGTCATGAGGGTGTGGGTGTAGAAGTCGCCCCGGAAGGCCAACGGCTCTCCGGTCTCCCAGGACTTCCAGATGGCGTGGATGGCCATGATCATCTCGCGCATGCGGGGGGCGGGGTGTGACCATGGCATGGAGAAGCGTTTGGTGATGTGCGGCTTGATCTGGCTCCCCATGCCAAGCAGGAAGCGGCCCTTGGTGAGGAGCTGCAGGTCGTTGGCCACCACGGCCAGGGTCATGGGGTTGCGGGCGAAGGCGACCGTGATCCCGGTGCCGAACTCGAGGCGGTCGGTGGCCGAGGCGCCCACCGCGATGGGCAGGAAGGGGTCGTGGCTGGTCTCGGCGGACCACACGCCGTCGTAGCCCCTGTCCTCAGCGTCGGCTGCCTGCTCGGCGATGGTGCTCGGGTCGAACCCGATCCCGCCGTCGATCTTCATCGCGTCCGTCCTTTTCTCGCTCCGTCCGCCGCCGGCCGGCGGCGCGCTACTGCTCCTCGCCGCGTAAGAACCGTTCGAGCTCGGCGGCGATCTCGTCGCCCGAGGGCACCTCCTCGACGCCCATGGCGTTCCCTTCGGACGCGTCGATGCTCTCCTCGAGTCGGCGCACCATGGCCTGGTGCTCGGCGTTGTCGGCGATGAGCTGGTCGACCTGGCGCCGGGAGCTGTCGCCCGCCCGGCGCAGCGCCGAGGAGTCGACGGACAGCCCGGCCACTGCGCCCAGCCCCTCGAGCAGCGCCGCGCTGGCCTCGGGGAAGGGCATCCCGGCCACGTAATGCGGCACCCGGGCCCAGAGGCTCACGGCTGGGGTGCCGGCTGCGCTGAAGGCCATCTCCAATGCCGTCATGACCCCGGCGGGCACCTCGAGCTCACCCTGCACGGTTCCCACCTGCTCCACGAGGTGGGCCGACCCCTGGGCTGCGGTGGCGGCCAACTTGACCGGGCGGGTGTGGGGGGCCGGGGCGGGGAAGGCGCCCAGCCCGACGACCATGCGGACCCGCCACGAGGCGGCCAGGCCCACCACGGCGTCGGTGAAGGCGCGCCAGTGGAAGTCCGGCTCGGGTCCGACCAGGAACAAGAGGTCCCGGCCGGACTCGTCGGTTCCGTGGCGGACCACGGTGCGGGGCCAGTTCAGCTGGGTGGTGATGCCGTTGACGATGGTGGCGACGGGCCGGCGCGCCCGCTGGTCGAGGAAGAGCTCGCCGTTGAAGGTGACGAGAGGCTCGGTTGAGCCTTGCCCGAGAAGGGCGGCCACCGCCGCGGTGGCGCCGAGCCCGGCGTCCACCCAGCCCTCGAGCGCGATCACCAGGACGGGGTCGGTGATGACGGGCTCACGGTGCACCTCGAAGATCTCGGTCATCCCGGGGACGTCGGGGCTCACGGCGCCGTCTCCAGCGCGTCGGCAGCCATCTCGAAGAGCCGCCGGATCTGCGCCGGGAACATGTCGACGCTGCCGCTGTCCCCGGCACCGGCGCCGGCCACGTAGCGGGCGTAGACGCCCTGGAGGATGCAGGCCAGCTTCCAGTAGCCGAAGGCCATGTAGTAGCCGACGCCCGAGATGTCGAGATCGGACACCGACCCGTAGTGCTCGAGCACCTCCTTGCGGCTGGCGAAGCCCGGTGCCGTCGTCCCCGAGAGCCCGAGCAGGGCGGTGCCGTCAGAAGGCTCGGCCCAGTAGACCATCAGCAGGCCGAGGTCGGCCAGGGGGTCGCCGAGGGTGCAGATCTCCCAGTCCAAGATGGCCCGCACCGAGCCGTCATCGGCCAGGACGACGTTGTCCAGGCGGTAGTCCCCGTGCACGACGGAGGTGCGCTGCTGCTGCGGGATCCGCTTGGCCAGGGCATCGCCCACCCACTCCACGAGCCCGCCATGGTCGACACCCTCGACCTGCATCTGGTCGTACTGCTCACGCCAGCGCTTGAGCTGGCGCTCGATGTAACCGTCATGCCGCCCGAGGTCGCCCAGACCCACCGCGTCGGGCTCGACATCGTGCAGTGCGGCCAGCGTCTCGGCCATGCGGTCGCCCACAGCGTGGCGCGTGGTGGGCTCGAAGGCGGCCTCCGCCTCGGGCGCGCTGCGCAGGATGTGGCCCTCGACGAACTCCATCACGTAGAAGGGGCGTTCGTTGACCGCCTCGTCGGTGCACAGCCCCACGGTGGCCGGGACCGGGATCCCCGCCGGTCCGAGGGCGTGGAGCAGGCGGTACTCGCGTGACATGTCGTGGGCCGTGGGCAGCACGTGGTGCAGCGGGGGCCGGCGCAGCGCCCAGGCCCGCCCCGCCGCGTCCTCCACCCGGAAGGTCAGGTTGGAGCGCCCCCCGGCGATGAGGCTGAACGTCAGCGGCGTGGTGATCTCGGGCAATTGGGCGGTCATCCAGTCGGTGACATTGCCCTCGTGGATGCCCTCCGGTGCGCCTGACATGCCGACCGACGCTAATCGGTGCGGGCAGCCGGTAGCGTCTCGTCGATGGACGTCACCGACCAGACCTTCCAGGCCGACGTGCTCGAGCGGAGCATGACGGTTCCCGTCGTCGTCGACCTCTGGGCGCCCTGGTGCGGACCCTGCAAGACCCTGGGTCCGATCTTGGAGAAGGTGGTGGCCGACACCGGGGGAAACGTCGAGCTGGCCAAGGTCAACGTGGACGAGAACCCCCGCGTGGCGCAGGCCTTCGCCGTCCAGTCCATCCCGGCGGTGTTCGCCGTGAGCCAGGGCCAGGTGGTGGACCAGTTCATCGGGGCCCTGCCCGAGGCCCAGGTCAGCGCCTTCGTGCAGCGCCTGGCCCCGGCCGAGAGCGAGGCGGACCTGTTGGCGGCGGCGGGCGATGAGGCCTCGCTCCGGCGTGCCCTCGAGCTCGAGCCCGACCATCCCGGGGCGATCGAGGGCCTGGCCCGCCTCCTCGTCGGACGCGGGGAGCCGGCCGAGGCGCTCGCGCTGCTGGGCCGGATCCCCGAGACCGACGCCACCCGGGTGCTGGCCGCCGACGCCCGCCTGCTCGAGGCCGGGGTCGACGTCTCGGACGCCGGGCGCGACGAGATCGCGGCCAAGCTCGACACGCTCCTCGACAAGGTGAGTCAGGACGACGCCGCCCGTCAGGAGTTCGTCGACCTGCTCGAGACGCTCGGGCCGGGGGACCCCCGCACCAACGAGTATCGGCGGGCGCTGTCGGCTCGCCTGTTCTGATGGACTCGCGGCTCTGATGGACTTGCGGCTCTGATGGGCTCGCACCTGTGATGGACTCGCAGGTCTGATGGTCCCGTTCGCCGCCGCGCCGGGCGCCCTCGCGATCGCCCCCGTGCTCGACCTCGGGGGCCGTCGCCACGACCTGACACACCGGGCGCTGGTGATGGGAATCCTCAACCGGACGCCCGACTCCTTCTACGACAAGGGCGCCACGTTCGAGCTCGACAAGCTGTGGGCGCGGGCCGAGCAACTCGTAGCCGACGGTGCCGACATCCTCGACATCGGCGGGGTCAAGGCGGGCCCGGGACCCGAGGTGACAGAGGCCGAGGAGCTCGACCGTGTGGTCTCGGTGGTGGCTGGGCTGGTGGCCCGCTTCGACACCCCCGTCTCGGTCGACACCTGGCGCGCCGCGGTGGCCCGCGCCTGTTACGCCGAGGGGGCTGTGATGGGCAACGACATCAGCGGCCTGGGAGACCCCGACTACGCGCCGGCCGCCGCCGAGCACGGCGCAGCGATCGTCATCACGCACATTCGCCTCAAACCGCGCGTGGCCGACCCCGACCCGCACTACGACGACGTGGTGTGCGATGTGGCGCAGTTCCTCACCGAGCGCGCCGAGTCCGCCCGCCGAGCCGGCATCCCGGGCGAGCGGGTCGTGCTCGACGCCGGACTCGACCTGGGCAAATCGGCCGAGCAGTCGCTCACCTTGCTGCGCGCCTCGTCAGAGCTGGCGGCGCTGGGCCATCCGCTGCTGCTCTCCGCCTCCAACAAGACCTTCCTCGGGAACCTCCTCGGTCTGGAGATCACCGAGCGCCGCGAGGCCTCCATCGGCGCGGCGGCGCTGGGCATCTCCTGGGGCTGCCGAATCGTGCGCGTCCACGACGTCCGGGGCACCTGTCGTGCCCGCGACGCCCTGGCGGCGATCAGCGAGGCGCCGTGACGCGAGGGGCCCCGCGGGGAGTAGGCGGTGAGTAGGCGGTGAGCACGAAGCCGGTCGCGCCGGTCTACCTGGTCAAGGGGGATGACGCGTCCCTGGTGGCCCAAGAGGTGCGGTCGCTGCTCGTCGAGCTGGTGGGGGAGCGCGATCACGCGCTGGTGGTGGAGGAGCTCGGGGGCGGCCCCGGCGACGAGCTGATCGTGGGGGCGATCGTCGACGCCTGTCTCACGCCGCCGTTCCTGATCGACCGGCGCGTCGTGGTGGTGCGAGACGCCGGCCGCCTGGCGGCGGCGGACGCATCCCGCCTGGCCGAGGTGATCGAGAACCCGCTGCCCAGCACGGTTCTGGTGCTGGTGGGCGGGGGCGGTGCCATCCCCGGGCAGCTGACCAAGGCGATCAGCGCGCGCGGGCAGGTGATCGACGTCACCACGAGCAAGGCCGGCGAGCGCAAGGCCTGGCTCCACGAGCACCTCCGCGGCGCCCCGGTGAAGCTCGAGCCCGCCGCGTCCAACCTCCTGGCCGATCACGTGGGCGAGGACCTCGGCCGAGTGGAGGGGCTGCTCGGTGCGCTGAGCGCCGCCTACGGCGAGGGGGCCGTGGTGTCGGCCGAGGACCTGGCTCCGTATCTCGGCGAGGCGGGCAACGTCCCGCGCTACGAACTGACCGACGCCATCGACCGGGGCGAGGCGGGTCGGGCCCTCCTGGTGCTCCACCGCGTCTTCGACGCCGGCGGGCTCGTCCCGGTTCAGGTGCTGGCCACGCTGCACGGGCACTTCGCCAACATGCTCGCGCTCGACGGCGAGGACGTCCACGGCGAACGGGACGCGGCCGCGCTCCTCGGGACGGCCCCGTTCGTGGCCAAGAAGGCGCTCGAGCAGTCGCGGCGCCTGGGCAGCGCCCGCATCGCGGAGGCGATCAACCTCATCGCGGCGGCCGACCTCGACATCCGCGGCAAGAGCGGCATGAGCGCCGAGACGGTGGTGGAGATCCTCGTAGCCCGCCTGGCCCGCCAGACCCGGCCACGCCACTCCACGCGACCCCGCGCCGACGCCCGGCGCTGAAGCGGGTCCCGAGCGCGCCACGCCGAACCGCCACGCCCGGCCGGCTGCCCGGACACGTGCGCCGTCCGGGTGCGGTGCAGGGGGATCCGCTGCACCGCACCCGGAGTGACGGGACTACGCCGCGGCGGAGCCGGTCGACGAGGTGCCGGTCGACGAGGTGCTGGTCGAGGACCAACCCTCACCCGCGGCGGGGGGCTGGCCGGACGGCGGGAGGTGGCCTGACGTCGAACCCGAGCCGCCCGACGAGCGGGGCGGCCCGCTGGGGCGGTCCAGCGCCTCGCTGCCGGCGTGCAGCTTGTCGATCGTCGGCGTGGAGGCGGAGGCGACGGTGCTGAAGGTCACCTTGTCGCCCGCGGCGAGGTCGGACAGCGTGGCCTCGCCGTTCTTGTCGATGTCGCTGCTCGAGTTCACGGCATAGGTCGTCCCGTCGATGGTCACGCTGTCGGACCCGACGGTGGTGACGGTGCCGCTCTTCGGGAGCCCCTGCGGCGCGCCGGAGGGCGCGCCCTGGGTGCCGTTCGTCCCCGACCCGCTCGGCGGCGCCGTCATGGAGCCGCCCGACGTGCTGCCGGAGGTCGTGCCTCCCGTGGACGAGCCCGTGGCGGGGGTGGACGACGTGGTCGCCGCACCGGACGTCAAGGTGCCGCCCAGGTAGATCCCAGAGGCGAGGCCGGCCGTGACCAGGCCGGCCGACACCCAGAGCTTGGGCTTGGTACGGACGGTGTCGATGATGGACATGGATCTTCTCTCTTCCTTCGTGCGGGCCGGCGAGCGCCGGCCCTCGTCACCACGAAGGATGCGGACCCACCCTGGCGTCACCCGCAGTGCGGGCGCAGCCTTCTCTGTGGATCGCATGACGGGTTCGTGACACCCTCATGATGAACTGGGGTCATGCTCGAGACCCCCCGAGAGATGCAGCAGCTGCAGACCCTCCTCGACGGCTCCATGGAGGCCGGCGGACGGCACCTGCGCGACGTCATCACCGACGAGCGGCGGCTCGACGCGACCGGGGTGACCGAGCGCCTGACCGGCATGCGCCTGCTGGTGCTCGCAACGGCCACGGCGGACGGACGGCCGATCGGCGCGCCTGTCGACGGGTACTTCCTGCACGGTGCGTTCTGGTTCAGCTCGGCGCGCGACGGGGTGCGGGTGCGTCACCTGCGCGCCCGCCCGTGGGTCAGCGCCACCCACCTGCCCGGCGACGAGCTGGCCGTCACGGTCCACGGACGGGCCGAACTCTTTGACCTCAACGGGCCCGAGAGCGCCGAGCTGTTCGCCGCGATGGTGGACTTCTACGAGCCCCGGCAGGGCCCGGCCTTCGCGGAGGCAATGCGCCAGGCCGACGCCGTGGGCGCGCGCATCGACCCCGTGAAGATGTTCACGTTCCACATGGACTCGGAGGCCCAGGCGTAGAGGCGATGTGGCCGGCGCCGAGGCCGGCCGGGTGCTGTGCTACTCGGCGTTCTCGAGCGCGTGCACGCGCCGCATGAGGCGCGCCTTGTGGTTGGCCGCAGTGTTCTTGTGGATCACGCCCTGGGCGGCGGCCTTGTCGATCCGCTTCACGGCCAGGCGCAGCGTCTCCGCGCTGTCCTCGGAGCCCACCTCGGCGGCTGTCACCGCGCTCTTGGTGCGCGTGCGCATCTCGGCGCGGACCGACTTGTTGCGCAGCCGGCGCTTCTCGTTCTGGCGGTTCCTCTTGATCTGGCTCTTGATGTTGGCCACGTGACGATCCTCGGTGCTCTGCTCGGAAGGGGTGCGGCGGGTGGGCGAGGCCCACCGGGACGAGGGGCAACTGTAGCAGGTGGCGCTTCCCTCCCGGCCGGCGGCCGTACGGCCCGGCGGACCAAGTGCCCTGGCCAGGCGACCGGGAACCGGGGTCAGGGCCGGTACGATCGACAGACCGTGCCGCCCTCCGCCAGCACTCGTGGACCCGTCGCGACCGAGCGCATCCGCAACTTCTCCATCATCAGCCACGTCGACCACGGCAAGTCGACGCTCTCGGACCGCATCCTCGAGATCACGGGCGCGGTGGACCCACGGCTCATGCGGGAGCAGTACCTCGACTCCATGGACATCGAGCGGGAGCGAGGGATCACCATCAAGGCCCAGAACGTCCGGGTCGACTGGGACGAGCACGTCCTGCACCTCATCGACACGCCCGGCCACGTCGACTTCGGATACGAGGTGTCCCGGTCGCTGGCTGCCTGCGAGGGGGCGGTGCTGCTGGTCGACGCCTCGCAGGGGATCCAGGCCCAGACGCTGGCCAACTGCTACCAGGCCCTCGAGAACGACCTCGAGATCGTCCCGGTGCTCAACAAGATCGACCTGCCCGCGGCCGACCCCGTCCGCTGCGCGCTCGAGATCGAGCACGTGCTGGGCCTGCCGGCCGAGGACATCTTGCACATCTCAGCCAAGACGGGGGAGGGGGTGCCCGGCCTGCTCGACGCCGTCATCGCCCGCGTGCCGCCGCCCGAGGGCGACCCCGACGCGCCCCTGCGCGCGCTGATCTTCGACTCGTCCTACGACCAGTACCGCGGGGTGGTCAGCTCCATCCGCATCGTCGACGGCACGCTGCGGACCGGGTCGCGGCTGCGCTTCATGCAGGCCAACGCCGTGCACGACATCGAGGAGGTCGGGGTGCGTACGCCCGATGTCGTGCCGGTCGGGCAGCTCGGCCCGGGCGAGGTGGGCTACCTCATCGCTGGCATCAAGGACGTGGGTGGAGCACGATCCGGCGAGACGGTCACCACCGCCCACCACGGGGCCGACGAGGCCCTGGCCGGCTACCGCGACCCCAAGCCCATGGTGTTCTGCGGCCTCTACCCGGTGGACGGGGACGAGCTGCCCGACCTGCGCGACGCGCTCGACAAGCTCAAGCTCAACGACGCCAGCTTCACCTTCGAGCCCGAGTCCTCCCACGCGCTCGGCATCGGTTTCCGCTGCGGGTTCCTCGGCCTGCTGCACATGGAGATCGTGCGGGAACGTCTCGAGCGCGAGTTCGACCTGTCCCTCATCGCCACGGCGCCCAGTGTGGCGTACCGGGCGTACCTGACCGACGGGTCGGTGCTCGACGTGGACAACCCGACCGAGCTGCCGGACGCCAGCCGCGTCGACCACATCGACGAGCCCATGCTGTCGGCCACCATCATCACGCCGAGCGAGTACACGGGGACCGTCATGGACCTGGGCCAGGCCCGTCGTGGCGAGATGACCCGCATGGAGTACCTCTCGCCGGAGCGGGTCGAGCTGGTCTACTCCCTCCCGCTGGCCGAGGTGGTCATCGACTTCTTCGACCAGCTGAAGAGCAGGACCAAGGGCTACGCCTCGCTGGACTACGAGCCGGCCGACTACGCCACGGCCAACCTGGTACGGGTCGACATCCTGATCAACCACACCCCGGTTGACGCCTTCTCCACCATCGTCCACCGCGGCTCGGCCGACACCTACGGGCGCAAGATGGCCGAGAAGCTGCGCGAGCTGATCCCCCGCCAGCTCTTCGACGTGCCGATCCAGGCCGCCATCGGGGGCCGCATCGTGGCCCGTGAGACGGTCAAGGCCAAGCGCAAGGACGTGCTGGCCAAGTGCTACGGCGGCGACATCACCCGCAAGCGCAAGCTCCTCGAGCGCCAGAAGGAGGGCAAGAAGCGGATGAAGACGATCGGGCGGGTGGACGTGCCCCAGGAGGCCTTCATCTCGGCCCTGCGCCTGGGGGACGACTGACCAGGGCGCGGCGGGCCGAGCCGTGCCCTGCAGCTGGCACTCGGTAGACTCGAGTGCCAGGAAGCACCATGCCACGGACCGCTGATCCCGCACCCCACCAATCGTCCGCCTCGTCCCCTGTCGACGCCGCGGCCGAGGAGCGCGCCCTGAACGACCGCCGGGCGGCGATCTTGGAGGCGGTCGTGACCGAATACATCGGCACGGCCGAGCCGGTCGGCTCCTCCCACGTGGCCAGCGCGCCCGGCGTCCAGGTCTCCTCGGCCACCGTGCGATCCGAGATGGTGGCGCTGGAGAAGGACGGGTACCTGGTCCAGCCCCACACCAGCGCCGGGCGTATCCCGACGGACAAGGGCTACCGCTTCTTCGTCGATCACCTCACCTCTCCGGGCGTGCTCGGACCCGCCCAGCGCCGCAAGGTGTCGCAGTTCTTCGACCAGGTGCAGGGCGAGATGGAGACCGTGCTCGAGCGGGCGTCGGGCCTCCTCTCGGACCTGACCTCCTACGCCGCGGTGGTGGTCGGGCCCTCTCACGAGTCGGCCAGCATCCGCTCGCTCCAGCTGGTGGGCCTGGCGCCCCTCACCGCCCTCCTCGTGGTGGTCCTCTCCGACGGCGCGGTCGAGAAGCGCACCATCGAGCTCGAGGCCGAGGCCACCGACGATGAACTGGCCACCGCCTCCGCACTGCTGGTCGCCCACGTCGTGGGCCTGAGGCTGTCCGGGCCGTGGCCGGCGCCGGGCAGCGGCTCGGGACGGGTGGACGCGCTGGTGGCGGCGGCGCACAGGGCCCTGGCGTCGCTCGGTGGCACCGTCGACGCCGACCAGGTCTTCGTGGGCGGCCCGGCCCGGCTGGCCGAGGCGTTCGACGCCGTCGAGACGGTCCGCTCGGTGCTGGCCATCTTGGAGCAGCAACTCGTGGTGGTCTCGCTCCTGCGCGACGTGCTCGGCAGCGGCCTGTCGGTCGCCATCGGCACCGAGCACGGGTTCGAGCCGCTGTCGTCCTGTGCCGTTGTGGTGGCGCCGGTGCGGGTCGACGGCGAGGACCGCGGCGCGGTCGGCCTGCTCGGGCCGACCCGGATGGACTACCCGCAGGCCATGGCGGCCGCCCACATGGTGGGCGAGCGGCTGGGCCAGCGCATCGGTGGCAGCAGCGGGGCCGGGAGTGGCGGCGGTGTCGATGCCGGCGGGGACGAGGAGCGCGATGGCCGTCGCTGACGGGCTGGGCGACCTCTACGAGCTCCTCGGCGTCCGCCCCGAGGCCACCGACGACGAGATCAAGAAGGCGTACCGCGCCCGGGCCCGGGAGCTGCACCCCGACACCAACCAGGGCGACCCCGAGGCCGAGGCGCGCTTCAAGCAGGTGACCGTGGCCTACGAGGTCCTGCGCGACCCCGAGAAGCGGGCGCGCTACGACCGTTACGGCGTGGAGGGGGTGTTCGGGACGCCCGGTGCGGGCGGCTTCGGCGGCTTCGACTTCGAGGGCGGTCTGGGTGACATCTTCGAGGCCTTCTTCGGGCAGACCGGCGGTGGCGGGAGACGCCGGGGCCCCCAGGCCGGCGCCGACGCGGAGGTGCGGCTGGCCCTCGACTTCGCCGAGGCCGTCTTCGGCAGCCGCAAGGAGATCACCGTGCGGCTGCCCGCCACCTGCGACGCCTGTGGCGGCCGGGGCACGGCGCCGGGGACCGAGCCGGTGACCTGCACGGAGTGCCAGGGGGCCGGGGAGCTGCGCCGCGTGCGTCAGTCGCTCCTGGGCCAGGTGGTCACGAGCGTGGCCTGCACCCGGTGCAGCGGCACGGGCGAGATGATCCCCAGCCCATGCCCCGAATGCCGGGGCGAGGGCCGCCGCATGCAGGAGCACACCCTCACCGTCGACGTGCCCGCCGGCGTGGAGGACGGGTCGACGTTGCGCCTGGCCGGGCACGGCGCGGCCGGCCAGCGCGGTGGGCCGCCCGGCTCCCTCTTCGTCCACCTGGCCGTGGCCCGCGACCCGCGGTTCGAGCGCCAGGGCGACCACCTGAACACCACGCTCACGGTCAGCGCCGTCCAGGCGGCCCTCGGGACGCAAGCCGAGGTCGAGACTCTCGACGGGCCGCACCAGATCGCCGTCGCGGCGGGGACCCAGCACGGCCACGTGGAGCGGATCAAGGGCCTCGGGGTCCCGCACCTGCGGGGCCGGGGCCGGGGCGACCTGTTCGTACACGTGCTGGTGGCCACGCCGACCAACCTGACCCCCGAGCAGGATCAGCTGCTGCGCCAGCTCGCCGCCTCGCTCGGCGAGGAGGTGTTGCCCCCCGGCGCCGGCGGCCACGACGGCGTGTTCTCGCGGCTGCGTTCGGCCTTTGGCTAGCGCCGGGCCCCTCGACGCCGGCATCTCGGTGCGGGCGTCGGCGGCGGCCCAGGTCTTCGTCGACGATCCGGCGCGACCGCAGCTGCGCGACGAGGACGTGCACCACCTCGGGCGGGTGCTGCGGCTGCGCCCGGACCAAGAGGTGATCGTCAGCGACGGCCGGGGCCGCTGGGCCCGGGCCGCCTGGCGGGGGGACGCCACGCCGGTGGGGCTCGAGGCGGGCGACGGCCCCGGCGGGGACGGGTCGGTGCAGTTCGAGGAGCGTGCCGAGCCGGCGCTCACCATCGCCTTCGCCCCGGTCAAGGGCGAGCGTCCCGAGTGGGTGGTGCAGAAGCTGACCGAGCTCGGGATCGACCGGATCGTGCCGCTGCACACCGATCGCAGCGTCGTCCGCTGGAGCGGCGACCGCGGCCGGGACACCGTGGAGCGGTTGCGCCGGGTGACCCGCGAGGCGGCTGCCCAGTGCCGGCGGGTCTGGCTGCCCGAGGTCGCCGAAACCCTGCCCTTCGCCGAGCTGCCGACCCTGGGCACGGCGGGCGAGGTGGCGCTGGCCCAGCTGAGCGGCGACCGGCCGACCGTGGCCCACCACGTCGTGGCCGTCGGGCCCGAGGGTGGGTGGAGCGACGCCGAGTTGGTCTCCGGTCTGCCCACCGTGGGTTTCGGCCTGAGCGTGCTGCGAGCCGAGACGGCGGCCGTCACCGCGGCGGCCCTGTTGGCGTCCCTGCGCGCGGGCACCGTCACCGCCGCTCCCGGTGCTGCCGGCATTGCCGGCGCTCCCGGCGCACCCGGCATTGCCGCCGCCCCCGCCGCTGGCAGCCCCGACGACGCTGCGGCGGTCGGGCGGGACCGATGAGCGCCACCGGCCCGGGCCGGACCCCCGCGTCCCGTGGTCACGGGACCGACCCGCGGACCGGTACATTCGTGCGGGTGGCACGGCGCGAGCAGAGGGGCGACGACCCGAGGGCATGACCGACCCCGCCGACTGCCTCTTCTGCAAGATCGTCGCGGGCGCCCTGCCCTCAGAGACCGTCCACGAGACCGAGACGACACTCGCCTTCAAGGACATCAACCCGGCCGCGCCGCTCCACGTCCTGGTCGTGCCCAGGCGTCACATCGACGACGCGGCGGCGGTCACCGCCGAGGACGGCCCGGTCCTGGCCGACCTGCTGGTGGCCGCCCACGCCGTGGCGGACGCCGCCGGGTTGGCCACGCCCGAGCGTGGATACCGGCTCATCTTCAACGTCGGGCCCGATGCCATGAACTCGGTCCCGCATCTCCACCTCCACGTCCTGGGCGGCCAGCCGCTCAAGGGGCACTTCGCCATCACATGAACAGCGACGCGACACGCAGGACGAGGGCTCGATGACGACGACCCTGCGCGCCGAGTGCTTCGTGCCGGGGAACCACCTCATGGCCGGGCTGCTGGGCACCCGCGACGAGCACCTGCGACAGATTGAGGCCGCCTTCCCCGACGAGCAGATCGTCGTGCAGGGCGACCGGATCTCGGCCGAGGGGCCGGCCGCCGAGCTGGTGGCCCGGCTCTTCGACGAGCTCGTCCTGCTCGTCCAGTCGGGACGGGTGCTGGACTCGTCAACCGTGGCCCGCACCATCGACATGGTGCGCGAGGACATCCGCCCGAGCGAGGTGCTGCGCTCGGAGGTGGTCCGAGCCGCGGGCGGCAAGACGGTGCGACCGAACACGGCGGGTCAGAAGCGCTACGTCGACGCCATCTCGCAGAACATCATCGCCTTCGGCATCGGGCCGGCGGGGACGGGCAAGTCCTATCTGGCCGTGGCCCAGGCCGTGCACGCGCTGCAGTCGCGCCAGGTATCGCGCATCATCCTGACCCGGCCGGCGGTGGAGGCCGGAGAGCGGCTCGGCTTCCTCCCCGGCGACCTCATGGCCAAGGTCGATCCCTACCTGCGGCCGCTCTACGACGCGCTCTACGACCTGCTCGAGCCCGACGGTGCGCAGCGGCTGCTCGACCGGGGCACGATCGAGGTGGCGCCGCTGGCCTTCATGCGGGGTCGCACGCTGAACAACTCGTTCATCATCCTCGACGAGGCGCAGAACACCACGCCCGAGCAGATGAAGATGTTCCTGACCCGGATCGGGTTCGGCTCCAAGTGCGTCGTCACCGGCGACGTCACGCAAATCGACGTCCCAGGCGGACGCTCGGGGCTGGTCGGCCTCGAGCCCGTGCTGGGCGGGATCAACGACATCGCCTTCGTCCACCTGACCCGGCGCGACGTGGTGCGGCACAAGATCGTGGCCGACATCGTCGACGCCTACGACGTGGCGGAGGGGCGTTCTGGTCCCACCACGTGAGCCCGCGAGTTGAGTCCCACGCCATGAGTATCGACGTGTTCGTCGCCGACGAGCAGCAGGACCACCCCGTCGAGGTGTCTCGATGGGCCGAGCTGGTGCGCCGAGTCCTCGTCGCGCGTGGCGTGAAGGGGGAGACCGAGGTGTCGCTCCTCTTCGTCGACGAGGACGCCATGGGGGCGCTCAACCAGCAGTTCCTGGGCAAGAGCGGCCCGACCGACGTGCTCTCGTTCCCCATCGAGGACGAGCCGGCGCCGAGCGGCCGCACCCCGGACTTCGGGGGCAGCGGGCCCGGGGTGACGCCCGAGCCGGGGGCGCTGTTGCTGCTCGGCGACGTGGTGGTGTGCCCGTCGGTGGCGGCCCGCAACGCGGCGGTGCACGAGGTGACCTTCGAGGACGAATTGGCGCTGCTGGTCGTGCACGGCGTGCTCCACCTGCTCGGCATGGACCACGGGACCGATGCCGAGGCCGAGCGCATGGAAGCGCTCGAGCGGCAGCTGCTCGAACGCTTCTACCGACCCGGCGACGCCGGGCGCTCGTGAGCGGCGAGGGCGCCGGATCGTGAGCGGGGTCGAGCCATGAGCCCTGCGCCGATGCTCGCGGCGACCGGGTTCACGGCCGAGGACGCCGTCCTGGTCGTCGTGATCGCCGTGCTGCTCGGCGCGTCGGGCGTGCTGGCCATGGCCGAGACCAGCCTGGTGCGCATGAACCGGATCAAGGCGAAGTCGATGGTCGACGAAGGCGCCCGGGGGCGCGGACGCTGGCCCGCCTGGTCGAGAACCCCGCCGGGTTCCTGAACCCGATCTTGTTGTTGGTGCTCATCTGCCAGCTGATCTCGGCCACCCTGGTCGGCATCGTGACCGTCGACCTCTTCGGGGGCTTCGGCGTGCTCCTCGGCATCGTCTTCGAGGTCGTGGTCATCTTCGTGTTCTTCGAGGCGGTGCCGAAGAACTGGGCCGTGGCCCACGCCGAGCGAGCCGCGTTGCTCAGCGCTCCGCTGGTGAGCGCGGTCATCCGGTTCCCGCCCGTGCGCTGGCTGTCCAAACTGCTGATCGGCCTGGCCAACCGCATCATCGGGGTCTCGGGGGACCGACAGGAGGGCATGCACCACTCGTACATCACCGATGCCGAGCTCAAGGCCATGGCCGACGTCGCCCACGAGGAGAACGTGATCGAGAAGGACGAGCGGACATTCATCCACTCGATCATCGACTTCGGTGACACCGTGGCGCGCGAGGTGATGACGCCGCGACCCGACATGGTGACGGTGGAGGCCGACGCCACCGTGCGCGACGCGCTGGAGGCGGCGCTCGGTGCCGGCTACAGCCGCATCCCGGTCGAGGAGGACGGGATCGACGACGTCATCGGCATCGCCTATGCAAAGGACCTGGTGCGCGACGAACGGGCCGGCAAGGGCGGCCAGGTGGTGCGCGAGAGCATGCGGCCGGCCAAGTTCATCCCCGAGTCGAAGGAGGTCTCGGACCTCCTGCGCGAGATGCAGGAGGAGAAGTTCCACATGGCCGTCGTCGTCGACGAGTACGGCGGCACGGCGGGGCTGATCACCCTCGAGGACCTGCTCGAGGAGTTGGTGGGCGACATCGTCGACGAGTTCGACGTGGAGCAGCCGACGGTGGAGCGGTGCGAGGACGGCTCGGTGTTGGTCAGCGCGCTCTACTCGGTCGACGACACCGACGAGCTGCTCGGCGCCGAGCTGCCCCACGGGACGTGGGACACGGTGGGCGGACTCATGCTCGACCTGGTGGGCCGGGTGCCCGCCCGCGGGGAGTCGGTAGAGGTCGAGGGGTTCCGCCTCACCGCCGTCGACGTGCGGGGGCGGCGGATCGAGCGGGTGCGGATCGAACCGACCGGGAGGGCGGCGACGGACGTCGGAGCCGGCCACGGGCACGCCGGAGGCGGTGCGGTCCGCGATGACGCTCTGGGTGCGCAGAGCGCGGCTGAAGGGGTAGGCGGGGTCGCTCATGACGCCGAAGAACCCCGCGGCAGCGCCACACGCGACGGGAGCTGAGCCTGATGCGCTCCGGCTTCGTCGCCGTGGTGGGCCGGCCCAACGTCGGCAAGTCGACGCTGGTGAACACCTTGGTGGGCACCAAGGTCGCCATCACATCGCCGCGGCCCAACACCACCAGACACCGGATCCTCGGCGTGCTGCACCAGGACGAGGTCCAGGTGGTCTTCGTCGACACGCCGGGCATCCACCGCCCCCGCAGCACGCTCGGGTCGCGCCTCAACGAGACGGCCACGGACGCACTGCACGACGTCGATGTGGTCGTGGCCGTGGTCGACGCCACGGCTGCCGTAGGCCCAGGCGACCGCACCGTCCTCGAACGGGTGGCGCGGCGCGCACGAGGCGCAGAAGATGCGCCCGGGCTGGTGGTGGTCGTCAACAAGATCGACCGCGCCGGACGCGGGCAGGTGCTCGAGCGCCTGAACGAGGCGCAGTCGGCGCTCGAGGACGTCGTCGGACCGGGTGGCCCGCCCGGACCGGCCGCCGAGTTCTTCCCCGTCTCGGCGCGTACCGGGCACGGCGTCGCCGAGCTGCGTTCGCACCTGGTGGACCGGCTCCCCGAGGGGCCTCCGTTCTTCCCCCCCGACATCGTCACCGACACGCCCGAGGCACTGTGGGTGGCGGAGCTGGTGCGCGAGCAGTTGCTGGTGCGGACGCGTGACGAGCTGCCCCACGCCATCACTTGCCGGGTGACCGAGTGGGAGTGGCCTCACATCCGCGTCGAGATCATCGTCGAGCGGGACTCGCAGAAGGCCATCGTGATCGGCAAGGGGGGCGAGGTCCTCAAGGCGGTGGGCACCGCGGTGCGGGCCGAGCTGCCCGAGGGGGCCTATCTCGACCTGCACGTGACGGTCGAGCGGCGCTGGCAGAACCGGGCCGAGATGCTCGACCGGCTCGGCTACTGAGCGCCTTGACCTCGGGGGTCCGACCTTGACCTCGGGGGTGGCGCCGTGACCTCGGGGTTCCGACCTTGACCTCGGCGTTCCGATGTTTGTATCGCAGACCCTAAACGAATCCGTTTATAGTCTGCGTTGCATGACCCCTGCTTCACGGCCCGACGCCCGACCCGCCGGCTCGTCGGGGCGCGCCTTCGCCATCGGGCGCACCCACCCGCCGTCCCTGCGTGACGTGGCCGACCCCGAGACGCTCGACCGCGTCTTTAAGGCGCTGGCCAACGAGACCCGGCGCGGGATCCTGGCCGCGCTGCACGACCTCGGCGGCTGGATGCGCTCGACCGACGTGGCCAAGCGCTTCGACATCCCCTGGCAGGGCGTGTCGCGCCACTTGCGCATCCTGACCGAGGCCGGGCTCCTCGAGTGCCAGGAGCAGGGCACCAAGCGCGCCTACCGGCTGGACCGGGACCAGCTCCGCCGGGTAGCCGGCCGCTGGGTGCTGCGCGTGGCGACCGAGGGCCGGCGTGACGCCGAAGGGAACTTGGTCTTCGAGTTCGCCGAGTAACCGACCGGGCGACTGGGCGGGTGGGCGACCGGGCGGGTGGCCAGGCGGGGGGGGCCGGCTCAGGTCAGCTGGCGTCGCCCTTGAGGGCACGACGGAGGAACGACTCGACCTCGGCGAAGTCCACGCTGCGCCGCATGGGCGGCAGCGTCGAGAGGAGCACACCGCGGTAGGAGGCGGTGGCCATCCGCGGGTCGAGCACGGCGACCACGCCGCGGTCCTCGGCCGTGCGGATGAGGCGGCCCGCGCCCTGGGCCAGCAGCGTGGCGGCACGGGGGAGGTCGACGACGGAGAAGGCGCGGCCGCCGGCCCGGTCACGCCGGGCCTGGAGCAGCGGGTCGTCGGGGCGCGGGAACGGCAGGCGGTCGATGGTGACCAGGGACAGCGCCCGACCGGGGACGTCGACACCCTGCCAGAACCCGAGGGTGGCGAACAAGCACGAGGTCTCGTCGGCGGTGAACTGCTCGAGCAGTCGGGCCTTGGGCAGGTCGCCCTGCCGGAGGAGCGTGCCGGGGAGCTCGTCGGCCAGCGCCTCGGCGGCCGCCTCGGTGGCCCGATGGCTGGTGAACAGGGCCAGGGTGCGCCCACCGGCCGCCCCGATCAGCCGGGAAAGCTCCTCGACGATGGCCTCCTCGGCGCCGGCGGCGCGGCGGTCGGGCAGGTGCCGGGCCACGTAGAGCAGCGCGTGGGAGCGGTAGTCGAAGGGGCTGCCCACGTCGAGCTCCTCGCTCGGGAACCCGTCGAGCCCGACCCGGTCGACCAGGCGCGGCGGGATGGTGGCACTGGTCAGCACCGAGGTGATCTCGCCCCAGAGCATCGCCGCCAGGGTGGGACCGACGTCGATGGGGGAGAGGCGCAGTCGGGGGTTGCGCCGCGTCCCGTCCACCCAGGCCACTTCGTCCTCGGTACGCGCCGCCAGCCGGTGCAGGTCTTCGGCCAGGTGGGCTGCCGCCTGCAGGGCGCGTGTCTTGCGGCTGGCCCGATCGTGATCCGCTCCGGCGTCGTCTGAGAGGAACGAGCGCTGGGCGCCGCCCCGCCGCAGGCCGTCCACGGCACGCCGGGCCAACTCGGCCGCCCGGTCGAGCAGCCCGGCCAGCTCGCGCCCACCCGCCGGCGGGGCGCCGTCGTTGAGGACGCGGCTGCCGACCAGGTCTCGCAGGAGGAGGCCGAGCTGCTCGCCCAACCCGGCCAGCGAGTCGAGCACCTCAGAATCCCTGGGCTCGACCAGCGGGCGGGCGACGATCGTCAACGCACGGAACCGGCCGGGCGTGACCTCCACGCCGAGGCTGGCGGTCATCACCTCCTCGAGCTCGTGCGCCTCGTCGAACACGACCACGTCGTGCTCGGGCAACACGACGCCCCCGCTGGCCAGGTGGGCCCCGTAGAGGTGGGTGTTGACGACCACGATGTCGGCCGCGGCCGCCCGGTCGCGCGCCGCTTCGGCGAAGCAGCGGCCGCCCGACGGGCAGTTGAACGCTCCCGGGCACTCGCGGGGCCCGACGCTGAGCATGCCCCAGGCCCGCTCGGAGGGCTCGAAGCTGAGGTCGGCCCGGTCACCGCTGTCGGTGGTCTGGGACCAGGCGATCAGGCGGCGGACCTCCTCGACCATGCCCTCGGGCGGGGGCTCGGCGTCCTCGCCGCCCTCCGCCTCCGGCGCGGCGGGTCCGCCCGACTCGCCCGGCGCGGCGTCGGGCGCCGGGCCGTCGTCGGGGCCCTGCGCGCCCGGGTCGCCCAGCTCGGCCTGGATGCCCCCCGAGCCCACCTCGGCGACCCGCTGACGGCAGATGTAGTTGCTGCGCCCCTTGAGCACCGCGAAGTCGAGGGGTGCGGGCCGGCCGAGTGCCGCCTCGACCAGTGGCAGGTCCTTGCCGGCCAGCTGGTCCTGCAAGGCCTTGGTGGCGGTGGCCACGACGGTCTTCACGCCCAAAGTTGCGAGAGGGACGAGGTAGGCGAGCGACTTGCCGGTCCCGGTACCCGCCTGGACCACGAGGTGCGTCTTGGTGACGATCGCCTCCGCGACGGCGCGGCACATCTCCTGCTGCTCGGGACGGTGTTCGCCACCGGGCATCTGCGCCGTGGCCTTGCCCAGGGCCTCGACGGCGTCATCGCCCGCCTGGCGAGCGTCCGCCGCCGACCCACCCGCCGAGCCGATGATCTCGATGCCCGCGAGGTCGTCGAGATCCTCGTGGCCATCCCAGCTCTCCTCCACGACACCGATCATGCCCGCAGGCGGGGACAGCCGTGCCCATCCCGCTCAGGTCGACGTCAACCTGCCACCCCGCCTCCACCGGACCGTCCGCGAGGGTCGCTGGCACCAGCGCCAGGCGCGAACGTCTGCCCAGCCGCGAGGTCGTGTGCAAACTCGCCGGCGAGTGCCACCGCATATGGTCCCGTGGCGCGCCGCACCGAGGGCATCCGGGAGCGGGTCATCACGGTCACGGAGGGGCCGCTGATCACCCGTTTCTCCAGTCAGTCAACCAAGGGGTTTATTCGGCAATCGGCAGCACGACGCGTGGGCCGCACAAACGATTGTTCATGGTCGAGGCGGAGCGTGTCCCAAGGTCGCAGACCGCCAAAATGAGCCGCGATCGCCCTGAGGCCGCTAGATCCTCGAGCTGATGCAGTCGAGCGTAGGCAGCTGGTTGGCTTTAGGGAAGTGCGCTGGAGTAGGAGCGGTGATTTCGGCGCAACGGCGGTTCGGAGCCGTCCGATCTCCTCGTGCAATCCGTTCCTCCCACGTTCCCCCTTCGCACCCGACGAGGCCGGATCTTGGTGGCGGCATTTGAGAGACTCGGTCAGAAGACTCGATGCCGGACTGTTCCAATTCCCGATACAGACGAACCGCTACTTGGCCGCTCGCATTACGGACATTGACGACGGAAGACTTGCGTCTACTTGGTGGTGTCCCCACCTAATGTTCGCTTAGTGCTTTGGACATCTTGACCAACAATTTGCCGATCTTGGAGCACCCCTATTTGCCTTCTTCGACGGAAGGAAGATCATGTTTGCGCCGGAACATCCGACGTGAACATGACCCGCGCGGTCTCATGACCGGCCGTGAAACGCCAACTTTGTAACTACAAACATGGCATGAAACTTTTCCCAGCTCCACTTGCATTTGGTGCGATACGGGCGTAAAAGTTGTTCACAAGTTGGTCGGAAATTGTTCATATCTTGTTCGCATGCGGTGCATCACAGGCCTGCAAGAGGCGAGTCATGCGGGCACATTCGAGATCCAACCCAAACAGCCGCCAAGCAAATAACAACCCCCCCCAACCAAGGAGAAGAAGTAGAATGAGGCGTCTTGTAACCAAGAAGGCGGTGACCATTACCGCCGTCGTTGGGCTTGTCCTCGGCGGTGCCGGCGTTGCGCTGGCCGGCTTCGTAGGCGGCGGATCCAATTCGGGAAGCGCAACCACCGGTTTTCCGACCAGCTTCACCGTGAGCTCTCCCATTTTCACGGGTGGGCCCCTCTACCCGGGTAAGGGTGGGGACAGCATCGTGGCCACCATCCAGAACGCCACCGGGACCTCGCTGCCGCTCAACCAGATCTCGGTCTCGATCACCGGCGTGACGATGAACCCTCCGGGCAGCCTCTACGCCCAGCAGCCAGGGGTCCCTGCCTGCACGGCTGCTGACTACGCCCTGGTGGCGCCGTCCCCCGGCGTCTGGCAAGGCGGTACGGTCAACGGCGGGACGACGAGCGGTCAGACGCTGACCTACATCGGAACCGGCCTGTCGATTCCCTCGAGCGACTACGTGGTCGGAGGGTTCCCGAACCCCGGCATCGGCAACGCTTTCGTGGGGCCCTTGTCCGGCCTGACCCTGGTGATGCTGAACCTGCCGGCGAACCAGAACGCCTGCCAGGGCGCGTCGGTGCAGGTGTCGGTTGGAGCCGGCTGACACTCCGGCACGTTGGCGAGACCGGGCATCTGGTCCGTCCACCAACGATTCGGCGGGCGACGGCCGGGCCGCGGAGCCTCAGGCTTCGCGGCCCGGCCAACCGCCGAGGTAATCCGGGTCTGGTCTGCGAGGGCGACATGGAGGCGAATCCTGAAGGCCCTCAATGGCCTCGCCCACGACACAACCGTGGAAACGGCGAACAGATGAAGCAAGAGCGATTCAAGGGAACGAAGTCTGCGGCGGCGTCGAGCGCGATCGCGCCAGTTGTCGTTGGGCTCGTCACGGGCCTCTCGTCAATCGAGACCGGCCGCAGGGTGGCGTAGCGAATGTGGTCCTTGCCCACCAACCTCGTCACCCAAGTGGTGACGCCATGAGGCACCGGAGGAGGCGTGCTGCGGAGGACCAGGTCCTGCGCCTGACCACACTGGGCACCGAAGGTTTCGCCGACGTCGACGACGAGCCACGCGGCGCCCACGTCGTGAAGGGTCAGGCTCCAACGGACCAGGCCTGCGGCGCCCACGCGAAGAAGGGGGACCCCCTCCTCGTCGTCGAGCACCGGGCTCTGCACGCCGTCAAGGTGGAGCTCTTCAGCACACGGGAGCTCGGGCTCTCCGCATCCGAGGCCAGAGCCGCGGTCTCCGGTGTTCCGACCCCGGCCGTCCGTGCTGGCGCCGTCAGGCCGGAGGTCACGGCGGCCAGTGCCGTGATGCGCCAGGCTCGCGGCGCCAGGAGACATGGCGCCCGAGCAACGGCGCGGCGTCGGTGGAGGCTGGTCCCGGTTGGCGCCGCGGCTGCTCTGACCGTGGGCCTTGGAGGGGGCGCTGCATTCGCCTTCTTCACCGGCGGCCCGGGCAGCGGAGACGCATCGACAGGAAGCCCGGTCGCCGTCAAGGCCACCGCCACGACCGGAGCGGCCGACCTCCTCCCGGGCGGCGCTGGTACGGCGTACTTCGTGCTGCACAACCCCAACTCGTTCGCCGCCACGTTCGGGCAGGTCGCACCCGGCGCCACGGTCGTCTCCGACGACACCAGCCTCTGCCCGAGCAGCTACGTCAGCATCGCGCCGGCGATGCCCTACTCCATTCCGACGGCGATCACGCTGGGTCCCGATGCGACGAGCGACACCCAGTCCATCGCCGGTCTCGTGAAGCTGGCCCCGAACGCACCCACGACGTGTCAGGGCGTGACCTTCACCGTGACCCTCACTCTCTCAGGACAGTCGTCATCATGAACCGGGGACGCCACCATCGCAGCACGGCAGGTCGGCTGGGAGCACTCGGCGGCCGCACGTCACTCTCGAGTGCGAGGTCCGGGCACGGCCGTACCCGGAGCCAGGGGGCCAAGCACGCCGGCACCGAAGACGCCGGCCGTCGTGGCCTCAGTAGGCGGATCGCCCTGTTCGTCTGTGCATTCGTTCTGGCTTCGGGATCTGCAGCCCTCGCCTACAACACGACCCAGGTGAGCGGAACCGGTCGAGCACAGGCGATCGCCCTGGACACGCCCGGTGTCGGCAGCACGTCGAAGCCGACGACGACGAGCCTTTCTCTGACCTGGGTGGCGTCATCGCAATTGCCTCCCGGTGGCGGGTATCTCGTGTTGCGGAGCACGTCCTCTGGTGGACCGTACGCGAAGGTCTCCAGCGGGACGTGTCAACAGTCCACGACGCTGGTGTCGACGGCGACGTCGTGCACCGATACGGGATTGACCGCGGGCACGACCTACTACTACGAGGTGGAGGCCGCCTACTACAACATCAGCGCGCTCTGGGTGAGCGCGCCCGACGCCGAGTTCTCCGGCGCCACCGCGCCGGCTACGCCGGCGGGCACGATGGCTCCGGTGACCGCCGGTCCGGCTCCCGCCGGCTCGGGTACCGCCGACCAGGCTCCGACGATCACGAGCCCGAGCTCGGCGAGCTTGTCCGGGGGCAGCGCCGGCAGCTTCCAGGTGACGGCGTCGGGGACTCCCGCGCCCACCTTCTCGAACACGGCGTTCATCGGCTGCGCGCCGTCCACTCTGCCCTCGGGGATCACCTTCTCCAGCCAGGGTCTCCTGTCCGGAACCCCGGGCGTTGACGCCGTCGGCACCTACACGCTGTGCATGATCGCCGCCAACGGAGCCCTTCCGGATGCCACCCAGAATCTCACGCTCACAATTGCCGCAGGGACGCTTGTGATCAGCTCGCCGGCCGCGTCGGGTACCACATCGAGCACCCCGAACCTGGGCCCGATCACGGTGCAACGACAGACTGGCTCCGGCGTCCCGATCACGACCGGCGGTGCGCTCACGGTCACCTTGACCAGTAGCCCGTCGAGTGGATCGAGCTTCGGGCCGACGCAGTTCGCGTCGGCCCAGGTGACCACCGTGACCATCCCGAGTGGTCAAAGCAGCGTGACGTTCTGGTTCGGGTCGACGACGACCGGCACGCCCACGATCACGGTGTCCGCCCCGGGGTACGTGTCCGCCACCCAGTCGGAGATCACGACGGCCCCGGTGCGTGTGGGTCCGACCCTTGCCTCCGGTGCACCAGCAGCGCCGTGATCGCGCGTGGAGCGTCCGACGATGTCCGCTGACGCCGTGCGTGATCACGTGATCGCCCTGCCGTCGCCACGCGCGGGACAGTGCTGATGGCACGTCTCGGGGCCAAGCAGGCCGTGCTCATGGCGGCCGTCGTGGCTCTCGTCCTCGGCGGTGCCGGCGTTGCGCTGGCCGCCTTCTCGGGCGGCGGGCCCGATTCGGGAAGCGCAACCACCGGTTTTCCGACCAGCTTCACCGTGAGCTCTCCCATTTTCACGGGTGGGCCCCTCTACCCGGGTAAGGGTGGGGACAGCATCGTGGCCACCATCCAGAACGCCACCGGGACCTCGCTGCCGCTCAACCAGATCTCGGTCTCGATCACCGGCGTGACGATGAACCCTCCGGGCAGCCTCTACGCCCAGCAGCCAGGGGTCCCTGCCTGCACGGCTGCTGACTACGCCCTGGTGGCGCCGTCCCCCGGCGTCTGGCAAGGCGGTACGGTCAACGGCGGGACGACGAGCGGTCAGACGCTGACCTACATCGGAACCGGCCTGTCGATTCCCTCGAGCGACTACGTGGTCGGAGGGTTCCCGAACCCCGGCATCGGCAACGCTTTCGTGGGGCCCTTGTCCGGCCTGACCCTGGTGATGCTGAACCTGCCGGCGAACCAGAACGCCTGCCAGGGCGCGTCGGTGCAGGTGTCGGTGAGTGTCAACCAGCCGGTGGGCCCGCCGACCGACTCGAATGCCGCAAGCTTCACGGTCACCAAGTCGGCGACCCCTTCGGGCGTGTACGCGGAGTCCTCGACACCGATCACCTACACGCTGACGGCCAGCAACACCGGTGGCGCGCCGGGCACCGTCACCATCGGTGACGTGGCGCCGCCGGGCACCACGCTGGTCAGCGGCTCGAACAACTGCCCGACGCTGACAGCGCCGACCGCATGCTCGACGTCGGTGACCGGATCCAGCGTCAACTGGACGATCACCGACGTGCCTGCCGGGGGATCTGTGGCGGTCAGCTTCGAGGTGACCGCCGATGCCGGGGACCCGACCGGCACCATCTCCAACACCGGCGCGTGGAGCGGTCCGGGCTGTGCGGCAGCGGTGACGTGCCCCACCAACACGACGACCACGAACGTGACGGCGCCGACTCCGCTCTTGATCACGGCCTCACCCACGACGACGGTCTACGGCGGCGCCACTCCGACCGTCACGCCGGAGTACACGCCTTCCATCTCGGGCACGCTGGCGACGCCACCAACGTGCACCTCGACGGTCACCGCCACCACGCTCGTCGGCACCTACGCCGGTGCCAACACGTGCTCGGGGGCTTCCGACCCGGCGTACGTGATCACGTACGCGCCCGGCACCGCCGCCGTCGACCCGGCGCCGTTGGAGATCACCGCGTCGAGCGGCACGTTCACCCAGGGCGCGATCCCACCGACCATCACCGCCGGGTACTCGGGCTTCCAGAACGGCGACAGCGCTTCCTCGTTGACCACCCCGCCGACGTGCTCGACGACAGCGACCAGCTCGAGCACGCCGGGTGCGTACCCGACGACGTGCGGCGGTGCCGTCGATCCGAACTACACGATCTCCTACGTGCCGGGCAGCGTCACGGTGACGGCCCTGGTCACATCACCAGGGACGCCACCGCCCGCCGCGGGCGTGCCCGCCACCACGTCCGTCAAGACCTCGCCGAGCACCCTGGCCTTCACCGGGGCACTGCTCTCCGAGGAGTGGTTGATCGGGATGGCGGCGTCGCTGTTGGGACTCGCACTGGTGCTCCTCGCCCGCTGGCGCCGGCGCACACCCGGGCGCGCAGCCGAGTAGGGCGTCTCAGACCAGGTCAGGCCCTCGTAGCGCACCGGGTCGCCGCCAGTCGGCCGCAACGTCTCGAGGAAGGTCAGCAAGTCGGTCCCCGGGGCGTACTCGTCGTGCCCCTGCCTTCGGTCGCGTGCCGAGGAACTCGGCCGCCACCGGACCGGAGTCGATCCCCTCGGGCATGGGGGAGTGCCGCTCGGAGCGCAGCGCACACACCAGCTCGGTGGCCAGCGCCTCGTTCAGGACGGTCAGCCGACCTTTGCCTGCAGGTCGTCGAACGCCTGGTGCCCCACGTCCCGCCACATCTGCACGACCGGCGGCGGCATGTGCTCGAGCATGACCTGCCGGCCCTCGGGCGTCCGCCGCTCCATGATCAGGCCGAGGATCAGCCACACCTTGTCACCTTGGTACCGGGACAGCGCGTGGCCGGGGAGCTCGCCCCACTCCTCGATGGTCATGGTCTGGCCGCACAGGGGCAGGAGGTCGGACTCCTCCTGGGCCAGGTGCGGTTCGACCGCGTCACTCAGCTTGTCGAGGTCCCCGGCCAGGCGCGCCTGGGCGCCGGCGTCGCCGCCCCGCCATGCCGCCAGCGAGCCGTTGGCGTCGGCCAGGAGCTGAACGACCTCCTCGTGCTGGGACTTCATGGCGTCAACGATCGGCGCGGCAGCCGGCGCGCGCTCGCGCACCTTGGGGAAGATGAGCTCCTCCTCGCCCTCGTGGTGGACGTGGAGGAACCACAAGATGTTGTCGTAGTAGTCGGCAATGAGCTCCCGGCGATCGGCGTCGCCGGGGTCCGCGTTGCGCACCCGTGCGCCCCCCAACGTCAGCGTGTCGCGGCAGGGCACCGTGGACGGCGAGCATGTCACTCGTGTCCGGAGGGGGAGGCCCGCCTGCCGCCTCCGGACCGCCCGGGCCTCCGTTGTCCGCCATGCCGACCTCCTGTCAGACCGTCGCGCGGTCGTCCCCGTGACCACCGCCGGCGCCATTCTTCCTCACCGGGGGTTTCGGCGCGGTTTGGCGCGCGCCGCCGGGAGAACCGGTCCCGGTGCGCCCCGGACGAGGGGCTAGCTTCGGCCTGTGACCACGTCGGCCCACGACAGCGACGCCGCTCCGGACCCGGTCCCTGCCGAACTCGACCTCACCCGGGTGCCGACGCACGTGGGCTGCGTCATGGACGGCAACGGACGCTGGGCCAACGCCCGGGGCCTGCCCAGGACCGAGGGCCACGCGGCCGGCGAGGAGGCGCTGCTCGACGTCGTCAACGGGGCGCTCGAGATCGGCATCAAGTGGATCACGCTCTACGCCTTCTCCACCGAGAACTGGCGCCGGCCGCCCGACGAGGTGCGTTACCTCATGAACTTCAACCAGTCGCTGCTCATGCGACGGCGCGACGAGCTCAACGAGAAGGGGGTGCAGATCCGCTTCGCCGGCCGCCGCGACTGGCGGGTGCCCCGCCGGGTGCTGCGGCGCATGGACGAGTCGATCGAGCTGACCAAGGGCAACTCCCGTCTGGTCATGACCATGGCCTTCAACTACGGCGGCCGGGCCGAGATCGTCGACGCCGTGCGAGCCCTGGTGGCCGAGGGCACACCGGCCAACAAGATCGACGAGAAGGCCATCCGCCGCCACTTGTACTTCCCCGACATGCCCGACCCGGATCTGGTGATCCGGACGTCGGGAGAGACCAGGATCTCGAACTTCCTCCTCTGGGAGATCGCCTACAGCGAGCTGGTGTTCCCCGAGATCCTGTGGCCCGACATGCGCCGGCGCCACCTCTACCAGGCGGTGATCGAGTTCCAACAACGGGTACGCCGATTCGGGGCCGTGAGTCCCTGACCCACCGGGGACCGGGAGGTGCCGCCCGCGGGCGGGCCCGGCCCGGTGCGGCCCGGCCGGGTGCGCCACCGGGAAGGGCCGGATGCAGCCAGCTGCGAGACTGGGAGCCATGAGCACCTGGACCCGGATCGTCGTGACCGCCGGGATCGTGCTCCTCGCCGCCTTCTTCATCGCCGGCGCGGTCGCCACCCTGCACAGTGCGGTGGCGGTGCTGGTGATCGTGGCGGTGTCCCTCGCCGTCCTCATCGGTGCGGGCAACCTGCTCTACGGCAAGGACTCCCACGGGGCGGCCGCCCAGGCCCGCGTCAGGCCCGCCCAGGACGCCGCCGACCTGGCGGCGGCCCGGGCCGCCGACGCCCGCCGGGCCGTGGCTGAGGCGGCGCGGCGGGGCGAGCGGTACTGCCCCATCGAGCCGGCGGAGCGGAGCCCGCAGACCTCGACGTGAGCCTCTTTCGCGACCGCGGTGTGGTGCTGCGCAGCTACCGGCTGGGCGAGGCGGACCGCATCGTGGTCTTCGTGACCGAGCGGCACGGCAAGGTCCGCGCCGTGGCCAAGGGCGTGCGCAAGACCAACTCGAAGTTCGGGGCCCGGCTGGAGCCGCTGACCCATGTCGACCTCCTGCTGTGGCAGGGGAGGAGCGACCTCGACATCGTGAACCAGGTCGAGTCGCTCGACGCGTTCCGAACGGTGAGGGAGGACCTCGACCGTCTGCCTCCGGGCATGGCCGTGCTCGAGGTGACCGAGCAGCTGGCCCAGGAGCGCCACCCCGACCCCCGCCTCTACGCCATGGTGGTGGGCGCGCTGCGGGCGCTGGCCAGGGAGGAGGGCGACCCGCAGCTGGTGGCGCCGTCGTTCTTCCTCAAGGCGCTCGTCAACGAGGGGGCCGGCCCGATGCTCGAGGAGTGCGCGGCGTGTGGCGAGCCCGACGGCGCGGTCGAGCTGGTGGCGTTCGACCTGGTGGCCGGAGGCGCGCTCTGCCGGGCGCACCGCAGCGGCCGGTCCATGAGCCCCACCGCGCTGGCCCTGTTGCGGCGGATCCTGGGCGGGGACCTGGCCGCCGTGCTGGCGGGCCCGCCGCCGCCCGGCGCAAAGGAGGTGGCCGAGCTGGCCACGGAGGCCATGGAGGTCCACCTGGACCGCCGCATCCGCTCGGTCCGCTCCACCGCCCACCTGTGAGCGATCCGGCCCCGGTCGACTTCGGCGTGTACGTGCACGTGCCCTTCTGCCGGGAGCGCTGCGACTACTGCGCCTTCGCCACCTACACCGACCGCGACCACCTGATGGCGCGCTACGTGGCGGCCTGCGTCGCCGAGCTGGAGCGGTCCGTCGCCACCGGGGACCTGCGCGCCGCCACATCGGTGTTCTTCGGCGGGGGCACGCCGTCTCGCCTCCACCCGGACCTGCTGTGCGAGATCCTCGCCGCGGTGCCGCGCGCGCCGGGGGCCGAGGTGACGGTGGAGTGCAACCCAGAAGATGCCGACGCCGCGCATCTCGACGCCTACCGCGCCGCCGGCGTCACGCGCCTCTCCTTCGGCCTGCAGTCCACCCACGATCACGTCCTGGCCAGCCTGGGGCGCCGCCGGGTGCCCGGGGCGGCCGAGCGCGTCAGCGCCGCGGTGGGCGAGGCCGGGTTCGCCAGCTGGAACCTCGACCTGATCTTCGGCGCGGCAGCCGAGAGCGACGCCGACTGGGCGTCCACGCTCGAGCACGTGCTCGCCCTCGACGCGACGCCCCCGCACCTGAGCGCCTACGGCCTCACCGCCGAGCCGGGCACGCCGCTCGCCCGCGACCCCCAGCGCCGACCCGACGACGACGCGCAGGCGCGGCGCTACGAGCGTACCGACGCCGTGCTGTCGGCCGCCGGCTATGCATGGGAGGAGATCTCGAACTGGGCCCGGCCGGGCCACGAGTGCCGCCACAACCGTGTCTACTGGGAGCAGGGCGACTACCGCGGCATCGGCTCGGCCGCCCACTCGCACCGGGACGGGACGCGCTGGTGGAACGTGCGCACCCCCGAGCGCTACCTGGCCGCGGTGGAGGCGGGGTGCCCGGCGGTCGGCGGGAGTGAGGTGCTGAGCGAAGACCAGCGTGCCTTCGAGGCGCTGACGCTGGCGCTGCGGACGCGGCGCGGCGTGCCCTGGGGGAGCCTCGAGCGGCCCGAGGAGCTCGAGGGGTTGGTCGAGCGGGTCCCGGGTGACGCCGCCGATCCCGGCCCGGCGGGCGACCGGGCGGTGCTCACCGTGGCGGGCCGGCTGCTGGCCAACGAGGTCAGCGCCAGAATCCGCTCCGGTATCCTGCACCGATGAGCGAGACCGGCGAGCAGCGCGGCGAGGGCGCCGACGACCTGATGGAGAAGGTGGTGCGCCTCTGCCGCCACCGCGGCTTCATCTTCCCTTCGGCCGAGATCTACGGGGGCTTCCGCTCCACCTACGACTACGGCCCGCTCGGGGTCAACATGCTGCGCAACGTCAAGGACGCCTGGTGGCGCTCCATGGTCCAGCTGCGCGACGACGTGGTCGGCCTCGACGCTGCCATCCTCGGCCCGCCCGCGGTCTGGGAGGCTTCGGGCCACCTGGCCACGTTCACCGACCCGCTGGTCGACTGCCGCAACTGCAACGAGCGCTGGCGGGCCGACAAGATCGACGGTGTCTGCCCCAATTGCGGCTCGAAGGACCTGACCGAGTCCCGGGCCTTCCACCTCATGTTCAAGACGCATGCCGGGCCGGTGGAGGACGAGGGCCACGTGGCCTACCTGCGTCCCGAGACGGCCCAGGGCATGTTCACCAACTTCGCCAACGTGCTCGGCACGACGCGCAAGAAGCCCCCGTTCGGCATCGCGCAGGTCGGCAAGTCGTTCCGCAACGAGATCACGCCGCAGAACTTCGTCTTCCGCACCCGCGAGTTCGAGCAGATGGAGATGGAGTACTTCGTCCCGCCGGCCGAGAGCCGCCAGTGGTTCGAGTACTGGCTCGAGCAGCGCATGGCCTGGTACCTCGACCTCGGCATCCCGCCCGAGCGGCTGCGCCTGCGCCACCACGACCCCGACGAGCTCTCGCACTACTCGAGCGGCACGGCCGACGTGGAGTTTCTCTTTCCCTGGGGCTGGGACGAGCTCGAGGGCATCGCCAACCGCGGCGACTACGACCTGCGGGCCCACGCCGCGGCCTCGGGGGAGTCGCTCGACTACTTCGACCCGCAGACCAACGAGCGCTACACGCCGCACGTGATCGAGCCGGCGGCCGGGGCCACGCGCACGATGATGGCCTTCCTGCTGGCCGCCTACAGCGAGGACGAGGTCGGGGGCGAGGCCCGCACCGTCCTGCGGCTGCACTGGCGGCTGGCGCCCTACCAGGTGGCGGTGCTGCCGCTGTCGAAGAAGGACACCCTCGAGCCCACGGCCCGCCGGGTGCTCGGCCTGCTCCAGCCGCACTTCATGTGCGACTACGACCTCACCCAGAGCATCGGGCGGCGCTACCGGCGCCAGGACGAGGTCGGCACGCCGTGGTGCGTGACGGTCGACTTCGACTCGCTCGAGGACGACGCCGTGACGGTGCGGGACCGTGACACCACCGAGCAGGTGCGTGTGCCCATTGCGGGTCTCGTGGCCGAGCTGCGCCGGCGCACCGGGCAGGAGTAGGCGGGGCCCGACCCGGTCCGGCCCCCCGGGGCAGGGCCGGTCAGGCCACCCGGCGGTACTTGCGCACGGCGAGGGGCACGAAGAGGATCAGCAGGCCGGCGCACCATGCCAGCGCCTGCCAGATGGCCGCGGTGTTGGTCAGCGAGCCCCCCACCATCAGAGAGCGGCACGCGTTGACGATCTGGGTCACCGGTTGGTGCTCGGCGAAGACCTGCAGCCAGTGGGGCATGACCGAGACCGGGACGAAGGCCGACGAGCAGAACGTGAGGGGGAAGATGACCGGGAACACCATGATCTGCGCCGTCTCCGCGTTGGGCGCGGAGAGGCCCAACGAGGCGAAACACCAGCACAACGTGTAGGACCACAGCAGCACCAGCAGGATACCGAGTAGGAACGAGCCGAAGCCGGTCAGTACGCGGAAGCCGACGAGGAAGCCGACGATGCTGATGACGATCACGACGAACACGTTGCGCACCAGGTCGGCCGTCGTGCGCCCGGCCAGCACGGCCGAACGGGCCATGGGCAACGCCCGGAAGCGCTCGATGAGCCCCTTGTGGAGGTCCTCGGACAGCCCGACCACGGTGCTCACCGCGCCGAAGGACACGGTCTGGACGTAGATACCCGGCATCAGGTAGTCCACGTAGGGGATGCCCGGGATGTGAATGGCGCCGCCGAAGACGTAGACGAAGAGCAGCACGAACATGATCGGCTGCAAGGTGGAGAAGAAGACAGCCTCGGGGGTGCGGGTCAGCGCGAGCAGGTTGCGCCAGGTGATGGTCAGGGCGTCCTGGACGGCCCAGCTGAGCCGGTTGCCACCGGGCGCTGCCGGGCGGGCGGTCGACGTCGGCACGGCGACGGTGGTCATGCGTCCTCCCGGGAGCTCTCGACGCCGGAGGTGCCGTCGGCCGCATCGGCGACAATGGGGGCATTGGCGCCGTCGGCCCCGCCACGCCCCCGACGCCGACGGCGTGACGCCTCGCGCTCCTGCTCGTTCTCGGCCTCGGTCTTGTGGCCGGTGAGACTCAGGAAGACGTCGTCGAGGCTTGGCTCGCGCAGCGCCAGGCCGCTCACCGGGATGCGGGCCGTGTCGAGGGCCCGCAGCACCTCGGCCCCGACGGCGGGCCCGTTCTCCACCGTCAGCTCGACCACCAGCCCGTCGACCACGGGCGGTTTGTCGGCCAGCGGGGCCAGCAGCCCGGCCGCCCGGCTCACGTCGGTGTCGCCGTCGAGGGTCACGGCGACGACCGAGGTGCCGAGGTCGGCCTTGAGCTCGGCCGGCGTGCCCTGGGCGATCACCGCGCCGTGGTCGATGACCACGATGTCGCGGGCCAGGCGGTCGGCCTCCTCGAGGTACTGCGTCGTGAGCAGCACGGTCGTTCCGTCGTCGACGAGGTCGTCGATCACGCCCCAGAGGTCCTGGCGGCCGGGCGGGTCGAGGCCGGTCGTCGGTTCGTCGAGGAAGAGCACCGGCGGGCTGGCCACCAGGGCCGCGGCCAGGTCGAGGCGCCGGCGCATGCCGCCCGAGTAGGTCTTGAGGACGCGGTCACCGGCATCGGCCAGGCCGAACCCCTCGAGCAGCTGGCCCGCCCGCTCAGCGGCCGCCCGGCGGCTCAGGTGCGACAGGCGCCCGACCATGCGTAGGTTCTCCCGGCCGGTCAGGTTCTCGTCGACCGTGGCGTACTGCCCGGCCAGACCGATGAGGCGGCGCACGGCGTCGGGGTCCGTGCGGACGTCGTTCCCCAAGATGGCGGCCGAGCCCGAGTCCGGTTCGAGGACGGTCGACAGGACCCGCACGACGGTCGTCTTGCCGGCCCCGTTGGGGCCGAGCAGGCCGAGCACGGTCCCCGCCTCGATCTCGAGCGAGACGCCGTCGAGGGCGCGCACCGCTCCCTCACTGAAGACCTTGACCAGGTCGGTTGCCTCCACGGCGAACGACGCGGTGCTGGGCGAGGCCATGTGCCCCCGACTCTAGTGACGCCGCCCGGGGAGTCGAGCAGGACCGAGCAGGACGCCGGGGGAAAGTAGGCTGGGAACCCCCCCACGCAGTCGGCCCACCCGGGCCTGACGTCCCAGGGCAAGGAGGCCCGATGCCGTACGTCTTCGACTTCGACCATGCGCACGCCCGTCCCCCGATGGAGCTCAAGGACCTCCTGGGCGGCAAGGGCGCCAACCTGGCCGAGATGACGTCGGTACTGGAGCTGCCGGTGCCGCCCGGCTTCACCATCTCCACTGACGCCTGCCGCGCCTACATGGCCGGCGGTTGGCCCAAGGGCCTCGACGCCGAGGTGGCCGCCGCCCGCGCCCGGCTCGAGACGGCCATGGGCAAGGTGGTGGGCGACGCTGACGACCCGCTGCTCGTCTCGGTGCGCTCGGGGGCCAAGTTCTCCATGCCCGGCATGATGGACACCGTCCTCAACCTCGGGCTCAACGACGACTCGGTCGAGGGCCTGGCCAAGCAGACGGGCGACGAGCGCTTCGCCTTCGACTCGTACCGGCGCTTCGTCGCCATGTACGCCCGCATCGTGCTCGACCTGCCCGGCGAAGAATTCGACTCCCTCTTCGACGCGGCCAAGGAGCTGGCCGGGACGACGTCGGACGCCAAGGTGCCCGTGGAGCTGCTGCGCTACCTGGTCGACTCGTACCAGCAGATCGTCGAGCGCCACACCGGCGCGCCGTTCCCGCAGAAGCCAGACGAGCAGCTGCGCGGCGCCATCGAGGCCGTGTTCCGCAGCTGGAACGGACCGCGGGCCATCGCGTACCGCGACCGCGAGCGCATCGCCCACGACCTGGGCACCGCGGTCAACGTGCAGGCCATGGTGTTCGGCAACCGCGACGACAACTCGGGCACCGGCGTGGGCTTCACCCGCGACCCGGCCACCGGGACCAAGGGGGCGTACGGCGACTTCCTGGTCAACGCCCAGGGCGAGGACGTGGTGGCCGGCATCCGCAACACCGAGCCCATTTCGGAACTCAAGAAGCAGTTCCCGAAGGTCCACACCGAGCTGCTCGCCATCTTCTCCCGCCTCGAGGCGCACTACCGGGACATGTGCGACACCGAGTTCACCATTGAGCAGGGCAAGCTCTGGATGCTCCAGACCCGCGTCGGCAAGCGCACCGGAGCGGCCGCGCTGAAGATGGCCGTGGACATGGTGCGCCCGAGCGACCTCGGCATCACCCGGGCCGAGGCGGTGACGCGGATCACCGAGGACCATCTCGACGCCGTCTTGCACCCGCAGTTCGCCGCCAGCGGGTACGACACGTGGGCCAAGGGGCTGGGCGCCAGCCCCGGGGCCGCCGTCGGCCGCATCTACTTCACCGCCGACGACGCCGCAGCCGCGGCCGAACGGGGCGAGCAGGTGATCCTGGTGCGCAACGAGACCTCGCCCGAGGACGTGCACGGCATGCTCGCCGCGGAGGGCATCCTCACCGCGCGCGGCGGCCTGGTCAGCCACGCCGCGGTGGTGGCCCGGGGCTGGGGCAAGCCGGCGGTCGTCGGCGCGGACGTGCTGCGCCTAGGCGACCACAAGGTGACGGCCGGTGACGTGACGCTCTACGAGGGGGACTGGGTCTCCCTCGACGGCGGGGCCGGCGTGGTGGTGGCCGGGCAGGTGCCCCTCACCGCGGCCGAGCCCCCCGCCGCGTTCGACACGGTGCTGTCGTGGGCCGACGACATCCGCAAGGGGAGCCTGGCCGTGCGGGCCAACGCCGACACGGGCGACGACGCCGCCAACGCGCGCCGCCTGGGCGCGGAGGGGATCGGCCTGTGCCGCACCGAGCACATGTTCCTCGGCGAGGACCGGCTGCCGGTGGTGCGGCGGATGATCCTGTCCCACTCGCCGGCGGAGGAGGCCGAGGCGCTCGAGGAGCTGCGCATCGTCCAGCGCGAGGACTTCCTCGGCATCCTCGAGGCCATGGACGGGCTGCCCGTCACCGTGCGGCTGCTCGACCCGCCGCTGCACGAGTTCCTCCCCGCCACCGAGGAGCTGGCGCACAAGGAGGCCACGGTCGGCCTCAACCCCGAGGAGCGCCGGCTCTACGAGGCCGCCCTGGCCTGGCGGGAGTCCAATCCGATGCTCGGGACGCGCGGCGTGCGCCTGGGCGTGATCAAGCCGGGGCTCTACGCCATGCAGGTGCGGGCCCTCATGGAGGCGGCGCGCCAGCGCGTGGCCGACGGGGGGCACCCGATCGTCGAGATCATGATCCCCCTGACCGTCACCCGCGAGGAGATGGCCCTGGCGCGCAGCTGGGTGGAGGAGGCCGTGGCTGCGGTCAACGCCGAGAAGGCCCCGCGCCCGTCGCGCCGCGCCACCAAGGCGGCGGGTGCCCGGACGGGCTCGCTGGAGGTGACGATCGGGACCATGATTGAGACGCCACGCGCCGCGCTGCGGGCGGACCAGATCGCCGAGGTGGCCGAGTTCTTCTCGTTCGGGACCAACGACCTGACCCAGATGACCTTCGGGTTCTCCCGCGACGACGTCGAGGGCCGCATGATGGACGCCTACCTGGAACTGGGCCTGCTGCCGCGCAACCCCTTCGAGGTGGTCGACGCCGGCGGCGTGGGCGAGCTGGTGACGCTGGGCACCGAGCGGGGGCGGGCCACCCGGCCCGGGCTCAAGGTCGGCGTGTGCGGCGAGCACGGCGGTGACCCGGCGTCGATCGACCTGTTCTACAAGGCCGGCCTCGACTACGTGAGCTGCTCGCCCTTCCGGGTCCCCGTGGCCCGCCTGGCGGCCGCCCAGGCCGTGCTGGCGTCGGGCCCGCGACCGGGCGCCGCGGGGGCGCGCACGCGGTCGGCGCCGGCCAAGGCCGGCTGATCCGGGCCCGACCCGGACAGCGCCGCGGTACCGTCCACCCGTGGGGATTCCCGACGAGGAGATCGCCCAGGTCCGGGCGGCGACCGACCTCGTCGCTCTGATCAGCGAGCACTCGGCGCTCAAGAAGGTGGGGCGCCGCTGGAGCGGGCTGTGCCCGTTCCACACCGAGAAGACGCCTTCGTTCAGCGTCAACGCCGAAGAGGGCTTCTACTACTGCTTCGGCTGCCAGGCGTCGGGCGACGCCATCACCTTCGTCCGCGCCATTGAGCACCTCGACTTCGTCGACGCCGTGCGGATGCTGGCCGACCGGGCCGGGATCACCCTCCACGAGGACCAGGAGGCGGGCCGGGACCACCAGCGCCGCTCGCAGCTGCTCGAGGCGCTCGAGCGCGCCGTGGCGTGGTACCACGAGCGGCTGATGCGGGCACCCGACGCCGGCCCGGCGCGCGACTACCTGCGCTCGCGGGGCTACGACGGGGACGTGGTGCGCCGGTTCCGGCTGGGGTGGGCCCCCGACGACTGGGACGCCCTGGCCAAGGCGCTGAAGCTGCCCGAGAAGGTCCTCTCGGACTCGGGCCTCGGGTTCGTGAACCGCCGGGGCCGTCCCCAGGACTTCTTCCGGGCCCGCATCCTGTTCCCCATCTGCGACCCCTCGGGGCGTCCGGTGGCCCTGGGTGGGCGGATCCTGCCGCCCCGGCCCGGCCAACCGCCTTCGGAGCGGCCGGAGCCCAAGTACAAGAACTCCCAGGAGTCCCCGATCTACTCCAAGCGCCGCACCCTCTACGCCCTCAACTGGGCCAAGCAGGGGATCATCGCCCAGGGCGAGGTGGTCGTGTGCGAGGGCTACACCGACGTCATCGGGTTCTTCCAGGCCGGCGTGCCCCTGGCGGTGGCCACCTGCGGCACGGCGCTGGGAGAGGAGCACTTCACCCTGCTGCGCAACTTCGCCAAGCGGATCGTGCTGGCCTACGACGCCGACGCGGCCGGGCAGAGCGCCACATCGAGGGTCTACGAGTGGGAGCGCAAACACGAGGTCGACGTGGTGGTGGCCGAGCTGCCGGGCGGGAGCGACCCGGGCGACCTGGCCCGCACCGACCCGGCCGCGCTGGCCCGCGCGGTGAAGGAGGCCCGCCCCTTCCTCCAGTTCCGGGTGGACCGCATGCTCGGGACCGGCAACCTGACCACGGCCGAGGGCCGGGCCCGCGCCGCCGAAGCCGCTCTCACTGCCGTTGCAGAACACCCCGACGACCTGGTGCGCGACCAGTACGTCATGCAACTGGCCGACCGGTGCCGACTCGAGGCGGCCACCGTGCGGGAGCGCCTCGAGCACCTGCGGGCGCACCCGCCGGCCGAGCGTCCCGGACGGCGGCGGAGCCGGGGGCAGGCCGACGAGCCGCCGCCGCACGAGTACCCCGACGACGGGGGCGACGTGCCCGACGGCGGGCCGGGCGGGCCGGGCCGCGCCGGAGACCGCCGGGCGTCGGGAGACCCGCACGACCCGGTGCGGTCGGGCCCCGGGCTCGAAGCGCTCAAGTTGGCCGTCCATCGTCCCGAAGATGTAGCGGATCGAGTGCACGCGGTCCTCTTCACCGATCCCGTGCAACGTGACGCGTTCGTCGCGCTCTTGGAGCACGACAGCGTGCACGACGCGGTGGAGGCCGCGGCACCGGAGGTGGCCAACGTGTTGCGACGCGTCATAGTCGAGGAGCCGATCGCCGGCGACCCCGAGCTCGGTGACCCGGTCGACTCGGTGGTGGCCGTCCTCCTGCGCGGGGCGGCGCGGCGGGCCCTGGCCGACGTGGAGAAGCAGTCACGCGCCGGGGGCGAGGCGTGGCAGACCACGGCGGCCGAGACGGCACAAGTGCGCCTCTGGCTGGACCAACTCGACGATCCGGCGACCGGACGCGACGCGGCCGATCGGTTGGTAGTTTGGTTGTCGCGACGAGAGCCGGAGGGGTGACCATCTTGATAGGGCACAAGTGAGCGAGGACGCAGCAGTCGCGGTCGACGACGAACCCGTCGACGCGACCGGGGGACCGGCGGAGTCGCTCGCACCGATCGCGCACGTCGCGCTCCCCGACGGTGTGTCTCAGGTCGACTTCGACGAGGTGCTGGCCATGGGTCGCGCCAAGGGGAAGCTGACGCAGTCGGAGATGATCGAGGCGCTGCACACCGTCGAGCTGACGCCCGAGGTCCTCACCGAGGTGATCAACCGCGTGAGCGCCGAAGGCGTCGCGCTGGTGGCCGACGAGGACGAGGACCTCACGGTGGAGGTCACACCGGGGCGGCCGTCGGGTGCGACGCGCAAGAGCGCGAGTGAGCGCGGCGAGTCGTCGCCGCGGCGGACCTCGACCAGCCGCCGAGCCAGCTCGAGCGGCGAGTCGGGGGGCAGCGCCGAGGACCCGGTGCACACCTACCTCAAGGAGATCGGCCGGGTGCCCCTGCTGAGCGCCGAGCTCGAGGTGGAGATCGCCCAGCGCATCGAGGAGGGCAATGTGGCGGCGGGCCGCATCGCCGCCCACGAGCTGGCCGCGGCCGGGGAGGGGCCCGAGCAGGACCTGCTCGACGCCGACGCCCTGACGCGCCACCGGCGGCTGGTGCGCCGGGGCCAGAAGGCCAAGGACGAGCTGATCGAGGCCAACCTCCGCCTCGTGGTCTCCATCGCCAAGCGCTACCGCAACCGGGGGCTGGCGTTCCTCGACCTGATCCAGGAGGGCAACCTCGGCCTCATGCGGGCGGTCGACAAGTTCGACCACACCAAGGGCTTCAAGTTCTCCACCTACGCCACCTGGTGGATCCGCCAGGCCATCACCCGGGCCATCGCCGACCAGGCGCGCACCATTCGCATCCCGGTGCACATGGTGGAGACGATCAACAAGGTCGTGTGGGCGCAGCGCCAGCTGCTGCAGGAGCTCGGTCGCGAGCCGACCATCGAGGAGGTGGCGGCGCGCGTCGAGCTGCCCATCGAGCGCGTGCGTGAGATCCTGCGCATCAACCAGGACACGATCTCGCTCGAGCAGCCGGTCGGCGACGAGGACGACTTCAACCTGTCCGACCTCATTGAGGACCGGGCGGCGGTGGTGCCCGACGACGCTGCGACGCGCTCACTCCTCGACGCCGCCGTGCGCGAGGCGCTCGGGCACCTGAGCGAGCGCGAGCAGGACGTGGTGCGCCTGCGCTTCGGACTCGACGACGGCAAGATCCGGACGCTCGAGGAGGTGGGCCGCGAGTTCGGGGTCACCCGTGAGCGGGTGCGCCAGATCGAGTCCAAGACGCTGGCCAAGCTGCGCCGGCCCGACGCCGCCTACCTGCTGCGGGACTACCTCGAAGAATCCTGAACGGCGCCGCCCGGGTCGCCCCGGAGCGATGCGGCCATGGGGCGGTGGCGGTCCGGGCCGCTGATATCGTGCGGGGTCTGATTCCTCGAATCGTTCCGGGGTAGCTCAATGGCAGAGCAAGCGGCTGTTAACCGCTAGGTTGAGAGTTCGAGTCTCTCCCCCGGAGCTTTTTCCTTCGTTCCCCCTGGTCAGGTGGGGTGAGTCCAGGAGGTCACCTTCTCCCTCGGGGTCGTCGTGCGCGCTACGTGCGCGATCTCCTGGTGCCGACGTCGCAATCGGGAAGATGTTCGAACCCTCCGTGTAGGGGTTGAGCGCCTGGGCGAGGAGCGCGTCACGCTCTTCGGAGGCGTGCTCGTAGCGCACCACCATGGCGACAGACTTCCATCCGCCGCGGCTCATGATCTCCTTGGTGCTCGCGCCGGTCGTGGCGAACATGGTGGCGGCAAAGTGACGCAGGTCGTGGAAGCGCACCCAACTCAGGCCGGCTCGGCGACGTGCCGTCTCCCAGATGACCCAGAAGTTGCTCGGACGCAACCGCTCGCCCGTCGCACCGACGAACAGAGGAGCGTCGCCCTCGGGACAGACGAAGCCGGGCAGGTGGTCCTCGAGCGCCGGCAGCAGCGAGCTCGGGAGGTACACCTTGCGCGGGTCGCCGTTCTTGGTCGGGCCCAGCTCGAGGGTGCCGTCGCGGAACTCGTGGAGCGAACGCTCGACCCGCACCGTGCCGGCTCGGAGATCGAGGTCGTCGCGGTTCAGCCCGAGCACCTCGCCCCGCCGCAGCGTGCCCCAAGCGGCCAGGATGACGGCGGATCGGTACTGCTCTGGCATCGACTGGGTGAGTGCCGCCACCTGGTCGACGTTGGGGACGTGGCGTTCCGTCACCCGGTCGGTGCCGCCACCTTTGACCCGGCAGGGGTTCTTGACGATGAGATCGTCGAGGATGGCCGTGTTGAAGATGGCCTTGAGCAATCGGTAGGCCGAGCGGGCCGCTCCTGGCGTTCTTGTGGCGAGGTCGGCGTACCAGGACCGGACGTGGACCGGTGTGACCTTGGCGAGCTCCTGTTGGCCGAAAGCCGGCTTGAGCTTGTTCTCGATGAGCCAGCCGTACTGCTCACGGGTCCGGGCCCGGATGTCGGTGCGCTGGGCCAACCACAGTTCGGCGTAGCGGGCGAAGGAGATACGTCCGAGCTCGGGGTCGATCCAGTCGCCTCGTCGGATAGCGGCCGAAGTGGCGTCCAGGTATGCGTTGGCGTCGGCCCGCTGGGCGAAAGTCCGAGGAGCGATGTGGCGCCGGCCGTCGTGCCAGTAGCTGGCCTGGTGCAGACCGCTCGGCAGGCGGCGGACGCTCCCGAAGTGGCGTCGATTGGTCACGTGCCCCAATCCTTTTGACCGTGGTAGCTCGAGTGGGAGGCGAACGCCGACGGGGCTCTCACGGCTGGCGTGAGGGTCCAGGCCACCTGGCGCAATGCACACTACCGGGCGGCTGTGCCGGCAGCCGGTCTGCGGTCGACCACGTCGACTCGCCGCTCCTCGAGCCAGGCACTGAGTGCCGCCGGGTCGAAGCGTATGAAGCGGCCGATCTTGAGAAACGGGATCCGGCGCTCGGCCACCAGGCGCTGCACGTGACGGCGGGTCACGCCGAGTGCCTGGGCTACGGCGTCGATGGTCAACAGTTGCGCCTCGACTGTGGAGGAATTGGTTCCAGGTTCGACTCGTCGGTTGTGGGGTCCCATCTCGTGCTCCTCTCGGTGGAGGAGATCGCCTCCTCCTACCCATAGAGGGGCAATTCGTGATGCCGTTTTGGACAAGATCCACCTCAGGGCTTAGGAATCTCGAGCCGTCCAAAGCGGAATTCGACACGATTCTCCGGTCGTCCGCGACCCTTAGGACTCCACACACCGCTGGAGGTCAACGACGCCGACGAAGGGCGGCCGACGCATGCGAGTACACCCGACCGCGTGACGACGACCAACCACCCTCGCCGATCTCCAGTGGTAACGCTCCGACACTTCCGGTTCATGGGCCCAGGATTCGATCCCCGGCCCGTGCCAGCGACTGATCTCTGACGGCGTTCAGACCTGTGTTCAGAGACCCGAATGTCAGAAGTTCTCCTTACATCATCAAGCCGCAGGGCCGTCGGCGGCGGCTCCGCCGCCGCCTCGGCCGGCGGTTGGAACGACCTTCTGCACGCATCGCACCCACGCCGATTTGGCACCCTTGCCGACCTGCCTTCTTCTCGCAGCGTGTCGGAGCCGTGCGTCAACCGCCGTCGACGCGGTGACGATGTTGGCGGAGAAGGATCCAGGCTTAGGACTTCCATCCCTGTGCCAGGAGCGCAATGAGATCCTGCGCCTCCTGGCCCGCGCGGATCTCAGCGGGGAATTCGGCATGCACCTTGCCGTCCTGTGTGTAGACGAGCACGAAGCCAGCGTGGACGACTTGGTAGCTCGAGCCAGGGCCACTCGTCTGACCCGCGACGGCGAACGGAACCCCTGCCGCCTGCTCGGCCTGTCTGATGGCTTCGATGGAGCCGGTGAGCCCGACGAAACGCGTGTCGAAATGGTCGAGCCAGGTTCGGATGACTGTGGGGGTGTCCCGGTTCGGGTCGGTCGTCACGAAGACCACGCGCACCCGATCGCGATCCGGGCGGGGGAGGCCCTCGATCGCACTCGCCGTCGTCGCCATGTTGAGTGGACACAGGTCAGGGCAGTGCGTGTAGCCGAAGTACAGGAGCGTCACGGTGGCGGCCGTATGGGAACCGATGTCGTACGGTGCGCCAGAGGTGTCGGTGAGCGTCACGTCGGGCATGGGGTACGGGCGCGGGAAGATGAAGGCGCCGGGGTACCGGGGGTTCGTCTGTGCCGGCCCGCCGACCTGGGTGATCGGGGACGCGGCGCTACCCCCGCTCGAGCCCGAGCACGAAGAGAGCATCAACGGGACCACGCCGAGCATCGTGACGGCCACGACACGACCGAGACGCCGCCAGGAGGTGCGTGCGTGCTTCATCGGGTACGTGCCGTCGGCGTCACGATGGGTTGGCCAGAGGGGGAGACCAGGTACCAGTTCCTCCCCACTCCTTGCCCACGCAGGTCTCCCGGGTGGATGTCACCCGCGAAGGTGTACAAGGGGTGCCCGCCGAGCGTGATCTGACGCGTCCCGTCCGCACCCCCGATGACGGCGATCGGCGCCGTGATCCCGCTCGGGACCGTCGGGGCGCCGCTCACCTCCAGGGGAGGCCAGTCGACCAGGCACCAATCGGCCCCGCAGTTGCTGGTGCTCGGCGTGTCGTCGCCGTACTCGTAGAGCACCTGGCCCCTGTCGTTGGCCACGGCCGGCCCGACGGCGGTGGCGACCACACGGAGCGTGGTCAGTCCGGGTGCGCCGTAGGTGGTCGTCTCGACCGGGAACGAAGTGGCTGTCAGCCCGGTCGGTGTCATGGCCCACCAGAGGTTGCCGACTCCGTTGCCCCTCACCTCCCCCGGCCGGTCGCCGGAGAACGTGTAGAGCGGTCGCTCGTCCATCGTGAGCTGGCGTCCGACTCCCGGTCGATCTATCGACCCGATGGACCCGGTGACACCACTGACGACGTTCACCCGCCCTCGGGCGAGTGCGGGCCGCCAGTCGTGGAGGCAGTCGGCCGTGCACGCAGCCTGCACGGAAAGGAGATCGTCGACGTAGACGTAGAGCGTCATCCCTCGCCCGTCGGCGATCACGTTCCCGTACTTGGTGTGGACGATCGTCACCCGGTCAATGGGGGTGTGAGTTGGCGCGGCGCCCACGGGCGCGCACCACCCCATGGCCAAACCCATCGCCATGACCGAGATCCCCGCGGCGATCCGCACCGTCTCCTCCTCGAATCAGATGCCCCGTCGGACTGGCTATACTACGCTCTGTCGTAGCAGATGGGCCGGCGGGCTGAGGATCTCACGAGCTGCGTGGTGGGCCTCACTGAAGGAACGGACGGTCTCCTGAGGACGCTGACACGAATGCTCGCGAGGTGCTCCAAGCGGGATCCGGTAGGCCCACTTCCGGCCACCGTCATGGCGGTCCTCCTGGGATCGCTCTTCGTCTTCGGGCAGCTCGTCCCGATCGCGGTCACCTCTGACGCAGGGATGGCCGCTGCCGCGGGGCGCGCTTCGAATCGCGTCGGGAACCTCACTGTGGTGCGTGCCTTCCTGCCGCAGCCGGCCAGTCCCAACGTCGCTTCGGTCTACCTGACCGTCAGGAACTCGGGTTCAAGGGCTGATGTGCTGGTGGCGGCGAGCACGCCCGACGCCCTGGCCTCGATGCTGATGATCGAGAAGCCTGACGGCTCCATGGCGATGTTGGCCTACCTCAGGATCCCCGCACACGGACAAGCCTCCCTGGTGCCGGGACAGGACCACCTGATGCTCGAGGTGCCGAGGACGAATATGAAGCTGGGGCGGCGGGTGCCGGTGACCCTCCGCTTCTTGCACGCCGGGACGCTCACGATCACCGTGCCCGTCGTGCCTCTGAGCTGGATCGAAAAGGGCAAGAGCCCCTAAGGCGCGTGCTGGCCGGGCGTCTCGGCCAGGGGCACGAGCCCTACGGTTTCTTAGACGGCCACCAGCACGAGAAATGGAGCGGCCAACACCGCGGTGCCAATCGCCAAGGCCCCGGCCGCGGTGCGCTTCGACGTCCTCTGTCCGCTCAGGAGTCGCTCGACCCGCCGGGAGACGTCGTGGGAGGCCATCCCGAGCGAACAGGCCGGCGGGGTGACGCCGACCGTCGCCATGGAAACCAGGGCCGAGGCGAGCGACCTGGGTTCGTGTCGTCGTAAGGAGTACTCGTCCGCGGCCAGCTCCAAGAGGTTCGCCATCGCGACGGGTGCCAGGGCGACATAGGGAACCCACCCGAAGATCTTGGCCATGGCGATCATCGGCAGGAGCACGAGCCCGTGCCGCTCCACGGCGTGGCCTCGCTCGTGTGCCACCACCGCCGCCAACTCCGAGGGGGGCAGCAGATCGATCGTCCCTTCGCTGATCACGATGCGAGGCCGGATGCCCGGGACGCAGTAGGCCACCGCACGGGGATGTTGGAGCACCCGCGTCCGAGTATCGACGTCGCGGTTCGACACCAGATCGAGTAGGAGCCGGTGGCGTGACCGTGCCCTGGCACCTCGAATGGTGACGAACACCAATACAGAGGCCAGGACGATCTCCAGGTCGGCCGCCAGAGTGAGCCCGAGCGCGTCCCAGATGCCCAGGCCGACCAGCGGATGGCCGCTGCCGACGCTGGACCACAGCTCAGAGAGCCCATCGAAGAACCCACGGTGGAAGCGCTCAACGGCCACGGCGAGTCCGGCCCCCATGCCGCAGACCAAGGCGCTGATCCCGATCGCCTGCCAGAGCGCGACCGCGGCATGCGGAGCGCGGACGACCCAGCGAGCCCCAGCCAGCCGGGCGCTCACTGGCCACAGCAAGAACGCGCTGTAGGCGGCGAGCACCAACGCCCCCACGTAGAGACTCATCGAGACCTCCTCGGGGACTTCGTGACTCGGTCGAGGGCCTTTCGCAAGACGAGGGCCTCCTCGGGCGAGACCGTCTCGGCGAACCGGACGAGTACGGCGTCACGATCGCTCGCATTGCCGAGTGAATCGAGCATCAGCTCGGCCATGTACGACTCGCGGGTTGCCGACGCGGTGAAAACGTGCACGTTGTTCTCGGTGCGGCGGTTCACGAGCTTCTTGCGCCGGAGCCGCTCGAGGATCGTGAGCACCGTGGTGTAGGCCCGGTCCGGAAACTGGTCTGCCACCTGACGTCCGCTCAGCGGTTGGCCCATGGAGTCCCACAAGATGTCCATCACCTTGCGCTCCAGCTCGCCCAGTCGATTCATGGTCCGGTCACCTCGAAGCGGACATTACGTCAATTTCCCTTTGAATTACGTCAATTTCCCTTTGATCAGATCATGAAGATCAACATCAGTCCCATCCCCACGCACATGACCACGTGGGACGCGTCGACCAGACCAGGGATTGCGATGACGGCGTCGGCACCGGTCGTCACGAGCCCGGCGGCCGCTCCTTGGCCTTCGGAGGCCGGAGCAGTGATCACCGCGGCCCGGCCGTGGGTCCCGAAGTGGCTGGCACCCCGGTTGGGTGACGCGATGGTGAAGATGGCGGAGCCGAAGAGCACGAAGGCGATGATGAAGGCCAGCCCAGGATCCATCCTGTGGCTGCCCGGGGACATGGCCATGGACATGGCGCCGGCGGTAGAGCCCAGGGGATACCAGAACATGAGCAGCATGGCGAAGCTCATGAGGGCGTGGATCGCGGTGTGAGGGATGTGAAGGCCCCACTGCTGGATCGACTGGACCGCTTTGACGATGAACCAGGCCAGCAGGGCGATGAAGACCAACTCCCAGAGCCAGCTGGGACCGAAGGCCCAGGCCGGCACGAACATCCCGGCCATGGCGACGCCCATGGCGACGTGGGAGATCTCGACGTCACGACCGCTGCTCCGATGAGCCGGGCCCGATGTCGCGAGCAGGGCGAAGCAATAGGCGGCGACGGCGAGCATCAGCAAGCCGAAGAGGTAGTAGAGCCACGAGGGCGTTCCGACCATGGTCTCAGACCTCCTTCGAGATGTCGGCACGGGCCGGCGCCCCCGCCGGCCCCGGTGAGGCTCGGTGTGACGCGGCCAAGGGCCAGTAGCACAGGGCGAGCAGGATCACTGCGGGTCCCGAGTTCGGGTCGGTGGCCCCGCCGGCGAGGATGCCGCCGACGTCTTGCACACCCACCCAGACGAACGCGAACGTCACGATCGCAGCCGCCAGGACGACCTGGGTCACCCTGGGATGCAGGTACACGCTCGTAGCGACCACCACGCACAGGATGGCGAAGAGCACGGCGACCCTGGTGCCGTTGTGCAACAGGACCGCGGCAGTCCATTTGTCGATCTTGGCCAGCCAACCTGGCTGCCCACCATTGTTGAGGGTCGCCACGAAGTCGTGCAGGTACTGCGACGAGCGACCGTTCCCGACCACGGCCAGGAGTGCGAGGAGGAGCCAGACGACGGCCCAGACGACCCTGGCCGCGCCTGCCCCGATCGTCCGCGCCGCCACGAACGGGGAGTTGGGGCCCTCCGACGGCCACAGGAGCACGGCCAGCAGCCCGTAGAAGAGGACGGCACCCGGGCCGCCTCCCAGTGGAGTGGCCGCTCCGTGGAGGATCCCTCCGAGGCTCTCGCCGAACCACCAGACGCCGATGGACCAGACGATGGACAGGGCGAGCGCCGGTTTGACGGTCCTGCGCCAGGCGATCCCAAAGGCGATGAGGAACTGGATGCCGGCGAAGAGCGAGTTCGTGAACACGGCGTGGTGGTCGACGACCGAGGCGTTCCACGTGATGGTGTGGGCGATCCACGAGGGGTTGCCGGCAGCCGTCCCCTGGAGCATTCCGCTGAAGCCGGCCTTGCCCGGGGTGAAGAAGAACTGCTGCAGCTGCAATGCAGCGTCCATGAGCCACACGGTGGCCAAGAGCAGGCGGAAGGTCTGCTGGAGGTCCCTGTCCTGGGGCCGCACCGGCGTAGGTGACAGAACCCGGTCCTTCCTGAGCCGGGGGCCTGCCTCCTCGGTGATTGCCATCAACCGCACCTCATCTCTCGGCCTCGGTTCGTTTCCCTCGGCCCCAGTTCGTACTACCGCCCCCGGTTGGATTCGGGCCCGAGTCTCCTCTGGGATTCCGTTGCTCACCAGTACTACACTAAGTAGTAGCGGGAAGCAACATGCTGGTCAACGACCGCGGGGCGTCCCGGCCACGAGCATCACAGCGAAAGGAGACGGCGATGACCGACTATGGAGCGGGAACCGTCCTGACGTGCACCCACGAGCATTGCAATTGCCGCGTCGTGATCGTCGACGAATGTCACTGCGAAGGGGTGACCGAGGACTCGCGTTACCTCTGTGCGTGCGGGGCCCCGCTGGTCGAGGCACCGCGCAAGCAGTCGGGGTCCTGAGCGTCGTCGTTGCCGGCATGGCCGAACGATCTCCGAAGCGACGTCATCCATGAGCACACACGTCGCCGACCAGGCAATGGTGTCCCCGCCGATTGAGAGGACGCTGCTGGTCGAGGGCATGACGTGCGGATCCTGCGCCGCGCGCATCCAACGTCGGCTCAATCAGCTCGACGACGTCGATGCCTCGGTGAGCTACGCCGCCGAAGCGGCCTCGGTCCGCGCTCGGAGCGAGGAGCAACTGTCCGAGGTGGTCTCGGAGATCGAGTCCATGGGCTACCGGGTGGCCGTCGCACCGACCCTCGAATCAGAGGTTCAGCAGGCCAGCGATGCCGTCGACGCCACTGTCCGCAGTCTCGGGCGCCGCTTGGTGGTCGCCGGACTCCTGCTCATGCCGCTGTGCGACATGTCACTGCTGTTCTGGCTGCTCCCGGTCGCCCGCTTTCCGGGCTGGCAGTGGCTCCTGATCGTGGTCGCAGCACCCGTCGTGACCTGGTGCGCTTGGCCGTTCTACCGGGGAGCGATGCGGCATCTGCGCCACGGGACGTTCTCCATGGACACGCTGGTCTCGATCGGGATCCTGGTCTCGACGGCATGGTCGCTGCACTCGATGTTCTGGGAACGGGCTTCGGCCGAGAGCCACACGTTCCTCTACTCCTTGACGCACCACTCGGGGGGCGCGATCTACATCGACGTCGCGGCCGGAGTGACGACCTTCCTCCTCGCCGGCCGCTACTTCGAAGCATGGACCAAGCGTCGGACGCGGTCCTGGCTCACGTCGTTGGCCGGTATCGGGGCGACCTGGGCGTCGGTGCGGGACGCGGACGGAGCGGAGCACCGTGTCCCGGTCGAGCTGTTGCGGGTTGGCCAGGAACTCGTGGTGCGCCCCGGTGAGACGGTGGCTACAGACGGAGAGGTAATCAGCGGGAGCGCTTCCATCGATGCCCGTGCCATGACGGGCGAGTCGCTGGCGGTCGAGGTCCGTCCCGGTGACCGTGTGATCGGAGGAACGGTGTCGGTGGATGGCCGGCTGATCGTGCGCGGCGGACAGAGTCGGGAAGGACACCCAGCTCGCCCAGATGGTGCAACTCGTCGAGCGGGCACAGGCCGAGAAGGCGACTGTTCAGAGAATGGCCGATCGGATCGCCGGCGTCTTCGTGCCAGTGGTGTTGTCGATCTCCGTCGTGACGTTGTGGGCCTGGCTCCTCAGCGGAGCAACCGCAAATACGGCCCTCAACGCGGCGCTCTCGGTCCTCATCATCGCCTGCCCGTGCGCCCTCGGTCTAGCGACGCCGATGGCGATGTTGGTCGCATCGGGACAAGGCGCGCGACTCGGCATCTTCTTCAAGGGATATGAGGGCATCGAGGCCTCACAGCAGGTGGACACCGTGGTCCTCGACAAGACGGGCACTGTGACCACGGGCATGATGTCGGTGGCGGGCGTCGTCACGACGCCGGGCGTCTCACGCGGCGACCTCGTGCGCTGGGCGGGGTCCGTCGAGCACGCGTCGGAACACCTCGTAGCGAGGGCGATCGCCGGAGCCGCGTTGCGCGAGAAGATGGTCCTCGAGCACTGTGACGCCTTCACGGCCCTCCCGGGTCTCGGAGCGCGCGGGTTCGTGGCGGGGCACGAGGTCGTTGTCGGACGGCCGAGTCTGTGGCCCGAGTCGATCGCCCCTGACGACATCGAAGAGTCACGACGTGGCTGGGAGTCGCGTGGGTACACGGTCGTCTTCGTGGGGCGTGACCAGCGCGTCATCGGGGCAATCGCGCTACGCGACGAGATCCGGCCGACTGCAGCCGCAGCCGTGTCTGAGCTCAGGCAGCTCGGGTTGCGGTGCGTCCTGCTGACCGGGGACAACGAGACGGTCGCACACTCGGTCGCCGCCGAGATCGCTGTGGAAGAGGTCGTGGCGTGCGCCCTGCCGGCGGACAAGGTGGACCTCATCCGAACGTTGCAGGCTCAGGGTCATTCGGTCGCCATGATCGGCGACGGCATAAACGACGGCCCGGCGATCGCCTCCGCCGACCTGGGTCTGGCAGTCGGGTCGGGGACCGACGTGGCCCGGAACGCCGCCGATCTCATCGTCGTGCGCGACGACCTGCGGATGGTCGCGGTTGCCGTCGCCCTGGCCAGGCAGACCCTGCACACGATCCGAGGCAATCTCGTTTGGGCCTTCGTGTACAACGTGGCCGCGATACCCCTGGCCGCTCTTGGTCTCCTCAACCCGCTGATCTCGGGAGCGGCCATGGCGATGTCGTCCGCCTTCGTGGTGTGGAACAGCTCGCGTATCGGTCGGGGGATCCGTCCGCCAGCGCCACTCCGCTCCGGCGAGGCGCAACCCGGTACCGACCAGGGCATGGTTGTGACACCGGCTGCGGACGGACTCGCAGTCGGGGGACTGGCGAGAACCTGACCGAAGGGGTCAACCAGCTTGCGAAGGTGAGGGTCGGAGAGGCAATGAGGCCGGCCCAAAAAGGGCCGGGGCCAAGCGATTCTGACTCAGTCCAGTACCGGCACGTCAAGGGTCGCTGCGGGACTTCGCTTCGCTCCGTGTCCTCGCTCGCCTTCGGCGCCCCTGTGACGTGCCTGTCGTCCGCAGACCCAATCCCCGGAATTATTTGAGTATTGTCAAGTGTCGCGCACGATCCGCGCGCGAGCGACCGGCGATTTGGGGTCATGAGCGGTCACCAGCGGAATGGCCACACGCCTATCTAGCTTGGATTATTCGAGTGGGTGCTGGTACTGATCCTGCTCCGGGGGGCCCGCTAGGTTGAGAGTTCGAGTCTCTCCCCCGGAGCTTTCTTCGTCGTTTGCGCTGGTTACGGCGTCGTCTGGCGTGAAGGCTCGCGTCGGCAACGAGTTTGGGCGCGGAGTGGGCGCGGAACATAGCGGACTTGGCTCAGGGATCGGCACGAATGGCGCCGTGGCTCGGGCGAGGAGTGCATCCCGATCCTCGGTGGCGTGCTGGTAGCGCAGGACCATGGCATCGGACTTCCAGCGCCCTCGCTTCTTGATCTCCGCAAGACTCGCTCCGCTCGCGGAAAGCATGGTTCCGGCGAAGTGCCGAAGGTCATGGAAGTGGTACGGGGGCGTCCCAACTGCGCTCCGTGCCCTATTCCAGTGGCGCCACAGTGAGCCCGGCCGGACATGCCCACCGTTGCGATTGGGGAACAGCGGAGCACTTGGGATCTCGCCCACGTAGCGGTCGATGTGATGGGCCAATGCCGCGACCACCTCCTCGGACAGGCCTACGGTGCCACGTTCCTTGTTCTTGGTCGCGCGAAATCCAAGTGGTTGGCCGGGGCATTCGTCCAGCTGTCGCTCCACTGTCAAGGTACCAAGCGTGAGATTGACGTCTTGTCGCTTCAATCCCAACACCTCATTCCGGCGGATGGGGACGTGAGCGGCAACCATGACGGCTGCGTGGAGGTGCGGAGGCATGGCACGCATGAGGGCCTGCACTTCTGCCACCGTCGGAGGGACTCGCTCTGGTGACCGGTCAGAGCCTGCGCCCTTGACCTTGCAGGGATTCGCCGGTACGAGGCCGTCCTCCAAGGCGGCGTTCAGGATGGCCCGCAGGAGGCGATACGCGCACCGCGCCGTCCCCGCCTTCTCCTTGGCCAGTGCTGCGTTCCAGTCTCTGACCATCGGGGTCGTGATTCTGCGGATGGCAGCTGTTCCGAAGGCCGGAAGAAGGTGGCATCTGAGCAGTGACCGATACTGGTCCAGCGTCCGCGGTGCTGCATCGGTCGCCTTCCAGTTCATCCACGATTCGGCGTAGATCGAGAACTTGATCTCTCCGGCCGTGGGGTCCCTCCACGATCCGCGCAGCAAGTCTGTCTGAATCGCGTTTAGGGCAGCGCGTGCCGCTGTCTTGGTCTTGAACATCCCCGCAGTGTGTCGCTTGCCTGCAAGGTCGAAGTACAGAGCCTGAAAGAGCCCGTTCTTACGCTTACGAATAGTGCCAAACTGCCGCTCTTTGGGACTCACCTGCTCAGGTTCCCCTGTTTGATCGGCTAACCACAGCAGGAATCTTGGTAGTCGCCAGGTACTCATCGAGGTCGTCGGGGTCGAACAGGAGGATCTTGCCTATCTTGTGAAAGGCAATCTTGTGCTCAGCTCTGAGACGCCGCACGTAGCGCTCGTTAACACCGAGATACTCGGCTGCTTCCGGTACGCGCAGGGGAGAGCGACGAACTCGCGTGAACGATGTGTGCCTGTCCGTGTGCAAGGTGGTCTTGGGATCGGGCGGCAACACGGCCTGGATGATACCGGTGCAACCTTTCCGTTGGCGCGCCATGTTCCAATCGAACCCAATGCAAATAGAGCAGCTGCTGCATAGAGGAAATATCAGCTGCTCTATTCACATAACCCCAGCACAAGGGATGGCGGCGCAATGCAGCAGCTGATGCTTTGACAAGAAGCAACTCGGCATCATTTTCTTAAATGCTTGGGTTGAACCTGTTGTTGTCTGATCTCGTAGTCGACACACTGGAGTCCACCCACCACCGCTGTGCTTGTGGTGAAGTGCCTGAAGCCAGTGATGGAGGTGACTACGACGATGGACGAAGCAGAACGAAAACTCCGTGGCCGCATCGGGGCACATGCCCTCCATGCGTCCCACGACTCGCGGGAGGTGACCGCGAAGGCGCGCCTGGCATTCCGGCAGCGCCTTGAGAACCAAGTCGATCCCGAAGGGGCGCTCTCGCCTGAGGAACGAGCGCGGAGAGCGGAGCACGCACTGCAAGCGCACATGGCCCGTATGTCTCCGAAAGCCGCGCAGGTGCGAAGTCAGCAAAAGAGAAACAGGGCCGAATAGCAAGAAGGCCGCCCCGATCCGACCAGAGACGGGGGCGACCTTCAAAAGGACTACACAATGAGTATCTCACATGGAGAGCCAATCAGCGCCGACCTCGTTTCGATCTCTGACGTGCCAAGTGTCGCACTGGCAGCGATTCCGAACGCCGTTCAGGCCAAGAACCTGGTCGAACTGGGAGTGACTCCCTCGGGACTTGGGCACTTCATGCGGAAACGCGGCGCGACGCAGGCCGACGTGCTCAAGAGCGGTCGACGACTGCAATCAGAAGAGCGAATCGCCGTCTTGAATGCCTTTCGGGCTGCTCCGTCAGGCCGATCGTTGGAGCCGGTTCTGGATTCTTCTGCAAGTTCGGCCAAGAACCTCCGGTTCTTTGCTGAGCGGGATCACGCAATGGTGCTCATGGCTTTCCTTGACCAAGTCGAGCGCACAGGTAGCGTCCCCGTCTCGACGGCACCCGACCAGATGCCCCTTCTGGCCAGGTCTGTCAACATCCTCGCCATTCCATTGTCCACCCTGGTGACCGCCTTGAAAGCGAGGTCCGCGTCTCCCGGACAGATCAGCCGCTTCTTGTATGCGTTGCTGGACTACTGGGACGCGGATAGGCGCTTCACGGAAACCACATTGGCGAGGCAGCTGGTGACTTTGTACGGGAACGATCTGCGCTACGTGGCGGGCCTGGGATGGCTCTTGTGGGACGGGAGGCACTGGCGGGCCGATGTCCTGGGAGACATGCAGGAGCTGGTGAAGAGCCTTGGGTCGGAGTGGAGGGCTGACGCCGGTGCAATCATGCTCACGCTGGCCCACGCAACCGACGATCTGGAGTACCAGAGGATCTTCGGTCGGTCACGACGAGTCGAGAGTCTTGCGAACCAATGCGAGGGCGTCCGCAAGATTGAGAACATCCTCAAGGCTGCTACCTCCATACCGGGCATCGCCATGCCCGTGGACACACTCGATAGCGATCCCTTCCTTCTCAACGTCCGCAATGGCACCATCGACCTGCGTACTGGTGGTTTGTGTCCACATCGGCGCGAGGACTACATCACCGGGGTCGCGCCAGTGGACTACGACCCTGACGCACACTCACCCATTTGGGACAGGTTCCTCGTTGACGTCACGGGTGGGGACATGGATCTTGAGACTTACATCCAGCGGGTCGTGGGCTACACACTCCTCGGCAAGACCGACGAAGAGATCCTCATCATGATCCACGGCCCGGGCGGATCGGGTAAGAGCACATTCGTCGAAGCGATCCGCTCGGTGCTCGGTTCATTGGCCAAGACCGCCGACTTTGCCAGCTTCCTCAAGTCCAACAACAGTGCCATCCGCAATGACATCGCCCGGCTGAGGGGAGCACGGTTGGTCACATCGGTCGAAGTGGACGAGGGCAGCGAGCTGGCGGCTGCGATGGTAAAGCAGGTTACGGGCGGCGACACGATCTCGGCGCGGTATCTGTACAAGGAGCCCATCGAGTTCAAGCCGTCGTTCACTTTGTTCATGGTGACCAATGACCTGCCCGAGATCGACGGGACGGATTCGGGCCTGGATCGGCGGATCATGACAGTGCCCTTTGTCCATGCGGTGCCGTCCGAGAAGCGCGATCCGGCTCTGAAGGCATTCCTGACTGACCCCGACCTGGCCGGGCCAGCGATCCTCGCTTGGGCTGTCGCGGGCTGCCTGGCCTACCAACAACAGGAGGGCCTGGGCACCTGCGAGGCGGTGGAGGCAGCCAGTCGGGAGTACCGGGAGTCGACGGATGCCGTGGGCCGCTTCATAGAGGACTGTTGTGTTGTGGGGCCGGGCGAGTGGGAATCCAGCGCCAACCTCTACCAGGCTTACCGGGACTGGGCTGGAAACAATGGTGAACTGCCGATCCTGGTCGTCAAGGCCCTCGCTGGGCGGCTGAAGAAGAAGGGGATGGAGCCCGCGAAACGGGGCGGGAAACGCGGCTGGTCGGGGCTCAGTCTCGGCAGGCGGGATCCGCGGGGCCAAGTGTCCAATCTTGCCGCACTTCCGTCCGGCCGTTCTCCCAGCTAGAGGCAGGGTTCTGGGCGGATTGGACACATTGGACGGATATTTCCAAGGAAGTCATGAGTAACTGATGGAATCGTCTGGCTCTAAGGGTGTCTTCTTCAATGGGAAGTTTCGCGTCCAATGTGTCCAACGGTCCAGACACATTCGGGCACGGGGTCGGCGGGCCGTCTCGCTGGTCGTCCTTCGGTCGAACGGTCCGAACATGGGCTGGCGCTGACGCACCTCGCCACCTCTGGCGTCGACCGCCCACTCGGACCAGAGCCCGCCTACGGATGGTTCACGCGAACCATGTACGCGCGCATTGAGATTGACAGCTTGGACGCCGCCATAGGGCTCCACGGGTCCGTTCGATCCGACCCGACCAGCCGGGGCGGTCCTACCGGGTCCGAGGGATGCCTAAAGGGCCTCCATAGGCCGGGCGGCAGGCCCCCTCGGGGCATGGAGGGCGATCACCTCGGTCGCCCCGAACCGGCGTACGAGGGCAGGGTGCACGGGTCACTTACTGACTCGGGTCCGAGAGGCCGATAATGAAGGGGTATGCGCCTCAGTGCTCGATCCCTAGCCTTGAATGGGGGTTCCGTTGTCGTCGGAATCGCTGACGGCATCCTCCTGATATTCACGATTACGTTCATGGCATCTGCGCTCGTCCCAGCCTTTGAGCGCCACTACTGGGTTCTGGGTCTGCTACTGAGTCTCATTGTTCTCGGTCTGGTGGTTGTCTTTGCCTTGACGATCTCGGCTGCTGCTGAGAGCCACCCGGAGAGGGGGATCAACGCCGTAACCTTCCGTCGGGCTGCTGCTTACCTTCTGGTTCCCCTACTTGTGTTCGCAGTCGTCTCAGTACTCGCCTGGGGTGTCACGGTGGTCATCACGGGGAGCATCTACTAACGCCCGGCCCAGTCCCGGCGAAGTGGGACACCCTGCGCGGAGTCAGAGCCTCGATGTTGCGGGATAGTTGCACATCAAGGAGTACGGCGGTGGCCGACCACTGCGCGGAGGCCAATTGGCAGGGCTTCGGCTCCGAATGAGGACGCTACGGTCGCATCGACTTCATGATTGGCGAGCAGTCCCGGCAGGCGTGAGGTGTCGATGAGCACGTTGTCGTGCCGTTCGTCGTCTCGCCGCCACGACCCATCCTGGTTACGGACAAACACCGCCATCTGTCTTACGAAGCGCGCTGGCGAGGGCATCGAGAACTCGGTGATGATCGCCCATTTATCGCCCACACGGCCGAGGTTCGCTGCATCTCGGCGGGCAACGCCCCACTCCAGGTCGCAGATGTCAACTGCGAGCACACCACCCGGCCGAAGGGCCTCTGCCGCCGCGACGAACGCCCGGTCGATCGACTCCTCGTCTGCCAAGTAGCTGAACGGGTGGCCGACAGCAACCACGGCATCGCAAGCCGGGATGGTGTCGTCGGGAAGGACGAGCTCAGCGAACTCTTCGACGTTGGGGGCTGTGTCATGGGCAAGTGCCAGCATGGCAGGCGATGCATCGGTTGCAATCACTCGATGGCCCGCATCAGTGAGATAACGGGTGAGCAGTCCGCTGCCGCAGCCGAGCTCCACCACAAGGCCGTTCCGTTCAAGGATCGGCCCAAGGAGTTTCAGGATGCCTGGCGCGACCCGGTCGGCGTGGAATCCGAACCCGACATGATGGACCAACGCAAGATCTTGACGGAAATACGTTGCGCTTCGAGAAACCATGCCCTCATCCTCCCTGATTTCTGTGTCGAAGATGCAGGTCGGCACTGCACCAGGTTTTCGGCTCTGTGTCGGCGCGCCCCGTCCCGGCGTTCCGGGGCACCCCGGCCATACTTTTGGCGCGCCGAACGCAGTGGCGCAGTGAGCGCATCGCGGGCAATCTGGGTGGTGTCTGGTCTTGGATCGCGAAAGCAGGATGCCGATGCTGATCAGAGTCGCCGAAGCTGGTGATATCGAGGTCGTCGAGGCCTTGCGCTATGCCGCGTTGTCGACCAGCGCGCCGAGCGTGTACTCACCGCGGGAAGTTGCCGAGCTTCTCGACAGCCTCGATCTCGACGAACTCCAGGCCATAGTCAAGGATCGGCAGCTCTTTGTCGCGGAGACCGATGGACTCATCGTTGGATGCGCTGGTTGGCGAGGCAAGCACCTCCGGCACGTCTATGTCGCCCCGGACTCGGAACGGGGAGGCCTCGGGACCTGCTTGGTCACTCGTGCCGAATCCGACTTCCGGGACCGAACATCAGCGGGGAAGATCTATGTCGCCTCGGTTCTCTACGCCCGAGGGTTTTACGAAAAGCTCGGTTACAAGCTGGCCACCAACGAACGTTCGGGAAGTGAGCCCTTCCACATGAAGAAGAGCTTCGAGGTCGCGCGGTAGCGCCGACCTGCGATTCGGCGCTCGCCTCGGCGTCGCCCCGAGGTGCCGTTCAGCCACGGTCGATAACGCCCCCGACCCGGCGAGCTCCTATCACTTGTCAACCCCTCTTCTGGGGCTCGGGAGTGAAACAGCGGACACGACATTGATCAGTCACTCGAGGTGAGGACAAGCTCCTATTAGGTCACGCGTTTTCGAGATCGTTGGCTCGAGCTGGGGGCCGGCGAGTCGCTGGCGAGTCAGCTCCGAAGAGCGACAGTACGGGGGAAAGCCAGACCGCCCAGCTCGAGGATTCAGCCGCGAGGTAGGTAGCGATAGACCTCGCGGGCGACGTAGCGCTTCAAGATGCGGATGACCTCGGCTTTGGTCTTTCCCTCTTTGACCCGGCGTTCGAAGTAGAGCTGGGTCTCGGGGTCGTGGGCGATGCGGACCATGACGATGCGCCAGAGCGCGCTGTTGGCCTGGCGATCGCCACCGTCGTGAGCCTTGACCTTGCCGTTGGTCTTGCCCGATCCCTTCGGGACGGGTGCGACGCCGCAGAGGTGGGCCCACGCACCCTCCGAATGTAACCGGTCAGGGTTGTCGCCAGCCGCCATCACGAGTGCCGCAGCGGTGTCTGGTCCGACTCCAAAGACGTCGAGGAGTTCGGGGACGGTGGCGACGAGGAGCGCCTCGATCCGGGCGTCGAGCTCGGTGAGTTCGTCATCGAGCGCTTGGACCCGGCGAGCCAACGAGGACAGCGACGCCTTGGTGGCCGCGGTCACGGGGTCGGGAGATCGGCTCGGCCGGAGCTTGCTCCCTTCGCCGACGAGGGCCGACACGGAGAGGCCCTTGAGGCGGCAACGGAGCTGGTCTGGGGCCGTGTAGCCGAGGTGACGCATCTGGATGACGGCCTTGATCCGAGCTTGGCGGGCTGAGCGCTTAGCGACGACGAGGACCCGGATGGCCTCGACAGCCCCGTCCCTCGACTTCGGACTTCCGGTGGCCCGGCCTCCGAGGGCGGCCCGGGCGGCTTCGACGGCGTCGAGGGGATCGGACTTGCCGCTGCGACGACGCTCCTCGCGGTTCGGCCGGTCGACCTCGATGACCTCGACACCAACTCGGCGCAGGTGGCGGGTCAGTCCTGACCCATACGAGCCCGTGCCCTCGATGCCGACCTTGGTCACATCGCCGAAGGATTCGAGCCAGGCCAGCAACGCCTTGTAGCCAGCAGGGTTGGTCTCGAAACGTTCCGTGCCGAGCAACCCGCCGAGTGGATCCAGGGCGGCGGCAACGTGGACGTCGAGGTGGGTGTCAACACCACCAGTCACACCACGCGCAGCTTCTACGATGGTCATGGTCATCCCTTCTCTCTTTGGTGTGAGGGATGGCACGGCCGTTCCGGATCGGAGCGACGGGCGGTCTGGGTTGTTCTAGCAACCCGGACCAATCACCCCAACTCGGAGACGGGACGTGCCGTCTTTCAACGTGCCGCTGGTTGGTCTCGGTCGGCGACGTCTTGCAACGTCACGGGACTCCAAGTCAGACCGGACCTGCCAGCACTCCCGAAGCTATTTCGGGCCAGCAATCAAGCGGTGGACCCTTAGAGAAGTATCAATGTACGGGGGCACCTGACGCCATCAATCTGGGCGCATCCGTATCACCCTGATTGCCTCAGCAAAAGCCACAACTGCAACGCAAAGGGCAGTAACCCGATCCGCCCACCACCACCCGAAGAGTTGGTCGGCCAAGAGTCCGAAGAGCGCAAGTACTCCGAGAGCGGCTCCCATGGCGCTCAACGTCCCATCGCCCATCAAAGCGTGACTGCCCAGCTGCTTTCCCGTTCGATACTTCGCCCATCCCAGAGGGGCGAGCACGACAGCAGAGACTCCGGCTGAGATCATCGCCATGACGGAGTGCTCGGGCACTGAATGCGAGAGAAGATCGTTGATGGCTGCGACCGTAAGCGTGATTGCCACGAGACCCAGGGCCGTGGCGACGACGGTTGAGGCACGAGCCTCTGCCCGGAGGCCCCTTGTCGGATCACGGCGTTCCACGCCGAAGCGCCAGACGAGACCTATCGACCCGGCCACGTCGGCGAGGACGTTCAGCCCCAACCCCAGAACTCCGAGGCTCCCTGCCAGAAGTCCCGCCGTGACGGCCCACGCACCTGCGATCAGTCCCCACGCGACCGAGAAATATGAGAGTGCCAAGGCTCTCGCCAAGAGGCGGTGCCTGGCCGGATCGAGGGCACTGTCGAGGTCACTCATGGAAGGCCAGTTTCGCGGACCCACTGCATTCGCTGCTATTCCACCGAGCGCGATCGCGGCTTTCACAGCACTGGACCCCCCTTGCCCGGACCTGCCGCAGGGTGGCACCGCCCAACCGGGGACGGGGGACCCCTCCCCGGCTGCGTCAGGTCGTGGAAAACTGGGACAACTGATCGAAGCGAGGTAACCATGGAGAGGATCCGGCTTCACCGAGACCAGATAGCCCTCGTTGCGGCTGTCGTCTTACCGCTTGGGGTCGCGGCAATCCTCGTCCCATTCCGCTCGAGCTTCGCCAACACTGCCTCTGCGCTGATTCTCGTCGCGGTCATCGTGGCGGTCGCTGCACTGGGCAACCGGTTCTGTGGGTTCGTGGCCACGATTTCCGCCACCGTGTGGTTCGACTTCTTCCTCACCCGTCCCTACGAGAAACTCGCCATCACCCACCGGCCGGACATCGAGATTGCCGTAAGCCTCTTCGTGGTCGGTATCATCGTGACGGAACTCGCGGCCCGCAACCGTCATCACCATGCGACAGCAGCCGAGGAGGCGGACTTCGTCGGCCTTATCCATGACATCACGGAGTTCGCGACATCGGATGCGACCTCCCAGGACGTCATTGAACGCGTACGGAACGAACTCGTGACCCTGTTGCACCTCAAGGAGTGCTGCTACGAGTTCGGCTCGGCCGCTCGTCCTATTATGCGTCTCGAGCATGACGGGCAGGTATTCCTCGGAGGCAAGGTCTGGGGCGTCCATCGCATGGGTCTGCCGGGGCCAGAGATCGAGCTACTGGTGCAGAGCCAAGGGCGGCCACTGGGCCGTTTCGTCATGACGCCGACGCCGGGGTATCCGGTCTCGCACGAACGACGAGTGGTGGCGGTGGCTATCGCTGATCAGGTCGGCGCGTCGTTTCGCCTCCCGCTCCGCACCGCGTGAGGGTCTTCTCCATATTTGGGCGGAAGGGCGTGGACGTACACTGTCAGCACCTGGCGTCATGAGGACATGCTCGTCGGACCGTGTGAGCGACCGGGGGCCAGGTACTCGGAGGTTCGGATCTCACCTGGCTCACCTCCCAATTGTCTGCCGTCTCGACGAAGCCGCTCAGCTCGCGCAGTAGTCAAGAGCGGCAGCGGTTCTCTTCGGCAGCCCGTGTGCGGGTCGGAGACCCTTGACCATCTCCGTGATGCCTTACGGCGTCTCCCCGGCCTGACTGGCACCCGCCGGATCCGTGTGTTGCGCACGTTCGTAGGAGTGTTCTCCGATGTCCCCTTTTGTCAACAACCGACGCCTATGTCGCCGACCCAACGAGGCCATCGCATCACGTCGCGTCTGCGCAACACCCAGCACCGATGCTGATGATGCGACTTCGTTCACGCCCCCATGCTGGTCGTGTTCGCCGCTCTTGGGCGGGGACTGATCTTCGCTTTTTTGCCCGAGAACATCCTGGGTTGCTTCGCTGCCAGGTGAGTGCCCCTGGTTCACCCCGAAAGACGCGTGATGGGTTTCGTGAGTACCCTTTTCAGCCAGGCCGTGTCCTGCGTGCCCCGACCCCGAGGTCTGCATGTCGTCGTCTAATGAAGAGCGTGACGGAGACACCTTCGGTGCACAGAGTGATCGGCCGCCCGAGGGAAGCATAGGCAGCTCAAGGTTCTGGGGTTGGGCCTCGAAGTACGCTTGGAGGTTGAGCATCGCGATCATGTTGCTCATCACTGCTGCCGACGCGCTCCTCGGGCCCCGGCTCATTCTCATCGGCCTGCTTCTGATCGGTCCCTGCTGCGCGCTCTTCAGCGCCTGTCGGGTTTCGACCGCGCAGGTAGGAGCCATCGCTGTCGTGCTTGCTTTGCTGTTGGCTCTCCCTGACGGGATCTGGGGCACTGTGGCGCAGTTCGCCTTTACCGGCGCTGTCTTGATGGTTTCTGTCGCATGCACCTGGGCCGCCGGAATCATGGAATCGGTGACCCGCCATTAAGCCGCCTCAAGCTGGTGGCCAGGAGCAGAACCGCGAAGAGGGCGTCGGCCACAATGATCAACCCTTCCGAGGTACGGCACAGTCCATTCCGGACGTAAGCGAGCATCAACGTCAGGGCGGTGAGCCCCGGAGCGACGTTGCCGGACTGCGTGCCCGGGCGGACGTCAACCGCCACCGGCCGAGGTCTCCCTACCCGATGCGCCGCCTCCGTTGGCTGGGGTGTCTGTTTGGCACGTCGCTTCAGGCATGATGATCCCGATGCCTGACCCATTTCGGAGGGTGCGGATTGGCCTCGTGGCCCTGGCGCTCGTGCTTGTGGCCGGTACCACGGGATACCTGCTGCTCGGATTCGACTTCCTCGATTCCCTCTACCAGACAGTCACGACCGTCACGACGGTGGGGTTTACTTCCCCGCGCCCGTTGGGAGCGGGCAGCAAGACCTTCACCATCGTCTTGATCCTGGTGGGTGTGGGTACGGCGCTGTACACATTCTCGGCCGTGTTGGAGGTGCTCATCGAGGGCCACATGCGAGACCTCGTGAGGAGGCGCAAAATGGAGCGCGACATCGCCCGAATGTCCGGGCACGTAATCGTCTGCGGCTGGGGACGGGTCGGGCGTGAGGTGGCCCGCTTCTTGGTCAGCGCCGGTCGGCAGGTCGTGGTGATCGACCGTGACCTCGACCGGCTTGCGGTGGTGCCCTATGCGTCGGTGCACGGCGACGTGACCGACGACGAGACCCTTCGCCAAGCTGGCATCGAACGGGCCGCCACGCTGGTGGCTGCCATAGATACCGACGCCGACAACCTCTATGTGACGGTGGCCGGAAAATCGATGCGGCCCGATCTGCAAATCATCGCCCGGGCCCGCAACGAGTCCTCGGAGCCGAAGCTCTTGCGCGCAGGCGCCGACCGGGTAGTAAATCCTCAACAGCTCGGTGGCGACCGCATGGCGTCCTTCGTGACGCAGCCACTCGTGGTGGACTTCATCGACGTCGTCATGCACGACGGCACGCTTGAGTTCCGGTTAGAAGAGGTGGCCGTTTCACCCGCATCGTCGCTGTCGGGTAGCACCCTGCGCTCGGCGCAGTTGCGCGACCGAACGGGCGCCCTGGTGCTGGCCATCCGCAGACCCGATGGCTTCTTCGTCACCAATCCATCGCCCGAAGACGTGATCGAGACGGGCGATGTTTTGATCAGCGTAGGTACGGCCGAGCAGCTCGCGGCGCTTGCGGAGTTTGCGGCCCGCCCCTGAGGCCGGACTGCTTGTTTGCTGTCCCATCAAAGTCGGCCGCGCAGCTCGTATTTCCTCCCTTTCGGTATCCAGGCCCCCTTTGCGCTCGCTGCAAGAACGTCATCCACCGACTGTCCCCATGGTGCCGGACGGTGGCACCCCTGCCCGGCGAAGTGGGGTACCAAGACGCGGTCGGATCGAGCACCCGACTCCGAGCGGCTCACCGAGTGTCGGGGCTGAGATCCGTCTCGGCCCCCAATGGTGTCTCTTGGAGGTGTCCAGTACGCTAAACGGAGTGGTCAACCCCCGACGCGGCCTCGTGTCATCCGTGGTGTTCACCGTGCTCGCCTTGACCGGATTGGCGATACCCATCGGCTCAGTGGGTACTGCCGCCGCGACTGTTACGCCTGACCTGTCCACCGAAGTTCTGGCCCAAGTCCCTATCCCTGGCCTGGTCCCACCATTCCCGGACCGACAAACGGTCCACTGGGCCAAGGAAACCTACAGTACTTCGGCGGGAGCTCCGGTCTACTGGCGCAGCACCTTGCGAATGGTGACATCAGCGGCTACATCCGCCTCTTCGCTCAGACTCCAGCAGGCGGTGATGCCGCCGTCATCGCGGCTGTTCGCTTCACTGATCCGAGCAATATCCCGGGGTTCTTGGCGGGTATGGCCCAGAACGGACAATCCTTCGCAGTTCCGGGGGTAGTGGACGCGGTGGGGAACGCAAGCAGATCCGTGACTCCGAGCGGGGTGACGGTTCAGCAGTACGAAGTTGGTTTCGCCCGAGGTGACGTCGGCTTCATGATCTCGGCTGTTAGCGCGAATGGAACACTGGGGGAGCACGACGCCATCTCCATTGCGGCGGCACAGGCAGCGTTGGCACCCGGGTCACCGTCATCTGCCGATTCGCAATCCGGTCAACCTTGGCAGTGGAAGGCTGGGCGGATCTCCGCTATGGCCCTCATCGTGCTCCTTGTAATCGGAGTGGTGCTCATCTTCGTCCGAAGGTCGCAACGTTCACACAAGGTCCCGGCAGAGGCGATGGCCCGCAGAGCCCCGGTTCTGGCACCGGCTGGCCTCCCAGCCTTACAATCTCTGGGCGCCTCGCCGCCTCAGCCCACGCGGCAACTGAGCGTTGGATGGCATCGAACGGGTCACAATATGAACGAGCAAGCGTACTGGGACGGTCAAGCTTGGACGGTTCGGAAAGTTTGGACAGGCGCTTCATGGTCTGAAGTTCCGATTGACGCAGCTCGCTGACCAGGAGGCATCCCGTCCCGGCGGTCGGGGGCAGCCTGGCTGCCGTAGGAAGCTCGGCCTTCGCCGCCCGAAAGTGCCGATCGTGAGCTGCCGTTCAGGTCGCAACCTTCGTGCGCAGGGTCCCGGTGACGCTGCGCAGGAGCTGGATTGCGTGGTAGGCGATGACGACGGAAACCGCTAGGGCGACGGTCGGGTCCAACCAGTAGTTCCCTCCGGTTATCAGGATCATGGCACCCGTGATGGCCACGCTGGCCGCTGCGGCAGCATCGGCTGCAGTATCGAGCAGGACGGCCCGCATATTGAGATTCCCGCCGTGGTCGTCCTCGTCCTCCTCATCACCCCCGAGGATCATCGCCCCAATCACCATGACCAGTGCAGCGATGCCGCTCACAATGAGGACCGGCAGACCGTGCACCTCGTGTGTCCCGACTACGAGTCGGTAGATCGCCGTGGCACTGACCAGCACGGTGAGGGCCAGTAGCCAGCACCCATTGACCAGCGCAGCCCAGGCTGTGGCTTTGGGGTAGCCGCCCGGTCGAACGGAGGTCGGTGGTCGTCCCGAGAGCCAGATGGCGAGGAGGGAGACTCCGATTGCGGCAGCATCGGCGAGGTAGTCGGCCCCCTCGGCGAGGACGCCCAAGGAGTGGGCCGCTATGCCAACTGCTACCAGCAGACCGACCAGAGCCAGATTGAGTCCGAGAACCATCCAGAGCCGACTTGGCCGACTCAATCCCGCACTGATGCTCACGCTGAAGTATTGCAATCACCACGAGGATGATCCCAGTGGGAGGGCGTTTCAAAACGGTCCGCGATGTGCCGAAGTGAGAACCCATAGCCGTTTGAAGTTCTCCACCAGCCGTCGACCCAGGAGTCCAACCTCCACCGTCAGGGAGATTGCAATCTGGGGCAGAAGTGCCAATCAGAAGAGTGCACGAATGACCGGCTCCTGGACCACTCTCGTCAGCTCCGACGAAGCCGCCCGTCGGGCCGCCGGTCGTCGCCGGATCAACGCCGAACGCCATCGCCGGGCAGAGCTACGCCGAGACCAAGTCGTCCGCATGGTGATCGAGCGCGGTGGCCTGGAGCATGGGATCCGAGCAGCGATTGCCAGGGAACTTGGCGTGTCCAGGTCGACAATCTCCCGAGACATCGCCGCTACCATCTACGCCCCCCGGGAGCCACGGCCCAAGGACCCTGGACCTGCCCCAGCCGAGCTGATCGCCGCTCTGGGGCCGTTAGGAGAGCGCCTGGCGGCTCAGGACTGTGAGTGTGGGTCGGAGGACCGAGAAGAACCCAGACACGCCCTGGGACACGTTCTGAAGTTGGCTGCCGAGACTCTGGACGCCATGGAGGAGGGGAGGCTGACCCTCCCGCCAGAGGAGGTGCGTCTCCTGGAACGGATCAGGGACCAAGTGATCGACCTGCTTCGGCGAGATCTTTGAAGAAGACGCGTCCGGTTACGCGCGAATACAACGCGCGAACGCGCGATCCCAAAGGGGCCGAGAAAGGTCAAGGACCCCGGGGGGCTCGGCTAACCCGAGATCGGGCATCCCCGTCCCGGCAGCGAACTGGGGCAGTCCCGGATGAAAGCCCCGACCCGCTCAGGCCCTATCGATGACCTCTCGAAGCTCCACTCGATCAACGGTGACTCCCGGTGCTGGCGAGAACCCAGCCGGTGGCGCTGCAGCTCTCGCTGAAGCCTCGTCTTTCCAGAAGCCAACCATCAGGCCGCGACCTTCGATCGGGGCCATCCAGTACGCACCTTCGAAACCTTCCAGGCTCGAGAGACGTTGCTTCACGGCTTCAATTCCTGCGGCAGCTTCTTCCCAGCGAGTCATATCGATGACCGTGTGAGTCACATTGGCGTGCATCCTGCTCCTTCCCATCTACTGCGGTCCTTGCGCCGTAGATGATGTCCGATTCGGGCCGGGTGTGCTTCCAGGTGCCGGGAGGGGGTATTCCCCCGTGCCGATCTGCCCCCCCGTCCCGGCAAACGGGGCTATCCCCCAAGGCCCTAACACCCGCCGTGGCAATCTGGTCCAGGCGCCAATCGAGGAATCCGAGGAATCCGAGGAATCCGAGGAATCCGAGGAAACGCTTACTACCCCTCTCGATCACCGTCGCCGGCGACGGTGATCACGACGTTGCCGATCTTCTGCTGCGTCTCCACGTACCGGTACGCCTCGACGATCTCCTCGAGGGAGTAGGTGCGGTCGACAACGGGCGTGAACTGCCGCGACTCGACAAGCCCTTTGAGGTACTCGACCATCTCCCGGTCGATCGTCGGGATGGGAAACAGCACCCGTCGCCCAGGTGAGAAGCGGGTCGCCAGCACGAGCAGCGGGTTCTGCGACAGCGGGCCGAGGTCGGTCGACGTCCAGATTCCGCGTGGCTTCAGCAGCTTCCGGCACTGCCGGAACGAGCACTTCCCGACTGCGTCGAAGACAAGGTCGTACTGCTGGGTGTCGGCGATGAAGTCGGTGGTCGTGCGGTCGACCACCCGGTCAGCGCCGAGTTCGGCCACGAGGTCGACGTGCTCGCTGCTGCACACCGCCGTCACCTGAGCACCGAGGCTCTTGATGATCTGCACGGCCGCCGAACCGATGGCGCCTGTGGCGCCGTAGACGAGGACCTCGCTGCTCTCGTTGACGCCGGCGGCCCGGATGTTGGCGAGGGCGTAGTGCGATCCCTCCGTCGCCGGCGCCATGACCTCGAAGTCCCGACCGTCGGGCATCGTCGCGATCGCGGCGTCCTGGCCGATGGCGAGGTACTCAGCGTGACCCCCGAAGTGGGCGTCGTCGTAGCCGAAGACGCGGTCACCGACGGCGAAGCGGCTGACGTCCTCACCCACCGCCTCGACGACCCCGGCGAACTCGTTGCCGAGGATGGTGCGCTTCGGCTTCTTTATGCCGGTGAAGCCACGGATGAACCACGGGTGAGCGGCTCGAAAGCCGCAGTCGGTGCGGTTGACGGTGGTTGCGTGGACCCGCACGAGCAGTTTGTCCGCCTCCGCTGCGGGCCGGGGGACGTCAACAACGTGCACGACCTCTGGTGGGCCGTATCGGCTCGTGACCGCCGCCTTCATTACCCACAGAGTGCCCGTCGACCGAGAACGGCGCCAGGGCCGGTGGTCCCAAGAACTGCCGGTGGCGGTCAGGCAACTCGATGCAGGCACGGGCGACGTTACTCCCGGCCTACCGCCGCCACTGGCTCAAACATTCGGGCCCGATCAGAGCGTTCTGGTTCTAGTCCACAGACTCCGGGTGCCACCATGGTGCCGAACGGTGGCACCCATACCCGGTGTACTGGGACGGTGGGGTCGGTCACCTCCGATCAGTGAGGGCCGGGTGATGACGGGTCTCGAACGGCAGTCGCGACCGCCGGCGTCTAGTCTCGCCTCGATGCGCGTGTTGGTGACGAGCCCGGCGGGACTTGGCCACATCCACCCGATGGTGCCGCTGGCCCGGGCGATGGTAATGCGTGGCCACGATGTCCGATGGGCGGTGCCGGAGGAGGCTGCCAACCGGGTCGCGGCCCACTCGTTCGACGTGGTATCGATCGCCGGGCGTGCACCGATCAATCCCCAGGAGGTCGTGCGCCGATTCCCCGAACTGGCCCAGTTGCCGCCGAAGGACCGGCCGGATGCCATGTTCGGAAAGCTCTTTGGCGCTTTGGCCACACCGCCGATGCTCGCTGGGCTCGAGCCGTTCGCGCTCGAGTGGTGTCCGGATCTGGTGGTCGCGGACGCTGCGGAGTTCGCGGGCCACATCGTCGCGGCAAGGCTGGGTGTCCCGAGCGTGACAAAGGGTTTCGGAGCGCTGCTCCCAGAGGTCCGGGTCGCACGTGCCGCTGACGAGGTGGCATCGCTGTGGGCTGAGCGAGGGCTCGACCCGCGACCCTATGGCGGCGCCTACGACCATCTGTACATCGATGTTTACCCGCTAACACTGCAGGTCGATCCCGGCGTGCATGTGCACCATCGACAGTTGATGCGACCGGAGACCGCAGATGGCGCTGGCGTCGGCGTCGGGGCTTCGCCTGCGCTTCCACGAATCCGTCGTGATGCGCCACTTGTGTACGTGACGATGGGGACGGTCTTTAACGACCCGGATCCGCTGCGATGCGCTGTCGAAGGCGTTAGGGGGCTCCCAGTGCGGGTGCTGGCCACGGTCGGGCCGAACGCCGATCCAGCGGTGCTCGGCGAGCAGCCCAAACACGTACTTGTCGAGCAGTACGTGCCGCAAACGGCGGTACTTCCGCTCTGTGACGCCGTGGTGTCCCATGCCGGATCCGGCACCGTCCTTGGCACGCTCGCGCGTGGTCTGCCGCAGGTGTGCCTCCCTCAGGGCGCGGACCAGTTCCTGAATGCCGAGGCGGTGGTGGCGTCGGGTGCAGGCATCTCCATCGCGCCTGACAGGGCCACCGTTTCCGAGATCGCCAACACGCTCACGGCGGTGCTGAACGACAAGGCATACCGCGTCGCTGCGAAGCAAGTCGCCACATCGATCGAGGCGATGCCGACACCCGACGATGCCGCCACTGCCCTCGCAACGCTCGTCTGAGCATCTTGGTAGCACGTTTCGTGAACGTCACCGATCCACGCGTTGGACTACTCGGGTGATCAGACATCTGATCGAGGCTCGCGGAGGAGTCTCAACATCCACCATCTCCACGCGTGTGTGACGGTCACCCTGGCGGCCACCGACGTGCGGGCGAGGGTCAATCAGATCGGTCATTGTCGGCCACGGGCTGGGCCACGCAAAACCGACGGCTCTGGTGGCCCCGAGGCCTGATAGCGAGAGGAAGAGAGCTGCCCTTCGCAATCATGGGCGTGATGCGCGCAACTGCCGGATACCGATTGAGTGCGGGTGCCCCACTCGTGCCGAACGGTGGCACCCAGTCCCGGCGTTCGGGGGCAGGCCCCGAACCCTTGTGCGGCGTGGATCCCAGTCTTGCTCCGCTCTTGGAATCAACCCGAGGCGTCTGCCGACTCGTTACCTCGTCCCATTCTGCTGCGGGTTAACGGACTGGGGTGATAAGGATGTCCCAATGCTCAAGGGCGATCGGGATGTCGCCAGCTCAAGGATTCGGCGAGGCCGACCGCCTGTTCTACGAGGAGTCGCTACTCGACGAGTCGGAGTGCCGAAGGAATGTCGAGCCGGCGTAGGCGGCGCATCGTCAGCAACGGAGCAGCGGCCACGACTCCGACACCAAGAAGGATCGTCACGCCGACCGTCGTCGGCGTAAGTGTTGCCGTGACACCGATGTCGGGCATGACGCGAGGAACTGTCGTCTGAATCATCCAACGCAGCACGCCGAACCCGGCAAGCAGTCCGACCGCCGTTCCGAGGCCTCCGAGGAGGACGGCTTCGAAAACGTTGAGCTTCAGTATTGAGCGAATCGGTAGGCCAAAGGCGAGCATCGTGGCATGTTCACGTCGTCGCTCGTCGAGGCCGATACTGGCGGTGTTGAACGCGATCAAGAAGGCCAAGAGCAGCGTGATGACGGCGGCGACCCGGAGGATCCCGACATACTGGTCGAGGCTGGAGCGCATCCCGGACGTGGTGTCCTTCGCTGACTCGGCTGACCCTACCTCGGGCACGGAGAGCAATGCGCGTTCCACCTGTTGGGGCTTGACTCCAGGCGCCGGCTGCACGGTAAGGAGGTTCGTGATCCCTTCGAGATGGAACATGCGAGCGGATTGTGTGTCCACGTAGCTGAACATCCGAAGCGGGTTGGGGTTGATGCCAGAGACTCGGACGACGGTAACTGTGTTCCGAAGCCCGCCGTTGGCAGCGACAGGGTGTCGTAGGGAGATCGTGTCGCCCACACCAACGCGGAGGTCAGCAGCGGCCTTCGCCGACAACACGATGCCTGGCCCGAGAGAGCCTTGCACCAACGTCGGCGTCCATTCAGACAAAGGTGGGAGGACTTGGGTCACCAGGTCCAAGACTTGGTCACCGTGACGCGCCGTGGTCGGGAGGAGAAGACTAGGCTCGACCGACTGTATCTGAGGGAGACTACGCACGGCGGTTACAGTCGGTCCGGACGCGGTGTCGAAGGAGCGAAGCGACACCATCACTCGATCGGGAGCCGCGTGGAGGAACTCTTGCTGGGCACTGTCGAGGGTGGAGCCGAAGGAGTCGAGGAAGCCCATCGTCACGACGAGAGTGGTGATGGCAGCGGCGATCCCGAGGGTGGTGAGGATGGTGCGGCGCGGGGTCCGCAGCAAGTTCCTCACGGGAGCCTGCTGGTAGCTCCTGCCGAGGGAGGGCAGATACTGGGCTAATGACGCCAATCCGCCACCACGACCGGCGAGATTCCCAACCCGGATCGCATCCGCCGGCTCAACGCGGACAGCGCGCCACACAGGCCAAGAGACTGCGAACAGGGGAATGAAGAAGCCGAGTAGTGCCGCTTGGACGAAGATCCCGGGTTGGAAGGGTGTCTTCCAGATCGGCAGCGGAACGAGGCCGACGAACATCGACCGGAGTGGCACGCTCACCAGGAGCCCCACCCCGAGTCCGAGAACCACGCCGATAAGAGCGACTTCGGCGCCGAAGAGTAGGGGTCGCAGCGCGATGAGACGGGTTGGCATTCCGATCGCCATGCCGATGCCGAGTTCACGACGCTGGGCCTCCACCAGCCTGCTCGTCAGGTTGAGTGCTGCGAACGCTGCCGCACCGAGCACGAGCAAGGCGACGATCCGCCAAATCTGCTCATCGTTGGAGATGTCCCGGTAGAGGACCTGGTACGAAGACACGTCAGCTCGGGTCGTCACGGTGGCCGCGATCGCCGGAGCAGCCGACTTCAGCGCGTGCTCGATCTGCCCCCGAACCGCATTGATGTCGGTTCCCGGTCGGAGTGTGAGCACAACGTCGTTGATCCGCCCTGGGCTCCCAGAGACGCGCTGGGCTGTGTGGAGCGTCGAGTACAAGACACCGTAGGACTTCTGTGTAAGGAAAGGCAGTGTGCCCTGACCCCCCGAAACGAGGAAATACTCGGGCGACTGGCCCAGTCCCACGTAGCGAACCGGGACCTCACCTGATAGCCGGAGCGATCCCTGCGGAGGCAGGTGGTTCGCCACAGCGAAGGCACGGTCGACCACGACAGCCGTCGCGCCATCATCTCGGGCATCGAGTGGGCGACCGGCATCCGACGAAACCGCGTCGACCCGGTTGCCACGAGTGATGTCGGTTCCGACCAGTTCACCGGGAACGAGCAGGTTCCTCGGTCCTGCGATCTGAACGGGGACGATCAGGCGTTCGCGCATGGCCTTCAGGTCAGACGCGTCGGGAATCGTTCGAAGCAACGACGCAAGTAGGCCCTCATTCGTCGTGCTCCCTTGGGCGAGTGAGACCCGAAGGTCGTGCATCTGAAGAAGCCCGAAGCTGGCATCGTTGGATTGTTGACGCCAAGCGGAGGTGCTCAGAAGGGCTGCGTAGGTCCCGGTGCCGAGGGCGATGACGAGGGAGATGGCCGCGACGACGGTCCAACGATGCCGGAGATCTCGCCACGACCATCGAATCCAGAGACCTGCCGGAACCATGCGATCACCAGCGCAGCTGATCGATGTCGGCCCGTCCACCGCTCGGTGGCCCGTCGGCGATGATGTGGCCGCTCGACAGCTCGAGGACGCGGTCCGCGATCCTCGAGATTTCTCGGTTGTGGGTCACGACCAGGACGGTTCGCCCTGCATCCGCCTGGGTCTTGAGTAGCTGGAGTATCTGGACGCCGGTGTGGAAGTCGAGCTCACCGGTAGGTTCATCGGCCAGCAGGATCGGATTGGCGGTGGCCAACGCCCGGGCGATTGCGACACGCTGCTGTTCCCCTCCGGAGAGCTGGTGCGGGAAATGCTGGAGTCGGTCGCCGAGGCCAACCTCCTCGAGGACGTCCCGCGCTACCTCGCGAGGCGAGGAGCGCCCTGCGACGTCGGCGCCGAACTCTACGTTCTCGACTGCGGTCAACGACGGGAACAGGTTGAACGTCTGAAAGATGAAGCTCACCGTGGACCGGCGGATCCGTGTTCGCTCGGCCCTCGTGACAGCAGTCAGATCCGTGCCCGCCAAGCGGACGGTTCCCGAAGTCGGGGAGTCCAAGGCGCCGATCAGATTCAACAACGTGGTCTTCCCGGATCCCGATGCGCCGAGCACAACGACGAAGGCCGCTTCGTCGACGTGCAGGTTCACCTCGTCAAGGGCTTTGACGACGGAATCGCCAACCGAGAAGTGGCGACACACGTCGTCAAGGTCGACGCGACGGCCTTCGGCTCCCACTCGAGCGTCTACGACCGGGGTTGTGACGGTCACCAGCTGAGCATGCCTCCACCAGAGCTTCTACTGCCAGAGTCCAAGGTCCCGCCCAACCCTTGAACCGGAAGGCTTCTGGAGGGTTCTCAGACCTCCAGGTGAAGGACCTGACCCCGGTGAACGGCAGATCGGGACCCTGGCGGATCGGCACGTTGGCCTCTGCTTCTCGGTCGTCGGCTCCCCACAACTGCTAGTGATCCACTTCGCCTGAGGCTATGACTCGTATGTCTGGTAGGCGAGGACCCAGTTGGTGGCGATTGCCTGCTGCGCCGTCGCCAGGGTGATCTGTCCCGAGCAGACGAGGCTATGCAGTTTGTTCTCCAGCGTGTCCTTTGAGTTGTAGAACGAGGTGGCGCTCGGCCTGTCATTCGGCTCAACCCAGAGGTTGGCCGGGTCGTTCGGATCCCCGCCCAGTTCCAGCGAGATCAGGTGGTCGTACTCCGCGGTGTGCAGCGACCCTGTGTATGCGTAGGCAGCGGCTGATGAAATCTTCTCAGCACCAGTGACACTCTCTGGAGGTCGGATGCTCGTTGTGTAACCGCTCTGGCAGATCGTGGACCCGATGGTGCCCTGGGTCACCTGCGGGTTGACGGCCCCTGGGGTGCAATGCGGATCGGGCAGCGGGTCGGAACCGACGTAGGTGTAGTGGCACGAGCCCGGTGCAGGTTGTGGCTGGACGCTGTAACTCCCTAATGGCCCAGGTCCGACTTGTATGCCTGAAAGGGCAGGGGCTGGGGTGGGTGGCGATGTGGTCGTCGGTGGGATCGTGGTGGTGGGCGGTTCTGTCGTTGTCGTTGTCGTTGTCGTTGTCGTTGTCGTGAGAGGCGGTTGCGTGGTCGACGTCGCAGTCTGGGTTGAAGCGGTGTTCTTCGGCGATGGGCTGGAGGTCGCCAAACCAACAATCGCGAGGACCGCGACTCCAGAAGTGACGATGATCTTCGTCGGCATCTTCCATCCGCTTAGCCACGCAAGGACGAGTCCGACCGGTAAGAACAGGATCAGGGCCGCGACAACGACCCAGGTGTGTAGGTACCACGGCTCACCAGACGAACCTGGCACCGCCGTGGCGCTCCCAGGCTGGCCCATTTCAGGCGCAGCAGGACTCGCCTCAGCCGGATGGAACGGCGGCAGATGCGGTGGGAACCATCGGCCGTCAGGGGCCTGCCAGAAGCCGGGTCCAGGACATTCTGGTGGTGCAAGCGAACCCTCCTGCGGGATGTAGGGGGGCGTCTGAGGTGAGAACCACCTCCCGTCAGGTGCCCGCCACCAACCGGAGCCTTTAGGGGTATCGCTCATTGCAGCCGCTCGTCAGTTTCTGGGACCACCGGGTTGATCCTGCCTTTGCTGAGTCGCCAGGAATCGCCAGGGCGTCTTCTAGGGAAATGGCGGCGTGTATACCGCCCGACGTTTCACGGAGTACGGCGTGTCAGGACCTCTCTGTTCGACGTTGACGGCGTATTTCAGTGACGACCATCAGCGTGATGACGAGCACCCCAATCAGCACCAGCCATGGCCATACCCGGTGAAGGCCCTGACTTGTGGCATGGGCAATGACATGGTTGGGATCCAAGGTCGTAGTCGTGGTCGGGCTGCCCATGCTCAGCGGCGTCGCGTCGGACCGAGCCCGATGGCGCGGATGAAATGGTTGATCTGTCGATTGCCCTGCCGATAGATCACGCGGCGAGCCTCGCGCTTCGCCGTACCACCTGCAGCCCCAGAGAGGCCACCTCGTTCGTAGCCATGCTCAACCGCTTCGATGTTCCCGAGGTCGCGAGCTATCCGATAGAGCTGGGAGCGAGTTGTACTCACGCAACCTCCTCCTTTGTCGCGCGGTCAGTAAGGATGATCCGTTCGACAATGGCTGAGAGGCCGCAGGGTTCTCCGTCGCTTCCATCAGCGCCAGGTCGTCTGGAGAGACACCCCCACAACCAAGACCCTCGTCATCGAACTCAGTCCTTCGCCACTCCATCCAGGCCTCCCCGTCGGGGTCCTCGCCGTTCTGTTCGATCGCGTTGATGAGGGCGACCAGTTCGATGACCCCGTCAGAAGTGACGTCGTATTCGATGAACAGCATGTAGACATCCCCCACGTCTTCCGGCAAGACCTGATTGCAGGCGAGGGAACGTTCTAGTACCTTGACCAGGTAAGATGCAACTGCAGTTCCACAGGTGAAGGTTCGGAGATTTTTCTCGATGAGGGGCGAGTAGCGGTGGAGCGACACTCTCTGGGCAGATCGCAAGACGCCTACGACCGGTTCACCGCTGCCGTCGATGTGCCGATGATGGTGATCACCCTGCTGTGGTTGCCCGTCCTAATCGTGCCCCTCATCGAGCCGGTCCATGGGGCAGTAGCAGAGTCGTTCGCGGTCATCGACTACACAGTGTGGGCCCTGTTCGTCGTTGAGTACCTGGTCAAGATCTACTTGGTGCCGGACCGGGGACGGTACTCAAGACCCATTTCTTGGACCTCGTGATCATCGCGGTTCCCTTCTTCCGTCCAGCGAGGGCGGGTCGGTTGATCAGGCTGGCGCGGCTCGGACGGGTCGCGATCATCCTCACTCGGGGACTGCAGCGGGCTCGTTCGGTTTTTACGCACCGCAGTCTCCACTTTGTGCTGCTGGCAACCCACGCCATCATGCTGGGTGGAGCGGGACTTGTGACTATTGCCGAGTACCGCGCTCCAGGTGCCACCATTCACAACTTCGAGCAGGGGCTGTGGTGGTCGGTTGTCACGGTGACGACTGTTGGCTATGGCGATAAGTATCCCGTCACTGGCTTCGGGCAGGGAGTGGCTATCGTCCTGATGTTCGTTGGCATCGGACTCATCGGGGTCCTCACGGCCACTGTCGCCAGCTACTTCGTGGGCCAGGACCTTGACAAAGCCGAGGACGAGCGAGAGTTGATCCGAGAAGAGCTACGGCAGGCGCGCGAAGAACGTGATGCTCTCATTAAGCGTCTAGACCACATGAACGAGATGATGTCGGAGGTGCTGCGTCGCACGAACGGGCGCGGTGATGACCTGGCTCACTCCGATTGGGAAGTGTCTGCACAGGAGTGACCGCCAGGAAACGGGCCTCGCAGCGCAGCCCACTATGGATGCCATGGAAGATTCGGGACCGCAGACGCGGCGACATCCGGAAAGGGACGAATCATTGAAGGAGCGCCGCTACACGAGGGAGAACCACTATCAGGGATCGGTTGAGGTCTGGGTCGATGGATCCCGGCACATCGAGGCGCAGGTGCGACTCACTAAGCGCGAGAGGATGGACGAGATCCAGACGTTGGCTGGCACCGAAACGGTGGCCTTGCAGACGATATGGGAAGGTCGGTTCCGCGGCCTGACCCAAGAGCAACTCCGTCCCCTCCAGGTTTCGGATGGAGGGTTTGAGTTGAGACTTCCCGACGGGTCGGTCGGTCTGGCAGTGCTGCCCAATGACAGGGACCTTGCATATCTTCAGGGGCTCGGCGACCCACCGTTCTGATCAAGCCGCCATCGACCCAGTGCACTGAGTCGGCACGGACCGACATTTGCTTGCAGCGTCGCAATGTGCGGTCAGACTCTTGACGGTGCCCAGGCGTCATCAGCGATCCCGGAAGAAGGGGGCAAGGCTCCCCGAAGGCGTCGTGGTTGTCACCCGCCCAACCAAGTGGGGCAATCCGTATCCCCTCAGTCTCGGGCGAGAGGAGGCCGTACGTCGCTACCGAGACGACCTCCTGGCGGGACGGCTCGCTGTCACTGTCGACGACGTCCGGCGCGAACTCGTCGGTCAAGATCTGGCCTGCTACTGCCGGCTGGATGAGTCATGCCACGCCGACGTTCTTCTTGAGGTGGCGAATAGCTGACCGCGGGGGATCCGAAGGGCGATGATGAGAACCTCAGCTAGCGCAAACGAGACGAGGGTTTGCCGGGAAAGGTGCACGACGTGAGTGACGGGCTGCGGCTAGATCGCACGTCAGGTCGCTGAGTTGGGCGCGGAATGGGCGCGGAAGGGTGGCCAAGAGTGGTCACTCGCGGTCAATCGTGGCTACGTCGACGACTGCATAAGCTGGTACAACGCAGTTTGCCCAGGTCACAAAGCCTCCTCATCCCCTTCCGCTAGGTTGAGAGTTCGAGTCTCTCCCCCGGAGCTTTTCTCTCGTTCTCCCTGGTCAGAGGGGATAGGTCGATGAGGTCCCCTTCAGGTTGATCCTCTTCGCGCACGCCACGCGGCCGATCGCTCTCGGGTCGTGGCGCCATGGGCACCACGGAGACGACGTTGCCGGCCATGGGCCTAAGGGTTGAGGTCCTGGGCGAGCAGCGCGTCGCGTTCCTCTCAGGCGTGCTCGTAGCGCACCACCATGGCGACTGATTTGCGACCGTTGGTCAGGGCAACGCTCATCGTGCAGACGCGGCCTGGGCTCGGTCTGCGCGGACGGCCCGCCGTCTGGCGGTAGACAGCGAGCGAGCGGTGGCTGGGGCATCGTCGCCGAGGCCGATCGACATCCTGGTGAGGATCTCGCTGTACGAGCGCACCGGGTCGCGGCCGACCGCACCGAAGAACCCGGTGTGCTCGAGCGTGGTGTGCCCGTGCACCCCGGACCAGACAGCTTCGCCGGCGGTGGTGACGTCGCTGACCTCCCATCGGCCCGCGTTGACCCAGGCGTGGATGCGACGGAGGAGCGAGACGAAGGTGGACCTAGCCGCCTCGAGGTCGGCGGGATCACCGAGCCTGAACGCGGCCAGTCCGGGGCCGAACATCACCGCGTACAGGTGGGGTTCGCGCAGCGCGAAGCGGCGGTAGCTCCAGAGGTAGGTCATCCAGTCGGCGACGGCATCGTCGGTGACCGCGCCGCGGTCCAGCTCGGTTCCGAAATCGCATCGTCACGGCGGTCCAGGCCGCCCAAGCCCCTGTTCAACGAGTTGGAGACGCTCACGGCTGCGAAGTGAAGGGCGGCTGCGACTGCGACCACCAAGCCAGCCATAGCCAAGACGGGTCGCGATTACCCAGCCAGACAGTTCTTTCCGACTCATGCTGGTCGGGGGGTTGGTTCCCTGTGAGCCGTGCCAGACGGTGGTCACACGGCCAGACTATGGCTCACGGATCTTGGTGGCATCGGAAGGCGATAGCGGCGCCCCATGCCCCCGACCGCCAGGAAGGTGTGCGACCCGCCGGCACGTATGGGCTCGTCGCTAGGGGGAGGATGGGTCCAAGGACCCTGCTATCCCGGTTCGATCCGGCGCAGAGTGAACTCGGGCGTGAGCGGTTCTGCACGGCCAGTTGCGTGTCGTGCGCGGAGGAGACGCCGCATTAGGGGTGAGGACCACGAAAGCGAGGGCGCGCTCTATGAAGGTGATCATCGTGGGAGGGGTCGCTGGAGGAGCATCGTGTGCGGCCCGCTTGCGCAGGCTGGACGAGGAGGCTGAGATCCTTCTGGTGGAACGTGGCCCATACGTGTCGTACGCGAACTGCGGCCTTCCCTACCACGTGGGGAGCGTCATCGAGCACGAGTCGGACTTGCTGGTGGCGAACGAACAGCTGTTCCGCCTCCAGTTCGCCATCGACTGCCGGACTCGTTGCGAGGTAATCGGTATCTCCCCTCGTGACAAGACAGTTGAGCTGAAGGATCACGCCACCGGTGAGACGAGCACTGAACACTACGACACGCTCGTGCTCTCCCCTGGTGCGGCGTCGATCCGCCCGCCGTTGCCGGGAATCGACCTGCCCGGCATCTTTCAGGTGCGCACGGTGCCCGACGCCAGGGAGATTCGAGAGTGGATCGAGCGGGGGACTGATTTCCTTGCCGGAATGGAGAAGTACTCAGGATTTCAGACGGTCCGTCCCGCGCGGCACGCCGTGGTGGTAGGCGGCGGCTTCATCGGTTTGGAGATGGCCGAGAACCTGACGCGTCGGGGGTTCGAGGTGACGGTGCTCGAGATGGCCGATCAGGTGCTGACCCCACTCGATTGGGAGTACGGGCGCCTCGTCGAGCACTTCCTTGAGCTCCACGGTGTGGATGTAGCCGTCGGCGATGCCGTCTCCGGGTTCAAGCGAGCCGAGGACGGGTCGCTCACGGTCTCGACCCAATCGGGTCGATCGTACGAGGCCGACCTCGTGGTCCTGGCCCTCGGTGTGCGGCCCGACACGGCGCTCGCCACGATGGCCGGGATCCAACTCGGAGACCTCGGCGGCATCCGGGTCGACGAGCACATGCGCACAAGTGACCTCGACATCTTCGCCGTGGGCGACGCTGTCGAGGTCAAGGACTTCGTCACTGGCGAGTCGAGCTTGATCGCCCTGGCCGGACCGGCGAACCGCCAGGGACGCATCGCGGCCGACGTGATCGCCGGCCGGGATTCGCGATTCCGGGGCACACAAGGCACTTCCGTCGTAGGGCTGTTCGGGTCCGCCATCGCGTGGACCGGGGCCAACGAGAGGACCCTCAACCGCACTGGCGTCGACTACGAGAAGATCTACCTCTACCCGAACTCCCATGCCGGGTACTACCCGGGGGCCAAGCCGATCGCCATGAAGGTTCTCTTCCGGAAGCCGGACGGTCGTGTGCTCGGAGCCCAGGCTGCCGGTGAGGACGGCGTTGACAAGCGAATCAGCGAGGTGGCGCTGGCCATCCAGTTCGGAGGCACGGTGTTCGACCTCGAAGAAGCCGAACTGTGCTACTCCCCGCCCTTCGGCAGCGCCAAGGACCCCATCAACTTCGCCGGCATGGTAGGTGCGGGTGTCCTGCGCGGAGACATGCCACTCGGCCACTGGAACTCGACAGACGACGCGTTCCTCCTCGACGTGCGCCAAAAGCCCGAGCTGACGGTCGAGCACGTGGACGGAGCAGTCAACATCCCGCTCCCGGAGCTGCGCCAGCGGCTCGACGAGCTCCCTCGTGACCGGGAGATCCTCGTCATCTGTCGTTCGGGCCAGCGGGCGTACTATGCCACTCGCCTTCTGTTGCAGAGGGGCTTCGATGCTCGGGTCGTTTCGGGGGGTATGTTGTCACACGCCATCAGCGCGGCAACGTGACCAGCTGAGCACCGACCGATGTCGATGATCGGAGGAACCGAGCCCGAAGACGCTTGCGTTGCCGTCACCTGCACCACTGAGCAGAACGTTCTTGGTGAGGGGGTCCGCTGGGACTCACGCCGGTGCGAGTTGTTGCGGGTCGACATCCTGGATGGACGGATCTACCGTGACCATGTCGATGACACTGGCGACCTGGTCGCAGTTGGCGTGTACGAGGTGCCGGGAACTGTCGGTGCGATCGCGCCGATAGAAGGTGACCCCGGATGGCTCCTCGCCACCGGACGGGGTTTCGCGTTTCTCACCCCTGACGGCTCCTTCCGGTCCCTTGCCCAGGTAGCCCCTCCGGGCACCCGGATGAACGACGGGGCTTGTGATCCGCAGGGTCGCTTCTGGGCAGGCACACTGGCCGACGACCACCACGATGGCGGCGGCGCGCTCTATCGGCTCGATCAGTCCGGGCGGATCGAGGTAGTACTCGACGATCTGACGATATCTAACGGCGTGGACTGGAGTCCTGACGGCACCACGATGTATCTCGTCGACAGCGGTCCCCGAGTTGTCTACTCGTTCGTCTTCGACGGCGAACGGGGCGCCATCTCCGACCGGAGAGTGATCATCAGTATGGACGAAGGACTTGGTGCACCCGACGGAATGACGGTCGACTCGGCGGGCGACCTCTGGGTGGCGATCTACGGGGGCGGATGTATCCACCGCTACCGCTCCGACGGTGTGTTGCGCCAGGTGCTACCGGTCCCCGCCGAGTTGACCACTTGCTGCGGGTTCGCCGGTCCCGGACTCCACCGTCTCTACGTCACCACGGCGACCGAAGGCTGGAGTGACGCCGACCGTCGGGCCGAACCTCTTGCCGGGCTCGTCTACCGGATCGACACCGATGCCACCGGCAGGGCTGCCTCGCCGTTCCGACCGCACCGTCCATGGTGGGATGCCACCACCCAACTGCGATAACCGACCCGATCGGAGGACTTGACACCCTCGATGCAAAGGCGTCACGGGATGTTCCGGTGCTCCGAAGGTGTGCCAGCCCATATGGAAGTCATTCGGGGGCTACCCCTCACTTCTTCTACCCACCATCTCCAACGGCACGGCGTTCCTCCCGTTCGTGGGCGGATTCACCTCTGCGTCTGGGACTGGGTGTTGAGTGCAGCGATCCACCACGGGTCCGAACGGAGCCCACGACTGGTTGGTCGCCGACTACGGCACCGTCTTCATCGGTGGCAATTTCCTCTACGTCTACAGCTTCCCTGGCAGCGTCGAAACGTATGACGCGACGGGGTATCTCGGCTGTGCGAACTTGAGCTGCAATCCGCTGTGGTCTACCCAATCCGGCTTCAACGCGGGGCTCATCGCCAATGGCTTGTTGTACGCCGGAGGCGCGACCGCCTCGAACAAGGGAGAGGTGCTCGTCTACGGTCTGCCGTAGAAATGATGTCTCAGGCCGACTGGTAGGGACGTTCCGTACAATCGGATTCGACCTGAGCTGTAGACGAAGACGCCTAGGGCCCACCGTGCGTCTTGCTGGCGGCTCCCGAGCTCATCGATGCCGCTGCAGCGCCGAAACTCTCTACATTGCAGCTACTCAGAGCGAAGCTCCCGAAGTAGCGCGTCGAGGCTGTCTACGTGGTACTTGTCGCGGAGTTCCCCAAGGGTCACATCGTCGGGGAAGTCTTTCAGCTCTGGGTACTGACCCTTGAGATGTCCGATCTTGGTATCGCCACGTTTCTTCTCAATCCGTCCATCCTCATTGCGGTGACGTCCATCAAGTCCAGTCATTCGTCCTCCTTTGGATGGCGACCGTCGTACTGAGCAACGGTTCTCCGGCCGATTTCATCCACACCCCTAAGTCTAGGTAGAAGGCGCAACCGAACTGGGTATGTGTTCCGACGAGCGGGCGACGGGAAACGAACCCGCGTTCTCAACGGAGACGGTGAGACTGTCCCGACCGCCGGGTGAGCGACACCCTGTCTCAGCGTCGATCTCACACCCGTCGCGATGGGTCACGGCCCGAGTAAGCAAGGAGCTTCTCCTAGGCGGACGAGTCTGCAGGGATGCGAACCTCAGGCTTGAGCACGCGCAGTTCGGCACTTCGGGACAAGTGCTTGGGATTTCCAAAGCTTCGTGCGCGATTCGTGCGCGAATGATCGGCAATTTGGGGTCATGAGCGGTCATCAGCCGTATGATGACATGCGGACCTAGCTGGGACTATTCGAGAGGATGCTGGTACTCATCCTGCTCGAGGGGGCCCGCTAAGCTGAGAGTTCGAGTCTCTCCCCCCGGAGCTTTCCCTTGGTTCCCGTGTCAGAGGTGTCAGGGTGAAGCCCGCCGCCGTCAGTGACGTAGTCAGGTGAGGAGCCTGCGCATCCGGATGGTCGCGATGGCCAGGAAACCCGCAGCGAACGCCGCCAGCACGGCCAACTGCGGAAGGATCGTCGTGAGCGTCCCCCCGCGGGAGAGGAGGTCCGTCCAGGCGTCGACTGCCCACGCCTGCGGCGTGGCATGGCCCACGTTCCGCATCGTCTGGCTCACGATGCTGAGGGGCCACATGCACCCCCCGAGCATGGCCAGAGCGATGCCGACGGCGGGTCCGATGCTGGACGCCTGCTCGGGGGTCCGAAAGAGCGTCCCCGAGAGCATCCCCGCCGAGCCTCCCACCATGGCCCAGAAGAGGATGAGCGTGGCGGCTGCCACCGGGCTGCCCCACGAGACCCCGAACACGAGCGCCCCGACGAGCACGATGAGCACAGCCTGGATCAGGGCGATGCAGAAGTAGGTCAGCGCCTCGCCAAGGATGATCGTGCCGGTGTGGAGTGGTGCCGTCGCCATTCGCTCGTACATGCCGAGCCGACGTGTCTCGATGATCGTCGCACCGCCCGCGAGTGCATTGAGGAACACGAATAGCACAAGCATCGTCGGGGCGCTGTAGCTGAACCCCTCCGGCAGGGTGTTCGAGTGCGAGTCGACCCGCGCTCGGTCCACGTTCACCCGGGAGACCTTGGACTCGAGTGCGTTCGCCCGCGCGAGATTCTGCTCGAAGGACCCTGAAGCGTGGGCGCTGGCGAACAGAGCGGCCTGGACTTTGCTGCCCTGCCGGGAGATCACCGATTCCACCGCCTGCGCTGCCGCCTGCTGGGTGCTGTTCGACTGTTCGGCCATCACCCCGACGTCGACGATCTTGCCGGAGCGAAGGTCGCTGCCCATGTGAGCGGGGAGGATCACCGCCGTGCTGATCTCGGATCTGGCCACCCCAGTTGCCGCTGCCGAGATGTTCGGGTAGCTGCGAATGTCCAGGTCGGGTTCCCTGTCCATGGCGGCGACGAGTTGACGTCCGGCCTGGCCAGCTCCCTCGTCGACGACCCCGACCTTGAATGTAGAGAAGCCGTGCACTGTCGCGCCGATGATCAAGATGACGCCGATCGGCAAGACGATCATGAAGAACAGTGCGGTGCGGTCACGAGCCACCCGTCTGAGGCCGACGCCGAGGATGGCGAGGATGGCGAGGACGCTCACGATGCGACCGCCCTTCGAGCCAGGAGGGCGGCCAGAAGACCAACTACCAGACTGAATCCCAGAATGGCGAGGATCGGCGTTACGACGGTGTGGAGTCCACCCCCGGTAGTGGACAGATCGGTGAAAGCTCGAAGGGCCTGACCGTTCGGGGTGAAGAGTGCGATTCTCTTCATCACGTCGGGCATGGCAGAGATGAACACGAAGTTCCCGCCGAGCAGGGCCAGCCCGAACACCACGGCCGACGCGATGCCCTCTGCTTGGCGCTGAGTGCGGGCAAGGCCGATCACAAGTGCGGTGAGGCAGACCACCGCGATCACCACAGCAATGCACAGCGCGGCGGCGGCGAGCGGGTCCCCCCAGTTGGCGCCGAACACCAGGGTGGTAACGAGGGCGATGACGCCGAGGCTCGCCACTCCGAAGACGAAAGCGGAGAGCACCTTGCCGAGGAGGATCTCGACGGGTCTGATGGGGGCAGCTCGCATCCTTTCGATCATCCCCGTCGACCGGTCGACGAAGAAGCTGCGCGCTGTGTAACTGATTGTGAAGAAGAGAAAGAAGATGGCCATCGCCGGGCCGTAGTAGCTGATGACCTTGAGCGGATGCGACCCGATCGGGCGCTGCACCATTGCTTCAGGTATGCGTAGGGTCGCTGCCACGGCTTCGAGTCGAGCGACCTGTGCACCCGTTGCACCGGCGTCGAGCGCGGTGGCCACTGAAAGCCTGTTGGCGTTCAGCTGCGCCACGAAAGACGACGCGATGGACGCGGTGATGTTGGCAGCCGCCTGATTGTTCACGCTCGTCAGCGTCGAGAGGGGGAGCGGATGGGTTCCCTCGACGGAGGTTGAGAAGCCCTCGGGAAACACGAGGGCAGCCTGCGCGTGGTTGGAGCGAACGTCGTCGGCGGCCGCTTGCCGCGTCGGGACGTCCTTCACCGTGATCACCTGGCTCAGCGGCGCCTCGTGCAGGATGTGCTCGAGGGCCGTGCTCACCGGACCGTGATCAGTGTCGACCAAAGCCAGGGTGTAGTGGAAGGTGTCAGCACCCTTGAAGGCGACACTCATGAGCGTGGCGATGACCAGGGGTGCCACCAGGCCGATGACGATGGCCGAGCGGTCTCGCATTCGCTGTCGGAGGTCCTTGCCGGCGATCAGGAGGGGAGCGGGCATCGTCACTCTCGCAGTGCGGTGCCGGTGAGGTGGAGAAACACCGACTCCAGGTCGGCTTCCTTGACCTCCACGCTGTTGACCGAGACTCCGGCACGGTTCGCTGCGTCGAGCACCGCGGGTAGGACGCGTCGGCCGTCTTCGGCGATGAGGTGCACGCAATCGTCAGCCGCAGCGGCCCCGACAACGCCTGTGACCACTCGGCAGGCCGCCGCCAGCTCCTCGAGGTCTCCCGAGGCAGAGAGGTCGATGCGGTCCCGCTCCCCGAGGCGGGCCACGAGCTCCCTCCGGGTACCTTCGGCGATGAGCCGGCCCTGGTCGATGATCCCGACCCGGTCACACACTCGTTCCGCCTCTTCCATGTAGTGCGTGGTGTAGAGGACGGACATGCCGGTGCGTCCGAATGACTGGACCCGTTCCAAGATGGCGTGCCTGCTCTGGGGGTCGACCCCGACGGTGGGTTCGTCGAGGACGAGCAGCTTGGGATGGTGCAGCAGTCCCGCCGCGATATTGAGACGGCGCTTCATGCCCCCCGAGAACGAGTCGACTCGGTCGTCGCGGCGGTCCGTGAGGTCGGTGAGCTCCAGGGCCTCGGCGATGCGCTCTTGGAGGAGCGCGCCGCCGAGGCGGTAGAGGCGCCCCAGAAAGGCGAGATTCTCCGAGGCCGTGAGATCGGGGTAAAGGGCTACGTCTTGGGGTACGTAGCCGACCATGATTCGCGCCGCCAGGTCGTTGATCGCCGAGCGCCCGTCCAGCATGATCGAGCCCCCATCGGGGTGGAGCAGCCCACAGACCATCTTGATGGTGGTGGTCTTCCCGGCTCCGTTGGGCCCGAGCAACCCGTAGATCTCGCCCGGTGCCAGTTGGAAGGTGACGCCGTCGACCGCGGTACGCTCCGCGAACTTCTTTCTCAGGTCCTGGCAGCGCAGGAGCGCGCCGGTCTGCTCAGGGCTCTCCTCGCCCGGAAGTGGCAGATCGACCGACGAATCCGGGGATTCGTTCCACATGCGAACAGTCTCCAGTTCCGTGATGGATCCGCCTAGGGAAGAAGGTCCCTCGATGCCGGCAGAAGTTCCTCTGACCGGCGAGCGGCGGTCGCGACGTGTCAGATTCGCGGCTCGTGGGCTCCACGGTGTGATGGTCGGCCTCGCCCGACCGCAGGGTGTCGAGGATCCCACCTGGGCTCGTGTTCCCTATCCTGGATACTGCCCCCAATACGGTCGGTCATGGCGCTGCTTCTCCATCAGGATGAAGACCGTGCCCCAAGGGTCGCAGAACCATGTCGTGCGTAGCCCGGCCACGTCGGCTACCGCCGACGTCAGGAAGGGCACCCCTCGCCCCTCCAGTTCAGCGCGTGTCTCGTCGATGTCGTCACAGGTCAATCCCACATGAGTGAGTCCGGGGTCAGTGATGATCGGACGGCTCCCGGCTCGGGGAGTGGTCACGACCTCTGGGTACTCGATGAGTTCGAGGACGTGGTCGCCCGGCGTCAGTCCGACGATGGCAGCCTTCACGACTACCGGGCTTGGAATCAACTCACCCATGTCCTGCGTGATCGCCTCGCCGGACATCTCGTACGGCGGCGATAGCACGCTGAGTCCGAGGACCTCCGAATACCAGCGAACGGCCTCTGTGACATCCTCGACGCAGATCGCGGCGTGTGCGAACCCGGTGAGCATCCCAGCAGCGTAGTTCCCGGAAATAATCATCCGGCTGCTCAGATTCGTCGTGTCAGCTCCGGCTGGCCCCGGCCGGTTCCCCACGGGCGACGAGAGCTAGAGGTGTTCTCCCGTGGAGCATGTTGCGTCATGGTCACTGCTCAAAGCATTATCGACCGCGGGAATGTCGATCTCTGAGGCGGGAGGCCGCATCGGTTCCTGTGGGGAGGAGAGGTCATGCGCGATGCGATCGAATCGGAGCTGCAGCACTGGATCGACCGGAACGAGCTGGCTGAGCTCATTGGCGAACTGTCGTCAGCGGTGGACCGTGCCGACCACGGGCGTATCGCTGCGTGCTATGCCGAGGACTCGTTCGACGACCATGGGACCTTCAAGGGGACAGGGAAAGAGTTCGCCGACTTCATCTGTAGTCCCGGTGTGATGCGTTCCATGCACCACCTGCTGGGGCAGTCCCTCTTCGACGTACAGGGCGACGAGGCATGGGGGGAGACCTTCTACGTCTTCCACGGTGCCGCAGGAAGGGCGTTGGTGTCGGCCCATGGTCGTTACGTCGACTATTTCCGCCGGATCGACGGGCGATGGAAGCTCGTCTATCGCCGGGTGGTGCCGGACACCGTGCCGGAGGGCGATGACGCTGCGAGCTACTGGCAGTCCAGTCGTGACCGGGCAGATCCGAGCTACGACCGCCGGCGGGAGCCTGACGACCCTCCAGCCGGCAGCGGGGCTTGACCGAGGGACAATCTCGAGCCTCTCAGATCGTCAGAGTCGCACGGTCGCACGGGCGCCGTAGAGCCAAATCTTTACCCGTCGGAGACGGGTGTCCTGGAGCACAAGGTCACTGGGCGGATCAGCACGGCCGAGCGTCAGGACCACGGCCCCCGGTCGGGAGCGATTGGGTGACCCCGGCTCGAGGCCCGCGCCCGAGATGGCAACGACCGCTCCCCATATAGTGCAGGACCATGGCGTCTGGTGGGGTCGGGCTGACACGTCGAAGCCGCTTTCTGCGCGTCGGAGACGACCGGGTGGGAAACGTCCCGATCGATCTGGAAGGTCTCGGGGGGAGCGCCGAACAACTCCCGACGCCGGATGCCGACGATGCCCTCATGCAGATCGTTGAGGACGACCGGCGGTGACACGAACGCGTGACGGGGACGAAGGAGCACAAGGTCCACAGGGTTCTCGCTGGCGGGGACGCCTGAGTGAGGCCGTGGCCGGTGCGCCGAGGCACTCACCGCTTCGATTGCTCGCGCCCCTCCGTTCCTTCGTGCTCGGAGAGATGACGAAGGACGACGTCGTGCGCGCCGTGCGGGCGGTAGAGGAAGCGGGGGTGCGATGTTGGCTGGCTGGTGGGTGGGGCGTCGACGCGCTGCTCGGCCACCAGACCCGTCGCCATGACGATGTCGATCTCGTGATCGGTGACTTCGCTCTCCAGGTGGATCGCGCCTACGCGGCGCTTGAGCCGCTCGGCTTTCGCGTCGTGTCGACCCAGCGGGAACCGGTCTGGATGCCCGATCGTTGGGAGCTCCGAGACGACGCACGACATCGGCTGGACCTTCTCAGCATCGACTGGTCCAAACTGCGCGCTGCTCTGGCGGTTCGCGATGGCGTGCCGGAAGGCGTGCTCGAGTCTGCCCTTTCGGTCGGGCACATCGACGGACACAAGGTCCCCTGCCTCTCGTCGACGGCTCAGCGCGTGTTGCACTCTGGATTTGCCCCGCGTCGTGTCGACGGTCACGACCTGAAGACCCTCGAGGATGACGTCTAGCTCCTCAATCAGGATCCTTGGTGGCGGGGAGCCCTAGGTGATCTGCATCGACAGAGCGACCCGTCGCGCCGGCTGCCTCGGCAAGCCCGAAAGTGTGCCGTCGCTTCCAACGCGCCCCCTCGCCGTCGACCGTCATCAACCACACCTCGGTGGCGCGCGCCGGAACGGGCAGTCTCTCCTGCACTCGTCGGGCAGCACGGCGCAAGCGAATCGGATGCGCGGCCTCTCCGACCGTCAGGTGCGGCACAACCTCGGGGAACTCCCCCCCATAGGGCGGATACGAGGGGAAGGCGGAGGCGACACGAGTGGTCATGTCCACGAAGGGCAGGGCGGGTTCGGGCGCGAGATAGGTCACGTTGCGTCCGAACCAGCCGACTTCGCGAAGCTCAAAATCGAAAGCCGGCAACTCCCCGAGAACCGACGTCAGGAGGAGGAGCGCCGCCTCGTCGATCTCGGACGGGGGCGCGAACGGTGCCACGACAGTGATGTGGGGGGGCATGCCGCGCCGGGCGGTGGGATCGAGACGTCGGCGATGACGACGGACGACCTCCTCGGCCTCGAGAACCGGCACGACGAGCGCGCTGTACGTCGCCATGCCACAACGCTAGCGGCAAGAGGATTCTCCATCACCCGTGAGGCGAAGGGCGACGCTGGGTGGGCACTCAGCCGGCTCGCCATGCCCAGAGACGACGCGCCATCACATCCGCGTCCCAATCGTGGACCATGCGCCTCGGGAGCCGCCAGCGGTCGTTGAGGCGTGTCACGCGGCCAGAGAGCGTCGTCGTGGCGGTCTCGAAGCCGCAGGTCCTGGCCGCCTCGACCGATGCCGAGTTGAACGATTCGGAATCGCCGAAGGGATAGGCGAAGTGACGAACCGGTCGGTCGACCAATTCCTCCAACTCGGCCTTGGACTTCGCCATTGTCTCGACCTGGTCAGAGAACGGTTGCGCGGCGAGGAGCACGTGGTCAACCGTGTGGGCCCCTATGGTGACGACAGGACTTGCCGCCAGAGTCCGGAGTTCGTCGCGGGTCAGCACCCTCGCTCGCTTCGGCTCAGGCATCGGTGCCGAGAGCTGGTCCGCGACGACCGCGAGCGCCGCCTCGATTTCGGTCAGGGCGAGCCGCCGCAGACGGGCGTGCAGCGCAGCGAGGGCCGTTGGGGCGGCCTTCTCACCGCGGAGTGAGACGCGCAGCTTCAGGCCGGCGAGTTCGACCTCGAACTCGACCTCACGTCGTCCATGCAGCAACAGAGCCAGGCGATCCCACCAGTAGCCGGTCGAAGAGTCGAGCCGGCCTGTCGCCACATAGACGGTCATCGGTATGCCCAGGGCCTCGACGACGGGGAGGGCCTCCAGCAGGTTGTCGGCGTATCCGTCGTCGAAGGTCACGGCCACCTGAGAACGGATCCGACGAGGATGACGTGGTCGCCCGAAGCCCCAGGTGGGACCGTCGAGGTCCGCCATGAGGCGGTCGAGTTCCACGATCTCAGCTGTCTCGCTGATCGTCCGCAGCTGGTCCTCGAAGTGACCCGGTGACACGCAGAGTGAGTAGGGATCCTCCGGATCGTCTGCGATCCGGTGGTACATCAGGATCGTCCGCCGGGTCACGCGAGCTCCTCGGGTGACCGCTCGACGACCGCAACCAGCCATTCGCCGAGCTCGCCGGTTGTTCCGGCCCGGCCATTCGCCGCCAGATCGCCGTTCACGTAGGTGACGTCAACCCGCAAAGCAGGAGCGCAGGTCGTGACGAACTCGCGTAGCTCCGCTTCAGTGAACCCCGCTCGAGCGTGTCGTGCGGTTCGTGCGGCTCGCGCCGCGAGGAGCAGACTCCCGCCCGGTCGAAGCGCCTGCCACAGGTTCGCCACCAAGAGATGTCCCTCGCGACCGTGCCACTCGAGGCCGACGACGATCTCGCAATCGTAGCGTCCCACACCGAGCGATCCTTCCTCGAGGGGATCGACCAGGAGGGAGGCCGTGAGCCCCCGCGAATTGGGATCCCACACGTCGCACGCCTGAAATTCGTGACTCGACGCTCGGACGAGATCACCCACCATTGGCGCGCCGAGGACGAGGACAGATCCATGCACCGAGCCGAGGTGACCGAGCACGAAACGTGACAAGGGCACGTCCGCTCGAGGTCGGCGTGACGAGCTGGTCGTGAGCGAACTCATACTGAGTTCCCGCTTCACCGACTGCGCCATCGACTTCATGCGCCCGCGTGTCTCGGGTGGCAACAGTTGCACCAATCCGAGAAGTCGTTCGCTCCGGCGTACCTGCGCCGGAGCGAATGGTGCTCCGATACCGGCCTCCGACCGCACCCTCGGCTGTCCGCTCATTGCGTCATAGAGCGCCTCGTAGGAAGCGACCATTGTCGAATCGCTGAATCGGCGCGCCAGCCGCACCGTTGCCGCACGCGCCATCTCCTCACGACGCCGTGGGTCGGCCAGAAGGCTCGCAATGGCCTCGGCGAGGCTCTCGGGACTCTCTGGTTGCGCCAAGACTCCCGTCACCCCGTCGACCACCAACTCGGGGATACCACCGACGCGAGTCGCGACCACCGGAACCCCGGCGCGCATCGCCTCGAGCACGACCAGTGGCATCGCATCGAATCGTGAGGGGACAACCACCAGATCCGGAAGCATCCGACTCGCCCATGGTTCGGATATCCAGTTCGTGAAGTCGATCCGATCCTCGACCCCCAGGCTGGCAGCGAGGGCCTCGAGCGGCGAACGTTCCGGGCCGTCGCCGATGAGGACAAGGCGACGACCCGGGAGATGTGGCATCGCCTCGACGAGCAAGTCGAAGCCCTTCTCGCGGGCGAATCGACCCACACCCAGGATCGTGCCTGGCGAAGTCTGGGGGCGGGCGGTCGAATCTCGTTCGTCGCAGGGCACTCCGTTGTAGATCGTGCTCACGCGACGACCGTCAAGGTGCAGTTCGGTGCGGATCTGCCCAGAGACGAAATGGGACACACCCACGAAATGCCCGGCAAGACGGGCTGTCGCCGTCGTCAGGCAGCGCTGACTCGAGTTCGCCGGCGGCATTGCCCCGTGCACGACGCACACCGATGGTACGCCGGCGAGCGTGCTTGCAATCACGCCGTACTGCCCGGACCACAGGTGCTGGTTCACATGGACGACGTCCGGATCGAGCCGCCGGAGGACCCTCGCGTGCTCAAGCAAGGTCGCAAAGTCGCTCCGTCCTCGGACACGACCGAGCACCAGCGTGTCCGTTCCCGGTCGACGGCTCGCGATGTGGGTGACGATGTCCTCGCGGTTGCCGACGACCACAACCTCGAATCGCTGGTGAAGCGAGGCGAGGAGATCTCGTGCGAAGTTCTCACCCCCCCCGATGACCGGCGAATCGGTGTACAAGACGACGCGGATTGTCGCGTTCTCCGCTCTTGACCCACTCATCGTCCGCTGCACGTTCTCGCCAGGGCGACACGAACGACCTGCGCGGAGGTATCGAGTGGCCCCGCCGTCATCTCCGACCAAGTCACCGAGCTCTCGTTCGCCGCCTATCGACTGTTGGTGGACTTGGGGCGAGCCCCTGACAACTCGGGGAGGTTGGAACGCCTCAACTCGCAATCACGGCCGGCTCTGGCGAGGGCCGCGCCCGTTCGGAACTCCACCCTGCGAGCAAGTCGGTACGCGTTCGATTCTCCTCGAGTCCAACCGAAACGGGCAAACAGATCACCGAGGGCTGCGAGGAGCTCGGCCGATCGGTCGCCGAAACGTGGAGTTGCCACGAGCGTGGCCAAACCACGGATCGCGGTCGGTAGTCCTTCGAGAGTTGAATCCGGGTCGTACGGCCCGACGACGTCGGGATGATCCTGATGAATCAGCCAGCTGCTTGCCCCTTGCATCTTCGAGTACCAGAGGAACTGCGACGCGGTACGAGCATGATGGTGCTCTGCAAGCAGCTTTCGGTCGAACCGACCAGTAAGACCGGCCTTGAGGCAACGAATGCCAAAGTCCTGATCCTCGTGACCGAAATAGCGAAAATCGAGGCCAACCCGCATGCAGTCATCCCGACGGAGCGAGACATTGCCGCCCCAGAGCTGAAGGAGCACGTTCTCCGGATGCTCTTCCAAGGATGTGACATGGGCCTCGTATTCGTCCGCATAGCACTTGGTCAACATCGCAACACGACCGTCGCAGTCGTTCGTCAGGGTCGGCATATAGCCGAGGACCACGAGGTGCTCGGCGTCGCGGTGGTGGGCCGCATGCCCCGACACGAGGCCCGGCTTGGCAACCACGTCCTGGTCGAGCAGGAGGATGACTTCGCCCACTGCCCGCTCGAGCGCGGCACTCAGTGCACCGGACTTCCCGACGTGTTCGACGAACATGGGAACCACCCGTGCGTCCTCGTCGTGGATTCCCTCGAGGATCTCCAACGAACCGTCGCGACAACCATCGACGACAACGATGATCTCCGTCGCCGCGGGATCGCCCAGCAGCGCCCGGACGGTCTCCGCGAGATGGGCGGCATAGTTGTAGGTGGGGACCAACACCGAAACGCTCGGCAACTCGAGGTTCCTGGGCATGCCCGCCTTCCCTCCCCTGACCAACAGCAATCATTTAATCACGCGCCGATAACCCGTTGATCATGTATTGATCACGTATCAGTAACCTGAGCAACCCCTTTGATCACGTCTTGCACAATTCGTCCCGCCCGGTGTGCGCTTGCAGTGCTGCAATGTCAGTTGCAGACCGGATGGACTCGGCGATGCTTGGTGGCTGTTCCGGGCGCTCCCGACGCTGCCGGCGCTCCTCCGGCGAGCTCGGGCTCGCGGTCGCTTCAGCGACCCACCTGGCCGGGGCGTCGCAGTCCGCCCCATATCAGTCGGAGGTATCCGAGCAGCTCGAGGCGCACCTGGCGCAGCGCGCACACGGCCGCCAGCGGGGCGAAGAGCAGCAGGTGGAGCGGACCCGCCACCAGTGGGAAGAAGGCCAGCGGGACCAGACCCACCATCAGCCGGAACGAGCTCCAGAGGCTGAACGGCGCGATCTTGCGGGCGCTGCGGTAGACGGGGATCCAGCTCACGCCCCCCACGGCGAACGCCACGCCGAACCCGACCAATCCCAGGGCGGGCACCAACAGCAGCGCGAGAACGAAATTCGCTATCAGGTTGATCAGCGTGCCGAGCGCGACGACCGCGTTGCGTGACGCGGAGTACAGCACGGCGAACTGCACGGTCATGGGGGCAGTCGTGATCTTGCTTACGGCCAACCAGGCGAAGACCGGGATCATCGGCGCCCATTGTGTGCCGAAGGCCAAGGGGATGAGCCAGTTGGCCAACAAGCATGCGCCCAGAACCGGTACCGAGGTCGCCAGCAGCTGGAGGACCATGCCCTGCTCGATCCCACGGACGAGCCGGTCGGTCTGTGCCCGCACCTTGCTGAGGGCGACCAGTCCGAGCCGCCATGTGGCGCGCTGGGCGAAGCTCAGCGTGTCGATCAGGCGTAGGGCGAGCGCCACGTAGCCGACGCCGGCCGAACCGTAGAACCGGCCGACGACGATGGGGTTGATGAGACCCTTGGCGGTGTTCGTGACACCGGAGCTGGCATAGGGCGCGCCATGGCGGAAGAGGTCGCGAGCGGTGTCGCGAGACCACGACCAGCGGGGGCGGAGGCCGGCGAGCCAGTAGCTGCCGACGAGCAGCCAGCCTTGCCAGACCACGAAACCGATGGCCAACGACCAGGCGCCGGCGCCGGCGACGGCGAGTGCCACGGCGACGGCGTAGTAGACTGTGTCGCCGCCGAGCTCGAGCCAGGCCATGCGCCTGTAACCGAAGGCGCGCTCGATCTTTGCCTGGGCCGGCGCCCACAGGACGTTGAGCGGCACGCTCAACATCAGGACCATGAAGATCCGCTGGCTGGGCGCGATTCCCCGGACGAGGTGGCTGAGCGCCAGCGAGAGCGCGATCGCCAGTGCGGCGACTGCGACCGAGACCACGAGGAGGAAGCTGAATACCTGGTGGTAGAGCGCGTCGCTCGGCTCATCTTCTTGCCGGATCAGGTACACCTCGAGGCCCATCTGGGCCACGGTGGCGATGACCAGGGCGAAGGCGGCGGCGGCGGCGTAGACGCCGTAGGAGCTCGGTCCGATCAGCCGCGTGACCACGATGATGCCGAGGGAGCGCACCACGATCCCGACAACTTCTCTGACGGCGAGGTACGCACCGCCTTGGACGGCAGAGGTCCGAAGGCTGGCTTCCCCGACGCCGAGTGAGGCGGCCTCGGTGCCCTCGCGTGCTTCGATCTCGTCCGCCAGTCGCTGGCGCTCCTCCGAGTCCGAGAGCGCCGCGTCGGGCGTTTCCTCGTCGTCCTCGTCGCGCTCATCGCGCTCGTCTCCCACCCCCTTAGGATGCCACCGCCGTGAGCGGTGGCCCGTGACGGATCTGCGGCCTTGCCCGGACACGGGGTCTGTGGCGTGATGGTTCCCGGGTGGCATACTGCCGAGGTGACGCCGGCGTGCCCTACCGCCGATCTGGTCCCCGTCGCGTGACCGTCCGACTGATCGAATCCCTGTCAGAACTGGAAGCGCTGTCGGAGTCCTGGGCGGCCTTGTCCGATGCGGCCGGAGCGAGACACTACGCACAGCCGTTCTGGTGCCTCGCGTGGTGGCGACATTTCGGCCACGGTGACATCCATGTGCTCGCCGTGGAGTCTGAGGAACGCCTCCTTGCGCTGGCCCCGTTGCGTCGCAGCCACCGCTTCGGCATCGACGTCTTGACGTTTCCTGGGCGCGATCTCGGTCCCGTGATGGAGATCGTCGTGGCGCCCGGCGAGGTCCAGGCGGCGGAGGAGCTCTGGGTGAGTCTGCTGGGACAGCATCGATGGGTGCTCGACCTCCCGAATCACCCCCTTGACGGCAACGCCGTCAAGGTGCTGCGCCGGATGGAGCGTTCGAACTGCGCCGTGACGCTCGAGGCCACGTGCCCGACCGTGCGGACGAGCAGCTCGTGGGATGAGTTCCTGCAGGGCCGAGACGGGAACCTGCGGCGCAAACTCAGGCGGGCCGACCAGGCTGCCGAGCGCGAAGGGTTGCCCCTACGCGTGGAGATCGGAGAGCGGCCCGAGGACGTGAATCGGCTGCTCCCGGATGTGGACCGTATTTACGAGGTCGCCGAGAGAGAGCAGCCTCGCTTGCATTTTCTCGCCGGCGAGTTGCGCGCCTTCACCGTGGAGATCCTCCGGGAGGCGGCGAGAGCGAGTCGCCTCGCGCTCGTCGTTCTCTACGCGGGCGAGGAGCCCGTGGCCACCGCATTCGGGTTCCGGAGCGGAGACGCGTTGTGTTACAGCGGTCCGCGATTCGACCCGGCGTACAGCCGGTTCTCTCCGGGGCATCTCGTCCTCGCCGCATTGATCGAGCATGCTCACCGGGTCGGCATGGCAGAAGTGGACTTGCTGTTGGGTGACACTCGCTACAAGAGAGAGTGGAGCACCGGCAGCTATGAGACGGTGAGGATCGAGGCTGCCTCCTCCTCCCTCTGGCAATTCGCCACCATGGCCAAGAGGACGGCGAAGCAGTCCCCTCGGATCCAGACTTGGAGGCGCTCCATCCGGACGCATCTGACGCGCTCGTCTCGATGACGCGGCATGACAGCGCCGGCGCGTTGGTGAGCTGTCTTCTGGCCGATCCGGCTGGACTAAGCCCAGGTCACGACGGCGGGCGCAGAGCCCGCCTGCGCGTTGGTCGGCCCGAGGTTTGCGATGTACGCCACGTAGCGATGGGTCGTGGCCGCGGACTGGCTCACCGTCGCCGAGGTGCTCGTGCCTGAGGTCACGTGGGCGACGACCGTGCCGGTGGTCACGTCGTAGATGTAGAGGCCGTAGGGAGTGGGTCCGACGTCCGGGTTGGCGGTGGCGGTCAGGGAGACGGTGCCGCCGACAGCAGGCGAGGTGGTCGATGCCGTCAAGGACACCGAGTAGCCGTTGAGGGCGAAGGTGTCCGTGAACTCGTCGGCGGCGCTCACCACGCTCGTCGCCGACGGGGTGGTCACGGTGACGTCGACGCTGCTCTTACCTGCTGGCGACACGGCGGTGATGGAGGTGGCGGAGTTGACCGTGAAGCTCGTCGCGGCGGTGGGGCCGAAGTGCACCGACGTGGCCCCGGTGAAGTTGGTCCCGGTGATGGTGACCGAGGTTCCGCCCGTCGAGGGCCCGGACACCGGGCTCAACGCGCTGACCGTCGGGGCGCTCGGCGGAGGGGGCGGCGGAGGCGGTGGTGGCGGAGGCGGGCCAGAGGCGCCCCAGGTCACGACGGCGGGCGCAGAGCCCGCCTGCGCGTTGGTCGGCCCGAGGTTTGCGATGTACGCCACGTAGCGATGGGTCGTGGCCGCGGACTGGCTCACCGTCGCCGAGGTGCTCGTGCCTGAGGTCACGTGGGCGACGACCGTGCCGGTGGTCACGTCGTAGATGTAGAGGCCGTAGGGAGTGGGTCCGACGTCCGGGTTGGCGGTGGCGGTCAGGGAGACGGTGCCGCCGACAGCAGGCGAGGTGGTCGATGCCGTCAAGGACACCGAGTAGCCGTTGAGGGCGAAGGTGTCCGTGAACTCGTCGGCGGCGCTCACCACGCTCGTCGCCGACGGGGTGGTCACGGTGACGTCGACGCTGCTCTTACCTGCTGGCGACACGGCGGTGATGGAGGTGGCGGAGTTGACCGTGAAGCTCGTCGCGGCGGTGGGGCCGAAGTGCACCGACGTGGCCCCGGTGAAGTTGGTCCCGGTGATGGTGACCGAGGTTCCGCCCGTCGAGGGCCCGGACACCGGGCTCAACGCGCTGACCGTCGGGGCGCTCGGCGGAGGGGGCGGCGGAGGCGGTGGTGGCGGAGGCGGGCCAGAGGCGCCCCAGGTCACGACGGCGGGCGCAGAGCCCGCCTGCGCGTTGGTCGGCCCGAGGTTTGCGATGTACGCCACGTAGCGATGGGTCGTGGCCGCGGACTGGCTCACCGTCGCCGAGGTGCTCGTGCCTGAGGTCACGTGGGCGACGACCGTGCCGGTGGTCACGTCGTAGATGTAGAGGCCGTAGGGAGTGGGTCCGACGTCCGGGTTGGCGGTGGCGGTCAGGGAGACGGTGCCGCCGACAGCAGGCGAGGTGGTCGATGCCGTCAAGGACACCGAGTAGCCGTTGAGGGCGAAGGTGTCCGTGAACTCGTCGGCGGCGCTCACCACGCTCGTCGCCGACGGGGTGGTCACGGTGACGTCGACGCTGCTCTTACCTGCTGGCGACACGGCGGTGATGGAGGTGGCGGAGTTGACCGTGAAGCTCGTCGCGGCGGTGGGGCCGAAGTGCACCGACGTGGCCCCGGTGAAGTTGGTCCCGGTGATGGTGACCGAGGTTCCGCCCGTCGAGGGCCCGGACACCGGGCTCAACGCGCTGACCGTCGGGGCGCTCGGCGGAGGGGGAGTGCTGTTGCAGCTGCGGGACCCGGAGTCGACCACTCCGTGGTTGACGGTGACGAACTGCCAGCTGAAGTTGGACTCGTAGAGCGACATCTCGATGACACCGAAGTCGCTGGTGTCGATCACCGCGCTGTTGGGGGCGGGAGCCAGCGTTCCACCCTGGGTGGACTGCCCACCGACGCCATCTTCGAACTCGGTGATACCCGTGGAGGTCTGGACGCCGCTGGCATTCTGAGGGAGGAAGCGCTCGTAGATGTGTTGATGGGCGTTGAGCACCACGTCGGCGTGGTGCGCGCTCAAGTCGTTCCAGATCGCCTGATACTGAGATTCCTGACCATTGGAGGAGTAGAACGGCTCCTCCCAGTAGGCGAGTGTGCAGGGGCTCTGGTCGGCGGCGAGATCTCCCGCGAGCCACTGCTCCTGGGGGTTGCCCGCCGCACATCCGCCGATGGCGTTGCAGTCGGTGTTCAGGGCGATGAAGTGCCAGGAGCCGATGTTGTAGCTGTACCAACCAACCGGCTGGCCGTTGACCGTGGTCCCGGTAGGGTTGGCGTTCGGCTGTCCGTTGTTGCCGTTGAAGAACCCGAAGTATCCCGGTGCCGTTTCCCCCGGGGCTCCTCCATTGTTCGTATCTTCGCTGTAGTCGTCGTTGCCCGTGACGGGGCGGAGCGAGTAGCCCGAGGCGGTCAGCCCTCCCCAGTTACCCGACTGCCCCCAGGCCTGGGTCCAGTCGGAGACGCTCGCCTGCCCGCCGGAGGGAAATGCCTGGGCATCGCCGAGCGGGAGCACGGCGGTGGGGGCGGGGCTCATGGCGCGGACGAGGCTTGCTGTCGCGTTCATGTGGCAGGCGTTCGCGTTGGACCCGTTGTAGAGGGGGTTCGACGCCAGGCAGGAGATGTCCCCGGCGCCGGCGATCGACGGGGTCTGGGCATTCGTGCCGGCGCCTGGCGTGATGCTGTTCGTGGCGCTCGAGGCAGCACTTGGGCCGATGGCGTTGGTGGCGCTCACGGTGAAGGTGTACGCGACGCCGTTCGTCAGGCCAGGGACATCGGCCCATGTCGTCGTGCCGCTCACCGTGGCCGTCAGACCGCCGGGCCGGGAGGTGACGGTGTAGCTGTTGATCGGGGACCCGCCCGTCGAGCCGGGCGGAGACCAGGACACGCCGGCCGATCCGCTCCCCGCGGTGGCGCTGACCGCCTGGGGCGGCGTGGGAACGCTGAGCGTGGCCGCACCCGCTGCCGCACCCGCCCAGACTCCTGCCAGCACACCCAACCCGCCCAGCATGGCCACGGCGAGCGCGGTGGCGGTGAGCGCTCGTATCGTCCTGGACACAGCGTGGAACAGGGCCGTACTCCCAGGCGTGCGCCATTTCCCCACGTCCTTATTGTCTGCCGTTTGTCTCAGGGGCGCTAACGCGCGGAGGGTCCCTTGGCGTGTGACGTGGGTCGCATTCCGGGAACCCCACGATGTGGGACCCGCGCATGGCTACGAGAAGGGGCGGCTCAACTGCCTTTTCACATGCCGACGGCCGAGCGGGATGACCTGTTGATCATGTGTAGTCAATCGAAGAATTGAGCGTGCGTAGTTCATCGACTGACCCCAGCACGGTCGGCTTGCCGTCAGAGTTCCCACGCCGGTGACCTTGACGGGTGAGCTGGTCCTGGGGGAGCCGGCGTCCTCGCCGATCGACACCGTCGAGACCGTGAGCGCGACCGACCTCGCCCTGGCCTTCTTCGCCGGTTCGCTCACCACTCCTGACGGGCTTCCTCGGCGAATCCCTGGATGCCCTCGAGCGCGAGCTCGAGGCCCTCGTCGGTCCGGACATGGCCCGTCCACGTCCCGAACACCTGGTGGGTCTCGCTGCCCTTGTCCCGTCCGGGCAGCCACGTGTGCTTGTCGTGGCGAGGCACCAGGGTGACGTCGATCTGGCCGCCGGGATCGAGGACCCGCCACGGCTTCATCGGCTCGTCCCAGTCGTAGTGCCATGTCAGCTCCCGGCCGATCTTCGAGAGCCGTCCGTCGACGATCAGTCCGTTCTCGTTGAAGCCGGAGCCCTCGGTCCACTTGGCCCCGAACTGGAGGCCGACCACGTGATCGCCGCTGCGACCCGCACCACCGCCCCAATTCCAGGTGATCTCCGCCGGCCACCGCCCACGGCCGACGTCGAGCACGCCCCAGGCGTCGCCCGCCCCGCCGCCGAGCGTCCACCTCCGGGCGCCCACGCAGAGCTCCCCGCGGGCAGGACGGGCCTGCTGCTTGGAGGTGTAGTTGAACAGCTCGTCGCTCCACGGGATCACCACGTTGAGCGACTCGTGCCCGGACGGACGGGCGACAACAACCTCGAGGCGACCGGGCCGTCCGTCGGCCTCCGTCCACGAGCAGTGCAGTCGGGTACCCGCGTCGTCATCGGCGTATTCGAGGCTGAGCCCGTCGCGGTCGAGCTGGAGCGGCGCCGTGCCCGGGCGATCGGGCAGCTCGAAGTCGTCGCTGCCCACGGTGACGACGCCGTTGCCTCCGGTCGCCCCGGTCGCCAGGTCGGCCCACCAGACGTCGGCCAGACCAAGGTGGTCGATGTCGGCGTACACCGACGACACGACGACGTCGCCAGCCAGGATGGCCCAGTAGTCCCACCGCTTGTTGACACCGAACCGGCCGCGCAGGTTGGCCCGGTGCAGTGGACGGCGTGACCAGCCGAGGGCGCGCCGGTTCAACCGACCCCCGTCGGGCGTGCACAAGTCCACCTCGCTGGTGAGCTCGGTCTCGTGGGTCGTCACCGCATCATGGTCCCACCCACGCGGCGGTCGCTAGATTCGTCGCCGCGGTACGACGAGTCCGGTGGGAGATTCCTGAGTCTTGACTGTGAGAACACGATCCCCATGGGGCGGGGGACGTTGAGCGGTCCCGGGCCCGCACCCGAGCCCGCGCTCGTCGTGTCGGGCTTCGCGGAACTCGGCTTCTCGGGTGGCGGTGTCTTCGTCCTCGGGGCTGACGGAGCTGAGACGCTCCACGACCTCCCAACGACCGGCCTCTGCTACGACGACGCGCGCCGCGCCTGGCTCCGCGCCACGTCGGGCCGCCAGGCATCGTCGGTGTCGAGCGAGGTGTTCGAGTACACCCGATCATCGAAGCCCGGATCATCGAAGCCCGGATCATCGAAGCCCGGATCATCGAAGCCCGGATCATCGAAGCCCGGATCGTCGAGGGTCAGCGTGCGACGTCTCGGGGTCGTCCTCGACGCCCACGACGTCCTGTCGCTCGGTGGCCGGCGGCTGGCCGTGGCCACGCACGACAACGCGGTCGTCGAGTTCGGCCGGTTCAAGGCCCGGCCGGTGCACGTCCTGCCGGGGGAGCCCGACTCGTGGCACTTGAATTGCATCGAGCCGGCGGAGGGCGACCTCTTCGCCAGTGCCTTCCACCGCGGCGGGGGCTTCGGCGAGTGGTCGGACAACAGGTTCGGATCCGGGTGCGTCTTCTCCCTGACGACCGGGGCGGTCGTCGCCGACGGGCTCTCCATGCCGCACAGCCCGCGGTTCTGCGACGGGCTCTGGCTGGTGTGCGACTCGGCTGTGGACGCACTGGTGGCGATCGACCCCGCCCACCCGTCGGCGCGGGCATTCACCATCAAGCTGCCCGGGTTCACTCGGGGGCTGGCCTTCGACGAGGACCACTACTTCGTGGGTATCAGCGCCCGGCGCCAGCAGGGGGACGGGCTCGACGTCACGGGGTCGGTGGCCGTGGTCTCAAGGGTCACCAGGAAGCTGGTCGACCGGATCACCGTCCCGGCGCCCGAGGTCTACGACGTGCGCCTCGTGCCGCAGGCGGCGGCGGCCATGCTGGCGCAGCCGCTTCTGTCCGACGGCGGCAACCGCCTGGCTGGGCAGCTTTCGCCGGCTCCGGCCGCATCCACCACCGCCTCGCCCGGCGTACCGGCCGGCCTGTCCGTGCGCTTCGTGCCGCCCCAGACGATTCGACCCGGCGACGTGACGTACGTGTCGGCGAGGATCGAGCACCACGGCACCGAGCCGTTGACCCGCTCGGAGGACAGCCATGTCCACCTCTCGTACCGCTGGAGCAACGAAGCCGGGTCGTGGCCGCTCTCCGTCAAGGGCGAGGAGCCGATCCGTACCGTCCTGCCGAACCGGCTGTCACCTGGTGCGCCGACCGACGTCGACGTCGTCGTGCGGGCCCCGGCCGTGGCGGGCACCTACCGCCTGCGCGTCGTCTTCGTGGACGAGGCCAGGCGCTGGGTGGACGAGGAGGAGCCGGGTGCCTTCAGCGAGATGATGGTCGAAGTCGGCTGAGCCGGCCGTCGGCACGGCCCTGGTCGCGGGCCCGGTCCTGGTCGCGGTTGGCGCCGCGACGGCGGATGCCCGGGCCGCACTCCGCGGCATCCCACTCGAGAAGGCGGTGTGCGTGGACGTCCTGCACGGTCGATCGGCCCCCTCGACGCGGCGCAAGAACGTTGCGCGGTCGTCGGCCCACCCGAGCCGACGGTGGAGCCCGAGCGGGGTCTTCGGGTACACGTTCACCGGCGGTGCGTGACGACGGACGCGCGTGGACCCAGCGCCGGCGCGTGGAATCAGTGCGCGCCGTAGAACGGCGCATGGAACGCGAAGACCCCGCCGTCCGACGCCACCATCCAATACCCGCCGGTCGCGCCGTCCTCGGCCATGCCGGTCACCGGCGCGTTGAGGACGATGCCGCCGGTACTCCCCCAGAACGGCGCGTTACCGAAGGCGAAGATCCCCCCGTCGGAGGCCACCAGCCAGTAGCCGCTGCCACCCGACGGGGCCATGCCGTTGACCGGCCGCTGCAGGTGCAGGCTGCCGGTCGACCCGTAGAAGCGGGCGCCGTAGGCGAAGATGCCGCCGTCGGAGGCCACCAGCCAGTAGCCGCCGGTCTGCGGGTCGGCGGCGATCCCGACCACCGGGGCGTTGAGGTGCCGGCCTCCCATGGACCCGAGGAACGGGGCGTCGCCGAAGGCGAAGATCCCGCCGTCGGCCGCCACCAGCCAGTAGCCGCCGCCGTCGGGTGTCGGAGCCATGTTCACCACGGGTGCGTTGAGCGGCCGGCCCCCCATCGATCCGTAGAACTGGGCGTCGCCGAAGGCGAAGGTGCCGCCGTCGGCGGCGACGAGCCAGTACCCCTTCCCGTCGGGCGTGGCCACGATGTGCTCGATCGGTGCGTTCAGGGTCGTGCTCGCCATGGAGCCGTAGTTGGGGACGTTGTGGGCGGAGACCGCGCCCTCGGCGTCGGCCAACCAGTAGCCCGATCCCGACGGGGGAGCGGCGATGCCCGTCACCGGGCCCGGGAAGCTGCTGGCCTGGCCCGAGTCGGGGCTGACCATGAGCCCGGACTCGTCGACCGCCTCGAAGGCGCTGGCCGGGATCCCCTTGAGCTCGTCGACCAGGGAGAGCGGCCACGAAGCGTCGGCCGTGCCGCCGAAGTACCAGTTGCTGCCGTTGTCGGCCACGATCAGCCCGTACTGCTGCATGGCCCGGAGGACCACCTGGGCCTGCGGGGAGAACCGGCTGATGTCGAAGTTCGACTTCAGCCGGAAGCGCGCGCCCATCGGTGGCAGGTTCGGGTTCGAGGCCGACCCGGCCTGGTGGCGAGCCGGCCAGAGGTAGCTGGTGTCGGTGACCGCCGCCGTCATCCTGATGGCGTGCGTGATCCGGCCCGAGAGGACCTCGTCGTAACGCACCAGGCCGGGAAGGATCGGCAGGCCGGCGGCGTCCGCCGAGGTCCAGCCGGCCGGTCGCAGCGCATTCGAGGTGAGGCTCCAGATGGCGCCCGAGCCCGCGGTGGACGCGCCGGGGCTGTAGCGGGCGTCGTAGAGCTCGTAGAGGGTGCAGGTGGAGGGGTCGACCATGAGCGCGTGACGGTCACCGGTGGCGCTCGGCCCGCCCTCGATCGGCGTGTCGGGGCCGAAGGGGTAGGGCCCGGGATCGCTCTCGCTCGCGTACTGGAAGGAGACGCTGACGAGTTGGTGCCCGCCGGGGACCACGGTGTAGGGCATGCCGTAGGGGTTCGACGGGTCGCCCGAGGGGCCGAAGTCCGGGTGGAGGTTCGTCGTGGACGCGTTCGTGCTGGCCAGCCACTGCGCGGAGTGCGGGTTGACCGGCAGGTTCGAGATCGGTGTGTTCCACGCGTTGTCAGCCGGGAACACGGGGCAGCTCGGTGCTCCCGGGAGGGGGGTGCCGGCCGCCGCCTCCGGCGCCTCCAGGGTCGGCACGGCCACGCCGAGCACGCCCGACACGAGCGCGGCGCCGCACAACAGACGGATCAGACGCACCGACATCCAGCCCCCTCCATACCCCGACGCCCGCCATGGTCACACGGGTCCGAGCCACCATCCCCAGGTGCCGACCCGGGTTGTGCACCCGTTGCGCAGGGTCACACGGTGCGGGTCAGGCGGACCAGCCGGTGGTCGGACGTGAAGAGCCTGCGGGCCAACGTGAGCGCCATCACGGCGGCCGTGGTGGCGGTCGCCCCCAGGATGAGGAACATCACCGCGGCCTGCACGAGGACGGCGTCGACCGGCCGCTCCCCGGCCAGGATGAGGCCGGTCATGGCGCCGGGGAGGAACACGAGCCCGACCGCCTTGGTCGACTCGATCTGGGTCGTCATGGCCGTGCGCAGGGCGTCGCGCACGTACGGGCGCGACGCGTCGTGCGCCGAGTGCCCGAGGGCCAACCGGGCCTCGACCTCGGCCCGCTTGTCGGACAGTTCGCCCACGACGCGCCGCGCCGCCACGATGGTGGCCGTCAGCGAGTTGCCCACCACCATGCCGCCCAGGGGCACCACCGTCCGGGCGTTGACCGGGAAGATCCCCAGGCCGAAGAGGAGGAACAAGGTGACGACGGTGGCCAGGCCGAGCGACAGCAGCGCCAGCTGACGGGCGGCGGGGATCTCGGGTGCCCGCCGCCGGATGGTCTCCGCCGCGAAGGCGACCATGAAGCCCACCCACAACCACGACAGGGCGAGCGGGACGTGCGGGCTGAGCACCACCGCGAGCAGTGCGCCGACGGCCAGGAGCTGGGCGATGGCCCGGGCGGACGCCCAGACGAGGGACCGCTCGAGCCCGAGTTGCTGCCACATCGAGATCCCGACGGCAACGGCGACCAGCGAGAGCGAGGCGAGAAGGCCGAGCCACCCGACGTACCCGGTGCTGCCCGACGCGGCGATGATCATGGTGCTCCTCCTCGTGGTCTCATGGGTTGTGCTCGAGATAGCCGGCGGCCGCCTGCCCGCTGGCGATACGCCCGTCGAGGAGGACGACGGTGTCTTGCGCGATGCGCCGTACCTGCGCCAGGTCGTGGCTGACCCAGACGACGGTGAGGCCCTGGAGGACCAGGTAGGCGGCCAGGTCCTCGAGCACGCGCGTGGCCCGCTCGTCGAGTGACGAGGTCGGCTCGTCCATGAGGAGGACTTCGGGGTCGGTGAGGAGGGTGCGGGCCAGGCAGGCTCGTTGCGCCTCGCCGCCCGAGAGCCTGTCGCCCTGGTCGTCGAGGTGGGCGCGGGGGAGGCCCACCCGCTCGAGCACCTCGGCGTAGGCGTCGTCGGTGGCCTCCACCGCCGCCCGAGGTTGTCGCGGACCGTCCCTGCGAAGAGCGTCGGGCGCTGGAACACCATGCCGACACGCCGTCGGTGAGCGAGCGGGTCGAGTGACATGACGTCCTCCCCGCGGAAGAGGAGTCGGCCGCCGGTCGGGATCTCGAGGCGGTTGCACAGGCGCAGCATGGTGGTCTTGCCCGAGCCCGACGGTCCGGTCAGGACGGTGACGCGCCGTTCCGCGACCGCGAGGGTGACGCCCCGGAGCACCTCATGGTCCCCGAAGCGCACGACGACCTGGTCGAATTCGAAGACGCTCGCCGGCGGCACGGAGGACCACGTTAGGGCCGCCCCACCTGCGCCCGGCTTGCTCAGTCCGGTGTCGGGCTCGCTCAGCCCGGGGCCCGCCATTGTGGCGGCCCGGCGGGGCGGCAACAATGCTGCCGTCGTGAACCAGCGTCCCCCCCTCGACCGGCGTGCCGCCGCACGCCGGCGCCAGGCGCTCCGGCGCCGGCGTGGGGTCGTGGTCGCGGCCGGCCTGGTGACGGTCGTCCTGCTCGTCGCCGCCGTGGCCGGCCTCGGTTCGGGCCCGCGGAACCGGACCTCTCAGGCCACGACGACCACGACGACGACGGCTACGACGGCGAGCGGCCGGGTGTCGACCGCCGGCCGGTCCACGGCGGGCGCCGCGGCGGCGAGCAGCCAGGGATCGGTGGCCGCGGCCGCCGCCGCCGCCGTGGCGGCGCACCGCGCCCTGCCGGCCGCCGAGTCCGGCCTCTTGCCGTGGCAGCTGTCGAGACCCCTCAGCCGCGAGGTGGCCGTCCCGGCCGCCACCGCCGGTCAGCTCCTCGTGGTCGGCGGCCTCACGTCGGGCAGCACGTCGACGGCCGCCGTGTCGACGCTGGCGGTCCCGGGCGGCACCCAGGCGGCATCGGGCTCCATCGCCACGCCCACCCACGACGCCGCGGGCGCCGTGTTGGGCGGGCGGGTCCTCGTCTTCGGCGGCGGCGCCCAGACGACCGTGGCGACGGTGCAGTCCTTCCCCTTGACGGCGGGCGCCGCGGCGGCGAGCGGCACCGTGGTCGGGCAGCTGCCCCAGCCGCGGTCCGACGCCGCCGCGGTGACCGTCGGCCGCACGGCGTACGTGCTCGGGGGCTACGACGGGACCGGGGCCGACCCGCAGGTGCTCGCCACGACGAACGGCAGCACCTTCCGCGTGGTGGGGACGCTGCCCCAGCCGGTGCGCTACCCGGCCGTGGCCGCGGTGGGGCCCGACGTCTACGTGTTCGGCGGGGAGCTGATCGGTGGGGGACCGACGAGCGACATCCAGCGGCTCGACACCCACACCGGGCGCCTCGCCGTGGTGGGGCACCTGCCGCAGCCCCTCGAGGCAGCGGCCGCGGTCACCCTGGGCGGCACCGTCTACGTGGCGGGGGGCTCCACCGGCGGGACCACCGGCAGCGGGGACTCGGCCGCCATCTACGCCTTCGACACCAAGAGCGGCACCGCACTGCCCGCCGGCCAGCTGATCTCGCCGGTGGCCAATGCGGCCGTGGTGGCGACCGGGGCGACGGCGTGGTTGATCGGCGGCGAGACGGGCAGCACGCCCACGGCGAACGTGCAGATGCTCGAGCCCAACGTCAGGTTCGGCCTGGCCGGGAAACCTGGGGCGGGCTCCCCCTACTACGGGGAGAAGCTGCTCGTCGCCGACCGCGGCAACAACCGGCTCCTCGTCCTCGACGACACCGGCGCCATCGTGTGGCGGTACCCCGAACCCGCCGTCGATGCCGCCGCCCCCTGGCCCGAAGGGGTTCTACTTCCCCGACGACGCCTTCTTCTTCCACCACGGCACCGGCATCATCTCCAATCAGGAGGAGAACGAGACCATCGTCGAGATCGGCTACCCGAACGGCAAGCTCCTGTGGAGCTACGGACACCCGGCCCAGACCGGCTCGGCCCCCGGGTACCTGCACGAGCCCGACGACGCCTACATCCTCAAGAACGGCAGCGTCACGGTGGCGGACGCCGACAACTGCCGCATCTTGACCATCGACGCGTCGGGGTCGGTCGTGGCGCAGGTGGGCACGACGGGCGTGTGCACGCACACCCCCGGCTCGTCGCTGGCCAGCCCCAATGGGGACACCCCGCTGCCCAACGGCAACTTCTTGATCTCGGAGACCAAGGGTTCCTACATCAGCGAGTACACGCCCACCGGGAAGCTGGTGTGGACCACCCACGTGGCCATCGGGTACCCCTCAGACCCGCAGGTCCTCGGCCCGGACCTCTACCTCACGGCCAACTACGAGAACCCCGGCGGCTTCGTCGAGTTCAACCAGGCCGGACAGATCCTCTACCAGTACCAGGCGGCGAACGGGATCAACCGCCTCAACCAGCCCTCGCTGGTCGAGCTGGTGCCGAGCGGTGTGTTCATGACCAACGACGACTTCCGGGACCGCATGGCGGCCATCGACCCGGTCACCCAGGCGCTCGTGTGGGACTACGGGGTGCCCGACCAGCCCGGCACGGCGCCCGGGCAACTCGCCATCCCCGACGGCTTCGACCTCTTGAACCCCGACGGCTCGACGCCGACGCACCCGCAGACGGGCTGAGGGCAGCGGCCCCTGTCGACCGTCCGTGACGCCGGGGCCGCGCGGGCGCTCCGGGCCGATGTCCGGCCGCCGCGCTGGGTCCTGGGCCTGGCCGCCGTCGTCGTGGCGGCGTGCGTGGCGCTGTTCGTCTTCGTCGCCGAGGACGTGCTCGACGGCGGCGGGCTCATCTCGCGCGACCGGGCGGTGCTCGACTGGTTCGTCGGCCACCGGACCCAGGGCCTTGTCGGCGCGGCGCGCGCGGTCAGCACGGTAGGCGGGTTCTTCGGGTTGCTCGGCCTCTCGTTGGTGACCGGTGCCCTGCTGTGGATCCGCCGTTGGCGCAACGCACTGGTGGCGGCGCCGCTGGTGTCGCTGCTCCTCTGCGGGGCGGCCTCCACGCTGGCCAAGGTGTCCTTCGGCCGGTCGCGCCCGCCGCTGCGCCTCCACGCCGTGCAGGTGGGCCTCGACGCCTTCCCCTCGAGCCACGCCGCCGAAGCGGCGGCCTGCCTGCTGGCGACCGCCCTCACCCTCTCGTTGACGGTGGCGCATCGCCGCTGGGCGCGCCTCGCCCTCCTGGCAGGCGCGCTGTCGCTGGCCGGGTTGGTGGGGATCAGCCGGCTGGTGCTGGCCGTGCACTGGTTCTCCGACGTCGTGGCCGGGTGGGCGCTCGGCACGGCGACGGCCGTCACCGTCGTCACGGGGCTGTGGTGGGTGGCCGCCCGCGGGACGCCGCGGCGCACCGGTGAGGTCGCTCAGTCCCCGTGCTCGTAGAGGACGTAGGACTCGTCGGAGCAGGCGGCGTAGTGGGCGGCCAGCTCGTCGTAGTCCGTCACCGTCCCGGTGACCTGGAACACCTTGTCGAGTGACCCGTTGCGCCAGTCGACCGGATCCCCCACTTCCTTGTGCACGTCGATCTGCCGCACGCCGTCCTTCTCACCGAGCTGCTTGAGCCCGGTGATGCCGGTGACCTTCATGGCCGTGAGCGGCGGCTCGCGGTAGAAGCGGTAGGCGATGCGCTCGCAGGGGACGGGTCCCTCGACCACGATGTGCTCGCCGAGGGCGAGGCGCATGCCCAGCTTCATCAGCTGCACGCCGGAAGCCAACTTGATGGTGGCGGGACTGAGGCCGGTCGGTCGGCCGTTGATCTCGATGATCTTGCGGCCCTGCGGGGTGAGCTTGATCTCGGTCCGGTAGCAGCCGAAGTCCGACCCGAGCGCCTTGATGGCGGACGTCACGAGGTCGAACACCTCGGGGATCTCCGACTTGGGCACGTCGGCGGGGAAGAAGCCCCCCTGGGAGCGGAAGGGCGGCATCATCGGGAAGAGGCCGGTGACGCCGAGGTGGCTGTGCACACCTTGGCTCACGATGGTCTCGACGCTGATGCGGTCCGCGTACGGCGCGTCGGTGGGGGGGAGGTCCTCCATGCGCTCCTCGTAGATCATCTGCGAGGGGTGCTCGATCTCCTCGAGGGCGCTGGTCAGCTCGGCCTCGCTCTCGATCAGGTAGATGCCCCGGCACGCGGTCCCGTTGCGCGGCTTGAGCAGCGCCGGGAACCCGACCGCGGATGCCAGGCGGGCAACCTCGGCCGCATCGGCCACCTCGCGCACCTCGCTGAACCGCGGTACCGGTACGCCGGCCTCTTCCATGGCCTCGCGCTGGAGGAGCTTGTCGTTGAGCCGCGCCACGGCGCGCACCGAAGTGCTCGGCAGCCCGAGCGCCGCCGCCAGCCATGCCTGCCGGTGCAGATCGGTGTCGAAGTAGCACGTGATTCCGTCGGGCTTCTCGGCGTAGACGGCCTGCACCATCTCCTCGGGACTCATGCCCTCGAGGTTGACGACCTTGCCCACCTTCTTGATCGCCTTCGCGGTGGTGCCGAGCTCGGACTCGTCGACGACCCACAGGACGCGGCAGAGGTCCGACGCCATCTCGGAGATCTCCATCCATGGGCGTGACCGCGGGCTGTAGACCACCGCGAGCAATGGCTTGTCCGCCATGGTGCCCGCCTTAGTTTCCGCCATGCCGAAAGGATACCCCCGCCTTCGAAAAATCCCGCAGCGAACCCCTGTGCATCACCACTCTTCTTCGGCCGTCAGAGGACCGCGCTTGAGCCGGCGTTGACGATCGCAACTGCTCAACAACGCCGGCTCAGGTGGAGCACGGCGTCCTCCACCCGGGTGACCGACCCACCGAACTCGTTGTCGATGATTTGTCGGAACTGCTCGTCGCGTTTCTCGGTGTGGAAGCCGGGGTAGGTCCGCGTGAGACCGATGAAGAAGTCGGTGTCGAGGACGCGCTCGAAGCGGTGTCGGCGCACGGCGAACTCGCCGAAGCGGGTGTCGTCGTCGACCGGACCGAGCGAGGCGACCATGTGCTCGACACTCTTCGGCCACGGCGAGCCCGTCACGTCGGCCAGCCGGTCCTCGAAGCCGTCCTCGCCCCACTCGACCACTTCGGTCCACGAGATGGCGAGCGAGCCGCCAGAGGGGAGCAGCGCGGCGGCCAGGTCGAGGCCCTTGGCCGGCTCCACCCAGTGCCAGGCGCTGAAGGCCACGATGAGGTCGACCGGCTCGTCGGGGGAGACGTCCTCGAAGCGGCCCTCGACGAAGCGGGCCCGGTCACCGAGCTTCTCCCGCGCCAGCTCGCGCATCCCGGCCGAGGGCTCGATCGCCGTCACGTCCAGGCCGTGGGCCACCAGGTCGGCGGTGCCGATCCCCGTCCCCGCTCCGATCTCGAGGGCACGGGCCCCGGGCCCGAGGTCGCCGAGCTCCATGATGTCCTCGAAGATGGCGTCGGGGTAGTGGGGACGGTAGGTCTCGTAGGCCACCGCGGAGGCGTCGAATTCGCTCGACCGGCGGGCGGCCAGCTTCCAGATGTCCGACATGGCGTTCAGTGTGTCACAGTCGTTGGTTGCACAAACGTTGCAGGGCTGACGCTCAAGCGACGCTGAATTCCGGCGTATCCACCCCGAGATCTGTGGTGAAGGACCAGCCGGGCTCCCGGTCGTCGAGCCGGCCGGGGGGGCGGATCACGTCCACCGGGGCGACCGCCCCGGAGAGCACCACGCGGTAGACGTCGACGTCGGCGCGCCGCGGCGCCTCGGGCGTCCCGTGGCCGGCGCCCAGGAGCCAGTGCGCCGTCTGGGCCAGCGAGAGCCGGACCGAGCGGGGCGGCTCGCCGCGCTCGGTGGCGGCCAGCGCCAGCATGCCGGCGGCCGCGGCGAGATACCCGGTGGAGTGGTCGAGCACCTGTGCCGGCAGCGTCCCCGGGCGTCCCTCGGTTCCCTCGGCCAGCGCGATGCCGGTCGGGCACTGGACGAGCGAGTCGAAGCCGCGCCGCTCCGCCCAGGGCCCGGCCGGCCCCCAGGCGCACAGCGTGACGACCGAGAGGTGCGGGTGGCGCTCGGCCAGCGCAGCCGGCTCGAGGCCGAAGCGGGCCAGCGCACCGGGCCGGTAGCCCTGCACCAGCAGGTCGGCGGTGGCGAGGAGCTCCTCTAGACGAGCGCGGCCCGCCGGCTCGGCCAGGTCCAGCTCGGCGCTGCGTTTACCCGGCAGCGTGTCCAGAGCGTGCAGGGGCATCTCGGGCAGGCGGGGGCAGTCGATGCGCACGACGTCGGCCCCCCACGCCGCCAGCGTCCGGGTCGAGATGGGACCGGCCAGCACCCGGGTCAGGTCGAGCACCCGCAACCCCGAGGCCACCCGTCCGGGCCCGGCGGCCCGTCCCGGCCCCGCGCCGGCCTCGCTCTGCAGCAGCGGCAGCGCGGCCACGGCGCGGCCCTGGGGGTGCTCGTGCCACTGCCGTTCGGTGCGCACGGCGTAGCCCAGGCCGCCGGCTGCGGCCAGGGCGTCCTCGAGGTCCTCGGCCCGCCAGCGCGCCACCGCGTCGCGCACGCTGCGGTGGCGGTCCTCGCATCCGAGCACGGCCAGTGCCCGCTCGCGGTGCCACGGGTACTCCCCGTGCACCCGGAACCAGAACCCGTCCGCCGTCTCCCAGAAGCGCAGCAGGGGGGAGATCCGCTCGGTCTCCGCGTGTGCCTCGGAGCGCGCGTAGTGCTCCGAGCGCGCCGCCACGGCGACGTGGGCGCGGTCGACGTGGACCGGCTCGGGGTCGCCGCCCCGGCGGGCCGCGTCGAGCACCGAGGCGGCGAGCGTCGAGGCCGAGACGGCCGCGGTCATGGCGGGGAGCGCGGCCAGGGCGGAGGGCAGCAGCCCGGTCCCGTCCCCGGTCGCCTCGACCAGCTCGCCCAGTGCGGGATCGCCCCCGAGGGCGCCCCACGCCTGCCCGAAGAGGAGGTCCGTAGGGTCGGGCACCGCCGGAGTCTAACCTCGGGGCGTCGATCCCGACCCCGGGCCACGGCGACGGTGGGGACGCACAATTGCCTGTTGAACTGGGCTTTTCCTCTTGGTCGCGCCACGACAGCATCCCGAGGCGCGACCGGGGCGGGGCTGACATCCACACCACGCCCGGCGCGACGAATATGGAGTGAGATGCGAGAGGGAGCGCGGCGCGGCACGACACGGACGGTCATGGCGCGCGCCGCCGTACTGGGCGTGCTGTGCGCCGCGCTCGTGATGCCGGCGTCGGGGGCAGGGGCGTCGGCGCAGGAAGTGCGGGCGCGTCACGCCACGTATGCCACCGGCGCCTACGTCGGCCCGGCCGACCCGGCCGGGGTGACCGCCTTCGGCTCGCTGGTCGGCGCCCGGGTGCAGTACGCCATGGAGTTCCTCGACGGGAGCTCGTGGAAAACCATCACGAACCCCTCGTGGCAGCTGTCCCACTGGGCCGGGTCGGGCTATTCCATGATCTGGGGTGTCCCGATCCTGCCCGCCACGGGCGGGTCGCTCGCCACCGGCGCCACCGGCGCCTACGACGCCAAATTCGCCACGCTGGCCCGGAACTTGGTCGCCGCCGGCGAGGGCCACGCCATCGTGCGGATTGGCTGGGAGTTCAACGGGATCTGGTTCCCCTGGGGCGCCAAGGGCCACGCGTCGGACTTCATCGCGTACTGGCGGCACATCGTGACCACCATGCGTTCGGTGCCCAACACGCACTTCCAGTTCGTGTGGAACCCCGACCGCGGCGACTTTGGCCTGGGCGACCTGGCGAGGTACTACCCGGGCAACCGGTACGTGGACGACGTGGGTCTCGACGTGTACGACGAGGAGTGGCAGCAGTACCCGGGCGCCGCGGCGGAGGTCAAGCAGATCGTGGGCGGCCCCTACGGGCTCAACTGGCTGGCCGGTTTCGCCCGGGCCCACCGCAAGACCATGCTGTTTCCCGAGTGGGGCCTCGGCTGGGGGACTTGCCGGCAGCGGCGCGACGGTGTCCGCCACCAAGGGCGTGTGCGGGGGGGACAACCCCGTCTTCGTCCGCGACACCAGCCAGTGGTTCGCCGCGCACAACGTGGTCGAGGTGACCTACTGGGACTACGGCACCAGCAAGATCACGCCCACGCGCAACCCCAAGACGCGCGCCGCCCTGGCGCAGTACTGGGTCCACCCGGCCTGAGCGCCGAGCCGCCGGGCCACGCGCCGGGCGGGTGCCGGGCGGGCGCCGGGCGGGCGCCGGGCGGGCGCCGGGCGGGCGCGCCCGGATCAGGGAACGAGGTCGGCCGCCGCCGGCGGGGGAGTGGCCCCGGGCCGGCTCTCCTCGAGGTACCGCGCCACCAGGTGCCCGGTCATTATGTCGGCCACCTGCGTGCGGAAGCGCGCCGGGATGAGGCCGTGGTCGAGGTCCTCGATGATGTCCACGTGCGCGTGGGGGGCGAGGACCACGCGCGGCCCCTCGGGCACGCCGTTCCCCTCGAAGAGGGTGTCCGCTTCGAGGCGCCCGCAGATGCACAGCACGTCCGTCCCGCGCTCGGACATCTCGGTCAGCCACGAGACGGCGGTCCGCTGCCGGGTCCGCAGGCGGCCGGCCGCCATGTAGCCCCGACGGGCCAGGCGGACGAGCTTCCAGTCGGGCAGCTTGTTGTAGGCGCTGCGCAGCGACTCGTCGACCGGGCGGGCCAGGGTCCGCCGGGGGTGGGTCTTCCCGTCCTTGCTCTCGGGCGGCGGGAAGCGCAGGACGGGGTTCACGGCGATGGCGCCGGCGGCGCGCAGGTCGATCCCGCTGTCGAGGGCCTGGTAGGCGCCCGAGCACAGTCCGACGAGCACGGCGGGCGCCACGCCGCCGTGCGACGGGCCGGCCAGCGCCTCCACCGCGTCCTGGACGTCCTGGAAGGCCTCGGGCGCCCGCTCCACGTGGCCGGGGCGCCCCGGTCGGGCCGGGCTGTCACCCATGCCGCTCAGGTCGAAGCGGACGCAGCGGAACCCCAGTCCGGCCCAGTCCCGTGCCAGCTCCACCCACATGCGGTTGGGGCCGATGTGCGACTCGTTCCCGCTGGTGAGCAGGAGGATCCACGGCCCGACGGGCTCGCCCGACCCCGTGGTGACGATGCCGAAGAGGCCGTCAGGGCCGAGGCGCTCGAGGCGCTCGGTAACCGTGTGGGTCCCCGCCGGGGCGCGCACGGTCATCTCGTCACGGCCCTCGGGCGCCTTCTGCGCGCTCCCGTGGGCGGGCAGCGCGGCAACCAGCCAGTCGGTGATGGTGCCCGTGCTGGCGGGGATGATGCTGAAGAACGGCTCGATGTCCATGAGCTCGGCCTGGCCCTCGGCCGCCGCGTTCTCGATCCGGCCGTCGTCGACCCCGAAGGAGCCGGCCGGGGACCGGTCGGGGCGTGTGAGGAGGAGCAACCGGTCGACGGTCGGGTTGGCCTCTGGCGCGGCCAGCGCCGTCAGCTGCTCGGTCGTCTCACCTGACAGGACGAAGCCCGCCACCTCGGTCGCCCCGTCGGCGGTCTTGGCCTTGCCGTAGGTGAGGCGGAAGAGCGCGGACTGCTCGCGGAGGAACTCGCGACCTGACCCGCAAGGGTCCCACAGCACCAGCGAGACGGGACGCGCCGCGCGCGCCGCCGCCCGGGCCGCCAGCAGCCCGCCCATGCGCATGCCCACCAGCACCAGGTCGGTCGTGCCCAGGTCGTCGGCCAGCGCGATGGCGCGGTCGACCGACTCCTCGTAGGCCGCCACGCGTCCGGGGTCGGCCATGGAGCCGGCTGAGTCGCCGGTGCCGTCGTAGTCGAAGCGGATGGCCGTGATGCCCTGCGCCGCCAGTCGCTCGGCCAGGACGCGGTAGGTGTAGTGCGCGCTGATGTACTCGCGATGCAGCGGCGGGCACAGGACCACCGTGCCCCGGGACATGTGGTCCTCGGGCTGGTGCACCCAACCGAAGAGGGGGCGCTCGGCCGGGCCGAAGTAGGTCGGCGTGGTCGTGGTCGTGGTCGTGGTCGTTGTCGTGGTCACGATTCGGGAGTGCGGCGGCGGCCTCAGGGCCAGAGCGCCGCGCGCACCTCGGCGGGCCAGTCGTCGGGCTCGAAACCGTGCTTCCAGAACAGCGCCAGCGTGATCCGGTCGATGCCGAAGGCCACGCACGCGCTGTGCGCCACCGCGCCGTCGGACGTCTGGATGGAGAACGGCAGGCCGAAGTGGTCACGGTGGCAGTTCCCCGAGATGATGGCGACCTGGTGGTCGGGGGTGCCGATGGGGACGGTGCCCTCGAGCTTGAGCACCTCGTCCACCTGGTTGTGCGCCATGGCGGTCCCGAGGCGGCCGAAGAACGGGTCGTTGGCCGTCACCACCGTCAGGTCGAGGCCGAGCGAGCGCAGCAGGGCGATGCCATGCTCGAGCCCGTGGTCGCGGTGCGCCTGGGCCTGGTCCGGCGTGCCGACGCGCACGATCTCGTGCATCTGGAAGGCCTGCATGCGGGCCGGGTCGGAGCTCGGCTCGTGGCGGAAGCAGTAGCTGTCCACGTTGAAGTAGCGGCCGTCGGCGGGCAGCGTGCCGGTGACCATCGGGTACACCGGGTGGCAGGCCGCCGAGGCCAGGTAGACCTCGGCCGGCTCGAGCAGGTCCTGCCAGTCCTTGCCCGAGGCGGACCTGCGCAGGATCTCCGCGTGGTCGCGGTCGTCGCCGGCGAAGATCTGGACCACGCCCATGAGGTCTGGGAAGGACTGCACGTAGTTGGTTTGCTCAAAGGTGGTGCGGTTGACGATGGGGGGGAACTGCACCTGGGTGGCGTCCAGCTCGGACCCCCAAAGGTCGACCAGCGCGTGCAGCCCCCGCACCACGTCCGCGTAGCGCTGGGAGCGCCCTGAGACGCCGGGGACGCCGGTCGGGTAGAGGAGCCCGGCCTCGACGAGGGCGTCGCCGAATTGGTTCGAGTCGTTCATCAGATCATCCCGTTCGAGATGGAGAGCATGTGCGCGTTATCGGCCAGTATGCGCGCATTGTTGATCATGACCGCGGCACTGTAGGCGTCACGGAGCTGTCGGCCCATGCTGAGGGGGGTGCCCTGGGTGTAGCCGGCCAGGCCGCACAGGGTGAGCGCCTTGGAGACGATGTCGATGACCAGGCGCGACGCGGTGACCTTGAGCGAGTTCATGGAGATGGTGAAGGCCATGGGGACGCCGTCGCGGTGGCTGGCGTCGAGGCGGTCGAATTCGGCGGTGGCGTCGTGGACCAGCGCCTCGAGCTGTCGGTACTCCAGGATCAGGTCGGCCAGGCCCGGGGCGCCCAGCGGCGAGGCGTCGACGTTGCGGCGGGCGTTGGCGTGCACCAGTGAGCGGGCGCGGTCGAGGGCGGCCGAGGCGATGCCCAACCAGACACAGCTCCACAAGATGTGCGAGATCGGCAGCATGGTCTGCTCGGCCACCTGGGCGAAGGGGACAGGCAGGATCATCTCGGGCGATCCGGAGGCGTGGAGCACGAACCCGGGGCTGCAGGTGCCGCGCATACCCAGGGTGTCCCACTCACCGGTCTGCTCCAGGCGCAGGCCCGGGGGCCGGCAGACGACCAGGACCTGGTCGCTCGGCGGGCTCTGCTCGTTGCGCCGGGCCGAGGCCAGCACCGCGTCGGCGTACGCGCCGTGCGACACCACCGAGGCCACCTTCTCGAGCTCGAACCCGTAGTCGTTCGTGGTGACGGCGCAGATGCTCTCGCGCAGCGCGCCGCCGATGCCAGCCTCGGTGGTTGCCGAGGCCAGGAGGAACTGCTCGTGCGCGATGGCGGCGATGAAGTCTTGCAGCGGCGTGGTGTACCCGTGGCGGACCAGGCTGGCCACCTGGGAGTGGTGGATGGCCAGGATGAGACCGCAGGACGAGCAGGCGCGCGAGATCGCCGTCACGCTGGCGCCCGCCTCGGAGAGCGACGCCCCGATGCCCCCGAATTCGACGGGGATCAACGTGCCCAGGATCCCCGATGCCTGGAGAGCCTCGAACGTCTCGAAAGGGAACCGGGCCCGGCTGTCGACGTCGTCCGCCGCCGGTGCTGCGATCTCCTTGCCGATCGTCGCGGCCCGCTCCACGACTTCGGACCTCTGGACCGTCGTCATGCTCATGGGCGATCCCCGATCATCGTCAGCGTCGAGATGGAGGTGCAGATGGCCTCGATCGACTCGAACGTCGACTTCTGGAGCATCTCCTCGGGGAATTCGATGTCGAACTCCTCCTCGAGCGCCAGCATGACGTTGACGCTGTTGTGCGACGTCATGCCGGCCTGGAACAGGTCGTCGTACCCCTGCAGCGTCGACACGTCGACCGGCAGGCGCGCGTGGTCGGCGAGGGTTTGGCGCACACGCGCCTCGAACGGGTGCGTGGTGTCAGGCATCTGGTTCTTCCTTTCTTCCAAGACTTGTCGGGGTCGCCGCCGGCGCCGTGCACAGGGCGAAGACTACGGCGGCGGCGTAGGGGCCCTCGTGGGTCATGCTGAGGGCGAGGGAGGTGATCCCCGCGGCCTCGGCCAGCGCGGCGGCCGTCCCCGTGAGCTCCATCGTCGGCGCGCCCCCCGTCGAGCGGCGCACCTCCATGGAGGTCCACTCCGGCTGGCCCCGCGACGGCGCCAGCACCTTGATGGTGGCCTCCTTGGCCGCCCAGCGGGCTGCCAAGGACGCGGTCGACCGTCCCTGCGGCGTCCGGCAGCTCGCCAGCTCGTGCTCGGTGAAGACGCGCCGCAGGTAGCGCTCGCCGTGCGCCGCGATGGCCTCCTCCACGGCGTGGACGGCGATCATGTCGATCCCAACCCGGCAGTCATCGAGCGGCGACGGGGAGGTCATGCGAACTTCTTCCGCATGGAGGACCGCAGCTGGGGCCACAAGCCGAAGGTCTCCCGGCGCAGGGGCTGGATCAGGAAGGCCACCCAGGGGAGCAGCAGGACGAGTCCGATCGGCGGCGGCAGCACGGGCAGGAACATGGCCGGCAGCGTGATCAGCGTCACCGCGATGGTGAGGCCGTAGTGGAAGCGGGCGACCTGGCGCATCTTGTGGTGCATCCACAGGTACGACAGCGTGGCCACCACCGAGGCCACCCCGAAGCCGTTCACACCCCAGAGCTTGACCATGCCGACCGACAGCACGGCCAGCAGGGCTGTGTTGAAGAAGGCGGCGAAGGCCACCACCCCGTTGCGTCCGAGCGCGTAGAAGGTCGATGCCTCGATGTTGGGGATGCAGCCCACCAGGGCCGCCACTGCGAGCAGGCAGTAGACCGGGATGGACGCCGTCCACTCGTGCCCGAACACGGCCGGGATGATCCAATGCGCGAACAGGCCGAAGGCGGCGAAGGGCACGGCGATCCCGAACGTCAGGAGGAACGTGCCGCGCTCGAGGCCCTTGCGGAAGCGCGACGGGTCCTCGCGCTGGATCTGCGACATGGTCACGATGCCCAGGCGGTACGCGCCGCGCTTCGCGAAGCCGATCGTCTGGACCAGGTTGCGCGCGAAGGACACGTAGCCCACGCCGGTCGCCCCGGCGAAGGTCCCGACCACCATCGGGTTGACCACCACGGCCAGGTTGACGAACAGGGTCGCCGTCGAGAACGAGGTCCCGTGGCGCACCACCTGGCGTGCCGTGCGGTTCGACCAGGCCCAGCGGGGACGCAGTCCGGCGAGCGCGATGCTGCCCACCAGGAGGAACGCCTGCCAGGCGAAGTAGCCGATCACCAGCGACCAGGCCCCGAACCCGGCGAAGGCCAGGGGGACCGCCGTGGCGTAGAGCACCACATCGCCCCCGAGCTCGATGATGCCCATCTTCTTGTAGTCGAAGCGCCGCTCGAGGTAGCCCTGCGCCGGCGCCCACAACACGTTGATGGGCACGGCCAGGAGCAGGATCCGCAGCGGGAGCGCCACGCCGGCGGGCCGCAGGAACGACGCGAAGGCGAAGGTCAGGCCGAGCGCGATCAGCGTCGCCACCACCGAGGTGACCAACAACAGGCTGAAGACCTCGTTGTTCAGGCGGTCGGTCGGTGTCTCCTTGACGCGGATCAGGTACACCTCCGCGCCCATCTGGCAGATGGTCACCACGACGGCCACGAATGCCGCCGCTCCGGTGAAGATGCCGTAGCCTGAGGGGCCGATCAGCCGCACGGTGATGATCACGCCGACCAGGCGCACCACCGAGCCCAGCGCCTCGCGCCCGGCGAGGAACGACGCCCCGCGGAAGGCCTTGGAGGCGATCTGCTCGCCGTCCCCCTCCGCTCCCTCCGGGTCGCCCGGATCCGAGGGCGGCTCGGGGGGGACGCCCTCCCCGCCGCCCGTGGGCCCGGCTGGCGGCCCGGCTGGCGGCCCGTCGGTCAGGTTGTCCGTCGGGACGATCACCGCCGGCGGCTCCGGGATGAGCGCCTTCGGGGCGGCGTCCGACAGGCTCCGGTCGGAGCTCGTCTCCGTCATCCCCGCGCTCGCCGACTCCGGCGCCGGTGGTCTGCCACTGCGTCCGCCCCATGATCACTTTCCGATGGTCCGAGGAACGGGTCCACCGTAGGGATGCCATGTCCCATGGCGGTGTCTCGCATGTCTCGCCCGTCCCGTCCGCGTCGCCCCCGTTTCCCGGGCGGCGTCACGAGACGGTCGCGGGCTGTCCCGGCAGGAGCTCCTCTCGGGGCAGGAAGAGGGACGGCCGGGTGGCCTGGAGCCGACTGCGGGCCGGCTCCGCCAGCGCGAAGAGGCACCAGAGCACCTGGGGGAACCCGCCGTTGCTCAAGAAGGGCCAGATGATGCCCAGGAGCAGCAGGCTGAGGGTGCACACGGCGAGGGAGCGCCCGAGCGCCTGGTCGAAGGGGTCGGGCGACCGGGCGGCGCGTCTGGCCCGGTCGAACATCCCCCACAGGAGGATGAGGTACATCAGCAGCATCGGGTAGCCGCCCTCGATCATGATGGCGATGTACTGGGACTCGGGGTAGGGCCAGCTGACGGAGGCCGGCAACTTCTCGCCGTAGCCGGCCAGCGGTCGTTGGGCGATGGCCGGTAGGTACTGCTGGGTCCAGACCTGCTCCCGGAAGTTGACCGTCTGCGGCTGGTACCCCTTGCTCGACCCGGCCTGCACGCCGAACTGCTCGGTCAGGCGTTGCCCCAGCACGGGTCCGACCACGACCACCGAGATGGCGGCGGCCAGGGCGATCCAGGCCATGACGCGGACGAAGCGGCGGTAGCCCGATCCGAGGACGAAGACGCCCAGGACCAGGCACAGCAGCACCGAGAGCTCGGCCGTGAGCAGCAGCCCGACCAGCAACAGCCCGGCCAGGGCGATGGCGGCCCGCCGGCGGTGTTTGAGCTGGCCGCCCAGCGCCAGCGCGGTGAGCAGGATCAGCATGGGGAAGAGGAAACCGGCCAGCTGGGCCCAGTTGGCGAACGGGCCGGTGGCACGGATGATCGAGCTGGTCTGGAGCCCGGACCCGCCGCCCGTGATCGTCCACAGCATCGTGCGGATCCCACCCACGTTGGCTTCCTGGAGGATGGCCAGCAGGGTCATGGGGATGGCGGTGACGAAGAGGACCATCACGCCCGTCTTGCGCTGGTGCTCGGTGCGTAAGGTGACCCGGACGGCCCGGTAGAGCAGGAAGAACTGCAACTGTCCGATCAGCGTGCCCCACTGGGACAGGGTCAGGTGCTGACCGAGTGCGAAGTTGTCGTAGGCCCCGAGCGCCGCCCACAGGACGCCGTAGGCGAGCAGCAACCACTCGAGCAGGCCCCAACGCAGTGCGGCCAGGCGCCGGGTGGCCACCAGCAACGTGAGGCCGACCACGCCGATCAGAGCCTCCGAGACGCGGACGTTGGGGACCGGGAAGCCGGGTTCGAGGCCCGAGAGGCTCGGGACCAGGGCGACCAGCAGGTACCCGCCCAGGGTGGGCCAGGACAGCACCACGCTCACCAGGGCGATCCCGCCGACGAAGGCGATGCCGTACTTGAGCTTGTAGGCGCTGAGGACCACCGCCAGCAGCGGCAGCACCACAGCGCAGAAGAGCAGCTTGGCGTCGGCGCTGTGCTCGGCGATCCACCCCTTGGGCCGGAGCCGTCGGCAGCGCTCCCGGGTCGATTGCCCGAGTGAGGTCAGCGAGTAGCCGGCGTCAATCGTAGAGGTCATGTCGGTCGAGCAACGCGATCCACTCCGGCATGCTCCCCATCAGTCGGAGCCGCTCGAGCACGTCCCCGACGGCGTGCAGCTGCTCGCCCGACCGGACCACGAGCACGAGCGTGGTGTCGCTGTGCAGGCGGTGGGCCATGCCCTCCTCGAGGGCCGTGCTGACCGAGATCGACTTCTCGGGGAACTCCTCCGACATCGTCTGCTCGATGTGGTGGGCGGCCGGCACGTCCCACCAGCGCAGCGGGGCCAGTGTCACGTTTGGTTCCTTGGGTGCCGTGGCCAGGACCGCATGGCCGAACTCGGCGAGCGACAGCTCACTGGGCAGTGCGGCCACCGAGCGGTCGTAGACCTGGACGACGTCGGCCGACGAGTCGGCCCGAGGGTCGACCCGCTCGGCGATCAGGACCAGGATCGTGCCGACGAGCAGGCCGAGGAAGATGCCGATGAAGAGCCCGTACTTGGCGAAGAGGCCGCTCCCCGTGGCGTCGGTGGCCAGCTGGACCACGTTCAGCGAGCCCGACGGCAGGGTCTTGCTGGTCCGCTCCTCCTTGACGATGGAGGCCACGATGGCGTTGGCGCCGCGGATGGCCTCCTGCTTGGTCGGCGCCGTGTAGTTGACGGTCAGGACGGACGTCCCCGTCTCGACCCCGACCGAGAGCCGGTTGGTCAGCGTGGCGACCGGGATGCCGAGCGCCTTGGCCGCTGGCGCCAGGAGTGCCTGGTCCTGCTGGATCAGCGCGGCGTCGTTGGTGGCGGCCTGCTGGGCCTCGAAAGGGTTGCCCGGGCCGGTGGCCGTGCCCCCGGTGGGGACGGCCAGGGTGGCGGACGCCGAGTAGGAGGTGGCGGTGGTGGACCCGTAGGCCAGGCCGGCCACGGCACCCACGAGGATTGCGATGACCAAGAGCCAGGCCCGTCGGCGCAACCAGGCCGGGACGAGGCGGCGCAGGCCGCCGAAGCGTGTGACCCGGGGCCCCCGGACCTCGCTGGGGCGGACCCCGTTGGACTCGGCCAGGAACTCGAGGTGCTCGTCCGGCGGGGAACCTGGGGCCGGGGTCCGGGGGGTCGTCGAGGTCGAGCTCATGCCACCTCCACGCTCGCCTGCCGGCGGGCAGGACGCGGCACCCGACACCAGCGCGTCCAGGTGGGCGAGGTCGTCACCGGCTCGGGCGCCGGACGACGAAGGTCCTTCTCACGGAGCACTTTCCCAGGTTACGTGACGGAGGTCTCACGGTGGTGTAACCCCCGTCCCACCCCAGTGGCAGCGTCCCACCGGCATCTCCGCCTCCTGGGTCCCCAGGGGGGGCTCCCGGTGAGCCGGCCGTGGGACAGACAACGGACAGCCCCTTTGTACCGTGCCCTCGATGCTCGTTTCGTACGTCCTCCGGGTGCACACCGACCGGGTCGGGCCGCGGGAATTCGCCGGGGAGGTCGAGGCCGTCGCGTCCGGCCGCAAGAGCGGGGTGAAGTCGCTCCAGGAGCTGCAGGCCTTCGTCCAGTCGACCATCGACGACGAGAGCACCGCCATCCGGGACGCACTGATGGAGCGGAGCGACCCCGAGTGACCTTCGCGCTCTCCCACGCCGACCGGGCCGCCGCGGGGCACCACCGGCGGATCTCGATCGCCTGGTTCGACGCGCTGATCTCCCTGGCAGCGGTCTCGACCATCACCATCTTGTCGGCCGGCCTCCAGTACCCTTCGAAAGAGGTGGAGCCGGTGTTGGCGATCGGTGTGGTGTGGGCCGCACTCATGGTGGGTTTGTGGCTGTCGAACGTGTACAGCGGCGCGCACCGGCGGACCCGGCGGACCATGCTCGAGATCGCCCGCACCACCCTCATCGTGATGGCCGCCATCCTGGCCGTCGAGGCCCTCCTCGGCCCGTGGCTGCGCTCGCGGATCCCCCCGATGACCGTCGTGGTGGCGCTCTCGGCCAGCGCGCTGGCCATGATGGTGTTCCGGGGCGCCGTGGCGCTGCGCCACCGCGGCGACGGCTCCGACGCCGAGCGGGTGATCGTCGTGGGCACCGGTGTGGTGGCCCAGGACATCGTGAGTCGGTTGGAGCGCTCCGGCGACGCCGTCGTGCTGGGGTTGGTCGACGACGGGCCGCTGACCGGGGATGCCGACGGCGGCACCGTCATGGGCTCGATCGAGCAGCTGCCCGAGCTCTGCCGCATCCACAAGGTCAACCGGGTCATCGTCGCCTTCACCCAGTCGGTGCTCCCCGAGCAGCTGCTGCCGGTGCTGCGTGTCCTGCCCGGGTCGGTGGCCGTCGACCTGGTGCCCCGCTACTTCGAGCTGGTGGGCTGGGGGGCACGGATCAAGGACTTCTCGGGCCTTTCGCTCGTCTCGCTCCAGCAGCGCTGCGAGCCGGCCCGCCGCGACCGCATCAAGCGGGCGTTCGACGTGGTGGTGGCCGGGGCGGCGCTGCTCGTCGTCTCGCCGATCCTGCTGGTCGTGGCGTTGGCCGTGCTCGTGACCAGCGGCCGTCCCGTCTTCTTCCGCCAGGAGCGCCTCGGGCGGGGCCGTCAACCCTTCTCCATCATCAAGTTCCGCACGCTCAAGGAGTCCGACGGGGACCACCTGGCCAAGCTGGCCGAGGAGGGGCCCCTCCTGCAGTCGGACCTCACCGAGGGCCGGACCACGGTCATCGGGAAGCTCCTGCGCCGCACCGGCATCGACGAGCTCCCGCAGCTCTTCAACGTGCTCGTGGGCCACATGTCGCTCGTGGGCCCGCGGCCGTTCATCCCCGAGGAGTGCTGGGCGCTCACCGGGCAGGCCGAGCGGCGCTTCGACGTGCGCCCCGGCGTCACCGGGCTGTGGCAGGTGTGCGGACAGCACAGCCTGGGCCTGCACGAGCTGATCCGGCTCGACGCCTACTACGTCGACACCTGGACGTTCTGGAGCGACCTGCGCATCATGGCCAAGACGCCTGCCCGCCTCTGGAACGGCGGCGGCGACGGTGTGGCCAAGCTCGTGCTCGAATCATCTTCGTCGTCGTGACCTCGCCGCCGACCGTGGCGGTCGTGGTGGCGTCGCGCAACCGCCGCGCCATGCTCCCCGGCTTCGTCGACGCGCTGGCGCGCGACCCGGCGGTGTCCGAGCTGCTCGTCGTGCTCGACGGCGACGTCGACGGCTCCGCCGATTGCCTCGAGTCGCTGCGCGCCGGGTACCCCGCGCTGCGGCCGGTCCTCACCGAGCACCGGGGCCACCTCGGCGCGCTCGAGCTCGGCGTTGCGGAGGCGCGTGCGGACGTGGTGCTGCTGATGGACGACGACGTGGAGGCCGGCCCAGCGCTGGCGACGGGGCACGCCCGGCGCCACGCCGCGGGCGACGGCCTGGTGGTGATGGGCTACATGCCGGTCCGCCGCCACGACGGGGCGTCGCCGGCCACCCGGCTCTACGCGGCCGAGTACGAGGCGCACTGTCGGCGGCTCGAATCGGGGGAGGTGCCGGTGCTCGGCGGCTTGTGGCTGGGCAACGTGTCGGCCCGCCGCGCCGACCTGGTGCGCATCGGCATCGCGTCGGACGGCTTCGCCGCGTTCTGGCACTCCGACCTCGACCTCGGCCTGCGCCTCGAGGAGGGTGGCCTGCGCGGGGTTTTCGACCGCACCCTGGTCGCCTCACACCTGCATGCCCGGACGGCCGAGGCCTTCTTGCGCGACGCCCGGGCACGCGGGCGGAGCGCGTGGCTGCTCGAGCAGGCGTACCCGGAGCGCTTCGACGCTGCACGCACCGTACCCATGCTCGACGACCTGGGTCTGCCGGTGCGCCAGGCGGTGTCGTTCCTCGGGCGGGGGCGCCGGGCCGATCGGGCCGGCCGCTTCCTCATGGCCGCCGGGGGCGCGGTCGAGCGCCTGGGTTGGCCGGCCGGGTCGCTCCGGGCGGCCAAGCTGGCTCGCCGGGTCGAGATCGTCGCCGGCTACCGGACCGCTCGCGCTGCCCCGCCCGGGTCCGCATCACCCGCGGCATCACAGGCGGCGCCGCCGGCGCCGTCCGCCGGGGATCGCTCCCCGGCCGCGACTAACCGCGCCTGACGAGCGCGCGCAGCTCGGCGAGCTGCTCGTCCCACTGCGCCAGTTGCTCGTCGCGGGCCGCCCGCGAGCGCGCCGTGAGCGCGGCGTGGTCGGCCACCGCCTCGCGCAGGCCGGCGGCGATGGCCTCGGCCGTGTTGGCCACCGGCACCGCCGAGGGGAACAGCTCCTTGGCCAGGGGCCAGTCCGAGACCACGAGAGCCTTCTCGGCCCACACGGCCTCGAAGCCGGCCCGCATGGCCGAGGTGGGCTCGGTGGTCAGCGCCAGCACCACGTCGGCGCTGCGCAGCGCCTCGACGTAGTCGTCGTAGGCCAGCAGGCCGACGAGCTCCACGTTGGCGGGCACCGTCACCGACGGGGCCTTGGCCCGATCGCCGGTCACTCGGATGTGCAGCTCGGGCACCAGGCGGGCCGCGGCCAGGACCTCACCGACCGGCTCGTCACGGGCGAAGACCGACACGAAGAGGATCTCGGGGTTCTCGCGGCACGGGCGGGCCGGTGCCGGCTCGATCGTCCCGGGCGACTCGTGGAGGATCACGCCGCGCCCGCCCCACGAGCGCACGACGTCCACCCACTGGGCGTCGGTCACCAGGCAGCCGCGGGCCCGGCGCGCCACCATCCGGTGCAGCGGCTCGAGCCGCTTGCCGAGGGTGTAGCCCATGGCCCCGAACGCGCCAGGGTGGTCGTCGATCACCAGGGGGCGCCCGGTCACGAGGCTGTAGACGTACGCCAGCAAGGACGGGATGATGGGCGGGTTGGTGACGATGACCGCCGCGGGCCGCCGCGCCACCAGGTAGCGGACGGTCAGCCAGGTGCTGGACAGGTAGCGCCGGAGCACGGGAGGGCGGCCCGGGTCGCCCGGCGGATAGCAGGCGAGGACGTCGGCCCCGAGCTCCGCGGCCAGCTCGTCGGCCCGCTGACCCACCAGGCCCCAGGCGATGAACACGGGCGGCCGGGCCGCGCGCTCCCGCCGTTTCGCGGCGCGGCGGCTCGGCGACAGGCGCGCCCCGGCGGCGCGGCCCAGCAGCACCAGCGCGAAGGGGAGGTCGTGCACCAGGTAGCGCCGGAACAACCGGCGCGGCTCCTGCGCCAGGCGGTAGGCCCACTCGAGGCCTAGGCGCTGGAGCGCCAGCGGCGCCCGCGAGGCCCGGCCCGCCACCATGTCGATGGCGGCACCGCAGCCGAGGAACCAATGGCGCGGGTACACGCGCTGCAGGCGCTCGGCCAGGCGCTCCTGTTTGGGGAAGCCCAGCCCGCACAGCACGATGCCCGAGCACGCCCGGTCGAGCAGCGTCTCGATCCGGCGCAGCTCCTCGGGGTCGTCCTCGAAGCCGAGCGGCGGCGAGTAGGCGACGATGTCTGCCCCCGGCGCGTGGCGGCGCAGCTTCCCGGCGGCTATCTGCACCGACTCCTCGGTCCCGCCCAGGAGGACAAGGGGCACGCCCTCCTCCTCGGCCAGCGTGGCCAGGCTCCACACCAGGTCCGAGCCGGCCACCCGCTCGGGCAGCTTCGTCCCCTCGATGCGGCTGGCCCACACGAGCGGCATGCCGTCGGCCACCCGCAGGTCGGCCGCCTCGAGCAGCCGGAGCGCCTCGGGGTCGTGCTCGGCCCGGTAGAGGTGGTCGACGTTGGGTGTGACGATCCGGCCGCCCTCGCCGGCGCGCAGCGCGGCGCGCACGTGGTCGACCACTGCCTTCGTGGTCACCTGGTGGACCTCGATCGGTCCGATCGGGACGGTGGGGGGTTGGACGGTCATGGTGGGGGCTCGTTCGCCGGCGGGCCGGCCGTTCAGAGCGGGATGCTCTCGACGAACTCGACGAACTCCTTGGACGGCTCGACCCCGAGGTCCGCCAACATGCGCTCGCCCCGCGAGATCGCGGCGCGCATGCGGCTCCGGTTGCCCGCCTCGAGGTGCAACGTGGCCAATTGAATGTAATAGCGCTCCTCGTAGGGATCGGCGTCGATCAGATCCTCGAGCAGCGTGAAGGCCTCCTGGCGGTTCCCGGCTTCGGTGGCGTGGGCCAGCATCAGGTCCAGGAGCTGCAGCCGGGTCTGGGTCAGGCCCTCCCGGGGCCCGGTGGTCCAGTCGGCGTAGCGGTCGGAGGGAAGGAGCTCGCCGCCATAGAGGCGGACGGCGTCGCGCGCCATGCCGTGGGCCTCCTCGAGGGGCAGGCCCTCCTTGAAGGCGCGGGCCGCCGCCTCCTCGAAGAGGGACATGTCGGTGACCACCCCGTCCTCGAGGCAGATGAGGTTGTCGTCGCGCCGGAGCAGGTCGCCGCTCGAGGACTTGATGCGCCACAGGATGTTGCGCAGCCGTCGCGTGCCGACTCCCGGCTCGGCGCCGGGCCAGAGCAGCTCGGCCAGGTTGTCGACCGTGATGCGCCGCACCACCGCCACCACCTTGAGGGCCTGGGCGGCGTGGCCGAGGGGGATGGCGGCCGGCGTGCCGTCGCGCTGGACCGAGAACTGCCCGAGGAGGCGGATCTCGTAGGCCGACCGGCGCACCGTCTCGGGGTGCGGCGCCGCGCCGGCCTCGGTGCCTGCCTGTGACGCCAACCCCCCGTCGGGCGTGCCCACCGCTTCGCCGGGCGCGCCGAGGCGCCCGGCTCGGGAGGTCGCCGGGTCGTCGGGGCGCGCCGCCCAGCCCTCCAGGCAGGAGTTGGCCAGCGCCGCCCAGCCGTGGGCGTCACAGCGTTGGAACTCGGTGCCCGCCTGCATGAAGTTGAACTGCGCCACCTCGGCGGACCCGAGCTTGCGCTGCAACAGCGCCGAGGTGAGCTTGATCTGGGCGTTGAGCATGCGGACCGCGCGCCGGCCCCGACACGAGCTCGTCGAGATGGCTGAGCGACGCCGTGGGGTCCGTCTGGCGGAGCGCCTCGCTCCACGCCAGCAGGCGCGGCCAGTGTCCCGGGCCACGCGAAGGCTGCGCCGAGGTGGCGACGTGCATGCGCTGTGGCTCGTAGTCGGCCAGCAGGGCCAGCAAGAGGAAGACGGGCAGCAGGGGCCAGTCGGCGCAGCCCTGGTAGCCGTCGCGGGTGACCGACTCGTCTTCCACCGCGCGCAGCCAGGCGGTCGCCCTGTCCACGTGGCCCCGCTGGAGCTCGCAGTGGGCCAGCGAGATCAGCACCTGCAGCCGGGCCGAGTGCGTCATGACCGTCTCGAGCGAGAAGAACTTCGCCGCCGTCTCGAAGGCGCGGCGGGTCTCGCCGGCCGACGCCTGTGCCCAGGCGGCCCAGCCCAGGGCGCGAGAGGAGCGGGTGGTCCTGCAGCGACTCGAGCCGGCTCACGGCGTGTTCCGCCGCGGCGACCGCCTCGGCCACGTCGCCGGCATCGAGCCGCTCCTTGGTCCGGACCATGGCGACGACGGCCGACAGCGGCCGGTTGAGCGCCACGCCCGACGAAGATTGCATCCAGGCGAACCACCGACCCACGAGCGCCGGGGGCGCGTCCGGCACGAGCGAGCTCCCGAGGACGTAGGCCAGTTGGGGCGACCCGGTGAACAGACCCTGCGAGTTCATGACGCTCACCACGCTGTCGTGATCCCCGGTCACCGCCGCGTCGGCCGAGACGAGACCGGCCACCGCGTCGAGGGTGAGGCGGGCCGTGTCCGCCGCCACGGGCGACGCGCCCGTGGCCACCTCGACGGCGCGCCGGGCGTACTGCAGCGCCAGCTCGATCTGGTCCGTCAGCAGAGCGCTGGCGGCGGCGTCGGCGAGCATGCCGACCGCGTCGTCCGGCTCCTCGGCCGCGCATGCTTCCGCCCCGGCCGCCATCCGGCCGGGTGACTCCACCGAGGTCTCGGCGGCGAACGCGATGCGTGCGGCGCGATAGGTGGCCTGCCCCAGGATGGCGGTCGACGAGTTCACCGGGGTCACCCTGCGCAGGCACTCCATGGCGCGATCGGGCAGCCCGGCCGCCTGCCACAGTGACGACGCGCGGATGAGGTGCTGCGCGGACCGCTGCTGGTTCTGGGCGAACTGCGCCCCGAGCATCTCGAAGCGCGCTGCCGTCTCGGGGTCCGAGCGCTGCGACGCGTTCTGCGCCGCCTGGGTGCACAGACTGGCCACCGTGCCCTCGCGCCCGTCGCTCGAGAGGGCGGCGTGCACCGCGGCCCGCTCGGGCAGGCCGGCCCGCCGATAGGCGTGGGCCACTGCCTCTCGGGCCTTGAGCATCTGCGACGAGGTCGCACGCTGGAAGACGGCGGCCCGGCACAGCGGGTGGGCGAACTCGACCCGGTCGCCCAGGAGGGCCAGGGCGCCCAGCTGCGTGGCGGGGCGCAGGGACTCGACGGAGAGGTCCGCCTGGGCCAACGCGTCCTCGAGGATCGGGCGTGTCATGAAGGCGGTGGCCGCGATGGTCAGCACGGCGCGCGCCTCGCCGCCCAGGCTGTCGGCCCACGACCCGAAGGCGTCGGCGAGCTCGGACCCGATGGGCAGCGGGTCGGGCAGTGGCACGTAGCCGTCGAGCTCCTCGTCGCGCAGGTGCGAGCAGGTGGACAGCAGCGCGGCCGGGTTGCCGCCGGTGGCCCGCCACAACTCGGCCAGGACCGAGGGGTCCGGGAGTTTGCCGATCCGCTGCAGGAGGTAGTCGGCGGACTGGTCGAGGGTGAGCGGTTGCAGCTTGTGCACCGGGAAGGCCGAGCGCGTGAAGGAAAGCGTCGTGCCGTCGGGGTTGTCGCGCCAGGTGAGCACCAGCACCGCGGGGACACCGAGCTCTGGGTCGAGGACGGCGGAGGCGAGCGTCTCGGCCACGTCCTTGTGGGAGAGTCGGACGTCCTCGTAGATGACCAGCACAGGGCTCGACCCGTACCGCGCCGTCGAGCGGAGGGCCGACACGAAGGCTTGCCTGAGGTGGTCGGCATCCTCGGTCGCGTACTCGGGCCCGGCGACGGCGTGCGCCGCCAGCTCGTCGGCGTGCTGGAAGGCGTAGCGCCAGTCAGCCGCCGGGCCGTCGACGCCGGAGGTGACCGGGAGTCGTGCCACCGTGAAGCCGGAGGCCTCGGCGACCATGCTCTCGACGAGATAGCTCTTGCCCGATCCGGCCAGACCGTGGATGCCGGCGACGGAGCTGTGCCCGGCGCGGGCGTCCCGCAGCATCTTCTCGAGATGGGCGCGCTCGCGCCGGCAGCCGACCAGCGGTTCGGGCGAAAAGGCCTGTGACGGCGCCGGGAACGTGTGATGTGCCTGCTGGGACACCGAGGCGCGCACCGAGGTCGTTGCCTTGGCCATGTGACTGGTATCGGCCGCGTAGCCACGGCGGTGTAGGGATTCGCCGCGGGATTGCCGCGCCGGGTCCCGCAGGTCGGCCCCGGGCGGGCCGAGTGGGCCGTGCGGTCCGAGCGGGCCGCGTGGGGGCGGCAGCTGGCTCACGCCTGGCCTGTCTTGGATGCGCCCGGTTCCACGGGCGCCCCGATCACGTCCGCAACAGCACGAGTGCTCCCGCCGCGCGCGCCGTCTCAGGGCGCGCCGACGCCGGTGCGGCGCGTGGCGGGAGGTCGAAGGACGCGTCGCGTCCCGGCTCGTCCCGCGCGCGCCCGTGCGGTATCCAGCCTTTGAGCCGAGTCCGCCGGTCGCTTCGCTGCCGTGCGCACACCGTGCGCGTCATGTGCCGCCTCCGGTTATCACGAACCGGACAGGCGAGTGCCTGTCCGTGGATAACCCCCTCAAAATCCCTGCTGAGAGCAGGTTTTTTGAACGTACCAATGGGAGGTCGGAAGTGTCAAGGGGGAGTCGGCGGGTGTCACGGCGCTGTCATCTCTCCCGCGGCTGTCGCCGCGGTCGGCCCGGCGCGCCGGTGCCCCGCCGATGCACAACGTCTGCACAATTCGGCACGCTGTCCACGCTCACCGGGGCGCGGGGTCAGGCGCGGCGCGACACCAGCCGTGGCGCATCCGCCCGGGCCACCCAGACCCGTTGGCCGGGGGTGAGGTCGAGCTCGGCCGCCGTGCCCCGGCTGAGCTGGACCCAGCAGCTCTCGCCGCCGGCGAGGTCGACGTCGACCTTCACCTCGAACCCCAGGTGCGTGACCCGGACCACCGAGCCTTCGGCTGCTGCGGGCGGCGGCGCGTCGCCGGCCCGGTGCACGACCAGGTCGTGGGGGCGCACCCAGTTGCCGCCCAGCCGCGTGGCCGGGCCGAGGAAGGTGAGGACGAACTCGTTGGCCGGATGGTCGTACATGGCGGCCGGGGTCCCGACCTGCTCCAGGCGGCCGTGGTTGATCACGGCCAGGCGGTCGGCCACCTCCATGGCCTCCTCCTGGTCGTGGGTGACCAGGACCGTGGTGACCTGCAGGGTGTCGTGCAGGTCGCGCAGCCACTGGCGCAGCTGGGCCCGGACCTGCGCGTCGAGCGCGCCGAAGGGCTCGTCGAGCAGCAGCACCTTGGGCTCGATCGCCAGGGCGCGGGCCAGCGCCATGCGCTGGCGCTGGCCCCCGGACAACTGCGAGGGGTAGCGGTCCCCGAGGTGCGACAGGCCGACCAGCTCGAGCAGCTCGTCGACCCGGGCGGCGATCTCGGGCTTCGGGCGCCGGCGGATCTCGAGCCCGAAGGCGACGTTGCGCCGCACCGTGAGGTGGCGGAAGGGCGCGTAGTGCTGGAAGCAGAAGCCCACCCCCCGGTTCCGGGCCGGCGTCCCGGTCAGGTCCTCGCCCTCGATCCGCACCGTGCCGGCGTCGGGTGCATCGAGTCCGGCGATGATGCGCAGGAGGGTCGACTTGCCGCCGCCGCTCGGGCCGAGCAGCGCGGTGAGCGATCCGGTGGGGACCTCGAGGGTGACGTCCTCGAGGGCCAGCGCCTCGCCGAAATGCTTGGAGATCCCCTCGACGTGGATGCTCACGGGGCTACCCCCCGGATCCAGGTGTCGTGCGAGCGGTCGCTCACGGTCAGGACCGTGAGCACGATGAGGGCGGACACGCACAGCGTCACCGCGCCGACGTAGCCGCTCGTGGGCTCGAGGTTGTCGATGCTGGCGGAGATGAAGAGGGTGAACGTCTGTGTCCGGCCGGCGATGGCCCCCGACACGATGGCCACGGCTCCGAACTCGCCGAGCACCCGGGCCGTCGTGAGCGTGACCCCGTAGACGAGACCGCGGCGGATGTTGGGCAGCGTGATGCGCCGGAACACCGCGACGGGCCCGGCGCCGAGGGTGCGCGCCGCCTGCTCTTGCTCGGTGCCGATCTCTTGGAGCACCGGGAGCACCTCGCGCACGACGTAGGGGAGTGAGACCGCTGCTGAGGCCATGATGATGCCCGGCACCGAGTAGATCACCGTGATGCCGTGGCTGGCCAGCCAGTCGCCGAACCATCCGGTCTTGCCGTAGACGAGGATGAGGGCGAGGCCGATCACCACCGGGGACACGGCCAGCGGGATGTCGACCAGCGCGTCGAGCAGCCAGGCTCCCGGGAAGCGGTGGCGGGCGAGAATGAGCGACACGCCGACCCCGAACACGGTGTTGAGCGGCACGGCGATGCCCGCCACGAGGAGGGTGAGCCACAACGCGTGCAGGGCGTCGGGAGCCGTCAAAGCGTTCCAGGCCGTGCCGAGCCCATGCTCGAAGGCCCGATAGAACACCGTCGACACGGGCAGGACGATGAGCAGACCGAGGTAGGCGAGCACGGCGATGCGCAGGGGCAGGCGCCAGCGCGTCCTCACACCGCCTCCGAGATGTGGAAGCGGCGGCGGGCCCAGCCGATGCCGACCAGGACGACGAGGGAGATGGCCACCAGTACGACGGAGACCGCGCTGGCCCCCGGAAGGTCGCCGCTCTGCGACAGGCTGTAGATCCACGAGGAGGCCACCTCGGTCTTGAACGGGATGTTGGTCGAGATCAGCACGACCGACCCGAACTCACCCACGGCGCGGGCGAAGGCCAGGCCCGCCCCGGCCAGCACCGCCGGCAGGATGCTCGGGAGGACGACGCGACGCAGCACCTGACGCGGCGAGGCACCGAGGGAGGCGGCGGCCTCCTCGATCTCGGCGTCGAGCTCGGCCAGCACCGGCTGGACGCTGCGCACGCAGAAGGGGAGGGTCACGAAGAGCAGCGCGGCGGCGATGCCGAGGCGGGTACCGGCCAGGTTGACGTGGAACGGGCTGTGCGGGCCGTAGAGCGCCAGCAGCGTCAGCCCGGCCACCACGGTCGGCAGCGCGAAGGGGAGGTCGATCAACGCGCTCAGAAGCGCCTTGCCGCGAAAGTCGTCGCGTACCAGTACGAAGGCGATGGCCAGCCCGGCCACCGAGTTCACGATGGCGACGATGGCCGACGCGGCCAGCGTCAGCTCGAGGGCGGCCAGCGCCTCAGGCTGGGTAACCGCCTTCAAGAAGGCCGACCAGCCGCTGCTGAAGGCCTCGGCGAGCAGCGCCGCCAGCGGGAGCAGGACGAGCAGCGAGAGGTACGTAACGGCGAGGGCCGGGCCGGCGACGCGGCGGGCCACGCCCGCCGCCGACGTCCGCGCCGGGACGGTCACGCCTGGAGTGTGGCGCGGGTGGGGTCGGTCCGGCTCCCCGGACCGACGGTCGCTCGGCGGTGGCGCGGCCGGGCCGAGGTCGGCGAGCGTGGTGCCCGCGCCCGTCACCCGGCGTTACCCGCTGGCCGTGGAGACCCCGAGCGCCTGCTCGTCCTGCGCCACGATCCCCGTCTGCGGGTCGAAGAACTTCGTGTTGACCGCGGTCCAGCCGCCCAGCTTGTCGATGGAGAACAGGACCTTCGGCTTGGGGAAGGTGAAGGTGGCGGCCACCGACGGCAGCACGGGACGGTAACCCTGCTGGCCCCACACCTTCTGGCCGGCGGAGGAGAGGAGGTAGGCCAAGAACGCCTTCGCTGGAGAGCCGGCGGTCTTGGTCACTGCGATCGGGTTCTGGATCAGGATCGTCTGCGGGGGCGTGACGATGGTGACGGCCTCGCCCTTCGACTTGGCGTAGAGCGCGTCGGACTCGTAGTCCAAGAGGACGTCTCCCTGGCCCGAGAGGAAGGTCTGTAGTGCCGCGCTGGCGCTCGAAGGTTGGGCGACGGCGTGGTGGAGCAGCTGCGAGAGGTAGTCCTGGGCCTGCTTGGGGCTCTTGCCCGACGTGATCTGGGCCCCATAGGCGGCCATGAGGTTCCACTTGGCGCTGCCCGAGCTGAAGACGTTCGGGGTGATCACCCCGACGCCTGACTTCACCAGGTCGGCCCACGTCGTGATGTGCTTGGGATTGCCCGGCCGCACCACGAACGAGACGATCGAGTTGGTGACCATGCCCTTGGTCGGTCCCTTGCTCCACGAGCTCGCCACCTCACCGGCCTTGACCACCTTGTTCATGTCGAGGGCCAGGGAGAAGTTGACCAGGTCGGCCGGCAGGCCGCTGGCCACCGCGGTGGCCTGCGTCCCCGAGGGGCCGAAGGACGACGTGACGGTGACGCCGCTGCCACCCTTGGTCTTGGCGAAGGCGGCGGCCAGGACGCCGTATGCCGGCTTGGGCGTCGAGTAGGCGACGAGGTTCACCGTGCCGCCGGTGGTGGCCGCGCCGGCCGGGAGCGCGCCCAGGGCCAGGCTCGCCACCGCGAGAGAAGGGAGGGCGAGGGCGCCGGTCACGGCGCGCCCCGCATGGAGCAGACGCCGGGCCGCGTGCGGGCGTGAAGGGTCTCGGAGCATCCAGAGATACTAAACCACGTGGATTACTAAATACAAGTGGATTGATCGTATTTAGTGAGACACGGGAGTCGTGGAGGCCTTCGCGCAGGGAGAAGGGCGATTCCGGGCGTCAGCGTGGCACCGCGGCCGCGGCACGGTCGGCGCGGGCGATCAGCTCCTCGAGCGAGGCCCGCTCGCCCGCCTGCCGGGTGGTCCAGCCGAAGGCCACGTCGACCGGGGCGCCCACGAACGCCGTCGTGTCGGGTGCGTCGAGGTGGTCACGGACGCAGGCGACGAGCGCCTCGAGCACGTTGGCGGCGATGCCGGGGGCGAGAACGAGGAACGAGGTGCCGCCGATGCGGGCCAGGACGTCGCTCCGGCGGAAGGTCACCGACAGGGCGCGGGCCACCGCCTGCAGCGCGGCGTCGCCCGTGTCGTGGCCGAACCGTGCGTTGAGGTCCTGCACGTTGCGTACCCCGACGAAGAGGACGTGGAGCGGTGCACCCGTCCGGTCGGTCATGTGGACGAGCTGCGTGCCCGGTCCGATCAGGCCGCGGTGGTTCTGGAACCCGGTGAGGTCGTCGACGCGCGACAGCTGGTAGAGCCGGGCGCTCAGCTCCTCCATCTCGCGCTCGAGGGCGTCGCGGCCCGTGCTGTCGTGCAGGATGCTGCAGAGCTGCTCGCTCCCGTCGTCGCTCCGGAAGGCGCGCGTCGTCATCTCGAGCTCGACGAACCGCCCGCTGCCCGAGCGCATTCGATACACGCCGGTCGACACGCCGCTGCGCCGCCGTTCGGCCACCGCGAGCGCCCAACGCGGGTCCTCCTGGTCGACCAGCCCGCCCGGACCGTCGAAGGGCTGCGCGCAGAGCTGCTCTGCCGTGCGGTCGAGCATGGTGCACGCGGCGCGGTTGGCGGCGAGCATCCGGCCGTCGGGCGCGTGGATGAGCACCCCGTCGGGGCTGTGCTCGAAGACCACCCGGTAGGCGGCGAGCGCGACCCCCTCGGTGTCCTGCACGACCATCCGGGCGAGAATACCCACCCATAGGGCTGAACTGGGGGTTCCCCCGCTCTCAGGTCCACCGGTCCGGGCCGGAGCCCGCGGGTCAGCCGACGCCGAGCCGGTGGTTGTAGTCGGCGATGGTCGAGTTGACGTTCTGCGTGGCCGACTGCACGGCCTTCGATGGGGCGACGCCCTGGGTGAACATCGAGATCTCGGCGTTCAAGACGTCGGTGCGCACGTCGGCGTAGGGGCCGATGACCGAGCCGGAGGTGGCCGGCGTGTTGGCCCCGTTGTTGATCTCGTTGTAGGCGATCTTGTAGCCCGGCTGGGTGACCCAGAGGTGCTGCACGGTCGCCGTCTGCGCCGAGGACTTGCGCACTGGGATGTACCCGGTCCCCGCCGCCCACGTGGCCTGGCTCTGCGTGTTGCAGAGGTAGGAGAGGTACTGCCAGGCGGCGGCCTGCTGGAGCGCCGGCACCTTGTTGGAGATGTACACGCCCGACCCGCCCGGCTCGACGCCCCCCTGGATCGACGAGCTGTACACCGGGAAGGCGCCCAGGCCGATCTTCACGTTGGCGTACTGCCCGCCGGAGAGCAGCTTGGTCACCGTCCCGAGCGCGGCCGAGGTCTCGATGGTCATGCCGTATTTGCCGCTTCCGATGCCGAGCAGGTTGTCGTACGCGCTAGGACCGGTCGACGGGTTTGTGGTGGCGTAGCCCGAGCGCACCAGCGTCGAGAGCTGGCTGAAGATGTTGACCGCGGTCGGTGTGTTGAACACGCCCTTGGTGGCCCGCCCCGACCGTCCGTTCTTGTTGTTCACGAAGAGCTGGTTGGCCGTGGCCAGCCACGTCTCGAGGTGCCACGGATCGAGCACCAGCCCCATGCCCGTGCCCGACTGCTTGAGGGCCTTGGCGTCGGCCACCATCTGGGAGAGCGTGGCCGGGGGCAACGCCGGGTTGAGGCCGGCCTTCGAGAACGCGGTCTGGTTGTAGTAGAGGATCGGCGCCGAGACGGCGAAGGGGAGCGCCCACTGCACGCCGTTGACCTTCCAGTAGGCCAGCGGGCGGGGCAGGTAGTCACTGGTCGGGTACTTGGCCGCGTTCATGCAGGACTGGACGGGCAGGAACGACCCGGTGTCGATGGCCGCCTGTGTGCGCTGGTCCTCGAGCTGCACGGCGGCCGGCAGCTGCCCGTTGGAGAGTCCGGCCGTGTACTTCTGCCACGTGTCGTCGTAGCCGTTCTGGGTCACCAGGGTCACATGGACCTTGGACTGCGACGAGTTGAACGCGCTCGTCAGGCCCTGGAGGGTCGTCAGGTTGGCCGAGTTGGCCGACTCCCAGAAGGTGATGTTCACCGTCCCCTTGTGGTTCTTGAGGGCGTTCAGGTTGCAGCTGGGCAGGCTGGCCGCGCCGGCGGGTGACACGCCGGCGACGGCGGCCGTGGTCGTGACCACCGTGGCCGACGCCACGAACACGGCTGCGGCCAGGAATCGGGTGAGGTGAGTCGTGCGCATGCCCAGAGCCATGCCTATTGCCTAGCACCGGCGCGGGCGACCCACGCGGGCAGGGGCGGTCCGGTTCACCCGCAGTTCACGACCAGCCCCCCGGGGGGCCGCCTCGGGGGGCTGCTACTTGACGGCGCCGGCGGTGAGGCTGCGCACGAGCTGCTTCTGGAAGACCAGGAGGAGGATCACCAGCGGCACGAAGGCAATCACGGCGCCGGCGAGCGACACCGGGATCTGGGTGACCTGGCTGCCGAGAAGCTGCTTCAGCCCGATCTGGACCGTGTACAGCGGCGTGGTGCCGCCCGTCGACACCAGCGGCCACAGGTACTGGTTCCACGCGGCGAGGAAGGAGAACACCCCGAGCGCGGCCAGTGAGGGGCGGGCGAGCGGCACCGCCACCCGGGTCATGAAGCGCAGGTGGCCATAGCCGTCGAGGAGGGCCGCCTCCTGGAGGTCGCGCGGGATCTGCAGGAAGGCCTGGCGGAGGAGGAAGATCCCGAACCCGGTGGCCAGGAACGGGATCGCCAGCCCCGCGTAGGTGTTGAACCAGTGCAGCGTTGTGACCGTCTGGAGGTTGGTGATGAAGGTCACCTCGAGCGGGATCATCAACGTGGCCAGGCAGACGACGAAGAGCGTGCGCTTGAGGGGGAATTGCAAGAACGCGAATGCGTAGCCGGCCAGGATGGAGGTGACCAGCTGCCCGACCACGATGATGGCTGTCATGACGACGGAGGTCAGCACGTACTTGGACATCTGACCCGTGGTCCACGCCTGGGTGTAGTTGTGCCACTGCGGGTTGGTCGGGATCAACGGTGGTGGCTGCTCGACGAGCTGGTCGGGCGCGAGGAGCGAATTGACGATCGTGACGTAGATCGGGAAGAGCACGACGATGGCCGCCGCGGTGAGCACGGTGTAGCTGCCGATGGTCCGAAGGCGCCGCCGGGTCTTGAGGCGCTCATGTGGTGGCAGGATCGTCACGGAAGTGTCCTCAGCGGGCATAGTTCACCCTTCGCTCGAGGAACCGCATCTGTAGGACGGTCAGTCCGAGCAGGATCAAGAACAGGACCGTGGCCATGACGGCGGCCGAACCGGCGTTGTTGTCGATTTGCAACGTGTTCACGATGTTGTAGATGAGGACGTTGGTGTGCAGGCGCGCCGAATTCTGCGGCCCGATGAGGATGTCGACCGCGCCGAACGCCTGGAAGGCGTAGATCGTGCTCACGACCACGCCGAAGAAGATGGTCGGCGACAGGAGCGGCACCGTCATGCGCCAGAACCGGGTCCACGCGCCGGCGCCGTCGATGCGCGCCGCCTCGAGCAGCTCGTCGGGAACCGACTGCAGGCCCGCCGACATGATGATGAAGGAGAGGCCGAGGAACTGCCAGACCGTGATTAGCGCCACCGAGGGGAGGGCCCACGTGGTGCTCTCGAGCGCGGGCGGGTTGGGGTTGATGCCCAGCCACGGCAAGAGCCCGACGACCGGGTTGAGCAGCGTCCCGAAGACGACCGATGCGACCGCCACCGAGCTGACCACCGTGGAGGAGAAGATCATCCGGTAGACGCCCATGCCCTTGAGCCTGCGGTGCGCGGCAACAGCGAGCGCCAGCCCGAGGATGAGGCTGATGGGGACCACCAGCAGGACGAACACGATCGTCGTCACCAGGCTCTGGGTGAACTGCGTGGAGGTGATCGTCGGGATGATCTGGTGCAGACCGACGTAGTGCGCCGGGACGCCAGGGACCGGCGGCGTCTCGTAGAGCATCAGCTTGAAGTTGCGGAAGAACGGATAGAAGGAGAACACGCCGAAGAGCACCATGGCCGGGAGCAGCAGGAGATAGGCCAGAGCGGACTCCCGCCGCCGCCTCGACCGCAGGGTGGCCGGGCGGTCGCCCGAAGCGGGGACGGCCGCCGGCTCCGGAGATCCTCCCGGCGAAATCGCGTCCGGCGTGCTCATGCCGCGGGCCCCAACCGGTCTCCGGTCCCGGCGTCGAAGAGGTGGTACGCGTCCGGGTCGGTGTCGACCCCGATGCGCACCGGCTCACCGAGGCCAGGTTTGGCCGCGTTGGCGCCCTGACGCACGATCACTCTGGCCCCTGTCTCGGTGTGGCAGATGACGTGGGTCTCGGCGCCCAGCAGCTCGACGATGACGACGGTGGCCGAGATCGATCCGTCCTGGGCCAGGTGCAGCGCCTCGGGCCGGAGCCCGAGCACCACGTCGGGCCCGCTGCCCCGCACCGCGCCGGCCACTGCGGGCGGGAGCGGAACCGAGGCGCCCGGGAAGGCGACGCACAAGGTGCCGGGCGTCCCGTTGTCGACCAGCAGCCCCTCGATCAGGTTCATCCCGGGGCTACCCAGAAAGTGGGCCACGAACGCGTTGGCCGGCCGCGCGTAGAGGTCCTCGGGCGCGGCCACCTGTTGGAGCTTGCCCTCGCTCATGACGGCGATGCGGTGGCCCATGGTCATGGCCTCCACCTGGTCGTGGGTGACGTAGAGGGTGGTGGTGTGGAGCCGCGCCTGGAGCTCGACGATGTCGGCCCGGGTCTGCACCCTCAGCGCCGCGTCGAGGTTGGACAGCGGCTCGTCCATCAAGAAGACGGTGGGCTCGCGGACGATGGCGCGTGCCAACGCCACCCGTTGGCGCTGGCCGCCCGAGAGCTGCGCGGGTTTGCGGTCGAGGAGCTCGGCCAGACCGAGCGTCTCGGCCGCCTTGGCCACCTTGGATGCGCGGTCCTCCTTTTCCACCCCTCGTTGGCGCAGCGGGAACTCGATGTTCCGCCCGACGGTGAGGTGGGGGTAGAGCGCGTAACTCTGGAACACCATGGCCACGTCGCGGTCCTTGGGATCCACCTCGTTGACCACACGGTTGCCGATGGACACGGTGCCTCCGGTGACCTCCTCGAGGCCGGCCACCAGCCGCAGCGCCGTCGTCTTGCCGCAGCCCGACGAGCCGAGCAGCACGAGCAGCTCGCCGTCGTAGACCGACAGCGTGAGGCCGTCGACCGCCGTGGTGTCGCCGAAGCGCTTGGTCACGTCGTCGAAGCTGACTTGGGCCACGGATCCTCCCGCCGGCCGGTGGGCGGCACGGTCGTTGAGTGTCGTCGGGATGTCGGGTGTGTCGAGTGCGTCGGGTGCGTCGGGTGTGACGCACGGTAGCGCCCCGGATCGGATCGCTCACATGTGTGCGCGACACGTCCGCGCGGTGTGATGTGCGGCGTCGATCAGCTGGCCGGGATCTGCCAGCCCATGGACTCGGCGATCTCCTTGCACGTCGGGCACAGGCCGTAGCGGGCCGGGTTGCGCCCGGGGACCCACTCCTTTCCGCACAGCGCCCGCACCGGCGTCTGGTTGACCATGCCCTCGACCACGCTCGGACCGACCGAGACGAAGTCGCCTTCCTTGGGCGTGTAGCCCTCCAGGACGATGTGGGCCATGCGGTCGTGGTCGCCGTCGTCGAGGTCCGGCTCGGGTCGGGCCGGCGCCAGGGTCGTGCCGGGCGAGGCGCCCGGTTCCAGGGTGCTCACAGGCCCAGCGTAGGGCCCCGGGAAGGCGGCCCGGCGGTGCGGCGGGGTCCGCCCGGGGATGCCGAGGCGGAGGGCCGGTGCCGACCGTATACGCCGGGCGGGGGGATTGCCGTCGCGCCGTATACGCGGCGTTGCCCCCGGCCGTATACGGCGCGCGAGAAGTGCCCCGAGCCGCCGTATACGGGCGGAGACAGGTGTCCGGGCGGACGGGCTCAAGGGCCTGGTCAGCGAGGACCGGCGCGCGGAGGGGAGCTGGTCAAGACGGGGCCGGCGAGGGGTCGGGAATGTCGCCTCCGCCTTGATTGTTGAGCAGTCAAAGGATGTGGACCCGAAGGGGAACCCGATGACGAACGAAAACGTGACACTCCCATTGCTCCCGCTCACCTCGGGGGTGGTGCTGCCGGGGATGGTCTTCACCATGGCGCTCGAGTCGGGTGAGGCCCGAGCCGCCGTCGAGTCGGCCCGCTCGGCCGGGGGGCGCCTGCTGCTGGTGCCCCACATCGAGGGCCGGTTCGCCACGGTCGGCGTGATCGCCGAGGTCATGGAGGAGGGCGAGCTGCCGGGCGGCCTCAACGCCGCGGCCGTCCGCGGGGACCGCCGCGCCGTGATCGGGACCGGGATCCCGGGTACGGGCGACGCCCTGTGGGTGGAGGCCGAGCCCGTGGCCGAGCCGGAGCCGACGCCGGTTGTGACCGAGTTGGCCCGCGAGTACCGGGCGGTGCTCGAGAACATCCTCCACAGCCGCGGGGCCGGGCGCATCGCCGCCCAGCTGCGCGAGATCACCGACCCCAGTCGCCTGGCCGACGTGTCGGGCTACTCGCCGGACTTGTCGCTGAGCCAGAAGGTCGAGGTGCTCGAGACGCTCGACGTCGAGACGCGGCTTCGGCTCGTCCTCGGCTGGGCCCGTGACACCCTGGCCGACCTGGCGTTGCGGGAGAAGATCAAGACCGACGTCGAGGAGGGCATGGAGAAGACGCAGCGCGAGTTCCTGTTGCGCCGTCAGCTCGACGCCATCCGCAAGGAGCTCAAGGAGCTGAGTGGGGAGCCGGGTGAGGGCGCCGAGGGCGACCCGGACGACTACCGGGCCAAGCTGGAGAGCCGCGAGCTGCCCGAGCACGTCCGCAAGGCGGTCGAGCGCGAGGTCGACAAGCTCGAGCGCACCAGCGACCAGAGCCCCGAGACGGGTTGGATCCGGACGTGGCTCGACACCGTGCTCGAGATCCCATGGGGCACCGAGACCGAGGACCGGCTCGACATTGGCGAGGCCTCGCGGATCTTGGAGGCGGACCACGACGGGCTCGAGGACGTCAAGGAGCGCATCCTCGAGCACCTGGCCGTGCGCAAGCTGCAGGCCGAGCGTGGGCTGGCCCCAGTCGACGGGCGGGGGTCGGGGGCGATCCTCGCACTGGTCGGCCCGCCGGGTGTGGGAAAGACCTCGCTCGGCGAGTCGGTGGCACGCGCGCTCGGGCGCAAGTTCGTGCGCGTCTCGCTCGGCGGTGTGCGCGACGAGGCCGAGATCCGCGGGCACCGCCGCACCTACGTGGGCGCCCAGCCGGGCCGCCTGGTGCGCGCGCTCCGCGAGGCGGGGACCATGAACCCGGTCATCGTGCTCGACGAAGTCGACAAGATCGGCGCGGACTACCGGGGCGACCCGTCCTCGGCGCTGCTCGAGGTGCTCGACCCGGCCCAGAACCACACGTTCCGCGACCACTACCTCGAGGTCGACCTCGACCTCTCGCGGGTGCTCTTCATCGCTACGGCCAACGTGAGCGAGACCATCCCCGGTCCGCTGCTGGACCGCATGGAGGTGATCCGGATCGACGGGTACACCGAGTCCGAGAAGGTCTCGATCGCCCGGCACCACCTGCTGCGTCGGCAGCTCACCCGGGCCGCGCTGCGCGACGACGAGGTGACGGTCACCGACCACGCTCTTCGCGTCGTCGTGTCCGACTACACCCGTGAGGCGGGAGTGCGGAACCTCGAGCGCGAGCTGGGCAAGCTGCTACGCAAGGTGGCCACCAAGCTCGCCTCGGGCGAGCAGGAAGCACCCGTGGTGGTCGACGCCGGCGACGTGCGGGGCTGGCTCGGACGGGCCCACTTCTTCTTCGAGGCGGCCGACCGGACCTCCGTGCCCGGCGTCGTCACCGGCCTGGCCGTGACCGGCGCCGGCGGCGACGTCCTCTTCGTCGAGGCCAGCGTGGCTGACGGCCCCGAGGGCCTCACGCTCACCGGGCAGCTGGGTGACGTCATGAAGGAGTCGGCGGAGATCGCCCTCTCCTACGTGCGCTCGCACGCGGCCGAGCTCGGGATCGAGCCGGGCTCGTTCAGTGGCAAGCGCTTCCACGTGCACGTGCCGGCGGGCGCGGTCCCCAAGGACGGGCCTTCTGCGGGGGTCACCATGACCACCGCGCTGGTCAGCCTGCTGCGCGGCGTGCCGGTGCGGCCCGTCGTCGGGATGACCGGCGAGGTGACGCTCCAGGGGCGGGTGCTGCCGATCGGCGGGGTGAAGCAGAAGGTGCTGGCCGCGCATCGAGCCGGCCTGACCGAGGTGGTGCTGCCGGAGCGCAACGGCCCCGACCTCGAGGACGTCCCCGAAGAGGTGCGCGACGCCATGACGTTCCACCTGGCCGCCACCATCGCCGACGTGCTCGGTCCGGCCCTCTCGGGCCCGGGTGCGGCGGCGGATCTCGCGGCGGCCGAGACGGCAGAGGCGGCTTGAGGGCAGACTGGTGGGCATGGACGACAGCGACAGCGAGATCGTGCACCACATCGGCGAGCTGGCCGCCGAGGAGCAACGCCTCGAGGAGGCCCACGTCGGCGAGGGCCTGAGCGACGAGGAACAGGCGCGCAAGCGCCAACTCGAGATCACTCTGGACCAGCTGTGGGACGTGCTGCGCCAACGGCGGGCCAAGCGCCACGCCGGCCAGGACCCCGACACGGCCAGCGAGCGGTCGCCCGGCACCGTCGAGGGCTACCTGCAGTAGCGCCGAGGGGCCCGGGTGCTCAGGTGCCGGGGCCGTGGTCGCCCCGCGTGCGGCGCAGGCGCCCCCACAACAGCGGTCCGGCCGCCAGGAGGACGAGGACGGCGAAGGACAACGCGAAGAGCGCGCCATAGGAGCCGTACCCCTCGTAGCGGAAGGCCACCGTGTGCGCGCCGGGCCCCACGACGACCCCCACCAGGGCCGGCGCCACCATCACGGTGGGAGCGGGCCGGCCGTCGACGGTGGCCCGCCAGCCCGGGTCGTAGGAGGCGCTGAGCACGACGGTGGCCCGGCGGCTCGTCCGGACCACGGCGCCGGCTCGGCCGTCGGCCAGGTCGGCGTGCTGGACCACCACGTGCCCGGGTGGGCCGCGTAGCCCGCCTCCCCCCGGAGCGGTGGGCTCGGCGGCGGGGCTCCCGTTGAAGCCGACCGTGAGGTCGCGCTGGTACGTCAGGAGCGGCGCGCCGAGCAGCGTGCGGCTCTGGGAGCCCACGTTGGCGCGCGTCGCGGTGAGCGAACCCACGGTGTCGTACACGTGGATGTAGCCGGGATCGGGCAACGCGTACAGGCAGTAGAGACCCGAGCAGGTGACCTTCTCGGCCGGGACCGGTGGCGCGGTGCGTTCGGGCACGATCAGGTACCCGATGCCGAACAGCGGGTAGTCGCCCGGGTTGGCGTCGTCGAACCAATATTCGGGGTCGGTCATGAGCGAGGCCGTGCGCAGCGTGTAGCCGACCTCGTCGACGTCCCGGGACTCGAGGTACTTGAACACGGGGACGGCTCCGACGAGGAAGTCGTTGCCCCAGTTGGTCGGCTGGCCGGCGTACACGCGTCCGCGCGGGTGGGCACGCACGTAGTCGAGCAGGCGATCGATCTGGGGCTGCTGTTCGGCGCCGATGCTGGTCTGCAGGTCGATGTTCGTGGCGTTGTGCGAGGCGTAGTCGTCCATGGAGGTCCAGGCCGGGGCCAGCACCACCACCAGGGCCACGACGCCGAGGCCGGCCACCAGGCCCCGGCCGGCCGGGCGGGTCGACCAGGCCGCCCGGCCGGGCGGCACGAGCCGGAGCAGGGCCTCGAGGGAGAGGCGCCCCAGCCAGGCCAGGCCGATGCCGGCCAGGAGGATGCCCGACAGGTGGACGCCCATCTGGAAGCGCCGGATGAACACGTCGCCCGACCCGGGCACGATGTCGTAGAGGGCGCCGAAGGTCGTGCGGCCGAAGGTCATGAGGAGCGTGACCACCCACATGGCGAGCAGTGCCCTCCCGGCCACGAAGGTCCGCCAGCGCGCCACGCAGGCGACGATCCCCACGGCGACGAGCGCGGTGACCACCGGCCAGCGCCCGGCGTCGTAGAGCTGCCCACCGAAGAGCCACGAGAGCATCTGGCCGGCGCCGTAGCCGTTCTCGAGCCCGGTGGCCTCGAGCACCTGGTTGCGCGCCGCCCAGTGAGACTGCTGCAGCACGGGCACGATGACCCAGGCCGAGGCGGCGAGCGCGGCCACGCCCAGGACGATGGCGCGCCCGAGCCTGCGCCACAGGTCCGAGGGGACGAGGAAGGGCCACACGACGAGTGCCACGAAGGCCAGGTAGCCGGTCTCGAAGTGCAGCGCGACCGTCAGCATGATGAACACCACGGCAGGCAGCGCGGCGCGCAGCGAGCGCAGGGCCCGGAAGGAGAACCCCCACGCCAGGGGGAGGGTCCACGACGCCCACAGCTGGGTCCACACGCCGTAGCCGACCCACACGTAGGCCTTCATCTCGTACCCGATGCCCGCCGCCGACGACAGGAGCGGCGACACCGCCGCCGCGGCGGCCGCCGTCCAGCGGCTCAGCCCGAACAGGCGCGCCCCCCAGTACACGGTGAGCGGCCAGAGCGCGAGCAGCAGGTAGAGCGACCAGCGGAAGACGGTGTCGGGATCCCCCACGGTGCCGACGGCGCCCGAGACGACCGAGGGCAGGCTCTGGTAGTGCAAGAAGTGCGGCGAGCCCAACCCGAGGTAGGGGAACCAGCTGGTGAGAGGCAGGTGGCCGGCGCGGATGCGGGCCGCGGCGACGCGGACCATCTGCTGGTGCAGCGAGCTGTCGTCGAGGTAGGGCACCGCGTGCAGCTCCGGTCGAAGCTCGACGAGGCCCCATGCAAGGGTGATCCCGAGCACGATCCACGGGCCCGTGGCCGACGACGCGACACGACGCAGGGAGCCGGGCACCACGTCAACCATCATGCCGAGGGCGCTCCCTATGCTGGGCGCACCTCCGGGGCTGTAGCTCAGTGGTCAGAGCAGAGGACTCATAATCCTTGGGTCGTGGGTTCGATCCCCACCAGCCCTACGAACTCCCTGATGAGGGACCATGGACTTGTCCTTGCCTTGGGCCCGGACGCGAACGGACGCAAATTTGCCAGGTTTTCCATCTCCGACGCGATGGACGCGTCCCGCTCTGGTGACGTGTGCATGCATCGGAGAACCATGTCGGGCGAGGACCAGCCGAGCCGTGCCATGAGATCGCGCACCGTGGCTCTCGCCTGAGCGGCCATCGTCCCGGCGAAGTGCCGCACGTCGTGGAATGCATCTCTAGTCTGGTCTTCGGCCATCGTGGAGGTGGTGCACCCGTTCGGGCACGATCGCGTAATCTTGCCGCTGATGGCCCATGGCGACGCACCGTCGGTTGATGTCGCGCATGTGACCGCCACCCCACGGTGTGGCCCGCCTGGCGTTGAAGGGTAAGTCGCCGTCACCCGTGGAGACGTTGAGCGAGAACCCATCCGTGCTGACAAGGACTGTTTGGGAGCCGAGCGTCGAAGCGCCCCAGCTCGAAAGGAACGGCGTGAGACCGTCCCGTTCGGGCGCGAAAGCCGTGGCTGCGGGATCGTTCGCACTGCTGTCCGGACTGTGCGCCTACCTGGCGTACTTCCCCATGCACAACCAAGATCAGTATTACGACGACGAGGGCTATTGGCTGATCTCTCTGCGCTCCTATCACCTTCACGGGAGCCTCTATCACGATACCTTCGCCCAGGTTGGGCCCCTGTACTACGAATTCTGGTCACTGATCTATTCGATCACCAGGCTCCCCATCGTCCCGGACACGGGACGCGCGTGCACGCTCGCTGTCTGGGTCCTGACGAGCTTGGTCTTCGGCATCTCGGTCTATTGGCTGACACACCGCGTGCTGTTGGGTCTCCTGGCTCAAGGACTGAGCTTCGTGCTCCTGTTGTCGCTCGTCAAGGAGCCGATGGAGCCGGCGGGCCTCGCCCACCTCTTCGTGGCCTTCGCCGTCCTCGGCGTCGCCGTGGCGTTCCGCGGGAGATGGCGGCTCGGCATGTCCATAATCGGCCTGTTCACGATGGCCGCGGTGCTAACCAAGATCAACGTCGGGCTCTTCTTCGCCGGGGGAGTCGTGTACGCCCTCATCGTCTGCTGGCCGAGCGATCGATACATCGTTTGGCGCCGAGTCGTCGGAGGGATGGCTCTGCTTGCCGTTCCCGTCCTCTTGATGGCGCAGATCGTCGGCAGGCACTGGGTTCAGCGGTATCTCTTCATCGAGCTCTTCGCGCTCGTGGGCCTCCTCACGGTGATCGGCCTCAGGCGCCGGCCGGCGCAACCGGTCAGGATCGACGGTGTCCGGTGGTGCGTGGGCGCCGGTGCCGCCACATTCATCGTGGTGACCGTCGGTGTCCTGATCAACGGCACCTCGTTGGGCGAGTTCGTCAGCGGAGCATTGCTCAGCCAACGCGGACTGGCACGAGTGGCGACGATCCCATTGCCGTCGACACATGCGGATGTCCTGGTAGCCGGCCTTTGTGCCGTTCTTGCTGTCGTCGTGGTGCGCAGCGGCTACATCCCGGGCGCCGTGGTCAGGATCGCCGTGGGGTGCGTGCTCGCGGTCGCCGTAGTCGGGGAGATCCCGAACTCGCCCTTGGTACCCCCTTTCCAGTACCAGGACTTGACGCTCCCGTTGGCGTGGATCGCGCTCGTGCCGCGCTCGCGCACTGACGATGTGCTCTCGTTTGAGAGGGTCGCCATTTGTACGGCGGGTGTGCTCGGGTTCCTGGAGGCGTTCCCAGGCGCGGGGAGTCAGCTCACGTGGGCATGTCTTCTCCTCGTTCCCGTCTCGATGCTGTGCATTTCGGACGGGTTGGAAATGATGACGACGAGCCTGGGGCACCGGACGTCGAACGCAGTGCGACGACACGCGGCGTCCTTTGCCGTCGCGGTCGCGGCGCTCGTGGTGCTCGTCCCTGTGGCGCTGCCCCAGGGCCGGGCCTTCTTGCAGGAGCGAACGCTGTACTACGACCAGCCTCGGTTGGGTCTCCCCGGCGGGGAGTCGTTGAGGCTCCCGTCTGCCCAGATCGTCAACTACCGAGACGTCACGAGCGCCCTGAAGGCACACTGTTCGGCGTTCGAAAGCATCCCGGGAGTGAACTCCTTCTACTTCTTCTCCGAGCAGGACCCGCCGACGGACTTCAACACGACCCAGTGGTGGAAGCTCCTCACTTCGCAGCAGGAGGAGGCTGCAGTCACCAGGCTGGAGCGGGCACGTCGGCCCTGCGTGCTGGTCAGCCCCAACATCATCCAGCTCTGGGATAGAACGGGTCGGGATGCCGATCTGAACCGAAGCCCCCTCATGCGTTACACGCACACGCACCTGGAGCTACTCGACGTCTTCGTGAAATACGGGCAGTACGAGCTCTACGGCAAAGCCCGACCCGCGCCAGCGGATGGACGAACATGACCGAATCCAACCTCGACGCTGATTCCGACCGTCGCTCGCGTCAGGCGAGAACCCGGCTACCGCTGCTGAGCGTCTCGCGGCCACATATCCGGCACTTGTGGATTCGGCGTCCACTGACGCAGTGTGCGCAGCGCACTCTTGATGCGGCTCGTGCGCGCCGGGTGTGAAGGTGGCGGAGGCTCTTGCCGCGGCGTCAATTCTGTCGCTCGGGTCCCGATCCGGGGTGGAACTCGCCTAGGGCGTACGCGGCTCGGCGCGGCGGCGGGGGAGTCCCGCCGACCACGTCGGTGCCCGTGAGTACGTCCCAGGGGGCGCGTCGTGACCGGCCGAAGAGGTCGTCGGGTGGGGACGCACCCATGAGGAAGGCGGCGGCGAGGAGGCAGCAGCCGACGATCGTCGGCAGCAGGAGGACGAGGCAGCAGATCTCGCGCAGCAAGCAGCGCCAGAAGCCGGCCGACGTCCCGTCGGCTCGCCGGACGATCCGCAGCCCGGTGAGCCGGTAGCCGGGGTTGCGGCCGCGCCGCCACTCGGAGACGCTCCAGACCAACCACCCGACGACGAGCGAGGCGACGACGAGGCCCGCGGTGAGCAGCAGGCTGGTGGCGCGGGTGCCGACGCCCGCCGAAAAGGTTCGCGCCGCGCCGTTCCGACTCCCCCCGCCCGCCGGGGTCCGCCGCTGCAGCATCTGCCCGGGACTCATCGCAAGCCCCCTTCCGGATTTGCCAGACGCGTGCATCCTCCCACGCCGGCTTGAGGCGGTCCACACCCGTGGACGAGCCGACGCGGCGTCCCGTCCGCGCCGCAACTCCGAGGACCTCAGCGCCCGGGCTCAGCCCCCGAGGGCTCGCCGGCCACCCAGGCGAGCATGCCGCCGGTGAGGTTCTCGGCCGACCAGCCGGCGTCGCTCAGCGCGTGCGCCGCCTGGGCCGAGCGTCCACCCATGTGGCACGCCACCACGATGGTGGCGTCGCGCGGGAGCTCGTCGACCCGGGAGGAGAGCTCGCCGAGGGGGATGTGCACGCCGATCGGGTAGGCCCAAGCCGCCACCTCGTCGGCCTCGCGCACGTCGACCAGGAAGACCTCCTCGCCACGGGCCAGGCGCGCCTTGACCTCCTCGGGCTCGACCTCCGCGTAGGGCACGGGCCCACCCTACGCGGTGTCGACGATGGCCAGGTGTGGCCGCCGGGCGCCGGTACTGTGGGCGCGATGGCCCTGCCTCGGAAGTTCCTCAACGAGGACGAGGAGCTGCTGGCCGAGATGCATCCCCACTGGATCTTCCTCTTCGGCCCGCTGTTCACCTCAATCGGCGTGTGGGTAGGGATCATCGTGCTGCTCATCGTCTGGCACAACCCGCCGGGCTGGACCAATTACCCCTTCTTGATCCTGGCCCTCGTCCCTGCCCTGTGGCTGCTGGGGCGGTTCGTGCGCTGGAAGTCCTACGACGTGGCGCTGACGTCGACGAGGATCCTGGTGCGCCAGGGCATCGTCGGGCGCGACACGGTGCAGCTGCGCCTCCAGCGCATCGTGGAGGTCAACATCCGTCAGAGCATGGTCGAGCGCGTCCTGCAGACGGGGAGCCTGGTGATCGACGTCCAAGGCGACGACGACACCCTCACGCTCGAGTACATGCGCAAGCCGGCGGTCGTCCAGCGCGTCATCAACTCGCAGATCAACGAGATCGTGGGCGGAGGGCGCCGCGAGGAGATCCCCGCGGACCTGCGCCCGCACGAGCCGCACCCGAGCCGGGGCGCGGCTCGGGCGCGGGGCGAAGAGGAGCGGACAGACCCCCCTGCAGAGGACCGTGCCGACGGCTCACCCGACGACGACACTCCGCCCTTCGGGGTCGAGTCGCCGCCGGCGCCCGCTCCCTCCACCGGGTCCGGCCAGAAGGCGGAGCCGGCCGAGATCCGGGACCGGTTGATCGAGCTCGACGACCTGCGGCGGCGCGGCATCCTCTCCGAGGACGAATTCGCCGCCAAGAAGAGCGAGCTGCTCGACCGGATCTGACGCGGCCCGCACGCAGCAGGCACGCACCCGCCGCCCGGAGGGCGGACCCGGCGGCGCAGGGTACCGTGGAGCGCGTGAGCCTCCCCCGATACCGCTGTGACGGTTGCGGCAACCTCACCCGCTTCGACGTCACCGTCTCGCAGCAGACGAAGGCCTTCTACCACTACACGGTGGGGGGCGACCTGGTCGTCGAGGACGAAGAGATGCTGTCGCACCACGTCGACGAGGTGGTGTGCCGGTGGTGCGGCCACGGGCGCAGCGTCGTCGAGATCGCCGGCGATGAGCTGGATCTGCCGGGCGCAGCGTCGACGGTCACGTGAAGGAGCCGCCGGCCGACATCCTGCGCCGGCTGCGACCGATCCCCACGACCACGGGACGCCCGACCACGGCGCCCCGCGACGTGGTGGGCGCCCGGCCGGACGGGACCCCGTGCCGGATCGGCGTGGAGGAAGAGAAGGAACCCGTGCTGCTCCTGTTCCTCTCGTCGGGATGCCTCGGCTGCCGGGACCTCTGGGAGGGCCTGGCCACACTGTCTGCGGCCCTGACCGACACGGCCCGCGTGGCGGTGGTGACTCGGGACCAGGGCAGCGAGGATGCCGCCGCGGTCGCCGCCCTGGCCGGCGAAGCGGGCAGGCGGCCCGGGGTCGAGGTGGTCATGAGCTCGGACGCCTACCGCCACTACCGGGTGGCGGGTCCGCCGTTCCTCGTCGTCGCGGCGGCGGACGGCGTGCGCGCCGAGAGCGTGGCCTGGGGCGTCGAGGAGACGGGCCGCGTGGCGCGCCAGGCGGCGACCGGCCCTGTACCGGAGCCCTGAGCACGTGCCGGCCGCCGCTGTCACACCCCCCGTCCATGCTGATCCTCGACAAGGAGGGTCAACACCATGCCGACATCCAGGGACACCCGCCTCAACGACCTCAACGACTCCGATGACATTGGTTCCGACGACGCTGGTTCCGGGAGGCCCACCGTGCGCGTCGACCTCGGGGTCGTCGCACCCGAACCCGAGGGCGTGCTCACCATCGACTGCGACTGCTGCGCACTGCGGGCGAGCGCGGCCTGCGACGACTGCGTGGTCAGCTTCCTGCTGGGGCGGGAGGCCGACGACGCCGTGGTCATCGACGCCGACGAGGCCCGCGCCATGCGCATGCTCGGCCGCGCCGGGCTCGTGCCCGAGCTGCGCTTCTCGAGCCGCGTCGGCTGAGCAGCCGACTGCGTGTGTCGGTCCGGCGCGCGCCGCCGGACAACGCAACGGCGGCGCCCGGTGAGGCGCCACCTGCTCGTCACCAACGACTTCCCGCCGAAGGTGGGCGGGATCCAGAACTACCTCTGGGACATCTGGAGCCGGCTCGACCCGGATTCCTACGTCGTCCTCACCGCCACGTCGGACGAGGGCGCCGCCGCGTTCGACGCGGCGCAGGCGGCGCGCGGCGTGCGCATCGAGCGGGTGCCCGGGCGCATCCTCTTCTTCCCGACCCCTTCCGCGCTGGCCGCGGTGCGGGCGCGGGTGGCCCGGTACGCGGTCGACTTGGTCCTGCTCGACCCCGTCCTCCCGCTCGGGCTGCTCGGCCCCCACGTAGGGGTGCCCTACGGGGTAATCCTGCACGGGGCCGAGGTGGCCGTGCCCGGTCGTGTCCCCGGGTCCAGGGCTGCCCTGGCCCACGTGCTGCACGGAGCGGAGGTGATCGTCTCCGCCGGCGGGTACCCGGCGGCGGAGGGACTCCGCGTCGCCCCCGCGGCGCGTGCCGCGCATGGTGGAGATCCCGCCCGGGGTGGACGTGGGCGCGACGGAGCCGCTCGCCGCCCCCGGGCGCCGGGCCGCCCGGCGCCGGCTGGGCCTGCCCGACCGGGGGCCGCTGGTGGTGAGCGTGAGTCGCCTCGTGCCGCGCAAGGGGATGGACGTCCTGATCGAGGCGGCCGGGCGCCTCGCCACCTCGTACCCCGACCTGGTGGTGGCGATCGCAGGGGACGGCCGGGAGCTGGAGCGGCTCCAGCGCCAGGCAGCCCGCAGCCCGGCCGACGTGCGCGTGTTGGGCCGGGTCGGCGACCAGGACCGGGCCAGCCTCCTCGGCGCGGCGGACGTGTTCGTCATGGCCTGCCGCACGCGGTGGCTCGGGCTGGAGCAGGAGGGCTTCGGCATCGTGTTCCTCGAGGCGGCCGCCGCCGGGGTGCCCCAGGTGGCGGGCGACAGCGGCGGGGCATCCGAGGCCGTCCTCGACGGCGAGACTGGCCTGGTCGTGCGGAACCCCGGCGACCCGGGGGCCGTCGCAGAAGCCCTGCGCAGCCTGCTGGCCGACCCGCGCCGCCGTCGCCGCATGGGTCGGGCCGCCCGGGCCCGGGTCCAAGGGTCATTCGACAACGACGTGCTCGCATCTAGGCTGGCTGCCGCCCTGGCCTGAGTGGCATCCTGACGCTCGGCGGCTTCGGGCTCGGCAATGGCTCGCAGCACCCGGGACCGGACGGGACCGGACGACAGGCGGAGACGACAGGCAGGACAGGGCTGGACAGCGCTGGACGGGCAGGACGAAAAGGAAGGACCACCGTGGCCGATCAAGCCACAGAGCACATCTCCGTGGCAGCGCCACCCGAGCACGTCTTCCAGGTCGCGGCCGACCTCGAGAAGTACCCGGAGTGGGCGGCGGACATCAAGGAGATCGAGGTCAAGGATCGTGACGGCGAAGGCCGCCCCCTCCTCGTCACCTTCCGGGCGGCCGCCTTCGGCCGCAGCACCAGCTACACCTTGGCCTACGACTACGCCGAGGCCCCGCATGTGCTGGCCTGGAAGCTGACCCAGGGGGACATCACCACCAAGCTCGACGGGAGCTATGTGTTCGACCCGGGCGAGGGCGGCAGCACTGACGTCACCTACCACCTGGAGGCCGAGCTGCGCGTGCCCATCCCGGGCTTCATCAAGATGCGCGCCACCAGTCGCATCATGACGACGGCCATGCGAGAGCTGAAGGCGCGGGTCGAGTCCACGTCGTGACGGCCGGCGGGGGCCCGTCGGCCGCCGACGTGACCTACGGCATCGACATCGGCGGCACCAAGGTCCTGGGCGTCGCCCTGGCGCCGGACGACCGGATCGTGGCCGAGGCCCGGGTCCCCACCCCGGCCGGCAGCCACGCCCTGGCCGGGCGCGAGGTCGGCGAGGCCGTGGAGGCCGTGGTCAGCGACCTCGACCGCACGCTGGGCGTCTCTGCGGCGCCCCCGGGAAGAGCCAGCCCGGCCGTCGGGGTCGGGGCGCCGGGGATGGTCGACCGACAGGGCCGGCTCTGCTTCGCGCCCAACCTGCCCCAGGCGGCCGGGATCGACTGGACCGAGCTGGTCGGCGGACGGCTGCCCGGCCGGCACCTGCTCATCGAGAACGACGCCACCGTGGCCGTTCTGGCCGAGCATGCGCTGGGCGCCGCCCGCGGGTACCAGCACGTGGTGATGGTGACGCTCGGCACCGGCATCGGGGGTGGGATCGTCGCCGACGGCCGCGTGCTGGTCGGCTCGGCCGGGTTCGCCGGCGAGATCGGGCACATGGTGGTGGACCCGTCCGGGCCGGCCTGCCCATGCGGGCGGCGTGGCTGCTGGGAGCGCTTCGCCTCCGGGGCCGGGCTCGGTGTCCTGGCCCGGGAGGCCGCGCTGGCCGGGCGGCTCGGGGCGGTGGTGACGCTGGCCGGTGACCCCGAGAGCGTGCGGGGGGAGGACGTGTCGGCGGCAGCTGCCGCCGGCGATCCCGAGGCGCGCCGGGTGATCGAGGAGGTGGGCTGGTGGGTCGGCTTCGGCCTGGCCAACCTGGCCGCCGTGCTCGACCCGGCGTGCTTCGTGCTGGGCGGCGGGGTGGCCCAGGCGGGCGAGGTCCTGATCGACGCCGCCCGCGCCACCTTCGCCTCGCTGGTCGAGGGCGGGGACCGGCGCCCGCACGCTGCGGTGGTGCCGGCCGTCTTCGGCGAGCGTGCCGGGGCCGTCGGCGCTGCCCTGGCGGTGCGCACAGGCGGACTGTGGTGATGCGCACGGGCGTGGTCCTGCCCACCTTCCGCGACACACCCGACGAGGCACTCGCGGTGGCCGAGTCGGCGGCCGCAGCCGGGGTTGACGGGCTGTTCTGCTACGACCACCTCTGGCCCGTGGGCCAGCCCGAGCGGCCCGCCCTGGCACCCTTCCCGCTGCTCGGGGCGCTGGCCACGCGGCTGGCGGCGCCCCCGGGGGGCGGGCCGTGCTTGGGCACCCTGGTGGCGCGGGTCGGCCTGGTGCCCAACGACGTGCTGGCCGCGCAGTTCACGGCGCTGGCGCACCTGGCCCCGGGCCGAGTCATCGCCGGACTGGGCACCGGGGACAAGCTGAGCGCCGAGGAGAACCGGGCCTACGGGATCCCGTACCCGCCGGCGACGGAGCGGCGGGCGTCGCTGGTGGAGCTGGCGCGGCGGCTGCGCGCGGACGGGATGGCGGTGTGGGTGGCCGGCGGCAGCAGGGGCCGCACGGAGGAGGCGCGCGCGGCGGGCGCCGCGCTCAACGTGTGGGACGCCGACGCGGCGCTGGTCGCTGCCCGCGCCCGCGGACCCGAGGCGGTCGAGGTGACCTGGGCGGGCCCGCCGCCGCCGGCGGATTCGCCGCTGCATGAACGACTGGTGGCGCTGCAGCGCGCCGGGGCCACCTGGGCCGTGTTCGGATGGCCGGTGGACGTCGAGGAGCTGGCCGACGCGGGCCGGGCGGCGAGTGCGGCCTCACCCGACGCGAACGGCGGTGCGTCGGGGCCGGCGGGGGAGGGGTCGTAGACTCGCGCGATGGAGTTCCGCCGGATCAACGGGCTGCCGCCCTACGTGTTCGCCACCATCGACAGCCTCAAGGCTTCGGCCCGGCGAGCCGGCCGGGACGTCATCGACCTGGGGTTCGGCAATCCGGACCTCCCGTCACCCGACGTGGCGGTGGAGAAGCTCGCCGAGGCAGTGCGCAACCCGCGCAACCACCGCTACTCGGCCTCGCGCGGCATCCCCAAGCTCCGCCGGGCCATCACGGACCTCTACCTGCGTAAGTTCGGGGTGGAGCTCGACCCGGAGAGCGAGGTGGTGACCACCATCGGGGCCAAGGAGGGTTTCTCGCACCTCATGTGGGTGCTGGTCGGCCCCGGGGACACGGCACTGGTGCCGTCGCCGTCGTACCCCATCCACATCTGGGGTCCGCTCTTCGCTGGCGCCGACGTGCGGCAGGTGCCGCTGCGGGGGCCCGAAGCGGCCGACGACGGCGCCCCCGACCCGGGTGAGGCCTTCTTCGACGGCCTCATGCACGCGTGGGAGGAGTCGTGGCCCAAGCCCCGGGTGATCGTGCTCTCGTTCCCGCACAACCCGACCACGGCCTGCGTGGACATCTCGTTCATGGAGCGGCTGGTCGCCTTCGCACGTGAGCACGAGGTTGTCCTGGTGCACGACTTCGCGTACGCCGACCTCGGCTTCGACGGCTACGAGCCGCCGTCCATCCTCCAGGTACCCGGCGCGAAGGACGTTGCGGTGGAGATCTACACCATGACGAAGTCGTTCTCCATGGCCGGCTGGCGCGTCGGGTTCGTGGTGGGCAACCGCGAGATCGTGCAGGCGCTCACCAAGCTGAAGAGCTATCTCGACTACGGGACCTTCCAGCCCATCCAGATCGCCGCCATCGTGGCCATGAACGAGGCGCCGGAACACCCGGCCGAGGTCAACCACATCTACAAGGCGCGCCGTGACACGCTGTGCGACGGCCTGAACCGCATCGGGTGGCGCCTGGTCCCACCCAAGGGGACGATGTTCGTGTGGGCCCCGATCCCCGAGCCCTACCGCGAGATGGGCTCACTGGAGTTCGCCAAGTACCTGGTCGCGGAGGCCGACGTCGCCACCTCGCCCGGCGTAGGGTTCGGCCCCGGCGGTGACGGGCACGTGCGCTTCGCGCTCATCGAGAACGAGCAGCGCATCTCCCAGGCCGTGCGCCACCTGCGCAGCGCCCTGACCAAGCTCGGCTGACGGGTCAGGGGAGGCCGGCGCCGGGCACGGCGGTGCGCACCCTCTCGATCGCCCCGCGGGGTGCCGCGGCGGCCGTGGCGGCGTGGCTCTCGGGCGCGGTCACCAGATAGAGGGTACGCCGGTCGTCGTCGCCGAGCATGCAGGCGAAGCAGCGCAGGCCGGTGGCGACACGCTCGAGCACCTCGCCGCCCTCGGCCACCCGGAGGCACTCGGCGGCGACGGCGTTGGCCACCCAGATGGAGCCGTCGGCGCACAGGCAGATGCCATCGGGCGCCACGCCCTCGAGCGCGGCCCAGACCCGTCGGTTCGACAGCGTGCCGTCGGGCGCGCGGTCGAACGCGGTGAGCCGGCCTCCCATGGACTCGGCCACGACGAGTGTCGCACCGTCCTCGGTGATCACGGTGCCGTTCGGGAAGCCGAGGTCCCCGGCCGCCTCGCAGCTCGTGCCGTCGGGATCGACCCGGACGATCGAGGCGTTGGTCACCGCACTCCGGTCCAGGACGCCGTCGGCGAGGGCGTCGAGGTCGAAGCCGAAGTTCCCGGCGTAGGCCTGCCCGTTCGAGGCCACCACCATGTCGTTGGCGTGGAAGGTGGCCCACGGCGTGAGCTCGCCGTGACGCACGGCCGTGCCGTCGGCCTCGCGCCGGAAGACGGCGCGGTCGAGGCGCGAGACGAACAGGAGCCGACCGTCGGGCAGCCAGCCCAGGCCGCCGGGTTCACCGTCGAACGCCAGCTCGACGCGCTGGTCGCCCCGGGACGACACCGAGCACACGGCGTGGGCGAAGAAGTCCGAGTACCACAGACGGCCCTCGTGCCATCGGGGGCACTCGCCGAAGGAGAGACCTGACACGAATGGCTCGGCCGTCAAGGTCGTGCTCGCCACGGCGGCAGTACACCACAGTGGCGTTCCCGGTGCGCCGCTTGCGTGCGAGGGCTACCGTTTGGCCGTGGCCTACTGGGTGCTCAAGGCGATCCTGACCCCGGTGTTCTTCGTGCTGTACCGGGTCAAGGTCGAGGGGCGGGAACACGTCCCCAAGGAGGGCCCGGCCGTGCTGGCCGCCAACCACCAGTCGTTCTGCGACTCCTTCTTCATCCCGCTCGTCGTGACCCGCAAGGTCACGTTCCTGGCCAAAGCGGAGTACTTCGACTCGTGGAAGACGGCGTGGTTCTTCCGCGCCGCCGGCCAGATCCCCATCCGGCGCGCCGGCGGCAGCGCCTCGGAGCGGGCGCTCGAGACGGCCCGGCACGACGTGCTCGGCCAGAGTCGCCTCCTGGGGCTGTATCCCGAGGGCACACGTGCCCTCGACGGCCACGTGCACAAGGGCCGCACCGGCGTGACACGCCTGTCGCGCGAGTGCCAGGTGCCGGTGATCCCCGTCGGGGTGGTGGGCACCGAGGACGTGCAGCCGGTCAACTCCAAGATGATGCGCCCGTTCAAGACAGTGATCGTCCGTTTCGGCGCACCCATGCAGATGGACCCCCCGGAGAACCCGGACGACCCGCTCGACCACGACCACACCCTCTGCCGGGACTTCACCGACCGCCTCATGCGCGAGATCGCCAGGCTCTCGGAGCGGCCTTACGTGGACGAGTACGTCCCGGCGCGCGCCACGGCGACGCCGGCCTGAGCGTTCCCCCGGTCGCTCAACCCCGCCCGCCGCGAGGTCCGGGTGCCGCTGCGGGCGCGACCCGCGGAGACGCTTCGTAAGCATCCCGAAACAGGCAGTTCACATTGACGGCCTAACGTGGGGCGCGTGGCTGGCTACGTCGTGCGTATCGCGCTGCCGGATCGCCCCGGGGCCCTCGGGTTGGTGGCCAGCCGGATCGGCGCCGTCGGTGGCGACATCGTGGCCATCAACATCCTCGAGCGGGAAGACGGCCGCGCCGTCGACGAGTTCGTGATCGAGATCGGGGGCCAGCACCTGATCGACCTCCTGCAGAGCGAGATCCACGAGGTGGACGGCGCGACGGTGGAGGAGATCAGGGAGGCGGACTCGACGACCCCGGCGGACTGACGACGTAGGCACACGCGTGCGCACCCTCGACGATGTGGGTGACGCGCCGCACCCGTGCCCCGGGCAGCACATCGCGGATGAACGCGAGCTCGCTGGAGCAGGCCTGCGCGAACCCGTGCGCGACGGTCAAGATGGCGCAGTTGTGCTCGGTGATGCGCCAGCTGCCGTCGTCGAGCCGCTCGGCCTCGGCCAGGTACCCGTCCTCGTCGAGGATGGCGGTGAGCGCCCGGACCTGCTCGTCGAAGGACCGGTCGCTGGTGCGGGGGAGAGCGTCGGCCACTCGCCGCCGCCTGCGCTGCTCGAACAGCGCGTCGACCTCGGCGGCGCCGGGCCCGCCGAGGTAGCCGAGCAGCTCGGTGGTCAGGTCCCCGTAGCGCTTGGGGTACATCGCCTCGGCGGCACCGGTGAGCGCGTACAGGTGGCGGGGGCGCCCGCGGCCCTTCCCCGGGTCCCCGTCGTCGGCATGAGCGAGAAGGCCGTCCTCCTCGAGGCGGCCCATCTGGAGCCGCACGGCCGCCGGGGTGAGCGAGAGCGCGCCGGCCACGGCGGCGGCGTCCATCGGCCCGCGGCGCTTGAGAAGATCCAAGATGGCCCGCCGGGTCGAGGGGAGCTGCTCGAGCGGGGAGCGGGCGCCGATGCGGCCGGTGGTGCGGGCGACGGGCGTCACGGCAGGATCAGGTGGACGTCGCCGAACTCGTGCCACAGGTAACCCTCGGAGAGCGCGGCGGCGTACGACGCCTCGAGCAACGGCCGGCCGGCGATGGCCTCGAGCATGGCCAAGTGCGACGCCTCGGGCTCGTGCCAGCCGGTCAGGAACCCGTCGATGGAGCGCGCCGGCCGTGCCGGCGAGACGACGGTCTCGGTCCATCCCTCCTGTGCGTGCACCCGACCATGTTCGTCGACGACGGACTCGAGGGCGCGCACCACCGTCGTACCAATCCCGATGACGCGCCCGCCCGCCCGCCGGGTGCCGTTGACTCGGCGGGCGGTGGCGGCCGGCACCCGGAAGTACTCGGCGTAGGGCGGCTCGCCGCGTTCGAGGGAGGCGACGCCCGTATGCAGAATCAGCGGTGTGACGCCGACACCTTTCGCCACCAGGCGGGTGAGCACCTCGGGGGTGAAGGGCCGGCCGGCGCTGGGCATCTCGGCGGATCCCGGCTCGGTGGCGTAGACGTTCTGGTAGGCGGCGAGCGGGTACTCACGGCGGACGTACCCGTAGCGGATCGGCCGGCCGTGCCGCGCCAAGTAGCTGTGCAGGCGTCCGGGGATCTCGAGCACCGAGATCCACAGTCGGACGCCCTGCCCGCCCGGTCCGGCGGCGTAGGGCGCCAGGAGGGTGAGGGTGCCGCCGCCGGCCAGTGCGACCGTGTCGCCGCCGCGCGCATGGAGGTGCGCCCGGCCGTCGCGGCGCACCTCGACCGTCCACAGCCCGGCCGGGAGCCTGGTGGAGAGGTGGACCTGCACGGCCGTGCCGTCCGACGAGGCCCCGTCGAGCTCGGCCGCCAGCGTGCCCGACGCGTTGACGACCACGAGGTCACCCTCGTCGAGGAAGCGGGGGAGCTCCGAGAAGTGCGCGTGGACGAGGGAGCCGTCCGATCTGGACGCGACCAGCATGCGCACGGCGTCGCGCGTCATGCCCCGGTACTCGGGCGGCGCTGCCGCCTCGAGCTCGGGTGGCAGCGAGAAGGCGAGCGGCCGCAGGGCGGGGAGAGGGGCCGGTGACGGTGAGAGCAGCCCGGCTCCGGCCGTACCGGGCGCGGTCATGCCACGCGCTCGGTGGTGAGGCCGGACGACGCGACGTCGGCGGCGCGGTAGCGGCCGCTCGACGCGTCGCTCCCGATCAACCGGAGCAGCGCGGGGACGGCGGAGGCCGGGAGCGGACGGTCCGAGATGTCCTCGCCGGGGAACGCCGCCTGGTGCATGGCCGTGCGCAGGTCGCCCGGATCGACGGACCACACGGTGAGGCCGGGCGTCTCGACGGCGAGCACCGCCCCGAGGCGCTCGAGGGCGGCCTTGCCGGCGCCGTACCCACCCCAGCCCTCGTAGGCCTCGACCGCGGCGTCCGAGGTGACGTTGAGCACGCGCGGGCGGGGCGCGTCCAGCAACAGGGGGAGCGCGTCCTGGACGAGGGCCAGCGGGGCGAGCACGTTCGCCTCGAACGCAGCGCGCAGCTCTTCGAGGGGGTAGTCGGCCAGGACCGGCAGCGGTGACGCACCGAGCGTGCCCGCGTTGTTGACCAGCAGATCGAGTCGGCCCAGGTCGAAGGCAGCCTCCACGAGGCGGTGGCGGTGGCCGGCGTCGGTGACGTCCCCCGGTACGGCGACGACGCCGGCTCCGGGCGGTGCGGCCTGGCGGGCCCGCGCTGCGGCGGCGGACAGCGCGTGCCCGTCCCGAGCGTCGATCACGACCGACCAACCTGCGCCTGCGAGCCCGGCGGTCAGCGCCTCCCCGAGTCCCCGGCTTGCCCCTGTGACGATGGCGACGCTCATGGCTGCCCACCCTTCCGAGCGGAGGCTCCGCTCTTCTGGACAATTTAACAAGGATTCTCTTGTTTTATTTCACTCCGCGCGGCGGAGTGTCACCTCAGGCAAGACCCCAGGTCAACGGGGGTGCGTTGGGCTCATGAAGTCGGTGCGCATCGCCACGAGGGATGAGCAGCATCGCCGCGAGCAATGACTGGCGACTCGCACAGGTGAACGGATCGTTACACCGTTTCCTTGTTCACGCAGCGGACTGACTCCATCGACACGTGGCTCGGCGGGTGGGCTCAGGCCTGCTCGGGCGTGGCCCACCCCATCGACTTCTCCACCGCCCGGCGCCAGCCGGCGTGCACGGCGTCTGTGAGCTGGACGGGCAGCTGCGGCTCGAAGACGGCCTCGGCATGCCAGAGGCCGGCGAGCTCGTCGGTGGACGACCAGACGCCCTCGGCCAGCCCGGCCACGGTGGCCGCGCCGAGCGCGGTGGACTCGAGCGAGACGGGCCGAGCCACCGGCATACGGCTCTGTTCGGCTTGCAGCTCGAGGAGGAGGTCCATGGCGGCGGCGCCCCCGTCCGCCCGCAGCGCGGACAGCGGGCGGGACGACGCGGCCGCCGTCCCCCGGGTCCCTTCGGCCGTCGTGCCGGAGAGGGCCGCGGCCATGGCGTCGGTCATGTCGCGCACCTGGAAGGCCATGGCCTCCACGCACGCTCGGGCCAGCTGGGCCCGTCCGACGCCGCGGGTCAGGCCCACGACGATGCCTCGGGCCCGGGGGTCCCACCATGGGCTGCCCAGGCCGGTGAGCGCCGGCACGAAGATCACGCCCCCGCTGTCGGAAACCGACGCGGCCAGGGGACCCGCCTCGGCGGCCGACTCGATGATGCCGAGGCCGTCGCGCAGCCACTGGATGGCGGCGCCCGACACGAAGGCGGAGCCTTCCAGCGCGTAGGCCACGGGCCCGACGCCGGGCACGGGATGGCCGCCCAGGTCCCAGGCGCAGCTCACGGTGAGCCCCTCGGGCGCGGCCGGGCGATCCGGGCCGGCGTTGGCCAGCACGAAGCTGCCCGTGCCGTAAGTGACCTTCCCCATGCCGGGCTCGAAGCAGGCCTGCCCGAAGAGCGCGGCCTGCTGGTCCCCGAGAACGCCCGACACGGGGACGCCGTCGAGGACGTCGGATGCGGGTCCGAGGTCGGACGGGGCCACGGTGGCGATCCGGCCGGCCGAGGGGCGCACCTCGGGGAGGCTGTGGGCCGGCACGCCGAAGAGTGCGCACAGCTCGGGGGACCAGGCCCGCGCCGCGGTGTCGAAGAGCAGCGTACGGCTGGCGTTGGAGGGGTCGGTGACGTACGCCCCGCCCCGGGACCCGCCGGTGAGGTTCCACAGCACCCAGGTGTCGACGGTGCAGAAGGAGAGGGCGGGGTGGCCCGGATCGAGCGCCAGGTCGCCGTGGCGCAGGAGCCAGGACGCCTTGGTGGCGCTGAAGTACGGGTCGAGCACGAGGCCCGTGGCTTCGCGGACGAGGGGGAGGTGCCCGGCCTCGAGGAGCTCGGCGCACATCGGCGCGGTGCGCCGGTCCTGCCACACGATGGCCCGGTGCAGCGGCCGCCCGCTGGAACGGTCGAAGGCGACGAGCGTCTCGCGCTGGTTGGTGACCCCCACCGCCGCCACAGTGTCGCCGGCCTCGGCCAAGCGGCCACCGAGCTCGGCCAGGGTCGCCCGCACGCACTCCCAGATCTCGACGGGATCGTGCTCCACCCACCCGGGGCGGGGGAAGTGTTGCGTGAGCTCCCGGTAGGCCACGTCGACCACGCGGGCCCGCTCGTCGACGGCCAGCGCGCGCACCCCGGTCGTCCCCGCGTCGACGGCGACGACCTTGCTCATCTGGAAGAGTTGCTCATGGGCTCATCTGGAGCGGTCGCTCATGGCCATGGGTGGTCGACGCTAGTGCCCGTCGGCCGCCGCCGCCTCAGTGGGCCCCGGTCCGCCGGTGGCGCGCAAATCATCGCGAACGGCCCGTGACCTGGATGGATGCCGGGTGATTTTGGTTGACAACGGCGTAACTACAGTGCTGTAATGACCACAGCATCTCGTGTCTGCGGGGAGGGTCGGCCACAATATCTTGTGGTGGGGGACTCGAGCCCCTCCCTTGGGCGCTGGACGCCAGACGCGCCGCACACGTCAACCGACCGCCACGGTCGACGGGAGCGGAGGCGCCGACAGCAGGCACACCCAGGCAGCAAGATCGAGCACCGACAGACCCACCGAGGAGGACCCCAGCACCATGGCCATCGCCCCCCAGCGAGCCGAGATCGGCATCCGTCGCCACTTCACCACCGAAGGCGTGCACCCCTACGACGAGGTCCGCTGGGAGCGGCGCGACGCCCGCATCACCAATTTCCGCGACGGCACGGTGGCCTTTGAGCAACTCGGCGTCGAGGTGCCCGAGTCCTGGAGCGTGAACGCCACCAACATCCTGGCCCAGAAGTACTTCCGGGGGACGCTCGGCACCGAGGAGCGCGAGTGGTCGCTGCGGCAGGTGGCGGACCGCGTGGTCGACACGCTCACGGCGTGGGGGATCAAGGACGGCTACTTCGTCGACGACGAGGAGGCGCTCGTCTTCAACCACGAGCTCAAGCACCTCATCATCCACCAGAAGGCGGCCTTCAACTCGCCCGTGTGGTTCAACATCGGGGTCATGGGCGTGCCACAGCAGGGGAGCGCCTGCTTCATCCTCTCGGTCGAGGACACCATGGACTCCATCCTCAACTGGTACGTCGAGGAGGGGGTCATCTTCAAGGGCGGCTCGGGCGCTGGGGTGAACCTCTCGCGCATCCGCTCCTCGCAGGAGCTGCTCAAGGGCGGCGGCACGGCGTCGGGCCCGGTGAGCTTCATGCGGGGAGCCGACGCGTCGGCCGGGACGATCAAGTCGGGTGGCAAGACGCGACGCGCCGCCAAGATGGTCATCCTCGACGTCGACCACCCCGACGTGGAGGACTTCGTGTGGTGCAAGGCTATCGAGGAGCGCAAGGCCCGCGTGCTGCGCGACTCCGGCTTCGACATGGACCTCGACGGGGCGGACAGCCACTCGACCCAGTACCAGAACGCCAACAACTCGGTGCGGGTGACTGACGAGTTCATGAACGCGGTGATCGACGGCCGCGACTGGAACCTCGTCGCCCGCACGGACGGATCGGTGGTCCGTACCGTCCCGGCCCGCGACCTGTTCCGCCAGATCGCCCACTCGGCCTGGGAGTGCGCGGACCCGGGCATGCAGTACGACACCACCATCAACCGTTGGCACACAGCACCCAACACTGCGCGCATCAACGGCTCCAACCCGTGCTCGGAGTACATGCACCTGGACAACTCGGCCTGCAACCTGGCCTCTATGAACCTGCTCACGTTCCTCGACGAGAACGACGAGTTCGACGTGGAGGGCTTCAAGGCCGCCGTCGGCGTGGTCTTCACCGGCCAGGAGATCATCGTCGGCAACGCCGACTACCCGACGGAGAAGATCGCCGAGAACACGCGGGCCTTCCGCCAGCTCGGCATCGGGTACGCCAACCTTGGGGCGCTCCTCATGGCCCAGGGCCTGCCCTACGACTCGGAGGCTGGGCGTGCCTGGGCCGCCGCGATCACGGCGCTGCTCACCGGGCACGGCTACGCCACCTCGGCCCGCACGGCGGCCCGCATGGGCCCCTTCGCCGGCTACCACGAGAACGCCGAGCCGATGCTCAACGTGCTGCGCATGCACCAGCAGGAGGCGGCCAACATCGACGAGGACGTGGTGCCACCCGAGCTGCTGTCGGGGGCCCAGGAGGCCTGGGACCAGGCCGTCGAGCTGGCCGAGGTCTACGGCGTGCGCAACGCGCAGGCCTCGGTGCTCGCTCCCACGGGCACCATCGGCCTCCTCATGGACTGCGACACGACCGGGGTCGAGCCGGACCTCGGCCTGGTGAAGACCAAGAAGCTTGTGGGCGGCGGGACCATGTCCATCGTCAACCAGACCGTGCCGCGGGCGCTGGCGAAGCTCGGTTACGGGCAGGAGCAGACCGAGGACATCGTGGCGTACGTCAACGAGCACATGTCGATCGTCGGGGCGCCGCACCTGGCACCCGAGCACCTGGCGGTCTTCGCCTGCTCCATGGGCGACAACACGATCCACTACCTCGGCCACATCCGCATGATGGGGGCGGTCCAGCCCTTCATCAGCGGCGCCATCTCCAAGACGGTGAACATGCCCGAGGACGTGACGGTCGAGGACGTCGAGCAGCTGCACATCGAGGCGTGGCGGCTCGGGCTCAAGGCCGTGGCCATCTACCGCGACAATTGCAAGGTGGCCCAGCCCCTGTCGACCACCAAGAAAGTCGAAGCGCCCGCCGCCGGTGGCGAGGGCGGGGACAGTGCACCGGCCGGTTCTGAGGCCGAGGCGCGCGATCGCGCCATCGCCGAGAAGATCGCCGAGCTGGAGGCCGCCCTGGCCCACGAGCGGGCACGGGCGCAGTCGCCGCTCGTGGTCGGTGCCGTGCGTGAGCGGCTGCCCCGCAAGCGCAACTCGAAGACGTTCTCCTTCCGGGTGGCCGACTGCGAGGGGTACGTCACCGTCGGTGAGTACGAGGACGGGCGGCCGGGCGAGGTGTTCATCAAGGTGTCCAAGCAGGGTTCGACCCTGGCCGGCATCATGGACGCCTTCTCGATCTCGGTCAGCCTGGGCCTGCAGCACGGCGTGCCGCTGGCCACCTTCGTGCGCAAGTACGGCAACATGAAGTTCGAGCCGGCCGGCATCACCGACGACCCCGAGCTGCGCATCGCCAGCAGCCTGGTGGACTACATCTTCCGCCGGCTGGCCCTGGACTACCTCTCGCAGGCCGAGCGCGAGGAGCTCGGCGTGCTCTCCACCAAGGAGCGCACCCAGCCCACGCTGCCGGGCGTCGAGGAGATGGCCACACCGTCGGTCAGCCTGGGCGAGGACGGGCTGAGCCCGGCCACGTCCCCCGCCCCCAGGGCGGATGGTCACGACCACGACCGGCCGGCGGCCCGGGCGGCCCAGCTCGACGCGCCGATGTGCTACGTCTGCGGGAACGTCATGCAGCGGGCCGGCGCGTGCTACGTCTGCAGCAGCTGCGGGACGACGAGCGGCTGCTCGTGAACTGAAACCGCGCGAGATGGCCGGGCGGACGTCCTCGGCAATGCAAGAGTCGGGATGCCGGAGCGGTGAGTGAGCGTCAAGGCATCGCTCGATTCAAAGTTTCACGAGGGCCAGCTCGAAGAGTTCAAGCGCTTGGCCGCTCTTTGCATGGAGATCGAGCGGACCGAGGACACCGGCACACCTGACCCTCATTCCGCGTCAGCGCGGCGAGCAGGCGTCGGTGCCACGCGGTGCGCCAGCCCTTCGCCCGTGTACGGTTCGGCGCTCACCGAACGGAGGAGCGAGGAGACCAGCCGTGCAGATCTCGATGACCCTGCCCACGATGCTGCCCCATGGGCGCGCCGACCTCCTCGCGTGGTGCCGGACCGTCGACGAGGGACCGTTCGCCAGCCTGGCCGTCCCGGAGCGGATCACCTACACGAGTCACTCCTGGGTGGTGCAGCTGGCCGCCGCCGCCGCCCTCACCGAGCGAGTCCGGTTGTGGACGACCATCGTGATCCTGCCGGCCCACGACGCGGTCGACACCGCGAAGCAGCTGGCCTCGGTCGACGTCCTGTGCGACGGCCGGCTCACCGTCGGCGTCGGCGTTGGTGGCCGTGAGCACGACTACCGGGCCATCGGGGCGGACATGGCACGGCGCTGGGAACGCATGGACGCACAGGTGGCCACCATGCGGTCGATCTGGGCCGGTGAGCCCCCGTTCGAGGGGGCCGACGCGGTGGGGCCGCCGCCGGTGCAGCCGGGCGGGCCACCCCTGGTGGCCGGGGTCTCGGGCCCCAAGGCGCTGGCCCGCGCCGCGTGCTGGGCGGCCGGTGTCGACGAGGGCGGCACGGTCTTCGGGGTCGACGCGGCGTCGGCGGCGGCCACCGTGGAGCGGATCCGGGCTGCCTGGCGTGCGGCCGGGAGGGCCCACGCGCCGCACATCTCGGCCAGCCTGTGGTACGCCCTCGGGGACGGGGCCGAGGACCGGCTGCGCCGTTATTGCTACGACTACATGCGCGTCTTCGGTGACGAGGTGGCACGTCGGTTCGCGGCGGCAGTCGGGTGCCACACGACCGCGGCGCTGCGCTCGGACCTCGAAGGGCTCGAGTCGGCCGGCGTCGACGAGCTGTTCCTGGTCCCCACGACCACCGACATCGGCGAACTGGCGCGCACGGTCGAGGTGCTGCGGGGCTAGGCGGGTCCAGTGACGCGATGTTGTGCGGTGCTGGGGGTGTGGAGGGACGTTCGGCCCTAGATAGTGCCTTTGAGCTGGACCATCGTGGTTCTATGACTGCGACCGCGTCGGCTGGGGAGGGACCCGACGAGGAAGAACTCGCCGCGGGGCCGGCGCCGCCGCGGGGCGAGGGCTGGCTCGACTGGAAGCAGACCGTCGTCGACGGCCGGGCAGCCGTCTACGGCGAGGCCGGGTCGGGCCCACCGGCGCTGTTCCTGCACGGATGGGGCCTCGATCACAAGGCCTACAAGCGGGCGCTCTCGCGCCTGGTGCGCGCCGGGCTACACGTCTACGCGCCGGCGCTCCCGGGTTTCGGGGGGACCGCCGGCCTGCCCGGGGTCTCCGACGACCTGGGTGACTACGCGGACTGGGTGGCGGCGTTCCTCGACGTGGTGGGACCCGGGTCGCCGGTGCTGGCCCTGGGACACTCCTTCGGCGGTGGCGTCGCGGTGAAGCTGGCCCACGACCACCCGCACCACGTGCGCGCGCTGGTGCTCATCAACTCGGTCGGCGGTTCCGCCTGGGCCCATACCGGGTCCACCGTGCGCTCCATGGCCGAGCGGCCGCTGTGGGACTGGGGGATCCACTTCCCGGCCGACCTGTTGCCCATGCGCCAGGCCCGCCGCGTCCTCCCGGTGATCGTGGCCGAAGGCGTGCCCAACCTCTTGCGCGATCCGAGGTCGTTCTTCCGTGCCGCTGGGCTCGCTCGGCGGGCCGACCTGACCGCCGAGCTGGACGAGTTGCGCCGCCGGCGCCTCCCCGTGGTCGTCCTGTGGGGACAGCGCGACCACATCATCACGCGGGACTCCTTCGAGGACATGTGCCGCGCGCTGGGGGACCCCGGCGTCATGACGGTGCCGGGCAACCACTCGTGGCTCATCGCAGATCCCGACGCCTTCGGCGAGGTCATCACCAACGTGCTCGAGGTGGTCGGGCGGGACGCGACGGACGCGGGCGCAGGGCCGGGCGACCCCGTCGCCGGCGCCGTCTGACCGCTCAGGACTTCTTCGGCACCTCGAACTGGTAGGTGAACGGCGCAGAGAGCGGCGTCAGCGTTGACGTCCGTTTGCCAATGGCGACGGTGACGTGCGTGCCGCCCGCGCCGACCTGGACGGTCGCCGGGCCGAGCAGGACGACCTTCTGGGAGCTGTTGGGCTCGAGGATGCCCTGGAACTGGGGCGTCTGGCCGAAAGCCCCGATGCTCACCCAGGAGCGGCCGGTCGTGGTGCTGACCGTGATGGTGTAGATGGGGTACCCGAGCATGTAGGTGGCCGTGCCGTTCCCGACCGAGGTCTGTGCCGCTACGGGCGCCGACGGGTTCGGGACCGAGCCGTGCTGTCCCGTCGCGGTCGAACCGGTCCCGCCCCCAGGCCCGCTCTTGAACACGCCGGAGCGAACGAGGCCGAGCGCCGCCGCGGCGGCCAGCACGGCGATCGCCACGATCACCACGGCGGCCCGCAGCCAGCGATGGGTCCGGCGCGGCGAGCGCGGCCCTCGACCCGAGACGGCGGGGATCTGGTCGGTGTCGGCGTAGGTGGGGTAGGCATCGGAGAAGAGCTGGCCCTGCCCGGCCGAGGGGACACCGCCGGTGCCGGGAGCTCCAGGCGCCACGGCGGGGGTGTCGGCGGTGACGCGCGGGACCACGGCAGTGATCGTCGGGTCCTCCCGCAGCCCTGCCCCGTCCTGCACGTTCATGGCCGTCCGTGGCCCTCCCACCTGAAGTGTCTCGGTCAATTATGCGCCTCCGTTGAGCGGATCGTGACGTCGGGGGCAGGTCGGGCGGCCCAAGACCGCCCGGAGCAGGTGGTGTGGTCCCGGCCGGGGTTATCGTGGAGCTGACGAGGCGTCAGGAACCTGGCGCCGGGGACGCGGGGACGCGGGGGCGACGGCGTGAAGGACCTGGACGATCTGGACGGCAAGGTGGCCGTGGTGACCGGGGGCGCGGCCGGCATCGGACGCGGCATCACCGAGGCCCTGCTCGAGGCCGGCGCCCGGGTGGTCGTCGCCGACATAGAGAAGGCGGTCCTCGAAGCGGCCGTCAGCGAGCTCCGGGAGCGGGGCGACGTGCGGGGGGTGCGCACCGACGTGTCGTCGCCCGAGTCCTTCGAGGCCCTGGCTGCGGACGTCTTCGGGCGCGAGGGGGCCTGCCACCTGCTCTTCAACAACGCCGGGGTGACCTCGGGCGGCGGCGGCCGGCCCTGGGAGCAAGAGGCGAACGACTGGACGTGGTGCTTCTCGGTCAACGTCTTCGGCGCGGCGAACGGGGTGCTGACCTTCGTGCCCCGCATGATCGAGTCGGGGGAGCCGGGCGTGGTGGTCAACACGTCGAGCATGGACGGGGGTATGGCGCCGGTGCCCTACGCCTCGGTGTACGCCTCGAGCAAGGCTGCCGTCTCGTGCTTCACCGAAGCCCTCGCCCATCAGCTCGCGGCGGCGGACACCAGGCTGAGGGCGGCCGTCTTCTACCCGTCGGGGGGCCTCCTCGAAACCGGGCTCTGGACGGCACAGCGCAACCGGCCGGACGCGCTGGCCCGGGTCAAGCCCCGGCCCCCGGCACCCGGCACGACGTTCGCCGAGTTCAAGGCCCAGCTGGAGGCTGCCGGCCGCCCCGTCGAGGTCATGGATCTGCTCGAGCTCGGGCGATTCTGCGTCCAGGGCGTCCTTCGGGGGGACTTCGTCATCGGCCACGGTCTCGACGAGTGGCGCGAGCTGCTCCACACCAGGGCCGACGCCATCGGCGCCGGCCGGCTCCCGCCGCCGGCACTGATCTGATGCCCCCCGCCCCGCCCGCGACCGCCACCACTCCCCGAACCGGGGTCCGGGAGCGCTACACGGTCGTCTCGGCCGACGGCCATGCCGGCGGAGACGTCGGCGACTACCGGCCGTATCTGGCCAGCCGCTGGCACGATCAATTCGACGCCTGGGCGGCCGAGTACGTGAACCCCTACGCGGACCTCATCGCACCCATCGCCTACCGGAGCTGGGACAGCGCGCGGCGGCTGGCCGAGACGGAGGCGGACGGTGTGGCGGCCGAGGTGCTGTTCCCGAACACCGTGCCCCCGTTCTTCGCCGAGGGGAACCTGGTGGCCCTGCCGCCGTCCTCCCAGGATTACGAGCGTCGCTGGGCCGGGGTGCAGGCGCACAACCGCTGGCTGGCCGACTTCTGCGCCGCGGCGCCGGGCCGCCGCGCGGGCATCGTGCAGGTCTTCGCCAACGACATGGACGACGCGGTGGCCGAGGTGCGCTGGGCGGCGGAGACCTTCGAGCCCTTCGGCGGCATCCTGCTCCCGTCGATCCCGCCAGGATCGCACCTGCCCCCGCTTTGGGAGGACCACTACGAACGGTTGTGGCAGGTGTGCAGCGAACTCGACGTGCCGATCAACATCCACGGGGGCAGCGCGCTGCCCGACTACGGGGACCACGAATCGGCACGGGCCATGATGCTGATCGAGCTGCCGTGGTTCAGTCACCGCTCCATCTGGCACCTGATCTTCTCGGGAGTGCTCGAGCGCCACCCGACCTTGCGCTTCGTGGTCACCGAGCAGGGTGTGGCCTGGTTGCCCCGGGGGCTCGAGACGCTCGACTGGTTCTACGGGCGGATGACGCTCCCCAACGCGGCCGAGGCCAGCTTCTTCGGCGCGGCGGCCGCGCACATGTCCATGACGCCCACCGAGTACTTCGCCCGCAACTTCTGGATCGGTGCCAGCTTCCTGCGTCCGAGCGAGGCGCCGCTGTGCCGGGAGATCGGGGTCGACCACATCATGTGGGGTTCCGACTACCCGCACTCCGAGGGCAGTTACCCGTACACGACCGAGGCGCTGCGCGTGGCCTTCGCCGACTTCGACGAGCCCGATGTGCGCTCCATGGTGGAGACGACGGCCGCCTCGTTCTACGGCTTCGACCTCGACGCACTTCACCCCGTCGGTGACCGCGTCGGCCCCCGGGTCGAGGACGTGTCGCGCCCGTTGGCGCGAGGTGAGTGGCCGACCAAGACGACATGCAACGCGTTCGACCCCACGCAGATCTTGCGGGCGTGGTGAACCAAGGAGGAGCATCGATGACGACGGTCCGCTACGGCGCCCGCGCCGCCCAAGTGAACCGAGAGATCGACGCCAAGAAGGCCGACATCTGGTCCGAGGCGGTGACGGTCATCTACGAGACCGATCCCGAGATCGTGGCCGCCGTGCTGCCGCCGCCCCTCCAACCGGGGCCCCGGCCGCTCGTGCGCATCACCATCACCCGGGTCGAGATGCCCGGCCTGCCGGCGTTCGGCGCCGGGTGGATCGGCGTGCAGGCGTGCCACGACGACCGGTTGGGCGAATACCCCGTCTTCATGCCCATGACGACCGAGCAGTCCGTCATCGGCGGCCGGGAGATCAACGGGGAGCCCAAGAAGCTGGCCGAGGTCGAGGTGACGCGCGAGGGCGACCGGGTGTCCGCCCGCATCGCCCGCATGGGATTCACCATCTGCGAGGTGATCGGCCGCGTCACCGGGCGCCGCGACGACTACGAGCTCGAGAAGACGGACTTCTGGTTCAAGCTCTCCCCCTCGTGCGAGGAGGCGGGCGTGCTCGACCAGGATCCCATCCTGGTCTACGGCGAGAAGACCGAGCGCACCCGTTTGCACGAGTCCATCGAGGGCGAGCTGATCCTGAAGGAGGCGCCGCTCGACCCCGTGGCCGACCTGGTGGTCCGCCGCGTGGTGGACATGAACTGGACGGAGCGGGCCTCGACGCAGGTGGGCCGGGTGATCGGCCCGGTGCCGCGGGCCGGCCTCGCTCCCTACCTGCACCAGCGTTACGACGACATCTCGGTCCTGGGTGCCGCGCGATGAGCGGGCCCGGTGACCGCTACGTGATCATCTCGGCGGACGCCCACGCCGGCCTGCCCGCCGAGGAGTACCGGCCGTATCTCGACGCGGCATACCACCCCCGGTTCGACGAGTACCTGGCCGAGCGCCGGGCCCACCGCGACGAGCAGTTGCAGATGAACTACGACTACATCATGGGCTGGGAGACGGCCAACGAGGAGGGGTTGCGCGGGGCCTGGGACGTCCAGCAACGGGACAAGGAGCTCGACGCCGACGGGGTCACCGCCGAAGTGATGTTCGCCGACGCCGACGCCATCACCGGCATGGCGTCGCCACCCTTCGGTGCGGGACTCGCCGCGGGCGAGATCACCGACCCCGAGCTGGCCTTCGCCGGCGCGCGGGCCCACAACAGGTTCCTGGCCGAGATGTGCGAACGGAGCCCGGAGCGCCACGGCGGGGTCGCGTTGGTGCCCATCACGCATGGCGTCGAACGCTCGGTGGCCGAGATCGAGTGGTTGGCTGACCAGCCCGGGATCCGGGGGATCATGGTCCCGACCATGTGGCACGACAATCTGCCCTACAACCACCCCGACTACGACCCGGTCTGGGCGGCATGCCAGGCAGCAGGTTTCCCGGTGCACACGCACTCGGGCGAGGCCCCCCAGGACGAGTACAACGACAACATCGGTATCTACCTGGCCGAGGTGGTGTGGTGGGCCGCCCGGCCGGCTTGGCACCTGCTGTTCTCGGGTGCCTTCGAACGGTTCCCCGGCCTCAAGTTCGTGGTCACCGAGGCGGCCGCCTACTGGGCCGCCGACATGATGTGGAAGTGGGACCAGTACATGGGAGGCGGTCACACGACCAAGAAGATGGCGGCGCTGCTCGAGGGGAAGATCTCGAGGCTCCCGTCTGACTACTTCGGGGAGAACATCTTCATCGGCGCGTCGACCATGTCCAGGGAAGAGATCCGGCGCCGCCACGTCATCGGCTGTGACGTCGTGATGTGGGGGACCGACTACCCGCACCCCGAAGGCACGTGGCCCCACACCTTGGAGCGCCTGCGTGGTGACTTCGCCGACGTCCCGGTGGAGGACGCCCGCAAGCTTCTCGGCGAGACGGCGGCCCGTTGCTACGGCTTCGACCTCGAGGCCCTGCGCCCGATCGCGGCGCGGATCGGTCCGACGCCGGGCGACCTCGGACAGGACCCTTCCCGGCGGTCGGACCCCGAGGAGATCCGGTCGGCCCGGTGGTGGAAGGACGAGTACAAGGTCCAGTCCCCCGGCTGATGGCGCGCCGGCGCGGGCGGCCGTGAGACGCGCGGCCGACGAGTCCGGGAGGCACCGTGAACGCTGGACACATGCAGTTCTGTGCGAGCGAGGAGTGGCGCTCCATCGTGCACGAGCGCATCTTGCCTGAGGCGCTCGGCGGTGCCGATCTCGGGGAGGAGGTCGTCGAGATCGGCCCCGGTCCGGGGTTCACGACCGACGTCCTGCGCTCGCTGACACCGCACCTCACCGCAGTGGAGATCGACGAGGACCTGGCCACTGCCCTCTCCGTTCGCTTGGCGGGCGGCAACGTCGACGTCGTGCGGGGCGACGCCGCGGCTCTCGCTCTCGCCGCCCGTCGCTTCACCGCGGCGGCGTCGTTCCACATGCTCCACCACATCGCACCGGTGGCGGAGCAGGACTGCGTCCTGTCCGAGTTGGCCCGGGTGCTCGTGGCGGGCGGCGTCCTGGTCGCCGCGGACGGGATCTACAGCGAAGGGTCGGCCCGGTTCCACGAGGGCGACACCTACAATCCCATCGACCCGGCCACGTTGGAGCCCCGACTGCGCCAGGCGGGGTTCGGTTCCGTCATGGTGCGGACGCACGAGCTCGGTTGGCTCTGCACCGCTCGCGTGCCGTGATCTCTTCGGCGCGGTCCCGGCCCGGTCACTCAGGTTCGTCGGCGGGTCCGCAGCCAGTTGAGGTTGAGCATCAGGGACAGCGATCCGAGCACGACGCCCACGGCCGCGAAGAGGAACCCCCGCCCAGGTGCCCCGGAGCGACGGGCCCTCGTGATGGCCACGGCGCCGAGAAGGAGAGCCGTCTTCGACTCGGCCGTCGCCGCGAGCCACAGCAACAGGCCACGTCCCAGGGACCGGTCCCGCCGGTCGGCCAGCCGGAGCAGCGTGAGGAACCCGAGGACTCCGAGGCCGGCCGAGGCGGCGCCCAGGAGATCCACCTGCTGATCCTCGTCGGACTGGTCGGCCATGTCGTCGGCCACCCTGGATGGACCACCGTTCACCGACACCTCGGTCATCGATGCACCCCTCTCATGCTCTGCCATCTCATGCTCTGCCACGCCCGGGCGGGTCAGGCTCGACGCGACAACGCCCTGGGACCGGACCCGGGCCCAACTTACAATGCGCCGGTCGTTGGTGATCAGGAAGGTGGCGTGTGGAGCGTGGCATGACGAGGGGAGCGGGGAGGGCGTCCGGCCGCGCCCAGCTCTGGGCGGTCGTGTCGCTGCTCGCCGCCGCTGGCCTCGTGGTCGCCGCGGTTGGCTTCCTGGCTCGCAACGGGCTGTACGTGGTGCTCGGCATCGCCGCGGTGGCCCTGGGGTTCGCCGGGGGCTGGTGGGCCATCATCGAGCGCGGTGCCAAGAGGGTTCTCGGGATCGCCGGCGCGGCGGTTGGGGGAGCGCTTCTGGTGGTCTCCCTCCTCGGCGCCGGACACGAGAACTGGGCGTCGGTCGTCAGGCTGGTGGTGTCACTGGCCCTCCTCGCCGTGACCATCGTGGCCGCGCACGCGGCATTGGCCGCCCAGCTCCGGGCGGCCGCCCCGACGGAGCACCGGCTGCCCCCACCGACGCATCCCGTGCTGCTGTGCAACCCGTGGTCGGGCGGGGGCAAGGTGCAGAAGTTCGGTCTCGAGGCCCTGGCGGCGTCGTTCGGCGTCGAGACCGTGATGCTCGATCGAGGACTCGACCTCGAGGAGTTGGCCCGCGGCGCCGTCGCACGTGGGGCCGACTGCCTGGGGATGGCGGGTGGGGACGGCTCACAGGCGCTGGTCGCGTCCATCGCCGTCGAGGAGGGACTGCCGTTCGTCTGCGTGTCGGCCGGGACCCGCAACCACTTCGCGCTCGACCTCGGGCTCGACCGCAGAGACCCCCGCAAGAGCGTGCACGCGTTCCGCGACTCCGTCGAGCGCCGCATCGACTTCGCCACGGTCAACGACCGCTTCTTCGTGAACAACGTCTCCCTCGGGGTATACGCCACCATCGTGCAGGAGGAGGGGTACCGCGAGGCCAAGGCGGAGACCACACGGCGACTCCTGCCCGAGCTGTTGGGGGAGCAGACGGAGCCCTTCGACCTCCAGTTCACCACCCCCGACGGCGAGGAGGTCGAAGGGGCCTTCCTCGTCCAGGTGTCGAACAACCCGTACGTGCTGGGTCCTTCTCTCGACGTGTCGCAGCGGCACCGGCTCGACACCGGCCGCCTCGGCGTGTTCGCCATCAGCGCCAGCACTGGTGCCGAGGCGGCCCAGGTGCTGACCCTGGCCCTGGCCGGCAAGCCATCCCTGAGCGGCGCGGCCCACCAGTTCGAATGCGACACCTTCGAGGTGCGCTCGCGGTCGGGCATGGCCTACGCGGGGATCGACGGGGAGGCACTCGAGCTGCCGACGCCGCTGCGCTTCGAGATCCACCCGCTCGGGCTCCGCCTGCTCGTCCCCGAGGGAAACCTCGAGGCGGCACGCCGCCGTCAGGCCCGTGACGTGCGCGCGGGGGACCTGGTCTCCCTGGCCCGGGGGCGGGAGCCGGGGACGTCGCCCTGAGCCCCGGTCGGGTCGAGCCGTCAGCCGGCGAAGTCCCAGCTCCCACCCTGCTCGTAGTGGTGGAGGACGTTCTTGGCGATGAGGATGCGGTGGACCTCGTCGGGACCGTCGGCCAACCGGAGCGTGCGCGCCCCGAGGTACATGGCGGCCAGGGGGAGGTCGTTGGTGACGCCGGCGGCACCCCAGACCTGGATGGCGCGGTCCACCACGCGGCTGTAGGCGGAGGGAACGAAGACCTTGATGGCGCTGATCTCCGTCCGGGCCTGCGGGTCGCCCTTGTCGACCTTCTCGGCGGCGTGGATGGTCATGAGCCGTGCCGCCTGGAGATCCATGTAGCTGTCGGCCACGAAGCCCTGCATGAACTGCTTCTCCTTGAGGAGGCCGCCGTGCACCTCGCGGGAGAGCAGTCGCTCGACCATGAGGTCGAAGGCCCGCCACATCTGCCCGACGGAGTTCATGCAATGGAAGATCCGGCCGGCGCCGAGCCGGTCCTGGGCGGCCTGGTGGCCCTGGCCGACCTGGCCGAGCACGTTCGCCACGGGAACCCGGACGTGGTCGTAGCGAACTTCGCAGTGGTCCGACCGGGCCGTGCCCCAGATGCCGATGCCCCGTTCGATGATCACGCCCGGTGTGGATGTGGGCACGATGAGCTGGGCCATCCGACCGGGGCCCTCCTCTTCCTTGGACTCCTTGATCCGGCACATCACGATGAAGAAGTCAGCCGCCAATCCGTTGGATGTGAACCATTTGTGCCCGTTGAGCACGTACTCGTCGCCCTCCCGCACGGCGGTGGCCTTGATCGAGCGCGGGTCGGATCCGGCGTTCTCGGGCTCGGTCATGGAGAAGCCGGACTGCATGGTGCCCTCGACCAGGGGGAGCAACCACTGCCGCTTCTGCTCCTCGGTCCCGTATTTGACCAGGATCGTCTGGTTCCCCGAGTTGGGCGCCACCACGCCGAAGAGCGAGGCCGCCCCGACGGCGTACGCGAGGATCTCGTTCATGTAGGCGTGGGCCATGAACTCGATGCCCATGCCGCCGTACTCCGGTGGGAGGTGCGGTGCCCACAGGCCCTCGGACTTCACCTTCTCCTGGACCTCCAGGCGCAGCGCCCTGGCCTCGGCGCGGTCGGCGTCGCTCGCGTTGCTGCCCGCGGCGTGCCAGAGCAGCGACTCGTTGGGCAGGATCTTCTCGTTGACGATGCGGGCCGTGCGGAGCCGGATGTCGTTGATCTCGTCGCTCAGCCCCTCGATCGGGGTCACGTTGATGGGCATGGGTCGCTCCCGTCTGACGTCTGTGTCCGGAGAAGAACCTTACGCACCGCTCACAGGAGGCGGTCCACGACCGCCTGCACGTAGGGCGCCAGACGCATCCGGCCCACCTCCTCGAGGGTGAACCAGTCCACGGCGTCGGACGTGCCGTCGGCCTCGGGCCGCAACGTCCCTTCCCAACGATCAACCCGGTAGATGAGGCGCACCGTGTGCAGGCTCACATCATCGGGGATGTCGCGCACGTCGGAGAGCACGGCGAGCAGGGGGCCGAGGTCGACCGTCAGGCCCGACTCCTCGAGGATCTCGCGCCGCAAGGAGTCCTCCGGCTCCTCACCGTGCTGGACGCCGCCGCCCGGGAGGAACCAGTGGCCGCGCACGGTGAGACGTGGCGAGGCCCGGACCAGTAGCAGGCGGCCACCATCGTCCCGGCACACCCCGTAGGTGGCGATCCGCTGGCGCTTCCGCTCGCCGGCCACGCCCGCGATGGTGGCCCCCCGGGCCGGGGGGCGCCAACTCTGGCGTCCCGGGCCGCCTGGCGGGGCGCCGAGTACCCTGCCATCTATGGACCAGCTCGCCGAGGCCGAGGCCATCAGGCTCCTCAAGTACGCCTACTTCCGGACGCTCGACCTGAAGCAATTCGACGACCTGGGCGCACTGCTCACCGCGGACGTCACGGCGTCCTACGAGGACGGCCGGACGGTGCTCGAGGGTCGCGACGCCGTGGTGGGATGGCTGTCGCAGGTGCTGGCCGACCCCGGCATGGTGACCGAGCACCACGGGCATCACCCCGAGATCACCTTCACCGGTCCCGACTCGGCGCAGGGCACCTGGTACCTCCAGGACCGCGTCATCATCCCGGCGGCCGACCTCGAGATCGACGGGACCGCCTTCTACGACGACCGCTACCGGCTGACCGAGGAAGGCTGGCGCATCGCGCACACGGGGTACCGGCGGGTGTTCGAGGAGCAGCGCACGCACTCGACGTTCGAGGTGCGCTCGTTCCGGTCGCGCTTCACGGCGGGGTAGCCGGCTCACCCACGCCGGGCAGGCCTCCGGGCGCCCGCGACCGCGGGCGGGTCAGTCCGTCAGTTCTCTGGACGGCTGGGCGGGCTCAGCGTGAAGCCCGGGTCCGCCAGGGTGGTCGGAGCGAGCGCCTTCTCGATCGCCTCGACGAAGTCCGGCTCGAGCACCACGTCGAGGGCCTTGACGTTCTCGGCGATCTGCTCGGGCCGGCTCGCCCCCACGATGGCGCTGCTCACGTTCTGGTTCTGCAGCACCCAGGCCAGGGCGACGGAGGCCGGGGTGTACCCGGCTTCCCGGCACAGACCGGCGTAGGCCTGCACCGGCTCGAGCACCTCGTCACGCAGGAGCCAGCTCATCTCCTCGCCTTCGGGGCCGGTTGCCCGCGACCCCGAGGGAGGCGCAGCGGAGCCCGGCGCGTACTTGCCGGTCAGGATGCCCTGGGCCAGGGGGGACCACACGATCTGCCCCACGCCCTCGCGCTGGCACAGGGGCACGATCTCAGTCTCGATCACCCGCCAGATCATGGAGTACTGGGGCTGGTTGGACACGATGTGGTCGAACCCCATCTCGTCGGCCAGCGCCAACGCGGCCGCGATCTCCTCGGCCTTCCACTCCGAGACGCCGACGTAGTGGACCTTGCCCTGGCGTACGAGGTCGTCGAAGGCGCGCAGGGTCTCCTCGAGCGGCGCCTCGTAGTCGTAGCGGTGGGCTTGCAGCAGGTCCACATGATCGGTCTGCAGCCGTTCGAGCGAAGCGTGGAGCGACTCCATGATGTGCTTGCGGGAGAGGCCGCGATTGTTCGGGTTCGGCCCCGTCGGCCAGTAGACCTTGGTGAAGATCTCGATCGAGTCGCGCCGCACGCCCTTGAGCGCGCGTCCGAGCACCGACTCGGCTGCGCCCATGGCGTAGACGTCAGCGGTGTCGAAGGTGGTGATGCCGGCATCGAGCGCGGCCTTGACGCACGCGGTCGCAGCGTCCTCCTCGATCTGACTGCCATGGGTGATCCAATTGCCGTAGGAGAGCGCGGAGACGAGCATGCCGGAGCGTCCGAGGTAGCGGTAGTCCATGGACCCGCAGCGTACCCGGGTGCCAATACGCTCGTTCGGTGGCCGCGGACGAGGTGCTGCACGTGCGACGGGGGCTCGACCTGCCGTTGACGGAGGTGTCCTGGCGCGCCACTGCGGCCGGCGGACCGGGCGGCCAGCACGCCAACCGCACGGCGAGCCGGGTCGAGGTGGCGTTCGACGTGGCCGCCTCGGCGACCCTCGGCCCGGTGCAGCGGGCCCGGATCATGGAGCGGCTGGGCCCGGTGGTGCGGGCGAGCGCATCGGAGTCGCGCTCGCAGGCGCGCAACCGCGAGGTGGCTCTGGGTCGCCTGGCGGGCAAGCTCGACGCCGCGCTCCGGGTGCACGCCCCGCGCCGGGTCACGCGGCCGACGAAGAGCTCCCAGGTGCGCCGCGTCGACACCAAGCGCCGGCGGGGCGAGACGAAGCGCCGCCGGCGGCCGCCCGGCGACGAGGACTGAGACGCCGGCCTGGTCCGAGGAGGAGCGCTCAGTCGGAGAAGGAGAGGCCGGCAAGCGCCTGCCCCAGACCTTCGTCCAACCGTCCCAGGACCCCTGGATCCTCCTCGGCCCGGGGGCCGCGCAGCGCGGTCACGGCGGCGTATCCCTGGGCGACCAGGGTGGCGTCCTCAGCGGCGGCGTCGGCCAGGCCCAGGTCGCCCGAGTGGGGGAAGGGGGATCCAACGCTGAGGACGATCTGCCCCTTCTCCTCGGCTTCGCCCTCCATGACCGCATGAGAGGCCTCGGCGGCGGCCGGACCCTCGATCTCCTCCTCGTTGGGCGCCACCCAGGCGCCCGACCCGTGGGCCGACTTGATCAGCCCGGCCCCGCTCACCCGGGCCCAGCGCACACCCCGGATCCTCTCGGGTGGCAGGCGGGGCACGTTGAGGTTCAAGACGGTGCGGGCCGGCGCCGCCACGAGAACCGGGATGAGCGCGACGGCGAGGTCGGCTGCGGATGGCCACGGGTCGGGCCCCTCGCCCACGCGCAGGGAGACGGCCAGCGCGCTGATCCCCAGCTGGCTGGCTGTGAGCGCGGCCCCGACCGTGCCCGAGTGGAGTACCGAACGGCCGACGTTCACGCCGTGGTTGATCCCCGAGAGGACCAAGTCGGGTTTGGGGCCTACGGCCCCGAGAGCTCCGGCGATGACCGAGAGCGCCGGGGAGGCATCGAGCCCGTAGGCCTCGACGCCCGGTGCCCCCTCGATGGTGGCGCGCCGGTACGGGATCGTGGTGTGATCAGTGACCGAGCCGACGGCGGCCCCGGCGCCGCTGTAATTGGAGCTGGGCGCCACGACCACGACCTCGTGGCCCGGTCCGTCGGAGCCCGACGCCGACGCCCACGCAGCCAGTGACCGCGTCAGCGCGGCCAACCCCGGCGCGTCGACCCCGTCGTCGTTTGTGACGAGAATCCTCACGTGGCCCCACCCTATCGGTGCGGCGGGCGCTTCCGGCCCGGTCGCGGGCTGTGTTCGGGGGTCCGTCACGCGGACGTCACGGCCTGGTGTCCGGGCCCTCACCGCGGTGCGGGTGCCCGTCTGCAACAATTCGCCCCCGATGCCGGTCCACACGCCCAGAATCTCGATCGCCTCGCCCACCGGACAGCAGTGGCGAATCGGCCATGGCCGCCAGCAGGTGATCGTCTGCGAGGTGGGGGCCACCCTGCGCTCCTACACCGTCGACGACCACGCAGTGATCGACGGCTTCGGGACCGACGAGTGGTCCCATTCGGGCCGGGGCCAGGTGCTGGCCCCTTGGCCGAACCGGCTGGCCGACGGCCGCTACGAATTCAACGGGGTACGCGCCCAGGCCGCCCTCGACGAGCCCGAGCGGCGCAACGCCATCCACGGGCTCGTGCGTTGGGCGCCCTGGACGCTCCAGACGCGCCACCAGAACCAGCTCTCGCTCCGGCTCCAGCTGCACCCCTCCCCGGGCTACCCGTTCTCGCTCCTGCTCGAGCTCGAGTACCACGTCGGGCGGGACGGGCTCACCGTCACCACGACGGTGCAGTCGCTCGACGAGGGTTCGGTTCCGTTCGGGCTCGGGTTCCACCCCTACCTCACCGTCGGGTCGGGCACCGTCGACGGCGCCATCCTCCATCTGCCGGCGCGCCACACCCTCGAACTCGACGACCGCGGCCTGCCCACCGGGGCGCTGATCGCGGTCGACGGGAGCGAGCGCGACTTCACCACCTCGCGCTTCGTGGGGCCGGTGGTGCTCGACACGGCGTACACCTCCTTGGAGCGCGACGCCGACGGCAGGGCCCGGACCACGGTGGACGCGCCCGGTGGCGCCACCGGTGCCACGCTCTGGGTCGACGAGGCCTTCCCATACCTGATGGTGTACACGGGAGACACGTTGCCCGAGGTGCAACGACGTCGCCACGGGCTGGCCATCGAGCCGATGACCTGCCCGCCCAATGCGCTGCGCAGCGGCAAGGACGTGGTCCAGCTCCAGCCCGGCCGGCCGTGGTCGGCACAATGGGGGATCGCCCCGCGATGAGCGGCGCCCATTTCGACGGGAAGGTCGTGTTGGTCACCGGGTCCTCGAGCGGGATCGGCGCCGCCACTGCCGAGGCCTTCGCCGCGGCGGGCGCCTCGGTGCTCGTCAACTCGGCCCGGTCGGTCGAAGCGGGGAGCGAGGTCGCCGCCGGCCTGCCCGACGCGCACTACGTGCAGGGGGACATCACCGACCCCGAGGTGCCGGGGCGCCTGGTGGCCGCCGCGCTCGAGCGCTGGGGGCATCTCGACGTCCTCGTGAACAACGCCGGGAGGACCAAGGTGATCCCGCACCACGATGTGGACGCGGCCACTCTGGAGGTGTGGCGCGACATCTTCGAGGTGAACGTCTTCGGGACGTGGTCCATGACCGTGGCCGCGCTTCCCGCGCTGCGCGAGGCGGGCGGCGCCGTGGTGAACGTGGCCTCAGTGGCCGGCGTGCGACCCACGGGATCGTCCATCCCCTACGCGGCCAGCAAAGCGGCGCTCAACCACATGACCGTGCTGCTGGCCAAGGTGGTGGGGCCCGAGGTCAGGGTCAACGCGGTGGCGCCCGGCCTCGTCGACACGCCCTGGACGGCGGACTGGGACGTGGTCCGCGAGGTGGTGAGCCAGATCGCCCCCCTCAAGCGGTCGGGACAGCCCGCCGACGTGGCCGAGATGGTGCTCGCGCTGGCTGGTGCCGCCTGGGTGACCGGCCAGGTCCTGGTGGTCGACGGAGGCATGTCGATCGTCAGCTGAAGCCGGGAGGGTCAGCGGGGCGGGGCCACCGCCCAGCGGAGCGCGGTGGCGAGACCGCGAGTGACGGGAGTCACGGCCGCGGTGTCCACCAGGAGGTCGAGGGGTCCGAACGAGGCCAGGCCCAGCTCGCGGCGGGCCCACGGCGGCAGGATCCCCGCCGCCGCGGCGAGAACGAGGCCGTGGACGGCCCGGTCGGCCGGGCGCCTGGCCACCCCTCGCACCAGCCAATCGCGAGCCTCCTGCGCCTGGGGCCCGGCGTAGAGCTCGGGCCGGATCCGCAGTAGGTAGCTCTCCACCTCGAGAGCCGAGCGTGGCACCCACGAGGCCCCCAGGGCCAGCGCCACCGGGGCCACCTCGTCGTAGTAGTGGTCGGACTCGTCGGGCGTGAACGGCCGTGGACCGTAGCGCTGCGCCGAGGCCAGGAAGCTCGACACCTCGGCCACGTGGATGAATGTCACCAGCTCGGGGTCGCTGGCCGAGTACGGGCGCCCGTCGGGCGCCGTGCCGTGCACGCGGCGGTGCACCCGGTGCACCTGGGCGATTGCCGCCTCGGCCTCGGCCACGGTGCCGAACGTGGTCGTGCCGACGAAGGCCGCCGTCCGACGGAGGCGCCCGAGCGGGTCGGCGCGGTACCCCGAGTGCTCGGCCACCCCGGCCATGGCCAAGGGGTGCAGCATCTGGAGCAATAGCGCGCTCATGCCGCCGATCAACATGGAGGCGAGGTCCTGGTGCACCGCGCGGGCCATGCCGTCCGGCGGGAGGTAGGCCTCGGCGGGGTCCACGGCCATCGGCAGTGGATCCTCCCGGATACCGATGGCGCGGCGGACCGAGCGCGCCATGTCCCCGCGAGGGGGCGGCGAGTCCACCGACCAGGCGCAACGGCGCGCCGGCCATGGTGCTGCCGATCGCCCCGGCACGCTGCACCGTGGCGCCGAGTGACACAGCGCTGCGCGCCTGGCCGGTCGGGATCACCGGGAGAGCTTGACACGTGGCAGAGTGCAGCCCATGCGCTTCGTGGTCCTGGGGGCCGGTGCCATCGGCGCCGCCGTGGGTGGGCGCTTGCACCAGGCCGGTCACGACGTGACCCTCGTCGCGCGCGGGGAGCACGGACGAGCGTTGGCGTCGGGCCTGACTCTCGAGGCTCCTGACGAGTCCGTCAGGCTGCAGGTCCCGACCGTCTCCTCCCCGGCAGAGGTCGACTGGCGGGCGGGCGGCACGGACGGCGAGCCCGGGGACGACACCGATGCGAGCGACACCGATGCGAACGACACTGACACGATCGTGCTGCTGGCGGTCAAGGGCCAGCACACCGATCATGCCCTGGGGCAACTGCTGGCGGTGGCGCCGCCCACGACGCCCGTGGTCTGCCTGCAGAACGGTGTCGAGAACGAGCGACGGGTGCTGCGGCACTTCCCGGCGACGTACGCGGTGTGCGTCCTGTGCCCGGCTACGCAGCTCCGCCCAGGTGTCGTGCAGGTGCACTCGGCTCCGGTCTCGGGCCTGCTCGACGTGGGGCGGTATCCGTCGGGGGTCGACGAGACCTGCCGGGCGGTGGCCCGTGCCGTCTCCACCACGACGTTCCGGTCACAGGCCCGCCCCGACATCATGCGCTGGAAGTACCGCAAGCTCCTGTCCAACCTGGCCAATGCCCTCGAGGCGTTGTGCGGTCCCGAGGTCCGCTTCGGCCCCCTGGCCAAGGAAGCCGAGCGAGAGGGAGCGGCAGTGCTCGAGGCAGCGGGGATCGACGTCACCGGTGACGAGGAGTACTGGGCCCACCACGCGGCGCTCGGGCTCGCCCCCACGCCTTCGGGCCCCTGGCAGGGAGGGTCGAGCTGGCAGAGCCTCGCCCGCAGGACGGGGTCGATCGAGGCCGAGTTCCTCAACGGCGAGATCGTGCTGCTCGGGGCGCTCCATGGCGTGCCCACGCCGGTCAATGCGCTCCTCCAGCGCTTGGCCATACGCGCCGCGTGGGACGGCACCGGTGCGGGCGGGTGGGACGTGGCCGAGCTCAATCGGCTGGCCGGGGTCGACCATGGTCGGTGAGCGCGCCGCCGCGCTGGCCGACGACTTCGCCGCGGCCAACGCCGACGTCATGGCGTTCACGGGGGCGTGCTCCGACGCCCAGTGGCGGGCGGTCGTGCCCGGCGAGGACTGGAGCGTCGGTGTGCTCGTGCACCATGTGGCCGAGGTCTACGCCCTGACCGAGAGGTGGCTGCGGTCCCTGGCGCAGGGCGCGCCGGTCACCGACACGGATTCGGAGATCGACGCCGCCAACGCCGAGCACGCTCGCCGTGCCGCCGCTGTCACGCCGGCCGAGACCCTGGCGCTGCTGACCGAGAACGGTGTCAGGCTCGAGGCGACGCTGCGTGGCGTCAGCGACGAGGAGCTCGACCGGTCGGCGGCTTTCGGTCCGGCCGGGGGCGCGTGCTGCCGACCGAGCAGTTGGCGGTGGTGGCGGCCCGCCACCCGCGGGAGCATGTGGCGCACGCCCGGGCCGCCCTGGCAGGGTGACACCGGGGTGGTGCCCCGCCCGCTAGAAGTTCGCCTGCAGCGCGGCCGCGGTCCCCGGGTTGGCACCGCCGTCGACCGAGCTGGTGCCGTAGTCCCAGAACGTCGCCTCGTAGACGTCGTGGGCGGCGAACCAGGCGGCTGCGTCGTCGATGAACGTGCCGTCGTCGCCGCCGCAGACCTGGCTGCCCGGCGCGCTGACAGGTTGACCCGAGCTGCTGCACGTGCCCCAGCCCAGCCCCCACTCGGGGAACACCATCGGCTTGCCGTGCTGAGCGGAGAACCAGGCGAGCCAGTTCAGTCCCCCGGGCTCTGACTCGTAGCGCTGGAACTCGCTCTGGATGCCGCTGTAGGTGGCCCACTCGCCGTCGTAGAAGTCCAGGCCGACGAAGTCGACGTAGGCGTCGCCCGGGTAGTACGCGCTCAGGTCGCCCGCGCTCTGCTGCCCCAGCGTGGGGTTCCACTCGAAGCGGTAGTGGGCGCCGGGCACGGACCGCATGGCGTTGACGACCTGCTGCCACGCCTGAATGAACGTGGCGGTCTGGCCAACGGCCGACCATGGGAACCAGGTGCCGTTGAACTCCCACCCGATGCGGATGATGGAGCTCCCCTGACCGGCGGCGACCAGGTTCTGCGACAACGTCGTGAAGTAGCCGTTGTAGGCCCCCGACGCTTCGGCGGCCAGCGACGTACCGCTGTTGAGGAGCATCGGGACGCCCCAGATCATCTGGTACCCCGAACACGTCGGCGAGGCGGCCTGGCAGCCCCAGCGCTGGAAGAACCACTGAGGGTTGATGAGCTTGCTCCACGCCGTGCCGTCGAGGAACTCCATCGCGTACGTGGGCTCCTGCCCCATGAGCGAGGTGAAGTCGGACACCCTCGCCGGGTGGCCCGACCCGCCATAGACACCCAGGATGGACCGGAGGCTGCCGCCGAGCGGCTTCGGCGCGGCGCCCATCGAGTATGACTCGGCGTTCCCGTTGGTCTGCACCAGGGCGTAGGCCTCGGAGGAGGCGTCGACCACCATCCCCTCCACCGTGGCCCCGGCGCTGGCCAACGATCCCTCGAAGGGTGCGTTCCCGTACGTGAACAGTCCGCCGTCGGAGGCCACGAGCCAGTACCCGCCGCCGTCGGGTGTCGGGGCCATGGCAACGATGGGCCGGTTGAGCCGGATGCTCCCAGTGGAGCCGTAGAACTGCGCGTCGCCGTAGCTGAAGATGCCGCCGTCGGTCGCCACGAGCCAGTACCCGTTGCCGTCCGCCGTCGGCGCCATGCCGACGATCGGCTTGTTGAGGACGAGCGACCCGGTGGAGCCGTAGAACTGCGCGTCGCCGTAGCTGAAGATGCCGCCGTCGGAGGCCACGAGCCAGTACCCCCGGCCGTCGGGGGTGGGTGCCATGCCCACGATCGGCTTGTTCAACGCGAGCGCCCCGGTGGATCCGAAGAACTGCGCGTCGCCGAAGCTGAAGATGCCGCCGTCGGACGCAACCAGCCAGTACCCGCCGCCGTCGGAGGTGGGGGCCATGCCCACCACCGGCTGGTTGAGGCGGACGAACAGCGAGCCGTGGTCAGCGGCGCCGGCGTGCGCGGCGACCGTGCCGCCCGACGTCGTGGTCCAGTACCCGCCGGCAGGGTCCGCTGCCATCTCGACCCCGCCGCCGTACTGCGCCGCTGCATGCGGCGCCGCGGCGAGCGCGCTCCTCGTCGGCGCGAGCGGCCCCAGCCGTCCCGGGACGCCGAAGGGGAGCAGCGCGGCGCCTGCGGCGAGGACCGCGGCGGCGAGGCAGAGCCCGGCCAGTCGGCGCGTGGGACGCGGGCGCGGTGCGGCCGGGGTGACGAGAGGGAGGCTCACCCCAATTTCGTCGGCATGCCAGTGGGTCCGGATGAGCGCGTCGCGCCTCTTCGGGGGCCCCATTTGGGCTCCTGTTGACGGCGCAGGCGGGCGTGGTGGTGCTGCCGTGGGCCGGCCCCGGCCTCGCCGGGCCGCGCCGGCGTCCCGGCCGCGGCTCCGGCGTCTCGTCAGTCGCCGTGGAGGGCGGCGCGGACCTCGTCGTCGGGGTCGGGGCGCAGGGTGCCGGGCGCCTCCACCAGGACCTGGTGGAGCGTGCCGCTGAACGGGGCGGGGACCGTGTAGCGCGCCGAGACCGGGAAGCCGGTGTCGTGGCCCAGCCGCAGGCCGGCGCCGCCGTGCTGCAGGGCTAGGGGAAGGTGGCCCTCGACGGCGATCTCGTCCACTGCGTCGTCGTCGACGAGGAGCACCATGCGCCCCGGTCCGTCGTCCTCGCCGGGGGCGTAGAAGACGCCCAGAGCGTGACGCCCGGCGGGCACGGGGGAGGGCGAGGCCAGCTCGAGCGCGCCGGAGGCACGGGCGAAGGTGAAGTGGGCCCGGCCGTCGACGAGGTACAGGCCCCATCCGCCGAACCAGTCGCCGAGCGCGAAGACCACGCCGTTCGCGACATCGGGCCCGGTGTCGACATCGGCCGTCATCCGGAAGCCGCCCCACAGCAGGGGCAGGCTCTCGTCGGCCACGGCGCCGCCGCCCGGGCGGTAGACCTGCGCCTGCCCGGCCGGCCACGCCGGCGGGATGAAACCGGAGAAGCGGTCGGCCAGCTGGTCCGAGATCGGCAGCACGTCGTTGCGCGCCGCCTCGGACTCCCACAGCGCGACCAGGGACGCCAGCCGCTCGGGCTCGTCACCGGCTCGGTCCACCGCCTCGGAGAAGTCGGTCGACAGGTCGAAGAGCTCCCAGCGGTCCTCCGCGAAGCCGCGGCTCCCCGTGGCCAGCACTTCCTCGTCGACCACACCCCAGCTGATGTGGTCCGTGGTGGCCTTCCACCCCCGGTGGTACACCGAGCGCGAGCCCATCATCTCGAAGTACTGGGTGTGGTGGATCTCGGGAGCGGCCGGGTCCGCCAGGGCCGGCGTGAGGTCGACACCGTCGACCGGTTGCTGGGCCACGCCATCGACCGACTCGGGGACCTCGAGTCCGGCTGCGGCCAGGACCGTCGGCATCAGGTCGACGGCATGGGTGAACTGCCCGCGCGCCACACCCGGTTGGGCCACCCGTCCGCCCCAGTGCACGATCAACGGGGTGCGCGTCCCGCCCAGCCACGTGTAGCGCTTCCACAGCCGGTGCGGCGTGTTACCGGCCCAGGCCCACGCCCACGAGTAATGGCTGTAGCTCGTGAAGCCGCCCCAGTCGTCGTAGTGGGCCAGGTTGTCCTCCAACGAGCCCGGCACGCGGTCGGTGAATTGGTGCTCGTTGTAGGTGCCCTTCACGCCTCCTTCGGCGCTGGCACCGTTGTCCGAGAAGAGGAGGACCAACGTGTTGTCCATGACGCCTAGGCGCTCGAGCGAGGAGAGCACGCGCCCGATCTGCGCATCAGTGTGGGTGAGGAAGCCGGCGAAGACCTCCTGCTGGCGGGCGTACAGCTTGCGCTCGTCGGCGGAGAGGTCGCTCCACGCCTCCACCCAGCCGGGGCGCGGTGTCGCCACGGTGCCCGCGGGCACCACCCCGCGGGCCACTTGGCGCTCGAAGATCTCGGCGCGCCAGGCGTCCCACCCCTTGTCGAAGACGCCCCGGTAGGGGTCGACCCACTCGGGTGCCACGTGGTGGGGAGCGTGCATGGCGCCGAGGGCGAAGTACAAGAAGAAAGGCTTGCCCGGCGCCGCCTGCTGCTGGTCCTGGACCATGCGCACGGCTTGGTCGGCCAGATCCTCGCTCAGATGGTAACCGTCCTCGGGGCGGCGCGGCGGGTCGATGGCGTGGTTGTCGCAGATCAGGTTGGGCGTCCACTGGTTGGTGTCGCCCTGGAGGAAGCCGTAGTACCGCTCGAAGCCAAGGCCCAGCGGCCAGCAGTCGAAGGGCCCGGCGGCGGACCGCTGCCAGCGTGGCGTCAGGTGCCACTTGCCCACGGCCAGCGTCGAGTACCCGGCGTCGCGCAGCAGGCGCGGCAGGGTGGCCGCCGATTTCGGGATCCGGGCCGTGTAGCCGGGGAACCCGAGAGGGATGTCGGCCAGGAAGCCCATGCCGACGGCGTGGTGGTTGCGCCCGGTGAAGAAGGACGCCCGGGTTGGGGAGCACAGCGCGGTGACGTGGAACCGGCTGAACGGGGCGCCGCCGGCGGCCAGGGTGTCCATGTGCGGCGTGCCGATGTCGGACCCGAAGGCACCGAGGTGCGCGAAGCCGGTGTCGTCCAGGACGATCACCACGACGTTGGGGGCGCCCGCCGGAGGCTTGGGGTCGTGCGGGAGTCGGGGCGTCGCCTCGCGCATGGTGAGGGGGGGCTTCGCTGGTTGGTCCATGGAGCCCGAGGGTAGACCGGCCTGGGCGACCGCCGCCCTGTGCAGGGGTAACGTGGTCCCCGATGCATGGCCACCTGCCCGGCCCGCCGCAGCCCCACGTCCCGCAGGGACTCGGGCCGATCATCGGCTACGTGACGACCCGGGAGCCCCGCCCTCTCGGCGGGCGTCCGCCGGAGGAGCCGGGACCGTGGGTCGACGAAGACGAGGCGGGTGTGCTCGACGACTTCGCGGACGTCGGCGAGTGGGAGCCGATGCGCCGCCCGCTGGTGCGGGCCCTCGCCGTCCTGGTGTCCGCGTCGCTGGTGCTGGCCGGCGCGGGGACCCTGCTCGAGGTGGTGCTCTCCGCCCGTTGAGCCGCGGTGTCAGGGCGAATCGGCGTTTCCGAGGGGCCTCAGCCCAGCGCGTCGAGCCAACGGGCCGTGCCGACGAGGCCGGCGTCGTCCCCGAGGGCCGACGGCACGATGGCCAGGTCGTCCGGGTGGTGCTCGGGGCGGCTGAGGACAAGGTCCCGAACCCGGCCGAAGAAGTCCTCCCGGCGGCCCAGCCCGCCCCCCACGACCACCGTCGACGGGGAGAACGCCATCAGGACGTTGGCCACCCCCACGGCGCAGGCGCCAACCGCCTCGTCCCAGATGGCCCGCGCCCGGCGGTCCCCTGCGGCCGCCGCCACCTGGATCTGTGGGGCGTCCACGTCACCCAGGCCGACCTGGCGGGCGCGGGCGGCCAGGCCGCTTCCGGATCCGAGCTCCTCGAGCGTGCTCGGCGAGCCTTCGAGCCAGGCTTCCCAGTCGATGATGGTGTGGCCGATCTCGGCGATCGAGCGTCGTCCGCGCAGGAGCCTCCCGCGGTGCACCACGCCGGCGCCGATGCCGGTGGAGATGGTGAGGTAGGCCACGTCGGGACTCGCGGCGCCCGCGCCGAGGTGCGCCTCGCCCACCGCGGCGAGGTCGGCGTCGTTGGCCACGTGGACCGGGAGGCCCAAGGCGGCAGAGAGACGCTCGGCCGACAGGAGCTCGGGCCACTGCGGGGGCAGGTGGGGCGCCCACAGGAGGCGCCCGGCGTCGTAGTCGATCGACCCCGGCAGTCCCACCACGGCGTGCGACGCCGTCCCGTGCGCACGGTCGTGACCCACGGTCGCCACGAGCTCGACCAGCGCGGCGGGCACCTCGGCATGGCGCGGCGTGGACGCGGTCCGGCGCACGAGGACCGCACCGTCCTCGCCGACCAGCGCGGCGCGCATCTGCGTGCCGCCGACGTCGGCCGCCAGGACGGGCGCACTCACCAGATCGAGATGGCGTACGCGCTCGGCGCGTGGCCGAGATGCTCGAGGAGCTCACTCTCGGTGAGCAGCCCCGTCTGGGAGCCCACGTCCTGCACCACGCTCATGGCGTTCACCGGTCCCCACAGGAGCGCTTCGTGGATGGGGCGGCCCTTGGCGAGCGCGGCGACCAGCGCGGAGGTGAAGGCGTCTCCGGCCCCGGTGCGTTCTTTGGGCGGCCAGGGATCCGGGTAGGCGGGGACGCGGTAGCGCACCGACCCGTCGGAGGCGCACGCGCCGGCCGGGCCGTCGGTCACCACCACGGACTTCGGGCCGAGACGGTGCAGGCGCTCGATGAGGTCGTCCATGCGGGCGTGGTCGCCGCCCCCGATCTCGACCGCCTCCTCGCGGTTGCACACGAGGAGGTCGGTGCGTCGGTACACCGGGGCAAGGGTCGCGGCGCCGAGCTTGATCTGGAAGGTGCCAGGTTGGAACACCAGGCGCACCGACGGCTCCGTCTCGAGCCAGTCCACGATCTGCCCGTAGTACTCCGGCGCGTCGCATCCCACCGAGCTCAGGTAGACCCAGCCGGGCACCTCGCCAGGTCCCAGCGGCGGCCAGACGTACTCGTAGAGCTCGTGGCGGACCAGGATCGTCCGGTCCTGTCCGTACCACAGGACGAAATTCCGGTTGGAAGTGCGCCCGCGGTCGAGTTGGACGAGGTGCGTGTCCACGCCCTCGTGCTGCAGGGCCGCCTGCATGTGGCTGCCGATACGGTCGTCGCCTGCGTGCGCGGCCAACGCGGAGGAGACGCCGAGGCGAGCAAGCCCGACGGCCGCGTTGGCCGCGTTGCCCCCGGCGTCGACGGTCAGGGCGTAATCGAAGGGGACCTTTCCGCCGAAGGGGAGGTCGAGCCAGCTGTCCGCACCCTCGCGGTGGGAGTGGATGTGGTCGTCGGAGAGGCGGATGAACACGTCGGTTGCCGCGTCACCGACGCAGAGGACGTCACAGCTGGCCATCGGTACAGGTCACTCCCGGTCGGACGTTCAAGAGAATGTAGGTCGCCGCCTGCGCCTCCTGGCGGATGTGCACCGACGGCTTCAGGCCTGCTCCTCCTCGTCGGGGCCGTAGCCGGCCTTGCGCAGGAGTTGGCGTAGGTAGGCCAGCTGGTCGGCATCGACGTCCTTGTGGCGCTGCGTCTCGAACGTCTCGACGTGCTCACCCATGGTCACCACCACCTTGCCCTTGTGCGTCTCGTGCACCTCGGCCACGGCATTGAGCAGCGAGAGCACCGCGTGCCACTCCACGTTGCCGCTCGGGTGCCGGAAGATGTGGGCCAGGGTGTCCCTGTGGTGGCTGTTCAGGTGCTCGGTGACTCCCACGTCAAATCCCTTCGTCGTCCGTCCGGCGCCTGTGACCCGGTCCGGTGCTCGTCGGCGCCTCACCCGAGAGCTTGCCCGATCCGTCGATGGCGAAGAAGGGGCCAAAGGCCCGTTTCGGGTTTCGAGGGTGCGAGGGGGTCAGTCGTCTCGACGTCAGTCGAAGTCTCGGCGCAGGCCGAGTCGGTGGGCGGCCTCGGCCAGCTCGTCGCGGGCCCGAGGGTCGGCCACCTGGTCGATGAGCAGCTGGGCCTGGGCATGCTGGGAGCGACCGAAGATCTCGGCACACCCGTGCTCGCTGACGACGGCCGAGTGTTGGAAGGACGTCACCGGGTTCGGGAGGATCGGGACCACGGTCGACGTATCGGACTTCTCGTGCCAGGCGCGCAAGGCGACGATCGCGTGCCCCCCACGGGAGTGGACGGCGCCGGAGACGAAGTCGGGTTGGCCGCCGAACCCCGAGTGGATGTGCCCCCCCACGAAGCTGGCATTGGCCTGGGCGAACAGGTCGACCTGCATGGCGGCGTTCACCGAGAGCATGGCGGGGTGGGCGGCGATGAGCGTCGGGTCGTTGGTCGACTCGGTCCGCAGCGTCCGCACGCGCTCGTTGCCGTCCGCCCAGGCGTAGAGAGCCGGGGAGCCGACGAGGAACGAGGTCACGATCGGCGCGTCCCGGTCCAGGGCACCAGCCTGCTCGAGCTCCATGACGCCGTCGCCGATCATCTCGGACCACACCCGGAGCGAGCGGCGGGACGACATCAGGCGCGCCGCGACGTCGGGGATCAACCCGATTCCCAGCTGCAGGGTTGTCCCGTCGGACGCGAACGCCGCCACGCGCTGGCCGATGGCCTCCGCTGCCTCGATCGCGCCATGTGGTGCGGGCGAGGCGATCGGCTCGTCCACCTCGAGCACTCCGTCGACCGCGTCGAGCGGGATCTCGGCATCCCCGTGGGTGTAGGGCATGCGGGGGTTGACTTGGGCCAGGACCAACCCGCCCCGGGCACGCGCCTGCTCGATGGCCGCCGGCAGGATGTTCACCTCGATGCCGAGCGACACCTTGCCTCGGCGCGGCGTCGAGGTGTGGACCAGGACGGCGTCGGGCGGTCGCACGGTGTCGAAGAGCCTGGGAACCAGCGACAAGCGCATCGGCAGGTAGTCGAGCTGCGGGTCGCCGCGCATGCCGGGTCCCACGAACGGCGTCTCACAAACGAAGGTGGGGTGGCGTGAGAAGTCGTACTGCGAATTCAGCTGGAAGACCCGGCACGATTCGCGCGCCTCGGCGAGCGCTCGGACCAGCACCGTGGGCGTCGCCGAGTTGCCCGACAACACCACGCGGGGCTCGCCGTCGCCGAGCGCACGCAGACGCGCCACGGCCCCGTCGAAGGTCAGGGTCTGCACGGGCCCAGTGTCGCAGAGGTCGGGTGACGCCAAACAGGGACATTGGACCCTATCGACCTGAAGGGCTGCTGAGGGACGATGGTCGCGGTGGGACAACAGGAGATCATCCGCTGGTTCGACGACGTGCGGTTGAGCGATGCCGGGTCCGTCGGTGGCAAGGGCGCCAACCTGGGCGAGCTGACCGCGGGCGGATTGCCGGTCCCTCCCGGGTTCGTCATCACGGGCGAGGCGTATCTCGATGCCGTCGGGCGTGCGGGCGTTCGTGAACGCCTGACGGACATTCTGCGAACGGCGCGTGACGCCGGGCCCGGCCAGCTCGACGCGCTGGCCGGCGAGGCGCGCCGACTCGTCCGCGATGTCACCGTCCCCGAAGGGCTGGCCAAAGCGATCACCACCGCGTATGCGCGCCTGGGTGATGGAGCGAGGGTGGCCGTGCGGTCGTCGGGCATCGGGGAGGACGCGGCCAGCACGTCGTTCGCCGGCATGAACGAGACCTTCACCAACGTGGCGGGGGCAGACGCGCTGCTCGGCCGGGTAGTCGACTGCTGGGCCTCGCTCTGGGGCGCCCGCTCCATCTTCTACCGTGGTGACAAGGAGCTCACCGAGGAGCCCGCAATCGCCGTCGTCGTGCAGGAGATGGTGCCGTCGGAGCGCTCCGGTGTGATGTTCACCGTGGACCCCTCCACGGGTGACACCGGGCACATCGTGATCGAGGCTGCGTTCGGCCAGGGCGAGGTGGTGGTGAGCGGCCAGGTCGAGCCCGACACCTACGTCGTCGACAAGGGTGGCGCGGACGGACCGCGCCTCCTGCACGTCCGCGTGGGGACCCAGGATGTGAAGATCGTGCGCGGTCCCGACGGCGAGGACCTCCGGCTCGAGATGAGCCCGTCCGAGGGGAGCGCGCGCGTGCTGTCCGACGAGGAGGTGCTCGAGGTGGCGCGACTGGGCCTGGCCACCGAGGCACACTACGGCGCCGCCCAGGACACCGAGTGGGCCATGGCCGGCGGGCGGACCTACCTGGTGCAGTCGCGTCCGGTCACCGCCGTGGGCGGGGCCTTGGAGCCCGGAGCGCCTCCGCCCGACGGGGCCGACGGGTCGGGCGGGTCGGAGTTGGGCGCGGTCCTCGTGCGGGGCCTGGCCGCATCGGCAGGCCGGGCCGCCGGGGTCGTGCGGGTGCTCCTCACGCCGGACCAGGCGGAGCGGCTGCAGGCGGGCGAGGTGTTGGTGGCCCCAATGACGAGCCCGGACTGGGTGCCGGTCATGCGCCGGGCCGCCGCCGTGGTCACCGACGGCGGGGGGATGACGTGCCACGCCGCCATCGTGTCGCGCGAGCTGGGCGTCCCTGCCGTGGTGGGTGCCCGCACCGCCACGGCCGTGCTGCGTGACGGCGAGATGGTCACTGTCGACGGCGCCCAGGGGACGGTGACCGAGGGAGCAGCTCCGGTCACCGCGCCGGCCACGACCCCGGTGGTTGCCACGGCGGCCGCCTCGGGCGCTGGCTCGGCGCCGGGCGCGCTGGCGACGCGGCATCTACGTCAACCTCGCCTTCGCCGAGCACGCCGAGGAAGTGGCCGCGTTGCCGGTCGACGGGGTCGGGCTGCTCCGGGCCGAGTTCATGGTCACCGACGCGCTGGGTGGCGTCCACCCGCGGGCGTTGCTGCTGCGCGGCGACGAGAAGACGTTCGTCGACCGCATGGCCGAGTCGCTGCTGCGCATCACGCGAGCCTTCGAACCGCGTCCGGTCGTCTACCGCAGCATCGACTTCCGCTCCAACGAGTTCTCCAACCTCACCGGTGGGGCCGAGTTCGAGCCCCACGAGGAGAATCCGATGATCGGCTACCGCGGCTGCTACCGCTACGTGCGCGAGCCCGACCTGTTCCGGCTGGAGCTCGACGTGCTCGCCCGGGTGCTCGAGGAGACGCCGAACATCGTGCTGATGATCCCCTTCGTGCGCACGGCGTGGGAGCTCGAGGCCTGCCTCGACGTGGTCGACGCCAGTCCGGTGGCCGGCTCGCTGCCGGTGTGGGTGATGGCCGAGGTGCCGTCGGTGGCCTACTGGATCCCGACCTACGCCACCATGGGGATCCAGGGCGTCTCCATCGGCAGCAACGACCTCACCCAGCTCGTGCTGGGTGTGGACCGGGACTCGCAGATCTGCGCCGACGTGTTCGACGAGGCCGACCCGGCCGTGCTCGACACCATCGGGCGCATCATCGGGGGCTGCCAGGCCTCGGGCATCACCTCGTCGTTGTGCGGCCAGGCGCCGTCGAACCGGCCGGCTTTCGCCGAGCATCTCGTCCGCCAGGGGATCACGTCCATCTCGGTGAACCCCGACGCCGTGGAGGCCGTCCGCAAGACGGTGGCGGCGGCCGAATGGCGGATGCTGCTGGAGGCCGCCGTGCCGGGCCGGCCACAGATGTCGGGCGGCGTGGCACCCCGCCACAGCGTCGGACACCGCCGTTAGGAACCCAGTCCCCCCGACGGTTCGGGGTGATGGCCGTGCGCCACCCTCTTGTGTCCGTCGGCCATGGCCCGGTCGACGGGAGCCACGGCGAAGCCGCCCAGCCCCGAGCGGGCAGACTGTTGCCCTATGGGCGACGCAGCCACCTTCCGACGCGATGGCCATGTGGTGACCATCACCTACAACCGACCGGACGTCCTCAACGCCGTCAACGCCGAGATGAGGCGCGATCTCAATGACGCCTTCTCGCGCTTTCGTGACGACCCGGAAGCGTGGGTAGCCATCGTCACCGGTTCGGGACGGTCCTTCTGTGCCGGTGCGGACCTGCGCGATGGAGCCGGATCCACCGGAGAGTTCGCAGGCACCTTCTGGGAGAAGCCGACGCTGAACTCCTTCGAGAGTGGCTGGGAGATCTTCAAACCGGTCATTGCTGCCGTGAACGGGTACTGCCTGGGTTACGGGCTCACGCTTGCCAGTTGGTGCGATTTCGTCCTGGCGAGCGACCGGGCTGAGTTCGGTCTCCCGGAGGTGAGCCTCGGAGTACCGGCGATCGTGGCATCGATACGGCTGCCACAGCGGATCAACTGGGCTGATGCGATGGAGCTGTTGCTCACGGGGGAGCGCATCGATGCCGAGCGAGCCCTTGCCATGGGTCTCGTCTGGAGGGTTGTCCCTCATGACACTCTGCTCGACGAGGCCCATGCGCTGGCCAGACGTCTGCTCAGAGGAGCGCCTCTCGCTCAGCGGGCCATGAAGGAAATGGCCATGAGGACACGCCACATGGCGACCCTGGAAGCGATCCGCTTCGGCGAGACGATGCGGCTCGTCGCCGGCGGGACCGAGGACGTGGCGGAAGTTCGTCAGGCCGCGATCGAGCACCGACCGCCGCATTGGACCGGACGCTAGACGTCCTCAGCTGGACGCAGAGGACGGGTTCAGGGCAGCCTTCTTCCCGGCCGAATCGCAGTCGCGGATGCGAGCGGTCAGATCTCCTCGGGCACCATCTCGATGGCCCCGCAGGGGCATTCCTGCACGCACAGCCCGCATCCCTTGCAGAAGTCGTAGTCGAAGCGGTAGCCGTGGCCGGCGTCGACCTTCACGACGGCGTTGTCGGGGCACACCCCGAAGCAGTTGTCGCACTGGAAGCAGTTGCCGCACGACAGGCAGCGCCGCGCCTCGAAGAGCGCGGTCGACTCGTCGAGGCCGAGCACGACCTCGTCGAACGTCGAGGTGCGCCGCGCCGCGTCGAGGCGGGGGCGCACGGCATGCGGGGCGTCGGCGTAGTACCAGGTGTTGAGGTGCTCGGGCCCGGCCAGCGGGTGGCGGTCCGGCGCGGCGGCGCTGCGGCCCCTCAGCCAGGCATCGATGGCCCGGGCGGCTCTCTTGCCGTGGCCCACCGCCTCGGTGAGCGTGCGGGCGCCCGCCACCATGTCGCCACCGGCGAAGACACCCTGGCGTGCCGTCATCATGTCGGGCCCGACGCCAACCATCTCGCCGTCGATCTCGATCTCGTCGAACCTGCGCAGGAGGGAGAGGTCGGCGCTCTGCCCCAGGGCCAGCACGACGGCGTCGGCGGACAGTTCCTCCACCTCGCCGGTGGGGCGGGGGAGGCCTTCCGAGTCGAGCTCCATCCGTTCGACCGTGAGGGTGTCGCCGGCGGCGCCGGTGATCGTCGAGAGCCACTTCAGGCGCACGCCCTCCTCGACCGCGTCGCGCACCTCCTCTGCGTTGGCGGGCATTCGCTCGCGCGTGCGCCGGTAGACGACGACAGCGTCGGTGGCGCCGAGGCGGCGTGCCGTGCGGGCGGCGTCCATGGCCGTGTCGCCTCCGCCGTAGACCACGACGCGGCGCCCAAGCGCAGGCGGCGAACCCTCCTCGGTCCCGTGCAGCAGGGTGACGGCGTCGAGGATCCGGGCGGAGTCGCCGGCGGGGATGTCGACATGCTTGCCGCGCTGCGCGCCCACCGCGAGGAAGGCGGCCCCGAACCCGCCCTCTTTCATCGCCGCCTCGAGGTCGTCGATCCGGTGGTCGCACTCGAACTGCACGCCGAGGGACCGGATGCGTTGGATCTCGGCCGCCACCACGTCGCGGGGCAGGCGGTAGGCGGGGATGCCGTAGCGCATCATGCCGCCCGGGAGCGGCGACGCTTCGTAGACCACCACCTCGTGGCCCAGCATGCGCAGGTGGTAGGCCGCCGAGAGTCCGCCGGGTCCCGAGCCCACGACCAGCACCCGGTGCCCGCTGTCGCGTCCGGGCGGCTCGGGAGCCCAGTTCTCGGCCAGTGCCCGGTCGCCCAGGAACCGCTCGATGGCGTTGATGCCGACCGCCTCGTCGATCGTGGCGCGGTTGCACGCTGTCTGGCACGGGTGGAAGCAGGCGCGCCCCATGACCGCGGGCAGCGGGTTGTCGCGCATGATCTGCCGCCAGGCCGCCTCGTAGGAGCCGTCTTCGGCCAGGTACAGCCACTGCTGGATGTTCTCCCCGGCCGGGCAGGCGTCGTTGCACGGCGGCAGGCGGTCGACGTACACCGGCCGCTCGGTGCGCCAGGAGCCGGTCTTGTTGGCCAGGCTCGAGCCGACCTCGAGCGTGATGGCGAAAGGCTTCTCGGTCACGGCGCCGCTCCTCGGTCGCCCGCCTTGCGTGGGTGTGTCTGCATGCCGTCCATGCCGTCTGTGCCGAGCAGTCCGTACCGGGCCATGCGGCCGTCGGCCATGGTCTGGAGGGCGGCGATCACCTCGGGCCGGGTCGGGTCCCCCTCGTCGTCGAACAGGTGGCGGAAGCGGCCCTGCAGGCGCAGGTACTCGGTCACCGGCGCCGGCCGCCGGATGGGCGTGGACCGCACGACCTCGCCGTGCTCCGCCTCGAAGAGCGGGAACAGGCCCGTCTGGGTGGCCAGGCGGGCCACCCGCACCGTGTCCTGCGCCGCCGACTCCCAGCCGAGCGGGCACGGGACGAGGATGTGGACGTAGCGCGCCCCGCGGAGCCCCATGGCACGGGTGACCTTGTCCTCGAGGTCGTGCAGGTCGGCCACCGTGGCGGTGGCCACGTACGGGATGCGGTGGGCCACGGCCAGCTCGGGGAGGTTCTTGCCCTGCCCGAACTCGTTGCCCGGGTGGTCGCCCACGGCCTCGGTGGTCGCCGTGCGCGCCGCCGGTGGCGTCGCGCCCGACCGTTGCACCCCGGTGTTCATGTAGCCCTCGTTGTCGTAGCAGACGAACAGCACGTCGTCGTTGCGCTCGAACATCCCCGAGAGACAGCCGAACCCGATGTCGACCGTCCCCCCGTCCCCGGCCTGCGCCACCACCCGTACGTCCTGGCGCCCTTTGACCCGGAGCGCGGCCGCCACGCCGGTCGCCACGGCCGGTGCGTTGCCGAAGAGCGAGTGGAACCAGGCGACCTGCCACGAGGTCTCGGGGTACGGCGTCGTGAACACCTCGAGGCACCCAGTGGCGTTGACGGCCACCATGCGCCCACCGGTCGCACGCATGGCGGCATCGAGCGCATAGCGGGCGCCGAGGGCCTCGCCGCAGCCCTGGCACGCACGGTGGCCCGAGGTCAGCGAGTTCGCCCGCGCCGCGTCGGACTGGACGGTTCGGTCGTCGCGCCGGACGAGCCGATTGCCGACGGCGAAGCTACCCACCTGGTAGAAGCGCACGGGGGTCACCGGGTCGCCACCCTCAACCGATCCCCGACGCCACCGTGCCGATGTCGCGCAGCACGTTCTCCGCCGTGGGTCCCGACCGCCGCCGCATGGCCATGCGCGTGAGCTCGTGCTCGACCAGCTCCGTCTTGAGGTCGAGGAAGACGAGCCGCTCCGACTCGTCGCGCCGCGCGGCGTCGAACACGGTCCGCAGCGAGGCCTTGGTGATGGGCCGCCCTCCCAGCCCCGCCACCACCGTGGACACCGAGACGGGCAGACCGCTGAGGGCCAGTGCGACGTCGGTACTCAACACCCCGCCGAACCCCACGCTGAACGCCTTCTCGACCACCACCACGCGGGACGCCCCGGCCAGGGCCCGGCGCACGGCGTCGCGCGCGAAGGGCCGGAAGGAGGTGATGCCCAGGACCCCGATCCGGTGCCCGGCCTCACGCTGCTCGTCGACGACGTCCTTGAGCGTGCCGAGCACCGAGCCCATGGCCACCACGACCACCTCCGCGTCAGCGCTGCGGTACGGGTGCACCAGCCCGCCCGAGTCGCGTCCGAAGGCTTCGGCGAACTCCTCGCCGATCTCGGCGATGCGGTCCATCGCCGCCATCTGGCGGGCGTGGGCCAGGTAACGGACCTCCTCGAAGGCCTCGGGCCCGACCATGGCCCCGATGGAGCAGGGGTCGTCGGGGTCGAGCACCTGGCGCGGCTCGAACGGGGGCAAGAAGGCGTCGACTGCCGCCTGGTCCGGCAGGTCCACCTGCTCGGTGGCATGGGTCAGGATGAAGCCGTCCATGCACACCATGACGGGGACGGAGAGCTCCTCCGCCAGCTTGAAGGCCTGGACGTGGAGGTCGGCCGCCTCCTGGATCGTCTCGGCGAAGAGCTGCACCCACCCGGCGTCCCGCGCCGCCATGGCGTCGCTGTGATCGTTCCAGATGTTGATGGGAGCCCCCACCGCTCGGTTGGCCAGCGTCATGACGATGGGCAGACCGAGCCCGCCGGCGTTGTAAAGCGCCTCCATCATGAACAGCAGGCCCTGGCTCGCTGTCGCGGTGAAGGCGCGCGCCCCGGCGGCCGACGCCCCGATGGCCACCGACATGGCGGCGAATTCGGACTCGACGTTGACGAACTCGCACGGCGACAGGGCGCCCACCTTCACCATCTCGCCCAGCGCTTCGATGATGTGGGTCTGGGGCGAGATCGGATAGGCGCACACGACTTCGGGCCGGCAACGCGCCACCGTCTCGGCGACGGCGCGCGAGCCCTCAATCTGCCGGAGCACCGAGCACCGTCCTGCCGTCGGCCGTCGCGGCCAGAGATACCTGCTGGAAGACCTCCGATGCCGCCGCCACGTTGCGCCCGGCCATGGCGCCAGCCCCGAAGCGTTCTCGGATCGCTGCGTGCACCGCGGACAGCGTGACCTGGGCTGTCAACGCAGCGAAGCCGCCGAGCAGGGCGGCATTGGGCAGCGGCCGTCCGAGCTGGCGACGCGCGACATCGGTCGCCCCCACCGTGAGGAGGCGCTCGGGGCGGAGGCGCTCGGCCAGCGACGCCAGGCCGAGGGCGCCGAGGCCCCGCGACGAGTTGATGAGCACGTACCCGTCGGGGCCCAGTCCGGCGAAGAGGTCGACCTGGTGCACCAGGGTGGGGTCGATGACCATGACGCAGTCGGGGTTCACGACGGGCTCGCGAGTGCGGATCTCGCGTTCGGCCAGCCGGCAGTAGGCCACGACGGGCGCACCGGTCCGTTCCGACCCGAAGCTGGGGAACGACTGGGCGCGGCGCCCCTCCTCGAACGCGGCCAGGGCGAGCAGGTCGGCCGCCGTCACGACGCCCTGCCCGCCTCGCCCGTGGATGCGCACCTCGAACACGGTTCCACTCTCCGTCGAAGGCGCCGCGGACACCAGGGGACAAGGACCCTGTCGGCGCCGCCGGTCAGGGCATAGGTTGGGCGAAGTGCGCGTGGGAGACGATGCCGTCCTGAGCATGGACGGTCTGGACCGCCTGCTGGCGCTGCTGGCCGAGCAGGGCTACCGGACCTTGGGCCCGGTGGTGCGCGACGGGGCGATCGTCCACGGTGAGTTGCGGGCATCGGCCGATCTACCCGTGGGCTGGCACGACGTGCAGGCTCCCGGGCGCTACCGCGTCGAGCAGGCTGGCGACGACGAGCTCTTCGGCTGGGCGGTCGGGCCGGCCTCGTGGAAGTCCGAGTTCTTCGCGCCCGACGAGACGCTGTGGCGGGCCCAGGTGGGAGACGACTCCGTGACGCTCGCCGTGTCCCCGCTGGCGGAGGGGCCGGTGGCGGTGATCGGCGCCCGGCCGTGCGAGTTGGCCGCCCTGGGAGTACTCGACCGCGTGCTGGCCGACGGCGCCGTCCCCGACGACCGCTACGCCGCCCGCCGCGCCGGAGCCTTCGTCGTGGTCGTGGAGTGCGGTTCGCCGTCTTCGAGCTGCTTCTGCACCTCCATGGGCACCGGCCCCGGGGTGGCGACGGGGCCCGGGGCTGACGCCGGGACCGGGGCGCCGTTCGACATTGCGCTGACCGAGCTGGCCGAGCCCACGGGCCCGCACCGCTTCTCTGCCGTCGCTGGCTCCGCCGCTGGCGCCGACTTCCTCGGACGCGCCGGGGCCGTACCGGCGACCGCTGAGGACCGCGAGGCGCGGGCGGCCGTCGTGGAGCGGGCGCGCCGCGGCATGGTGCGCGAGCTCCGGACGGACGGACTGGCCGCGCTGTTGGCCCGGAACCTCGAGCATCCCCGGTGGGACGAGGTGGCGACGCGGTGTCTCTCGTGCGGCAACTGCACTTTGGTGTGCCCCACCTGCTTCTGCTCCGACGTGAAGGACGTGAGCGAGCTCGACGGCACGGTGGAGCGCCGCCGCACATGGGCGTCGTGCTTCGACGTCGACCACTCCTTCATCCACGGTGGCCCCGTCCGGCCCACGACGTCCTCGCGCTACCGGCAGTGGCTGACCCACAAGCTCTCCACGTGGTGGGACCAATTCGACACGTCGGGCTGCGTCGGGTGCGGGCGCTGCATCACCTGGTGCCCGGTCGGCATCGACATCACCGAGGAGGCGGCGGCGATCGCGGCCGCCGACGGCGCTGTCGCCGGAGGGACGGGCACGTGAGCCAGCGCACGCGGGCCCTCCTCGAGCAGCACGACTTCTTGGCCGGGCTCCCCGACGAAGCGATCGAACTGCTGGCCGGCGTCGGCGAGCCGGTTTCCTTCGGCGCGGGCAGCCTGCTGTTCCGTGAGGGCGACCCGGCCGACACGGCCTACCTCGTCACAAGGGGCGGCGTGGCCGTCGAGGTGCACGCGCCGAACCGGGGGGCGGTGGTGGTGGACACAATCACCGCGGGCCACGTGCTCGGGCTGTCGTGGGCGGCGCCGCCGTTCCGGTACCAGTTCGATGCCCGCGCCGTCGACGACGTCGAGGTGGTGGCCGTCGACACGGCGCGCCTCCGGGTGGCCCTGGCCGAGGACCCGGTGCTCGGTTTCCTCTTTCTCGACCGGCTGGCCGCGGTCATGCTGGGCCGCCTCCAGGCCACCCGTATCCGCCTCCTCGACCTCTACGGACCGGACGGTGGGTGAGGCGGGCACGCTCGTCCCCGAGCCGTACGTGGTGGTGGGCCGCCGCGTGGAGGCCGAGGACGTCGTCACCCTCCTGCTCGAGCCGGTGGCCGGTGAGCGTCCGGCGTTCGCCCCCGGTCAGTTCAACATGGTGACCTCGTTCGGCCAGGGCGAGATCGCCGTGTCCATGTCGGGAGCGACGGGCGGGTTGCGCGGGTCGAACGGGTCGCACGAGTCGGCCCCGCTCGAGCACTCCGTCCGCCGGGTCGGGGCGGTCAGCGCCGCGCTCTGCGCGGCTCCTGTCGGGACGCTTGTCGGGATCCGCGGGCCTTTCGGGTCGTCGTGGGGCGTCGCCGAGGTGGAGGACGGTGCCGACGTCGTGGTGATGGCCGGCGGCATAGGCCTGGCCCCCCTGCGCGGGGCGGTCATCGAGCTGGTGGCGCGCCAGCGGGAGGGCCGGGGTCGCGTCCTCGTGCTGGCTGGTGCCCGGGCGCCGGACCAGGTTCTCTTCGCGGACGACCTGCGGGCATGGGAGCGGGCCGGGGCGCACGTCGCAGTGTCGGTGGACGTAGGGCCTCCCGGGTGGCACGGAAGAGTCGGCGTGGTCACTGATCTCCTGGCGGGCGCACCCTTCGACGCCGCCGGCGCGCGAGCTTTGCTCTGCGGGCCCGAGGTCATGATGCGCTTCGGGGGCCGCGCCCTGGTCGACCGGGGCGTCGACCCCAGGCGCATCCTGGTCTCGCTGGAGCGCTCCATGCAGTGTGGGGTCGGCTTGTGCGGGCACTGCCAGCTCGGCCCACTGCTGCTGTGTCGCGACGGTCCGGTGGTGCGCTATGGCGGACTGGCCGACCAGCTGTTCATGGAGCGCAACCGGTGAGCGACCCGGCACCCCCCACCCTGGCCGTGTGGAAGTTCGCTTCGTGCGACGGTTGCCAGCTGAGCCTCCTCGACTGCGAGGACGAGCTGCTGGCCCTCGCCGGGGCCGTACGCATCGCCCACTTCGCCGAGATGAGCCGGGCTCACCTGGAGGGGCCCTACGACGTCTCGCTGGTGGAGGGCTCGATCACCACGGCCGAGGACGCGGAGCGCATCCGCGCCGTCCGGGCGGCTTCGGGCCGGTTGATCACCATCGGCGCGTGCGCCACCTCGGGCGGCGTGCAGGCGCTGCGCAACCTGGTGGCCGAGGGCGAGTACGTGCCCGTGGTGTACGCCCATCCCGAGTACGTGTCGTCGCTCGCGACCTCGACGCCGATCTCGTCACACGTGAGGGTCGACTACGAGCTCCACGGCTGTCCCATCGACCGGCACCAGCTCCTCGAGGTCATCACGGCGTCGCTGGCCGGCCGTCGCCCTGTCGTCCCGGACCACACGGTGTGCCAGCAGTGCAAAGAGAGGGGAGCCGTGTGCGTGTTGGTGGCGCACGGCACCCCTTGCCTAGGCCCGGTGACCCGGGCGGGCTGCGGCGCGCTCTGCCCATCGGTCGGGCGCGGCTGCTACGGCTGCTTCGGACCCGTGGCCGGGGCCAATACGGCCGCCCTGGCGGCCTACCTGGTGGACAAGGGACTCTCGCCGCTCGAAGCAGCGCGCCTCTTCTCGACCTTCTACGCCGGGGACGAGGTGTTCGGGCGCCAGGCCGTCACCCTGCGCCGTCGGGCGGAGGGGGCCGCGGCACCGTGAGGGGACCGGACGACACCGGTCCCGGCGGCACGGCGCCCCGTGGCACGGCCGACGGGACGCGCACCGTGTCGGTGCAGGGACTGGCGCGGCGTCGAGGGCGAGGGTTCTCTGCGGGTCGAGGTGCGTGATGGGCGGGTGGAGGAGGTCGAGCTGCAGATCTACGAGCCGCCGCGCTTCTTCGAAGCCTTCCTGCGCGGCCGGCACGCCAGCGAGGCGCCGGATCTCACGGCGCGGATCTGCGGCATCTGCCCGGTGGCCTACCAGATGAGTGCCTGCGCCGCCGTTGAGGACGCGCTCGGGGTGTCGGTCAGTCCGGCGATCGCCGACCTGCGCCGGCTCCTCTACTGCGGTGAATGGCTGCAGAGCCATGCCCTCCACGTGCACATGCTCCATGCACCTGACTTCCTGGGCTGCCAGGACGCCGTGGAGCTGGCCCGGATCGAACGGGCGGCCTTCGAGCGCGGGCTGTCGCTCAAGAAGCTGGGGAACCGCATCATGGAGGTGGTCGGTGGCCGAGCCGTCCACCCGGTCAACGTCAAGGTGGGCGGGTTCTACGGGTCCCCGGGCCGGGCCGAGGTGGCGGCGCTGACCGGGCCCCTCGCCGATGCGCTCGACGCCGCGGTGGCCGTGGTGCGGTGGGTGGCGGGGTTCGACTTCCCCGACGTCGAGGCCGGGTACCGGTTCGTCGCGTTGCGCCAACCGGGCCGCTACCCGATGGAGTCGGGCCGGGTGGTCTCCTCGGACGGGCTGGACACCACGGCGGCGGGCTTCGCCGACCTGGTGGTCGAGGAGCACGTCGCCCGATCCACGGCGTTGCACGCCCGGCTCGATGACGGGCTCCCGTACCTGACCGGCCCGATGGCCCGCTACGCCCTCAACGCGTCCGAGCTACCGCAGCCCGCGGCCGCGGCGGCTCGGGATGCCGGGCTGGGCCCGGTGTGCGCCAACCCGTTCCGGAGCATCGTGGTGCGGGCCGTCGAGATGGTGGTCGCCTGTCACGAGGCGCTGGCCCTGGCCGAGCGCTACGAACGGCCTGACCCGCCGAGCGCGGCCGTGCCCGAGGGTGGAGGCAGCGGCGCCGGGGCGACCGAGGCGCCCCGTGGGCTTCTCTTCCACACCTACGACATCGACCCCGACGGGACGATCAACCGGGCGCGCATCGTGCCGCCGACGTCGCAGAATCAGATTGTGATCGAATCGGACGTCCGCCGAGCGGTCGAGGCGTCACTCGACCTCGGCGACGACGAGCTGACGTGGCGGAGTGAGCAGGCGGTGCGCAACCACGATCCGTGCATCTCGTGCGCCACCCACTTCCTCGACGTCACGGTGCACCGGTCGTGACCGTCGACGTGCGGCCTGCCGACACGCGGCACGACCGGCGCGTGGTGGTGGCCTGTTTGGGCAACGAGTTGCGACGGGACGATGGCGCGGGGCCGGCCGTCTTGGCCGAGCTCGGAGCCGGGCCGGACATGGGCGCCGCGCCGTCGTGCCGGCGCCTGGGCTCGCCGTACGACCTGCTCGGGTTCTGGGACCGGGCCGAGCTGGCCGTCGTCGTCGACGCCGTGCAGGCCGGGGGCCAGCCTGGCCGGGTGTGCGTGCTCGAGCTCGGAGGGGCCGGGGAGGGCGGCACCCGGGCGGTCAGCAGTCACGGGCCGGGGATGGCCGAAGTGCTCCGCCTGGCCCGGGTCCTGGACACGGCACCAGGGCGGGTCGTGGTCGTCGGGATCGAGGGCGACGATTTCGGGCACGGCGCGGGCCTGAGCGAGCCGGTCCTTCGAGGGGTGGGTGCAGCCGCCGGCGCGGTCCGCGCGCTGCTCCGCACGGTGTCGTGGTCGTGAGATTCCGCGATCGGGTCGAAGCGGGTCGCCATCTGGCGGCGTTGGTGCGGCGGGTTGCCCTCGGCCCTGACGTCGTGGTGCTCGGCCTGCCTCGAGGCGGTGTGCCCGTCGCCTACGAGGTGGCCCGGGCTCTCGGCGCACCGCTCGACGTCATCGCCGTGCGCAAGCTGGGGGTTCCGTTTCAGCCCGAGCTGGCGGCCGGCGCGATCGGCGAGGACGGCGTCCGCGTCGAGAACGAGGAGGTCCTGCGGCAGGCCGCCCTCGGCGCGTCCGACATCGAGGAGCTGGAGCGGCGCGAGCGGCCCGAGCTCGAGCGACGTGCCCGCCTCTACCGGGGCGGCCGCCCCCGGGTCGACGTGCGTGGGCGGTGTGCTGTCGTGGTCGACGACGGTGTTGCAACCGGCTCGACGGCCCGGGCCGCTTGTCAGGTCGCTCGCGCCCACGGCGCGTCCCGCGTGGTGCTCGCCGTGCCGGTGGCGTCCCGGCAGGCGGCACGGTCGCTGCGCGACGTCTGTGACGAGTTCGTGTGCGTCGACCTGCCCGAGCCGTTCTGGGCCGTCGGGGAGTGGTACCGGGACTTCTCGCAGACCTCCGACGAGGAGGTGGTGCGGCTGCTCGACCTGGCCGCGGCGCAGCCGGCCGGCCGTGCGGCCGGTGATGCGACCGTGCCGGAGGCGGCGGGGCCTACCGGCGGGGCCGACCGGGAGGTGGCCGTGGTCTCAGGAGACGTCGAGCTCGCCGGCACGCTGGTCGTCCCGCCGCGAGCTTCGGGGACGGTCGTCTTCGCGCACGGGAGCGGGAGTAGCCGCCACAGCCCGCGTAATCGGTACGTGGCCCGGGTGCTCAACGACGCCGGGTTGGCCACGCTCCTGATCGACCTCCTGACCGTGACCGAGGAGGTCGATCGAGCCTCTGTCTTTGACGTCGTGCTCCTGGCGGCACGCCTGGGCGACGCCGAGCGCTGGGCGTCGGCGGTCCCCGGGCTCGCCGGTCTCCCCATCGGTTACTTCGGTGCCAGCACCGGTGCCGCGGCCGCGCTGTGGGCGGCGTCGGAACCGGGCAGCGACGTCGCCGCCGTCGTGTCGCGGGGAGGGCGGCCGGACCTGGCGGGCCCCCGTCTGGCCGCCGTCGCCGCGCCGACCTTGCTGATCGTCGGCGGCAACGACGACGTGGTGCTCGAGCTCAATCGCCAGGCACAGGCCATGCTGCGTTGCCAGAGCCGCCTGTCGATCGTTCCCGGCGCTTCGCACCTGTTCGAGGAGCCGGGGACCTTGGCACAGGCCGCCGGCCTCGCCCGCGACTGGTTCGCCAGCGCATTCGGCGCACGAGGTGGGTGACCGGACCCGGGCCATCCGCGAAGCAACCGCGAAGAGCAAAAGGCGCCCCTCCCGACTTCCGCCGAGATGAGGCGCCTCTCTTCAATTTTCAGGGTCCGGTTCGGGCTTCCCGGAGGAAGGGGCCTCCATGAGTCCTACGGGCTCAATACCGTTGCCGCGCCCGGGGCCCTTCCCCGAGCCGCCCGGCCTGCTCTCACGGGCCCCCGTCGGGATCCCCGCACCTCGGCGAGCGCTCCGGCGTCACCCTCCGGACCGGAGGATCGCATGTCGTCTCAGCATCGCTCCCTCCTTCTGGACCGGTTCCTTGCGGCCCAATTCGTACAACGCCAAGAGGGAAGGATTTGTTCCCGTGGCGGCGTAGCCTCTGACCCGTGACGTCAGCCCGTGAGATCGTCGTGTGCGACGGCGACGAGACCGGTCAGGAGCTGCTCGAGCAGGCTCTGCGGGTGCTCGACCCCGCGCTGCTCGGCTTCGGGCTCGAGCTGCACCACTTCGATCTGTCCCTGCAGAACCGGCGTGCCACCGGCAACGCGGTGGTGCGCGACGCCGCCGCGGCCATGCGGGACACAGGGTTGGGGCTCAAGGCGGCCACGATCACCCCAGAGACCACGGGCGACGTCGGCAGCCCCAACCGCATCCTGCGGGAGGGAGTGGGCGGCTCGGTCATCGTCCGTACGGGCCGGCGCATACCCGGCGTGGTCCCGCCTGCCCCGGTGGTCCACCCCATCGTGGTGGTGCGCATGGCGGTGGGCGACGCCTACGGGGCCGAGGAGGGACGCACCGGCGGGCCGGGCAGCGCCGGCGAGCAGGCCTGGCGCACCGAGCGCATCGAACGGTCGGTGTGCCGGTCGGTCGCCGAGTTCTCGTTCCGCGCGGCGTCGCAGCTCGGTGCCTGCGTGTTCGGTGGGCCGAAGTGGACCGTCTCGACCGTGTACGAGGGGATGCTCAAAGAGGAGATGGACGCCGCCGCGGACCGGTACCCCGGCATCCCGTACCGGCCGACGCTGATCGACGCCGCCTACGCCGGGCTGATCACCGAATCGAGCGGCAGCCCGCTGGTGGTGCCGGCACTCAACCGCGACGGGGACTGCCTCTCGGACCTGGTGCTGGCGCTGTTCGGTTCCATCGCGGGCGCCGAGTCGGTGCTCCTCGCACTCGACGACGAGCTCCGGACCGTGGTGGCCATGGCTGAGGCCCCGCACGGGACGGCGCCGTCCCTGTTGGGCAAGAACGTGGCCAACCCGATGGCCATGCTGCTGGCCTGTGCCGCGCTGCTCGACCACGCCGCCCTCGGCGAGCCCAAGGTCACGGCGGCGGCCACCGCCATCCGCCGGGCGACGCTGGGAGCGGCGGGCGACGGCATTCGTACCTTCGATCTGGGCGGTGAGGCGTCGACGTCCGAAGTCGTCGACGAGGTCCTGGCGCGCCTGCGCGCCGAGCCGCCGGACTGAGAGCACCGGCCGGCCGCGGCGTCCGGGCGGCGGCCTCAGACCAGGCCGAGGGGGGCGAACAGGTCGCCGAGGCGCGCCACCCGGCGCAGCACATCGTCCGTCTCGAACCGCAAGAGGGCGGGATCGCCGCGGCGGGCGCACTCGTCGACCTCGTCGGGGGTCACCGGGGTCGACACCGTGGGCGTGGGCCGGGCCCTGACGGAGTACGCCGCCACCGTGGTCTTGGCCGGGTGGTTCTGACTCCAGTCGATGAGGACTCGGCCCCGACGTAGGGACTTGCGCATGTTGGAGACCACGAGGTCGCGATGGTCGGCCTCGAGCGTGCGGGCGAGGTCGTGGGCGCGCGCACGCAGGGCGTCCCACGTCGTGCGTGGGGGCACCCGGGCGTAGAGCTGCAGACCCTTGGAGCCGCTCGTCTTGGCCAGGCACTCGATGCCGTCCTTGGCCAGCTCGGTGCGGAGGTGGCCGGCCACCACGCAGCACTCGACGACCGAGACACCCTCGCCGGGGTCGAGATCAAAGACCATGTGGTCGGGCGGTGCGGGCAGGCGGCGCCGCGGCGCCACGTGCCACAGCGGCACATGCAGCTCAATGGCGCCGAGGTTGGCCGCCCAGGCCAGCGTGGGTACGTCGTCGATGAGGACGTAGGGGACGGTCCCGCTCTTGGCGTGGCTGGAGGGCACGTCCACCGACCGGACCCACTCGGGAGCGTGCGAGGGCACGTGCTTCTCGAAGAACGACGTGCCGTCCACCCCGTCGGGGAACCGCTTCATCGTCAGGGGGCGCCTCGAGATGTGGGGGAGCATCACCGGGGCGATGCGGACGTAGTAGTCGATGAGCTGGCCCTTGGTGTATCCGCAGCCCGGGAAGAGCACCTTGTCCAGGTTGGTGACCTGCAGCTCGCGTCCCTCGATGATCGTGCGGGCGGACGAGGGCCAGCGGTGTCCCGCCGCAGGGCGCCGGTCCGCTTCGACGACGACGTCGGGCGGCGCCTTGTCGACCCGGAGGCCCCGCCACACGGGGTGGCGCAGCCGCGCCGCGTCGGTCCATTCGCCGAAGGAGACCTCGCCCACGAGCCGCGGGCGGACGTAGTGGGCGTCGGCCGCGTCGCGGCTCGGGGGCGCCGTCGTGAAGGGACTGGTCCGGCGGGCCAGGGGACGGAGCGCGGCGAGCAGGGTGCGACGGTCCTCGGCGCCGAAGCCGGTGCCGACCTTGCCGACGTAACGGAGCCCGTCGGCGTCGGGGATGCCGAGAAGGAGAGCACCGAGCTCGCCCCGTCGTTCGCCGCGGCCGGCCGTCCACCCGCCGATCACGACCTCCTGCGTGCGGACCGCCTTCACCTTGACCCACTCGGATCCGCGCCGCCCCGCGCGGTAGGGCGAGGAACGCCGCTTCGCCACCACCCCTTCGAGCCCGTTCTGGACGGCGGCGGCCAGGACGTCGGCTCCGGGCACGTCGCGGAAGGCGTCCGTGGTGGTGAAACCCGGGCCGGCCAGGCCGAGTGACTCGAGACGGGCACGTCGGACGTCGTAGGGCTGGGCGGTCAGGGAGTGTCCGTCGAGGTAGAGAAGGTCGAAGGCCACGAACGTGACCGGCTCGGCCGCCGCCCGCCGCTGTGCCTCCCGACGATCGGCCACGTGCATGCGGCGCTGGAGGCGCGAGAAGTCCGGCCGTCCGTCCTCACCCAGTGACACGATCTCTCCGTCGAGGACGCAGGTGGTCATGCCGAGGAACTCGCCGACGGCCTCCAGCTCGGGGAACGAGGACGTGACGTCGAGGTCGTTGCGGCTCTGCACCCGCACCCGCCCACCCTCGACGAACAAGACGGCGCGGATGCCGTCCCACTTGACCTCGTAGGCCCATGCGCCCGGCTCGGCGGGCAGCGGTCCGGTCGTCGCCAGCATGGGGAGCACAGAGGCCGGGAGGGGGTCGGCACGGGCGGAGGCGCCGTGGCGGTGGATCATCCAGTTGCGGCCGTCGGTGCGGAACAGCACGAAGCTCCCGGTGGCCCGCGTGCCGTGGAGCACGAACTTCACCTCGGCGTCCGTCCACTTCTCCGTCTCGTATGTCCCCGAGTCCCAGATCGACATGCGGCCACCGCCGTACTCGCCCTTGGGGATGTCGCCCTCGAACTCGGCGTACTCCAGCGGGTGGTCCTCTGTGTGCACGGCGAGGTGGTTCTGGGATGGCGAGTCCGGCAACCCCTTGGGCAGTGCCCACGACGCCAGCACCCCCTCGCGCTCGAGCCGCAGGTCCCAGTGGAGGCTCCGGGCATGGTGCTCCTGGATCACGAAGCGCCCACCGGTCGTCGCGCCGCCGCGCCGCGTGCCCCTGGCGCGACCCGTCGTCCGGCCGGCCGGGCCTCCCATGGGCTCGGAGGTCTTGGCCGGATCGCGCTTGCCCCGGTACGCGGTGAGCTTGCCCGCGGGCTCACTGGCGCCGCCGGGGGCTCCGGCGGGCCCCTTCCCCGACTCCGTGGGTGTCACCGGGACACCGTACCCACTCGCCGTACGCTTGCGAGGAAGGCAGTCTCCCGGCCCGAGGACGTGTTCGTGTCGGTGGCACACGAGACGCACGTGCTGATCGCCCACCCGTACATGCTCGGTGCCCGTGACGGCGCCGTCGCGGGAGTGTGCTCCCCCTAGAGCCGGTAGATCCGTTCGGCGTTCGTGGCGAAGAGCTTCTGGCGCGCCTCCCCGTCGAGCCCGGCCGTGACTGTGGCGAACGCCGAGTAGAGGTCGTCGAAGCTGCCACCCTGCGCGTCGACGGGGAAGTTGCTGGCGAACAGGCACCGGTCGACCCCGAACGCCTCGATGGCGTACTCGAGCCACGGGGCCAGGACGGCTGCGTCCATGGAGCCGAACGGCATGACCAGGCCGGAAAGCTTGCACACGACGTGTTCGCCGAGAGCGGCAAGCGCGTCGACGCCGCGCCGCCACAGGTCGCGCTCGTCCTCGGTGTCGGCGCGCGGCCATCCCGTGTGCTCCACCACGACCGTGAGAGCATCGAACCCCGCCAGGTGGGACGCCGCCGCCTCGAGCCCGTCGGCGTGGGTCATCAACTCGAACACCAGATCCCGCTCCTGCAGGGCCCTGAGCACGTCGGGCTCGGGGAGGGGCATGTTGAAGCCCCCCATCTGACGGATCCCCCGGAAGCGCGATGCGGCCATCTGCCGGTCGAGCAGGGCGACGGCCTCTGCCACCGACTCAGTTGGCGGTAGGCCGCCGATGATCCCGTCGGGACCGGCGCCCGCCGCGGCCGCACCGTCGAGCGCCAGGGTCTCGTCGACCGAATGCCGTCCGGTGGCGGCAGCCACGTTGACGAACTTCTCGACGTTCCATCCCTCCGACTCGGCCCGGTAGGTGGCGACGTCGAAGCGCCGGTACATCCGGGAGGGATCGCCCGGGCCCTGTGCCGGGGGGTGTTCCAGGTAGGGGTACCAGACGGTGTTTGCCGGGTCCCAGATGTGCACATGCGCGTCGACCACGCGCCCGGGCCGGTCGGTCATCGGGACTCCTCGTGCGGCGCGGGCCTGGTTCCGGAGGCGATCTCCCCGAGCGCGCCGTCGAGCCAGGCCGGGACGGCTGGTCCGCCGTAGACGACGGTGCCGACCGGACGCGGGTGGCTGCGCAGCCCGATCCACCCGGTGCCCACCACGAGCTCGGCACCGGCCAGGGGCGCGACGTCGGGCGTGCACAGCAGGTGGGCGACGAGCTCGCTCGCCGGCCCGTCGGCGGTGTCCGCCGCCGCCTCCAGCCCGGCCGCGAAGGCAGTCACGCGCCCTTCGGTGGCGCTGCCGGCGACGCGTGCCAGCTGCGCCGCCGCCTGGGCCCGGCTGCGGCCGGCCGGTCCCGTGGCGTCGGTCAGCGTGACGAGCTGCACGGGCCGGGCGGCCCCGGCGGCGTAGTCGGCGACGGCGCGCACCCATGAGGCGTCGCCGTGGAGCTCGTCGGTGATCCCACGGTGGTCCTCGAGCACCTGCTCCCACCCGGCCTCGGGTGGGCCGGTGGGGCGTTGCCCATTCGGCACCGTGACCACGGCGTCGAATGGCCCGGCAGACTCGGCGGCGCTCCGCAGTGCGCCGGTCGCGGCGTCGAAGCCGCGGGCGGGCTCGATCAGGTGACAGGCGACGGACCGGCCCTCGAGCGCCGCGATCAGCGATGCCGTGAGGCCGGGGCGGCCGCCCACCACCGCGCACGTGTGCCCTGCTCCGGCCGCCGTCCTGGTCGGAGCGGTTGGCGGGGTGGTGGCTGATGCGGGCTGCCCGAAGATCGGCCCGAAGCGAGGGTTGGTGCCACCGCTGCTCGCCTGTGCCGTCTCGGCGGTGACGAACGCGCCCGGGACGACTGCCTCGAGCACAGCGGCGAGCGAGGTGACCCCGTCGGTTCGCACCACCTCGAGGAGCCGGGGCTGGTCGACAACCGCGACCTCGGATCCGGCCGTGAAGAGAACTTGGCCGTTGCACCAGCCGGCGCCGTCACCGACCAGGTGCGCGCCGAGCGGGCCGAGGTCCTCGGGTCCGGGCATGGATGCGCTCAGGGACAGGCCGCCGCCGCCACCGGCCTTGCCCGCGGCGCGGGCGCGCTCGAGCGCCGCCACCACCATGCGGGTGTAGGCGATGGGGGAGATGGCGTTGACGGCGACGCCGGGCGGGACGCATCGACCGAGTTGCCAGGTAAGGGCGGCCACGACCCGCTTCGCGTGGCTGTAGCCACCCGCGTCGGCGGCCCTCCAGCCCGAGCCCGACGTGACGCCCAGGATGCGCCCGTGCTCCGCGGCGGCCATCAGCGGCAAGGCGGCGTGCAACACGTTGAGGTACCCGTCGAGGTGCACCGCGAGGAGGGACCGCCAGTCCTCCTCGCTGCCCCGGCCCAGGTACGACTGGCGGGTGATGCCGGCAACGTTGACGACCGCGTCCAGGCCTCCGTGCTCGGCCGCCAGCTCCCCGAAGAGGTCGTGCAGCGCTCCGGCGTCGGTCACCGAGGCGGAGGAGGCCCGGGCCGAGCCACCGGCCGCCACGATGCGCCCGGCGGTGGTTTCTGCGGGGTCGGGAAGCCGCTCGGTGCCGTCGACCGTGACCAGGGGGTCGACGGTGACGACGAACCAGCCACCACGGCCCAGTTCCTCGGCGATGGCCCGGCCGATCCCGCCCCCGCCGCCTGTGACGACGGCCACCCGTTGGCGCGTGCTCACGACGCGGGGGAGCGGACCTCGAGCTCGAGGCCCTCGCACCGCCCGTCGGCCAGCCAGCCCTCGAGCACGTCGCGATACGCGAAGAAGTCGCCCATGCCCACGCCGTAGTTGCCGTCACGCGGCTTGATCCGCTCGGGATGGCCCTCGTTGTTGATGCGCGAGGGCGTGCAGGCAGACATGAGGGCAGAGCTGTCCACGTACGAGTCGACGATCTTCTGGGTCCAGGCGTTCTCCGCGTCCGCACCGACATCGAAGACCTCGGCGCCTTGCTCGCCGAGGCGCCGCACGGCGCCCCCGACGAACGCCGCGCCGACCACGGCCAGCTGCGTGTAGTTGACCGTCACCACGGCCTGTTGGGTGGGTGCGGGCATGATGAACATGTTCGGGAAACCACGGCTCATCATCCCGAAGAGCGTCTGGGCACCATCGGCCCACTTCTCGGACAGGGTGACTCCGCCCCGTCCGACGATGTCGTGTCCGGCCCGGCGGTACGCGGGCGTGCGCTCGGGCTCGAACCCGGTGCCGAAGATGATGCAGTCGACGTCGTAGTGCTTCCCGCCGACCACCAGTCCGGTCTCGTCGATTCGCTCCACCCCGGCCGGGCAGTCGATCAGGGTGACGTTCGGGTTGCTGCACGCCGAGAGGTACTCGTCGTGGAAGCACGGCCGCTTGCACATGTAGCGGTAGTAGGGCTTGAGGATCTCCGCCTTCACCCGGTCCTTGACGAACTCCTCGACCCGGTGCCGGTGCCACTCCATGATCTGGTAGTCCAGCTCCTCGGCGCTGCGGATGAACTCCTCACGCGTCATCCCCTCGCGCCGTGGTGGGCGCTGGACGGCCGCGTAATGGTGGGTCCAGCCGTCGTCCACCAGGTCGGCCTCGACCGGGCGCCCCATCATGATGGCCTGGAAGTTGTCCATGCGGTCCCGCTGCCAACCTGGCTCGAGCCCCTGGGCGAAACCCGGCTCGGTGGGACGGTTCCCCCGCTCACCGATGGCGGACGGCGTGCGTTGGAACACGTAGACGTGTTCGGCCGCGTCCGCCAGCGGTGGCACGCACTGGATCCCCGTCGCCCCGGTTCCCACCAAGGCCACGACCTTGCCCGCCATCTTGTCCAGTGGCTCGTGTGCTGCGCCGCCCGTGTACGAGTAGTCCCAGCGTGCCGTATGGAACGAGCGCCCGGCGAAGTCCTTCATCCCGGGGATGGCGGGGATCCGCAGGAGGTTGAGGATTCCGGCGGCCACCACGTAGAAGCGTCCGGTCAGCTCGTCGCCCCGGTCCGTGGTGATCCGCCAGCGGGCCGTGTCCTCGTCCCACTCGGCCCTGGTGATGTCGGTGTGGAACAGGGCGTCCCGCTCGAGGTCGTAGCGCTGCGCGATGGCCCGGAGGTGGGCGAGGATCTCCTCCCCGAAGGCGTACTTCCTGGTCGGGATGTAGTCGAGCTCCTCGAGCATGGGCATGTAGATGTACGACTCGATGTCACACATCACCCCCGGGTACTGGTTCCAGTACCAGGTGCCGCCGATGCCGCCCGCCTGGTCGACGATGCGGATTCGCTCGACGCCGGCCTTGCGCAGCTGGACCGCGGCCAGGAGCCCGGCGATCCCGCCGCCCAGGACCAGCGCGTCGGCGTCGTCGGTGATCGGGGTGCGCTCGGTGTAGGGCGTGAAGGGGTCGTCGCGGTAGTGGCCGAGCAGCTCGTCGGCCTGCAGGTCGTAGACGTCGGTGCGGCCGGGGACCAGCCGCCGGTCGCGCTCGGCCAGGTATTTGGCCTTGGTCGCCTCGGGGTCGTACCCCGGGCCGCGCTCATCCCGTTCAGTCACAGCGCACTCCCTTGCCTCGGCGAGGCATGCGCCCTGATCGTATAGCTCGCCACTGGGCAATTGCTGGTGGACCGGGTGACTGTCACGGGTGCACACCGTATCGAGGAGTCCCCTTGGCCGCGCCAGCCCACGTGGCGGTGACGGGCCCCGGGACACGGAGGTGGCGGTGGCCAGGCCACCCGCCCGGGTCCTTCACTCCGGATCAGGTCTCGCGTGCGTCACGGCCCGGGCACCCCGCCACCGCGCCCTCCCAGCGGTGCCGGCGCCCCCGCGGAACACCAACAGAACGAGCCACATGGTCGAACCTCCAACACTCCTCGAAGCGGGCTCCCCGAGGAGGTAGGGCCTTTCGCAGAGCCACGCGATACCCGGAGCCCTTCGGAGCACGACCGTGAAGCCGTCCACCTGGTCCGCGTCACCAAGGCACTGACCGAAGGGGAGTGTTCCGGGGTCCGGGAAGTGATCCCGGGCAGGGACGGCGGGGACGTACGCCTGGATCGAGACCCGATCCGGGCACTCCCGCTACTTGGCGAGCTCACCCCCGATCACGAGAACACCTCCCGACTCCATACCCCGGGGTCCAGTCGAAGGATGCGCCATCGGAACGTCGCCGCCGAGGCGATTCCGTGTCAGTCGGGAGCCACCCGACCGACCCATGCGGATCTCCCGGTCTGCTGCAACCAGTCGTCGTACTCGGGGGGGCGCCACCGAGCGTGCCATGGGTCGCCCTCGAGCAGCACCGTGTCGAGCGGATCGACTCCCGAGGTCGATTCGGCCAGGGCGGACTGCTTCCACTCCTCCAGCAGGCCAGCACCGATGCGTGCGACATCGGGCCGAGACTCCGACACGTCGTGCTGCTCGTGCGGGTCCGCAATGAGGTCGAACAACATGACATCGGGGAAACCGTGGTAGCTGTCGTGGAAGGTGCGGATATACATCCAATCGTCGAAGCGCACTGCTCGTTGTGCGGTCCACGCGCCCTGAGTCAACACGAGGTGGTCCCTGCCCACTCCTTCGCCTGATGCGAGCGAGGAGGCAAACGAGCGACCGTCCCAACGGCCCGGGACGCTGCCGCCCATGAGCTCGAGCACCGTCGCCGCCACGTCGACCTGGTAATGAAACGAATCATCGACTGCCGGGGCGAGCCCCGGCCAACGGATGACCATCGGGATCCGTGCGACGTGCTGGTCGGCGGTCTGATGATCGCAATAGATACCGAGCTCACCGAGCGTTTCTCCGTGATCCGCCGAGACGATGACTCCCACTTCATCGTCTAACCCGAGAGCCCTCAGCCGCTGAAGAATGAGGCCGATGTGGTGATCCACGTAGAGGACTCCGGTGTCGTATCCGTCGAACATTCGTCGCACTTGACCCATGTCATGGGCCACCAACGGTTGGCGGGGGAAGGCTTCCCACCGCGGACGCGGCCCGAAACCGGTGATCTCCTGAGCGGAGTGCGGTCCCGGAAGGCTCCAGTGGTGCGCCCGCACCTCCTCGTCGAGCCAGCCCGGTGTTGGCATGTCCGAGAACGGGTCGCCGAAAGCCCCGGGAGTCCGATACGGGGTGTGGGGATCCCACATGTGGACGTGGAGAAACCAGTCGCCACGGCGAGCGTTTCGATCGAGCCACTCGAGCGCGACCCCTGCTACCTGATCGGCCGTCTCCAAACCGCGGGTTCCGAGGTTGTACGACTCGTTGAAGCCGGCAAGGAAGTGGTAGGCCGAATGGCGTTCGGGAAACGTGCTGATGGAGGCCGTCCAGATACCAACGTCCTGTATCTGACTTGCCCAGCTCTCCGCGGCGTCCCGGCTCCGAAAACCCCTCTCACTGCCTTCCGGAAACGGTGCGGCGGCGGTGCCTCCGTGCCCGGCGACGCCGTTGTGGATCCCGAAACGGCCGCTGCTGAGAGCGGTGCGCGACGGCAGGCAGGGGAGGTCCGAGGCATACACGTTCTCGAACCGGACGCCGTCCGCGGCGATGGCGTCGATCACCGGACTGGTGGGCCGGTGATACCCGTAGCAGCCGAGGTGATCGGCGCGCAGTGTGTCGATGTCGAAGTAGATGATTCGCATGTCCGTCACCTTCACCGACCGACGAACGGATCGCGTGCCGGCGTCAACCTCAGGTTGCGGGTCACCACGCCCTCTCGCGCACCGGCGGCCAATCGTACTCGCTGCACACGTGGGAGCTGGACCACCCGATCGTGCGTCTCCGGCGCAGCAACAGGTCGGCCAGTGTCTCGTGCGCCGCAGGGCTCCACTACGCGTGGTGGAGCGTCTGTTGCGCCAATTCCGCAACGAGGTCGTTGAGCCTTCGAACTGCCGGCAGCCCGGCGGCGACGACCTCCTCCATCGGGTCTGGGCGGCCAGCGAGCTGGACCGTCAGCCATTCCGTGAGAATGGCGTCCATCTGCAGGGCTATCTCCGGCTGTTCGTGGGCGAGATTTGTCTGCTCGGCAGGATCGATGTTGAGTCGGTACAGCTCGATCCCGTCCCTTGGATAGACACCGGGGTCGACGCATCGGATGAACTTCCAGTCAGCAGTCCGAACACCACGCTTCGCCTGCCATGTGCATTCGCTCAGGAAGACCGCGTCGCGATGGGCAGCGTCGTCGCCCTCGGTAAGGCGACGCAGGGATCGCCCGTCGAGGCCCGGCACGGCGGCCATGCCCAAGAAGTCGAGCACCGTCGGCTTCACGTCGACAGTCGAAACCAGCGTCGTCACTCGTGATGCCGGGACGACTCCGGGTGCCCAAATGAGGACGGGCACGTGGACAACCGAGTCGTAGAGACCCGCATGATCGAACCATGCGTCGTGCTCGGTCATGTTCTCGCCATGGTCGCCGAAGAGCACGACCATGGTCTTGTCCAAGACCCCGAGGTCACCCAGATGCTCGAAGAGGCGACCGATCTCGTAGTCCAGGTACGCAACCTCTGCGTCGTAGAGATCGGAGACGTGGTCCAAATTGGGGATGTGGTCCAGATGGTTGTACAAGTTCTGTGCGAAGAGGGGGTACGTGGGCCTGCTCCGCAGCCTCTCCTGGATGAGAGGGTCCGGGTGGAGTGCCGACGAACTCGCGTACTTCTGCTTGAAACGCTCTGGTGGCACGTATGGTATGTGCGCGTCCCAGAAGTGGAGGAAGAGGAAGAAGTCTTCCTTGTAGCGCTCGTCCAACCACTGGGTCCCCATGTCCACGATCACGGATCCCGGTGCCCGGGACCGTCCCGCGGGAGGCATGTAGTCGGCGTAACCCCGCATGAACCAGTCCTTCATGGCGAAGAGATGATCGACCGCACCGGTCGCGTGGCCGGCCTCTCGGAAGATCGTCGGCAGCCATGAGACATCCGCGTCCAGTCGAGCCGCCGGATGGAAATGCGAGACGATGTTCGTGTTGACCCCGAACCTCCCAGTGAAGATGGCGGTGTGCGACGGTTGGGTCGGAATGTCGGATGCGAAGGCATTGGTGAACAGCGCGCCTTCGCTTGCGATGCGATCGAGGTTGGGAGTGAGCCCTCGTTCGTGTCCGAGGCATCCGAGACGATCGGCTCGAAGCGTGTCCATCGAGATGAAGATGACGTTCACTTCAGCTCCTCTTGTGGCTGGGTTCTCTCGTGCGTTCGTGCACACCCCGACGGCGGGCCAGTTCCTTCTCGCCATTGGCTTGTTGCGTCGGCTCCACGCCCGAGGCGCATCCGTGAGGGGGAGGAGCGTCCCGTGCTCCCCACTGGTCTCAAGGCCCATCCGAGTCGATGAGCGTGTGCACGATCGAGTTGAGGTGGCGTTGATCGGAGAGTGGTCGACGATTCAACGGAACGTATCTGTAGTACACAGAGACGATGCTTCGACTCACGTGGAAGGAGCAGAGACCAACCCGGACGCGACGACTGGGCGCTCTGCCGGTGACGCTGACGGTCGCGGGACTTCTGGTGGCGGGATGTTCGAACGGTGCACCGGCGCCATCCCCGCGTTCCGAGACGTCGACGACCTTGGTCCCCACCTCGACGACCTTGGTCCCCACCTCGACGACCTCGGTTCCCACCACGACGCCCCCCGCGGCCTCGGTGCAGCAATGGCCCGCTGCGCTCGGCAACACCAAGCCCTACTGGCTCCTCGAGAAATTCTCTGTCCACGCCTTGCTGGGAGCAGGTCTCCCCCAGACGTTGCTCGAGCAGTACTTCAACAACGCGCAGACATTTCTGATCGTGAGGCCCTCTGATCCGACCAAGGACCCGCTCTTGCCCAAGGCGACCTATGTCATGAGCTTCGCCGACTATCAGAGCATGGTGGACGAGATCTCGTCCGCGTCCATCCCCTCCTACGTCAGGTTGCTTTTGTACGACGATGAGGTCTGGCCGGCGACGCCGCTCGCACAGCAACAGCAGCCCTTCACCTATGAGGCCGAAGCACAAGCACTGGCACACCAGCACGGGTTCAGTCTCGTCTTCACGCCGGCCGCCAACCTGTCCACGGCACTCAGCCCTGCGTACTCCAACGCGACGAGATTCGACGGCTACACCACCCTCGGCATCGCGTCGCAGGCCGCGCCGCATGCCGACGTGCTGGAGATCCAAGCCCAGCAGGACGAGGCGTCCAGCGGATTCGAAAGCTTCGTTTCCTCGGCCGTGAGCCAGGCACAGGCAGCGAACCCGCACGCACTCATACTGGTGGGCCTCACCACGGCTCCTCCCCACCAGGTTGTCACGTCGCAGCAATTGCTGAGCGCGTATGACGCCGTCAGACCCATCGTCTCCGGCTATTGGCTGAACGTCCCAGGTGGGCAGGGTGGTCCCCGCCAACCCGGTGTCGCTGTTGCGTTCTTGCAAGCGCTTGCTCCTCAGCTGGGTTACTAGTTCCACGTGACTACTGGGTGTAGGACTCCACGACTCCGACATCCCGCCGTGCCGGCCACGGCCGAACCGGGTGGAGTGCCTCCCGCACGCGCTCCGTGACGACCGGCCGGGCGTTGAAGCCGAGGAATGCCTCCAAGCCGTAGTAGTGCTTGAGCATGATGAATGCGTAACGCACCGGAAGCCAGATCAGCTTGCGTGCCATGCCGTAGTACACACAACACCCGATCAGTTCGACCAGCGCCGGCAGGGCACGGAAGAACATGACGAACACCACCCTGATGACGTTGAGGCGGCTGGTCGGGTACAACACGGCGAGAGTGAGGACGTACACCAGGGTCGTAATGTGCAGCGGCGTCAAGAACCGCTTGAACGATGAACGGGTCATGAAGAACCAGAAGCGAGAACCGGCCAGGCCCGTGGCAACCGGTACGTAGCGGGCGAAGGCCATCGTTCCGCCCCGGTTCCAGCGCGTCCGTTGGATCCGTAGCTGACGCTGGGTGTTCGGCACGTCCTCGTACGAGCGAACGCGTGTGTCGACGACCACGCGGTATCCGACTCGGGCGACGGCGAGCGTGAAGTCGAGGTCTTCCCCGTACATACCCTCGATGAATCCGCCGACCGCCACTGCTGCATCCCGTCGAAACCCGGTGAAGGTCCCGGGTATGCACGTGATGCCGTCTACGACATCAGTCGCCGGCCGGGCCATTCCGAAGCCGATGATCATCTCGAACAGTCGCATGCGGTCGATCCACGTCGTATAGGGCTCTTTGGGCAGGGTGAACGCCCCGACCATGCCTATGTTCGGATCGGCAAGGAAGTGCGGCACGGAGTACAAGAAGCACTCTGGATGGACCAGGCAGTCCGCATCTACCCGGTAGACGAAGTCGGCACGACACTGCGAAAGAGCCGTGTTGAGGGCTCCGGACTTGCCGCTGTGGCTCCCCTTGATGACCTCACCAGTCGCGTGCCGGAAGGCGGCCATGGCGTCCGACGCGAGCTGGTACGTGCTGTCGGTGGAGCCGTCGTCGCACATGAGGACTCGGACAGGTCCTTCGTACCTCGCAGCAGCGACATCGATCGTTTGGAGGAGGTCGACAATGTTCAGTTCCTCATTGAAGGCGGGGATGATCACCTCAATTGGTGGTCGCTCCGGACCTGGAGTGACCGTTCGATGATGAACGATCCGGACCAACCCCAGCAGGACGGTGATGAGGATGAAGACGTAGGGGGACACGCGTAGGCGATTGCGGCCGCGACGAGTGGACTCTGGCCGAACTTGGACTCGAGGTAGATGGCGCCGGCCATGACGACCGCGAGGGCGGCGACCACGCAGATGATCACGATGGTGTCACCGATCAGATCAGCTCGCTTGTGTCGCCCGATGGGCAGCTGGGTCTTCCGAGGAAGCTGAAAGCTGGTGAGGGCGACGCGGCATACGACGACCCCCGCGATGGTGTACTGGATCAGCAGATTCACCACCGGCGTGGGCCCAAGGGGGAAGCCCGTCTTGATGACGAAGATCCCGAAGAAGGCGTCGACGACGGCGGATACCAGGAGGAAGAACGCCACGTTGAGGAGGATCATGATCCGACGGCCGAGAGACGCCCTGAAGGCGACGGCGAAGGCCACTCCGAAGGACAGCACGCTCACTTGGAAGACGGGGAGAAGCGAGTTCGCGAAGCCGTCGACCACGGCTGGGTCCGGGATGACGGACAACAGCAGCTCCGTGACGAGGTTGTGGTACGCATCTGTCAGGTTCGGGGTCTTGAGCCCTACGATCACAGCCGACACCGCGATGCTCGTGACGAGGAAGACGGCGCACCGCTGGTAGCTCGGTTTCAGGGGTGGCCGCATCACGACGACGCTTCCGGATCCCTTGTCCGATTCGTCGTAGGTGCGGTTGAACGGCCTCAGGACCACGACGGCAAGGATGGCGGCGTCGAGCACCAGAAGAAGGAAGCCGTGGACGCTGAAAGCTGAGGACGCGGGCATGTGTCAGGCCTCAGAAGGTGACCGTGGCGCTCATGCCGGGAAGGAGTCCGGACACCGTTCGGCTGAGGGAGACGATGACGTCGTACGTCACGCCGCTCGGGTCTCGTGTGGGGCTGAGACCCAACTGGGTCACGAGTCCCGACGCCTTGACGTTCAGGGCGGAGATGTTGACGGTCGCGGACTTCCCGACTTGGACCGACGCAACCTCCGATTCCGGTATCTGAGCCATGAATTGCTGTCGACCGCCAACGAGCTCGATCAGCGGCTCAGAGCCGGATGGGCCCGAGGTCGAGCTGCTCTGCGACGTGGGTTGCGAGGGGAAGAGGGAAAAGCCGGTCGACGAGTTGGCCGGAATCGCCGCCGGTGCCTGGTACATGTGCACGCCGTCCGGCCCGATGATCTCGCCGGCTGCCCCGTACACCTGGGTCACGACGCCGCCGTCGGGTGCGACCAGCTTTGCCGCGTCGACCTCACTCTGCACCTGCGCCAACTGTGACTCGGCTTGATTGAGGTTCGCCTGAGCCTGAGCCTGCACGGATGCGGCCCCGGGGGAGGATTGCAGTGTCTGCTGGTACCCGGCAAGGTTGAGTGCCGACTGCGTACTGTTGACGTTCGCCTGCGCGGAATCGATCGCCTGCTGCGCCTGGGCCTGGGTAACCGGCAGCTGGGCTTGCGTCTTGGAGACGGACGCCTGGTCCCCGGCCAGGGTCATTTGCAGGTTCTGGCAGTGGGTGAACGACGACTGCGCCGCCTGCAATTGCGTCCCCGAAAGGCTGGGGTCGGGGGTGATCGGTCCATTGGGGCAGGCTTGTACGTAGGTGGCGTTGTCAGAGGACTCCTGTCCCTGCGCAGACGCGATCGCCGACTGCGCGGCACCGACGCTGGCCTTTCCCGATACCTCCGCCGATTGCAGCGCAGCCTGGGCGTTGTTGAGCGCAGTCTGGGCCTGCTGCACCTGCAGGCTGTCCTGCTGAACCTGAGCGGCAGTCAGGCCGGGCGACGCCGACTGAGTCAGCACCTCGCGGTCGGCCTTCACTGTCGCCTGGTCGGCGGCGAGTTGTGTCTGCAGGGATGCATCCTCCTGCGTCGCGAGGACCTGCCCGCCTTTCACGCGATCGCCGACCTTTACCAGAACTGCCGACACCATCCCGTTGCTCGTGAAGTTCAAGTCGTAGACCTTCGATGTCGTCACGACGGCTGGGAACGACTGCGCCCCAGCCGTCACCGAGTTCACGGTGAAGACCGTGGCGAGGATCGCCACGACGGAAAGTGCGACGGCGAAGGCGATCTGCCGGCGGGTGATGTGCAACCGGCCGGGGTCACGCTCTGCCAACGGGTTGCCCTTGCCCGAGACGGACTCCGCACTTCCGTTGGTGAGTGAGGCGTTCATTCCCCGGACCTTCTCGGCCTTCGTATTCACGGTCATGGCAGCGCTGCCCCCTCATGGCTCGATGATGCCGCTCGCTGTTCGGAGGAGTGACCCCCCGCGATTGGTGACCAACCGAACGCATTCCTTCCCCGTCTCTCCCTCCTGCGATCCTGCGTCCACGTGGACACCATGTACGCGACGAGGAGGAGGAGGATGACGCTGCCCACCGGTACCAGGATCGATGCGACTCCGCCACCACTCATTACGCTCCGGGCCCACGAGATCGGGTCCGCCCTAGGGGAGGGATGAGAACGTGTCGCGAAGGACGGGAGGCTCAGGGTCGTCGCGAAGTCGAACAGTCGGCTCGTGGCGGGGATGCCGAGCGCGGGCACCCCACCCATGTCGGGGAATCCCGGGAAGGGCGCGAATGCGCCGCCAAGAGGACTCAAGCCCGTTCCGGAGTTCGAGGCCACGGTGCTGGCCGCGGTCGCCTTCGAGCCGGCTACTTCGGCGTCGCCGCTGTAGACCGCGACGATCTGATTGCTCCCCACCGGCAGCCCGGTCGTCGTGCACGAGGACGTGGCGCCGGCCGGGAGGAATTGGCAACCAGGCAAGGGCGTTCCGTTGACGAAGAAGCTGGTGGAGCCTCCGAAATCGGCGTTCGACACTTGAGCGCCGAGTACGACGTATTGTCCGGCCTTCGACGAGGTGGGTGACGCTGTCGCCTCCACACTCGAGGCCGATCGTGCGGGCTGGAACATGGGATCCTCAGAGAGCCCGGCGAACTCGTCCAGGCCGGACGAGTCCAGCGGGTACGTGTACACCCCGTCGTTGCCTGGCGCATCGAAGTACATGACCGCCTTGATGAGTGGGAATGCGCCACTCGGTGACAACTGGCTCTCGATCTGCTGCAGATAGCTCGACTGTCCCCCCGAGAATGCGGCCGTCTCCGAGATCATCATCGGCTTGCCGAAGGCAGCGAAGTCCGAGTACCAGCTGCTGAATCGATCGACGAAGCCAGTCGCTGCCGGTACCGACGTCCTCAAGTAACCGTCGGCGGCGATCCAGTCGACGTAGGACGATCCCGGGTAGTACTGGTAGAGATCTTGATCGGCAGCCGATGTCGACAACGAGAACACGAATGCGACGTTCGAAGCGCCGGCACCCACGAAGAGGTCGTGGATGTGGCGAAACGCCGATGCGTAACCGGCCGGACCGAGACTCCCGATGCAATTGGAGTAGTCGGCAGATCCGGGGAAGTTCGGCTCCCAGTACCAGCGGAGGAAGATCGGCGCCTTGAGAGCGGCCAGTCTCTGGGCTTCGGCGGTGATCAGGGCATCGTCGTTCCCGGAGAGGATGTTCGCGTCCGTGTCACCGCAGTACCAGTCGATCATCGGGATCGCTCCGTCCGCCAGCGCTTGTTGCACCTGACGAGCCGATGCAGGATTGCTCCACGACTGGTACAGGTGGACGATCGAGAGTGGGCGTGCCAGACCGCCATTGAAGGAAGGCAGATCACGCAGCTCCTCGTCGACCGCGGCAGACGTCGCAAGAGCCGCATGGGGCACCGAAGGCCTCACCCAAGCTCCGAGGTACACCTGACCAGGACCGGGTATGGCCGGCGGTCCCAGGCCACGGGGGGTGGACTCGACGACGACGTCAAGCGGGGATGAGACGGAGGCCGCCGACTGGGCGTCGCCGCTGTAGTCGACGACGATCTGGTTGTCCCCGGTGGTGAGTGAGGAGGTGTCGCAGGCCCCGGCGACATCGAGCGGAACGGCTTCGCATCCGACGATGCCGGTCCCGTTGTCGTAGAAGGACAGGTATCCACCCCCGTCAGCGCTACCGACCTGGGCCGAAAGATGAACGGCCTGATCGGGAGAGACGAGATTGGCCGATGCGGTGACCCCGGTAATCGTCGACGCCCTCACGGGTTGGAAGGCCGGTGACGCGCTCGAGCGCGTCCAGGTGTTGTTGACCGGCACTTTGGGGCTGCAATTCGTAGCTGCGTCCCGTCGTCACGTCCGGCGCGTCGAAGTAGACCACCGCCCTGATCTGCGGGTACTGAACGGGAACGGTGGAGAGTTGTTGGATGTACTGCGCCTGCAAACTGGGTAAGGCGGCGGTCTGGGAGATCATCAGCGGCTTGTCCGCGGAGAAGTCCGTGTACCAGGTGCCGAAGTCTTGGGCGACGCTCGCAGTCGAATTGGAGACGGAGTAACCGTCGGCGCCGATCCAGTCCGCGTACTGCGCTCCGGGGTAGTAGCTCTTCCACTTCGTGTCCGCCTGTGGAGCGGTGGTGTCGACGGACCAGACGAAGGCGACGTTCGTCGCGCCGGCGGCCGCCAACGAGTCGTGAATGTGTCGATATGCCGCGATGTAGCCCGCAGGGCCACCGTTCCCGAGACACGCCTTGCCCGCGGTGGTGCCGACATTGGGATCCGGGAACCAGCGAAGGAGCACGGGAAGTTTGAACCGGGTCAACTCCGCTGCGATCTGGCCGATTTGGGCGTCATCCCGACCAGCGGCCACCCTTGCATCGGTGTCACCGCAATTCCACGTGATCATCGGCATCCCGCCGGTCGCCGCAACCTGGTCGAGTTGCGTCACGGTCAAGTGGTCCTTCCAATTCAGGTACAACTCGACGATCGAGAGTGGGCGGCCCAGGCCGGACTCGACGGCGGGCAGCGCGCCGAGCTCACTCGGAAAGCCCGCAATCCCACCCGTCGGGTTGTTGAGTCGTAGCGAGGCGCCCGACGGGTCGACGAAGGACCCCAGGTAGGCAGAACCAGCTGGAGGCACGAGAGGCTGGGAGGGGCTCTGGGATTGGCTGAGTGATCCTGCCTTGGTGGTCAGGTGCGACGACGCCATCGTGCCTCCGCCCGGCGCGCCCTCTGAGGCGACTCTTGGCGGTGCACCCGGGGTACGGGGCGCACCGACGGTGACGGCGACCGGGGTCGCGCTCGAGGGGGCTGACGAGGCGTCGCCACTGTAGATGGCGACGATGCTCTGCGTCCCGACGCCGAGATGCGACGTCTGACAGCTCGGTGGCGTCCGGATGGGGATGAAGACACAGCCGTCGATCACGGCTCCGTTCGCGACGAAGCTGATGCTCCCGCTGTTGTCGTGCGTGTCGACAGCGGCTCGCAAGGTGACCGTCGTGCCCGCTTGGACCACGTGCTGCGGTGCGTCGACCACGGTTGTGGTCGGCGTCCGCGGTGGATTGAGATAGGCCGAGGCCCTCCCGTCACGCAGGGAGGAAGATCCCGCCGGATCGAGTTGATACGGATCGCCACTCGCCATGTCCGGTGCATCGAAGTAGACCACCGCCTTGATCGACGGATACTGGGTGGGGAGGTCGGCCAGCATGGGTCCCAGGTACGCCGACTGCGATCCGACGTCTGCACCGGTCGACGACAGCATCATGGGCCTCCCGGCACCCGAGAAGGCCGAGTACCACGAGGCGAACGCAGTCGAGAGCCCTGTCGCCTGAACGCCGCCTGCCGACGACATGTTCGCGTCGGCCGCGAACCAGTCGACCGCATCCACGCCGGGGTAGTAGCTCGAGAGGTTCGCATCCGCGCCTGGCGACGTGTCGACGGACCAGACGAAGGCCACGTTGGTCGCGCCGGCCGCCGCAAAGAGGCTGTGGATGTGGCGGTAAGCGGCGACGTACCCGGCAGCGCCGGCATTCCCCAGGCACGATGCCATGCCGGTGCCTGAGCCGAGGTTCGGGTCCGGGAACCAGCGGAAGAGGATCGGAACGTCCGCAGCGGCCAAGGCCCGTGCCTCCGTGGTCACCGCGCCGTCGTCCAGCCCGGCGACCACGTGCGCATCGGTGTCCCCGCAGTCCCATGTGACCATCGGGATGGCTCCGGTCGCGGCCACGCTCTCGAGACCTGCCGTGTCGACCTGCTCACTCCAGTCCTGGAAGGTGGAGAGGATCGACGGAGGCCCGCCTGTCTGGTCGTTGAAGGCCGGTAACGAATTGAGCTCGGACCGTAGACTGGCCGTGCCGCCGGTCGGATCGCCCGGGGTCAGGGCGGCTCCAGACGGATCGACGAACGCGCCGAAGTATGCCGTTCCCGGGCCCGGAACGGTAGGTGCCGGCGCCGTTGGCGCCTGACCCACCGGCTCTGCGGAGACGGCCTTGGTGTCGTTCCCGGGCAACCAGAGCGGCGTGACCGATGCAGCAAGCGCGACGACCAGCGTCATGAGCACGCGACCCCGTACCAGGCGGAACCAGGTTCCGTCCATGGATGGCGCGGCCTTCATTGTCTTCCGGCAACGGGTCTGCTCGTGGTCTTGGTCGTGCGGGTTCGGCACAGCTTCCAGGTCTGAGGTCGAAGGGGTGCGAGCTGCTTTCACTCGCTCAGGAGGCCGACCACCTGCAGCGCCTGGTCGAAGAGTTCGCCAGACTGCGGGGTGAGCTCGAGGTCGGGATACAACGGCACTTCATACGGGGCGTCGACACCAGTGAAATCGGACAGTTCTCCCGCCCGTGCCCTCGCGTAGAGACCCTTCGGGTCTCTCCGTTCGCACACTTCCAACGGAGTGTTGACGTACACCTCGAAGAAGGTCAGCCCCCGGTCGACATGCACCTCCCGGAGCTTGCGGCGTTCCTCGGCGGAAGGGCTGATCAGAGACATCAGTGCGACAGTGCCGTCCTCGGCGAGGATCTGCGCCACTGCGCCTGCTCGACGAAGGTTCTCGGCCCGGTCCTCGGGCGAGAACCCGAGGTCGCTGCAGAGATTGTGGCGGAGGTTGTCCCCGTCGACCATGAATGCCGGCTGCCCCCGCTTCACGAGCAACTCCTCGACAGCAGCGGCCAGCGTCGACTTGCCCGAGCCCGACAGACCCGTGAAGAGCACCGTGGCACCACGTACTCCCAGGTGCCGGTACCGCTCCTCGGCTGTCAGCTTGCCGGTGTGGCGCACCACGTTGGGGCTGGGAGCGTGTTGGGCTGCGAACTTGACGGTGCCTGCGCCCACCGTGATGTTCGTCTGCGGGTCGATCAGGATGAAGCTGCCGGTCGCCCGATTCAGCTGGTAGTCGTCGATCGCCATCGGTTCCGTCGTGTGCAGCCGAACTCGGCCGATGTCGTTGAGGGCGAGCTCGGTGGCCGATTCGTCACGACGAAGGCCGTTGATGTCCATCTTGTAGTGCACGCCCTCGACCGTGGCTCTCACCAACTTGGTGGTGTGCTTGACCAGGAGCGGGGCGCCGACTTCGAGCGTGCGGCGGGCGTCCATCCAACTCACCGTGGCCTCGATCTCCTGCGTCATGCTGGGCTGGTTGTTCGGGCGGCAGATCATGTCGCCTCGTGCCACCCCGACCGAGTCGGCGAGCGTCATCGTGACGGCCATGGGAGGAAACGCCTCGTCCAGTGGTCCGTCCGCCGTCTCGATGGTCCGGATGGTGGTGGCCACCCCGGAAGGTAGGACGATCACCGGGTCGCCCGGTCGGAAGACCCCGCTGGCTACCGTCCCGGCATAGCCACGGAAGTCGACCCCATCCGAACCTTGTGACCTGATCACGTACTGAACTGGGAAACGTGGATCGATGAAGTTCTCGTCACTGGCGATGTACACCGATTCGAGGTGGCTGAGTAGCGGCACTCCCTGGTACCACCAACCGTTCTCCGACCGGTTGACCACGTTGTCGCCGTGCAGGGCGGAGATCGGGATGAAGGCAACGTCGCGGACATCGAGCCGGGTGGCAAACCGCAAGAACGAATCCTTGATCTCCTCGAACCGATCATGGTCCCAATCGACGAGGTCCATCTTGTTGACACAGACCACCATGTGCGGGATCCCCAACAGGTGCGAGAGGAGGGCATGGCGACGGCTCTGCTCCACCATGCCGTTGCGGGCATCGATCAGGATCATCGCCAGGTTCGCGTTCGAGGCTCCGGTAACCATGTTGCGCGTGTACTGGGCGTGGCCGGGTGTGTCCGCGATGATGAACTTCCGTTTGGGCGTCGAAAAGTAGCGGTATGCCACGTCGATGGTGATGCCCTGCTCGCGTTCCGCTCTGAGCCCGTCGGTGAGGAGCGAGAGATCAGTGTCGGCGGACCCTCGACGTAGACTCGTCCGGCGAATGGAGTCGAGTTGGTCCTCGTAGATGGCCTTGGAGTCGTACAGGAGCCGGCCGATGAGGGTGGACTTGCCGTCGTCGACCGACCCCGCCGTGGCGAGACGTAGGAGCTCAGTCATCAGAAGTAGCCCTCCCGCTTCCGGTCTTCCATGCCACTGTCGGAGATCCGGTCGTCCGCCCGCGTAGCCCCCCGCTCGGTCAACCTCGTGACCCCTACCTCCTCGATGATGTCCGTGACCGTGTCAGCCGGTGACTCGACGCAGCCGGTGCAATCTGCATCGCCGACGGTGCGGAACCGAACTCTCGCCTCGAAGATGTCGGTGCCCTCATCGGGTTCGAGATGGTCGCTGACCGCCATCAGCATCCCGTCTCTCAAGAAGACCGTGCGTTGGTGCGCGAAGTAGATGGATGGCACCTCGATACCCTCTTCGGCGATGTACTGCCAGACGTCGAGCTCCGTCCAGTTGGACAGCGGGAAGACCCGGATGTGCTCACCCTTGTGGTGGCGACCGTTGAAGAGGTTCCACAGTTCGGGGCGCTGATTCTTCGGATCCCACTGCCCGTACCTGTCGCGAAAGCTGTAGATGCGCTCCTTGGCGCGGGCCTTCTCCTCGTCGCGTCGGGCACCACCGAAGAGCGCGTCGAATTCGTGCTCCCGAATAGTCCGCAGAAGGGTGGGGGTCTGCAGCCTGTTGCGTGTCGCGGCGGGCGCCGACTTCGTCGGCGATGAGCCCTGAATCGATGTCGTCCTGGACGCTGCCGACCACGAGTCTGAGACCGCGCATTGCGACGGTACGGTCGCGAAACTCCAGTACCTCGGGGAAGTTGCGACCCGTATCGATGTGGAGGACCGGAAAGGGCGGTGGAGCGGGGGAGAATGCCTTGCGCGCCAGGTGGAGCATGACGATGGAGTCTTTGCCGCCTGAGAACAACAGCGCCGGCCTTTCGAATTCCGCAGCAACCTCACGCAAGATGTGGATCGACTGTGCTTCGAGCGCGCGGTAGGTGGCTCAGCTCATAGGTGCTGGTCACCCGTGTCGCGACATCGGCGACCCCCGAAGTCTCCTCGGAGGCTGCTGCCTCATCTCCACCAGCGTCGTGCCCGGTGAACTGCCGTCGAGTTGCAATGGATCCGTCCATCAGCGCGTGCGCCTCCGAGTAGTTCAGCGAACTCTTGGACAACCTGTATGCCGACTCGTCCTGAGGACAGAGTCACGGAGGCACGCGGTATGACCCGCCCTCCTCTTCCCAGACGTCATGGTAGGGCGCGGCGTTTCTGGGTTCCATCACGTGATGCACAACATGCGGGAGCGACATCGGCATGCGACAGCAAACGGACGCGACGACGAGCCCGTTGCGCGAGGTCGCACCGGAGCCGCGGCCGCGACGGCGGCCATGTGGCTCCGGCGGGACCAGCCAGTTGCCCGTCCAATCCTCACGGTCCCGGCGCGGTGCACGTTCACGACGTCGGGCGTCTCACGAGGACTTTCGGCGACGATCGGGAACGAGCAGGCAGCGGTCGGGCAGGGCGACGCGACCGGCACGAGTGTCGCCCAGACCGAGGGTGTCGCGCGACGTGAGGTCGAACGGGGCGCCGACGGGGCGGATCCGCGGCGCGCACTCCATCGGGCGAGGGAAGTCCCCTTGAGTCACGTGGGCGTCGGGTGCTCTCCGTCCCGGACGACCAAGTCGGTCCGATCAGGTGCCACGGGTTTGGCTGGATGCGGAGTCCGACGAGCGAGCGAGATGGCACCCCACCCCACCAGGGGGATCGCCAGCGCCCCGAGGTGGACGGCGGTTGAAGGGCACGCCGAGACGAGGCCGCCGTGGCGGATGTGGATCAGGCCGGCCCATCGAGCCGGGGTATCGCGGCGTTCGGCCGCGCCAGCACCACTTGCACGTCGGAGACGTGCCGTTCCATAAAGGCCGCTTCGCAGTAGCACAGGTAGAGGGTCCAGAACCTCCAGAAGCGCTCGTCGAAACCCAGCCGCTCGACGGCGGGACGCTGGCGCTCCAGGTTGGCCCGCCAGCGCCGCAGCGTCTCCGCATAGTGCGGACCGATGTCCTCGAGGTCGACGATCCGCAGGTCCGAGGTGCGCGCCACCGAGGCACCGATGGCGGCGATGGAAGGCAGGCACCCGCCCGGGAACACCATCGTGCGGATGAACTCGTCGTGCAGCTTGGCCCGTTCGAAGCTCCCGTCGGCGATGGTGATGGCCTGCAGTCCCATGCGGCCCCGGTCGGTCAGGAGGCGGGCGCAGGTGGCAAAGAACTGGTCGTGCCGCCGCCAGTCGACGGCCTCGATCATCTCAATCGACACGAGGGCGTCGTAGCGGCCTTCGAGTTCCCGGTAGTTGGCGCCGAGGACGGTCACCCGGTCGGCGAGGCCGTGCTCCGCCACCCGCTTCTCCGCCAGGGAGCGCTGGGCCTCCGAAATGGTCGTGGTGGTGACGCGGCAACCGTAGCGCCGTGCGGCATGGATCGCGAACCCGCCCCAGCCGGTCCCGATCTCGATCACGTGGTCCTCGGGGCCGAGCTCCAGCTTGCTGGCGATCCGGTCGAATTTGGCCACTTGGGCCGCTTCGAGGGTCGTGGCCTCGTCGATGAAGTAGGCGCACGAGTAGGCCATGGTCGGGTCGAGCATGAGGGCGAAGAAGTCGTTGGACAGGTTGTAGTGTGCCGCGATGTTGTCGCGGTCCTGGCGCTTGCTCGGTGGCCGCAACCTCTTCATCCCCGCCAGCAACGGACCGGCCCGACGCGCCGAAGAATCCGTGAATCGCCGCAGCGCCGAAGTCCGGCGATAGGCGATGCGCACGACGTCCGTGAGGTCGTCGGCGTCCCACCAGCCTGCGATGTAGCTGTCTGCCAGCCCGAGCGAGCCGCGGCGGAGCACGGCGGACCACGCCCTCGGGTCGTGCACCGCCACGGTGACCACCGGATCGCCCGATCCTGTCTCGACGGAGCGCCCCCCGGGCAGCCCCGCGCCCTCGAAGCGCAACGTGCCAGGGTGGCGGCGGCCGCCCCTCCGGGCCAGGTCGACCAGCAGCCGTGCGCCGGCGTCAGTCATGGGCGGGCTCCAGGGCCGTCGCCGGGACCGTCGGCATCGACGGGCAGGCCCCGACCTGGCCACCGTGACCCAGATGCGGGTGGAACGGTGCCCGACGGCCAGCGAGCCGCAGCGCCTGCGCGTAGATGGCGCCCGACACACGGGCCGTCATCAGTGGGTACGACCACAGGAGGCGCGCCAGTGCAGAGCGGTCGAGCCGCCGGCGCCGCAGCACCATCGAGGCCGCGAGCTGCGGTACTGGTCGTTGGGGGCTCGGTGGTTCGTCCCACCGACGATACGGCGTGGCCGGCCCGGACGCCTCGACGTCGAGGCTGACCCGGAGCCCTTCTGCCGGCGGGGAGTAGCGCAACGTGTAGGTGCCCTGCGCCGGAAGGAACGGCGACACGTGCATGGCCTTGGCAAAGCGGTGTTCCCCTGGCGCCCCGACGACGTAGCGGCAGCGCTCGTGCCACGGGGTGTTGGAGACCTCGAGCACGGTCCACTCGACAAAGAGGCCCGACGGGTCGAAGCAGTAGTACAGGGTCAGCGGGTTGAAGAGCCAGCCCCAGGTGCGGACATGACCGAGCATCGCCACGGGCCCGCGCACCGAGCCCCCCGCACGGGTAACGGTCTCCTCTACGGCCTCCTGCACCGTGGGCGCGTCCGAAGGGAGGTAGTCGTCGCGGTGAAAGCGCATGGCGGCGGGCCGCCGCCGGCGATGGGGGGACGGGTCGAGGTCGACCAGGGGGTGGACGGCGCGCAACTCGGCCATCTCGTCGAGGAAGAGCAGGGGCAGCGCCACCGCGTTGGTGAACCGGTGAACCGGCTCGGCGCGCCGGTGGGTCACGGTGCCCTCGTAGAGCGCGCTGCGCAGCACCGCGGGGGACACCGCACTCACAGCCGCGCCCCGAAGCGCCGGCAGACGGCCACGGCGCTGCGGACGCCGTCCTCGTGGAACCCGTAACCCCAGTAGGCGCCGCAGTAGGAGACCGCGCCGGCGCTGAGCGCCAGCTGGTGGGCCTGGGCGGCGACCGCTGCCTCGTCAACGATGGGGTGCGCGTAGTCGAAGCGCGCCACCACCTTGTCGGGGTCGATGGCCTCGTCACGGTTGAGCGTGACCAGAACAGGCTCATCGGCCTGGAAGCCCTGCAGACGGTTCAGGTAGTAGGTCAGCGTGGCCCCCCGGGCGTGGCCGTCCGGGTGCACGTAGTTCCACGACGCCCAGGCCCGTCTGTTCACCGGCAGGAGCGTCGCGTCGGTGTGCAGGGTGGCGCGGTTCAGTTGGTAGCGCAGCGCGCCGAGCACGTGGCGCTCCTCGCCGCTCGGGTCGCCCAGCAGGTCCAGGGCCTGGTCGCTGTGGGTCGCCATGACCACGTGGTCGAAGGTCGCCGGGCCCGCTGCGGTCAGGAGCTCCACCCCGTCCGGCTGACGCCGCACCTTGGTCGTCGCGGTCCCGAGGTGCAACCGGCCACGGCTGCGCAGTGGCTCGAGGATCGCCCGGACGTAGCTGGTCGATCCACCGGTGACCGTGCGCCAGGCCGGCTGGTCGCCCGGCCCGAGGAGCCCGTGGCGGCTGAAGAACTCGGCGAAGGTCCGGGCCGGGATCTGCGTGAAGGTCTCGGGGTCCGCCGACCAGATGGCCGACCCGAGCGGGATCAGGTACCAGTCGAGGAAGCCCGCCGACCACCGCCGTCCGGCCAGCAGGTCCGCCAGGGAGCCGGACTGCGCTCCAGGCTCGGCGAGGAGCCGGCGTGCCAGCCGGTTGAACCGCACGACGTCGGCCAGCATGGCCAGGAAGGCGGGCCGCGCCGCGTTGCGCCGCTGGGCGAAGACGGTGGACAGCGAGGTGCCGCGCCATTCCAGCCCGCAGCGCAGATCGGTCAGGCTGAAACTCATGTCGCTCGGATGCGTCGCCACACCCAGGTCGGCGAGGAGCCGGGTGAAGAGGGGATATGTCCGCTCGTTGTAGACGAGGAAACCCGTGTCGGCGGCGACCGGGCCCCCGGGGAGATCTACTGTGACCGTGTTGGCGTGCCCGCCTGGCCGGCCGTCCGCCTCGAAGAGATGCACCTCGTGCTGGGGGTGCAGCAGGTGGGCCGCGGTCATGCCGGCGATGCCGCTTCCGATGATGGCGATGCGCAAAAGGGGCCTCCCGGCCGCTCGTCCGTTATTTAGCACTAAACTAGCAGCGGCCGCCCCGGGCCATGCATCGGGCAAGCCAAGGAGGAGTGATGACGACGTACCGCACGGTGATCGACTCACCGAGGGACCGGGACGAGGTGTTCGAGTACCTGGCCACCTTCAGCAACGCCGGTGAGTGGGACCCCGGTGTGACCGGGGCCGAGTCCCTGACCCCGGGCCCCCCCGACGTGGGCTCGGTGTACCGACTGCGCGTGCGGGTGGCGGGCCGTGACGTGCCGTTCGACTACCGGGTCGTTTCCATCGACCGGCCCGCCCGGGTGGTGCTCCGGGCGGAGCAGTCCGGGATGGTGTCGACGGACGCGATCACGGTGGAGCGAGCCGGGGCGGGGTCGCAGGTCAGCTACGTCGCCGTGCTGGAGAGCCGCGGCGTGCTGCGCCTGGCCGCACCCCTCGTCGCCCGGTCGTTCCGAAAGATGGCCGACCGCGGGGCGGACGGGTTGCGTCGGGCCCTGGCATGAGGAGAGTGCAGCTGTCCGATCTGGTCGATGCGGCGCTCGAGGCGACCGTCGCGGGCAGCTTCAGCCGGGCAGGATACGCCGTCCGGTCGCACCTCGAGCACTGGGAGGCGCCGGGTGGCCTCGCGGGCCGGGTGGCGATCGTGACGGGGGCCTCCTCGGGGATCGGCCGGGAGACCGCGCTCGAGCTGGCCCGGCTCGGCGCGACGGTGTGGATGGTCGGCCGCGACAGGCGCCGGACCGAGGACGCTGCGCACCAGGCCCGTGCCCTGGGGGCCGGCGGCGCGGTCGAGCCGGTGGTGCTCGACGTGACCGATGCGCAGGCCGTGCGCGCCTTCGCCACGCGGGTCACGGCCGCCCACGAGCGGTTGGACGTGCTCGTGCACGCCGCCGGTGCGTTGTACCCGACCTACCGCAGCGCTCCCGACGGCAGCGAGCTCACCGTGGCCACCGCCGTGTTGGCGCCATTCCGCCTGACGTGGCTGCTCGGCCCACTCCTGCGTCGTTCTGGCCAGGCCAACATCGTCACCGTGTCGTCGGGCGGGATGTACACGCAGCGCTTCGATCTCGACCGCCTCGAGATGCCGCCGGACCATTACCGGGGGACCACGGCGTACGCCCGGGCCAAGCGGGCCCAGGTCGTCTTGTCCCACGAGTGGGCGCGCCGCTGGGGTCCCTATGGCGTGGCCAGCTACGCGTCCCACCCGGGCTGGGTCGACACGCCGGGCCTGGCCAGCGGGCTGCCCGGTTTTGCCCGGCTCGGGCCGCTGCTGCGGGCCCCGGCGCAGGGGGCCGACACGGTGGTCTGGCTGGCCGCCGGCGCGGTGCGGCAAGACCCGTCCGGACCGCTGACCGAGGGGTTCTTCCACGACCGGCACCGGCGCGGCGAGCACCATCTCCCCTGGACGGCCCGCGGCCGCTCGGGGGCCCAGGGCCGGAAGGTGTGGGACTGGTGCGCCTCCCGCACGGGTGAACCGGCGTACTCAGAGGGGCCGAGGGCAGCAGCCCGCGAGCGGAGCCAGGTGCCCCAGTCTTATTGCCACCGTTCCGAAGGAAGGACGGCAGCCATTTGAACTTGTGGCTGACCAGGGTTCTCGAGGGAAGGTCCACCCCTGAGACTTCGGCGATGCAGGGTGAGAGTGCGATACTGAATCCATCTCTTAGAAGAGGCTCCCGATGATCGTTGCAATCGCAGGGGCTTCCGACTTCGTCGGGCGTGCTCTCACTGCGCACCTGCTCGGTAGCGGACACGACGTAGTCGCGCTCAGCCGCTCTGGGAACCCGGTCTCGACGGAAGCGAGGAGGGTTGCCGTTGACGTGGGTGACAAAGTCGCCACGGTCAGCGCTCTGGAAGGCGTCGACGTCGCGTACTACCTAGTCCATTCCACGGGCCGGTGGTGTCGGGTTCCGGGAGGTCGACCTGCGCCTGGCCGCCACGTTCGGTCGGGCGGCGGCGAAGGCCGGTATTGGTCGAATCGTCTATGCGGAGCTCTCGGGAACGACCCGAGCTCTGCGCACCTGGCAAGCAGGCACGAGGTGGGTTTGGCCCTCGCCGCTGCCGCTGTCGTCGTGATCGAGCTTCGTGCCACCGTGGTTTTCGGGTCGGGAGCATCTCTTTCGAAATGCTCCGCTGCCTATCTGAGCGACTACCGGCCATGGTCTGCCCCCCGTGGGTGCGCACTCGGATACAGCCCATTGCGCTTGTTGATCTTCTTGCATTTCTGGAGCAGTCGCTCGAGGTCCCTCCGGACGTGTACGAAATCGGCGGCGCCGACGTGACGACTTACCGCGACATCATCTCTCGCGCTGGTCCGGCGCCGGCCAGAACGGGGCCTTGCCTGCCCTGCGTCGCGTTTCATCGATCCCGATGAGTCGGTGATGCGGGCCTCCTAGGGTGGACACCAGTGGACACTGAAGATCTGTTTCGACCAGTAGGCCCAAAGATCCTGGTCACCGGAGGATCGGGTTACGTCGGCGGTCGCCTCGTTCCCGCCCTGCTGGCTGCCGGCTGTGACGTCCGCTGCCTGGCCCGGACCCCGGCAAAGCTGGATGACGCGCCCTGGCGAGATCAGGTCGACGTGGTGGCAGGGTCGGTCGGTGACGATCTGACCGAACCATTCAGTGGTGTCGACGTTGCGGTGTACCTCGTGCATTCGATCGGGCAGGGGTCGGACTGGGCTCGGACCGAGGAGACCGACGCCAGGAACTTCGCCCGCTACGCCGCCGAGGTCGGACTGCGCCGCATCGTCTACCTGGGCGGATTGGGGAGTGATCGCGACGCCCTCAGCGTCCACCTGCGTAGCCGCCACGCCGTCGGGCACACGCTCAGGTCGACCGATGTCGAAGTCGTCGAGCTGCGTGCCGGGGTGGTGATCGGTTCCGGGTCGGCCAGCTTCGAGATGCTCCGCTACCTGGTCGACGTGCTCCCGATCATGGTGACGCCGCGATGGGTCACGACCCGCTGCCAACCGATTGCCATCAGCGACATCCTTGAGCTGCTGGTCGAGGCCATCACCGATCGGAGTGTGCCGGCGGGCATCTACGAGGTCGGCGGCCCCGACGTCGTCAGCTACGCGGAAATGATGGCTCTCTACGCCCAGGTGGCCGGACTCCCGCGACGGCGCCTGATCACCGTGCCCGTCCTCACCCCCGGACTCTCGTCACACTGGGTGGGTCTGGTGACGCCGGTGCCAGTCCGACTCGCACGCGAACTGGTCGAGAGCTTGGTCAACGAGGTGGTCGTCACCGACCACCGGACCGCGGATACCTTCTCGAACAAGCCACTGGGCCTGGCCGAGGCCATCGGACGCAGCCTGGCCGCCACCCGCAGCGGCGAAGTGCCCACCTCGTTTGTCGATGCAGACCTCGTCTACTTCGCCCCCACGGCCACTGACCCGGCTTGGTCGGGAGGCACGGTGCTCACCGACGTGCGAGCGGCCACGAGCTCAGCCGATCCCGCCGAAGTGTTCTCGGCCGTGCGCTCGATTGGTGGTGACAAGGGCTGGTATGCCAGCCAGTATCTCTGGCAGATCCGTGGGGTCTTTGACCAGTTGGTCGGTGGTCCCGGCCTGCGCCGAGGACGGCGGGACCCCGTGAGTCTCGGCGTCGGGGACCCGGTCGACTTCTGGCGGGTCGAGGCCGTCACCGCCGGGCGACGGCTCCGTTTGCACGCAGAAATGCGGCTGCCCGGCGACGCCTGGTTGACCTGGGAGGTTTCACCGCTCGACGCCGCCGGTTCTCGCATCGTCCAGACCGCCGAGTTCCGGCCCCGGGGCCTGCTGGGCCGGGTCTACTGGCTGGGCGTGGCACCCTTCCACCGCCTTGTCTTCCCCGGGCTCCTCGCGGGCATCATTGCCGACGCCGAATCTGGCGGCGAACACTCGAGGCAACCCTCAGTAAATTAGGGCTCGAGGGACGCCCTCTAACGGGCGTAGGATTTGTTACCGCGGCGGAACGATGATCCCCGCGGCCTTCATCTGCGCGGATACCGATTTGAGGTCGTAGTAGTCGCGCCAGCGCTTGATGCGACCGTCATTGTCCACCTCAAACACGCCAACGACTTCGACTGCCAATGGCTTCCCGCCTATCTCATGGCGCTCGATTCGCTCAACGAATCCTGTGGGACCCTGAAACACGGTCGCGACGATCTCCATCTTCGTATTCGCGATCACTGCGAACTGCGAACTCATTTCCGCGGCGATAGCCTCGATGCCTTCGAAAGTGCTTCGAGAACCATCGACGTAGATGAGGTTCTCCACGATGGCCCGGGCCCGGTGGCTCCCGGCGGTCAATGCTGTGGCGGAACCCTCTCCGCGGTACCCGCCGAGCTGGCACTCCACCAACGGATCCCTTTCGGGACCACGGCCTGGCGGATCTCGATGGGGCGGCGCCAAGTGGTCGAGTCGGTCAATGCCGCGCTCAAAGGATCGTTTGTCGACCTGGCCCGGGGGTTCTTTCGGGTGTTCGGGCGCGTGAAGATGACGGTCCTCCTCGGCTTCACCGTCGCCGCCTTCAACCTCGACCGGGTGCGATCCTTCCGCTCCAAGCACGGACTCGAGATGGATGGTTCTCCCTCTCATCCTCGGCGTCCGTCACGACGAGCGAAGCGACGGACCGGCACGTGGGCTCAATTGGTCGAGACCCGGTCCAAGGCGCCGCCCGGCTGATCTGAGCCGCGGGAGCGTCTCGGTCTTTCGACGAAGATGGCGGTGACGCTTGCCTTGCGCGTCCCATTGGCCCGTTCTTCAGAATCACTCACGCGGAACCGCCGGCCTGAGGGCCGGCGGTTCCGCGTCTGGAGCTCTAAGGATCAGAAAAGTCTGGCTCCGACCCCAACTGAGGAGTTTCATGAACATGGAAGGCAGCGTTTCATGAACACTCCTTGGTGCGCCCCGTGGGATTTGAACCCACAACCTGCGGATTAAGAGTCCGTTGCTCTGCCGTTGAGCTAGAGGCGCACCGGAGAGTGTAGGCGGTCGGACGCGGGTGGCTCGTCGCGGGAGCTGGTCGCGGGGGTGCGGCCCCCGGGGAATCGGTCCGGCACGCCAGCCGGGTGCTCCTGGCTTCGCCGACCGCGGCACACGCCACGGACCGACGATTCCAGGGCACCAATGCACGCTTCCCAGACAGCGGTGCGGTGCCGAAGGTAGCACAGGCCCAGCGGTACCTGACAGCGGTGTCAGGTACACTCACGAGCGCCGCCGCGGTGCCAGACGAGAGCGGCGGTGGCGCGGAAGAGGGAGGGCCGTGGAGCTCGAGTTCACTGCAGAGCAGGACGAGCTCCGGTCCTCCGTCCGCACCTTCCTCGAGAAGGAGTGCCCCATGGGGGTCGTGCGCGCCGTGGTGGAGACCGGTGAGCCGGCGCGTGGACTGTGGGAGTCGATGGTCGCCCTCGACTGGCCCGCGCTTGCCGTTTCCGAGGAGCACGGCGGCCTCGGCCTGACGTTCGTGGAGACCGCCGTGGTCGTGGAAGAACTCGGCCGGGCAGTGGCGCCCGGGCCGCTCCTGGCCACGGTGACCCAGTTCGCCCCGATGGTCCGCGAGGTCGGTACCCACGAGCAGCAAGGGCGTTTCCTCGCTGATGTCGCGACGGGCCGGTCGACGGGCGCCCTGGCACTCGCCGACCACCCGCGTGGCGGCACACTCGACGATGTCACCATGACAGCGACGCGTACCCTGGGAGGGGACGGGTGGGTGCTCGACGGGGTGAAGCACGCCGTGCTGGCGGATGCTTCGGTCGACGAGCTGGCCGTGGTGGCCAGGGTGGACGACGGCCTGGGGGCGTTCGTCGTGCCCGCGGCGGAGGCGGGGTTGGTGGCTGTGCAGGCCCTCGACGCCAGCCGCCCGCTGACCACGGCCACCCTTCAGCAGGTCGCGGTGCCGGCTGAGAGGTCGCTCGGCGAGCCGGGGAGCCCGGCCTCGACCCACGGGGTGGTCCGTGCGGTGCAGGAGGCCACGGTCGCGCTGGCGCTCGAAGCTGTGGGGGCCTGTGACGCGTTGTTCGAACTCGTGCTCTCCTACGTGAAGGAGCGCCAGCAGTTCGGAGTGGCCGTCGGCTCATTCCAGGCCATGAAGCACAAGATGACCGACATGTTCCTCGCCCTGGAGCGCGCTCGCGCCCTGTGCTACTTCGCCGTCGCTGCCATCGACGAGGACGCTGCAGAGCGCGCCACCGCCGTCGCCATGGCCAAGGCGGCCGCGGACGACTGCCGGCGACTGGTGTGCCAGGAATCGATCCAGTCGTTCGGCGGCATCGGGTTCACTTGGGAGCATGACGCCCACCTCTTCGTCAAGCGGGCCGAGACGAGCAGCACCCTCCTCGGGGGAGCAGGCCCGCACTCGCTGGCGGTGGCGGCCGCCATGGGTGTCGGAGCGTCCACCGCCGTCGCTGACGCCCGCACCGACCCCGAACCGGGTCTGTAGTACAGGGCGCGGGCAGACTGGCCGGGTGCGTCCCGGCGAGGACCTGATCGACCTGCTGGGGCTCGTCCCCCACCCCGAGGGCGGCTGGTACCGGCGCACCTGGGAGGCCGCCGCCTCGTCCGGTGAGCGGCCCGCGGGCAGTGCCATCTACTACCTGCTGCTCGCCGGCGAGGTGTCGGCGAGCCACCGCATCGATGCCACCGAGCTGTGGCACTTCTACGCCGGCGATCCACTCGAGCTTCGCCTCGAGCGCCCCGGGGCAGGGTCCGACGTCGTGGTGCTCGGCGCCGACGTGGTGTCGGGCCACCGCCCGCAGCTCGTCGTCGAGCCGGGCGTGTGGCAGTCGGCCCGACCTCTCGGCCGGTACGCCCTCGTCGGCGCCACAGTCACGCCCGCCTTCACCTTCGAGGGCTTCGAGCTGCGCGACGGGCGTTGACCTGGCGCGGTCGTGGCCGCCTCGCCATGCCGTCTGCTAGGCAGGATGTGCTCGGGCAGCGCGCAGGAGGAGGCCAGATGAGCGAGACCGGCGAACAAGGGTTGGAAGCCCTCCTGAAGGAGACGCGCACCTTTCCGCCACCCGAGGAGCTGGCGGCAGCGGCCAACGCCCAGCCGGGGATCTACGCCGAAGCCCGGGCTGACCGCCTGGGCTTCTGGGAGGCTCAGGCGCGGCGCCTCGACTGGGCCGAGCCGTGGACGCAGGTGCTCGACTGGGACCTCCCCTTCGCCCGCTGGTTCGTCGGCGGCAAGCTCAACGTGGCGGTCAACTGCGTCGACCGCCACGTTGCAGCCGGGCACGGCGACCGGGTCGCCTTCTACTGGGAGGGCGAGCCGGGCGACACGCGCACCATCACCTACGAGCAGCTGCGGGCGTCGGTTTGTCAGGCCGCCAATGCGCTGAGCGAGCTCGGTGTGGAGGCAGGTGACAAGGTCGCCATCTATCTGCCCATGATCCCCGAAGCCGTGATCTCGATGCTCGCCTGCGCTCGCCTCGGTGCGCCCCACACCGTGGTCTTCGGCGGGTTCTCGGCCGATGCCTTGCGCAGTCGCATCCTCGACTGCGACGCCACCTTTGTGATCACGGCCGACGGCGGGTACCGACGCGGCGCACCCAGCGCACTCAAACCGGCAGTCGACGAAGCCGTGGCCGGGTGTCCCGACGTCTCGCGTGTCCTGGTGGTGCGCCGCACCGGGCAGGACGTCGCATGGGACGACACCCGCGACGTGTGGTGGCACGACCTCGTGGACAGCCAGCCGACGGCTCACGAGGCCGAGGCGTTCGACGCCGAACACCCGCTCTACATCATGTACACGAGCGGGACCACGGCGAAGCCCAAGGGGATCCTCCACACCAGCGGCGGGTACCTCACGCACGTCTCGGCCACCCACCACCTGATCTTCGACGTGAAGCCGGAGACCGACGTGTGCTGGACGGCAGCCGACATCGGCTGGGTGACCGGTCACAGCTACATCGTCTACGGGCCCCTGGCGAACGGCGTGACTCAAGTCATGTACGAAGGCACGCCCGACACTCCCGGTCGCGACCGGTGGTGGCAGCTCGTCGGGCGCTACAAGGTGTCGATCCTCTACACCGCCCCGACCACCATCCGGACCTTCATGAAGTGGGGCGAGGACCTCCCGGCCGCCCACGACCTCTCGAGCCTCAGGCTGCTCGGTTCCGTCGGTGAGCCCATCAACCCGGAGGCCTGGATCTGGTACCGCACACACATCGGCGGCGGGCGCTGCCCGATTGTCGACACCTGGTGGCAGACCGAGACGGGCGGGATCCTCATCACCCCGCTGCCGGGCATCACGTCCACCAAGCCGGGGGCAGCCATGACGCCGTTCCCCGGCATCGATGCCGAGGTGATCGACAACGACGGCAACCCGGTCGGCAACGGGGAGGGCGGCTACCTCGTGATCACCGAGCCGTGGCCGGGCATGCTGCGCGGCATCTACGGCGACGACGAGCGCTACAAGGAGACCTACTGGTCGCGCTTCCCTGGCCGCTACTTCGCCGGCGACGGCGCAAAGAAGGACCACGACGGGGACCTCTGGCTGCTGGGTCGGGTCGACGACGTGATGAACATCTCGGGCCACCGGATCTCGACGACCGAGATCGAGCACGCGCTGGTCGGTCACCCTGCCGTGGCGGAGGCGGCGGTGGTGGGCGCCAACGACGCGACGACGGGTCAGGCCATCGTGGCGTTCGTCACCGTCAAGGGGACGCGGGACGCCGAGGGCGAGGCAGGGGAACATCTGGTGCACGAGTTGCGCGAGCACGTGGCCCAGGAGATCGGGCCGATCGCCAAACCTCGGCAGATCCTCCTGACGCCCGAGCTGCCCAAGACACGCAGCGGCAAGATCATGCGACGACTCCTGCGCGACGTGGCCGACGACCGGCCCCTCGGTGACGTGACCACGTTGCTCGATCCCAGCGTCGTCAATTCCATCAAGGACCACATCGCCGAAGGCGGCGACGACAAGGAGTGACGTACCTGACGGATCCCAGGCAGAGCGTCGAGCTGTGTCACTCCGCTGATTGAAGGCGGGGTCACGCCGGTTTCATGGTACCTTTTTAGCGATAAATGCTGGCCTCCGGAGGGGGAGTGGTGCCCGAAGCGAGTCCGATCACCCTGCGGGAGGCCGCGGACCGGCTGGGCGTGCACTACATGACTGCCTACCGCTACGTGCGGACAGGGCGTCTCCACGCCGAGCGCGTCGGGTCCCAGTGGTGGGTCGATCCCGAGGATCTGGGGCGCGTGGCCGACTCGGCAGCGCCGGCCGGTCGCCGGCCCAAGGGAGTCACGACCGCGTCCGGGCGGTCCGCCCTCCCGCGCCGCCTCGAGTCGCGGTTGGTGGCGGGCGACGAGTCGGGAGCGTGGACCGTGATGGAGGCGTCGCTGGGCTCGGGCGCCACGGCGGAGGACGTGCTGGTCGACGGCATCGGGCCGGCCATGCGTGCCATCGGCGAGCAGTGGGAGGACGGGAACTACACGGTGGACGACGAGCACCAGGCGACGGCGGTCGCGCTGCGCCTGGTGTCCCGGCTCGGCGCCCGGTTCCCGCGGCGAGGTCCAAAGCGCCCGGCCGTCATCCTCGGGACGCCGGCGGGTGAGCTCCATGGCTTGCCGACCGCGATGGCGGCCAACGTGCTACGGAACCGGGGCTACGAGGTCGTCGACCTCGGGGCCAACGTGCCGGCGGATGCCTTCGCGGCCGCCGTCGCCAAGGTGGCCCACCCGCTCGCAGTTGCCGTCGCCGTCAGCGCCGGTGAGCACGACCGTGCCGTCCGGACCATCGTGCGCTCGCTGCGCCGGTCGTCCCCCGATGTGCCCGTCTTGGTGGGCGGGGCGGCCATCGACGGCGCCGCCCACGCCGAGCGCCTCGGCGCACGCTGGACGGGCTCCGACGCCCGCTCCCTCAACGAGGTGGTGGACCGGTTGGCCCGCGGCGTCGGGCGGTGAGAGGCCCGCTTCGAAGAGGCCCAGCCCCTTGACGGGCGCTCGCCGGGCACCAGCTTCCGGGGGCGCCGCAGTGTCAGGCCATGAGCGGCGCTCGATGCATCGCCGACCATTGCCTCGATGGACGGGCCAGGACCAGTTGTACGTCCGAGACGTGGTGTTCCACGAAAGCGGCCTCGCAATAGCGGGGATACAGGTTCCAGAACCCGTGTGGCGAGGACTTGAAGCGCAGGGACTCGTGTGGAGTGGCTCCGACCGGTGGCATGTCTACATCTTCGACAGTCGATCGAGAAACGAGCGCCGATTCATCGCAACGTAGCCCATCATTTCCCGAGCCTTTCCCGCTTCGCCGGCCCTACCCGCCGCCGCCCGAACTCCCGCAATCCCGTCAGCCCGTCCAGGTGGTCGGGGCAGGCCCCACGCTGCGAACCAGCGATCGCCCCGCGGCGATCATTCTCCTCGCAGGAATGGACGTCAGGGGCCAGCTCGCCTCGCCGTACTTGATGCCGGACTTCTGAGGCTGACGGCGCTGGGACACCCGGCCGTGAGCGACTTCGCCGGTTGGGACGAATGGCCCTACTGAATCTCGTATCGGGAAGCCAAGACTGCGGCTGCGTACGAAACGAGGAGGTTGGCAGAGTTCCGGCGCAACCAACCCGGTGGGGCAAGACAATCCGACGGCGCTCGGATGAAGCGAGCGAGGGGAGGCGAGACGATGGAACTCTGGAACCTCAACCGCCAGACCTGTGCGCGTTTGAGTCGAATCCCACGTGCTCGGCACTTGTCCATGCTCGTCGTAGCGGCGCTGGCGCTGACGCTGAGTGCGTGAAACTGGACCGGGTTTGGCTACGTCGTGTCGGGCGGTCGCTCGAGCCCTGACATCGGCATCAGCCTGAGCAATGTCGCAAGCATGGGGCTCGAATGGTCCGCCACCACCGGCGGCCCCGTGTTCCGCTCCTCGCCGGCGGTGGTCAACGGCGTCGTCTACGTCGGGTCCACCGACCTCAGGGTCCACGCCCTGAACGCCAACACGGGGGCGACCCTCTGGACCGCCACCACCGGCGGCCCCGTGATCTCCTCGCCGGCGGTGGTCAACGGCGTCGTCTACGTCGGGTCCACCGACCTCATGGTCTACGCCCTGAACGCCACGACGGGGGCGACCCTCTGGAACCGCGTCACCGGCGAGGCGGCGTGATCTCTGCGCCGGCGGTGGCCAACGGGGTGGTCTACGTCGGCAACACCGACGGCCGTGTCTTAGCGCTGAACGCCACGACGGGGGCGACCCTCTGGACCACCGCCATCGACTTCAGTGGCGGATATTTCAACTCCTCGCCGGCGGTGGCCAACGGGGTCGTCTACGTCGGCAACACCGACGGCAAGGTCCACGCCCTGGATGGCACGACGGGGGCGACCCTCTGGACCGCCACCACCGGCAGCTACGTGTTCTCCTCGCCGGCGGTGGTCAACGGGGTCGTCTACGTCGGGTCCAACGACGGCAAGGTCTACGCGCTCAACGCGACGACGGGGGCGACTCTCTGGACCGCCCAAACCGGCGCCTACGTTGAGTCCTCGCCGGCGGTGGCCAACGGGGTCGTCTACGTCGGGTCTTACGACGACAAGGTCTACGCGCTCAACGCGACGACGGGGGCGACCCTCTGGACCGCCCAAACCGGCGCGTACGTTGAGTCCTCGCCGGCGGTGGCCAACGGGGTCGTCTACGTCGGCTCCAACGACAACAAGCTCTACGCGCTCGAACGCGACGACGGGGGCGACCCTCTGGTCCGCCTCCACCGGCGGCGCCGTGGACTCCTCGCCGGCGGTGGCCAACGGGGTCGTCTACGTCGGGTCTGAGGACGGCAAGGTCTACGCCTACGCGCCGGCGCCAACCACCACCGTGCTGACTCCCACGGACAATGCCACGGTGTCGGGTGCCAACGTGGTGCTCGACGCCAGCGCCTCAGCAGGGACGACCTCGGTCGTCTACCGGCTCAGCGGGGGAACCCTGGCCAACCAAGTGATCGCGACGGCCACCCCCACTTACTACGGCTGGATCGCCACCTGGGACTCGACGAGCGTGCCCAACGGCACCTACCAGCTCCAGAGCGTGGCTTCGTACTCGGGCGGGACCAGCGGGACGAGCCCGCCCATCACCATCACGGTGAACAACCCGCCGCCGAGCACCTTCGTGGGAATTCCGGCCAACAATGCCACCGTGACAGGTACCGGCGTGGTGCTCGACGCCGGCGCCTCACCTGGGGTGACCTCGGTCGTCTACCAGCTCAGCGGGGGGACCTTGACCAACCAGGTCATCGCCACGGCCACCCCCACTTACTACGGCTGGATCGCCGTCTGGAACTCGACAAGCGTGCCCAACGGGACCTACGCGCTCCGGAGCGTCGCCTCGTACTCGGGCGGGGTGAGCGGGACGAGCGCGGCGATCACCGTCACGGTGGCCAACTGACGACACCGAGGTAAGCGACCCTCAGCGCCAACGACCCTTGAGCGGGCCGACAGCGGCTCTTGAACCAGGGGGGAGGGAAACGCTCTTGGGTAGTCCCGAAGGGGTGCTCCCGAAGCGCTAGGTGGTTGTAGGCCCATCGTCCTGGCTTCGGGCTCGTGGATGGAGTAGGGCTCGGCAGCGGCATCAGGCTCCACGTAGCACTCGTTCGTGCCCTTGATGCGGTGGACCCAATTGTACCCGAAGGCACGGATGCCGCCGCCTGCTGGCAGGCCGCGCTCGCCCAACTCTTGCTTCTTCCGCATGACCCGCAGGCCGATCTTGTGGGACTCCTCGGCGGCGAATGCCGACCTGACGCGTGCCATCGTCATGTCTGCATCTGGACCCAACGGGATGTCGCCAGATGTGATGGTGGACAGGTAGGGGATACCTGCTCGCCAGGCGACTGAGGAGAACTCCTCTCGCTCAATCGGCGTGCGGGTGAACCGGTCCTGGTCCATCGTGACGACGGCCTGCACTCTGCCCGCATTGATGTCGGCCAGCAGTCGCTCGTACTGCTGGCGCTGCTTGCCCTTGGATGCCGTGATGTCGTTGTCCTCGAAGATGGGTTCGATGACGTGCCAGCCGCGCTCAGCACAGATATCGCGGCAGTCCGCCTGATGGCGAACGACGCCCTTCTTATCGTCGTCCTCGTCCTGGCTGATGCGCACGTAGATGGCGGCGCGGACTGTGTCGTTCCTGCTCATTCGGGGTGTCATGGGTTACCATCGCACCACTCATGCTGATGGACGAACACCTGGCCCGCATGGCCGCCGAATTCGGTGACCGCACCGCGTTCGAGGTCGTCGACGTCGGTTCGATCACGTTCGCCGACTGGGACGGGGCGGCCAACGCCATGGCGCGTCGTTTCCTCGACGCCGGGCTCGAGCCCGGCGGCCGGGTGGGCATCCACCTCCACCCCGAGCTGGCGCTGCGCTGGCTCGTCTCGTACTCGGCGGCCCACCGCGCCGGGGGCGTGGCCGTGCCCATGAATCCGCGGCTGGCGTCAGCCGAGGTGGCCCACGTGCTCGCCCACTCGGGAGCATCGGTGCTGGTGGCCGACGGTGACCTGGTCGCCCGCGATGCCGAGGTCGCCGGCGAGGGCCTCGTGGTGCTCGTCGATGCCGGGGGCGTCGGTGCCGGCATCGGCCCGGCCGCCGCGACCGGCCCCGTCCCGGTCCTGGGGTGGTCCGAGGCGGTGGCCGGGGACCGCTCGCCGTTCCAGGCGCCCCGGGAGAAGGACGACCTGGCGGACATTCTCTACACGTCGGGCACCACGGGTCGGCCCAAGGGTGTGGCGGTGCGGCACTCCAACGGAGCCATGATCGGGGCCGTCGAGCCCAACTGGAGCGGCAACAAGTGGCTGCACGCCAGCCCACTGTTCACCTTCGCCGGGATCGCTCTGGTGTACACGCCCATGAAGATGGGGATGCAGGTCGTCTACCAGCCGCGCTTCGACGCTGGCCGCTGGCTCGACGTGGTCGAGGCCGAGCGCCCGCTCTTCGTCTTCCTCGTGCCGTCCATGGCCCACCTGCTCATCGACGACCCGCGGTTCGCCGAGGCGGACCTCTCGTGCGTCCAGATGTGCTCGGTGGGGAGCGCGCCGCTCGCCCCTTACGTGCTCGAGCGGCTGCAGGACAAGATGCCCGACGCCCTGGTCTCGAACAACTACGGCATGACCGAGGCCGGCTCCGCCTACTGCATCATGCCCAAGGGCGAGGCGGTGCGGCGGCCCGGCTCGGTGGGGCAGATCGCACCGCCGGCCGTCGTCAAGATCGTCGACGAGAACGGCGACGAACTCCCGCCCGATGTCGTCGGCGAGGTCCGGCTGCAGATGCCCGGCCGCCAGCGCGAGTACTTCAACGACGCGGAGGCAACCGCGGAGATGTGGCGCGACGGGTGGCTGATCACCGGGGACCTGGGCAAGCTGGACGCAGACGGCTACCTCTACATCGTCGGTCGGTCCAAGGACGTGATCATCCGCGGCGGCAACAACGTCCACGCCACCGACGTGGAGCACGTCCTGGTCCAGCACGACGCCGTGCAGGAGGTGGCGGTGGTCGGCGCCCCGCACCCGGTGCTGGGCGAGGACGTCGTGGCGTTCGTCGTGCTCCGGCCGGGGGCCACCGCGACCGGTGAGGAGCTGCGCGCCTTCGGGCTCGGGCAATTGGCCGACTACAAGGTGCCGCGCCAGTGGCACTTCGTCGACGAGTTGCCGCGCAATCCCACCGGCAAGGTGGTCAAGCCGGAGCTGCGGGCGAGGCTGGCGGTGGAGTCAGCCTGACCGGCCCTTCCTGTGAAGGGTGGGGCCGAGCATGGCCGCGGCGAAGCGGAAGGCCCCCGAGGAGTAGACGTCGCACAGGTCGTAGGGGCCCGAGACCCGCGTGTTGCCGGTCGGGCAGAAGTGGACGCCGTCGGGCGACCGGACCACATTGGTCCCCGAGGGCCCCGTGCACGGCTCGGATGGCAGGCAGGGGAGCCGCAGGGCGAACCTGCCGTCCGCCAGGACGGCTTGACCCGCGTCCGTGTAGGTGACGCCGGGTTGGGCGGCGGCGAGCTGCTTGTACATGGCGTTCAAGATCGTGACGTTGGCGTTGAGGTTGGGCCAGAGGTCGAGCGGGACACCGACCAGCACCACCCGCACGTGGTGGTGCACGAACTGGTCGATGGCCGCCTGTATGTCGCTCCGGTACTTGGCGTAGTAGGGGGACGTGCCCACGGTGTATCCGTGCATGCACGGCGTGAACGCGTTGCCGGAGAACTCGATGACGGCCACGTTCGGCTCCCACGACGAGATGTCGCCGGGGATCTGGGGTAGGACGTCGCAAGGAGCCCAACCGCTGTAAGCGCCCAGGAGCACCTGCGCGCCGGAGGCCGAGGCCAGGTACTGGAAGTCCTGGGCCGACTGCATGGAAAGGGAGTCGCCGTAGAGGGCGATCCGCTCCTGGGACGAGCCGGTGAAGAGGAAGGCGAACAGCACCGTGGCGCCGCCGACGCAGGCCACCACCGCGACAACCGCCACGACCCGGCCTCGCATGGCCTCAGTCTGGCCGCCCCGGAGACGCCGACGGGGGACGGCGGGGCGGCCGCAGTCGGAGCAGCCGGGCGGGCTCCCCGAGCCCCGCGCCCCGTGTGACGGGCGTGTGAACTCCTCTCGCCGGGCATCTCGATGTCCGGACATGGTGGCGCCCGCTCGTATACTGGGCGCACCATGACAGGTCACCGAACCTCGAACAGCGTGGCGCACCAGGATGCACGTCCGGACTGGGGGAGTTCCTCCGGATCGGCGCGCGCGTGCGTGACCGAGGTACGAACCTGTGGAATGCCCAAGCTGAGCACTCCCGAGGGGGCTCCGACACCGTAGGACTGATCGTCACACAGTCCCGATTGTCGAGAGAGCCGCTCCCCGGGGAGCGGCTCTTCTGCATCCCGGGCCGGGATCGCCGGCCCGGGAGAGACGACGCCATGACCGCACGATCACGAGAGACCGCACCGATGCACCAGACCATGAACCAGATCACACACCAGGCCAGACGGCACGAGCCGCTCCGGATCGCGGGTCGAGGGGCCGACGAGGACGACGCGGTACCGCGCCGCGGCGTCACGGACACGAAAGCGAGGATGGCCATGGTCACGACCGAACTGTGCCGGCGTTGCCGGTTCCACCCGGTCTCCCCGCGCATTGGGGGCTACTGCTCGTGGGACTGCCACGACTCCGACGACGAAGAGGAGCTCGTGGACCCTCCCGGGGCGGACGACCGGGCGGCCTGAACGTCTACCGGACCTTGAGGCCGGCCCAGTCGGGGTCCGGCCGCCCCGAGTCGTAGGCGGCTCGCACGTTCCGGAGCCAGGCCAGGCTGTCGTCGATGCCGCCGGGGCCGTTGCGGCGCAGCCACAGCTCCCGGTAGCGCTCCATCAGGGCGTCGAGGGTGGTGCCGAGGCGCGCCCGCTCCGACAGCTCGACCGTCGCCAGGTGCCCGTCGCCACGCAGGCGGGCCCGGGCGTCGGTCACCAGGAGCGCCACCAGGTCGACGCCGAAGCGGACCTCGTCGAGGAGCCAGGCGCCGTCAGCCCGCTCCGGCCTGGCTGCGTCGACGTCGGCGCGCGCCCGCTCCAGGCAGCGCTCGACGGCGTCCAATTCCTCTTCGTGCAGGATGCCGCCGACCCCGAGCTGCGGGTAGTAGAGGTGCAGGACCAACGACGACATGTTGGGGATCTGCTGGGCCACCAGCCGGTGGACGTCGCCCAGGTCGAGCACGGCCCGGGCCAGGCGGCCGGTCGGGTCCTCGAACACGTGCGTGCTGAGGGCGCTCGCCAGGTCGATGTCGGCGTTCGTCTCGAGGCACCACGAGACGGCGGCGCCGTAGGCCAGCGCGGGCTCGCTGACGATCGGCTGCTGGAGGTGGCCGTTGTCGCCCCAGTCCGTGTTGAGGAAGCCCGTGCCACCGTGGGTCCGTGCCGCGGCGGCGGCGGCGCTGCAGGAGCCCCGCGCGTTGGTGATGCGGCCGAGGATGGTCGTCCAGCTCGAGGTCCCCGGCGCCACCCAGAAGGGCACGCCAGCCGCTGCGAGCACGGCACAGTGCGCGTCGAAGGGCGCCGAGTCCTCGTAGCCCCACTCGCACACGGTGACACCGGGGGGCAGAGCGGCCACCCGCTCGAGGTGCCCGGCGATCATGTCACCCCACATGAGCATCTCGTAGCCGTCGAGCTCGGGGAGGGCCCGAAGCGTGCGGACCCAGGCCAGGAACTCCTCGATGCGCCCGGCCGGGAGCTCCCAGGCCTCGTCGAGGCCGACGTGGACCCGGCGGCTGGTGAAGGTGGGCAGCAGCTCGGCCAGGAGCGACCGGACCAGCTCGAGCGAGGCGGGGTTGCCGGGGTCGATCGTCATGGGGGGACGGGAGATGCCGTAGGGGTCGACGAAGCCGTCGGGCGCGAGCGCCAGCGACCGGTAGCGCCCGTGCGCCAGCCACCGGTTCATGTGGCCCAGGCAGTTCTGGTTGGGGACCAGCTCGACGTGGCGGGCCCGGCAGAACGCGTCGAGGCGGCGAATGTCGTCGTGGCCGAGGGGGCTGGCGGAGCCGTGGACCTCGGGATGGTCCCGATAGGCGAAGGTGTGCTCGGAGTAGAGCTGGACCTGGTTGACCTTCAGGGCGGCCAGGCGGTCGATTTGGGCCTCGAGCGTGGCCACGGTCGGGACCTTGTCGCGCGAGATGTCGAGCATCACGCCGCGCACGGGCAAGTCTGGATGGTCCCGCACGACCCCCGCGGGCACCATGCCGCCACCCAGCCGGGCGGCGCGGGCCAGTTGTGCCACGGTGGCCTCGCCGTAGAACAGCCCGGCGCCGTCGGCGCCGGCCAGCGTCACCCCCGACTCGTCGACCGACAGCACGTAGCCCTGGGCGGGGAGCGACGGATCGAGGTGGCGCGTGAGGGGCCCGAGCCGCACCGGGGCCCCGGTGAGCTCGAGGGTCCGGGGCACCGGGATCAGGTTCACGACAGCTCCTTGCGGTAGACGAAGTGGACGGCCCCGATCCGCCCCCCGACCGCCGCGTAGGGCGGGACCGGCCCGACCCACGCCACCGCCACCCGCGCCGCGCCGCGCCGGCGCAGCTCGTGCAGGGCACCGAGCAACACCCCCTTGCCCCGGCCCTGCCCCATGAGGTCGAGGCGGACCGCCACCGGGCCGAGCCGCCCCCGGCGGTTGACTTCGAAGGCGCAGAACGCGCTGAGCGGGCCCTCGTCGTCCCCCTCCCGCGCGACGACGAGGTTGCCCTTGTCGAGGGCGCGCAGCACCTCGCAGCGCCAGTTGTCCCAATTCGCGGCCATGAAGGTGTCGATGTCGGACAGCTCGTCGGGTCGGGCCAGGTGGTGGCCACCGGGGTCGCCGGGCACGGCGTGCAGGTCCACGTCCATGTCGAAGTTCGCCTCTCCTCGGGCGTAGTGCCGCCGCTCGAACAGGCAGAGCAGCCCGGTCTCGGTGCTGGGCACGCCGGGCCAGAGGTAGTAGGGCGGGTCGGCCCCGGTGGCGATGCGTGCGTGACCCTCTGCCTGGGCCCAGTCCTCGGCCGCCTGCACCAGCGCATGGCCCAGGCCCCTCCCGCGCGCCGCGGGATCGACGGCCAGGAGGCGGATGTGGGCCCCGTCCTCGCACGCCACCACGGCGACCGCCCCTTCGCCGCGTCGCCCGAGCACGACCGCGGGCTGGTCCACGCTGAACAGCGCCCCCTCGAGCTCGCCGGCCGAGGGCGGGTCGGCAACCGCCCGCTCGCACAGCTGCGCCAGGGCGTCGAGGTCGCGCCGGCCGAGCCGGTCGAGGTCCTTCACGGCGCCCAGGATGGCCGACGAAGGCGCCCGGCGCCACGGGTGTCGTCCGCGGGAGCCGAGCGGCCAAGATGGCGCATGCAATTCGACCCCGGGCGCTTCGACATGGAGGGCACGTTCGGCGACGACTACCTCTACTTCTACGACGACTCGATCGACGACGAGCGCTCGGAGACCGACGCGGCGGAGATCCTCTCGTTGCTCGGGCTCGAGCCGGGTTCGCGGATCCTCGACGCGCCCTGCGGGCACGGCCGGATCGCCCGCCGCCTCGCCGGCGCGGGCATGGAGGTGACCGGGGTCGACCTGACGGCGGAGTACCTCGAGCTGGCACGCCGTGACCCGCACCTGCGCCCCGACACGGTGACGTACCTCGAGGGCGACGTCCGGCGGCTGCCCGTGGACGGTCCCTTCGACGCCGTGGTGTGCTGGCTGAACTCCTTCGGTTACTACGACGACGCCGATTGCCACCGGGTCCTGCACGAGTTCCACCGCGTGCTGCGTCCCGGCGGCACGGTGGCCATCGACACGATGCACCACGACGGGGGAGTGCGGCACTTCACCCCGGCGCCCGACGCGGTGGTGGTCCAGCACGGCGACGACACCATGGTCGAGGTCTCGACCTTCGACCCGGTCACCGGGCGCATGTTGGTCCAGCGGACGGTGCACCGTGACGGGGCGACGCGGCGGGCCTCGTACTTCGTGCGGCTGCCCACGCCACCCGAGTGGACCGTGTGGCTCGAGGAGGCCGACTTCCACGACGTGCGGTTCCGCGCCGGCGGTGGCGGGCCGCTCGAGCTGGACAGCTGGGAGATGGTGGTGCTGGCCACCGCCTAGCGCGCCCAGCGCGTGTCCAGGCCCGCTGGCACGCGGCACGGGGGTACGGGAGAATCGTGGCATGGCGCCCAGTGCATCGAGTGGTGGCATCGCGGCCTGGGGTACCTATCTGCCCTACTGGCGACTCCAGCGGTCCGCCATCGGCGGGGTGCTCGGTGGCGGAGGCGGGCGGGGGACCCGCGCCGTGGCGTCGTTCGACGAGGACACGACCACCTTGGGAGTGGAGGCCGCCCGGAGGGCACTGGCCGTCGGGCCCGGCCCCGGAGCCGTGCAGGACCTGTGGCTCTCGACGCCCGACCCCGCCTACCTCGACAAGACGAGCGCGACGATGGTGCACGCCGCGCTCGGCCTGGACCGTTCGTGCGGGGCCTACGACTTCGCCGGGTCACCCCGCTCGGCCGTGGGCACCTTGCTGCAGGCGCTGAGCGGCGCCGCCGGAGACCCCGGGACCCGCGGGCGCACCACGTTGTCGGTCGTCTCGGACCTGCGCACCGGGCTGGCCGGCTCGGCCGAGGAGCGCGACAGCGGCGACGGTGCGGCGGCCCTCGTGTGCGCCCCCGACGGCGCCGTGGCGGTGCTGGCGGGTCGCGGCGCGGCGAGCGACGAGTTCCTCGACCGCTGGCGCGTGCCCGGTGAGGCGGACTCGCACGTGTGGGAGGAGCGCTTCGGCGAGGAGATCTACGTGTCCCTGGCCCGCGAGGCCTTCGCGGCGGCGCTCAAGGACGCCGGCGTGACCGAGGGCGACGTCGACCACGCCGTCGTCACCGGGCTGCACGCCCGGGCGGTCAAGGCCGTCGGGGCGGGGCTCGGCATGCGCGACGGGGTGCTCGCTCCCGATCTCGGTGCCTCGGTCGGCAACCTGGGCGCGGCGCATGCCGCGGTCGCCCTGTGCGACGTCCTCGAGCGGGCCGAGCCGGGGCAGGTGATCGCCCTGCTCTCCCTGGCCGACGGGGCCGACGGCGTCGTGCTGCGCACCACCGAGGCGCTGACCGACGCCCGACGGGCCCGCGCCGAGGCCGGCGTCCCCTCGGTGGCCGAGCAGGTGGCGGCCGGGCGGGACGACCTCTCGTACGCGTCGTTCCTGACCTGGCGGGGGCAGCTGCGCCGCGAGCCGCCGCGCCGCCCGGATCCTGAGCGCCCCGGTGCGCCCGCCGTGCACCGCTCCGAATCGTGGAAGTACGGCTTCGTCGGCAGCCGGTGCCAGGTCTGTGGGTTCCGGCACATGCCGCCCACCCGGGTCTGCCTGTCGTGCCACGCCATCGACCAGATGCAGCCCGAGCGCCTGGCCGACGTCGGGGGCACCGTTGCGACCTTCACCATCGACCACCTGGCCTTCAGCCTCTCGCCGCCGGTCGTCGGCGTCATCGTGGACTTCGACGGCGGTGGCCGCTACCGCTGCGAGATCACCGACGTGAGGGCCGCAGAGCTGGCCATCGGCGACCGGGTGTCGATGACCTTCCGGCGCGTCTGGACGGCCCAGGGCGTGCACAATTACTTCTGGAAGGCACGCCCGGCTGGGCGGGCCGGCGAAGGCCCCCGAGACGGGCCCGGCGGGCCGTCGGGGCCCGACCGGTAGACCGAAGGGGAACGGAGGAGCAACCGAACCATGGGGAGCAAGGGCATCCGCGATCAGGTGGCCGTCATCGGCATGGGCTGCACCCGCTTCGGCGAGCTGTGGGACAAGGGCGTCGACGACCTGCTGACAGAGGCCGCCACCGACGCCGTCGCCTCGGCGGGAGTGCCGCTGGCGGACATCGACGCCTTCTGGCTGGGCACCATGACCTCGGGCATCTGCGGCGTGACGCTGTCGCGCCCGCTCAAGATCGACTACAAGCCGGTGACCCGGGTGGAGAACTACTGCGCCACCGGCTCGGAGGCCTTCCGCAACGCCTGCTACGCGGTCGCCTCGGGCGCCTACGACGTGGCCATGGCCATCGGGGTGGAGAAGCTGAAGGACACCGGCTACTCGGGGCTCACCGGTATACGCCCCGTCGGTGACGGCACCGACCCCGGGCTGTCCTCGCCGGCCGCCTTCTCCTTCCTAGCCCCCTCCTACGCCCACAAGTACGGCGTCGACCGTGCGCAGCTCAAGGAGGTCATGAGCCGGATCGCCTGCAAGAACCACGCCAACGGAGCGCGCAACCCGCGGGCGCAGTTCCGCAAGGAGGTCTCCATGGAGACCATCACCAAGGCGCCGCTGGTGGCCGGGGACCTCGGCGTCTTCGACTGCAGCGGGGTCAGCGACGGGGCGGCGGCCGCCATCATCTGCCGCGCCGACGAGGCCCACCGCTACTGCGCCAACCCTCTCTACGTGAAGGCGCTGGCCTTCGTGGCCGGACCCGCCGCCGGGCCGATCGACCCTGGCTACGACTACACGACCTTCGAGGAGGTCGTGCGCTCGGCCGAGGACGCCTACGCGCAGGCGGGCGTCACCGACCCCCGGGCCCAGTTGGCCATGGCCGAGGTGCACGACTGCTTCACGCCCACCGAGCTCGTCCTCATGGAGGACCTCGGGTTCGCCGAGCGGGGCACGGCCTGGAAGGAGGTGCTGGCCGGCACCTTCGACCGCGACGGGGAGCTGCCGGTCAACCCCGACGGCGGCCTCAAGTCGTTCGGCCACCCGATCGGCGCCTCGGGGCTGCGCATGCTCTTCGAGTGCTGGCTCCAGCTGCGCGGCGAGGCACCGCCGGAGCGCCAGATCGCCACCGTCGGCCCGGGCCGCACCCTCGGGCTCACCCACAACCTGGGTGGGGCACCCGGCGAGGGCGTGAGCTTCGTCGGCATCGTGGGCACCGAGCGCGGCTGATGGGCAGCCAAGACGGCCACGGCCACGCGGCGCCGGGCGCCGACCTGCTGGCCGAGACCGAGGACCAGGCGTCGCTGCGCCAGCTGGCGCGCGACGTGGCCGAGCGCGAGGTGGCGCCGCGGGCCCACCAAGCCGACGAGGAGGGTTTCGTGCCCGCCGAGGTGCGCAAGGCACTGGCTTCGGCGGACCTGCTGCGTATCACCGTGGGGGAGCGCTGGGGCGGCATGGGGCTGGGCGACGTCGAGGCCTCCATCGTGCTCGAGGAGATCGCGCGCGCCGACGTGTCGGCGGCTATCTGCTGCCAGCTGACGTTCAACGGACCGCCCCGCGGCATCGAGCACCTCGGGCCCGAGGCCATGAAGGAGCGCTGGCTCCCGGCGGCGGCCGACGGCGAGGCCATCGTGAGCATCGGGATCACCGAGCCCGATGCCGGTTCGGCGGTGCAGAACATGCGGGCGTCCCTGGTGGCCGACGGCCCCGGGCGCTGGCGCCTCAATGCCTACAAGAACTACTCGACCCTGGGCGACGTGGCCCAGGGCGTCCTGGTCTGGTGCCGCTGGCCGGGTGGCGAGGGAGCCAGGGGGATCGGCGCGGTGATCGTGCCCACCGACCGTGAAGGCGTGGCCGTGACGGGGCGCCACACGGGCATGGGCATCCACGCGGCGACCGAGGCGGAGCTCGCGTTCGACGGGGTGGAGATCACCGAGGACGACGTGCTGATCGCCGGCGACCCCTCGAACACCGACGCCTTCAAGGTCTTGCTCTCGCACCTCAACCACGAACGGTGCGGCAACGCGTCGATGTGCGTCGGTGCGGCCCAGGGCGCGCTCGAGCACGCCGTGCGCTACATGAACGAGCGCGTCGTCGGGGGACGCCCGCTGGCCGACCTCCAAGGCCTGCAGTGGAAGCTGGCCGACATGGCGGTGCAGCTCGAAGGGGCACGCCTGCTCCTCGCCCGGGCCGTCCGGCTGGCCGGCCCCGCAGGGACCCCCCCGCCGCTCGAGACGGCGCTGGCCAAGACGGCCGCCAACCTGGCGGCCAAGTTCGTGTGCGACGAGGCCATGCAGATCCACGGCGGTTACGGCTACTCGCGCGAGTACCCGCTCGAGCGGGCCTACCGCGACATCCGGGGCCTGTGCTTCGGCGCGGGGACCGTCGAGGCCCAGCGCAACTTCATCGGCCTGCGGGTGGCCGCCGGGGCGCGTACGGGCTCACCGGGCTGGAGGGATCCGCTCCACTAGGCCGGTGTCGTCGTGGGCCAGCTCCCGGCGGCGCCAGACGACCTGCCGCGCCAGCCCAAGGTTGGCCTAGAGTGACGCCGGCGTCAGCTCACGCAACTGGGGGTGGACATGGGGAGACGGAAGTCGGCGCTCGCCGCGCGCGGGTGCCCTGGCCTGCTTGGCAACGCTCGTGACGGGCGTGCTCTGGACGGCGTCCGGACCGGCCACGTACGCCGGCGCCGCCCGGGCCGGCGGGATCGAGGGCCGGGGGGGCTACTTCGTCTACTGGGACCAGAACGAGGAGGTGGACTTCCTCCACATGCCGTCGGGGACCCAGGGCCAACTCCTCCGGGCCTGGGACCTCAACGGCCAGATGTGCGTCCTGCCCGACGGGCGCTTCGTCGGCGGCTACGACCCGACCTTGCCTGGCCAGCGCAACCTGGGCAGCACCAAGCCCTACAAGCAGCCGGCGGACGGGGAGGAGCTCGAAAACCCCGACGGCTCGTTCAGCGGCAAGACGCTCTTCGTGCCCGGCCCCTACAAGATGCCGGGCCAGTCGGTGGGCCAGGACTCGCCGCCCACGGCGGACGGCGTCTTCAACAACAACTCGACCTACACCGGCTGTGCGGTCGACAAGCACCAGAACGTCTTCGGGGCCGACATCGCCACGGCCCAGGGCGACTACCCGCCGCCGAGCAGCGGTCGCCTGGTCGAGTGGTTCGCCCCGGCGTACACCACCTCGTGCATCGTCTACGGGCCGACGACGGGTGGCTACGGCCCGCACCACACCGACGGCACCGGAGGGCTGGCCCAGCCGGGCGCCATGGCCCTGGCGCCCAACGGTGACCTGCTCGTCCCCAACGTGGGCACCCAGAGCGTGCTGCGCTTCGCCGCCTCGTCGTTGCCGACCAGCGCGGCGCAGTGCTCCGGCGGCGCCTACCCGCGCTCGAAGGTCACGCTGTCGAACTTCGTGACGGGCGTGTCGTTCCCCGCCGGCGTGGCGCGCGACCCGGCGTGCGGGTGCTACGCGGTCAGCAGCTTCATCGGTGACCCCTCCATCACGTGGGTGACACCCGCCGGCACGCCCGAGCCGGGATACGGCTCCGTGCCCGGGACCCCGCTGGCCCAGATGGGGACTGACCCGAACCAGTACAACCCGTTCGGCATCGCCTTCGCGCCCGACGGCACGTTGTACTTCGTGGACATCCACATCACGTGCAAGGGGCCACTCACCGGGTGCGGCCCGGCCGACTACGGCGGGCGGGTCATGCGGGTGCCCGTCAGGGGCGGGACGCCCGGCACGCCGGTGACGGTGGCCGGCGGGTTCGACTTCCCCACCAGCGTGACCGTGTGCGTGCCGGCCCGGCAGCGCTGCCCCTACCCGACGGGGAAGATCGTGACCCCGCGGTCGGGTCCCTCGGAGAATCCGCTGCAGGCCCCCAAGGGCCCGGCGTCCGACACCCCGGCGCACGCCGGCTTCGGCTGAGTGGCCCGACCTCCGACACCCCGGCGCGGGCCGGGGCGGCCGGCGACGCGTGCCTGGTGGGCGGCGCGGGCCGGGTGGGCCCGGTGGGCCCGGTGGGCCGCGGGGGCCGCGCCGGCGACGCTCGTGGTCGCCGCCGTGTGGGCCGGACCGGTCTCCGCCGGGTCGGCTCGAGCTGCGCAGGCGGCGGTTCCCGCGGTTCCGGCGTCTCAGGACGCGTCGGCGGCCGTCCCCGCCCGGGTGGGCCCGTGGGACTGGCCCTCCTACGGGCACGACGCCCAGCACACTTTCCACGGGCGCACCACGCTGACCGAGTCGGACGTCGCCTCGCTCCGGCAGGCGTGGTTCTTCCCGACCGGTGACGCCGTCACGGCCACGCCGACCGTGGTGGGCACGACCGTGTACGTGGGCGCATGGGACGACTACTTCTACGCGCTGAACCTGCAGACGGGAGCGGTGCGGTGGAAGGTCCGACTGCAGTCGCAGGACGGCATCACGCCCTACCCGGGGCAGCACCCGCGCGACGTCACGTCCGACGGCGGGCTCGTCACCTCCTCGGCCTGGTTCCAGCCGGCCGCGGGACGCCGGCCCGCCCTGGTGATCTTCGCCGGGGGCTACACGCTGTACGCCCTCGACGCGAACACGGGCGCCGTGTACTGGAGACACGACTATCCCGGCACGCCCGGCACGCCCGACCCCGCCAAGGACAGCACCCGCATCTTCTCGTCCCCGGTGGTGGTGGCCGGCCGCGTCCTCTTCGGCGTCGACGAGGACGGGCAGGACGGCTCGGCCGGCTCCGTGGTGGCGGCCAGCCTGGCCACCGGCAACCCGGTGTGGGAATTCCAGACCGATGTGGCCCGGCGGGGGAGCACCAAGGTGCTCTACGACAGCTGCGGCAGCGTGTGGTCGTCGGGCACTGTGCTACCGGACCTGGGCCTGGTCGTGTTCGGGACGGCCGATTGCAAGTTCTCGGGAGCCGCCCCGTACGCGGATGCGCTGATCGCCCTGCGCATCCGCAACGGCACGCTGGCGTGGAAGTTCCACCCGCTCGCGTCGGCGCCCGCCTGCGACGACGACTTCGGGGCCACGGCGAACGCCGGCGTGAACGTGTTCGGGCGGAGCGTCTTCTTGGGGGCCGGGGCCAAGAACGGCACCTACTACTCGGTCGATCCCCGGACCGGGCGCCTGCGCTGGGCCACGAACGTGGTCTTCGGCGGCACGTCCGGCGGCTTCATCGGCACCACCGCCTACGACGGCCGCCGCGTGGTGGGCGCCACCGGCCTCGGCGACTTCCTGCCGTCCTCGCGCGGCCTGCGCCCGGTCTGCGACTCGGCCGATCCGCGGGACATGGCGAACGAGAACCCGACCGACCACGCCTTCGACGCCCGCACCGGTGCGGTGGTCTGGCACGCTTCCGACGCGTACTCGTTCTCGGCCACCACGGTGGCCGGTGGGATGACGTTCGACGGCCTCGCCCTGGCGCACGCCGTCGACGTGCGGGACGCGGCCCGCGGCACGCTGGTGGCCCAGGTCCAGCTGCCCCAGTTCAACTGGTCCGGCATCGCCACCGTCGGCGACGCGCTGGTCGTGGGGCTGGGGAGCACCTCGGACGCCACGGGCTCGGGGGTCGAGGTGCTGACCCCGGGCGGGCGGCCGCCGGTCGTGCCAGGGGGTTGAGGCGGTGCGCTTCAGTCACGCCGGGATCTGCCGCTCCTCTCACCGGACGGTGCCATGACCGGCGCCACCGGAGGGCGGGCACGGGGGAGCAGGGCAATGGAGACCATCGAGACCGAGAAGGGCCCGGTCGAGTTCGGACGGTCGGGGTCGGGCCCGCCGGTCCTCTTCGTGCACGGGACACCGGGCGGCGCGGATTCCTCCCTGGCCATGGGGTGGTTCCTGGCGGATGCGGGCTTCGAGGTCGTCGCGCCATCGAGGCCCGGATACCTCGGCACCCCGCTGGACGGCCGTGAGACGATCGATCAGCAGGCCGACCTGTTGGCGGCGCTCCTCGATGCGCTGGGCCACGAGCGTGCCGGCGTGGTGACGTGGTCGGGTGGCGGTCCGAGCGGGTACCGCCTGTCGGTGCTGCATCCGGGCCGGGTGCGCGCGCTGGTGCCCTTCGCCGCCGTGAGCCGGCGCTACGTGGCGCCCAAGGAGGGTGCCGAAGAGCGGCTCATGGAGAAGACGACCGTCGGCAATTGGATGCTCCGCTTCATGGCGGCGCACGCACCGAAGTCGACCGTGACGGCGACGCTGAAGGCCGAGGGTGACCTTCCGGCCCATCGCCTCAAGGAGCTCGTGGCCGAGGTCATGGAGCACGAGCACGAGCGTGACGTCGTGCTGACCATGGCGGCTGTGGTGGGGGACTACGGCCGTCGGAAGGCCGGGGTGGAGAACGATCTGGGCCAGTTCGCCCGGATCGAGTCGCTCCAGCTCGAGAGGATCGCCGCTCCCACCCTGGTCGTCGTCGGAAGTGCGGACACCGACGTGCCGCCCGAGCACAGCGACTTCGCCGCGGCCACCATTGCGGGAGCCGAGAAGGTCGTGATGGACGGCGGTACCCACCTGTCGTTGTTCGCCCACCCCGACGCTGCTGCCGTCCAGGCCCGGGTCATCGCCGCGCTCCGCTGACCGAGGCTCCCGGCACCCCTCAGCAGGTGCGGGACGGGGCGGAGTAGCCGGGACCGACCGCGGGCTCGTCGACCTCGCCGCCCCCGCTGCGCAAGATCGCGCCCAGGTGCACCACGTACCACTCACCCCGCCACGAGATGAGCGAGGCGATCCCGATCGACTTGGTCACGCCGCCCTGGGTGTACACGACGCGCGAGTTGGCCACCTCGTAGTACCCGATGCCGTTGGCGCAGACGCCCGCCGGGATCCAGTGGGCGTACTGCTCGGGCACCGACACGCTGACCAGCGTGGCCCCCGCGGGGTCGGGGCCGAGCAGGTCGTGGGCGGCGCCGATGTCGAGCCCGTAGTCGGCCACCAGCCGGTTCTGCCAGTCCCCGCCCGGGTTGCCGATGCCGGTCTTGAGCTGCACGTAAGCCGACTGGGGGAAGAAGGCCGGTATGGCGGGCGTGACCGAGCCGGCCACGATGCCCTGCCACAGGCCGGCCATGTTGGCCGTGAATTGCGGCGTGGACGCCGGGGGCAGCGCGTCGGTCTGGGGCAGGGTGCCGGGGTCCAGGGTCGTGGTCGTGGGCGGGGTCGTCGTGGTCGTCGTGCTCGTCGTGGGGGTAGAGCCGGCGGCCCGTGCCGGTACTACCGTCCCCGACGACGCGTCGTGGGCACGCGACGGGGTGGAGGAGGGCGCCAGGGCCCATCCGAGGGTAGTGACTGCCGCGACCGCCACCACGGTCGCGACGATGGTCGTCGTCCGCCGGCGGCGGGCGCGCCGGCCGCGGCGCGCGCTCAGCGGAACCGCGACGCGGCGCCGGGAGTCGTCAGCGCTGCATCGCCTTGGTCTCGACGAACTCCTCGAGGCCGTACTTCCCCCGCTCGCGCCCGATGCCCGACTGCTTGTAGCCGCCGAAGGGCGCGCTGGGGTTGAAGTTGCCGCCGTTGATGTCGACCTGCCCGGTGCGCAGCCGGCGGGCCACCCGCTCGGCCCGGTCCGCATCCGCGCTCCACACCGCGCCGGCCAGGCCGTACGGGGTGCCGTTGGCGATCTCGATCGCCTCCTCCTCGGTGTCGTAGGGGATGATCGAGAGGACGGGACCGAAGATCTCCTCCTTGGCGATGGTCATGTCCGGTGTCACCTCGGAGAAGACGGTCGGTTGGACGTAGAAGCCCTTCTCGAGCCCCTCGGGCGCCTCGGCGCCGCCGGCCACGAGCTTGGCCCCCTCCTCGATCCCCTTGTTGATGTAGCCCCGCACACGGTCGCGCTGGACGGCCGAGACGAGCGGGCCGAGCAGCTTGCCGGCTTCGAACGGGTCGCCCGGAGCGAACCCGGCCACGGCGCCGGCGGCCAGCTCCTCGACCTCGGCCAGCTTGTCGCGCGGGACCAGCATGCGGGTGAGGGCCGAGCAGGTCTGGCCGGAGTTGATGTAGCAGCCGAACACGCCGGCCGGGACCGCCGCGGCGAGGTCGGCGTCGTCGAGCAGGACGTTGGCGGACTTGCCGCCCAGCTCGAGCGAGACCCGCTTGATGCTCTCGGCGGCCAGCTCCATGACGCGGCGCCCGGCTCGGGTGGAGCCGGTGAAGGAGACCATGTCCACCTTGGGGTGCGCCGCGATGGCCTCGCCGACGACCGGACCCACCCCGGTGACGAGGTTGAAGACGCCCGGGGGCAGGCCGACCTCGTGGATCACGTCGGCCAGGATGAAGGCGTTGATCGGGGCCACCTCGCTCGGCTTGAGGACGACGGTGCACCCGGTGGCCAGCGCCGGCGCCACCTTCAGGACGACCTGGTAGAGCGGGTAGTTCCACGGCGTGATCGCGCCGACGACCCCCACCGGCTCGTGCACCACGAGGGAGTTGCCGATCTCCTCCTCCCAGGGGAAGGACTCCGCGGCCTGTGCCGCGTCGGCGAAGGCGCCGGCGGGGAGCCCGACCTGGATGGAGCCCGACAGCGTCATGGGCATGCCCACCTCGTGGGAGATGATCTGGGCCACCTCGTCGGTGCGGGCGGCCAGCGCCTCACCGATGCGCGTCAGCAGCTTGCCCCGCTCCTCGCGGGACGTGGCGGCCCAACCGGGGAAGGCGGCCGCGGCAGCCTCGACCGCCTTGTCCACGTCCTCGGGCGTGCCCTCGGGGATGGTGGCGAACACCTCCTCGGTCGCCGAGTCGATGACCTCCAAGGTGCCCTTGCCGGTCGAGGGGACCCAAGCCCCGTTGATGTAGATGGTGTCCCGCACGAGCATTGGTGCCCTCCCTGTGATCGGCCCACTCGAGGTGTCCTGACCGCCAGCGTATCCATCGCGGGCCGTGGGCGGCCCAGCCGGCCCGCCGGGCCGGGGAGCGGGGGCGGCTCAGCCCTTCTTGTTGCCGAGGAGGGGGTGCTCACCCATGCCGACGGGCTGGAGGTGCTGACCCAGGACCTCGTGGAAGCGGTCGGCCACCTGCTCGGGGGTCCAGCCGCCCTCCTGCCACATGCTGGCGATCTGCCGCGGCGTCTGGAACATCGTGTAGGCGTAGCCGGTGCGGCCGAGGACCTGGCCGTTCACGTAGGAGGCTCCCTCGGAGGCCAGGAAGGCGATGAGGGGCGCGTTCAGGGCGGGGTCCTGGTCGGCGGGCGCCTGGCCCCCGGCGTAGAGCCCCTCGGTCATCCGGGTGAACCCGGCCGGCGCCACGGCGTTCACCGTGATGCCGTACTTGCCGAGCTCGAGGGCCCACACGAAGGTCATGCCCATGATGGCCGCCTTGGCGGCGCCGTAGTTGGTCTGCCCGAAGTTGCCCCGCAGGCCGGCCGAGGACGTGATGTTCACGATGCGCCCGTAGCCGGCCTCCTTCATGAGGGGCGCGGCGTGGCGCACGGTGTTGAACGTGCCCTTCTGGTGCACCGCGATCACGGCGTCGTAGTCGGCCTCGTCCATCTTGACCAGCGTCCGGTCGCGCACGATGCCCGCGTTGTTCACCACGATGTCGATGCCGCCGAAGGCGTCGACCGCCGTGGCCACCAGGCGGCCCGCCCCCTCGAAGTCGCTCACCGACTCGTGGTTCGGCACGGCGTTGCCGCCCGCCGCCTCGATCTCGGCGCAGACCTGCGCGGCGGGGTCCTCGGCCGTGCCCTCGCCGCCCAGGGTGACGCCGATGTCGTTGACCACCAGCCGTGCCCCCTCGGAGGCCAGGCACAGGGCGATGTCGCGCCCGATCCCCCGTCCCGCACCCGTGACCACCGCAGACCGACCGTCGAGAAGTCCCATGGGCCGCGACAGTACCCCGGGCGGTCCGTTCCCTGACAACGGTGTCAGGGAGGAGGCGCGAGGGCTACGATCGGGCCCCATGGCCACCTTCATCGAGAACGCGCCCGAGACGATCGTCGCCGCAGCCAAGGAGCTCCTTGAGAAGGGGCTGGTCGAGGGCACCTCGGGCAACATCTCGGCGCGGATGGAGGACGGCAACATCGCCGTCACCCCCTCGTCGCTCGACTACCGCATCATGGCGGTGGACGACATCGTCATCGTCGACCCGGCCGGCGAAGTGGTCTCGGGCGCGCGGGGCCCGACCTCGGAGAAGTACCTCCACCTCGCCGTCCAGGCCGCCTACGAGGACATCGCCGTGTGCATCCACTCGCACGCCGTGCACGCCACCATGTTCGCAGTGGCCCACCGGGACATCCCGAGCTGCATCGACGAGTTCACCGTGTACCTGGGCGGGGACATCCGCTGCACCGAGTACGCGCCGAGCGGTTCGCCCGACCTGGCCGAGCAGGTGGTCAAGGCGCTCGAGAGCCGCGGCGCCGCGCTGATCGCCAACCACGGGATGGTGGCCGTGGGGACCACCATGGAGAAGGCCATGCACAACACGGCGCTGGTGGAGCGCTCGGCCAAGATCATCTGGGGCGCCACGCAGCTGGGCGAGATCTTCCCGCTGCCCGAGAAGGTCAACGCCAACTTCGCCAACGTCTACCCATTCATGCGATAGGCCCGTGAGCCGATGAGCGACGGCGTCATCCGGGCCCGGCTGGACGCCCTGGGCCTCACCCTCCACGGTCCCCACCCGCCGCACGACCCGCTCGACGCGGTCGTGGTGCACGGCGGTGTCGCCCGCACCTCGGGCCAGCTGCCCCGCATCGCCGGCGAGCTCACCTGCCTGGGACGCCTGGGCGACACCGTGACGGTCGAGGAGGGGTACGAGGCGGCCGCGGTGTGCGCGCTGAACGCGCTGTCGGTGCTCGAGGTGGCGCTCGGGTCGCTCGATCGGATCGAGCGGGTGCTGACGGTGACGGGCTTCGTGGCGTCGGCGCCCGACTTCCACCAGCAGCCCGCCGTGGTCGACGGCGCTTCCCGGGTCCTGGCGGACGTCTTCGGCGACGCCGGGCGCCACACCCGCTCGGCCGTAGGGGTGGCGGCGCTGCCGCGGGGCGGGGCGGTCGAGATCGAGGTGACGGTCGCCCTCCGGAACTGAGCGAGCCCTAGCCGTTGTCGCTGCTCGGTCCTCCGTTGGCGACGGCGACCGCGACGGGTTGGCTCCGACTGGTGCGCCCACCAGGGCCCGTCGCCAGGCTCGTCAGCTCGTATCGACCGTTGGGGACTGCCTTCGTGTCCCACAAGATCACCCACCCGTACAGTGTGGGCCGGCCGTTCCCGAGCACGTATCGGCGTCCACCCGAGACGCCCGTGGCGACGAAGGAGACGGAGCGGATACCACTGGCGTCGGAGGCCGCGGCCACGACGAGGGATGTGCCTCGGCAGGTGGTGCCCTCGGTCGGGGAGACGACCTTGGTCTGCAGGGCGGTCAGTGCCGGGAAGAGACCGAGGTGGCGGTAGTTCGACGCCATGGCGGTGGCGAACAGGCTGAGCCGATGGGTCTCGAGGGTCTCCACCAAGATCCGGGTGACGGCCGGGTCGCCCCGGGAGACCTGTGCCGTCAGCAGCGCAGGTGTCGCGATCCGGTAGTTCGCGGTGACATCGGCAGTCGACTGGACCCTCTGAGCCCACTGTCGTGCCGACTCATAGCCACGTCCCGTGCCGAACGAGACCACGGCGACCGTGGAGACGACGACCACGACCCATGCGGCGGGACGTCCGAGGGATCGTGCAGATCGGGTGAGACGCACTCGGACCGGGTGAACACGCCCTCCCTCGAGAGCCGCCGTCGGGCCGGCCTCGTTCTTCGCGCAGACCGCCTTGTCCAAGAGGACGAGGTAACACCCGGAGAGGAGCGCGAGTGCGCTGATCGAGTAGCGCGATGGTGCCCACAGTCCGAACCACGCCCGACCTTCTGTGATGCTCGCCGCGAAGAGGATGCCGTACACGATGAGAGCAAGGCCGACGGGACGCGCCGAGGTGCTGTCTCGGTGCCGGTAGCGCAGGAGCAGGCCGATACCTGCGACACTCAGCGCGACACCGAGGGCGAGCTCGATCCACGGTGTGTCGGTGAGCTGCACTCCGGTGATTGATCCGATGAGAAACGCAAAGAACTTCAGGCTCGCGGCGGGGTGGTGGATCAGGTACGTCTGGTCCGAGTACTCGCTGGAATTGAGACGCAGGAAGTAGACGACCGTGACCGCGACGGCGAGGCCGCTCCAGATGAGGATGAGTCGCCGGGAGCGTCCGCGCACGCACAACAGGAGCAGGCCGACGGGCCACACGATGAGTCCTTGGAGCGACGAGTAGCTGGCGACGATCGCACACACTGCAGCGGCCACGAACGCCGCGACCGAGAGCTCGATCCGATCCAACAGGAAGATTGCTCCGACGACGGAGAGCGTGACCAGGTACCAGGCGAACTGGAAGCCCCAGAGCGTGTCTTCGAATTGGACGAAGGAGAAGAAGATGATGACGACGGGCAGGTACATCCACAGCGGGGTTGTCGGCGCCCGACGACGGTGCGCAGTGATGATCAGGGCAACCGTGGCCACGACCAGCGTTGCGCTCAGGTACTCCTCGACGGTGACGTTGAAATGGGTCACCTCGGCCAAAGCGAGCACGACGAGGTTCGGGAACAGCATCCGGTGATCGCCGTGTGAAGCCCACAGGCCGGCGACGTCGAGGTTCCCTTTGTACCACTGGTGCAGCAGGTAGACGTTGGACCACTGGTCCCCGAACACGGCGTTCACCGAGAACCTGTCGATGAACCAGAAGTAGGCGACGACGGGGACCGCGAGGACGAGCACGCCCACACGGTCCCCTCGCAGGAACGTCCTCGAGGTCGACGGCGTCTGAGAAGTCATCGAGCTGCACGTCCGGGCGTCACCACGGCTCTGGTGGGGATGTGCACCCGTCAGTTCGTTCCGGATGGCCAGTCGTGCGGGGTGGGTTCGGCGTCGATCGTGAGCACGAGCTGGTGCAGGACGTTGCGGAAGATGGGTGGTTCAGACAGCCGTTTCGACGGCGGCTTCGGGAAACTCCCACCACTGGAACTCGACGGTCATCGGCAGGATGTAGTTGACGTAGAGCGAGTGGATCTTGACCACCTTCTGGTCGTCGACGTGGACGTCGATGAGGTGCAGGCGGTCGTCCTTGTCGCGGAACGCCTTGGCCCGCTCGGCGATCCCCTGGAGGTCCTCGAGAGAGCCGACCGAGAACCCGTAGTGGTCCATCTCGGGGCACCGCATCGGGTCGTCCTCGGCGATGAGGAAGATGAACTGTTCCCAGTGCACGCAGCTGAAGATGAGGCGCCGACGATCCTCGGTCATGACCTCGATCTCCTGGAAGCCCAGGACCTCGTCGAAGAAGCGGCACACGTCGGCTCGGTTGTCCGCGTCGAGGAGGTCGGCGGGCAGCGACATGGCCACGTGGTTGAAGCGGGGATTGCCCGCCGGGTAGTAGCGATGGGGCATCAGGGCTGCACCTCCGGGACGACCATGACCTTGCCGGCGATGCGGCCGCCTGCCAGGTCCTCGAGTGCATCGACGATGCCACCGAGCGGCACGCTGTCCGGGGCGATGAGCACGTCGGACGGGAAGCCGTCCGACGCCAGCAACTCGAGGGCGCGCTCGAAGCCGTCGAAGTCGTAGACGAAGGAGCCCGTCACGGTGAGCTCGTTGAGGATCATGCGGTTGATGTCGAACTTCGGGTGGTCGATGCCCGCCCCGACCATGACCAGGATCCCCCCGCGAGCGACCTGGCTGAACCCGGTCTCGATCGCCGCCCGGTGGCCCGAGCACTCCAGGACCACGTCCGCGGCGCGCGACGAGAGCTTCTCGGGCTCCCACGAGGGGAACACCTCGAGTTCGGCCGGATCGACGATGTCGGTGATCCCGAGCCCGGCTATCAGGGCGCGACGGCCCTCGTGGGGCTCCACGACGGTGATGTCGTCGATGCCCATGGCCTGCAGCGCCGCCACGCTGAGCGCGCCGATGGGGCCGGCACCGAAGACCATGACGCGCTGGCCCGGCGTGACGTCCGCACGCGTGATGCCGTGCAGTGCCACCGACAGCGGTTCGGCCAGTGCGGCGTGCCGCGCCGAGAGGCCATCGGGCAGACGGAGGGCGCTCCTGGCGTGGCACACCACGAACTCGGCGAAGGCGCCGTCGAACCAGTCGTTGACCGAGTGCGAGCGGTTCTCGCACTGCGACGGTTTCCCCTGGCGGCAACGCCGGCAGGTGCCGCAGCGCGGGGAGGGCCCGCCCACGACGAGCTCGCCCACCGACCAGTCGGTGACCTCCTCGCCGACGGCGGCGATGGTCCCGCTCCACTCGTGACCGGCCACCCGGCCCGGCGTGAAGCCCCAGCCGTCGCGCAGCTGGTGGATGTCCGAACCGCAGATCCCGCAGGTGTGCACCCGCACCACGAGCTGGTCCCGTCCCGGGCGCGGCACCGGCCGGTCCTCGACGGTCACCACGCCTGGTGACTGGTAGACCGCGGCGGACATGACGTCTGGGAGCCCCCGGGCCGGCCCCCCCGATAGGCCTGACATGTGCGTCAGGTTAGGCGCTCTCGGTGAGCCAGGCGAGGCCTCCGGCCAGATGGCGGAGGTACGCCGGTGTCTCCCACGCCGCGGGGAAGTGGCCGAGGGCGCTGTAGAACGACCGGGCGGCGCCGTCCTCGACACACCAGGCCAGGGGAAACCCGCATTCGGGCACCCGCCCGCCGGGCACCGACAGGTCCACCTGGTCCTCGGCCAGGCGGAGGAGCACCCGGGCGTCGGGTCGCAGGTCCCCGAAGAGGTAGACCTCGTCGTGCCACGGCCACCGGGCGCCGAGGTGGGCGGTGGCCGGGTGCTCGACGTCCACCACGTCGATGGTGAACGCCTGCGTCCATGGATGGCCGGCGAAGCGGGCCCCGAGAACCGAGCCGTAGTCCGCCCACCCGTGACAGGCGTCGGTGGCCGAGTGTACGCCGAGGACGCGCAGGTCGCCGGCGCGCCAGGCCTCGACGATGGCGGTCCGTTGGTCGGACGACCAGGGTGTCTCGCCGATGGTGAAGAGTGCCAGCACGCGCGCCGAGGCCAGCTGGCGCGGGGAGAGGTCGCCCACGTCGGAGACGACCGTGGGGGAGAGGTCGGCCAACCCGGCCAGCTCGCGCAGCGCGGTCTCCGCCTGGGGCAGCACGCCGTGCACGCCGGCAGGGCCGTCGGCGTACGGGGCCACCTCGGTGACGATCAGCATGTGTCCGGCCACGGCCGGAGTGTAGGGCCCGTGTGCCAATCCGGTGGACGGCCCGGCTGGCGTGACCGGCTGGTGCCACCGGGGCGTCCGGTGGTCCAATGCAAGGCGGCGGGCGATGGCCGGCGACGGCACAGGCACGAGAGGCACACCCACACCGGAGGAGGCAGCGTGAGCGGAGCGAGCAGGAGCCACGGGGAGGTGGCGGACGCGTTGGCCGCGCTCGGCGCGGCCACGCTGGGTGAGTCCGGCGGGAGGGCGGCCCACCGCCGGCTCCGGCCGGTGTGGCCCGGCGCGGTCATCGCTGCCCCGGCGTACCCCGTGGGGTGCACGCCGGGGGACAACCTCGCCGTGCACGTGGCGGTGACCAGGGCTCCGCGCGGCAGCGTGCTGGTGGTCGACGTGGGACAGGTGGCCGACCGGGGCTACTGGGGCGAGGTGCTCACGACGGCTGCGGAGGCGGCCGGGCTGGCCGGACTGGTGCTCGACGGCGGCGTCCGCGACGTGGCCGCTCTCGAGGCGCACGGTTTCCCGGTCTTCTCGTCGACCGTGGCACTGACCGGCGCCACCAAGGACAAGCCCGGAACGGTCGGGTCGGCGGTGCAGGTGGGGGGCGTGCTCGTGGCCGCGGGCGACTGGGTGGTGGCGGACGTCGACGGGGTGACCTTCGTGCCGGGCCATGCGCTCGAGGCGGTGATCGAAGCGGGCCGGGCGCGCGCGGCGAAGGAGGCGGGGTTCTTCGACGCCTTGCGGTCGGGCGCGACCACGGTCGACCTGCTTGGGCTCGACGCCTCGCTCGTGCGAGAGGGGAGCGGGCCCGGCTCCTCGTGATCCCCCTGAGGCCCCGAAGCCTCACCCCTCCTCCGCCTGCGGATCGCACCGCGTCCCCGACGCCGGCGCTCCTCTGGACACGCCCTCGGTGACGGTCGCCGCGCCCGCGCCCGTGCCCGTCTCGGCGGGCACGGGAGGCGCGGCAGGCGTTTCGGGTGACTCGGGCACGTTGGGCACGGCGGGCACGGCGGGTGACAGACTGCCCAGATGAGCTCGGCCGACACACCCCAGGAGCGCCTCGAGGTGACGCGGGTCGTCCCCGCCGAGGCCCCACGCGTCTTCGCCCTCCTGTGTGACCCTCAGGGGCACGTGAGCATCGACAGTTCGGGCATGCTGATGGATGCCACCGGCGAACCGGTGTCCGCGGCGGGGGACGAGTTCGTCGTGCACATGGACCGTGAGGCGCTCAACGACTACCCGCTCGGCCTCTACGACGTCACCGTGGCGATCAAGACGTTCGAGCCGGACCGCGAGATCGCGTGGACCATCATGGGCCAGATGAAGCCGCAGATCGGACACGTCTACGGCTACAGCCTCACGCCCGTGGAGGGCGGCACCGAGGTGACGTCGTACTACGACTGGTCGGAGATCGACCCGCAGTGGCGGGAGGCCAACATCTTCCCGGTCATCCCCGAGTCCGCGCTGCGAGCCACTCTCGGCATCCTCGACCGGACACTGCGCCACTCGACGCGGTGGTGACGCCGGCGACGTGACCTGGGGGATGGTCGGCCCGGATCAGCCCGATGCGGGCCCCCCGAGCGACGGGATGGCGACCATGCCCACGACCGGGCGATTCAGGTGCAGGCCGCCGGCCGACCCGAGGAACGGTGCGTCGCCGAAGTTGAAGACACCGCCGTCGCTCGCCACCATCCAGTAACCACCGCCGTCGGCCGTGTGGGTGATGCCGACCACCGGGGCGCCGAGTTGCAGCCCCCCGGTCGACCCGAAGAAGCCCACCCGCCCGAATCCGAAGATCCCGCCGTCGGACGCGACGAGCCAGTACCCGCTCCCGTTGGGAGAGGCCGTCATTCCCACGATCGGTCTTTGCAGCGGGACGCCCCCGGTCGACCCGAAGAAGGTGGCGTCGCCGAAGGCGAAGATGCCGCCGTCGGAGGCCACGAGCCAGTAGCCGCGCCCGTCGATCGTCGGGGCCATGCCCACGATCGGCCGGGCCAGCCGCAGGCCCCCGGTCGACCCGTAGAAACCGGCGTCGCCGTAAGCGAAGACGCCACCGTCGGACGCGATCAGCCAGTAGCCGGCACCGTCGGGGGTGGGTGACATCCCGACGATCGGCGCGACCAGGCGCAAGCCCCCGGTCGACCCGTAGAACACCGCGTCGCCGAAGGCGAAGATGCCCCCGTCGGAGCCGAGCAGCCAGTAGCCCCCTCCATCCGGCGTGGTCCCCATCCCCACCATCGGGGCATTGAGATGCAGGCTGCCGGTAGAGCCGAAGAAGCGCGCGCCTCCGTAGGTGAAGATCCCTCCGTCCGACGCCACCAACCAGTACCCGGGAGCTGCCGACAGCGTGGCGATGGCACCGCCGAAGCCGGGGCCCGCCCCGACGGCGACACACGAGCCCGTGCTCACGCAGCCCACGCCCGACAGGGTGCCGATGCCTGCTGGAGCGCCCTGTACGGACCACGTGGTTCCGTCGTCGGTGGTGCTCACGATCGAGGGACCCCCCACTGCGGTGCAGTCCGAGCTGCTCGTGCAACTCACGGAGCCTAGGGCCGTCCCCCCGGCGGGTGTCCCCCGGTCGACCCACGTGGCGCCACCGTCCGTGGTCGCAAGGGTGTGGTTCCCGACGGCGGTGCAGGCGGCCGGAGACGCGCAGGAGACGCCGAGGAGCTGCGTCGCCGACGACGGTACCGACTGCGTCGTCCAGGTCGAGCCACCGTTCACTGTCGACAAGACGGCCGCGCCCGGTCCGACGGACGACGCCCCCACCGCAGTGCAGCGCTGCACCGTCGGGCACGAGACGGAGGTCAGGTTGGTCACCGTGGCCGGGATGCCCTGGGCCGTCCAGTGGGCTCCGGCGTCGGTGGTGGCCACGACGCTGGGGGCGGACGTCCCGAATTCGCTGGCGGCGAAACAGGCCGACGTGCTCGGACACGAAACGGACGTGAGAGGGCCGACGCCCGCCGGGACGCTCTGCAGCGTCCAGTTCGCCCCGCCATCGGTGGTGGCGATGATCACGGGGGTGCCGAATTCACCGAAGCCAACGGCGGTGCAATCGGCGATCGACGGGCACGAGATCCCGTTGAGGCCGCTGACGGCGCTCGGGATGCCGTCCGCCGTCCATGCGGCGCCGGCATCGAAGGAGGAGAGCACCGTGTTGACCCCGACAGCGAAGCACTCCGACGTGGTGGGGCAGGTTGCGGAGCGGAGGCCGCTCGTGCCGGCCGGCGGGTTGTGCGCAGACCAGGTCAGGCCGCCGGTCGTCGTCGCCATGACGGTTGAGCCGGCGCCGGTGTTGCCGGTGTTTCCGACGGCGACGCAGTCCAGCGAGTTCGAGCAGGAGACACCGGTGAGGTCCACGGCATTCGGAGGGGCGCTCTGCGACGTCCACGTGCTTCCCGTGTTCGACGTGCCGATCACGTAGGGAGTGGAGTTGAGGTTGGTGCCCACGGCTATGCAGGTGGTCGTCGACGAACATTCGACCTGGTTGATTTGCTTACCAGCCGGAATGGCACTCGCAACCGGCCAAGTGGAGCCGCCGTTGGTGGTGCTGAGGGACGTGGCACCGCCAGCGGGAGCAAGCCCAGCCACAACACAATCGGCACCGGAAGAGCACGATGCGGCCGTGAGGGTCGCTAGAAGCGGTTGGTCGAGAACGCTCCATGTGAGCCCATCACTCTGGCCAAGGATTGTTGGCTTGCTAGATACGCTGCCGATGGCGACGCATGTGATTGCGTTGGGGCATGTGACCCCGACGATTGAAGTGGTTCCACCGGGTGGGCTCTGTGACGTCCACGTTTGACCGTTCGCCGTGTGGACGATGCTCGTTCCTCCTACCGCCGTGCACTCATCGATCGTGAAGCACGAGATCGACTGAGCCGGGAACCCGGGATCCTGCACGACCCAGCTGGCCCCACCGTTCGACGACTTAACGATTCCCGAACCACCGCCGGCGTAGCAGATGGCGGCCGAAGGGCACGACACGGTCGAGAGCAACGTGACACCCGTTGGCGGCGGGGCGTCCGACCACGTGGTACCGCCGTCGTTGCTGACGATGATCGAGGCGACATTGCCCCCGTCGTCGCCGACGGCCACGCAGGTGGCCGGACCGGCCGAGGCGGTCGGGGCGCATGAGACGGCGCGTACGTTCGCGAGTGGTTGATAGCCGGCTGTCGTCGCCCATCGTGGTGCCACGGTGGCTGCGGACGCCGCCGTGGCGCCGACGGGCAGCGCGCTGAACGCGACGGTTGCTGCGGCCGCGAGGACGCTCGCGACGAATCTCCGGACCGTGCCCACCGCCACCTCCATTCGCCACACGGAGCGTCGTTCAAACGACAGCAGCGATGGTAACGCTGGCCCTCTCGCGACACCCGGCGTGTTGCTCGTCCGTTGTGTTGACCGGCGCGCCAGTCGGAGGATGCCGGGGACTAGACGGCTCGCGGCGTCGGCAACACCTCGTTCGCCGGGGTCCGCCCGGCCAGCACGTCACACACGCCCTGGCACGCCAGACGCGCCATGCGTGTGCGCGTGGCGATGGTGGCGCTGCCGATATGGGGGAGCAGGGTGGTGCGCGGCGCCGCCAGCAGGCGGGGGTTCACGGTGGGCTCTCCGTCAAAGACGTCGAGCCCGGCTGCGTAGATCGTCCCGGCCTCGAGCGCGTCGGCCAGCGCCTCCTCGTCGACCACGGGCCCGCGTGCCGTGTTTACCAGCACGGCCGTCGGCTTCATCGCGGCCAGCTCCGCTGCTCCGATCAGGTGGCGGGTGGAGTCGGAGAGCGGCACGTGGAGGCTCACGACGTCGGCACGCTCGAGCACCTCGTGAAGCGTCGGGACGAACCCGGCCATGCCGGTGTCGTGGCGCGCCGTGTGGATGACGTCCATGTCGAACCCGGCCGCTCTCTGGGCCACAGCGCGGCCGATGCGACCGAATCCGACCAGCCCGAGGGTCGCCCCGTGCACGTCGCGGGCCAGGTGCGTCCCGAACCCCCAGCCCTTCCACCGCCCCTGGCGCAGGTCGTCCTCCGCGGCGCTGGCCTGGCGCGTGGCGGCCAGGATGAGGAGGAAGGCCAGGTCGGCCGTGGTGTCGTCGAGCACGCCGGGGGTGTTGCAGACGGTGATGCCGAGACCGTGCGCCGTGGCGACGTCGATGTTGTCGTAGCCGACCGCGGCGTTGGCCACGACGCGGAGCCGTCCGGCCCGGCCGGACTCGAGCACCCGGGCGTCGATCCGGTCCGTCAGGTGGCACACCACTCCGTCGCACTCCGCAGCCATGTGCGCCAGCTCGTCGGGCGACAACGGTGCGCCGTCCGGACGGGCCACGATCTCGTGACCGGCGTCGACCAGGGGGTCGGTTCCGCCATCGACCAACGGGCGGGTGACCAGGACGCGCGCCACCTAGTGGGTCGTGTAGTTGACGGGGCCGGCACCCTTCACGCCGATGGCGAAGCAGAAGCAGTGGATGGGTGCGTGGTCGGTGATCGGGCGCAGGGAGTGCACCTTGTCGGGCGGGATGTACACCAGGTCACCCTGGGAGATCTCCTGGTCCTCGCCGTCGATCGTCATGATCCCCTTGCCGTTCATCACGTAGTAGAATTCGTGGGTCGGGTGGGAATGGGGGTCGACCAGACCGCCACCGGGGACCTCGAACTCGTTCACGAGCTCCAGGAAGCCGCCGTCAGTGATGTCCTTGAATTCGCGGGACTCGACCATCCACCACACCGGGACGGTGCCGTTGTGCTCGACGACCGGTGCCTTCTCCGCAATGTTGCGCACGTCCATCTGGGGGCCTCCCGAGATCTTCCTAGACTGACTTCGGTGTCAGGTTAGGCCGCGGGACCCCGGAGGTGCACCGCTGGTGCCGGCCGGGCGAGGAGGCGTGAGCGAGTGAAAGTTGCAGACGGATCCACCGCGCGGCGCACCGTCGTGCCCCAGCCCCTCACCGAGGAGGCCTGGAAGCCGTTCGGCTGGCTGCCCGTCCCCGACACCGATCCTCGGGACGGCGCGCACCGCATGACCTTCGACTGGGACGACCCCAACGTGAACCTCATCGGGCATGCCCGGAACGAGGTGCCCGAGACGCCACACGGGTTCCGCTGCGAGATGCTCTACCGCCACGACACCCACACCCAGTGCCTCATGCCTCTCGACGTCCCGGCGGTCGTGGCGGTGGCGCCGGCGGACGTGGAGTTCGACGCCGAGTCGGATGCCGACGGCATCGCGGCCTTCCGTCTCGAGCCGCTCGATTCGCTGGTGCTCTTCCAGGGCACCTGGCACTGGGGACCGTTCCCGATCGACGCCCCCGAGGTACGCCTGTTCAACGTGCAGGGGCTCCGCTACGCCGAGGACAACCGGATGGTGGACCTGGTCGCCAAGGGCCTCCCGGTGGACGTCGAGCTGTGGTGAGCATCCAGGGGCCACGCCGTGGAGCTTGACGAGGCCGAACAGGCCGAGCTGGTCGGCGTCGACCTGGCCGGACTGGTCGACGCCATGACGGCTCGCCCCGCCGGTCGGGACGCCGACGGGCGTCCCACCTTCACCACGACCAGCCCCGACTGGTGGATCGGTGGCCGCACCTTCGGGGGCATGGTGATCGCCCAGGCCCTGAGTGCGGCCCTGGCCGAGGCGCCCCTCGGTTTCGCGCTGCACTCGCTCCACGGGTACTTCATGGGGCCGACCCCGCCCGGGGGGCGGACCACCCACACCGTCGCTCCCGTGCGCGACGGGCGCTCGTTCGGCACACGTGAGGTGGTGAGCGCCGTGGCGGGACGCGAGACGTTCCGCATGCTGTGCTCCTTCCACTCGCCCGAGGCCGGGGACGAGTACCAGCTGCCCATGGCGGTCGGCGTTCCCGGTCCCGACGACGTCGAGCCGGCGCCGGGCATCTTCCCGTTCGACATCCGCGAGCTCGGGCCCACGCCGCTGCGCCAGGACGGCACCTACCTCTCGACGCGGCGGTGCTGGTTCCGCGCCCGGGAACCGCTCGGCGAGGACCCGGCTGTGCACACGTGCTTGCTCGCCTACCTTTCGGACATGACGGGTGCCTCGTTCCGCCCCCTCAGCCTGGGCACCTGGGGCTGGCACACCGACGCCAGTCTGGACCACGCGCTGTGGTTCCACCGGCCGTGGCGGGCCGATGCCTGGAGCTTCTTCGACCTCCAGGCCCTGGTGAACTCCGGGGGTCGGGCGACCGTCCGGGCCACCATGCACGGCCAGGACGGCACACTGCACCTCAGCATGGCCCAGGAATTGCTGATCCGGGAGCTCGACGAGCCACTCACGCTCGACGTGCCCCCGCAGCCCGGCGTGCGCGCGACGGAGGAGGAGTAGCGATGGGACTGCTCGAGGGACGGCGTGCCGTGGTCACCGGCGGGGCGTCGGGGATCGGGCGGGCCACCGCCCGGCGCATGGCCGCGGCCGGAGCCCGCGTGTCCGTGCTCGACCTCGACGCGGCCGCCGCGGAGGCGGTGGCGGGTGAGACGGGCGGTGTGTCCTTCGGGGTCGACGTGGGCGATCCGAACGCGGTCAAGGCCGCCGTCGACGCGTCGGCGGAAGCGCTCGGCGGCCTCGACATCATCTACAACAACGCGGGCACCACCGCCTTCGGCGAGCTTCACGGAATGGATCCGGCCGAGTGGGAGCGGGTGCTGCGGGTCAACCTCACCGGGGTCTGGGCCGGCATCCGGGCCGCCGTGCCCCACCTGCGCGCCGCCGGCGCCGGGTCGATCGTGAGCACGGCGTCGATCAGCGGGACACGTCCGGCCGCGGGGGAGGGCCCCTATGCGGCGAGCAAGGCGGCCGTGGCCGCCCTCACCGCCTCGGCCGCTCTCGAGTACGGGCCCGAGATCCGGGTCAACGCCGTGTCGCCGGGCATGATCCGCACGGCCATGACCGCGCCCTGGTTCGAGTTCATGCCCGACCAGTGGCAGCGATTCGAGCGCGACACGCCCCTGGGCCGGGTGGGCGAGCCCGAGGACGTGGCCGACGTGGTCGTGTTCCTGTGCTCGGACCTCGCTCGCTTCGTCACCGGGCAGAACATCGTGGTGGACGGCGGGCTGACCCTGCACGGTTCGGGCGTCGACGGGGTCTTCGACCGGGTGTTCGGGCGCCGGTAACCCGTACGGGCGCCGGGTAACCGGAACGGGCGCCGGCGGCACCGCCGAGGGCGCCCGGGGGATCAGGCGTTCGGGTCGAACAGCGCCCGGTAGAGCATGGTGGTCACGGTGTCGAGCGCCCTGTCGTCGACGGGACGTCCGACGAATTCGCGCAGGTAGTGGAAGCGGTCCAACATGGCCAGTGCGGCCAGCCCGGCCGTGCCCGGATCGAGGTCGTGACCCGAGGAGTCCGGGCCGATACGCACCGTCAGGGCGTACGAGATCTGCGAGAAGGTGTGGCGGATGGTGCGGCCGAGATCGCGGTCGACGGCGGCCAGCTCCGCCCAGACCCGGAAGAGAGGGGCGTAGCGCATCCAGAGCTGCGAGTAGGCCTGCACCCAGCCGCGCACGTCCTCCCACTGCGGTGCTCCGCTCGGGCTCGGGAGCGTGCTGAACTCGTCGTAGACCTTCTTCGACTCCTCGGCCGCTTCGGCGACCAGCGCCCGCAACAGGTCCTCTTTGTTCGAGAAGTACAGGTAGAAGGTCCCGTGCGAGGTCTTGGCGATCTCCACCACGTCGTTGACCCGTGTGGCGTGGTACCCGCGCTTGTCGAAGGCGACCATGGCCGCGTCGAGCAGCTTGCGCATGGTGCGCCGGCCCTGGCTGCGCAGGACCCGCTTGCTCGCCGGTGCGCCGACGGGGTCCGCGTCCGCGGCGACCGGCGGGGCCTTGCGTCGTGGCGCCTGGCGCGGTGTCGCCCTACCGGCCCCGCCTGATCCGCCGGCCCCGCCTGATCCGCCGGCGCGGCCCTCCTTCGCACCCTTCTTGCCCGCGGGTGCTTTGTCCGCGACGCCCTTGGCGGCGGCGCGTTTCGGTGCCGGCGCGGTGACCACGGCGGACCTCGCCGAACGCTTCGGGGTGGGTGCCGGGTCGCTGCGGACTCTCGACGATCCCATGGCTCGCAGATGGTAGTGCCGGGCACGGCGGAAATGGCTAACCTGACACGGTGGTCAGGTTTGGGCGGTACCAAAAATGAGCGCGGACCAGGTCTTTTGCTTCTCGTCGGCTGACGGGCGACCGATTCTGTGACTCCGGACGCACCCGCGCCCTCACCGCCGGTCGTGACCTCCCTCGAGGACGCGGTGGCTCGCAACGTCCGGCCCGGGGACGCCGTCCACGTCATGATCGGGCACAGCCGCTGGACCGCTGCGGCGCGCGAGATGGCGCGCCAGTTCTGGGGCAGCGACCCCGGCTTCACCCTCGTGATGACGAGCCTCGGCGCGCTCGGTGCCGTCTTCTTCCGCGGCGGGCTCGTGCGCAAGGTCGTCACGGCGTATTCGGGGAACAGCTTCCCGACCTACACCCCGAACCCGGTGTTCCGCGCCGGCTACGAGTCGGGCGACGTGGCGGTCGAGCACTGGTCGATCCTCACGCTCTCGCAGCGGCTCGAGGCCGCGGCACGTGGCTTGCCCGCAGTGGTGACCGGTTCCCTGACCGGGTCCTCCATGGCGGAGAACGACGCCTTCGCGGTGGTGGACTCGCCCTTCGGACCCGTCGGGCTCCTCGAACCGCTGGCGCCCGACGTCTCGCTGGTGCACGCCGCCGTGGCGGACCGAGCCGGCAACCTGGCGTTCTCCGAGCCGCTACTCGACGGCGTGTGGGGCGCGTGGGCGGCGCGGCGTGGCGTGGTGGCCACCGTCGAGCGTGTGGTCGACGACCTCGAGGGGCTGGGGCACCGGGTGCGCGTGCCGGGCCACCGTGTGCTGGCCGTGGTCGAGGCCCCCTACGGCGCACACCCGGGCGGCTGTTACGCCCCGGGGCTCCCCGTCCGCAGCTACGGCGAGGACATCGCGCACTGGAGCGCGGTGGCGGACGCCGCGGCCAGGGACGAGCTCGACGACTACGTCGCCGAATGGGTCCTCGGCCCCCGGACCCACGAGGACTACCTGGGCCGGGTCGGCTCGGACCGCCTGTTGTGGCTCGAGGAGCGCGCCGACCCCATGTCGTGGAAGGCCGACGCCGACGCGCATCCCGTGGCAGAAGACCCCGTGTACAGCCGGTGGGAGTGCGCCGCCTCCTACGGGGCGCGTGAGGTCGAGCGCGTGGTCGCCGACGTCGGGGCGGACGCCGTCCTGGCCGGCGCCGGGGCGGCCAATCTGGCTGCCTGGGTGGCGGTGGGCCGGGCCAGAGCGGCCGGGAGCCGGGTCGTCCTCACGGCCGAGCTCGGCCTGTGGGGCTACGAGCCGACGCCCGCCGACCCCTACATCTTCAACCAGCGGGTGTTCCCTGCCACGCCGTACCTGTCCGACGCCTCGTCCGTCCTGGGCATGGTCATCGGCGGCCCGGGGACCAAGACGGTGGGATGCCTCGGCGCGGCACAGGTGGACCGCGACGGCACGCTCGAATTCGACCCAGCTCGCAGGCGGGCGCTTCCTGGTCGGCTCGGGCGGGGCCAACGACGTGGCCAGCCGGGCCACCGCGTGCGTGGTGGTCACCCTGGCCCGTCCCGAGCGCCTGCCCGAGACGGCGGACTACGTGACCTCGCCGGGTGACCGCGTGGTCAGTGTGGCCACCGACAAGGGCGTGCTGCGGCGCCTCGACGGCGTACTCCGCGTGGCCGCGGTCCCCGACGGCGAGGGCGCGGTCGGAGAGCGGGTGCAGGCCCTGGCCGCGGCCTGCGGGTACGAGCCCGACGTGGCCCGCGAGGTCGAGGTGCTCGAGGCCGTGCGGCCCGACGAGGTGCGGGCGCTGCGGGAGTTCGACCGCGAGCGGATCTTCCTGACGTGAACGGTGTCGGGGTGAACAGATGGGCAAGAGGACCGAGCGATACAGTGACCGGCATCCCGGGGGGGATGCACCACGACCGACGATTGGGGACGGCATGCGAGTGAGACAGGGATTCCGCGCACTGGTGGGGACGGTGCTCACCGGGGCGGCGCTGAGCACAGCGATCGTCCTCCCGGTGGGTTCGGCGGGGGCGGCATCGTCGAGCACCGCGCCGGGCGTGACGTCCAACTCCATCACGGTGGGGACCATCTCCACCCAGACGGGGACCCTGGCGTCGAACTTCGGTTCGCTCATCTACGGCGAGAAGGCCTACTTCAAGTACATCAACGCCCAGGGCGGCGTGAACGGGCGCCAGATCGACTACAAGTACGCGCTCGACGACGGCGGCAACCCGACCACCTTCAACCAGTTGGCCAACACGCTGATCAACCAGGACCACGTGTTCGCGGTCACCGGCGTCGGGACGGCGTTCTTCTCACCCAACCTCTTCGTCGAGTCGGGCATCCCCACCTACGGCTACAACGTGACGAACAACTGGGCCGGCCCGGCCAACCTCTTCGCCGCCGGCGGCTCGGTGCAGTACTACCCGGCCGAGGGCCCGATCGCCGGCTACGTGGCCCGCAAGACCCAGTCCAAGCCTTCGGTCGCCATCGTGGCGTACGGCGTGGCCGCTTCGGCCGACGCCTGCCAGGGGGCCCAGACCGCACTGACGGGCGCCGGCATCACCGTGAGCTACACCGACCTGAAGATCAACTACCCGGGCTCCACGGTGGCCACCGACGTGCAGCGGATGAAGCAGGCCGGCTCCAACTTCGTGCTCACGTGCATGGACGTCCAGGGCAACGTCACCATGGCCCGGGCCATCCAGCAGTACGGGCTCAAGGCCACCCAGCTGTGGCTGAACGGCAACGACCAGCAGACGCTCGACCAGAACAAGAGCCTCATGCAGGGCATCATCTTCGCCACGGCCCACGTGCCCTTCACGGCGCCGACCCGGCTCTACCCGGGCCTGAGCGTCTACCTGCAGCAGATGAAGAAGTACGAGCCCAACTACACCTATGACGAGGTGGCCATCCAGGGCTGGGAGTCCGCCGCCCTGTTCGTCCAGGGCGTGAAGGCGGCGGGGAGCAACCTCACCTGGGCCAACGTGGTCAAGCAGACGAACATGCTGACCTCGTTCACGGCCGGTGGGCTGACGGCGCCGGTGAATTGGTCGAACGGCGGGCACGCGGGACACGCCCCGCCGTACTGCACGGCGTACATCAAGGTGTCGGGGTCCAAGTACGTGCCGACGCTGAACAAGGGGCAGAACGTCTTCAACTGCTTCCAGTCGACCAACCCCAAGTCCAACCCGGTCTTCCCGGTCCCGGCGGGCACGCCGGCTCCGCACTAGCGGCCCCGGGCCGCAGGGCGAGGTCGGAGAGCAGCCGCACGACGGAATGGAGCATTTCCTCGATTTCGCGCTCCCCGGCGTCCCGTACGGGTGCACCTACGCGCTCGTCGCGGTCTGCCTGGTCCTGACCTACCAGGCGACGGGCGTCTTCAATTTCGCCTTCGGCGCGCAGGCGTTCGCGTCGGCGTTCATCTTCACCTGGCTGACCCAGTACCACGGCTGGACCGGGTGGGAGGCGTTCCTGCTCTCGGTGGTGGTGTTCGGCCCGCTCCTGGGGTGGGCCTTCGACCGGCTGCTGTTCCGCCACATCTCGAATGCGAACTCGACCGCCAAGATGGTGTGCAGCCTGGCGCTCTTGGTGGGGATCCCGTCGCTGCTGCCGGTCATCTTCGGTCCGCAGAACCTCGATGCGACGGCGACCATCGTGCCGTTCTTCAACCCCAACGTGGTCTACTTCACCTTCCTCGGGACGCCGGTCAACGGGATCTACCTGTCGACCATCTCGGTCACGGTGCTCGTCCTGGTGCTCCTCACCGTGCTGCTCCGGTACACCACCCTCGGGCTCCAGATGCGTGCCGCCGTCGAGAGCCGGCGCCTGGTGCAGCTCGACGGTGTCAACGCCGACGGGGTGGTGGCCATCGCCTGGATCGTGTCGAGCTTCATGGCCAGCCTGGCCGGCGTGCTCTTCGCCCCGACCTTCGGCGCCTTCACCTCCGAGGACTACGTGACGCTGACGGTGACCGCCATCGCCGCCGCGGCGTGGGCGCTGCTGCGCTCGATCCCCATCGCCGCCGGCGTGGCCGTCCTCATCGGTGTGCTGACCACGTTGCTGCAGGGCTACATCCCGACGAGCAGCTTCTTCTACGCGGCGATCATCCCGTCGCTGCCCTTCATCTTCCTGGTGGGCGCGCTGCTCTTCCTCCCGGGGATGCGCCAGCTCGACGCCAGCCGGGACCCCATGGCCACCATCGACCCGCCGCCGCCACCCATCGCGGCGTCCGCCCGGGCCCCCAAGATGGACCGGATCATCCGCGTGCTGTGGTGGGCCGTCTTCGCCGCGTTCTGCGTGTCCATGCTGACCTGGCTGCCCAACGCCTTCCCGGCCTGGGCCACGGTCTTCAACAACGGGCTGACCTACTCCATCGTGTTGCTCTCCATCACGTTGATCACGGGTATGGCGGGTCAGCTCTCCCTGTGCCAGGCCACCCTGGCCGGGGTGGGCGCCTTCACCGCCGCACAGCTGGCCAACCACCTGGGACTGAACCTGCTCCTCGGGGGCCTGGTCGGTGCCGCGCTGGCCGCCGCGGTGGCCGTCGTGCTGGCACTCCTCTCCCTGCGGCTCAAGGGACTCGGGCTGGCGCTCATGACGCTGGCGGCGGCGCTGCTCTTCGACGCCACCTTCTTCAACGAGACGTCCATCACCGGCGGCCCGCAGGGAGTGAGCATCCAGGCGAAGTGGCTGGGCACCCACACCTTCTTCAACGTCAACGGGCACGCCATGTTCCTCCTGTCGCTCGGCGTGCTGGTGGTGGCGGTGCTGCTCGTGCAGTTGGTGCGCAAGGGGACGGTCGGGCGCAACCTGGCCGCCATGCGCGGGAGCGAGACGGCCACGGCCGGCCTCGGGGTGAACCCGTCGTGGCAGCGCATCATGGTCTTCGCGCTCTCCGGCGCCATCGCCGGGTTGGGCGGGCTCCTGCACAGCCTCGAGCAGCAGGTGGTGTCGCCCACCGACTGGAACGCCGACATCTCGCTCGTCCTGGTCGTGCTGGTCGTGACGACGAGCGTCACCACGGTGGAGGGCGCCATCCAGGCCGGCGTCGGCTTCTTCGTCACCGAGCAGGTCCTGACCACCGTCCTGCCCGCGCGCATCGGCGCCTCGAGCCTGACCGTCGCCCTCTTCGCCTTCGGCGCCCTGACCTACGCCCAGCACCCCGAGGGCGTGCTCGAGTTCCAGAAGCGCCGGTCGACCCAGCGCTTCGAGCGTCTCTTCTTCTCACGCCGGGACGAGTCGGAGGACCTCCAGCCGACCATCAGCACGTCGAGCGCCAATGGCTGAGCAGCCACCGCTCCTCCGGCTGCACAACGTCTGCAAGTCGTTCGGCGGCGTGCAGGCCGTGAGCAGCATCACCTTCGACGTGTCGGCGGGGGAGAGCGTCGGGTTGGTCGGTCCCAACGGCGCCGGCAAGACGACGCTGTTCAACTGCGTGTGCGGGCAGCTGCGCCCCGAGGAGGGCGAGATCCTCTTCGGCGGCGCCACGCTCCTCGGCCTGCCCACCTACAAGCGGGCCCGCCTGGGCATCGGCCGTACCTACCAGCGGGTCGAGGTGTTCACCGACATGTCGGTGCGCGACCACCTCATGGTGGCCGAGCGGGCCCGGCAGGGCGAAGGCCGGCTGTGGCGCGACCTGCTCAACCTGAGCAGGCCCACGACAGACGAGAAGGAGCGGGTCGACGCCGTGCTGGAGCTGGTCGGGATCGCTCGCCTGGCCGACACGTCGGTGAACGCGCTCGGCCTGGGGAACTGCCGGCTCGTCGAGTTGGCCCGGGCATTGGCGGCCGAGCCCAAGATCCTGCTGGCCGACGAGCCGTCGTCGGGGCTCGACCTCCACGAGACGGCCGAGGTGGCCGCCGTCCTGCGCACCGTGCAGCGCGAGCGCGGCACGGCCGTCTTGCTGGTGGAGCACGACCTCTCCATGGTGGCCGAGGTGGTCGACCGGGCCGTCGTCATGGACCTCGGGGCCATGCTGGCCCAGGGCACCTTCGACGAGGTGATGGCCGACCCGGCCGTCCGCGCCGCCTACCTGGGGCAGATGGGAGCGGCATGACCGTGGCCACCGAGCCCTCCGGCGCGCCGCCCGGTACGCCCGGAGAGGGCGACGTGATGCGGGTGCAGCACGTCAGTGCGGCCTACGGCCCCTATCGCGCCTTGTTCGACGTGTCGTTCCGCGTGCCCGCCGGGGGCGTCGTGGCCCTCGTCGGCTCCAACGGTGCGGGCAAGTCGACCGTTGCCCGCACCGTCACCGGCCTGGTGACGGCGACCGAGGGTCAGGTCCTTCTCGACGGGCAGGACGTGACGCGGCTGCCGGCCTTCAAGATCGCCCGCCTCGGCATGGCCCACGTCGTCGAGGGCCGCGGCGTCTTCTCGACGCTGACCGTGGAGGAGAACCTGGCCCTGGCCTTTCGCCAGCGCGGCGGCCGGGGCCGGCTGTCGGAGAACCTGGCCCGCGCCTACGACGCCTTCCCCATTCTGGGCGAGCGGCACCGGCAGTTGGCCGGCACCCTCTCTGGCGGCCAGCAGCGCCTGCTCTCGCTGGCCAAGGTCCTCGTGGTGCCGCCCAAGGTCCTCGTGGCCGACGAGCTCTCCCTCGGCCTCGCCCCGGTGGTGGTCGACGCCGTCTACGAGGGGCTGGCGCAGATCAACCGCAACGGGACGGCGCTCATGGTGGTGGAGCAGCAGGTGCACCGGGTGCTCGAGCTGGCCACCTGGGCGGTCGTGTTGGACCACGGCTCCGTCGTCTACGAGGGCGGACCCGAGGGTGCCTCGGCCGCCGTGGAGTCGCTGATGGCCCGGCGGGAGAAGGCGGCCTCGGCCGGCGCCACGGAGTCCGGCGATCGCGACGATCGCGACAATCGACGTGGAGCCGCGGGCAGCGGCGGGAACGACGGAGAGAGGTAGGCAACCATGGGAGAACCGGTCATCGTCGACGTGGTGCGCACCGCGTTCGGCAAGCGGGGGGGCGCGCTGGCCAACTGGCACCCTGCGGACCTCCTCGGGTTCGCCCTGACCACCTTGCTGGAGCGCACCGGCGTCGATCCCGAGCGGATCGACGACGTCATCGCCGGGTGCGTGACCCAGGCCGGGGAGCAAAGCACCAACGTGGGCCGCAACGGGTGGGTCTCGGCCGGGCTGCCCCAGAGCGTGCCGGCGACGACGATCGACCGGCAATGCGGCTCGTCCCAGCAGGCGGTGCACTTCGCCGCCGCCAGTGTGGCGGCGGGCCACTACGACCTCGTGGTCGCCTGTGGTGTGGAGGTCATGAGCCGCGTCCCGATGGCGTCCAACGCGCGCGGCGGCACCGGGCCGTTCCCGCCCTCGTTCCTCGAGGCCGTCGACGGGCGGCTCTGGACCCAGTTCCGCGTGAGCCAGGTCCTGGCCGAGCGCTACGGCATCACCCGCGAGGAGATGGACGCCTACTCGCTCGAGTCGCACCGCCGGGCGGCCGCCTCGTGGGACAGTGGCCACTTCGAGCGGGAGGCCGTCCCGGTGCCGATCAAGGCGGAGGACGGCAGCCTCACCGGTGACTTCCTTCGCCAGGACGAGGGCATCCGGCGCGAGTCGACGATCGAGGCGCTGGCTGGCCTCCCGCCGGCGCAGCATTGGGAGCCCGACACCGCGCCCGACATCACCGCCGGCAACGCGTCGCAGACCACCGACGGCGCGGCGGCCATGCTCGTCGCGGACCGCGCCGTGGCCGAGGCGCTCGGGCTCCCGGTCCGGGCCCGCTTCGCCCACTTCGCCGTGGCCGCCGAGGACGCGGCGATCGTCCTCTCCGCCCCCGTGCCGGTGACCCACAAGCTGTTGGCGCGCTCGGGCATGAAGGTGGACGAGTTCGACGCCGTCGAGTGCAACGAGGCCTTCGCGGCCGTCGCGCTCGATGTGGCTGAAGGAGTTCGGCTACGACGCCGAGCGCTTCAACCCCCGCGGCGGTGCCATCGCCATCGGGCACCCGCTCGGCGCCAGCGGTGTGCGCCTGATGGGGACGCTGCTCAACCAGCTCGAGGCCACCGGGGGCCGCTTCGGCTACCAGACCATGTGCGAGGGCGGCGGACAGGCCAACGGCACCGTCATCGAGCGGCTGGGCTGACCCCCGGTGCCGGGGGCGCGTCCGTCCCGGCGGCGGCCGCGGCGGCGGCCTGCTCGGCCAGGATCGGGTGGACCTTGCGGGTCACCATGTACCACTCGACCACGAAGGTGAGGCCCGGCACGAGGCCGGCCACGAAGATCAGCAGGATCCAGGCGATGTGAAGCCTTGCCTTCAGGAGCAGGAGCCCGGCTGTGACGAGGTAGACGATGAAGAGGTAGCCGTGCCCGATGCCGAAGACGGCAACCTCGGTCTTGAAGCCGCCGAACCCGGCGCGCAACCCGGCGAAGAGGAACAGCGGAATGAGCAGCACGCCGACGATGTTGGCCATGAGCTGATAGCGGAAGAGGGCGCCGCGCAGCCCGCGCTCGGTCAGGCGCCTCACCGGGGATGCCTCATCGGGGACCACGTGCCGGGGCCCGGGCGATCACCGACTCGTTGCGGCGCCAGGTCTTGGGCCCTTGCGCGGCCAGCTCGGCCAACCGGGCGTTGTAGGCGGCCATCTCGGGATCGTCTTCCGCGCCGACCGCCGCCTGCGCCCCGGGTGTCGGGGGCACGATGGGAGCGCCAGCGGACGGGCCGGTCGGCCCCGACGCGGCCGCAACCCCCGACTCCTGCTGACGCTCGACGCCGCGGCGCCCGGCCGACTCGAAGTCCGTGTGCAGGAGCGTCCACCAGAAGAAGACGGCCAGGACGCCGAAGGCGGGCCACATGGCCGAGTAGAAGTAGCTGAGCTGGTTCCCGTCCTCGGCCCGGGTGACCTGCCACCACGAAGCGAGCGCGCAGCCGGTCACCAGCACGACGGCCGCCACATGCAGCGCGACGGCCCTCGGGGACAGCCACCGCTCGCGCACGGCGGCCATGCTACCGGCCCCCGCGCGGCGGGTACCCTCGCCGGATCGGCGGGCGGGGCACCCGTTAGCCTGGTCCGGTGATTCCCGCGGTGACCCGGACCGATCCTCCCCAGCGCGGCGACGAGCGGACCATGCTCACGGTGTGGCTCGACTGGCAGCGCGCCACGCTCATGTGGAAATGCGAGCTGCTCGACGGCGACGCCCTGGCCCGACGGGCCGTTCCCAGCTCCAACCTGTCGCTGCTCGGCATCGTCCGGCACATGGCCGTCGTCGAGTGGTCGTGGTTCGAGCGGGTCTTCCTCGGCCGCGAGGTCGCGTCCCCCGTCTCGCTCGAGCACGACGCGGACGCGGACTTCAACGACCTCGACCCGTCCCGGGCCATGGACGACGTCGCCCTCTTCGAGCGGCAGTGCGCGACCTCCCGCGCCGTGGTGGCCGCCGCGGGCAGCCTGGACGAGCCGGCGGCGCGGGCGACGAACGAGGTCTCCCTGCGCTGGATCCTGGTGCACATGATTGAGGAGTACGCCCGTCACAACGGCCACGCCGACCTTCTGCGTGAGGCGATCGACGGGGCGGTGGGGGAGTAGGCGTGGGCACGGCCGGGACGCCGGGCGCGCCCGCGTGCGAGGTTCTCGCTCCGCCAGATCCTGGCCTCGTCGCTCGGGGCGGTGATCGCCGCGCTCATCGCGTCGAGCTTCGGGGTGACCGGCACCATCGTCGGGGTGGCCATCGGGGCCGCCGTGGCGACCACGGCCACCGCACTGGTGTCGCAGTCGATCGAGCGCGGCCACGCCGCGGTGCGACAGGTGGTGCAGGCTCCCGAGTCGACGCCCCTGTTGCGTCGGCTCGGCGCCACCGGTCCGGTCGGCGCCACGGCGTCGCCCGAGCGGACCGGTTCGGCGCCGGCCACCGGGGGGCACGACACCGTCGCCATGGCGGCGGGCGCCGAGGCGACGAGCGAGACGCAGCGTCTGGAGATCACGGCGGCGACCAGCGCGCCGGCCGCCGAGCGCCTGCGGGCCACCTCCTCGGTGCCGACTCGCCCGCCGGGCCGGGCACGGCCGGGAACGGCCCGGGGGCTCAGTTGGAAGGCCGTCGCCGCCGCGATCGGCGTCGTCTTCTTGCTCTCGCTGGGGTTCATCACGGCGGTCGAGCTGATCTCGGGCAAGCCGCTGGCCGACATCTTCGGGAACGCCGGCACCGGTCCGACGATCCTCCGACCCTTCGACAACCAGCAGTCCACGACGACGACCACCACCACGACGACGCCGCCCACGACGACCACCACCACGGCGCCGACCACGACGTCGACCTCCGGTACGACGAGCACCACGCTGAACGGCAGCGCCTCGACCACCACGACGAGGCCGGCCTCATCGACGACGACCACGACGGGGGCGGGGTCGGCCACCACGACCACCACCCGTGCCGGCGGGGCGCCCTGACGCCGGGCGACTGACGTCCGGCGGCGGGGACCAGGTCCGGCCGGGCCGGCGCCGCCGACCCGGCTACCAGCCCTTGAATTCGGTGGGCCGGCGCTCGACGAAGCTGGCCACGCCCTCCTTCATGTCCGCCGTGTAGGTCACCAGCTCCTGCCCCATGGCCTCCTCGTGGAGAGCGGTGGCCCGGTCGACGTCGAGGGCGCGGTTGGCGAGCCACTTGGACACCCCGATCGCCTTGGTCGGGGCCTGGGCCAGTCGGCCGGCCCACTCGGCGACCGCGTCCGCCAGGCCCTCCCGGGGCACCAGGCGGTTGACCAGCCCGATGCGGTGGGCCTCGGCCGCCGGCACGTCGTCGCCGAAGAAGAAAAGCTCCTTGGTCTTCTGGATCCCAACGAGGCGGGTGAGGATCCAGGCGCCGCCGGCGTCGGGGGCGATGCCGCGCCGGATGAAGACCTCGATGAACTTCGCCTCCTCCGCCATGACGACGAGGTCACAGGCCAGGGCCAGGTGCATGCCACCCCCGGCCGCCGTGCCGTTCACGGCGGCGATCACCGGTTTCTCGCAGTCCAAGATGGAGGTCACCAGGGCCTGCCAGCCGTCGCGGATCATGCGCGAGGCCGATCCGACGTCGGTCTCGGGCGCACCGTCGGGCCTGGGCCGTGGCGGCAGCTGGCCGCCGCGCAGGTCGGCGCCGGTGCAGAAGGCCTTGTCACCTGCGCCGGTGATCACCACGACCCGGACGAAGAGATCGGCCGAGGCGTCGCGCACCCAGGACGCGATCTGGTCCCGCATGTACTGGGTCAGCGCGTTGCCGGCCTCGGGCCGGTTGATGGTGATGGTGCAGACCCCGCCCTCGACCTGCCGGAGCAGCGAGTCGCCGATCGGGTCCGATGCGTCCTCGGTCGTGTCGCTCATGGCGCTCAGGCCAGCACGACCAGGGCGTCCGCCGCAACTGCGCCCGTGGGACCGGCCAGCAGGGGGTTGACGTCGACCTCGGCCACCTCGCCCTCGAGGTCCACGGCCAGGCGCTGCAGCGACATGAGGACGTCGACCAGGGCGCCGCGGTCCGCCGCCGGCCGGCCCCGCACGCTGCCGAGCAGCGCCGCGCCCCGGAGCTCGCCCAGCATGGCGGCGGCGTCACGCGCGCTGAACGGTGGGACGCGGAACGTGACGTCGCGCAGTACCTCGACGAGCACGCCCCCGAGGCCGAACATCACCACCGGCCCGAACAGGGCGTCGTGCGCCACCCCGGCCACCGTCTCGATGCCCGGCACGGTCTCGGCCACCAGCACGCCGTCCACGGCCGCCCCCGGCGCCACCTCCTCGGCCGTCGCCACCAGCCGACGGAAGGTGCGGCGGGCCTCGCCCTCGTCCCGCACGCCGAGCGCGACCAGCCCGAGGTCCGACTTGTGGGCGATGTCGGCGGAGGCGATCTTCATCACGACCGGGAAGCCGGCGTGCCGCGCCGCCGCGGCCGCCTCGGACGGCGAGGTGACCACCCGCTCGGCGGGCACCGCGATCCAGTACGCGGCCAGCAGCTCCTTGGACTCCCGCTCCGAGAGCGTGCTGCCCGCGGGCGGCCGGGCGCCCCCGGGGGCCACCAGCGTCCGGGCTCGCGCCCGGGCGGGTGACGGCCGCCGCGGTGGGCCGGGCGAAGCTCGAGCGGTAGGAGGCGGCGAAGCGGTGGTGGTCGAAGTAGGCCCGGGCCGCCAGCACGGCGTTGCCGAACGTGCGGAACGTGGGGACGGTGCTGCCGAGCATGGTCGACCTGTAGGCCGCCTCGGTCCCGACCGGCGAGCCCCAGACCACGAAGACCGGCTTGTCGGTCCGCCCGGCAGCGGCCACCAGGTCCTCGCAGAGCTTGTCGCCCATGGAGGGCACGGCCCCGGTGATGGGGCAGACCAGCAGATCGACGTGGGGATCGGCCAGGATGGCGTCGAGGATCTTGGCGCCCCGCCAGTCGGCCACGGGCGGGCCGCCGCTGTCGACGGGGTTCGACACCCGCAGATAGGGCGGGATCCACTGGTGCAGCTGCGCCTGTGTCGCCCGGGTCAACGCCGGCAGCTCGAGCCCGGCCGCCGCCACCAGGTCGGCCATGTGGGCGCCGGTGCCCCCGGAGATCGAGTACACGCAGACCCGACCCCCGGCGCCCCGGGTCAGCCGGCGCAACGCGGCCGCCCCCGGGGGCTCCGTGCGGGCCAGCGCGGCCGAGACCTCGAGCAGCTGGTCGAGGCCGTCCACCCGCTGGATCCCGTACTGGCGAAAGACCGCCGAGACCACGGCGTCGGCGCCGGTCAGGTGCCCGGTGTGCGCCTTGGCCATGGAGCTCCCCGCGTCGGTCCGACCCACCTTGACCACCACGACGGGCACCGTGCGCCTCGCCGCGGCGTCGGCCGCCAGCTGGAGCGTGCGCCCATCCTTGAAGCCCTCGATGTAGCAGGCGACGGCACCCGTCGAGTCCAGGCCCGAGAAGTAGGCGAGGAAGTCGGCCGCCTCGAGGTCGGCCTCGTTGCCGGTGGGCGCCCAGTGCGAGAGGCGGATACCGATCTCCTGGCCCTGGAACACGGGCCGCCCCTGGTGGCCGCTCTGGGTGACGAGGGTGATGGCCCGGCCGGGCAGGTCCTCGCGGAAGGCCTCGAAGGCGTTGAGGTTGGTGTTGGGGCCGAGGAGGTGCAGGTCGCTCCCGGCCACGATCCGCTCCAGCTCGGCCTGCAGGCGTGCCCCCTTGGCCCCCGTCTCGGCGAAGCCGGCGGTGAACACGACGGCGAACCGCGCCCCGCCGCCACGGCGTCGCGCACGACGGGGAGCGGATCGCCCACCAAGATGGCGACGAGGTCGAGAGGCTGGCCGACGTCGGCCAGCGCCGGTACCGCCGGCCGCCCGGCCACCTCGGTGCGGTTCGGGTTGACGTAGTGAACGGATGCGCCGCGGCGCTCGGCCCACGCGGTCAGCTTCTGGGTGACCGACGTGTTGGGACGCCCCGGGGCGTCGCCGGCGCCCACCACGGCCACCAGGCGCGGGTCGAAGAAGGTGTCGAGGTCAACCGAGCGCAGGGCGACCGGTCGTCCGGTGACGTCGCGCGGGGGTCTGTGCTCGTGCTCGTACCCGTCTTCGTGCCCGTCTTCGTGCCCGGTCGGCGTCGCGTTGCCCATGGCCGTCGTCACGGTACTGCCCGATGGCCCGCAACCTGACCGGGTGCCGGTGGCCCGTAACCTGACCGGGTGCCCGCGCCCTACGACTTGACGCAGGAGGCGCTGGCGGCGCTGCTCCCCGGCGAGCCCCCGTTCCGCGTCCGCCAGGTGTGGGACGGCCTGCATGCCCGCCTGCAGCGGCCCGAGGAGATGACCGAGCTCCCAGCCGCGCTACGCCGGAAGCTGGGCGAGGCGCTCCAGCCGGCCTTGCGGGAGGAATCACTGCGCACGGCCGACGGCGGGCAGACCACAAAGTGGCTGTGGCTGCTCGACGACGGGGTCCGAGTGGAGACCGTGCTCATGCACTACCCGGACCGGGTGACCGCGTGCGTGTCGACACAGGCGGGGTGCGCCATGGCGTGCCAGTTCTGCGCCACGGGACAGGCCGGGTTCTCGCGCCACCTGCGCGAGGGCGAGATCGTCGAGCAGGTGGTCATGGCCGCCCGGGCCGCCCGGCCCCGGCGGCTGTCGAACGTCGTGTTCATGGGGATGGGCGAGCCGCTGGCCAACTACGACCGGGTGTGGGCCGCGGTCGAACGGATCACCGGCGAGCTCGGGATCTCGGCGCGGCACCTGACCCTCTCGACGGTCGGTATCGTGCCTGGGATCCGGCGTCTGGCCGGCGAGTCCTTGCCGGTCAACCTGGCCGTCTCTCTCCACGCGGCCAACGACGCCCTGCGCGACGAGTTGGTGCCGATCAACCGGCGCTACCCGCTGGCCGTGCTGGCCGAGGCCTGCGCCGAGTACGTGGCGGCGAGCGGGCGACGGCTGTCGATCGAGTGGGCTCTCATCGACGCGGTGAACGACCGTGACGCTGACGCCACCGAGCTGGCCGCCTTCGCCCGGCCCCTGCGGGCCCACGTCAACCTCATCCCGCTCAACCCCACGCCGGGTTACCCCGTGGTCGGCACGCCGCCGGGGCGGGTGCGCCGGTTCGGTGAGCGGTTGGCCGGCCTCGGTGTCAACGCCACGGTCCGTACGACTCGGGGCGTCGAGATCGACGCGGCCTGCGGCCAGCTGGCGGCCGCCGCCACGGGTGGCCCACCCCGTCCGCCCATGACGGGATCCTCGGTGCGATTGCCCCGAGGTGGCGCCGGTCGCTAGAACGGACCCATGGCACGAGCGAAGCAATCGGGAGTGGTGCGGCCGTCGTGGCCGTGGTTCGTCCTCCTCGACGGGGGAATCGTGATCCTGTCGTTCCTGGCCCTGCGCGGCCCGTCCTACGACAAGGCGCGTGACGTCGTCGGCGAGTCCCTGCCGCCGCGCCAGGCGCTCCAGGCCTTGCTGCTCGGGACCGCCGCCATCCATGCCGGCGAGGCGCTCGTGGCGGGCCGGGTGGCGCGGCGACACGGTCTCCCGGCTCGGCCGTGGCGCCGCCAGACCTTCGTCGTCGGGTTCCCCTCGCTGCTGGCGCTGCGGCGGGCCTCGAAGGACGCGAGGACCGAGGCCGCCTGAACCTGAGCTTGAGCTTGAGCTTGAGCTTGAGCTTGAGCTTGAGCTTTGAGCTCCGGCCCGGCCCTCTCAGGCGCCGCTCAGCGGTTCTGCCAGTTGGGCGCCCGCTTCTCGGCGAAGGCCCGCGGGCCTTCCTTGGCGTCCTGGGAGCTGAAGACCTCGCCCGAGATCTCCGACTCGATCCGGTAGGCCTCCTTCATGTCGACCGCCAGGCCGCGCAGCACCGACTCCTTGGTCTTGCGGACGGCGAAGGGGCCGTTGGCCGTGATCCGCGCCGCGTAGTCGCGGGCCCGGTCCATGAGGTCGGTCGGCCGGCACACCTCATTGAGGAGGCCCATCTCGAGCGCACGGGCGGCCGGGATCTGGTCGGCGCACAAGAGGAATTCCATGGCGGCCGGGAAGGGGATCTGCCGCGGCAGGCGGACCGTGGTGCCGCCGCCGGCGAAGAGGCCGCGCTTGGGTTCCATCACGGCGAACGTGGCGGTGTCGCTGGCCACCCGGATGTCGGTGCCTCCCAACATCTCCATGCCGCCCGCGACGCAGGTGCCGTTCACCGCGGCGATGATCGGCTTGTACAACTTGGTCCCGCGCAGCACCGCCTTGACGCCGTCGTCGAGGCGGTAGCCGCCGAGCTCCTCGGCGCGCTGACCCTCCTTCATCTTGGACTGCAGCTCGGTGATCTGGGGGATGTAGGTCTTCAGGTCGGCGCCGACGCAGAAGTCCTTGCCCACCCCGGTGACGATGGCGACGTAGGCGTCGTCGTCACCGTTGAAGCGGTCCCAGGCCGAGCGCAACTGGAAGAAGTGCTCCATGTCCATGGAGTTGCGCGCTTCGGGGCGGTTGATGGTGATGGTGACGATGTGGTCGTCACCGGCCTCGTAATCGATGGACATGGGGCGTGGCGGTCAGTCCCGGCCCAGGTGCTTGGTGAACGAGGTGATGTTGACGATCCCCTGCTCGTTGGTCTTCGTGTGCCCGCGGGCCCGCGAGACGAGCGAGGTGTCGACGTCGGCCGCTTCGGCGCGCAGCGCCCCGACGGTGCACTTCTCGCGCGGGCGGACGCTGAAGGGGTCGTACTGGAAGTGCCGCATGGCGTTGCCGTGGGTCATCTTGTCGATCTCCTCGTCGGGCACGCCCTCGAGGTACTTCATGCAGGCTTCGGGCGAGGTGGGCCAGGTGGAGTCCGAGTGCGGGTAGTCACACTCCCACGTGATGTTGTCGACGTTCATGTGCTCGCGGCTGGCCACGCCGAACGCGTCGTCGATGAAGCAGGTGATGATCCGATCCAAGAAGACCTGGCTCGGCAACTGGTCGCCGAAGTCCTGGCCGGTCCACTTGTGGTGGTGCTGGTACACGTAGTCCATGCGCTCGAGGGCGTAGGGGATCCAGCCGATGCCACCCTCGGAGAGGGCGAAGTGCAGCGTCTTGAACTTGCGCAGGACGGGCGACCAGACCAGGTCGGCCGCGGCCTGGACCATGTTGATCGGCTGCAGGCTGATCATGACGTCGATCGGCGCGTCAGCCGAGGTGACCAGGATCTGTGAGGACGACCCCAGGTGCATGCACACCACGGTGCCTTCGTCGGCGCAGGCGGCCCAGAACGGGTCCCAGTGGTCCGAGTGGAGCGAGGGCCAGCCGAGCTTCTCGGGGTTCTCGGAGAAGGTGACGGCGTGGCAGCCCTTCTTGGCCACGCGGCGCACCTCTTCGGCGCCCAGCTCGGGGTCCCAGATGACCGGGATGGACAGCGGGATGAAGCGGCCCGGCTCGCCGCCGCACCACTGGTCGATGTGCCAGTCGTTGTAGGCCATCACCATGGCGCGCGCTTCGTCCTTGTCCTGCCGGCGGGCGAAGAGCTGGCCGCAGAACTGGGGGAACGAGGGGAAGCACATGGAGCCGAGCACGCCGTTGACCGACATGTCACGCACCCGCTCGTGGACGTCGAAGCAGCCTGGGCGCATGTCGTCGAGCGAGGTGGGCTCGATGCCGTACTCCTCGGGTGGCCGGCCGACGACCGCGTTCAGGCCCACGTTGGGGATCTCGTTGCCGTCGTACACCCAGAAGTCAGTGCCGTCCTCCCGGCGGATCAGCTGCGGCGCCTTGTCCTGGTACTTGGCCGGCAGGAGCCCGTCGAACATGCCCCTGGGCTCGATCACGTGGTCGTCCACGCTCACGAGGATCATGTCTTCGGTGCGCATCGCTGGCTCCCTCCCTCGGTGCCGTTCCCTGACACCGGTGTCACCACATTAGGCCGGGCGATGCACCGGCTGCGAAGTGGGTGTGACCTGGACCGGGGTGGGCCTCCGAACCGGACCGCGCCGGCCGCGGTCAGGCGCCGGCCACCTCGAGGGCGGGCGCGGCCCCCGGGGCACAGAGCCCGCGCCGGGCCTGGATGATGTCGTCGATGATCCCGTAGTCGCGGGCCTCCTCGGCGCTCATGAAGCGGTCGCGGTCGATGTCCTGCGCCACCTGATCGACGGGGCGCCCGGCGTGGTGGGCGATGATCTCGGCCATACGGCGGGTGAGCGAGAGCACCTCGCGTAGTTGGATCTCCATGTCCGACGGCGCGCCACGGGTGCCCGCGGAGCCCTGGTGGATCATGATGCGGGCGTTCGGCAGCGCGAAGCGCTTCCCCGGCGCCCCGCCCGAGAGGATCATGGCCGCGGCCGACATCCCGATGCCGACGCAGATGGTCGACACGTCGGGCTCCACGTGCTGCATCACGTCGTAGATGGCCATGCCGGCGTAGGCCACCCCGCCGGGGGAGTTGATGTAGAGGTAGATGTCCCGGTCGCTGTTCTGGGCCTCGAGGAACAGCATCTGGGAGATGATCAGGTTGGCCACCTGGTCGTCGACCTCCTGCCCCAGGAAGACGATGCGCTCCCGCAGGAGCTGGGAGTAGATGTCGAAGGCGCGGTCGCCCCGACTGCCCTCCTCGATCACGGTGGGCACCAGCGTGTGGTGCAGGCCTCCGGGCCCGGTCGTCGCTGCCATGTCGGCCTCCGTCCTCTTCGTGCGGCTCTTCGTACGGTCTCTTCGTGCGGTCGTGTCGGTGGGTCGTCGTGCTGTGCGTCGCTCGTCACATTATCTCAAATATGAGATAATGTGACCGTGAGCGAACGGCGCCACCCCACGGTGTTCCCGGGCTTCCGCCAGATGGCGGAGCGCCGCCGCTCGGTCTCGGGCCAGCTCGTCGCCCTGCGCAAGGAGCTGGGCCTGTCGCAGGCCGAGGTGGCGACGCGCATGGGCACCTCCCAGTCCGCCGTGGCCCGCTTCGAGGCCGGAGACCTCGACGTCCGGCTCTCGACCGTGGAGCGCTACACGTCGGCCCTCGGGGCGCGACTGGAATGGAGGATCGATCATGGGTGAGCAGCCGTGGCCGTGGGTGCCGGCGCCGGGTCCGGGTGGCGACGGCGCCGCCGTGGGCCCAGAGTCGCTCGGGGACGTCCTGGCGCGGCGCCTGCTGGCGGATCGGGTGGTGCTGCTGCACGGTGCGCTCGACGAGCTCTCGGTGACTCGGGTCTCGGCCGAGCTGATGACGCTCGATGCGGACGGGGACGAGCCGGTGACGTTGCGGGTCGACTGCGGCGAGGCGGCGTTGGCTCCCGCGCTGACGCTCATGGACGTGATCGAGCTGCTGGGCGTCCCGACCCATGCACTCTGCCTGGGCCAGGTGGCGGGCGGCGCCGTCGGCGTGGTCGCGGTGTGCGCCCGGCGGACCGCTCTGCCCAGCACCCGGTTCGCGCTCCGGGAGCCGCCCACGAGCTCTGAGATGCACGTGCGCAACGTGGCGCAGTGGGCCGAGCTGCGCGCCGCCGAGCGCCGTCGGTTCTGCGAGCGTGTGGGCGATGCCGTCGGGAAGTCCGCCGAGGAGGTGGAGGAAGACCTCGATCAGGGCCGTTTCCTCGACGCCTCCGAGGCCCTCGAGTACGGGCTCGTCGACGAGGTGGGCCGTCCCGGCGGCACCGGGCGCGGTCGCCCCGGCTCTGGACCTTCGGGACGGTCGGGACCGTCAGGAGGGTCGACGATGGGGTTCCGCCCGCTGCGGTGATGGCCGGGATGTCGGAGCGCGGTCGTGTCTACGATGCGGCCGTGCACCCGGGCCCACCCCGCCTCACACCTCTCCCGGCCGACCAGTGGGGCGACGCGCTGGCCAAGGTCCTGAGGCGCCTGCCCGGGAGCGGGGAAGAGCCGCTCAACATCTTCACCACCCTGGCCCGGGCCGACACCGAGCTGTTCCGGCGCTGGCTGGGGTTCGGTGGGGCGCTGCTGGCGGGCAGCCTTCCGGGCCGGGCGCGCGAGCTGGTGATCCTGCGCACCGCGGCGCGGTTCGGCGGGCGCTACGAGTGGGCCCAGCACCTGGCGCTGGGTGAGACCGAGGGCATCGCCCCGGACGAGCTCGTCGCCCTGGGTGCGCCGGACGTCGACGCGGTCCGGTGGGAACCGCTCGAGCGGGCCATGCTGCGCGCCGTCGACGAGACGGCCGATGAGGGGGCCGTCTCGGACGACACCTGGCGTGAGCTGGCGGCGCACCTGCGTGAGAGCGAGCTGATCGAGCTGCTCATGCTCATCGCCCACTACCTCATGCTCACCAGCGTCCTGCGGTCGCTGCGGGTCCAGCTCGAACCCGCCGCCGAGGCGCGGGCGCAGGGCGTCCCAGGCGGGCCGGCGGCCTGACCGGCGGGCGCGCCCGGCATGAGCCCGCTCCTCGAAGGCCGCCGCATCGTCGTTGCGGGCGCCGGCACCCGACCCTCGCCCGACCGCGACGGTCCGGTCGGCAACGGCCGGGCCATCGCCGTGCGCGCCGCGCGGGAGGGCGCCGCGGTCGTGTGCGTGGACCGCGACGGCGCGGCAGCAGAGGAGACCCGGCGCCTGATCGCGTCCGAGGGCGGTGTCGCCACGGTCGTCGTGGCCGACGTGACCACCGAGCAGGGCTGCGCGGCCGCCGTCCCCGCTGGGGACGGGGCCGACGGACCACCGGCCGACGGGCTGGTGCTCAACGTGGGCAGCGGCTTCGGCTTCGGCCTGGACGGGACGTCGCCCGAGGACTGGGACCGCACCTTCACCCTCAACCTGCGGTCGCACTTCCTGCTGGCGCGGCGGGCGCTGGCCGGCGGACTGGCCGACGGCGCGTCCGTCGTGTTCGTCGGGTCGGTGGCGGGTCTCCGGCCCGGGAGCCGCGTCCCGGCCTACGACGCCTCCAAGGCGGGGCTCATCGGCCTCTGCCGCCATGTCGCGCTCGAGGGCGCCCGCCGGGGCATCCGGGCCAACGTGCTGGCGCCCGGCCTGATCGACACGCCGCTCGGCCGGGACGCCGGCGCCGGGCGGCCCTCGCGTGCCCGCACCCCGGTGCCGCTCGGCCGGCAGGGGACGGCGTGGGAGGTGGCCGCCGCCGCCGTGTTCCTGCTCTCGAACGAGGCGGGCTACATCACCGGCCAGGTGCTGGCCGTCGACGGCGGGCTCACGCTGACCTGAGACACCGTGCAGCATCCGTGCAGCATCATGTGCCGATGGAACCGCGGCCGGCGAACCAGGCGGATCACACGCGCGCCACGCGTGAGGCCTACGACCGGCTCGCCCCGGTGTGGTCGGACACGACGGACTCCGGCCCGTACAACGGCCTCCTCGAACGGCCGGCCCTCCGCTCGCTCGTCCCCGTACCCCTCGCCGGCCACAGCGTCCTCGACGCCGGGTGCGGGTCCGGGGCGCAGTGCGAGTGGCTCTTGGACCAGGGCGCGGACGTGATCGGAACGGACCTCAGCGCGGCGATGATCGAGGCGGCTCGCCGCCGTTGCGGTGGGCGCGGGCGGTTCTTCGTGGCGGACCTGGCGGAGCCCCTGGACCTCGAACCCGCGTCGCTCGACGGCATCACCTGCTCGTTGGTGCTGCACTACCTCGAGGACTGGGAGGTGCCGCTCACGTCCTTCGCCCGCGTGCTGCGGCCGGGAGGATGGATCGTCATCTCGCTCGATCACCCCTTCGGGCCTCCGCTTCCCGGTCAATCGGGCGACTACTTCGACACCGAACTGCTGGCGGACACCTGGGAGAAGGCAGGCGTAGAGGTGACGCAATTCTTCTGGCGCCGGCCGCTCGGCGCCGTCGTGCAGGACTTTGCCGCGGCGGGGTTCGTCATCGAGGATGTCGCCGAACCGCGACCCTCGCCCGAAGCCCTCGAGCGGTTCCCCGACGAGCTCGCGCCGGTCGGCGCCTCGCCCAGCTTCATCGCCTACCGCCTGCGGGCGACCCGGTCCGGATCGGTCAGGCCGTGATCACCATGGGCAAGCCGGTCTCGTCGAGCTCCCCACCGAGTCGCAGGTGGACGCCGGCGAGCACGCGCCGGGCGGTCCAGGCCCCGGCCAGCGCGTCGAGGACGTCGTCGGCCCGGGCGCCCGGCGGCGTGGCGAGCGCAGCCGCGTCGAGACCCGGGAACCCACGGCGCAGCGCCTCGATCCGCGCCACCCGACCCTCGGCCGTGCGCTTGGTGGCGGTCATGGGGGCGCCGGCGAGCACGGCGAAGCTGAGCTCCGGCGACATCTCGAGCAGGCGGCCCCGGGCGGCGGGCTCCTGGGCCAACACCTGGTCGGCTTGGCGGATCTTGGGCAGGATGTTGAACAGCTGCTTCGAGATCCGCGTGCCGCTGGCCGCCTGCGACAGCGTGCACGCCTCCTCGTAGCCGGCCGCTTCGAGCACGGCGCGGGCGGGAGCGGGGAAGACGGAGCTGCGGCGCGGCCCGAGCATGGCGCGTGCGGCCCGGTCGCAGGCCCGGGGTCCGTGCCCGGCCAGGCCGATTGGGATGTCGACGGTTGCCACCTCGAGCTCGCCGGCCGAGATCCAGCGGGCTACCTCGGAGAGGGAGGGCACGACCTCGACCGTAATCTCAACCTCAACCTCAACCTCAACCTCAGATTGATACCGGACCGCTCCAGGCCGCTGAACAGGGAAGACCGTGGCGACGACCCATCCCGCCCGGCAGCCGTCGACCCCGGCGACGAGTGGCATGCCGGCAGGGCCCGCCAGAGCGGGCCTCAGTCCAGCGAGGCCAGGTTGAACTGCCCGTCGGGGCCCCCCGGCCGCAGGGTGACCCGGCGGCCGACGAGCTCCTCGGACTCGGCTCCCGCCATTGCCTCGGCGCCGCCCTCGAGGAAGCCGTAGCACCGCGACCGCGACCCGCCCGGCAGGTCGCAGATGACCAGGGCCCGCTCAGGCTCCCCATCGCGCCCGTGCAGCACCGAGTAGGCAGCCACGGTGGCCGGGCCCTCGGGGGACCCCTCGATACCCGCGGGGCCGGACACCGCGTCGTACGGCACCGGGTCGGCCACCGTGCCGCGCCCGGGGTCGGTCGACCACACGCCGTAGGCGTGCTTCTGCATGTGCATGCCCACTCCGCTGACCACCCCGTGCGCGCCCGGGTCGGCGCGCAGCGTCTCGGCCATTGCGGCCAGCGAGTGCGTCACGTAGTTCGATCCGGGTCCGCCGTGGTACGGCAGCCCGCCGGTCTGGGTCACCGCGGATGCGCGCGGGTCGTCCTCGGCGACGCCGAGCGCGTCGAGGGCGAAGCACACCGAGCTGGCGAAGCACGAGTACAGATCGAAGTGCGCCACGTCGTCGGCGCCGATGCCCGCCCCCTTCAGCGCGCCCCGGGCGGCGGCGGCCATGGCGGGGGAGCGCCAGAGCTCGGGGTGGCCGGCCACGTGCTCGGGCTCCTCGGCGTAGCCGTAGCCGCGCAGGTAGACCCGCTTGTCCTCGGGCACGCCGAGCGCGTCGGCCTTCTCGGCGCTGGCCACGATCACGGCCGCCGCCATGTCGACGTCCATGATCGAGGTCATGAGCTTGGTGTAGGGATAGGCGACCATGCGGTTGTCGGGCGTCGCGTCGGTGATCTCCTCACCGCTGCGGCCCGTGGGGAACCAGGCGTGCACGCGGTTGCGGTCGCTCGCGGCGATCTCGGTCATGGCCGCCATCACCCGTCCCAGCGTGGCGCGGTGCTCGTCGAGCGGCCGCCCGAGGTGCGCCCGGCGCGCGTTGTCGAAGAGGGCGAAGGTCAGGTAGGCCTCGAAGACCGAGTGGCTGATCTCCGAAGGGTCGAACACCATGTCCATCGGGAAGCGCCGCTTCTCGGCCGGCCGGAACGACCACTGCGGCTTCTCGCCCGCTTTCTTGAGCCGGCGCACCGTGGCCAGTGCCTCCGCGCCGACGAGCAGCGAGAGGTCGAGGCGGCCCTCCCGGATCTCATGCGCCGCCTCGGCCGCCAGCACCAGTGGCACCGACCCGCCGATCCCCGAGTAGCGGCGCCGGGCCGGCTCGGCGCCGACCCGCCCGGCCAGCCGGGCCACGGCGTCGTCGTACTGCCAGGACTGCGAGTAGACGACGTCGATGCCCTCCAGCGCTCCGAGGAGACCGGCCGCGTCGGCCACGCCGGAGTCCGCCGCGGCGACCCGGGCCGTTTCCTCCCACATGTCCAGCGGCTCGGGCGCGCCCTCCGGGCCGACGTCGGCCGGGTGCCAGGTGTGGCGGGCGACGCCGATGATGCAGGTGGCGCGGGGGTCGGCGGACAACGCAGTGGGTGGTGTCAGGCGCGCGACTTGCCGGGCATGGCGAGCGCCCGGTCGGCGATGATGTTCTTCTGTATCTCGGTGGAGCCGCCGCCGATGGTCGAGTAGCGCTGGAAGGCGAACAGCCGCGTCCACTTGCCGCGGTCGACGGCGTCCGGCCCGCCCTTGGCCAGCACGCCGGCCGGCCCGAGCAGGTCGACGGCCACCTCGCTCAGCGTCTGGGCCATGGACGACCACGAGAGCTTGGCGAAGGGGACCTCGGGCCAGTTCTTCTCGCCCTTCATGATCTTCGAGAGCGCCCGCAGCGAGAGCAGCCGGGCCAGCTCGATCTCGGTCCAGAGCTTGGCGACGCGGTCGCGCAGCGAGGGGTCCTCGAGGGCATCGGGGTTGACCGACTTGGCCGCTTCCACCACGGCGCGCAGGTCGGCGGCCAGGATGGCGATCTGCGAGGCGATGCCGACGCGCTCGAAGCCGAGGGTGCCCATGGCCACCATCCAGCCGGCGCCTTCGTCGCCCAGGCGGCTCGAGGCCGGGATGCGGGCGTCGGTGAAAAAGATCTCGTTGAAGAGCTCCTCGCCGGCCATGTCGCGGATCGGCCGCACGTCGATGCCCGGCGTCGTGAGGTTGAGGATGAAGGCGGTGATGCCCTCGTGCTTCTTGCCCCGCTCGATCGCCGTCGGGTCGGTGCGCAGCAGGAACAGGCCCCACGTCGCGAGGTGGGCCGAGCTGATCCAGATCTTCGAGCCGTTGACCACGTACTCGTCGGTCTCGGGGTCGTAGATGGCCGTGGTCCTCAGGTTGGCCAGGTCGTTGCCGGCCATGGGTTCGCTGAAGCCCTGGCACCAGTGCTCCTCGGCCTCGAGGATGGAAGGGAGCCATCGCGCCTTCTGCTCCTCGGTGCCCCACTGGATGATCATGGGGCCGATCTGCCAGATCCCGTTGGTGTTGAACATGCCCGGCGTGCGGTACTCGGCCATCACCTCGGAGTAGATGAGGCGCTGCATGGCGTTGATGGTGCGCCCGTTGGCGTAGTCGGGTCCCCAGTGGATGGCGGCCCAGCCACCGTCGTGCAGCGTGCGCTGCCACTTCTGGCGGCGGGCCTGGCTGGCCTCGCCGCTCAGCTGCACGTCGTCCCCGAGGGCCTCCGCCTCGAGGAACGGCGGGAGGTGCTCGTCGAGCCAGGCGCGCAGCTCGTCGCGGAACTTCTCGTCCTCGGGTGCCAGGGCAAAGTCCACACCGGAAGGGTAGCCGAGGCAACGTGTACTGTGACGCCCGTGTCAGGTTTCGGGAACGGCGGCGGCCCGCGTTCGGGCGCGGCGTCCTAGGAGAGAGCCGTGGACTTCACGTACGACGACGAGCAGCTCGCGCTGCAACAGGTGGCCCGCGCCGCGTGCGAGCGCGAGTGCCCGCCCGACCTGTTGCGCCGACTGGCCGAGGACCCGGCCGGCACCACGCCGGAGCTGTGGTCCACGCTCGTCGAGCTGGGGTGGACGGGGTTGCTCGTGCCCGAGGAACACGGCGGCACGCTGGGTGGGGGCACCGGCCTGCTCGAGGCGTGCGTCGTCCTCGAGCAGATGGGACGGATCCCGCTTCCGGGGCCTTACTTCTCCTCCGCCGTGGCGGCCACCCTGGCCGCCCGCGCCCTGGGCGCCGTCTCGCTCCTCGACGACCTGGCCGCCGGCACGCGGCGCGGCACCGTGGCGGTGGGCGAGCAGGGCCACGGCCAGCCACTCGGCACGGTGCGCACGCGGGCACGTCGCAAGGCGGCGAGGTGGGTGCTCAGTGGTGAGAAACCGCTCGTGGTCGACGGGCACACCGCCGACTGGGCCATCGTGGTGGCCCGCAGCGAGGAGGGCGTGCGCTCCTACCTCCTCGAGGATCCCGCCGGCGCGGCCGGTGCGGAGCTGGTGCCCTCGCTCGACCCGACGCGCAAGGTGGCCCGCCTGGTCCTCGACCAGACGCCGGTGCAGCCGCTCGGCCCTCCGGGCAGCCACGCCGGCCTGTGGCAGCGGGTGCTCGACGACATCGCCGTCGGCCTGGCCGCCGAGACCGTCGGCGCGGCCGACCGGGCCCTCGCCGAGGCCATCGCCTACACCTCCGAGCGCGTCGTCTTCGACAAGCCGGTGGCGACCTACCAGACCATCCGCCACCGCCTGGTGGACATGTACCAGCAGGTCGAGATGGCCCGGGCCGGCTTCCAGTTCGCGGCCTGGGCGTCGGACACCGAGGCGCCCGAACGCGAGCAGGCGGCGGCCATGGCGGCCGGCTACGCCGCCGACGCCGGGGCCAAGGTGACGGGTGAGGACATCCAGATGCACGGCGGCGTGGGGTTCACCTGGGCCAACGACGCCCACTTCCTCTTCAAGCGGGCGAAGCAGAACGAAGTCCTCGTCGGCGGGGCGGGGTCGATGCGCAAGCGGTTGGCCTCGCTGTTCATCGAGTCGGCGTGACGCCCCGGCGTCGAGACGCGCCGCCTGCGTAGAGTCTGCGCCATGCCGCCTGTCTTCGAACTCCGCCCCATGCCGGACGAGCTGGTGGAGCGCTATCTCGCCGAGGGCGCCTGGGACGATCGCTCCCTCGGGCAGTTCCTCTGCGACGAGCTGGTCAAGGACCTCGACCGGAAATTCAAGATCTGGTCGCCCACGCATCCCTACACCGGCACGGTGGGCGACGTGTACGAGGAGGCGCGCCGGGTGGCCGGCGGGCTGCGCCAGCTCGGGTTGGGGCCCGGCGACATGGTCGCCTTCCAGCTGCCCAACTGGGTCGAGGCGGCGATCACCTTCTACGCCTGCGCCATGCTCGGCGTCACATTGGTACCGATCGTCCACTTCTACGGGCCCAAGGAGGTCGGCTTCATCCTGCGCCAGAGCGAGGCGCGGGCGCTACTGGTCGCGGCGAAGATCGGCAAGCGCGACATGCTGGCCGAGCTGGCCACGGTGCGCGACGGGCTGCCGCACCTCGAGCACGTGGTCGTGGTCCACGGCGGGAACGGGAGCGGCGACGGGAGCGGCGTCGGGGATCTGTCCTTCGACGAACTCCGGCGGGCCGAGCCCATCGACGGCCCGGTCGACGTCGACCCCGACGGCCCGGCGCTCATCGGCTACACCTCGGGGACGACCGCCGACCCCAAGGGGGTGGTGCACACGCACCGCACCCTTGGCTGCGAGGTGCGCCAGCTCGCCGGTAACCAGTCGCTGCGCGACCGCCCGAGCCTGGTAGGCGCGCCGGTCGGCCACGCCATCGGCATGCTCGGCGGCCTGCTCTGCCCGCTCGTCAACGGCAAGCCCATCTACCTCATCGACGGGTGGGACCCGCCCACGGTGCTCGACGCCATGGTGGAGGAAGGGATCGCCGCCGGCAGCGGCTCGACGTACTTCTTCACCAGCCTGCTCGACTGCCCCGGGTTCGGGCCCGAGCACGTGGCACTCATGAAGTACGTCGGCCTGGGGGGCTCGCCCATCCCGAACGCCGTGGCGGAGCGGGCGGACGACCTCGGGATCTCGTTGGTGCGCTCCTACGGGTGCACCGAGCACCCCTCGGTCACCGGCTCGGTGCACGAGGCGCCCCGGGAGAAGCGCATCCACACCGACGGCCTGCCCCTCGCGTGGGTGGAGATCCGCACGGTCGACACCGACGGGGACGACGTCGGCGTGGGGGAGCCCGGTGAGATCCTCTCGCGCGGGCCGGACCGCTTCGGCGGCTACACCGATCCCGTCCTCACGGCGGAGTCGATCGATGCCGAGGGGTGGTTCCGCACCGGTGACGTCGGGGTGATCGACGAGGACGGCTACCTGACCATCACCGACCGGGTGAAGGACATCATCATCCGCGGCGGCGAGAACGTGTCGGCGGCCGAGGTCGAGCAGCTGCTGGCCCACATGGACGGCGTGGCCGAGGTCGCCGTGGTGGCCGCACCCGACGAGCGCCTGGGCGAGCACGGGTGCGCCTACTTCCGCATGCAGCCCGGGGCCGAGCCGCCCGACCTCGAGGCGGTGCGGGCCCACCTCTCTGCGGCGGGGCTGGCCCGGCAGAAGTGGCCCGAGGAGCTGCGCGTGGTCGACGACTTGCCGCGCACCGCCTCGGGCAAGGTGCAGAAGTTCGTGTTGCGGCAACGCCTCCGGGCCGGGGAGTAACCGACCTTCCAGCGCACTCGGCAATGTCCCTGGCGACATAGCTATTTGTGTGCAGTACGCTCGCGCCTCGGGGGAGCAAGGGCCGAGGGGCGGGCCTGGAGGGAGATGGTGCGATGCACGGTCGGATCCCGAAGAAGCAGATCGAGCTGCTGAAAGGGGTGCCGATCTTCTCGTCGTGCACCGAGACCGAGCTGCGCGCCGTCGCCCAGTTCGGCACCACCATCCACGTGGACCAGGACGCGGTCCTCACGAAGACCGGACAGCCGGGGCGCGAGTTCTTCCTCGTCCTCGAGGGCGTGGCCGTCTGCCATGTGGGCCGACACGAGGTCAGGCGCTTCGGGCCGGGCAACTTCTTCGGTGAGATGGCGCTGCTCTACGGCGGCGTGCGCACGGCGGACGTCGTGGCGACGAGCGCCATGCAGCTGCTCGTGCTCGATTCCCGCGAGTTCAAGTCGATGCTCATGAGCACACCGGTCATCGGCATCAAGATGCTCTCGAACCTGGCCCAGCGCCTCAGCGAGGCCGACGAGGCCTACACGGCCTGAGGTTCGTCACCCTCGCCGGTGGGGGTGACGGGCACCTCTCACTCGCGCTGCGGAGGTGGTCGCTGGTTGCGCAGGCGGTTGTGGAACCCGCACAGCAACCGGCCGTTCTCCTGGGTGGTGCCACCGCCCTCTGACCACGGTGTGACGTGGTCCGCCTCGCAGCGCTGGCCGGGAACGTCGCAGTAGGGATGCCGGCACTCTCGGTCCCGCAGCTCGATGGCCCTCCTGGTCGCGCCGGTGAAGAGCCGTTGGCGAGCACCCACTTCGATCCGGCCGGCCGGGCCCATGACCGCGCGCTCGAGGTCCGCCACCGACAACCAGTCGACGACCTCGCCCGGTGACACGACGATCCCCTCCGACAGCTCGCACACCCGGCCGGCGAGCGTGGGCCAGTCCACCAGCACGGTGAAGAGCGGCGCCGGCGGCCGCACGCCGTCGGGGCCCACGACGGCCGAACGAGTGGCCATCTCGACCAGCGCGTCGGCCCGCCGTTGCGCTGGCGTGCGCCACAGGTCCGCCACCGTGGGCTGGCGTCCGAGCTCGTCGCGCGCCCGAGCCCAGTCGGACTTGAAGAGCTCGCGCTCGATCCGGTGCAGCTCGTTGGCGACAATCGATCCGGAGACGGGGTCCAGCGTGATCTTGCCCAGGTACATGCCGCTGAAGGACGGCTCGAGGTAGGCGTCCCGCCGCGCCCGCCTTTCCTCGGCGGCCTCCTCGGCCCCGTCGGGGTCGGCGAGTTGATCCCAGTAGGCCACGGCACGAGCGAAGTGTTCGAAGCGCAGCTGCTTGGCCTGTTTGACGAGCATCCCCTCGTCCCGGGCCAAGACTTCGTCGGTGCCCTTGTGGCGCACGCCGTTCACGAGGTCGACGTGGGCTGCAGAGACGTCACCGTCCTCGAACGCCTGTGCGAAGGCCGGGAGTTGGCGCAGGCTCCGTCCGCGGTGCGTCAGGCGGCGGGCCGCCGCCCGGGGCAGCCTGCACTTCGTCGCCACCCACGCCGCGGCGGTCCGGGCGCCGGGGACGGCCCAGCCTCCCGAGTCGTCGAACGCAGCCACAGCGTTGGTGGTGACGGATTCGAGGCGGGACAGTTGGCGCACGAGGGCCGTGACGGAGGCCCCGTCGGAGTGCGCGACGGGTCCCTCGGCGATCAGTTCGTCGATGGCTTCGGCCAGTGCGTCGATTCCCACGTGGACATCGGAACACGGGGTTGTGACAGGCCGCCGACGGGGTGAGGGGCGGTACGAGGCGGCGTCAACCGCCACGGGCGTGCCGCGGACGCGACGCATCGGCGACGCGCGGCGACCGTTCTCCTTCGGAAGGAGACGATGCGCGACGGCGCGCATCGGCGTGCGGGAGACGGCGCGGGACGGAGGTGACACATGGGGCTCTGCGCGGTGTGCGGGAAAGAGATGCAGCACGGTGCGGGCTGCGCGGACGACCCGATCCGGGTGGGCGACGTGGACCGGGAGCCGGTCCGTTGGGGCGACGAGCGGGGCCACGGGTGGTGGGACCACACCACACGCTGCGGAGACTGTGGTGTGGGCCGGGGCGGCATCCACCACCACGGGTGCGATCTCGAGCAGTGCCCGGCCTGCGACGGCCAGCTGATCAGCTGCGGCTGCCTGGGCGATCTCGCCGTCGGGAGGCCCGCCGGTTGAAGTCCCCGCGGCGGGCGATCCGGCGACACGAGCGGCTCAGGCCGAGCCGCCCTCGAGGTTCTCCTTCATCAGGCGTAGCTCCTTGTCGATCTGGTCGAAGCTCCCGGAGGCGGCGGCCTCGACGACGTCGTCGGGCAGGCCGTCGGGCAGCGTCACCCAGAGGGTCAGCACGGCCTCGCACCCGCCGCCCTCGAGCGGGCGCACCACGAACTCCTCGTACGCGCCGTTGGCACCGCTCATGCCGGCAGCCACGAGCGTCGGCTTCTCGACGGCCACGGACCAGAGCTCGATCGGCTGGCCGGTGTCGGGACGCCGCGGGTCGGCGAGCACGAAGGTCCAGCGCGCGCCGGGCCCGAGGGCGCCGCCGTCCCCGTCGGGCTCGCCGTCGCGGACGCGCGCCACGCCGGTCACGTCCGGGTTGTACGCGGGCAGGTTGGCGAAGTCGAGGCGGTAGCGCCACACGTCCTCGGGGGGGACGGCGAAGGTGGCGGTGGCCACTGCGGTCGGCGGCGCGTCGGGCGTGGAGTCGAGCGTCTTGTCGGGCACGACGTCAGTGTGGGCTGCGCGAACGGCCCCGGCAAGTGGCGCGGGAACCGAGCCCCGATCTCAGCCCGGCGAAGCCAGGACTTCAGCCGCCTCCCCGGCCCGGCGGCGGGACAGGGCGGCGAGATCCTCCTCGTCGAGGACTCCGGCGGCGTGCTGGATGAAGATCCCGACCACCATGGCGCTGAGCAGCCGGGACACCGAGCCGGTGCCGGCCCGCTCGTCGAGGTCCGGTCGGTTGGCGGCCACCCATTCGGTGATGGAGGTCTCGAAGGACGCGAAGAGGTCGAGCCCGACCGCCCGCGCCGTGGCCTCGCCGCGCATGGCCTCGCTCACCATGAGCCGGACGAAGTCCTCCACGTCGAACATGGAGCCGAGGATGGCGGCCAGCAGGTCCGACAGCGAGGTGCGCTGGCTCCCGCCGCGGCGGCCAGTGCCGTCACCGCCGTCAGCGGCGTCAGCGCCGTCCCGCCGGCCCGGCCCGACTTGGTCGCTGGACCCGGCCCCGGCTCCGGCTCCGGACCCGTGGCCGGGACCGCCGGACTGATGTGTCGAGGTTTCGTAGGGAAGGATGCCCTCCTCGACCAGCACGGCCTCGAGCAGGTCGCGCTTGGAGGGGAAGTAGTGGTACAGCGAGGCCACGTTGAGGCCGGCGGCCGCGGCGAGATCGCGCATGGAGGTCCCGTCCACGCCGCGCTGGGACATCAAGCTGAGCGCGATCTCGAGGATCCGCTGGCGCGTGGCCGAGCCCTCCCCGGCCGCCGTCGCGGCCGTTCGGGGGTGGGGCCGGCCCCTCCGGGCCTGGTCGACCGTCATGCGCAGATTCCGCCCTTCGGTTCGGGAGCGCCCCCATACTGCCCCCTCACCGGACGGCGTGCATCGGCCGTGTCGCCGATCCCGTCCGGGACACTCGTCGGGGGGTCCCTGGGCTGCTCGTGGGGCCGCCCGCACGGGCGCTCCGACAGTCGCCGCCACGCCCGCCCGCCCGGGGCGTCCTCGCCAGGTGGGAGCCCACTTTGCTATATATGACACCGGTGTCAGGAAACACGGATGCGTCGGCGGCACCCTTCGACCCGTACGAGTTGACGGACACGGTGGGCGGGACCATCGCCGACCCCTATCCGCGCTTCCACGAGCTGCGCCGGGAGTCGCCCGTCCACCTCGGCATGATCGACCTCGGCGAGGGCGCGCCGGATCCCGATCCGACCAAGCCGACGCCGGTGACCGTGCTGGGCTTCGACGAGGTCGTCCAGGTCCTGCGGGACAACGAGACCTATTCGTCGGGCGTGTACTCCGGCGTGGTGGGCCCGGTGATGGGGCGCACCATCTTGGAGATGGACGAGCCCGAGCACCGCACCATCCGCGCGCTCGTCGCACCCAGCTTCCGCTCCAAGGTCCTCGAGCGCTGGGAGGACGAGCTGGTGGCCCGGGTGGTGAACGAGCTCGTCGACACCTTCGTCGCCGAGGGTCGCACCGATCTGGTGCGCTCGGTCACCTTCAACTTCCCGGTGCAGGTGATCGCCCGCATCCTCGGGCTGCCCCGGGAGGACTACCCGCGCTTCCAGCGCTGGGCGCTCGAGCAGACCAGCGTCCACGCCAACTGGGAGCGCGGCCTGGCGGCGTCCGCCGCCCTGCGCGAGTACTTCGCGGCCGTCGTGGAGGAGCGCCGCGCCACCCCGGGCGACGATCTGATCAGCGACCTGGTCCGGGCCGAGGTCGACGGCGAGCGGTTGAGCGACGAGGAGGTCTACTCCTTCCTCCGCCTGCTCCTGCCGGCGGGGGTGGAGACGACGTACCGCGCCTCGGGCAGCCTGCTGTTCGCCCTGCTGCACGATCGGGTACAGCTCGACGCGCTCTACGCCGACCGTGCGCTCTATGCCCAGGCCTTCGAGGAGGCGGTGCGCTGGGAGCCGCCGGTGACCGTGATCCTGCGGCGGGCGGCTCGCGCCACCGAGCTGGCCGGCGTGCCCGTCGAGGAGGGCGCCGACGTGGCTCTCCTCATCGGCGCGGCCAACCGCGACGAGTACAAGTACAGCGACCCTGACCGCTACGACATGCTCAGGGCGCAACGCCAGCACGTCGGGTTCGGCTTCGGCGTGCACGTGTGCCTGGGGATGCATCTCGCACGCATGGAGTCGCGCGTGGCCATCAACACGCTGTTCGACCGGCTCGGCCCCTTCACCTTGGATCCCGACGTCGAGATCCCCCGCATGGAGGGGCTCGCCTTCCGCTCACCGCTCTCCCTCCCGGTGGTGTTCGCCCCGGCCGGATAGGTTCGGCTCCCCATGACCGAGCGCATCGAGATCCGCATCGACCGCGACCGCTGCATGGGGTCGGGCAACTGCGTGTTCTGGGCCCCCGGCACGTTCGACCTGGCCGACGACGGCCACGCCGTCGTCCTCGACCCGGCGGCCACGGACGAGGAGCGGCTGCGCACCGCGGCGCTGGGATGCCCCGTGGGCGCCATCACGCTGTTCCGGGACGGTGCGCCGGTCCCGGTCGAGGAAGGGGCCTGATGCCGATCGCCGTCACCGAGGACCACGAGGCGCTCCGACTCGCCGTCGAGCGGTGGGCGCAGACGCACTGCCCGCCGAGTGTGGCCCGGGCCCCGGCCGAGGCCGCCGAAGCCGCCAACGCCACCGGCGGGGCCGTCCCGCCCGGGCTGCCCGGACAGGGGGGCGAAGTCGCCGCCGAGGCCGTTCCCCTTCCCGACGTGTGGGAGAAGATGGCCGCGCAGGGATGGCTCGGGCTGCACCTGCCCGAGGACGCCGGCGGCCAGGGCTTCACGCTGGCGGAGCTGGCAGTGGTGCTCGAGGAGCTCGGGCGCGCCCTGCTGCCGGGACCGCTCCTCCCCACCGTGCTGGTGTCGGCCGCCCTGGCCCGCCATCCCGACGAGGCGGTGCGGCGCCGGCTCCTGCCCGGCCTGGCCGACGGCACGCTCACCGCCGCTGTCGCTCTGGGTGCCGCGCCGCTGGGAGTGGGCGGCGGCACGCGGGGCGAGCTGCGCCTGACCGGCACCGTGCGCCCGGTGCTGGGCCAGGACGACGCGCCACTGGTGCTCGTCCCGGTGGACCGCGGTGAAGCAGGCGGGACCGCTTGGCTGCTGCTCGAGCGTGACGGCGAGGGCGCCGGTGCCGCGGTGCGGGCCACACCGTTGCCGGCGTTGGACCGGACCCGGGCCGTGGTCTCGCTCGAGCTCGACGGCGCCGGGTGGCCGGCCGACGGGGGCGTGTGGCTGCCCGACGAGGACGTGCGCGGGCTCGCGCTCGTCCTCTCCGCGGCGGAGTGCGCCGGGGTGGCGCGCTGGTGCCTCGACACGGCCTCGGACTACGCCAAGGTGCGCGTGCAGTTCGGCCGGCCCATCGGGCAGTTCCAGGCGGTGAAGCACGCGCTGGCCGACATGCTCGTGCTGGTCGAGCGGGCGGCGGCCGTGGCATGGGACGCCGCGGCGGCGTGGAGCGAGCCCGCCGGTGACGGTCACGACCCGGGCGGTGCCGGCGGCGGCGAGCGGGCGCTCAGCTCGCACATCGCGGGCGCGGTGGCGCTCGAGGCGGCGGCCCAGTGCGCCAAGCGGTGCATCCAGATCCTCGGCGGCATCGGCTTCACGTGGGAGCACGACGCCCACCTCTACCTCCGGCGGGCCATGGCCACCCTGCAGCTCGTGGCCGGTGGCGACGTGGGCGCGCTCGAGCACGAGCTGGCGTCGTTGGCGGTGGGCGGGGCGCGTCGGGACCTGGGCGCGGACCTGCCCGAGGAATCCGAGCAGGTGCGCGCCGCGATCCGCCCCGTGGTCGAGCACGTGGCCGCCGTTCCCGAGGCCGAGCGCCGGGCCGCCCTGGCCGAGGCGGGGCTGATCATGCCGCACTGGCCCGCCCCCTGGGGGCGGGGCGCCTCACCGCTCGAGCAGCTGGTCATCGACGAGGAGCTGGCGGCGGCCGCGGTGATCCGACCGAACCTCGCCGTGGGCGCCTGGGCGCTGCCCACCCTGATCGCCCACGGCACGCCGGAGCAGCAGGAGCGCTGGGTCCGGCCCACGCTGCTCGGCACCCTCAACTGGTGCCAGCTCTTCAGCGAGCCGGGCGCGGGCTCCGACCTGGCGTCGCTCAGCACGCGGGCCGAGCGGGTCGAGGGCGGGTGGGTGCTCAACGGCCAGAAGGTGTGGACGTCGCTGGCCCAGTTCGCCGACTTCGGCATCTGCCTGGCCCGCTCCGACCCCGACGCGCCCAAGCACGCCGGCATCACCTACTTCGTGGTCGACATGCGCGTCGAGGGGCTCGACATCCGCCCGCTGCGGGAGCTGACGGGTGCGGCCATGTTCAACGAGGTCTTCTTCAACGACGTGTTCGTGCCCGACGACGCGGTGGTGGGCGCGCCGGGGGAGGGGTGGCGCATCGGGCGCACCACGCTGGCCAACGAGCGCGTCTCCATGTCGGCCGGCGCCTCCTTCGGCCCCGGCGTGGAGTCCCTGGTGCGCTCGGTGGCCCGGCGGGCCGAGCGAGGCGACCCGGTTCCCGACAGCCTGCACGATCGCGTCGGGCACCTGATCGCCGAGGCGCAGTCCCTGGCCCTGCTCGGCCGCCGCTCCACCATGCGCACGCTCTCGGGGGTCGATCCCGGGGCGGGCTCGAGCGTGCGCAAGCTGCTCGGGGTGGAGCACGAGCAGCGCGTGCAGGAGGCGGGCATGGCCCTCCACGGCGCGCAGGGCGCGGTGCTCGACGGCCCGGCGCGGCGCTGGGAGGAGGGGTTCCTCTCCACCCGCTGCCTCACCATCGCCGGGGGCACGAGCGAGGTGCAGCGCAACGTCATCGCGGAGCGGATCCTGGGCCAGCCCAAGGACCCGGAGCCCGGGTCGTGAGCGCCTCGCGGCCCGGGGCGGGGGCCTGAGCCCGTGCGCCTGGCCCCCGACGAGTCGCTGACCGGGTTCCGCCGCGAGTTCGAGGCCTGGCTCGACGACCACATGCCCTCGGCCGAGTCCATGGCGGCCGAGACGCGGAGGTCCTCGGCACACCTGCCGGGATGGGCCCGTGCCTTCCAGCGCGCACTGTTCGAGGCGGGCTACCTGGTGCCGGGTTGGCCGCCCGAGCTCGGAGGCCGCAACGCCACGCCGGAGGAGCAGATGGCCTACTTCGAGGTCGTCACCGAGCGCATGGTGCCCCGCTCCCTCAACCCGCAGGGCCTCTCCATCTGCGCCGCATCGGTGGTGGAGTTCGGCACCGACGCGCAGAAGGAGCGCTACGTCGTCCCCACGCTCAAGGGCGAGATGACGTGGTGCCTCGGCATGAGCGAGCCCAACGCCGGGAGCGACCTGGCCTCGTTGCGCACCAGGGCCGAGCGACGCGACGGCCACTTCGTCATCAACGGGCAGAAGGTCTGGACGTCGGGCGCGCACGAGGCCGACCTGTGCCTGTGCTACGTGCGCAGCGATCCCGAAGCGGCCAAGCACCGCGGGATCAGCGCCCTCATCGTGGACATGCGCACGCCGGGCATCTCGTGCCGCCCGCTGCCCGAGCTGACCGATCCGCACCACGCCGACTTCAACGAGGTGTTCTTCACCGACGTCGAGGTGCCCGAGGAGAACCTGCTCGGCGAGCTGCACCAGGGCTGGGCGGTGAGCCAGGGTTCGCTGCGCCACGAGCGCGGCCTGCTCTGGCTGATGAACGTGCACAAGATGGAGCGCACGCTCGAAGGCCTGGTGCGGCTGGCCCGCCGCCCCGACGGGCGGGGTGGCGTGCTGGGAGACGACCCGCGGCTGGCCGAGGCGGTCGGGAGGCTGGCCACGGACACCGCCGCCATGCGCTGTCTGGGCTACCGGGGCTTCGCCAAGTCGCGCCGGGGCGAGATGCCTCACGAGCACGTCGTGCTCAAGCTCTTCAGCAGCGAGGCGGAGCAGCGTGCGTGCCTGCTGGCCGCCGAAGCCCTCGGGCTGGAGGGCCTCGACCTCGGGGGCCCGGGGCCGAACCGCTTCACCGAGTGGGACAAGGCCCACTTCGAGGAGGACTCCGTCGGCGAGAGCGCCAAGGGCTCCTTCTACGACGGGGCCTGGGTCGTGCAGTACCTGCGGTCGTTCTCGGGCACCATCGCCGGGGGCACTTCGGAGATCCAACGCAACATCGTGGCCGAGCGCGTCCTGGGCCTGCCACGGGGGTGACGGGCGCCTCGGCGCGTCGTGCCGCCGATCGCGCCGCCGATCGCGCCGGGGACAACACAGACACAACACTGGCATCGTGCCCGGCCGGGGTGGCACCGCCGCGACGCTCGGGCGAACCCTCGTGCACGCTGGGCGTCAGACGCGCCCGGACGTCTCGGCAAGGGCGGCGCGTCGGCGATGCGCGGTCGGCGCACCCGTTCAATCCACTGACGATTCTTCCCGATACCGACCCTCGGAAGAGGAGTCGACAGAGGGGAAGACATGGTGCACCGCGCTCGTCGTCGCGCCGCCACACTGCTCGTGCCGATCGTCGCCCTGGTCTGCAGCGGTGCCGCTGTCGGCCTCCCGGGCGGCGTGGCCGGAGCGGCCGGGATCTTGCCGCCGGCCAACCCGCCGGGCAACATCGCGCCGGCGGGCGCCGACTGGCTCACCGACGTCAACGCCGGCCGCGCCCAGGAGGGCGTGGGGCCCATGAGCGTGTCCGAGTCGTCGCTCGCCGCGCTGCCCGCACCCGAGCAGATCTTCGCCATCGTCAACGCCGAACGTGTCGACCGCGGCCTGCCGCCGGTCCAGTACATGACGTCGCAGCTCGACATCTACGCGCAGGGCGGGGCCAACGCCGGCAGCGACCCGTCCATCCCCGAGCTCGCTCAGCGACGGCGCCGGCGTCACCTGGGGCGGCTCCATCTGGGCCGGCGGGCTGACCTCGCCGCTGGAGGCCGACTACTACTGGATGTACGACGACGGCTGGAGCGGTGCCTCGACGACCAACTCGGCCTGCAGCGCGGGCAACCCCTCGGGTTGCTGGGGCCACCGCGACATCATCCTCCACCAGTTCGGCGGCTGCCCGACCGGCCCGCCGGTGCTGTCCATGGGTGCGGCCTTCTCGCCGGCCGGCTACTCGGGCGGATCGCTGGCCGCCGTCCTGGTGAGCTCGTGCGCGCCGCCCTCGGACGTCACCATGACGTGGGGCCAGCTGGCCTCGACGGTGGTGTCGAGCACGCGCACGGTCGGCATGGCTCCCCTGGCCAACGGGAGCGGCTACTGGGAGGTCGAGGGCAACGGCACGGTGGCGGCCTTCGGCGCCGCCCAGGGCCACGGGTCGGTCTCGGGGTCGCTCAACTCGCCCATCGTGGGCATGGCGGCCACGGCCGACGGGCGCGGCTACTGGCTGGTGGCGGCCGACGGCGGCATCTTCTCGTTCGGCGACGCCACCTTCTACGGGTCCACCGGCGCGCTGCGCCTGAACTCGCCCATCGTGGGCATGTCGGCCACGCCCAACGGGGGCGGCTACTGGCTGGTGGCCTCCGACGGCGGCATCTTCTCGTTCGGCGACGCCGCCTTCTACGGCTCCATGGGCGGCCGGGCCCTCAACCGGCCGGTCGTCGGCATGGCGGCCGACGGGTCGACGGGCGGCTACTGGCTGGTGGCCTCCGACGGCGGCATCTTCTCCTTCCACGCGCCCTTCCTGGGCAGCACGGGCAGCCTGGCGCTCAACCGCCCCATCGTGGGGATGGAGTCGTCGCCCAACGGGCAGGGCTACCGCTTCGTGGCCTCCGACGGCGGCATCTTCAGCTACGGCCAGGCCCCCTTCCGGGGCTCGACCGGGAGCATGACGCTGGCCGCCCCCGTGGTCGGGATGGCCCCGGACAACGCCACCAACGGCTACTGGATGGCGGCGGCCGACGGCGGCATCTTCACCTTCGGTGGCGCCCAGTACCTGGGGCGGCTGACCAGCAGCTAGCCGGGTCCGCGGGGAGACGGCCCGACCGGCACGCCGTCAGAGCACACCGTCAGAGCACGCCGCGCGCGGTGAGCTCCTCGAGCTCGTCCTCGCTCAGACCCACCAGCCCGCACCACACCTCGCGGTTGTGCTCGCCCAGGCGCGGCGCGCCGCGGGGGACCGGCGTGGGCCGCCGGGCCAGCCGGGGGAACGGTGCCTGCTGGCGCACCGACCCGATCACGGGGTCGTCGACCGGCACCAGGTCGCCGCGGGCCGCCATGTGCGGGTCGGCGAAGATGTCGGCCGCGCTGTAGGCGGTGCCCACCGGCACGTCGTGCGCCACGCAGCGCGTCGTCGATCTCCGTCGGCGGTCAGGCTCGAGGTCCAGTCGGCGACGATGCCGTTGATCTCGTCGCCCCGGGCCGCCCGCTCGGCCAGGGTGGCGAAGCGGGGGTCGGCGACCAGCTCGGGCCGGTCCATGGCCCGGCACAGGCGGGCGAAGTTGGCGTCGCGAGCCGGCCACGATGCACACGTAGGACCCGTCGGCGCTCGGGTAGTTGTCCAGCGGGGCCGAGTGCGACAGGCGGTTCCCCTCGCGCTCCGCGCACGACACCGAGGCGGTCGTAGCCGGCCAGCGTCCACTCCAAGATGCGCAGGACGGAGCCGTAGAGGGGGGCGTCGATCACGTCCCCCAGGCCACTCGCCTGGTCACCGGCCGGGTCACGGCCGCGGTCCCGGGCGTAGAGCGACGACACGGCGGCAAAGGCGGCGAACACGCCGGTCAGGTAGTCCGACACGGTGACGCCCGGGCGCACCGGGGGCCGGTCGGGCTCACCGGTCAGGTGCAGCAGGCCGCCGAAGGCGATGCCCAGCCGGTCCAGCCCCGGGCGCGGCGCGTACGGGCCACTCTGCCCGAACACGCTGATGCGCACGTACACCAGCTCCTCGGGCAGGTCGTCGGGGCCGAGGCCCCAGCGCTCCATGGTGCCGGGCCGGAAGTTCTCGCACAGGACGTCGGCCGTGCGCGCCAGCCGGGTGAACAGCTCCTTGCCCTCGGGCTGGCGCAGGTCGCAGGTCACCCCGCGCCGCCCGCGGCCCTCCACCGCCCACGACAGCGAGTAGTCGGCGCCGTCCGGTCCCGTTCGACGAAGGGACCCATGGTGCGCATGAAGTCGCCCCCGCCGGGCAGCTCGACCTTGATGACGTCGGCGCCCGAGCTCGCCGAGCAGGCCGGCGCAGAACGGGGCCGAGATCCGCGTGCCGACGTCGACGACGCGGATGCCGGCCAGAGGCCCCGGCGCGCGGCTCGGTCACGACCCGGGCGTCGCCGGCCGGCTGGCCCTGGTCCCGCTCGGCGATGACCTCGCGCATGGAGCCCTTGGCCTTGCGGGCCGCCAGTGCGTCGAGCGCCGTGGCCGTGTTGTGCACCCAGTGGTGGGCCATGAAGTGGTACTTGCAGCGCGTCGCGCTTGCCCATAGGTTGGCCGTCTGGTTCGACGAGTCCTTGACCGTCTGCGCCGTCACCGGCGGGACCAGTGCCACCCGCTCGGCCAGCTCCCGGCGTGCGGGCCTCGAGCTCGGCGCGGGGCACGACGCGGTTCACCAGCCCGAGGCGCCACGCCTCCTGGGCGTCGATGGTGTCGCCGGTGAAGCAGGAACTCCTTGGCTTTGCGGACCCCGATCTCCCAGGGCTCGACCAGCAGCTCCACGCCGGCGCCGGTCAGGCGGAGCACGGGGTTGGAGAAGCACGGCGTCGTCGGCCGCCACGATGAGGTCGCACATGGCGGCCAGCATGAGCCCGGCGGCGACGCAGCTGCCCTGCACGGCGGCGATGGTCGGCTTGCGGAAGTCGTGGATGCGCAGGCAGCGCTCGAAGTACATCGTCCTCTCGTGCTCGAACTTGCCCTCGGGCGTCTCGCGCCGGGCCACCCAGGGGTCGGCGCCCTCACCGGCCACCAGGGCCTTGAGGTCGTGGCCGGCCGAGAAGTGCTTGCCGGCACCGGCCAGGATCACCACCCGCACGGCGTCGTCGGCGTCGGCCCGGTCGAAGGCGGCGTCGACCTCGTCGATCAGCGTCGAGTCCTGCGCGTTGGCCACCTCGGGCCGGTTCATCGTGATGGTGGCCACCGCGCCGTCGACCTCGTAGCGGATCGTGGCGTAGTCGTCGCTGCCGTTCGTCATGGGCCCATCCTGCCGCGCCGCTGGCCGCCGCGCCGGGGCCTCCCGTCCGCGCTGCTCATCCGCGGGGTAGCCCGAGCACGCGCTCGCCGACCAGCGTGCGCTGGATCTCGTTGGTGCCGGCGAAGATCGAGGAGGCCTGGTAGTAGAGCCACGAGCGCTGCCAGGCGCCGTCGTCGGGGTTGCCCGGGGCGCCCTCCCACAGGGGGGCGGCCGGGCCGAGGACGTCGAGGGCGGTCTGGTGGAGCCGCTTGGACATCTCGCTCCAGTAGAGCTTGAGCGCGCTGCCCTCGGGTCCGGGCTGCCTCACCCTTGGAGAGGCGGGTGAGCGAGCGCCAGTTGTGGAGCTGGAAGAGCCGGACCTCGGTGGCCGCCTGGGCCAGTTGCTGGCGCAGGCGCCAGTCGTCGAAGCTGCCGTTCTCGCGGGCCAATCGCAGCAGCTCCTCGATGAGCTGGGTGTGGATGACGAGCTGGCGCGGGTTGATGCCCCGCTCGTGGGCCAGGGTGGAGCCGGCCACCGACCAGCCCGCCCCCTCGTCGCCGATGCGCCGGTCCGCCGGCACGAAGACGTCGTCGAGCTCGACCTCGTTGAACTCCGCCTCCCCGGTCGACTGCACGAGCGGGTGCACGACGACACCCTCGGCGTGCATGTCGACGACGAGGGCGGTGATGCCCTGCTGTCGCTTCGGCGCGTCGGGGTCGCTGCGGGTCAGGCAGAGACCCCAGTCGGCGAACTGGGCGTACGACGTCCACACCTTGCGGCCGGTGACCCGGTAGCCGCCGTCGACCGGCACGGCGCGGGTGGTCAGCGAGGCCAGGTCGCTGCCCGCGTCGGGCTCGCTGAAGAGCTGGCACCAGAGCTCGTCGGCCGCGAGGATCCGGGGCAGGAAGCGCTCCTTCTGCTCGACCGTGCCGTGGGCCAGCAGGGTGGGCCCGACCAGGTTGATGCCGATCCGGCCCACCAGCTCGGGGGCACGGGCCCGGGCCAGCTCCTCGATGACCACGTAGTTCTCGAGCGGCCCCAGTCCGCGGCCCCCGTAGTCCTCCGGCCAGGTCACGCCCACCCACCGGTCGGCGGCCAGGGCGGCCTGCCAGCGCCGCCCGAAGGCCACGGTCTCGGACAGGTCGTCGAAGCGGGGCGGGAGCCCCACGCCGTAGGGCCACGGCAGGTGCTCCACCAGCCAGGCCCGGAAGGCCGCCCGCAGCTCCTCCTGCTCGGGCGTGGTGCGCAGATCCATCCGCCGCAGCATGGCACAGGCGCCCCGCAGGGTGACTCCCGTGTCAGGGATCACCGTAGACTGCGCCGCCGTGGACTTCGACCTCTCCGCCGACCAGTTGGCCCTGCGCGACGCCGCGGCGGGGCTGCTCGACGCCGAGTCCGGGCACGACGCCCTGCGGGCCCGGGTGGGCACCGGGGCGGTCGTGGGGCGGGGGTCGGACGCACCCAGCGGGTACGACGCGGCGACCTGGGCCGCCATGGCCGAGCAGGGCTGGCTCGCGCTGGAGGTGCCCGAGTCCGAGGGCGGCCTCGGGCTCGGCACTGGTGGAGGTGGCCGTCCTGTGCGAGGAGATCGGGCGGCGCCTGGTGGCCGCCCCCTTCCTGCCTTCGGTGGTGGCGCTCGGCGCCCTGAGCAGCGACGCGGCGCGGGCCGACGACGCCACGGCACCGTGGCGCGAGGCCCTGGCCGAGGGCGCGGCGGTGGGCTGCGTCGCCTTCGCCCCCGGTGGCCTCGAGACGGAGGAGGTCGCATCGGGCGACGTGCGACTGCGCGGCACGACGCCACCGGCGGCCTACGCGCCCTCGGCCGACGTCGCCGTGGTGCTCACCCGCGACGAGGTCCTGCGCCGTCGACCTCGGGACGGCCGGGCGACCGGCGCCGCTGCCCGCCATGGACCGCACCCGCGAGCTCGGGGCGCTGGTCTTCGACGGGACGCCGGCGCGCCGGCTGGGTGGGGCAGGAGGCGGCGGCGCTGGTGCTCGACCGCGCCGCCACGCTGGCCAGCGCCGAGATGCTGGGGGCGGCGGACCAGGTGCTCGCCATGACGGTGCAGTACGCCAAGGACCGGGTGCAGTTCGGCAAGCCGATCGGATCATTCCAGGCCGTCAAGCACATGCTGGCCGACGCGCTGGTCGACGTGGAGGGGATGCGCTCGACCGCCTACTACGCGGCCTGGTGCGGCGCGGCGGACGACGCCGACCGCGCGCTGTCCGCCAGCATGGCCAAGGCGTGGGGGTCCGACGCCTCCCGGCGGGTCATGGCGGCCGGGCTGCAGGTGCACGGCGGCATCGGGTTCACCTGGGAGCACGACATGCACCTGTTCCTCAAGCGCGCGCAGCTGGACCAGGTGAGCTACGGCGACGCGGCCTTCCACCGCGACCGGATCGCCGGGATCCTCCGCGACCGGCTCGACGCCGGCCGACCGCTTTCCTAGGAGCCCGCTCTCCGCGCCGGCTCAGGCGCCCGCGAACGAGGACGCCGCGCCCGGCAGGCCGATGGCGCCGTGGAGCACGAGGGCGAAAGTCGGCTCCTCGGTGATGGCCAGGATGGCGAAGACGAGGGCCAGGACCGTGAGCACGGTCAGGATCAGGTAGGGGATCAGGTTCCGGCGGGACATGGGCCCCACGCTAGTTGGGCCCGGCTCTCCGGCGTCAGGCGCTCAGGCGTCAGGCGTCAAGCGTCGGCGGCGCGGCGGCGCAGCTCGGCGCGGTCCGCCTTGCCCGAGCCGAGCAGCGGCAGCCGTTCGAGCGCCACCACCTTCTCGGGAGTCTTGAAGACCGCCATGCCCCGGCTGGCGAACCAACGGCGGCACTCGTCGAGGTCGAAGGCCGCCGTGGTCTCGACGAAGGCGGCCACACGCTCGCCCATGAGCGGCGTCGGGGTAGCCCACGGCGACGGCGTGGTGCACGTCGGGGTGCGCCTCGAGTGCCGACTCCACCTCAGAGGCCGAGATGTTCTCGCCGCCGCGGATGATGACGTCCTTCAGGCGGCCGACGATGCGGACCCAGCCCTCGGCGTCGACCGTGGCCAGGTCCCCGGTGCGGAACCAGCCGCCGCGGGCGATGACCGAGGCCGTCTGGGTCGGCGTCCGCGTAGCCGGCGAACATCTCCGGACCGCGCACCCACAGCTCGCCGGCGGCCCCGGTCGGGCACCGCGCCCCGCTGGCGGGATCCGACACCCGCAGCTCGACCTCGCCCACGGCCCGGCCGTCGGTGTCGCGCGCCTTGTCGAAGGGGTCGTCGTCGGTGCTCGTGGTGACGGTCGGCGCCTCGGTGGAGCCGTAGGTGCGCTTGACGCGGCACCCGAACGTCCGCGCCGTCTCCTCGACGAAGGCCGGCGTGACGTTGGCCCCGCCGCTCGAGACCAGGCGAAGCGACGAGACGTCGGCCGGCGTGCCCCCGGCCATGGCGCGGCCCATGGCGATGAAGAAGGTCGGGGGACCGGCCAGGAAGGAGATGCGCTCGCGCCCGACCAGGGCCAGGGCGTGGTCGGGGTCGAAGCGCCGGACGAGGACCGAGCGCATGCCGGCGGCGCCGGGCACGAGGACGCCGTTGAGCAGGCCCGAGATGTGGGCCATGGGGGCCGGCACCAGCACGGCGTCGGCCGCGCCCAACCCGTGGACCTCCGCCATGAGCGCGGCCTTCCAGCTGAGGCCCCGGTGGGTGTGCAGGACGGCCTTGGGGACCCCGGTCGAACCCGAGGTGAACAGGACGAGCGCGACGTCGGCCGGCCGGGCCGCCGAATCGGCCGGCGCCACCGGCGCACCCCCGACGGCGCCGGCCAGCGCGGCGGGGTCGGACCAGGCCTCGGCCGGGAGCTCGATCACCAGGCGTGGGTCGACCTGCCCGAGCGCGGCCTCGACGTCGGCGGCGCCGAAGGAGTGCAGGAGCGGCGCGGCCACGGCGCCCAGGCGCCAGCAGGCGCGGGGGAGCACGGCGGCGGCCAGGCTGTTGGGCACCTGCCAGGCGACCACCTCGCCGCGCCGGACGCCCCGGGCGCGCAGACCGCCCGCCACGGCGGCGACGAGCGCCTCGGCCTGATCGGCCGACAGCCGGGTGTCCCCGTCGACGACCTCGCCTCCGTGGGCGCTGAGCCGGGCATCGAGCGTCGGGACGTCCCACGGCCCGCCGGGCCGGCGGTAGCGCCGGGCCATCCTCGGCACCCAGGTGGCGCGCAGCGGTGGGGTCACGGCAGGGCACCCTACCCAAGCGCCACTAACGTGACGCCGATGTCAGCGTCGAGTTGGCCGGTGAGGCGGCCGGTGAGGCGGGCGGTGAAGCGGGCGGTGCAGCGGGCGGTGCGGCGACCGGGAAGGAGGCCGATGTGGACCTGGCGCTGAGGCCGGAGGACGAGGAGTTCGCATCCTCGTTCCGGGGTTGGCTCTCGGAGCACGACCACCAGCCGCCGGACTTCGACGACATGGCGCGACGAAGTGGCGTGGGGCCGGCAGTGGCAGGCCACGCTGGCAGCCGACCGCTGGGTCGGCGTCCACTGGCCGCGCGAGTACGGAGGCCGCAGCGCCACCCCGGTGCAGGTGGCGCTCTACCAGAGCGAGTACGCCCGGTCGCAGGTGCCCCAGCCGGTCAACCGGGTGGGCATCAACCTGGTCGGGCCGACGCTGCTGGCGCACGGGACCGAGGACCAGCGCCTGCGCCACATGCCGCCGATCCTCTCGGCCGAGGAGATCTGGTGCCAGCTCTTCAGCGAGCCCGACGCCGGGAGTGACCTGGCCTCGCTGGCGACGCGTGCGGTGCCGGTCGACGGCGGGTACCTGGTGACGGGGCGCAAGGTGTGGACGTCGTACGCGCAGTTCGCCACCTGGGGGCTGTGCCTGGCCCGCACCGATCCGGACGCGGCGCGACCGCAGCAGGGCATCACCGCGCTGATCGTCGACATGAACGACCCGGGCGTCGAGATCCGCCCGCTGGTGCAGATGACGGGCGACGCGGAGTTCAACGAGGTGTTCCTCACCGACGTGTTCGTGCCCGCCGAGAACGTGATCGGCGCCGAGGGCCACGGCTGGACGGTGGCCAGCTCGACCCTGGCCCACGAGCGCGGCACGAACTTCCCCTTCAAGGAGCAGGTGGTTCACGAGACCCACCTGGCGCGCCTCTACGACGAGGCGCACGCCAACGGCGCCCTCGACGACCCCCTGGTGGCCGACGCCCTGGCGCGGGCCTACGTCGACCTGGGCGTGCTGCGACTGCACAACCTGCGCACGCTGACGAGGCTGGGCCGGGGCGAGGAGCCTGGGCCCGAGTCGAGCTGGATCAAGCTCACCTGGACGCAGATGACCCTCGAATTGTCCGAGGCGGCGCTCCTGGTCACCGGACGCGACCCGGCGTCGGCCGAGGCGGGCCCCTGGGGACGCCAGTGGCTGTGGAGCAAGGCGTCGGGCATCGCGGGCGGCACCTCGCAGGTGCAGCGCGACATCATCGCCGGCCGGCTCCTGGGCCTCCCTCGCTGAGCCGGGCGGCCCGCCTGCGGCGGCGGGAGACGACGGTGAGGAGCACGCTGACAGCCACGCCAGTGAGGAGGACGCCGACGTCGTGCGCGGTGTGGTGGCCCGTGGCGAGCCGCCCCAGCCCGTAGGAGCTGGCCGCCACCGCAACCGCGAAGGCGAACGAGGCGAGCAGGTTCCACAGGACGAACTGGCTGTGGCGCATCTTGGCGGTGCCCGAGACGATGGCGGGAGTGAAGAACACAGCGACGCGTCCCCAGCGCGCGTACGCACGCTCACCCTTCTCGAGCGTTCGCTCGCGCCCGGCCTGGTGCCGGCCGGGGCGCTCGAAGAGTTGGCGCCCCCAGCGGTCGCCGATGGCGTAGCCGACGAGGCCGCCCACCTCGCCGGCGACGGTCGCGACGAGGACAACGAGGGCCAGATCCATGCGGCCCTGACTGGCCGCCACCCCGGCCGCCCCCACGGCGGCCGTGCCGACAGCGGGCACCCCGGCCCACGACGCCGCGACGGCCGCGAAGAGGATCGCGTAGAGCCACCAGGTGCCCACCATGTCGGTCGCCGCGGTCACAGGCAGGTACTCGGGTGCGGCCGCGGTGAGTCAGTCCGCCGGCGACGGGCCCGGCGCGGCGGAGGCGGCGTCACCACCCGGGGTCTGCGAGCCGGCCAGGAAGGCGATCCCGACGATGGCCACGACCAGTCCCACCGTGGCGGAGCCCACATGGCCCGAGCCGTTCTCGGAGAGCGACTCGCCGTAGACGGCGACGCCCAGGATCACGCTCGAGAAGAGAGTGACGGAATTGCTCGATGCCATGGCCGGCGCCAGTACCCCGGTCTTGAGGGCCGACTGCTGTAATGCGAAGCCGCTCAAGGCGGAGAGGATCATCACGTAGACCGACCACGACGTGAGGAGGGGGACGATGCCGTGGCCGATCTCGGTGACGAACGTCTTGGTGACCGCGGCCTGGAGTCCGTAGCCGAGGCCGGCGGCGGCGCCGAAGGTGAGGGCCTTCGCGGCCCCGGTCCACGTGCGTCCGGCGAGGAACAGGGCGGCGATCAGCGCGGCAGTCACGAGGCAGGCGGCCCACCAGGCGGCGGCGCTGGGGGTGGTGGTGCCGCCCTGGGGCTGGCCGGCGGCGAGGAAGAAGACGATGCCGACCAGCGTGAGCGCGGCGCCGGCGACTTCGCGGGCGCCCGACGCGCTGGTTGGTCAACCAGACGCCGAGCGGGAGCGCGAGCACCAGGCTGAGCGCGCAGATCGACTGCACGTCGACCAGCGAGGCCCGGTCGAGGGCGGCGGCCTGGAGGATCCAGCCCGATGCCTGCATGACGGCGCCGGCGAGCCAGACGGGCCGGCGCAGGATCTGGACCAAGAAGCGCGGGTCGTCGCCCCCGGCCTCGGTGCTGAGCGTGCCCTTCTGCTGGAGAACGGTCCCCGAGCGCGAAGAACAGCGCCGCCACGATCGCGAGCAGCTCGCCCACGGTGCGTACCATAGTGAGGTCCACCAGGCAGTGGTCGGGTGGGACGTAACGTTCGTGCGTGCGCGGCAATGAGGTGTTGTCCCGTCGTGCCGCCAGCAACATGGCGGCGGTGCGGATGGACCTGGCGGGCGCCACCGCGGAAGGTGACACGGCGCGGGTCGCGCTCCTCGAGACTCTCGCGCACTGCGGTGCCGACATCCTCGTGTACCGACCGCAGCTCCAGCACTACGTGCTGCTCTTCGGTGACATCGAGGAGGCGGGGCACGTGGCGATCATGGTGCCGGGGGTGGGCGACGGCGCGGACCTGTGCGACGAGTGGGTGCCGGGCGCCATGAACCTCTTCGGGGCCTCGCCCGACACCGCCGTGATCCTGTGGAAGGGCTACGACAACCCGCCCGACCTGATGGCGGCGGCCGAGGGCTCCGTCGCGTGCGACGAGGACGTCGTGATCGCAGCCAGCGAGCTCACCGCCTTCGTCGACTCGCTCGACCTCGACCCCGCCCAGTCGCTCACCGTGGTGGCGCACAGCTTCGGGTCGGTGGTGCTCGGCGCCGCGCTGGCTGACTGCGGCCTCGAGGCGACCGACGTCGTGGTGGCGGGCAGCCCCGGCATGACGGTGGACGAGCTGCGCGAGCTGCATCTCAGTCAGGCGCACTTCTTCGCCGAGCAGGCGCCGGGCGACGCGGTCGCGGAGCTGGGCATCTTCGGCTCGCCGCCGGGCGAGCCCACGTTCGGAGGAACGAGGATGGCCACCAACGCGCCCGACCATCCGCTCGTCTCCGAGCACTCGGCGTACTTCGAGGCTGGCTCCGAGGCGCTCGAGAACATCGCCGACGTGGTGACGGGCCACTACGAGGACGTCGTCGTCCACCGCGCCGGCTTCCCCGAGGTGGCCGGCGGCCTGGTGGCCTGGGCGATGCGCCTCCCGGCCGTGCCGGCGCGGGTGGCCGGCCGCCACTACCAGGGGCCCGGCTTCCGCCTCATGACCAACTGGTGCCGGCTGGTCGACTTCAAGGCGAGCGAGACGGGGAACCTGGTCTGCGCCCTGCTCGACGTCAACGAGCGCGCCCTGGGCTGGTTGGCGCGTCGGATCGGCGCCGTCGACGCGGAGCGCTCGCCGGACACGGGGAGCTGACCGGCGCGATCCGCAGCCCCGGCGCCGCAGCCCCGGCGCCGGTGCCCGCGCCAGACCTGACATCGGTGTCAGCGAACGGGAGGCCCACGGGCTACGTTTTCCCGGTGCCCATCTGGCTGAGCGACCACGAGTACGCCACGCTGCGCGCCGCATGCGCCCGCATGCTGCCCTCCGACCAGGGCGCACCGGGCGCCGAGGAGGCCGGGGTGGCCGACTACATCGACGGGCTCCTGGGCGCGTTCACCTTCGACCCGCCGCGTATCTGGGCCGGCGGGCCGACATCGGGCCGCAAGGGGGGAGAGGCGGGGTTCGCCCGGTTCATCCCGCTGGTCCCGCTCGACGAGCTGGCCTGGCGCATGCGCATCGAGGGCTCGAGTGGCCTGCCCGAGCGCGAGTTCAACGGTCCGGTGGTCGGGCTGCAGCAGCGCTACCGCGAGGGGCTGGCCGCGCTGGGCGAGGACTTCACCGGGGCGGACCTCCGGGAGCAGCGCCGGCGGCTCGAGGCGGACCAGGAGTTCTGCGACCTGCTCTGGGAGCACTGCTGCGAAGGCATGTACGGCGCTCCGGAGTACGGGGGGAACCGCGACGCGGTGGCGTGGGCCGTCATCGGGTACGAGGGCGACGTGCAGCCCCGCGGCTACAGCGACGCCGAGGTCTCCGGGCCATGAGCGCCGACGCCGTCATCATCGGCTCGGGTCCGGGCGGCGCCACGGCGGCCGAGGTGCTGACACGGGCCGGCTGGTCGGTGGTGATCATGGAGAAGGGGCGCAACCACCTTCTGGACCCGACGGACCTGACGCGTCCCTCGGGGGACTACTCAAACGACGAGATCAAGTTCATCTCGCGTCACTTCCTCGGGCCGGACCCGCTGGTGGAGCCGCGCGCCTTCCGCCGGTCGGCCGACGAGGGCGAGCACACCCACGTCGGGGAGGTCAACTCCATCCCCACCACGGTGGGCGGCGGGGGGACGCACGCCGACGGCAAGGTGCCCCGCTTCCGCGAGGAGGACTTCCGGATGCGCTCCGCCCTCGGCCCGCAGGAGGGGGCGCTGGTGGACGACTGGCCGCTCGACTACGACGAGCTCGAGCCGTACTACGCCGAGGTGGAGCGGGCCATCGGCGTGGCGGGCCGCGAGGGGGCGAACCCCTTCGCGGCGTGGCGATCGGGCCCGTACCCGATGCCGCCGGGTGCGCCCATGTACGGCGCCGTCCTCTCGTCGGCTGCGGCCGAGCGGGTCGGCCTCCACCCCTACGAGGCCCCGACGGCGGCCAACAGCATCGCCTACGACGGGAGGCCCGCCTGCAACAACTGCGGCTTCTGCGCCTTCTTCGGGTGCCCCATCCATGCCAAGGGAGATCCTGTCGCGCTGCTCACGCGGGCCATGGCCACCGGCCGCGCCGAGCTCAAGCCCGAGACCTTCGTGCGCCGGATCGTGGTCGAGGGGCGGCGGGCCACCGGGGTGGAGTACCAGGATCGTGACGGGACGGTCCGCACCATGGGCGCCAAGGTGGTCGTCGTGGCCGGGGGCGCCATCGAGACCCCGCGCCTGCTGCTGCTCTCGGGGCTCGAGCACCCGCACCTGGGGCGGACCCTGATGGTGCACTTCCAGACCATCGTGGTGGGCCACTTCCCCGACCTGGCGCTGCACCCGCACAAGGGTCGGGCGGTCACCCACGTCCACGACGACGCCATGATCCAAGACGAGGCGTCCCGCCGGGCGGCGGCCGACGCCGGCCTGCCGTGGATCCGCGGCGGCATGGTGGAGCACAGTGGCGGGGGCCTGCCCATCATGGAGGCACGGCACACGCCCTGGGGACGGCTCCACGCGCAGGCCATGCGCGACTCGAACTTCCGCGAGCACATGTGGGCCTTCATCATGCAGGGCGAGGACCTGCCCTACCTCACCAACGCGGTCGACCTCAGCCCTTCGGTCCGCGACGCCCGGGGCTTCCCGGTCGCCCGGGTCACCTACCGGCCCGAGCACCACGAGCTGGCGGCCTCCAAGCACCACGGGAAGATCCTCCAGTCGGTGCTCGAGGAGATGGGCGCGGCGTGGGTGATCCACACGTCATCCCCCGGCGTCTCCTACCACGGGGTGGGCGAGACGCCCATCCCCGAGAGCCGCCACGTCATGGGCACGGCACGCATGGGCGACGACCCCGCCACGTCGGTGACCGACCAGTGGGGGAGGGTGCACTCGCTCGACAACGTCGTCGTGGCCGACTCGTCGGTCTTCGTCACCTCGAGCGGCTACGGGCCCACGCTGACCCTGGTGGCGCTGGCATCGCGGGCGGCGCACCACCTGGCCGGGACCGCGCCCTCGACGGCGATGGAGACGGCGCCGCCGGCTCCCTCCTCCTGACGCCTCTCCGCCGGCCGCCCTACGAGACGCCGCGGGTGAGCAGCATGGTGCCGGCGATGGGCCCGCCGCCGTTGGCCACCGCCGCCACCTCGGGGTGACGACCCCCGGCCCGCACCACCTGGCGGGCGCCCGCCTCGCCGCGCAGCTGGAGGCAGGCCTCGTGAATGAGCCCGAAGCCGTGCAGGCGCCCGCTCGAGAGCTGGCCGCCCGCCGTGTTGAGGGGCAGGACCCCGTCCCGGGCGATGTTGGCGCCTCCTTCGATGAACGGCCCGCTCTCGCCGCGGCCGCAGAAGCCGAGCGCCTCGAGCCACACGATGGCGAGGATGGAGAAGCCGTCGTAGAGCTGCGCCGTGTCGACGTCGGACGGTCGCAGGTCGGTGCGCTTCCACACCGCGGCGCCGGCGTCGCGCGCCGCCATGGTGGTCATGTCGTCGAACTGGTCCCAGCTCGGCCGGCCACGCAGCGCGGTGCCGACGGCGTTGAGGTGGACCGCCGGGTGGTCGAGATCGCCCGCCACGTCACGATGCGACACGATGACCGCCGTCGCGCCGTCGCACGGTGCGTCGCAGTCGAACAGGCACAGGGGCGTGGTGATGATCCGCGCCGAGAGATAGTCCTGCATCGACATGGGGTCCGTGTAGATCGCCTTGGGGTTCAGCCCGGCGTTGCGGCGGTTGTTGATGGCGATCTGCCCCATCTGCTCGCGCGTCAGCCCGAACTCGTGGAAGCGGCGCTGGGCCACCAGGGCCAGCCAGTTGGCGGCGGACACGGCGCCGAAAGGGAGCGTCCACTGCATGAAGCCGTCGAAGCGCGGGACCCCGCCCCCGCCCCCGCCCCCGATGCCCTGGCGACCCCCGGTCCCCTGGGCGGAGCCCTCGGTGACGGTCCGGTAGACGAGGACGTGGCGGGCCAGGCCGGCGGCCACGGCGAGCGCGGCGGCGATCACGGCACGCATCTGGCCGGGGCCCTCGCCGCCGCCGTCGTGCCACTCGAGTGACAGGCCCATGGCGTCCTGCACCTCGGGTGTGGGCGGGCCGCCGAAGCCACCGGGGCCCATCCGCATGCCGGGGTAGGTGGCGATCCCGTCGATGTCGTCGCGGGTCAGGCCGGCGTCGGCGATCGCCTCCTGGGCGGCCTCGATGGTCAGGTCGAGGTCCGAGCGCCCGAGCCGCCGACCCACGTCGGACTGGCCGATGCCCGAGATCACGGCCCGCCGCTCGATCGGCTCCTCGACCGGTGCCGGGCTCACGCGCCCTGCTCCGCCGGCGTGAACAGCGGGAACCACACGTCCTCGACGTGCTCGAAGACGACCTGCACGGGCATGCCGATGCGGACGTCCTCGGGCTCGACGTCGACCAGGTTGGTGGTCAGGCGGACGTCGGGCTGCTCGTCGATGGAGACCCAGGCAATGATGTAGGGATCGCTTCCGGGGATCCACTGCTGGTGGTTCACCGTGTACGACTCGAGGTGCCCCCGGCCGCTGACCGCTTTCGGCGCGAGGTCGCGCGAGAGGCAGCGCCGGCAGACGGGCGCCGGCGGGTGCACGAAGTCGTCGCACGAGTTGCAGTGCAGGAATCGGAGCACGCCGTCCTCGCCCGAGGTCCAGAAGAAGGCGACGTCGTCGCTGAGCTTGGGCAGGAGGCGCAGCACGGGGCCGTTGGCAACCATGGCGGCATCCTGGCACAGGGTGCGCCGGTGCTGCCTCTCCGCTAGACGCCCTCCGTGGCCACGACGTCGCCGCGGGCGTCGCGCATCCGCCGGCGACCGAAGGGGATCACCGAGCCGAGCGCCCGGATGGAACGCTGGTCGACAAAGGGCCGCTCGAAGAAGACGTGGAACACGAAGGCCCCGACCAGGGCGGCCACGAGACCGAGGAGCATCATGACCGCGAAGGCGGCGTACGCCCCGAGGTGCAGCGGGCGGACGACGTCCTGCCACACGATCTGGATGATCGGGGCGTGCACCAGGTAGAGGCTGTAGGAGAACAGACCGATCCCGGCGATCCACGATGACTCGAGGAGCCTGACGGAGAGGTGGCGGTCACCGGCGGTCGAAAGCCCGATCATGAGCACCGCGGTGCCCACGCCGGCGAGCAGTGCGGCGGCGTACCCGTCCGGTGATTTCTGGAGGGCGACGTCGCCGGCCGCCGCCAGCACGACGAACACGACGGTCGCCCACGTGGCGCCGATCGAGCGCAGCCGGGTGAGCGGGCCGGTCGGCCAGTTGGCGACCTCGGCCGCGACGATGCCGAGGAGGAAGAGCACCAAGAACTGCGGCGGGAACCCGATGTACGGGACGCCGCCCCATGCCACCCACAGCAGGGCGGTCCCGGCCGCCGCCGGCAGGGCGAAGGACCACAGGGTGGCGCGCCTCCGGAGCCAGAGGAAGGCGGGGAGCACGAAGTAGAGGTGGAACTCGATGGCGATCGACCAGAAGACCGGGTTCGGCGCGCGCGTAGGGAAGACGTCCTGTAGCAGCGCCAGGTTGATCCCGACGCCCTTCCACGACAGCGGGAGGCTGTCGTCCCACACGGTCCCTGTCCTGGTGTGGACGGCCACCTCGATCAGGACGACCGAGAGCACCAGGGCGGCGTAGAAGGGCGGCAAGATCCGCCAGGCGCGCCGGCGCATGAATTCCCAGTAGCCGAGGGGGCGGCGGCGCAGCGCCACGGTGAGCGAGTAGCCGGAGACGACGATGAAGACCCCGACGGCCAGGTTGCCGCCCTTGAAGAGCTCGCTGACGACGTGGGAAGGGGACCGCTGGGTGAACGAGATGTGGTGCAGGACCACGTAGGTGGCAGCGAAGGCACGGAGGCCGTCGAGGTAGTGGACGCGCTGCGTCGCGCCGGTGGCGTCGCTGCCGGGGGTGAACTCGATCCGCTCGGGGCCGTGCCCCGCGGTGCCCGCCGGGACGAGATGACGTCCCGGGACCGAGCGGCCGCGCCGGTGGCGCCGACCGCCTGGTCCGCCGCCTCTGTGCCGCGGCCCAGCAGGACTCGTCGAGACTCCCACCGACTCCCCCCTGGTTCTCGCCCGTACCGCCCACAGCGCCACCTGTGTGCCGAGCGGCTCAATCCTCGCAGGGCAATGGGTGTTGCGCAACCAGGACACGGGCACGTCGGGTCCCGGTCGGGTCAGCCGAGGACGCCGACCTCCGCCAGGGCGACGCGGGCGGCCTCGACCCCCCGGGCGTGACGGGCCGCGAAGCCGGCCGCGGCGGCGGCCTCCACGTTGACGGCGTTGTCGTCGAGGAACAGCACCACCTCCGGCGAGGCGTCCAGCCGCCCGGCCACGACGTCGAAGATCTCGCGGTCGGGCTTCACCAGGCCGAGGTCGAACGACAGGAAGCGGGCGTCGAAGGCATCGAGGAGCGGACTGGTCGCGTAGTGGGCCTCCCACTGGATCACGTTGGTGTTCGACAGGCAGCCGACCGGGACCTCGGCGCGCGTGGCCAGGACGAGATCGAGCGCGCCGTCGTAGGGGTTCACGGTCCAGCCCGCGAACGCGGCGAGGAACTCGGCCGGTTCGAGCGCGAGACCCCAGTCCCCGACGACGCCGGCGGCGAAGTCCTCCGGCGAGCACCCCCCGGCTTCGAAGAGCCGGACCCAACGGCACGCGAGCCAACGCGTCCAGAGCTCCTCGTCGGAGTCGATGCCGCTCAGGTCCCGCATCTGGCCGACGCCACCGGGATCGACGAGGACGCCGCCCAGGTCGAAGAGGACGAACTCGATCGGAGTTGGTGCGGCCACGGCCCGATGCTACGGGGGGCCCGGGACGGGTGGGTCTAGGCTCGGCGCGCGGCGCCCGGCGCGACCTGGTCGCCGCAAGTCTGGCGCCGAGGACGAAGGGGAGGACCACGTGAAGCTGTCCATGCAGCTGAACTACGCCGGCAACTACGAGGCAGCGGCGAATCAGGTGGCCGAGCTCGAGAAGGTCGGACTCGACGTGGCATGGGTGGCCGAGGCATACAGCTTCGACGCACCGAGCTTCATGGGGTACCTGGCGGCCAAGACGGAGCGGGTGGAGATCGGCTCGGCCATCCTGCCCATCTACAGCCGGACGCCGACGCTCATCGCCATGACGGCGGCGGGCATCGACGCGCTGTCCGGTGGACGCTGCATCCTCGGCCTCGGCGCTTCGGGCCCGCAGGTCATCGAGGGCTTCCACGGCGTCCCCTACGACCGCCCGCTGACACGCACCCGCGAGATCATCGAGGTCTGCCGCCAGGTCTGGGCCCGCGAGGCGCCGCTGCGCCACCAGGGCGCGGCGTACCACATCCCCCTCCCCGAGGGGCAGGGCACCGGCCTGGGGAAGCCGCTCAAGATCATCAACCACCCGGTCCGCCCCCGCATCCCGATCTGGGTGGCCTCCCTCGGTGAGAAGAACGTGGCCATGACGGCCGAGCTGGCCGACGGCTGGTTGCCGATCTTCTTCGTCCCCGACAGGGCCAAGGAGGTCTTCGGAGCCTCGTTGGCCGAGGGGACGGCCCGGCGCGACCCCGAGCTCGGGACGCTGCAGATCGCCGCCGGCGGCCTGTTCGCCATCGGCGAGGAGTCCGACGTGGCGCCGATCCGCGAGCTGAGCCGGCCCATGCTGGCGCTCTACATCGGCGGCATGGGGGCCAAAGGCCGGAACTTCTACAACGCACTGGCCTGCCGTTACGGGTACGAGAAGGAGGCGACCGAGATCCAGGACCTCTACCTGGCGGGGAAGAAGGAGGAGGCGGCCGCCCTGGTGCCCGCCGATCTGCTCGAGGCGACGACGCTGTGCGGGACCGAGTCCGCCCTCAAGGAGAAGGTGGCCGCGTTGGCCGGGGCGGGGGTCACCCACCTCAACGTCAACCCGGTGGGCGGCGATCCCGTCGCCATGATCGAGAAGCTGCGAAGCTGGGTCTAGCCGGGCACGGCGGAGTCCGGCGAGGAGGAGCGGCCATGCACGACCTGATCATCCGGGGCGGCACCATCGTCGACGGCACGGGCCGTCCCGCCACGACCGGCGACGTGGCCGTCGACGGGCACGTCGTCACCGCCGTAGGCGAGGTCGACGGCCCGGGCCGCCGAGTCGTGGACGCCGAGGGCATGGTGGTGACGCCGGGCTGGGTCGACATCCACACCCACTACGACGGCCAGGTCACCTGGGACCCCGAGGTCTCGCCCTCGGGGTGGCACGGCGTGACGACGGTGGTCATGGGCAACTGCGGCGTGGGGTTCGCGCCCGCCCGCGGCGCCGACCGCGAGTGGTTGATCGGGCTCATGGAGGGCGTGGAGGACATCCCGGGCACGGCGCTCGCCGAGGGCATCTCGTGGAACTGGGAGAGCTTCGGCGAGTACCTCGACGAGGTCGACCGCACGGCCCGGGTGCTGGACGTGGCCAGCCTGGTGCCGCACGGCGCGCTGCGCGCCTACGTGCTCGGAGAGGGCCGGGCCAACGACGCCGCCAGCGCCGAGGAGATCGCCGAGATGGCCGCCATCGTGCGCGAGGCGGTCCAGGCGGGCGCCGTCGGGGCGTCGACGACGCGTACCGTGCTGCACCGGGCGAAGGACGGCGAGCTGGCGGCCGGGACCACTGCCGCGGCCGGTGAGCTCGTCGCCATCGGCGAGGCTCTCGGCAAGGCGGGGCACCGCGTCTTCTCGGTGGCCAGCGACATGACGGACCTCGACCACGAGTTCGCCTGGATGTCCGAGATCTCGGTGCGCGCCGGCGTGCCGGTGACGTACCAGGTGTTGCAGCCCGACTTCGCCCCGGACCTGTGGCGCGAGTGGGTCGACCGGGGCGTGGCCGCCAACCGGCGGGGCGCCTGGCTGGTGCCCCAGGTGGCGGGCAAGCCAGCGTCGGTCATGGTCGGCTTCCAGTCGGCCACCCACCCCTTCGCCCACCACCGCGCCTACCAGGCCATCGCCTCGCTGCCGCTGGCCGAGCGCGTGGCCCGCATGCGCACGCCCGAGGTGCGCGCCGCCATCCTGGGCGAGGAGCCCCGCCCCGGTGGCTTCGTCGGCCTCCTGCGGGCGAACCTGCACAAGCTCTTCCCTCTGGGCGACCCGCCCGACTACGAGCCCGCCCCCGAGCGCAGCGTGACCGCCCTGGCCGCGGCCCAGGGGCGGAGCGTCGACGAGGTGCTCTTCGACCTGATGCTGGAGCGTGACGGCAAGGAGCTGCTCTACCTCCCGCTGTTCGACTACGCCGAGGGTGACCTCGACGCCGTGCGCGAGATGCTGCTCCACCCCGCCACGGTGCTCGGCCTGGGCGACGGCGGCGCACACTGTGGCGTGCTGTGCGACGCCAGCCTGCCGACGTTCATGCTGACGCACTGGACGCGCGACCGCACCCGGGGCGAGCAGGTGCCACTCGAGACGGCGGTCCACCTCCAGACGCGGCGCACGGCCGAGCTGTACGGGTTCCGCGACCGCGGCGTGCTGGCGCCCGGCTATCTGGCCGACGTGAACGTCATCGACCATGCCGGCCTGGCCCTGGAGCCCCCGGAGATGGTCTACGACCTCCCGGCGTCGGGGAAGCGGCTCATCCAGCGGGCACACGGTTACCGGGCGACTGTCAAGTCGGGCACCGTGGTGCGCGAGCACGACGAGGCCACCGGGGAGCTCCCGGGACGCCTGCTGCGTGGCCCGCAACCGGCGCCCGGTTCCTGACCACCGGGGGCGGCCCCCCGCCGGGCGCTCACCGGCTGGTGGCGGCGCGCAGGGAATCGGCGAAGCCGTTCACGCGCACGGACGTGATGTGCCTGCCGTGGGTCTCGAAGACGTCGTGCACGACGGAGTCGGCGCCGCCGAGGTGCACGTCGATGGCCACGTGCACCCGGCTGCCCTCGACGCGCAGTGGGCCGGGTGCGGGGCGGAAGTCGTCGTAGGTGAAGGTGTGCCCGGTGTAGTAGGAGAGCACGGCGTCGCGCCCGCGGCGCACCTCCCCGTCCACGTCGAGGACCGCGTTGGTGTCGAAGAGCTCCCCGAGCATGGCGGTGTCGTGGGCCGTCACGGCGGCGAAGTAGTCGTCGACGATCCCCGCCGGGCCGGTGCGGCGCGACGGCAGGCCGTGGATCCGCCGGGCGTTGAGCCCGAGCACCTTGGCCTGCACCGCGGTGGGGCACGGGGCCACGGTGTCGCGCAGCATCTCGACGGCACCGGGGAAGGTCGCGTCGTGGTGCGGGTAGTCGCTGCCCCACACCACGCGCTCGGCACCGACGAACGGCACCAGGGCCTGCAGCGTACGCTCGCCGACCTCGAAGCTGATGGCGCACTGGCGGGCGAAGTACTCCGAGGGACGCAGGCGTAGGTCGGGGCAGAAGCCGCCGAAGGACTCGGCTTGCTCGTCGAGTCGCTCGAGCCAGAAGGGAGCCCAGCCACCCGAGGACTCGAGGAACACCACGCGCAGGCCGGGATGCCGCTCGAGGACGCCGAATGCGATGAGCTGTGCGCAGGCCAGCATCCCTTCGAAGGAGTGCGACACCGCGTGCAGGATGAGCGGGTTGAAGGGACGGTCGGCAGCCAGCGTCGGCACGATCACCGAGCTCCCCTCGTGCACGCCGACGGGCACGCCGAGCTCCTCGGCCGCCTCCCAGACGACGGTGTACGCCGGGTGCGAGAGCGACCGCCCCAGGCAGGGGTTGGGACGGACGAAGCCACCCACGAAGCCGAGGTCGGTCACGGCACGGCGCAGCTCGCGCGCCGCTGCGGCCGGGTCCTGCAGCGGCACCATGGCGGCGCCGAAGAGGCGGCCCGGGGCGCCGGCGCAGTAGCCGGCCAGCCAGTCGTTGTACGCCGCGGCCAGGCGGACGGCGGCGGCGGGGTCCTCGACCGCCGAGAAGTAGAGCCCGATGGTGGGGTAGAGGACCGCCTGGTCGATGCCCTCGACGTCCATGTCGGCCAGGCGTGCCACCGGGTCCGCGCCGCCGGGCTGGGCCTCGCCCAGTGGACGGAAGGCGGCCGGGTCGTCGAAGGACGAGCCCGGACGCGCCAGGGTGCCGAGGGGCACGGCGAGGATCTCGCGGCCGGCCACCGTGACGTGCTCGTAGCCGTGCGCGTCGGCGGCCACCTCGGGCCGGCACCACTCCGGCAGCCCGGCCCAGGCGCCGGGCGGCTCGACCACGTGGCCGTCGGCGTCCACGACCGGCCCCGCCCGCGGCGGCAACGGGGTCGGCGAGCAGGTCATGGCGAGCAGGTCATGGCGAGCAGTCACGGATGCCGGCGGGCGCCAGTCGTCGACCGCCGGGAGGGGATGGTCGAACAGGCGGCTGGCATTGCCGCCGGCCACGGCACGCAGCTCGTCCTCCGGGATCGCCCCCCACGTCTCCATGAGGATCAACTGGGTGTCGGGCCACGTCGAGTCGGCATGCGGGTAGTCGCACTCCACCATGATGTGGTCGAGCCCGATCACGTGGCGCTGGGCCACGGCCGAGGGGTCGTCGATGGAGCAGAACCAGAAGTTCCGGCGCAGCACCTCGCTCGGGAGCATGTCGGAGGGCCAGGCGCGGCTCTCGGTGCCCGATGCCGAGTGCCCCAGGACGTAGTCGGCCCGGTCCATCAACATGGGCACCCACCCGATGCCGCCTTCGGAGAGCGCGATGGAGAGGTCCGGGAAGCGGAGCGGGACACCCGACCAGAGCCACTCGCCGGCGGCCAGTAGCGCATTGACGGGGAAGAAGGTGGGGAGCAGCTCGAAGGGGGGGTCGGGCGAGGGCAGCGCGGCCCAGGACGAGGCCCCGGTGTGCAGGCACACCACGGTGCCGGTTTCCTCGCAGGCTCCGAGGAACGGGTCCCAGGCGCCGCTGAATATGGAGGGCAGACCGAGCTGCGCCGGGAACTCGGGGAAGCTGACTGCCTTGAAGCCGCGCGCCGCGTTGGCTCGCACCTCGTCGGCGGCCATCGCGACGTCCGCCAGCCACGGCAGCTGCAACACGATGATGCGCTCGGGATGCGGGCCCACCCACTCCTCGAGGTGCCAGTCGTTGAAGGCGCGCAGGCAGGCCAGGCCGAGCTCCTTGTCGCGGGCCCGTGAGTACACCGCTCCGCAGAAGCCCGACACGAGGGACGGGAAGCACAGTGAGGCCCAGATGCCGGCCCGGTCCATGTCGTCGATGCGCGCCGTGATGTCGAAGCAGCCCGGACGCATCTGGTCGAAGCGGGCCGGTTCCATGCTCCACTCCTCGCGTGGGCGCCCGACGACGGCGTTGAGGCCGACGTTGGGGTAGCGGCTCCCCTCGAAGAGCCATGCCTGCGCGCCGTCGTCGTCCTCGACGACCCGCGGCGCGGAGGGGACCAGAGCGGCGGGCATCCGACCCTCGAAGAGGTCAGGCGGCTCGATCAGGTGGTCGTCGACCGAGATCACCGGCACGTGCACGTCCCGGGGCTCGGGGTCGGGGAGCAGCGTGGCCCGGCGCCCCCCCGGACCGTCCCCTCGACGCCTGCCACGAAAGGTGACACTATCGTCAGCATCGTTGGGCCGGCCGGGGGGTGTCAGATGACCGCACACGCGACCGTGCGTCGCGGGGAGGCCACCGTCCCGGTGGGGCTGGTGGTGGGGGGCGAGGTGGTCGCCGGCGGACGCGGCTCCTACCCGGTGACGAACCCGGCCCGGCCGGATCAAGTCGTGCTCGAGGCGCCGTCGGCGACGCCCGCGCAGCTCGACGACGCGGTGCGCGCGGCGCGCCGGTCCCAGCGGGCCTGGGCGGCCCTGCCCGTCGAGGAGCGGGCGGCGCGGGTGATCGCCGCCGCCGAGGCCGGGACGGCCCGGGTGGCGGCCGGGGACCTGGCGCGCCTGTTGACCCGTGAGCACGGCAAGACGTACATCGAGGCCGTGTTCGACACGGCCACCATGGGCGGCATGGCCGCCGCCTTCGCGCCGGTGGTGGCCGACGCGCTGGCGCCGCGCCGCCTCAGTGGAGGCACGACACGGGTCGAGTGGGTGCCCCACGGCGTGGTGGCCGCGGTGCTGCCATTCAATTGGCCGGTGTCGGTGATGGCGAACAAGGTGCTGCCGGCCCTCCTGGCCGGCGACACCGTTGTGGTGAAGGCGCCGCCGACGTGCCCGGCCACGGTGCTGCTGGTCACCGCCGCCATGGCCGAGGTGCTGCCGCCCGGCGTGCTCAACGTGGTCAACGGACCGGAGGCCGCGCTCGGCGCGGCGCTGGTCGGGCATCCCGACGTGAACATGGTGTCGTTCACGGGTGGTGTGGGGACCGGACAGGCCGTCATGGCCGCGGCCGCCGCCACGACGCGCCCGATCGTGCTCGAGCTCGGTGGCAACGACGCGGCCATTTTGGCGCCGGACGTGGAGGTCGACGCCACGCTGGCGGCCCGCATGGTCGAGGCCGCCTTCGTGACCAGCGGCCAGGTGTGTATGGCCGTCAAGCGCCTGTACGTGCCGCGTGACCACCTCGATGCGGTGGTGGGAGCCCTGGCCGAGCGACTGGCGGCGGAGGTGGTGGGGGACGGGCTGGCCGAGGAGGTCACCATGGGCCCGGTGCACACCGCGGCCGCCCGCGACCGTGTCGAGGCGATGGTGGCCGAGGCGACGACCGCCGGCGCGGCGGTGCTCCGGCCCGGGCGGATCCGGGCCGAGGACGAAGGGTCGGGCGGCTACTTCGTGCCTCCGGCCCTGGTGGTCGAGCCCCCGGCGGACGCGGCCATCGTCGCCGAGGAGCAGTTTGCTCCGGCCCTGCCCGTCATCGCCTACGACGACGTCGAGCAGGCGGTGCGGGCGGCCAACGACACGAACTTCGGCCTGTGCGCCTCGGTGTGGAGCAACGACGAGGCGGTGGCGGACGACATCGCAGGCCGCCTCGACGCGGGCACCGTGTTCGTCAACACCCACGGCATCGCCTCGGTCGACATGTACGCTCCGATGGGCGGTTGGAAGCAGTCGGGCTTCGGAGTGGAGCTGGGTACGGAGGGCATGCAGGCCTTCGCCCGCCAGCGCGTCCGCGTCGTCCGCCCGGGCCCGGCCGCGCAGGCCGCGGCGCAGGGGGCCCGGTGACCACGGTCGCCATCGTGGGAGGGACGGTGGTCGACGGCACCGGGGCCCCGGCCGTGCGGGCCGACGTGCTCGTGGAGGGCGACCGGGTGGTGGCGATCGGCCCCGGCGCCGCCGGCACGGGCGACGGCGCGGCGTCGGGCGGGCCGGACACGGTCATCGACGCCACCGGCAAATTGGTGGCACCGGGCTTCGTCGACCTGCACACCCACTACGACGCCCAGCTCTTCTGGGACCCCAATGCCAGCCCCTCGCCGCTCCACGGGGTGACCACCGTGCTCGGCGGCAACTGCGGGTTCTCGCTGGCGCCGCTGGCGCCGGGGCAGGCCGACTACGTGATCGAGATGATGGCCCGTGTCGAGGGCATGCCCCTGGCCGCACTGCGAGCCGGCCTGCCCTGGGACTGGTCGACGTTCGGGGAGTGGCTCGGCCGCCTCGACGGCCGCATCGCCGTGAACGCGGGGTTCCTGGTCGGCCACTCCACCCTGCGCCGTCTCGTGATGGGGGAGCGCGCCGTGGGCGGTGTGGCGACGTCGGAAGACCTCGACAGACTGGAGGCGGCGTTGCACGCGGCACTCGACGAGGGCGCGCTGGGCTTCTCGACCTCCCAGGCGCACACCCACAACGACGGCGACGGGCGCCCCGTCCCGTCGCGGGCGGCCCGCCGCGACGAGCTCGAGCGCCTGGCGGCGGCCGTGCGGGCCCACGAGGGGACCACGGTCGAGCTGATCGTGCCCGGCTGCCTCAACGGCTTCAGCGAGGAGGAGGTCGACCTCCTGGCCACGATGTCGATCCTGGCCGACCGGCCGGTCAACTGGAACGTGCTCGGCGTGTCGGCCATGAACCCCGACGGGGTCTGGAACCAATTGGCCGCGGGCACCACGGCGGCGGCCCGTGGCGCCACCGTGGTGGCCCTCACCCTGCCGCACTCCATGCGCTTGCGGCTGAGCTTCGAGACCGGCGCCATCCTCGAAGGGCTGCCCGGCTGGCGCGAGGTCTTCGCCCTGCCCCTCCCCGAGCGCACGGCCGCGCTGGCTGATGCCGGCACACGCCGCCGGCTCGACGCCGGGGCTCAGTCGGACGAGGCCGGGATCCTGCGTGCCCTGGCGCAGTGGGAGCGGCTCGTCTTCGAGGAGACCTTCGCGCCGGAGAACGCCGACGCCACGGGTCGTACCGTCGACGAGGTGGCGCGGGCGCGCGGCGTGGCGCCCTTCGACGCCCTGCTCGACGTGGTGGTGGCCGACGGGCTGCGGACCGGCCTGTGCCCTCCCTTCCCGGAGAACGAGGCCGACTGGGCGCTACGCGCCGAGACGTGGCGTGACCCGAGGGTCATCGTGGGAGGCTCCGACGCCGGCGCGCACCTCGACACGATGTGCGGGGCCGTCTACTCGACGTCCCTGCTGGGTGACGGAGTGCGGGCCCGCGGCCTGCTGAGCTGGGAGCAGGCGGTGCGGCTGCTCACCGACGTGCCCGCCCGGCTCTACGGGTTGCGGGACCGGGGCCGACTGGTGCCCGGCGGCCACGCCGACGTGGTCGTGTTCGACCCCGAGCGCATCGGCCACGGCCCCGTGCGCCGCCGCGACGACCTGCCGGGCGGGTCGAGCCGGCTCTACGCCGAGGCGGAGGGTGTCGACCACGTCCTGGTCAACGGCGTGACCATCGTGGCCGACGGCGCCTTCACCGGTGCCGCCCCCGGGCGGGTGTTGCGCTCGGGACGCGACACGCGCACCGTGCACGCCGGGTCCGACTGGGCCGGCGCCGCCTAATCCCGCGAGAGCCTGTTCCGGCACACGTCCCGGTGTCCGTTCAAGCCCCGGCGTGCTCCGCCTGGTGTGCGTCGACGGCCCGCTGCACCTCGTCCATGTCGAGCGCTCTCACCTGGCCGATCAGGTCCTCGAGGGCGGCCGCCGGCAGCGCGCCGGGCTGGGAGTAGATCAGGACCTGGTCGCGGAAGGCCATGAGCGTCGGGATCGACATGATGGAGAAGTGGGCGGCCAGGGCCTGCTGGCCCTCGGTGTCGACCTTTCCGAACACGATGTCGGGGTGCCGCTCGGCGGCCGCTTCGAAGACCGGGGCGAAGGCGCGGCACGGCCCGCACCACGAGGCCCAGAAGTCAACCAGCACGATCTCGTTCCCCTCGACCGTCTCGTCGAAGTTCTCGGTGGTCAGCTCGATGGCGGGCATGGTCTCCTCCTCGGGGGGCGCTGTCCCGCACGGTCCCGCACGGTCCCGCACGGCCCGCCGGTGTCGTCCGGTGTGGTCCAGCGCCCGGGGTGTACAACGCCCGGTCCGCCGCGGTATTCCGGCCGGCTTGACCTCTGCCCGGCGTGGCCCCGGGAGGCGCTCAGAGCAGGCGGGTCGGCAGGGCCTCCTCACGCGTGGTGTCACGGTGCCGGGTGAGCGAGTAGGCCAGCTTGCCCTCGACCTCGGTGAAGGCCTCCACCAGCTCGGCGCCGAAGAACACCAGGCCGGTGCCGTTCTCGGTGGCATAGCCGTCGGGCAGGGTGCCCTCCGCGATCAGCCGGTGGATGAGCGGACGCCGTTGCTCCTCGGCGTCGTGGTGCGGGCTGTTGGACCAGGGCAGGAAGGCCAGCCCGTCGGTGACCGGCTGCAGGGTGGGCCCGAAGGAGTCGGTGGTGCCGCCCACGTGCCAGCACAGAGAGCCGGCGGAGACGCCCTTGAGCACCACGCCGGCCTCCCAGCACTCGCGCAGCACCACGTCGAGGCCGTGCAGTCGCCAGAGTGCGAGCAGGTTGGCGGTGCTGCCCCCGCCCACCCAGATGACGTCCTGTGCGAGCAGGTGCTCCCGCACGTCGGGCACGTTGGGCATCGGGAAGAGCGTCAGGTGGGAGCTGATGAACCCCAGCTTCGAGAAGGCGTTGTGGGCGGCGGCCAACCGGGGCGAGTCGTCGCCGACGGCCGTGGCGACGATGCAGAGCCGTGGGTGCGCCCCGGCCCCGGCCAGGTCGGCGGCCATCCGGTAGGAGGGACCGGGCCGCAGGTTCATGGGATCGGGGCCCTCGGCCTGGAAGCCGATGGAGGTGGCGATGATCGTCGGTTGGCGGGCGGACACGTCAAACGGACGCGTCGGCGCGGGCGCGGGTCGGGCGTGTCAGCGGTCGAGCACCTCGGGGTTCACGACGTGGCGGGGCCGGGCGCCGGCCAACAGCCGGGTCAGGTCCTCGGCGATCGTCCGGGTGTGGTTCGTCTCGGTGTCGTAGGTGGCGCCGCCGATGTGTGGGGTCAGCACGACGTTGGGGAACGTCGTGAGGGGGTGGTCGGTGGCGAGGAATTCTCCCTCGAAGTGGTCGAGCCCCGCCGCACCCACCTTGCCCGACGCCAGCGCGGCCACGAGGCGCGTCGGTGTCGTGGATCTTGGCCCGGGCCGTGTTGAGGTACACGACCCCGTCGCGCATCTTGGCGAAAGCCTCCGCGCCGATCATGCCGGTCGTCTCCTCGGTCACCGGTGCGTGGATCGAGACGACGTCGGAACGCTCGAGCAGCTCGTCGAGGGAGCTGGTGGCGTCGGGCGCGTACGGGTCGTACGAGAGCACCTCCATGCCGAGGCCGCGCAGGCGCCAGCGCAGGGCGCGCCCCACGGCGCCGAGGCCGACCAGTCCGGCCGTCCTCCCGGCCACCTCCCAGGCCCGGAAGCGCTGGTAGGGGATGGTGCCGTCGCGGTAGATCTGGCCCTCTCGCACGTCGCGGTCCGCGCCCACCACGCCGCGCGTGGCGGCGAAGAGGAGCGCCACCGCCAGCTCGGCGACGGCATCGGCGTTGCGCCCCGGAGCGCGCAGGACGGGAACACCCGCCGCCGTCGCGGCGGCGACGTCGACGTTGTTCGGGTCGCCCCGGCAGCTGCACACGGCGATCATCGGCTGCTCGTAGAGCTCCGCTCCGCAACTGTCGCTTTCGACGATGACGATGCTGGCACCCTCCGCCGCGGTGCGCTCCGCCAGTTGTTGTGCGTTGTAGATCCGCAGCGAGGGCTGGTCCAGCCACGAGTCGAGGACGAGATCGGCCAGCTGGTGGAGCAGGTCGAGGCCCGGGCCACGCACGGCGGCGGTGACGAGGGCCTTGGGGCGGGCGCCGGTCATGGGGTTGGACTTCTCCTCTCGGGGCGGTCGTCGTCCATAATGTCGTGATCATGACACGCGTGTCAGATTCGTGAGCACCCCGGGGGCGCGCGCCCGGACGGACGGGTCACCGTCGGGGTTGACGTGGGCACCACGTCGGTCAAGGCCGTCGCCGTCGACGGAGAGGGGCACGTGGTGGCGCGCAGCCGTGTACCGCACCGGGTGGTGGCGCCCGAGCCCGACATCCTGCGCCACGACGCCGGGCGGGCCTGGCGGGCCGGGCCGCGCAAGGCGTTCGACCAGGTCAGCAACGAATTGCGTGCCGCCGGGCGCGAGCTGGCCGGGGTCGCCGTGGCCTCCATGGTCCCCTCGCTGACGGCAGTGGGCCGACAGGGCGCGCCGCTGCTTCCCGGGCTGCTCTACGGCGACCGAGAAGGGCGCGTGGCCGACGGGAGGGAGCTCCCGCCCGGCAGCATGCCCGACGCCGAGGGGTTCTTGCGCTGGGCCCACCGTGAGGCGCCCGACGCCCGTGGCTACTGGCCCTGCCAGGCCGTGGCCACCTACGCCCTGTCCGGCCTCCCGGCGATCGACACCGGGGTCACCGCGGCGCTCGGCGCCCTCCACACCATGGGCCGGTGGAACACCGAGCTGCTCCGTGCCGTCGGCGTGACCGAGGCGCAGCTGCCGATGGTGGTGCCGATGGGGCAGCCGGCCGGCACGGTGCGGCACAGCGAGGCGATCATCACCGGCGGCACCATCGACGCTCTGTGCGACCAGATCGTCTCGGGTGCGACCGAGCCCGGGGACGTGCTGGTGATCTTCGGGGCGACGCTGATCGTGTGGGCCGTGTGCGACGAGTGGCTCATGGTGCCGGGCCTCGTCAGCTACCCGCACACCACCCCGGACCGGTTCATGATCGGCGGGCCGAGCAACGCCGGCGCGCTCTTCGTGGACTGGGCCCGCCAGCTGTTGCGCGGCGTGCCGCGCCCGGGGCCCGACCGCGAGAAGCTGGCGCCGCGGCTGGCGCAGCCCGGCCGGGTCCCGGTGTGGCTGCCCTACATCCGCGGCGAGCGCACCCCGTTCGAGGACCACTCGCTGCGCTCCAACCTCTATGGGCTCGACATCGGCACGGACCCTGCCGCCATGGAGCGCGCCGCCTTCGAGGCGAGTGGGTTCGTGGTGCGGCGCATGCTGGATGCGGCCGGGGTCAAGGGCACCCGGATCGTGGCCAGTGGCGGCGGTTCGCGGGTCACGGCCTGGATGGCCGCGGTGGCCGACGCCACCAACCTCCCGGTCGAGACAGTCGCGGTGCCTGAGGGGGCGGCGCGCGGCGCGGCGTACCTGGCACGCATGGCGGCCGGGCTCGAGTCCTCGCTCGACGACTCGGCGCGGTGGTCCGGCGTGGGCCGCACCATCGAGCCCGACCCGGTCTGGGCGCGGGCGGCCGAGGCGCGCTACGAGCGCTTCGTGGCGCTGGGCCCGGGCACGTAGCGGCACGTAGCAGCGCGGTGGCGCGGCGCCCGGAGCGGCTCAGCCGTCACGTCAGCCGTCAGCCGTCAGCCGTCAGCCGTCAGCTGTTGGGCGTGAAGGCGATCTTCAACGCGCCGCTGCGGTCCTGGCGCGCCAGCGCCTTGAGGGCCGGCCACCACTCGTCGAGCGCGAACCGGTGCGTGAGCATCGGGGTGATGTCGAGCCGGCCGTCGGCCACCAGCTGGAGGTAGTGGGCGATGGCGTGCAGCCGCCGGCCCTCGAAGTCCTCCATGCCGAAGGCGTTGGACCCCGTGATGGTGATCTCCTTGAAGTAGATCGGTGTCGACTCCCAGCGCTCGGGCGTGGCGACGCCGGTGTAGACGAGGCGGCCCCGCTCAGCCAGCACCCGCACGCCCACCTCGAGCGTCTCGGCCTTGGCGATCGTGTCGTAGACGACGTCGATGCCGCCGGGGTGCGCCACGGGCAGGCCGTCGAGCGCCGAGTAGAGGACGCCACCCGACCACTCGGCCAGCGCCTCGACCAGGGCCTGCCGCGGCTCGTGCGGGAACACGGCGGCCGCCCCGAAGCGGCGGGCCATCTCCTGCTGCGCCTCGAAGCGGGCCACCACCCCGATCTCCACCTCGGGCCAGAGGGCGTGCAGGATGGCCACGCTCGTCAGGCCCAGAGCGCCGGAGCCGTAGACGAGGACGCGCCCGGTGGGTGGCGGCGGGTGCCGGACGATGGCGTGGAACGACACCGAGAAGGGGTCGGCCAGGACCGCCGCCTCGTCGGAGATGCCCTCGGGGACCGGGATCAGCATCGAATCGTGAGCCGAGAGCTGCTCGGCCCACGCGCCGGGTGCGTCGGTGATCACGCCCACGTGGACGCCGGGCCCGAGCACGCCCTTGGTGAAGCTCCAGCACAGGGAGAGGTCGCCGGCCTGGCACGGTGGGCACCTCGGTTCGACGCCCCGCGGCCCGCAGGTGAGCCAGGGGTTGAGCACCACGCGTTGGCCCACCTCGAGTCCCCGCGCTTCGGGGCCCAGTCCCACGACCTCCGCCACGACCTCGTGGCCGGGCACGTGCGGCAGGGACGAGAAGGCCGCCATGGGGTTGTCGATGTCGCCCGTGTTGAAGTCGCCCAGCACGAGCTTGGCGTCCGACCCGCAAATGCCCGAGAGGATCGGGCGGGTCACCACCCAGTCGGGGCGCACCAGGCGGGCATCGTCGACGTCGTGCAGACCGAAGGGGATGCGGGCCAGCATGGTCTCGAGCTCGTCGGTCGGGACGGGCCGGACCTCGTCGGCCGCCGGCGGCTCTCCGAAGACGAGCGCCTTCACTGCGCCCCTCCCGAGGCCTGGGCGGCCATGGCCCGGAGGCCGGCGATGAAGCTCTCGATGTCGGAGGTCTTGGCCTCGATGACGGGCTTCATGTCGGGCACGTAGTACTCGAAGCGGTCCTCGTCGAGCGCGTCGGCGATGGCTGCCGCGATGCCCTGGGGCGGTTCCTTCGGGCCGTCGTAGAGCGGGTCGTCGTTGTCGGGCTGGTCCCAGATCTCGGTGTCGATGGCGCCGGGGAGGACGAGCTTCACCGAGACGCCGGTGCCGTCGAGGTCGACGGCGGCCGACTCGCTCCAACCAGCCAGGGCGAACTTCGAACCGCAGTAGGCGGCCTCGTGGACGATGCCGAGCCGGCCCCCCAGGCTCGACACGTTGACGATGGTGCCCGCCCCGCGCTCGAGCATGCGGGGGAGCACGGCCAGCGCGATGGCGACGGGGGAGATGTAGTTGATCCGCATGGTGCGCTCGACCTCTGCTGTGGTGAGGCGTGTCACCTTCCGGCGCATGGGCACGGCGGCGTTGTTGACCACTGCGTCGAGCCCGCCGTAGTGGTCCCAGATCTCCAGCGCCAGGTCTGCTGCCGTCGTGGGGTCGGAGAGGTCGGCCGCCCAACGCGCCGACGCCGGCGACGTCGTACGGCATCCGGCCAGCACCTCGTCCAGCCGGTCAGCCCGCCGGGCCACCAGCGCCACCGTGTCCCCGCGCCCGGCGAGCTCGCGGGCGAGGGCCGCACCGATACCCGAGGACGCGCCGGTGACCAGCACCGTCCGGGCACCACCGTCTGCGCTCACCTTCCAACCTCCCCCGGCCCTCCCCGGGCCCTCGCGGCGCCGCCGCCCCGGTTCGCCCTGCGCCCGTCACCGCTTCGCGGCGCGGCGGGGCGGGGCGCGCCGGGACGGCGTGCTTCGGGGTGAGCGAGGGGACTCGAACCCCCGACCTCCAGGACCACAACCTGGCGCTCTAACCAACTGAGCTACGCCCACCGAGGGGTCCAAGTGTGGCACACGGGCGCGGACCCGCAGGTGAGCCGGGCCGACGACGTCGGACGGCACGCGCACGTCGCTCCGCCGGATCCGTCGGGTCGCGCGTCGGGCTATGTCAGGCTGTCTCCGGCACGCCCCGGTGGCCGAGCGGACTTAGGCAACGGACTTCTAATCCGTTTTACGCAGGTTCGAATCCTGCCCGGGGCGCCGTGTGATGTCTCAAGACATCGAGCACCGACGTCTGGGACACACCATAGACCTGGGCCGTCGCTCAGGGAATGCGCTGGTAGTCCTTGGTCGGGTCGAGAACGAGGCGTCGCAGCGGTGAGCCGTCGAATCCCACGATCTCGATGTCGAGGCCGTCGATGAGCATGGCGACCCGCCAGCCCGCGTAGGCGTTCCCGATCCCGATGTGGTGGAGCCGTCCCCGGTGGCGAAGGGTGATCCGGCCGGCTTTGTCCACCCGGTCGAAGCGCAGCCGTCGGTCACCCACCTTGACGAATGAGGGGGAGGGCAGCGCCTTGTCCCGTGCGTTGTAGACCGCCGCCGGTGTCTTGCGTCCAATGCCCCGGTGCGGTCGCACCTCGTTGTAGTAGTCGACGAAGCGATCGAGCTGGCGCTGGAGTTGCTTGGGGCTCTCGATGTCCTGCCTGGCCAAGAACTTCTTCATGGTCTGGTGAAAACGTTCGACCTTCCCACACGTCTGGGGATGGTAGGGCCGGGCGTGCTTCGCCTCGATGCCGAGCGCGAAGAGCTCTTGTTCGGTCACCCCGGCCACCTGGTGGTGGCGCTGTGTGGAAAAGATGAGCCCGTTGTCGCTGAGGAACGAAGCCGGGTAGCCCCAGCTCTCGGCCGCTTTGTGCAGGACGCGGACGACGTCGTTGCCCTTGACCACCTTCATGGCTCGAGACGCCACGCACAGCCTCGAGTGGTCGTCGATCATGTTGAGCACCTCGTAGATGTGGCCTCCCCCGAACTCCACGTGGGTCATGTCGGCCTGCCAGCACTCGTTGGGCAGGTCGGCCACGAAGCGCTTGAACGAGCTCTTCGGACGCTTCTTCGGTGAGAGGGCGACGAAGCCCCGGGCCTTGAGCACCCGAAAGATCGTCGAGACCGACGGCGGCGCACCGTAGCGCTGGGCCAAGTGGAAGTGGATCGTCGCCGCACCGGCGTCGAGTCCGTCGTCGGCCAGCGCCTTGTGCACCGCGACGATCTCGTCCTCGTAGAGGTCGGCGATGCGGGTCGGCGAGCTCTTGGGTCGCCGGGAGCGTGGCTCGAGGCCGCCTGGGCCCTCGAGGCGGTAGCGGCGCAGGAGCGTGAAGAGCCAGCGGACATTCACCCCGTGGGTCCTGGCCAGCTCCTTGATCGGCCGCCCCGTCCGTAGATGCGTCTCGATCAGAAACCTGCCCATGTCCACAGGAGCACCCCTTCACTGGTGGTGTCCTATGTCTTGACACATGCCCAGAGGCGGTGTCCTATGTCCTGAACCCGCACACCGTTGGGGGTGCCGAACGACGCCGTCGGGCGCTAGGAAGGGAGGGGCGGCCAGGCGAGCGGAAGGCGGACGGCGGGGAGGGGTAGGTGGACTGCCCCGGGGTGGTGTCGTGTCCGTGTGAGTGGTCCCGGCCGGCGAGCGGAACGCGGACGGTCGGTGGGAGCGGGTGAGCTGGCCCTGCGGGGTCGCCCCGTACGGCACCCTGGGGGCACCCCTCGGCCCGCAATAGCGCGCATGGGGGACAGCTATACCAAGCCTTCCTAGATCCCGATCCGCGCTTCGATAATGTTTGACGAAGACGCCGGGAAGCCCGATGGCATCCGTATGGCTCCCACACCGACTGATGGCCACCACGACTACCAACGTCACCAGAGGCCAAACCTCACCCCAGCCAATCGCATGGCCTGCTGCCTTTACGTTCGAGCGGAGCCCGTGGCGGCTCGTCTCGTTGAGCATGCTCACGCTCTTCCTCGAGCTCGCACTCATCCGCTGGACGGCCGCCAACAACGTCCACCTGTCGAACATCCCGAACTTTGTGCTCTTGGCCAGCTTCTTGGGAATCGGGGTGGGGTTCCTGCGCGCTCACTCGTCACAGAATCTGTTTCGCCTAGCGCCAACAACCCTCGCGGTCCTTGTCGCGTTCGCGCTCATTTTCCCCGTGAAGCTCGTCACCCTGCACGGACCTCACGCGTTCGAGGGCTTCTCGGGGCACCATCCGCTGCCGCAGTGGGTGAACCTGCCAGTGATCTTCGCGCTGGTGGTCCTCGTGATGGCCGGTCTCGGCCAGGCAGTCGCGCGCTCCTTCGCACACTTCAAGCCGCTCGACGCCTACCGCTTCGACATCATCGGCAGTATCGGAGGGATCGCTCTATTTTCGGCGCTTTCTTTTGTCGGGCTCCCGCCCATCGCCTGGGGTGCGGTGGTGGCCGCGTTGTTCGTATTGCTTCTAGGCATAAGGGAGCGGTGGTGGCAGTGGGGGATTATCGCTGCCGTGGTGCTGATGCTGCTGGCCGAATCGCTCTCGAGCGTGGATGTGTGGTCCCCCTACTACAAGATCACAACGAGTCAGGCCACCACGACCGTCGACGGCCATAGCTACCGCGGGGTGTCGGTCTCGGCCAACAACATCCCCTTCCAGACCTTGTACTCATTCACCACGTTGCACAAGATCGAGCCCTTCTATTTCTTTCCCTACCGGCACGTGACACGCAGGTCACTTTCCGACGTGCTCGTCATCGGAGCGGGCACGGGCAATGACGTCGGCGTGGCACTGGCAGCTGGTGCTCGCCACGTCGACGCCGTCGAGATCGACCCGGAGCTCGTGGCTCTCGGGAAGCGGAACAACCCAGAGCACGCGTACGAGAGTGGGCGCGTCAGCGTCTATGTTGACGACGGGCGGGCGTTCATTCAGGCCGCGAAAACGCGCTACTCGCTGATCCTCTATGCGTTGCCCGACTCCCAGACAGCGCTGACAGGCCAGTCGGCACCAGTCGGCCTCGAGAACTACTTGCTCACGACCCAGGCCATTCAAGTTGCGAGATCTCACCTGGCCCCCGGCGGCACCTTCGTCATGTACAACTACTACCAGCCGTTCCTGCTCGATCGTTATGCGACGACCCTCGACGATGTGTTCGGCTCACGTCCCTGTGTCGAGGTGGGAGACACCCTCGGCGGACGCGACCAGGCGGTTCTCACGGTCGCGCTCGATGGCCACACTCCGAACTGTTCGAGCCTCTGGAACGGAGAGGAGGTGGCGCCGGTCTCAGACGACCGTCCGTACCCGTACCTGCTGGTTCCTTCGATCCCGAACTTCTACCTCTTGGTCCTAGGCCTGATCCTGGCGGCGTCCCTGCTCGTGGTCCGGGTAGCGAGCGGGCCGCTCAGGAAGATGGCTCCGTTCGTGGACCTGTTCTGGATGGGAGCGGCGTTCTTGTTGCTCGAGTCAAAGAACATCGTACAGTTCGCCCTCTTGTTCGGAACGACTTGGTTCGTGTACTCGCTCGTGTTCGCCGGTGTGTTGCTGAGCGTCTACGCGGCGATCGAGACCGCGCGACACGTGAAGCTCCCGCGCCCGATGTTGCTGTATTTTGCGTTGCTCGTATCTCTGGGCGCATCTTTCGTCGTCCCGCAAGAATCGTTGCTGGATCTTCCAGTCGTGTTGCGCTTCGTGGCGGCGACAGCGCTCGCGTTCGCCCCGATCTTCATCGCCAACCTTGTCTTCGCCCAACGCTTCAAGGATGTAGGTTCTTCCACCACTGCCTTCGGTGCAAATCTGCTCGGGGCGATCGTCGGAGGAGTGCTCGCGTACCTTTCGCTGATCACGGGGTTTCGATTCCTTCTCGTGGTGGTGGCAGTCCTATACGGCCTAGCCTTTGCCTTCGGCCGCCGCCATCTAGCCGTGCGGTCCTGACGGACGACACCGACACCGACACCACGAGGCGAACATGGCCAGAATCGAAACGCGGAGGTCGACCCCTCACCTGCCCCCGTACGCCGGAGCGGTGGCGCGTTCTGTGGCTGCCCCGTGCAGACCAACGAAAGTGGTTAGGGCGAGGCTCGCTGTTGCGCACCGGCCGCGGTTATGCGGGCGTCAGCCCCCGATGACCTCGGTGAACTGCGCGTCGTCGGCGACCGGGACGACTTCGAAGGTTAAGACATCCGTCCAGTCCTGCATCCACTTGCCAACGGCCACTGCGTCGTCAGACTCACACAAGACGTAGCCGGCGAGCCCCGACAGTCGATGCCACCGACCGAGCATGGTGGCCCCACCCGGGGGAAGCCCTCCCGTCTCTTGGAACCTCGCTTGCGCGATATCACGGTTCTCTGTGCTTATCGAGTACTCAATCATGTATTGCATCCGGCATGTCTACTCCCCGATGACCTCCACGTCCACGGAGCCTCCAGCCCGTGGCCCGCGTGCCTTGCGGCCCAACGGCCGCCCACGAACGTGCCCCCGTTCGCCGGTTAGGTGCGACACTCTGGCACCCGATTCACCCGCACTCGTCGAGGTCGTCCTGGCGACTGGCGAGATGGGCCAGTCCAGCCGCCAAGCCTCCAAGAAGGACTCCGGCCAGAATCCAGCGCCTCCGCGCGACCTTCGTCTCGGGGTCCTCGGCCTCGATCCTCCACCCACGCCACAGGCAGAACACTCCTGCGCCGGCAAGGCCAGCAACGACCATCCAGGGAGGTGCGACACCTAAGTCGGTACTTCCAGTGGTGTCCCGTGTTCGCGGAACTTGACGCTGCCGGGCACGGGCGAGCCGTGACGCCTCCCTGCACATGTCGCACCGGCAGCCCTTGTTGTAGGCACTCCTGGTCCCGTGCGTAACCATGTTCGGTCTCCTTTCCGATGGGCGTGAGGGACAAAGCGGTGGCTTACTCCGCAGGAGACCGCTTCGATCATGTCTGACAAGGGTCGAGCGGGGCTCCTCAGAGATCGGTTGACATCCTTAGTGCACGGCGAGTCCGTGCTGTAAGGATGGAAACATGCCCAAAGAGGTTCCCTCCGGAGTTCAAGCATGACGTCGTGGCCGTCGCTCGTCGGGGAACGATCCCGGTTCCCGAGGTGGCCGCAGATTTCGACATCTCGGAGTCGACGCTGCGGCGTTGGATGTCCCAGGCCGACATCGACGACGGGATCAAAGACAGCCTGACCACCGCCGAGCAGGACGAGCTGGTCCAGTTGCGGCGGCGGACCCGTTGCCTCGAGCAGGAGAACGAGATCCTCCGGCGTGCTGCGGCCTACTTCGCCAAGGAGCACCTCCCAAAAAATGGAGTTCCCGCTGGTCCGTGACCTTGCCGCTGACGGAATCCCCGTGACGGTGACCTGCGGGGGGGGGTACCACTACCCGGAGTTGCCCGAGTTATCGGGAACGCCCCCGTTGCAGGCATTCATTGCGTTGCTTGGATTGAATGTCTGTCCGTCTTGAGGGATATACCACTCGACCTGCTTATACGCGGGCGGACCCCCGTCACAACTCCCGAGATCAAAGGCGACCACTGTGGCGGGTACGGTCGGCCAGCTCGATATGGGCCCGGTCTGACCCGTACCGTCGATGGTCTGGCCCTGCCCCATTGCCTCCGGTGCGCCCCAGTTCGACCACGAAATAGAGCGCACCTGCAAACCGCCCCCGCGATGCCACTCAGGCTGATGTAGGCCGGAGCCACTTGACCAAAACCGCTGATTCCCCCGTTGAATGATCCCGGTGGCGTACTTCCGAGGAGGGGGGCCACACCGGTCGTGGTCGTCGTCGACGGAAGCGTAGTGGTCGTGGTTGGCGGAAGCGTCGTCGTGGTCGGATTCGTGCAGACGGTCACGCCAGGCATACTCGGCCCGCTATTGCAGGTTGGCGCTGGAGAATCCGAGGTGCCCGTGGTTCCTGTCGGTCGGCTAAAGGCTTGACCAGTTGAGTTGTTGATCAGCGTGAAGTTGTTGATCACCGTCGTCGATTGCTCAACGACGACGGTGGTGGTCGGCGAGAACCCGGACCACTGCGGGCCCACGTAGCTTGGAGACTCGCTGACCGCGATGGGGGGCGTCAGCGGATTCCCGCAGTAACAGCGAGCCCGAGGCACGCCGTGGCTGTCGACGAGGACCGCCTGGCCCGCCTGGAGAATCTCGGGAATGGCATTGGCTTGACCGTCGACGTAACCGTGGTTGGTCACCCGTGTGTCGTAGCGCAAGGTCATGGGAGTCAGGCCGTTGATGTAGCTCGAGATCTGATCGACCGAGATTCCCTCCGCGGCAGCCCACGCCGAGGCCTTTGAGGGATTGGCCTCCAAATAGGTGACCATCTGCTGTGGATTACAGCTCGATTGATCCAAGGTGCCCCCATAGAGGCCGACCGAGTTCCCCGAGTACGAGGCCAGGCTCGTGCCGCTCGTCGGGGTCAGAGCGGACGAGGCCGTGGGGGGAACCGTGGCGTCCGTCCCGACGTTGGGGGTGAAGGGATGCTGGCCCGGCGCGTTGCTCGGTTGCAGAAATACCTCGCTGGCGCTCGCCGCTGGCGTGGTGTTGCCGCTAAGGGCGATGCCCAATCCCGCTCCGGCCACGATCACTACAAGGATTGCGAGAACGATCAGGACCTGCTTACCCGTGAGGACAAAGCCTCCCCGCTTCTGCGCACCGTCGCCGCCCGTGGGGGCGAGCGAACGAGTTGGTGGCAGCGGTGGTCCGGGTGGTGACGCGACGAATCCGGGGGCGGTCGGTTCCTCCGAGGAGGTAGATGGCTGGGGGGAAAGCGGCTCGGTCGGAGGCGGCGACTCCGAAGGCCCCACAGCTGCCGACGACTGCCCGAGCAGGCGGGCCTTCTCGGCTTGGAATTCCTCTTCGCTGAGGACACCCCGGTCGCGCAGTGCGACGAGTCTTTCGAGCTCCTCTGCCCTCGACACAGTTCCTCCCTGTCCCTCAGCAGAAGTTGGCGTTCAGCAATATGAACACCCAGGCGCCATTCTCAAACGTGGCATCGAAAAGCGCGGTCGGCCCAGTCGAGGCTTCTCCGATTTTTCCAGTGCCCCCCTGGTCGGCGACGAAGCCGGGCCCACCGGGCCCGTTAGGGTCCCAGACCACTTGGATTTGGTTCGGCGCTGTGTTCGGCGAACCTCCGTTTTGTGCCGCACAATTATTCATAGCCTGGGCGGCCCACACTTGGGCAGCAACGGTGGCGGCGGCCTGCGACCCCGGATCGGCGCCCGGTGCCGTTGTGGTCGTCGTCGGCGGAAGCGTAGTGGTCGTGGTTGGCGGAAGCGTCGTCGTGGTCGGATTCGTGCAGACGGTCACGCCAGGCATACTCGGCCCGCTATTGCAGGTTGGCGCTGGAGAATCCGAGGTGCCCGTGGTTCCTGTCGGTCGGCTAAAGGCTTGACCAGTTGAGTTGTTGATCAGCGTGAAGTTGTTGATCACCGTCGTCGATTGCTCAACGACGACGGTGGTGGTCGGCGAGAACCCGGACCACTGCGGGCCCACGTAGCTTGGAGACTCGCTGACCGCGATGGGGGGCGTCAGCGGATTCCCGCAGTAACAGCGAGCCCGAGGCACGCCGTGGCTGTCGACGAGGACCGCCTGGCCCGCCTGGAGAATCTCGGGAATGGCATTGGCTTGACCGTCGACGTAACCGTGGTTGGTCACCCGTGTGTCGTAGCGCAAGGTCATGGGAGTCAGGCCGTTGATGTAGCTCGAGATCTGATCGACCGAGATTCCCTCCGCGGCAGCCCACGCCGAGGCCTTTGAGGGATTGGCCTCCAAATAGGTGACCATCTGCTGTGGATTACAGCTCGATTGATCCAAGGTGCCCCCATAGAGGCCGACCGAGTTCCCCGAGTACGAGGCCAGGCTCGTGCCGCTCGTCGGGGTCAGAGCGGACGAGGCCGTGGGGGGAACCGTGGCGTCCGTCCCGACGTTGGGGGTGAAGGGATGCTGGCCCGGCGCGTTGCTCGGTTGCAGAAATACCTCGCTGGCGCTCGCCGCTGGCGTGGTGTTGCCGCTAAGGGCGATGCCCAATCCCGCTCCGGCCACGATCACTACAAGGATTGCGAGAACGATCAGGACCTGCTTACCCGTGAGGACAAAGCCTCCCCGCTTCTGCGCACCGTCGCCGCCCGTGGGGGCGAGCGAACGAGTTGGTGGCAGCGGTGGTCCGGGTGGTGACGCGACGAATCCGGGGGCGGTCGGTTCCTCCGAGGAGGTAGATGGCTGGGGGGAAAGCGGCTCGGTCGGAGGCGGCGACTCCGAAGGCCCCACAGCTGCCGACGACTGCCCGAGCAGGCGGGCCTTCTCGGCTTGGAATTCCTCTTCGCTGAGGACACCCCGGTCGCGCAGTGCGACGAGTCTTTCGAGCTCCTCAGCACTGCTCATCTCCGCCCTCCTGTCTTCCGGGTCTCGCCAACGACACCGGAGAGGCGCGGCACCATATGCGGCGGAAACACGTCATGTCAATGGGGGTTCCGAGCCACCAGCACGCCAATTTCAGCTGGACTACTCATCGGCATCGAGGGGGCTCTCGAAGTCCTAGAGGTTCGAAATCATTAGCCGTGGAGCCGTGTTTGATGGTTGCCCCAGTGATTCCGTCTTGAAGGGCAAAAGGCTCCGCATGCTGCCCTCCGTTTTCCGTGAGCTATGAAGCGCCGCTCATGGGCGGCGCGGGGCGACACGCATCCTCTGCCAGACGGACGTTTTACCCGGCCCTATCACCTATCCCGAACGACGCCGTCGGGCGTCCGTCAGGTCACGGTGATGGTTGCCGGGTTGGTGATGGCCGTGCCGGCGGCGTTCGAATAGACGGCCCGGAACTGCCAGTGGTTGACGAACGGGATGGCCACTCCGCTGAAGCTCGGTGACGTCAGCCCGGCGGCGTTCAACCAGGTGGCGCCGCCGTTCACCGACACTTGCCACTGTACGGTCGGGTTCGGGATCCCGGTGGCAGCCGAGGAGAACGTGACGCTCTGCCCCGCAGGAACGGTCTGGCTGACCGGCTGCTGCGTGATGGCCGGCGGTGAGGTGACGACGGTCAACGTCGCCGGGTTGGTCGTGGCGGACCCGATCGGGTTGGTGAAGACGGCGCGGACCTCCCAGCCGTTCACGAAGGGCGACGCCACGGCGTTGAGGGTGGCCGAGGTCGCACCGGGGGCGTTGATCCACGTCGTCCCGTGGTCGAAGGAGACCTGCCACTGCGCCGTGGGCGTGGTCTCGGTCGAGGCGCCGGCACCGAAGCTGACCGGCTGCCCTGCATTGACCGTCTGGTCGGTCGGTTGGAGCGTGATGGTCGGTGCGGTGCACGGGGTGACCGTCGGGGCTGTGAACGTTGGCGGGGTGGCGAAGTTGGCGGTGTTGAAGTCGAACATGTCGAGCATCCCGTCCGCCGCGCTGTCACGAGCCGTCAGTGAGGTGAGTCCGAAGCGGGTCTCGATGAACTTCAGGATCGAAGTGTGGTCGTCGACGACGTGAGAGACGTAGTGCGGCTTCGAGTACGGCGACACGACCGCCATGGGCACCCGGAAGCCGTAGCGGTCGAAGGAAGCCTGCGTGTCCCCCGACTGGAGCATCGGCGCGATGTTGTCGGGCGCCACGGCGGCCGGCGGGGCGACGTGGTCGTAGAACCCGCCGTTCTCGTCGTAGGTCAGGAACAGGGCCGAGTCGGACCAGTTCGGGCTCGACTCGAGCGCGTTGACCACGTTGTAGGAGAAGTTCTGGCCCACCTGGACGTTGCTCGAGGGGTGCTCGTCGGTCTCTGTGTTGGGAGCTCCGATGAAGATGGGGTCGACGAAGGACACGGCGGGAAGGTTCCCAGCGGCGGCGTCCGCGTAGTACTGGGAGATGGGAGCGACGTGGTCCATGTGCTGCTGCACGTAGCTGAAGAAGGATCCGAACGCAAACTGCGAGTAGTAGATCTTCCAGCTGATGCCGGCCGCTCCGAGCCGGTTGAAGATGGTCGGCTGGGTGAATCCTCCGGTCGGAGGGCCGTCATTACGAATGTGGCCGAACGAGGTACCGGTGAGCAGGTAGAAGCGGTTGGGGAAGGTCTGACTGAGCACCGATTGGAAGTAGCGGTCATTCGTGGCGAACGTGTTGTAGAGCGAGTAGTAGAAGGGCAGCTCGGTCTGGTCGTAGTACCCCATCGTCCGCGAACCCGTCGGGTCCGTAGCGTCGGCGTTGGCCGAGTTGATGTCGTTGGCCGCGGTGAAGCCGTCCATGGCGCCGTTGTCGTACGCCTGGTGCTCGCCGTTCCACGAGTGATTCAGGTCCGACGTCTCGCAGAGGCTCGTCTTGTGGAACGGCGTGATGGTGCCCGAGGCGAGCGGGTTGGGGTTCCCGGTGGTCGGCTCGGCTTCGTATGAGGTCTGGCCCTGGGAGTTGAGCTGCCCGAGATAGGTGTCGGCCGAGCGGTTCTCCTGCATCAGCACGACGATGTGGTTGATGTTGTTGATCCCGCTGGCGCCCGCCGGCGTCACGGACAGCGCACTGGCTCCGACCCCCGCACTCAGCACCGCCACGGCGGCAGCGAGCATCCTGGCTCTCGTTCCCATTTCGACCCCCCGATCCCCTTGCCCTCTGTGCCGGACGCCGGTCCGGACGGCGCGCTCGCCGCGCACGCCACCCGACCCTGCCTCACCCCTGTGTGCCCGAAACACTAGGTGGGCGCACCCCGGCGATCCAGCACGATGGGGAGGCCACCGACGGGCCCGGCGTCGCGGCGCCCCGATGAAGCCCCGACCTGCGGTTATCTTGGGGCGCACCCCCTCCGGGCGCGCCTAGGTTTCGTCCGATGCGCCGTCGCGTCCTCGGAGTCATCGCTGTGGGGTGCCTGTCCGCCCTCGTGCTGCTGGGGCTGGCCGTGGCGGGCGGCCGCACGGCGAGCGGAATCGAGGCCCCGATCATCGGCTGGCTGGCGCCGGACCCCCGGGGTGGGTGGGCCCGTCTGCCCGGGCTCCTGGCCCTGCCGGTGATCGCTGTTGCCGTCCTGGCGTCGTTGGTGGTCGGCATGGCGCGGCGAGTCGTGCCTCGTGTGGCGGTCTATGCCGCCTTGGCCGGCCTGACGTTCGTCCTGAGCGAGCACGTGGTCAAACCCCTCGTCGATCGCACCTACTACGACGAGCTCACCTTCCCCTCGGGCAACGTGACGGCCGTGTGTGCCACCGCTCTCGCCATGTGGTTGGCGCTCTGGCCCGTCATGGGGCGCCCGGCGCGCTGGGTCACCGGCGCGCTGGGCGCGTCGTGGGTGCTCGCGGTGTCGTTGGCGGTGGTCGGCGCGGAGTGGCATACGCCGCTCGACGACCTCGGGTCGGTGCTGCTGGCGGTGGGCCTGGTCGCGGCGGGAGGGGCGGCGCTCGAGCCGGTGCTGGGGCAGTGGCCCCCGCGGCGCGCCGAACGCCCGAGCGCGGGGCGGGGCGGGAGAGCAACCCGCCGCGGTAGACGCCCCGAGGAGCACCGTCGATCGCCAGTGCCGCAGTACCGTGGGCCAGGCATGGACGGCTCAGGTCACCCCGCAGGCACCTGGCAGCACTCGGTGAAGGAGGCGCTGCGCCCCGTGCGTGACGGCGTCGTGCACGCGCTCGGTGGCACCGTGCCCGCGCTCGACGCCACCATGGCGCCGGGCGAACGGGTGCTCACCTACGACCAGCTGGTGCACCTGCTCTACCCGACGTTGCCCGAGTCGCTCCGCCCGGCCGTGGACGCCGCGGCGGCGGGGGACCTGGCGGACGTCTCGACCATTCGCCGGATGCTCGGGACGATCGAGCACCAGGTGGCACCGACCGCGTTCTCCGTCCAGCTCGCCGGGACGGACGCCGTGCGTTGCTCGGCAGGCGGCGTCGATCTGTACGCGGATGCGGCCGACGCCGCGGTCACCCCCGGGCTGCGCTCGGGCGAGTACGAGCCGCACCTGACCGCGGCCTTCGAACGGTACTGCCGCCCGGGGATGACGGTGGTCGACGTGGGGGCCAACCTCGGCTACTACGCATTGCTCGCCGCGAAGTTGGTGGGAACGTCGGGGCGCGTGATCGCCCTCGAGCCGAACTCGGAGAACTGCCGTCTCCTCCTCTCGTCCCTGCGGCTCAACGGCGTCGAGAACGTCGATGTCATCCCCGTGGCGGCGGACGTGGGCACCGGCTGGGCCTACTACTCGACCCATGTCGGGTCGAACGGCGGCCTCATCGACGGGGGTGACCTGCTCGACCACCCGGGCGTGGTCGTGCCGACCTTCGCGCTCGACGACATCGTGAAATCTCCCGTCGGCCTGTTGAAGATGGACGTCGAGGGGGCCGAGGGTCGCGTGGCGCGCGGCGCGCGGCGCATCATTACCCAGGACCGGCCAGTGGTCACCACCGAGCTGAAGGAGGAGATGCTGCGGCGCGTGTCGGGCACGACGGTGGCCGAGTACCTGGGGTGGTTCGAGGGGTTGGGATACCGGCCCGCCCTGCTCGAGAAGGGCAGCCCCGAGGAGCGCCCCTACGCGTCGGCGGCCGCGCTGCTGGCCGACATAGCGGAGACCGACGAGCTGCGCGACGTGCTCCTGGTGCCGGCGATCGCCTAGGCCGCCCCGCCCGCCGGGGCGGGCCCGGCCACCCCGAGCAGGCCGTCGAGCAGGGAGTCGGGCTCCGCGCTGACGACGAGGCCCTCGACTTGCCGTGCCCGGACGAACCCCTGCGCCACGGCGTGGTCCAGGAAGCCGAGGAGGCCGTCGTAGTAGCCGGCGACGTTGAGGATCCCGCACCGCTTGTCGTGGATGCCGAGATGCGCCCAGGTCACCGATTCCATGAACTCCTCGCAGGTGCCGAAGCCGCCCGGCAGCATGACGAACGCGTCGGACAGCTCGGCCATGAGCGCCTTGCGTTCGTGCATGGTCCGCACCACGTGCAGGCGGTGGAGCTTGTCGTGCGCGATCTCGTGTCCGGCCAGCGCCTCGGTGATCACCCCGGTGGCGTGTCCGCCCGCGGCCAGGGCCGCGTCGGCTACCGCGCCCATGAGGCCGACCGAAGCGCCACCGTAGACCAGTGCCACCCCGCGCACGGCCAGACGGGTGCCGAGCCGCGCCGCGGCCTCGACGAAGACCGGGTCGGTGCCGCTGCTCGATCCGCAGAACACGCACACGGCGCGGCCGCTCATGCCGTGCTGCCCTCGGGGAGCGGGACGGCGACACGGGCGGCGCGCCGCGACGAGCGAGTCCGGGGCACGATCGTCTCGGCGGCGTCGGCGTCGTGGATGCCCAGCGCGAACGGGACGGCGACGAGTGCGAAGAGCGCAGCGGCCAGGAATGCGTAGTGGTAGGCCCCGATGGCCGGCGATGCCGTGGTGGCGTGGGCGGTGCCGTTCCGGTGCACCGACCCCGCTCCGATGAGGACCGTCGAGAGGATGGCGACGCCGGTGGCGCTACCGACCTGGCGCATGGTGTTGAAGAACGTCGACGCCCTCCCCATCGAGGCCGGGGTGATCCTGGCGAAGGCGGCGGCCTGGGTGGGCACCATGACCTGGGCCATCATCCATCCCACCACGAACATCAGGCCCCGCAGGATCCACAGGTTGGTGGACGCACCCACCTGCGTGAGGACCAGGAGGCACACGGCCACGCCGAGGAGGCCTCCGGCGATGTGCCGCCGAGGACCGACTGACGGGTAGATGAGCCGGCTGGCGAATTGGGCGCCGATCATGACGCCGAACGCCTCGGGGAACGTGGAGAGGCCTGACTGCAGCGCCGAGAGTCCTCGGGCGTCCTGGAAGTACAGGGGGATGAGGTAGAGCATCCCCAAGAAGGCGGCCATGGCCAGGAACAGGACGATGTTGGTGGAACGGAACAGGCGCTCCCGCAGCAGACGCAGGTCCACCATGGGCCGCTCGGTGCGCAGCTCGACGAACACGAAGACCGCGAGCAAGGCGGAGCCGACGAGGCAGCTGGCGACCACGTCGGTCGAGGACCACGACTGCAGGGGGCCCACCGAGACGCCGTACATCAGGAGGCCGAGGCCGGCGCCGCCCAGGACGAAGCCGGGCACGTCCAGGCGGCCGGCGTCGTGCTTCTCGGACCGTTCCAGGTAGAGCGCCCCGAAGACGAGGGCGGCGATGCCGATGGGCAGGTTCACGAAGAACACCCAGCGCCACGTGACCGCCGTCACGAGGAAGCCGCCCAGGACGGGGCCGATAGCCGGGGCCATGGTGGTGGGGATGGTGATGATGCTGGCCGTGCGCACCCGTTCGGCGGGAGGGAAGACCCGGTAGAGCATGGCCATGCCCACCGGCGCCATCATCCCGCCGCCGGCGCCCTGCAGGACGCGGAAGACGACGAGTTGAGTCTCGTTCTGGGCCAGGCCGCAGAGGGCCGAGCCCAGGGTGAACACGGCGATGGCGCCGAGCAGGACCTGCTTCCCGCCGAAGTGGTCGCCCATCCAGCCCGAGGCGGGGATGAAGACGGCCAGGCTGACCAGGTAGGCGATGACGACACCGTCGACCGCGGTGGGAGCGATGTGGAAGTCGCGGCCGATCGTGGGCAGCGCCACGTTGACGATCGTGATGTCCATGATGTTCATGAACATGGCGGACACGAAGACGGTGGCGACGGCGATCTTCTGGCTCATGCGAGCGACGGCCACGTTCCTCTCCCAGATCACGGGGCTGGTACGCCCGCAGAGGGGCGAGGGAGCGGAATGCCGCCGCCACCCGCACCACCTGCCCCGCGTCTACGACCCTACCGGCCCTCGCCCAGATGGCGGAATTGCCCCTGGGCGGCGGCGGTCCGGAGTCGTAGACTCCGCCGCCGTGGTCGTCAAAGTCATCGCCGTGGCCAATCAGAAGGGCGGGGTGGCCAAGACCACGACGGTGCAGTCACTCGGCGTGGCGTTGGCCCAACAGGGCCACCGGGTGCTCATGGTCGACCTCGACCCGCAGGCCTGCCTGACCTTCTCGCTGGGCTTCGACCCCGACGACCTCGATGTCTCCCTGCACGACGTGCTCGTGCGGCGAGCCCGGCTCGAGGACGTCGTCCGGCCCGTCCCCGGCGTCAGCGGGCTGTTCCTGGTACCCGCCACGATCGACCTGGCCGGCGCCGAGGTGCACCTCCTCAGCCGCACCGGTCGCGAGCACGTCCTCTCCCGCGCGCTGCTGCCAGTCCTCGACGACTATGACGCGGTGCTCATCGACTGCCCGCCGTCGCTCGGCGTGCTGACGATCAACGGCCTCACGGCGGCGGAGGCGGTGATCGTGCCGCTGCAGTGCGAGGCGCTCAGCCACCGCGGCGTGGGTCAGCTGCTCGAGACGATCGAGGACGTCCGGCAGTTCGCCAACGAGAAGCTGCGCGTGCTGGGGGTCATCCCCACCATGTACGACAGCCGCACCACCCATGCCCGCAAGGTCCTGGCCGAAGTGGAGGAGAAGTACGGACTGCCGCTGTTCGAGCCGCCGGTCCCCAAATCGATCCGCTTCGCCGAGGCCCCCGCGGTCGGGCAGTCGGTGCTGCAGCACGCGCCGGCGTCCGCCGGCGCGGTGGCGTACCGGACGCTCTCGTCGTGCGTCTACGACGCCATGCAGAGCGCCTGACGTGCCCGCGGCATGAGATGAGCGCGTCGCGCCACGAGCAGGCGCCCGACCCCCTGGGCAAGCGGGCCCTGTTCTGGGTGCCGTCACCCTCGGAGCCCGGCGCGGCCAGCGGGGTGCAGCCGGGATCCCCGGTGGCGCCGCCCACGGGCAAGCGGGCGCTCTACTCGGGCGCGCGGCCCGAGCACCACGCCCCGGCTGATACCGGGCACAACCCGCTGGCGGAGCGGGGCACGTTCACCGTCGAGTGCCAGCGCTGCCGCCAGACCGCTCACGTGGGCGGTCTGGACCTGCTGATCTTCCAGCTGCCCGTCGGGATCTGGTTGCCGCGGGGCCGCTACGACCGGCGCATGACGTGTCCCTCGTGCCGCCGGCGTGCCTGGTGCAGCGTCACCCTGCGCCGGAGCTGACGGGCGGACCGCCACCACCGGCATCGGCTGCTGCGGCCGCGTCCAGAGCGCCGGCGGGCCTCTTCGGCAGGCGGCGCGTCATCACGAGCGCCACCAGCGCGAAGAGGGCGAGCACCGCGAGCGAGGCCCGGAGGCCGGCGACGCGGCTCTTGGCGTTCTCGTCGGTGACGGCCGCCGCAGTGTCGGGCGGGACCCCCGCCTTCTCGAGCGCGCCGGACAGCTGGGCGTCGCTCACGAAGGGGACGCCGGCCGAGAGCTCGACCTGGGCCTGGTTGGCCAGCTCCTCGGGCACGGCGGGATTGGACGCCAGCGAGCCCAGGAAGGTGCTCGTCAGCACGGAGATCAAGATGGCGCCCGCCAGCGCCGTGCCGATGGATGCGCCGAGGTTGGTGACGGTGTTCTGGATCCCGCCCACCTCCCCGCTCTGCTCGTCGGGGACGGCGGACACCGTCACGGCGCCCAATTGTGAGGCCAGAGCCCCGATGCCGAGGCCGGCCAACAGGAGGGGCCAGGTGATGATCTCGGGTCCCGACCCGACGTCGAGGAGGAACAGGAGGAGGACGATCCCCGCGAAGAGCAGCGCGAAGCCGATGCGCACGACGCGCTGCGGCGAGGCGCGGGGAACAGCCTCGGCACGCCCATGGCGGCGGCCAGCAAGGTGACCGACAGCGGGAGAAGCCGCACCCCGGTGGCCACGGCGGACAGCCCGAGCGCCACGGACAGGAAGAGGGGGATGACGAAGAAGAGCCCGGCCTGGAGCAGGAACTGGAAGAAGAAGGACGTCAGCCCGGCCTGCAACCTCGGCACACGCAGGATGGCCGGGTCGACCAGGACGGGCCCGCCCCGGGCCAGCTGCCGGTTCTCCCACGCGATGAAGGCGGCGAGGACGCAGGCGCCGCCGAGCACGAGCCAGACCACGGGGGACAGCCCCAGCCACACCGGGGCACCCGGCTTGGGCTGGACGAAGCCCCACGTGCCCGAGCGGATGACGCCGAAGACCACGAGAGCGAGGCCCGTCGCCGAGAGCAGCGTGCCCATGGGGTCGAGCCGCACGCCCTTCTCGGCCGGTGCATCGTTCATGCGACGCGACAGGGCCAGGATGGCCACGACGATGACGACCTCGCCGGCGAAGACCCAGCGCCAGCTCGCGTACGTGGTGAAGAGGCCGCCGACGAGCGGGCCGACGGCCACGGCGATGGCCCCGGCCGAGGCGATCAACCCGTAGGCACGGGGTCGCTCCGAGCGTCCGAAGTTCGTGGCCACCAGTGCCACCACGGCCGGCATGATCAGCGCCGCGCCCAGGCCCTCGAGGACCGACCACCCGAGGATGAGGACGGTGAGGGTCGGGGCGATCGCCGTGGTGAACGAGCCGCAGCCGTAGACGACGCAGCCGATCATGAAGGCACGTTTGCGGCCGAGGATCTGCCCCAGCTTCCCGCCCGTGATCATGAAGGCGGCCATGACCAGCGTGTAGAGGGTGATGGCCAGCTGGATCCCCGTCACGGTGGTGCCGACGTCATTGGCCACGGTGGCGATGGAGACGTTCATGACCGAGCTGTCCAGCGTCATGAGGAACTGGGCCGAGGCGAGGGTGAGGAGGACGGTCGCCCCCGCCCCTTGTTCCGCCCCGGCGGGCGCGCCGGGCCCGGTGCCCGGGGCGTCGCCCCGGGTGGCACCCCGCGGCGTACCCGATCCGGCGTCGGCCGGTGTGTCGCTCACGTCCGGCATTGTGGCCCAGTCCGCCGGGGCGCCGGGTCGATGCCCGATGGGGTGGCGCGAGCCCCGCAGTCGGGATGGCCGGATTCGAACCGGCGACCTCCTGCTCCCAAAGCAGGCGCGCTAACCAAGCTGCGCCACATCCCGTCGTGTCGTTTCCCGAATGCTAGTTGGTCCGGTGACCAGGTCTTTTGGTCGACGTCCCCCGCGACTCGCGCGGCGCGCCGGGTCGCCGGCGCCTGGGATCGCACCCCTCAGATCTCGCTCACCGCCAGGACCTGCCATTCGCCCGGCACGCCCCGGAAGCTCTGCGGGCCGCGGTCGTCGAAGATGATCCCCGACCCGACCACCAGGTCACGCACGGTGCCGGTCACCAGGACCTCGCCGGGGCCGGCCATGGAGCTCACCCGTGAGGCGATGTGGACGGCCAGGCCCCCGATGTCGTCCCCCCGCAGCTCGACCTCGCCCGTGTGGAGGCCGGCGCGGAGCTGCAGGCCGTTCGCCTGGGCGGCGTCGACCATCGCGGTGGCGGCGCGCACCGCTTGGGCGGGGGTGTCGAAGCGGGCCAGGATCCCGTCTCCGGTGGTCTTGACCAGCACGCCGTCGTGGCGGTCGAGGAGGCGGCCGGCGTCCACGTCGTGCTCGTCGAGCACGACGCGCCACCGCCGGTCGCCGGCGACGGCTGCCCGGGCCGTCGAGTCCACGATGTCGGTGAAGAGCACGGTCGACAGCGTCCGCGTCCGGGCCCTCGCGCCGCGGGCGCCGGTGACGAATTCCTCGATGTCGTCGACGATGGGTTCGAATTCGCCGGCCCAGGGCAGCAGGTCCGGTCCCGGGAAGGTGGCCATGCGCGCGCCGGCGATGTTCTCGGCCAGGTACAGCCCGTGCCGGCTCAGGTCGGCGTAGGTCCCGGTCCGGGCCAGGACGAGCGTGGGGCACGAGATGTCGGGCAGGCACCACCGCACGTCGGCGGAGAACGTCAGGAGGTTGAAGGCGACGGCGGTGGCCGGGCTGGCGCCGCGCCGCGCCGCGCGGCTCCACCAGTCCTGGAAGCCGACCCGCTGCGCCAGGCTGGGTGCGAAGATGGCGACGTCCTGGGGCACGCCTTCTTCGACCAGCGGCACGTCGACGCTGGCCGCCGTGCTGGTGAGCTCCTCGGGGACCCCGAACCCGTAGTCCTCGGCCTGGCCGACCCGCGCCGTCCCGTTGACGATCACCAGCGAACGGACCCGGTCGGGGTGGGTCGCCGCCAGCCAGAGCGCTGCCATGGCGCCGCCCATCGATGCCAGGACCACCGCAGAGCGGCACCCGGCGGCGTCCATGACCGCCAGGGCGTCGTTGCCCCAGGCCTCGAGTGACGGCTCGACGCCGAGCGGGAGGGGGTCCGACAGCCCCAGGCCGCCGGCGTCGAACCGGATGAGACGTGAGAAGTCGGCGATGCGCTCGGTGTAGCGCAGCCAGTGGGGCTCGTCGACGGTCTCGTCGATCGAGATCATCAGTCCGCTGTTGAACTCGAGCACGTCGACCGACTCGAGGCCATCGGCGGCGTCCCCGCCCCAGACCTGGTAGCCGACGTGGAGGTTGCCCCGCAGTGCGTACTCGGTCGCCGGCGTCTGCACGCCAGCAGTCTGCCGTGCCGCGGGACGATCCGCGGCCGAGAGGTGCCTGTGCAGGCCTCAGCGCGCCCCGCGCAGCAGGCGTCCCGGCAGGTCACCCGTTGGCTCACCGTCCTGGAAGGTGACCGTGCCGGACTTGACGGTGGCCACGTAGCCGGTGGCCTTCTGGAGCAGGCGCCGCCCGCCGGCGGGGAGGTCGTTGCGGATGTAGGGCGCCCCGAGGGACAGCGCGTCGTAGTCGATGAGGTTGAGGTCGCCCAGCGCGCCGGGCTCCACGGTGCCCCGGTCGGACAGGCCGTACAGACGCGCCGTGTCGCGCGTCTGCTTGCGCACCACGTACTCGACGGGGAGCGTGTCCCCCCGCGTCCGGTCACGCGTCCAGTGAGTGAGCATGAAGGTCGGCATGGAGGCGTCGCAGATGGTGCCGGTGTGAGCCCCGCCGTCGGCCAGGCCCAAGAGGCCCTGGGGGTGCAGCAGCATCTCGCGCACGTGGTCGAGGTTCCCCGTGGCGTAGTTCAAGATCGGCAGGTACAGCAGGCCCTGCCCACCGTCGCGGGCCATCTCGTCGTAGGCCACCTCCAGCGGGCTCACGCCCCGGGCCGCGGCCATGCCGGCCAGGGAGCGCTCCGGTCCTGGTTCGTAGTCGGGCGGGTCGCCGAGGATGAAGGTGAGGCGGTAGGCCCGCTCCATGGCCGCCGCCTCCGCGTCCGAGGACGGGGTCCACGACACGATGGACCGCCGGACATCGGGATCGGCCAGGGCCCGCCCGAGCTCTTCGGGCGTGGTGCACCGCGCCCGAAGCTCGCGGTAGGCCGGGAAGGCGGCGAACAGGCACACCGTGGTGTGGTGGCCCGAGATGATGCCGGTCGGGCGCCCGGCGATCTGGGGGAACAGCTGCGCGCCCTCGGCGCAGGCTTCGAGGCTGGCTGCCATTTGGGCCCGCCATAGCTCGGGGTCACCGTCCGCCTGGAGCAGGACGTAGGAGACGGGGCGGCCGATGGCGGCCGAGAGCCGGCGCATCCAGTCGACCTCCTTGACCGATTCGTCGAGCATCTCGCCGGCCGCGCCCAGTGGAGCCAGCTCGAAGACGCCCGTGCCCGCCTCGCCCAGCGCGCCGCCGATGCCGAAGAGCTCGTCCTCGGCGGCCATGGTGCCCGGCACCAGCTCGCCGTCGACGGCCCGGTGTCCGAAGGTGCGCGAGGTCGAGAAACCGAGCGCGCCGGCCCGCACGGCCTCGAGCACGATGGCCCGCATGGCCTCGATGTCCTCGGGCGTGGCCGCCTCGTTGCGCGCCCCGCGCTCGCCCATCACGTAGGCGCGGACGGCGCCGTGCGGCACCTGGGTCCCGACGTCGACCGTCCACCGCCGCCGGTCGAGCGCGTCGAGGAACTCGGGGAAGGTCTCCCACTCCCACTCGATGCCCTCGGCCAACGCGGTGCCGGGGATGTCCTCGACCCCCTCCATGAGCCCGATCAGCCAGTCGTGGCGGTCCGGCTCGGCCGGGGCGAACCCCACGCCGCAGTTGCCCATGACGAGGGTCGTCACGCCGTGCCACGACGAAGGGGCCAGCTCGGGGTCCCAGGTGGCCTGGCCGTCGTAGTGGGAGTGGATGTCGACCCAGCCGGGGGTCACCAGCAGCCCGTCGGCGTCCAGGACCCGAGAAGCACCGCCCTGGACGGCGCCCACCTCGGTGATACGGCCGGCGTCGACCGCCACGTCCGCTGCACGAGGCGGGGAGCCCGTCCCGTCGACCAGCGTCCCGCCCTTGACGATCAGATCGTGCATGGCGTGCATCGTCTCACGCCGGCGGGCCGCAGGCGTGCCCGTGGGCCCGCCGGGGTGCTCAGGAGGTCAGGAGACCTTGGCCTTGCCCAGGATGCGGTTCATCTTGGTGCCGCACGTGGGGCACGCGCCCTGCGCGGCACGGCGCCCGTTGGCCAGCTCGACTTCCTGGCCGTCGAATTCACGCTTCTCACGGCACTTCACGCAGTACCCCTCGTAGTTCGCCATGGCAGGACTCCTTCGGTCGGTGATGGGTCGAACGCCGATCGAACGTAGCGGGGGGGTCTCTGGAAAGGGGGGATGGTCCCAGGGCCGTCGAGCATCCCGGACGGTAGGGTCGCGCTGGTGGGCGGCGACGGGGCAGGTCAGGGGACGGATCCGACGACGTGGACGGCCACGTGGACGGCGCGCGGCGCCGCGCCGCCGGCGCCCTGGCGGAGACCTGGGGCGGTCTGGCCGCCGTGACCGAGGAGCTGTCGTCCACCGAGTGGGCGCGGCCCACCGAGTGCCCGGGTTGGGACGTCAAGGACCAGCTCTCCCACGTCGTCGGGATCGAGCGGTCCATCATGGGCGACCCGGCGCCCGAGTGGGACGGGCCGCTCGGTGAGCACGTCCGCAACGACTTCGCCGCCCTGCACGAGCCGTGGATCGCCGTGCGGCGCCCCCGGCCCGGCGCCGAGGTGCGGGCCGAGCTCGTGGAGGTGACCGCCTCGCGACTGGCTCGGCTCGACGCGCTCGGTGAGGAGGAGTGGGCGGCGCCGGGGTACAGCCCGGTGGGCGAGGTGCCCCATGCGGTCTTCATGGAGGTGCGCGCCTTCGACTGCTGGGTCCACGAGCAGGACGTGCGCCGGGCGCTCGACCGCCCGGGCGGCAGCGGGAACCGGGCCTCGTGGATCTCCCTGGACCGGGTGCAGAACGCCATGCCCTTCGTCGTCGGCAAGCAGGCGGCGTGCGCCGACGGCACCGCCGTGCGGTTCGAGGTGGCGGGCCCCGGCGACGACGGCCGCACGTTCACCGTCGCCGTCGTGGGCGGGCGCGCCACACAGGTGGCGGGCGACGTGGAGCCCACGGTCACCCTCTCGATGTCGAGCATCGACTTCGTCCGCCTCGGGTGTGGCCGGGTCGCGGCGGGACCGGCGCTGGCCGCCGGCGCGGTGATGATGACGGGGGAGGCGGCGGTCGGCCGCCAGGTGCTCGACGCCATGAACTTCATGTTCTGAGCTTGCTGCATGTTCTGAGCCGGCCACGGCCCGGCCCGGCCACGGCGATCGGGAGGCTGCCGTTGTCCGTCCCTTGGCCGCCCGTCCTACGGTGCACCCGGGGACGGGGGCGGCCGGTAGAGTGAGCGGCTCGTGATGCGTGCCACTGCCGAGCCAATGGATGGGAACCTCGTCCGCCTGAGCGTGGAGATCGACGAGCCCGAGTTCGATCGTGCCGTCGGCGACGTCGTGCGCTCGCTGGCTCAGCAGGTGCGTGTCCCGGGCTTCCGGCCCGGCAAGGTGCCCCGCAAGGTGCTCGAGGCCCGCATGGGCGGCGCCACGGCCCTGCGCGCCGAGGCATTGCGCGAGTCGCTGCCCGACTTCTATGCCCGGGCGGTCGAAGACACCGAGATCGACCCGATCGCGCAGCCCGACATCGACATCACCAGCGGTGAGGACGGCGGCGTCGTCACCTTCGACGCGGTCGTGCAGGTGCGTCCGCTGGTCACCATCCCCGGCTACGACGGGCTGCAGGTGACGCTGCCGGCGCTCGCCGTGACCGACGACGACGTGCAGCGCCAGGTCGACCGCCTGCGCGAGAACGACGCGGAGCTCGAGGTGGTCGGGCGGCCGGCCATCGACGGCGACCTCGTGACCATCGACCTGCACGGCAACGACGCGGCAGGCGCCGAGGTGGTCGGGGTGGACGACTACCTCTACGAGGTCGGGTCGGGCTCGGTCGTCGAGGCGCTCGACCCCGAGCTGCGCGGGGCCAAGGCGGGTGCCATCGTGGCGTTCGACGCCCCCAACCCGGGCGACCCCGAGCAGCCCGTCTCGTTCCGCGTGCTGGTCAAGGAGGTCAAGGTCAAGAAGCTGCCCGAGGTGACCGACGAGTGGGCGGCCGAGAGCTCCGAGTTCGCCACGGTGGACGAGTTGCGAGCGGACATCACGGACCGGGTCCGCCGGATCAAGCTGATGCAGGCCCAGATGGCGTTGCGACAGAAGTCGATCGAGGCGCTGGCCGAGCTGGTGCCCGACGAGGAGGTCCCCGAGGTCCTCGTCGACGCCGAGGTCAACGAGCGCTTGCACGAATTGCAACACCGGCTCGAGTCGCAGAAGGTCGGCCTCACCGAGTACTTCCAGGCCACGGGCACTTCGCCCGACGAGCTGCTCGGGGCGTTCCGCTCCGACGCCCAGGGAGCGGTCAAGGCCGACCTGGCCCTGCGGGCCCTGGTGGAGTCCGAGCAGCTCACGCTCAGCGAGGACGAGCTCGACACCGAGATCGCCTCCATGGCCGAGCGCATGGGGTCCGAGCCCAAGACGTTGCGCACACAGCTCGACACGGCCGGACGGACGGGCGCGGTACGCTCGGAGCTGCGGAAGAGCAAGGCGTTGGAGTGGCTGCTGGAGCACGTGGATCTCGTCGACGAAGACGGCAACCCGGTGTCCCGGGAGGACCTGAAGGCTGACGCCTCCCAAGAAGGCGGCCCAGAAGGCGGGAAGGGCGAGGAGAGCGAGTGAACGGCGAGCGAGTGAACATGCGGAGCGGGGGGAGCCCGGTGCAGGCCTACAACTATCTGGTCCCCACGGTCATCGAGTCGTCCAACCGTGGCGAGCGGGCCTACGACCTCTACTCGCGGCTCTTGCGTGAGCGCATCATCTTCCTCGGCACGCCGGTCGACGACGCGGTGGCCAATCTCATCTGCGCTCAGATGCTCTTCTTGGAGTCCGAAGAGCCTGACAAGGACATCCACCTCTACATCAACTCACCCGGCGGCGAGATCACGGCGCTCTTCGCCATCTACGACACGTTGAAGTTCATCAAGGCCGACGTCTCCACCTTCTGCTTCGGCCAGGCGGCCTCCGCCGCCGCCGTGCTGCTGGCCGCCGGTGCCCGGGGCAAGCGCTTCGCGCTGCCCCATGCGCGCATCTTGCTGCACCAACCCTGGGGCGGCGTCGAGGGCCAGGCGAGCGACATCGAGCTGCAGGCCAAGGAGATCCTCCGCATGCGCGACCTGCTGTCGGGGATGCTGGCCGAGGACACAGGCCAGACCCAGGAGAAGGTGGCCCAGGACACCGACCGCGACTTCATCATGACGGCCGAGGAGGCCGTCACCTACGGCGTGATCGACGAAGTGATCACGGCCCGGACGGTCGCCCCGCTCGAGGCGATCGGCGCCGCGTAGGACCGCAGCAGGCACAGCACGGCAATAGGGCACGGCAGCAGGCACGGGACGGGAGAAGCGAACGGGTGGCGAAGTTCGGTGAGGGTGGGGATCTCGTCAAGTGCAGCTTCTGCGGCAAGACGCAGAAGCAGGTCAAGAAGCTCATCGCGGGCCCCGGCGTCTACATCTGCGACGAGTGCATCGACCTGTGCAACGACATCATCGCCGAGGAGCGTGACGAGTCCGCCGAGCTGAGCTTCGAGGACCTCCCCAAGCCGCGCGAGATCTTCGAATTCCTCAACGACTACGTCGTCGGCCAGGAGTACGCCAAGAAGATCCTCTCCGTCGCCGTCTACAACCACTACAAGCGGGTGCAGGCAGGCCCGCCCGCGGCGGAGGACGGCGTCGAGCTGGCCAAGTCGAACATCCTTCTTCTCGGCCCAACGGGGTGCGGCAAGACGCTGCTGGCCCAGACGCTGGCCCGCATGCTCAACGTCCCGTTCGCCATCGCCGACGCCACGGCGCTGACCGAGGCGGGCTACGTGGGGGAGGACGTCGAGAACATCCTGCTCAAGCTGATTCAGGCGGCCGACTACGACGTGAAGCGGGCCGAGACCGGGATCATCTACATCGATGAGATCGACAAGATCGCCCGCAAGAGCGAGAACCCCTCGATCACGCGGGACGTGTCGGGCGAGGGGGTGCAGCAGGCCCTGCTCAAGATCCTCGAGGGCACGACCGCCTCGGTCCCGCCCCAGGGTGGCCGCAAGCACCCGCACCAGGAATTCATCCAGATCGACACCACCAACATCCTGTTCATCTGCGGCGGCGCCTTCGCCGGACTCGACAAGCTGATCGAGGCCCGCATCGGCAAGCGGGGCATCGGCTTCCGAGCCGAAGTGCACCGTAAGGACCGCGACGACGGCGAGATCCTGCGGCACGTCCTGCCCGAGGACCTGATGAAGTTCGGCCTCATTCCCGAGTTCATCGGCCGCCTGCCCGTGGTGAGCGCGGTATCGCCGCTCTTCAAGGACGCGCTCGTGCAGATCCTGATCGAGCCCAAGAACGCACTGACTCGCCAGTACGAGCGGGTGTTCGCGCTCGACAACGTGGAGCTCGAGTTCTCGCCCGACGCGCTGGAGGCGGTGGCCGAGCAGGCACTGCTCCGGGGGACCGGGGCGCGCGGCCTGCGCGCCATCCTCGAGGAGGTGCTGCTCGACGTCATGTACGACCTGCCGAGCCGCACCGACGTGGGTAAGTGCGTGGTGGACCGCTCGGTCGTGCTCGACCGCGTCGCCCCCACCCTGGTGCCGCTCGGTGGCACGCCCGTGAAGTCCTCCCGCTCGCGCCGCGCCGCGTCCTGACCGCAACGGACAGCCGCCCGGGGTCGTGGACGAGACGGTGACGCCCCCCGGTGCTCCGTCCGCCGGGGGCCCGCCCTTCGACGACGTCGACCAGGCACTGGGCTGGCTCGACGACCACATCGACTTCGAGCGCACGATGCCGCGCCGGCGGGCCGTGCCGAGCCTCGACCGCATGCGCGCGCTCACGGCACTGCTCGGGGAGCCACAGGAGTCGATCCCCTCGGTCCACATCACCGGGACCAACGGCAAGGGGTCCACCTCGGCCATGGTCACGTGGTTGCTGATGGCCCAGGGTCTGAGCGTCGGCACCTACACCAGCCCCAACCTGCACACGGTCGGTGAGCGCGTGGCACGCAACGCGGAGGCCATCGACGACGCGGCCCTGACCGAGGTCTTCAGCGAGCTGGCACTGCTCGAGTCGCTCATGGAGGACCGCCCCACGCGCTTCGAGCTACTGACGGCAGCGGCGCTCAGCTGGTTCTCGACCGAGGCAGTCGATTCCATGGTGATCGAGGTCGGCCTCGGGGGCACGTGGGACTGCACCAACGTCGTCCACGGCGACGTGGCGGTGGTGACCAACGTCAGCTTCGACCACACCGACGTGCTCGGCCCGACGCTCGAGGGGATCGCGGCCGACAAGGCCGGCATCATCGAGCCACACAGCCGCGTGGTGATCGGCGAGGGCGACCCCGGGCTGGCCGGGATCGTGGCCGACCGGGCGGCCGAAGTCGGAGCGGAGTCGGTGTGGCTGGCCGGTCGCGACTTCGGGTGCGAGGACAACCGGGTGGCTGTGGGCGGGCGCGTGGTGACGCTGTGGACCCCGGGGGGCCGTTACCAGGACGTGCTGGTCCCGCTGCACGGCGCTCATCAGGGCCTGAACGCCGCAGTGGCCCTGGCCGCGGCCGAGGCGTTCTTCGGCCAGGCGCTGGCGGCCGAGGTGGTGGCCGAGGGCCTGGGGGCCGTGCGGGTGCCCGGGCGCCTCGAGGTGCTGGGGCGCCGCCCGCTGCTGCTGGTGGACGGGGCCCACAACGCCGCCGGCATGGCGGCGCTCGGCGCTGCGCTCAGCGAGGAGTTCGCCGTGGAAGGGACGGCGGTCGCCGTCGTCGGCATGCTCTCGGGCCGGGACCCGTCGGCCATGCTGGCGCCGCTGGCCGCGGCCGGGGTGCGCGCCGTGGTGGTCTGTGAGCCGGACTCGCCACGCGCCATGCCCGCGTCGACAGTGGCCGAGGCCGGCCGCGCGCTCGGCCTGGCCGTGACCGAGGAGCGCGACGTGAGAGCCGCGCTGCGCGCCGCGCGCGCCATGGTGGACACCGACGGCCTCGTCGTCGTCGCCGGGTCGCTCTATGTCGTGGGCACGGCGCGCGCCGACGCCCTCTCCGCCGCTGTGCCGTGGGAGGAAGCCGGCCGTTGAGCGCCCGCCCGGGGGCCCGGGGGGTGCAGCGCGCCGGGACGGGCGGACACCTTGTGTAGTGTCCTCCCCTCGTGGACCGCACCCTTGTCATCGTGAAGCCCGACGGCGTCGAGCGTGGGCTCGCCGGCGAGATCGTGAGCCGCCTGGAGCGCAAGAATCTCCGCCTGGTGGCCGCCGAGCTGCGCACCATCTCCCGGGAGGTGGCCGAGACGCACTACGCCGAGCACGCGGAGCGGCCGTTCTTCGGCGACCTCGTGGCCTTCATCACCCGCTCGCCCGCGCTCGTCATGGTGGTGCAGGGCCCGAAGGACACGTTCGCGGTGGTGCGCAAGATGATGGGCGTGACCAACCCGGCCGAGGCCGAGCCCGGGACCATCCGGGGGGACCTGGGCATCGAGACGACCGAGAATCTCGTGCACGGGTCCGACTCCCACGAGTCCGCGGCGCGGGAGATCGGGCTCTTCTTCCCGGGGCTGGCGTCCTCGTAACCCGCTGCGCCCGGCCCGTCGCCCCCGGCGCAGCGGCGCGGAGCATCACGGGCGTGTCAGAGAAGTCGCAGGTCAGGAAGGTGCGCCGCGCGGTCCGCCTTGTGGACCCCCTCTGCGTCCCGTAGCCTGTAGCTGCACCCGCTACTCAGGCGCCTGCCGCAGGTGCCGACCCGCAGCTTCCCCGGAGAGTCCCAGCTATGGCCGATAACCGCATTTCCCTGCTTGGCCGTGACATGGCCGTCGACCTCGGAACCGCCAACACGCTGGTGTACGTCCGAGGCCGCGGCATCGTCCTCAACGAGCCGTCCGTCGTGGCGGTCGACATCAAGGACGGGCGGCCGCTGGCGGTGGGTGCGGAAGCCAAGCGGATGATCGGCCGTACACCATCGAACATCCAGGCCATCCGGCCGCTCAAGGACGGCGTGATCGCCGACTTCGAGATCTGCGAGAAGATGCTGCGTTACTTCATCCACCGGGTGCACCAGCGTCGCTTCGCCAAGCCGCGGATGGTGATCTGCGTGCCCTCGGGCATCACCGGCGTGGAGCGCCGCGCCGTCATGGAGGCGGCCGAGTACGCCGGGGCGCGTCGGGCGTACATCATCGAGGAGCCCATGGCGGCCGCCATCGGCGCCGGGCTGCCCGTGCACGAGCCGACGGGGAACATGGTCGTCGACATCGGGGGCGGCACGACCGAGGTGGCCGTGATCTCCCTGGGCGGCATCGTCACCAGCCAGTCGGTGCGCATCGGCGGCGACGAGCTCGACGAGGCCATCGTGTCGTTCGTCAAGAAGGAGTTCAGCTTGGCGCTCGGCGAGCGGACGGCCGAGGAGATCAAGATCACGCTGGGGTCGGCCTACCCGCTCGAGCAGGAGCTGCACGCCGAGATCCGAGGCCGGGATCTCGTGAGCGGGCTACCCAAGACCATCGTGGTCTCCACCGAGGAGATCCGCCGGGCCATCGAGGAGCCCGTGTCGGCCGTCATCGACGCCGTGAAGGTCACCCTCGACCGGACCCCACCCGAGCTGGCCGCCGACATCATGGAGCAGGGCATCGTCCTCACCGGCGGCGGCGCCCTGTTGCACGGGCTCGAGTCGCGTCTGCAGCACGAGACCGGGATGCCCATCGTGGTGGCCCGCGACCCGCTGAACTGCGTGGCCATAGGCAGCGGTCAGTGCCTGGAAGAGTTCGAAGCGCTGAAGCGGGTGCTGATCACCACCTCCACGCGCTGATCGAGCGACCTGCATTTCCCGGGTGGCCCGGAAACGGCGCTCTCGCCGCACGCTGACGGTCATCGTCCTCGTCGTCATCTCGCTGTCGCTCATCTCGCTCGATCTCAACGGACGGACCCACCGCCTGACATCGGGCGTGAAGTCCGTGGCGAACAACGTCTACTCGCCGATGCGCCAGGGCGTGCTCGACGTCATCAGTCCCGTCGGCAATTTCTTCGCCGGTGCCTTCAACTACGGGTCGGTCCAGGCGCAGAACGAGCGCCTGCAGAAGTCGCTGGGCCAACTACGGGCCCAGCAGGCCGAGCGCGGCTATCAGCTCAACCAGCTGCGCCAGCTCATGGCCCTGCAGAACCTGCCCTTCCTGCAGTCCCTGCCCACGGTCACCGCGCAGACCGTCGACCAGTACGCGTCCAACTTCACCGCCACCATCACGCTCGACAAGGGCCGGGCCGACGGGGTCGACGTCGGGTTCCCCGTGGTGGGCGCGGGCGGCCTGGTCGGTCAGGTGATCGCCTCGTACCACCACTCGTCGATCGTGCGCCTCGTCACCGACGGGCAGTCCAAGGTCGGCGTGACCTTCGGCCCGAGCCAGCAGTACCAGGGCATCGTGGACGGACAGGGCCCCGGCAGCGACATGACGGCCGACCTGGTGCCCCCGCACACGCCCACGCGCAAGGGTGAGGTCATGTACACGAGCGGGCTCCAGGCGGCCGCCTTCCCGCCGGGCATCCCGGTGGCCAGCGTGTCGTCGTTCCACACCTCGGCTGGAGCCAGCCAGGAGACAATCAAGGTGGACCCCAAAGCCGACCTGAGCCAGGTGGCCTACGTCGACGTGGTGCTGTGGGTGCCGGCACCGGTGCCGGCCCCGTGAGCGCACGCTCCATGGGCCGGGTGGCCCTGGTGATCCTCCTGGCGCTCCTGGTCCAGCAGACGGTGATGGTGGCCCTGCGCTTCGGCGGCGCCCACCCGGACCTGCTCTGGTTGCTCCCGATCACCGCCGCCCTGCTCGACGGGCCCGAAACAGGCGCCATCGTGGGGTTCTGGTCCGGGCTGGCATTCGACCTTGTGCTCCCCACGCCGTTCGGGCTGTCCGCCCTGGTCGGGGCGGTGCTCGGCTACACCGTGGGCACCGTGACGACCCCGGTCGACCCCCGCGCCGTGTGGCTCAAGCCGGTGGCCGCGCTGACGGGATGCGTCGGAGCGGACATGCTGTTTGCCGTGCTCGGTGCGATCCTCGGACAAGAGCAGATGGTGCAGATCGACTACCTGGCCGTCGTCGTGGTGGTCGGGCTGGCCAGCGTCGTGCTGGTGCTCCCGGTGAACCGGTTGATGCGGTGGGCCCTGGCCGGGGAGAGCAACCGCCGCTCGCTCGTCCCCGCCGAGGGCGAGGCCGCCGTCTGGTGAGGCGGTCCCTCCGCCATCCCATCCGCGGCGACCGGCTGAACCCGAGGACCTCGACCCGACCCGTCAAGAAACGCTCTCGGCGCGGTGAGGCCCGCCAGCCGCGCATGCGGCCGCGCAAGAGCGTCAACGTCTCGTCCATCGTCGGCTCGCCCGAGGAGGAGGAGTCTCGCCCCAACCTCCGCCTGCGCGTGGTGGGCGCCGTGGTACTGCTCCTCTTCGGCATCCTCGTCCTGCGGCTCTGGACGCTCCAGGTCGTCCAGGGCAAGAGCTACGCCGCCGCGGTGACGCGCAACCAGGTGCGGGTGGTGAGCATCCCCGCCCCGCGCGGCGAAATCGTCGACCGCAGCGGCACGGTGCTCGTCTCCAACACGCCCCAGCAGGAGATCCTGCTCTCGCGCGCCGAAGCGGCGCACAACCCCGCCATCGTCGGGATGGTGGCCGCCCTCGTGGGCCAGACGCCCCAGCAGGTGCAGGCGGCGGTCAACAACAACCAGTACAGCCCCTACGAGCCGGTCCCCGTCGCGGTCGGCGTCTCGGACGCCACTGTGCAGTTCCTCCAGACGCACCAGGCGGAGTATCCCGGCGTGAGCGTGCAGACGGTGGCGCAACGCACCTATCCCCAAGGTGGGACGACCGGGACACACATCCTCGGCTACACCGGCGACATCACGGCCAACTACCTGAGCACACACCCCAACCAGGGTTACTTGCAGGGGAGCCAGATCGGCGTGTCTGGGGTCGAGGCCCAGTACGAGCCGTACCTGCGCGGGGTGGCCGGGCGCCAGGCCCTCTCGGTCGACGCCAGCGGCCAGGTGATGGGGACCCTCAGCACGACGGCCCCCCAGATCGGCGACACCGTCGTCCTCAACATCGACACCGGACTGCAGCAAGCGGCCGAGGGATTCCTGCAGCAGCAGATCCTGGCCGACCGCAACAGCTACGACCAGATCGACAAGAAGACCCCGCCGGCGAAGGACGGCGCGGTCGTGGTCATGAACCCGCAGAACGGTCAGATCCTGGCCATGGCCTCGTACCCGACCTACGACCTCAACGAGTGGGTGGGCGGGATCTCGGCGGCCAACTTCACCGCGCTGCAGTCGAGCGGGGCGGAGAACGACAATGCCATCGGGGGCCTCTACACGCCCGGCTCGACCTTCAAGCTCGTCACCGCCACGGCCGCCCTGCAGAGCGGGCTGTGGCCGGTGGGCCAGTACTACTACGACTCGGGGACGTACAAGATCACCGGGTGCCCGGCGCCGGGCGTGAACAACGACACCGGCTGCACGCTGAGCGACAACCCCGGCGACCCACCGGGCTCGTACGACATCTCTGGCGCGCTCACCGTGTCGAGCGACGCCTTCTTCTACCACCTCGGTGACCTCTTCTGGCAGAACCGGGCTCAGTACGGCGACTACCCGATCCAGAGCGAGGCAGCGTCCTACGGGGAGGGGGCGAGGACCGGCATCGACCTGCCGGGTGAGGCCGTTGGCCGGGTGGACAGCTACCTCGTGCGCGCCAAGCTGCACGCCGAGGCGCCCAAGGCGTTCCCCTACGCGGCGTCGTGGTTCACGGGCGACAACGTCGAGATGGCCTTCGGCCAGGGCGAGACGGTGCTCACGCCGATCGAACAGGCGGTGGCCTACGCCACCTTCGCCAACGGCGGCACGCGCTACGCGCCCCAGGTGGTGTCGCAGGTGGTCGACCCCCTGACGGGCAAGGTGATCAAGAAGGTCGAGCCGCAGGCGACGGGGCACGTGCAGATCTCGCCGTCGACCTACAACGCCATGCTCCAGGGCTTCGAGGGGGTCATCTCGAACCCCAACGGGACGGCCTACGGCGACTTCCAGGGCTTCCCCGCCTCATGGAACCTGGCCGGCAAGACCGGGACCGCCTCGAACCAGGCGGGCATGGTCCCCAACAGCTGGTTCGTGGCCTTCGGGCCCAACCCGAACCCGCAGTACGTCGTCCTCGCGGTCATCGACCAGGGCGGGTACGGCGCCCAGGCGGCGGCGCCGCTGGTGCGCAACATCTTCGACTACATCCTGGCCAACCCGCTCAACCCGACGGTCAAGACACCCACGCCGTCCAACCCGGCCAGCCAGGCCGCCCCCCAGACCAACGCCCCGGCCGGCTCGCCCAGCACGACGACGACCACGACGCCCCCCTCCGGCGGGGGCAACACGGGGACGACGGGCACCGGCGCCCACGGCTGACCAGCGCAGGGCGGCGCACCCGGGCGACCCGGGGCGCACCGGGCGCACCCGAACCGGGGGAGCGGCAGGCGTCCCGTAGGGTGGCGGGGCGATGGACTCCCTCTGGCCCCGGATCGAGCAGCTCCTGCCGAACGTGACCAAGCCGGCCCGGTACATCGGCGGCGAGCAGGGTGCCCTCGCTCCCGAGCACGGTCCCGGCCGGGTGGCCTGGCTCCTCGTCTATCCCGACACCTACGAGATCGGCCTGCCCAACCAGGGGCTGCAGATCCTCTACGAGATCCTCAACGAACGACCCGACGCGCTGGCCGAGCGCGCCTACGCCCCGTGGGTCGACATGGAGGCGGCCATGCGGACCGCCGGCGTGCCGCTGTTCAGCGTCGACCAGCACCTGCCCGCGTCCGATTTCGACGTGCTCGCCTTCAATCTCTCCGCCGAGCTGGTCTACACGAACGTCCTCAACCTGATCGACCTGGCCGGCGTGCCGCTGCACTCCGCCGAGCGGTCCGACACCGATCTGCTGGTCCTGGCCGGCGGGCACTGCGCCTACAACCCCGAGCCGCTGGCCGACTTCGTGGACGCCTTCGTGATGGGCGACGGCGAGGAAGTCGTCGGCGAGATCAACGACGTCCTCGCCGCATGGCACGCGGCGTCGCCACCCGAGCAGCGTGACCGCCGGGTGCTCGTGGCCGAGCTGGCCCGGATCGAAGGGGTGTACGTCCCCGCCCTCTACGAGCCCCACTACGAGGACGGCCGCCTGGCGGGCACCCGACCGGTCGGGCCCGGCGTCCCGGCGCAGGTGACCAAGCGGACAGTGGCCGACCTGGCTGATTGGCCCTACCCGGCCCGACCCCTCGTCCCGCTCACCGAGGTGGTGCACGACCGGCTGAACGTCGAGGTGTTCCGCGGCTGCACGCGCGGGTGCCGGTTCTGCCAGGCCGGCATGATCACCCGGCCGGTGCGCGAGCGTCCGGCCGAGCAGGTGCGCGCCATGGTGCGCGACGGCCTCGAGCGGAGCGGCTACGACGAGGTGACGCTCACGTCGCTGTCGTCGGCCGACTTCTCCGGGATCGAGGACACGGTGCGCGACATCGTCGAGGACCCCGCCCACTGCGGTCAGGTCTCGGTGAGTCTGCCCTCGTTGCGCGTCGACGCCTTCACCGTGGGCACGGCGGCGGAGATCCAGAAGGTGCGCCGCACCGGGCTGACCTTCGCGCCCGAAGGTGGTACCTGGCGGATGCGCACGGTCATCAACAAGCTCATCACCGAGGAAGACCTGTACGGGGCCGTCGACGCCGCCTTCAGCCAGGGCTGGCGTCGGGTCAAGCTCTACTTCCTGGTCGGACTGCCCACCGAGTGCGACGAGGACGTGCTCGGCATCGCCACCCTCGGCGCCCGCTGCGTGGAGATCGGCCGACGCCACCACCCGTCGGTCACCGTGGTGGCGTCGGTGGGCGGCTTCGTGCCCAAAGCGCACACGCCCTTCCAGTGGTTCGGCCAGGACACCGTGGCCGAGCTGGAGCGCAAAGTGGCGTTGCTACGGCAGGAGGCCCGACGCACCAAGGGCCTGACCGTGCGCTGGCACGACCCGGCGGCGTCGGTCGCCGAAGGGCTGGCCAGCCGGGGCGACCGTCGGATGGGGGCGGTCGTCGAGCGCGTGTGGCGCGCCGGCGGGACGTTCCAGGAGTGGTCCGAGCGCTTCGACCTCGCGCTGTGGGAGGACGCCCTGGCCGCCGAGGGCCTCAGCACGCAGGAGATCTGCCACCGCGAGCGCGCCGAGGGCGAGGCGCTGCCCTGGGACCACATCTCGGCCGGATTGCACCGCGACTTCCTGTGGGGAGACTGGCAGGACGCGCTGGCCCGTGTGGGCGTCGAGGACTGCCGCTGGACGCCGTGCTACGACTGCGGCGCCTGCACCGGGTTCGGTCTCGAGCACGTGGTCGCCTCGCCCATCCCGCCGGCCGGCGGCAGCCAGGGCACCGGCCAGGACCTCACCGTTGGGGACCGGATCCCCGTCCGCCTGGTCGGCCGTGCCTCCTGAGGATACGGCGCCCCCCGGGCGCCGACGCCTCCGCCTCCGTTTCACCAAGCGGGGCAAGGTTCGCTTCACCAGCCACCGTGACGTGGCGCGCGTCTGGGAGCGGGCGTTGCGCCGCAGCCGCCTGCCCGTCGCCTACTCGCAGGGCTTCGTGCCCCACCCCCTGGTGAGCTTCGGCCTGGCGCTGCCCACCGCGTGCGAGTCCCTGGGGGAGTACCTCGACGTCCGGCTCGGGCCGGCCGGCCCCGCCGAGCCCCCGGTAGAGGCGCTGCCCGCCACGCTGACCCCCTTGCTTCCCGAGGGGATCGAGGTCACGGCCGCCGCCCTGGTCGGGGAGGCGGAGGGTTCGCTGCAGCAGGAGGTAGCATCGTGCGACTGGGAATTGGAGGTTCCGGGCGTGCCAGGTGAGGAGATGGCGGAGCGAGTGGAGAAGCTGCTCGCCACTCCCGTCCTCACGGTGCGGCGGGAGCGGAAGGGTCGTCCGGTCGAGGACGACATCCGCCCGGCCATCCTGGCACTGTCCGTGACCGGCCCCGACGGCCATCTCCGGGCGGAGTTGGCCACGCACCCGCGAGGGGTACGCCCAGCAGACCTGTTCGCGGCCCTGGGCACCGGTGCGGTGCCTGGACGGGCCTGCCGAACGCATCAATGGATCGAGCGCGACGGCGCACGGTTCGAGCCGCTCCCAGTGAGCGGATCCGGACCCGGCGCGGACGCGGCACAGCACGCGAGGAGGGACATCCCTCATGTCCGAGACGGAGACCAGCCAGACCCCGGAGGGTCGCCAGCCCGAGGCGCCACGCCCGGCTGAGGCGCCGCCGGCGCGCCCGGAACCCCAGCGCAAGCCCAAGATCGGCGACACCCGCCCGGCGCCGCCCGCTGCGCCGGCGCCCCGCCCCGCTGCGGCACCGGTCGTCCCACTGGTGCGCCCCGGCGGGGGGACACCAGGCGATGGCGCGCCGCGAGCAGCCGGAGACGGCCCGGCGGGTGGAACCGGAGAGGACGTCGAGGCGGGCGGGCGCGACGAGCCCGACGAGCCCGGGGAGCCCGGGGAGCCCGGGGAGCCCGGACAGGGGGCGAAGCGCTCACGCGGCCGGCGGCGCTCGGGACGGGATCGCCAGCGCTCCAAGCAGGTCGGCCGCTACCTCGTCTGTGTCCACGTCCAGCCCGACATGACCCAGATCGCCATGCTCGAAGGCCGTTCGCTGGTGGAGCACTACGTATCCCGTGCCGCGGACGACACCAACCAGATCGACGGCAACGTCTACCGGGGCAGGGTCCAGAACGTGTTGCCCGGCATGGAGGCAGCCTTCGTCGACATCGGGATCCCCAAGAACGCCGTCCTCTACCGGGGCGACGTCCGTTACGACAAGGACGACATCGAGGGAGGGGCGTCGCAGCAGCCGCGCATCGAGGACGTCCTCAAGGCGGGCCAGACCATCCTGTGCCAGGTCACCAAGAACCCGATCGGCGCCAAGGGCGCCCGGTTGACCCAGGAGGTGTCGCTGCCTGGGCGCTTCGCCGTGCTCGTGCCCAACTCGAGCGCCTTCGGGATCTCCAAGCGGCTGGGGGACAACGAGCGCCGGCGCCTCCGCCGAGTCATCGACGAGGTCAAGCCGGCCGGGCACGGGATGATCGTCCGCACGGCCGCCGAGGGCGTCTCGGCCGACGAGCTGCAGCGCGACGTGACGGCGCTGGTGGAGCAGTGGAACGCCATCGAGGCCGAGGCCACGAGGTCGGACAGCCCCGGGCTCCTCTATCGCGAGCCCGAGTTGGCCGTGCGCATCCTGCGGGAGGAGCTGAACGCCGAGTACCGGGGCGTCGTCATCGACGACCGGGCGCTCTACGCGCAAGTGCGCGACTACGTGGCCGCGGTCAGCCCCGACCTCGTCGACCGGGTGGAGTACTACGACTCCGAGGCCGAGGGCCTGCCCATCTTCGAGCGCTACCACGTGCACGAGCAGCTCCACAAGGCCCTCGACCGCAAGGTCTGGCTGCCCTCGGGCGGCTCGCTCATCATTGAGCGCACCGAGGCCCTCACGGTCATCGACGTGAACACGGGCAAGAACGTCGGCAGGACCAACCTCGAGGAGACGGTCTTCCGTAACAACCTCGAGGCGGCCGAGGAGGTGGCGCGCCAGCTCCGGTTGCGGGACATCGGGGGCATCATCGTCATCGACTTCATCGACATGGAGGTCAAGGAGAACCGCGACAGGGTGGCCGCCGCGCTGCGCAACGCCCTGGCCCGGGACAAGACCCGGACCCAGGTCTTCAACATCTCCGAGCTGGGGCTGGTCGAGATGACCCGCAAGCGCATCTCCGAGGGCCTGCTCGAGACCCTGTCCCACGAGTGCGTCACCTGTGGTGGCCGGGGCGTGACCCTGGACGACTCGGTCCTGCGCTAGGATGCACGACTCATGTATGCCGTGATCAGGTCCGGAGGGAAGCAGGAACGGGTGGCCGAGGGCGAGCGCGTCCGCGTGGAGCTCCTCGGGGAGCCCGTGGGCGCCGAGGTGTCGCTCGACCCCGTCCTGGTGGTGGACGGCGCCACCGTGCTGGCCACGCCCGAGCAGCTGGCGGGCGCCTCCGTGACGGCGAAGGTGGTGGGGACCGAGGCCGGTCCGAAGATCAACGCCATGACCTACAAGTCCAAGTCCAACCAGCGTCGCCGGTGGGGTCACCGCCAGCACTACTCCACGCTGGAGATCACCGGCATCACGGCCAAGTAGCGCACCGAGCCGAGGAGAGCGACATGTCCAAGACCAAGGGTGGCGGTTCGACCCGCAACGGCCGCGACTCAGCGGCGCAGCGGCTCGGTGTGAAGCGCTTCGACGGCGCCGCCGTGAGCGCCGGCTCCATCCTGGTGCGCCAGCGGGGGACCAAGTTCTACCCCGGGACCAACGTGAGCCGGGGCGGTGACGACACCCTGTTCGCCACGGCCGACGGCACCGTCAAGTTCGGCGAGCGCCGCGGCCGCAAGCACGTGAGCGTCGTCACGGCCTAGCGTCCCGGGACCGCGCTCCGAGAGCGCGCCCCGCCCCCTCCTGCCATCGTCGTTCCCTCGCCGCCCTCGCCGCCCTCGCCGCGGGGTGCGCCGGCGCCCGGTCAAGGGCGCTCGTGCAGCTCGATCCCGTTGCCCCAGGGGTCGGCCATGAAGGCCTGCTTGCGCCCGGTCGTGCCCACGTCGACCCAGTTGCTCACCTCGACACCGCGGGCCCGCAGCGCGTCGACAGCGGCCGCCAGGTCGTCGAAGACCAGCGCGAAGTGTTGGCCGACGCTCGCCGGCACCGTCCCCTCGATCAGGTGGACCTGCTGCCCGGCGGCCGTGTCGAGCCAGGCACCGGGGAACCCGAAGTCCGGGCGGGTGTGGTTCTGCACCAGGCCGAGCGTCCCGGTGTAGAAGGCCAGGGCGTCCGGTACGTCGGGCACGTTGACGGCCACGTGGTCGACGCCGGTCGGGGTCACCGGGTCGCGCCCGTCGCGCCCGTCGCGCATGCCGCCGGATCCGCTCACGTCGTCGACTCTACGACGCGGCGCACGATGCCGGCCACGCCCGGGGCGGCGGCCAGGCCCACTGCAGCGATGTCCCCGAGGTCCACCGGTGCCCCCTCGCCGGCCGCCGGGTTGGTCACCAGGGCCAGGCCGAGCACCTCGGCGCCGTCGCTCCGGGCCGCCACCGTCTCGATCGCCATGGACATCCCGACCACGTCGGCCCCGAGCGACCGCAGCATGGCGATCTCGGCCGGCGTCTCGAGCTGGGGCCCGGGCAGCTGCGCGTAGACGCCGGGCCGGGGGTCGACGACCCCGGGCGGCGGTCCCGGCGCGTCCAGTGCCAGGGAGCGCAGGCGGGGCGCGTAGGCGTCGACCATGTCGACGTGGTGGGGGCCGTGCAGCGGGCTCGCCCCGGTGAGGTTGAGGTGGTCGGCCACCACCATGACCGCGCCGGTGGGGAGGTCGTCCCGGATGGCACCGACGGCCGAGGTCAACACGACGGTGCTGCAGCCTGCGGCGATCCCGGTACGCACGGGATGGGCCACCGCGGCCGCCGTCAGTCCCTCGTAGAGGTGGCAGCGCCCGCCCAGCACGAGGACCTGCCGGCCGTTGTACGGGAACGACCAGGCATGGGCCCGGTGGCCCCCGGCGCCGTAGGGGGGCCAGAACGGGAGCGTGTCGAGGGGAAGGGGGTCGGTGCCTCCGGCCAGGAGCTCGGCCGCCCCCGACAGCCCGGTGCCGAGGACCACGAGCACGTCGTGGCGGTCGGTGCCGCTGCGGCGCGCCAGCTCGCGGGCGCTGAGCACGGCCCGCTCTACAGCGTCCTCCATGGGGCGATGGTAGGCGGGGGAGGCCGGCCGGCCGGCGCCTACCATTGGCGCCGATGCCGCCCGCCGCCGAATCCTCGCCACCCCCCGCCGCCGCGTCCGCCTCGCCCGCCGCGTGCCCGCCGACCGCCGCCGACCACCCGCTGGCGTCGCTGACCGGCGACGAGATCAAGGCGGCCCGCCGGATCGTCTTCGAGAGCGGCCGGTCGCGCGTGGACGCCGAGGTGCTGCGGTTCGCCTACGTCGGCCTGTGCGAGCCACCCAAGGACCTCGTGCGGGCCTTCGACGGCGGCGAGACCGTGGCCCTGGACCGTCGCGTCCGTATGGTGCTCCTCGAGGGCCCCGAGGCCGACGTCGTCGAGGCGGTGGTCTCGGTGACCCACGGTCGCGTGGACCACTGGGAGGTGGTCGAGAACGTCCGGCCGGCGCTGCAGTTCGGCGAGTCGTACGCGGCCCAGCTCGCCCTGCAGGAGAACGACGAGTGGAACGCCGCGCTGGATCGGCGCGGCGTGACCGACCGGTCGCTGGTCCAGATCGACCCGTGGCCGGCGGGTACCTTCGGACTGCCCTACGAGACCCGGCGGCGCATCACCAAGTGCATCCCCTACCTGCGCGACGCACCGGACGGCAACGGCTACGCCCGCCCGCTCGAAGGCCTGTTGGGCGTGGTCGACATGGGGGCGGGGGAGGTGCTCGAGGTCATCGACGAGGGTGTGGTGCCGATCCCGCCCTCGTCGGGTAGCTACTACCCCGAGCACAACGGCCCGCTGCGCGAAGACCTGAAGCCGATCTCCATCACCCAGCCCGAGGGGCCCAGCTTCACCGTCGAGGGCAACCTCGTGCGCTGGCAGCGGTGGTCCATGCGGGTACACATGGACCCGCTCGAGGGGCTGGTGCTCGCCACGATCGGGTACGAGGACGGCGGCCGGGTCCGCCCCATCGTCTACCGCGCCTCAGTGAGCGAGATGGTCGTCCCCTACGGCGACCCCAGCCCCATGCACTCGTGGAAGAGCGCGTTCGACTCCGGCGAGTGGGGCCTCGGTCGCATGGCCAACTCGTTGACGCTCGGGTGCGACTGTCTGGGCGAGATCCACTACTTCGACTGGGTCTTCGCCGACGAGCGGGGCAAGCCGCGCACGCTCGCCAACGCCATCTGCATGCACGAGGAGGACTACTCCATCCTCTGGAAGCACCACGACATGATGACGGGGCGTACCGAGGTGCGGCGCCAGCGCCGCCTGGTGGTCAGCTCGATCGCCACCGTGGGCAACTACGAGTACGGCTTCTACTGGTACTTCTACCTCGACGGCACCATGCAGCTCGAGGTCAAGCTGACCGGGATCATGTCCACCAAGGCGGTGGCGAGCGACGAGGCCGGCGAGCACGCTCGCATGGTGGCACCCGGCCTGGCCGCCCCCCTGCATCAGCACCTGTTCAGCGCCCGGCTCGACATGGAGGTGGACGGCCCGGAGAACGCCGTCTTCGAGGTGGACGCCGTGCCGTCGCCGCCGGGGGCGGGCAACCCTGTGGGCAGCGCGTTCACCACGGCGACCACCCTGCTCGAGCGGGAGCTGGGCGCGCGACGCGAGGTGGACCCGGCCCGCTCGCGCACCTGGCGCATCGCCAACCGGGGGCGCCGCAACGCCCTCGGGCAGCCGACTGCCTACAAGCTGCTCGCCGGGGCGACCCCCACCCTGCTGGCCGGAGCCGACTCGTCGATCGGCCGGCGCGCCGGCTTCGCCGCGCACAATCTCTGGGTGACCCCATTCGCCGAGGACGAGCGCCGCTCCGCCGGGGACTACCCCAACCAGCACGAGGGCAGTCCGGGCTTGCCGGAGTGGACGCAGCAGGACCGCCCCGTCGTCGACACGGACATCGTGGTGTGGCACACCTTCGGGATCACCCACGTGCCCCGGCCCGAGGACTGGCCCGTGATGCCCGTCGAGTACTGCGGCTTCTCGCTCGTGCCCTATGGCTTCTTCGACCGCAATCCGGCGCTCGACGTGCCGCCCTCGCCCGAGGGGCACTGTCATGCCTGAGCGCGGTGGCCGGACGGCGCACGTGCCGCATGTGCCGCATGTGCCCCAGGAGTACCACCCTCCGGTCGAGGAGTACCTCGAGACGATGCACGACCTGGCCGAGGAGGGCGTGCCGGTGATCCAGGCCCGCATCGCCGAGCGGCTGGGCCGCTCCGCCCCCTCGGTTTCCGAGATGCTCGATCGCCTCACCGAGGACGGCTACGTGAGTCGCGACGGCCGGCGGCTCTCGCTCACCGAGAGCGGGCAGGAGCTGGCCGAGAAGGTGGTGCGCAAGCACCGCCTGGCAGAGCGCTTGCTGGTCGACGTCATTGGCCTCGAGTGGCACAAGGTGCACAGCGAGGCGGGCCGCTGGGAGCATGTCATCTCCGACGACGTCGAGGCGCGCCTGGTCGAGCTTCTGGGCGACCCCGCCACGTGCCCGCACGGCAACCCCATCCCCGGGTCGCGCACGCCGGCCCCGGCGGCGCCCACGCGGCCCCTGGCCGACGTGACCAAGGGCGAGCGGGTGCGCCTGGTCCGCATCAGCGAGGAGGTGGAGACCAACCTGGGCTCGCTGGCCCTGCTCGACGCGGGCGGGTTCATTCCCGGCGCCGTGGCCCTCGTCGGCGGGCGCGACGCCGAGGGCGCGGTCGAGGTCGCGGTGGAGGGCACACCGACACCCCTGCGGGTGCCGGGTCGCCTCTCGGACCGACTCTTCGTCGGCGCGCCGTGAGCCCCGCCGGGTCCGGAGGCGCCGGGTCCGGAGGCGCCGGGGCCGGGCGCCCGCGGTGAGCGTCCGCCTGGTGGCCGACGCCGTGTTCACCGTGGACGGCGACAGCACCCTGTTCACGCCTGGCGCGGTCGAGCTGGCGGCCGACGGCACCGTCGCCTGGGTGGGCGACCCCGGTTCGGTCCCGGCGGCGCCGGGCACCGAGGTGCGCCAGCTCGGGGGGCTGTTGATGCCCGGACTGGTCAACTGCCACGCGCACTCGCCCATGACGCTCGTGCGTAGCGCCGGGGACGGCTTGCCCCTCGACCGTTGGCTCAGCGAGTCAGTGTGGCCGCGCGAGGCGCTGCTCACCGACGAGGACGTCTACTGGGGCATGGTGCTCGGCGCGGTCGAGCTGCTCTCAAACGGGGTCTCCACCACCTGCGAGCAGTACCGGCACCCCGCGCCAGTGATGGAGGCGCTGGTCGACTCGGGCATCCGGGCCGTCTTCACGCCCGGGATCTTCGCGGTGCCGGGCGACGGGGGCGGCGACACCTGGGAGGATCTGCTCCAGGAGGCGTGTGCCCTCTACGACTCTTGGGCGCCGGACGCCGGCCGGGTCCAGGTCGGCTTCGGCCCCCACGCCGCCTACACGGTGCCGCCCGAGGGGATCGCGGCCGTGGCCGACGAGGCGCAGCGACGCGACGCGCTGCTGCAGATCCACCTCAACGAGACGCTGTCTGAGTGCGACGTCGTGCGGGCGCGCTACGGCATGGGCGCCCCGGCGCTGCTGGCGTCGGTGGGGGCGCTGGAGGGGCGCGTCATCGCCGCGCACGCGGTGTGGCTCGATGACGACGACCTGGCGCTCTTGGCCACCCACGACGTCGCCGTCGCCCACTGCCCGGGGTCGAACGGGAAGCTGGGGGTGGGCGTGGCACCGCTGGCCGAACTGGTCGAACGCGGCGTACGGGTCGGCCTGGGCACCGACGGTCCGGCCTCCAACGACGACCTCCACCTGTGGGACGAGATGCGGCTGGCCGCGCTCTTCGCCCGGGCACGCGCCCGCAGCCCCGAGGCGGTGTCGACGGCGGCCGCGCTGCGTCTGGCCACCCGGGGCGGGGCCGAGGCGCTCGGCCTGCCGGTGGGTGCGCTCGAGCCGGGACGTCCGGCGGACCTGATCCGGCTGCGCACCGACGACCCTCGCTTCACCCCCTCGGTCACCGACGCCGAGCTGCTCGGCCACCTGGTGTGGGCAGGCGCGGGCTACCTCGTGACCGACGTGTGGGTGGGTGGGGTGCAGGTCGTCGAGGCGGGCCGGTGCACGCTCGTCGACGGCGAGCGGGCTCAGGCCGAGGTGGCCCGGCGCGCCCGCCGACTGGTCGCCTCCTAGGCTTTTTCGCCATGTCCGGCTTCGTCGACCAGGCCCAGCTGCACGCGCGTGCCGGCGACGGCGGCGCCGGGGCGGTGTCGTGGCGCCGCGAGGCTCACGTCGAGCGGGGCGGCCCCGACGGCGGCGACGGCGGCCACGGCGGTGACGTCTGGCTCGAGGCGTCGCGCAACGAATCGTCGCTGCTCGGGTTCCGCGACCACCCGTTTCGGCGGGCCACCAACGGCGTGCACGGCTCGGGGGCCAAGCGGCACGGTGCCCGCGGCAAGGACCTGGTGGTCCCGGTCCCGGTGGGAACCGTCGTGCGCGACCGTGACGGCGCCGTGCTGTTCGACCTCGACCATCCCGGGTCGCGTTTCCTGGCCGCCGAGGGCGGTCAGGGCGGGCGGGGCAACGCGCGGTTCTTGTCCAACCGGCGCCGGGCGCCGGCGTTCGCCGAGCAGGGCGAGCGCGGGCAGGAGCACTGGCTCGACATGGAGCTCAAGCTCATGGCCGACGTGGCGCTGGTCGGGTTCCCCAACGCGGGCAAGTCGACCCTGATCTCGACGGTGTCGGCGGCCAGGCCCAAGGTCGCCGACTACCCGTTCACGACGCTCGAGCCGCACCTCGGCGTGGTGCGCGTGGGTGCGGCGCGGGACGCCACCGAGTTCGTCATGGCAGACATTCCGGGTCTGATCGAAGGTGCGGCAGAGGGAAAGGGCCTGGGGCACCGCTTCCTGCGCCACGTCGAGCGGGCCCGGGTCCTGGTCGTCCTGCTGGACCTGGGCGCCCCGGCCCTGGCCGGCGACACCCCGGCGGTGCAGCGGCGTGTCCTGCTGGCCGAGCTCGGCTCCTACCGGCCCGAGCTGCTCGAGCGCCCCCGCCTGGTGGTGGGCTCCAAGGCCGACGTCGGTGCCGACGAGGACGAGGTGTGCGACCTGGTCCTCTCCGCCGCCAGCGGCGCCGGGGTGGGCGACCTGACCGGCCGGCTGGCCGCCATGGTGCAGGCCGCCCGCGCCGCCGAGGCCGAGTCGGCTTCCCACGAGGTCGTGGTGCACCGGCCGGCAGCCGAGGGCGTCGAGGTGCAGCGGACCGGGTCGGGGGCCTGGACGGTGGTCGGGCGGGCCGCCGAGCGTGCCGTGGCCCTCTCGGACCTGAGCGACGCCGGGGCGCAGGCCGAGGTGGTGCGCCGGCTGCGCCGGCTGGGCGTCGACCGGGCGCTGGCCCGGGCCGGGGCGCGCGACGGTGACGAGGTCACGGTGGGCACCATGACCTTCGTGTGGGGGGAGGGGGCGTGATCGCCGTCGTCAAGCTGGGCTCGTCGTCGGTCACGGCGCCGACCGTGGCCCGGCTCTGTGACGAGCTGGCGGGGGCGCGCCACGCCGGGCACACCGTCGTGGTGGTCACCTCGGGCGCCATCGCGGCCGGGTGGGCGGCGCTCGGGCGCGGAGAGGAGCGCCCGGCCGACCCCGCCGTCCTCCAGGCGGTCTCCGCGGTGGGTCAGCACCGGCTCATGCGCCTGTGGCAGGACGGGCTCGAGCCGCACGGGCTCCTGGCCGGCCAGGTGCTGCTGGCCCCACTCGACTTCGTGCACCGCACGCAGTACCTGCACGCGCGCGGCACGTTGCGCCACCTGGTGGACCTGGGCGTGGTGCCGGTCGTCAACGAGAACGACGCCGTGGCGGACGAGGAGATCCGCTTCGGGGACAACGACCGCCTCGCCGCGCTCGTGGCGCACCTGGTGGGCGCGCAGCTCCTGGTGCTGCTCACCGATGCGCCCGGGCTGCTCACCGCCGACCCGCGCCACGACGCCGAAGCCTCGCTGATCGAGGAGGTGGTCGAGATCGACCACGAGCTCGAGCGCATCGCCGGCGGCGCCGGCACCCCGGTGGGCAGCGGAGGGATGGCCTCCAAGCTGGCGGCGGCCAAGATCGCCACCTGGTCCGGGGTGCGCGCCGTGATCGCCGATGCCGCCCGGCCGGGTGTGCTGACCGGAGCCCTGGCCGGCGAGGCGGGGGTGGGCACGGTGTTCCGGGCCCGCGAGTCGCGGCTCTCGGCCCGCAAGCTCTGGATCGCCTTCGCCCTGGGCTCGTCGGGCTGTCTCACGGTCGACCAGGGGGCACGGGCCGCGCTCACCGGAGGGGGGCGCTCGCTGCTGGCGGCGGGCGTCACCGAGGTCACCGGGACGTTCCGCCCCGAAGACGCGGTGGAGATCTGCGGACCCGACGGCGCCGTCTTCGCCAAGGGCCTGGTCCGACTGCCGGCCGAACGGGCGACCGAGTGGATGGGCCGGCCCCGCCAGGTCGTCGTCCATCGGGACGACCTGGTCCTTGTACGCTGAACCGATGGCCACGCCCGACCTCGAGCAGCTGGCGGACCGCGTCCGCGCCGCGGCGCGGGTGGTGGCCCGAGCCCCGGGATCGGTGCGCGACCACGCGCTCGTGCTGGCGTCTGATCTGCTCGAGGAGCGCTGGAAGGCGCTGGTGGAAGCCAACTCCGAGGACCTGGCGCGGGCCGAGGCGGCCGGCATGACCGAGGCGGCCTGCGACCGGTTGCGCCTGACCCCCGAGCGGGTCGAGGGGATGGCCGTGGGCCTGCGCAAGGTGGCCGCCCTGCCCGATCCGGTGGGCGAGGTGACCGAGGGATGGGTCCGGCCCAACGGCCTGCGGGTCACCCGGGTGCGCGTGCCGCTCGGCGTGGTGGGCGTGATCTACGAGAACCGGCCCAACGTCACCAGCGACGCCGCGGGCCTGTGCCTCAAGGCGGGGAACGCGGCGTTCCTGCGCGGGTCGTCCTCGGCCCTGTCCTCCAATCTGGCCGTCGTAGGCGTGCTGCGCCAGGCCGTGGCCAAGGCCGGCCTGCCCGAGGACGCGGTCACGTTGGTGGAGGACACCTCGCGCGCCACCGCCGTCGCCTTCATGCAGCTGCGCGGGCACGTCGACTGCCTCGTCCCGCGCGGAGGCCGGCAGCTGATCGAATCGCTGGTCGAGCACGCCACCGTGCCGTACGTGCTCGATGGGGACGGGAACTGCCACATCTACGTCGACGCGGCAGCCGACCTGGACATGGCGCACGAGCTGGTGGTGAACGCCAAGACACACCGATTCGGGGTGTGCAATGCGGTGGAGACCATCCTGGTGCACCAGAAGGTGGCGGCGGCGCTGTTGCCACGGGTGGCGTCCTCCCTCACAGAGGCCGGTGTCGAGATCCGCGCCGACGCCCGTGCCCGCGCCCACCTGCCCGACGCCGTGCCGGCCCTCGAGGAGGACTTCGCCACCGAGTTCCTCGGGCCCGTGGTGGCGATCGGGACGGTCGACGACGTGGGCGAGGCCATTGAGCACATCGCCCGCTACAGCTCGGGGCACTCGGAGGCCATCGTGACTTCGGACGTCGCCACGGCCGACCGCTTCGTGGCCGAGGTGGACGGTGCCGCGGTGTTGGTCAACGCCTCGACGAGGTTCGTCGACGGCGAGGAGCTGGGTCTCGGGGCGGAGGTGGGCATCTCCACGCAGAAGCTGCACGCCCGGGGCCCCATGGGGGTGAAGGAGTTGACGACGGTGAAGTGGGTCGTGCGCGGGGACGGGCAGGTGCGCCGGTGAGCGCCCCGGCAGCGGACGGTGGGCCGGACGGCGCGAGCGGCGCGCTCGGGCTGCCCGAGAGCGGCCCGCCTCGCTTCGAGTCGCTCGACACCGTGCGGGTCGGCCTGGCCGACGTGGGCTACCTGGCCGACGACTCGATCAGCGGCGTGGTGTTCCTGGCCGACCGGCTGGCCAAGCCGGTGCTGGTCGAGGGCCCGGCAGGGACCGGCAAGACGCAGCTGGCCAAGTCGGTGGCCGAGCTGACCGGCGCCCGGCTCGTCCGCCTGCAGTGCTACGAGGGCCTCGACGAGTCCAAAGCCCTCTACGAGTGGAACTACCGCAAGCAGCTGCTGCGGATCCAGGCCGGCGAGCACGGCAAGCAGGAGACCGAAGGCCCGTCGTGGAGTGAGCTCGAGGAGGACATCTTCTCGGAGGACTTCCTCCTCACCCGCCCGCTCCTCGAGGCCATCCGGGCCACCGACCCCGTGGTGCTCCTGGTCGACGAGGTCGACCGGGTCGAGCTCGAGACCGAGGCGCTGCTCCTCGAGATCCTCTCGGAATACCAGGTCTCGATACCCGAGCTGGGCACCGTCCGGGCGACCCAGCTGCCCATGGTCTTCCTCACGTCCAACAACACCCGCGAGCTGTCCGAGGCGCTCAAGCGCCGCTGCCTGTACCTGCACGTCGACTACCCCGATCTCGAGCGCGAGCGCGACATCGTGCGGGCCAAGGTCCCCGGCATCAGCGAGGAGCTGGCCGACCAGGTGGCGCGCATCGTGCGCTCCTTGCGCACATTGGAGCTGCGCAAGGCCCCCTCGGTTTCCGAGACCCTGGACTGGGCGCGCACCCTGGTCCTGCTCGGCGTGCAGACCATCGACGCCGCCGGCGCCAAGGACACGCTGCACATCTTGTTGAAGTACCAAGCCGACATCGAGCGGGCCAGCAAGGAGCTGCTCTCGGCGTCGTCGAACTGAGGGCCGCGACGCCGTGCTCGACCTCTTGTCCGGCTTCGTCACCGAGCTCCGGCGTGCCGGCCTGCCTGTCTCGCTGACCGAGCACCTCGATGCGGCCGAGGCCGTCCATCACATCCCCCTCGAGGACCGCGAGGGCCTGAAGTACGCGCTGGCCGCGACGCTGGTGAAGTCCTCTTCGCACTGGCGCGCCTTCGAGACCGCCTTCGAGGTGTTCTTCGCGCTCCGCACCGGCGGCGTGGCCGCCGACGAGGGCGAGGGCATCGACAGCGCGGAGAGCGCCGAGGGCGAGCAGCGCGGCGAGGGCGGGATGCAGGGGCAGGGGCGGTCGTGGAAGGGCGGCGGCGGCGGCGAGGGCATGACGCCCGAGGAGCTGGCCGAGCTGCTCTTCAAGTCGCTGATCTCGGCCGACGCCGGACTGATGAACGCCGTGGCCCGCAACGCGGTCGACCGCTACGCGGGCATGGAGCCGGGACGGCCGGTGGGCGGCACCTACTACCTGTACCGGACCCTGCGGAACCTCGACCTCGACGGCGTCCTGGAGCGACTCATGGCCCAGGCCCGGGCCGGCGCCGCCGGGGGCTCGCTGACCGACCTCGAGGAGCGGCTGGCCGCCGACGAGTACAAGGTGCGGATCGAGCAGTTCCGCAAGGCGGTGGAGACCGAGATCCGCCAGCGCCTCGTCGAGGACCGCGGCGCCGAGGCGCTGGCCAAGTCGGTGCGCAAGCCGCTGCCCGAGGACATCGACGTCATGCACGCCACCCGGGAGGAGCTGGCACTTCTGCACCGCGTGCTCCACCCGCTCTCGCGCAAGCTGGCCGTGCGCCTGGCCCGCAAGCGCCGACACGGCCGCCGGGGACCGCTCGACTTCCGGGCCACCATGCGGCGTTCGCTCTCGACCGGCGGGGTGCCGATCGAGCCGCGGTTCCGCCATCCGCGGCCGGCCAAGCCCGAGATCTTCGTTGTCGCCGACATCTCGGGGTCGGTGGCCAGTTTCGCCCGATTCACCCTGCACCTTGTCTACGCCATCTCGTCGCAGTTCTCCAAGGTGCGCAGCTTCGTGTTCGTCGACGGCATCGACGAGGTGACGCGGTTCTTCGAAGGCGTGGTCGACCCGGCCGAGGCCGTGGCCCGCATCAACACCGAGGCCGACGTGATCTGGGTGGACGGGCACTCGGACTACGGGCACGCGCTGAGCGAGTTCCACCGGCGCTGGGGCGACCAGGTGACGTCGCGCTCGAGCGTCATGATCCTGGGCGACGCCCGGAACAACTACCACGCATCGCAGTCCTGGGTGCTCGAGGACCTGCAGGCCAAGGCCCGTCACGTCTTCTGGCTCAACCCCGAGCCGCGTGACTACTGGGGCTCGGGCGACTCGATCGTGGGGGAGTACGCCGCCCATTGCGACGAGGTCGTCGAGTGCCGGACGCTGCGGCAGCTCGAGCAGTTCGTGGGCAACCTTGCCTGAGCGCCGTCGCCCGGCCCGTCCGTTCCTGGCGCGCCGCCCGCCTGACTCGGCGACGGCGTGAGCGGCGCCGACGAGCGCTCCCACGCCGGGGTCCTGCGCATCTTCCCGCCCAACCCGGGCTCGTCGCGGATCGTGCTCGTGCGCCACGGCGAGGCCGAGTGCAACCGCAACCACGTGGTCGGCGGGCCGAAGGGGTGCACGGGCCTGACCGACCTGGGACGGCTCCAGGTGGCCCAGCTCGCCGACCGGCTCTACGAGAGCGGGGAGCTGCGGGAAGCCACCGCCCTCTACTCGTCGGTGCTGCCCCGGGCGGTCGAGACCGCCGAGCGGCTGCGACCGGTGGTGGGACCGGGACCCACGGCCCTCGGAACGGTGCGCCAGCGCTGCGACTTGTGCGAGCTCCATCCCGGCCAGGCCGACGGCATCCTCTGGGACGAGTACGTGGCGAGGTTCGGGGTACCCGACTGGGACGCGGACCCCACCGCCCCGATCGCCCCGGGGGGCGAGAGCTGGGCCGAGTTCGTGGTCCGGGCCTCGGATGCCGTGCGGGACGTGGTGCGGGCCCATCCCGGGGAGCTGGTGGTCGCAGCGGTGCACGCCGGGGTGATCGAGTCCACCATGATCGCCTTTCTCGGCGTGACCCCGGAGGTCTACCGGCGAGGCTGGGTGCGCATCACCCACGCGTCGATGACCGAGTGGGAGTGGGTGCCGGACGAGGACCGCTGGATCCTGCTCCGCTTCAACGACGCCTGTTGGGTGCCCCGGCCCTGAGACGACGGCACCCGGCGGGTGCCACCGATCCCCCGGAGGGCCGTCGGACGGCCGGCGTGGCGGGGGCTACGACCCGGCGAGGAAGTCCCGGGCGAGGTGTGCCGGGGCCCCGGCCAGCCAGGCGTCCTCGATCGCGGCCCGCAGCGGCCGCTTGGTCACCGTGCGGAGCTGGACGAGGACGGCCGCGAAGCCGTCGAAGTGCGGGATGGTGAAGAAGCCCGGGTGACCCGAGGAGAGCAACGCCTCCTTGTCGGCCAGGTCGGCCGTGCTCAGGGCGATGATGGGCCCAGCGGGCGGATCGGTGTCGCCGAACCGCTTCAGGTCGGCCTTGGAGAACGGCCGCTCCCAGGCGAAGGCCTTGCCGGCCACGAACCACGTTCGGCGACGGAAGCGGGTGCCCTCGGTGACCTCGGGCAAGGCGGTGACCATGCGCTCGACCTCCGTCAGGTTCACCACGGCCGCACCCTAGCGGCGGGGTCGCTCGCGGTCTCGGGCCTCACCCGTGAGCCCGGGCCTCGAACCGCCCAGCGTGTAGGGCCCGGCGGGACCCAGGCAGATTGACCCGGACCGGGAGGGGCCGACCTCGCTACGCTTGCTGGGCGAAGGGGCGGCACGGCGTCGCTACAGGGGCCACTGAGAAGGGGGCGCAACCATGTACAAGGTCGTCATCGTCGGCACGGACGGATCTCCCACGGCCGACAAGGCGGTCGAGGCGGCGGCGGACATCGCCCGCGGCTGGGGCTCCGCCCTGCACGTCGTCACCGCATTCCGCGCCCCACGGGCCGGGATGGGCGCGGTGGCCGGCGTCGACCTCGTGGACTCCGGCGCCGGGCAGGCCATGGTCGAAGAGGCGGCACGCGCCGTCGTGCAGGAGGCCGTCGACAAGCACGGGTCCGGGTTGCAGGCCGAGCCGTATGCCGGCCGCGGCAACCCCGACGACGTCATCCTCACGCGGGCGCAGGAGGTCAACGCCGACCTGATCGTGGTGGGCAGCAAGGGCATGCGGGGGGCCCGGCGGTATCTCGGCAGCGTGCCCAACTCGGTGGCGCACGGCGCGCGACTGCGCCGTCCTCGTCGTCAAGACCGACTGAACACCGGCCAAGTCCGGGAGACCGGCATGGAGATCGCCGTCGTCGGCACCGGCTTCATCGGGGGCACGTTGGGCCGGGCGCTGGCCGAGGCGGGACACGCCGTGCGTTTCGGATCCCGGCACCCGGCGGACGACGACGTGGCCGGGACCACGGCGGCGCGCACGGTCGGGGTGGCCGAGGCCCTCGACGGTGCCGATGTCGTGATCCTGACCGTCCCCGCCGCCGCGGTCGTCGAGCTGGTGGCCGCGCACGGCGACGCACTCGACGGGCGGCTCGTGGTCGACGCCACCAACAATGTCGGCGGGCCGGTCACGAACGCCCGCGCCGCCCTGCCCCCGGGCGTGCGCTACGCCCGCGCCTTCAACACGCTCGGCGGGGAGAACGTGGCCCACCCCGTCGTCGGGGGCGAGCGCGCCGACATGTTCTTCTCCAGTCCCGACGCCGACCGGGCGCGCGTGGAGGCCGTGATCGAGGGAGTCGGCCTGCGCCCGGTCTTCGTGGGTGCGGATCGCGAGGATCTGCTCGACGCCCTCTTCCGCCTCTGGATCGCTCTGGCGATCACCCAGGGGCGGGGTCGCCGTTTGGCCTTCCGGCTACTCGAAGGAGACTGAGTCGCCGGGTCCCGGGAGCGACCGGACCGCTCAGGTGGGCTGCAGGCGGAGCAGGCGGGCAAACACCTCGGGGCCGATGCGCAGGCCCTCCTCGGCCGACGTGGCCGGGTGCACATCGATGTCGAAGATGTCGTTCCACTGGAAGACCAGCTCCATCACAGCCTCGAAGGAGTCGCTCGAGAAGATCGAGACCACCGTCAGGTGGGCGGCCATGGGCCAGTACTCGGCGATGAGCCGGATCCCGGCGGGGTACTCCCACGCGGCCCGACGGGCCAGGCCACTGTCGCGGTCGGCCGCGCTCACCGATGGGCGGAATTTGAGCAGCGCCACGTAGTCCACGGTTCCTCCTCTGTGCAATGGCCCAGCGGCACCGTGCGGCCGGGCCAGTGCACCCTCTTCGGCGGAGCGTCGCCGCCGGATCAATGAGGCGCGTGACCTCGGGCTTGGGCAGGTGTGGCGTGAGCTGGTACTCGGTGCCGCGGCGCTCCAGTCTGAAGAGCACGACCGTCCGGGCCCCGCGGCGATCAGGCCCCGGGACCATCGGCCCTGGTCGCGCCGGGTCGTCAGGCCGAAGCTGAACGTGGGTGATGTGCCGACCGGCATGCCGCCACGGGCGCGAGAGGAGATCCCGATGACGAGGGTGAAGGAGGTTGCAGCGCAGTTCTTGGAGCACAAGCGGGTCGCGGTGACCGGAGTGTCGAGGAACCCGACCAATCACGGCAGCAACGTCGTCTACAAGCGCCTGCGCGAGCGGGGCTACGAGGTGTTCGCCGTCAACCCGAACGCAGAGGAGGTCGAGGGGGATCGCTGCTACCCCGATCTGGGGTCGGTGCCGGGCGGTGTCGAGTGGGTCGTGATCGCTACGCGACCCGAGACGGCCGAGGCCACCGTGCGCGAGTGCGTCGACCTGGGCATCGGGCGGGTCTGGATGCACCGCTCGTTCGGCGGGGGGAGCGTGTCGCCCGACGCGACGGCCTACGGACGCGCCCACGGGGTGACGGTGATCGACGGGGGGTGCCCGTGCATGTTCGACCCGACCGCGGACCCGGGCCACAAGGTGATGAAGGTCATGCTCGGGCTGACGGGCAAGGTGCCGCGCCAGGTCCCGACCGGCTGACGGGCGCTCAGGCCTCTAGCAGGCGTAGTCCTCGTCGTAGGTCGCGCTGTTGTACTGCACGATCTGCAGCGGCCCGGTCGGCAGGTGCTGGGACGCGTTCCACTTGGCGTAGTCGGCACAGCTGCCGGGGCCACTCGGGCTCGACAGGTAGTCGGCCATCCAGTACGGCACGTCGGGCTGGTAGAGGCCGACGATGCTGTTCCAGTTGCCCGGGCTGGCGTAGATGCCGACGTTGGCGATCCCCTCGCTCAGGTGCAGCGCGTTGAGCGCGCCCTGCACGAAGCGGGAGTTCTCCACCGTGTCCGACGACCAGAACCCCACCTCGACGTCGAGCCACCAGGCCACCGAGGTGTTGGCCCCGGCCGCCTGGGCGGCGTTGAAGGCGTGGATCCCGGCCAGGTAGCCCGCGTTGCAGGCCTGGTCGAAGGAACCGCCGACCAGGCAACCCGGCTGGGGGGTGGCGGAGGTGGCGTAGGTGAGGAACGTGTAGAGGTTGAGCGCGCCGCCCGCCCACGCCACCTGCTCGGACAGGCAGGGGTTGGTGGCCGACGACGAGGCACCGTCGACCTGGACGATGCCGATCTGGTAGGGCGGGGGAGGCTCGTGGCCGCACTGATACTTGCTGATGTCGTACCCGTAGGCGCCCGACGGGTAGGGGCTGCCCACGTACGAGCCGTTTCCCGGGGCTTCGGCCATGTCCACGATGGGGCGGAAGAGGTTGGGCGGTGCCGAGCCGTAGTACCTGGCCGCCCCGAAGGCCGAGACCAGGCCGGCGCCGTCGCTGAACCAGTAGCCGCTGCCGGTCGGCGTCGACACCGCGGCCACGACCGGGTGCCGGAGCACCTGGCCGCCCAGTGAACCGTAGAAGGGGGCCGAGCCGTAGCTGAAGACCCCGCCGTCGGAGGCCACCAGGAAGTACCCGCCGCCCCCGGGACCGGCCAGCATGGAGACGATCGGCTTGTTGAGCCGGATGCTCCCGGTCGAGCCGTAGAAGTGGGCGTCGCCGTAGCTGAAGATGCCGCCGTCGGAGGCCACGAGCCAGTAGCCCCCGCCGTCGGCTGTCGCCGCCATGCCGACCACGGGCTGGTTGAGCCGCATGCTGCCGGTGCTCCCGTAGAACCTGGCGTCGCCGAAGCTGAAGATGCCGCCGTCGGAGGCCACGAGCCAGTACCCGCCCCCGTCGGGCGTGGCGGCCATGCCGACAACGGGCCGGTTCAGTGCCAGGCTCCCGGTCGAGCCGTAGAAGTGGGCGTCGCCGTAGCTGAAGATGCCGCCGTCGGAGGCCACGAGCCAGTACCCGCCCCCGTCGGGCGTGGCGGTCATGCCGACCACCGGCCGGTTCAGGGACATGCCCCCGGTCGAGCCGTAGTAGGGGGCGCCACCGAAGGAGAAGACGCCGCCGTCGGAGGCGACCAGCCAGTAGGCGGGGGTGGGCGCCGCCGCGGCCGCCGGCGGCACGGACGGCGCGGCCAGCGCGGTCACGACAGCCAGCAGCGGCAGTGCCGCCGTGAGGACGGAGAATGCGAGGCGACGGATCAAGTTCTCAGGAACTCGGCCACCCGGAAGGCGAGGTCGAGCGACTGCCGGGCGTTGAGCCGGGGGTCGCAGGTGGTCGTGTAGCGGTCGGCCAGGTCGATCTCGAGGATCTCCTCGGCGCCCCCGAGGCACTCGGTGACGTCGTCGCCGGTGAGCTCCACGTGGAGGCCGCCCGGCCAGGTCCCCTCGTCGCGGTGGACGTCGAAGAAGATCCGCAGCTCGGCCAAGATGTCGTCGAAGCGCCGCGTCTTGCGCCCGCCGTCGCTGGTGAAGGTGTTGCCGTGCATCGGGTCGCACGCCCACACCACCGGGTGTCCTTCGGCCTCGACGGCCCGGAGGACCGGTGGCAGGAGCTCGGCGACTCGCGCCGCGCCGAACCGGGTGATCAGCGTGAGGCGTCCGGGCAGGTGGTCGGGGTTGAGGCGCTCGCAGACGGCCACGACCTCCGCGGGCGTACACGAGGGGCCGATCTTCGCCCCGACCGGGTTGGTGATGCCGGCGAGGAATTCGAGGTGGGCGCCGTCGAGCTGGCGGGTGCGGTCGCCCACCCAGACCATGTGGGCCGAGCAGTCGTACCAGTCGCCCGTGAGCGAGTCGACCCGGGTGAGGCACTCCTCGTAGGGGAGGATCAGTGCCTCGTGGCTGGTCCAGAAGTCGACTTGGTGCAGGCCCACCTCGGCGCCGAGGTCGATGCCACACGCAGCCATGAACCGCAGGGCGCGGTCGATCTCCGACGCGATGCGCTCGTAGCGCCGGCCCTCGGCCGACGAGGCGACGAACTGCTGGTTCCACTGGTGCACCTGCGAGAGGTCAGCGAAGCCGCCCTTGGTGAAGGCCCGCAGGAGGTTGAGCGTGGACGCTGACTGCTGGTAGGCGGCCACCAGCCGGGCGGGATCGGGCGTGCGCGCCTCGGCCTCGAAGGCCTCGTCGTTGACCATGTGCCCGCGGAACGACTGCAGCTCGACGCCGCCGACGCGCTCGGTCGTCGCGGAGCGCGGCTTGGCGAACTGCCCGGCGATCCGGCCCACCTTGACCACCGGCACCCCGGCGGCGTAGGTCAACGCCACCGCCATCTGCAAGATGATCTTGAGCTTGTCCCGGATGGCGTCGGCCGTGAACTCGTCGAACGACTCGGCGCAGTCACCCGCCTGGAGCAGGAAGGCCTCCCCGTTGGCCACCTGGGCCAGCTGCGAGGTGAGGCGGCGCGCCTCGCCGGCGAACACCAGCGGCGGCAGCGTGGCCAGGCGCGCCTCGACCCGCTTGAGCGCGTCGGCGTCGGGCCACTCCGCCTGCTGTGCGGCGGGGAACCTGCGCCAGGACGCGGGGCTCCACGAGGAGGCCTCGGTGGGGGACGTCACCGGCCCAGGTTAACGCCCTAGGATCGCCCTCCATGGCCACCCGATCCGCCCTGACGGCACACGGGTTGGCCCGCCCGGCCGTTCCGGTGGCGGCCGCCTGCGGTGCCGGGACCTGAGCGCCCGCTCCGCATCGGGATCCTCGGGGGCACTTTCGACCCCCCGCACGTCGGGCACGTCGCCGCGGCTCGCGCCGTGCTCGCGCAGCTGGCGCTCGACCGCCTCCTCCTGGTCGTCGCCAACGATCCCTGGCAGAAGTCGGGCGGGCGGGAGATCGCGCCCGCCGAGGACCGCTTCGCCCTGACCGAGGCCATGGTGGGCGAGGTGCCCGGGGCCGAGGCCAGCCGGCTCGAGATCGACCGCGGCGGGCCGAGCTACTCGGTCGAGACGGTGGAGGCCGTCCTGGCGCCGGCGGCCGACAAGGTCGGGCGTCCGTCCGTCGAGATCTTCCTCGTCGTGGGGGCGGACCTGGTGCCCGAGCTGGGGACGTGGCACCGCGCCGGGGACCTGCAGCGCCTGGTCACGGTGGCAGTCGTCTCCCGCCCGGCGGCAGCCGGCGCCGCCAGTCCGCCCGCGGCGCCCCCTGGGTGGCGCGTCGTCCGGGTCGACGGCCCGCACGTGGCGGTCTCCAGCTCGGAGGTCCGTGAGCGGCTGGCGGCCGGCCGCCCCGTGGAAGGGATGGTGCCCGCGAGCGTCATCCATTGCATCCGCCGTCGCGGTCTGTACGCTGTCGCCTAGATGACCGCCTTGCCGGCCGAGTGGACGGAGCCGTCGGATGCTTCCCGCCTGGGTGCCGACCCCGGCCGCGTGCAGCGACGGGCCGACCGGCGGGCGGAGCTCAAGGTGGAACGGCGCTCCCGTCGGCGTTGGGCCGTCGCCTCATGCGCGTTCGTGGCCTGCTCCTTCGGGCTCACGGTGGGGATCCTGGACGTGATCCGTTGAGCCGACAGTTGGACGTGCGCGTCCAGCTGCTGCCACCGGCGGCCACGGCCGCCGAGTCGGCAGACGCCAAACTCGGCCACGACACGGTTGTGCTCGCCATGACGGAGCTCTTCGGCGTGGTCGACGCTTTCGTCATCACCAGCGCGCCGAATACCCGGCACGTGCGGACGCTCGTCGACGAGATCGAGCGCAAGGTCAAGGAGGCGCACGGCGTCGCCCCGTCACGCGTGGAGGGGTTGGCCGACGCCACCTGGGTGCTCATGGACTACGGGGACTTCATCGTCCACGTCTTCCTGCAGGAGGCCCGGGACTACTACGACCTCGAGCACCTGTGGTCGGGCGCGCCACGCGTGGCGTGGCGGCGCGACGTCGAACACACCGGCTGAGGCGCGCGGCGCGCATCGTCGTGGCTGCGCCCGCGCCTCATGGTGCGACGTTGAGGAACTCGATCAGGTAGACGGGCCCCGACACCTGTTGGCCGTTGGCGATGGGCACACTCGTGCGCTGGCCGTCGATCTCGAAGATGACCCCGGTGTTGAGGCCGGCCTCGGTGGCGACGGTGGCCACGATCTGGGCCACCGCCAGCTCGGAGTTGTTGCCCGTGATCTGCCCGAAGGCGGTGTTCATGTTGACCCCGACCACGCCGTTCGGCAGGGTGGCCACCGAGAGCACCGCCACGTCGCCAGGGATGGCGGTGATCAACCCGGCTGACGTCTCGGCGCTCGTCGGCCCGGCCAGCATGGCGTCGAGGACCAGCTGGAGCGGGGCGGGCGCGGCGACCAGGCGCTGCACCGCCGTCAGCTGATCGTTCGTCGCCAGGTAGAAGACCTTCACCGGCACGTACGAGGAGGGCTTCGGCTGCGTCGTGGTGGTCGTGGGCGGGTGCGGGTCGAGCAGATTGAAGGGGACCTTGGACCGCCCCAGCGCGTTCGGTGAGCCCTGCGTCGGGATGCCGCACGCAGTGACGACCAGGGCCAGGGCCGCCGCGGCCACCGCGACGGCCACCCGCCACCCGCGCCGCCGGGGCCGGGGCCGGGGCCGGGGCGCATTGCCGGCGTGGCGCACCGGGCTCACCGCAGCGCCTCAGCGCCGTCGGTGTTCTCGCCCGGGCCGTCCGGGCCGTCCGGGTCGTCCGGGTCATGGGGGCCGTCCGGGCCCTCGGCGTCGGCGGATCCGGAGTCGTCGCCGCGCCACAGGGCGGGGAGCGCGAGCACGAAGCGGGCACCGCCCTCGGGCGAGGTGTCCACGCGCACCGAGCCGCGCATGACGCGCATGTGCTCGGCCACCAGGGCCAGACCCAGCCCGGTGCCGCGCCCCGCGCCGCGCCGGCCCGACGCCGACCCTCGGTAGAAGCGCTCGAAGATACGGCCGCGCTCGGCGAGGTCGATGCCGGGCCCGGCGTCGTCGACGGCGATCTCGACAAGATGTCCCGGTCCCGGGCGGACACCCACCGTGGTGGCGCCGCCCCCGTAGTGGTCGGCGTTCTCGAGGAGGTTGACCATGACGCGCTCGAAGCGGCGCTTGTCGACTCCCACGTGCCACGAGGCCATCCCGGGTTCCACACGCACCGACGGCGGGATGGGGTTGTCGTGCCGGTCCATGTGGGCGAACCCCGTCTCGACGGATCGGCGGACCAGCTCGGCGACGTTCACCTCCTCGAGGAAGACGTCGACCGACCCGGCGTCGGCCCGGGACATCTCGAGGAGCTCGCCCACCATGCGCTGGAAGCGCCGGAGGTCGTCGCTCATGAGCTGCAGGGCCCGCTGCGAGCGCGAGGGCAGCTTGTCCCGGTCGGCCTCGAGCACCTCCACCGCTGCGGCCAGGGTGGTGAGCGGGGAGCGCAGCTCGTGGCTCACGTCCGAGTTGAAGCGGGCCTCGCGCTCGATCCGCTCCTGGATCTCGTCCACCATCGTGTTGAAGGATTTGGTCAGCCCCTGGAGGTCGGGGTCAGCGGCGGCGGCGTCGAGTCGGGTGTCGAGGTCGCCGCCCGCGATGGCGCCGGCGGCCTGGGTCACGTCGGCCAGGGGCTGGAGCAGGCGCCGGCTGGCGAAGCGGCCGAGCGCCACACCGAGCAGCGTGGTGACGACGCCGGCGCCGAAGAGGGTGAGGCCGAGGACGCGCAGGGTGTGGTCGAGGTCGGACAGGTCGAAGACGTCGAAGTAGGCCGCGTGCACCGAGGGAATCGGGACCCCGATCACGATCTCTGCCGTGCCCGAGGGCGTGCGGTAGGTCTGCGTCTCCGGCGTACCTGTCAGGACGGCCTCACGGAGCGGGCGAGGGAGCGTGGACGCGTTCACCGAGAGCGAGGACGCGTACGCCCGCGGTGGGCGGTTGGCCTGGTTGTAGAGCACGGAGTGCGCGTCGGTGCCCGAGTCGACCGAGACGAGCAGACCCACGTAGCCGGTGTTGCCGGCGGCCAGGACGCTGCGCACCACGACCGCGTTGGCGAAGGCCTGGTGCTGGGCGGCCGTCTCGCGGCCCGCCAGCAGGAAGTGCCGGATGGTGAAGTACGAAAGCCCGCCCATGAGGATGGACAACAGCAGTGCCCCGAGGCCGAAGACGGCGGTGATGCGGGCGCCGATGCCCAGCTTCACGTCAGGGCACCAGCTTGTAGCCCATCCCTCGCACGGTGAGGATGTGCTGGGGCACCGCGGGGTCTGCCTCCACCTTGGTGCGCAGGCGGCGGATGTGGACGTCGACCAGCCGCCCGTCGCCGAAGTAGTCGTAGCCCCACACGCGGTCGAGCAGCTGCTCGCGGCTGAGCACCTTGTTGGGGCTGGCTGCCAGCTCGCACAGCAGCCGGAACTCGGTCCGCGTGCAGTGCACCTCCTCGCCGTCGAGGTGCCGCAGCACGCCCTGCTCTGGCAAGAGCTGGAGGTTGCCGAAGGTGAGCGCCCCGGGCTCCTCGTCCGCCGGCCGGGCGCGGCGCAGGAGGGCTCGGATGCGCGCCGCCAGCTCCTTGGCCACGAAGGGCTTGGTGACGTAGTCGTCGGCGCCGGCCTCGAGCCCGGCCACCACGTCGTGGGTGTCCGAGCGTGCGGTGACGATGATGATGGGGACCGCGCTGTTGCGTCGCAGTGCCCGCGTGCACTCGAAACCGTCCATGCCGGGGAGCATGAGGTCGATGAGGGCGATGTCGGTCGGGGCCTCCGTGAACAGGTCGAGGCCCTCCTCGGCGCTGGCCGCATCCCGCACCTCGTAGCCCTCGCCCTCGAGGGCGAGGCGCATGGAGGACCTGATTCGCTCGTCGTCCTCGACGACCAGGATGCGACCGCTCATCTGCCTCCGGCTCAGCTGATCCAGATCTGGGTGGGCCAGATGTAGCCCCCGATCAGGCCCTTGGCCGGCTGTCCCTGCGGCGACGTCGGGTTGTTGAAGTTCTGGACGCTGGGAGCTCCCACCACGGCCCAGATGGCCTGCTCCAAAAACAGGTAGGGGCAGTCGAGGCCCATCCGTTTGTTCACCGTCTGGTAGGCCTGGATCCGGGTGTGCTTGTCGGTCGTTGTGCGGCCGGTGGTCAGCGCCTGCTCGATCTGCGGGTCGTTGTTCCGCGCCATGTTGATCGAGATCCCGTTGGCGATGGTGGTCGGGCTCCAGAAGATGTAGTTCAGGTCGGGGTCGACCGCCCCGAACTGGCGCCAGCCCGTGGCCTGGAACTTCCCGGCCAGGGCGTTGTTGATCGTCTGGTTCTGCTCGGTGATGAAGGTGCTCACCTTGAAGCCGACCGCCTGCCAGGCCTGCTGGAGGTACTGCGCCGATCGGATCGCCGCCGGCCCGTTGGTCACGTTGAAGGTAAAGGAGATGGGCCCGCCGTTCGTCTTCTGTGCCTGCGAGACCAGCTTGCGCGCCTGTTGGGGGTTGTAAGCCGGGTACTTGGTCGCTGAGTAGTACGGCGTGCCGGGTGCGAACAGGCCGCTGCTCACGGGGAGCACGCCGCCGTCGATGACCTTGGCGTACTGCCTGCGGTTGATGGCCATGGCGGCGGCGTGGCGCACGTTGGTGTCGTTGAACGGCTTGGCGCCGCAATTGAGCTGGGTGAAGAACATGTCCGGCTCGCCGACGATGTGGTCGCTGTCGTCGACGTAGGCGTAGTTCTTGTTGCCGCGGTACTGGGGGATGATCTGCGGCGTGTCGGTGATCATGAGGTCGATCGTGCCGGTCTTGAGCGCCTCCGAGCGCGCCTGCTCGTCGGGGATCGGCTTGAAGGTGATCTGGGAGAGGTAGGGCATCCCCTTGCGCCAGTAGGTGGGGTTGGCCGTGGCGGTGAAGTGGTCGTTGGGAGTCCACTCCTTGAAGACGAACGGGCCGGTGCCCACCGGGTGCGACGTCCCGTTGGGGTTGCTCAACATGGACGGCGCCACCACGTAGCCGATCTGCCCGCCGACGCCGCCGGCCAGGTAATAGGGGAAGGGCACCCAGGGCGACTTGAACGTGATGGTCACCGCGTTGGGTCCGCTTTGGGCGATCGACTGCAGCGTGGGGTTGATGACCATGCCGGTCAGGTACGACTTGGAGTGCGCCTCGAGGTTGGTCACCAGTGCCGCCCCGTTGCACGGGGTCCCGTCGTGGAACATCAGCCCGTCGCGCAGCGTGATCGTCCACGCGGTGTAGTCGGAGTTCGGGGTGACCGACTGGGCCAGGTACGGGGCCCAGTCTCCGTTGGACAGGACGATGGTCAGCGGGTCGAAGACCGTGCGGGCGTACATGACGCCGACCTCGTCGAAGCGGGCCTGGGTGGGGTCGAAGCCCTGCTCCTCGGCGGTCACGCCGAAGATCAGGGACCCGCCCTTCTTGGGGGTCTTGGTCGAGACCCCGTTGTGGCCCGGCCCGTTGGTCGTGGCACCGGCGATCCCGTCCCACCCCGAGCCCAGCGTCGAGGCGCCGGCGAACCCCGCCGCGGCTGCAGCCCCCCCGGCCAACAGCGAGCGTCGATCGAATCTCGCGACCATTGGTCCCTCCATTCCGTGAACCCAGCGGACCCCCCGAAGGTTCCCGGGTGACGTTAGTTCCCTGGGTAGCCGCTGTGGCGGCAGTACCCTGTGCGGGTGGCCCACGAATGGGACCTCGACGCCTTCGCCGCCTGGTTGGGCGGCCGTTCGGCTGCGACTCGCACCGCCTATGTGAGCGACGTGACCTCCTTCGCCGAGTGGGTGTCGCGCGGCGGCGTCGAGGGGCCGGGCGGGGTCGACCGCATGCACCTGCGGCGCTACCTGGCCTCGCTCTCGACGCGGAAGATGGCACGTGCCACCGTGGCCCGGCGGGCGGCCGCGCTGCGCTGCTACTTCTCCTGGCTCAACCGGCAGGGTCGCCTCGAATCGGACCCGGCCCGCGCCCTGCGGGCCCCCTCGGGCGGTGGGCGTCTGCCGCGGGTGCTCTCAGGTGGGGAGGTCGACGCCCTCCTCGACGTCCCCGGGGCCGGCGGGGAAGGGGGCGGCGCGACGCCGTGGGACCGCCAGGACCTGGCCGTGCTCGAACTGCTCTACGCGGCCGGCCTGCGCGTCTCGGAGCTCTGCGGTCTCGATCGCGGCGACGTGGACCTGCGGGGCCGCACCGTCACCGTCCTCGGCAAGGGCTCCAAGCAGCGTCGGGTGCCGGTGCACGACGCCGCCGTGGCCGCTCTCGGGGGCTGGCTCGAGCTCGGCCGTGACGAGGTGGCGGGGCCTCCGGGCGCGGTCTTCGTCAACCGCCGGGGGTCGCGTCTCGGCCCCCGCGACGTGCGGCGGATCCTCGACCGCCGTGCCGCGTCGCCCACGCACCCCCACGCCTTGCGGCACACCTACGCCACCCACCTGCTCGACGGCGGGGCGGACCTGCGGGTGGTCCAGGAGCTGCTCGGCCATGCCAGCCTGGCCACCACCCAGGTCTACACGCACGTGAGCAAGGAGCGGCTGCGCGCCGTGTACGGGGAGACCCACCCTCGGGCCTGAGCGGGATGAGCTGGTCCGAGGCGCCATAGCCGGGACGACGCTGGGGGAACCCACGCGGCCGACCGGCTAACATGGCCCGGCCCACCACCGGGGTGGGTGCAGCACCGAGCAGAGCACCTGGCGTGTTCCACGGTCGCCGCCTCCGGGCGGCGCTGCGCCAGGGAAAGCACCAACCGATTGGAGGAACATCTCTATGGCCGTCGTCTCCATGCGACAGCTGCTGGAGGCCGGGGTCCACTTCGGCCACCAGACGCGTCGATGGAACCCGAAGATGAAGCGCTTCATCCTTGGTGAGCGCAACGGGATCTATCTCATCGACCTCCGCAAGACCCTGACCGGGATCGAGTCGTCCTACACGTATGTCCGCGACCTGGTCGCGGACGGGGGCACGATCCTCTTCGTCGGGACGAAGAAGCAGACCCAGGGGCCAGTGGCCGAATACGCCGAGGCTTGCGGCATGCCGTTCGTCAACCAGCGTTGGCTGGGCGGCATGCTGACCAATTTCGCCACGGTGTCAGGCCGCGTCAAGCGCATGCAGGAGCTGCGGACCATGCAGGCCGCCGGCGACTTCGAAGGCATGCCCAAGCGCGAGGCCCTGCAGCACACGCGGGAGCTCGAGAAGCTGAGCCGCAACCTGGGCGGCATCGCCAACCTCGATCGGCTGCCCAACGCCGTCTTCGTGATCGACACCAAGAAGGAGCACATCGCGGTCACCGAGGCCCGCAAGCTCGGGCTCCCCGTGGTCGCGGTCGTGGACACCAACTGTGACCCCGACGTGATCGATTACGTGATTCCGGGCAACGACGACGCCATCCGCTCGGGAACCCTCATGTGCCGGGTCATCGCGGACGCCGTCGTCGAGGGCCGCTTCATCGCCGAGCACCGGCGCCAGACCGCCCCGGCGGCCCCGGCCGAGGACGCCACCACCTCGCCGTCGCCGCGCCCAAGGCGACCCCGACCCGCGGCGGCCACCGAGCCGGTGGAGGTGGCCTGACCGTGGCCGGCTACACCGCCAAGGACATCGCGGCGCTGCGCCAGATGACCGGCGCCGGGATGCTCGACTGCAAGAACGCTCTCGAGGAGTCCGGCGGCGACCTGGAGAAGGCTGCGCAGCACCTCCGCGAGAAGGGCCTGGCCAGCGCCGCCAAGCGGAGCGACCGCGAAGCCTCCGAAGGCGCTGTCGCCGTGGTGCGATCCGGTGACGCGGCCGCTGTGGTGGAGCTGCGCTGCGAGACCGACTTCGTGGCCAAGGCCGAGGACTTCGTGGCCCTGGCCGACGAGCTGGCCACCCTGGTGGCAGACAAGGGGGAGGAGGCCGTCAACGAGCGTGCCGACGAGCTGGACCGTCTCCGCACCACCCTCAAGGAGAACATCTCGGTCGGTCGGGTGCGGCGCCTCGTAGCCGGGGCGGGCCAGGTGGTTGACACCTACCTCCACCGGCAGGCGGGGCGCGGGGTGAACGCAGTGGCGGTGGTGCTCGAGGGTGGCTCCGACGAGTTGGCTCACGACATCGCCGTGCACATCGCCTTCGCCAAGCCGGCCTACCTGAGCCGCGACGAGGTGCCCGAATCCGAGGTGGCCGCCGAGCGCACCACGCTTGAGACGATCTCGCGCAACGAGGGGAAGCCCGAGGCGGCACTCGAGAAGATCGTCGAAGGCCGACTCACGGGCTGGTTCAAGGAACGCGTGCTGCTCGACCAGGCCTACGTGCGCGACGAGAAGCAGACGATCGCCGCCATGCTGGGCCCAGCGCGGATCGTGTCGTTCGCGCAAGTCGTCGTCGGCGACTGAGCACCGGAGCCGTGGGAGAGCCGCGCCGCATCGTCCTCAAGATGTCCGGGGAGGCACTTGCCTCCGCCGCGTCGGACGAGACCATCGACGCCGCCACCGTCGAGCGCGTGGCCCAGGAGATGGCTTTGGCCATGCAGTCCGGGGCCCTCGAGCTCGGGATCGTGGTGGGCGGCGGCAACATCTGGCGGGGCACGACGGGGGAGAGTGGCGGCATGGACCGCGCCACCTCTGACACCATGGGCATGCTGGGCACGGTGATCAACGCGCTGGCGCTCCAGGACGCACTCGAGCAGCAGGGACAGCCCACCCGCGTCCTCACTGCGCTCTCGATGGCCGAGGTGGCCGAGCCCTACATCCGTCGGCGCGCCATCCGGCACCTCGAGAAGGGGCGCATCGTGATCTTCGCCGCCGGCATGGGCAACCCTTTCTTCACCACCGACACCCCGGCGGCGCTGCGGGCGGCCGAGATAGGGGCCGAGATGATCTGCAAGGGAACCCACTCCGGCGTGGATGGCGTGTACAGCGCCGACCCCCGGCTCGACCCGACGGCGACCCGCTACGACGAGGTCTCCTTCATGGAGGTGATCAGCCGGGACCTCCGGGTGATGGACCTGACCGCCATCACCTTCTGCAAGGACAACAACCTGCCCATCCGGGTCTTCGACCTCATGATCCCTGGCAACATCGGTCGCGCCCTCGGCGGTGAGCGGATCGGTACGCTGGTCCGTTGATGGACGAGAACCTCGCCACCCTGGTTGTGGAGGACACCAGGGAGAAGATGGGCAAGGCCATCGACCACGTCCGCCACGAGATGGGGAACGTGCGGACGGGCCGAGCCTCGTCCGCCCTGGTCGAGTCCATGATGGTCGACTACTTCGGCACGCCGACACCGCTGCGGCAGCTGGCCGGGTTCAGCGTGCCCGACGCGATGCTGTTGGTGATCTCGCCCTACGACAAGACGTCGCTCACCGCCATCGAGAAGGCGATCGCCGCCTCGGACCTGGGCATCAACCCCTCCAACGACGGCAACGTCATCCGCCTCGCCTTCCCGCCCCTCACCGAGGAGCGGCGCAAGGAACTGGTGAAGGTGGTCAGGCACAAGGCCGAGGAGGGCCGGGTGGCGGTGCGCAACCACCGCAGGTCCGGCCGCCACGAGCTCGAGTCGTTGCAGAAGGACGGCGAGCTCTCGAGCGACGAGCTCGACCGGGTGGAGAAGGAGCTCGAGAAGCTCACCCACGAGCAGGTCGCACTGATCGACCAGCTGCTCACCAACAAAGAGCAAGAGCTGCTGCAAGTCTGAGGAGCGACGACACATGACCGACGTCACCGACGACCACGAAGACTTCGGCAGCCACCTCGATGGCCTCCACGGGCTCAACGACGTGGGCCGCCACCGCGCCGCCGACCCCCCGGAGGAGCCTGCTGCTGACGAGGTGATCGAGGCAACGGGAGGGCTGGGCGAGTTGTTCGACGGCGATGCGACCGACGAGACCGACGAGCACGGTACGACCGAACCCGACGAGGAGCTGTCCACCTACCACTCGGGCCGGGTGCGCATCATCGGCGCCGAGCCGGCCGGCGACACCGTGCGCGAGGTCACCGGACCCGTGGTCGACGAGCATCCCGAGATGCCGCACTGGAACGATTCGCCGACCGGGCAGGTGCCGGCGGTGCTCGATCGGAACAACGGCGAGGACCAAGGGCTGGCCCCGCCGACGTGGCGCGAGGAGACGAGCGATTGGGAGGCGCACGAGGAGATCTTCGAGCCGTCCATGCTCTCGGAGGACCACCCGGCGCCCGGCGCGCTGGTGGAGTCCGACACCGTCGACGTCGAGCGCGCCCCATGGCACTTCGAGACGGACGACACCCTGGTGATCCCACCCGAGCCCGGCCTCGAAGAACCGGTCCCCGGGGCGCTCGCCGGCTTCGAGCCCGTCTCGGCGTACGAACCCAGGTTCGAGCCTGAGCCTGATCCCGCGCCCACGCCCGCGCACGCGCCCGCGCACGCGCCCGAGCGCTCGCCCGACGTTGAGGTCGAAGGCGTGCGGGTGCTCGACGAGCCCGACGTCCCCGTCGCCACGGCTCCGGAGCCGCCGTCATCCCGCACCGGCCCGGTGCCTGGCGCGCCGCCCGACGCGACCGTGGCGCCGGTGGCGACCGCCGCAGCCGCCTCCCGGCTCAACCCGCCCCGCGTGGCCGAGCACACCCGGCCCGCCCCACGAGCCGCCCGGTCCGGCGGTGGACGCGCCGGCGGTCGCACCGCCGAGGGCGCGGCGACAGGCGCGGGGCGCCGCAACATGCCGGTCGCCATCGGCACCGGTGTGCTGCTCGGGTTGGTCGCGCTGGCCTGCTTCGCCCTCGGCAACGTGGCGACGATGGTGCTGGTCTCGCTCGTGGTGCTCCTGGCCAGCGCCGAGGCGTTCGCCGCCTTCCGGCGCGCCCACTACCACCCGGCCACACTGCTCGGCTTGGTGGCGGTGCTGTCGCTGCTCATCGAGACCTACAACAAGGGCGTGGCGGCCCTGCCGCTGGTGATCGTGCTGACGGTCGTCGGGTCGTTCGTGTGGTACCTGGCCCGCGTCGAGCCGGCCGCCGAACCCGCGTCGGGCATCACCTCGACCATCTTCGTGTTCGTCTGGATCGGGGTCTTCGGCTCGTTCGCGGCATTGCTGCTCGATCCCAACGTGTTCCCTGACCGCCATGGGATCGCCTTCATCCTGGCCGCTGTCATCGTCACCGTGGTCGACGACGTCGCCTCGCTGCTGGTGGGGTCGTCAATCGGGCGCCGTCCGCTGGCCCCGACGATCAGCCCCAACAAGACCTGGGAAGGGCTCATCGGGGGCGCGGTCGCCGCGATCTTGGTGTCGGTCGTCGTCGTGCACTTCATCCACCCCTGGACGCTGGGCAAGGCCGCCCTCTACGGGTTGGTGGTCGCCGTCGTGGCTCCGATGGGTGACCTGTGCCAGTCACTCATCAAGCGGAGCCTCGGCCTGAAGGACATGGGCCGGCTCCTGCCCGGGCACGGGGGCATCCTCGACCGGGTCGACGGGCTGCTCTTCGTGATCCCGGCCACGTACTTCGTGGTCAAAGCAGTGCACCTCGGTTGAGCTGATGCGCAGCGTCAGCCTGCTGGGCTCCACGGGGTCGATCGGCACACAGGCGCTCGACGTCGTGCGCAGCGAGCCCGGGCGGTTCCACGTGCACGCCCTGGCGGCGCAGCGCTCGGCGGACGCCCTGGTGGCGCAGGTGGCGGAGTTCCACCCGGAGCTGGCCGTGATCGGCGACGCGTCCCTCGCGGCGATGGTGCGCGCCGGGGTCCCGGCGGGGACCGAGGTCCTGGTGGGCGAGGAGGGCATGGTCGAGGCGGCCCGGACGGCCGACGTGGTGCTCAACGCCGTGGTCGGCTTCGCCGGGCTCCCCGTCACCATGGCCGCGCTCGAGGCCGGGCGCCGGCTGGCGCTGGCCAACAAGGAATCGCTCATCGCCGGTGCCCCGGTCGTCCAGAAGGCGCGGCGCACACCGGGAGCGGAGATCGTCCCGGTCGACTCGGAGCACTGCGCGCTCCATCAGTGCCTGGCGTCGGTGCAGTCCGTCACCGACGTGTCCCGGCTGCTGCTCACTGCCTCGGGAGGTCCGTTCCGCGGCTGGACGGCCGAGCAGCTGCGGGGCGCGACGGTTGAGGACGCGCTGGCCCATCCCACCTGGTCGATGGGACCGAAGATCACCATCGACTCGTCGACCCTCATGAACAAGGGCCTCGAGGTGATCGAGGCGCACGAGCTCTTCGGTGTGGGCTACGACCGCATCGACGTCGTGGTGCACCCCCAGTCAGTCGTGCACTCGATGGTCGAGTTGTGCGACGGCTCGGTGCTGGCGCAGCTGTCCTCGCCCGACATGCGCCTTCCCATCGGGTATGCGCTGGGTTGGCCCGACCGTGCCGCGACCGCCTTCGGCGCCCTGGACTGGTCCCGCCCGCAGAGCCTGACCTTCGAGCCGCCGGACCGGGCCGTGTTCCGCTGCATCGACCTGGCCTACGAAGCGGGACGACGGGGCGGCACGGCCCCGGCCTGGCTGAGCGCGGCCAACGAGGTGGCCGTCGAGGCGTTCCTGGCCGGTGCGCTGCCCTGGGGCGCCATCGCCGAGGTGGTGGCCGAGACGCTGGACGCCTGGCCCGACGAGCCGGCCGACCAGGTCGAGGGGATCCTGGCAGCGGATGCCGAGGCCCGGGCCCGGTCCCGTCGGGAGCTGGACCGACGCCTGATCCGGGGCGGCGGCCGGTAGCGTTGGACCTGCGATGACGCTCACGGACCAGGAGGCCCCGGCGGCCGGACCGCCGACGGAGCCGCAAGAGCCCGCTGCCACCAACCTGATGCGAGTGGCCCAGCTGCTCATCGCGCTCGCCTTCATCACCGTCGCCTTTGTGGCGCTCGGCTGGGGCTACCTGCTGCTGTTCATCGCCATCCTGGTGGCGATCGTCATGCTCCACGAGCTGGGCCACTTCGTGACCGCCAAGCGGGCCGGGATGAAGGTCACCGAGTACTTCGTGGGCTTCGGCCCACGCCTGTGGTCGGTGCGACGGGGCGAGACCGAGTACGGCGTCAAGGCCATCCCCGCCGGCGGGTACGTGCGCATCGTGGGCTTCACCTCGACCGAGGAGGTGCCCGAGGAGGACGAGGCTCGGGCGTACCGCCAGCAACCCTTCCACCAGCGCATCGTCGTGGCATCGGCCGGGTCGGCCATGCACTTCCTCATCGCGTTCGTCCTGGCCCTGGTCCTGGTGCTGACCTTCGGCCGGGCGACGAACAATTACAAGGTGGCGTCGCTCGAGCAATGGGCGGGCACCCGGACCCCGGCGGCGTTGGCCGGGCTGAAGGCGGGCGACACCATCGTGTCCGTCAACGGCAGGACCTTCACCGACCCGACCTCGATGACCAACGTCGTCAAGCGGTCGGTGGGCGTCCCGCTGCGGCTCGGCGTCGAGCGGAGCGGGAAGCTGATCCAGCTCACGGCCACGCCGGCCAGCGGCAAGGGCGTCTCGGTGGGCGGCCAGCCGCTCAAGGACCGGGGCTACCTCGGGGTCGAGGTGACACGCGCCACGGCGCCGGTCGGCCTGGCGGCCGCCGTGGGCGACTCCTTCACGACGATGTGGCAGGTGACCGACCAGGAGGTCATGGGCATCGCCCAGACGTTCTCGCCGCACGGCGTCTCGTCGCTCTACCACCAGGTCACCAACACCAGAGCGGCGCAATCGGTGGTCAACGACCCGAGCTCGGCGCCGCGGCCCGTCTCGATCCTGGGCATCGCCAACCTGGGCGCGCAGTCCGAGCGCGCCGGCCTGGAGTCCGTGTTGATGCTGCTGATCGCCATCAACATCGTCTTCGGGATCCTCAACATGCTCCCGATGATCCCGCTCGACGGCGGCCACGTGGCCGTCGCCGTGTACGAGTGGGCCCGCACCAAGAAGGGCGAGCCGTACTACCGGGCCGACATCACCAAGCTCTTCCCGGTGGCCGCTCTGTTCGTAGGCCTCCTCGCGGTCTTTGTCTTCGCGGGCATCTATCTCGACATCACCCATCCGCTCCAGCTCACCCACTGACGGCCGTGGAGCTCTCGTCCTCTCTGCTGTCGTCACGGCGGCCGACCCGCCGCATCGTGCTCGGCGGCGTCCCGGTGGGCGACGGCGCGCCCGTCACCGTGCAGTCGATGACGACGACCAAGACGGCGGACGTCGACGGCACGCTGGCGCAGATCTACGCCTTGGCGGCGGCCGGAGCGGACATCGTCCGCTGCACCTGCAACGAGGAGGCGGCGGCCGAGGGCCTGGCCCACATCGTGCCGCGCTCGCCGGTGCCGATCGTGGCGGACATCCACTTCCACCACGAGATGGCGCTGGCCGCGCTCGAGGCAGGCGTCCAGGGACTGCGGCTCAACCCGGGCAACCTGCGCAAGGAGGCCGAGATCAAGCAGGTGGCGGCCGAGGCCCGCGACCGGGGCGTTCCCATCCGCATCGGGGTCAACGCGGGCTCGCTCCACCCCGACCTCTACAAGAAGCACGGCGGGGCTACGCCCGAGGCCCTGGTGGAGTCGGCCCGCCACGAGCTGGCGCTGTTCGAGGAGGTCGGCTTCAGCGACGTGAAGATCTCGGTGAAGGCCTCGTCGGTGGCGCTGATGATCGCCGCCTACCGGCTGGCCTCGGAGACCTTCGACCATCCGCTGCACCTGGGCGTCACCGAGGCCGGGCCGCCGCCGGGCGGCCTGATCAAGGGTACGGCGGGCATCGGGGCCCTGCTGGCCGAGGGCATCGGCGACACGATCCGCTACTCGCTCACGGCCGACCCGGTCGAAGAGGCGCGGGCCGGCCGCCAGCTGCTCGAGTCGCTGGGCCTGCGCGAGCGCAAGGGCCTCGATCTCATCGCCTGCCCATCGTGCGGGCGGGCCCAGGTCGACGTGATCGCCGTGGCCAAGGAGGCGCAGGCCGCCCTCGAGAAGCTGCACCTGCCCCTCCAGGTGGCGGTCATGGGCTGCGTGGTGAACGGGCCGGGCGAGGCACGCGAGGCGGACCTCGGCATCGCGGCGGGCCGGCAGAAGGGCCACTTGTTCATACGGGGCAAGATCGTGCGCGTCGTCCCCGAGGCGGAGATGGTGCAGGCGCTGGTCGACGAGGCCGAGCGCCTGGTCGCCGAGGGCGTCGAAGCCCGCATGGCCGCGGCCGACGCCGACGCCGAGGCGGAGGCGGAGGCGGACCGGCGCTCATTGCTCGAGTCGACCGGGTCGGACCCCAACCGCACGGCGGAGAAGATCGAGATCATCAGGCGCCACGCCGAGGACGACGCCCGGAGCTGAGCGAGCACTCGAGCCTCCTGCGCCGCCCAGTACCCTGCACGGATGCCCAAGGGTGCGATCGTCACGCGCGAGGAGGACTTCCCCCGCTGGTACCAGGAGGTCATCGCCGGCGCGGAGATGGCCGACAACGGCCCGGCCCGCGGCACCATGGTCATCCGTCCCTGGGGCTACGGGATCTGGGAGCTCATGCAGGCCGAATTGGACCGGCGCATCAAGGAGGCGGGCGCCGAGAACGCGTACTTCCCGCTCTTCATTCCCGAGTCCTTCCTGAAGCTCGAGGCCGAGCACGTCGAGGGCTTCGCTCCCGAGCTGGCCGTGGTCACCCACGCCGGGGGCAAGGAGCTCGAGGAGCCGCTGGTCGTGCGCCCCACCAGCGAGACGGTGATCAACTCCTTCTTCTCCAAGTGGGTGCAGAGCCACCGGGACCTCCCGCTGCTGGTCAACCAGTGGGCCAACGTGGTGCGCTGGGAACTGCGCCCCCGGCTGTTCCTGCGCACGAGCGAGTTTCTGTGGCAGGAGGGCCACACGGCGCACACCACCGAGCAGGATGCCCGGACCTATGCCCTGCGGATCCTGACCGACGTCTACGGCGCCACCATGCTCGACGTGCTGAGCATCCCGGTGCTCACCGGGCACAAGACGGCCCGTGAGCGCTTCGCCGGGGCCGACCGGACGTGGACGTGCGAGGGCATGATGGGTGACGGCAAGGCGCTGCAGATGGGTACCAGCCACGAGCTCGGGCAGAACTTCTCGGTCCCGTTCGACATCACCTACACCAACGCCTCGGGGACGCTGGCGCACGTGTGGCAGACCTCCTGGGGCGTCTCGACGCGCCTCATCGGTGCGTTGGTGATGGGCCACGGGGACGACTTCGGGCTGCGCCTGCCTCCCGCGCTGGCGCCGGCGCAAGTGGTCGTGGTTCTCGTCAAGGAGGCGCCCGAGGCACGCAGCGCGGCCGAGGCTCTCGTGGCCGATCTGCGGCGGTCGGGGCACCGGGTGCGCCTCGACGAGCGCACCGACACCAGCTTCGGTCGCCGCAGCGTGGACTGGGAGCTCAAGGGTGTGCCGGTGCGCGTCGAGGTCGGGCCGCGCGACGTGGCCGAGGGCAATGTCACCGTGGTCACCCGCCACACCCGCGAGAAGCAGGCCGTGGCGCTCGGGGCCGTGCACGACAGGGTCAACGCCGTGCTCGCGGGCGCCGGCCCCGCCCTGCTGGCCGAGGCGACGGCGACCCGGGACGCCCGTACCGCCGAGGTGGCCACTCTCGAGGAGGCGGTCGAGGCCGGGGCGGTGGGCTTCGCACGGGTCCGCTTCGGGGCGCTCGGCCCCGACGGCGAGGACCGGCTGGCGGCCCACGCTCTGACGGTCCGCTGCCTGCAACGCCCCGACGGCTCGCTGGCGGAGCCGGGCGACGCCGAGGAGGACCTCGTGGCCCTCGTGGGCCGGTCCTACTAGGCCGGGCCCTCGGGCCTTCCCTGGGGGCCTGCGGCGGGGCGGCCGCGCCGACTCCGGGATTGCTATAATTCTTCGGCAGTCCAGTTCCTAATCAGTACCTCGTTGAAGCGTGGGCTGCGGCCCACGCTTTCTCTTTGCGGGGCCGACCCGGGGCCGGCGCAGGCACGGTGGCAGGACGCGAGCCGGACGGAAGCCGGCCGGGAACGAGCAGAGAGGAGGTGGCGATGCGCAGCGGTACGGACGAGCTGGTGGGCGCGCTGTCGCCCCTCCTCGAGACGCGCGGCCTGGATCTGGTGGACGTGGAGGTCCAGGGGACCCAGCTCACCGTCTTCGTGGACCGCGAGGGTGGCGTCGGCCTGGACGAGCTGGGTGAGGCCACGCGCGAGGTGTCCGCTGCCCTCGATGTCATCGACCCCATGCCGGGCCGCTACACGCTGTCGGTCTCGAGCCCGGGGCTCGAGCGCCGTCTGCGCACGCCGGCGCACTTCGCCCGGGCGATCGGCGAGGTCGTGACGGTGCGCGTCGACGCCGGCACCACGGACGTGCGGCGGGTGACCGGCACCCTGCGCGCAGCGGACGACACAGGGTGCACGCTGGCCGGACCCGAGGTGCCGGGCGGCGAGCTGCAGATCGACTACGACCGGATCGAGCGGGCCCGCACCGTGTTCGAGTGGGGCCCGGGTTCCGGCGACACCGGCCGCCAGGCCGGCCGCGGGAGTGGGGCGAAGCGTGAGAAGAGAGAGAGGGTGACGCGGTCATGAGCAAGACCAACTTCGAGTTCCTCGACGCGCTGGGCCAGATCGCCCGCGACAAGGGGATCTCGGTCGACACCCTGCTCGACGCACTGGCCAACGCCCTGGTGGCCGCCTACAAGCGCCGCCCGGACGCGGCCGAGGAGGCCGTCGTCACCATCGACCCAGACTCCGGCGAGATCCGCGTGTACGGGCAGGAGCTCAACGAGGACGGCGAGGTCGTGCGGGAGTGGGACGACACGCCCGACGACTTCGGGCGGATCGCCGCGCAGACGGCCAAGCAGGTCATTCTCCAGCGCATCCGCGAGGTCGAGCGGGACATGAAGTACGAGGAGTACGCCGGGCGCGAGGGCGACATCGTGACCGGAATCGTCCAGCAGACCGACAACCGCTACACCCTGCTCGACCTGGGCAAGGTGGAGGCGCTGCTGCCTCAGGCCGAGCAGGTGTCCTACGAGCGCTACGAGCACGGGGCCCGGCTCAAGGCCTACATCGTCGAGGTGCGCAAGACGACCAAGGGCCCTCAGATCGTGGTCAGCCGCACCCACCCGGGCCTGATCAAGCGGCTCTTCGAGCTCGAGGTGCCCGAGATCGGCTCAGGCGTGGTCGAGATCAAGGCGGCGGCCCGGGAGCCGGGCCACCGCACCAAGATCGCCGTGTGGTCGAACGACCCCAACGTCGACCCCGTGGGGGCCTGTGTCGGGGCGCGCGGTTCGCGGGTCCGCATGGTGACCAACGAGCTCCGGGGCGAGCGCGTCGACGTCGTGCCCTTCTCCGACGACCCGGTCGAGCTGATCCAGAACGCCCTGGCTCCGGCCCGTGTGCGCGAGGTGCGCCTCGACGAGGAGACCGGCACGGCGACGGTGATCGTCAGCGACTTCCAGCTCTCCTTGGCCATCGGCAAGGAGGGGCAGAACGCCCGGCTGGCCGCACGCCTCACAGGGTGGCGCATCGACATCAAGAGTGAGACCCAGCTGGCCGAGGAGGAGGCCGGCTACGGCGACCAGGAATGGGCCGAGGGCGAGTGGGTCGAGGACGAGAGCGGCGAACTGGTGTGGAAGCCGGCCGAAGGCGGCGAGGCCATGTCGGCCGAGGAGTGGTCGCACCAGGCGGAGGATGGCGGTGGCGCAGCGGGACCGCCGGAGACCGCGGGTCCCGGCGGCGCCACGGGCGAGCCGGTCGGGAAGAACGAGCCGGCCGAGAAGGACGAGCCGGCCGAGAAGGGCGAGCTTGTTGGGTCGGGCGGCGAGGCGTCCACGGATGCACCGGCCCCGGCCCCGGAAGCAGCCGGCGCGCCGGAAGAGGCAGGCCAGGCCGAGGAGGCCGAGGCATAGCGCCGACACGGACCTGCGTCGGCTGCCGGAGGGCGCTGCCCGCCGACCAGCTGATCCGGGTGGTGCTGCGGCCGAGTGGGGCGTTGGCGGTGGACCGTCACGGCCCGGGCCGAGGGGCGTGGCTCTGCCGAGGTTCGGCACCCTGCCTCGAGGCGGCGGTGCGCCGCAACGCCTTCGACCGGGCCTTCCGGTCGTCGGTCGGGGCGGCCGAGATTGAGCGGTTCCACACGCGGCTGAAGGAGGCGTGGGGGCCTGAGGTACCCGATGTGCGAGGATAAGGGGCTGAGTTGACGTCGGGCCCCGCGACGAACGAAGGACGAAGAGAGCCACTTGCCGAAGAAGATCCGCGTCTATGAGCTGGCCAAGGAGCTAGGCCTCACCAACAAGGAGGGCCTCGAGCTCGCCCTGTCCCTGGGCATCGGGGTCAAGAGCCACTCGTCCTCGATCGAGGACGCCCAGGCGGACCGCGTCCGGCGGAAGGCCGACACCGAGGGCCTGCGGCGTCCCGTCCAGCCCGAGGAGCCGGCCGCGTCCACCAAGGCCACCAAGGCGGCCAAGAAGGAGACCCCGGCGCCGCCGGAGTCCCCGGCGTCGGACGGTGGCGGCGCCACGCCGGTCATGGGCGCCCGCAAGACCGTCGCTGCGTCGAGCTCGGGCGCTTCGGGTACGGGCACGACGGAGCGGCCACCGGCACGCCCGGCCCCCGGGGCCCCCGGCTCCACGCCCGACGGGTCGCCCCGCCCGTCACGCCTGGTCACGAGCCGCCCCACGACACCACCGGCGGCCCCCAGGGTCCAGTCACCCGCGGCACAGTCGGCACCGGCACAGTCCGCACCGACTCAGTCGCCTCCGGCTCAGTCCGCACCGGCACAGTCCGCACCGGCACAGTCCGCACCGGCACAGTCCGCACCGGCACAGTCCGCACCGACTCAGTCGCCTCCGGCCCAGGCGTCCGCTCCGCAGGCGCCCGACACCGGCGCTCCTCCGTCGCCTCGCCGGCCGCCCGTGCGCCCGCCAATCGGCCCCTCCGGCAAGCCGGTACCCCCGCCGCCGGGGCGCCCGCCAATCGGTCCGAGCGGTCGTCCCATCCCGCCTCCGCCCGGCATGGGAGGGCGGCGGCCCAGCGCGGCGCCCTCCGGGTCTCGTCCCGGTGGTGGTTCCTACCCGCAGCGCACCGGCGGCCGACCGCCCGGTGGCGGCGCCCGGCCCGGTGGCTTCGGCGGCGGTGGCTACGGAGGCCGACCTTCGGGCGGCGGCTTCGGCGGCCGGCCCGGCGGGGGAGCTCCCGGCGGTGCCCCGCCTCCTGGCGGTCGGGGCGGCATGCCTGGGCGGCGTCCCCCGCCACGCCGCTCCCGACGGCGGCGCCGGAACCTCGAGGAGCTCGAGCCGACACAGCTGACCACCTACCAGCCCTCGACGGCCCCGGTGCCCGAGGGCGAGATCATCATCGAGCGCGGTTCCACGGCTCGCGACCTCGGCCCCAAGTTCAACCGCAGCGCCGGGGACATCGTGCGCTTCCTGCTCCTGCAGGGGGAGATGGTCATGGCCACGCAGTCGCTGTCGGACGACATGATCGAGCTGTTTGCGGCTGAGATCGGCGCGGACGTGCGGCTGGTCGACCCCGGCGAGGAGCAAGAGGCGGAGCTGCTCGCGCGCTACTTCGAGGAGGACGAGGAGGAGGAGGAGGCCGACCAGCGGCCACGCCCACCGGTCGTCACGGTCATGGGCCACGTCGACCACGGCAAGACGCTCCTCCTCGACCGCATCCGGTCGGCGAACGTGGTGGCCGGCGAGGCGGGCGGGATCACCCAGCACATAGGCGCCTACCAGGTCGAATGGCAGGGCCATCCCATTACCTTCATCGACACCCCGGGTCACGCCGCCTTCACGGCCATGCGGGCGCGTGGCGCGCAGGTGACCGACATCGTGATCCTCGTGGTGGCGGCCGACGACGGTGTGATGCCCCAGACGATCGAGGCCATCGACCACGCCAAGGCGGCCGAGGTGCCCATCATCGTCGCGGTCAACAAGATGGACCGACCCGACGCCGACCCCCAGCGGGTGCTCCAGCAGCTCTCTGAGCGCGAGCTGGTGCCCGAATCCTGGGGCGGCGACACCATCACCGTCAACGTCTCGGCACTCCAGGGCACCGGCATCGACGAGCTGCTCGAGCAGATCGTACTGGTGGCCGAGGTGGAGGAGCTGACCGCTCGCGTCGAGGGCCATGCCCGCGGCGTCGTGCTCGAGGCCAACCTCGAGGCGGGACGGGGTCCGGTGGCGACCGTCATCGTCGAGCAGGGGACGCTGCGCGTGGGCGACCCGGTGGTGGCCGGCGCGGCGTGGGGCAAGGTGAAGGCACTGGTCGACGACCAGGGCGACCACATCAAGGAGGCGCTGCCCTCGACACCGGTGCAGGTCCTCGGGTTCTCCGAGCCGCCGCACGCCGGGGACGAGATGCGAGCGGCGGCGGACCTGGCCCGCGCCCGCACGCTCGGCGAGGCCCGGGCCCAGCGTGTCCGGCTCTCGGGGCACAAGCCGGTCACCGCGGCGGCAGGCGCCCGGCTCGAGGACCTCTTCGAGCAGATCTCCCGCGGCGAGACGGCGACCCTCAACATCGTCCTCAAGGCCGACATGCAGGGATCGCTCGAGGCGGTGACCGAGTCCCTCAAGCGGCTCGAGCGCGACGACGTGAAGCTCAGCTTCGTGCTGCGGGGCATCGGCGGCATCACTGAGAACGACGTGCAGCTCGCATCGGCGTCCAACGCCACCATCATCGGGTTCAACGTCCGGCCCGACAAGCGCTCGCGCGAGCTGGCCGAGGCCACCGACGTCCAGATCCGCACGTACGAGATCATCTACAAGCTGCTCGAGGACCTCGAGGCGGCCATGGTCGGCCTGCTGTCGCCGGTGTTCGAGGAGGTGGTCACCGGCGAGGCCGAGGTCCGCGAAGTCTTCCGGGTACCCCGGGTCGGCGCCGTCGCCGGATGTTACGTGCGGGACGGCAGGATCACGCGGGGATCGAAGGTCCGGTTCCTGCGAGAAGGCACCGTCATCTGGAAGGGCGCCATCAATTCGCTGCGACGCTTCAAGGAGGACGTGCGTGAGGTGGCGTCCGGCTTCGAGTGCGGCATCGGGCTGTCGGACTTCCAGGACCTCAAGGACGGTGACGTGATCGAGACCTACGAGGAGCGCGAGATCGCGCGGAGCTGAGAGGCTCCCGAACCGACGAGCTGAGGAGTGGCGGCTGTGAGACGGCGCACGGCGACCTACCCCAGCGCGTTGCGGGTCAACCAGGTGTTGCGACAGGTGCTGGCCGAGCAGCTCGAGCGGCTGTCCGATGCCGACGAGTTGCCCATGGTCACGGTCACGTCCGTGGACGTGGCGCCCGACATGCGCACGGCGGTGGTGTACCTCGCCTCGCTCGACGAGGACACCGCGGCAGTCCTCGAGGAGCGACGGGTCCAGCTGCAGCGCACCGTCGGCGAACAGATGACGATGAAACGCACGCCGCGGCTCAGCTTCCGGGCCGATCCGGCCGTGGCCGCCGGGTCACGCGTCGAGGAGCTGCTGCGCGGGCTGCACGAGTCGGAGCGGGCGCACGACGAGCAGTGACGGCCCCTTGAGCGAGGGCACCGTGAGCGCCGACGGCCTCGTGGTGGTCGACAAGGAGGGGGGATGGACCTCGCACGACGTGGTCGCACGCTGCCGCCGCATCTTCGGCCAGCGCCGCGTCGGGCATGCGGGGACGCTCGACCCCGACGCCACGGGGATGCTCCTGGTCGGCCTGGGCCGGGTGACCCGCCTGCTGAGGTTCCTGTCCGTGCTGCCCAAGACCTACACCACCGACATCGTGCTCGGGACGGCCACGTCGACCCTCGACGCCTCGGGGGATGTCGTGGGCACCTACGACATGTCGCAGGTGACGCCCGCCATGGTGCAAGAGGCCGCGGCGGCGCTCACCGGCGAGATCGAGCAGGTTCCCCCCATGGTCTCGGCCGTCAAGGTGGGGGGTCGGCGCCTGCACGAGCTGGCCCGCCAGGGGATCGAGGTGGAGCGGCCGGCGCGGACTGTCACGGTCACCCGCTTCGACGTCGGGCCGGATCCGTCCCGTCGCGGCGTCTACCGGGCCGAGGTGGAGTGCTCGTCGGGGACCTACATCCGCGTCCTGGCCCAGGACCTCGGCCTCGCCCTCGGGGGCGGTGCGCACGTGGCCGACCTACGCCGCACCCGCATCGGCTCGTTCGGCCAGGACGACATGCACCGGCTGGAGGGGCTGGGGCCCGACGACGTCCTGACCCCGGCGCAGGCCGTGCGCCACCTCGAACCGGTCACCGTGGCGCCCGACGTCGCGTCGGCCGTGCGCACCGGGCTGCCGCTGGACCGGGTGCCTCTGGGCGCGGCCGGGGAGGGCCCCTGGGCCCTCCTCGACGAGCACGGTGGGCTGCTGGCCGTGTACGAGGCGACGGACACCGACCGGATCAAGCCCGCCGTGGTGCTGGCGGCGGCAGGCTGACGCCACCACCACCACCACCACCACCACCACCACCACCACCACCGACCGGCCGCACGAGCGCACGGGCCCGTCCGCCGGAGCACACCGGGCGTGCGACTACCCTCGGTCGCGATGCCGGGGAAAGGAGCCGCGGTCACGATCGGGGCCTACGACGGGGTCCACCTCGGGCACCGCGCGCTCTTGCGCGACCTGTCGCAACGGGCGGCGCGCCAGGACCTCTCGACCGTTGTGGTCACCTTCGACCGCCACCCGGCCGCCGTGGTGCGCCCCGAGTCGGCGCCCAAGCAGCTCACCGACCTGGCCCAGAAGCTCGAGCTGCTCGAGCACGTGGGCATCGACCACACCCTGGTGGTCCCCTTCGACGTCCGGCGGGCGCAGGAGTCGGCAGAGAACTTCGTGCGCGAGGTGCTGGTCGACGAGCTCGCCGCCCGGCTCGTGGTGGTGGGGCGGGACTTCCACTTCGGCCACGGGCGGCGCGGCAACGTGGAGCTGCTCGGTCGGCTCGGGGAGGCACACGGGTTCGAGGTGGTGGGCATCGGGCTCACCGGTGACGGATCCGAACCCGTCTCGTCCACCCGCATCCGGGCCTTGGTGGGCGGGGGTGAGGTCGAGGAGGCGGCGCGGCTGCTGGGCCGCCCGCACGAGGTACGGGGCCCGGTGGTGCGCGGAGACGGCCGGGGCGGCCCCGAACTGGGGTTTCCCACCGCCAACGTGGCCGTGCCCGAGGACATCGTGCTTCCCGCCGACGGGGTGTACGCCGGGCACTTCCGCCGGGCCGACGGCACCGTGCACCCGGCGGCCATCTCGGTGGGCCGCCGCCCGACCTTCTACGAGCCGGGGACGGCCCCGGTCCTGGTGGAGGCCTACCTCCTCCACTTCGACGGCGACCTCTACGGTGAGCACGCCCGGGTGTCGTTCGCCCACCACCTGCGCGAGGAGCTGCGCTTCGACTCCGTCGAGGCCCTGGTGGCGCAGATGCGGGCGGACGTGGCGGCCACCGAGCGGATGCTCGCCGGGGCCGAACACCCCTGATCAGCGGGCGGCTGCTACGATGTTCTGCGGCCCGGGGAGGTCCCCGGCGCACTCTAACGACGTCTCCGAGGATCCTCGATGCCCGACACGCAGGCCACCATCGCCGAGTACCGGCTGCACGACAGTGACACCGGTTCTCCCGAGGTGCAGATCGCTCTGCTGTCCGGCCGGATCAATCATTTGACGGAGCACCTGAAGGAGCACAAGGGGGACCACCACACCCGGCGAGGACTGATGAAGCTCATCGGCCAACGCCGGCGGCTGCTCGACTACGTCCGCAAGAACGACGTCGAGCGCTACCGCTCCATCATCAGCCGCCTCGGCATCCGACGGTAGCGGGAGCATCACAGAAGCGGGCGTCTTCAGCCTCCTGGCTGCCAGTCGCCGGTCACTTCCACCGCGAGGTGGTCGACCACTGGGAACCAGACACGGAGATGCCCCCGAGACACGAGGAGCATCATGGCTGACGCCATTTCCGTGTCGGGCCCGATCAGCGGGACCGATCGCACCATGTCCTTCGAGGCGGGCAAGCTGGCCCAACTCGCCGACGGCGCCGTGCTGGCCCGCATCGGGGACACCGTCCTGCTCGCCACCGCCACGGCGGCCCGATCCGTGCGGGAGGGGACCGACTTCTTCCCCCTGACCGTGGACATCGAGGAGCGCACCTACGCGGCGGGCAAGATCCCCGGGTCCTTCTTCCGCCGCGAGGGCAAGAGCTCGGACCAGGCCATCTTGACCTGCCGGCTCATCGACCGCCCGTTGCGTCCGTCCTTCCCCGACGGGTTCCGCAACGAGGTGCACATCGTCGGCACCATCGTCGGCGCCGACCAGGTCAACCCGCACGACGTGCTGGCCATCAACGCCGCCTCCGCCGCCCTGATGATCTCGGGCGTCCCCTTCGACGGCCCCATCGGCGCCGTCCGGGTGGCCTACACCACCGAGGGGGAGTGGATCCCGCACCCGACCTTCGAAGAGGGGGAGACCTCCACCTTCGAGCTCGTCGTGGCCGGCCGTTCGCTGACCGACGACGCCGAGAGCGAGATCGCCATCATGATGGTGGAGGCCGGTGGCACCGAGAAGTCGTGGGACTACTACGAATCGGGTGCACCCAAGGTCACCGAGGAGGTGCTGGCGGCCGGCCTCGAGGCTTCGAAGCAGTGGATCCGCGAGGCGATCAACCTGCAGCGCCGCCTGGTCGCAGCCTTCACCGAGGCGCGGGGACCCATCGAGACCATCGCGTTCTCCACGCTCACCGACTTTGCAGACGACGTGTGGGCCCGCGTGGAGGGTGTCGGCACGACGCCGATCGCCAAGGCGAACCTGGTGACAAGCAAGGCCGAGCGCAATGCCGCGCTGGACCAGGCGGGGGAGGAGATCAGGGCCGCCCTGGGCGACGAGTTTGCCGAGCGGCCCGGAGAGGTCAAGGCGGCCATCCGCTCATTGACCAAGAAGCTCGTCCGTAAGCGGATCGTCGAGGAGGGCGTCCGCGTGGACGGGCGCGGCACAGCGGACATCCGGCCCCTCTCGGCCGAGGTGGACCTGCTCCCGACGGCTCACGGTTCGGCGCTGTTCCAGCGGGGCGAGACCCAGGTGCTCAACGTCACCACGCTCGGGATGCCCCGTATGAACCAGCTGCTCGACACCATCACGCCCGTCGAGTCGAAGCGCTACATGCACCACTACAACTTCCCGCCGTTCTCGACGGGCGAGACCGGCTTCATGCGCGGTCCCAAGCGCCGCGAGATCGGGCACGGGCTGCTGGCCGAGCGTGCGTTGCTGCCCGTCGTCCCGAGCGCGGAGGAGTTCCCCTACACGCTGCGGGTGGTCTCCGACGTACTGGCCTCCAATGGGTCGACGTCCATGGCCTCGGTGTGCGGTTCGACACTGTCGCTGATGGCTGCTGGTGTCCCGCTCAAGGCCCCGGTGGCGGGCATCGCCATGGGCCTGGTCTACGATGACGGCGCCTACGTGACGCTGACCGACATCCTCGGCTCCGAGGACGCCTTCGGCGACATGGACTTCAAGGTGGCCGGCACGGCCGAAGCCGTGACGGCTCTCCAGCTGGACACCAAGATCGACGGCCTCCCGGCCGACGTGCTGGCCAAGGCGCTCCTGCAGGCCAAGGAAGCCCGTCTCACCATCCTCGGTGTCATGGCGGGCGCCATCGCCGAGCCACGTGACCACGTGGCGTCGAGCGCCCCGAAGATCGTCTCCATGGAGATCCCCATCGACAAGATCGGCGAGGTGATCGGCCCCAAGGGCAAGGTCATCAACACGCTGCAGCAGGAGACCGGCGCGGACATCGCGGTCGATGACGACGGCGTGGTGGGCACCGTGACCATCGGGGCCAAGGACGGGAACGCGGTGGAGGAGGCGCGGCGGCGCATCTCGCTCATCCTCGACCCGCCCACGGCCGAGGTCGGGGTGGTCTACCCGGGCAAGGTGGTCAACATCACCAAGTTCGGCGCCTTCGTGAATGTGTTGCCGGGCCGTGACGGCCTGCTGCACATCTCGAAGCTGTCGACGCTCGCCGGGGGGAAGCGAGTGAACAACGTCGAGGATGTGCTGACCCTCGGCCAGTCGGTCGAGGTCCGGGTGGACGACATCGACCCGCAGGGCAAGGTGTCGCTCTCGCTGGCATCGGAGGCCGCGGCCGAGGCCCCGGCGGGGCCGGGCCCGGGCGGCGGCGATGCCGCGCCGGGCAGCGGCGTGTCGTTCGAGGACACCTTCGAAGCCGAGCTGGTGGCCGATCTCGGCGACCTCGGCCCGGGTGCCGGCGAGGACGCCGGCCGGGCCGACGGCGGCCGTGGTGACAGCGGCCGTGGCGACGGCGGCCGGGGCGGTGACCGCCGCTCGGGCGGGCGCGGGCGCTCGCGCCGCCGTTGACCGGCGCCGGGCGCCCTTGATCGAAACCTCCGTCCTGCCATGCGGCATCCGCCTGGTCACCGAGACCATGGCGGACGTCCGCTCGGTGGCGGTCGCCTACTGGGTCGGCACCGGGTCGCGTGACGAGCCCGGCGAGCTGGCCGGCGCGTCGCACTTCTTGGAGCACCTGCTCTTCAAGGGCACCGAGCGGTGGTCGGCCGCGGCCATTGCCGAGGCGCTCGACGAGGTGGGCGGGGATTGCAACGCCTTCACGACGAAGGAGTACACCGCCTTCTACGTGCGGCTGCTCTCGGACCACCTGGGCCTGGGCCTGGACATCCTGGGCGACATCATGCGGGAGCCGGCGCTGCGCCCCGGGGACGTCGAGGCGGAGCGCACGGTCATCCTCGACGAGATCCTCATGCACGCCGACGAGCCAGCCGACCTGGCGTCGGAGCGCTGGCAAGAAGCGCTGTTCCCCGGCCACCCGCTCGGGCGCGACACGCTGGGCACCGCGGCGTCGGTGCAGCGGATCACCCGGGACGACATCGCCACCTTCTTCGACCGCCACTATCGCCCCGCCAACATGGTGGTGGCGGCCGCGGGGGACTGCACGCACGATGCCGTGGCGGAGCAGATCGAGGACCGCTTCCGCGGCACCGGCGGCGGTGCAGCACCGGTGCGATCGGCTCCGGGACCGCGGAGTGTGCCGCTCGAGGTGGTCCGCCGCCCGACCGAGCAGGCCCACCTGGTCTACGGCGCCCGCTCGACCTCGCGCTTCGACGAGCGGCGCTGGGCGCTGGCCGTGCTCAACCACGTCCTCGGGGGCGGGCTCTCGAGCCGGCTCTTCCAGAAGGTGCGTGAGCAGCGCGGGCTGGCCTACTCGGTCTGGTCGGAGCGGGCGGCGTACGACGACGCGGGTTCGCTGGCCGTGGTGGTGGGAACCGCCCCCGAGCACGTCGGCGAGGTGCTGCGGATCGTCGCTGACGAGCTCGCGCTCCTGGCCGACGAGGGCGTGAGCGAGCGTGAGCTGGCGGTGGCCAAGGGCAACCTGCGCGCCGAGCTGTTGCTGGCGGGTGAGGACTCCGGCGCCCGCATGACCCGGCTCGGCGCCTCGCTCCTCCTGCACGGCGAGGTGCTGACCGTCGACGAGTTGCTGGCCCGGATCGACGCGGTCGAGCGGACGCACGTGCTCGAGGTGGCGGCCGAGCAGGCGCAGGCACCGCACACGCTGAGCGCCGTGGGGCCCTTCGACGAGGCGGACCTGGCGTCCCACGTGCCTGCCGGGGCCGGCCGGTAGCCTGCTGGCCATGGTCAGCGGTGGAGCGAGGCGGTCTTGCTGAAGGTCGCCGTGGTGGGCGCCGGCGGCCGCATGGGCCGCGAGGTGTGCCGGGCCGTGACCGCCGCCGACGACATGGTGCTCGTGGCCGCCGTCGACCCGGCCCACGTAGGGGAGGACGCCTGCGGCCGCGACATCCTGGGTGAGGTGAACGCGCTGACCGACCTGGGGGCCGACGTGGTGATCGATTTCACCGTGGCCGAAGCGGTGCGGCACAACGCGGTGCACTACGCCCATCAGGGCGTGCACGCCGTGATCGGCACGAGCGGCCTCTCCGAGGGCGACCTGGCCGAGATCGCGAAAGCCTTCGAGGGCAGTGGCGCCAACGTGGTCGTCGTGCCCAACTTTGCCATCGGCGCCGTGCTGCTGGTGCACTTCTGCCGCCTGGCCGCCCCGCACATGGAGGGCGTCGAGGTGATCGAGCTGCACCACGACGCCAAGCGCGACGCACCGTCGGGGACGGCCATGCACACCGCCGCGGCCATTGCGTCAGCACGCACGGCGGCCGGGAGCGGCCCTTTGCCCCCGGACCCGACCACCGACGTGGTCGCCGCCGGGGCCCGTGGGGCCGAGGCCGACGGCATCCATGTGCATTCCGTGCGGCTGCCCGGCCTGGTGGCCCACGAGGAGGTCATCTTCGGCGCGCTCGGGCAGAGCCTCAGCATCAGACACGACTCGTACGACCGGACCTCCTTCATGCCTGGTGTCCTGCTGGCGGTGCGCGCGGTGCGGGGGCGCCCCGGGCTCACGGTGGGGCTCGAGGCGCTGCTCGGGTTGTGATCGCCGACGTCCGGGAGCGCCTGCTCCAGGCGGGGTACCAGTGCGCGGCCCGTTGGGGGTTGGCCAAGACCACCGTCGAGGACGTCGCCCGTGAGGCCGGTGTCTCGCGAGCCACGGTGTACCGGTACTTCCCCGGTGGGCGCGACGAGCTCATCTCGGCCGTCGTGGCATGGGAGTTCGCCCGGTTCTTCCTCAGGCTCTACGAGGAGGTGGCCGACGCCGACTCGCTCGAGGAGGTGATGGAACGCGGGCTCATGTTCGCCCACCGGGCGGTGGTGGGCCACGAGGTACTCCAACGCATCCTGGTCACCGAGCCGGAGACCCTGCTACCTCGGATGACCATCGAGGCGGACCAGACGCAGACCCTCGTCGCGGCCTTCCTGACGCCTTACCTGGTGCGCCACGGCATGGCGGCGGAGGGGAGGGATCTCGAGGCGGCAGCGGACTTCCTCGCCCGCATGGTGCTCTCCTACATCGGGTCGCCCGGGCGCTGGGACCTGGGCGACCCCGACCAGGTGGCGCTGCTCGTGCGCTCCGAGCTCCTCGCCGGCATCCGGTGAGCGCGTCGTGAGCGACCCCGCACCCGGACCGGTGCCCGAGCCGGCGTCCCGGCCCGACTGCTACGCCCATCCGGGGCGCCCGGCGGCGGTCCAGTGCGCCCGGTGCCACCAGCCCATCTGCACCGACTGCATGGTGCAGGCCCCGGTCGGCTGGCAGTGCCCGGCCTGCGTCAAGGACGGGGCGAAGCGGTCGCGCCAGGTGCCGGCCTTCACCCACACCGGCCGAGGGCGGAGCGGGGTGGTGGGCTCGACCAACCCCACGCCGATCGTGCTGGCCATCGTCGCCGTCAACGTCTTCGTGTTCGTGGTGTTCGAGCGGGCGGGCCACAACGGGGCGTGGATCGACCGCTTCGCCCTGTGGCCGGCCGGCATCCACGCCCAGCAGCAGTACTACCGGGCCTTCACCGCCATGTGGCTGCATGCCAGCTTCCAGCACATCTTCTTCAACATGCTGGCGCTCCTCATCGTCGGGCCGGCGGTCGAGGTGCTCCTGGGCAAGGCGCGTTTCGTGGCCCTGTACCTGCTGGCCGGCCTGGGCGGAAGCGTCGGCTCGTACCTGCTCAGCCCCCCCTACGACCTGGGCGTCGGGGCCTCGGGCGCCATCATGGGCGTGATGGGGGCCTACGTGGTCATCGGGCTGCGCCGCCGGCTCCCCGTCGCGCCCGTGGTCGGCCTCCTCGTGCTCAACCTCGTCATCGGTTTCTGGGGCACGATCGACTGGCGGGCCCACCTGGGCGGCTTCGCCACCGGGTGCCTGGTGGCCCTCCTCTACGACTCCGCCGGCAGTCTCCGCGACCGCCGGGCCGGGATCGCCCTCACCGTCGGCGGCAGCGTGGCCGTTGCCGCCGTCCTGGCCCTGCTCGTCACGAGCGTGGCCCCTGGTCACGTGAATCTCGGCTGAGGCGCCGCCCCGGGGACGGGGTGGTTGACAGTGAGACAAATATCGCTCTACTGTTTCACGACAGTGAGCGCGGCAGTCGCACGAGCACAGTCCGACTCGCCCGGGGGGGCCGCGAGCCTGCAGGCCGGGCGGACGCGGGTCCTGCGTCATCTCGGGGCCGACGATCGGTCGTCGACGCGGGTGCGCATCGTCGACGGCGCACTGCGCTGCCTGGCCCGGCACGGGATCGCCAAGACCACCGTGGATGACATCGCCCGCGAGGCCGGGCTGTCGCGAGCCACGGTCTACCGGACGTTCCCGAAGGGCAAAGAGGGGATCCTGGGTGCCGTCGTCGAGACGGAGCTGGCCCGGTTGTTCTCCTCGCTCGCCGTGGCCATGGGCGAGGCCACCGACCTCGAGGACGTGCTCGTCGCCGGCATGGTGACCTCGGCCCGCTGGCTCCGTTCGCACGAGGCGCTGGGCTACCTGCTCGAGCACGAGCCGGGTGCGGTCCTGCCCCACCTGACCTTCGGTGGGCTGGACCAGGTGCTGCTGGCCGCCGGCGATCTCGCCGCCCCCTTCTTCGCCCGCTGGCTCGAACCGGAGCAGGCCTCGCGGGCCGCGGAGTGGGCGGTCCGCATCGTGATGGCCTACTGCGCCAACCCGGCCCCCGACACCGATTTGACCGATCCCGAGGACGCCCGCGCCCTGGTGCAGACATTCGTCCTGCCCGGCATCCTCGCCCTGCGCGTGGACGCCGACGCCACCGGTGCCGCCCGGGTGTCGAGATCGCGGCCACTGACCCGTTCCACCAACCCGACGAACAAGGGGGAGAAGCAACCATGACCACGCTGGACGACCAGGACCAGATGCGCTCCAACATGGAGCTCATCGGCCGCGCTGACGTGCACGACCTCGAGGCCGTCCTCAGCGTCGTGGGCCACTACGACGACGACGGGTACCACAACGTGCCCAACAACTGCCCGGCCGAGTTCACCTGGGACTACCAAAAGGGTGCCAAGCCCGGGCTCGATAAGCTCTACGAGAAGGCCAAGAAGGCCCAGTGGAACGCGCAGACCGACCTGGACTGGTCGATCGACGTGGACCAGGAGAAGGTCGTGATCGCCAACGCCGAGGCCAACCCGGCACAGATGAGCTTCACGCCCGACGTCATCGCCGGCACGGTGCTCGAGACCTGGGACGAGAAGCGGTTCATCGAGTTCGGCGTGCAGAACCAGAACTGGTTGCTCTCGCAGTTCATGCACGGCGAGCAGGGCGCGCTGATCTGCACGGCCAAGATCGTCGAGACGGTGCCGTGGATCGACGCCAAGTACTACGCCGCCACACAGGTGATGGACGAGGCACGTCATGTCGAGGTGTTCTCGAAGTACCTCGACGAGAAGCTTTCGGGCCACTACCCGATGAACGCGCACCTCGGCATGCTCCTCGACGACATCGTGTCCGACTCGCGCTGGGACATGACCTACCTGGGTATGCAGATCATGGTGGAGGGGCTCGCCCTCGCCGCTTTCGGGTTCATCCACATGATGACGACCGAGCCGTTGCTGAAGAAGCTCTTGCGCTACGTGATGGCCGACGAGGCGCGCCACGTCGCCTTCGGCGTGCTCAGCCTGCAGGAGTACTACCAGCAGCTCAGCACGGCCGAGCTGCGCGAGCGGCAGGAGTTCGCCTTCGAGGCGGCGATCCGCATGAAGGACCGCCTGGCCATGCAGGAGGTGTGGGAGCGCATGGAAGTGCCTACCGCCGACGTCGTCAAGATCATGCAGGCGGGCCCGGCGGAGCAGGACGACTATCAGATCCTGCTGTTCTCCAAGATCGTCCCCAACCTGCGCAAGCTGGGCCTGCTCGACGCCGCCGACGGCTGGCTGCGCCAGAAGTTCACCGACATGGGGGCCATCGCCTTCGAGCACCTCACCGACTCCACCGAGGACGAGGACGCCTTCGCCGACGGGTCTCCGGTCGAGCGCAACGTCGCTTGAGCCGGACCGTCCGCCCCGGAGCACTCGTCTCCGGGGCGTGACCGGGCGCTGGTAGCGTGAGAGGCCGATGAGCTCGGCCCAGGACGTCGCCCACTTCGGGCGAGTCGTCACCGCCATGGTGACCCCCTTCGACGAAGAGGGTGCGCTCGACGTGCCCGCCGCCGTGGAGCTGGCCCGCTGGCTGGCCACGCACGGGAGCGACGGCCTGGTCCTGTCGGGTTCGACCGGGGAGGGCTCGGTCCTCACCGACGACGAGAAGGTGGTGCTCTGGAGGGCCGTGGCCGAGGCCGTCACCATCCCGGTGATCGCCGGGACCGGGTCCAACGACACGGCGCACTCCGTGCAGATGACGGCCCGGGCCGTCGAGTGCGGCGTGGACGGGGTGCTCGTGGTCACGCCCTACTACAACAGGCCCTCGCAGGCCGGCATCTTCGAGCACTTCGAGGCCGTGGCCGGCGCCGCCGGGCGCCTCCCGGTCGTCGTCTACGACATCCCGGTGCGCACCGGGCGCCGCATTGCCGCCGGCACCATGCTGCGGCTGGCCCGGGAGGTGCGCAACGTCGTGGCGCTGAAGGACGCGGCGGGGGACCCGCCGACCACGGCGCACCTGGCTGCGCACGCGCCGGCCGGGTTCGAGATCTACTGCGGCGACGACAACATGACGCTGCCCTTCCTGGCCGTCGGGGCAGTGGGCGTGATCAGCGTGGCCTCCCACTGGGTGGGCCCGCAGTTCGGGGCCACCGTCGACGCCTTCCTGGCCGGGGACCTGGCCACCGCCATTGCCGGGAACGCGGCGCTGCTCGACTCGTTCGACTTCGAGTCGTCCCCCGAGTACCCCAACCCGCTGCCGGCCAAGGCCGCCATGCGGGCGCTGGGCCTTCGGGTCGGTCAGTGCCGGCTGCCGATGGGCCCGTCCACGCCCGAGCTCGACGCCCGAGCGGCCAAGATCGTCGCCGCAGTGGGCCCGCCGGCCGTCACGGTGGCCGCGCTTGGCTAAGCGGGGAGCGCCCAAGCCGGTCCGCGTCGTCTTCTTGGGCGGGCTGGGGGAGATCGGTAGGAACTGCGCCTGCATCGAGGTCGAGGGGCGGATCATCGTCGTCGACTGCGGGATCATGTTCCCCGACCCCGACATGCCGGGCATCGACCTGGTTCTGCCGGAGTTCACCTATCTCCAGGACCGCAAGGACCGGGTGGACGGCATCGTGCTCACCCATGGGCACGAGGACCACACCGGCGGGCTGGCCTTCCTCCTGCGCGACCTCGAGGCGCCGATCTACGGGTCCGCGCTCACGGTGGGGCTGGCCCGGCACCGCATCGACGAGGCGGGCGTGTCGGCTCACACCCGCTTTATCGCGGTGGCCGACGGCGAGCGGGTGCGCGTGGGCGCGTGCGAGGTCGAGTTCATCCCGGTGACCCACTCGGTGCCCGAGGCCATGGCCATTGCCTTCCACACGCCCCAGGGCGTGATCCTGCACTCGGGTGACTTCAAGCTCGATCTCCAACCCGTCGACGGGCGGCGCACGGACCTGTCCCGCATGGGTGAGTTGGCGCGCACCGAGGGCATCCGCCTCCTCCTCTCGGATTCGACCAACGCGGAGGAGCCGGGGTTCACCGAGTCGGAGTCCTCGGTGGGGGTGACGCTCCGGCGTGTCTTCGCCGCCCAGGCCGGCAAGCGGATCGTGGTGGCGTGCTTCGCCAGCCACATGCACCGGGTCCAGCAGGTGGTCGACGCCGCCGTGGCTACCGGCCGCAAGGTCGCCACCCTGGGTCGGTCCATGGGCAAGAACGTCGACTTGGGCTCTCGCCTGGGCATCATCTCGATCCCCGACGGCGTGCAGGTCGACATCGAGGAGGTCGACGACCTGCCACCGGGGGAGGTGTGCGTGATCTCGACCGGCTCCCAGGGTGAGCCCATGTCGGCGCTGTCGCTCATGGCCACCGGCGAGAACAAGTGGCTGCGCATCGGCGAGGACGACGTGGTCGTTATCAGCGCGCACCCCATCCCGGGCAACGAGTGGTCGGTGGGGCGAGTCATCGACGACCTGCACCGCCGGGGCGCCGAGGTGGTCCACTCCGGTGCCGAGGCGGTTCACGTGAGCGGACACGCCCGCCAGGGCGAGCTGCGCACGCTGCTGTCGGTCACCCGACCTGAATGCTTCGTGCCCGTCCACGGCGAGTTCCGCCACATGGTCCACCACGCCCGCCTGGCCCTCTCCATGGGGCTCGACCCGGCCAAGGTGCTGCTCTGTGAGGACGGCGACGTGATCGCGCTCGACGCCAAGGGGATCGGGCGTGACGGCCAGGTGCCGGCGGGCTACGTCTACGTCGACGGCACGGTCGGGGACATCGAGCACGGGGTGCTGCGGGACCGCCAGAAGCTGGCCGAGGAGGGCGTGGTCATGGCGGTCGTGACCGTGGACCGCCAGGAGGGGATCCTCAGCTGCCCGCCGGTCATCGAGACCCGGGGCTGGGTGCACGCGGCGGAGGCCGAGGCGCTCCTGGGCGAGGCCAGCGAGGTCGTGGGGGCAGCGGTGACGCAGGCACTGCGGGACGGGGCGCACGACATCGAGGTGCTCAACCGCCACACGCGCAAGGCCCTGGGCCGGTTCGTGGGGGAGCGCACGCGGCGCCGGCCCATGATCGTGCCCGTCGTGCTCATGGTCTGAGCCCGAATTGGTCCGTTCTTCCCATCCGTCGGCCGCGGCCGTCCCGCATACTGGACCCGCACGGCGTGCCGTCGCGTCCGCACCCGGTCCGGGCCGGCTCGCGGCGGCGGGGCAGCCGGAAGGAGACGGCACGATGGCGATGTGGCAGGTGCTCGAGTTCCAAATCGAAGTGGGGGACGAGGAGCGTCACGAGGTGGGCTTCCGGTTCAACCGGTCGCTCGGTCCGTTGACGATCAGCGTCGACGACGACCCGGTGATCCGCACGTTCACGATGTTCTCCATGACGCCGACCGAGCGCTACGAGTTGTCCGTGGGCGACCGGGAGCAGCACCGCGTCGTCATCGAGAAGCGGCGCAAGGGGTTCCTGGGCGGGTTCCAGCCCCACGAGTGCGTGGCCTGGGTCGACGACCGGCAGGTGGGCCGCTACACCGGCTGAAGGACGTCACTGCGTGGCCAGGATGGCGGCCACCTCGGCCACCGGGTCGCGAACCACCGGGCCGGTCACGTGCACCTCGGCCCGGACGATGGTGCCGTTGAACGCGAAGGGCGCCTCGTAGCCGAATCCCACCGAGGGACCCCACTCATAGCCACAGGTCAACCCGATGCCGACTTCGTTGTAGGCCACCGGGGTGAAGCGGTCGATGGCGCCGGTCGCCACTTCGTGGCCGTCCTGGACCAGGGTGGCCCGGCCTCCGAGGCCGTCGTCGGTGTGGAAGCGCATCTCGATCCGGTGACGGCCCGCTCCGAGGTCCCGATCGGCGACGATCTCGTCCACGCGGCGGCCATGCAGGTTGTGCACATAGCGCACCCGGCCGCCGAGGACGTGCAGGGACCAGCCACCGAGCGCGCACCCGAGCGCGAGCAGGGTCCCGTTCGCGGCGACCCCGCCGGCCACTTCCACCGTGACCTCGAGCGTGTGCGACCGACCCTTCACATCCACCGCCGCGTACTCGGGCACCGGGGCCCCGCCGGGGAAGTATCGGTACGTCTCGCGGTGGTGGCGCCGGTCAGGCCGGCCGTGCAGGCGCGCTTCGAGGACGCGGTTGTCCAGGGGCAGCACGTCGTTGCGGCGGGCCTCCTCCCACCACAGCGCGACGAGCTCGGCCACCTTCTCGGGCTGATCGACGGCCAAGTCGTGGACCTCGCTGGGGTCCTCGGCCACGTGGTACAGCTCCCAGACATCCTCGTCGAAGGGCGCGCTGGCGCGCCGGCCGTCGCCGTAGAGCGGGCCCACCGGGTGGAAGGTGACGGCCTTCCACCCGTCGTGATAGATCGCCCGGGACCCGAGCATCTCGAAGTGCTGGGTGACGTGGCGCCCGGGTTCGTCCGCACCGTCGGGCCCGAGGAGGTAGGCGAAGCTGGTTCCGTCGATGCGGGACTGGGCGATCCCGTCGACGTGCGCCGGAGGCTCGACCCCGACCAGCTCGAGCACCGTCGGCAGGATGTCCACGGCGTGGGCGAACTGGCGACGGACCTCGCCGCCGCCCGCACCCCTTCCCCTCGGAAGCCGGACGATGCAGGGATCGGCCACACCACCCTCGTGGACCTCGCGCTTCCATCGCCTGAACGGGGTGTTGCCCGCCATCGTCCAACCCCACGGGTAGTTGGTGTGACTGCGCGGCCCACCGATCTCGTCGATGCGGGCCAACATCTCGCCTACGCCGGCCCCGTCGAAGTTCGACAGCATCCCTTCGTTGACGGTGCCCTCGAGGCCGCCCTCGGAGCTCGCTCCGTTGTCGGAGACCACGATCACCACCGTGTCGTCCGCCTCACCGAGGTCGTTCAAGAACGCGAGCAGCCGTCCGATCTGCTCGTCGGTGTAGGAGAGGAAGGCGGCGAACGCCTCCATGAAGCGCTCGGCCAGCGCCCGCCGGCGGTCGTCGAGCGACTCCCAGCTCGGCACCCAATCCGGGCGAGGCGAGAGGACCGCGCCCTCGGGCACCACGCCCAGCGCGCGCTGGCGGGCGAACGTCTCCTCGCGCCAGGAGTCCCACCCTCGTGCGAAGCGGCCGCGGTAGCGCTCGATCCACTCGGCCGGCGCCTGGTGTGGGGAGTGACAGGCTCCGGTGCAGAAGTAGAGGAAGAAGGGCGTGCCAGCGTCGACGGCACGTAGGTCGCCCACGAACTCGATGGCCCGGTCGGCCAGGTCCGCGCTCAGGTGGTAGCCCTCCTCGCCTGTCCGAGGCGGGCGCACGGCGTGGTTGTCGTGGAAGAGGGCGGGCGCGAATTGGTGGGTCTCGCCGCCGTGGAAGCCGTACCAGCGATCGAAGCCCCGCCCGAGCGGCCAGGTGGCGCGCGACGCACCGGTGTTCGCCTCGTCCTCGGGGCTGAGGTGCCACTTGCCGACGGCGAAGGTGGCGTAGCCGCTGCCCCTCAGGATCTCCGAGAGGTAGCCGTTCTCCCGTGGGGGCTTGCCCCAGTAGCCGGGATAGCCCGTCGCGAGGTCCGCGACGCGGCCCATGCCGCTGCGGTGATGGTTCCGCCCGGTGAGCAGGCAGGCGCGGGTCGGCGAACACAGGGCGGTCGTGTGGAAGTTCGCCAGGCGGATCCCCTCAGCGGCGATGCCGTCGAGCACCGGCGTGTCGATGTCGGAGCCGTAGCACCCGAGCTGGGCGAAACCGACGTCGTCGAGCACCACCAGGACGACGTTCGGCGCGCCGGCGGGCGCCGAGGGCTCGGGCGGCCACCAGGGCTCCGAGTTCCGCCAGTCGTCACCGATCGTCCCGCCGAAGTGCACCTCGGCCACGCCCGACCCCCTCCGCTCGCGAACCCCGCAGAGCTTGGCACAGGTGCATCGGCCCGTGACGGGGCGCGGCGGCGCGGCCGCTCCGCCAGAGAGTTCGCATCCGACCGGCCGTTCAGGGGGAGGCCGACCGCCAGATCGCCGATCCCGGCGGCCCCTGGTCGAGCCGCGCCAGGATCGCGTGGGCGCACTGTGCCGGGGGTGATGTCGAGGTGTCCACCTCCATGTCGTACCCCCCGTGGTCGTGGACGGCGAGCTGCCAGCGCTCCACCGCGTCACGCCGCGCCTCGTCGACGGCGCCGAGGGCCTGACCCCAGGTCTCGGCCCGCCGTTCCCAGATCACCTCGATCGGGCAACGCACGCCGACCCAGAGCACGGGCAGGCCCCCGAGCCGGCGGGCGCTGTCCCGCAGGATGCCGAGCGGCCGCGAGTACGACTCGTGGTGGCCGACGTCGACTGTCACGCTGACGCCCAGGATGGCGTGCGCGCGGATCGACTCGTAGAGGGCGCGGTAGAGCACCCTCACGAGGTCCTCCAGGTCGGGGCGCTCCCCGCCGGGTCGCAGGCCGATGCCGGGACGGAGCCGGTCGGGGAGTGCGGCGACGGTTCTGTCGACGCCGAGGTTGACCCACGGACCCGGGGCGGCGTCCATGAGGGCCCGGGCCACGCTGGACTTCCCCGAACGGGGTGCGCCGTTGAGGATGACCACCTGGCCCGTGACCGCTACCGGCTCAGTCTCGTGCAGCGGTGACTCCTCGGCGGAGGAAGGCCACCAGCGTCTCCACCCGGTTGCTGACGACGGCGTCGACGCCGGCGGCCACGACGCGGGCCATGTCCTCCTCCGCGTCCACCGTCCAGGTCGTGACCTTCCGCCCCGCGGCGTGGACGGCGTCGACGCCGGCTTCGGTGGCAAACCCGAAGTAGGGGTTCCAGCACTCGGCCCCGAGCTCCTCGAGGAGCCCGAGTGGCGGCTGGGTACCCTCGGTCCAGGTCAGTCCGATGCGGGCAGCGGGGCAGCGCCGGCGCAGCATGCGCAGGGCCTCGACGTTGCCGGTGACGAAGAGGGACCGCCCGAGCGCGCCGGCGTCTTGCACCGCCGCCACGGCGCCGTTCACCACCTCGCGTCGGGTGAAGTCGACCATGAGCGAGCTCGGCACGGCGACGAGGACCTCGACGAGCGTCGGGACCCGCACCTCCCCGTGGCCCAGCTCCTGCACGTCGGCCAGGGTCATGTCGCCCACGTCGGCGTCCCGCCCCCAGAGCCGTGCGAGGGTCTGGTCGTGCAGCACGACGACGACGCCATCGCTGGTCAGGCGCAGGTCGAGCTCGACCACGTCGGCGCCGAGCGCCACCGCCGCTGCGAACGCGGGCAGCGTGTTCTCCCGCTCGCCGACGGGCTCGCCCCGGTGGGCGATGGCGTCGACGGTCACGTCCGGCGAGGATCGAGCGTCGGTGCCTCGGGTGGGGCGACAAGGACGTCGTGCGCGACCAGGCCGAGGCCGTCCGAGTTCGTCACGTGCGCCCGGGCGTGACGCCCACGCGAGGCAGGCGTGGTCCGCTGCCGGTCATCGGCGATGTGGCGCAGCAGCGGCCGTGCCAACACGACACCCACGACGCACTGCAGTGCGCCAGCGATCACAAGCGGGAGGCGAAGCCCTCCGACGGTGGCGACGACTCCGGCCGCCAGGGCCCCGACGGGGGCAGCCCCCCAGATGACGCCCCTCCAGGCGCCGCCGACCCGCCCCTGGAGCTCGGGCGGGGTGAAGCGATGGCGGAGGGACGTGGCGACGACCGACCCCGCCCCGACCGCGAGCCCGACCAGGACGAAAGCGGGTGCGGCCAGTATCCAGGTCTTCGCGGACGCCATCAACAGATAGGCGAGGCCGGAGGACACGGCGGCGGCCACCAGCGTGCGAGCGCTGCCGATCCTCCCGACGAGACTGGAAGCGGCGAAGCTTCCCAACAGGCTCCCGACCGCCCCGAACCCCAAGAAGAGCCCGTAGGCGCCCTGGCGGACACCCCATTCGGTGGTGGCCAGGAGCACCAGGACCCCGGCCTCCATACCCTGCAGGCCGGCCAGGGTGGCCACCATCAGCACCAGGAGCACCAGCCGGCGGTCCGAGAAGATGAGGCGCAGACCCTCGGACATCCGACCCGGAGCCTCCGATCTCTCCGACGCCGTCCGGTTCTTGAACCTCGAGAACGGGATGCTCGACAGGACCAGCGTCACGGCGTCGGCGACGAAGGGGATGGCGGCACCCACCGTGTAGAGCCAGGACCCGATCGCCGGGCCCGCCAGCTGCTCGGAGCCGAACTCGGAGCCGAGCAGCGCGCCGTTGGCCGACTCGAGCGAGTCCAGGTCGACCAAATTCGGGCACCATCGCCTGCGCGGACGAGTAGTAGACGGCCCGACCCGAGGAGTTGGCCAGGACGAGGAGGAGCAAGAGGCCCAACGTCATGCTGTCGGTGAGGATCAGCACCGATCGCGACGAGGACCACCACGGCCCGCAGCACGTTGGACACCGCCGCGACTGAGGCCCGGTTGAACCGGTCGGCGAGGTGGCCGGCGGGCAGCGCCATCAAGAGCCAGGGAAAGGCGTCGGCCGCCACCACAGCCGACACGGCTGCGGGGTGCGGGTTGACCGAGAGGGCGAGGAGAGGCACGGCACCGTACGCGAGCCCGTCGCTCGTGCTGGCGGCCGTGTAGCCGACCCAGAGTCGGGTGAAGTGGCGCCCGAGTCGCCGCCGGTGCTTGGCCGGACTTCCAATTCTCACGGGACGTTCCCCCTCTGCCGACACTGAGTACGCGGTCCCTCGGGCCCCGGCTCGGGCATGTTCCCTCGCTGGGTTCCAGGCACGACAATCGGCGGGCGCCGCCGATAGGTGTCTCACGACAGTCCTAAAGGCGGCGACCCGCCGTGCCGATGCAGACATCGAAGGTCCCCGAGCGGTTTCGGGGTGCGATGTCGTGCAGTAGGTTCGAGCGGCTTTCAAGGCCGCTGCGGCTGATTAGGCTTAACGCCAACGCATCTCCGCACCTCCTTCGCTCTCGGTACCGAAGGAAATGTGAGAGGTGTTCACCCGTTGCGCTTCGCGGTACCTCTCCATTTCCTTTCTCAAGTTTTGCCCAACTTGCAACCGGTTGGCAACCAAACGTTGGGTCAGTGTTGACCTCTGGCCAGGGAAAATCCGCTCGCGACCCTGTCTGCAACCCATATGTGCAGGCACGAAGTCGGGGGTGGGCACGGTCGGGCCGCGGGGCGCCGTGCTCGGGGATAATTTTTCCCGAAGGACCCCCGTGGAGGGTCGGAGCGCCCCCAGGGCCTCGGTGGGCGGGCGTTTGGCCGGCGACCGGCGGGGTAGGAAAGGCCGGGTTGGGGACGCGTCACCGGTCCCGAGAGGGACGCCGGCGCGCCGCGGCGGGAGTTACCGGCCCGTGACGGTGCTGCGCTCGGGCGAGGAGAGCGTCAGCCGCTTCGCCGCGCCCTGGTGGCTGAGCGGGGTGAACTCGAGGGAGGCACCCTGCAGGAGCCACTCCTTGAGGTCGTCCGCCGCCAGCGGCTTCGACAGGTAGTAGCCCTGTATCAGGTCGCAACCCGCGTCGGCCAGCATGGCGCACGTGAGCTCGTCCTCGGCGCCCTCGGCCACGACGCTCAGTGCGAGCGAGTGGGCCATGGCGATGGACGACTGGACGATGATCTGGTTGCTGTGCTCGTTCGGCAGGTTGGTCACGAAGGACCGGTCGATCTTCAGCTCCTGCACGGGGAGCCGGTGGATGTAGGCCAGCGACGAGTAGCCCGTCCCGTAGTCGTCGATGGCGATGCGGACCCCGAGTGCCGCCAGCTCGTCGAGCACCCGACTCGCCTGAAGCAGGTCGGCCATCACCTCGGTCTCGGTGACTTCGAGCATCAGCGCGTCGGGAGGGATGCCGTAGCGCTCGAGCTGGCCGGCCACCCTCTGAACGAGGCTGCCGTCGGCGAGCTCCCTTCCCGAGACGTTGATGTCGAGCCCGATGTTCAGGCCGGCACGTCGCCAGTCCGCCAGCGTGGCGCAACCCTCGGAGAGCACGAAGTCGGTGATCTGGTCGACGATCCCCATCTGCTCGGCGATGGCGATGAACTCGTCCGGGGGGATCCAACCGTGCTCGGGGTGGTGCCAACGCGTCAGCGCCTCGACGTGGACGATCTGGCCGGTGCGCACGTCGGCAATGGGGTGGTACATCACGCTGAGCTCGGTCCGGGTCTCGAGGGCGTGCGTGAGCAGGCCGCTCAGCATCAGCACGCGCTGCATGCTCTTGTCGTGCTCTACCGAGTACAGCTCGGCGACGCTCCGGCGCTCCTTCGACACGTACATGGCGATGTCGGCGCGCTGGAGGAGCAGGGCGACGTCGTCGCCGTGTTGGGGGGCCAGGGCGATGCCGGCGCTGGCGGTGACCGCCAGGGTGAGCCCGTCGATGTCGATCGGCCGGGCCAGGACCTCGTGCACCTCACGCACCTTGCTCACGGCCGCCTGCACGTCGACGATGCCCGGAAGCATGATGGCGAACTCGTCTCCCCCGAACCTGGCCACGGTCGCGTGCTCTGGGACGGCCTTCTGGAGCCGTTCGGCGACTTCGATGAGCAGTCGGTCCCCGATCGGATGGCCGAGCGTGTCGTTCACGTCCTTGAAGCGGTCGAGGTCCAGCAGTGCGACGGCGACGCCTGCGTTCTCCTCGATGGCGATCTTGACCTTGGACTCGAAGAGGTCGCGGTTGGCCAGCTTGGTGAGCGAGTCGTGTGTCGCCTGCCACTCGTAGAGGTCCTTCTGGTGCTGGATCTCCTCGAAGTACCGGGCGCGCTCGAGGTTGGCGCTGGCATGCGCCGCCAGCGCCTCGAAGAGTCGGAGGTCGTCCTGGTCGAATTCGTCGAACTCCTCGTCGCGGTCCATGGCCACGATCGCACCGACGGTCATGTTCTCGCTCGTGAGGGGCGCCACGATGGCGGCGCGGTACTCCCCGGCGACGAGGTCGGACGACGTGCTCCGCTGGTCGGCGGTCGTGCCCATGTGCAGCGACGCGGTTCCCGACTTGATGGTCTCGGTGACGAAGGACGCCGGGTCCAGGGTGATGAGCTCGACCCTCGTCGGCTCCTGGTCGTGCAGCGAGATACGGAACGGGACCCCGGTGGGGTGGGCGAAGACGACGACGGCACGCCGCGCCCGCATGACGGTGCACACCTGGCGCAGCACCTCGACGCTCATGGAGGTCGGTTCCAGGTTCGCCGTGCCGAGTGCCCGGCTGAAGTCGTAGAGGCGTTGCAACGAGGCGAAGCGGAGCGTGAGGCGGGTGTAGCCGCGGTAGGCGACGATGATGAGGGCGGCAACCAGGACGAACGGGATGATCGCCCGCAAGCTGAACCACACGGCGTCGAGGACCACGATCGCCAGGCAGACGTTGGCGGCGAGGAACATGACGCGGGTCGTGAGCTGTGAGCCCGTCCGCCGCTCGGTCGTCTGACCGGCCAGCCTGGTGACGAGGCGGAAGTTGAAGGTGGAGATGAGCTCCTTGGCGCAAAGAGCAGCCACGACCGCGGCCCACCCGCGCAGGCTGACGGGGCTCTGCGTCCCGAGCAACTCGCGAAAGATCACCGCGGCCACCGCCGTTGAGAAGGCCACGGAGGCGGCATTGAAGAAGATCTTGAACAGCGGCTGGCGGTGCACCACAGCCATGACGAAGGTCTCGGCGACCACACATCCGAGCACGACGAGGGACGGCGACAGGAAGACCAGTCCCATGATCAACGGCACCGCGTCGAGCACGATGATGCCCGTGTTCCCGCGGTAGTGCACCGAGACGGGTGCCCAGATGGCGGCCGCCCACAGCACGCAGAAGACCGCGAGCATCTCCGGCTGAGGGATCAGGTGACGGATCGGCCCGGCACCGCTGAGCGGGCCGAAAACCAGCAATGTGACGGCAGCCAAGGCAAGGAGCGCCGAGAAGACGTTGATCGCCACCATGGCGCGCCAAGCCGTTTGTTCGCGAGTGTGGGCGGCGGTCTGTGACAGGCCGGCGTCGGTGGCGCTGCCCTCGACCTCTCGTGCTTCCCCCATGGACCCACCGACCCTGCGCGGACGAGTGACCTCTGCGCCATCTCCCGGCACGGAGGGGATATCGGCAGGGTTTGTGCCTGGCTTGAGGCGACGTGGCGGGGGAGTGGCGCTCCCGGAGCCCCTGCCGAGCAGGAGAGTTGTCGTTCAGTTGACGCGGCGTGCGCCGTCGGCGCCGGGCCGGCGAGCGCTCAGGCGTCCGAGGAGTAGACGGCCCCGGCCACGTTGGCGATGATCTGGTTCAGCGCCGGTTCGATCAGGTTGTCCACCGCGGCCTGTGTGATGTGCACGCCGTCGGCGCCCCGAGCCTGGATGCCGTCGACGACCGAGGCGTAGGTGCGACCCGGATCGAGGACCGTGTAGAGGTCGTCGATCGAGACGTAGGGGTACTGTGCCGCCACCCCGTCGACGATCTGGTTGTAGGCGTCGACGAGGTTGAACGGGGTGCCGTCGTCGAAGTACGGCGAGGTCGAGAGGATCACGGCGCCGCCGTCGGAGTGGGCGATCTGGACCGCCTGGGCCAGGCTCTGCTCGATGTAGGCCGAGTAGGCCGGATCGGCCAGCGACTGGTAGGCCCCGTTGAACAACCGGGCCTGGGTCTCCCAGTACCCGGTCTGGATCACCGTGACGTCGGGATGGAACCGCGACACGACCCATTGGAGCTGGTCGGCCCACAACGCGCAGGCTCCCGGACTGAGGTAGGCCTGGGCAGGGTTCGACCAGGGGTGGGTGGGTGCGCCGTTGGTGAAGCCACATCCGGCAGCCGCTCCGTCGTCGACGGCGTACGGCGGGTTGGTCTGTTGGACGTACAGGCCCTCGTAGAGCGAGAGGGAATCGCCGGCGAAGGCAACCCGAAGCCCTCCCTGGTGGGTGGCCTGCGGTCCGGGAGCGTCGTTGATGATGCCCACGACGGGTGCGATGGGTGCGGATAGCGGCTCGGGGAACAGGGGCGGGTGCAGCGGCGACTGGGCACTGCCGGTGAAGACGGCGTCGCCGTAGGTGAACACGCCGGCGTCGGACGCCACCAACCTGTATCCGCCGCCGTCGGGCGTCGGCGCCATCCCCACGATGGGCTGATTGAGCCGGATGGAGCCGGTGGAGCCGTAGAACTGGGCGTCGCCGTAGGCGAAGATGCCCCCGTCGGTGGCCACCAGCCAGTAGCCGTTCCCGCTCGACGTGGCCGCCATGCCCACGATGGGCCGGTTGAGATGGATCGAGCCGGTCGATCCGTAGAACTGGGCGTCTCCGTAGGCGAAGATGCCGCCGTCCGAGGCCACCAGCCAGTAGCCGTTCCCGCTCGGGGTGGCCGCCATGCCCACGATGGGCTGGTTGAGCCTGGTGGAGCCGGTGGAGCCGTAGAACTGGGCGTCGCCGTAGGCGAAGATGCCCCCGTCGGTGGCCACCAGCCAGTAGCCGTTCCCGCTCGGGGTGGCCGCCATGCCCACGATGGGCCGGTTCAGCGCGATGGAGCCGGTCGATCCGTAGAACTGGGCCCCGCCGAAGGCGAAGATGCCCCCGTCGGTGGCTACCAGCCAGTAGCCGCCGTGCGGGTCGGGCGCGGCGCCCACGATCGGTCGTTGGAGGGGTACCTGCAACGTGTCACCCGCATACCCGGCGCCGCCGAAGGTCATCACACCGCCGGCGGCGTCGACGATGGCGTAGGAGCCGTTGTTGCCCGGCACCGACGCGGCCGCCCGCGGTGCCGGGCCGTTCGAGGCGGTGGCCACGAGGGCGCATGCCGCGAGCAGCATGGCTGCTCCCAGGACAGCCCACCGGCCTGCCCGCCCGTTTCCCGCTCCGGCGCCCCGCATGAGCCAACGATCATAGGGAGCGGCGGCAGGGGGGTCCGGTCGCCCCCGGGGCCGCGCGAGTGGGAAGCCTCCCGGGTCAGAGGAGCCGCAGCTGCCCGCCGTCCGCCCGGGAGATGCCGCGATCGGGGCGGTCGACCGACGTGCCCTCCGGCGGGCCCAGGACGCGGCCGTTGGTCATCACGCCGCAGCGCACGGCGGTGGCGCGTACGGTCTCTTCGACCCGTCGACGCTCGGCCTCCTCCTGATAGGCGCCGTGTCGGAACCGCTCGCCGTGGAGGCGGACCAGGTCGGGCCGCGCCCCCCGCAGCCACTCGAACCAGTGGTCCCGGACCTTGCCCCGCAGGTGCAGCGCCACGCCGGCGATTGAGACGGCCCCGGCCCCGGCGCAGGCTTCGACCACCTCGCGTAGCTGGTCGTCCGTGTCGGAGAGGCCGGGCAGCACCGGCGCCACCAGCACTCCGCACGGGACGCCCATGGCGGTCAGGCGCCGCAACGCCTCGACGCGTCGGTCGGGGGGCGGGGTGCCCGGCTCGGTGAGCGACCACACCGACCGGTCGAGGGTGCCGATGGAGAAGCTGACCGAGACTTCCGTGCGCGCCCGGGCCGCCGCCAGCAGGGCCCCGTCGCGCAGGATCAGCGTCGACTTGGTCAGGACGCTGAACGGGTTCCGTGCCGCGGTCAGCGTCTCGACGATCCCCCGGGTGAGGTGGTACTTCCCTTCGGCGTGCTGGTACGGGTCGGTGTTCGTCCCCATGGCAATGGCGTCGCCGGACCAGCGCGGGGACCGCAGCTCGGCGCGCAGGCGCTCGACGGCGTTGACCTTGACGACGATTTTTCGCTCGAAGTCGGTCCCGATACCCAGACCCAGGTAGTCGTGCGTGGGGCGGGCGAAGCAGTAGGTGCAGGCATGGCTGCAGCCCCGGTAGGGGTTGACGGTGTGACGGAAGGGGACGGGGCTGGTCCCGGGGACGGTGTTGATGACGGTGCGGGCGTTGACGTGGAGGAACTCCATCCCGGCGTAGGCGCCGCGCCCCACGTGGCGCTCGGCCATCCGCTCGTCGGGGAAGAGGGCCCCGGCGGTCTCCGTCTCTGCCAGGGCCCACCGAAGCGCCATGGCGCTACGATAGCGAACGTGTGTTCGTAGAGCGAGGGGGTGGGGGTGTCCACAAAAAGCACCAGGTCAGCCAGTAATCTCGACCGCACTGTGGTGACCAAGACCCGCGCGGGCGGCTCCTCGCGAGCGTCTGCCCGCCCTCCCGCGAAGAAGCGCGGCTCGCGCGCTGCCCCGCCTCCGCCCGCCCGGCCCCCCTTCTGGCGCGTTCAGTCGCGCGATCTGTGGGCGGTGGGTCTCGTCACGCTCGGGGTCCTGCTGGCTCTGGCGCTGTGGGGGCAGCAGCTCGGACCGATCGGCCACGCGGCTGACCGCGGCCTGGCCCGTCTGGCCGGCTGGGCCCGCGTCCTGTTGCCCCTTGTCGCGCTGGGAGCCGGGCTCGACCTCTTGTTCGACCGTCCGGGTCGCCGGAAGGACGACGAGGACGACGAGGGCGATGAGTCCGACGAGGTCGACGAGGCCGATCCTGCCGGTCACGGAGCGGACCCTTGGCGGTTGGCCGTCGGTGCGGTGCTCGGCGTGCTCGGCGTCTGCGGGCTGGCAGAGCTGGCCAAGCACTCGCCGCGCTTCTCCGACGGGACCGTGCGCGACGCCGGCGGCTACCTGGGCGCAGCCGTCGGGCTCCCCCTCCATGCCGGCCTGGGCTCGGCCGGCGCCGCCGTGCTGCTCGTGGCCCTGGTCGTCATCGCCGTCCTGATCGCCACCGGTGTGCCGCTGGCCGCGGTCGGGCGATCGCTCCGCGCCGGCGCGGTGGCGTCGGGGCGCGCCGCCGGCGAGCTGTGGCGGGGCAAACCCATCGTCGTCTACGGCGAGGCGGGAGAAGAGGACGAAGGGCCCCGGCCGCGCCGCCGCCCGCTCATGGTCGACGAAGAAGGCGAGGAAGACGAGGAAGAGGAAGAAGAGGAAGAAGACGGCGAGGACGAGCTGGAGGTCGACGACGAGGATGTCGCGCCCGAAGAGCCCGGCGGACACGACGAAGTCGACATCGACATCCCGCTCGAGCCCGAGGGCCAGCGGGCGCCGGCTCGCCCCGCCGCGACCCGCGGCCCGGGCGAGTGGAAGCTCCCGCCGATGTCGATCCTGCAGGCATCCAAGAAGTTGCGCCTCGACCAGCGGCAGGTCGACGAGGCGGGCGAGGACTTGGTGCACGCCTTGGCCGCGCACGGGGTCGACACCCGTCTGGTGGGCAGCCGGGTGGGCCCGACGGTGACGCGCTACGAGCTCGAGCTGGGGCCCGGCGTCAAGGTGGCGCGCGTGACCAGCCTGTCCAAGGACATCGCTTACGCAATGGCGTCTCCCGACGTGCGCATCCTCGCTCCGATCCCGGGTAAGTCGGCCATCGGGGTCGAGGTACCGAACCGCACCCGCCAGCTGGTCTCCCTGCGCGACATTCTCGACTCCAAAGAGGCGCGGCCGACGCCGACCACCCACCCGCTCGAGGTGGCCATGGGCCGCGACATCGCCGGGCGCGCCGTCATGGCCAACCTGGCCGAGATGCCCCACGTGCTGATCTCCGGCGCCACCGGCTCGGGCAAGTCGTCCTGCATGAACTCGATCATCACCTCGGTCCTCATGCGCGACACCCCCGACCAGGTGAAGCTGATCCTGATCGACCCCAAGCGCGTCGAGCTCGGGCAGTACGACGGCCTGCCCCACCTGCTCAACCCCGTGGTGGTCGAACCCAAGAAGGCGGCGAACGCCCTCGCCTGGGCCGTCAAGGAGATGGAGCGCCGGTACGACCTGTTGGCCGAGACCGGGGTGCGCGACATCACGGGGTACAACCAGCTGGTCGACGAGGGGCTCATCGCCGCACCACGCTCCGACCGCCAGCGTGTGCGGGATGTGGCGGCCGGCGTGCTCGGCGAGGACCACCCGGCCGTCTACGACGACGAGGAGGCCGAGGAGGCCGAGCCCGTCCGGACGTTGCCGTTCGTGCTGGTGATCGTCGACGAGCTCAACGACCTCATGATGGTGGCCGCCCGGGACGTCGAGGACTCCATTGTGCGGATCGCGCAGATGGCGCGGGCGGTGGGCATCCACCTCGTCATTGCCACCCAGCGCCCTTCGGTCGACGTGATCACAGGCGTGATCAAGGCCAACATCCCGAGCCGGATGGCGTTCTCCGTCTCCTCACTGGCCGACAGCCGGGTGATCCTCGACCAACCCGGCGCCGAGCGCCTGATCGGGAAGGGCGACATGCTGCTGCTCACCGCTTCCTCGAACATCCCCCGGCGCCTGCAGGCGCCCTGGGTCTCCGAAGAGGAGGTGCGCGAGGTCGTCCGCCACTGGCAGGCCCAGGGTGGCCAGCCCGAGGCCATCGTCGGGATCGACACTGTCGACGACGGCCCCGCTTCGGGGGGAGGCGTGGACGACGAGGACGACGAGCTGTTGGTCCAGGCGCGCGAGCTCGTGGTGCGCTCACAGCTCGGGTCCACCTCCATGCTGCAGCGGAAGCTGCGCGTGGGCTTCGCCCGGGCCGGCCGGTTGATGGACCTGCTCGAGCGGGCCGGGATCGTGGGGCCGAGCGAGGGCTCCAAGGCGCGGGCCGTACTCATGACCCCCGAAGAGCTCGACGCCCTCAACGAGAGGTGAGCCGGCCAGATGCGGCGCCGCTCATGGTGGCGCCGTTCAGCCTGGAGACCCTGCACGCGCCAGCAGCCCCGCCGGGCCCCGGCCAGAAAGGGCGTCACGCCCTACCGACGCACAGGCGCCATCACCGGGGGCGCCGGGTCGTGCTGGCCGTCCTGCTCGTGGCGGCGGCGGGGGCAGGCGCCTTCGCGGGCGTCCGGCTGTCGGCGCCACAGGCTCCGCCGAAGTCCAACCCCGTGCTGGCGGGATCCGTGTCGGTGCCTGCGGCCCCGGTGCCGCTCCCGTGGCCCGCCACCGGGCAGGCGGCCGTTGCCATTCCCGCCCTCGGCGTCACCGAGACGTCCGGTCCCGAGCAGCCGGTCTCCGTGGCCAGCATGACCAAGTTGATGACGGCCTACGTGCTCCTACGCGACCACCCGCTGGCCCTCGACGAGCAGGGGCCCGCAGTGACGGTCAGCGCGGCGGATGTGAGCGACTACAACGACGACGCGGCCCAGAACAACTCCAGCGCGCTGGTGGCGGCCGGGGAGCAGCTGAGCGAGGCACAACTCCTGGGCGGGCTGCTCGTCCACTCGGCGGACAACTACGCCGACATGCTCGCGAACTGGGACGCCGGCAGCACCGCCGCCTTCGTGACCAAGATGAACGCCGCAGCCGCCGAGCTCGGCATGACGAGCACTCATTTCGCCGACGCCAGCGGTGTCAGCCCGGCGTCGGTGTCCACGGCGTCGGACATCTTGAAGGTGGCGTCGGCCGACATGGAGAACCCGGTCGTCGCCGCCGACGTGCGCATGCCGGCGGTCACGTTGCCCGTCGCCGGGACGATCAGGACCTACACGCCTCTGGTCGGGTTGTTCGGTGTCGTCGGCGTCAAGTCGGGCTACAGCACGACCGCCGGAGGATGCGACGTGCTGGGCGTGGTACGCCAGATCGACGGCCGGCCCGTACTGCTGCTGGCGGCAGTGACCGGGCAGACGGGTCAGGACGTCCTGGCCCAGGCCGGGCTGCACGGGCTGGCACTGGTGAGCGCCATGGTGCCCCACATCACCTCGCTCGACGTGGTGCACGAGCACCAGCTGGTGGCCCGGGTAAGCCGGGGCGGGCGGGCGGTGGCGGCGACCGCGACGGCGCCTGCATCGGTGTTGACCTGGCCCGGCGTCACGGCGCACCGGCGCTATGTGGCGGCGCGGGACGCCGGGGCCCGCACCAGCCGGGGCGCCGTCGTGGGGTCGGTACTGGTCACCCTGGGCACGCAGCGCGTGTCGGTCTTGGCGCGCTGCGGCGCGACGTGCCCCCCGAGCCCCTTCTGCGGCGCCTCTTCTGACCGCCTGCCGGACGTGCCCAGCGGGGGCGTGCGGCGCGCCTAGCCTGACGCCGTGCGCGCCAGGGCCCCCGCATCGTCGGCCAATCTCGGACCGGGGTTCGACACGCTGGCCGTGGCGCTCGAGTGCTATGTCAGCGTGGAGGTGGAGCGGGCACCCGCCCTGCGCGTGCACTCCGAAGGTGAGGGCGCGGGCCTGTTCGACGATGCGTCACACCTGGCGGCACGCGTCGTGGCCGAGGTGCTCGGCCACCAGCGCTTCTCGGTGTCCGTGCGGTCGCAGGTCCCCTTGGCCCGCGGGCTCGGATCGTCGGCCGCTCTGGCCGTCGCCGCCGCGGCGGCGGCCGGCGCGGAGGAACCCTTCGCCGTCGCCGCGGCGCACGACGGCCATCCCGAGAACGCGGCGGCCAGCGCGTTCGGCGGACTGGTGGCGGCGACGATCGTGGGCGGCAAGCCGGTCCACGTGCCGCTGCCGCTGAGCGAAGAGCTCACCTTCGTGCTCGTCGTCCCCGACCGTAACCTTTCGACGCCCGAGGCACGACGGGTCCTGCCCGAGACCCTCTCCCGGGCCGACGTGGTGTTCAACCTCGGTCGCATGGGGCTCCTGCTCGCCGGGCTGGCCGACCCGGACCGTCTCGTGGCGGCGGCGACAGAGGACCGCATCCACCAGTCAGCCCGCGGCACGCTGTTCCCCGCGGCCGGCCGACTCCTGGAGGGACTCGTCGACGCCGGAGCGCTGGCCGCGTGCTGGTCCGGCGCCGGGCCGGCACTGGTCGGGATGGCACGGCGTGTGGACGTCGACGCGGTACGCCGCGGCGCCGAGCACCTGCTGGCCCTCACCGGCGTGGGCGGGCGGGTGGTCGCGCTGCAAGCCGACCGGCGAGGCATCGTCTACGGCGACGAGGCCGACGTGGAGATCTAGCAGCGCCACGCGGCAGCGCCGCGCGGCGCTGCCGCAGGCTCAGCCCGAGAGCTCGGCGTCCACCTTGGCCACGGCCTGGCGCAGCGCGGTGATGGCGGCGTCGACGTCGAAGGTGTTGCGCACCTGGTCGTAGTTGGCCTGGGTCGGCTGGGCATCGCCCAGGATCTCGAGGCTGTTGGCCAGCGTCTGCGCGGCGTTGCGGGCTGCGGTGAGGACGCCCCCCGGGGCACTGAAGCCGTGGCCGACGGCCAGCACGTTGGCGTACGCGTGCACGTCGGCGCCGAGTGCCCGGTCCGCTGCCTCGACGCAGACGACGGGCTTCGCCTCCCGCAGGCACGCCGGCACGGTGGCCCGGTATTGCGACAACTGCGCGATCACCTTGGCCCCGGCCCCCTGCAACGCGGCGTCGCCGGACGCGGTGCCCGACGCGCTGCCCGATCCGGACCCGGTGCCCTGCCCCGACCCGCAGGCGGCGAGGCCCAGCGGTGCAGCGGCCAGGGCCACCAGCACGGCCGGGACCATCGGGATGCGGTGGGGGGTGCCGCGGAGTACCACGGGCGCGAATCTAGGCGGCGCCGTTCCCTAGACTGCGTCGAGTGCTGCGCTCCTACTTCATCCGCACCTTCGGGTGCCAGATGAACGAGCACGACTCGGAGCGGCTTGCCGGCTTGCTGGTGGCGGACGGGATGACGCCCGCGGCGAGCATGGAGGAGGCCGATGTCGTCGTGCTCAACACCTGCTGCATCCGGGAGAACGCGGACCAGCGCCTCTACGGCACCTTGGGCCGGCTCAAGGAGCTGGTCGACGCCAAGCCCGGCCTGCAGATCGCAGTGGGTGGCTGCCTGGCCCAGAAGGACCGGGAACGGATTCAGGAGAAGGTGGGCTGGGTCGACGTCGTGTTCGGCACGCACAACCTGGCCCGGGCGCCCGACCTGCTCCGCCGAGCCCGCGACGAAGGTCCGCTGACCGAGATCCTCGACGAGCCCGCCCCCGAGTCGTCCGCTAACTCGCTCCTGGGCGTCGGGGCGGTACGCGAGGTCCCCTACGCCGCCTGGGTCAACATCCAGACCGGGTGCGACAATTCCTGCGCCTTCTGCATCGTGCCGTCCGTACGAGGCGGCGAGGTCAGCAGGCCCTTCGAGGAGATCGTGGCGGAGGTGGAAGTGCTGGCGCGGCGCGGCGTCTCCGAGGTCACCCTGCTCGGGCAGAACGTGAACTCCTACGGGCGCGACATCACGCGTCGCCGCCCGCTCTTCGCCGACCTGCTACGGGCGGTCGGCGAAGTCGACGGGATCAGCCGTGTCCGCTTCACCAGCCCGCATCCGAAGGACCTGCGGCCCGAGACGATCGAGGCCATGGCCGAGACGCCTTCGGTGTGCGAGCAGCTCCACCTGCCGCTCCAGTCGGGCAGTGACCGCGTGCTGCGCGCGATGCGGCGCGGCTACACGGCGGCGCGCTACCTCGAGCGCCTGGCGGGAGCCCGTGCCGCCGTCGGGGATCTGGCCGTCACCACCGACATCATCGTCGGCTTCCCGGGCGAGACGGCGCAGGACTTCGAGGACACCTTGGCTGTGTGCGCCGAGGCCCGGTACGACGGCGCCTACACGTTCATCTTCTCGCCGCGCCCCGGGACCAGGGCCGCCGCCATGGAGGCCGAGTTCGTCCCGCCCGACGTCGTGGCCGAGCGCTTCGAGCGGCTCAAGACGGTCGTCGACCGCTCGGCCCTGGCGCGGCACCAGGCCCGTGTCGGGCGAAGCGAGGAGGTCCTCGTCGAGGGGGTGAGCCGGCGCGACCCCGCGAAGCTCACCGGTCGTACCCGGCAGGGAAAGCTGGTCCACTTCCCAGCGGGCGACACGGACCGCCCGCCCGCGCCCGGCGCCCTGGCCCGGGTGCGCGTCACCGCGGGCCACCCTCACCATCTGTCGGGCACCCTCCAGGACGTGACGGCGCGGCCGCGGCACCGTGTGCGCATCGCGGTGTCCGGCGCTTGAGCTCCGTCGCGCTGGTCGGCGTCACGGCGTCAGGCAAGTCGCAGATCGCGCTGCTGCTGGCGGAGCAGCGGGGTGACTGCGAGATCCTCTCGGTGGACTCCATGTGCGTGTACCGGGGCATGGACATCGGGACCTCCAAGCCGAACGCCGCGGCACGGGCGGCCGTGCCACACCATTTGCTCGACCTGGTCGGACCCGACGAGGACTTCACCGTGACGAGGTACCAGCAGGCGGCTCGCGACGCACTCGAAGACATCGCGGCGCGCCGCCGCCACGCACTCCTCGTCGGGGGCACGGGTCTGTACCTGCGTGCGGTGATCGACGACCTCGAGATCCCGGGCCGATACCCCGAGGTGGTTGCGTCCCTCGATGAGGAGCTCGAGGAGGGACGGGCCACTGTCGAGGACTTACACGCGCGCCTGGCCGAGCTTGACCCGCGGGGAGCGGGTCGCGTGGAACCGGCGAACCGGCGCCGCGTCGTACGCGCCCTCGAGGTCACGCTCGGCTCGGGCCGGCCCTTCTCGGACTTCGGTCCGGGGCTCGAGGCGTACCCGCCGACCGGTGTGGCGCAGGTGGGTATCGCCCTTCCGCCGGAGGAGGTGGACCACCGGATCGCAGCCCGGTTCGCCGCCATGATCGACGCCGGCTTGGTCGAGGAGGTCCGTGCCCTGGTGGCCGCGCCCGCGGCCTGTCGCGCACCGCCCGGCAGGCCCTCGGCTACCGCGAGGTGCTGGCCCACGTGGAGGACGGGGTGCCGCTCGAGGAGTGCCTGGACACGGCCGTCCGGCGCACGCGGCAGTTCGCCCGCCGCCAGGCCTCGTGGTTCCGCCGCGACCCCCGGATCCGCTGGGCACCGGGCCCGGGTGCGGCCTGCGAGCTGTTGGTGGCCGCCCTCGACGCGCACGCCTGAGGCCGGCGGCTGCGAGAATGGGACGGTGCAGGCCACCAAGCACGAAGGTGCGGGCAACGACTTCCTGGTCGTCCTCGACCCCGACGACGTCATCCGGCTCTCGGTCGCCCAGGTGCGGCTGCTGACGGACCGACACCGTGGGGTCGGTGGCGATGGGATCATCCGCGTGGGCCCGGGCCGTGACGGCTGTGACCTGTCCATGGAGCTGCACAATGCCGACGGCGGCGAGGCCGAGATGAGCGGCAACGGTATCCGCTGCCTGGCCCAGGCCGCCGTGGACGCGGGGCTGGTCAGCCCGCCGTGCTTCACCGTGGCCACTGCCGGGGGCCGCCGGACGGTCGAGTACACGCCGGGCACGGTGCCGGGGTGGGCCACGGCCCGGGTCGACATGGGCCCGGCCCGGCTGGGGCCGGACCAGCCCCAGGAATTCGACGACCGGCGCGCCAGGACGGTGGAGGTGGGCAACCCCCACCTGGTCCTGCTCGGCCCCGACACGGCCGGGGTCGACGTGTCCGAGCTCGGCCCGAAGCTGCAGGCCGCCTTCGAGGGCGGCGTCAACGTCGAGTGGATCACCCTTGTCCACGACGCGGCCGGCCCACTGCTCGACTTCCGGGTCTTCGAGCGCGGCGCGGGGGAGACACTGGCCTGCGGCACCGGCAGCGTGGCCGCCGCGGCGGCGGCGCGCAGCTGGGGCGTGGTCGGTGCGGACGCTCCGGTCCGCGTGCGCAACCCCGGCGGGATCCTCGAGGTCACGTTGGGCGCCGACGAGGACGCCACCACGTACCTGGCCGGCCCTGTGCGCAAGGTGGCCGACGTGGTGGTCCATCCGGGGATGCTCTCTTGAGCAACCTGTTGCCCGGGTCGCTCATCGAGCGGACCATCCGGGAGCGGATCATCGTGGTCGGGGTCGTATTCCCGGGCCGCACGGGCGAGATGGTCGACGAAGACCTCGACGAGCTGACCCAGCTGGTGGACAGTGCGGGCGCCGACGTCGTCGGGCGCGTTGTGCAGCGGCGCGACGCACCGGACCCGGCGACGTTCGTGGGCCGCGGCAAGGCGCGGGAGATCGCCGTGCTCAGCGAAGAGCTCGACGCCGACACCGTTGTGTTCGACGACGAACTGACGCCGGCCCAGCACCGCAACCTCGAGAAGCTCTTCGGGCGCACGGCCATCGACCGGACCGCGGTGATCCTCGACATCTTCGCCCAGAACGCCCGCAGCCCCGAGGGCAAGGCCCAGGTCGAGCTGGCGCTCCTCCGGTACCGCCTGCCGAGGCTGCGCGGCCGTGGCTCGCAGCTGAGCCAGCAGGCCGGTGGCATCGGCACGAGGGGCCCCGGCGAGACCCAGCTCGAGGTGGACCGGCGGCGCCTGGTCCGGCGCATGCACAAGCTCGAGTCCGAGCTGCGCGACGTCGAGCGCACGCGTGCGCTGCAGCGGCGCAGCCGGGCCCGCGGGCGCCAGCGCGAGGTCGCCCTGGTGGGCTACACGAACGCCGGCAAGTCCACTCTGCTCAACCGTCTCACCGATGCGGGCGTCCCGGCAGCGAACCGCCTCTTCGTCACGCTGGACCCCCGCACGCGCCAGCTGGCCCTGCCCGGCGGGGAGACGGTGCTCGTGACCGACACGGTGGGGTTCGTGCGGAAGCTGCCCCACGAGCTGGTCGAGGCCTTCCGCTCCACCCTCGACTCGGTGCGCCTGGCCGACCTGATCGTGCATGTGGTCGACGGCACGGCGTCGAACGCCGAGGCGCAGATGGCCGCCGTGCGCGAGGTGTTGGCAGAGATCGGCGCCGCCGACGTGCCGGAGCTGACGGTGGTCAACAAGGCGGACCGGGCGCCCGAAGAGGCCAAGGCTTTGGCGCACGGGATCGAAGGATCGGTGATGATCTCCGCACGCAGCGGGGAGGGGATCGACGAGTTGTTGCGCGTGCTGGCCGACCGCCTTCGCGGCTCGGACCGTGTGGTGGAGCTCGTGGTGCCGTGGTCGCGCGGCGACGTGCTGGCGGCGGTACATCGCGAGGGCGAGGTCGTCAGCCAGCGCGACGGCGAAGAGGCGGCGACCGTGCAGGTTGTTCTCGACGAGGTGGGCCGCGCCCGCTTCGCAGCGTTCGTGGCGGCACGGTGACACCGATGACGTTCCACCTGCCGCCTTACCCCTACGACCGGCTGGCCGGCCTGGCCGAGGTGGCCGCCGCCCACGAGGGCGGCATGGTCGACTGCTCCATCGGCACGCCCTGCGACCCGCCGCCGCCCGCCGTCGTGGCGGCGCTCGGCTCGTCGGGTACCGAGCGCGGGTACCCGGCGTCGGCCGGGAGCCCGGCGCTGCGCGAGGCGGCCGGCACGTGGCTGTGCCGCCGTTTCGGCTTGCCCGACGTGCCAGTCGGGAGCGTCGCCGCCTGTGTGGGCACCAAGGAGCTGGTGGCCTCGGTGCCGCACCTGCTGCGGCTGCGCCGGCCCGACCTGGACACCGTGCTGTACCCGTCGGTGTCCTACCCGACCTATGCCATGGGCGCCTCGCTGGCCGGGTGCCGGTCGGTGGCGGTGCCGCCGGCACCCGGGCGGGTGGGCGGTCTCGACCTGGGCGCGGTCGCGCCGGACGACGCGGCGCGGGCACTGGTGCTGTGGTCCAACTCGCCCTCCAATCCGACCGGGGGACTGGGCGACCTGGGCGCCGAGGTCACATGGGGCCGTGCCCACGGCATCCCTGTCTTCTCCGACGAGTGCTATGCCGCCTTCACCTGGGACGGCCGGCCCCGCTCCGCGCTCGAGCATGGCTTGGACGGTGTGGTGTCGGTCCATTCGCTGTCCAAGCGGTCGAACCTGGCCGGGGTCCGGGTCGGGTTCTATGCCGGTGACGCGGAGCTCGTGGAGTTCCTGCGCGCCGTACGCCAGCACGCCGGCCTCATGGTGCCCGGCCCGGCCCAGGCGGCCGCCGTGGCGGCCCTCGAGGACGAGGAGCACGTGGAGCAGCAGCGGGCGCGATATCTCGAGCGGCTGACGTACATGGCCGGCGTGCTCGGGTCCTTCGGCTGCCCGGTGTCCCGACCCGGGGGCGGCTTCTACCTGTGGGTGCCGGTGCCGACCGATCGTTGGCCCGATGCCTGGTCCATGGCCCGGGCCTTGGCTGCGGACGGCGGGCTGCTGGTCAGCCCCGGAGACCTCTACGGGCCGGCCGGGGCCGGCCACGTCCGTGTGGCCGTGGTCCAGCCGCTCGAGCGGCTGGCAGTGGTGGGGGAGCGGCTCGCTAGGGTGAGCCATGGCTGATCTGCAGGCACGGATCGAGGAGCTGTGGGAGCGGCGGGCCGAGCTCTCCCCGGAGGACGCCGACGCGGCGGGGATCGTCGAGGAGGCGATCGGGCTGCTCGATACGGGGCAGGCCCGGGTGGCCGAGGTCGACCCCGGCACCGACGAGGTTGTTGTCCACGAGTGGCTCAAGAAGTCGATCCTCATGCTGTTCTCGCTGCGCGGCATGGAGACCATTGAGGCCGGCCCGTTCGAATACGCCGACAAGCTGCCCCTCAAGAAGAACTACGCCGAGGCCGGGGTGCGCGTGGTGCCCGGGGCCTCCGCCCGCTGGGGCTCCTACCTGGCGCCGGGAGTGGTGCTCATGCCCTCGTACGTGAACATCGGTGCCTGGGTCGGGGCCGGCTCCATGGTTGACACCTGGGCCACCGTGGCGTCATGCGCCCAGATCGGCGAACGGGTGCACCTGTCGGGCGGTGTGGGCATCGGGGGTGTGCTGGAGCCGCCCAACGCGGTGCCCGTCGTCGTGGAGGACGATGCATTCGTCGGCAGCCGCTGCATGGTCACGGGGGGCGCCCGCATCGGCCGGGGGTCCGTGCTCGGTGCCGGTGCCTTCCTCGACCCGTCGATCCCCGTCATCGACGCCGAGACCGGCCAGGAGATCTCCCGCGGCATCGTGCCGCCGTGGAGCGTGGCCATCCGGGCCAGCAGGCGTCGCGAGTTCCCCGGCGGCGAGTTCTTCATCCCGTGTGTCCTGGTGATCAAGCGCCTGACCGAGGGGGAGCGCCACGACAAGGCGCAGCTCAACCAGGTCCTCCGGGACCACGGCGCCAGCACCTGAGGACGTTCGGCGAGCGTGGGCGATCTCCTCACAGCCACGGCCGACCTCGTCGCCATCCCCTCGGTGAGCGGCGACGAGGGTCAGGTGGCGGCACGGGTGGAGCAGGCCTTGCGCGCCTGCGACTGGCTCGAGGTGACGCGTATCGGTGACAACGTCGTGGCGCGGACGTCTCTTGGCCGGGACCAGCGCCTCGTCCTGGCCGGGCACCTCGACACCGTGCCGCCGAACGACAACGCCACCCCGCGCCTCGAGGGGGACACGGTCTGGGGCGTCGGCGCGGCGGACATGAAGGGCGGGTTGGCCGTCATGCTGGACCTGGCCACCTCCATGCACTCGCCCTCGCTGGATCTCACGTGGTGCTTCTACGCACGCGAGGAAGTCGAGCGCTCGCGCAGCGGCCTGCTCGAGCTGTGGCACCAGCGTCCGGACCTCCTGGCCGGCGACGCCGCCGTCCTGGGCGAGCCGACCAGCGCACTCGTCGAGGCGGGATGCCAAGGCACCATGCGGGTGCGCATCACGCTGCGCGGCGTGCGGGCGCACACGGCGCGGCCCTTTACCGGGCGCAACGCCATCCACCGCATGGGCCCGCTGCTCGAGCGCGTGGCGGGATGGGAGGGAAGGTCGGTCACGCTCGACGGGTGCGCCTACGCCGAGCAGCTCCAGGTGGTGGCGATCGAGGGAGGGGTGGCGGCAAACGTCGTGCCCGACGAAGCCCAGGTGACCCTGAACCACCGCTATGCGCCGGACCGTCGACGGGCAGAGGCAGAAGCCTTCCTGCACGAGCTGCTCGACCCGTTCGTGGAGCTGACGAACGGGGACACCTTCGAGGTCCTCGACGTTGGCGACGGGGCGCCGCCGGCGCTCGACCAACCGTTGCTGCACGCACTGGTGGAGCGGAGCGGCGCCCCGCCTCGGGCCAAGGTGGGGTGGACCGACGTGGCGTCCTTCTGGGAGCACGGCGTGCCGGCGGCCAACTTCGGGCCGGGCGATCCTTTGCTGGCGCACCATCCAGACGAGCGGGTCTCGGCTCCGGCGCTGGAGCGGGCACGCGCCACGCTCGCCGCCATCATCAGTTGAGCCGCATGCGCTCGCCCGGTGGTCAGGGCGTATCCGGCGCCGGACGGCGTGCGGATGTCAGGACGCGCGGGCCCGTCACGTCCCGGTGCAGACCGACGCCGAAAGGCGTGACCCCGGCGAGGACGAGTGCCGTGCCAGGGCGCCCCGCAGGAGATGCAGGCCGGACTGGCCTGGAAGGCGATCCACCCGGCGGTCGATGCGTTCGGCCGTCTCCGTCCCACGGCGGCCGTCGAAGAGGTAGTGCACCAGGAACTCCACCTCTCGCTCCGGCATCACACCGGACCCGACCGGACGCCACCAGTGCGACAGGGCGAAGTGAGTGAGCCGCTGTGCACGCGTGCTCGCGCCGAGCCGCCGCGTGGCCTCGGAGGCGTAGAAGTCGATGTGCGTACCCTCCTGCTTCATGATGCGCCGGAGGATCTCGCGCAGCGTCGGGTGGCCGGCCACCTCGGACAGGCGGGCGTAGCCGGCCTGCGTGGTCCACTCGTTGATGGCGCCCCAGGTCATGTGGACGGCGACGAAGGCCTTGCCCGCGAAGGCCGCCGACCCGATGGTGCTGAGCGTCGAGAGGGCCTGGCGGCGGCGGCGGCCCTGGCGCAGCGCGGCGATCCGCGGCGCCCCCGCCGTCTCGCCGTGGGCCTCGAGTACCGACGCGATGGCCTCGCCGTGCCACATCTCCTCGTACACCCAGCAGGAGAGGAACGCGGTGATGACCGGGTCCTGGTGGGCCGGCGTCAGCAGCAGGTCCCGTAGGTAGCACACCGTGTGGTGCTCGATGTCGTGCATGTAGCGCAGGGCGCGCAGGGCGTCGGGCGGCAATGGATGGTGCCTGAATTCGCCGAAGTCGATGTCCGCCAGGTCGACCCGCCCCGTCCGTGCCTTGTAGCTCTCGATCGTGGTTCGCATGGCACGGACCATTCGGTGCACCGCTCCGGGCGGATGACCGGCCGTGCAGTCCCGCGGACATCCACGCACCGGTCCGGCGCCGAATACATGAGGCATGGACCGGTGCGACGACCTGAGCGACGCCCAGCTAGTGACGGCCGTGGCCCGCGACGGAGAGGTGGCGCTCGCCGAGGTATACCCGGCGGCATGCCGGAGCTGTCTACGGCTTGGCCAAGCGGGTGCTCGCCAACGCGGCCCGCGGCTCGCTGCGCTCGTTCCTGTTGATGCAGGCGCACGGGCGGGCTGTGGACGCCGTGCGGGCATCGAGCGCGGCGTCGGGCCCGCGAAGCCCGCGACGCGCTGCGACACGGCGCGGGCCGGGTACGACATGCAACAGGAGCTGTGGGACATCACTGTGGCCGACCAGGTGGCGCGCGCGCTGGGTGACTTGCCCGACGAGGAGCGCCGGGCCATCGAGCTGGCCTACTTCGACGGCTACACCTACCGCGAGGTGGCCGCGCTGCTCGAACAGCCCGAGGGGACCGTCAAGAGCCGCATCCGCCACGGCCTGCGGCGCATGCGCGCCACGCTCGTCGAGGTCGGCATCCGGGGAGGTGCCGGGTGATGGCCTTCGACATGACGCACCACGAGGCCGACGCGCTTCTGGGCGCCTACGCGCTCGACGCCGTCGACGGGGAGGAACGGGCCGACTTCGAGGCGCACCTGACATTGTGCCCGCGGTGCCGCATCGAGCTCGACGCGTTGCGCGAGGTGGCGGCGGCCATGGGCACATCGGTGGAGCGTCCGCCGGAGTCGCTGTGGCCGAAGATCGCGGGAGCGTTGGGGGAGGGGCGCCACCTCGCGGTGCGGCCGCCGGTGCCGCCACCGCTGCGGGTCGCGGCCGATCCTCCAGCTGGGCGCACCCGGGGCCGGCGCCAGTCGCTCGTGCTGGGCGCGCTCGCCACCGCGGCCGTGGTGGTGGCGCTCGTGCTCGGCCTCTCCTTGGCGCACGCCGACAGGCGGATCGGGCAGCTCCAGTCGGCCGCCCGCCGCCCCGCTCCGGTGGCGGAGGCCCTGGCCACCCCCGGGCACCGGCTGGTCGAGCTGCGTACGTCCTCGCGGGCCGAGGTGGCGCGCCTGATCCTCGTGCCCGACGGCCGGGGTTACCTGGTGTCGTCCGCGCTTCCGTCCCTCGGCGGCGGCCGGACCTATCAGCTGTGGGGGATCGTCGGGCGGACGCCCATCTCCCTCGGCCTGCTGGGAAGCTCGCCCCGGCAGGCCGCGTTCACGCTGGCTGGCGCGCGTCGGGCGTCGAGCTTCGGCATCACGGTGGAGCCCGCCGGCGGCTCGGTGGCGCCCACGCTCCCGATCGTCGCCTCAGGGACGGCGTGATCCGGGGAAGTGCGGGACTGTCTCGTTTCCCGGCCAGCTGTTAGCTTCGCTGGCCATGGCCGACGACGCACCCAAGAAGCGCAAGCCGATCGAGATCTTCGCCGAGGCCGAACCGGTCAAGCTCGGCTCCATGCTTCTCACGCTCGTCGAGCCCCACCGCGGCCACGAGGTGGCGTACAACCGCTGGTACGAGCGGGACCACTTCTACTCCGGATGCATGGTCGGCCCGTACAACTTCGCCGGGCGCCGGTTCGTGGCCACGGCCGACCTGAAGGCGCTGCGCGACCCTGACCCGTCGGTCATCACGGGGGAGCCGCGCCGCGGGTCGTACATCGCCTGCTACTGGGTGCTCGACGGCTATCACGACGTGTGGAACCGCTGGGCGCTGCGCCAGGTCAACGCCCTGCACGCCGCCGGACGCATGTTCCAAGAGCGGGACCACGTGCACACCCTCCTCTACGACTTCCAGTGGGAGCACCGCCGCGAGCACGACAGCGTGCCCGTCGAGCTGGCCCTCGACCACCCCTACCGGGGCTTCGTGCCGGTGTTCATCGACACGGCCGACGGCGTCTCGAACGAGGAGCTGTGGAGCTGGCTGCGCAACGAGCACCTGCCGGGGCTCATGCCCGGCTCCGATGCCGACCTGGTGGCCGCCTTCACCCCGATCGCGCTCGAGGTGGATGCGCCCGGCGACGTCCCACGCGAGTCGGCCCGTGACAACCGTACGGTCCTCCTGTGGTTCCTGAGCACGCCGCCGGAGGTGGCGTGGGAGCCGGTGATCGCCGAGCACCGCCGCCGCCTGGACGCGTCGGGCAAGGGGAAGGTGGTCGCCGCCCTCCCGTTCATCCCCACCATCGTGGGCACCGACACGTACACGGACAAGCTCTGGGCCGACTGAGCCGCCACCTCGTCCCTGAGGCGGCGAGGCCGGACGTTGCCCCGGCTCCGCGAGCGGCACGGCGCCGTCACCGCCGCGCCCGTCAGTCCCGGGCGAGGATCTCGACGTGGGGGACGACGAAGACTCCGTCGTCGGCGGCCGACCAGCGGATGAACGCGGCCGCGATCGCCTCGAGTTCCTCCTCGTCGCTCAGTTCGTATTCGAGGGCCTGGGAGGCGAAGCGCGAGTAGCGAACCCGGTCGGCCCACAGACTTCCCCACCACGACCTGGTCTCGGCGTCGGCGTAGGTCCACGTCGAGCTCGAGACCACGACGTCGCGGAACCCGGCCCGTTGTGCCATCCCCAGCAGGCGGGGCCCGATGCAGGCGTCGTGGCCATTGCGCGTCGTGACGTCGAGGTAGAGCTCGAGCCAGCGGTCGAGCAGCGGGTCGTCGGGCGCCCAGTGGAAGGTGCGGTAGTCCGAGTCGCGTGCAGCGAGGAGCCCGCCTGGGCTCAGCAGGCGCCGGAGCTCGACGAGCGCCGCCACCGGATCGGCCAGGTGCTGAAGGACCTGGTGCAGGTGGACCACGTCGAAGGATGCGTCCGGGTGGGCGACGCCGAAGAGGTCGCCGGCCTCGAAGCGCAGGTTGGCCAGGTGCAGATCCCGGGCGTGTTCGCGGGCCTGCGCCACGACGCCGGCATCGGCGTCGATGCCCACCACCTCCCCGGGCCCCACGAGGAGGGCCAGGTCGGCGGTGATGGTGCCCGGCCCGCACCCCACGTCGAGCAGGCGTTGGCCGGGCTGCAGGTGGGGCAGCAGGTAGGCGCAGGAGTTCTCCGCCGTGCGCCAGGTGTGGCTGCGCAGGACGGACTCGTGGTGCCCGTGGGTGTAGGCCATGCGTACATTGTGGCGTGCCCGAATTGCCCGAGATGCAGGCGCTGTCCGAGCGCCTCGACGCGCTGCTGGCCGGTGCGGTGCTCCGCCGGGCCGACCTGCTGGGTTTCTCCTCGCTCAAGACGTATGCGCCCTCTCCCGACGAGCTCAAGGGCAGGCGCCTGACCTCGGTCGGCCGCCGCGCCAAGTACCTCCTGTGGGCCTTCGAGGGTGGGGAGCGGATGGTGCTCCACCTCTCCCAGGCGGGCCGACTCGACGTCGAGGATCCGCCCAAGAAGACCAAGCCCCGCGGCTCGGTGGCCCGGTTCGTGTTCGGACGTGGTGAATCCGGACTCGACGGCGCCGGGACGGCGATCCTGGTGCGCGAGTACGGCACCCAGCGCAAGGCGGCCTGGTGGGTCCTGGCCCCCGGTGACGAGGGCCCGCTCGCCGACCTCGGCCCCGAGCCCGGCAGCGACGAATTCGCGGCGTTCGTCCGCACCAGCGACTCCAACCGGCACCTGACCACCGACCTGCGCGACCAGCACACGGTGGCCGGCATCGGTCGCGGCTGGGGTGACGACATCTTGCACCGGGCCCGGCTGTCGCCCTTCGCCTCCCTGCGCTCACTCACAGGAGAGCAGCGCGAAGCGCTGCTCGAGGCAGTCGACGCCGTCCTCGGCGAGGCGCTGGACCTCGAGCGGCGCCGCGAGGGCGGGTTGTCGGAATCGAGTCTCGGCGGGCGGTTCCGTGTGCACGGCCGTGCCGGCGAGCCGTGCCCCACGCCGTGCGGGGACACCCTGCGCCGGGTGTCGTTCGAGTCCTACGAGATGGCCTACTGCCCGACCTGCCAGACGGGTGGCAAGGTGCTGGCCGACCGCCGGCTGTCGCGCCTGCTCAGGTAGCGGTCAGTTCAGCTGGCGGACGACGGTGACGACCTTGCCGAAGATCGTCATCTCGTCGGGCGCCTCGAAGACCATGGGCTCGTAAGCCGCGTTGGCCGGGAGGAGCTGGACCTGTCCACCCTCGCGGCGGAAGGTCTTCACGGTGGCCTCGCCCTCGCCGATGCCGGCGACCACCACGTCGCCGTTGTCGGCATCGGGCTGCTGATGCACCACCACGTAGTCCCCGTCGAAGATCCCCGCGTCGATCATCGAGTCCCCGCGGACGCGCAGCATGAACGACGGACCGCTGCCGGTGAACTGCTCGGGCATGGGGAGGAGCTCCTCGATGTGCTCCTCGGCCAGCACGCCGGTCCCGGCAGCCACGTCGCCCACCAGGGGCACGTTGTGAACCGCTGACGCTGTCATCCTCGTCGTGGTGTCCCGGTCGAAGTGCACCTGGATGGCCCGGGGCTTGGACGGGTCCCGCGAGAGGTAACCCTCCCGCTGGAGGACGGCCAGGTGGGTGTGCACGGTGGCCGAGGAGGTCAGGCCCACCGCCTCGCCGATCTCCCGGACCGACGGCGGGTAGCCGCGGTCCCGCTGGCTGTCGGCGATGTAGGTCAGGATCTGCAGCCGCTTCCCGCTCAGGACCTCGGCCATCGGTGTCTCCTTTGCTCTGCCCGTGTTCTGGGCCCGGGTTGCAGGCCCGTGGTCTGGGCCCGTGTTCTGGGCCCGTTGTCCGGGGCGAACATCCGTTCGTGACAGACCACGATACCGAGCCCGCGCCAGGGAAGCAAACACCTGTTCGATGCCGAAGTGCGGGAGGCGCGGATCGGGCTGCGGTGCGGGTCGGCGTGGAGGCCAAACCTGATTAACCCACTCGGAATTGTCAAGACAGCGTGTCACACCCCGTCCGTACGGTGGTGCTCGTCACGAACACCTGTTCGGCCCAGGCGTTGACAGCGAACAGATGTTCGTGTTTTGATGGAACCGAAGCGAACAGGTGTTCGGAAAAGGAGGCCACGATGTCGGTTGCGTGGGAAATAGAAGTCGAGACGTTCCGGCCGGTCCGGCCGGCGCTGTTCGTCCTGCCCGACCAGCCAGCGCCCAGGCACCTCAGGCGCCGCCGTCGGCTGGCCGCGGCCGCCGTTGCCGTGGCGGTGCTGGCCCTGCTGGTCCTGCTCGCTCTGCCTCTGCGCCCCCTGGGCGGGAGCACGCTGGCGCAGGCGGCGCCGGCACACGGCCAGGAGTACGTCGTCAAGGCGGGCGACACCCTCGCCTCGATCGCCCACCGGGCTGATCCGGGGCATGCGGCGGCGCTGGCCGGACGCCTGGCTCAGGAGACCGGCTCGAGCGTGCTGGTCCCCGGGGAGCACGTCTTCATTCCCTGACGCCCTGACTATCGTCGGCGGTGTGCGGTGTCCTTGGTGCGGAGTTGACGACGACCGCGTCGTGGACTCACGCCAGGCCGAGGACGGTGGCGCGATCCGACGCCGCCGGGAGTGCCTCGGATGCGAGCGTCGTTTCACCACCTTCGAGCGGGTCGAGGAGGTCCCCCTGTGGGTGGTGAAGCGCAGCGGACTCCGAGAGCCGTTCGACCGGGCGAAGGTCGTCTCCGGAGTGCGCGCCGCGTGCAAGAACCGGCCCGTCAGCGAGGCGCAGATGGAGGAACTGGCCCAGGCGGTGGAGGACGCGCTCCGGGCCCAGACGACCGAACCGACAAGTCAGCAAGTGGGCGTGGCCGTCCTGGAGCGTCTCAAGGTGCTCGACGACGTGGCGTACCTGCGGTTCGCCAGCGTCTACAAGGGGTTCGAGGAAGCGGGGGACTTCCAGCGTGAGGCGGGCCTGCTGACCAAGACGACGGAGCCGAAGCGCAAGTGATGGAGGAGACGCCCGGCGTCGTCTTAGCCGTCTACGCCCATCCCGACGATGCCGACGTGGCCTGTGGCGGCAGCCTGGCCCGCTGGGCCAAGGCCGGCACGTCGGTGCACCTGATCATCTGCACCGACGGCGGCAAGGGGACAACGGATCCGGCGGTGGCGCCGGCACAGCTCGCGGTCGAGCGTGCTGCCGAGCTCCAGGCTGCGGCCGCGTTGATCGGCACGGCCAGCGTGGAGAACCTGGGCTTCCCCGACGGCGAGCTCGCCGACACCGACGACTTCCGCTGCACGCTCGTGGCACGGGTTCGCGCGCTCCGCCCCGATGTGGTCTGCGGGCACGACCCATCTGCCATGTTCTTCGGCCAGGACTACTTCAACCACCGCGACCACCGGATCCTTGGTGCCGCCCTGCTCGACGCCGTCGCTCCGGCGGCGGGCCTCCCGCAGTACTTCCCCGATGCCGGCCCGGTCCACCAGGTGGCCACCGTTCTGTTGTCCGGCACGCTCGAGCCCGACGAGTGGGTCGACGTGAGCGACACCATCGACACGAAGGCAGCCGCCGTCGAGTGCCATCGGACCCAGTTCGCCGGCCAGGCGGGTTGGGCCGGCGAGGCGGTACGGCGCCGGGCGGCCGAGGAGGGCCGGCGTGTTGGCGCGGCCCACGCCGAGGGCTTTCGTCGGTTGAACCTCCGTGGCTGACCACCGCCCGCCCTCCCAGATCCCGACCATCCTCCACGTCGACATGGACGCGTTCTTCGCCTCGGTCGAGGTGCTCGACGACCCCACGCTGGCGGGCAAGCCCGTGATCGTCGGGGGGGCGGGCGCCCGTGGCGTGGTGGCCTCGTGTACCTACGAGGCACGTGTCTACGGGGTCCACTCCGCCATGCCCTCGGTGCGGGCGCGCCAGCTGTGCCCCGATGCCGTGTTCCTCCCGGGCCGACACAGCCGCTACGCCGAGATCGAGCGCGCACCTGCACCGCGTCCTGGCCGACGTCACACCAGTGGTGGAGCCCATCGGGCTCGACGAGGCCTTCATGGACGTCGCCGGGGCAGTGCGGCTCCTCGGGCCGCCCAGGTCGATCGCGTTCGGGCTACGGTCCCGGGTGCGCGAGGAGCTGCATCTGGACTGCGCCGTGGGCATCGGCCGCTCCAAGATGATCGCCAAGCTGGCTTCGCGGGCGGCCAAACCGCGCGCGTCGCGACAGGGTCTCGAGCCCGGACCCGGGGTCTACCTGGTCGAACCGACGGACGAGCTGGCCTTCCTGCACGGCCACGCCGTCGAGGCTCTCTGGGGCGTGGGTCCCGCCACTGCCCGGCGACTCCACGAGCTCGGTGTCGTCAGCGTGGGTGACTTGGCCACGCTGCCGGCCGACACGTTGGTGCGAAGGCTCGGCAAGGCGAGTGGTGTGCATCTGGCCGCGCTGGCGCGCGGCGAGGACCCGGACCCCGTGACGCCGAATCGTCCCAGCAAGTCGATCGGGCACGAGGAGACATTCAGCCATGACGTCTTCGAGCAAGCGGCGCTCGAGCACCACGTGCTGCGCATGGCCGAGTCCGTGGCCACGATGTTGCGCAGTGCCGAGACGGCGGCGCGGACCGTGACGGTGAAGGTGAAGTTCGCCGACCTGTCCCTGCAGACGCGCTCGCGCACCCTGCCGCGCCCTCTCAGCACCGGAGGCGCCATCGGACAGGTGGCGGCCGCCCTGCTTGCCGGCATCAATCCCGCGCCGGGCATACGCCTGCTCGGGGTCAGCGCGTCGGGGCTGCAGCCGGGCGGCGCCGACCAGCTCTCCTTCGACCTGGGCGACGGCCTCGACGAGGACAACTTCAGCGCCGTGGCCACCGAGCAGTCGTGGCACGAGGTCACGGCAGCGGTGGATGCCGTGCGCTCCCGTTTCGGGTCCAACGCGGTCGGCACGGCCGCCAGGGTCACCGAGGCGGGGGTGCAGGTGCCTGCCCGGCGGGACGCCCCGTGGGGTCCCGAAGAGTGAGCGACGGCCACCACCGGATCCAATAGCCGTGCGGATGGGTGTCGGCCAGCCGGACGGGGGCGGCGCCGCCGGGAGCGACATGGACCAGCGCGGTGGAGAGGTCCGGACCCTCCCTCGCTCCCGGAGCGGGCGGCGTGGGGAGGCCCGGCGTCTCGAACGGCGCCTCGCAGTACAGGTGGTGGACGCGGCGGCCGCGCCCGAGCGCAGCGATGGCGGCAACCAGGGTGCGCTGGCGATCCTCGGCCAGGTAGGCCGCCACCCAGGAATGGAAGACGACGAGCGGCACGGCGTCGTCGATCGTGCCCGCGACGCGGGCCAGGTCGTCGACCATGTCGCCCTGCTCCAACCGGGGCGTGTCAGCGTCGGCCCGGGCGTCGTCGACGCGGCGCGGAGCTGCCCGAAGCGGGCCGGGTTGTCCGGCCACTGACACGCCAGGAGCCAGCGGGCATCGCCGTCGTTGCGCGGGTCGAGAGGCGTCAGGTCGAGGCCCACGCGTGCGTCGAGCTCGGGGGCGGCTGAGCGCCGGCATGCCGCCCGGGTCGCCGCGCACCGTGCACTCGAGGCGGACGACGGCGGCCGGGTCGCCGGCGCTCCGCACCACCGCGCCATTGGCGTCTCGGTAGGTGTAGGCGTAGCGGTCGACGCGCAGGTTGAGACCGGCGGAGCAGCCGAGGTCGAGCAGGGCGACGGGCTGCCCCGGTGGCTCGAGCGCGGCAACCGCGCACAGGCCGGGGAGCAGGGCCGTGCAGCGTCCGACCTCGTTCGTCTGCGTGGCCCGGGAGCGCACCAGCTCCCGCAGCTCCGCCTGGTGCACCCGACAGAAGTCGGCGAACGCGGAGCCCACGTCCCCCCGGGGTTGCGCCGGGGGCCGGCCGCGGACAGCGGCGACCGTGTCGTACCAGTCGGCCAGGGGGTGGCGTGCGCCGGCGAGGAGGAGGTCGTGCACCGCAGCCAGGAGCAAGATGGGCCGTCGCTGGGCCGGCGGGGCAGGATCGAGCAGGGCCAGCACCGCCGGGTCTTCGGCGACGGCCCGGCAGATGGCCGGGTAGGTGACCCCCCCGTCGTGCTCGACCGTCGCGGCGAGGGCGCGGAAGTCGTTCGCCAGCGCCAGGTCGACGACCACGCCGCTCAGAAGCTGGCCGGCAGGAGCGGGCTGAGCGCTCCGAAGAAGAACCACAGCAGGACGAGCGCCGCGACGGTGCCGGCGCCGTAGATCAACCAGCGGTTGAGCCGGAAGCGGAGAGTGGCGACGAGCACGATCGTTCCGAGTGCCAGTAGCGCCGCACCCCACCCGACGGTGTTGGCGACCTCGACGCTCGAGTCGCCGGCCAGGCTGCCGAAGAGCGCGGCGGCCGAGGGGTGCACCGTCGGTCCGCCGCCGTGGGAGCGGGGGAGCGACGGGGTCGACAGTGAACATGCGGGAGTGGACCAGGACGCCCTGCACGATCAGCCGGGAGGACGCACTGAAGCGCGGATTGCACGTGGTCAACGTGACCATGTCGAAGAAGGTGTTCCGTACAACCGAAGTGTCGTTCGGCGAGACGACGGAGGGGCCCTTGGTCACGTCGTACACGAAGACGCCTTGCAGCGTGGTGAGCACGATCGGTTCACCCACCTTCAACGAGTCCAGGTTGTAGAAGGGATGGCCGTAGGTCGTCCGGTGCCCGGCGATCGCGACGTTGCCGCTCTGCCCGGGCATGGGCGTCCCGATGTAATGGCCGGGGCCCTTGCGCAGGTCCGCCTCGCCGCTCCCCTCGACGACGACCTGGTCCAGGCCAATGGCCGGGATTCGGAGCTCGCCCACGGCCGTCCCCTCCGCGGGGTCGGGCGTGGTCGGTGCGGCGTCGGGCGGGCCGGTCGGCAGCGTGTCCTGTTCGGGCGCCGCGGCCAGCGCCTGGCTGGCCCCAGTGCCGATGCTCTGCTGGCGTAGCTGGGTGCGCAGGGCGGCCTGGGCATGCGACTCCTCGATAGTGGTGCCCCACACCTGGTACACGGTGAAGAGGAGCAGCAGGACGCCGGCGCCGATGAGGAACCGCCCTGCGATGTCGGCAATCCGTCGAAGTCCGGACATCGGTCAGAGACTACGGCCGACGGGCCGAAAAGACCCGTGCAGGGGGCGTCAGGCCTCGACGGTGACGAGAGTGCCGATGGGGGTGAGGGGGTAGACGACCTGGGCGTTCGCAATCGGCATCTCGACGCAGCCGTCGCTCTGGGGGTATCCGTAGCTGCCGCGCACGAAGCCGTGCAGCGCGTCGCCGCCGTGGAAGTAGCTCACCCAGGGGATCCCCGGGTCGCTGTAGTGGGAGCCGTCGGGGTTGGTGCCGGACATGGTCGTGACGGTGTAGCGCAGGTAGACGGGCCAGGTGCCGTTCTCCGTCTCCGCGCCTGCCACGCCGGTGTTGACCGGCGTGGTGTAGACGGGCGCGCCGTCCTTGTAGACCGTGGCCGACTCCGGCCGCGACTGGCTCACCAGCACGTAGTCCCAGGGGAGCGCGTCACCCTTCCCGCTTTGCACGTCCGCCAGCAGGTCGGTCCACACCTGCGGTCCCGCCAGCCCGTCGGTCTTGAGTCCGTGCTGGGCCTCGAAGTTCATCACCGCGCCCTTCGTGACGACGTTGTCGGCGCCGGGCGTCCACAGCGTGAGTAGCGACATGGGCTGGTTGGGCCAGCGCCAGGCGAACGTGCCCACCTGGTCGTTGCCCTCCTGGGTGGGCGAGGTCACGGGCGACGTGGGGGTGAAGGTCAGCGGGAGGTACCCGAGCTGGGCCAGCAACTGCTGGAGCCGCAGGGTGGAGCCTGGCGCCACCGTGAACTGCGAGGAGACGCTCTGGGCCAGGTGCTGACCCTGGGACCCCACGACGCCCGCGACGCCGCCGGGGACGGTGATGGTCTCGGTGGCCCCCGGGACCATCGGTCCCGAAGCCTGGAACTCGAGCACCGAGGGCGACAGAGCGGCCCAGTAACCGGCGACCGCTGGGGTGAGGGTGGGCATGGGGCTGCCGGGGGCCAGAGCCGTGGAGAACGCCACCGAGATGTTCGACCCGCCGGCCACCGCGCTCCCGGTGGGGGTTACCGACGTCACGGTCAGGGCGGGAGGCGGCACCGGGGGTGCGCCACCGGCCTGGCCGGTGCGCAGCCGGCCGGCTGCGACGAAGGCGCCCACGCCGAGGGCGAGTACGGCCCCACACAGGGTCAGGACGACCCAGAGTCGCGGAGCCTTGTGCTTGTGTGCGTGGGAGCCGGACATGACAGCGAGCAGTCTACCTGGGCCGACGCGCCGCCTTGGATCATGGAGGGCCCAATTCGGCCTCCGAACGCCGGGCGGCGACCCGCCACCGATCTCGGCTGCTCGCGGGGGGCGCGGGCTGGCCTTAGGCGGCCGGCAGACCCAGCTCGGCACGCACGGCGTCGGTGAGGGCGGTCAGCCGCGCGTCGTCGGTCACCTTGCCCCCGCCGAGCTCGCGCACGTAGAAAGCGTCCGTCACCACGTCCCCGACCGTCGAGACGCGTGCAGAGACCACGTCGAGCCCGGCGTCGAACAGGGCGCGGGTGATGCGGTGGAGGAGGCCGATCTCGTCCGGCGCCCGAACCTCGAGCACGGTGGCGGTCCCCGAGGCCTGGTTGTCCACGACCACGTCGCTCGAGGGGAGGTAGGCGGCCGAGGGCCGCCGCTGTTGGTACAGGCGTTCTCGCGCCGAGAGGCGCTCGTCGAGAGCCATGCTGTCGGAGAGGACGCCGGCCAGGTCCTCGCGCAGCTTGGCGGTGTCCGGCCACGTCCCTCGCGGCACCTCGACGGTGAACACCTCGACCGCCACCCCGCCGTCGCTGCTGACGTTGGCCGCGCGCACGTCGAGACCGTTGAGGGCCAGCGCTCCGGCAACCGACGAGAACAACCCTCTCCGGTCCGGCGCAGCCACGATGACCTGCGGTGGTTGGAGGGACACCGAAGGTTGGCCGCTCAGGCGCACCTCGTCCATGAGGGGTCGGTTGTCCTCCACTAGGCGGTCGACCAGGACGAGCTCTGTCTCGCCTTGGAGCGCACGGTCCGTCCGCTCGACGAGATCTGCCACCAACCCTGCCTTCCAGGGGCCCCACGCCGAGGGCCCGGTCGCCCGGCTGTCGGCCTCGGTCAGGGCAGCCAGGAGGTGCAGGGTGACCGAGCTCCCCGCCTCGTTCGCCACGCGTTCGATCGTGGCGGGGTCGTCGAGATCGCGGCGTGTCGCCGTGTCAGGAAGGAGCAGGTGGAGGCGCACCAGGTCGACGAGGATGTCGACGTCCGCCGGCGCGAACCCCATCCGCACCCCCACGCGGGCCACAACCTCCATCCCCACCGTGGTGTGGTCTCCCGGGAACCCCTTCCCGATGTCGTGGAGGAGCGTGCCGACCAGGAGGAGGTCGGGACGCTCCACCCGGTCGGTGAACGCCGCGGCGAGGGCGGCCGCTTCGAGCAGGTGCCGGTCGACGGTGAAGGTGTGGTAGGCGTTGCGTTGCGGCTTGTTGCGCACGGCGGACCATTCGGGGACGAGCCGGACGAGCAGGCCGTGCTGGTCGAGCGACTCGAGCTTGTCGACCGCCGGCCGGCCGAGAGCGAGGAGCGCCACCAGGGCGTTCCGGGTCTCGTCGGTCCACGGATCGCCCGGCGGCGGCATGCGGTCGGCCAACCGGTAGAGCGAGCTCTTGGCAATCGGCCGGTCCAGTTCCGCCGCCGTGGCCGCGAGGCGGAGGGGGAGCGAGGCGTCGTCGGAGACCCGGGCCAGCGGTGTGAGCGCGAGCTCGCCGTCCACCACGACCATGTCGGGCCCGAGGTCTCCGGGCACCTCGGAGGTATGTGCCTCGTCCCGGCGCCGGCGGAAGCGTCCCTTCGGCGGTGGGGTCGGGTCCCAGAGCCGTCGCCGCCGCCACACGTCACCGCTGACCCACGCCACCTGGCGGCCAGCGGTGGACACGGAGAGCATCAGGGCGTCGGCATCGCGGAACTCGAGGGCCGATGCGACCTGGTCCTGGTCCTGGAGCAGCAACCGGTCGTGCTCGCGGCCGGCGAGGCGGTGAAGCTCCACCCTGATGTCGGTCAGCAGCGCGGCGGCGCGCTCCAGGGAGGTCACGTCGGCATACTCGGCGAGCAGGGGGGCGTAGGCCGAGATCGCACGCAGCACGTTGACGTCGCGCAGACCGCCGTGACCCTCCTTCAAATCGGGCTCGAGAAGGAAGGCGACGTCACCCGCCGTTGAACGACGCTCGGCCATCTGGGTCTGGAGCACGGGCAGGTACTTGGCCCCGAGTCGGGTCCTCCACGCCTCCCGGGCCTTCTCGAGCAGCGGCTCGGCTAGCCGGCGCTCGCCCCACACCAGCCGTCCGTCGAGAAGTCCCAGGGCGACCCGGAGGTCTTCGGCCGCCATGGCCAGGACCTCCGAGGGCCGTCGGACCGAGTGGTCGAGCTGGATACCCTCGTCCCAGACCGGGTACCAGATCGCGTCGGCGATGGCGCCGATGTCCCGGCGGCTGTCGTGCACCAGCACGACGTCGAGGTCGCTGTAGGGGCAGAGCGAGCTGCGTCCGTAGCCGCCCACGGCCAGGAGGGCCAGGTGGCGCCGGCTGTCGCCGACCACCCGATCAGCCAGGCTCGATAGCCAGGCGTCCGCCTCGGCGGCGTACCGGCGGCAGAACGCCTCGCCCCGGAGGCCGCCCACCGCCAGGAGGGCGCTGCGCCGATCCCGGAGTGACGCCTCGCCGTCCATGGGCGGAACGTAGCATTGGGCCCGATGAGCAAAGACGTAGAAGGAAGGCCGGACCGCAAACCCATGACCTTCGGGCACGCCGTCTGGATGACGGTGTTCGGAGTGGCGGCGGTGGTGGTCGCGTACTGGATCTTCCGGGTCCTGGCCGGGTTCTTCATCTTCCTGGGAGAGATCGCCCTGGCCGTCGTCGTCGTGGCGGGACTCGTCTGGCTGGTGTCCCGGCTGCGGAACTGACGGCCCGACACGGCCTCGCCGAGGCCGAGCTGAAGCGGTCTGGCCGCGGCCGTTAGGCTGGCCGCCCGTTGCACGGCACGGCGGCGTGGCCGAGTGGTTTAGGCAGGGGCCTGCAAAGCCCCGTACGGCGGTTCGATTCCGCCCGCCGCCTCAAGGAGTTTCCCAGGTCACCTGAGTGACCAGACCGTCGTCATACAGAGCGCGACGCGCAGTTGGCGGATGTTGCGTATCAGCGCGTCATCTCGTGTCAAATGGCCGCGTGATTGGTCCGCCCCCGAAGAGTCCAGGATCCGCAGTCCCTCATCGTGCAAGCCAAGATCAACCGCTGACGCTGGTCTGAATCGGCGAGAGGGCTTGCGCGCTGAGGCCGGCCGCCGTCGAGGCTGCGAGGTTGGGGGCTTGGAAGTAGCGATAACGGGTGAGCACCAATGTCGCCGGGGTGGCCGTGAGGGTGGGGTCGGTGACCGGGACGGAGCCAACCGGGGCTGTGAGATTCATGCCGTTCTCGCCCCAGGCGGCCCCATCGCCCGTGCATTGTGCGGGAGACGCCGGGTTGCTGTCCTCGTACACCGTAGATGCAGTGAGCCCGACGATGTTGGTGTCGAGTGAACGGACTGTTACGAGCGAACCTTGTGCGCCGGAAACCAGCTGCCATGAAGCTGGAGCCGTCGATCCGGTGGTGTACGAAATGGGTGTGACGGCGTCGGGCTTTCCGTCGATCGGGATGTTGCTATTGACCGGGTCCGAGTAGGTCAGGCCGCTCGTACCGGTCACGAAGTCGTCTGCGCTGCCGTATCCGGGAAGCCCGGCGTGCCCGCGCAGCTCCGTGACGGTGTCTTCGCGATTGGGGTAGAAGATATCGGTGTTCACGGTCGACGTGTAGCTGTTGGCGCCGATGTACGAGCGGATGGCGCGCACGGGGCCGGAGATGTTCACGATGAATGCACCCTCACCCGGGTTGTTTGCACCGCCGTCGAACGTGTCTTCGCTGCGACTGCACGTGTTGGTGACGTAGTAGTGCGTGCGCTCCAGGATGTTGGCACCGGTAGAGCCCCCTTGGGTGATTCCTAGCCCGTTGTTGAGCCACCGATCGGCGTAGCTTTCACGGTACGACGATGTGGAGACCGTAGAGTGCTCCGGGTTGAAGCCCCAGCTGTTGTTGGGAGCCAATGATCCCGCACCCATTTTGTACGTTCCAGTGTACGAACCCGAGTCGAGACTGAATGTGTACTTCACTCCATCGGTACCCGCACCCCCTCCGGTCAGAGCGTCACTGTGGAACAGGTACACGTAGCCGAGCTGTGACGGAGCCAGCGGATCAGTGGCCTTGACTTCCTCACGGGTCGTCACGTCGACTCCGGTGGGGTTTGCAACCGAGCTGCCGGCTTGCTCGCCGGTGTCATTTGCGAGGAACGACAGCTCGTCATTGGCGTCGAAGCTGGGGTCAGAGTCCGTTGGCGTGTAAGTAGCGTTCGAGGTGTATCCCGAGGTGAGGATCGATGGCGGCGTGTACACCAGGATCTTGTATGGCGTCGTCGTGCCGTACAAGGTCGGGTAGTTCGACGTCGGGAGGTGGTAGATCTGACCAGGACTTACATAGTCACGCTGGTCCACCTGAACCGGTATCTGAGTCCACGTGCTCCCATTCCATGCGAACCCGACGATGTGCATCGGATCCGTACCGAGAAGTTTCGGCAGGGCGCTCCCATCGAGCACGACGGGGTCTGACGGGCGACTGAGACTGGCGCCGAAACGCGTGCAGGCGGCCAACCCGAACACGGCCAACCCAGCGGCCACCACGACGACGAGATTGCGGGATCGCAAGAGCTGCATTTCCACCCTCCATCGGACTCGCTTGGGGCTCTCGAGTTCATTGTTGCACGCCCTCCGTGATGACGAACGGTGAACACCCATTGTGAGACCCCGCGGTTGATCCGTAGCGTTGAGAGGTCCTGACGGGGGTGGCCCTGCGGGGCGTGCAGCGCACCAACGCGAAACGGTCCCGCGCATCGCCGAGAGCAGGGATTCGCGCGAGCCCACGCCCGCTAGGGCGGAAGGAGCGGGCTGGCTCGCTCGCCCTCCCAACGAAGGCCCGAGACCAAGTTGGCGGCGTCTCGAGGCCTCACCTCTGGAAGGGCGGGCGAAAGCCCCGTACGGCGGTTCGATTCCGCCCTCCGCCTCTTCGTCCCTACCTCGGTTCCCGCCCGCGCGCTGCGTGCTCTACCGACGAGTGAACGTCACGTGCGTGACCCCGCTGGGGGAGCTGACCGCCTCCGTGGTGAAGCGATGCTCCAGACCTTCCAGGCCGTCCCACAGTCGTTCGCCGCGACCGAGGGTGATCGGCACCACGGCAATGTGCATGTAGTCGATCAGGTCGTCGGCCAGGAAATGGCGGACGGTCGTCGGCCCGCCTCCGATGCGCACGTCTCGCCCGTCGGCAGCCTCCCTGGCAGCTGCGAGCGCTTCGGCCGGCGTCGCATCGATGAAGTGGAAGGTGGTGCCGCCCTCCATCTCGATCGACGGCCTCGGGTGATGGGTGAGGACGAAGACGGGCGTACCGAAGACGGGATCAGCGCCCCACCAGCCCTTCCAATCGTCGTCCGTCCATGGTCCTCGCTGCGGACCGAACTTGTTGCGCCCCATGATCTCTGCGCCGACGCCCGGACCCCATCCGCTCGCAAAGGCGTCATCGACGCCGAAGCCACCGCCGGACTCTCCATGCATCTCGCGGAACGTGTGGGTTGCGAGGAACCACTCCATGAGTGTTCCAGTGGCATGACCGAAGGGCGCGTCCAGCGTCTGCCCCTCACCGGTCCCGAACCCGTCGAGGGACACCGTGAAGTTGTGGACTCGAACTCGAGACATGACACGCCCTTTCAGTCGGTCGCCATGCGACCAGGGTCCGTAACAGGTGGGTGGGGGACACGCATGATCCTGTCAACCGGCAGCTTCTCGAGCCAAGTGCGCCAAGTGCCTTCCCAGTTCGTCGAGCCAGTCGCCGGTGCCTTGTTCCCGCCACTCCGGCTGCTCTCGCCCATCGAGATAGGCACCGGACTCGACCAAGGTGAGCGTGCTGCCGTCTCCGGCGGGTGCGAACGCAACAGTCGTGAGCGATACGGTGAGCACGGTGTCGTCCTCGCGCAGGACAGAGGTGTACACGATGCGTTCGTTCGGGACGATCTCCCGGTACAGCGACTCCCAGGTCATGCGCTTTCCATCGTGCATGACGCAGTTACGCTCAATCCCCTCGGGCCGAAAGTCCAGTTCGTAGTGGATGGAATTGCCCGCGAACCAGCGCTCCTTGACGCGTGGGGCGGCCCATGCATGGAAGACCTCTCCGGTCGCCGACGGGTAGGTTCGTTCCAAGGTGAACGTCGCGTGCACGATGGTGCGCGTGGGCATGAGTCCTCCCTTTCAGATGAGGGTGATCACGTTGGCTCGTGATCGTCCTGTTGGGCGAGCACGTCACCGAGCCGGTCGAGCCGCCCTTCCCACTCGGCGCGCTGGGCGGTGAGCCAGCCCTCTGCTGGTTGAAGGCCTTGGGGGGCCAGGCGGCACATGCGCACTCGACCGACCTTCTCCGAAGCCACGATGCCGGCCCCTTCGAGGACGTGCAGGTGCTGGGTGACGGCCGCGAGTGACATGTCCAGGGGCTGCGCCAGCTGGCTCAACGAGGCCGAGCCGTGTGCCAGTCGCTCCACCATGGATCTCCGGCTGGGGTCGGCCAGGGCGCGGAACACGTGGTCGCACTCCGCCAAATGATTCGGCATCTCCTCCAGCTTGGCCGGCGCCGGCTAAATAGTCAAGTAAATACTTAAGTATTCACGGAGCGGAGGCCGAACTCTTCGCGAGGTCCGTCTCCGATGGCATCGGTGTTCGGCAAGGCCCAGTCGATTGAGCCCGCTCGACGTCAGGGTGGCTCAGGCTGCCATCCCGGCTACTTGTGAGACTCCAGTGCCTCCGAGGCTGCCGTCGAACGGCGCGTCGCCGTAGGTGAAGAGGCCGCCATCGGCCGCCACCAGCCAGTACCCGTGACCATCTCGCGTGCTCAGCATTCCCACGATCGGCTGGTTGAGGGTCAGGCCACCGGCAGAGCCGAAGAACTGTGCGTCGCCATAGGCAAAGAGCCCACCGTCCGCCGCCACGAACCAGTAGCCCCTTCCGTCGGCGGTGGACGTCATGCCGACAACGGGCTTGTTCAGACTGACATTGCCAGTGGAGCCGAAGAACGGAGCGCCGCCATAGCCGAAGATCCCGCCGTCGGAGGCCACGAGCCAATAGCCTCCGGCGGCAGGGTCTGACGCCATCCCGACGACAGGCTTGTTCAACGGCTGCCCGCCTCGCGAGCCGAGAAAGGCCGCGTCACCAAATGCGAAGATGCCGCCATCCGATGCCACGAGCCAGTATCCATTGCCATCCGCTGTCGATGCCATGCCGACGACCGGCGCGTTGAGCCTCCGACCGCCCATCGAGCCGAAGAATGCTGCATCACCGTACGAGAAGATGCCCCCGTCGGAGGAGATCATCCAGTAGCCGTTGCCGTCAGGGGTAGTGACCATGCCGATAATCGGAGCGTTCAGGTCCAGGAAGGCCGGTGTTCCGAGGTAGGGCAGGTAGTTGTCGTTGCCGAACCCGGTCACGTCACCGGATTGGTCGTAGATGTAGTAGCCCTGGTTCGGGGTCGTGTTCTCGATCTGGTACGCGAAGGTCCCGAGGATTTCGGCCCCGTCAGGGCAGACGAAGTCGAATTGAATGGCAGCGGAAGTCAGTTTCCCTGTGTTGTCGTAGGCGGCCTGATCGATGTTGAACCCACCGTCACTGGACGCCGGGCAGCCGGGATCATTCTGCAAAGAGGCTTGCGCGTCGACGGACAGGTCGAAATGGCCAGGGGCGAGGATCCTCGTGTTGTCGGAGAAGGTGAACACGTATCCAAGGGTCGTCATTTGCCAGGTGTGAATGCCGCCGAAGGGCACCGTCACCGAGCCGCTGAACGCGTTGGCGTCCCCGTTCGGCTCGATGATGAGGAAATGTGCCAGGTTCAACGGCGGCGGCAGCGGTGCCTGGGCAGTCTGGGAAGATGGTGATAGCTCCGGCGACCGCGTCACGCCGTCGGTGTGCTCCCTGCCATAAGCCGCCCGTAGGGCGGCACGACGCTCGGCATCGAGGTGGAACGAGACTGAACGGGGCGGCGTCTGTGCGGCGACCATCGGCACGCTCGGTGCTGCTGCAGCTTCCGCCGGCCGGGGCGCTGAAAGAGCGCCGAGGGACACGGCCACGAAGAGCAAGACGATCGTGGAGAATCCGATCCTGACGGAAGAAGGCCGTGCTTGCGGCGGCATCGGGGTCGATGATGCTGGCTCAGTCCGGTTCCGCACGGTATCACCGCCCTTCCCTCACGAACCGGCCTAGCGGATCTCGGCTCCAAATCTGCCTGGAGACTACCCTCGCCAGGCGACGGCAGACGGGGGAAGATCTTCTTTGGATGATCGCCTGGGCATCCGCTCCCTGAGACCCGTCAGGATGACGGTACGAAGCTGAAGCGCACTCGTCGCTCGGGATTGTCCACGTTGAGGTCGACCAGGACGAGGGACTGCCACGTCCCGAACGCCACGCTGCCGTCGATCACCGGGAGGGTAATTGAGGGGCTGACCAGTGCCGGCAGCACATGGTCAGCCCCGTGCCCGCGGGACCCATGGGCGTGCCGGTAGCGGTCGTCGCGTGGAAGCACCGTGTCCAGCGTGGCAACGAGGTCCATATCGGAGCCCGACCCCGTCTCCATGATGGCCAGGCCTGCCGTGGCGTGCGGGACGAAGGCGTTGACAAGACCGTCGCCCCGGCCCGCGCAGAATCGCCGCAACTCGCGCGAGAGGTCGACGATGCGGACATGGGCAGTGTCGACGTCGATTTCGATTGTGTGCATCGGAGTCAGTCTGCCCGGCGGTAGGCCGAGACCGGGCGTCGCGGCGGGGCTGGGGGTAGCCTCCGAGGTCGGTGGCCCTCGACCTGCGCAGCCGTTATGACGCCGACGTGGTGCCAGTGGACGAATCTGACTTCTTCGGGCGCGAGCTGCCGGCACTGGCGGCAGAGCGGTCGGACCTGGCCGTCCCGGGCGCACTCGAACTGGGGGTGGAGCCCTTCGCTCTCGAGACGCCCGTGGGCACCTGGACGCTGGCCGTGGAGGACGATCGCATCGCCATCGCCAGCGGGGCCCACGGCCGGGCGCGTGCTCGCCTCGGTGCTGGAGAGCTCACGGACCTGGTGTACGACCGCGTCACTCCGATGACGCTGCTCACTGCCGGGTCCCTCGACATGCCCGAAGGCGACCTGGGTGATTTCCTCGACTGGTGGGTCCTGCTCCGATCGCTGCTCGACGGGCGCGCCGTGCACACCGCCGGCTCGCTGGCCTTCATCGGCCTCGACGGGCGCCCACTCGACCTGCATCGCTGGTTCCGACCGGACGACGACCCCTCGGAGGCGGCCCACTTCCTGAGCGAAGCGGGGTTCCTTCACCTGAAGGGGGTGTTCTCCGAGGGAGAGATGGCGCAGGTCGCCGCCGACATGGATGCAGCCTTCGACTGCTACGAGCCCGACGATGGCCGATCGTGGTGGGCCACGACGGCGTCGGGGGAGCGCCGTCCCGTCCGCCTGCAGTGGTTCCAGGAGCACAGCCCGACGGTCGCTTCGTTGTTGGCCGACGACCGCTTCCTGCGCATCGGGAGCCTCACAGGGGACGGGCATCAGGCCCGTACCGACGGCAACATGGTCGAGGCGCTGGTGAAGCCGATCGGTGTGGTCCAGGGCATTTCCGACCTGCCGTGGCACAAGGACTGCAGCCTGGGACGACACTCCTACCAGTGCTGCGGGCTCACGGTCGGGATCTCGGTCACGGGCGCCGATGTGCGCTCGGGACAGCTCGCCGTGGTGTCGGGCTCCCATCGAGCGCTCGTGCAGCCGGCCTTCTTCCGGGACTGTTGGGGATTGCCTGTGGTCCCGCTCCCGACCGAAACGGGAGACGTGACCGTCCACTGCTCGTGCACCCTGCACATGAGCCACCCACCGGTGGAGCGCGAGAGGAGGGTCCTGTACACCGGGTTCTCGCTCCCCCCGCGGGAACGTGACCGCACGGGACCGAGCAACGTCGAACAGCTCGGCCGAGTCCGGGAGGGGGCCTACAGGACGGTCAGCCAGACGCCCGGCCACGTCGGCTGATCGGCGCGGTGCCTCGCATCGACGTGTTCTCCCATGCGATGGTGCGTGAGCGGAACCGGTGACCCGGATCTGGACGTGGCCACGACGTCGACCACGACCGGCGGGAGGATCGTCCGTACCAACACCGCATGGTGCGCACACCGGTGGGCACGCCCGAACTGATCGTGGCCATTCGGGTGACCCTCGTGGGCCACGACCCCGACGAGGCCCTGGTCATTGCTGCCGCAGGCCAGGTATGAGTCGAAGATCTGGGCTCGGTGCACGGCCGACACCCTGATCGCGGGGAGCGTCGGGTGAGGGGGATCCGCGAAGCCGTCACAGGCGACTGCCAACATCGGTGTCATGGGTCGATGGGCCGCCGGCGAACTGCTGGGCTTCGATCTGGAGACCACAGGCGTGGACCGGTTCGAGGACGTCCCCGTGTCGTTCTCACTGGTGTCGGTGGTCGGCGGGGTCGTGGAGCGGAGTTGGTCGGGGCTGATCGACCCGGGCCGACCCGTCCCGGAGGAAGCCACCGAGGTGCACGGGATCTCGACGGAGCAGGCTCGCACCCAGGGTATGCCCCTGCGCGGAGCGGTGGCGATGCTTGCCGATGTCGTCGTGGCCGCGGGGAGGCGGAGTGTGCCGTTGGTGGGAATGCGGCTCGACTACGACCTCACCATGATCGAGACCCAGGCTGTGCGGTTGTTGGGCCGGGGGATCGTCGAGCGCGGTTGGTCCGGACCCGTGCTCGACGCGGCGGTGCTCGACCGCCACCTCGATCCGGACCGGCAAGGCCGCCGGACCCTGCTCGACTTGTGCGCGCACTACGGAGTGAGCATGGAGCGGCCGCACGACGCCACGGCGGATGCCATCGCGTCGGTGGAAGTGATCTTCGCCATGGCGGCGCGTCATGAGGCACTCCGGGTGGGCGGCCTTCGCCGTCTGCACTCGGCTCAGGTTGCGTGGCACAGGGCGTGGGCTCTGGATCATGACGCCGGTCGCCGCGAGGAGGGCCAGGCTCCGGTCGATCCGCGGGATCTTCTGTGGCCACTCGCTCCTGCTGTCCTGCCTCCGGCTGCCTGAGCCTGCGCTCCCCGCGCGGGCCGCTCAGGCTTCGAGCAGATCCCAGACCATGTCGACTCCCTGCTCCTCGCCGAGGACGACACGTGCTGGGTGCTTCTTGTCGATGTGTCCGATGAGACCGTTGTAGACCGAGTAGCCCACGAGCTCCTGGAGGCGGCGCGAGAAGGTGCGCACGAGCTTCGGCGACAGACCGAGCTGCTGGTTCTCCTGCTGGCGGACGAACCCGGCGCAGTAGTTCATGGCGATGCCGACCCGGCGCGCGTCAGTGCGGTTGGCGCCGCCCCCGTGCCAAAGGCTGCCGACCCACACCAGGACGCTGCCCCTGGGCATCTCGGCCGGGATGGTCTCGTAGTGCTCGAGCGGGTTCGGTGGTTCATCGCGCAGGTGGCTCCCAGGGACGACCCGAGTGGCGCCGTTCGCTTCGGTGAAGTCGGTGATGGCCCACATGGTGTTGCAGATGATCGGGACGTGCGGACGGGGGAGCGGGATCATCTGGTCGTCGGCGTGGACCGGCTGCGCCTGCTCGTCTGGCCCGATGGCGATAGAAGACAGGGACGAGATGAGCAGCCCGGGGTCGAGTACGCCCTCGACGACCGGGAGGACGTGCGGGTGGATCGGGATGTTCTCGAACGTGCGGCCGTGGGCGAGGAGGTTGTACACCCGCGTCGTGTGCAGTCCCTCGAAGAGGTTGTGGGCCGGGGTGGCCCCCAGGTCGCGCTCCAGCTGGATGAGGGCTTCGTCGATCTCGTCGACCAGGCCGGGCTCGATGGCATCGGGCAGCACCGTGTAGCCGTCTTCGGCGATCCGTCGGAGGTGGTGATCGAGCTCTGGGAGGGGGTCGGTGCCGGCGGCGGTGGTCACACCCCAATCCTACGGACACGACGGCAGGGCGACCTGACGGTCCACCGCGGTCCGGCCACAGGGACCGGCCCCAGAGGGCGGCAAAGGACGGTCGGGTTGCTGAAATCGCTGGTGGTAGGGTTTCGGGCCACGGGCCGTTGGCGCAGTTGGTAGCGCACTTGCATGACGCGGAAGGGGTCAGAGGTTCGAGTCCTCTACGGCCCACCAGTCGTGAGTAGGGAGAGCTATCTCCAATCTTGGACGTGGGTCAGGATCGGACCCGATCCTGATGGGGATGGCTTGGCCACCTAATGCTCAGCTCCTGAGGTCACTTCGGCAGCTGCCGGTGTGAAAGGAGAACGAAGTGGCGACTGCAGTACCTCGCGCTCTTCCCTCCAGACATCAGAACCCTAAGGACGGCTGAGCCGCAACTCAGCGGCCTGGAGTGGAGCCCCGAATGGGGATCAGACGGCTCGGGGGTCGGTCTTCGACAACAGGATGTGGCTGAGGGGGGTATCGCTCGGGCCGGTGTTGTAGCTGCACTGCCCTAGCGGGTCGAGCAGCCAGTTCCACACCAAGAATGCGCTGGCTCCGAGGACGAACTGCGCCTGCATCTTGGCTGCCATGTCGAATCTCCGCTGCTGGAGTGTCTCGCACCCGCTTGAACCATTGCCAGCCAAGATTCCGGCCTCCCCGGTGATGATGGGCTTGTGGAGTGCCTTGGCCTGCTTGAATCGGTTCGCAAGACCATTCCACTTGTCGCCGCCGACGGGTGCCGGCCCGTCGTAGTCGTGGACACTCAGGACATCGACACCAGATGAGGCTCCGACGTATTGGTAGTCACGCCACGTCGTGCCGCATTGGCCCGAACCAAGAAGGCCGTCCTCGACGAGATGTGACGGATCGAGGCGGTGGATCTGCGTCCCCGCCGTGTCGAAGAAGTATCGGAGCGCCGACGCGGCCGCCGCCTCATTGGGGCACGTCTGGTGACCCTCGCAGTCTGTTGGCTCAAAGGCTCCCAGACACGTCGAGGCTTCCGCTTCGCTCATGGGTTCCCACATGCCGAGTGCGGGCGAAGTGGCGTAGCGGGTCACGAGTCCGTTCATGTAGTCCCAGTAGGACAGCGGCGTGAGTCCACGTCCATCGGAGTTGGTGGCGGAGTCGTACACGTTGCGAAAGCCGCCCGAATACCAAGCTGGATCTTGCCAGGTTCCGCCGTCACACGAACTCCCCTGGCCACCGATCACCGGGATCAAGTACACGTGGTACTTGGCCGCTTCGTAAAAGATGCCGTCTAGGGGCTTCCAGTCGATCTGACCGGTGTGGACGTCGGTCGCCATGCTGCCCTGCAAGGCCCAGAACCGGACGAGGGAATTGGAGCGCAGCGAAGCGAAGAAGGCGTCGATCTGGGACGGGGTGGCCATGCCGCCGCATCCGGCGTTGATACCCCAGGACGTGGCCAGCTGATAGGCGTTGTAGCCGGTGAACACCATCGGCACCCCACCGACAGCCAGCTGCTCGCGGTGGGCACGAATGGGCAGCTGCACGGTCGAAACGTAGGTGAAGTGGTCGAATCTGCCAGGGCTCGACGTGCTCGATGGGGTCACGACGCGAACATCGACCGTGCCCACTCCCACGGGGGCAACCGCCGTAAGGGTTGCGGGCGAGGTCACAGTGAAGTCCGATGAGGCATTGGCCCCGAACTCAACGGCGGTGACGCCAATGAATCCCGACCCCGCTATCTGGATCGAGTCACCTCCTCCAGCGGTCCCGCTCGCCGGGGAAAGCGCCTGAACCGACACTGGAGGTATCGCGGCGCTCGGACTTGCCGGATTGGAAGCCACAGTGGCGACCTTGGCTGCACCCGTTGCCGAGGAGATTGTGGAAAAGACTCCGAGGAGGGCAACCACAGCAACAAAAGCGCCGACAAGAGCCGTCGATCGTCTCCGTATACGCGTGTCTATGTCCGGCATTGGGTCGTCATACCTTGCATCACCGCGGACTCGTGGTTGGCACCGAATGCAGGAGCCGTTTGTACGTTCGCCGATTTTGAACCGGATGACAACACCGCAACCTGCCGGGCACGGAGACTCCAAAGGCGATGTCGTCGACCCCTGACCGGGCATCGAGCCAGGGTCGCAAGGAAGAAGTGAGAACCCAGTGGGCCAATGGCTAGGTGACGATTGTGCGAACTCGGGTGGAGGGTCGCCTGAGGAATGCTCTGGCTCACGACCCTGAGGGAGGCCGACGTTGGGTCGGACTATCCCGTTCTCTGAGACGCCATCCAGTCATCTCACGCATGTATCAAACGATCTCAGCTTGACGCCGATGGTGGCCGATAGCACCAGCGTGGAACACCTGGTCCTCTGCTGGCGCTGTGACGAACAAGTCGCTGTCAACAAGCTCCTGGCGGACCCGATAATGGGTGGGTTCCCTGAGGATCCGCTGCGCATCTGTGTCGACTGCCACTACGACCGAACGCAACTGTTGGTCAGCAGACGACGGGACTGAGGACGAGCAGCAACGCCGGACAGTTCTGGTGGCGCGCAGGCGAAGCGATCCGAGGCACCCGTGTCGCTGGGTCGGCGCGGCGGCGGCCCCCGCCCGTGAGGCCATCGATCTGGGGAGGCAGCCGACGGTTGGCCCACCACCTAGGAGACCGACGCTGACATATCGCATCGGGGGTGAGTCAAGGTGGCCATCCGAAGGTTCATCCGAGCTATCCGGCTAGGTGAACGTCTCGTAATCTCTTGTCGAAATCCGCTTGATTCGGCCGGGACACCGGGCACCATGAACCTGTGCTCTCCTGTGGCTGGACGTCCATTGAATCACCTGTCCGAGTGTGCGCGGCCCGCTACCTCGAACACGTTCTTTCCGTCGCCGGCCCCTGCGATTGTGGATTGACGCCCGAGCTCTGGTCTGGAGCCGTGGATGTCATCGAGTCCGCCATGCGTGCTTCGTTCGAATCGTGGGACTCGTTCCGAGAACATGATTCGACTTTCGATGTCTCGCCCAGTCTGCGAGTCGGAGGAGCTTGGTCATGACCCTCGCTCCGCAGATCGGTAACGCGCTTGTCGTCTGGCTGATGAGCCCCGAGGCTGAGGCCCAGTTCTCTCTCGACGAACTTCTCCATCGGCCGGCGTGGCACGCGCGGGCAGCATGTCGAGGATCCGGGTCGACCAGATGGGTCACCGGAGGTAGAAGAGCACGTCATGAAGAGGAAAGAGCCGTCTGTTCGCAATGTCCGGTCAGCGAACCGTGTTTCTCCTACGCCTTGGCGGACGCCAGTCTCAAGGGTTGCTCGGGTGGCACGGCTGAGACAGAACGCAAGCGAATACGCGACTCAGCGCGGATCTCGCTGGCCTGAGTCGAACGCTTTGGGATATCCCTTAGCCAGCGACCGGTGTGGTCGCCGTGAGGATGACCAAGGTTCGTCGGCCGGCCTGACATGTCTGCGTGGACACGTCGACGAATCCGGTCGACGCGGTGATTCGGGTCAATAGCTCCGCCTCCTCGGTGGTCAGCCCGTGACGGGCATGGCCGCGGGCACCCGGCTTGACCGAGCGTTCTGCGATGAGGAGCCGTCCTCCGGGCGCAAGTACTCGCATGGCCTCGGAAAGTCCGAGTGAGTGGCCCTGCCAGTGGTGATAGGAGCTGACGGCCCACACAACAGTGGCCGAGTGGGTAGGAAGGGGCAAGGACTCGGCGGATCCCTGGACGAACTCGGCGCGGTCAGAGTGTCCGATGGACGTGATTCGCCTGGCCAAGCGGACCATCGCGCCGCTGGGATCGACGCCGATCGCCGGAGTTCCCCGACGACCCGCTTCGCGTACCGTGGCGCCCGGCCCACAGCCTACGTCGACCACGAGGTCCTGGGGCCGCAGATGAGCCAGGTTGGCAACCTCACGGGCTGCCGCGCTTCGACCGACCGTCATCGAGAGTGCGGTCAGGGTCTCGGAGACTCCGCTCAACGTACCGCTCCTCAGTTCAAGCTAAGCAGCCTGTTCGGCATGGTTCCTCAGGATCCACTCGACCGCGAACCGATTGGTGGTCGGGCTACCGATGCTGATCGGCAATGGTTGATCCACGCGCTGCTCGCATTGCCGACACTGTGCCTCGCAACGACCATCTGTGCGGCGCGTGGGCTGAGGGATGCCACAGTCTTTGACGGTAGCGAGGTCGGGCCGAAGTTCCAATGGGTTCAACGGCACCGTGCGTGGAAGTTCACTTGTCTGTCACACAGGCGAGTGGGAGCCGTGAGCTCGAGGTCTCGTGGCACTGTTGCGGCTCTACTTGTCCGTCATGGCGGTGGACCTGAAGATCATCCGAGCCCCAACGGAAGCGGCGGCGTGTTGCGATTCGACCCGAACCACCGAGTTCAACCGACTACCGTTCAGTGCGTGGCCGTGGGTGCGCCCTGTAGTGAAGCAGCAGAAGTCTGTGGAGCGTGGTGGTTCTCGGATGCCTCTCGGGCGAGATGGCGACCGCTCTAGACAGGTTGGACGGTATCGCTTGCAAACAGGACTCAACCCGCGGAGCGACCCGTGATCCACACTGGTTGTTTCGTCCACCCGCTCACGTGGCACCGATGGCGACGGACGCCGCGCCACACCCCCATTCGAGGTGGATCGGCAGGATGCTAGGCGTCTCGGAAATTCGCCAGAGAACCCTTAGCCGGCGATCTGCTTCGACCGGCCGTAGCGCCGTAGGTGGTTGTCCCTGATGTTCTCGGCCTCGAAGGCGGAGGTAATGGGTATTCCGATACCCACTTGGGGATCCACATTTCCAGATCTCTGGCACTGAGGACAGATCACCTGATAGCGGCCGTCGTGACGCCTCACCAGCTTGGGGTTGTGGGGAGCCGACACGGGCACCGATTCTGCTTCCCCGATTGCATTCGCGCAACAGGCGCGAAGCGACCCCGTCTAGGAGAAGAGTCGCTGCGCCCGCCGACCTCAGCGCCCGGGTTGGGGGCGCCGATTGGGAAGAGGAGGGCGGATCCCTCTCATTGTGTCTCGAGGGTGGGACCCGCAGTCCACACCTTTCGCGCGAAGTTCACCGGGAATTCGGCCCCTCCTCGCCTCAGGAACGGGCCAGGAGCGGAGCTCGGAGACGGGTCGAAGGTCCGGTGTACCTCGATTCGACCTTGGACGTCCTCTCGTCCGGGACGTCGCGGAGGCTGGCTCCGACGTCGAGTCTCAAGGTCACGAAGGCGTGCCGGTGGTCGTGGGGGTGTTGCGAGTCGACCCTGCCGGGGACCGCCACCCGAGCCAGCCGTCGCGGGTCCTCTAGACATCAGAAGGTGCCAGCGGCCCCCAGAAGCCGCGCGGAAGGCCGGACTCTCGACCATGGAAGTAGTGGCCTCAGCCGTCCTGGGCGCTCGTGTCGCCCGAAGACTCTGATCTCCCCGCCACGGTGTCGTGGCGGGACCTGGTGTCGTTGCCACTCGTCATGCCGCCGGAGGGGCTCGGGACGCAGGACGCTGATCAACCAAATGGTGAGCCATGCCACAGCGCCACGCCGCAGATGTCGATCGTCATCGAGGACCGGGGTTCGTGGATTGCCGCCGACCGGCTCCCAGCGCCCACCGGGGGCCGTCAGCCCCGGCAGAGCCGCTGCTCACAGGCACGTGGGGCAGGCTTTGACGGGGAGTTTTTCGAGTCGGGCTTCAGCGGTCCCGCCGTCGTGTCGATTCTTGAGCAGTCCGGTCAGAGCACGAGGGCGAGCCATGGAAGCGACGCACGCAGGTTTGGACCAGGCCGGGACGCCCCAAGAAGGGGAGCAGCCATGGGATGGGGGAGGATCCGGGCGCCACCGGGTCGACCCAGCCGTCCTCGGCTACCTGATGGCCCCGGCCGGCCTCCCCGTCATCGTCGTGCTCGAGCAGGTCGGCGTGGTCGCCTGGCATGGACTGTGGTTCTGGCTCGGGTTGTTCTTGCTGAGCACCGTGGCGAACCTCTCGGCCAACCGGGCCTGCGAGCACATGTGGAGCCCCGCTCGGAGCCAGGTCCGCATGGCCGTGCAGGCCGGCACCATCACGGCGGTGATCTATGCCACGGGATGGGGCCCCGTTCTGATCCCCGCCTACTCGGTGGGCGCCCTCCAGACCTTCTCGCAAGAGGGGTCCCGTGTGTGGAGGTGGTCCTTGATCTGGGGTGTCGTGGGCGCCGCGGTCGGACAGATCTTCCTCGCGAGCGGGCTCGCCCCGTCGTTCCTGAGCCTGCGCAACGCACAGGCCGTGGCCGTGATGAGCACGTTCATTCTGTGCTTCATCGTGCGCATCGCTGCGGTCATCGTGGAGCGGCGGGAATTCGCCGAGCGCTCACTCCGCGAGAGCGAGGAGCGGTTCCGCTCCCTCGTCCAACACTCCACCGACACGACGCTCGTCGTCGCGGCGAACAGCCGCATCACCTACGCGAGCCCAGCGGCTCGCGACCTGCTCGAGATGTCGCCCGAAGAGATCGTTGGTCAGGACGTGATGGGCTTCGTGCACCCGGACGACGCCGAGCGCGTGGCCACCCAACTGGCCGGGGATCTCGAGATGTCGGATGTGTCGCGGCAGGTAGAGGTGAAGCTGATCGGGGGCAAGGGCCGAGTCCGGAACGTGGAGGCGGTTGTGACCGACCTCCTCGAGGAACCAGCGGTCAGCGGATGGGTCGTCAACATGCGTGACATCTCTGACCGCAAGACGGCCGAGGCTCTCCTGGTCCACCAAGCCGAGCACGACGGGCTCACCGGCCTGCCAAACCGCAACGCAGTCCTCGACCGGGCCGACGTCATGCTGGCCCGCTGCCACGCGTCCCGCAGACGCCTGGCAGTGTTCTTCCTCGACGTGGACAACTTCAAGGACATCAACGACACCCTGGGGCACGAGGCAGGAGACGAAGTCTTGGAGGCCATCGCAACGAGGCTGGCCGCGCAGCTGCGCGGGGGTGAGGTCATCGGTCGGATGGGGGGTGACGAATTCGTGGTCCTCATCGAGTCGGAGGTCTCCGACGACTCCATCGCAGCTGTGGCGAAGCGCCTTCGCGCCGCCGCGGCCCGACCCGTGCGCGTCTTCGGCGAGGAGGGGCCGCTCGTGCACCTGACCATCAGCATCGGTGTCACACATGGCCTCCCCGACAACGCCAATGAGCTGTTCCGCGAGGCCGACATGGCGCTCTACCAGGCAAAGCTCGCCGGACGTGACGCCTGGGTGTCCTTCGCACCCGAAATGCGCTCGTCGGCGTTGCAGCGGTTGCAGCTGCAGGCCGAGCTGGCCACGGCCCAGAGCGAGGGACAGTTCACGCTGCTCTTCCAACCCATCTACGAAATACACCGAGGGCAGCTGGCCGGCGTCGAGGCACTGCTCCGATGGGAGCACCCGGTCCAGGGCACTCTGACGCCCGATCATTTCATCGGGGTGCTGGAGCAGTCGGGCCGGATCATCGAGGTCGGTCGGTGGGTCCTGGACGAGGCGTGCCGGAGCGCAGCACGGTGGTGGTCGGCCGGCCACGAGATAGGCATCACGGTCAACGCGTCGGCGCAGCAGCTCGAGGATCCGACGTTCGTCGACGACGTCAGTGATGCCATGGCGCGCCATGGCGTACCGCGGAGCGCACTTGTGATCGAGATCACCGAGAGTGGCCTGATCCAGGCCACGGAGACGGCTAACCGGAGCCTCGCTGTGCTCAAGGAACGAGGCGTGCGTGTGGCCATCGACGACTTCGGCACGGGGTATTCCTCGCTGGCCTACCTGCTGCAGTTCGACGTCGACGTGCTCAAGATCGATCGGTCGTTCGTGGCTGCCATGGCGACGTCGAACCATGCCACCGCGGTGGTCCGGGCCGTGTTGCAGCTGAGCAAGACCCTCGATCTGCAGGTGGTAGCCGAGGGGATCGAGGAATCCGAACAGTTGGCGCAGCTGCGTGCGGAGGGTTGCCTGTGGGGTCAGGGGACGCTGTTCTCCCGACCCGTCACCGCGGCCATGATCAGCGAGATGCTCGCCCGGCCGAGCGGTGGGAGAGACGTGCGGAGCCACGCCGAGCTCCCCTCGGACATCTTCATCTGACGACGGGCCGTCGCTCCCAACCTTGCCCTGACGGCTCCCAAAGTAGTGACAAACGTCCCTGGATCCCCTCCGTGGGCTGGGGCAGAGTGACGACATGGACGAGCTGGAGTTAGGTGGCGGGACGCCGATCGCCGAGGTGTTCGCGGACGAGATCGTGTTCGTCGGTGCCGAGGCCACGGTGACCGAGGTGGCCAATGCGTTGAGCGAGGCCAATGTCGGTGTGGTCGTCGTGGGCGACCAACGCAAGCCGAGCGGGATCATCTCCGAACGCGACGTCGTGCACGCGGTGGCGGAAGGCCGTGATCCCACGTCCACCCGGGCGTCCGAGGTGGCCCATTCCAAGCTGCTGTGGTGCGACGTGACGTCGACCGTGGCCGAGGTGACCGGCGAGATGATGGAGCACTACGTGCGCCACGTGCTCGTCGAGCGTGACGGTGCTCTCGTCGGCGTCGTTTCGGCCCGGGACCTTCTCGGGGCGTACGCCGCCGAAGATGTCTTCGCCGACGAGGACTGAGCCGGGCACTGGGCCACGGCAGGGACCCGACCGTCGAGCCCTCCCGAGCGCCGCAGGTAAGTTCTGGCCGTGGCACGTGCCAAGCACTCTCGCGCCGAGCTGGCGGACCTTCTCCGGGGCCGTCCCGGTTGGCGGCTCGAACCGAGGACAACGCCGGGCGCGAGCCCGCTGTGGTGCTATGTGGACGGCGGGGAGATCGAATTCTCGGTCATGGCGGAGTCGGGCTCGATCCGGCTCTACGTCATGGCCACCGACGAGGAGTTGGTGTTTCGCGGCGCCGACGAGCTCTCCGCCTGGCTCGTAGCCAACCGAGCCGAGGCCCTGGGGGAGGAGCCGCCGCGCCAGGGGCGCACGTCGCGGTTGAAGGGCCTCTTCGAGTGGGAGTGAGCGGGGGCGGCCTGAGCCGGCCCTTGATGGTGTGTTGACAGTGCGGGGTCGGGACGCCCCTCAAGTAGGGGTCCGGTTGTGTCGAATACGCAGGGGTGAAGTCCGATGACGGCACGACCGCGCCTGGCAGCTTGGCCCGATTGGCGGGTGCGGCCCGCGACCTGGTGGGGCGGCACAGCGGGCGCCGTGTCGAACGGCGACGCCACCCCCGAACGCCGGCCGAGGTGGCCGGGACGCTCGACGACGCCGTGGTCTGGGTGGCCGACCTCACCGCGGCCGGGGCCGGCGTGGTCGCCCCGCACCCGCTCGAACCGGGCGCCAAGGCCGACCTGGCCGTGGAGCTTCCCATGATGGATGGCCACGTCCAGACCACCCTTCTCCGACTCAGCGTGACATCATGCCGACCGGATCTCGAGTCTGAGCAGGGCTGGCGCATCGGGGGCGCCGTGGTGCCGGCGAGCGACGTCGATCGAATCGCCCTGGTGGAGTACTGCCACCTGGCAGCGGCGTGGTACCGCCTCGGCGGGAGTGGCCGGCCCATGGGCATACCCCGCCCGGCACTCGTTCCGCAGGCCTGACACGCGTCAGGACTTGGGTCAGGCGTCCATCCCGAACCAGCGCCGGCGACGCGAGGCGCCGAATTCTGCCTTCGATGCGGCCAGGGCGTCCGACGGCTCGGTGAAGCTGCCAAAGGGCGACGGACCCGACAGGAAATTGGCGTCGAAGCGCGCCACCCGGTCTCCGCCGAACTCGATGTAGCAGGTGGCCAGGCCGCGATAGGGCTCCGGCGACGCGCCGCCGCGCACCTGGTGGACCAGGACCTCGGCGAGCTTCTGAGCCTGACCCTCCGCGATGACCCCGACTCGTGGCACCGGAGCACTCGTGACGTCGCCGACCGCGTAGACGTTCTCGAACCGGGTGGCGAAGGTGTTGTGGTCGACGGCGATCCACCCGTCGTCAGCCAGCCCGGACTCCTCGACCACCCGTGGCGCCCGGTGCACCGGGACCCCGAGGAAGAGCCCGTAGGGGGCGACACGGCCGTCCTCGAGCTGGGCCGTCTTCGTGGACGGGTCGAGTGCGACGACCCGCGATGCGGGCCACCAGGCGATGTCCCGTTCGCCCAGTGCGTCGAGGATGCCGGCGGACGCCTCCGGAGAGATCGGGATCGGTGAGCCCATGGGGCTGCACACGGTGATGGTCGAGTCGGACCGTCGTCCGCGCCGGTCCAGGAAGTCGTGGAGCATCAGGGCGGTCTCGAAAGGTGCCGCCGGGCACTTGAAGAACGGCCCGAGCACGCCGACGATCACGTCTCCCCCCTCGAACGAGGGGAGCCGGTCACTGACCTGCTTCGCGCCGTGCACCGAGTAGTACTCCGTTCCCTCCTCGAGCAGTCCCGGCGTCGCCGACGGATCGAGATCCGCGCCGAGCGCGACCACGAGGACGTCGGGTTCGTAGACCGTTGCGTCGGTCGTGACGCGTCGGTGCTCGGGGTCGATCGACAGCACCGTCTCCCGGGCGAAGCGCACGGAGGGCTTGTTGAGCCGCGAGTACGGCAGACAGACCTCGTCGAGCTGGTTCCGGCCGAACATCACATCGAGCTTGGAGTAGCCGAATACGAACGCGTCGCTCTGGTCCACCAGGGTGACGTCGACCTCTCCCGCCAGCTCTTCCGACAAACGGGTAGCCAGCTCCAGACCGGCGAAGCCGGCACCGAGGATGAGCACGCTCTGCATCGTTGCCCCCTTCCGAGGTGTCGCGCCCTTGGGGTGCTGGCACGCCCACACCATTCTCCCACCGGATCGTAGGCGCGACCAGCGTCGGGGAGCGGCCGACCACAGGCCCGGGAGCCGGCCTCACGACGGAAGCGGGAACCTGAGAGCGCTGAGACCGCCAACGCCGCCACCTCGCCCATGAGCGTGAGGACATCGCTCGGCTCGTCGTCGCCGAAGTCCCGGTAGAGCGACCCCACGCACGTGACCACCCGCTCCGATTCGGTCCACCCGCGGAACGGTCCGAGGTCGATGTCGACTGCCCGTCCCCGATGATCAGGCCCGCGTTGGACCAGCCCCAGCCGCCGTCAGGCTGCAGGTAGGCCCAGATCCCGTCGCCCACCTCGTGCAGGCCCTAGCGGAAGCTCATCCGCGGCATCCGGCTCCTGATCCGAGACCCGAAGCGTCAGTAGACGTAGACGGTGGTGCCGACCGGGTCGATGTTGGAGCCCCAGATCCAGTCGATGGCCTCGTTGCTCACCCGTGCGCAGCCGTGGGACACGGGGTACGGAGGCACCGAGTCGTCTCCGTGGATGGCGTACCCGTCGACGAAGAAGCGGGGCCGCCACAGCGTCCCCAGGGAGTCCACGACGGTGCCGTCGACGACGCGGAAGGTGTGGAACATCCCGGTCGGCGTGACGGCCACGTTCGTCACGCCGTCCTGGACGTACGTGTAGCCACCCCCCGTCGACGTGTTGAGGGTCCACTGCAGGTGGCCGTTGTTCACGACCATCAGGAGGTCGGTTGCCAGGTCGATCTCGATCACGTATCCGGACGTGCTCCGCGGCTGTGGCACCACGCCGTTGGCCAACGCGGCCCAGGTATTCGGTCCGACTACGCCGTCACGTGGGAGGCCGGCGGCCTTCTGGAGGGCGAACACGGCCTGTTCGGTGCTGTCGTCGAAGACGCCGCCCGCCGTGTCGACCCAGTAGCCGAGCAAGAAGAGCTGCGTCTGGAGGGACACCACGGCGGTGCCGGTCGATCCGGGGCCAACGGTAGGCGGCGGTGGCGGGGGAGTGGTGGGGAGCAGCCAGTAGCCGTTGCCGCTCGGAGTGGCGACGATGTCCGTGATCGGATTGGGGTTCGACTGGCTGCCCATCGAACCGGCGAACGGCACCCCATAGGTGAAGACGCCGCCGTCGCGTGCTGCCAGCCAGTAACCGCGTGCGCTGCCCGCCATGGCGACGATCGGGGCGTTGAGTGGGGTGCCGCCCGTGGAGCCGAGGAAGGGGGCGCTGCCGTAGGCGAAGATGCCGCCGTCGGAGGCGACCAGCCAATAGCCGTTCCCGTTCGCCGCCGACGCCATGCCCACCACCGGCTTGTTGAGGTGCATGGATCCGGTGGATCCGTAGAACTGGGCGTCGCCGTAGGCGAAGATGCCGCCGTCGGAGGCAACCAGCCAGTAGCCGTGCCCGTCCGGCGTGCCCGCCATGCCAACCACGGGCTTGTTCAGGTGGATCGAGCCGGTCGAGCCGTAGAACTGGGCGTCGCCGTAGGAGAAGATCCCACCGTCGGAGGCGACCAGCCAGTAGCCGCCACCATCGGCCGTCCGCGCCATGCCGACGATGGGTTGGTTGAGCGTGATGCCACCGGCAGATCCGAAGAACGTGGCGTCGCCGTAGGAGAAGATGCCGCCGTCGGTGGCCACGATCCAGTAGCCGTTGCCGCTCGGCGTGGCCGCCATGCCGACAGCCGGAGCGTTCAGAGTGAGTCCGCCGGCGGGTCCGAAGAAGCCGGCGTCGCCGAAGTTCACCGGCTGGGCCGGGTTGTCCGGGTATGCCGCACCGGCTGTCCCCGGCGTCAGGGCGCCCAGCGCCGGTACGAAGGCGGCACAGGCGACGAGGAGGGCGAGGACTGGGCGCAGGCGCCGCCGGGTCATCGCGCCGCGCCACGGACACCGTTCGGGGGGACTGGGATACCTCGTCATGGCCGGTGCACTGTACCGCTCCGGGCCGGCTCGGCCCGGGCTGGCCTCGCACCGGCGGAGGCCAGTCGGGAGGCTCAGGACCTCCGCTCGAAGCGAACGACGTCCTCGAGTTCGCCCGCCTCGACGTCGTACACGAGCCCGGCGATGGTGTGGAGGCCCGACAGGTAGGGGGTCGACGCCAGCAGCTCGACGTCCTCGCGCAGCGCAGCTGCGTGGTCGTCGATTGGGAAGAACCCGAGGTCTGCGCCCGTCATGGCGCGCAGCTCCTCGTCGGTTACGCCAGCCAGGCCGCATTTCGTGTGCTGCATCACCACGGCGGTGTCCACCCCGAGGATGCCGCTGGACAGCGCGAGACTGCGCAGGACGTCTCTGGTGACGCGACCGCCCGCGTTGCGGATGACGTGCGCCTCGCCGAGATGCAACCCGAGGACGGCGAACACGTCGATGCGGGCGTCCATGCAGGTGACGACCGCCAGGTGGCGGCTCGGGCGCGCGTCGGCCACGCTGGCACGGGCGGCCGCGTAGGCCCGGTTGGCCCGGAGGAGGTCGGCGATCTGCGGCATAGTTGTGTGCCCCGGAAAGGTACTCGCCCTGGGCCGGGGCCCCATGCCTTGTGTCCCGGACTCAGGCGCGAGACTCGAACCCTTCCCCACGGTGCTCGTCCAGCGCCGGCACGGCTCCGGGCGGCCCTGGCAGCGAAAGTCGGACGGGGAAGGCGGGGAAGGGGTGGGCGACGAGCATGGACTTCCGGTCGAGGACGGGCGACGCGGGCACTCCGGCCCGCACCAGGCGGTCGACCAGGTCGTCGCGCTCGACGGGTGGCCACCGCGGTTCCGACAGCCCGCTGGAGCGTCGCGCCCCGCGCTGAGCGCGCAGGGAAGTCGAGGTCGGCGACGTCGTCGAGCCCGAGCTCCTGGCACAGCGCCGTCCAGAAGTGTTGCTCGTTCACCACGCCGAGGGCGACCTGGCCGCCGTCAGCCGTGGTGTAGAGCCCGTAACCCGGCACCGCGCTTTCAGCACCACCTGCGTCGCCGCCGTCGCCGCTGCTGCCCGAGCGACCGGTCCACGTGGCGAGGACGTCGGTCATGGAGATGTCGAGGTACGCGCCCTCGCCGGTGGCCGCGCGGCCGAGGATCGCGGCGCAGATGCCGAATGCCGCGGTGAGCCCCGATGCCAGGTCTGCGATGGGGAGGGGCGGGAGTGTCGCCGCGCCACCGTCAGGGACGAGGGCCCCGGCCCACGCCTGGTAGTTGACGTCGTGCCCCGGTAGGGCGGCGCGGTCTCCGCCTTGCCCGTAGCCGCTGATGGAGCAGTAGACGAGGCCCCGATTGCGGCCGCGGACCGTGCTGGCGTCGAGGCCCAGCCGGGCCATCACCCCGGGCCGGAAACCCTCGACGAGGACGTCGGCCTCGTCGGCCAGCGCCAGCGCCCGTGCCGTGTCTCGGGACCGCTTGAGGTCGAGCTCGATGCTGCGCTTCCCGGCGTTGATGTCGGCGAACAGACCCGGGTAGTGGCGCATCGGGTCGCCCCCCGGCGGTTCGACCTTCAGGACGTCTGCCCCCAGGGCGACCAGCAGCGACGTGGCGTAGGGACCGGGCCTCCAGATGCTGAGGTCGAGCACGCGCAGGCTGGACAGGGACACCGACGAAGCCGTCATCGGTTCGAGAGTCTTGCAGCCGGAGCCGGAGCCCGTCGTGGGGGTAGCCTCACGCGGTGCTGGGATTCTTCTCGTTCACCGAGATCACCGATCCGTCCGCCCACGAGGCCTACAACGCGTGGCACCAGCTCGACCACCTGCCGGAGCAGTTCACCATCGACGGCATCTCGTTCGGACAGCGCTGGGTCCGTTCCCCGCACTGCCGGGCGGCCGAGGTGGCGGTGAGCCCGGAGCTCGAGCCGTTCCACTACATGACGCTCTACCTCATGCGTGATCAGAGCGTGGTGCCGCCATTCTTCGCCTTGGCCAAGCAGCTGCACGCCGCGGACCGGTTCTTCGCGGCCCGCCGCGCCATCCTGTCCGGGCCGTTCGTCCTCACCGGGCAGTGGGCCGCCCCGCGGGTCGCCATCTCGGCCGGTGCGGTTCCGTTCCGCCCGTCGCAAGGGGTGTACGTCGTCGTCGGCCCGCCGGTCGATGGCGCCGCGCTGGTGGAACTCGCGGGGGTTGCCGGCGTGTGGCAGTTCACCGACGACGACGCCGGCCGCACGGTCACGGTGGCGTTCGTCGACGGGGACATCTGGCAGGTGGCCGCGGCCGTCCGGGAGGGGGCACTGCGTGGGGGCACCGCAGGCGGCCTCGAGCCGGAATGGGCCGGCCCGCTGGAGCGGGTCGACGCATTCCGTTGGGACTGGTTCGCTACGCTGACGCCGCAGTGACCAGCCAGAGCAAGTCGAAGGCCCAGCGCAGGGCGGAGAACCAACGGCGAGCCGAAGAGAGGCGCGCCGCCGAACGCCGGCAGCAGCGCCTGCGGGTGGGAGTGCGTGTCGGGCTCGCCGTGGTCGTCCTCGCGGTGGCGGTGGTGATCATCGTCCAGCTGACGGGCGGCGGCTCGAGCAGCATCCCGCCCCAGTACAAGAACCCCCACCTGGCCCTCGCACCCATCCCCGCCTCGATGAAGTCGACCTGGGTGCAACCCCCCGCAGGGACGCCCGGTCCCGAGACGGTGCCCGTTCCGAGCGGCCCCAAGCTCGCCACCCTGGCGGGTGCTGCCACCGGGCAGACCGTCCAGGGCATCGCGTGCCAGGCCGGCGAACAGACGCAGGTCCACGTGCACGTGCACCTGACGGTGTTCGTCAACGGGCAGGCCCGCGTCATCCCCTACGGCATCGGCATCCCCGGCGCGCAGGCCGTCCAGACCCCCACGGGCCCTGTCGTCGAGACCGGGAGCTGCTTCTACTGGCTCCATGCACACTCCAACGACGGCGTGATCCACGTCGAGTCGCCGGACAAGTCGCTGTCGTTCACGCTCGGGCAGTACTTCGACCTCTGGGGCGTCCCGCTGAGCTCCACCCAGGTGGGTCCGGCGACCGGCAAGGTCACGGTGTTCTTCACCGCCCCCGGCGAGAAGACCGGCCTCTACACCGGCGATCCGCGCAACCTCCCGCTGGGTGACCGCTACGAGATTCAGCTCGACGTGGGCACGCCCGTCGTTGCACCGGTTCAGGTAACCAACTGGGGCGGGCTCTAGGTCCGGTGGAGGCCGACGTCGTCGTCGTCGGGATGGGCCCGGGCGGTGAGCAGGTCGCCGAGGACCTGGCCGAGGCGGGTCTCGACGTCGTCGGGATCGAAGCGGAACTGGTGGGTGGCGAGTGCCCGTATTGGGGCTGTGTGCCGACCAAGGCGATGGTTCACGGCGCCGACCTCCTGGCAGCGGGCCGTCGCATCCCCGGCGTGGCCGGTGACGCAGTGGTCACCCCTGACTGGAGCCCGGTCGCCCGCCGCATCCGCGACGAGATGACCGATGGGTGGGACGACACGGTCGCCGTGGAGCGATTCGAGGGCAAGGGCGGCCACCTCGTGCGGGGCCGGGCACGGGTGACCGGTGCGACGGCGGTGGAGGTCGAGGGCGAGGTGATCGCCGCTCGCCGCGCGCTCGTGCTCGCCACGGGCCAACGAGCGTGGGTGCCGCCCATGTTCGCCGACGTCCCGCACTGGACGAACCGTGACGCCGTGGCGGCGGAGTCCGTGCCGGCATCGTTGCTCGTCGTCGGGGGCGGCGCCGTCGGCCTCGAGATCGGCCAGACGATGGCGCGCTTCGGTGCGGCGGTGACCATCGTCGAGATGGGGGAGCGGCTGGCCGGACCCGAGGAGCCCGAAGCGTCAGCGCTGATCACGGAGATCCTGCGTCGCGAGGGCATCGAGGTCCGCACCGGCGCGGTGATCGAGCGCGTCGAACCGTGGGGAGCGACCGGGGCCACCGTGCATCTCGACGGCGGGGAGGCGATCGACGGCGAACGGCTGCTGGTGGCCACGGGCCGGCGCAGTGATCTGGCCGGGCTCGGGGTGGGCGCCCTCGGATTGGACGAGCAGGCTCGCGCCGTCCCGGTGGACGGCCGCATGCGCGTGGCGCCCGGCGTGTGGGCGGTCGGCGACATCACCGGCAAGGGGGCCTTCACACACGTCGCGGTGTTCCAGGCGCGGCTCTGCGTGGCGGACGTCCTGGGACGCCCGTTGCCCGACGCGGACTACCGCGCCCTGCCGCGGGTGACCTTCACTGACCCCGAGATCGGCTCGGTCGGCCTGACCGAGTCCGAGGCCCGGGCCGAGGGTGGCGACGTGACCGTGGTGCTGGAGCAGCTCTCGAACTCTGCCCGGGGATGGATCGCCCAGGCCGAAGGCCTCCTCAAGCTGGTGGCGCGCGACGACGTCCTGGTCGGCGCCACGTCGATGGGGCCCTCGGGTGGCGAGATCCTGGGTTTGCTCACGCTGGCCGTCCACGCCCAGGTCCCGCTCGAGACCATGCGGTCGATGATCTACGCCTACCCGACGTTCCACCGCGTCGTCGACTCGGCGTTGTGGTCGCCGCCCAGCAATGCCGCGAAGATGGCGGGCGCCTGACGTGGGAGCAACGAAAGATGTCCTTCACCGGGGACGACGGTGACCGTCGAGCCGGCGATGCGCCGGAGGAGGAACTCCCGGTACTCCGGCGGCCCGGTGTGGTCCTCACTTCCCTCCCAGATCTGCGTGGGGACGCGGACCTCCTCGAGAGCGAAGCCCCAGGCGTCCCCGAAGATCCGGTAGTCCTGGATGCAGCCGGCCGTGCCCTGCCGGACGGCCTCGCGCAAGAAGGCCAGTGCTCGATCGGGCGGTCCCCACTCGGCCAGGAACGACCGGTCCGCCGGCGGGAAGGAGCGAAGCACGGCGCGGCAGGAGGCGGCTGTTGCTGGCATTGACGATGCTCACCTTCAACACGGTCGAGGCCAACCAGGGGGCACGGCGCGAGAGCGTGAGCAGCACGCGGTCGTCGAATGTCAGCCCGCGCTGCGTGCCGTAGAGGTCGAGCGGCACCGAGCTCGAGAGGAGTGCCGCCGCGCTGACTCGGCCCCCCAGCTTGGCCGCGCACACTGCCGCATAGGGACCCCCGGCTGACCATCCCATCACCGCGAACCGGCCGATGCCGAGCGCGGCGGTCAGCCGCTCCACGTCGGCCGGCCAGTCGAGCAGGCGACGACCCGGTTGATACGTGGAGAGGCCGATGCCGGGGCGATCCGGCGATATCAGCCGCACTCCACCGGCGAGCGCAGCCTCGTGCGCGGGGGCGGCGTCGAGCCGGGAGCTCAGTCCGCCGTGGCAGTTGAGGACGGGGAAGCCGGCGGGGTCCCCGTACTCCTCGTAGGCCAGGACGCGGCCGTCCGGGAGGGAGACGGTCCCGGTCACGCCGGCCCGACCCCGACATGTCGGCCGCGGTCGCCCCTTCGCGGCCCTGCGCTCGAGCTGGATTGGGCAGGTGCCGGCACGGGAGCACGCTATAGGGTGCGGTGATGAGCGCGAACGTCGACGACCTGGTCGACGACCTTGTGGCGGAGCATCCCCCCGCGAGCACCCCGGCCGAGGAGTTCCTCGGAGCTCAGTTCGACCGGGGACTGGCCTGGGTGCACTTCCCGCCCGACAGCGGGGGTCTCGGACTGAGCCCGAAGGATCAGCACCGCGTCCAGAGCAGGCTGAGCGCGGCGGGTGCACCTTCGGCCGGGCTGCGCAATCCCATCGGCTACGGCATGTGCGCGCCGACCATCGCCACGCACGGGACCGCCGAGCAGAAGGCTCGCTACCTTCGGCCGCTGTTCACCAACCACGAGATCTGGTGCCAGCTCTTCAGCGAGCCCGGCGCGGGCTCCGACGTGGCCGGCCTGTCGAGCCGCGCCGAGCGCGACGGAGACGAGTGGGTCCTCAACGGGCAGAAGGTGTGGACCACCCTCGCCCACATCTCGTCCTTCGGTCTCATCGTCGCCCGCACCAACCCTGACGTCCCCAAGCACAAGGGGCTGACTGCGTTCCTGGTGGACATGCATGCAGCGGGTGTCGAGGTGCGGCCGCTCTATCAGATCACGGGCGAAGCCGAATTCAACGAGGTCTTCTTCACCGATGTCCGTATGCCCGACACCGCGCGGCTCGGCGGAGTGGGAGAGGGCTGGAACGTGGCGGTCACCACCCTCATGAACGAGCGCGTGTCCATCGGCGGTGCCGTCACCCAGCGCAACGCCGGACCGATCAACGACGCCCTCAAGATCTGGAAGGAGCGCTGGCAGGGTGACACCTCGCCACGGGCCCTGGCGTTACGCGACCGGCTCGTCGCCGCCTACATCCGCTCGGAGACTCTCTCGATGACCAATGCCCGGGCGGCCGCCACCCGCAAGGCCGGCACGCCCGGCCCGGAGGGATCGGTGGCCAAGCTCGCGTATGCCGAGGAGAACAAGCGCATCTACGACCTGTGCATGGACCTGCTCGGCGCCGAGGGCCTTCTGTTCCCGGCGGGGTATCCCATGGTGCGGCCCGAGAAGGTCGGGCTCAGCTCGCGTGACGCCCGCAAGCTGTTCCTTCGCATGCGGGCCAACTCGATCGAGGGCGGCACGTCCGAGGTCATGCGCAACATCCTCGGAGAGCGGGTGCTCGGGCTCCCCGGCGACGTCCGCACCGACAAGGAGCTCGCGTGGAAGGACGTGCCACGCAGCTGAGCGTGCCGCCGTCGTGACGAGTCCCGACATTCCGGCCGAGAAGCGCGCGGCCGCCCTGGCCGCCGCCGCCCTGGCCGAGGACGGCATGTGGGTCGGGTTGGGGACCGGGTCGACCGTGGCGGAGCTGGTGCCGGTGCTGGCGCTCCGAGGACTGACCTTGCGATGCGTGGCGACCTCGCCCGCGACCGCCGAGCTGGCCCGGGCCAACGGCCTGCGCGTCGAGCAGTTCGACGGCATCGACCGGCTCGACCTGGCGATCGACGGTGCCGACCAGGTGGACCCGTCGGGCTGGCTGGTGAAAGGCGGGGGTGGGGCACACACCCGGGAACGGATCGTCGCCGCCGCGGCCGACCGGTTCGTGGTGATCGTCTCGTCCGACAAGCCCGTGGCGCGCCTCCATCCACCCGTCCCACTCGAGCTCCTGCGCTTCGGGCTGGCCGCCACCCTGCGTGCGTTGCCCGGCGCCGAGCTGCGGGATGCCGACGAAACGCCCGACGGTGGGGTCCTGGCCGACCTCCATGACGAGATCAGAGATCCCGAGGAGCTTTCCCGAAGGCTCGAAGCGGTGCCCGGAGTGGTCTCCCACGGCCTCTTTCCCCCTTCCCTCGTGTCGGCGGTGCTCGTCGCCCGGGGGTCCGTGGTGGAGGAACGGCGAACCTCATGATCTCGACTTCAACGTGAAGGTGAGGGCGAGGGTTCGAACCTTATAGCTCAAGGTGACATTGAGGGTTCTGTCTGCGCGTCGACGCCGAGGGTGGAGGTCGAGGGTGGAGGTCGAGGGTGGAGGTCGCCGAGTGGAGGGATCGAGGTCGGCCGGGTGGCCGGCGGCTCAGACTGCGGGCTCGAAGGTCACCGGCAGGGAGGTCGGTGAGCGGAACACGTCGCCGCGGATGTGGGGGTCGACGTCACCGGGGGCCAGTCGGAGGCCGGGCAGTCGGTCGAGGACCCGGTCGAGCAGGACCCGGGTCTCCAGCCGCGCCAAGTGCATGCCGAGGCACATGTGCGGTCCATGAGCGAAGGCGATGTGCGGAACGGCCGGCCGGAAGATGTCGAAGCGCTCCGGATCGTCCCAGCGGGTCTCGTCGTGGTTGGCCGAGCCGATGTGCGGCGTGATGCTGGAGCCGGCGGGGATGGCGACGCCCGACAGCTCGACCTGACTCGTCGTGGTGCGGTTGATGTTGAGAAGCGGCGGTTCGCGGCGGAGCCCCTCCTCAATCGCCTGAGGGATCAACGACCGGTCTGCCCGTACGGCCTCGAGCTGGCCGGGATGCGTCAGCAACAAGAACAGCAGATTGCCCGAGGAGCGGTACGTGGTCTCGGCGCCCGCCGGGAGCAGGAGCCGGAGGAAGGCGTAGATGGCCTCGTCGGTGAGCCGCTCGCCATCGACCTCGGCGGCCACAAGGTCGCTGATCACGTCGTCGGCCGGATGGGCCCTCCGGTCGGCCACGATCCCTGCGAAGTATCCGCGCAGCGACTCCGACGCCGCCAGGCCCCGGTCGATGTCAGCTGCCAGGCCGATGAGCTCGATGCCCCAACGGTGGAAGCGAGGGAAGTCCTCGTCGGGCAACCCGAGCAGGCGGGCGATGACGCGGACCGGGAACTCGAAGGTCAGCTGGCGTACCAGATCGGCACGGCCGTCGGCGACGAAGCGGTCGATGAGCTCGTCGATGATCGGGGCGATCAGTTCGGGCTCCCAGCGGGCCAGGGACTTCTCGCGGAACGCGTGCGCCACCAGGTTGCGGTGCATGCGGTGCTCCGGGTCGTCCATGCCCAGGATCATGTGGCCCATCACCGCGCCGATGGTCGTGTCGTAACCGGTCGAGGTGAACGTCTTGGCGTCGCGCAAGATGCGGGAGCAATCCTCGAACCGGTACGCGACCCAGCTCTCGCCGAACATGGCCTCTTGTCGGTCGACGGGCGTCTCGCGTCGCTTCACGGCCAGGGCGGGATACGGGTCCCGGGTCGTGCCGGCCACGGCGTCGTCGAACGCGGCGAACGGGTCGTACGGCTGGGCGTCGGACGCCTCGGTGTCGGGCAGGGCCACGGTGTTCCCCCCACTGCGTGCTGGTTGCGGGTGTGCGGTGTCAGGTTACGGGCCCGGGGCGCCCGGCGCACGGGACGCACCATCGCGCGGGGCGGTCCCACGGTCGCGGTGCCGGGTACCCGTCGGGGCGGCACCAGGGTCGAGGGCGTAGGCTCCCGCAGGCATGAGGACCCTGCGCACCCCTGACGACTGTTTCGCCGGCCTTCCTGGCTTCGACTTCGAACCCCACTACACGGAGGTCTCAGACGACGAAGGAGGCACGCTGCGGGTGCACTACCTGCGCGAGGGCGACCCCGCGGCGCCCGTCGTGCTGTTGATGCACGGCGAGCCCTCGTGGTGCTACCTGTACCGCAAGATGATCCCGGTGCTGACGGGGGCCGGGCTGCAGATCGTGGCCCCCGACCTGGTCGGGTTCGGCCGCTCCGACAAGCCCGCCGAGCGGTCTGACTACACCTTCGCCCGACACGTCGAGTGGATGCGGGCGCTGCTCTTCGACCGTCTCGACCTAGGCGACGTGACCCTGGTGGGCCAGGACTGGGGCGGGCTGATCGGACTGCGCCTGGTCGGCGAGCACCCGGACCGGTTCGCACGGGTGGTGGCGGCCAACACCTTCCTGCCGACCGGGGACAGCAGCCCCGGGGACGCCTTCTTCGCCTGGCAGAAGTTCTCCCAGGAGGTCGACGTGTTCCCCACGGGCGGCATCATCCGAGGCGGGTGCGTGCAGCCTCTCGGTCCCGGGGTGGAGGAGGCATACGACGCCCCCTTCCCCGACGAGACCTACAAAGCCGGGGCGCGGCAATTCCCGATGCTCGTTCCCTCCCGGCCCGACGACCCGGCTCACGACGCGAACGTGGCCGCCTGGAGCGTCCTGGAGCGGTTCGACCGGCCGTTCCTGTGCGCCTTCAGCGACGGTGATCCCATCACCAAGGGCGCGGACCGCAACCTCGAGGACAAGATCCCGGGCACGAAGGGCCAACCGCACACGACGATCGTCGGCGGGGGGCACTTCCTCCAGGAGGACCGTGGCGAGGAGCTGGGGCAGGTCGTCGCCTCCTTCGTGACGTCCACTCGGTGACGCACGACCACCGTGTCGTGGTCGTCGGGGCCGGGTTCGCCGGCATCGGCATGGCAGCGCGGCTTCGGGCCATGGGGGTCGAGGACTTCGTGGTCCTCGAGCGCGGCAACGACCTCGGTGGCACCTGGCGGGACAACTCGTATCCGGGCTGCTGTTGCGACGTGCCGTCGAACCTGTATTCGTACTCCTTCGCCCTCAACCCCGACTGGTCCTGCTCCTTCCCCTCGCAGTCGGAGATCTGGGACTACCTACGCGAATGCGTCGATCGGTTCGACGTCGGCGGTCACCTGCGGTATGGCCAGACGGTGGACGAGGCCCGCTGGGACGGGCGGGCGCGTCACTGGACCGTGCGGACGACCGGAGGGGACGAGCACCGTGCCCCGGTGCTGATCTGGGCGACCGGGTCACTGAGCGAGCCCTCCGTCCCCGACTTCCCCGGGCTGCGCGACTTCCGCGGCAAGGTGTTCCACTCGGCCCGCTGGGAGCACGGCTTCGACCTCAAGGGCAAGCGGGTCTGCGTCGTCGGAACGGGGGCGTCGGCCGTGCAGTTCGTCCCCCAGATCGCGCCGGATGTCGAGCACCTGTACCTGCACCAGCGGACACCGCCGTGGATCGCACCCCGACGAGACCGCCGCGTGTCACGCCTGCGCAGAGCGGCCTACCGCAAGGCTCCCGTGCTGCAGCGCCTGTCCCGATTGCGCATCTACGTGATCTTCGAGTCGCTGCTCAGCGTCTTCGTGGGCAACGGAAAGCGCCGCCGCGCCGCCGTGCGCGACGCCGCACTGGCCCACCTGCGCCGGCAGGTGCCCGACGAGGCGCTCCAGGCCAGGTTGACCCCCGACTACGAGCCGGGCTGTAAGCGGCTGCTGCTCTCCGACGACTACTACCCCTCGCTTCTGCTTCCCAATGTGGAGTTGGTGGACTCACCGGTGGCTTCGTTCACCGCGCACGAGGTCGTGGCACAGGACGGGATCGCCCGTCCTGTCGACGTGGTGATCATGGGCACGGGCTTCGAGGCGGCCGAGCCCCCCTACGCCGAGCACATCGTCGGGCGCGACGGCGCACGACTCTCGGAGGTGTGGAAGTCGCACGGCGCCCAGGCCTACCTCGGGTCTGCCGTCGCGGGCTTCCCGAACCTGTTCCTCATGATCGGGCCCAACTCCACCCTGGCCCACAACTCGATGATCTACATGATCGAGTCCCACATCAACTACATCGCCGGCGCGGTGGCGTTCCTGTCCCGCCCCGGGGTGCACGAGGTCGAGGTCAAGCCCTCCGTGCAGCGCCGCTACAACGAGCGTGTGCAGGCTCGCCTGGCGCACTCGGTGTGGGTGGAGGGTGGTTGTGGTAGCTGGTACCTCGACCACCTTGGCCGCAACACGACCCTCTGGCCCGATCACACCTGGAGGTTCCGGCGGCTCACGCGGCACTTTCACCCGGGCGAGTACACCGTGCGCGCGTAGGTGCGCAGCGCCAGTCCCACCAGTGCGGCGGCGAACAGTGCCAGGGCCCGATCTCGGGGAGGACGGCCGACAGACACCGATCTGCACGTGCGGGGACTCGACGCCGTGGACGGCACGCCGGTGCTGGACGTCAAGCCCTGCGTGTGAGAGTTCGAGCCCCCACTGCCGCCGTGCGCCAGCCGGCCTGGGTGACCGAGCTCAGCGCGGCTACTGGTGAGCGCGCCGGCGTCACCCTTCGCCGGAGCTCAGCCCGGACCCGCCTGGCGGTAGACAGCCATGGGATCGTCCGTGGTCTCCGAGGGAAGGACCTTGACCGCCACCAGCTCGAACCCGTTCTTCTCCAGCACGCGCCGGCTGGCGGTGTTGCGCGTGTCGGGGTCGCTGACGATCGAGCACCCGGGGTCAGCCTCTCGCACCAGTTCGACGAGACGGGCCACCAGGGCGGTGCCGAGACCGTGCCCGACGCGGTCGGGCTCCCCGATGGCGTAGTCGATCCCCATGTCGCCCGGCTCGCCCCCCACGTCGGCCGCCCAGTCCGGGTCGACGGCGCAGCGGTACCACTGGCACCAGCCCACGGGTACTGCGCCGTCCACGACGACCAGGGCATGCACTGGCTGTGTCCCCTCGACAGACCGGCGCAGGTCCACGAGTTCGCGCTGGGCCGATGAACCCGCCAGGTACCAGCGCGACACGTGCGGTTCGCCGAGCCAGCGTGCCACGAGGTCGAGGTCGCCGGCCTGCATGGCGCGGAGTGTCAGCACCCGCTGGACCGGGCCCAGGTCCGACTGCCGGCGCGGCGGAGGGTCGTCACGGACCCCCGAAGTAGCGGTATCCGATCGGGCACGTCCCCGGGATTCCGTTGGCGTCGGTCGGCTCCCCGACCGTCCACCAGCTCCCGACCAGGTGGCGCGCACACACGTCGGCGAACACCTGCACGCCCGGGCCGGTGTCGCGGACGTACTCGAGCCCGCCGCTGCGTCCGGGGCCCCAGGCCTCGAACTCCACGAAGTGCGCCTCCGGGGTCGAGAACGTGCACGTGCGATACGGGGCACCGAGCGGGCCCACGTTGCCCGTGGCGTGCATGGCGCAGCGCTCCGGGGCCACGCCGTGCACGTCCTGCTGCCCGCGCGCATGGGCCAGTGCCGCCTGCGCCTGGTCGGTGGCGCCCGGATCGAGCATGACCGAGACGGGGAGGGCGAAGAAGAAGGTCCAGGCGGCCGCGAGCAGCGTGCACGCGGCTGCCGCCACGGCGAAGGTCCACAGCCATCGCGTCCGGAACGCGACGCAGGCGGCGACCCACGGGACGAGGACGCCGACGGCGCCCACGCCGAGCACCATGGCCGTCGGTCTCATCAGGGAGCCGCCCGGGACGAGCAGCGTACGCCCGAGCGCCGCCAGGGCGACGCCGCCTCCGAGCGCCGCGACCACGGCGACTGCGTCGGGCCTTCGGGAGACGTGCCGGACGGGGGCGGGCGGTCCGGCCTGTTCGAGGGCGTCGAGGACCGCCTGCGGCATCGCGTCAGCGTAGGGCGGGGCCCGCCACCGCGACGGGGCACGGGCGGCGTGGCGCGTCGCTCCTGATGAGGCTGCGGCGCGTGTCAGCGTGCCGCCGTGGACTCGCCCAACATCTTGGTGATCATGACCGACGAGGAGCGCTACCCGCCCCCCTACGAGACTGAGGGGTTGGCGCGCTACCGCCGCGAGCAGCTCGGCGCCCGGGAGTCGATCCGGGACGGCGGCGTCGAGCTGCACCGGCACTACGCCGGCTCGACGGCCTGCCTTCCCAGCCGCACGACGCTGTTCACCGGGCAGTACCCCTCGCTGCACGGCGGGCGCAACACCGACGGGATGGCCAAGCAGGCGAACGACCCGTCCATGTGCTGGCTCGACCCCAATTCGGTGCCCACCATGGGGGACTGGTTCCGGGCCGGCGGCTACGAGACCCACTACCGGGGCAAGTGGCACGTCTCGCACGCCGACATGCTCATCCCCGGCACGCACGAGAGCCTGATGGCGTCCGACGACGGCGGCCGTGCCCTGGCGGATGCGGTGGCCGCCTACCGGGGTGCCGACCGCCTCGATCCCTACGGCTTCTCGGGTTGGATCGGCCGCGAGCCCCACGGAGCGGAGAAGGCCGACTGCGGGGTGGTGCGCGACGGCGTGTTCGCCGAGCAGGTGGTGGAGCTCTTCGCCGAGCTGGCCGCGTCGCGCCGCGCCGGGCCTTGGCTCACCGTGGCGTCCTTCGTCAACCCGCACGACATCGCGTTCAACGGTTGGGCCTGGGAGAACATTCTGGGATTCGCGCAACCCGACGACGACACGCTGCCCGGCATCCCCGAGCCCCCGTCGCAATCAGACTCGCTCGCCGGGCGACCGCCCTGTCAGGAGGCCTTCGTGTCGGCCTGGCCCGCCATGCTCTACGAGCAGTCGGCCGACGAGGCCTACCGCAGGCTCTACTACCACCTGCACAAGCTCGTCGACGCCGCCATCGGGCGCATCCTCGAGGCTCTGGAACGCTCGGGCATGGCCGACGACACCGTCGTCGTGTTCACGTCCGACCACGGCGACCTGGTCGGCGCTCACGGCGGACTCATGCAGAAGTGGTTCAACGCCTACGACGAGGCCATCCGGGTGCCGTTCGTGGTCAAGGGCCCCGGCATCGTCCCTTCGGCCGACGGCGTGCAGGTCCCAACGAGCCACGTGGACCTCCTCCCCACGCTGATGGGGTTGGCAGGCATCGACCTCGAGCGGGCCGCGGCCGCCGTCGCCGTCGAGCACGACGAGACTCAGCCCCTTCCTGGGCGCGACCTCAGCGCCGTGCTCACCGGTGCGTCGGCGCCCGACGAGCTCGCCGCCCCCGTGTACTTCATGACCGAGGACGACGTGAGCCAGGGTCTGACGATGCAGAACCGGTTCAACGGACAGGCGCTCGAAGCCGTGCCGGCACCCAACCACATCGAGTCGGTACTCGCCTCCTTGCCCACGGGGCCCGGAGGCGCCGACGAGCTGTGGAAGCTCAACCACTACTACGAGCGGTTGGACGAATTCGACGCGGCGCGCGGCCTGCCGGTGAACCCGTTCGCCCCGCCCGCCGCCGAGCCGCTGTGGGAGCTCCACAACCTGAGCGCCGATCCCGAGGAGCGCACGGACCGCGGCTTCGGACGTCCCCGAGGTCACGCGACGGATGCAGGGGCTGCTCGAGGGCGAGCGCGAGGCGAAGCGGCTGGTGCCCCGGCTGCGCAACCCGTAGCCGTACCCGGGACCCGGCTCCCGGCGCGAACCGGCTCCTCGAGGCTGGATCAGGGGATGCCGCCGTCCACCCGCAGGACGGCGCCTGTGGTGAACGACGAGGCGTCGGTGGCGAAGTACAGGGCGGCACCGACGATCTCGGGCGGCTCGCCCGCCCGCCCGAGCGCGTGACGCGGCAGCCCGTGCTCCCGGACCGCGGGCCCCCAGGAGCCCTCGGCGATGTCGGTGAGGAACGGCCCGGCCATGATGCAGTTGACCCGCACGCTCGGGCCGAATGCCTTGGCGAAGCCCTCGGTCAGGGTGTTCAGGCCCGCCTTGGCGGCGTCGTAGGGGAGCATGTCGGGCGCCGGCCGCAGCGAACCGGTGGTCGAGACGTTGATGATCGAACCGCCCTCACCCGCCGCCATCCGGGTGCCGACCAGCGCGGTCAGCCGGAACGGGCCCTTGAGGTTCACTGCGATCACCTTGTCCCACAGGTCCTCGGACACCGCGGTCAGGTCGGGGTACAGCGGCGACATGCCGGCGTTGTTGACCAGGACGTCCACGCGCCCGAACACGCCGTAGGCCTGCTCCACGAGCTCGTCGATCTCGTCCCAGTGCCCCACGTGGACCGCCACCGGCAGGGCGCGGCGGCCCTTGGCCTCGACCAGGGCGGCCGCCTCCCTGCAGGCGTCGATCTTGCGGCTGGCGACCACGACGTCGGCGCCGGCGTCGGCGAAGGCCAGGACCATCTCGCGCCCAGGCCGCGGCTGCCCCCCGTCACCAGTGCCACCTTGCCCGTCAGCGGGCCCTCGTGCTCCTCGCTCATGTCGGCGAACCTAACCGGTGGCCCGGGACGCGTGCCGGTGGGCCGCCGCGGCGGCGGACCGTCGGGACGGCCCGCGTCAGCGCAGGAGCTCCGCCACGGCGTGGGTGACCGCCTTGGCCATGGGGATGTGCAGCGACTCGTTGGGGCCGTGCGCGTTGGACCCCGGCCCGAGGACGCCGGTGGCCACGAATTGGGTCCCGGGGAAGCCCTGCTGCAGATCGGGCAGGAACGGGATGGTGCCGCCCTCGCCCACGAACGAGGGCTCGCGCCCGAAGCGCTCGCGCGACACCGCGGAGAGCGTGGTCTGCGTCGTCGGAGACAGTGGCGGTGCCACCCATCCGGGCGCGACTGCCTCCAGGTCGATGGTGACGCGTGCGCCTTCGTCCGTCCGGACTGCGGCGATCAGGGCGTCGGTGGCCGCCCGGGCGTCGACGTCCGGTGGCAGGCGCAGCGACACCTTGAGCGTCGTGAACGGTCGCAGCACGTTGCCGCCGTCGTGCGGCGCGGGCAGGCCGTCGGCCCCCGTGACCTCGAGTGCCGCCCCCCAGGTCTGCGCGGCCAGACGCTCGACCGGGCCGGCACCCAGCAGGTGCAGGCCGTCGACCACGGGGGCGCCGCTGTCGGTGAATTCCGTTGCGAGCTGCTCGAGGTTCGCCAGGGCCCAGCCGGGGATCCCCGCCCCGCGCAGCTCCGGGAGGAGGATGCGGCCGGTGCTCTCGTCCTCGATCCCCGAGAGGATGCGCCGGAGGATGCGGAACGAGGACGGGACGACCCCACCGCCGCGGCCGCTGTGGATGCCCTCGGTGAGCACGTCCACCCGCACCGTCGCCACCAGGTTCCCCCGCAGGGACGAGGTGAGCCAGAGGCGGTCGTAACTCAGGCCGCCCGAGTCGAGGCAGACGACGAGCCGGGGTGTCCCGATGCGCTCCCTGAGGTGCTCGATGTGGGCCAGCAGGTCGGGGCTCCCGCTCTCCTCGCTGGCCTCGATCAGGACGAGCACCCGACCGCTGCCGCCGCCGGCCGCCAGCAGGCCCGTCACCGCGGCGAAGGTGGCGTAGCCGTCGTCGGCCGTGCCCCGTCCGTAGAGGAGGTCGCCGTCGCGGCACGGGCTCGTAGGGCCCGAGGCCGTTGCGCCAGGTGCCGAGCGGAGGCTGCTTGTCCATGTGGCCGTACACGAGGACGGGGTCCCCGGACCCGCCGTTGTCGATGAGAAGCAGCGGCGTGCGGCCGGGGAGTTCGATGATCTCCGTCTGCAGCGCCGCGTCCTGGTCGTGCACCCACTCGCGCAGCAGCCGGGCCGCCGCGGCCATGGCGCCGCGCTCGGCCCAGTCCGGGTCGTACGCGGGGGAGAGGCAGGGGATCCGGGTGTACTCGCACAGGGCGGGCAGGACGCTGTCCTCCCACGCGGCGTCGATCATCGGGCCGACGCCTGAGCCGGTCCCGCTCATGCTTCGGTGATCTCCGCCGGGCGGTCGAGCGTCTTGGTCATGCTGACGACCGTCCCGTCCGCATTGCGTTCCAAGGTGCGACCTCCTCCGGGTCTGTCCGGTCCGTGTGGTCTCGGTGCGTACCGACGCGCGCTCCGGGCGTGCACACTGGGCGCGGCTCGCTCAGGGAGCGACGGCGTGGGCCACCAGGTCGCCCAGCTCGCACCACTCGAGCGTGGCGGCGTGGGTGGACGACAGGATCACCGGCGGGGCCACGCCGGCCTCGAGAGCCTGCTGCCAGCGCGGGGCGCACAGGCACCACTGGTCCCCGGGCTGCAGTCCGGGGAATTCGAACTCCGGGTGCGGCGTGGACAGGTCGTTGCCGACCGACGCGGAGAACTCGAGGAACTCCGCCGTGACGCGGGTGCACACCGTGTGCACGCCGACGTCCTCCGCCCCGGTGTTGCAACAGCCGTCTCGGTAGAAGCCGGTCAGGGGGTCGCTGCTGCAGGGTTCGAGGACTTCGCCGAGGACATTCTGTGCCATGGCCCATTTGAGCACGGCGGCCCGGCGCCCGGTCCGCGCCAGGTCGGTGCCTTCAGGACTCCGGGTCGGGCAGTGGCGCGCCCTCGTAGCGGTCGAACCAGGCGAACTCGCTCACCGGCGAGCGCCGCAGGCGCCTCGGTTGGGAGACGGGGCGCCCGAGCACGACGAGGGAGGCGACCGCGACCGTCTCGGGGATGTCGAAGAGCGCCCGCACGTCGGGCTCCTGCCGCACCGGCATCGTGGTCATGACGCCGCCCAGGCCCTCGGAGCGGGCGGCCAGCAGCACGCTCCACACGAACGGGTAGATCGACGCACCGCCGGCCAGCGTGTACCGCGGCAGGTCGCGGTCGACGGCGGCCAGGGCACGCAGGTCGGCCAGGACGAGCAGCAGGACGGGAGCGGAATCGAGCGTCTCGGCGAAGCCCGGGTTCGCCGCTCCCGCCTCGGCGAAGCGCGGCGCCTCGGCCAGGGCGGCTGCTTCCGCGGCGCGGTCGGTGACCGGGGCCCAGGGCACGAGGCCGGCCGCTCCCATGGCCAGGTACTCGTACCAACCGGTCAGGTAGAGGTCGCGCAGCGCGGCGCGCCGGGCCGGCTCCTTGACGACGACGACGCGCCAGCCCTGCCGGTTGCCGCCGCTGGGGGCGTAGCGCGCCGTATCGAGGAGGCGCACCAGCACCTCGTCGGGCACGGGCCCGGGGTCGAATCGCCGGGCGGCGCCCGTGCTGCGCAGCGTGTCCACCAGGTCGAGCCCCACGAGTTGCCCACGGTAGCGGTCACTGGGTAAGCCTGCAGCGTGACGGCAGGTGCACGACCGCGTCGGGAGACCCGGACCCTGGACTTCCTCCCCTCCGACGTGGGGGAGGTGGCGACCGCCCTCGGCCGCCTGCGTGTCGCGGCCGGTGGCTGGGTCAACCTGATGCCGGGCATCGACGAGGACGCGAGCGAACCCGAGCCGGCCGCCGGCTTGTTCGCCTTCTTCGGCAACCGGGCGCCCCCGGTCACCATGACGACCCTGATGCCCGCCGCAGCCAAGCGCCGCGACCGCGAGGGCGTCACCATCGGCGTCATGCACCCCACCGGCGCCAAGGCGGTGGCGCGCCTCGCCGACGTGGGCGTGACCGTGCCGGAGGGCTGGGTGGTGCGCCAGGACCACGCCCGGCGGGGACTGCTCGTGCGCACGCCGCCGTCCGCCGACGACGCCGCGGTCGTCACGTGGGCGGTGCGCACCGGGGGGGCACTGTGCCTGGCCGAGATGACGGGCCGCTGGCGGGCCGTCATCTACCTCCCCCAGACGGCCACGGGCTGAGGCCGTCGGGGCGGCCCCCGCGGGCTACTCGAGCAGCGAGAACCCCATCACCCCGGCCTTGGCGACTTCGTAGCACAGGGTGTCGTAGGGCTCGACCAGGCCGTAGGTGACCTCGCCGTCACAGGTGACGCGGCAGTGGTGCTGGTCCTGCCCGGCCAGGCGGCTGCGCACCGCCGGGTCGTTCACGTCGTAGGACTCGCCCGACACCACCACCTCGCCTCCCTCGGCCACCGCCATCCCGTGCCACAAGTCGCCGTCGGGCGTGCCGCCGTTGGGCCCGCCGTACATGCCACAGCGTAAGAACGCGATCTGGTTGCCCAGGCGCTCGAAGGCCATGGTCCGCACCGAGCCGTCGGCAAAGGTCAGGTCGACCTCGCCGGACACCAAGAGATGCGTGTCGGGTTCGAACCGCATGCGGTGGGTTCGCCCGGTCAGCGTGGCGCTCCGTTTGCGGGGGTCGCCGATGTTGTAGAGCACGTGGTCGCCCCAGATCCCGAAGTCCTCGAACTCGACCCACTCACCGCTGTGTGGGTGCTGCATGCCCATGTAGCGGCCGGGCCCGCCCACACCGTCGCGGGTGCCCCAATGGTGGTCGCGAGTGCCGCGGTGCGACGGCGGGCTCAGGGCGAACCGCTCGCCATGCGCCTCGACCCACCCGTCTTGGCGGCCGAAGCCGTCGTAGCCGGCCACGGGGCTCAGGGCGCGGCCGCGGACGATCATGCCGGCGCCGAGCTGGCGGAACACGGGGCGCTTGGTGTCGTGCCACCCCATGTCGTAGGCGATGCCGTGCTCGTTGTCCTCGAGAACGAGGCGCCATTGGCGGAACGGCTCGACGAGCTCGAACCGGAACGGCCCCACCGTCATGTCCATGCGGTCATTCGGCATGGCCCGGTGCGCCCGCACGGTGGTGTGCCGCCCCCGGACGTTGACGATGGCGAACGCCTCGGCGGTGCCCAAGTTGGGGTAGAAGGCCAGGCCGATGACGACCAGGAGCTCGCCCACCGAGTCCTGGCAGGTGAACCACACCCGCTCGTAGGCCTGGGCGTCGGGCGTCCACATCACACGCAGCGGGTAGGGCGCGTTGTGCACCAGGAACTCGTCGATCCCCGAGAGCGGCGCGTGCTCCTCGGAGGCGGGGAAGGGTGACGTGGCCGGCCCGCTCACGTCTGGGTCGCCTGGTTCACGCCGCCCCGTAGAGCGACTTGTACTCGAGGTAGCCCTCCAGGCCGACCGGGCCGTACTCGCGACCGATGCCGCTCTGCTTGTACCCGCCGAAGGGCGACCACAGGTCGGGTGCGAACCCGTTGATGCCCACCATCCCGGTGCGCATGCGGCGGGCCACGTCGGTGGCGTGGGCACGGTCCTTGGACCAGACCGACCCGGCCAGCCCGAACGGTGAGTCGTTGGCGATCCGCACCGCGTCGTCCTCGTCGTCGTAGGGCATGACGCACACGACCGGGCCGAAGATCTCCTCGCGTGCCACCGCCATGGTGTTGTCGACGTCGGCCAGGAGCGTGGGCGAGACGTACCACCCGTCGCCTCCGCCGGCGGGTGGGGCGGTCCCGCCGACGACGGTGCGGGCGCCATCGGCCTCGGCCTGGCGCAGGAAGTCGAGCACGCGCTCCTGCTGGCGCCGGGCCACCAGCGGCCCCACGTAGGTGGCGGGGTCGGCCGGGTCGCCCACCGCGATCCCCTCGACCATGGTGGCCAGCGCGTCCACCGTCTCGGTGTAGCGCCGCCGGGGGGTGAGCACCCGGGTCTGGGCCACGCAGGCCTGTCCGTTGTTGAGGAACGAGGCGAACTTGAGGCCCGCCGCCGTCCGGGTCAGGTCGGCGTCGGGCAACACCACGGCGGCTGACTTCCCGCCCAGCTCGAGGCTGCAGCGGGCCAGGCGCTCCCCGCACAGGGAGGCGATGCGCCGCCCGACGGCACTGCTCCCGGTGAAGGCGATCTTGTCCACGCCGGGGTGCCGCACCAGGTGCTCGCCGGCTTCACGCCCGCCCACGAGGATGCTGACCACGCCGGCGGGCAGCTCGGCCTCGTCGAGGATCTCGGCCAGCAGCAGCGCGTCGAGCGGCGACTCGGGAGCCGCCTTGACCACGATGGTGCAGCCGGCCAGGAGCGCCGGGGCCAACTTCGGCATGATCACGAGCTGGGGCACGTTCCACGGGGTGATGGCACCCACCACCCCGACGGGCTCCCGTCGGACGACCGCCCCGGCGTTGTGCCCGCTGCCGGGTTGCTCCCATGCGATCTGGCGCGCCGCGTCGAGGAAGGTGGACAGCATGGCGGCGGCGCCCGGCCCCTGCGCCAGCTCGGCGAACCACCGGGGGGAGCCCATCTCGGCGATGACGACCTCGGTCATCTCGGCGGTGCGCGCCTCGTAGGCGCGCAGGACGCGCGTGACGGCCGCCGCCCGGTCCTCGGGTTCGAGGCGGGGCCACGGCGAATCGTCGAAAGCCTGGCGGGCGAGGGTCACGGCGCGGTCGATGTCCGCCCCGGTGGCGCACGGCGTGGCGCCGACGGGCCGACCCGTGTGAGGTGAGACCACCGTGATCCGGTCGTCCCGGGCCGGACGCTGCCAGCGGCCGCCGATGTAGAGCCTGTCGTACTCGGTCCGCATCGTGGAGCACAGTACGCTCGCCGCGTGCCCGACGACCAGCCCGACCTGGGGCTCCTCGACGTCGATCCCCGGCGGGCCTCGTTCTTCGTGCGAGACGACTATCACGACGTGCTGACCCGGCTCCGCCGTGAGGACCCCGTGCACCGGTGCGCGTCCGGCTTCTGGGTCGTGACCCGTTACGAGGACATCCGCAACCTGAGCCGCGACCCGGCCCTGTACTGCTCGAGCCGGGGCGCCCTCGTGAACGACCCCGTGCGCACGGGGGCCAACGAGATGCGAGCGCCCTCGCTGCTGCACATGGACCCGCCGGGGCATTCGTCGTTCCGCGGCGTGCTCAACCGGCGCTTCACCCCGCGCTCCCTCTCCGGACTCACGCCGTCGGTCCGTGCCGCCGCCTGCAACCTGCTCGACTCGGTGCCGTCCGACGAGGAGATCGACTTCGTGGCCCGTCTGGCCGCACCCTTCCCACTGACCGTGATCGCCGAGTTGCTCGGGATCGACGAGGCCGACCGGGGAGACTTCCGCCGCTGGTCCGACGCGGCGATCGAGTCTCCGGACCTGCCCGCCGGCGAGACGGCGGGCGCCCTGGGCGAACTGGCGGCCTTCATCGTGGAGCACATCCGGGCCAAGCGCGACCACCCCGGGACCGACCTGGTGTCGCTGCTCGTCGGCAGCGAGGTGGGCGGGTACCCGCTGAGCAAGGAGGAGCTGTTCATGTTCCTCCTGACCCTGCTGGTGGCCGGCAACGAGACGACCCGCACCCTCCTGTCGGGTTCGGCGGAGGTCCTGCACGAGCATCCGGAGCAGCGGGCCCTGCTGGCTGGCGACCCCACGCTCCTCCCCGGCGCGGTCGAGGAGTGCCTGCGCTGGGTCACCCCGGTGCACGCCATGTGCCGGACGGCCACGGGCGACACCGTCGTGGGGGGGAAGGCGGTCGGCGAGGGGGACTACCTGTGCATGCTCTACGCCTCGGCCAACCGGGACGAGCTGGTCTTCGGCCCCGATGCCGCCCGGTTCGACGTCCGGCGGCCGGTGAACCCGGTGCACCTGGCCTTCGGGTTCGGCGAGCACGTGTGCCTCGGGTCCAGCCTGGCCCGGCTGGAGGCGCGCGTCTTCCTCGAGGAACTGCTGGCCCGGTTTCCCGTCTACGCGGTCACGGGCCCGGCCGAGCCCGTGTTGTCCACCACCGTCGCGGGCATACGGTCACTCCCGGTGGTGCTGGCGCCGGAGGCGTCCTGAGCCGAAGCCGGCCCGCCGTGGAGCGCGGCGCGGCGGAAGTCCTCGAGGAGCGACTCGACCGCCGACGGGTCGGCACGCAGCTCGAGCTTCCCGTCGCGGCGCTCGGCCCGCACGAGGCCTCCCTGGCGCAGCACCTTCACGTGCATGCTCACCGTGGGCTGGGCCAGCCCGAAGTGGGAGGCCAGCTCACCGATCGTTCCGGGCGCGCCGGCCAGCGCGTGGAGGAGGGCCAGCCGGGTCGGATCGGCGACCGCCTTGAGCCGGCGCGCCACCGATTCGGTCCGGGCCCGGGCGAGGACGTCCCCCTGGCCGACCCCGGTGCCGATCACGACCAGGTCGGCGAACTCGAGGTACATGGACGTGCCGAAGAAGAGGCAGGGGACGAAGAGCAGGGGCAGCCCACGCCGCACGTTGGCGGCAATGAGCGGTAGGCGGTCGCGCAGGATGTCACACCCCGGCGTTATGAACGACTCCAATGACCTGCCCCGCTCGAACTGTGCCACGACATGCCGCCCGGCCTCCTCGATGAGGGGGAGGGACTGCTGCCACATGCCGTCCACCGGCTCCCACACCTCGCGGAGGAGGTCCAGGTACGAGCGGAGCAGCGCCGGGGACTCCTTGAGCTGGCGGATCCGCTCGAACACGGCGGCACGCTCCTCGGGGGTCTCGGAGGGCAGCTCGAGGTCCATCGGGATCGTGCGCACGGCCGCCTCCACGCCGCGCCAGAGAGCCTCGGGCTCGGTCCGGCGCGTCGCCCCCCCGTGGTGGGCCAGGACCTGCATCTCGGTGAAGCACATCTCGTCCGCGCCGTCCGCCCAGAAGCTACGCAGTCGCGCCGTCAGGTGCTCGCGCCCGTTGAACATCTCGGCCAGCTGCGGATACCGGGCCTGCATCGAGGGGCGGGCCGCCACGGACAGGAGCCAGGACAGGTCGCAGGCCAGCGACGGGGCAGCGGCCACCGACACGACGTCGGGCATCGTCACTTCCTCGGTGAACATAGGCATACGGCTATATTAGGATATTCTTGCTTAGATATCAAGCGTGGGATAGGATGAACCGCATGGTTGTGCGGGAGTTGAACCCATGATCCAGGCGAGAGCGCTGCAGTCCCAGGCCGACGCCCATCGTGGGGACCTCGTCGCCGCGGCCCCGACCCGCCGCAGCAGCAGGGGCACTCCCCGCGCCAGGGTGCGGCATCAGGCTGCCGGCACTGCGGCGCGTGCGCAGCGACCTGCCGTGACCTCCCGCGTGGGCTCGTGGCTCATTGCGTTCGGGACGAAGCTCGGCGGGACGTCGGTCCGGACCTCCTGAGGGGCGGGCCAGCCGGTCCGGCCATGGGCAAGCATCAGGCCGCCATGGGTAAGAGTGGGTCCGTGCCCCCGGCCGGCAACGTGCTCTTCATCACAGTGGACCAGTGGCGAGGCGACTGCCTCTCGGCCCTGGGTCACCCCGTGGTCGAGACTCCGGCACTCGACGCGCTGGCCGGGCAGGGCGTGCTCTTCGCCAACCACTGGGCGAATGCCTCACCGTGCGGCCCGTCGAGGGCGTGCCTCTACACGGGCACCTACCAGCACCAGAACCGGAGCATCCTGAACGGGACGCCACTCGACGCCCGCTTCACCAACGTGGCCCTGCTGGCGCGCCAGGCGGGTTACCGCGCCGTCCTCTTCGGGTACACCGACACGTCGGTCGACCCGAGGACGGTCCCGGCGGGGGACCCCCGGCTGTTCACCTACGAGAGCACGCTGCCGGGGTTCGAGCCCGTGGTGGTCGACCCGTGGGAGCAGGGCAGCCCGGCCTGGGGCCGCTGGCTGGCGGCGCGGGGCATCGACGTCCCCGCCAACCCGCACGACCTCTACCAGGCCGTCGTGGGCTTCCCCGGCGCCGACGAGCATGGGTCGACCTGGGCGCCGGCGCGCTTCGGCGCCGAGCACTCGCAGACCACGTTCATACGCGAAGCGGTGGTCGACTGGCTCGAACGGCACGGTGACGAGCGCTTCTTCGTGCACGCCTCGTTCATTCGCCCGCACCCGCCGCGCCGGAACCCGCCTGGATACCACGACCTGTACCCCGCGGAGGCGGTCGGGCCGTTCGCCGGTTGTGCCACGCCCGAGGAGGAGGCGGCGATCCACCCGCTCGGCGCCATGGCCATGGGCGTCCGCGGGGTGGGTGCGCCCCGTGACGAGCGGGAGCGGCGCCAGCTCCGGGCCACCTACTACGGGGCCCAGCGGGAGGTGGACGACGGTCTGGCCGAGCTCTTCGACTATCTGGCGCGCAGCGGGCTGGCGCGCGACACGCTCGTCGTCGTCACGAGCGACCACGGCGAGATGGGTGGCGACCACTGGCTGCTCGAGAAGCTGGGCTACTGGGACGAGAGTTACCACGTCCCACTGATCGTGGTCGATCCCCGGCGGGAGGCGGACGCCGGCCGCGGGACGGTGGTCGACGCCGTTACCGAGTCGGTGGACGTGTTGCCGACGCTCTGCGACTTTCTCGGCGTCGAGGTCCCGCTGCAGGCGGACGGCTTCTCGCTGGCGCCCTTCGTGCGCGGGGAGCCGCCCCCGGAGCACTGGCGCGACACGGCGCACTTCGAGTGGAGCTTCGCCGACCCGGTGCAGCGGACGGCCGAGAGGATGCTCGGCATCCCCATGAGCCACTGCGCGTTGGCCGTATCTCGCGGGCCGCGCCACAAGTACGTGCAGTTCGCCGCCGATGCGGACGTCTTTCCGCCCCTGCTGTTCGACCTCGAGGAGGATCCGGGGCAGTGCCGGGACCTGCTGGCCCGCGACCCGGCAGGGTCCAGCGCGGCGGCCTGGGAGGCGGCGAAGGAGCTGCTGCGGTGGCGCATGCGCAGTGAGGAGCGGACGTTGAGCGGGAGCTTCCTCCATCCCGTCCGAGGGCTCGTCGAAGCCCGGGACACCTGGCGCTGAGGCGGGCCCCCGGCCAGAGCCACGGCCACGGTCATCGTGTCGGCGGACGCCCGCCGCCGCACGCCGTGTGCGATGCTGGCCCCGGCTCGTCACGAGGAGGATCGGGGCACTGCCGGACATGAAGGGCAAGACAGTCGTCGTGACGGGCGGCAATTCAGGCATCGGGCTCGAGACAGCCGCCGCGCTGGCCGGCATGGGTGCGCGGGTGCTGGTGGGCGCCCGCAACGCCGAGAAGGGCCGCGCCGCGGTGGGATCGCTCGTCGAGCGACTCGACGGCGAAGCCGAGGTGCAGCTGGTCGTCTTCGACCTGTCCGACATGTCCTCGGTGCGCCGGGGCGCCGAGGAGATCCTCGATCTGGCTCCCCGCATCGACGTCCTGGTGAACAACGCCGGGGTCGTCCTCAGCCAGCGCCGGGTCACGGTCGACGGGTACGAGGCCACGTTCGCCACGAACCACCTCGGTCCGTTCCTCCTGACCAACCTGCTGCTCGAGCGTCTCCAGGCGTCGGCGCCCGCACGCGTGGTGACCGTGAGCTCGACGGCGCACACCGCGGCGCGCCGGGGGGTCCCCTTCGACGATCTCCAGTCCGAGGGCTCGTATCGCCCGATGCGCGTCTACGGCGAGTCGAAGCTGGCCAACATCTTGTTCTCCAACGAGCTGGCCCGGCGGCTCGAGGGCACCGGTGTCACGTCCAATTGCCTGCACCCGGGCACGGTCCGCACGGGCTACGCCCGCGACGGCGACGCCGGTGGCCTGCTCGCCTTCGGGGTCACCGTCGCCGGCCCGTTCTTCCTGTCGCCGGCGAAGGGGGCCCGGACGTCGGTGTACCTGGCTTCGTCGCCCGAGGTCGACGACGTGACCGGGAGGTACTTCGTCAAGTGCAAGGCCAGGCAGCCCCGGACATGGGCGCTCGACCCCGATGCGGCGCATCGTCTGTGGGCCGTGAGCGAGGAGCTCACGGGGCTCACGCCCGGGCAGGCGGCCTGAGCCGTGCGCGTCCTGGTCACCGGCGCTGCGCGCGCCATCGGGCGCGCCACCGTCGAGGTCCTGGCCGCCCGGGGGCACGAAGTGGTGGCCACGGCGCGCGACGTGGCGTCGCTCGGAGGCCTGCCGACCGTGCTGAACCTGCCGCTCGACGTGAGCGACGATGACTCGGTGCGGGCCGCTGTGGAGGCCGCCGGCGAGCTCGACGCCGTCGTCAACAACGCGGGCGTGGCGGGCCACGGCCCGCTCGAGTCCTTCCCGTCCGAGGCGTTCACCAAGGTGCTCGACGTCAACGTGGTCGGCGCGCTGCGTGTCGTGCAGGCGGTGGCGCCGGCGTGGCGAGCGCGGGGGAGTGGCGTGCTGGTGAACATCAGCTCGGTGCAGGGGAAGATCGGCACCCCGCTCGCGGGCGCCTACGCCGCCTCCAAGCATGCGCTCGAGGCCATGTCCGAGACCCTGTACCTCGAGCTCGGCCACTTCGGGATCCGCGTCGTGATCATCGAACCCGGGTACATCGCGCCTGGCATGAAGGCGGGGGAGGACCACCGCGGGCCAGACGTGTACGACGACCTCTACGCCCAGTGGGCGGGCACGGTGGAGACGGTCACCGGGCCCGAGGGTCGGCCCGGGCCCGAGGTGGTGGCCGAGGCCGTGGCCGGGGCCATCGAGGACCCCTCCGGCCCGGTGCGGGTGGAGGTGGGGACCGACGCGGCCATGGTGCTCGGGCTGCGGCGCTCGCTCGGGGACCGGGAGTTCGAGGCCACCATGCGCCAGGCGCTGGGCCTCACCTGGTGAGAACGACCGCGGGGGTGCGGCGCCGCGTCCGGGGCGGGCTGCAGCTTCGTGGTCGCGGTGGAGGGGGGTGACGCGGTGGAGAAATTGATGTACCTGACGTGGTTCGACCCGGCGAGCACGCGGGCCCAGGTGGCCGACCTCGTCCTCGGGCGCCTGTCGGGCGAATTGCTGGCACTCGGCCCCCACCGGCTGACCGTGGACGTGTGGGACCCCGAGAGCGACATCCCCGCGCCCGTGCCGACGCCCGAGGGGGAGACGCCCCTGCACGCGCTGGTCTCGGTGTGGCTCGACGCCGTGGACTACCGGCAGCCCTACGAGGAGGTGCTCGCTGCGGCGGCCGAACGGGTGGTGGGCTACTCGGTCGTGGAGTCGCTCTACCGTGACTACGGGGCGAACCGGTGGTCGGGGCCCCGGACGTGGCCCGACGGGGAGCGCTCGCCCGGCGTGTTGACCGTGGCGCTCATCGAGCAGCACCCCGACCTCGGCTTCGACGACTGGATCACGCGGTGGCACACGCGGATCTCGCCCATCACCGAGGCGATCCAGCCCCGGGCCCGCTACGTACGCAACGCGGTCTTCCGGGCGCTCGAGGCCGGGGCGCCGCCGTACCGGGCCATCGTGGAGGAGGCGTGGCCCTCCCTGGAGCACGTCACCGACCCGATGCTCTTCTACTGTGCCGACGGCGACCCGGCGCGCATGAATGCCCACATCACCCAGATGATCGAGGAGATCAACGCCTTCACCGACCTGAGCACCCTGCGGAGCGTGACCATGAGCGAATGGATCCTGAAATCATGAGCCCACGATGGAGCCGGGAGGAGCTGGAGCGGGCCCACCAGAACTTCATCGACACAGCGGCACAGTGTGGCGAGAGTGGCGACTGGCGCGCCTGGGCCGACCTGTTCACCGACGACGCCGTCTACCTGGAACACACGTTCGGCGAGTTCCACGGTCGTGACGAGATCTACGAGTGGATCTCGCGCACGATGGCGGAGTGGCCCAACCGCGCCATGACCACGTTCCCGCACGCGTGGTGCGTGTGCGACGAGGAGCGCGGCTGGTGGATCTGCCGGATCGAGAACCGCATGAAGGATCCGGGGGACGGCTCGATCCACCAGGCCCACAACATCACCGTTCTGCACTACGCGGGGGACATGCAGTTCTCCTACGAGGAAGATGCCTACAACCCCGCCGCCTTCGGGCCGATGATCGAGGCGTGGTCGGAGACCTTCGCGGCCCACGGCGGCCGGCCCGGCTGAGGGGTCCGGTGCCCTACCGGCCGATGACCGGCGAGCAGGTGCACGCCTTCCTGGCCTCGACCCCGCCGCGCACCGGCAAGCTGGCAACGGTGCGTGCCGACGGGCGTCCGCACGTGGCGCCCGTCTGGTACGACGTCGAGCCGGACGGCTTCCTGGTGTTCACCACCGGCGCCGGGACGGTCAAGGGGAGGAACCTGGCCCGCGACTCCCGGGCGTCGCTGTGCGTGGACGACGACCGGCCGCCGTTCAGCTTCGTGACCGTCGAGGGCGTCGTCGATCTCAGCGACGACCTCGACGAGGTGCGCCGACTGGCGGAGCGGATCGGCGGTCGCTACATGGGGGCGTCGCGGGCCGAGGAGTACGGGGCTCGGAACGGCGTCGTCGGCGAGCTGGCCGTGCGGTTGCGTCCGACGCGGGTCGTCTCGGCCTTCGCCCTGGCCGACTGAGGCCGCCGGCCCGGTCAGGCGGGTGCGCCGCCGCCGGTCAGCAGGCCGGGGGAGGGCCGGGGCAGCCGGGCCCGTGTGGCGGCGGCTGCGAACAGGTTCAGCGGCATGATGGCCACGGCCGCCAGCAGTGCCAGGAGGAGCAGGTCTGTGATGGGGAAGGTGTGGAGCATCCGCACCCAGATCCCGTGCACGGCCGTCACGCCGGCGAAGGCCCAGAAGGTGCTGATGACGATGACGGCGGTGCGGATGCGGCCCACGGCGGCGGGCGCCACCACGAGCACGCCCCAGGTCACGTACCAGGCCCAGACGATCGGCCCCAGCAGGGCCAGGACCAACAGCGTCAGGCCGAGGCAGCCCACCACACCCTCACGGGGGGACCGCCGCAGAAGCCGGTAGCCGACGTAGGCGGCCACCATGACACCGAGCACGCTGAAGACGGGCCGGGCGTCAAGCACCGAGACCGGGACCTGGAAGAGGTGGCTCAGGATGGAGACGGCGCGTGCGACCAGGTTCACCGGCGTGACGCCGGTGAAGGCGGCATCCGCCGTGGTCGACGTGCGCAACCACCCCCAGCCGGTCGCAGTCACCAGGGACACGACCTCGAGGGTGGCCAGAGCGATCAGTCCGGCGCCGGCGACATGGCCGATACGCCGCCGCGTGGACGCGTCGGGTCCCGGCCAGACCCACCCGAGGAAGAGCACGCCGAGGAGTGCCGGCGACTTCACGCCCGCAGCCAGCGCGCACAGGATGACCCCCGGCACGGTCCCGACGCGTTTGGCCACGGCCAGACCGGCCACCAGCAGGCCTGCCATCAGCGCGTCGTTGTGGTCGCCGGCGACCAAGGACAGGAGGACGAGGGGGGAGCCGGCACCGATCACCACGGCGTGGGCGGGGTCGTGCTTGAGCGCCCGGGCGAGTGTGGGGGTGGCGGCGACCACGAGGGCGATGCCGGCCACGGCGAGCAGACGCAGGAGGACCAGATCGGCCAGGATCTGGTGACCGGAGGCCTGGTCGAGCACGCCGTCGAGGCCGAGGAACGTGGGGCCGTAGGGGGACTCGGCGCCCGCCCACACCGAGTCGGCCATCCCGTTGAACGGGGTGGACCCGAGCACGTTCGGCCCGTAGGAGTACGGGTTGATGTGGTGGCTCATCATCTCGCCCTGCGCGGCGTACGAGTACACGTCACGGCTGAAGAGCGGGGGGGCGAGCAACAGGGGCACGGCCCAGATGGCGACGACCAGCACCACGCGCCGCACCGGGAAGCCCGGATGGTCGCGCAGGCAGCGCAACAGGCCGAGCCACACCCGGGTCAGCAGGATCAGGCCGCCGAACACGAGGGCCAGCGACGCGATGGTGGGCAGCGAACTCGAGGTGCCGAGCGACCCGAAGAGCCCGCCGGGCATGCCGAAGAACCAAGCGCCCGGCAGGTGCGTCTCGAACGACTGCCCACCCAGGACGCCCCCGGCGGTGATGGAGGCCGAGCCGACCAACCCGAGCACCGTCGCGCGGGTGAGGTTCGGGATCTGAGGTTGCGACGACGACGGGCGCGGCGTGACGCCGGCCGCATCGTGGGTCGTGACGGTCGTGCTCGGGGGGACGAGCTCCATCGGGGGTTTCCTCACCGGCACGCCGGGACCTGCGTCTCGCCCGTGCCGAAAATCGTCATCAAACTGCAGTGATTCTGTCACAGCAGTGCCGGGCGGGGGAAGCGGCCCGCCGAGCCCGAGGCGGTCTCAGCATCCTCCCAGGTTACAGCGGGACAATGCAGACTGTCACGTAGGTGAAATCTGACCGTCACCGAAACGGAAGGTGTGGGATGCGGATTCTGGTGCTGGGGGGGGACGGGTACCTGGGTTGGCCGACGGCGCTGCACCTCTCGCGTGCCGGCCACCAGGTTGGCGTGGCCGACAACTTCGCACGGCGTACCTACGACCTCGAGATGGGCGTGGACTCCCTGGTGCCGATCGCGTCGTTGCAGCGGCGGGTCGCATGCTGGGAGGAGGTGTCGGGCGAACGGCTCGACGTCTTCATCGGAGACCTCACCGAGGATGCGTTCGCCTCCGACATGGTGAGCTCGTTCCGGCCGGACGCCATCGTCCACTTCGCCGAGCAGCGCAGCGCCCCCTACTCGATGGTGGACCGCAAGCACGCGGTCTACACGCAGGTGAACAACGTGGTGGGCACACTGAACCTCTTGTACGCGATCGCCGAGGTGGACCCGTCGATCCACTTGGTGAAGCTCGGGACAATGGGTGAGTACGGGACGCCGAACATCGACATCGAGGAGGGCTACATCGAGATCACGCACCGTGGTCGGACCGACGTGCTGCCCTTCCCGAAGCAGCCGGGCAGCTTCTACCACCTCTCCAAGGTCCACGACAGCCACAACATCGCCTTCTGTTGTCGGGCCTGGGGCCTGCGCTCCACGGACCTGAACCAGGGTGTCGTCTACGGACAGTCGACGGCGGAGACGACCCTCCACCCGGATCTGGCCACCCGGTTCGACTACGACGCCGTGTTCGGAACGGTGCTCAACCGTTTCGTGATCCAGGCGGCAGCCGGGGAGCCGCTGACCGTCTACGGCAAGGGCGGCCAGACGCGCGGCTTCCTCGACATCCGCGACACCCTGGCCTGCGTCGAGCTGGCCGTCTTGCACCCGGCCCAACCGGGGGAGTTCCGGGTGTTCAACCAGTTCACCGAGTCCTACTCGGTCATGGAGCTCGCCGAGAAGGTGGCCCACGCCGCCGGCGGGGCGGAGATCGCGCACCTCGAGGACCCCCGTGTCGAGCTCGAAGAGCACTACTACAATGCGGCGCACACCAAGCTGCTCGACCTGGGCCTCACGGCCCACCTGCTCGGTGACGACCTCCTGACCGACCTCCTCTCCATCGCCAAGGCGCACATCGATCGCCTGGAGCGCCCCGCACTGGCGCCCAATGTCCAGTGGCGGGCCACGTCGAGCGACATCACCCGGACGGAGGCCTCGGGCTCCGCGGGCTCGGCGACCGACAGCGCCCGCTGACGCGTCCCACGCGCCGACGGGCCGGCGGCTAGCTTGCGCCTGTCGTCCCGTCCCGCGGCGCTCCGTCGCGATCCAGCCGTGGCACGGCCGATGATCTTCGATGCACCGGACCCGCACGTGAGCAGACTCCGAGCGCACCTGGGGCCCCTGTGGCCCTACGTCGTCCTGGTCGCCATCCCCGCCGCGGCCTTCCTGCTGCCCGACCTCGTCGGTGGCCGCCTCCTGATGACCGGCGACAACCTGCAGCAGAACTATCCGCTGCGCGTACTCGTCGGCTCCATGCTGCGCCACGGGCAGCTTCCCTTCTGGAACCAGTACATCTTCAGCGGGACGCCGCTCATGGCCGACTTCAACGCCGGCGCCTTCTACCCCCTCATCGGGTTCTTCGTCGTCCTGCCCGACCGCGCCGCATGGCTGGCCACCGAGATCGTCGTCTACGCCGGGATCGCCGTCGGGATGTACGTCTTCCTGCGGGCCCTGCGGATCTCGACCGTGGCTGGGTTCCTGGCCGCCTTGACGTACGCCTTCGCCGGACCGGTCCTGAGCCAGGTGAACCACCTCGACATGACAGAGGGTTTCCTCGCCATCCCCTGGATGCTCCTGGCCGTACTCCACATCGTCCGGGACGGGCGCTGGCGGTGGGCCGTCCTGCTCGGAGCCGCCTACGCCAGCGTGATCCTGGCCGGGGCGCCGGAGGCCATGCTCGACGAGGCCTGGCTGGTCCTCGGTTTCGCCGTCTTCTCGGCCGGGCTGAACCGGGAGAAGTGGTGGCGCGTGGTCTCGCGCGGCGCCGCCGGCGCCGGCCTGGCGCTGGCCCTGGCCGCCATCCAGTGGCTGCCGGGACTCGAGGCCATCCGCCAGTCCCAGCGGGCAACGGGAGTGGTCGCGGCCGCCGGCAGCTACCCCGACCGCAATCTCATCCTGTCGTTGGTGCCGTACCTCGACGGCGGCTACGGGCACCTCGGCGAGGCGAACTTCTTCACCACCTACAACCTCCCCGAGGTCGGGATCTACCTCGGGATCTTGCCGCTGATCGCGCTGCTGACGCTGGTGCACCGGCGGTGGCCCAGTCGCATCGGCTGGCGTGACCGGCTCACCTTCTACGGGGTCGGCACCCTCGGCCTGTTCCTCGCCCTGGGCTCGAACACGCCGCTGGAGCACCTGTTCAACAGCGTTCCCCTCTACGGAAACCAGCGGCTGCAGAGCCGGAACATGATCACGCTGGCCACGGCTGTCTGCGTGCTCTTCGCCGGGTGGATCGACCGGACCGAGCCCGCCCGGCCGGGCGGTGACCTGCAGCGCTGGGACCGCGTCGTGTCGTTGCTCCCGCTGGGGCTCGCCGCCGCGGTCACCGTGTGGGCGTTCGCCGCGACCGGGTCGCTGGTGTCGTTCTTCGCCGGTCCCACCGTGTGGGCCAGCCCCCACATCACGGCCACGGTGCGGGAGGCGTCGGGCATCGCGCTGGCCTTCAGCGCCGGGGCGGCCGCGTTGGTGTGGGTCCGGCCGCACCAGCGTGCGGTGTCGTGGCGAGGGTGGGCCACCGCGTTCGTGGTGGCCGACGTCGGCCTGATGGCGCTGACCAGCCAGCTCCCGTGGACGCCCCCGAACGACCTGCTGGCCGGTCAGACGCCGGTGCAGCAGCTGATGCGGGCGCACCTGGCGCCAGGCGCCCGCATGGTGAACTTCGACCCGCAGACGTACTGGAGCTACCCGGGCAGCCCGCAGGGCGTCCCCGACCTCAATGTCATCGCCGCGCTCCCCTCCGTGTCGGGCTACGCCTCGATCGTCAACAACGACTACGAGTCGACGACGCACACGCACGAGCAGAGCGACCTGGACATCGGCGAGCTGTCCTCGGGCACGCTGGACCGGCTGAACCTGCGCGAGCTGGTGACCGTCCCGCAGTACTTCCTGGTCCCGCTGGCCTCCCTCCCGCGGTCGGTGGACCATCTCGACCAGGTGAGCGAATATTTCGGCCAGGATCCGGTCCTGGAGCGGGGCTTCGGGGCCGAGTTCAACGACCAGGCCTATCCCTTCTACCCCGGGCCGCGGCCGCCGCTGCCGGCCGGGCGCTCGACGGCGTGGTACTTCGGCGAGGAGCTGTCGCCGGCGTCCGCCACCCTGGTGTTCGGCCGTCCGGCCGCGGGCCCCTCCCAGGTGCGCGTCGGGATGGTGCGGGCGGACGGCTCGACCAGCTGGGGTGCGCCGGTTCCCGTCGCCGCCGGGGCGCGCCGCCTCACGGCGCGACTGCCCCGCGGCGGCGCCGTCGGGCTGGCCGTCTCATCGACCGGTGCGTTGCCGGCGCACCTCGCGGTGATCACGGTGGGCGATCGTCCCTACGAGCTTGGCGGGGCGCTCTCGTCGGCCATCGTGCCAGGGACGTGGCAGGTCGCAGGCTTCGCCCAGGGCTACGCGGTGTTCACGCTCCCCCAACCGCCTGTGCCGGTCAGCGCCACCACGCGTGGCGGGACCTCGTTGCCCGTGCAGGTGCTCTCCGCCTCGACGAAGTCCGAGGTGGTCCGTGTCCGTGCCTCGGCGGCCGCGTCGGTGCTGCGCTCGGTGGCCTGGGACTCTGGCTGGACCGCCACGGTGTCGGTGAACGGTGGGGCGGCGCACCGGGTCACGGTGGCCGACGTCGACCTGGTGCAACAGGTGCGCATACCGGCCGGTGACGACGTGGTGAGCTTTCACTACCGGCCGAAGCACCTGACCCTGGCCAGCACGCTCAGCGTCGGTGGGTGCTCGCTGCTCGTCGGGCTGGGTGTGGCCGCCTGGGTGCGGCGACGCCGAGGTCGGGCCGGCGACGATCCGACGTTGACCTCAGCGACGTCCGACGCAGCCGGCGGCGTGCCGCGGGGAGGAACCGGTCAGCAGTAGGGGTGCGCCAGAGTGAGCAGGAATTCGCCCTCCTCGGCGCCCCACATCCCGTCGACCACGAACCCCGCCACCGAGAGCTCGTGCTCCACCCGCTCGGGAGTGAACTTGGCGCTGATCTCGGTCAGGAGCTCCTCGCCCTCGTCGAAGCGGACGGTGAGGTCGGCGGCAGCGAGTGACACCTCGGTCGCGCTCTCGGCCCGCAGGCGCATCTCGATCCACTGCTCTTCCTCGTTCCAACGTGCGACGTGGCGGAACAGGTCCGGGTCGAAGTCACCCCCGAGCTTCTCGTTGAGGACGTGCAGGACGTTGCGGTTGAAGTCCGCGGTCACCCCGGCGGCGTCGTCGTAGGCGGCGACCAGGCGGTTGCGGTCCTTGACCAGGTCGGTCCCCAGGAGCAAGGAGTCGTCGCTCGACATGGTGCAATTGAGGTCGAAGAGAAATCGGGCGCGTTGGGCGGGGTCCAGGTTGCCGATGGTGCCTCCGAGGAAGGCAACCATGCGCCGGCCGTCGGCGGGGATCTCGGCCAGGTGGTGGTGGAAGTCGCCGATGACCAGGTGGATGTCGAGCGCGGTGAACTCGTGGGCCAGGGAGTTGGCGGCACTCCGGAGGAACTCGTCACTGACGTCGAAGGGCACGTAGCGGGTGAGCGTCCCGGCACCGTCGAGGGCGGCCAGCAGCACGCGGGTCTTGTCACACGCGCCGGCACCCAGCTCGACCAGCGTGTCGGCCTTGGCCTGTTCCGCGATGGAGGGGGCGTGGCGCTCGAGCAGGGCGCGCTCGGCACGTGTGGGGTAGTACTCGGGGAGCTGAGTGATCTCCTCGAAGAGCCGGCTGCCCCGCTCGTCGTAGAACCAAACGGGCGGGATCGACTTCTCGGGGCCAGCAGCCCGCTGACGGCGTCGGCGCGCATCTGCTGGTGCACGTCGTCCGGCGAGAGGTGGACGTCGATCGTGTACCGCATCGCTCAGGCGTCCCGGGCCAACCGCACGCCGGCGAAAGGCCAGCGGGCACCGGGGTGGAAGAAATTGCGGTAGGTGGGCCGGACGTGTCCCGCCGGGGTGGCGCAGCACCCGCCACGCAGGACCTGCTGGCCGACCATGAACTTGCCGTTGTACTCGCCCACTGCGCCCGGGGCGGCCCGGAAGCCGGGGTAGGCGGAATAGGCGCTGGCCGTCCACTCCCAGACGTCACCGAACATGGCGTTCGACGCGATCGCCGGCCGCGGGTGGGGCGGAGCCTGAGCCGCTGGGTCAGCAGGCAGGAAGTTGTCGCCCTGCCCGTGCTCGACGGCGGTGACCTCCCACTCGAGCTCGGTCGGGTAGCCGGTGGCCGGCCCACTGCGCGAAGGCGTCTGCTTCGTAGTAGCTCACGTGGCACACCGGCTCGTCGAGGTCGACCGGCCGGATCCCCGAAAGAGTGAACACCGACCAGCGATCCGGGTCGTCGTGGGTCCGGGTCCAGTACAGAGGTGCTTCCCAGCGCTCGGCGTTGACGGTGCCCCATCCCTCGAAGAGCCAGAACTCCGGGCGTCGGTAGCCGCCGTCCTCCATGAACGACAACCATTCGCCGCACGTGACGGGCCGGTCCGCGACGCCGAACGGTGTCGAGGAGCGCACGGTGGCGGGGGAACTCGTTGTCGAACCCGAACGTGCCGCCACCGTGACCCACCTCGACCGGGCCTCCGTCGTGCTCGAGCCACCCGGCCTTGGGTGGCGATGCGCCGGCGGCTGACGGCGGGGCGGCGCGATAGGCCGGGAGCAAGGGGTTGCACGAGAGCACGTGCTTGATGTCCATCACCAGCAGCTCCTGGTGCTGCTGCTCGTGATGCAGGCCGAGCGTCACGAGCTCGCGCTGCTCTGCGTCGCCTCCGTCCCGCAGCAGCGAGTCCATGGCGGCGTCGACGTGGGCCCGGTACCGGCCGATCTCCGCGACACCCGGCCGTGACAGCAGGCCCCGCTCGGGCACGGGGGTGCCGCGCCCCGACCGCCTCGTAGTACGAGTTGAAGATGAACGAGTACGCCTCGTCGAACGGGCGGTAGCCGGCGTCATGGCCCAGCACGAAGGTCTCGAAGAACCACGAGGTGTGCGCCCGATGCCACTTGGTCGGGCTGACGTCGGGCATCGTCTGGATCGTCTGGTCCTCGGCGCTCAGGGGGGCGGCCAGGTGCTCGGTCGTCGCCCGGACGGCGCGGTAGGCCTCGGGCAGATCGGACTGCGCCGTGTGACCGCTCATGTCCATGAGATCCGTTCCCTTCGCCGCCCCGGCTCCCGGGGGCGGTCGCCGGTGCCCTCGTGGCACGTTGCGGATCACCCTACCCAGGAGGGTCCCCGAGTAGGCGCGTCTTCCGCCCGCGCCGGCCGCGTTCGGTGTCGGGCTGATGGGGAGCCGTTCCGCGGTGACCCTTCCTCCGTGACGGCGGGCGCGCGAACGAGCAGGTAGAGGAGGATCTGGTGTGCCCGCAGCGCCGCTCAGGACAGGACCCGGCCGCGGAAATTGCGCAGGCCCAGGGCGATGAAAGCCGCCGTGAAGGCGAGTACGACCGGGTACACGACGTAGAGGTGCATGTGCGAGGCATCGGTCAGCGCGGCACGCATGCCTTCGTTGATGTAGATCAGCGGGTTGACGAGCACGACGATCTGCAGCCAGTGGACCGCCCCCACCTTCACGGGAGCGAGGCGGGTCCACTGGTAGTACGTGCCGCCCAGGAAGGTGATCGGGAGCACGATGAACCCGAACATCAGCCCGATGTTGCGCGGTTCGAACGCCGTGCCCAGGAGGAGCCCGAGCGAGGCCATGCAGGCGCACGAGAGGGGGACGAGGGTCACGATCAGCAGCCAGTGCAGGTGGATCTGCGCCTCGACGCCGGCGGCATGCACCACCGAGGCGATCGGGAGCACGATCACGGCGGAGATCAGGCCCTGCGCGGCGCCCGAGACGACCTTCGACATGGCAACCAGCCAGATCGGACAGGGTGCTTGCACCCGGTCCTCGATTTCGCGGGTGAACCCGAATTCCTGGGCCAGGGGCATGGCCACGGTTTGGATGCCCTGGAACATGATGGACAGGCCCACGACGGCGGGCACGAGCACGGTGGCGAAGGCGGACTCCGCGCCCGGGACCCTGCTGGCCCCGATGCCCTGGCCGATCTTGGGGAAGACGTAGAGGAACACGAAGCACAAGAGGAACGGCTGCACGAGGGTGCGGACGGTGAACTCGAACTTGTGCTTCCAGAGGACGACCAGGTCCCGCTGGATCAGGGCGCGGAGTGCCGTCCGGCTGGCGGCCGCGGCCGACCGCCCCGGCGCCAGGGCGACGCGCGGCGCCGCAGCTCCGCCGAAGGCGGCGTGCGGGAGGCTTGGAGTGGTGGTCATCAGTCGCGCAGGTCCTTCCCCGTCAGGTCGATGAACACGGTCTCGAGGGTGGGCTCGTTCACGGAGATGTCGGCCAGCGAGATCCCGGCCGACTCGGCGGCCTCCACGACACGTGGGACGAGCCGCTCGGCGCCGCGCACCTGCAGCTCAACGCCGTCGGCCACGGTGCGGGTCCGGGTGACGCCGTCGAGGCGCTCCCGGAAGACGGCAGCCAGGCTCTCGGGGTCGACCGGGGCCCGCACGGTCACGACCGTGTCGGCGCCCACGCTGCGTTTCAGCTCCGAGGGGCTGTCGAGGGCCAGGATCCTGCCGTGGTCCATGATCGCCACCCGGTCGCAGAGGCGGTCCGCCTCCTCCATGTAGTGGGTGGTCAACATGATGGTCTGACCCTCCTCGTTCAACCCGCCGAGCAATTCCCACAGCGCCAGCCGGCCTTGGGGGTCGAGACCCGAGGTCGGCTCGTCGAGGAAGAGGACCGCCGGCCGGTGGAACACGGCGCGGGCCACCATGAGCCGTTGTGCCATCCCACCGGACAGGGCGTACACGGAGGCTTGGGCGAAGCGTGAGAGCTGAAAGCGCTCGAGGAGGTCGTCGGCGGTCCGCCGCGAGTCCCGGGCTCCCATCCCGAAGAGGCGCCCGTGCCAGTAGAGGTTCTCCCACGGCGTCAGCTGTCGGTCCAGGGTGTTCTGCTGGGACACGACGCCGATCATCTGCTTGATCAGCGCCGGGTGCTCCACCACGTCGATCCCGCCGACCGACGCCGACCCGGCCGTGGGGACGACGCGCGTCGTGAGCACGCCCACCGTCGTCGTCTTGCCGGCGCCGTTCGGCCCGAGCAGCCCGAAGACCTCACCGGTGTGGACCCTGAGGTCCAGCCCGTCGACGGCGCGGAAGTCGGTGCCCGCGTACGTCTTGGTGAGACCGACGGTCTCGATGATCACCGCCGCGGTGACCTGGGGGCCGTCACGTGGAGCTGTCGATGTGGTCGTCATGCGCGGGCGTTCCTCCGCACCCTACCGGCGTGGTGGTCCCGGGCCCGGGCTCGGTCCCGTACTTCTCGCGTTCAGTCCTCGGCGAGGATCTGGTACAGCTCCTTGCGGGCCCGCTGGACCACGGTGACGCCGCGCTCGAGCTGGGAGGCCGAACCAGCCATCGAGAGCTGCTTGGCCGCGCTCATCAGCTGTGCCGAGGCCACGCGGAGGGAGCGGAACTCGTCGCCGCCCTCGCCGGCCTGAGGCCACGGCACGGGAGCGCCCTCGGCTTTCGACCTCCCGGTGTCCGTCAGCGTGTACACGCGGCTGCCGTCGGCGTCGGTGGCACGGACCAGACCTTCGTCCTCGAGCATCTGCAAGTGCGGGTAGACCGAGCCGGGACTCGGGCGCCACAGGCCTCCGCTCATCTCCTCCAGGCGGCGCATGACCTCGTAGCCGTTCGCCGGCTCGTCCCGCAGGGCCACCAAGATGGCGGACCGGACCGCACCCCGGGGCATGCGGCGCGGTCCGCCCCAGCCACCTCGGCCGCCTCCCCAGCGGCCCCGGGGGCCGCGCATGCCGCGGCCGGGGAAGGCGTGGTCGTGCCCGAGGTCGTGCCCGCCGCCGTGGTCGTGTGCGCCCTCGTGCCCAGTGTCCTCCTGCTCGGTGTGATCGTGTCGGTGTGCCATCGGTGCCTCCTCGCGGGCTCCGCCGGAGCCCCTCCTCGTGGGCTCCGCCGGAGCCCGTCGTCGTCTATTCGAACACTAATGATATATCATTATATTCCCGGGTGGTGCGCTCCAGTGCACGAGGGAGGCATGCCGGCGCCGATACTGGGGACATGGGACTCTTCAGCTCGCACAAGACCGAGATGGTCACGCCCGAGCGGGCGCTGCCCGGCCGGGAAGACGCCATGCCCGTCGACGGTTCGCATCGGGTGCTCGGCACGTCACTCACTCCGCCGTTCCCCGAGGGCACCGAGCAGGCCATCTTCGCGCATGGGGTGCTTCTGGGGTGCCGAGCGCACGTTCTGGAGCCTGCCGGGCGTGTACACGACGGCGGTCGGCTACGCGGGAGGCCTCACCCCGAACCCCACCTACGAAGAGGTCTGCAGCGGGCGCACGGGCCACGCCGAGGTGGTGCTCGTCGTCTACGACCCTTCGGTGATCAGCTTCGAACGGCTGCTCACGGTCTTCTTCGAGGGGCACGACCCGACGCAGGGGATGCGACAGGGCAACGACGTCGGGACCCAGTACCGGTCCGCCGTGTACACCTCGTCGCCCGAGCAAGAGGCCGTGGCGCAGCGCATCGCGGCGCGCTACGGAGCGCAGCTGCGCGACGCCGGGTACGGCGACGTCACGACGGAGATCGCCCCCGCCGGTCGCTTCTACTACGCCGAGCCGTACCATCAGCAGTACCTCGAGGCCAACCCCAACGGGTACTGCGGCCTGGGCGGGACGGGGGTCTCCTGCCCGGTGGGGCTGGCAGACGTCGGGTGAACCCGGCGAGGCGCAGCCCGCGGGAGACGGCGGCGCGATCTGTCAGTGGAACGAGGCCAGCCGCCCCAGCGTCTGGTCGGCTTCGGCCACGAAGCGACGGACCAGCTCTGCAGCCGGGACCAGCTCGGTGATGGCGCCCACGCCCTGCCCGGCCGGGTAGCACTCCCGGTCCAGGTCCACCCCCTCGGTGGACGAGTCGCCTCCGAGGTGCATGGCCCCCGTCCGGAAGGCGGCACCCAGCTGCTCGGGGAACTTCAGGAGCTCGTCCGGGTGGGCGTCGAAATGGTCGGTGTACCCGTTGCGCACGACGCGCATCGTCTTGCCCGAGTACGCCCGGCTCACCGTCGTCTGGTCCTCCCGGGCTTGCAGCAGCCGGTCCTTGTAACCCATGACGCCGCGGGCCTCGGGGGTGGCGATGAAGCGCGTCCCGACCCAGATCCCGTCGGCCCCGAGGGCCAGGGAGGCGGCCAACCCGCGGCCGTCGAAGATGCCCCCGGCGGCGGCCACGGGGACGCGCCCGCCCACGGCGTCGACCACCTGGGGCACCAGGGGTAGCGAGGCCACGGTTCCCGTGTGGCCCCCGGCCTCGGTGCCCTGGGCCACCACGAGGTCGCACCCGGCGTCGACGGCCCGCACGGCGTGCGCCACCTTGCCGCACATGGACACGACGACCAGGCCGTGCCGGTGGCACAGGTCGATCACCTCGGTGGGGACGCCCAGCCCGGCCACGAACGCCGTGGCGCCGCCCTCGACGATCATCTTCACCTGCTCGGTCAGACCGCCCGGCATGGCCGTGAGGAGGTCCACCCCGAAGGGCTTGTCGGTGGCGCGGCGCACGGCGGCGATCTCGGCGGCCATCGTCTCGTTGTCCATGGTCGACGCACCGAGGCAGCCGAACCCCCCGGCCTCGGAGACCGCGGCCGCTAGAGGGGCGTAGGAGACGCCGCCCATCCCGGCCAGCATGACGGGGTGCTCGATCCCGAGTAGCTCGGTCAGTCGGGTACGCATGCCCGGACCATAACGCGGGCGCCGCCGCTGTCCCCGACCGGGCGCCCGCCGTGGGCCAGAAACGGGAAGTCCGCCCATGTTGCAGCCCTCTGAGGGACGTTCCTACTCTGAACGTGGTCGTGGCCGAGAACGGGAGGTGGGTGTGAGCATCACCACAGCACCCGTCACGCCCGAGACCATCTCCAAACGACGGCTGTGGCTGATCCTCGGGGCGTTGCTGCTTGGCATGCTGCTCGCCGCGCTGGACCAGACCATCGTGTCGACGGCGCTGCCGACGATCGTCGCCGACCTCCACGGAGGATCGCACCTGGCCTGGGTGGTCACTGCCTACCTGCTGACCTCGACCGTGTCGACGCCACTGTGGGGGAAGCTCGGCGACCAGTACGGGCGGAAGGTCTTCTTCCAGGCCGCCATCGTCATCTTCGTCATCGGTTCGGCGTTGTCCGGCATGAGCCAGACCATGAGCGAGCTGATCGCATTTCGCGCCCTGCAGGGACTGGGCGGCGGCGGCCTCATGGTCGGCGCGCAGACCATCGTCGGCGACATCGTCTCGCCACGCGAACGTGGCCGTTACGTCGGTCTGTTCGGCGGCATGTTCGCCATCGCCACGGTCATCGGCCCTCTCATCGGTGGGCTCTTCGTCACCTATCTCTCGTGGCGGTGGGTGTTCTACATCAACCTGCCGCTCGGGATTCTGGCCCTGTTCGTCACCGGCACCGTGCTGCCCGGTCACCTGAGCAAGGTGCGCCACGCCATCGACTACGCCGGCACACTGCTCCTGGCCGGGTCGGCCACATCGCTCATCATCTTCGCCAGCCTGGGAGGGATCTCGTGGGGCTGGACCTCGGCGCCCAGCATCGCCACCGCGGTCCTCGGCGTGGCCCTGGCCGGCGCGTTCGTGCTGGCCGAACGGCACGCGGCCGAGCCCGTCATCCCGCTCAAGCTGTTCACCGTCCGCGTGTTCAGCACGGCCAGCGCCATCGGGTTCGTGGTCGGGTTCGCCATGTTCGGTGCACTCACCTTCATGCCGCTGTTCCTGCAGAACGTGAAGGGCGTGACCCCGACGGCATCGGGCCTGCGTCTGCTCCCGATCATGCTCGGGATGCTCATCGCGTCGGTCTCCTCTGGCCGCCTGGTCACACGCTGGGGTCGCTACCGCGTGTTCCCGATCGTCGGGACGGCGTTGATGACGCTGGGCGCATGGCTGCTCTCGCTCGTCGACGGCTCGACCAACGGCTGGGTGATGTCCGTCTACATGTTCGTCTTCGGCGTCGGTATGGGCCTCGTGATGCAGGTGCTCGTTGTGGCCGTGCAGAACGCGGTGTCCTACGAGTACCTCGGCGTGGCCACGAGCAGCGCCACCTTCTTCCGCCAGATCGGAGCGTCCTTCGGGACCGCTGTATTCGGCGCCATCTATGCCAGCGTGTTCAAGAGCACCTTCGCCCCGACCTTGGCCAAGGTGCCGCCATCGGTGCTCAAGTCGTTCAACCCCGAGACGTTCGACGCCGCCTTGCTGAACAAGCTGAAAGCCACGGCGACCGGGCTCGCCTTCTACCTGAAGTACATCGACTCGGTCACACACGCAATCCAGGTGGTGTTCTTGGTTGCGGTGCCGATCTCCTTCGTCGCCTTCGTGCTCAGCTTCTTCATGCCGGAAGTGGAGTTGCGCAAGACCGTGCAGACGGTCGACGTGGGGGAGGTGGCCGGGCTGCCCGACCAGCGCTCGTCTCTCCAGGAGATCGAGCTGGCACTGGGGCGGCTCTCGGTGCGCGAGAACCGGGGAGAGCTCTACAACACGTTGGCCCAACGTGCGGGTATCGATCTACCGGCGCGGTCGTGCTGGCTGCTGTACCGGCTGGCCGACCGGCCCGCCTGCACGGTGGACGAGGTGGCGCGCCGGCTCAAGGTGGACGCGGGCCTCATCGAGCCTGCCGTGGACGGCCTGCTCCGTGCCGGGATGGTGGAGGAGCGCACCCGCGGCGAGGAGTGCGAGTTCCGGCTCACGCCAACCGGGCGGACGGCGATGGACAGGCTGACCGAGGCCCGGCGCGCCGGGTTGACCCAGCTCCTCGAGGGCTGGAACCTCGAGGAGCATCCCGAAGTCATCGACATGGTCAAGGAGATGGCGCACTCACTGCTGGCCGACGACGAGCGCATGGTCGCCGACGCCATGCCGGCCGGCGCGGCGGCGTCGGCGTCGGCGTCGGCGGACTGAATCGCGTGACGAGCGACATGGAGCAGGTCGTCGGGCCGCAGCCGGCACGGATCGGAAAGGACCGCCGGCAACTGCCGAGCTGGCGTTGGGAGGAGTTGCGCACCACGTTGTGGGTCGTCCCCAGTCTGCTGGTGGTGGTCGCCGTGCTGCTCTTCTCGGCCACCTTCGCCATCGACGTCGCGGCCTACAACGGGCATTTCACGCTTCCGACCTGGATCCGCACCGGGAGCCCGGACGCCGAGCGCCAGGTCCTCATCGCCATCGCCGCGGCCGTCATCACGGTCATGGGCGTGGTGTTCTCCATCACCATTCTGGCCCTGACGCTGGCCTCCCAGCAGTTCGGCCCCCGCATGATGCGGAACTTCGTGCGCGACGTCGGGAACCAGATGACCCTGGGCGTGTTCGTGGCCACGTTCGTCTACTCGGTGTTGGCGCTCGCGACCGTCAACAGCCTGAGCCGGACCTTCGTGCCCTACCTCTCGACATCGGTGGCCGAGGCACTCCTTCTGGTGGACCTGGTCGTCCTCATCTACTTCATCCATCACATCGCCAAGTCGATCCAGCTGCCCGAGGTCATTGCGGGCATCGCCGACGACCTGATCCGCTCCATCGACGCCGAGTACCCCGACCGTGTCGGTGCCGTGCCCGTCCCGGACGAGATCCACCACACCGGCAAGTCCGCCCGGGAGCTCGCGCAATTGCTCGAGGAGCGCGGGGCCGAGGTGCCTTCGCAGGTGAGCGGCTACATCCAGTACGTCGGGTACCCGCAGCTCATCGCCATCGCCACCCGGACCGACTGGGTCATCCGGCTCGAGCACCGCCCGGGCCACTTCCTCTCCACCGGCCGGGCCCTGGCCACGGTGTGGCCCCGGGGAGCGGCGCCCGAAGTGGCCCAGGCGCTGTCGAAGGCGCACGTCGCGGGGCCCCACCGCACCCTGGTGCAGGACCCGGTCTTCGCCATCGACCAGCTCGTCGAGATCGCCCTCCGCGCTCTGTCCGCCGCGGTGAACGACACCTTCACCGCGCTCACGTGCATCGAATGGCTCTCGGCCGGCCTCGGTCGGGTGTCGGGGCGCGTGCTCGACGAGGGTGTCTACCGCGACGGTGCCGGCTACGTGCGGCTGATCGAGTACGACCCTTCCTACGCCCGCATGGTGAACCGAAGTTTCGACAAGATCCGGCAGGCGGCGTCCGGGATGCCGGCGGTGCTCATACGGCTGGTCGACTCCATCGGGTCGATCATGCTCGACACAACGAGTCCGGCGCAGCGGTCGGTATTGCGCCGCCAGGCCGACATGGTCCTTCGCCTGGCCGAACAGACGGTGGCCGAGCAGGAGGATCTCGATGAGATCCGGTTCCGCCACGGTCGCCTACCCGGCGAGGAGGCCTTCGCCGACAAGCCGCACACCTGGTCAAAGATCGACCCCGTGTGACGCTCGGCGGGGTCGCGCTCAGCCCGTGCCGGCATTGTCCGTGGGCGACGTGGTCGTCGGCCGGGGTGCCGTCGAGGTGGTCGAAGAGGGCGGGCCGGTGGTCGACGCCCTCGACGATCCGCCCGCCGTGGTCGTGGTCCCGGCGGGCGCCGTGGTGGTGGTCGAGCCCGGGGCGCTGGTCGTCGTGGCGGCCGGGGCCACGAACGGCACGGTCTGGCTGCGCAGCGTGACCAGGCTCGCCGACGGCGCCGCCGTCGCGTTGGTGCACCCTCGGGCCGAGTTCCAGCTCTGCACCGCGGTGGTGGCGTTGGCACCCGAGAGGGGTTGGGGCAACCCGTTGACGATGGTGGCCGGCCGCCACGTTGCTGCAGAGACATGGCGGCCCTGGGCAGTCAGGATCAGCGTCCCGCTGTCGGTCTCGGGCGGCGCGTAGTCGTAGAAGGCGAAGTTCCCCAGCCCGTAGTCGACGTAGGCGGTCCCGAGGTAGCCGGCGCCGAGCAGGACGTGCGTGCCAGAACCGATGACGACGTCCGCACCGGCCTTGACCAACTGTTCGGCCAGCGGCTCCTGCCCGGGGTCGGGGCACGCCTGCGCCTCCGTGCCCCAGTGTACGTACACGATCACCGTGTCGGCAGTGGGGCGCACCTGTTGCACCTCGCGCACGAGCTGGGTGGGGTCGATGGCGGAGGCGACACCCGGCTGGGAGGGACCGGCAGTCCAGGTGCTCACCAGATTGTCGGCGATCATCTGGGTGGCGCCGACGACGGCGATGCGCTGGCCGGCGATCGTCACCCGGTAGGGCGCGAAGGCCTGCGTGGCCGAGTTGCCGATGCCGATGATCGGATAGCCGTCCTGGGAGGCGATGGTGAGGTTCTGCGACAGCCCCTGCGGACCGCAGTCGAAGCCGTGATCGTTGCCCTCCGTGACGACCGAGATCCCGGCACTCTTGAGCGCAGTAATGGCCGAGGCCGGAGCGTCGAAGATATAGGGCTTGTTCTGCGGCTCGGGGCACGTGCCGTCGGTCACGACCGACTCGAGGTTCACCATGTTGAATTGCGTCCCGCTGAACAGCTGGGGAACGTTCGCGCCGAGCGCAGTGGAGGGGTTGCTGGCCAGGTCGGCCCCCACCGGACCCTCGAAGTGCACGTCGCCGCCGAAGCCGAGGGTGACCGCCTTGCCGTTCCCCTTCCAAGCCGGGTTCAATGGCGAGTTGCGAGGGAAGTGCCCGGTGGCCGTGACCGCGGCGCCGTGCGGCGCGGTCGTCGTGGTGGTGGTGTGCGACGTGCCGGACCCGCCAGCGAACCAGGCCAGGTACACGAGCAGCAACACGAGCAGCCCGCCGCCGAACGCGACCTGGCGCCGCCGGCGCTGGACCATGCGTGAGACCACGGCGGCACTATCTCACACGCGTTGCGCGGCCTACCCGGCGCCCGCGGACGCCCAGAGGCTGTCCCAATGGGCCGACAGCGCCACCACCAGGCCGGAGCAGGCGGCACCGATCAGGTCACGGCACTCGTCGAAGACGGTGTCATCGCCGTAGTAGGGGTCGGGGACGTCGGCCGCCGCCCCCGCCGAGGCGTCGAAGGCCCGGAGCATGGCCAGACGCCGTGGCTCGGCGCCCAGCCCGTGCAGGGTCTGGCGGTGGCGGCGGTCGAGTGCGACGAGCAGATCGACGACACCGAGCTCCGAAGGCGAGAACTGGTGCGCCACGTGCCGATGCCCCGGGAACCCGGCCCGGGCCAGCGAGGCGGCGGCCCTGGGGTCCATGGGCTCCCCCTCGTGCCAGGGCCCCGTGCCGGCACTGCGCAGCTCGAGATGCGCGCCCAGGGGTGTGCCGTCACCGAGCGGAACCGAGTCGGCGAGAGCGCGGGTGATCACCTCGGCCATAGGAGAGCGACAGATGTTGCCGGTGCACACGAACACCACCCGATACGGGCGCCCTCCGAGTGGCGGCGGCGGGGCCGGCACGCCGGACGATCCCGGCATGCCGGGAACGGGAATGCTTCCGCTCACCTGTTGGCGTACTCGTCGCGCAGCGTCTTCTTCACGATCTTTCCTGTCCCAGCGCGTGGCCAATCGCTGCGGAGCTCGAGTTGCTCGGGGATCTTCTGGGTCATGAGGCCGGCGTCGCGACAGAAGGCGACGACCTCGGGCAGCTCGAGCCCGCCGGCGTCCTCGGCCAGCTGCACGACTGCACAGACCCGCTCGCCACGTTCGGGGTCGGGGAGCCCGATGACGGCCACCTCCATCACGTTGGGGTGGGTGTAGAGGAGGTCCTCGATCTCCTTGGCACTGATGTTCTCGCCCTTGCGGACGATGATGTCCTTGAGGCGTCCGGTGATGACCAGATGCCCGTCGTCCCGGAGCCGACCGAGATCGCCCGTCCGGAAGTAGCCGTCGTCGTCGAAGGCCTCGCCGTTGAGGGCGGAGTCCGTGTAGCCGTGGAACACCATCGGGCCCCGCACCCGGATCTCACCCTCCTCGCCTGGGCGCGCCACGCGCCCGTCGGGCGTGACGATGCGTACGTCGGCACCCTCGATCGGCTTGCCGTCGGTGTTGGCCAGCTGCTCGTCGGTGTCGTGCGGGGAGCCGTTGGCGATCATCGGCACCTCGGTCATGCCATAGCCGTGCACCACGCCGACCCCGCCGATCTCGTCCCGCACCTCGAAGTGGATCTCCGGTGGCTTGGCCGCGCCACCGCCCGCCATCAGGCGCAACGACGGGAGGATCGGTTCACCGGGCGCCTTGCGCTGCTCGGTCAGGAAGGCGACGTAGAACGCGGTGCTGCCACCGACCAGGGTGACGCCGTGGGCGCGGAACACCTCGAGGGCGTCCGCCGGCGAGAACGACTCGAGGAGGATGGCCGGGAAGCCCACCGTGAGCAGGCACACCAGGTAGTCGGGCCCGGCGATGTGTGCGAAGGGGAACGCCATGGATCCGACGTCGTCGGGGTTCATGTCGAGGGCACGCGCCAGGCCCCAACCCCCGGCGATCAGCGTCTGGTCGGTGTGTTGCACGCCCTTTGGGTCGGCCGTCGAACCCGACGTGTAGTAGATCCAGCGGACCGGGGCGTCCGCCGCGGTGGTTCCGGCAGGCGCCGGCGGCAGCGACGCAGGGTCGCCGTCGGGGAGGCCGTCGTCGGTCAACAGGACGGTGGGCCGTTTCGACGCGCCGTCCAGGGCCCGCTCGGCGATGGCGCCGTAGTCGACGTCCCGCCAGGTGCCCGGGACGACGAAGAGGGCGGCCCCGGTCTGGCGGAGAGCGAATCCGACCTCGCGCTCGCGGTAGAGGTGGATGATCGGGTTCTGCACCGCCCCGAGCCGTGCCAGTGCCATGGACAGCACGACCGTCTCGATCCGGGTCGGGAGCTGCCACGAGACCACCGACCCTTCCGCCACTCCCATGGCATGGAGGCCTGCGGCCATCCGCTCGGCCCGCTGACGGAACTCGCCGAAGGTGACCGTCTCTCCGTCGGCCGCGATCAGCACGGGGCGGTCGGGGACGCGTCAGCCCGTCGGTCGACGAGCTCCCACAGGGTGCGGGCGCCGGTGAGTAACTCTCGGGTGGTCATGACCCCTCCTTCCGGGACCTTCTCCTTAGCAGCTCCCGGCGGGGTCACCACGGCCGCTCCACCGCAAGGGCAGAATGGGCCCGTGGCCCGCCCACCGGTGCACCAGGACCCTCATCGGGCGGAGCCGCCCGGGCGGGACCGGCGTCGGGGGGACCGGGGGCACCAAGTCCGGCTGATCGGCGTGGTCCTCGCCGTCGTCCTGCTGGTCTGGTTCGCGCTGGCCAACCTGCGGCGGGTCCGCATCGACTTCTGGGTCTTCAACCGGGATGCGCCGCTGATCCTGGTCATCGTGATCTCGGGCCTGCTCGGGGCGCTCATCACCTACCTTGCCCTACGCCGCTCGCCCCGGGGCCGTGCCCCCGAGGACGGCTGAGCCCCAGCTTCGCCCTCCAGCGGTCCCGACGCTCACGAGCCGGGACGCGCCCGCGCCGCGACCTCCCGGAGCGGGTTCTAAGCTGCGGATTGGTGCAGACAGCCAGCGGGGCTCCAGGTCGGGGCGGCATCCTCATTGTCCGCGCCCTCGGGGCGTGCCAACATGGGGCCCGGATGGATGTGGAGATCCCAGGGGGCAGGTGGTAGTGCCGCTTTCCGACCACGAACAGCGAATCCTGGCCGAGCTCGAGGAGTCACTGGTTCGCCAGGACCCCGAGTTCGCCGAGCGGGTCCGCTCCGAGACCGTGTACCGCCACGCGGGCCGCTACTGCAAGTGGGCGGCGGTGACGTTCGTCCTGGGCGTGGTCATCTTGGTCGCGTGCTACAGCAAGTCGGTCATCGCCGGCTTCATCGGTGTCGTCATCATGTTCGCGTCGGCGGTCTGGTTCGAACGCAACCTGCGCCGCATGGGCCGCGCCGGCTGGCACGACCTCACGCGGTCCAAGGACGGTGAGCCCAAGTCCACCTCCAACCAGAACGGCATCGAGGGCGCGGTGAGCGACGCCCGGGACTGGTTCCGGTCCCGTTTCCACCGCCGCGACAGCTGACCGACCTCGTCCTGGCCGTCGACATCGGCGGCACCAAGATGGCCGCCGGGCTGGTGGCGTTCGACGGCTCGGTGGTGGCCCGCTCGGAGGTGCCCACGCGTCGCCTCACTGACGGTTCGCAAGCTCCCCGAGAACGGTCCGGCGAGCACCCCGACCCCGCCGAGGCACTCTGGGGCGACCTTTCCGAGCTGGTGAGCGGGGTCACCGGATCACTGGCTGGGACCGACCGGGTCGTCGTTTGCGGTGTGGGCTGCGGTGGGCCCATGACCCTCGGTGGCGAGGAGGTGTCTCCTCTCAACATCCCGGCGTGGCGGGGCTTCCCGCTGCGGGCCCGGCTGGCGGCCCTCGCGGGTGCACCCACCTTCGTGGACAACGACGCCAAGGCACTGGCCTTGGGCGAGGGCTGGGTCGGCGCGGCCAATGGCGTCGACGACTACGTGGCCATGGTGGTGTCCACGGGTGTGGGGGGTGGCATCGTGCTCAACGGGAAGCTGCTGAACGGGCGACTCGGCAATGCCGGGCACATCGGCCACGTCGTGGTCGTGCCGGGCGGGCGGCAGTGCGCGTGCGGCGCGCGCGGGTGCCTGGAAGCTGAGGCCTCGGGGACGGCGATCGCGGCGATGACCGGGCAGCCCGCGCGACTGGCGTCCGCCGTCGTGGTGGAACGCACGGGCACCTTGGTCGGCCGCGCCGTCGCGTCGGTGGCCAACCTGCTCGACCTCTCGCTCGCCGTCGTGAGCGGGTCGGTGGCGTTCGGGTTCGGCCCGCCGTTCTTCGCCGCTGCGCAGGCGGAGATGGACCATTTGTGCCGACTGGAGTTCGCTCTCGGCACACGCATCGCCCCGGGCGGGCTCGGTGACCGCGGACCGCTGATTGGTGCGGCCCGGGTCGGGATGCGTGGCGCGGGGATCGAAGCGTGAAACCGGCAGCCCCCGAGCGTGTGCGATGGCGGAGGGACGTCGCCGTCGTCGCCCGCGCCGTCATCCCTCGCCCGGGGCTCTGGTGGCCCGCGCTCGGCGCGCTCCGGCGGATGGCCCGACGCGGCTGGTGGCGCCGACCGCCCTTCGTGCCGCTCCCCGGTGAGGAGTACTGGCGCTTCCGCCTCGAGACGGCGTACGGCGCAGCGGCGCCGGGGACGCCGGGGACGCCGGGGACGCCGGGGGACGGTGCCGGCCTGAGTCCTGCAGACGTGGTCGCCTTCCTGCGCTGGTGCCAGAGGTCCCGTCCCGGCCGCGGGTAGCCTGGCCGCCATGGAGCGGGTGCTCCTCCTCAACGCGTCCTACGAGCCGCTCGCGCTCGTCTCCGACCGCCGGGCCGTCGTTCTGATGCTGGCGGGCCGGGCCGAGGCGATCGCCATCCGAGACGATTGCCGCGTGTTCCACTCGGCCCGGCTGCAGGTCGAGGTGCCGTCGATCGTCCGACTGTCGCAGATGGTGCACATCCCGCGCTGGGCCAGGACGCCGCCGGTGACACGCCGCTCGGTCCTGCGCCGCGACGGAGGGATCTGCGTGTACTGCTCGGAACCGGCCGACACCATCGACCACGTGATCCCGCGCAGCCGCGGTGGCACGCACGACTGGTGGAACGTGGTCGCTGCTTGCAAGCGCGACAACCTGGTCAAGGCGGACCAGCTCCTCTCCGAGCTCGGGTGGACCCTGCGCGTCAAGCCTGCGCCGCCGGACGGACACCTCTGGCGATTGCGCCACCTGGCCGAGGTCGACCCGCTGTGGGAGCCCTACTTGGCTGCCGCCTCCTGAGCTTGCCGCACAGCGCAGGGGACGGCGTGGTCCCCGACACCTCGCTCTTCGATGTCGAACGGTTCCGGGTGCTGACGACCCGTCACGCGCAGGCGCGCGACGTCCCGTCGCCGACACTCGTACTTGGCAGCACCCAGCCGGCGAACACGGCTGATCCCGACGCGCTGGCGAGGCACGCGGTGACGTTGGCCCGCCGGCGCAGCGGGGGAGGGGTGGTGTATCTCGCTCCCGGCGAACAGCTCTGGGTCGATGTCTGGGTCCCTGTCACAGACCCGTTGTGGGTCGATGACGTCGGCCGCGGCAGCGCGGTGGGTGGGCGAGTGGTGGGCCGACGCGCTGCGCCATCTCGGGCCACGGGGGCTCGAGGTCCACGCGGACTCGGCCGAGCCCGGTCGGCTGGGGCGGCTGGTGTGCTTCGCCGGTGTGGGTCCGGGCGAGGTGTTGCACGAGGGGCGCAAGGTCGTCGGCGTGTCCCAGTGGCGCTCGCGCCAGGGCGCGCTGTTCTCCACCTGCGCCTACCTGCGTTGGGATCCCGTGCCGCTCAGTGAGCTGCTCGAGCCGTCGGACCCCCGTCGCCATCTCGAGCGGGACCTCCGCCCGGTGGCACTCGGTCTGGCCGAGTTGCGGCCGGCGGCCCGGGAGCTCGCCGTGGTGCGGGATCGGCTGCTTGCCTCGCTGCCCGGCCTCTCCACACCGTAGGGCCCCTGCGCTCCTCCTCCTCCTCCTCCTCCTCCTCCTCCTCCTCCCATTTCTTCGGGACCCCCTCGCCCACCGAGCCGCGGCCGGGCCCGACCGGACCCGGTGTGTCGCGGCCCGAGGGCGCCCAGAAGGGGAGGGGGGTGTTGCCATTGGGTTTCAAGTGGGCCCTGGTGGTTGTGCGGTGGAGGGAAAGGGCGTAAAGTGGCGCGAAATGGTGCAAAGGGGCGTCAGAGGACGCAGACCGGGGAGCATCGTGGGAGACACAGCCGGTGGCAGGGTTCGTCGGGAGGTACGAGCACTCGCTCGACACCAAGGGCAGGGTCATCCTGCCGGCGAGGTTCCGCGGCCAATTCGAGCGTGGGGGCTATCTGACCCAGAACTCGGAGGGCTGTCTGGCGCTGTGGACCCCCGGCGAATTCGAGCGGCAGATGGAGTCCATGCAGGACAAGGCCGTGTCCGGGAGGGCCGACCGGAACCGCGGCCCGGATCTGGGCGTCGAACTCGGCCGAGGTCGAGATCGACCGGCAGGGACGCATGCCGATCCCGTCGCACCTGCGCGACTTCGCCGGCCTCGATGCGGAGGTGCTGGTCCACGGCGCCATCGACCGGGTCGAGTTGTGGAATCCGACGGCGTGGGCCGAGCGGGTGCTGCCCGAGGAGAGCTGGCTACTCAGCGACGAGGGGGAGTAGCCGGCCCTCGGGCCGCCCGCGCGGCCGACGGCGCCGGATCGGCGGAACGAGACGACCAAGAGGAGTGTGAAGACAGGACAGGACACGACGCAAGACGAGAGCACGATCGACACGACGGGGACGCGCGCCACGCACTGGACCATGTGCAGCTCCTCGACCGGCAGACGGGAAGGCCACTCCACCCTCTTCCCCGCTGGTCGTCAGGATCTCCACCTCCCACTCGACCGCCCGGCCGGGGGGCTGCAGATGGGCCACGCGTTCGACCACATCCCCGTACTGCGCCACGAAGTGGTCTCGCTGTTCGCATCCGTGCCCCCCGGCGTCGTCGTCGACGCCACCATGGGCGGGGGCGGGCATGCAGCGGCGCTGCTCGAGGCATACCCGGCGCTGCGCGTCGTCGGGATGGACCGCGATCCGGATGCCCTCACGGCGGCCGGAGAGCGGCTGGCCGCGTACGCCGGGCGGGCGACGCTGGTCCGGGCCCCATTCTCCGCCTTCGGCACCGTGGTCGCCGGCGCGGGGTTGGACGGTGTTGTCGGGCGTGCTCTTCGACCTGGGTGTCAGCTCGCCGCAGCTCGACGTGGCCGCGCGCGGGTTCTCCTTCCGCCAGGACGGCCCGCTCGACATGCGCATGGACCCGGCGGGCGCCGTGACGGCGGCCGACCTGGTGAACGAGATGCCCGAAGACGCCCTGGCCTCACTGTTCCGGGAGAACGGCGAGGGTCGCCTGGCCGGGCGCATCGCCCGTGCGGTCGTGCGGGCCCGCCCGCTGCACACCACGGGGGAGCTGGCCGACGTCGTCGCCGCCGCGGTGCCGGCCGCCGGCGCGCCGCAGGGGCCACCCGGCGCGCCGGGTCTTCCAGGCACTGCGCATCGCCGTGAACGACGAGCTGGGCGAGTTGGCCGCCGCGCTGCCCGCCGCCCTGGAGCGCCTGGCCGTGGGCGGGGTCTGTGCGGTGATCAGCTACCACTCGGGTGAGGACCGCCTGACCAAGGCGCTGTTCGCCGAGGCCGCGTCGGGCGGCTGCGTGTGCCCGCCCGGCCTGCCCTGCGTGTGCGGCGCGGTGGTCAGCCACCGGCTGCTCTTCCGGGGCGCCCGCAAGGCGTCGCCCGCCGAGGTGACGGCCAACCCGCGTGCGGAGAGCGCGCGGCTCCGGGCCGTGGTGCGGATCGAGCCGGTGGCCTCGGGCTCCGATGAAGTCCGTCCACGTCGGGGAGGTCACCGGTGACACCTCCCTCCGCCTCGGGGTCCGCCGCATCCGCGCGCCGGCCCGCGCACGCCTCGCCGTCGCACGCCCGCAAGACCCCGTTGTCGGCCGGACGGCGCCTGGTTGCGCTGCGGCTCGTCCCGCCCCGCCGGGGGGCCAAGCGGAAGCGGAGCGTCGCCGAGCAGACGCGACGACTCCACGTGGTGGCCGTGATCATGGTGGCACTGGCCCTGGTGGCCGTCGTCGTCGGCCAGGCCCTGCTGGCCAGCGGCCAGGTGCGCATGGCCGCGCTGCAGCACGACCTCCGGCTCGAACAGAGCGCCAACCGCCAGCACCAGCAGGCCGTGACGGCCCTCGAGACGCCCGCTCGCATCGTCGGCGCGGCGACGAACCAACTGCACATGGTGCGGACTTCGAGCGTCACCGAGCTCCCGTACGTGCCCCTGTCCGCTCCGTTGCCCACGCCCAAGGTGATCGGGGCTCGACCCGCACCTGCCGCTCCGGCCCCGGCGACGCCATGAGCAGCACGACCCGACAGGGTGCTCACCGCGCGCGCGCCGGTGCGGCCGCGTCCGCCACGCCGCCGCGGCCGCGCCGTCCACCCGCCGCGCCGGGTCGACCGCACGCCGGAGCGCACCGTCCCGGTCCGTCGCGCCGCCGGGATCCGGCCGGCCGTCGGCGCCGCACCGTCGTCCTCACCTGCAACCGGCGAAAGTCACGCGGCTTCCGTCGCGCCGGGCACGGTCGTGGGCCGACGGCACGTTCCACCGCCGCACGCGGGTGATCAGCTTCATCCTCCTGGCCGCCATGCTCCTCATCGTCGTCCGCCTGTTCGATGTGCAGGTGCTGAAGGCCGGGGCGTACCAGTCGGCGGCCCGGGGCGAGTCGGCCATCACCGTCTCGCTGCCGGCCCTGCGCGGTGGGATCTACGCCCGTGACGGGTCGATCCTGGCCCAGTCCGTCCCCACGGTCGACGTGGTGGCGGATGACTTTCAGATCGCGCACCCGTGGAGGACGGCCGAGGCGTTGGCACCGATTCTCCACGTGCCGGCCACGACGCTGGTGACCGAGCTGTCGCGCCAGTCGGGCTACGTGGTGCTGGCCCGTCAGCTCTCCCAGCAGACTGGGCAGACCATCACCAACGACGCCTTCCCCGGCATCACGTTGCTGGCCGACGCCAAGCGGACGGTCCCCAACGGGAACTTGGCCTCCCCGGTGGTCGGGTTCACGAACGCGACCGGCCACGGGGCGGGCGGACTCGAGTTCGGGCAGAACCAGCTCCTGGCCGGGACCAACGGCAAGGAGACGATCCTGGCGTCGCCCACTGGCGTGGCCCTGCCGCAGTCGGCAGCCGTGCAGGTGACGACCGCACCGGGCACCGGCCTCGAGCTGACGCTCGACTCGCAGCTGCAATACGAGTCGGAGCAGGCGTTGGCCAAGGCCATCGAGGCGTCGAACGCCGTCAGCGGCACCGCCGTCGTGATGGACGTCAAGACGGGGCAGATCCTCTCGATGGCCAACCTGGTCGCCACACACCCGGCCCCGCTCGGGTCGCCTTCAGCCGCGGACGCCGGCAACGCCGCCACGGGTGGCGTCGTGCCGATTGGGGCGAGCGCCGCCATCGACGAGGCACCGAGCAACCTGGCCGTCACGCAGCTCTACGAGCCGGGGTCGGTGTTCAAGCTGGTCACCTTCTCGGCCGCTCTCCAGGACGGGCTGATCAATCCGAACCAGGTCTTCAATGTGCCGGACACCATGCAGCTCGACGGTTCGACGTTCCACGACGCCGAGCCGCACCCGACCGAGGCGCTCACCGCCACCCAGATCCTGGCCCAGTCGTCGAACATCGGGACGGCCATGATCGCCAACGGGCTCGACGAGCAGCGTCTGCTGGCCCAGGTGAAGGCGCTCGGCTTCGGCCAGCCCACCGGTCTCAAGTTCCCGGGTGAGTCACCGGGCCTGCTGGTGGGCGCCGGCCAGTGGGAGCCGACCGACATGGTGTCGTTGCCAATCGGACAGGTGGACGCAGTCAGCGCGCTCCAGATGCTCGACGCCTACAACGCAGTGGCCAACGGCGGGGTCTTCGTGGCGCCCAAGCTCGTCCAGGGAACCGTGAGCTCGTCGGGGTCGGTCACACCGACGCCCCGGTCGGCGACGCACCGGGTGATCTCGCCGTCGATCGACGGTGAGCTGGTGTCCATGCTCCAGCAGGTGGTGAGCCAGGGCACCGGCGTCAGCGCCGCCGTCCCGGGCTACGCCGTGGCCGGCAAGACGGGCACGGCGCAGATCCCGACCGCCGGGCGCGATTCCTACGTGCCCGGGGCGTACATGGCCTCGTTCGTGGGTTTCGCCCCGGCGGTCAACCCGACGCTCTCGATGATCGTGGTCCTCAACCGCCCCACGCCGATCTTCGGGGGGACTGTCGCCGCGCCCGTGTTCTCGCAGATCATGAGCTACGCGCTCCACCGGTACGACATCCCGACCACTCCCGGTGCGCAGTCGACCAGGCCCGGACCCACGCCTGCGACCTCGACCTCCAGCCAGGCGCAGGACATCACGTGAGCGGGGCGGACCGTCGCCCCCTCCGCGTGGCCGGCACCGGCGCCTGCACACCCGTTGCGTACGTGACGCGGGGGTCGGCGTCGCATGTAACGCTGTCGGGTCGACCATGCCAACCACTCCCATGAATCTCCTCTTCGACGACATCGAGGTCATCGAGTCGGTCGGTGACCCCGCCCGCGTCGAGGTGGGAGGCATCGCGCACGACAGCCGGCGCGTGGTGCCGGGCGACCTCTTCTGCTGCGTCCCGGGCTCGCTGAGCGACGGGCACGCCCATGCCCTCGAGGCGGTGGAGCGGGGCGCGGTGGGGCTGCTCTGCGAGCATTTCGTCCCCGAGCTGCTCGGGCGCGACGTGGTCCAGACGCGTGTGGCGCCCGGGACCATGCGTCCGGTGATGGCGCGCCTGGCCGGGACCTTCTACGGGCATCCGGCGCGCGACCTGCTCATGATCGGTGTCACCGGGACCAACGGCAAGACCACAGTGACCCAATTGCTCGGTGACCTGCTCGGCGCGGCCGGGGTGCCGACCAACGTGCTCGGGACCCTCTCGGGCGCCCGGACCACGCCCGAGGCGATCGAGGTGCAGCGGATCCTCGCCGGTGTGCGCGAGCGGCAGCGCTCCGACGGCGCCCGGCACGCCGTGGCCATGGAGGTATCGAGCCACGCCCTCGTCCAGTCTCGCGTCGAGGGCATCCACTTCGACGTCGCCGTCTTCACCAACTTGAGCCACGACCATCTCGACTACCACGGGACGATGGAGGAGTACTTCGAGGCCAAGGCCATGCTCTTCACCCCGAGCTACGCGCTCCACGGGGTGGTCAACGCGGACGACCCGTGGGGCCGCACCCTGCTCGAGCGGGCGCGCATCCCCGCGGTGCCGGTACGCCGCGACGCCGCCAACGACATCGTGCTGCGGCCGGGCCACAGCGAGTTCACGTGGCGGGGCCAGCGGGTCGTGACGACGCTGACCGGGGCCGTCAACGTGGACAACGCGCTCTGGCGGCGGAGGCCGCGCTGGCGCTCGCTCAGCCCGGGCTCGGCGCGGCCGAGATCGCGCAGGCCATGGCCACCATCGCCCCGGTCCCGGGCCGCCTGCAGGTCGTGGCTGCCCCGGCCTCCGGCGGAGCGGAGACCGGTGGGGGAGGGGTGGCCGCCGGGCCGCCCTTCACCGTCCTGGTCGACTACGCCCACACGCCGGCCGGCCTGGAGGTGGTCCTCGGCGAGGCACATCGGTTGGCCGGCCGGGACGGCCGCGTGATCAGCGTGTTCGGTTGTGGCGGGAACCGCGACCGGGCCAAGCGCCCCCTCATGGGCGCCGCCGCGGCGCGGGGCAGCGACCTCGCCGTCCTCACGTCGGACAATCCGCGCGACGAGGATCCCGACGCGATCATCGGCGAGGTGCTGGCTGGCGTGCCCGGCGGTTCGGGGGGCGCCGGCGTGCTGGTGGAACCCGACCGTGCGGCGGCCATTCGCCGTGCCCTCGGGGCGGCCGGACCCGGTGACGTCGTCGTCGTGGCCGGCAAGGGGCACGAGTCCTACCAGGAGGTGGCCGGGCGGCGCCTGCCCTTCGACGACGTGGTCGAGGTCCGACGCGACCTGGCCGTCCGCTTCGGCGTGGAGGCCTGATCCCTCGTGCTCGGACTGCTCGTGTCGGGCGGGATTGCGATGTGGGTCGCCATCCTGTTCACCCCGATCCTCATCCGCTACTTCCGGAGCCGCCAGATCGGCCAGCACATCAGGGAGGACGGCCCGGCCAGCCACGTGGCCAAGGCCGGGACGCCCACCATGGGCGGCATCGCCATCGTCGCCTCGGTCGTGCTGGGCTACGCCATCGGCCACATCGGCACCGAGATCAGCTTCTCGCGCACGGGATACCTGGCCGTGGGCGCCGTGGTGGCCTTCGGCCTCATCGGCTACCTCGACGACTCCATCAAGGTCCGGCGTCGCCGGAGCCTCGGCCTCAACAAGCGTGGTAAGTCCGCCGCCCAGCTCATCTGTGCGCTGGTGTTCGCCGTGCTGGCCGTGCAGTGGGCCCACACCTCGACCGCGCTCTCCTTCACCCGGGCCAGCGCCATGGGAGTGGGTCTGGGCAAGGTGGGCTGGATCGTGTTCGCCGTGCTCGTGGTGGTCGGCTCCTCCAACGCAGTGAACATCACCGACGGTGTGGACGGCCTGGCGGCGGGCTCGAGCACCTTCTGCTTCGCCGTGCTCTCCATCATGGGGTACTGGATCTTCCGCCACGTCGCCATCTATCACGTGCTGCCCGCCTCGGCCATCGACCTCGCCCTGGTCTCGGTGGCGCTCGCCGGCGCGTGCATCGGGTTCCTGTGGTGGAACGCGGCGCCGGCCCGGATCATCATGGGCGACACCGGGTCGCTGTCCATCGGTGCGGGGCTGGCCGCCATCTGCCTGCTGCTCAACCTCGACCTGCTGCTCCTGGTCATCGGGGGCCTCTTCGTGATGGAGACCGTGTCGGTGATTCTCCAGATCGTCTCCTTCCGCGGCTTCGACCGCCGGATCTTCCGCATGGCGCCGATCCACCACCACTTCGAACTGGCCGGGTGGCCCGAGACGACGGTGATCGTCCGGTTCTGGATCCTCGGTGGGCTCTTCTGCGCGCTCGGATTGGGCATCTTCTACGGCGACTACCTCACCGTGGCGAAGTTCACGTGAGCTGCCGCGTCGTGTCGCCGCTGGACCCGTCCGGGCACCTCCGATGCCCGGTCGCGGTCCGCCACTCGGGCGGCGGGGTGGGGGAGACTGGTGCCGTGCTTGGGGTGTCGGACCGGGCAGAGGGGCGTCTACGCGTCCAGGGAGCAGCGGGGGCATGACCCCGACGCGTGCCGCGACCGTGGCCAGACGTCCACGCGCGGGGACCTCCGGTGGCCGGGCGCACGCGCCGGCATCGGGGCGGGTGGGGGTCCGCCTGGGTGGGCGCAGTGTGGCCGTCTCCACGCTGTTGACCGTCGACGTGCTCCTGCTGTGCCTGGTCGGCCTGGTCATGGTCGGGTCGGCCTCGTCGGTCGTCTCCATCGCCACCTACGGGACGCCGTGGGCGATCTTCTTGCGCGAAGTCATGTGGATGGCCATCGGGGGCGCCGCGCTGTACTGCGCCGTACGGCTCGACTACCGGCGGCTGCGCCGGTTGGCCCCCTTGCTTCTCCTGCTGACCTTCGGGCTTCTCTTCGTGGTCCTCGTGCCCGGCCTCGGCGTGCACGCCATGGGCTCGAGCCGGTGGATCGGGTTCGGTCAGCTGCGCCTGCAGCCGTCGGAGCTCATGAAGCTGGCCCTCACTCTCTTCGCCGCTGACTTCATCGCCAAGCGGCTGGACGAGGACGCCTCGGACCGGCGCATCATCGGACCGTTGCTCATCGTCACCGGCTTCGCCTGCGTCCTGATCCTGGCCCAGCCCGACATGGGCACGGCCATGGTGCTCGGCTTCATCGCGTTGGCGCTGCTGTTCGTCTCCGGCGTGAGCCTGGGTCCGGTCATGAAGGTGATGGCCGCGCTGGCCGGCCTGGCCGTGATCGTGGCGGTGGCCTCGCCGTACCGCCGGGCCCGGTTGCTTTCGTTCGTCAACCCGTCGGCCCACGGCTCGGGCTCCGGCTACCAGGTCATGCAGTCGCTCATCGGCTTGGGCTCGGGGCACCTGGTCGGCGCGGGTATCGGCGGTGGCCAGGCCCAGTGGGGCTTCCTGCCCAATGCGCACACCGACTTCATCTTCTCGGTGATCGGGGAGCAGCTCGGCATCGTGGGCGCGCTGGCCACCCTGGTGCTGCTGGCCGGCTTGCTCTGGCTGGGTATCCGGACAGCCACCCAGTCCCCCGACCGCTTCGGGGCCCTGCTGGCCATCGGCCTGGTGGCGTGGGTGGCGGCTGAGACGCTCATCAACGTGGGCGCGGTGGTGGGCGTGCTGCCGGTGACCGGGATCCCGCTGCCGTTCATCTCCTTCGGCGGGTCTTCGCTCGTCATCACCATGGCGGCGGCCGGGATCCTCGTGAACATCGCCCGGCAGGGTGAGGCCGTGGGTGCCCGGACGCCGGCTCGTCCCCGGCGCCGCCCGCGGACCGCTCGTCGCGCGGCCGGCTCCGCCGCGGGGTCGGTGAGGGCCCGCCGGGTCACGGTGATCGCGGGCGGCGGCACGGGCGGTCACATCGTCCCTTCGCTGCAGATTGCCCGGGCCCTGGTCGACCGCGGCCATGCGCCGGAGACGATCCATCTCTTCGGGTCGCGTCGCGGGCAGGAGGCGACCACCTGGCCGGCACTCGAATTCCCCTACACGCTGCTCACCGGACGCGGCGTGCGCAGGAGCCTGGCCCCCTCGGCCTGGGCGGCCAACGCGGGCGCGGTACTGGGGCTCCTCTGGGCGTGTCTCCGCGCCGTCGCGTCCTTCGTGGCGCGACGGCCCCGCGCCGTCGTCATCGTGGGCGGGTACGCCAGCCTCCCCGCGGGTGTCGCCGCCGTTGTCACGCGGGTGCCGCTGGTCTCCATGACGACTGATGCCGTGCCGGGCGCGGTCAACGGGCTTCTCGGACGGTTCGCCGCCGCCAACGCCGTGGCCTTCGCCGGGACCGGGTTGCCCCGGGCGCACGTCACCGGGACTCCGGTGCGCGCCGAGCTGCACGCGCTCGACCTCTCGTCTGGGGCACGGTCCCGCAGCCGGGCCGAGCTCGGGCTCCCGGTGGACCGCCAGACCGTGGCCTCGGTGGGCGGCTCGTTGGGTGCCCGTCGCATCAACCGGGCCGTGGCGGACCTGGCCGACCTGTGGTCCACCCGAGGGGACCGTGCGCTGTACCACGTGACGGGCCGACGCGACTTCGAGGCGTTCGCGCCGCGGGACGGCGACGGCCGGGGGCTGGCCTACCGGGTGGTCCCCTTCGAGGAGCGCATGCTCGACCTGTACCGCGCCGCGGACGTGTGCGTCACCCGCGCCGGCGCCATGACGGTGGCCGAGCTGCTGGTGACCGGCGTGCCGGCCATCCTCGTCCCTCTGCCCGGCGCGCCGCGCGACCATCAGACCAAGAACGCGCAGGCTCTCGTCGCCGCCGGGGTCGCCGTGCACGTCCCCGACGCGGAGTGCGACGGCCGCCGCCTGGCCCGCGAGCTCGACGAACTGCTGTCGGACCCGGTGCGTCTCGCCGCCATGCGCGACGCCGCCCGCGGCCAGGCCCGTCCCGACGCGGCCGCCCGCGTCGCCGAGCTGGTGGACGCCCATGCGCACTGAGGGCACCGGGGCGGCGGCACCCATCACCTTGGAGGGGTCGCGGCGGGTCCACGTGGTGGGGATCGGCGGCGCCGGCATGAGCGCCATCGCCCTCGTGCTCGAGGCCATGGGCCACCGCGTCTCGGGGTCCGACCTCAAGGAGTCCCCGGTGACCGAGCGGCTCCGTTCCCACGGCATCAGCGTCGCCGTGGGGCACCGGGCCGAGAACGTGGTGGGCGCGGAGGTCGTGACCTACTCACCCGCCGTCCAGCCGGACAACGTCGAGCTGGTCGCGGCGAGCGAGCGGAATGTCGCGCGTGGCCCCCCGCTCCGAGATGCTGAGCGCCATCTGTGCCACCCGGCGTTGCCTGGCCGTGGCCGGCACGCACGGCAAGACCACGACGGCCTCCATGCTCTCCTTGATCCTGGTCGAAGCCGGGATGCACCCGTCCTTCGTCATCGGGGCCGATGTCAACGAGATCGGGACGAACGCCGTCTGGGACACGGGCGACTGGCTGGTCGTGGAGGCCGACGAGAGCTACGGCACGTTCCGGGCCATCCGCCCCGACCTGGCCGTCCTGACCAACGTCGAGCCCGACCACCTCGACCACTACGGGACGTTCGACGCCCTGCGGCGCGCCTTCTCGGACTTCGTGGGCGCCTCGGTCATGGCGGCGGTGGTGTGTGCCGACGACCCGGAGGCTGCAGCCATCGGCGCGTCACACGGCTCCACGTCCGTCGGGACCGAGGTCGGCGCGGCCTACGCCATGGTGGACGTGGAGGCGGCGCGCAGCTCGGTGGCGTTCCGCCTGCGGGGTGCTGCGGGTGAGCTGGGCCTGCTGCGGGTGGGCGTCCCGGGCCTGCACAACGCCCGCAACGCCGCGGTCGCCACCGTGGCGGCGTTGCGGGCCGGGGCACCCTTCGCGGCCGCCCAGGCTGCGCTGGCCCGCTTCGCCGGCGTGCCCCGGCGTTTCGAGTTCCGGGGCGAGGCGGCGGGCGTCACCTTCGTCGACGACTACGCCCACCTGCCCTCGGAGGTGCGGGCCGCCCTGGCGACGGCCCGCACCGGCGGCTGGTCCCGGATCGTGGCCGTCTTCCAGCCCCATCGGTTCTCGCGGACGGCGGCACTGGCCGATCAGTTCGGAACGGCCTTCACCGATGCCGACGTGCTGGTCGTCACCGACATCTACGGCGCCGGCGAGCGGCCCGTGCCGGGCGTCTCGGGCCGCTTGGTCGCGGACGCGGTGCGGGCACAGGACCCGCGGCTGGCGGTGACGTACGCCGCCGGCTGGGAGGAGCTGCGCCGGGCGGTGACCGCCCAGCTGCGCCCCGGCGACCTCTGCCTGACGCTGGGGGCCGGAGACCTCACGACGCTTCCCGACGACCTGCTCGCGGCTCCCCGGTGGTGACGGCGTCGGCCGCAGTGCGGGACCTCGCCACGGAGCTGGGCCGGCGCGCCGAGCTGGGCCGGCCTCTCGGCCCGTTGACCACCTACGGGGTGGGCGGGCCGGCCGCCCTCTTCGTCGAGGTCGAGGGGCCCGGCGACCTCGAGGTGGTGCGTGCGGCGGTGCGCCGGGCCGGTCCCGACGTCGACGTGTTCGTGCTCGGACGGGGCTCGAACCTGCTGGTCGCCGACGGGGGCTTCGACGGGCTGGTGCTCCACCTCGGCGCGGGCTTCGCCGGGCTCGAGCTCCCGGGCCCCGTGGCCGCGAGGTCGCCGGCGCCGGGGGAGGCCGGGACGTCCCTCGTCCGTGCCGGGGCGGCGCTCGCCCTCCCCGTGCTGGCGCGGCGCCTGGCCGAGGCCGGGTGGACCGGCCTGTCGTGGGCCGTCGGTGTCCCCGGGTCGGTGGGTGGGGCCGTGCGGATGAACGCCGGTGGCCACGGGTCCGACATGGCGTCGTGCCTGGAGCGCTACGGCTGGGTCGACCTGCGCAGCGAGGCGGGCGGCTGGGACGATTCGGCGCGGCTGGCCTACCGGTACCGGTCGTCGTCGGTCGCGGCGTCCGAGATGGTGGTGGCGGCCGAGCTGCGCGTCTCGCCTGGCTCGGCCGACGAGGAGCGCGCCGAGGTGGCGGCCATCGTCCGCTGGCGGCGCGAGCACCAGCCGGGCGGTTCGAACGCGGGCTCGGTGTTCACCAACCCCGAGGGTGACGCCGCCGGCCGTCTGATCGAGGCGGCCGGACTGAAGGGGTTCCGCCTCGGGACGGCCCACGTGTCGGAGAAGCACGCCAATTTCATCCAGGCCGACAAAGGCGGGCGGGCGGACGACGTCCACCGGTTGCTCGAGCACGTCCGCACCCTGGTGGCCGAGCGGTGCGGTGTCACCCTGCGCACCGAGGTCCGCCTGTTGGGCTTCGCGGGCGGGGAGACTGGCCAGGTGCCCGACGACGAGGGCCCGGCCGCGGGCGACGGCGGGGGACAGGCATGACGACGACGGCGCCTCCGCGCCGCCCGCCCACCCCACGCGGGCGCGAGCGGATGGATCCGCGCATGTCGGCCCGCCGCAAGGCGGTGGCGCGGCAGGCGGGGCGCCGGCGCCTGCTCTGGGTCGCCGTGGTCCTCGCCGTGGTCACCGTCGGCGTCCTGGTGTGGTTCGTGCTGCACACCGTCCTCTTCGGCGCGCGCGCGGTCACGGTGACGGGAAACGTGCACGAGACCCCGGCCCAGGTGGTGGCCGCGGCCGGCCTGGCCTCGCACCCACCGCTCCTCGACGTAGACCCGGCAGCCGTGGCCGCCCGAGTCGAGCGGATGCCCTGGGTGCGCGCGGCCTCGGTACGCGTCTCGTGGCCCGACGGGGTCCACATCGCCATCCATGAGGAGGCACCCCATCTGGCCGTCCAGGGTGCCGGCGGGACCTGGCTGTCGGTCAGCGACGACGGCCGTGTCCTGGCCGCCACACCCTCGCAGCCCCCCGGGTTGCTGGTGCTCCAGGTCCCGGTGACGCCGGGCGGGCCTGGGACCGTGCTGCCGGCCCGGGACGCCGCCGGGCTCCGGGTGGCCGCCACGCTGCCCCCGTCGTTCGCCGGGCAGGTGACCACGGTGACGGTCGAGCCGGCCGGCTGGGTGCAGCTGGCGCTGACGACGCCGCTCCACGTCGACATCGGCACGGCCACCGAGCTGACGGCCAAGTACGAGGACGTCTCGGCCGCGCTGGCCGGGGCCACTCTGCACGCGGGCGACGTCATCGACGTGAGCGTCCCGCGGGCCATGACGATCAGCCCGGGGTGACGCGCCGCGACGGCGCCACCCCTCGGAGACGACGGGCCGGCAGCGTGCGGTGCTTGACCTCCCCGAACACCCCCTCGTATGGTGTGGCCACGTTGCCGTACTGTGAACATCAACCTACCCGAGAGGTTCAGAGATGGGGAGGTGGTGACATGTCCCCGGCGGCGGCTGGCGGGGAGTCCCAGCGAGGGACCGGTCGGCGACCGACCCGGAGACGAGGGAGTTCATGACGACCGTTCCTTCACAGGGCAACTACCTGGCAGTCATCAAGGTGGTCGGCGTCGGCGGAGGCGGCTCGAACGCGGCCAACCGGATGATCGACTCCGGCCTGCGCAACGTGGAATTCATCGCCGCCAACACCGACGCCCAGGCGTTGCTGATGAGCGACGCCGACCTCAAGCTCGACATCGGACGCCAGCTCACGCGCGGCCTCGGCGCGGGGAGCGACCCCGAGGTGGGCCGCCTGGCCGCCGAGGAGCACCGGGTCGAGATCGAGGAGGCGCTCCAGGGCGCCGACATGGTCTTCATCACCGCCGGCGAGGGGGGCGGCACCGGGACGGGGGCCGCCCCTGTCTTCGCCGAGGTCTCCAAGGGCATGGGTGCCCTGACCATCGGCGTGGTGACCCGGCCCTTCACCTTCGAAGGACGGCGCCGGGCCATGCAGGCCGAGAAGGGCATCCAGATGCTGAAGGAGAAGGTCGACACCCTCATCGTCATCCCCAACGACCGGCTGCTCACCGTCTCGAACGACAAGACCAGCATGGTGAACGCCTTCAAGACGGCCGACGAGGTGCTGCTCCAGGGCGTGCGGGGCATCACGGACCTGATCACCGTGCCCGGCCTGATCAACACCGACTTCGCCGACGTGAAGATGGTCATGACCAACGCCGGCACCGCCATCATGGGCATCGGCTCGTCCATCGGCGACGGGAGGGCGTCCAACGCGGCCCGGGCGGCCATCACCTCGCCTCTGCTCGAGGCGTCCATCGAGGGCGCCCGCGGGCTGGTCCTCAACATCGCCGGGGGCTCGGACCTCGGGTTGTTCGAGGTGAACGAGGCGGCAGAGATCATCCACGCCGTGGCTCACCCCGACGCCAACATCATCTTCGGAGCCGTCATCGACGACAACTTGGGCGACGAAGTCCGGGTGACGGTGATCGCGGCCGGCTTCGACCGCTGGGACGACGGGGCTTCGAGCGCGTCGAAGTCGTCCGAGCTGGCCGCCACCATCTTCGACACGCCGGAGCCGGTCGACATCTTCGCCGACGCCACCGGGTCGGACCAGGAGTTCGACCTCGGTGACGACGATTTCGACGTCCCCTCCTTCCTCCGCTAGCCCGGTCCCCTCGAGCGAGGAGGTGGCGCGCCGCCTCGCCGCCGTGCACGACCGGATCGCCGGGGCAGGCGGGGACCCCGCCCGCATCCGGGTGGTCGCCGTCACCAAGGGGTTCGGGCCCGAGGCCGTCCGCGCCGCGCTCGGGGCGGGCCTGTGCGACCTGGGGGAGAACTACGCCGCCGAGCTGCTGGCCAAGGCCGCGGCGACGGGCGCCGAACCTGCCGGCGCCGCCGGGCCCGTCTGGCACTTCCTCGGCGCGGTGCAGCGCAACAAGGTGGCGCACCTGGCCCCGGTGGTGGGGCTGTGGCAGAGCGTCGCCCGCGAGGCCGAGGGGGCGCGCATCGCCCGTTTCGCCCCCGGGGCCCCGATCCTGGTCCAGGTGGAGACCACGGGCCTGCCCGGCCGCAACGGCTGTCCGCCCGGGGATGTTCCGGGGTTGGTGGCCCGGCTGCGTGACCTGGGGCTCGGTGTCCGGGGCCTCATGGCGGTCGCGGCACCGGGCCCGGACGCCGCCCGGACGGCCTTCCGGTCGGTCGGGCTCCTGGCCGACGACCTGGGGCTCGAGGAGCGCTCGATGGGCATGACGGACGACCTCGAGGATGCGGTGGCGGCCGGCTCCACCATGGTGCGCATCGGGCGTGCCCTCTTCGGGCCTCGCCCGGCGGTCCCGGCGTCGTGACCTGGCGGTGCCGGTCGCACGCAGGGGCGCGCGCCGGCTGCGCAAGGGGAGCCCGGGGCCGACCGGGCATGCGGGCAGGCACTACGCTGTCGGCTGACAGGAGATGGTGATGGCACCCTCGTTCATGAAGAAGACCATGGTGTACCTCGGTCTGCTCGACGACGAGTACGACGAGTACGACGACCTGGACAAGGCGCCGAAGGGGTTCTCCGGCCCCTCGCGTATCGACACGCGCCTCGATGACTACGAGCCCGTGGAGGAATACGGCACCACCACCACCACGACCCGCGTCCGCCCGGTGCCCGCCCAGTCGGCTGCGCCGAGCATGCGCCCGGTGGCGAACACGGTGTCCGCACCCCGGCTGACCAGCCCGGTGCGGCCGGTCCCGGTCGACCCGACCATCACCCCGTCGGTCTCGGCGGTCCCCTCTGCTGCCACGGCCCGCGTGCACGTGGTGGCGCCGTCGCGCTTCGGCGACGCCAAGGAGATCGCCGACCGGCTCAAGGACAACCGCCCCGTCATCGTCAACCTGCAAATGGCCGACCGCGACCTGCAGCGGCGCATGATCGACTTCTGCAGCGGCGTGACCTACGCCCTGAGCGGCGAGATGGAGAAGGTGGCCGACCAGGTGTTCCTCCTGGCACCCACGAACGTCAAGGTCTCCGACGAGGAGCGTCAGCGACTCGTCGAGCGTGGGTTCGGCCGGGGCTAGACCGGCACGCCCGCTTCGCGGTGTTCTACCTCCTGGGGTGGCTGATCGAGCTGTACTGCTGGCTCATCATGTTCCCGTACGCCATCTTGAGCTGGTTCCGGATCTACCCCGGTTCGGGCATGGCCCGCGTGCAGTACTTCCTCTCGCAAGCAGTCGAACCCGTCTTGCGGCCGGTGCGCCGGGTCATAAGGCCGGTGGGCGGGCTCGACCTCTCGTTCCTCGTGGTGTTCATCGTGGCGCAGATCATCGTGTACCGGGTGTTGTGGGTCTGAGCGTGCCGCGCTGAGAGGGGGGCTCCCGCCCGGGTGCTGGGCCGTGCGAACGGCCTGGAAATCCGGCATGGACGTGTAGGGGCGGAGGGTTAGACTTGCCACCCATGGACAACGCCCAAGCTCCCGCATCGATCCTCGACACGCTGCGCACCGTCGAGTTCCGCCTCGGGCTGAAGGGATACAACGTCGACGAGGTCGACGAGTACCTCGACAAGGCCGCCCAAGAGGCCGAGGCGCTCCAGGAACACGTCCGCCAGCTCAACGAGCGACTGCGCCAAGCCAGCGAGCGCATCGCGCAGCTCGAGCGCGAGAAGAAGGCAGCACCGCCCCCGGCAGCGCCGGTGGTGGCCGAGCCCAGCCAGACGGCCGTGGTGGCCGCGGCCGACGCGGCCACGCTGTCCGACGAGACGCTGCAGCGGACGCTGCTGCTGGCACAGAAGTTCGTGGACCAGACCAAGCGAGAGAGCGAGGCGGAGGCGGCTGCCGTCATCGCCCAGGCCGAGGAGACGGCGCGGGCGGCCATCGCCGCGGCCGAGGCGACCGCGGTCCAGCTGCAGGCCGAGACGCACCAGAAGCTGCGCGAGGAGGTGTCCCGGCTCGAGGCCACCCGCACCGAATTGGCCACCGACGTCGAGAGCATGGCGCGCCACCTCGAGGCCGAGCGCAACCGGCTGCGCAGCGCGCTGAGCGAGATCCTCAAGTGGGTCGACGACAACGTGCAGCCGGCCAACTCTCTGATGGGCGTGAAGCCCAAGGCGGCGCCGGCCGGGCCGCAGCCGGCCGCGCTGGCCGGGCCGGCAGGCGCCGGCCCTGCGGGCGACGCGCCTGCCGTGGGTGCGTCCCCCGCACCGGCCCAGGGCGACGAGGGGCCGCCCACGCTCAACCTGCAGAGCGCCTCGGCGTCGGGCCCCCGCTCCGTCTGAGGACGCCCCGGGGGCGTCCCCCGGGGTTGTTGCCCCGTTCATCCGCCGTCCGGTAGGGTCACCCGCTCCCCGCGGCGACGTCGCCGCGCGGACCCCGGCGCCTGACGCGGCCCGAAGGAGGGAAGGATGACCCCAGCGAGGAAGGGCGCCCCGGCGACGCGGGCCCGTGCCTCGTCGGGATCCCCCTCCGGCGGTGCGGCGGGGAAGAAATCGTCCCGGCGAGCGGTTGGGGGAGCAGCGACGAAGCGTCCCGCTCCCTCCAGGAAGAAGGCAACCCCCGTGGTGAAGAAGGCAGCCCCGGCCAAGAAGGCCGCATCCCCAGCGAAGAAGGCCGCGGCCAAGAAGGCCCCGGCGGGCGCGGCCAAGAAGGCTGCTCCGGCCAAGAAGGTCCCGACGCCACGGCCGGCCGCGAAGAAGCTCTTGGCGCCCAAGAAGGCCACCCCGAAGGTCGCCGCGCCGGCGAAGAAGGTCCCCCCGTCCAAGGCGGGGTCCAAGGGCACTGCGGACAAGGCCGTGACGGCCAAGAAGGCCGCCGAGGCCAAGAAAGCGATCGACGCCAAGAAGGCCGCCGAGGCCAAGAAGGCCGCGCCGACGGCCCCCAAAGCCCCGCCGGCGCCCAAGCCCAAGGCCAAGCCGGCACCGCCGGCCCGTCCCAAGACGGGCCCCTACGCCAAGGACGCCAAATTCCTCGACGAGGTGCGCGAGCTCCTGGCAGCCGAGCGGGCCATCTACCAGGAGCAGGCGACGTCGCTGCGGGCCGAGGCGGACTCGCTGGCGCTCGAGCGCGAGCCCGGTGACGTCCAGTTCGACGAGGAGTCCGGCGAGGGTGGCACGGTGACGGTCGACCGCGAGCGGAACCTGGCCCTGTCCGGGCAGGCCTCGCTGGCCGTCGAGGAGATCGACGAAGCGGTGGCCCGCGTCGAGGACAAGACGTACGGCTACTGCGAGCGGTGCTTCCAACCCATCCCCAAGCCGCGTCTGCGAGCGTTGCCGTACGCGCGCCTGTGCGTCGCCTGCAAGAGCGGAGGGCTGTCGCGTCGCTGACGCGACCTCGCGTGCTGGCCTACGCCATCGCGGTGGTCGTGGTGGTGGCGGACCGGGTGACAACCTCCCTGGCCGTCGACCACCTCCACGGCGTCCGCCACTTGTGGGGTCCCTTCGGGCTGGCGCTCACGTACAACTCGGGCTTCGCCTTCAGCCTCTTCAGCGGCCGCGCCTGGATGGTCACGGTGCTCCTCTGTGCCGGGGTGGTCGTCCTGGCCGTGGCCGTGTCCCGGGTCCGCACGCTCCCCATGGCCGTCGGCGCCGGTCTCATCCTGGGCGGGGCGGTGGGGAACCTCAGCGAGCGGATCGCCGGGGGGTCCGGGGGTCAGGTGCCCGACTTCGTCACGCTCGACTACTGGCCCACGTTCAACCTGGCTGATGCCTGCGTCACCCTGGGCGTGATCGTCGTGCTGGCCGTGCTGCTCTTCGGCCCACGTGACCAGGAAGCGGGGGAGGGGCCGGCACGCGGGGCGGACCCGTGAGCGGGCCGACCGACCCTTCGAAGGACGGGGACCCGGCCTTGGGCGGGCCGGTGGGCACGACTGGGGGCACGACTGGGGGCACGACTGGGGGCGAGACGGTAGTCAGCGAGGTGCCGGCGCTCCTGGCCGGTGTGCGGGTGGACCGTGCGGTGTCAATGGTGGCCGACGTGTCGCGGGCGCTGGCGGCGGAGCTGGTGGCGTCGGGGCGGGTGCACGTCGACGGTGCACCGGTGACCGTCGGCCGCACGGCCCTGGCCGAGGGGTCGGTCCTCACGGTGCACCTGCCACCGCAGCGGGCGCCGGGCGTGGTGCCCGAGCCGGGTGTGCGCTTCGCCGTGGTGCACGCCGACGAGATGGTGATCGTGGTGGACAAGCCGGCCGGGCTGGTGGTGCATCCCGGGGCGGGCCATGACGCCGGGACGCTGGTCGGCGGGCTGCTGGACCGATTCCCCGACCTGGCCGACCTGGTGGCGGCGGGGGTGTGCGCCCCAGAGCGGCCGGGCGTCGTGCACCGGCTCGACAAGGGGACCTCCGGCCTGCTCGTCGTGGCCCGCACGCCGGAGGCCTATGCCGACCTGGTGGCCCAGCTGGCCGACCGCTCCATGGGGAGGACCTACGTGGCCCTGGTCCACGGCCACGTGCCCGAGGACCGGGGTGAGGTGGAGGCGCCGATCGGACGATCGGCACGGCGCCCGACCAAGATGGCGGTGCGCACCGGAGGCAAACCGGCCCGGACCTCGTACCGGGTGCTCGAGCGCCGAGACGACACCGGGCCCACGACGCTCCTTGAGGTGGTGCTGGGCACCGGACGGACCCACCAGATCCGGGTCCACCTGGCGGCCATCGGGCACCCGGTGGTGGGCGACGCCCGCTACGGGACGCCAGACCGGCGTCTCGGCAGTGGCCGGTTCTTTCTCCACGCGGCCCGGTTGTCGTTCCTCCATCCGGACACGCGGGCGCGGATGGAGTTCACCTCTCCGTTGCCCGACGACCTGGTGCGGTATCTCGGGGCGGACCCGGCAATCGAGTCCTGAGGGGCGCCGACAGCCGCCCGGTCGAGGGTCAGGCGGCTTCGTGGACGCCGAGGACGTCGGCGTCGAAGGCCAGCGCGGCCAATGCCTCCTCCTCGGCCCGGCGCACGCGCCGGACACCGACCCCGAGGCGCTCGGCGGTCGACTGCAACGAGGCGGGGGAGTCTCCGCCGAATCCGAAGCGTAGGCGTAGGACGTCGCGCTGGAGGCCCGGGAGCCGCTCCACGGCCTGGCGGACCCGGTCGTAGACCATGGCCTCCTCGACGTCACCGACGAAGTCCGAGTCGTCGGGGGCCACCAGCTCGCCCAGTGACGTGGTGGACTCCGATGCCGCGGGCTGGTCCAGCGACGCCGTCACGCGCGCCACGTCCTCGAGGGAGGCCCGCTCGTCCGCGTTCAGGCCAGAGGCTTCGTCGAGCTCCTCCTCGGTGGGCGGCCGGCCCAGGGCGCTGGCCAGCTCGCTCTTGACCAGCTCGAGCCGCTGGATCTGCTCGCCGACCTCGAGGGGGATGCGGATGGTGCGCCCGTGCTGCTGGACGGCGCGTTGGAGCGCCTGACGGATCCACCACGTGGCGTAGGTCGAGAACCGGAAGCCGCGCTCCCAGTCGAACTTGTCGACGGCCCGCATGAGCCCGAAGGTGCCCTCCTGGACCAGGTCGGCCATGTCCACGCCTCGGTCCTGGTAGCGGCGGGCCCAGTGCACGACGAGCCGCAGGTTGGCCGCCACCATCTGCTTGCGGGCGGCCTCGTCGCCGGCCATGACCCGCTTCGCCAGCTCGACCTGCTGCTCGTGGTCGGGCATGGGGAACTGCTCGAGGTCGCGCAGCATCAAACCCAACGTGTCGGACGTGCTCACCGCGCTCTTCATCTTCGCTCCAGACGCTGTTCTCACACTCTCACCCATACGTACCCAGGCGGCTCCGGGATGAACCTGCCGTGTACAACCCGGACACCGGTCGGATCATTCCATGAGGGTGTTCGCACGGGCCCGGTCCACTGGACGGGGCGCAACGGTCCTCTCGGGCCTCCCGACCAGGTGCTTGAGCGGAATTGCGCCCACGGTGCCACCGTGCTGGCCTACGGCCCCATGCCCGCCCGCACGGTCCTGCTGCGCCACGGCTCCACCGAGTGGTCCCTCGCCGGCCGGCACACCGGACGGACCGACCTGCCCCTGGTCGAGCACGGCCGGCGGCAGGCCCAGGCGGCGGGCACCCTGTTGCGCGAGGTCGGGTTCGACACGTTCGCGCTGGTTCTGACCAGCCCCTTGCGGCGGGCGGCGGAGACCTGTGCCCTGGCGGGTTTCGAGGGGGACGAGGACGCTGACCTGATGGAGTGGGACTACGGCGCCTACGAGGGCCTGACCACGGAGCAGATCCGAGCGCAGCGCCCCGGTTGGTCGCTGTGGGGCGACGGCGTGCCCGAAGGCGAGTCGTTGGCGGACGTGGCCCGGCGGGCCGACCGGGTCCTCGCCCGGGCCCGCGCCGCCGCCGGCGACACGCTGTGCGTCGCCCACGGACACCTGCTCCGTGTCCTGGCCGCCCGCTGGCTGGACCTGCCGCCGGTGGCGGGGCGCCTCTTCGTGCTCGACGCCGGCGCGGTCTCGGTGCTCGGCTGGGAGCACGACTGGCCGGCCGTCGAGGCCTGGGACCGCCGGCCCGGGATGCTCTGAGCGCGCCGTCCGGCTCAGACGGACGCGGTCACGTTGCCCAGGGCCCGCTCGACCATGTCGGCCAGGCTGTAGGACTGCAGGTAGGTGCGCATCGTCTCGCCTGCGTCGGCCCACACGGCGAGGAGCACGCACTGACCCTCGTGGTCGCAGGCGCCGTTCTCGTGCGGCTCCCCGAAGTCGCCGGCCGCGATCGGGCCGTCGACCGCGGAGACGATCTGGGCCAGGGTGACCTCGTCGGGCGACCGGGCCAGGACGTACCCCCCGCCCACGCCCCGCTTGGACCGGACCAGTCCGGCTCCCTTGAGGGCGAGCAGGATCTGCTCGAGATAGGGCTGGGGTAGCCCGGTCCGCTCGGCGATGTCCCGCACGGAGGTGGGCGTCTCGGCGCCGTGGAGGGCCAGCGAAAGCAGCGCCCTGCAGGCGTAGTCACCGCGCGTCGACACCCTCACAGGGTTCGATCCTACCGGCCCGCGGGGTATCTCGGAGGGGGGTGCGGGCCGTAGGGTGTCCCCCTGTGAGCGACGGCGCGGCAGGCCAGGCCGATGTGGAAGGGGCGCAGGACGGATCCGGCCGGGGCCCCGCCGCGCCCGAGCCGCTGCTGCCCGACTGGGACGGCGCCTGCCTGCACCGCGTGGTGCCCACCCTGCTGGCCCGGGTGGCCGGCGGGGCCGATCTCCCGCCGTGGTTCCCCGAACCGGTTGCCGGCGCGGAGAGGGTGGTCCTCTTGTTGCTCGACGGACTCGGGGCGGAGCAGCTCCAGCAGCGCCGCGGGCTGACGCCGGCGCTGCGCAGCGGGGCCGGCGGCACCGTGACCTCGGTGGCGCCGAGCACTACGGCGTGCGCCCTCACCAGCCTGGTGACGGGCAGGCCGCCCGCCGAGCACGGCGTCGTGGGCTACAGGGTGGCCCACGATGGCGAGGTCATGAACGTCCTCCAGTGGTCCATCGGGGGCGCCGACGCCCGCATGTCGGTGCCGGCGCCCGCCTTCCAACCCCACCAGGCCTTCCCGGGCGCGTCCGGCCCGGTCCCCGTGGTCACCCGCCACGACTACGGCCCGACCGGGTTCACCGCCGCGCACCTCGGTGCGGCCGAGCTGCACCGCTGGCACACGCCCGCCGGCCTGGTGACGGCCGTGCGCGAGCTGGCCCGGGGCGGCGCGCCGTTCGTGTACGCCTACTACGAGGGGATCGACCGGGTGGCGCACGCCGAGGGACTCGGCGCGTACTACGACGACGAGCTCCGAGCCGCTGACCGGCTGGTGGCGGACGTCCTCGAGGCCTTGCCGCGCGGCACCACGCTCGTCGTCACCGCCGACCACGGCCAGGTCGACGTGGGTGCCAACGTCGAGGTCCTCGGCCCCGAGATCATGGACGGCGTCACGCTGATCAGCGGCGAGGGGCGGTTCCGCTGGTTGCACACCCGGCCCGGAGCGGTGGCGGACGTGGCGGACGTGGCCGCCGGCCTCTACCCCGAGCTGGCCTGGGTACGCACCAAGGAGCAGGTGGTCGAAGAGGGGTGGCTCGGCGGGGTCCCCGACGCCGAGATCTCGGCGCGCCTGGGCGACGTCGTCCTCGTCCCGTTCGCGCCGACGGCGTTCTTGGACCCGGCCGACACGGGCGAGCTGCGGCTCAAGGCGCGCCACGGCTCGCTCACCCCGGCCGAGATGCTGGTCCCGTTGCTGGCCTGGCGCGCCGGGTGAGGGCCGGCCGGTTTCGGTGGCACAATCGGAGGCGCCATGAGTGACGTGAGCGATGGGAGCGATGGAGGAGGAGCGGCGGCGGGCCCGCGGAAGGCGGGATGGCTATCTCGCCCGACGAGGTGCTCGGTGTGGTGGGCGGCGACACCGGCGACGAGGAGGGCCGCACCGAGTCGGTGAACGAGCCGGCCAAGGTCCTGCGCATCGGGTCCATGGTCAAGTCACTCCTCGACGAGGCGCGGGCGGCGCCGCTCGACGAGAAGAGCAGGGTGCGCCTGCGCGAGATCTACGAGCGTTCGATCGAGGACCTTTCCAAGGGTCTCTCGGCCGACCTGGCCGCCGAGCTGGCCCGCATGGCGCCGCCCTTCGACGCGGACGCCCCGAGCGAGGCCGAACTGCGCATCGCCCAGGCCCAGCTCGTCGGCTGGCTCGAGGGCCTGTTCCACGGGATCCAGGCCACGCTGATGTCCCAGCAGATGGCCGCCCGGGCACAGCTCGAGGAGATGCGCCAGCGGGGCCTGCCCCAGGCGGGAGAGACGGGCCGGACGGGGGCCTACCTCTGAGCAAGGCTCCGCCTCGTCACCCGCGCGGTGGTGTCGTGAGCGACCCCGCGCCGTCGCCGGGTGAGCCGGCAGGCCCGCCCCGATTCCCGGGCAACGCCCCGCCGCCACCGCCCGCGACCGCGCCGGGGTCACCGGCGTGGCCCGCCACCTCAGGAGGGGGGCAGGAGGACGCGCCGCCGCCCTACGCCTCGTGGGCCATCCGGCTCGGTGGCTACCTGATCGACGCGGTCATCTTCCTCGTGGTCCTCGTGGCCCTCTTCCTGCTGTTCGGCCACGCCCACGTGCTCGAGCTCCACCTGCTGAACCGCCGGGCCGGCCACCGCAGGCGCACCGTCTCGGCACTGCCTTTCGTCGTGGCCGGGCTCCTGTGGATCCTCTACGGCACGTTGCTGTGCGGGTCGCGGCGGGGCCAGACGGTGGGGATGATGGCGGTGAGGGTCCGGGCCGTGCGCGACGGGGAACCGGCGGAGCTCGGGTACGGCCGTGCGCTGGGCCGGGCCGCCTTCGAGGGGGCGCTGCGGCTGCTCAACCTCCTCTTCTTCCTCCTCGGCATCCTCTGGGTGCTCGACATGCTGTTCCCGCTGTGGGACGCCAAGCGCCAGACGCTGCACGACAAGGTGGCCGGGTCGGTCGTGCTCAGGGTCACAGGCACGGGGTAGATTCTCGGAGCCCGAATGACAGCCGTGTAAGTTTTGACGGGGCGGCATATCGGGCGGAAAGGAGGGCCGGTGTCGGAGCGGTCGTTTACGCATCTCCACACCCACACCGAGTTCTCCATGCTCGACGGCGCGGCCCGGGTCAAGGACCTGGTCAAGGCCGCGGTCGCCGACGGCATGCCGGCGCTGGGCATCACGGACCACGGGAACATGTACGGGGTCCTCGACTTCTACAAGGCCTGCCGAGACGCCGGCATCACCCCCGTCATCGGGACCGAGGCCTACATGGCCGGCGAGTCGCGCCACGAGCGCCCGGTGCGCCGCGGCCGGGTTGACGACACCGGCGGCGACGCCGAGGGCGGGAAGAAGCTCTACTACCACCTGACGCTGCTGGCGGAGAACCTCGAGGGCTACCGCAACCTCATGAAGCTTTCCTCGGCGGCCTACCTCGAGGGCTACTACTACAAGCCCCGGCTGGACTGGGAGCTGCTCGAGCGCCACCACGAGGGCCTCATCGCCACCACGGGATGCCTCGGCGGCGTCGTCCTGCAGGCCCTGCTGGCGGGCGACCAGCCCGAGGCCGAGGCGCGCGCCGCCCGGCTGCAGGACATCTTCGGGCAGGGCAACCTCTTCGTCGAGCTCCAGGACCACGGCATCGCGGACCAGCACCGCACCAACCCACAGCTCATTGAGATCGCGCAGCGCATCGGAGCACCGCTGCTCGCCACCAACGACAGCCACTACACGCATCGCGAGGACGCGGTGGCCCACGACGCACTGCTGTGCGTCCAGACCGGCGCGCTGTTGTCGGACACCAATCGCTTCAAGTTCGAGGGTACCGAGCACTACCTCAAGTCGGCCGCCGAGATGCGCCACCTGTTCCGCGAGGTGCCCGAAGCGTGCGACAACACCCTGCTCATCGCCGAGCGCGCCGACGTGCAGATCGAGCTCGGGAAGCCGAGCCTGCCCGAGTTCCCCGTCCCGGAGCGCTTCACCGGCTTCACCTACGAGGAGCGGGCCCAGGCCTACCTGCGCCACCTGGCCTACGCGGGCGCAAAGGAGCGCTACGGCGACCCGCTGCCCTCCGAGGTGGTCCAGCGCCTCGACTTCGAACTCGGCGTCATCGGCGACATGGGCTTCCCGGCCTACTTCCTCGTCGTATGGGACCTGATCCGCTTCGCCCGCGAATCAGGCATCCGGGTCGGCCCGGGACGGGGCTCGGCCGCCGGCTGCTGCGTGGCGTACTGCCTGCGCATCGTGGACCTCGATCCCATCCACTACGACCTCCTCTTCGAGCGCTTCTTGAACCCGGGCCGCAAGCAGATGCCCGACATCGACATGGACTTCGACGAGCGCTACCGGGCCGACGTGATGCGCTACGCCGCGGAGAAGTACGGCAGCGACCGAGTGGCGCAGATCATCACCTTCTCGACCATCAAGGCGCGGGCGGCCGTGCGCGACGCCGCACGGGTGCTGGGCAAGCCCTACATCGTGGGGGACCGCATCGCCAAGGCCATGCCGCCGCTCATCATGGGCCGCGACACCCCGTTGCGGGCCTGCCTCGAGAAGACCGAGGGCCACGAGGACGGCTACGCGTCGGCCGGCGAGCTGCGCACGATGCACGAGACGGATCCAGAAGCCAAGGAGGTCATCGACGTCGCCATGGGCCTCGAGGGGCTGCGGCGTCAGGACGGCATCCACGCGGCCGCCGTGGTCATCTCCCGCGATCCGCTCACCGAGTACCTGCCCATCCAGCGCAAGCCCGACGCCGGGGGTGACCCCGAGGACGCTCCCATCGTCACCCAGTACGAGATGCACGGGGTGGAGGAGCTCGGCCTGTTGAAGATGGACTTCCTCGGGCTGCGCAACCTGTCGGTCATCGAGCGAGCCCTGGATCTGATTGAGGCAGCGACCGGTGCGCGGCCCGACATCGACAACGTCGACCTGGCCGACGAGCCCACGCTCGAGATGCTGCGCCGCGCCGAGTCGGTCGGAGTCTTCCAGCTCGAGGGCGGAGCGATGCGCCAGACTCTCCGCGCGCTCGCCCCGACGAGCTTCGACGACGTGGCGGCGCTCGTCGCGCTGTACCGCCCGGGGCCGATGGCGGCCAACATGCACCGCGACTACCCCGAGCTCAAGAACGGTCGCAAAGAGCTCACCTATCTGCACCCCGACATCGAGCCGATCCTCAAGGACACCTACGGGCTGATGCTCTACCAGGAGTCGGTCATGCGGGTCGCCCAGAAGTTCGCCGGCTACTCGCTCGAAGAGGCCGACAACCTGCGCAAGGCCTGCGGCAAGAAGATCCGGGCCCTCATCGCCGCCGAGCGAGAGAAGTTCGTCGCCGGCTGCGCCGCCGAAGGGTACGGCGAGGAGCTCGGCACACAGCTCTTCGACATCATCGAGCCGTTCGCCGACTACGCCTTCAACAAGTCGCACTCCTACGGTTACGGGCTGGTCGCCTACCAGACGGCGTGGCTGAAGGCGCACCACCCGGTCGAGTACATGGCGGCGTTGTTGACCTCGGTCAAGGACAACAAGGACAAGACCGCGGTGTACCTGGCCGAGTGCCGGTCCATGGGCATCGACGTGCTCGTGCCCGACGTCAACCGCTCGGTTGCGGAGTTCGCACCGGACCGCCGGCCGGCGGCCGAGGTGGAGGCTGCTGCGGCCGGCGACGGCCCTGCGCCGCCAGGTGAGGAAGGCGAGGCCGAGCCGCTCGACGAGGGTGCCGCCGAAACGGGCCCCGCTACGGTGCCCGGCCCGCCCCGCAAGGCGATCGTCTTCGGACTGGCCGCGGTGCGCAACGTGGGGGAGAGCCTGGTGGAGCGGATCGTGGCCGAGCGTGAGGCCAACGGACCCTTCGGCGACATCTTCGACTTCTGTGCCCGGGTCGACTCGGTGGTCTTGAACAAGAGGACCATGGAGTCGCTGGTCAAGGCCGGGGCGTTCGACTCGGTGGGCCACCCGCGCCAGGGACTGTGCCTGGTGCTCGAGACGGTCGTCGACCGATCGCTCGAGAGCCGGCGCGAGCGCGACCTCGGCATCACGACCTTGTTCGCCGCCTTCGAGGAGGAGCAGGCCAATCCGGACTGGGGCGGGGTCAAGGTACCCATCCCCGACGCTGAGTTCGACAAGGCGCAACGCCTGGCTTTCGAGAAGGAGATGCTGGGGCTCTATGTGAGCGACCACCCCCTGCGAGGCTTCGAAGCCGCGCTGGCCCGGCACACCGACGCCACGTTGGCGGACATGCGTGAGGAGGACACGCCGCCGGGCGACCGCTCCCCGGTGCGCACGGTGGGCGGCGTGGTCACCGACCTGCGGCGCTCGTACACCAAGAAGGGGGACCTCATGGCCCGCTTCGTGCTCGAGGACCTCCAGGCCGCCATGGAGGTCTTCGTGTTCCCCAAGACCATGGCCGAGTACGGGGCCTTGATCGAGAACGATGCCGTCCTGGTGGTCAAGGGGCGGCTCGACACCCGGGACGAAGAGCCCAAGATCGTCTGCATGGAGGCGTCCCGTCCGGTCCTCGAGCGGGGGAACTCCGACCTGCACATCACGCTGCCCCTGGGGGTGCTCACCGACGCCAGGGTCGACGGGCTCAAGCAGGTCCTCAGCGGGCATCCCGGGTCGTCGCCGGTGATGCTCCACGTGGGCGAGAAGGTGCTCCGGCTCCCGCCGGAGTTCAACGTGGACTGCCGTAACGGGCTCGTGGGCGAGCTCAAGCGCCTCCTCGGCCAGAGCGCCGTGCTCTCCTGACATCTCTGACGGCAGCGTCAGAATATCGCCCTGAGCTGGGATGACGTAGCGAGTAACCGTCTTACGGCCCTCGGCCGGTTGGGTGCGCCGACAGCGCAGCCAGTAGACTGAACCCCATGCCGATCGTAGTGAGCACCAAGGATTGCACTGCGCTCAGCGACGCTGAGCTCGTCGAGATGGCGGACCTGTGCGCCGACCGGCCGCCGGGCTTCGACATCGGCTTCCTCTCCAAAGAGCGCGAAGCATGGGTCCTCGTCACCCAGGCCCGGGAGGGGAACAAGCTGCGGGGCTACTCCTACTGCACCCTCGAGCGCATCGGCGGCACCCCGTCGCTGCTGGTGGGCCTGGCCCTCGTCGACCGCACCTCGCGAGCCGAGGCCGCACTCAAGGGCATCATGACCGACCAGTACCGCCGAGCCCTCCTGGCCTTCCCCGACGAGGACGTGTTGCTCGGGACGCGGCTGCTCTCGCCCGAGGGGTACCGGGCCTTCAACGGGCTCCAGGACGTGGTGCCCTTCCCCGGCCACAAGTCCTCGGGCGAGGAGCGGGCCTGGGCCCGCCGCCTCTCGAAGCGCTTCGGGTGCGAGAGCCGTCTCGACGACCGCACCTTCGTCGTCAAGGGCGACGGGTCGGTCGCGGGGGGCCTCGACTTCGTGGCGCCCAAGGTGAAGCTGCCCGAGGGCGTCGATTCGCACTTCCAGGCGGTCAATCCGGCCAAGGGGGACCGCCTGGTCGCCTTCGGCTGGGCCATGGCCGAGGACCTGGCCGCGGGCAAGCTGGGCCGCTGAGCCGACCGCCCCGCCGCGCTGTCAGCCCCGGGGCAGCACCGCCGCGCAGACTTTGTAGCAGTGCCCGTCTCGTGGCGGGCTGACGGTCACCACCAGGTACTGGGGCTCGAACCCGAGCGCAGTGGCCAGGCTCTTGCCGCTGAGGCGCTCCCGCCGTGCTGCGTCGAGGGCGCGCGCCGCCTGGCGGTCCTCGACGGGCAGCCACACGTCTTCGCGGTCCCAGCCGAAGCGGACCCAGGTCGAACCGTCGGCGTGGCGACGGATGAGCTGGGGGCGGCGGGTCGGCTCGATGATCGCCACCGAGGGTCGGAAGCCACGGAACTCCCAGTACGGCGCCGATGGGCCGGGGAAGCCGAGCAGCGGGCCGTCGGGGGAGGCCACCAGTTGGCGCAGCAGCTTGCGCAGGTGGCGGCCGCGGAGGGTGCCGACGTGGCGGGGCAGGTCGGCCACCGTCAGAGCCTCGGGCTGCGCCAGGTCGTCTCGCTCGGGATCCTCGGCCAGTGTCACCTCGACCACGTCGAAGGTGGCGATATCGGGATCGTGCCCCTCGGGCCAGGGCACGCGCACGCGCATGATGGTGCGGGTGGCCAGGTCGACCACCGTGGTGTCCTCCTTCGTCGATGACAGGACGAGCAGGTGGAGCGTCGAGCCCCCGGCGGTTGGCACCCGCTCGCTGCGCCGGGCCGAGCGGCGCAGCAGGCGCGTCGGGTCCGCCGGCGCCTCGGTGGGTCGGCGCCCACCCCGTGTGTCCGTGGCGTCGCTGGTGTCCCGGCCCTCGGTGTCCCGGCCCTCGGCGGTTCGCTCGTCGTCGGCATGCTCCCCGGCCGCCCGGCGTCCGGGCCAGCGGCGCGCGCGGGCGGGAGCGCGTGTCCCCCGGCGGTCGCTCACGGAGACACCTCGGCCAGCTGCGAGGCGAGGGTGCTCGGATCGCGGGCCGGGACCCGGCAAACGCGGGCACGGCACACGTAAGCCAGACCGGGCTCGGCCGTGCGCCCGGCGAAGAGGGGTCCGCCGTCGTCCTCGCCCCAGGCCACGACGGCCTCGGGGAGCCAGCGGGCGCGTACGGTGGCCAGCAGATCGGGCCGCTCACCGGTGACCACGACCTCGGCCCGCCCCCCGGCCATGGGCAGAGCGGCCACGAAGTCGGCCAGCGCGGCGGGATGGCGCTCGAGGAGCGGGCGGGCCAACGCCACCGTGCGGTCCACGGCGTCGTCGAGTCGCGGGTCGTCGGAGAGAGCGCCCACGTGGAGCAGGGCCGACAGCGCCACCGAGTTGGCGGACGGCACGGCACCGTCGAAGAACTCCTTGGGCCGCACCACGAGCGCTTCGGCGTCGCGCCCGGTGGTGAAGACGCCCCCGCGGCGTCGTCCCAGAAGAGGTCGAGCAGCGCCCCGGCCGCATGCGCGGCGCGAGCCCGCCACAGCGCCCGCCCGGTCCACTCCGAGAGCCGCACGGCGGCCTCGGCCAGCCAGGCTTGGTCGGCGGCCACGGCCAGGTGGCGCGCCCGGCCGCCCTGCCAGCTGCGCAGGAGGCGCCCCTCGGCGTCCATGGCGTCCCAGAGGAACTCGCCGATCTCCTCCGCCCGCCGCCCGTAGTGCGCCATGCCGGTGGCCGAGGCGACCTCGGCCAGAGTGGCCGCCGCCATGGCGTTCCATTCGGTCAAAACCTTGTCGTCCCGGGCGGGCTGGGGGCGCTGCGCCCGGGCCCCGGCCAGCAGCACCCGTGCCTCTTCGACCTCGGGCGGCCGGGCCAGCGGCGCGCCCACGGGGCGCATCGGGATGCTCCGGCCCTCCCAGTTGCCGGCCTCGGTGATGCCGTACCACTCGGCCGCCGGGGCGACCAGACGGCCGGGGAGCAGGCGACGGAGCTCCTCCAGGGTGAACGTGGCATGGCCCCCTTCGACCCCGCCGGCGTCAGCATCGAAGGACGAGTAGAGCGCGCCCTCGGGCGTGGAGAGCTCGCGCAGCACCCAGTCCAGGGTCTCGGTGACCACGCCGAGGTCGTCGCCGTTGCCGGTCTCCTGCCAGGCGTGCAGGTAGGCGCGGGCCAGGAGCGCCTGGTCGGTGAGCATCTTCTCGAAGTGCGGCACCAGCCAGCGTCCGTCGGTGGCGTAGCGGCAGAACCCCCCGACCAAGTGGTCGTAGATGCCTCCGGCGGCCATGGCGTCGAGGGTGCGGCGCGCCATGTGCCCCGCTCGTGACCCCGCGTCCTCCTCACCCTCCACGCGCGCGCGGCGCGCCCGGCGCAGGCACAGCTCGACCAGGGTGGGACGGGGGAACTTGGGCGCGGGGCCGAAGCCGCCCCACTCGGGGTCGAAGCCCGCGGCGAGCCCGTCCACGACGCGCGCCACGAGGTCGCCGGGCGTGAGCGTGCCCGGCGACAGGCCCGCAACGCGGTCTGACGCCGGCGCGCCTTCCGTTGGTACACCGAACGTGAGCTCCTGGCGCACCGCGCCGACGAGGGCCTCGGCCTGCTCGAGCACGGCCTCGCGCTCGCTCCCCCAGGCCTGGCCGAGCGCGCGCACGACGCGCCGGAACGCCGGCATGCCGTGCCGGTCGACGGGGGGGAAGTAGGTGCCGGCGTAGAAAGGCCGCCCGTCAGGCGTGCAGAAGACCGACATGGGCCACCCGCCGGACCCGGTGAGCGCCTGGGTGGCGGTCATGTACACGGTGTCGACGTCGGGCCGCTCCTCGCGGTCGACCTTGACCGAGACGAACCACTCGGCCAGCTCGGCGGCCGTCTCGGGGTCCTCGAAGCTCTCGTGCGCCATGACGTGGCACCAGTGGCACGAGGCATAGCCAATGGAGAGGAAGATCGGCTTGTCCTCGTCGCGGGCAAGGCGGAAGGCCTCGTCGCCCCAGGGGAACCACTCGACGGGGTTCTCCGCGTGCTGGCGGAGGTAGGGGCTCGTCTCGTCGCCCAGGCGGTTCACGCCCAGCGATGCTAGGGCTGCCGCGCCGGTGCCCCGCGCACCGGTGGGTCCGGCGCCCGGGGCGTTCGCGTGCGGAGCGGCCGTGCCAGGCTGGGCCGATGGAGCTGCAATTGCACGGGAAGACTGCACTGGTCACGGGCGCCAGCCGGGGCATCGGGCTGGCCGTCGCCACGCGCTTCGCCGAGGCGGGAGCGAACGTGCTCCTGGTCTCGCGCACCGCGGCGGACCTCGAGGCCGCCGCGGCCGGGATGGTGGCGTCGGGCCTGCCGGCCGACCGGGTGGCCTGGCGGGCGGCCCACGTCGGCCGCGCCGAGGAGGCGGCGCCTGCGGTGGCCCACGCGGTGTCGCACTTCGGGGGTCTCGACGTCCTGGTCAACAACGCGGGGACGAACCCCTACTTCGGGCCCATGGTCGACATCGACGTCATCCGGGCGCAGAAGATCTTCGAGGTCAACCAGCTGTCCGTGCTGGTGTGGACCGCGGCGGCGGTCAAGGCCGGCCTCCGGGGCTCGGTCATCAACGTCTCCTCGGTCGGTGGCCTGGGGGTGGAGCCGAACATCGGTTGGTACAACGTCACCAAGGCGGCGGTACTGCACCTGACTCGCCAGCTGGCCTTCGAGCTGGCGCCCGATATCCGGGTCAACGCGTTGGCACCAGGTGTGGTGCGCACGAAGCTGGCCGCCGCCCTGTGGGAGGGCCCGAGGGAGGCGCGTCTGGCGGCGCACATCCCGCTCGGACGCATCGGCGTACCCGACGACATCGGTGCCGCCGCCCTGTTCCTGGCCTCTGACGCGTCATCGTGGGTGACGGGCCAGACCTTCGTGATCGACGGCGGCACCACCGTGCTGCCGTCGGGCGGCGTGGGGGAGCGGCCGGTCAGCGGGTGAACGGGTCGAGCGCGCGCCGGCGCACCTTGCCGGCGGCGGTGCGCGGCAGGTCGTCGACGACCACCAGCTCCCGGGGCGCGGCCCAGGGAGCGATCGCGGCCGCCACCACCTCGCGCAGCTCGTCGAGCGACGGCGCAGGGCGCCCGGCCGCGGGTACGACCCAAGCCACGACCCGTTCACCCCACTCGGGATCGGAGCGCTTCCACACGGCCACCTCGTCCACGTCCGGCCGGGCCGCCAGGACCCGCTCGACCGCGTCGGGCCAGACCTTCTCCGCCCCGGTGTTGATGACGTCGGCGATGCGGCCGGCGACGCGGAGCTCCCCGTCGGCGCCCAGCGATCCGGCGTCCCCGGTGGCGAACCAGTCGGCGGCACCGTCGGGCCCCACCACACGCCCGGTGCTCTCGTCGCGGTAGGCCCGCAGCAACATGGGGGTGCGCACGAGGATCTCCCCCTCGCCGTGCGGCCCGGGCGCGGTCGAGTCTCCGACGTCACGGTCGGGGGCGGGCAGCGGCCGCAGGGCCAGCTCGACCCCCTCGAGGGGGGACCCGTCGTAGACGACACCCGAACCCGTCTCCGTCATTCCGTAGGTGGCCACCACGTTGGGAGGCAGCACCGCCGGGGGCCGGCTCCCGCCCAGGAGCACGAGGGCGAACACGGTGGGATCGAGGCGGGCCAGCGCGGTCGCCACCAAGGAGACGTGCGTCGCCGTGCCGTCGCGGCCGGCCGCCTCGACGGCCTCCGCCTCGAAGCCCGGCATGACGACGAGCGGCGTGCCGGTGTGCAGGGCGCGCGTGACCACCGAGAGGCCGCCGATGTGCGCCAGCGGGAGGCAGGCGAGCCAGGTGTGGCGTGCCGGGTCGACACCGAGGCGCTCCGTGGTGGCGCGGGCCGAGGCCGCCACGGCCTCGTGAGTGAGCACCACGCCCTTGGGCCCGCCCGCGGTCCCAGACGTGGCCATGACGAGCGCGTCGCCCGCCTCGACGCCGGCTCCGCCGGGCAACGCGTGCTGCTCGCCGTCGGAGCCGACGATGCGCGTGGGGCGAAGCGCGTCCAGCATGACCCGGCGCGCCGCGTCCGGCAGCCGGGGATCGAGCGGCGCCGCGGCGTCCCCGGTGTCCCACACCGCCCGCAGCGCGTCGACAAACCCCGTCCCACCTGGGAGGTCGAGTGCGACGAGCTCCGGCACCGGCCAGTAGCGTAGGCCGCCGTGCACACCGTCGTGACCGGTCAACCCCACGATCCCCTCGACGACCTGCGGCCGCTCCCGCTGCCGGCCTGGGAGCCACGGGGAGCGTTCAAGGACATCCGCTACGAGGTCGGCGACGGCATCGCCAAGCTCACCATCTGTCGGCCGGAGCGCCGCAACGCCTTCCGTCCCCAGACGCTCTTCGAGCTCACCGAGGCCTTCACCATGGCCCGGGACGACCCCGACGTGGGGGTGATCGTCCTGTGCGGCGAGGGGCCCGACGCCTTCTGCTCGGGCGGGGACCAGAAGATCCGTGGCGACGACGGGTACATCGGTGACGACGAGGTGGCGCAGCGCGGCATCGGGCGCCTCAACGTGCTCGACCTCCAGGTCCTGATGCGCCGTATCCCGAAGCCGATCGTGGCCATGATCGCCGGCTACGCCATCGGTGGCGGCCACATCTTGCACCTGGTGTGCGACCTCTCCATCGCGGCGGACAACGCGCGCTTCGGGCAGACCGGCCCCAAGGTCGGGAGCTTCGACGGCGGCTACGGATCTTCGATCCTGGCCCGGACCATCGGGCTGAAGCGGGCCAAGGAGGTGTGGTTCCTCTGCCGGCAGTACGACGCGGCCCAGGCACTCGACTGGGGCCTGGTGAACTCCGTGGTGCCGCTCCAGGACCTCGAGCGCGAGACCGTGGCGTGGTGCCGTCAGATGCTCACGCTCTCGCCCATCGCGTTGCGGATGATCAAGGCGGGCATGAACGCGGCCGACGACGGCTTGGCCGGCGTGCAGCAGCTGGCCGGGGACGCCACCATGCTCTTCTACATGACCGAGGAGGGCCAGGAAGGCCGCAACGCGTTCGTGGAGCACCGCAAGCCGGACTTCTCGCGCTTCCCGCACCGCCCGTGAACCCACCGCTCCGGGTGTGGGTGGCCGGCGCCCGGCCGCGCACGCTGCCGGCCGCGGTGGTGCCTGTGGTGGTCGGCACGGCGGCGGGATACGTCGCCAGCGGCGTGGTCGTGGTGGCCCGCACCCACGTGGCCGGGGCCCTCCACACCACCTTGCTCGTGGGCTACGACCGACGACTGTCGTCGCTGAACGCGCTCCTGGCGCTGGTGGTGGCACTCGGGATCCAGGTCGGCACCAACTACGTGAACGACTACGCCGACGGCGTCCGCGGCACCGACGAGCAGCGGGTCGGCCCGATGCGCCTCGTGGCGGGCGGCCTGGCGACCGTGCGGCAGGTCAAGGTGGCGGCACTGGCTTCCTTCGGCCTGGCCGCGCTGGCCGGTCTGGTGCTGGCGGCGCGCGTCACCTGGTGGCTCGTCCCCCTGGGACTCGTGTGTGGCGTGGCCGGATGGGCCTACACCGGCGGCCCGAGGCCCTACGGCTACCTGGGCCTGGGCGAGCTCTTCGTCTTCGTCTTCTTCGGCCTGGTCGCCACGGCGGGCTCGGCCTACGTGCAGCACGCGCCCTTCTCGCTGTCGCTGGGCGGGCTCACGCTGGCCGACGGCTTCCCGTGGGGGTTCGCGCTCTGGGCCGGCGTCCCGGTGGGGCTCCTCGCCGCCGCGCTCCTCGAGGCGAACAACATCCGCGACATCGAGACGGACCGCGTGTCGGGTAAGCAGACGCTGGCCGTGCGCCTCGGCCGGCGCCGGGCCGGGTACCTCTACGTAGGGACCCTGGCGGGCGCCGCTGTGTCAGTCGTGGTCCTGGCCTTCTACCGGGGATGGGTGGTCCTCGCCCTGGCCGCCATCCCCCTGGCGCTCGAGCCCGCCCGTCTGGCGCTCGGCGACGCCGAGGGCCGGGCGCTGCTCCCAATGCTCGGCTCGACGGCGCGTCTACAGCTGGCGGTCGGGGGGCTGCTCACGATGGGCCTGCTGCTGTGAGGTCGGCCCCGGCCGGAGGGCCCGCCCCTCACGCCCCCCCGGCTGCCGGTGCTCCCAGCCAGTGCGCAACCAGGCGCGCCACGGGCTCGGGCTGTGCGAGGTGGGCGGCATGGCCGCCGCCGGGCACGAGGGAGGCCACGCCGTCGGGCACGCCGCGGGCGAGGCGCAGCGCGTGAGCGCCGAAGACCGTGTCGTCCGACCCGGCCAGGGCCAGCAACGGGGGAGCCAGTGTGGGCAACCGGTCCCAGAGCGGCTCCTGGGCGCCGGTCCCGCAGAGCCGCAGGCTCGAAGCGAGACCCGCCGCGCTGTTGCGGAGCCGCTCGGCCCACTCGGCCGCGCCAGCGGCGGACAGGCGCGAGAACATCGGGGCGCGCAGCCAGGTACGGACGAACCCAGCGACGTCGCCCGAGGCCTCGAGCGCGTCGGCGCGCGCCTCGTCCGCCTGTCGGCGTTCGGCGCGCCGGGCGGCGTCCTCGATCCCCGCCGTGGCGCCGATGAGCACCAGGCGCCGCAGCGGCAGGTCGGTGCCGAGGGCCACGTGCAGCGCGGCACGGGCGCCGAGCGAGTAGCCCAGGAGGTCGCAGTCCTGGTGGTCCTCGCCCAGGCGGTCACGCACGGCGACGGCCACCAGGCCCGCCGTCGCCGGCAGGTCGGCGCGCACGGCGTCGGAGCCGCCATGGCCGGGCAGGTCCACGGCCAGCACGGTGCGCGCGGCGCCGAGGCGTTCGCCGAACGATCCCCAAAGCCTCCCTGTCTGCGTGAAACCGTGAAGCAGGACGAGCGGCGGCCCCGACCCGCGCACCTCGACGTGGAGTGCCACGAGTGGTGAGCGTACAGGCCACCTTCTGCGCCACCCTGGTGGACGAGTGGGTGACGCGCGGGGTCACCGACGCCGTGGTGTGCCCCGGGTCGCGCTCGACGCCCCTGGCGGTGCCGGTGGCCGATCGCCTGCGCACCCACGTGCGGCTCGACGAACGCAGCGCCGGCTTCTTCGCCCTGGGGATCGCCCGGGCGAGCGGGCGTCCCGTGGTCGTCTGCGTGACGAGCGGCACTGCAGTGGCCGAGTTGCTGCCATCGTTGGTCGAGGCGCACCACGGTGGCGCCCCGCTGCTCGTGTGCACGGCCGACCGCCCTCCCGAGCTGCACGACACCGGCGCCCCGCAGACGATCGAGCAGTCGGGGCTCTTCGCGTCCGTGGTGCGCTGGGCGTCCGCGCCGGGGGTGCCCGACGAGGCCCAGGCCGTCAGTTGGCGGCCGCTGGCGGCGCGGGCATGGGCCGAAGCGCTCCACGGCGCCGCCGGCCCAGGCCCGGTCCACCTGAACCTGGCCTTCCGGGAGCCACTGACCGGGACGACGGGCCCACTGCCCGCTCGGCCAGGCCCCGACCTCGAGCGGCAGCCGGCCCGGGCCTTGGCGGCGCCCGCCCGGGCCCTGGGTGGCCGCGGGGTGCTGGTGGTCGGGGACCTCGGGGGGCGCCCCGCCCACCCCGCCGGCGTGCTGGCCCTGGCCGGGCGCCTGGGCTGGCCCGTCCTGGCCGACCCGCTGTCGAGGTGCCGCCTACCCGGGACGATCGCCGCGGCCGACGCCATCGCACGAGCCGGCCCGCCGCTGCCCGACGCCGTGGTGCTCCTCGGCGCGCCCTGGTTGTCGAAGGCACTCGGCGGGTACGTGAGCGAGGCGGCGCGCGCCGGCGCGCGCGTCATTGTGGTCGACCCGTGGGCGCGCTGGGCCGACCCGGGCCGGGTGGCGAGCGAATTTCACCAGGCTGACACGGACGCCTGGCTTGACGCGGCGCTCGAGGGTGCGTCGGGATGCGAGCCGGCCTGGCTCGAAGGGTGGCAGCGACGCGAGGCGCTCGCCCAGGGGGCCATCGCGGAGGTGCTCGGGACGACGCTGTGCGAGCCGCAGGTGGCGCGCGCCGTCCACCGGCACGCGGCGGCGCGGGGCGCCACGGTGGTGGTGTCGGCGTCCATGCCGATTCGCGACCTCGAGTGGTTCGCCCTGCCCGAGCCTGCTCCGCCCCGGGTCCTGGCCAACCGGGGTGCCAACGGGATCGACGGCGTGGTCTCGACCGCGCTCGGCGTGGCCGCGGCATCGCCCCGAGGCCCGGGCGTGCTGGCGCTCCTCGGGGACCTGGCGTTCCTTCACGACGTGTCCGGACTCGTCAACTTGCCCGACGTCGGGTGCACGTTCGTCGTCGTGGACAACGGCGGTGGCGGGATCTTCTCCTTCCTGCCGCAGGCGGCCAGTCTGGACGAGGGACGGTTCGAGGAGCTCTTCGGCACACCGCCGGCCAGCGACGTTGGGGCAGTAGCCCGCGGCTTCGGCCTCGACGTGCAGGAGGTCACGACGTTGGGCGCGCTCGACGAGGCGCTCGAGGTGCCCAGCCCCGGCGTGGTGCGCGTCCGGGTGCCCGACCGCCAGCAGAACGTCGCCCTGCACGGGGCGATCGAGGAGGCCGTGCGCCGCGTCGTGGCGTGACTGGTCGCGGGACGGGCCGGCTCAGCGGTAACGGTCGGCGGGCACCCATTCGCCGTGGCTGCGCAGAGGGAGTCGCGCCGGCAGGTGGATCACCGCCTCCGGACGGCGCCGACCGAGCGCCGAGGCGTCGAGGACGTAGAGGTCGCTGGCGCCCCGCTCGGGGTCGTCGACCACCGTCAGGACCCAACCCTCGTCGTCGGAGCGCCCGTCGTCCGCGCGCACGAACAGCGGCTCGGCCACCCGCAGTCCCGGCCCGGGCCGCCACGACGCGACCTCGTCCCGGACCAGGTCCACCTTGAGGAGGCCGACGGGCTCCACCGTCCCCTCCGCCGTGCCGCCGGCCCACTCCGTCTCGACGCAGTAGCCGTGGCGGAAGGCCCCGCCCTCGCACAGCGGGTCCAGGCGCGGGTGCTCGACGTGGCGGTCGTCGAGCTGGGCCCGCTCCACCGTGCTGCCGGTGGTGCGCCAGCGCTCCAGGACGGCGAGGCCGCCCCCGATGGCGCTCAACCCGATGCCCTCGGGACCCACCACCGAGACGGTGCGATCGACCGGCCGACCCTCCTCGGGCACCTCGTAGCGGCACACGACGAGTTCGGCCTCGCCCCCGTCGACGTCCACGGCACCGAGGACATGGGTCACCAGGCACGGGTCGAGGCGGAACCAGCGCGCCGAAGTGCCGTCACCGCTCCGGGGGAGGAGGCCGAGGCGCATCTCGGAACCGGGCAGCCATCCGAACGGGACGGCTGCGGCGGCATCGGGCACGCCCTCGAGGCGCGCCGTCGGGGACTCGATCACCACCACGTGCGTGGCGCTCACGCCCGCGTCGTGCTGCCACGACGCACGCTCGAGCACGACGTGCTGTGCTGAGCGCAGCGAGCCGTCTGCCGCCCACTCGCCGACGCGCAGGAGCACCCCCTGCGTCTCGGCGTCGCGGTCGTCGACCGCGAACAGCACCCGGGCGCCGTCACTCGCGTCGCGGTGCAGGTGCGACGCGACGGGGACCTGCAGCCCGCCGGAATACTCCTCGGGCTGCAGGAAGCGCGAGAAGCGCGCCGGCAGTCCGCACTCGGGGAGGGCGAGCACCGAGCCGGCGTGCCAGAACACGGTGGCGTCGGCGGGCGACTCGCGGCTCAAGTACGAGACGGCCCTCCCGTCCCGCAGCTCCACTGCGTGGAGCGCGCCTCGTGGCGGCTCACCGGCCAGCGTGCCGGTGCCTGCGTCTTCCTCCGCTCGCTCGTCCGCATCGCCCCGGTCGGGGGAAGTCCCGCCGGCGTGGCTCCCGCCGGCGGGGCCGGCCCGGAAGAGCGTCCCCTGGAGGTCCGGCGGCAGTGCGCCCTCCATGGGCAGGGCCGGCGCACGGTCGATCCCGATCACCACGTTCCGCACCCGCCTGCCATGAGGCCGATCAACCTACCGGCGTATGGCAAAGTCGGGTACATGCCCACGCTCTCGGAGGACCTCGCTTTCCGCGGCCTGATCCACCAGGTGACCGACCCGGACCTGCCGAAGCGCCTCGACCAACCGGGGCTCACGGTGTACGCGGGCTTCGACCCGTCCGCGGATTCCCTCCACGTGGGCAACCTGCTCCAACTGTGCACGCTCCGGCGCTTCCAGGAGGCCGGGCACAGGGTGATCTCGCTGGCCGGCGGTGGCACCGGCATGATCGGCGACCCGGGCGGGAAGCAGGACGAGCGCCAGCTCCTCGACCGGACCACGATCGAGCGGTACCTCGAGGGCATCCGTCCCCAGCTGGGCCAGTTCCTCGACCTGGACCGGACACTGTTGCTCAACAACGCCGACTGGCTCGGCACGCTCTCGACCCTCGAATACCTGCGCGACGTGGGCAAGCACTTCACGGTGAACCAGATGGTGGGCAAGGAGTCGGTCAAGAGCCGCTTCGAGCGGCCCGACCAAGGGATCAGCTACACCGAATTCAGCTACATGCTGCTCCAGGCCTACGACTTCCTGCGCCTGCACGTCGACCACGGTTGTGATGTACAGCTCGGCGGGAGCGACCAGTGGGGCAACATCACCATGGGCGTCGAGCTCATTCGCAAGGTGTGCGGGGACGAGGCGTGGGGCCTCACCACGCCCTTGGTGGTGAAGCCCGACGGGACCAAGTACGGCAAGACAGAGACGGGGACCGTCTGGCTGGACGCGCGGCGAACGAGCCCCTTCGCCATGTATCAGTTCTTTGTGAACACGCCGGACGAGCAGGTGGGGGAGCTGCTCCGCTTCCTCACCTTCCTCGGGCACGAGGAGGTGGAGGCGCTCGACGCGGACACGTCGGCGCGTCCGCAGCGCCGCGCCGCGCCGCGCGCGCTGGCCCGGGCTGTCACCGCGTTGGTGCACGGCGATGCCGAGGTGGCCCGGTGCGAGGAGGCATCGGCTGCTCTTTTCGGGGAAGAGATCACCTCGCTCAGCGAGGAGATGTTGCTCGCCGTGACCGGGGAGGCCCCGACCACCGACGTGGCGCGCCACGAGCTGCTCGGCGTCCTGACCCTGACCGATTTGCTGGTGCGCACCGGACTCGCCACATCCAAGGGCGAAGCGCGCCGCACCGTCGAGCAGGGGGGTGCCTACGTGAACAACGTGCGCCAGGGCGACGACGCCCGGACGTTCGGCGTCGACGACCTGCTGCACGACCGGTACCTGGTCGTGCGCCGCGGCAAGCGAGACGTCCACGTCGTCCGCGCCGCATGAGGCGACGGGTTCGTCTGGTCGGTCTCGTGCTGGTGCCCGCATCCGCCTTCGCCCTGAGCGCCTGCGCCGGTGCCGATCAGCGGGGCTCTGCGGCGCAGCGCATGCAGGCGTGGGTGAGCGGGACATCACTCGGTGCGAGCATCGGGACGCTGGTGACCGACAACGCGCGCATCGCCCGAGTGGCGCCGAACGGATCGGGTGCGCTGCACGCGGCCTGCGGCACGATCGTCGACGATGCCGCGGCGGCCAACAGCAATCTGCCGTCGCCCGACCCGACCGTGACGCAACTGCTGGCGGAGGCATACGGGCTCGAGGGCACCATGGGCAACGAGTGCTACGACGCCGCGGGCAACCCGACCTTGCTCACGAAGGCGGAGCGGAGCGGGATCAAGGCGGACGCCCTCTACGAGGAGGCGTTGCAGCGCATCCGGGCCATAGCCGGCCAGGCGCCGTCGACCACGACCACGGCGGGGAACACCGGCAGCTCCGGCGCGGGCGGCGTCTTCGGATGAGCATCGGGCCCGGCCCTGCGGACGAGGTCGACCGGCACCGGCGCCGCGTCCTGTGGGCCCTGCCCACGGGCCTGTACCTGGTGGGCAGTCGATCCGGCGACGCGGTGAACCTGATGACGGCGAACCTGGTGGTGCAGGTGTGCACAGAGCCCAAGCTGGTGGGGGTGGCGATCGAGGAGTCGTCGGTGACGGCAGGCCTGGTCCGCCGGGGTGGCGCCTTCAGCGTCTCCCTGCTTCGGCGCGAGGACCGTGAGGTTGTCCGGCGCTTCGTCAAGCCGGTGACCGAGGTGGCGCGTGCCGCCGACGGCACGCTGGTCACCATGGCGGGCCATGCCGTGAGCGAGGTCGGCCCCGGACGGCTCCCCGTGCTGGCCGCCGCCGCCGGGTACCTCGAGTGCCGGATCACCGAGGTGCTGGCGCTCGGCAGCCACCTGTGGTGCGTGGGCGAGGTGGGCGAGGTCGGGGGGGAACCGGGCGAGGTCCTGCGCATGGAGGACACGCGCATGCACTACGGCGGCTGAGCCGCCGTCGTGTCACGGCCGGTGCCCCGGCCGTGCCCCAGCCGTGCCCCAGCCGTGCCCCGGAGGGTCGCTCAGCCGGATCGCCCAGCGGGGCGGGGCCGCAGGTCGATGCGCAGCGTCAGGACGCCGTCGACGAGCTCGGCCTCGGCGTCGCCGATCATGGCGAAGTCGGTGTAGTCGCGCTGAGCCTGCTCGCGGAAGCGAGCGCGCTCGGCGCCCTCGATCGGGGGCATCCCCCGCGTGCGCACGGCTTCGGCCCGCTCCCGGAAGCGCGCCACCATCTCCTGCGGGTCGAACCCGGACACGGTCGTGAGCGTAGATGCTGCCCGGCCCATCGTGGGCCGCCCGGGGCGCGGTCGCGTTCTGACCTCCTGACCTGCGCCAGGGCGGGTTCGGGCTCGGCAAGCACTACACTGGCCCCGTGGCCGTGCGGGCGCACGCCCCGCTGGTCGGGGGCAGGCCGTGGCGGCGCGGGCCGGGTGTGACAAGGAGTTCTCGTGAAAAAGGGACGCCATCGGCGATTCGAGGAAGCGCGCAGCTTGAAGCGGTCTTCGACCGAGTCCACGGGACGGTGCGTCGAGTGCGGCGCCGAGCCCGATGACGTCCACGCGTCGTGGTGCCTGGCCGAGGAGGACAAGTACGACCGCATCCTCGGATCGCTGCCGTCGGGCACGAACGCCGACGACGACCCGCTGAAGGACTGATCCGCCCTCCCGTTCAGGCGGGCGCGGGGTCCGCGCGACGGCGCACCGCGGGGTGAGGCAGGGCCACTCGCGCCGCCCGGTTCTCCTCGCGCTCCTTCATCAGTGCCACGAAGCGCTCGTACACCTTGGGCCCGATCATGGTGGTGAGCTCGGCCTCCATCTCCTCGTACACCGGCCTGCTCCCGACGAAGGCATCCGGTGACTCGGTGCACCACCAGTGGAATTCGCGGCCACCCCTGCCCCAGTGCCTCCGGTCCCACTGGCGGATGACCGACGTCACGTGGCCCTCCTCGTCGTCGACCTGGTCCTCGCGCCGGAGCGGCAACTGCCAGCACACCTCGGGCTTCAGGGTCATGGGGTTCACACCGCGGCGCACGGCCGCGATGTGGAAGGCACAGCCGGCCCCGGCGGGGAAGCCCGGTCGGTTCAGGAAGATGCAGGCGCCGTCGGCCAGGCGGGTGACCGTCTCGCCGTGCTTGTTCGTGCGGACGACGTTCTTCTTGGTCCCGTGGAACTGCCACTCGTCGGGCGTCAGGGTGGCCGCCACCTTCTCGACGTGGCGGGCATCCTTCTTGTCGACCAGGTGCGCGCCGTAGCTGCAGCACCCCTGCACCAGCTCGGGCGCCGGACCGGTCAGGACGCCCTGGCACCCGTCGCCGAAGATGCAGGTCCAGTTGCTGGTGAGGAAGCTGACGTCGAGCACCCAGGTGCGCTCCTCGTCCTCGTCCTCGAAGCTGATCCACTCGTGCGTGTCAGTCGGTGTGCTCGCCACGGCCAGGCACGTTACAACGCGTGCCCGGCACTCCCGCACAGGCCGTAGACTCGCTGCATGGCCACCACCACGACGACCACCCACGGCTCGACCGACGCGACCGCCGCGGCCCCCCTCCAAGGCGAGCCGGTCGTGACCCTCACGCCCGAGGCGCACAAGGTCGTCACGGACGCCATCGGCGCCGAGGCCGACCCGGACGCGCTGGCCCTGTGGCTCGAGGTGCGCGGCGTGCAGGAGGGCTCGTTCGTCTACGACCTCTACTTCCAGGCCCTCGCGGACGCCGACGAGGACGACGTCCGGCATATGCAGGACGAGCTCGACGTCGTCGTGCCGGCGTCGAGCGTCGAGCGCCTGCGCGGCGCCCGCCTCGAGTGGTCAGACGAGGGCGACGGCGGTCTCGTGCTGGTCAACCCGAACAGGCCCACGCCCGAGGAGGCGTCGCCCGGAGTGCCACCCGAGGTGTTGGCACGCGGCATCGGCGGTCCACTCGCGCTGCGGGTGGTCTCCGCGCTCGAGCAGGGGGTGAACCCCTCGATCGCCAGCCACGGAGGCCGTGCCGACCTGGTCGCCATCGACGAGGACGGTGGCACGGCGTACGTGCGCCTCTCGGGAGGCTGCCAGGGATGCGCCATGTCGCAGATGACGCTGAAGCAGGGCATCGAGCGGATGCTGCTCGACGACGTGCCCGAGCTCACGAGCGTGATCGACGTCACCGACCACACCAGCGGCGCCAACCCGTACTACGCCTGAACGTCCACGCCCGGGTCGCCGTCGCCCAGAGCGGCACGGGTCGTCCGGTAGCGTGAACCCGTGCTGCGCTACCTGACCGCAGGCGAGTCCCACGGCCGCGCCCTGGTCGTGGTCGTCGAGGGGCTCCCGGCCGGGCTCCCCGTCGAGGCGGACGACGTCGCTGCCGAGCTGGCCCGCCGCCGCCTCGGGTACGGGCGCGGCCCGCGTATGCGATTCGAAGCCGACGAGGTCACGCTGCTCGGGGGCATCCGACACGGCCGCACGCTGGGCTCGCCCGTCGCCATTGAGATCGCCAACACCGAGTGGCCCAAGTGGACCGAGGAGATGGCACCGGAGCCGGGAACCCCGAGCAAGGTACTCACCCAGCCCCGTCCGGGCCACGCCGACCTGCCTGGGATGCTCAAGTACGGCTTCGACGACGCACGCGACGTGCTCGAGCGCGCCTCGGCCCGGGAGACCGCCGCCCGGGTCGCCGCGGGCACCGTGGCCAAGCTGCTCCTGGCGCACCTCGGCGTGTCGATCGTCAGCCACATCGTCCGGCTGGGTGAAGCCGCCGTGCCGGACGGCGGCACGCGCCCGGGGCCGGGCGACCTCGAGGCGGTTGACGCCAGCGCCGTCCGGTGCTTCGACCCCGCGGCCGAGGAAGCGATGGTGGACGCGGTCAAGGCCGCGGCCAAGGTGGGTGACTCGCTCGGCGGCGTGGCCGAGGTGCTCGCGTACGGGGTGCCCGTGGGCCTGGGCAGCCACGTGCACTGGGACCGCAAGCTGGATGCCAACCTGGCCCGGGCGCTCATGTCGATCCAGGCGGTGAAGGCGGTGGAGATCGGCGACGGCTGGGAGAACTCGGCCCGGCGCGGGTCGGAGGCCCACGACGCCATCGCGTACCACGAGGCAGCCGGCTACGTGCGGCTGACCGACCGCGCCGGCGGTATCGAAGGTGGGATCTCGAACGGGGCGCTGCTGGTGGCGCGGGTGGCCATGAAGCCGTTGGCCACGCTCAACCGACCGGTGCTCGAGACGGTCGACGTGGTGACGAAGGAGTCGACGGTCAGCTTTCGCGAGCGCACGGATGTCACCGCGGTGCCCGCCATGGGTGTCGTGGCCGAGTCGATGACGGCGCTCGTCCTGGCGTCGGAGGCGCTGCGCAAGTTCGGGGGCGACTCGTTGGCCGAGATGGTGCGCAACCGTGACGGCTTCCTCGCCGCGCTGGGCGACACGCCTTCCGCCGCCGTGGCGCCCGAGCCCTCGCCGGGCCCGAGCGCCGCGTCGCGATGACCCGGCGCATCCTGCTGGTCGGGATGATGGGCGCCGGGAAGACCACCACCGGCCGACTGGTGGCGTCGCGCCTCGGCTGGCGTTATCGCGACTCGGACGCCGAAGTCGAGGCCGCCACCGGGCTCACGGTCCCCGAGCTCTTCGCCCGTCACGGCGAGGCCGCCTTCCGCGACGCCGAGTCCGCCGTGCTGGCCGACGCCTGTGACGACACCGGGCACTCCGTGGTGTCGGTCGCCGGGGGCGCCGTGCTGCGCCCGGAGAACCGCCGGCGCATCGCGACCGCCGGGACCGTGGTCTGGTTGCGGGCGCGGCCCGAGACCCTGGCCGGTCGCGTGGGCAACGGGTCCGGGCGCCCCCTGCTCGGCGACGACCCCGCCTCGGCCCTGATACAGCTGTCGGCCGTGCGGGCGCCCCACTATGCCGAGGTGGCCGATCTGGTGATCGACGTGGACGACCTGACGCCCGATGCGGTCGCCGACCGGATCGTCGACGCCGTGACCGGGGCCGGGAACGGCGCCGTGACGGCGCCGGCCGGAGCGGGATAGCGGGTGCGGGCCCTCTCGGTCGACCTGGCCGACCGCTCCTACCCGGTGCTGGTCGGGCCGGGTGCCCGCCACGAAGCGGCGCGCCTCCTCCCCGACAGCGCGCGCATGGCGGCCGTCGTGTCGCAGCAGTCGCTGGCGGACGCCGGGTGGCTCGACCATCTCGACCTCGGTGTCCCCACCGAGGCCTTCCTGATCGCCGACGGCGAGGACGCCAAGACGTTGGCGACGGTGGAGGACCTGGCACGTCGCTTCGCACGCGCCGGGCTGTCCCGGGCCGACGTCGTGGTGGCGGTCGGCGGAGGCATCGTGACCGACGTGGCCGGCTTCACCGCCGCGACGTACCACCGGGGTACCGCCTATCTGAACGTGGCGACGTCGCTCCTGGCCCAGGTCGACGCCGCCATCGGTGGCAAGACGGGCGTGAACCTGCCCGAAGGCAAGAACCTGGTGGGAGCGTTCTGGCAACCCGCCGCCGTGCTGTGCGACACCGACACACTCTCGTCGCTTCCTGGTCGCGAGTGGGCGTGCGGCCGGGGGGAGATCGCCAAGTACGCCTTCCTCGGCGACGCCCCGGCAGCCGACCAGGCGATCGACGAGCAGGTGGCGCGCTGCGCAGCGATCAAGGCGGCCGTGGTCGCGGAGGACGAGCGCGAAGGCGGGCGCCGCATGGTCCTCAATTACGGGCACACCCTGGCCCACGCGCTCGAGGGCGCAGCCCTGAGCGACCACCACGAGTGGGACCTGCGGCACGGCGAGGCGGTCGCCGTCGGGCTGGTCTTCGCCGCCCTCCTGGCCCACCGGCTCGGGCGTATCGACGAGGTGCGGTTGGGGGAGCACCGCCGGATCATCGGGAGCTTCGACCTGCCGACCGACCTGCCGCCGGGCGCCGACGCGCGGCGCCTGGTGGCATTCATGGGCCGGGACAAGAAGGCCCAACGGGACCTCACCTTCGTGCTCGACGGGCCCGACGGCGTCGAGCCCGTGCGCGGTGTCGCCCGCGAGGACGTGATCGCTACCCTGGCTGCCATGGGAGCGCGCACGTGACCATCGTCGTCCTCCTCTCGGGGCCCAACCTCAACCTGCTCGGCGTGCGCGAGCCGGCCGTCTACGGGACCGACACTCTGGCCGACCACGTGGCCCGGGCCGAGCAGGCGGCCCGCCGCCACGGGCTGACGCTCGAGCACCTCCAGACCAACCGCGAGGGTGAGCTGGTGGAGGCGGTGCACGCGGCGCGCGGCCGGGCCGGGGCCCTGGTGATCAACGCCGGCGCACTGAGCCACACGTCGTGGTCCCTCCACGACGCCGTGGCCGCGTTCGACGGTCCCGTCGTCGAGCTCCACCTCTCCAACCCGGCCGCCCGCGAGCCGTTCCGTCACGTCTCGGTACTGGCGCCGGTCGCGGCGGGCGTGATCGCCGGGTTCGGCGGTCTGGGCTACGAGCTGGCCGTCGACGCCGCCGCCGCCTTGCTTCGAAGGGAGAGCACCACCCCATGACCACCACGCGCGCCCCCGGGGCGCCCGCACCGGGCCGCATCGCGGGGAACCCCTACGAGCCGTCCGACGCAACGCTGCCGCCGCTCACCGTGGCTGGCCGCCTGGACCGCGTGCGGTCCGCCTTCGAGGAGCACGAGGTCGACGCGCTGGTGGTGACCACACTGGCCAACGTGCGCTACCTCACCGGCTTCACCGGTTCGGCCGGCGTGCTGACGGTGACGCGTGACGCCGCGCTGTTGACCACCGACGGGCGTTACCGCACCCAGTCGACCGAACAGGTCGCCACAGCGGGAGTGGCCGGCCAGGTCGAGATCGTCATCGGATCGGCCAAGGAGCAGCGCCAGGCCGCCCAGGGCGCGCTACGTGAGCCGTCGATCGCACGGGTGGGCCTCGAGGCCGACGACGTGAGCTGGAGCTCGCAGCGGACCTGGTCCGACCTGCTCGGCGCGGAGCGCCTGCTCCCCACGAGCACGGTGGTGGAGGGGTTGCGCCAGCGCAAGGACGAAGCCGAGGTGGCGCGCATGGAGCGGGCCGCCGCCATTGCCGACGCCGCGCTCTTCGAGGTGCTCCCGTTGCTCGGACAGGGCGTGACCGAGGAGCACTTCGCGCTCGAGCTCGACACGGCCATGCGGCGGGGGGGTGCCGAAGGCACCGCGTTCGAGACCATCGTCGCAGCGGGGGAGAACTCGGCCAAGCCCCACCACCGGCCCGGGTCACGGCGCATCGCGCCCGGCGACCCGGTGGTGGTGGACTTCGGCGCCATCTTCGAGGGGTACCGGTCGGACATGACGCGCAGCTTCTGTGTCGACGCCGAGCCGCAGGGCGAGCTGGCGCGCATCTTCGAGGTCGTCACCGCCTCGCAGGCGGCCGGTGCCGCTGCGGTCCGGCCGGGCGCGAGCGCGAAGGACGTCGACGACGTGTGCCGGCAGATCATCGCCGAGGCCGGGTGGGCCGAGCGCTTCGAGCACGGGACCGGGCACGGGGTGGGGCTCGACATCCACGAGGCGCCCACGGTGAGCCAGCTGGGCACTGCTATCCTCGCGCCCGGCTTCGTCGTCACCGTCGAGCCCGGTGTCTATGTTCCCGGGCACGGCGGGGTCCGCGTAGAGGACACCCTGGTCGTGACCGAGGACGGCGCTCGCCCCCTGACCCGATTCACAAAGGACATCCATGGCAGTCTCGACCAATGACCTGAAGAACGGCATGAGCCTGGACCTGCCCGAGGGTCTGTTCAGCGTCGTCGAGTTCCAACACGTCAAGCCGGGGAAGGGTGGGGCCTTCGTACGGACCAAGCTCAAGAACGTCCGTAGCGGAGCGGTGATCGAGCGGACCTACCGCGCCGACGAGAAGCTCGAGCAGGCCATCATCGAGAAGCGCGACATGCAGTTCCTCTACCGGGACGGGGCCGATTTCGTGTTCATGGACACGACCAGCTACGAGCAGATGTCGGCCTCGCCGGACTCGCTCGGGGACGCGCCCGACTATCTGAAGGAAGGCGACGCGGCGAACCTGCAGATGTACAACGGTGAGATCGTGGGCGTCGACCTCCCGGCCGCCGTCGAGCTCGCCGTGACCGAGACGGAACCGGGCATCCAAGGCGACCGGGTCTCGGGCGCCCGCAAGCCGGCCACCTTGCAGACCGGACTCGTCGTCCAGGTGCCCCTGTTCGTGAACACCGGCGACGTGATCAAGGTCGACACCCGCTCGGGTGAGTACCTGACCCGAGCCTGACGGCCCGGCCGAGCGCGCACCCGCGTGCCGCCGGCCGAAGTCCGGGATCGATGATGCGCGACGCCACACCCCGACACCAGCAGCGTGAACGGGCGCTGTCGCTCCTCTACGAGGCCGAGCTCAAGGGCCAGGACCCCGGGCGGGTCCTGGCCGAGCTGCCCGTTGCCCCCGACCCCTACGTGCGCCGGCTGGTGGAGCGGGCGGCGCTCAGCCGCGAGGAGGCCGACCATCACATCGCCGGGGCCTCGGTCAGCTGGCCGCTCGAGCGGATGGCGGTGGTCGACCGGATCGTCCTCCGCCTGGCCGTGGCCGAGCTGCTCGACCCAGACGGTCCGCCGGCCGCCGTGGTCATCGACGAGGCCGTGGAGCTGGCCAAGGAGTACTCGACCGAAGAATCCGGGGGATTCGTCAACGGGATCCTGTCGACCGTCGCCGCGGAGGTCGGTCCGCGCTAGAGTCGTCTCCTGACCGTGAAGTGGGTCCCGTGAGGCCCACACGGCAGGAGGTGGAGTGGCCGAACGCGAGCGCAGTCACACACGACCCCTCGGGGGCGTGTTCGTGGCCCACGCCCAGGTCCTCAGCGCACCGGACGTGCAGCGAGCTCTGACGCGCATGTCGCACGAGGTCGTCGAGCGCAACGGTGGCGTCGAGGACGTGGTGCTGGTCGGGCTGCAGACCGGCGGGGTGCCGCTGGCCGCCCGGATGGCCGAGAACCTCCGGCAGATCGAGGGCACCGACCGGCTCGACCTGGGGACCCTCGACGTGGCCTTCTACCGCGACGACATCGGCCTCCGCCCGGTCCTCCCCGAGGCGGTGACCGACATCCCCGTGGACCTGGCCGGTCGGGTGGTCGTGCTCGTCGATGACGTCCTGTTCACCGGGCGCACCATCCGGGCCGCCCTGAACGCGCTGAGCGACTTCGGCCGCGCCCGCTCCATCCAGCTGGCCGTCATGGTCGACCGGGGGCATCGTGAGCTGCCCATCCGGCCCGACTACGTGGGCAAGAACCTGCCGACCCGCCGCGAGGAGATGGTGGACGTCGGCGAGGACGGTGTCTGGATCGGGATCCTGGAGGACCGGTGAGCGCGCCCCACCTGTTGTCGGTCGGGGACTTGGGCCCCGACGGGATCGCCGAGGTCCTCCGGGTCGCCGAGGCCTTCGCGGAGGTGGAGCGCCGGTCGGTGCCCAAGGTGCCGACCTTGCGCGGCAAGGTGGTGGCGACGCTCTTCTTCGAGGAGTCGACCAGGACCAGATTGTCCTTCGAGACCGCTGCGAAGCGGCTGTCGGCGGACGTGCTCTCCCTGGCCGTCGCCAGCTCCTCGGTCAAGAAGGGCGAGAGCCTGCGCGACACGGTCGAGACGGTGGAAGCGCTCGGGATCGACGCCGTCATCATCCGGCACGCGTCCGCCGGTGCTCCGCATCAGGTGGCGCGCTGGGTCGAGCGGGCGCACGTGGTGAATGCCGGCGACGGCTGGCATGAGCACCCGACACAGGCGCTCATCGACTGCTTCACGGTGCGTCAGGTGCTGGCCGAGCGGAAGGGCGCGGCACCGGAAGAGCTCGGGGTGGCCTGCTTCGATGGCCTGCGCGTGCTCATCGTGGGTGACATCCGTCACAGCCGGGTGGCCCGATCCGAGGTGCTGGCGTACACGGCGCTGGGCGCCCGCGTCACGCTGGCCGCGCCGGGGAGCCTGCTGCCGCCATCGCTCGACGGGTGGCCGGTGGAGGTGGCCGCGGACCTGGACCACGCGCTGGCCGACGCCGACGTGGTCTCGCTCCTGCGCCTGCAGGCGGAGCGCGGCAGCGGGTCCTTCGTCCCCAGCCTGCGCGAGTACACGGCGGGGTGGGGCCTCACGGCGCGCCGGGCCGCACTCCTCGGGGAGGACGCCATCGTGACCCACCCCGGACCCATGGTGCGCGGGGTCGAGATCGCATCGGACGTGGCGGACCTGCCCCGCACGGTGGTCACCCAACAGGTGACGAACGGGGTGGCGGTGCGCATGGCCATCCTCTTCCTGCTGCTCGGTGGCGAGCTGCCGGGCGCCATGGAGGTGCCCGCCGTTGCCTGAGATCGATCTCGTCATCCGCGGCGGGACCGTGATCGGGCCCGCGGGACTGGCACACCTCGACGTGGCGGTGCGCGGCGGCACCGTGGTGGCGTTGGACGAGCGCGTCGATGCGCCCCGCGGGGCCCAGGTGCTCGACGCCGGCGGCTGCCTGGTGGCACCCGGGCTGGTCGACCTGCACACCCACCTGCGCCAGCCCGGACGCGAGGAGGCCGAGACGATCGAGACGGGCACCCGGGCCGCCGCCCTCGGCGGCTTCACGGCCGTGGTGGCCATGCCCAACACGGAGCCCCCCGTCGACTCAGCCGGGGTCGCAGCCGAGGTGCTGGCGCTCGGAGCCGGGTGCATCGCCGAAGTGGCGGTGGCCGGGGCCATCACCGTGGGACGGGCCGGGGAGGCGCTGGCCCCCCTGGGCGAGCTGGCCGCCCTCGGGGTGACGTTGTTCACCGACGACGGCGCCGGCGTGCAGGACGGCGCGCTGATGCGCCGTGCCCTGGACTACGCCAAGGGCCTCGGGGTCACGCTGGCCCAGCACTGCGAGGACGCCTGCCTGGCCGCGGGCGGCGCCATGCACGAGGGCTGCTGGTCGAGCCGTCTCGGCCTCCCTGGCGTGCCGGCCGCTGCCGAGGAGGTCATGGTGGCCCGGGACGTCGCGCTGGCCCGCCTGACCGGCGCGCGCGTGCACTTCCTCCACCTCTCGACCGCGGGCTCGGTCGACCTGGTCCGTCGGGCCAAGGCGGAAGGACTCCCGGTGACCGCCGAGGCTGCGCCCCACCACATGCTCCTCACCCACGAGGCGGTGGCCGGCTACGACCCCGTCTTCAAGGTGAACCCGCCTCTGCGCACCGCCGACGACGTGGCGGCGGTGGTGGCCGGGCTGTGCGACGGCACGATCGACGCCGTCGCCACCGACCACGCCCCGCATGCGCCCGAGGCGAAGGACGTGCCGTTCGACCAGGCGCCCCCGGGCATGCTCGGGCTGCAGACCGCGCTGCCCGTCGCCTGGGATGTCCTCACGCCGCACCTCGGCCCCGAGCGGGTCTTCGCGCTCCTGAGCGCGCAACCGGCCGCCATCGCCAGACTCACCGCGACGGACGCGCGCCGGGCCGGCCACAGCGCACAGGGTGGGCCGGTGGCAGAAGGGGCGACGGCCAACCTGTGTGTCTTCGACCCCGAGGCCACCACCGTGGTCGACCCGTCGCTGCTGGCCAGCCGGAGCCGCAACACCCCCTACGCCGGGCGCACCCTCCGGGGCGCCGTGCGCCACACCGTGCTGCGCGGCGAGCCGGTGGTGATCGACGGCGCGGCCCAACGGTGAACGCCCGCGTGGGAGGCGGACAGGAGCGCCGGCCGGCGCTCCTGGTGACCGCCGACGGGACCGTCTTCACCGGGGAGGCCGCCGGCGCAGAGGTGCCGGTCGCCACCGGGGAGCTCGTGTTCAACACCGCCATGTCCGGCTACCAGGAGGTGATCACCGACCCGTCGTACGCCGGCCAGGTGATCGCGTTCACCAGCACCCACATCGGCAACTACGGCACCAACGCCGCCGACGACGAGGCCGACGCGCCCCGCTGCCGCGGCGTCGTCGTGTGCGACCTGGCCGACGAGCCGTCGAACTGGCGGGCCACCGAGGCGCTCGAGCCGTTCCTGCGGCGCCACGGCGTCCCCGCCCTGACCGGTGTCGACACCCGCCGCCTGGCCAAGCATGTGCGCACCGCGGGCGCGGTGCCGTGCGCCTTCGGCACGGCGCCCGAGCCCGCGCTGCGCGCCGCGGCGGCGACGGCACCGGGCACCGACGGCTTGGACCTGGTCTCGGGCGTCACTGCCCGCGAGGTGCGTGCGCACCCTGGCACCGGCGCGGGGGCGTCGAGCGGCCTGCACGTCGTGGCCTACGACTTCGGGGTGAAGACGACGATGGTGCGGTTGCTCACCACGCTCGGCCGGGTGACCGTCGTCCCGGCCTGGACGACGGCCGACGACGTGCTGGCACTCGAGCCCGACGGCGTGTTCCTCTCGAACGGCCCGGGCGACCCAGCTGCGCTGGGTGGCCCGACGGCTGCGGTGGCCGACCTGGTGGGGCGGGTGCCCGTCTTCGGGATCTGCCTGGGTCACCAGCTCCTGGCCACGGCGCTCGGAGGCTCGACGTACAAGTTGCCCTTCGGCCACCACGGCGCCAACCACCCGGTGCAGCGGCTCGAGAACGGCGTGGTCGAGATCACGAGCCAGAACCACAACTACGCCGTGGCTGCCGATTCGATCCCCGGTGCGGAGGTGACGCACGTCAACCTGAACGACGGGGTGATCGAGGGTTTCCGCGCGCGGACGGCGGCCGCGTTCTCGGTGCAATACCACCCCGAGGCGGCCCCGGGGCCCCACGATGCCCGCTATCTGTTCGCCGCCTTCCGCGACCTGATGCTGTCCCACCCGGTGCACCCCGCCGGGGCCGGGGCGCGCTGAGCGGGGAGGGCCGCCGTGCCGCGCCGAGACGACCTGCGCACGATCCTCGTCATCGGGTCCGGCCCGATCGTGATCGGGCAAGCCTGCGAATTCGACTACTCGGGCACCCAGGCTTGCCGCGTGCTGGCCGAGGAGGGGTACCGCGTCGTCCTGGCCAACTCCAACCCGGCCACGATCATGACCGATCCCGGCACCGCGGACCGCACCTACGTGGAGCCGCTCGAAACCGAGGTGTTGGCCCGCATCATCGAGAAGGAGCGGCCCGACGCGCTGCTGCCCACCCTGGGCGGGCAGACCGCGCTGAACCTGACCATGGGCCTGGTCGAGGCCGGCGTGCTCGACCGGTACGACGTCGAGGTGATCGGCGCGCGCCCCGAGGCCATCACCACCGCCGAGGACCGCGACCGGTTCAAGGCCGCCATGGAGGAGATCGGCCTGGAAGTGCCCCGCTCGGGATTCGCCCACTCGCTCGGGGAGGCCGAGGAGATCGCGGCCGGTATCGGGTACCCCATCATGGTGCGGCCGAGCTTCATCCTGGGCGGGAAGGGGACCGGTATCGCCCACGACGAGGCGAGCTTCGCCGTCCTGGCGTCCGAGGGCCTGGCCGCCAGTCCGGTCGCGCAGATCCTGGTGGAGCAGTCGATCGCGGGGTGGAAGGAGTTCGAGCTTGAGGTCATGCGTGATGCCGCTGACAACTGCGTCGTCGTGTGCTCCATCGAGAACTTCGACCCCATGGGGGTGCACACCGGCGACTCCATCACCGTGGCCCCGGCGCAGACGCTGACCGACGTGGAATACCAGGCCATGCGTGACGACGCCTTCGCCTGCCTGCGCCGTGTCGGTGTCGAGACTGGTGGGTCCAACGTGCAGTTCGCCGTCGATCCCACGACCGGCCGTCGCGTCATCATCGAGATGAACCCCCGCGTCTCGCGCTCGTCGGCCCTGGCGTCCAAGGCCACCGGGTTCCCGATCGCCAAGATCGCCGCCCGGCTGGCCGTCGGCTATCTGCTCAACGAGATCCCCAACGACATCACGCGCGCCACGCCCGCCTCGTTCGAGCCCACCATCGACTACGTCGTCACCAAGGTGCCGCGGTGGGCCTTCGAGAAGCTCCCGGGGGCCGAAGACCGCCTGGGCACGCGGATGCAGTCGGTCGGCGAGGTGATGGCGATCGGGCGCACCTTCTGCGAATCGCTCCAGAAGGCACTGCGCTCGCTGGAGCAGGGCCGGGCCGGCCTCAACGCGGATCCGGCCGAGGCGGCACTCGACGAGGTGCCCCTCGACGCGCTGCTCGAGCGCCTGGCCGTCCCGACGCCTGAGCGCATCTTCCAGGTCGAGGCGGCGCTCCGGCGGGGTGCCGGCGTCGACGAGGTGGTCGCGCGCACCGGGATCGACCCATGGTTCGTCCGTCAGGTGGCCCGGATCACCCGTGCCCGCCGGCACATCGAGGACGCGGCTTCCCTGGGTGGCGACGATCTACGCCGGGCCAAGCGCCTGGGCTTCTCCGACGCCCAGCTGGCCCACCTCCGCGGGGTCACCGAAGCCGAGGTGCGGGCGGCCCGGCTGGCCGAAGGTGTGCGGGCCACCTTCAAGACCGTGGACACCTGCGCCGCCGAGTTCGAGGCGTTCACGCCGTACCACTACTCCACCTACGAGGAGGAGGACGAGGTGCGGCAATCGGCGCGAGATCGTGTGGTCATCCTGGGCTCGGGACCGAACAGGATCGGGCAGGGGATCGAGTTCGACTACTGCTGCGTCCACGCCTCCATGTCGTTGCGCGCCGCGGGGTACGAGACGGTGATGGTCAATTGCAACCCCGAGACGGTGTCGACCGACTATGACACCTCCGACCGGCTGTACTTCGAGCCCCTCACGGCCGAGGACGTGGCCAACGTTCTCGAGGCCGAGCAGGCGGCGGGCGGGCGCGTCGTCGGTGTGATCGTCTCCCTCGGGGGGCAGACGCCGCTCAAGCTCGCCCACGCCCTGCCGCCGGAGCTGGTTCTCGGGACGAGCCCTGCCTCCATCGACCTGGCCGAGGACCGCGAGCGGTGGAACGACCTCTGTCGAGATCTGTCGATCCCCCAGCCGCCCGGTGGCACGGCGGCGACCGCGGCCGAGGCGCTCGCCATCTCCGGACGCATCGGGTACCCCGTCCTGCTGCGGCCGAGCTACGTCCTGGGCGGCCGGGCCATGGAGATCGTGTACGACGACGACGGGGTGCGGCGTGTCATGCAGTCCATGACGACCGGTGCGCTGGCGCGCGAAGGCGGCGTGACCGCCGAGCGACCGGTCCTGGTGGACCGCTTCCTGGAGGACGCCATCGAGGTGGACGTGGACGCCGTGCGCGACGCCGCCGGCGAGACACTGATCGCCGGCGTGATGGAGCACGTCGAAGAGGCGGGCGTGCACTCGGGCGACTCGGCCTGCGCCCTGCCGCCCCAGACATTGGCCGACGAGGTGCTGGCCACCCTGGAACGCCACACCCGGAAGCTGGCGGACTCGCTGGGCGTGGTCGGCCTCATCAACGTGCAGTACGCAGTCAAGGGCGGGCAGGTCTACGTGCTCGAGGCCAATCCCCGCGCCAGCCGCACCGTCCCGTTCGTGGCCAAGGCGACCGGCGTGCCGCTGGCCATGGTGGCCGCCCGCGTCATGGTGGGTCAGACGCTCGCCGAGCTGCGCCGCGAAGGGGTGCTCCCACCCGACGCCGTCGGGAGGGTGCGGGTCTTGGACCACGTGAGCGTCAAGGAGGCCGTGCTCCCGTTCGACCGCTTCCCTGGCGTGGACACGCTGCTGGGACCCGAGATGCGGTCGACCGGCGAGGTCATGGGGGTCGACGCCACCTTCGGGCTGGCCTTCGCCAAGAGCCAGATGGCGGCCGGCACCCGGCTCCCCGACTGCGGGACCGTCTTCTTGTCCCTGGCCGACCGGGACAAGCCGGCGGGGCTCGAGGCGGCGCGGGCCTTCAGTGCCCTCGGGTTCTCGATCGCCGCCACGCTCGGCACCGCGGGCTACCTGCGCTCGGAGGGCCTGGCCGTGGACACGCTGGTGGCCAAAGTGGGCGAGGAGGGCGTGGCCTCCGACGCGGTCGAGCTCATCGCCCAGGGCAAGGTCCAGCTGGTGGTGAACACACCCCGCGGCCTCGGGCCTCGGGCCGACGGGCAGCACATCCGCACGGCGGCAGTGCGCTACAAGGTGCCCTGCCTCACCACCGTGGCTGCGGCACGGGCAGCCGCCGCAGGCATGGCCGAAGCCCGTGCGGTCGCACTCGACGTGCGGCCGCTCCAGGACCTGTACCCGTGAACGTGCAGACGCCGGCGCGCCAGGCGGGGATGCTCGCCACCCTGGTGGGGGAGGTGGCACTCCCCAACCCGGTGCTCACGGCATCGGGCACGTCGGGCCACGGGACGGAGCTCGCCGCGTACGGCGACCTGAGCGACCTGGGCGCCGTCGTGGTCAAGTCGCTGTCCGTCGACCCGTGGCCGGGCAACCCGCCACCGCGGGTGCACGAGGTCGGCGACGGGATGCTCAACAGCGTCGGGCTGCAGGGCCCGGGGCTGGCGGCGTGGGCGGCCCACGACCTGCCCGCCTTGGCCGCCTCGGGGGCGCGGGTGGTGGTCAGCATCTGGGGCCGCACCGTGGCCGACTACGCGCGCGCCGCCGAGCTGGTGGCGCGCGCCGTGGCGGATGGCGGCCCGGGGTCGTGCATCGTGGCGCTCGAGGTGAACGTGAGCTGCCCCAACGTGGAGGACCGCTCGCGCATGTTCGCCCACTCGGCCGAGGCGACGTCCCGGGTGCTGGCGGCCACGGCGTGCGGGCTGCCGCGCTGGGCCAAGCTGAGCCCCAACGTGCCCGACGTGGTGGAGATCGCGGCCGGCGCCCTCGAGGGCGGGGCCGACGGGCTGACGCTCGTCAACACACTCCTCGGACTGGCGCTCGACACCGAAACGGGGCGTCCCGTCCTCGGCGCCGGCGGGGGAGGCCTCTCGGGCGCCGCCGTCCACCCCGTGGCCGTGCGCGCCGTGTGGGAGTGCCGAGCCGCGTTCGGGGAGGTGCCCATCGTCGGTGTCGGCGGGGTGCGCACCGGTGCGCGACGCGCTCGAGTTGCTCCACGCCGGCGCGGATGCCGTCGAGGTGGGCACGGCCACCTTCCGGGACCCGCGTGCGCCCTGGAAGGTGCTCCGGCAGCTGGCCCGGTGGTGCCGGCATCGTGCAACGAGCGTAGAGACGCTGCGCGCCCAGGCGCGCCGGCGCTCGGTTGGCGACGATGGAGGGAACGATGGCTGACAGCTTCGGGGACAGGGTCGCCGCCGCGGTGCGGGCGAGGGGGCCACTGTGCGCGGGCATCGACCCCTCGGGGTCGCTGCTCGGCGAGTGGGGCCTGCCCGACGACGCACGGGGTCTGCGCGCCTTCTGCGCCACGTGCGTCGAGGCGTTCGCCGGCGTGGTCGCCGTGGTCAAGCCGCAGGTGGCCTTCTTCGAGCGCCACGGATCGGCGGGCATGGCCGAGCTCGAGCGGCTCATCGTCGAGGCGTCGGCGGCCGGGCTGCTGGTCATCGCGGACGCCAAACGGGGTGACATCGACTCGACCGCGGCCGCCTACGCCGACGCCTGGCTCGGCGCCGGCAGCCCGCTGGCGGCCGATGCCGTCACCGTCCACCCCTACCTGGGGTTGGGTGCACTGGACCCCATGGTGCGCCTGGCCGCCACCACCGGCCGCGGCCTGCTGGTCGTGGCCCGCAGCTCGAATCCCGAGGGACGCAGCCTGCAGGAGGCGATCACGGAGGGGGGGGCCGAGGTGGGCGACATGCTGCTGCGCGGGATCGCCGCGCTCAATGCCTCGCCCGAGGTGCCCTCCGGCACGGTGGGGGCGGTCGTGGGCGCCACCCTGGAGCCGTCTGGCTTCGCGTTGTCCCAGCTCGGAGGGGTGATCCTCGCCCCCGGCCTGGGCGCGCAGGGAGCCGGCCCGGCGGACGTGGCGCGCCGGTTCGCCGGGTGCCGTCCAGGCGCGGTGCTGCCCAGCAGCTCGCGAGGACTGCTCTCGGGCGGTCCGGACCCCGGGGTGCTTCGGCGGCGGGCCTCCGCACTGGCCGGCGATCTGGCCGCGGTGTTGGGGTGAGCCGGCGGGCTGAAATGGGAAAACAGTGAATTGCCCTGGCCGAGGCGCTATGGTCTCGCCATGCCGCAACCTCCCGCACTGACCCCGGAGCAGCGCGCCGCCGCGCTCGAGAAGGCCGCCAAGGTCCGCCGTGAGCGGGCCGAGGTCAAGGAGAAGCTGAAGATGAACACGCTCTCCCTGGCGCAGCTGCTCGACGAAGCCGACTCGAACGAGACCATCGGCAAGATGAAGGTGGTCTCGGTGCTCGAGTCCCTGCCCGGCCTGGGCAAGGTCAAGGCCCGCCGCCTGATGGAGACCGTCGGCATCAGCGACAGCCGCCGGCTGCAGGGGCTCGGGGCAAAGCAGCGCGAGGCGCTGCTCAAAGAGACTGCGCGCTGAGCGAGGCGGCGACCAGCCGCGGATCTTCGTCCTGATCGGCCCCGGGGGGGCCGGCAAGGGCACCGTGGCCGACCGGCTGGTCGCCCGCGACCCCTCCCTGTGGCTGAGCCGCAGCTGGACGACCCGCGCCCCCCGTCCCGGTGAGCAGGAGCGGGGTGCCTACGTCTTCGTCGACCGTGCCACCTTCGAGGGGGCCGTCGCCCAAGACCGCTTCCTCGAGTGGGCCGAGTTCCTCGACAACCTGATGGGCACGCCGATGCCCGAGCCGCCGCCCGGGACCGACGTCCTGCTCGAGATCGACGTCCAGGGCGCCGAGCAGGTGCTGGCCCGCCGCCCGGACGCCACCGTGATCATGTTGCTACCGCCGTCGCCCGAGGTCCAGGCGGCGCGCCTGGCGGCTCGGGGGGACGACGAGGAGCACATCCGTCGCCGGGTGGCGCTGGGGGGCGACGAGGTGGCGCGTGGGCAGCAAGATCGCAGCTCACACCATTGTCAACCAGGACCTGGCGCAAGCCGTGGCCGACCTGGCCGCTATAGTCGAAGGCAGCCGAGCGGCAGCCCGACCTGCCGCGCACCCGGACCCGTCTGACTCGGAGGAACCCTGATGGCCCAAGGCCGCCACACGCTCATGGACCCGCCCATCGAGGATCTCCTGGACAAGGTCGACTCGAAGTTCACCCTGGTGGCCCTGGGCTCCGCCCGGGCCAGGCAGGTGAACTCCTACTACAACAGTCTCGGCGAGGGGCTGGGCAAGGTGGTGCCACCGCAGGTGGCCACCGTGTCGGGCAAGCCCGTCTCGATCGCCTTCGAGGAGATCGCCGCCGGCAAGGCGACGTACAGCCGCCCCGATCCCGAGGAAGAGGCGGCGTTGGCCGCCGCCATCGCGGATGCCGCCGAGGCCGGCCTGCTCGCCGAGGGCGAGGCGCTCGAGGTCGTCGAGGTGATCGAGGTCGTCGAGGTCGTCGACAGCGAGGACGAGGGCCCGGCCGCCGGCTAGGCGCGGGCCGCGGCGGACTCGAGAGGGCAGCACCCGCTCATGGCCGACGGCGCCGGAGCCGACGTACCGGGTATGGGTGCCACGCACGGGCCGGGAGCGCCGCGGGTGGTCCTCGGGGTCTGCGGGGGCATCGCTGCCTACAAGGCCGTCGAGGTCTGCCGGAGGCTGGTCGATGCCGGGGTGTACGTGACGCCCGTGCTGACGGAGGACGCGACACGCTTCGTCGGCACGGTGACGTTCTCGGCGCTGGCCTCGGAACCGGTCCAGCAGTCGCTGTGGGACGAGACCTCGCCCATCCCGCACACCAGGCTGGGCCAGGCCGCGGACCTGGTGGTCGTGGTCCCGGCCACCGCGCACACCATCGCCCGCTACGCCGCCGGACTCTCCGACGACCTGTTGTGCGCCACGCTGCTGGCCACGCGGGCGCCGGTGGTCCTGTGCCCGGCCATGCACACCGAGATGTGGGAGCACCCGTCGGTGCGCCACAACCTGGACGTGTTGGCCCGGCGCGGCGTGATCGTCGTCCCGCCCGAACGCGGCCGCCTGGCGGGCGGGGACGCCGGTGAGGGGCGCCTGGCCGAGCCCGAGGCGATCGTCGCCCGGGTCCTCGAGGAGCTCGGCCGCACGACGCGTCGGGACCTGCACGGCCTGCGAGTGGTGGTCAGTGCGGGCGGCACGCGCGAGCCGCTGGACCCGGTCCGCTTCATCACCAACCGGTCGTCAGGCAAGCAGGGCCACGCCCTGGCCGTCGCCGCGGCGCGCCGCGGCGCCACCGTCACACTCGTCACCGCGTCGCCGTTGGCGCTGCCCCCGGACGTCGCCGCTGCGGTCACACGGATCAACGTGGAGTCGGCGGCGGACATGGAGGAGGCGCTCGGCGGGGCGGCGGAGGGCGCCGACGTGGTGGTGATGGCGGCGGCCGTTGCCGACTTCCGCCCGAAGCGGCCGGCCGGGAACAAGTTGTCGAAGGAGGACGGGATCCCCGAGCTGGTGCTCGAGCCGACACCCGACATCCTGGCCGGACTGGCCGCCCGCCGCCGGCCCGGGCAGCTGCTCGTGGGTTTTGCAGCTGAAACCCACGATGCACTCGAACGGGGCCGGCGCAAGCTGGCCCGCAAGGGGGTCGACCTCCTCGTCGTCAACGACGTCAGTGCGCCGGGCGCGGGTTTCGACCACGACACGAACGCCGTGGTCATCCTCGACGCCGAGGGGGGCGCCGTCGACATCCCGTTGACGTCCAAGGATGCGGTGGCGAACGCCGTATTGGATAGGGTGATCGCCCACCACGACGAGAAGCGGAGCAGCACGTGAGAACAACCTTCACCTCGGAGTCGGTCACCGAGGGTCACCCGGACAAGATGGCGGACCAGATCTCGGACGCCGTCCTCGACGCCATGCTCGAGGGGGACCCGGCGAGCCGGGTGGCGTGCGAGACCCTGCTGACGACGGGTCTGGTGGTGGTGGCGGGCGAGGTCACCACCACCACCTACGTCGACATCCCCTCACTCGTGCGTGAGACGGTCTGCGACATCGGCTACGACAACGACACCTACGGCTTCAACGGGAAGACGTGCGGGGTCATGGTGACGCTCGACGCCCAGTCGCCCGACATCGCGCAGGGCGTGGACGCCGCCCTGGAGTTGAGAACGGGCAAGGGCGGCGAGGACGTCCTCAACGCGCAAGGTGCGGGCGACCAGGGGATGATGTTCGGGTACGCCTGCGACGAGACGCCCGACCTGATGCCGCTGCCGATCTGGCTGTCGCACCGCCTCTCGGAGCGGCTGGCCCAGGTGCGCCGCTCGGGCGCGGTCGGGTACCTGCGCCCGGACGGCAAGACCCAGGTGTCGGTCGTCTACGAGGACGGCCGCCCCGTGCGCATCGACACGGTGCTGATCTCGACGCAGCACGCCAACGGGATCGACCTCGAGGAGCAGCTGCGCCCCGACCTGATCGAGCACGTGATCACGCCGCTGCTGCCCGCCGACCTCGACTCCGAGGACCTGCGGATCTTCGTGAACCCGACCGGCATCTTCGAGCTCGGCGGCCCGCACGCCGACACCGGGCTCACGGGCCGCAAGATCATCGTGGACACCTACGGCGGCATGGCCCGTCACGGTGGTGGCGCGTTCTCGGGCAAGGACCCCTCCAAGGTGGACCGCTCGGCGGCCTACGCGGCGCGCTGGGTGGCCAAGCACGTCGTCGCTTCGGGGGCGGCGGCGCGCTGTGAGGTGCAGGTGGCCTACGCCATCGGCGTGGCCCAGCCGGTCTCGCTGCTGGTCGAGACGTTCGGGTCGGAGCGGGTCGACCCCGGCGCGATCGCCGACGCCGTGCGCGAGGTCTTCGATCTTCGCCCGGCGGCCATCGCCCGCGACCTCGATCTGCGGCGGCCGATCTACAAGAAGACGGCGGCGTACGGCCACTTCGGCCGGCCGGAGAAGGAGTTCACGTGGGAGGCCACAACCCGCGTCGAGGACCTCCGGACCGCACTCGGCATCTGAGCGTCTGACTGCTCGCGCCGGGACCACCACCTGGGAACGGGGGGCCGTTCCCGTGAGGCCGTGACCCCTCAGCCGGACCCGGCGCCGGCCGACCGGGTCGTGCGCGTCCGCACCGAGGTGGCGGCGGTGGCCAAGGACTTCGACTACGCGGTACCGGCGTCGTGGGATCGGGACGTGCGCGTGGGCACCAGGGTGCGCGTCCCGCTGCACGGCCGCTCGGTGCGGGGATGGGTCGTCGAGGACGGGGCGGCGCCGCCGGCGGGTGTCGCGCTGCGGTCCCTCTCGTCGTGGCTGGGCTGGGGACCGCCCCCCGGGGTGGTCGCGCTGGCCGAGTGGGCGGCATGGCGCTGGGCCGGCCCCGCCTCGTTCTTCCTCGGGGTGGCCTCCCCCGGGCGCATCGTGTCGTCGCTGCCCGCGCCACCCGCCGGCGGGACCCGCCCCGGAGGGCGCACCGCTCCCGTGCGGCCTGACGCAGCCCCCGGCCTTGCCGGGGGCGACCCTCGTGCGGCTCCCGCCGTCGACCGACCTGCTCGACCTCGTCCTCGCCGTGGCCGACGACCCTGCGGTCCACGCCCGGGACGGCAGCACGGTCGTCCTCGTGCCGGGCGCAGGTTGGGCGGAACGCTTGGCGGACCGCCTGCGCCGCCGCGGCCGTGCCGTGGCGGTTTCGTGGGACGAGGCCCGGGCCGGCTGGCCCCTGGTCGTCGGGAGCCGGGCCACCTCGTGGTCCCCGGTGCCCCGCCTGGCGGCGGCGGTGGTGCTCGACGCGCACGACGCGGCATACGCCGAGGAGAGTGCGCCCACGTACCACGCGGCGGATGTGCTCCTGGAGCGGGCGCATCGGGAGGGGGCGCCCTGCGTCCTGACCTCGCCGGTGCCGACGCCGGCACTCTCGGGGCGCCCCGGGGTTCGGGTGCTGGCACCGGCGCGCCACGACGAGCGGGCGGGGTGGCCGGCGCTCGAGCGCGTGGACCGCCGGGGGGCGGACCCGCGGACCGGGTTGTTCTCCGAGGAGTTCGTCCGGCTGGCCCGAGCCGCCCTGGCGGCGCCCGGCCGCGGGCCGCTGGTCTGCGTGTACAACCGCACCGGCGGTGCCCGCCTGCTGGCCTGCCGTCACTGCGGCGAGGTGGCCCGCTGCGGCCGTTGCGGCGCCGCCGAGCGCAAGCCGAGGGACGCCGAGGTGCTGTCGTGCCCCCGGTGCGGCGAGACCCGGCCGGTGGTGTGCGATGCCTGCGGGCGTCTGCGCATGAAGACGCTGCGCGCCGGGGTGAGCAGCCTGCGCCAGGAGGTGGCCGCGTTGCTCGGCGTGGACGTGGGCGAGGTGGCCGGCCCCCCGGCGGGCGGTGCGGTGGGCGAGGTGCCGCCCGACGCCGGTGCTGCTGGGCACCGAGGCCGTGCTGCACCGGGTCCGCCGCGCCTCGGCCGTGGTGTTCCTCGACATCGACCTGCACCTGCTCGCGCCCCGGCTCTCGGCGCTCGACGAGACCCTGGCCCTGCTGGTACGCGCGGGCCGGCTGGTCGGGCCCCGGGGCGGCGGCGAGCCCACGGCGCGGGTGCAGGTGCAGACGCGGGTTCCGGACCACCCCGCGCTCGTCGCCGTGGCCCGGGGCGAGCCGGCCGAGGTGCTCGCGGCCGAGGTCGCCATGCGTCGCCAGGCCGGGCTGCCGCCCTTCTCGGCCTTGGCCGTGGTCTCGGGCCGCCTGGCGCCCGACTACGCCGCCGCGCTCGGTGCGCGCGCCGGCGAGGCCGGCGTCTCGGTCACGCCCCTGGGCGACGGGAGGTTCCTGCTCGAGGCGGCGTCGCACCGTCCCCTGTGCGACATGTTGGACGACATCCCACGTCCGCCCGGGCGGGGCTTGCGTGTCGAGGTCGACCCGGTCACCCTCTGAGGCGGGGCCGGTCGGGCCGGGCACCGACGGTAGGATGAGTGCGTGGCCACGCTCCCGATCCGCCAGTACGGCGACCCCGTGCTCAAGGAGCGCACCGCGCGAGGTCGACGAGATCGACGGCGCCCTGGTGAGCCTGGTCGAGTCGATGATCGAGACCATGTACGACGCGCCCGGGGCGGGTCTGGCGGCCAACCAGGTCGGCGTCCAACGCCGGCTGTTCGTCTACGACGCGGGCGACGAGGTCCGCAGGTCGTCATCAACCCGCGCATCGTCGAGAGCGACGGAGAGTGGGCCTACGAGGAGGGATGCCTCTCGGTGCCCGGGCTCAGCTGGCAGATCGTCCGCCCCAACTCGGTGCACCTGGTCGGGCTGGACCTCGACGGCAACGAGATCTCGATCGAGGCCGAGGAGTTCGAGGGCCGGGTGTTCCAGCACGAGCTCGACCACCTCGACGGCATCCTGCTGGTCGAGCGCCTCGACGACGACCAGCGCAAGGAGGCCCTCCGGATCCTGCGCGGCCGCGCCCTGCGACCTCGACCGCCGACGACCCCGACGGCCTCGTCCCTCTTCGCCGGCTGACCTTCGCCGGCTGACTCGCCGGCGGTCACCCGGCGCGCCGCCGCGACGCAGCGACGCGCTCCTCACGAACCGCGCGCCGCTGCCCTACGGTGAGCGGGTGGCCCGACTGGCGTACCTCGGCACCCCCGACATGGCCGTCCCGCCGCTGCGGGCCCTGGTCGACGCCGGGCACGACGTGGCGCTGTGCGTCACCCGGCCCGACCGCCGGCGGGGCGCGGGGCCGGCGACCTCGCCCAGCCCGGTCAAGGAGGCCGCCGGTGCGCTGGGCCTCCCGGTCAGCCACGAGATGGGGGACGCGGCCGCGGGCGGGCGTCGAGCTGGCCGTGGTGGTGGCCTACGGCCGCATCATCCCGGCGTCGCTGCTGGCCGCGGGTGCCGATGGTCAACCTGCACTTCTCGCTGCTGCCGCGCTGGCGGGGCGCGGCCCCGGTCGAGCGGGCCATCCTGGCCGGCGACGACGGAGACCGGCGTGTGCGTCATGAAGGTCGAAGAGGGGCTCGACACCGGTGCCGGTCTACGCCGTGCGAGTCGGTCCCCGCTCGACGAGGGCGTGACGCTCGACGCAGCTGCGCCCCCGGCTGGTCGAGGTGGGCTGCCGGCTGCTGGTCGACCCGCTGGCCGGCGGCGCCGGCCGGCCTCCCGGTCCCCGTGCCCCAGCGTCGGCGAGCCCACCTACGCCGAGAAGCTCACGGCCCGAGGACCTCGCGTCTGGACTGGGGCCGCCCGGCGCGCCAGCTGGCGCGGGTGGTGCGCCTGGGTCGGGCCTGGACGACGTTCCGCGGCGCGACGGCTACGGGTGCTCCGGCGAGCGCCCGAGATCGCGCCGGGCCTGGCCGGCCGGCCGCCGGGGACGCTGCACGGCACTGCGGTGGCCACCGCGGACGGCGCCGTGATGCTCCGGCCGGGTACAGCCCGAGAGCCGTTCGCCCATGTCAGCCGACGACTGGCTGCGCGGGGCGCACGTCGCGGACGGGGAGCGACTGGGGACGGACTAGACATGAGAGCGGTGACCGTGACCCCGATCGACGGGTGGAACCCCGAGCAGTACGAGCGGTTCCGCGACGAGCGGCAGCAGCCCTTCGACGACCTGCTGGCGCTGTGCGACCCCGTCCACGGCGGGCGGGCCGTGGACCTCGGGTGCGGCACCGGCGACCTGACCGCCGTGCTGCACCGGAGCATGCACGCGGCGACGACCGTCGGCATCGACTCCTCGTCGGCCATGTTGGCCCGTGCCGCGTCCGGGCACGGGGACGTGCCCGGGCTCTCGTTCGTGCAGGGCGACATCGCCACCTGGCTCGACGAGGGCGTCGACCTGGTCTTCGCCAACGCCTCCCTGCAGTGGGTGGACGACCACCTCACCCTGCTGGCCCGGATGCGCACCGCGCTCGCGCCCGGGCGGGCAGCTGGCCTTCCAGGTGCCCGCCAACTACCGGCACCCCTCGCACGTGCTCGCCCGGGCCGTGGCCAACGAGCCCCCGTTCATCGACGCCCTCGACGGCGACGTCCCCGAGGACCGTGGCCGCTTCGTCCTCTCGCCCGAGCTCTACGCCGACCTGCTCTACGAGCTCGGGGCCTCCGACCAGGTGGTGCGCATGGAGGTCTACGGGCACGAGTTGGCGTCGACGGGCGAGGTCGTCGAGTGGGTCATGGGCACCCTGCTCACCCCCTACCGGCAGCGGCTCACGCCTGCGCTCTTCGAGGCGTTCGTCGAGCGCTACCGGGAGCTGCTGATAGAGGAGCTGGGGGAGCGCGAGCCGTACTTCTACGGGTTCCGCCGCATCCTGTGCTGGGCCCGGTTCGACTGAGCGGCGCGGCGGGACGTATGGAGCACCGGCCCCAGGCACCAGGCCGCGACCCGGGCGTCCCGGGTGCCCTGCGGATCGCTCCGTCGGTGCTCTCTGCGGACTTCGGCATGTTGGCGCAGGAGGTGGGGGAGGTGGCGCCCTCCGCCGACTGGCTGCATGTCGACGTCATGGACGGTCACTTCGTCCCCAACGTCACCATCGGGCCCCCGGTGGTGGCGTCACTGCGCCGGCACACCTCGCTCTTCTTCGACTGCCACCTCATGATGACCGACCCGGCGCAGTACCTCGGGGCCTTCGCCGAGGCCGGGGCAGACGGGTGCACCGTGCACGTCGAGATCGGCGGGACGGACGAGCTGATCGAGCAGATGCGGAGCCTCGGACTGCGTGCGGGCCTGGCGCTGAACCCGGACACGCCCTTCGACGCGGTCGAGCCCTACCTGCACGCGGTCGACCTCGTGCTGTGCATGACGGTCTTTCCCGGCTTCGGCGGGCAGGAATTCATCGGGGACGTCATGCCGAAGGTGACGCAGGTGCGCCGGGCCGTCGACTCCCGTGGGCTCGCGGTCGACGTCGAGGTGGACGGGGGCATCGACACGGTCACCGCCCCGGTCGCAGCGGCGGCCGGAGCCAACGTCTTCGTGGCGGGCAGCGCGATCTTCGGCCATGAACGGCCGTGGGAGTCGGCCGACGCCATCCGGTCGGCCGTGCGGACGTCGGCCTGGGCGCGCGGTTGAGCGCGCCGCGCGCCGTGGTGGTCGGCGCAGGTGTCCTCGGGACGTGGCACGCGCTGGAGCTGGCCGAGGCCGGCTTCGTCGTGGAGCACCTCGAAGCGGAGATGGCGCCGCGCGGCGCGTCGACGCGCAACTTCGGGCTGGTCTGGGTGAGCGGGCGGCGGTCGGGGCCCGAGCTCGAGGCGGCGACACGGGCGCGCCGGCGCTGGGAGGAGCTGGGCACGGACGTGCCGGGCATCGGCTTCCGGCCCGACGGGTCACTGACCATCGCTGCCGACCGGGCCGAGCGCGAGGTCATGGAGGCTTTCGCCCGGCATCCCGACGCGTCGGCACGCGCCGTCAGCTTCGTGGAGCCCGAAGAGGTGCGAGCCCACAACCCCGCCGTGTGCGGGGACGTGGCGGGCGCCCTCTGGTGCACGGCCGACGCCGTTGTCGAACCGCGTCAGGCCCTGGGTGCCCTGCGCCGGCACCTCGAGACGCGCCACGCCGGCCGCTACCGGTTCCACGGCGGGTGCCGCGTGGTCGGGGCGGCACCGCACGCGGTCGACGACGTCACCGGGCGGCGCTGGGCCGGCGATCTGGTGGTCGTGGCCACCGGCGCCGCCTACGACGAGCTGGTCGGCACCGACGCGGTGGCAGCCACGCTCCGGCGCGTCCGGCTCCAGATGCTCGAGACAGAGCCCTTCGCTCCTCGCCTGACGACGGCCCTGGCCGACGCGGACACGCTGCGGTACTACCCCGCCTACGAGGTGGCGCCGCTCGGGCGCCTGGGGGAGCAGGACCCCGTGGCCGCGGAGCACCACCTGCAGCTGCTCCTCGTGCAGCGCGCCGACGGCGGGCTGACCATCGGCGACACGCACGCCTACGCGGAGCCCTTCGATTTCGCCCTGCGCGAGGAGCCCATGGTGGAGCTGCTGGCCCGGGCCCGGCGCATCCTGGGCCGCGAGCTGCCTCCCGTGACCCGGCGCTGGGCGGGCGTGTACGCGCAGCGCGTCGACGGCGACGTGTGCGCCCGCGCCGAGCTGAAGCCGGGGGTGTTCCTGGTGACCGGGCCTGGCGGCCGCGGCATGACCTGCGCGCCGGCCATCGCCGCCGACACCCTGCGCGCCGCCGGCGTGGCCGCGTGATCGGCCCTTTTGCGCTGGTCTGCCTCGACATGGCCGGCACCACCGTGCGCGACGACGGCGCAGTGGAGGACGCCTTCGAGGCCGCACTGGCAGCGGTTGGGGTGACACGGGGGACTCCCGCCTTCGCCCGGGCCGAGGAGGTGGTGCGCACGACCATGGGATGGTCGAAGGCGGACGTCTTCTCCCGCCTGCTCGACGCCGAGGCGGCCGGGCGGGCCACGGTGGCGTTCGCGGCCGCCTACGAGGCCACGGTGGCGGCCGGGAAGGTGTCCGAGGTCCCCGGCGCCCTGGCCGTGCTGCGCCACCTGCGCGCCCACGGGGTCCTGGTCTGCCTCACGACCGGTTTCGCCCCGTCCACCCGCGACGCCCTGCTCGACGCCCTGGGCTGGTGCGAAGAGGTGGACCTGGCCCTGTCCCCGGCCGACGTCGGGAGGGGGCGCCCGGCGCCCGACATGGTGCTCGGGGCCATGGCCAGGCTCGGGGTGCGCCAGGCGGCCGCCGTGGCCGTGGTGGGGGACACGGTGAGCGACCTCGAGGCCGGCACGGCCGCCGGGGCCGGGGCGGTGATCGGGGTCCTCAGCGGGGCCCACGACGAGGCGGCGCTGGCGGCGGCGCCCCACACCGCCCTGCTGGCAGACGTCAACGGGCTGGCGGCCCTCCTCGAGCGCGGTGGCCGCTGACCTGCGCCTGTCGACAAAAAATGAAACGCGTTCTACAATTGACCGCCGAGGGCCGGTGCCGGCCCGCGAGGACGTGAGCCGTGGAGGATGTGGAGCACATGCGCCGGGCTGTGGCGCTGGCCGCGTCGGTCCGCACGGCGACGGCACCGAACCCCTGGGTGGGCTGCGTCGTCGTGCCCGTACCCGGCGGGGCGGGGGACGACGAAGGCGCCGACCGGCGGTACGAGGGCGCCACGGCCCAGCCCGGCGGCCCTCACGCCGAGGTGGCGGCGCTGGCCGCGGCCGGCGAGTCCGCCCGCGGGTCCACCCTCTACGTGACCCTCGAGCCGTGCGCGCACCACGGCCGCACCCCGCCGTGCACGGACGCCATCGTGGCGGCCGGCGTGACCCGGGTGGTGGTCGGCCTCGAGGACCCCGACCCACAGGTGGCGGGCCGCGGATTCGAGGCGCTGCGCCGGGCCGGCGTGGAGGTGGCCGTGGGTGTGGCGGCGGACGAGGTGGGCGAGCAGCTGGCCCCGTACCTCAAGCACCGCAGCACGGGCCGGCCCTGGGTCGTCCTCAAGATGGCAGCCAGCCTCGACGCCCGGACTGCCGCCCCCGACGGCACCAGCCGCTGGATCACCGGGGAGGCGGCGCGCCGCGACGTGCACCTGCTCCGCGCCTGCTCCGATGCCGTGCTGGTCGGTGCGGGCACGGTGCGGGTCGACGACCCCGCGCTCACCGTCCGCCTCGACGACGGCGTCGAGCGAACCCAGCCTCTGCGGGTGGTCCTCGGGGAGGCGCCGCCCGGCGCCCGGGTCCACCCTGCGCTCGAGCTCTCCGGCGACCTGGGGGAGGTGCTGCTCGAGCTGGGTCGGCGCGGGGTGCTCCAGCTCCTGGTCGAAGGTGGGCCCCGCGTGGCCCACGACTTCCACGCCGCGGGCCTGGTGGACCGGTACGTCTTGTACCTGGCACCCGTGCTCTTCGGGGGCGACGACGCCCGCCCGCTCTTCTCGGGTCCCGGGGCTGGCACAATTGCAGACGTGTGGAAGGGTCGGTTGGTCTCGGTGTCGCAGCTCGGCGACGATCTGCGCGTGGAGGTGGCGGCCTGATGGGATTCTCAGAGGTTCGTGAGGCGATCGACGCCGTGGGCCGGCTCGGCATGGTGGTGGTGGTCGACGACGAGGACCGGGAGAACGAGGGCGACCTGGTGATGGCGGCCGAGGCGGCCACGCCGGAGAACATCGCCTTCTTCCTGGCGCACACCTCGGGCGTGATCTGCGTGCCGCTGCTGCCCGAGCGGGCCGACGCGCTGGACCTGCCCCTCATGGTCACCGCCAACACCGAGGCGCAGCGGACCGCGTTCACGGTGAGCGTGGACTACCGGCACGGTACGACGACGGGGATCTCGGCCGCCGACCGCGCCACCACCATCGCCTCGCTGGTCGACCCCAACACCCGGCCCAACGACCTCAACCGGCCCGGGCACATCTTCCCGCTCCGGTACCGCTCGGGCGGGGTCCTCAAGCGGGCCGGCCACACCGAGGCCACCGTCGACCTGTCGCGGGCGGCCGGGCTCTCCCCGGCCGGCGTGCTGTGCGAGATCGTCACCGAGGACAAGTCGGAGATGGCGCGGCTGCCCGAGCTCCAGCGCTTCGCCAAGCAACACAACCTGCCGCTCATCACGATCGCCGAGCTGATCCGCTACCGCCGCCAGAACGAGAAGCTGGTACGCCTGGTCTCCGAGGCCCGGATCCCCTCGCAGGGTCGCGAGTTCCGGGCCTACGTCTACGAGTCGGTGCTCGACAACGAGCAGCACCTGGCGCTGGTCATGGGCGACGTCGCCGGCTCCGACGACGTGCTGGTGCGGGTCCACTCGGAGTGCCTCACCGGCGACGTCTTCGGCTCCTTGCGCTGCGACTGCGGGCCGCAGCTCCAGGCCGCGCTCGAACTGATCGAGCACGCGGGCCGGGGTGTGCTCATCTACTTGCGCGGGCACGAGGGTCGCGGCATCGGCCTCGGCCACAAGATTCGCGCCTACCAGCTCCAGGAGGAGGGCGCCGACACGGTGGACGCCAACCTGGCCCAGGGGCTGCCGGTCGACAGCCGCGAGTACGGCATCGGCGCCCAGATGCTCGTCGACCTCGGCGTGACGACCATGCGGCTCATGACGAACAACCCGGTCAAGTACGGCGGCCTCGAGGGCTTCGGCCTGGACATCACCGAGCGCGTGCCGCTGCAGGCCTCGCCCAACCCGGAGAACATCGCCTACCTGCGCACCAAGCGCGAGCGCATGGGGCACCTGCTCCCCGGGCTCGACGACGCCCTCTGAGCCGTGGCCGGCACCGACCTGAGCGAGCTGCCCGAGGGGGCGGCCGAGGACGTTGCCGCCCGGGTGGGCACCAGCCTGCACGGCGAGACCGACGGCACCGGCCTGCGGGTCGGGATCGCCTGTGCCCGGTTCAACGGGGGCCTCACGATGCGGCTGCTCGAGGGCGCGCTCGAGGCCCTCGGCGAGGCGGGCACCGATCGACGTGACGTCACCGTGGCCTGGGTCCCGGGCGCCTTCGAACTTCCCTTGGTGGCCCGCGCCTTCGCCCGGGCCGGACGCGTCGACGCCGTCCTGTGCCTGGGGGCGGTCATCCGCGGCGAGACGGGGCACTACGACTTCGTGGCCGGAGAGTGCGCGGCGGGGATCCAGCAGGTCCAGTTGGGCACAGGCGTGCCGGTGGTCTTCGGCGTGCTCACGACCGATTCGCTCGAGCAGGCCCTGGCGCCGCTCGCGGCCCGACGAGACGAACAAGGGCCGCGAGGCGGCGCTGACGGGGATCGAGATGGTGCGCCTGTTGCGGAGCGGCCCGCTCGGCTGAGGAGGCCGGCTGTCGCTTCACGCGGCGTTCACACCGGCGACACGGCGCGGACATGACGCCCGCCTACGGTCACGTGGCGCCGACGGCGCGCGGACGCGCCGGCGAGCGGGAGGTGCGCGTGGAGGAGGCGTTGCATCGGGGTGACATTCCCGAGCCGGTCGACCCGGTCGCGATCCGCCACCGCCCCGGCCGCCGCCGCGAGGGCGCGTCCGCCGTCCGCTACGTCACCGTCCACGGGTACAGGCGGGCCTACGTGAAGGCGGGCTCGGGACCGGCCATCTTGCTGATCCACGGCATCGGTGACAGCTCGGACACCTGGCGGCCGGTGCTCGACCGGCTGGCCGAGCGGCACACCGTGATCGCCCCGGACCTTCTCGGGCACGGCCGCTCCGAGAAGCCGCGCGCCGACTACACGGTCGGCGGCTTCGCCAACGGGATGCGCGACCTGCTGCGCGTCCTCGCGGTCGACCGGGCCACCGTGGTCGGCCACTCGCTGGGCGGCGGGGTGGCGGCTCAGTTCGCCTACCAGTACCCCGAGCGCTGCGAGCGGCTGGTGCTCGTCGGCAGCGGCGGTGTGGGCCGATCGGTCAGCCCGCTGTTGCGACTGGCCGCCGTGCCCGGGATCGAGACGCTGATGCCCCTGCTCGGTCTCCCCCCGGCCCGCGTGGCGAGCCGTCTCGGCGCCCTGCTCCTGCGCAGGCTCGACACCCGGCTCGGGCGCGACGCCGAGGAGGTGCTGGCCGTCTTCGACGCGCTGCCCGACACCGAGGCTCGGCGCGCCATCCTGCGCACGTTGCGCTCCGGCGTCGACTGGCGCGGCCAGGTCATCACCATGCTGGACCGGGCCTACCTGGCCGAAGGGGTGCCCACCATGATCGTGTGGGGTCGCCACGACGCCATCATCCCCGTCGGGCACGGGCGGTTGGCCCACGTCGCCATCGCCGGCAGCGAGCTCGAGATCTTCGACGACGCCGGGCACTTCCCGCACCACGCCGACCCGACACGCTTCGCCGAACTGGTAGCCGACTTCGTGGCGCGCACGATACCGGCCGGCTTCGACCCCGAGGGGTGGCGGGACCGGTTGCTGCGCGGCGCGCGAGGTGCGCGCCCCGCGCCCGCGCCCGACCCGGGCCCCGCACCACAGGGGCGACCCCTCGAGGCGTCGGGCCACGCGCACCGCTAGCGTGCGCGCCGTGGCGGACGAGCCGGCCGACGAGCAGCCGCTGCACGGCGGGGTGGCGAACCAGGGGCGCGTGGTGCGGTGCGGTCCCCACGTGCTGCGACCCTCGAACCCCCACTCGGCGTCAATCCACGCGTTCTTGCGCCGGGTCCGCGCCGCCGGGTTCGACGGCGTGCCGGCCCCGGTCGGCATCGACGCGGACGGCCGTGAGCGGCTCGAGTTCATAGAGGGGGACGTGGCCCTGCCGCCGTACCCGGGCTGGGCGCGGTCCGACGAGGCACTGGCGTCGATCGCCACGATGATGGCGCGGTACCACCGGGCCGCCGTCTACGACGGGCCGCCGGCTTCGTGGAACTGCGAGATCGCCGACCCGTCCGGGGGCCCGGTGGTGTGCCACAACGACGTGTGCCTCGAGAACGTCGTCTTCTGCGACGGCGTGGCGGTGGGTCTTCTGGACTTCGACTTCTGCGCGCCCGGACGGCCGGTCTACGACCTGGCGCAGTTCGTCCGCATGTGCGTGCCGATCGACGACGACGAGAGCGCGAGGTTGCTCGGGTGGGAACCTCGGGACCGACCGGCCCGGTCCCGGCTGGCATGTGACAGCTACGGCCTGGGGCCCGAGGGCCGGGCCGAGCTGCTCGGCTTCGTCGACGACGCGGTCGACCACAGCGGCGAGTTCGTGAAACGCCACGCCGACGCAGGGGAGCCCGGCTTCGTCCTCATGTGGGAGTGGATGGGCGGCCAGGAGCGGTGGGACCGGCGCAAGCGGTGGTGGTCGCAGGAGCGCCCGGTCTTCGCCCGCGCGCTGGCCTGAGCCGCCCGCCGCCCCGCACTCAGTAGAGGATCAACTGGGTGCAGTGATAGGACGCCATCAGCCGCTCGGTGGTTTCGTTGGTCACGATGGCGTCCCAGACCTGCGTCGTCCGCCCGGTGTGCAGCGGCGAGGCCGTGGCCATCACCAGGTCGCCCTCCGTGGCGCTCGAGACGAAGTTGGCCGAGCAGTCCACCGTCGTGAAGCTCCTGGCCCCCTCCGGCCAGTGGTGGTTGACCCCGAACGCGCACAGCGCGTCGGCCAGGGCGAGGACGACGGGTGCCCATAGGAACCCGGTCCCGGCAACCAGGTCGTGGCGCACGGTGAGGCGGGCCACGGGGTCCTCGTCGGGGGCCGGTTCGGGTACTTGGATCCCGAGCAGCTGCAAGAAGGCGTGGGCGTCGTAGGGAGGAGGCACGCCACAGACTGCCGTACCGGGCCCACCACCGTCACACTCCGCCGGCGTACGGGCGCCGCCAGGGCCCGTTCCGGCCCGTCGCGGCCCGCGGTCGGCCCGCCGTGGGGGCGTCGTCGGCCTGGCCGTCGGGCGCCGGTCTGCGAAGATTGGGGCACCATGCTCCGACTCGTCCTTCCGAAGGGCTCGCTCGAGCGCGCCACCATGCAGCTGTTCGAGGACGCCGACCTGGCCGTGAGCCGGGCCTCGGACGTGGCCTACCGCGCCACGATCGCCGACCCCCGCGTCGCCGAGGTCCGGATCCTGCGCCCCCAGGAGATCCCGGTGTACGTGGCCGACGGTCTCTTCGACCTCGGCATCACCGGCCGGGACTGGGTCGAGGAGCGGGGGAGCGAGGTGGTCTCGCTCGGGCAGTTGGCCTACTCCAAGAACACGTCGAACCCGGCCCGCGTCGTGCTGGCCGTGGGCGCGGACTCCCCGGTGCACAGCCTGGCCGAGTTGGCTGCTTCGGTGGCCGGCCGGCCGGGCCGCCTGCGCGTCAGCACCGAGTACCCCGAGCTGACCCGAGCGGCACTGGCCGAGCACGGGGTGGAGGCCGACCTGTCCCTGTCCTACGGCGCCACGGAGGCCAAGGTTCCCGACATCGCGGACGCGGTGGTCGACATGACCGAGACCGGGAGCGCGCTGCGCGCGGCCGGTCTGAAGGTGATCGAAACGCTCCTCGTCTCGCACACCGAGCTCATCGCCCACCCGCCCTCGGCCGCCGATCCCGAGAAGCGCCACGCCATGGAGCAGATCCTCACGCTGCTGCAGGGCACGCTCGAGGCGCGGGGCAAGGTGCTGGTCAAGCTCAACGTGATGGCGGACAACCTCGACGCGGTGCTGGCCGTGCTGCCCTCCATGCGGGCGCCGACCATCTCCGAGCTCTCCGGTGGTGGCGGCTTCGCGCTCGAGGCGGTCGTGGCGAAGTCCGACATCAACGTGCTGATCCCGGCGTTGCGCGACCAGGGGGCGAGCGACATCCTCGAGCTACCGCTGTCCAAGATCGTTCACTGAGGCGATGGGCGTCGCCGTGGTGACAGAACGGGAGCCCGGCCTCGGCCGGGTGGCCTCGTTCGACGCCCGCCGTGGCGTGGGCGAGGTCGAAGGTGGGGACGGGTCGCGCTACGGCTTCCACGCCACCGCCATCGCGGACGGGAGCCGTCGGATCGGGGCGGGCGCACCAGTGGCCTTCGCCCTCGGGCCCGGCCACGGCGGCCGTTACGAGGTGCGGTCGCTCAGGCCCCTGCCGTCGACGCCGACCTCGCCGGGGTCCCCGCCGCCCCCGGGCCCGCTGGCGGGCCGCTGATCGTCCCACCACCGGCCCGCGTAGTGGCGGGCGAAGGCCTCGAGCGCCTCGTCCACGCCGGCCCGGTCGCCGGTCGCCAACAGGTCGAGCAGCAGGCCGCGCACTACGGCGACCCCGAGCCGGGCGTGAGCCCGGGCCACCGGCTCGGGGATACCGGCCTGGCCGGTCAGGGCGACGTTGGCCTCGACCCACGACTCGATATCGCCCTCGAGCAGCGGGCGCGCCGCGGGGTCGCCCTGCAGGGCGCGGGCATAGAGGGCGAAGAACAGCCGCTCGAGGTCGCCGAAGGCCGGGTCGGCCACGTGGGCCCACATCCGGCGCACCACGTCGTCGGTGGACCCCGTGTCCGGCGACCCGGCACCGGCCAGCTGCCCGCGCGTACGGGCCTCCACCTCGCGGGCCACGGCGAGGAGGAGGCCGTCCCGGGATCCGAAGTGGTAGAGGAGCATGCGGTGGCTGGTGCCCACCGCCTCGGCGATCCGGCGCAGGCTCTGGTCCGACAGACCCTCGGCCGCCAGGTGGTCGACGACCGCGGCGAGCAGGCGGGCGCGCGATTCGGGACCGGTCTCCTCCGTGCGTGGCATGTACCAAATGGTACACTCACCGGTGTGGACGGCCCGACCGACGGCCCGGGCGACGAGGAGGCGGCCATGGCCGAACAGGTGATCGACAGGCAGGCCACGACGGCGGGCGACCCGGCGTCGGTCTATGCGCTGCTGGCGGACGGTTCGACGTGGCCCTCGTGGTCGCCCCTCGGCTCGTTCGAGCTGCTCGAGCCGGGCGACGCCCAGCCCGAGGGCCTGGGCGCCGTGCGCCTCTTCACCACCGGCCGCCACAAGAGCCGCGAGCGGGTCGTGCAGCGCGAACCGGGGCGGGCCTTCTCCTACGTGCTCGAGGCCGGGCTGCCGCTGCGGGACTACCGGGCGGCGGTGACGCTGACCCCGGGGGACGGCGGAACCCGCATCGCCTGGCGCTCCACCTTCCGGCCCAAGGTGCCCGGTACGGGGTGGATCTACCGCCGCGCCCTGGGCACGTTCATCGGGAGGACCGTCGAGGGCCTCGCCGCGGCCGCCGATCCGGCGTCGGCGGTCGGTGGGCGATCACCACGCCTGGCGGGCTGAGCCCGACGGGTCCGCGTCGCCGCCGGGGCCCCTCTCGTCAGGAGCCCCTGTGCGCCGCGCCGGTGGCACCGGCCCCATCGTGGGCCGCCGCCTGCTCGGCCACGGTGCGCTCGGCACCTTCGAGGCGCACGTAGGCCAGCCGGAGCTGCGAGAGGGACTCGCGCAGCTGGGCCTCGGCCTCGCCGAGGCGGCCTTCGAGGCCCCCGAGCAGGGCTCCGAGGCCGTCGACGGCCAGCCGGGCCTGGAGGAGCATCGGCGGCTGCTGGGAGAGGTAGACGGCGGCCAGCTCGAAGAGGCCGTAGCAGTGGTTGGCCACGACCACCTCGGCCGGGGTCCGGGCCAGCTGCTCGCGCATGGCGTCGACCGCCTGCTGGGCCTCCGCCTCCGCCTCGGCGTCCGCCTTCTCCTCCGGGAGCGGGGCTCCACGGGCCTCCTCCTCGGGGAAGTGCTCGCCAGACGGTGTCCACAGGCTGCTCATGGGTGTACTGTATGGGACCTTGACTACATGGAAGCGGGGCCCGCGCTGAGCGGCCTCCACCTGGCCACCACCGGAGACACCCGGGCCACACCGTGCGCCAGGTCGATCGTCCCTCCGAAGCGGGTGCGGCCCGCAGGTCGGTCCCGCTCCACCGATTGGCCGGCGGAAGGACCGCGGGCCCGAGTGAGAGGTGTGATGACGCATCGTCGCTGAAACCACAACTGAGCATCGGATCAACGACCGGATCCGTGCCCGTGAAGTCCGACTCGTGGACCCCGACGGTGTGCAACTCGGCATCAAGCCGCTCCCCGAGGCCCTGGCGATAGCCCGGGAGCTCGATCTCGACCTGGTCGAGGTGGCGCCGAACGCCAATCCGCCCGTCTGCCGGATCATGGACTTCGGGAAGTTCAAGTTCGACGAGGCCCAGCGGGCCAAGGAGAGCCGGCGCAAGGCGGTCCATGTCGGGATCAAGGAAATGAAGTACCGGCCCAAGATCGGCCCGGGCGACTTCGACACCAAGACCCGTCAGGTGGCCAAGTTCCTGGGCGAGGGGCACAAGGTCAAGATCACGATCATGTTCCGGGGCCGCGAGGTGTACCACCCCGAGCACGGCAAGCGGATCCTGGACCGCATCGCCGAGCAGATGGAGGGCGTCGCCAAGGTCGAGGCCGAGCCCAAGCTCGACAACCGCAACATGATCATGGTGCTCGCCCCTGACAAGCGGGCTCGACAGGCCGCGCAGTCGAGGGCCACGAACCAGCAGCGCGCCGACAAGGCGGGCGACGCCCCCGAGGCCACGACCAATGGGAGCATCGAGGCAGTCGGGGAGCCCGTGGGCGGTCTCGGCGGGGTCAGCGACGCGGCGGCACCAACCGAAGAGGGATGACGCAATGCCGAAGATGAAGACGGACCGTGGTGCCGCCAAGCGGATCAAGGTCACAGGCACCGGCCGGCTGCGCCGGCGTAAGGCCTTCCGGTCGCACCTGCTCGAGAAGAAGACGAGTGTGCGCACGCGCCGTCTCGGGCGGACGACCGAGGTGGCCAAAGCGGACGACCGCTCCGTCCGCCGCCAGCTCGGCATCTGATCCGCCCACCCGGCGGGCGCTCCCCTGCGCCCACCCGACCCACCGAGATCCAGACGAGAGGAGCACCCCCATGGCCAGAGTGAAGCGGTCCGTCCACGGGCGCAAGCACCACCGCGCCGTCCTCGAGCAGGCGAAGGGGTACTACGGCAACAAGAGCCGCACGTTCCGGGCTGCCAACGAGCAGCTCATGCACTCGATGCAGTACGCCTTCCGGGACCGGCGCGCCCGCAAGGGTGACTTCCGCAAGCTGTGGATCCAGCGCATCAACGCCGGCGCCCGCCAGCACGGCCTCAGCTACAGCCGCCTCATCAACGGGTTGCACATGGCCGGCGTGGAGGTCGACCGCAAGGTGTTGGCGGACCTGGCGGTGAACGATCCCGAGGCGTTCGGCGCCCTGGTGTCCACGGCCCAGGATGCGCTGGCCCAGGCTCCGGGGCAGGCGCCCGTGGCGGGAGTCGCCTCCTGACCCAGCGGCTGGCCTTCACGCACCGGCGGGTCCGCCGGCTGCGCCAGCTGCTCCAGAAGCGTTCGGCGCGCTGGGCCGAGCGGGCCTTCGTGGCCGAGGGCCCCGAGCTCGTCCGCGGCGCGCTGGCGGCGGGGATGCCCGTCGAGTCGCTCTACGTGTCGCCCGACGGCGACCACGATCGCGACACCCAGGCGGTGTGCCGGCAGGCCGCCGCCGCCGGGGCCCGGGTCTTCGCCCTCGCCCCCGGCGTCCTCGAACGGGTGGCCGACACGGTCACGCCCCAGCCGGTCCTCGCCGTGGTACCCATGCTCGACGAGCCGGCGCCGGGGAGCGCGGCCTGGGCCCCCGACGCGGCGGCGCTCGTGGTGGTGCTCGTCGACGTGCGCGACCCGGGCAACGCCGGCACGGTGCTGCGGGCGGCCGACGCCTCGGGCACGGCGGCCGTGGTCTTCGCCGGGGAGTCGGTCGATCCCTACAACCCCAAGACGGTGCGCGCCTCGGCCGGCTCCCTGTTCCACGTGCCGCTCTCCGTGCGGCCCGACGCCCTCGCGCTGGCCGAGGAGCTGTCGGCTGCGGGGTTCCGCACGCTGGCCACCGTCGTGCGCGGCGGGAGCGACTACGCGGAGCTGGACTGGTCCGTCCCGAGCGCGCTCTTCCTGGGCAACGAGTCCGCCGGCCTCGACGCCACCCTGTGCGCGGCGACGTCGGGGGCGCTCTCCATCCCCATGGCGGGCCGGGCGGAGTCACTCAACGTGGGCGTGGCCGGGGCGGTGGTGTGCTTCGAGGCGTTCCGTCAGCGCCGGGGCGGCGGCGCCGGGCCGCGTAGCATGCCCTAGATCATGGCGAGCGACGGCGTGGACCCTGACATCGACGGCCTGGCCGCCGAGGCGGAGCAGGAGATCGCTGCCGCGCGCTCGACCGCGGCCCTGGCGCAGGTCGAGACCGAATACCTGGGCAAGCGGTCGCCGCTGACCCGGGTCCATCGCGCCCTGGGCAGGCTCGATCCCGAGGCACGCCGGGAGGCCGGCCGCCGGCTGCACGAGGCGCGGACCCGCCTCGAGGCCCGCCTCGAGGCCCGACCGCGCCGAGCTGGCCTCGGACGAGCGCACCGCCGCGCTGGTGGTAGACCGCCTCGATCTCACCGAGGTGATCCCGGCCTCCGTGCGCTCGGCGCCCGGACGCGGCCACCTGCACCTGGTCACCCAGGCCCGCGACGAGCTCGAGGACGTGTTCGTCGGCATGGGCTTCACGGTGGCCGAGGGCCCGGAGGCCGAGACCGACTGGTACAACTTCGAGGCCCTCAACATGCCGCCGGCGCACCCGGCGCGAGGCATGTTCGACACCATGTACCTGGATCTCGGTGAGCCCGAGACGGTCTTGCTGCGCACGCACACCTCGCCGGTGCAGATCCACCTCATGGAGGGTGCGGTGCGCGACGGCACGCTTCCCATCCACGCGGTGATGCCCGGCAAGTGCTTCCGGCTCGACACGCCCGACGCACGGCACCTCCCCGTGTTCAACCAGATCGAGGGCCTGGTGGTCGACCGGGGGATCACGTTCGGCGACCTCGCCGGCACCATCCAGCTCTTCACCGAGGCCTACTTCGGCCCGGGCATGCAGTCGCGCCTGCGCCCGGCGTACTTCCCCTTCACCGAGCCGTCGGCCGAGCTCGAGATCACCTGCACGCTGTGCCTGGGGGAGGGCTGCCGCACCTGTTCGCACACGGGCTGGATCGAGCTGGGCGGGTGCGGCATGGTCGACTCGGCGGTGTTCGACGCGGTGGGCGTCGACGTCGGCGAGTGGTCGGGCTTCGCCTTCGGCTTCGGCATCGACCGGCTGGCCCAGATGCGCCACGCCGTGCCGGACATGCGCTCGTTCCTGGAGAACGACATCCGCTTCCTCTCGCAATTCTGACCCTCGCCGACCACAAGGACCCCTCCTCTCGTGCGCGCTCCGCTCAGCTGGCTCCGTGACTTCGCCCCGTTCCCCGACGACGTCGGGGCGCTGCGGGCCGCGCTCGACGACCTGGGCCTGGTGGTCGAGTCGGTCGAGCACGTGGGCGAGGGCCTCGGCGACGTCGTGGTAGCCCGTGTGCTCGAGATCCACCCCATCGAGGGCGCTGACAAGATCCGCCGTGTCGTCGTGGACGCGGGCGGAGAGCCGCTCGACATCGTCTGCGGGGCGCACAACTTCGCCGTGGGAGACCGCGTGCCTCTGGCCCCGGTGGGCACGGTCCTGCCCGATGCCGACGAGCCCATCACACGGCGCAAGATGCGCGGCGTCGTCTCCAACGGGATGCTGTGCTCGGGCGACGAGCTCGGCCTCACCGACGACCGTGTCGGCCTCCTCGTTCTCGGAGGCGACGCCCCAGGCGAGCCCGGGCTGCCGCTCATGGACGCGCTCGGCCTCGAGCCCGACGTGGTCTTCGACATCACCGTGGAGGGCAACCGCCCCGACGCCTGGTGCATCAGCGGCATCGCCCGCGACCTGGCCGGCCGCCTCGGGCTCCCCTTCGACACCCCCGAGCCGCCCGAACCGCACCCGAGCGGCTGGGCCGTGGAGTCGGCGGCGACGGCAGCGGTCGACGCGCCCGACCTGTGCCCACGCCTGACCGTGTCGGTGCTGCGCGACGTGGTGGTGGGCCCCTCGCCGCGCTGGCTGGCCCGGCGCCTCCTGCTGGCGGGCATGCGGCCGATCAGCAATGTGGTCGACGCCTCGAACTACGTGATGCTCGAGCTCGGGCAGCCCACGCACCCCTACGACATCACGCGGCTCGGCGGGCGCGGGCTGACCGTGCGCCGGGCGCTCCCGGGCGAGTCGGTCGAGACGCTCGACGGTGAGGTGCGGGTCCTCGGCAAGCGGGGGCCGAGCCCGGGTGACACCGCCGAGGACTGCCTCATCTGCGATGCGTCCGGGGCGCCGCTCGGCATCGGCGGGATCATGGGCGGCGCCTCGTCGGAGATCTCGGAGCTCACCACCGAGGTGCTGCTCGAGGCGGCCTACTTCACTCCCATGGCCATCGCCCGGACGTCCAAGCGCCTGGGCCTGCGGACCGAGGCCTCGGCGCGCTTCGAGCGAGGGTGCGACCCCTGGGTGATCGAGCCCTCGGTCCGCCGCTTCGTGGAGCTGCTGGCCGAGTCGGCGCCGGGGTTGACCGTGGCCGACGGGATGCTCGACGTGCGCGGCGCCGTTCCCGAGCCCTTCACCGTCCCGGTTCCCGTGGCCCGGGTGCACTCCCAGATCGGCGTGGCCCTGGCACCCGACGAGATCGCCCGGTTGCTCGAGCCGATCGGCTTCACCGTGCTGCGGTCCGGCGAGGACGAGGCGAAGGGGCTCCTCCGCGTGGTCGTGCCGACCAACCGTCCGGACGTGCGGCCCGAGCCCTACGGGGTGGACGACGTGATCGAGGAAGTGGCGCGGACCTTCGGCTACGGCAACGTGCCGCGCCGCACGCCGAGCTGGCCCCAGCCGGGCGGCCTCACGTCGGTGCAGCGGGGCCGCCGCGCCGCCAAAGACGTCCTGGCGGGCCTGGGCGCGTCGGAGGCATGGACCGACACGTTCGTCTCGGCGGCCGAGGACGCGGACGCCGGACTCGACGGGCCGGCGGTCAGGGTGGCGAACCCGCTCGATGCCGACAAGCCGTTCCTGCGCCGGTCGCTGCTGCCGGGCCTCCTCGGCGCACTGGCCCACAACGCCGGACGGCGCCAGGGTGACATTCGCCTCTTCGAGGTCGGCGTGGTCTTCTCGCACCCCGCCTCGGGCGCGCCGCGCCTGGTCGAGCGGGCCGGTGCGGGAGGGAAGGCCCGGGCCGAACTGCCCGGCGAGCGCGAGCTGCTGGCGGCCGTCTTCGCCCGCGAGGGCGACGACGCCCGAGCCGCGGTGGCCGCGTGGCACGTGGTGGCCGACGCGTTCCGCCTCGACGGTGTGCGCCTCGTGCCGGCCGGCACCGACCCGTCCTCGTCCCCGGCCTACGAGGGGCTGCCGGTGCTCGGTCCCCTGCCCGGGCTGCATCCGACGCGCGCCGCTCATTTGGTCGTGGCGGGCGGTGCCGGCGGGCCGCTGCTGCTGGGCGCGGTGGGGGAGGTCGACCCCGCCGTCGCCGCCGCGTTCGGCCTCGTGGTGCCGGCCGGGGCGGGGATGGCGCCTCGGCGGGTGGGCTGGCTCGAGGTGGACCTCGGCCTGTTGCTCGACGAGTCCCTCGTGCCGCGGCGGCTCGCCGGGGGCGGAGCCGTGAGCCGCTTCCCCTCCTCGGACATCGATCTGGCCTTCGTGGTCGAGGACCGCCACCCGGCCGACGCGGTGGCCGACGCCCTGCGAGCAGCGGCCGGCGAGCTGCTCGAGTCGGTGCACCTCTTCGACGTCTACCGGGGTGCGGGGATCGCCGAGGGTGCACGCAGCCTGGCGTACCGGCTCCGGTTCTGCTCGCCCGAGCGCACGTTGACTGACGACGAGGTCGGGCGCCTCCGGTCCGGCTGCGTCGAGGCGGTCGCGGCGGCTTTCGGGGCCGCGCTGCGCTGAACCGGACCGCCGACACCGGCGTGCACCGGCGGGCTGCGGTGAGGGTCCGTGGGTCGGGGGGTCGCATGTTTATGCATTATGGTGTATACTGATGCGATGAAGGCGGGCATCGTCGGGGCGTCGGGGTACACCGGGGTCGAGCTGTTGCGCCTGCTCAGCGCCCATCCCGAGTTCGACGTGGCCGTCGCCGCCGCCCGGACCCACGCCGGGGAGCGGGTAGGCGCCCACACGCCCTCGCTCGCCGCCGCCTACCCGGGGCTCACCTACGACGAGTACGACCCGGAACGCCTCGACGGCCTCGACCTCGTCTTTTGCGCACTCCCACACGGCGAGTCCCAGCGGATCGTCCCCGGCCTGCTCGGCCGGGTGGGGGCGGTCGTGGACCTGGCCGCCGACTTCCGCCTGCACGACGCCGGCCTCTACCCTCGCTGGTACGGCGATGAGCACGCCGCGCCCGAGCTGTTGTCCCGGGCCGCGTTCGGGCTGCCCGAGCTGTTCCGGGAGGGCCTGGCCGGGGCCACCCTCGTGGCCGCCGCCGGCTGCTACCCGACGGCGGCCGGCCTGGCGCTGGCACCCCTGGTGCGGGCCGGGCTCGTCGAGCCGTCCGGGATCGTGGTCGACGCCGCCTCGGGGGTGTCGGGGGCGGGGCGCGGGCTCAAGGAGACGCTGCACTTCGGGGCGGTCGACGGCGACTTCACCGCGTACGGGCTGCTCACCCACCGCCACACGCCCGAGATGGAGCAGATCCTCGGCGCGGAGGTCCTCTTCACACCCCACTTGGCGCCGATGGTGCGCGGCATCCTGGCCACCTGCTACGCCCGGCCGCCTGCCGGCGGGCCGCATGCGGCCACCGAGGACGTCCTGGCCGTGCTGCACGACGCCTACGACGACGAGCCGTTCGTCGTCGTCATCGACGAGCCGCCCTCGACCAAGGCCACCGTCGGCTCCAACACGGCCCACGTCACGGCGCGCGTCGACCCTCGCACCGGGTGGCTGGTGTCGCTGTGTGCGCTCGACAACCTCGTCAAGGGGGCGTCGGGCCAGGCGGTGCAGTGTGCCAACGCCGTACTCGGACTGCCCGAGACCACAGGGCTGCCCATCGCCGGGATGTACCCGTGAGCGTCACCGCGCCCGGGGATTCGTCGCCATCGGCGGTTCGGCGGGCATCAAGGCCGGCGCAGTACCCGACGTCGCCGTGGTGGCAACGGCGGACGGGCGGGCCGTCCCCGCGGCCGGTGTGTTCACCGACAACCAGGCTGCGGCGGCACCGGTGCAGGTGAGCCGGGCCCATCTGGCGGCCACCGGGGGGCGGGCAGCCGGCATCGTCCTCACCTCGGGCAACGCCAACGCGGCCACGGGGGTGGCGGGCCGCGCCGCGGCCGAGCGCCTGTGCATCGCGGTGGCCGGCGACCTGGGAGCGACGGCCGAGGAGGTCCTGGTGTGCCAGACCGGCCTCATCGGGATCCCGTTCCCGATCGAAGCCGTGCTGCCCGAGCTGGCCGACATCGTCATGGCCCGCAACCCGAGCGCCGAGGCCGCCGGCAAGGCGGCCCGGGCCATCATGACGACGGACACGGTCCCCAAGGAGGTCGTGGTCGCCCGGGACGGGTTCTCCGTGGGCGCCATGGCCAAGGGAGCCGCCATGCTGGCGCCCAACATGGCCACCATGCTGGCCGTGTGCACGACCGACGCCGCGGTCGACGCGGCGACGTTGCAGGCCTGCCTGGCCGACGCTGTGGCGGCGTCGTTCAACACCATCACCGTCGACGGCTGCACGTCGACCAACGACACCGTGCTGGTGCTCTCCAGCGGCCTCGGGGCGGCTCCCTCGCCGGGAGAGTTGACCGACGCATTGACTGAGGCGTGCGCGTCGCTGGCCGCGCAGATGGTCGCCGACGCCGAGGGCGGCGACCAAGGTGGCGCACATCTCGGTGCGGGGCGCGGTCAGCGACGAGTCGGCCCACCGGGCCGCTCGCAAGGTGGCCGACTCGCTCCTCGTGCAGTGCTCGCTCTTCGGGGAGGACCCCTACTGGGGTCGCATCGTCTCCGAGCTCGGCTCGGCCGGGACGCCCTTCGACATCGACCGCGTGTCGGTGGCCTACGGAGACACCATCGTGTGCGCCGCCGGGGTAGCCGTGGCGCACGACGAGGCGGCGGTGGCCGCCCACCTGGCGGGGCGTCACGTCCAGATCGACTGCGAGCTCGGCCTGGGTTCGGGCGCGGCCGTGGTGTTGGGCACCGACCTCAGCTACGCCTACATCGACGAGAACAAGACCACCTCGTGACCAGCGGATCCCTTCCCGAGCGTCCACCCGGTGCCGCCGCGCCGCCCAAGGTGACGCGGGCTCAGAAGGCGGCGGCCGCCAAGACGGCCTCGGTCCTTGTCGAGGCGCTGCCCTACATCCGGCGCTTCTGGGGGAAGGTCGTCGTCGTCAAGTACGGGGGAACGCGCTGGCGGCCGTCGCGGACGTGGCGGGTGACGACGGCACGGGCGGGGCGGGACGCCGCAGCGAAGACGACGCCGTCCGGGCGCTGGCATCGTTCGCGCAGGACGTGGTGCTCATGCGCGCTGTGGGCATCCTGCCCGTGGTGGTGCACGGCGGCGGTCCGCAGATCGGTGAACTCATGCAGCGCCTGGGCAAGGAGACCGAGTTCCGCGACGGGTTGCGGGTCACCGACGCCGACACCCTCGACATCGCACGCATGGTTCTGGTCGGCAAGGTCAACCGAGACATCGTCTCGGCCATCAACGTCCACGGCCCGCTGGCCGTCGGCATGTCGGGTGAGGACGCCAACCTCATCACGGCGACACCCAGCCACGCCGATCTCGGCTTCGTCGGCAACGTATCGGTCGTTGACCCCACGATGTTGCAGCGGCTGGTGGCCGAGGGGCTGATCCCGGTCGTGGCCACCATCGGGGCCGACGAGTCCGGTCAGGCCTACAACATCAACGCGGACACGGTCGCCGGGGCGCTGGCCGAGGCCCTCGGCGCAGAGAAGTTGATCTTCCTGACGGACATCGAGGGGCTGCGGGTGGTGGCGGACGACCCGTCCACAGTGATCCACCAGGCCTCGTTGGACGTGATCGACGAGATCGTTCGCAGCGGGGGCGTCCAGGGCGGGATGATGCCCAAGGTCGAGGCCTGCGGGCGCGCCGTGCGGGCGGGCGTGGAGCGGGCGCACATCCTCGACGGACGGGTCCCGCACGCACTGCTCCTCGAGCTCTTCACCGACGCGGGCGTCGGGACGATGGTGATGCCGTGAGCGCCGGCGATCCGGCGGCCGCGCCGGCACCGACGACGCCGCTGACGGCCACGACGGCCACGACGGACGCGCCCGGGGGCGCGAGTTTCTCATGCGCACGTACGCCGAGCCGCCGGCGACGTTCGTGCGCGGCGAGGGGACGCTGCTCTACGACGCCGCGGGACGGGCGCACCTCGATTTCATCACCGGGCTGGCCGTGGTCTCGCTCGGCCACGCCCATCCGGCCGTGGCCGAGGCGGTCGCCGAGCAGGCCGCCACGTTGTGCCACGTGTCCAACCTGTACGGCAACACGCTGGCCCCGGCGGTAGCCCGCACCCTCGACCGACTCGTGAACGGCGGCACGGGCCAGGCGGGCGGACAGGTCTTCTTCTGCAACTCGGGCGCCGAGGCGAACGAGTGCGCGCTCAAGCTGGCCCGGCGCTGGGCCGGCCACGGGCGCCACGTGGTCGTCAGTGCCGAGAACTCCTTCCACGGCCGGACTCTGGCCACGTTGACCGCCACCGGGCAGCCCGAGAAGCAGGCGCCCTTCCGGCCGCTGCCCGAGGGGTTCGTGCACGTGCCCTACGACGACGTGGACGCGCTCGACGAGGCGCTCGACCCGGGAGCGGTGGCTGCCGTGCTCCTCGAGCCCCTCCAGGGCGAGGGCGGGGTGATGGTGCCGAGCTCGGATTACCTGGGTGCCGTGCGAGCCCTGTGCACCGAGCGCAACGCCCTCCTCATGCTCGACGAGGTGCAGACCGGCCTCGGGCGCACGGGTCACTGGTTCGCCTTCCAGGCCCAGGGGCTCGAGCCCGATGTGGTGACCATGGCCAAGGCGCTCGGCAACGGGATGCCGGTCGGTGCCTGCTGGGCCCGGGCCGAGGTGGCAGCCGCCTTCGGACCGGGCGACCACGGGTCGACGTTCGGCGGGCAACCCCTGGCGCTCGCCGCCGCCCGGGCCACCCTGGCCACCATGGAGGCCGAGGACGTCTGCGGCCGGGCCCGGCGCGCCGGGGTCCGGCTGACCGCCGGCCTGGAGCGCCTGCCGCGGGTCACGGGTGTGCGCGGAGCCGGGCTGCTCCTGGCCGCGCAGCTCGACGCCCCGGTGGCCAAGGACGCGGCGGCCCGGGCTCTCGAGCGGGGCCTCCTGGTCAATGCCGTGCGGCCCGACGCCGTGCGGCTGGCACCGCCACTGCTCGTGCGCGACGAGGAGATCGACGAGGCGCTGGCCGTGCTCGGCGCCGTGCTGGCCGGGCTGAGCGCCGGGCCGGACTGAACGGGCTGGGCCGGACCAGACGAGAGGGGCCGAGGATGCCGAACTATTTGGACGTCGACGACGTCAGCGCAGGGGAGTGGGACCACCTCGTCGCGCACGCGCTCGCCCGGCCGCCGCGCCGCGTGCTCGAGGGTGACGGCGTGGCCCTGCTGTTCGAGAAGCCGTCGGCGCGCACCCGGAACTCGACCGAGATGGCCGTGGTGGACCTCGGCGGCCATCCGGTGTACATCCAGGGAACCGAGGTCGGTCTCGACGAGCGCGAGACGGCTGAGGACGTGGCACGCACCCTGGCGTGCTACCACCGCGTCCTGTGCGCCCGCGTCTTCGACCACGAGGTGTTCGCGCGCATGGCGGGCGCCCTCGAGCGCGGCGGCTTCGAGCTGCCGCTGGTGAACCTCCTCTCGGACGCCGCCCACCCGTGTCAGGCGGTGGCCGACGTGCTGACAATGCGCGAGCTGCTCGGGCCCCTGGCCGGGCGCGCCGTCACCTACGTGGGCGACGCCAACAACGTGGCGCGTTCGCTGGCCAAGGCCGCGGTGCTCGAGGGGATGGAGGTCCGCATCGCCGCGCCCGAGGGCTACGGGTTCGGTACAGACGAGCTGGCCGCCCTCCAGGCCTGGGCGGACGGGGCGGGGCGGGGCGGCTCGGTCATGCAGTTCGACGAGCCGCGCCTGGCGGCCAAGGACGCCGCGGTGCTCTACACGGACGTGTGGACCTCGATGGGGCAAGAGGAGGAACAGGCGTCCCGCCGTGCCGCCTTCGCCGGCTTCACCGTCGACGAGGAGCTGTTGGCTGCCGCCGCGGCCGACGTGGCCGTGCTGCACTGCCTGCCCGCGCACCGGGGCGAGGAGATCACCGACGGCGTGCTCGAGGGGCCGCACTCGGCGGTGTGGCGCCAGGCAGCACACCGCCGTACGGCCATGCGCGGCGTCCTGGCCTGGGTCCTCGGGGCGGCGTCGTGACGGGCTCGACCAAGAACCAGCGCCAGCACCGCATCGCCAAACTCTTGGAGTCGCAGCCGGTCACCAACCAGGCGCAGCTGGTCGCCCTGCTCAGCGCCGAGGGGATCGAGGCCACGCAGACCACCGTGTCGCGCGACCTCGACGACCTGGGCGCCATCAAGGTGCGGCTGCCCGGGGGCGACACGGCGTACGCGCTCCCCGAGCTGCCCACCCAGCAGCTGGCGCCCGAGGACCACCTCCGCCGCGTGCTCGGCGAGTGGGTGGTCGAGGTGGCACACTCGGCCAACCTGGTCGTGCTGCGGACACCTCCCGGTTCGGCGCACGTCGTGGGCTCGGCCCTCGACCGCAGCGGACTTGAAGGGGTCGTCGGCACCGTGGCCGGCGACGACACGGTGCTCGTCGTGGTCGACGACCTCCTTGGCGGTGCGGTCATGGCGGCCCGCCTACGCGACGTGGCGGGTGTGGGGGCCGCGACGCGTCCCGGATCGAACGGGCCCGGACGCAACAGGGAACCCGTGCACAGCGAGAGCGGAGAGGACTGACATGACGGAACGAGTGGTGCTGGCCTACAGCGGAGGCCTCGACACGTCGGTGGCCGTGCGTTGGCTGATCGAGCACGAGGGCGTGGAGGTCGTCGCCGTCGCCGTGAACGTGGGCCAGTCGGCCGACCGCGGCGGCGAGGACTGGGACGCCATCCGGGAGCGAGCGCTGGCCGCGGGTGCCGTCGAGGCGGTGATCGTCGACGCCCGCCACGAGATGGCCGAGGAGTTCTGTGTCCCCGCGCTCCAGGCCAACGCCCGCTACGAGGGGAAGTACCCGCTGGTCTCCGCGCTGTCGCGGCCGGTCATCGTGCGCCATCTGGTGGCCGAGGCCCGTCGCCACGGCGCCGCGGCGGTGGCCCACGGGTGCACGGGCAAGGGCAACGACCAGGTCCGCTTCGAGGTGGGCGTGCGCTCGCTCGCGCCCGACCTGCGGATCTTCGCGCCGGCCCGGGTGTGGGGCCTGACCCGTGAGGACTGCGTGGTGTTGGCCGACAAGTGGGAGATTCCCATCACCGTGACCAAGGAGAAGCTGTACTCCATCGACGACAACCTCTGGGGCAAGGCGATCGAGTGCGGCGCCATCGAGGACCCCTGGGCCCCGGCACCCGATGACGTCTACACCCTCACACGGGTGAGCGAGTCGGAGCCCGTCGAGGTGATCGTGGGGTTCGAGGCCGGCGTCCCCGTGAGCCTGGACGGGACGTCGCTCGGGGTCCACGACCTGATCACCCGGCTGGGCGCGCTGGCCGGTAGCCGGGGCTTCGGCCGCCTGGACATGGTCGAGAACCGCCGGGTCGGCATCAAGAGCCGGGAGGTCTACGAGTGCCCGGCTGCGCTCGCGCTCATCGTGGCCCATGGCGACCTCGAGGACCTGACCCTCGAGCGCGACCTGCACCACGAGAAGGCCCGGCTCGAGCCGCGCTGGTCCGAGCTCGTCTACGACGGGATGTGGTACTCCCCGTTGCGCAACGCCCTGCAAGCATTCGTCACCGAGAGCCAGCGACACGTGACGGGCGAGGTACGCCTGCGCTTCGAGGCACCGGGCACGTGCACCGTCGTCGGCCGGCGCAGCCCGGTGGCCCTCTACGACCACGGACTGGCCACCTACGACGCCTCGGACACCTTCCGGCACGCCGACGCTGAGGGCTTCGTGCGCCTGTGGGGCCTGGGTGTGGCAACGTGGTCCTCGCGGCAGGGGCCGGGCGCGGGACCGGCTGCCGTGACGAACCCGCCGGAGCGGGACGCAGGAGGGGGTAGGGCATGACGCTGTGGGAGGGCCGGATCTCGGCGGGGATGGCCGAGGCGGTGGCGGAGTTCACGGTGAGCCTGCCCTTCGATCGCGCCCTGGCCCCCGACGACCTGGCCGGTTCGCGCGCCCACGTGCAGGGCCTGGGCAAGGCGGGCATCCTCGGTGACGGCGAGGTGGCCCAGCTGCTCGACGCCCTCGACACCGTGGAGGACGAGTTGACCGGCGGCACCTTCGTCTTCGCCGCCGGCGACGAGGACGTGCACACGGCGATCGAGCGCCGGGTGACCGAGCTGGCCGGTGACGTGGGCGCCAAGCTGCACACCGGCCGAAGCCGCAACGACCAGGTGGCGACCGCGCTGCGCCTGTGGTGCCGCCGGTCGCTGGTCGACATCGCCGAGCACGTGCTGGCGCTCCAAGATGCCCTGGCACAACGAGCCCGTGAGGCGGGCGACGTGTACCTGCCCGGCTACACCCACCTGCAACGGGCCCAACCGGTGCTGCTGGCTCATCACCTCTTGGCGCACGGCTGGGCGCTGGCGCGCGACGTCGACCGGCTCCTCACCACGGTGGACCGGCTCAACGTCTCGCCCCTGGGCGCCGGGGCGCTGGCCGGCTCCTCGCTGCCCCTCGACCCCGACGCGGTGGCGGCCGAGCTCGGGTTCCACGGCCGCTTCGAGAACTCGCTCGACGCCGTCTCGGACCGCGACTTCGTCGCCGAGTCGCTCTTCGACCTCGCGATGCTCGGAATCCACCTCTCGCGCATGGGGGAGGAGATCGTGTTGTGGTCGTCCGAGGAGTTCGGGTTCTGCACCCTCGACGACGCCTACGCCACGGGGAGCTCCATGCTGCCGCAGAAGAAGAACCCCGACGTGGCCGAGCTGGCCCGCGGCAAGTCCGGACGGCTGGTGGGTCACCTCACCGGCATTCTGGTGATGCTCAAGGGGCTGCCGCTCGCCTACAACCGCGATCTGCAGGAGGACAAGGAGCCGCTCTTCGACGCGGTGATCCAGGTCCGGCGAGCGCTGCTCGCCCTGCGCGGCCTCTACGAGACGGCGTCGTGGAACGAGGAGCGCATGCAGTCGGCGGCCGACGGTCCGTCTGCCGCGGCGATCGACCTGGCCGAGATGCTCGTCGAGCAGGGCATGCCGTTCCGCCAGGCCCACGCGCTCGTGGGCGGCCTGGTGCGCGAGTCGCTCGAGCGCCACGTCCCGCTGGTGGAGCTGGTGGCGGCCCACCCCGATCTGGGCGAGGCGGCCGTGGAGCTGCTCGAGCCCGGGGTGGCGGTCACCCGCCGGCGCACACCGGGGGGCGCCGGGCCGGGCCCCGTCGCCGAGCAGTCGGGGCGCTTCGCCCGTCGGCTCGAGGTCGACCGCACCCGGGTCGGGCAGTGGCGCCTGCCGGGCGTGACGACGCCGCGGTCCTGAGGGTTCTGGTCATAGGGGTTCCGGTCCATCGTCGGGAGGCCGGCCCACGGGACGCCCAACTCTGCGTGAACGGAGCGTGAAGAGGCCCGCGCGGTCGTTGCCTTGGGGCCGCGTCTGCGCGCACCCTAAGACCGGGTAGCTTCGATCGGGCCCGCGATGCGACGACCCGGGCACCATCCCCGAGGGGCGAGGGGGAGCTGGGGTCCCGTGCACCGCTGGCCAGACCGGGCCCACCGACCCCCACGAGGTGGAGTGCACATGGAGCGGATGAGCGGCATCGATCCGATGTTCGTCTACTCGGACACACCCGAGACCCCGATGGAGATCGCCTATGCCTGCGTCTTCGACCCTTCCACGGTCGATGGGGGTTACTCCTTCGCACGGGTCGTCGCGCTGCTCGAGGACCGGATCCCGACGCTGCCGCCCCTGCGACGCCGGCTGATGCCGGTGCCGCTCGGCCTGGACCACCCGCGCTGGGTTGACGACCCCGACTTCGACCTCGGCGACCATCTGCACCGGACCGCACTGCCGGCGCCGGCCGGCGAGGAGGAGTGGCGGGCCAAGGTGGCCCAGGTGATGGGGCGGCCGCTCACCTCCGGGCTGCCGCCCTGGGAGATGCACCTGGTCGAGGACATGGCGGGAGGCCGGGTCGGCCTGATCGCCAAGGTGCACCACGCGGTGATCGACGGGGTGGCCGGCGCCACGATGCTGGCGCGCCTGTTGGACCTCACCCCGGGCGGGTGGGAGGTGACGCACCCCGTGCCGGCATGGTGCCCACCGCAATTGCCGTCCCCGGCCTCACTGCTGGGCGACGCGCTGCCACACGTCCTGCACAGCCCGGTGCGGGCCTGGCGCGCCGCCCGCGAGGTCGGCCGGACAGCGGTGCGCGTGGCGCGTTGCGCGCTCGACGAGGACACGGGCCCGCTCAGCATTCCGGTCGGTGCGCCGAACACCTTCGACTCAGCGGTGAGGGCACCACGCGCCGTGGCCTTCGCCGAGCTGGCCATGGCCGACGTCACGGAGCTCAAGGAGCGCGTCGGGTCCACGGTGAACGACGTGGTCCTGGCCGTCTGCTCGGGCGCGCTCCGCACACACCTGCTCACGCACGGACGCGACACGGACAAGCCGCTCGTGGCGGTGGTCCCCGTCTCGGTGCGCGGCGGCGACGGCGACGACGCGGGGAACCGGCTCTCGGCCATGTTCGTCCCGTTGGGCAACGACCGGCGCACGCCGCTCGAACGGTTGCGGGCGGTCACGGCGGCCAGCGCGGCGTGCAAAGGGCAGGAGCAGGCCGTCGGCTACGGCTCCATGGCGAGCCTGGTGGCTGACGCCGTGCCGCCCGCCGTGGCGCGGCCGATGATCCAGCTCGGCGTGCGTTCAGGCGTGTTGCGCAAGGTGCGCGCCGGCAACCTCATGGTGTCGAACGTGCCGGGCCCGCCGTTCCCCCTGTACTTCGCCGGCATGGAGATGGACGCGGTGTACCCGCTCGGCCCGGTGGTCGACGGGGTCGCGCTCAACGTGACCGTGCAGAGCTACCGCGAGTCGCTCTTCGTCGGCATCAACGCCTGCGCGGCGGCGGTGCCGGACCCCGACGAGCTGGCCCGGGCCATGGCGGGGGAGCTCTCGCTGCTCTGCCGCATGGCCGCCGGCGCCGGGCCCGTCCGCCGGCCTCCCGGGGCGGGCGCGGGGTCGCCGGTCAGGCCCGCAGCCGCGCCGGGTTGGGCCGCCACCTCGGCCTCGCCGGGCCGGGCGCACGCCGCCGGCTGAGTCCGCGGCCACCGGGTGGTCGATGGAGTCCCGCACCTCGGACTGGTTGGCGGCGGTGCAACGGGTGCGCCAGGGTGGCGCCGTGCGGCGGAGCGATCTCGAGCAGGGGCCCCTCACGGTGGCGCCGTGGTTGCTCAACAAGGTGCTGGCACGGGGGGAGCGGGCGGGCAGAATTGTGGAGGTCGAGGCGTACCACGGGCCCAACGACCCGGCGTCGCACGCCTTCCGGGGCCCGACCCCGCGGACCTCGGTCATGTTCGGGCGCCCGGGATGCCTCTACGTGTACTTCTCCTACGGGATGCACTGGTGCGCCAACGTCGTGTGCGGGCCGGCCGGAGAAGCGGCCGCAGTCCTCATCCGGGCCCTCGAGCCGACAGAAGGGGTCGACGTGATGCGTCGGTCCCGCCCGGCGGCCCGGCGGGACCGGGACCTGTGCGGCGGCCCGGCGAAGCTGTGCCAGGCCCTGGGGATCACCGGCGCGGACAACGGGGCCGACCTCCTCGGTCCGGGGCCCGCTCGGGGAACGGCCCGCTCGGCGCGAGCCGTGCGGCTGCTCGACGACGGGACACCTCCGCCCCGGCAGCCCGCGCGCGGCCCGCGTATCGGCATCACGGCGGCCACCGATCGCGAGTGGCGGTTCTGGGTGCCCGGTAGTCCCTGGGTCTCGAGACCCTGATCAGGGGTAAATGGGGGTTGAGCTCGGTCCCGCTCCCGCCGTGGTGCCGACCTGTCACAACGGTGCAACACCGACGGTCCATCATGCTGTCATCGCATGGCGTGACATGCGACATGCCACAGAGTCGAGGGCATCAGCAGGCGGCGCACGCGCCGAGGATCTGTTTGGCGGCAGACCCGGGGCGGAAAGCCCGTTGAGCTTCGGGCACCGGGTGGCATGCGGAGGGCCGGGCGGCTCACCGCATGCCACCGGGCGGTGCCCGGGCGCCTGCGAGTGCGGGAACCGGGCCTGTTCGGCGGCGGGCATCCACTCTCTCCAGCGGGTGCCCCGCTACCCTCGTGTCGGTTGGTCGTGGGGGGGGGTGCCCGGCGCCACCGGGCGAACCGACCGGTGGCGCACGGCGCGTTGACGGCGTCGGCGCGCGTCTGGTAGGGTAACTGACCCGTCGGAACGGCCGTCTCCCGGCCCTCCGGCAAACGAAGGATCCCTCCGGGTGGCTCGCTGCCGTCCGGGGTCTCTTTCGGGGAACCCGGCACCAACACCGGCTCCGGCAGGTGTGTGCCCGGTCGCTCCTTGAAAACGGAATAGTGAGAGCCAAAAGCCAGTGCGGGCAATCCGCGCGGGCCGGTTTCGGCCGGCACTGCAAGGGTTGTACGTCAATACGCAGTACACGCAGTACACGCAGGCTCGGGATCCCCTCGGGGAGACGGAGCCTGTGGTTGTCATTGTTCGAGTCAGAACATGGCAACTCTCTGATTCTTGGGTCGGCGACGACCTCCATCTGGAGGACGGGACCGGCTCGGAGTCTCGATGGAGAGTTTGATCCTGGCTCAGGACGAACGCTGGCGGCGTGCCTAACACATGCAAGTCGAACGCGCTCCATTTGGTAGCAATACCGGAGAAGAGCGAGTGGCGAACGGGTGAGTAGCACGTGAGCAACCTGCCCCGAAGATCGGGACAACACCGGGAAACCGGTGCTAATACCGGATATCCCTGTCGGACCGCATGATCTGACAAGGAAATGGATTCCGCTTCGGGAGGGGCTCGCGGCCTATCAGCTAGTTGGTGAGGTAACGGCTCACCAAGGCATCGACGGGTAGCTGGTCTGAGAGGACGATCAGCCACACTGGGACTGAGACACGGCCCAGACTCCTACGGGAGGCAGCAGTGGGGAATCTTGCGCAATGGGCGAAAGCCTGACGCAGCAACGCCGCGTGGAGGACGAAGGCTTTCTGAGTTGTAAACTCCTTTCAGCAGGGACGATAGTGACGGTACCTGCAGAAGAAGCACCGGCCAACTACGTGCCAGCAGCCGCGGTGATACGTAGGGTGCAAGCGTTGTCCGGATTTATTGGGCGTAAAGAGCTCGTAGGCGGTTTGATAAGTCGGGTGTGAAACCTCCAGGCTCAACCTGGAGCCGCCACTCGATACTGTCATGACTAGAATTCGGTAGGGGACCACGGAATTCCTGGTGTAGCGGTGAAATGCGCAGATATCAGGAGGAACACCAGCAGCGAAGGCGGTGGTCTGGGCCGAAATTGACGCTGAGGAGCGAAAGCGTGGGGAGCGAACAGGATTAGATACCCTGGTAGTCCACGCCGTAAACGTTGGGCACTAGGTGTGGGGACTATTCAACGGTTTCCGTGCCGCAGCTAACGCATTAAGTGCCCCGCCTGGGGAGTACGGCCGCAAGGCTAAAACTCAAAGGAATTGACGGGGGCCCGCACAAGCGGCGGAGCATGTGGCTTAATTCGAGGCAACGCGAAGAACCTTACCTGGGTTTGACATGTAGGGAAAAGCCGTAGAGATACGGTGTCCTTCGGGGCCTTACACAGGTGGTGCATGGCTGTCGTCAGCTCGTGTCGTGAGATGTTGGGTTAAGTCCCGCAACGAGCGCAACCCTTGTCCTATGTTGCCAGCGGGTAATGCCGGGGACTCGTAGGAGACTGCCGGGGTCAACTCGGAGGAAGGTGGGGACGACGTCAAGTCATCATGCCCCTTACGCCCAGGGCTGCACACATGCTACAATGGCTGGTACAACGGGCTGCTAATCCGCGAGGAGGAGCCAATCCCCAAAGCCAGTCTCAGTTCGGATTGGAGTCTGCAACTCGACTCCATGAAGTCGGAGTCGCTAGTAATCCCGGATCAGCAACGCCGGGGTGAATACGTTCCCGGGCCTTGTACACACCGCCCGTCACACCACGAAAGTCGGTAACACCCGAAGCCGGTGGCCCAACCTTTTAGGAGGGAGCCGTCGAAGGTGGGATCGGTGATTGGGGTGAAGTCGTAACAAGGTAGCCGTACCGGAAGGTGCGGCTGGATCACCTCCTTTCTAAGGAGTGCTGTCAGCTATGAAATGCTGACCACTACCCAGTTGAACACTGGTTATTCGGCGCTCTCGTACACCGGTAGATGAAACCGGCCGCCTTTGATCGCAGCGCCTCGTGCGCGGTGATCGGAGCCCGCCATTCACGGACCGGTCCCTGCGGGGTCGACCGGACTCTCACTATTCCGTTTTGAGGGAGTGACCCTTTGGGTCGTTCCCGGTGACGTCCCCTGGCCTGCGCTTCGCGCCGGCCGGACCGCTCACCCCGTGCGTGCCCCGGCCGGGCAGCTGTTCCCGTAGCGTCGCTCACTTTGCGAAGCGGGAGCTCGGCCTCGGCGTGCGCCGTGCAGCCCCTTGAGAATTCCAAAGCGAGCACGAGCATCTTTGTTCTCCAAGCTACAAAGAGCCAACGGCGGATGCCTTGGCGCCTAAAGCCGAAGAAGGACGTGGGCGACTGCGAAAAGCCACGGGAAGCTGTCTACCGAGCGTCGATCCGTGGATATCCGAATGGGGCAACCCAGCACCTGTCATGAGGTGTTACACCTGCCTGAATGTATAGGGCAGGGCGAGGGAACCGGGTGAATTGAAACATCTCAGTAACCCGAGGAGAGGAAAACAACAGTGACTCCCTGAGTAGCGGCGAGCGAAATGGGAAGAGCCTAAACCGTGCCGGTGGTAAAGCCTGGTGGCGTTGCCGGTGTGGGGTTGTGGGACTCGAGAGACGGGGCACCAGACCTGTCACGGAGTTACAAATCCGATGCGTAGTGGAATCAGTCAGGAAAGCTGAACCAGAGAGGGTAATGGTCCCGTACACGAAACGCATTGGACTCCGCTTGAGCACCCGAGTAGCGCCGGATCCGGGAAAGCCGGCGTGAATCTGCGAGGACCATCTCGTAAGGCTAAGTACTCTTAGGCGACCGATAGCGAACTAGTACCGTGAGGGAAAGGTGAAAAGTACCCCGGGAGGGGAGTGAAATAGTACCTGAAACCGTTGGCTTACAAACAGTCAAAGCGTCGTTGCTCCATCGTTGCCATGATCCCTTCGGGTGAGATTGGTGACACATGGTGGATAGCAGCCGTGATGGCGTGCCTTTTGAAGAATGAGCCAGCGAGTTATGGTGTGTGGCGAGGTTAACCAGTGATGGGTAGCCGAAGCGAAAGCGAGTCTGAATAGGGCGTTGAGTCGCATGCTGTAGACCCGAAGCCGAGTGAGCTTGCCATGGGCAGGCTGAAGCGAAGGTAAGACTTCGTGGAGGGCCGAACCCACCTAGGTTGAAAACTGGGGGGATGACCTGTGGCAAGGGGTGAAAGGCCAATCAAACTCGGTGATAGCTGGTTCTCCCCGAAATGCATTTAGGTGCAGCGTCGGGTGTTCAGCATCGGAGGTAGAGCACTGGATGGGCTAGGGGGCCTACAAGCTTACTGACCCCAACTAAACTCCGAATGCCGATGCTCAAGAACCCGGCAGTGAGACCACGAGGGATGAGCTTCGTTGGTCGAAAGGGAAACAGCCCAGACCGCCGGCTAAGGCCCCAAATTCTTGACTAAGTGGAAAACGATGTGGGAACGCAAAGACAGCCAGGAGGTTGGCTCAGAAGCAGCCATCCTTAAAAGAGTGCGTAATAGCTCACTGGTCGAGTGGTCCTGCGCGGATAATGTAACGGGGCTCAAGTCAAGAGCCGAAGCCGCGGATTTCCGTCAATAGACGGGAGTGGTAGGGGAGCGTCGATCTCGCAGAGAAGCGGTGGTGTGAACCGTCGTGGAGCGTGGTCGAGTGCGAATGCTGGTATGAGTAGCGAGAGAGGAGTGAGAAACTCCTCCGCCGTAAGCCCAAGGGTTCCTGGGGAAGGCTAATCCTCCCAGGGTAAGTCGGGAGCTAAGGCGAGGCCGAGAGGCGTAGTCGATGCACAACTGGTTGATATTCCAGTACTACCGTGTCCGCGCCCATTCCAATCCAGGGGTACTAAGGGGATGACCTTCGGGTCGAACCGACCAACCCTGGGGCGGACAGCAAAGGAGCGACGCAGGAAGATAGGTGAGCCCAGGCGTTGGTTGTCCTGGGGTAAGCGTGTAGGGAGGGATCTAGGCAAATCCGGGTCCCGCACATCCTGAGACGCGATGCCGAGCCGTACCAGGCGAAGTCACTGATTCTATGCTGCCAAGAAAAACTTCTAGCGAGCTGACACGGTACCCGTACCCCAAACCAACACAGGTGGGCGGGTAGAGAATACCAAGGCGATCGGGAGAACTGTGGTTAAGGAACTCGGCAAAATTCCTCCGTAACTTCGGGAGAAGGAGGGCCTCGATAGGGTGATGGACCTTCGCGTCCTGATGCCCAAGGGGGCCGCAGAGAATTGGGGAAAGCGACTGTTTACTAAAAACACAGGAGCGTGCGAAGTCGTAAGACGATGTATACGCTCTGACGCCTGCCCGGTGCCGGAAGGTTACGGGGAAGGGTTAGCCCTCGGGCGAAGCTCTGAACCTAAGCCCCGGTAAACGGCGGCCGTAACTATAACGGTCCTAAGGTAGCGAAATTCCTTGTCGGGTAAGTTCCGACCTGCACGAATGGCGTAACGACTTTCCTACTGTCTCAACCACAGACCCGGCGAAATTGAAGTACGAGTAAAGATGCTCGTTAGCTGCATCAGGACGGAAAGACCCCGTGGACCTTTACTACAGCTTGATGTTGAGTTTTGGTACTATTTGTGTAGGATAGGTGGGAGACTTTGAAGCATTGGCGCCAGCCAGTGTGGAGTCAACCTTGAAATACCACCCTTTTAGTGCCGGGACTCTAACCTCGGTCCGTGATCCGGATCAGGAACAGCGTCAGGTGGGTAGTTTGACTGGGGCGGTCGCCTCCTAAAACGTAACGGAGGCGCCCAAAGGTTCCCTCAGGCTGGTTGGCAATCAGCTGTCGAGTGCAATGGCAAAAGGGAGCTTGACTGCGAGACCTACAAGTCGAGCAGGTGCGAAAGCAGGGCATAGTGATCCAGCGGTTGCTTATGGAAGCGCCGTTGCTCAACGGATAAAAGGTACCCCGGGGATAACAGGCTCATCTTCCCCAAGAGTCCATATCGACGGGAAGGTTTGGCACCTCGATGTCGGCTCGTCGCATCCTGGGGCTGAAGCCGGTCCCAAGGGTTGGGCTGTTCGCCCATTAAAGCGGTACGCGAGCTGGGTTTAGAACGTCGTGAGACAGTTCGGTCCCTATCCGATGCAGCCGTAGGAGATTTGAGGAAGGCTGTCCCTAGTACGAGAGGACCGGGACGGACGTAGCTCTCGTGTGCCAGTTGTCCTGCCAAGGGCACGGCTGGTTTGCGACCTACGGGTGGGATAAGCGCTGAAAGCATCTAAGTGCGAAGCCCGTTCCGAGATGAAATCTCCCACAGGGTTAACCTGGTAAGGCCCGTGGCTAGACGACCACGTTGATAGGCCGGAGGTGTAAGTGCAGCAATGCATTCAGCCGACCGGTACTAATCGGCCGAGGGCTTGGAGATCAACCATGCTCGTGTTCGCTTTGGAACGCTCAGGGGCTGCGACGACGCAGCCAGGCGGCGCCACGTCACCCCGAGAAGGGCGGCGGGCCCGCCGAGCGCACGGTTTCCGGTGGCCATAGCGGCGGGGAAACACCCGTTCCCATTCCGAACACGGCAGTTAAGCCCGCCCGCGCCGATGGTACTTGGGGGGAGGCCCCCTGGGAGAGTAGGTCGTCGCCGGGATTTCTCATGACGAGACCCCCTCGAGCTCCGGCTCGAGGGGGTCTTCGTCGTTCTTGGACCTGATGTGAGAGCCCGTGCTCGATGTGTCAGTCGGCGGCCGCGCGGCAACCTACCGCTCGGGTGCTCCGAGCGACGTGGGGTCGGGACGCACGTTCGGTACACGTAGAATCGCCCGATGCCCCAGCAGTCCCCGCGGCCTGATCGGCGTGCCCGCCCGGCGCGACCGAACCAGTCCGCGGGCCGTGCAGGTCCGCGCTCTGGTGAAGGCTCGGCTCGCCGCTCGGGGAGCCCGCAGCAACGCAGCGGAGGCTCGGCGTCGACGTCTCGCTCCAGAGGTGCCCCGGGTCGCTCCGGTGCGTCGCCGGGCCGCTCGGGTGGGTCGTCGGGGCGCGCCGGCACCTCACGGACGCGGACCGACACGTCGCGAGGCCGCACGAGCGGTGCGCAGCCCCGGACCGGTGAGTCCCGGTCAGGTGCCCCCACTGGTGGCACGGGGTCCCGCAGCGCAGGCGCCCGGGCACGCCCTGTGAGTGGCTCGCGCGGCGCCGTATCCGAGGGGACTCCGAGCCGAGGGCGCCCCGGTCGCCCCGCTTCCTCTCGCCAGACGCCTGGCGGGCGCTCACCGAGGACGCCGGGCTCGTCGCGTACGGGCATGGGCACCGCTCGATCGGGCGGTGCCCGCTCGGGCGCTCCACGTCCCGGTGCTCCGCGCTCGGGCGCCCCACGTCCCGGTGCTCCGCGCTCGGGCGCGCCACGAGGTGGCGCTCCGCGACCCGGCCGCTCCGAGCGGCCTGAGGAGGTGAGGGTCCCCGGTTGGGGCAACGTGGCGCGACGTGGCGCCCGTGCGCTGCCACGCCGCGACGAGGGGGACCTCGATCGCGGTGGGCGGGCGAGCTGGTCGCGGCGAGCGCGCGAGGATCGGGCGGCGCAGGCGGGCCCGCCCGACGGGAGGCGAACCGCAGCGAGCCCCGGCGGAGCGCCCCTCCGCCACCCAAGCCCGCGGCATGGGTGCGCACCGACGGCGCCGCCGGCGAGTGGGAGGACTCCGGATCACCCAGCGGCCGCGGCCGCAGCCGGGCCGGTTCCCATGTCCGCCGGTCTGCAGGAAGTGCCAAGGACGCGCTCGCTGCGCTGGCGCAGCGCCCCGCGCTCCCGGCCGACGTGGCGGCCGAGATCCGCAACGCAGCCGACACGGCCACGGCCCACCACCGAGAGCGGCTGGTCGAGCGGGCCGACGCGGCGTACGGCGCCTATGAGCGGGGGCGCTTCCTCGATGCGGCCCGGGCCATCAGGCCGGTGGCCGAAGAGTGCCCGACGGTCGCTGCAGTGCGCGAGCTGGCCGGGCTGGCGGCCTATCGCAACGGCCGCTGGCGCGAGGCGGCTCGACACCTCAATGCCTACGCCCAGATGACCGGCGCAACCGAGCATCTTCCGGTGGTGATGGACTGCCAGCGGGCCCTGCGTAAGCCCAAGAAGGTGACCGAGCTGTGGAGTGAGCTGCGCCAGAGCTCACCCGATCCTGACGTGCTGGCCGAGGGGCGCATCGTGGCCGCTGCCTCACTGGCCGACGCCGGGGACCTCCAGGACGCCATCGCCATGCTGGCGGGGGCCGGGGCCACGAAGGCGCTGCGGAACCCCTCGGAGCGTCACATCCGACAGTGGTACCTGCTCGGGGACCTCTACGAGCGTGCCGGCGACATCCCGCGCGCCCGGCAGTACTTCGACCGTGTGCGCAAGGCGGACCCTGGGGCCTACGACGTGGCGGACCGCCTGCAGGGCCTCGGTCCGACTCCTCGGTCGGGCCCGAAGCGCGCGGCTCGTCCCAAAGCGCCTCCGCGCCGGCGTGCCGTGGGCGACTGAGCTCAGGCCAGGCGCTCCAGCCTGGCGGTCATGTCGGCGAGGGCTTGGTGCGTGCGCCGTCGGTCTCCACCAGGTGGACGACGTCCACGCCGCGGCCGTGGGCGGCCACGGCAGCCCTCACGGCGCGGGTGGCGGTGTGGGTGGCGGTGCGGCTGGCGCCGGGGCTGTGGTCGTGGTGGTGGGCGGCGGGGCGGTGCCGAAGTCGGGTCCCTCTACCGTCACGAGGGTACCGATGGGGGTGAGGGGCCACACCTGCGCGGCGTCGCTGTAGCTCATCTCCACGCACCCGTTGCTCTGAGGCGTCCCGTAGGTGGCGCGGACGAAGCCGTGCAGGGCGTCGCCGCCGTTGAAGTAGCTGGCATAGGGCACGTTGGGGTCGTCGTACGTTGACCCGTCGGGGTTGGTCCCCTTCATCTCCGAGTAGCGCACATGCTCGAACACGGCGTAGGTCCCGTTGGTCGTGTCGGCGCCGGGCGCCCCGGTGTTCACGCGGATCCCGCCGAACTGGACGGCGCCGTTGCTCCAGAGGGTCAACGTCTGGGGCACCACCTTGTTCACGAGCATGTAGACGTAGGGGACCCCGTTGGCCTTGGCGTTGATGGTGTCGTTGACGAGAGCCGTCCACACGGCGGGGCCGGCGATGCCGTCCACACCGAGGCCGTTCTGGTTCTCGAAGGACATGACGCCGGCCTTGGTGATCTCGTCGTCGGCGCCCTGGGCCCACTGCGAGGTCAGCTCCGCCGGGAGCGAGGGCCAGCGCCACGTGAAGGCGCCGGGCTGGTCGACCGCCAGGTCGGCCCGCGTCGGCGCCGGCCCGCTGGGAGTGAAGGCGACAGGGAGGTAGTCGAGGCCGGCGAGGAGCTGCTGCAGGCGGAGGGTGTCACCCGGCGCCACGGTGAAGGCGAAGGAGTGGACGGCGGCCAGGGTGGCCCCGGTGGCCGCGCGCACGCCCGTGTCCCCGGCGGGGATGGTCACCACCTCCTGGGAGGACGGGATCAGGGGCGAGTCCAGCTGGTAGGTGACCGTGGCCGGGCTCGTCCGGACCCAGGTCCCGGCGATGGCGGGGGCCAGCTTGGGTGTGGGCGAATTCGCCGCCAGCGGCTGGTTGAAGGTCACCGTGATGGCAGTGTTCGAGGCCACGCCCTCGGCTCCCGCGGCGGGCCCGGTCGAGCGGACGATCAGGGTCCCTGCCGCGCCGGAGCCGCCGGGCCCCGTCGTCGTCGAATGGGCGGCGTGCGACGACCCGGACCCGCCACCGGCCGAGCCGGACGACCGGGTGACGGCCCAGCCCGCCGCGGCGGCGAAGACGGCGACCACGACGACGCCCGCGATCACCATGCGTCGACCCGGGCGAACAGCCCGATCCCCCCTCGATTCGGGAACGTCCATGGCCTCCGCTCGCTCGACCGCCGTGACGGTGCGTCGTCGATCTCTCGATGTCCTGGTCAATCGTACGGGTCCGATGTGGGCGCCGGACATCGGGGGCCGGTGCCTCCCGGGGCGCTTCGGGGCCGGCCTCCCTCCCGACCCACCCTCCGGGACCTCCCGGGGCCTCCGGTAGGCTGGGGTCCATGAGCACCAGCCCTGACCTGCACTCTCTCCTGGGCAAGGACGCCGACGCCCTCCTCGGCTACACGGCCAAGGCGTTCCCGGCCGAGAACCTCGTCCTGCCGGGGCCGGACTACCTCGACCGGGTGTTCGCCCACAGCGACCGCAGCCCCAACGTGCTCCGGAACCTCGGCACCCTGTTCAACCACGGCCGTCTCGGCGGGAGCGGCTACATCTCCATCCTCCCGGTCGACCAGGGGATCGAGCACTCCGCCGCGGCCAGCTTCGCCAAGAACCCCGGCTACTTCGACCCGCTCAACCTGCTCGAGCTGGCCCTGGCCGGGGAGTGCAGCGCCGTGGCCACCACGCTGGGCACGCTCGGCCTGGCCTCGCGCCGCTACGTCCACAAGATCCCGTTCATCGTGAAGCTGAACCACAACGCCTTCCTGCACGTGCCCGACACCTACGAGCAGATCATGTTCTCCTCGGTCCGCCAGGCCGCCGACCTCGGCGCCGTGGGCGTGGGGGCGACCGTCTACTTCGGCTCGCCGGACATGGACCGCGAGCTCCAGCAGGTCGCCGAGGCCTTCGCCGAGGCACACCGTCAGGGGATGTTCACCGTGCTGTGGTGCTACCTGCGCAACTCGTCCTTCAAGAAGGACGGCGTCAACTACGAGGTGTCGGCCGACCTCACCGGGCAGGCCAACCACATCGGCGTGACGATCGAGGCCGACATCATCAAGCAGAAGCAGCCCGAGAACAACGGTGGCTACCCCGCCATCGGGTTCGGCAAGACCGATCCGCTCGTGTACGACGAGCTCACCACCGACCACCCGATCGACCTCACCCGCTGGCAGGTGGTCAACTGCTACGCCGGGCGGATCGGCCTGATCAACTCGGGCGGCGAGTCCAAGGGCGACAGCGACCTGGCCCAGGCCGTCCGCACCGCCGTGATCAACAAGCGGGCCGGTGGCATGGGCCTCATCGTCGGCCGCAAGGCCTTCCAGCGGCCCACGGCCGAGGGTGCGGCGCTGATCCACGCCATCCAGGACGTGTACCTGAGCGACGAGGTCACCATCGCCTGACGTCCTGCGGGCCGCCTGACCCGCCGCCGGACGGCCCGGAGGCCAGTCCGCCGAGCTCGCGTCCCGACGACTGCCCCGGTGCCCGGATGAATGCTCGATGAAGATGGTGCTCCGCGCGCCGGGGTAGGATTGCCTGCGAACGAAACGATTCGGACGGAGAGCGCGACGCGCCGGCGGGCGGGGGTGCGACCAGGGCCCGCCACCGCGGACCGGGCCTCTCGGACGTCCTCGAGATGAGACGAGGCAGACCCGTGGCATCGGGAACGCAGCAAGCAACGGAGCAGTTGGACCAGGTCATCGTCCGCTTCGCCGGCGACTCGGGCGACGGGATGCAGCTCACCGGGGACCGGTTCACCACGAGCAGCGCCCTCCTGGGCAACGACCTCTCCACCTTCCCCGACTTCCCGGCGGAGATCCGCGCGCCGGCCGGCACCCTCAGCGGCGTCTCGGCCTTCCAGGTCCACATCTCCGACCACGACATCCTCACGCCGGGCGACTCGCCCAACGTGCTCGTGGCCATGAACCCGGCGGCACTGCGGGCCAACATCGACCTGATGGCCCAGGGCACGGTGCTCATCGTCAACAGCGACTCCTTCGACGAGCGCAGCCTGGCCAAGGCGGGGTACGCGGCCAACCCCCTCACCGACGGCTCGCTCGGCGCGTACACGGTCTACGAGGTCCCGATGACCTCCATCACCCAGGAGGCGTGCAAGGAGGCGGGGGTCAAGCCCCGCGACGCCGAGCGCTCGAAGAACTTCTTCGCCCTCGGCCTCGTGAGCTGGCTCTACACCCGGCCGGTGGAGCCCACGTTGCAGTGGATCGCCGAGCGCTTCGCCGCCCGGCCCCAGGTGGTCGAGGCCAACACCCGGGCCTTCCGGGCCGGGTACGACTTCGGCGAGACGGCCGAGCTGTTCGAGTCCAACTACGAGGTGCGGCCGGCTGCCTTCGAGAAGGGTGAGTACGTCCAGGTCACCGGCAACCAGGCGCTGGCCTGGGGCCTCATCACGGCCGCCCGCCTGGCCGGCCTGCCCCTCTTCTTGGGCAGCTATCCCGATCACGCCGGCCTCGGACATCCTTCACGAGCTCAGCCGCCGCAAGGAGTTCGGGGTCCGCACCTTCCAGGCCGAGGACGAGATCGCCGGCATCGGCGCCGCGCTGGGGGCCGCGTTCGGTGGCGCGCTGGGTGTGACCACGACGAGCGGTCCCGGGCTGGACCTCAAGTCCGAGACGATCGGCCTGGCCATCAACCTGGAGCTGCCGCTGGTGGTCGTCGACGTGCAGCGGGGCGGACCCTCGACCGGCCTGCCCACCAAGACCGAGCAGGCCGACCTGCTCCACGCCATGTACGGGCGCCACGGCGAGGCACCGCTGCCGATCGTGGCGCCCAGCTCCCCGAGCGACTGCTTCGCCGCCGCCATCGAGGCCACCCGGATCGCCGTGCAGTACCGGACGCCGGTCATCCTGCTCTCCGACGGCTACCTGGCCAACGGGGCCGAGCCCTGGCGGCTGCCCGACGTCGAAGGCTTCGAGCCGATCGATCCCGGGTTCGCCTCCGAGCCCAACCACGTCGACGAGGAGGGCAACCCCGCCTTCTGGCCCTACGTGCGCGATGCCGAGACTCTGGCCCGGCCCTGGGCCCCGCCCGGGCTCCCGGGGCTCGAGCACCGCATCGGCGGCCTGGAGAAGGCCGACGGGAGCGGGAACGTGTCCTACGACGGCGTCAACCACGAGCGCATGGTCCACCTGCGCCGGGACAAGATCGCCGGCATCGACGTCCCGCCGGTCGAGGTGCAGGGTGACGCCGACGCGTCGCTCCTCCTGGTCAGCTGGGGCTCGACCTACGCCGCCGTGGCGGCGGGGGTCAAGCGGGTGCGCGCCAGGGGCATGAAGGCGGCTCACGTCCACCTGCGCAACCTCAACCCGCTGCCGGCGAACCTGGGCGAGGTCCTGCGCCGCTACCCCCAGGTCCTGGTGCCCGAGATCAACCTGGGGCAGCTGAGCCGGATCCTGCGGGCCGAGTACCTGGTCGACGCCCAAGGCATGTCCAAGATGCAGGGCGTGCCGTTCCGCGTCGGTGAGATCGAGGCGGCGATCACGGCGTTGCTCGGAGGGAAGTGATGAGCGAGTCCAACGGGTCAAACGGCAAGGCCTCGGGCGGCACCGCCACCGCGGTGCCGGTCACCACGCGCAAGGACTGGAGCAGTGACCAAGAGGTCCGGTGGTGCCCGGGCTGCGGGGACTACTCCATCCTGGCCGCCGTCCAGATGCTCATGCCCGAGCTGGGCGTGCGGCGGGAGAACACGGTGTTCCTCTCGGGGATCGGCTGCGCCGCGCGCTTCCCGTACTACATGAACACCTACGGCATGCACTCGATTCACGGGCGGGCGCCGGCCATCGCCACCGGGCTGGCCACCACCCGGCCCGACCTCGACGTCTGGGTGATCTCGGGTGACGGTGACGCCCTCTCGATCGGAGGCAACCACCTGATCCACGCGCTGCGCCGCAACGTGCGGTTGAACATCTTGATGTTCAACAACCAGATCTACGGGCTGACCAAGGGCCAGTACTCGCCCACGTCGGAGGTGGCAAAAGTCACCAAGTCGACGCCGTTCGGCTCGGTCGACACGCCGTTCAACCCGGTCTCGCTCGCGCTGGGCGCGGAGGCGACCTTCGTGGCCCGCACCCACGACATGGACCGGGGCCACATGCAGGAGACCTTCCGGCGGGCGCACGAACACGACGGCGCAGCGTTCGTCGAGGTACTGCAGAACTGCAACGTGTTCAACGACGGTGCCTTCGAGAAGATCACCGGACGCGACACCCGGGCCAACATGCTCATCCCGCTCGCGCACGGCAAGCCGATCATGTTCGGCGCCGAGGGGGAGGAGCGGGGCGTGGTCCAGCGCTCCGACGGCAGCCTGGAGATCGTGGCGGTCGGCGACGTGGGCGTCGACGGATTGCTCGTCCACGACGAGGCTCGTGACGACCCGGGGCTGGCCTTCGCGCTCTCGCGCCTGTCGCGGGGGCCCTTCGAGCCGACGCCGATCGGCGTCTTCCGTGCCGTGGCGCGGCCCGAATACGGGTCCCAGATGTCCGATCAGATCACCGACGCCCAGGCCAAGCGGGGCCTGGGGGACCTGGCGGCACTCCTGCGTTCGGGCTCGAGCTGGACCGTCGACTAGGGCTCGACGACCGCCGTCCGGTCAGGCGCTGAAGGTCGTGCCCGACCACTCGTCCGCCCGGTGGTCGATCTCCTGCTCTCGCTCCTGCGCTCGACGCCAGCGGCGGTAGCCCGTGGAGATCCAGGCCCACGACGAGACGGCCACGGCGGCGGAGACCACGGTCGCGCCGTAGAGGCCGTTGGGCCGGCTGTGCGGGGGTGACACCGAGACCACCTGTCCGACCGACGGGTGATGGGGGTCGTAACGCACCACCACCGCCTGGTCCTCGAGGACGGAACTGGCTCCGATGGAGCCCAGTGCGAGGCCTCCTTCGTCGGGACGTCCCGGCAGGCTGTAGGAAGCCTCGAACCAGCGAGGCCGTGGGTCGAGGTGGTCGACGTAGGAGACCGTGCCCACGGTCTCGTCGCGGCCCAGGGTGGCGGCGGGAGGATGGCGTGCCCGAAGTGGAGCGCCAGAGCGCTGAGGGCCGAGCAGCACGTGGCGGCCACGGGAGCGGCGTGCGGCGACCCCGGGGCAAGCGGTCGACGTCGATCCATTGTGCTCCGGACGGCGCTTTGGGCGCCGGCGACGCGGTCGGTGGGTCGTGGGCCTCGCGTGCACCATCGCGCACCAGGTCCGTCGCCGTGCCGGCGGTCATCCACCGCTCGTCGTGGCGGCCGAAGGGATCGGGCTGCCAGCCCTGCGCCGCGCGCTCCACCGACCCGATGGTGGCGCACCGCCGCGGCGGGGTCCACGACGTTCAGCCTGCGGTCACCGAACTGTCACGTGACGCCCGTGCGCTCCGCCTCGTCCTTGACGCGCTCGAGCGTGGTGCGCATGCCCTCGCGGTTGGTCTTGCCGCGCGCCCAGCCGAGCAGGGACCAGTAGAGGCGTAGCCACCATGTGCGCTGCAGCGTGAAGGACTCCGTGACGTCGCACCCGTCGTCGGCGGCGGCGATGTCGTAGCGCCAGACGTTGAGCGGTGTCTTGTCGGGGGCGCCCACCCCGAAGGCGAACGTTGTCGGCGGGACGCACTCGGTCACCGTGCAGGTGGTCCAGTAGACGGGGCCCTTGCCGTTGCGCTTCACGTGGCCGCGGAACCGTGCCCCGACCGCAGGTCCGGAGGCGCCGTCGATCCACTCGGCCTCGAAGGTCTCGGGGCTGAAGGTGCCGATGCGGGTCACGTCGCTCACCAGCTCCCACACGCGGTCGGGCGCGGCGTCGATGTGGACGGTCACGGCATCGTGCACCGGACCACCTCCTCGGGCGTGTTCACGCCAGGTCGAGCGACCGGAAGACCATGCCGGTCCTGGGTTTGGGACTGAAGTAGGTCGTCTTGGGGGGCATGCGGCGTCGTTCCTGCGCCCACTCCTCTATCTGGCCCACCGTGACCGGGCGCAACAGGAAAGCCGCCTGAGCCTCGCCGGTGGCCAGGGCCTCCAGGGCTTCGCCCACGCTGTGGCGGTGGACGACCTCGTGGGGCGGGAGCTTCTCGAGCACCGACGCGACGAGGTTGGAGTCGAGGTCGTTGCCCGGCTGCGCCGCGACGTCGTCGTGGGGCAGCAGGAGAAAGGCGTGGTCACCGGTCACCAAGGTCAGCGAGTGCGAATCAGCCAGCGCGCCGAGCGTACGCTCGTCGGCCGCCCCGGCGCGGACCACGTCGAACCACTCGGCCAGGGCGCCGGCCAGGTCGAAGCCCTCGGGCAGCCCGCCGAGCGTGCGGTGGATGGCGCCGACGCTGAGCTGGTCCTCGGCCAGCTCGACGACCAGGGCCATGACGAGGTCGTAGGCACCGGGGGCCCCGGCTCCCGCCTGGCGGCGCTCGCTCTGGTACGCCCGGGCCGTCTCGAAGCGGTGGTGACCGTCGGCCAGCACCACCGGGGCCCCGGCGACGGCGGCCCGCACGGCCTCCACGGTGTCGGGATCGCTCAGGACCCACAGCTGGTGGCGCACGCCGTCGTCGTCGTAGGTGTCGGCCACAGGTTCGTCGTCGGTGGGGTCGAACGTGGCCGTCACGCCGGGCGCCATCGACAGGCCCCAGATGGGCGAGAGGTTGGCCCGGGTGGCCCGCAGCAAGTCGAGACGGTCGCTGCGCGGCTTGGGGAGGGTCTGCTCGTGGGGGAGCACCCCGTTGTCCTCGTCGGGCCCCGCCAGGCCGAGCGCGCCGATGACCCCAGTGGTGGCCCGGCCGGACGTGTCGGTCATCCGGTAGGGGTACAGGCTGGGAGCCGCCTCGGGGACGAGGACGCCCTCGGCCTGCCACCGGGCAAAGAGCTCGGTGGCCACGGCGTAGCGGTCCCTGCCGCCGAGCAGGTCGGCTTCGGGGAGCTCCACCAGGATCGCGTTGGCCGGGTGTCGGGAGGCCAGGTGGCCGCGCTCGTTGGACGACACGACGTCGTACGGTGGGGCGATGACCTGGGCGATCGGTGCCCGCTGGGCGTCGTAGCGGAGTCCACGGAACGGCTCGAAGCGGGGCACCGGGCCACTCTGGCACACGGCCGGGAGGGCCGTGCGGCCGCTGCCGCCCGCCGGAGGACGTCCGGGGTGGCCTGGTGGGCGCTCCCTAGAATCGATCCGTGGCAGACGACGGGCTCGACCGGATCCTCACTGCGCCCAACGTCATCACCCTCGTGCGGCTGCTGTGCATCCCGCTCTTCTTGTGGCTGCTCTTCGGGGCGCACCGCCAGTCGGCCGCCGCCGTCCTCCTCGCCCTGCTGGGCGCCACCGACTGGGTGGACGGGTACGTCGCCCGGCGCTTCGGGCAGGTCTCCACGTTCGGCAAGGTGCTCGATCCCACCGCGGATCGCCTGCTGGTCGGCACAGCGGTGATCTCGATCATGGTGTACGGCGCCGTTCCTCTCTGGTTCGGCATCGCCACCATCGCCCGCGAGGTGCTGGTCTCGGCCGTCGTGGTCCTGCTGGCCGCGCTCGGCGCGGCGCGCATCGACGTGCTGTGGGTGGGCAAGGCGGGCACGTTCGGCCTCATGTTCGCCTACCCTGCGTTCCTGCTCGGCGACGGGACGGCCACGTGGCAGGAGCCCGTCCGCGCCATCGCGTGGGTGACCGGGCTGGTCGGGCTGGCCCTGGCCTGGTGGGCCGCCGTCAGTTACATCGAGCCCGCCCGCCGCGCCCTGCGCGCCGGCCGGGCCGCACGGAGGAGTGCCGCGTGAAAGCCGTGATCATGGCGGGGGGTGAGGGCACGCGGCTGCGGCCCCAGACCTCGAACCTGCCCAAACCAATGCTCCCGCTCGTGGGTCGTCCGATGATGGAGCACATCGTGTCGCTGTTGCGGCACCACGGGATCACCGACATCGTCGTCACGGTGGCCTTCCTCCCCAACGCCATCCGCAACTACTTCGGGGACGGCAGCGAGCTCGGGGTGCGCATGTCATACGCCACCGAGGAGTCGCCGCTCGGCACGGCCGGGTCTGTGCGCAACGCCCGCGAGCAGCTGACAGAGCGCTTCTTGGTGATCTCGGGCGACGTGCTCACCGACATCGACCTGACCTCGGCAATCGAGTTCCACGAGAAGAACGGCGCGCTGGCCACGATCGCGCTGTGCTCGGTCGAGAACCCGCTGGAGTTCGGGATCGTCATCACCCGCGAAGACGGGACGATCGAGCGCTTCTTGGAGAAGCCGGGCTGGGGACAGGTGTTCAGCGACACCATCAACACCGGCATCTACGTGCTCGAGCCCGAGATCTTCGATCGCATCCCCCAAGGGCGCTCGGTCGACTTCTCCGGCGAGGTCTTCCCTGACGTGCTGCAGGCCCGAGAGCCGCTGTACGGCTACGTGGCCGACGGCTATTGGGAGGACGTGGGCACGACCGCCGCCTACTTGCAGGCCCACCACGACATCCTCGACGGCAAGGTCGACGTCGAGGTGTCGGGCTTCGAACTGCGTCCCGGCATCTGGGTCGGCAAGGGGTCGTCGATCGACGCATCGGTGCGCATCGACGGTCCGGCGTTCATCGGGGAGAACTGCACCATCGACCGCGACGTGCGCCTCGGCCCCTATACGACCATCGGCGCCAACACCCAGGTGGCGCCGCGTGCCGAGGTCGAGCGGTCGGTGATCGGCGAGAACTCCTACCTCGGGGCGGCGGTGCGAGTGGAGGGCGCCGTACTGGGGCGGGCCAGCGAGTTGCGCACCGGGTCGCGCATCGAGCCCGGCGCCGTGCTGGGGGAGGGGTGCCTGGTCGGCGCGCACGCCGAAGTGCGCAGCGACGTCAAGGTCTACCCCTACAAGGTGGTGGAGGCCGCGGCCCAGGTGAACGCCTCCATCGTGTGGGAGTCGGGCGGCTCGCGCACCCTCTTCGGCCCCGACGGCGTGAAGGGCATCGCCAACGTCGACATCAGCCCCGAACTGGCCGTGCGGCTGGCCAAGGCCTGGGCGTCGGGCTTCGAAAAGGGGTCGTCGATCACCGCGTCCCGCGACACCAGCCGGATCGCCCGGGTGCTCAAGCGGGCCCTCATGGTCGGGTGCAATTCGGTCGGGGTCAACGTCACCGACCTCGAGCTGGCCACCGTGCCCGTCACGCGGCACCACGTCCGCATGCGCGGCCACCGGGCCGGGCTGACCGTGCGCCTCAGTCCCGACGACCCGCAGTCCGTCGAGATCCGCTTCTTCGACGAGCGCGGCATCGACCTCTCGGAGAGCGACCAACGGCGGGTCGAGCGGATGTACTACCGGGAGGAGTTCCGGCGCGTCACCGCGGGTGACATCGGCGACATCGACTTCTCCCCGCGTGTGATCGAGCTCTACACGGCCGACGTGGTCGAGGCGTTCGGGCTCGAGCGCATCCCCGAGCGGGAGGTGAAGCTCGTGCTCGACCTGTCCTACGGGGCGGCGAGCTTCGTGATGCCCAACTTGCTCGCCAAGGTGGGCGCCGACGTGTTGAGCATCAACCCGTACGCGCAGACGCCGGGGATGATCTCGGTCGACCGCATCGTGAGCGAGGCCCGGGTGGCGGACGCCGTGCGGAGCTCGGGTGCGGACTTGGGTGCGGTGATCGACGCCGGGGGCGAGCGCCTCAGGTTGATCGACGGCACCGGGCGCGTGCTGAGCCACGACGAGGCGCTCATGGTGTTCATCGAGCTGCTGACCGCTGCCGGCCCCGCCGGGCGCATCGCGCTGCCGGTGACGGCGAGCGACCGCGCCGAGCGGCTGTGCGCGGCACGCGGGGTCGAGGTTGTCCCGGCGCCGTTGTCGCCCGCCGGGTTCCTCGAGGCGGCCGCGGGGGGCGGTGTCTCCTTCGCCGCAGACCGCCGCGGGGGCTACGTCTTCCCCGGGTTCCTGCCGGCGTTCGACGCTGCCGCCGCCCTGGCCCGGCTGGTCTCCCTGCTCGGGCACGGCTCGGCCACCCTCGCCGGCATCGCCGCGGCCACGCCGCCGATGCCGATCGTCCACGAGGAGGTGGCCACGCCCTTCGAGCACAAGGGCCTCGTCATGCGCACACTCATGGAGCAGCTGACCGAGGAGGGGGCCGACCTGGTGCTGGTCGACGGCATCAAGGTGGTGTCCGAGAAGGGCTGGGTCCTGGTGGTGCCCGACCCCGAGGACCCGGTCACGCACGTCTGGGCCGAGGGGGCGGACCGTGCCTCGTCGGACGACCTGGCCGCGGCCTCCGTCGACCGCATCCACGCCATGGTGCGGTGACCAGCCGGGCCACCGCCGGTGAGGCGGAGCTGCGGCTCGTAGCCGGCGTCTTGTACATTCGCCCCCCATGGACATCCCCGGTGAACTTCGGTACTCGCCTGAGCACGAGTGGGTGCGCGTCGAGGGCGCCCGGGTCCGGGTCGGGATCACCGACTACGCACAGGACGCGCTGGGCGACATCGTCTTCGTCGACCTGCCCAGCGTCGGGAGCACGGTCGAGGCCGGGGGCCAGATCGGCGAGGTTGAGTCCACCAAGTCGGTGTCCGAGATCTACGCCCCGCTGTCGGGCACGGTGACGGCGGTCAACGACACGCTGGCCGACGGGCCCGAGCGCATCAACCAGGATCCCTATGGGGAAGGGTGGATCTACGAGCTCGAGCTCGCCTCGGGGGCCGACCCGGCCGGCCTGCTCGACGCCGCCGCCTACGCTGACCTGACCGCCGACTGAGGGCGCGCGGGCTCCGATGGCGCCAGGGAACGAGGGCCGAGCGGTGGGGTACCGTGGTCGGCGTGTACTGTCACAACTGCGGGCACCGCAACCCCGAGGGCGTGAACTTCTGCTCCTCGTGCGGCCACACGTTGCTCGCGGACGGCGATGACGCCACCATCACTCTCCAGGCGCTCCAGCCGGACGAGGAGGCAGAGCCCGCCGAGGAGCATCCCGACGTCACCGTTGTCGATGTGCCCCACGGTGCCGGCGTCCTGGTGGTCACGCGTGGGCCCAACCTCGGTGCCCGGCACCTGCTGGGCGACGCCGTCGTCAGGGCGGGCCGGCACCCCGAGAGCGACATCTTCCTGGACGACATCACGGTGTCGCGCCGTCACGCGGAGATCGAGCCGGTGGACGGGGGATACAAGGTGCGGGACGTGGGTTCGTTGAACGGCACCTACGTCAACCGCGAGCGGATCGACGAGGTGCAGCTCGCGCCCGGCGACGAGCTCCAGGTCGGAAAATTCAAGCTCGTGTACCTGGTGGCGGGGAACGAGTGAGCAGCCGCACCTATCTGTCGATCGGCGACGTCCTGACCCTGCTCAGGGAGGAGTTCCCCGACGTCACCATCTCCAAGATCCGTTTCTTGGAGAGCCAGGGGCTGGTCAACCCCGAGCGGTCGCCCTCGGGGTACCGCAAGTTCTTCGACCACGACGTTGAGCGTCTGCGCTGGGTGCTGCGCCAGCAGCGGGAGCACTTCCTCCCCCTCAAGGTCATCCGGGACCGGCTCGAGGACGGCGACCTCGACGGTGGTGGGCTGGAGGCCGTCAACGGCGGGCCGGGTTCTGCCGCCGCCATCGGCGAAGCCTCCGGCGTGGCACGGGGCTCGGCGGCGGGGGCGGTGGCGACGCACGTCGCCGAACAGCCGACGAAGGCGGACGAGGAGGCGATGGCGCGGATCCTGGCCGACGCCTCGCGCCGCGCGGCGCAGATCCCGTCGGAGGCCCCGGCACGGCGCGGCCTGCAGGTGGTGGGCGAGGGCACGGCCACCGCGACCGCGGAAGCCGACCCCGCCGAGGTACCGGACGTGGCGCCCGAGGCACAAGCGGTGCATGCCGGTGCTGTGAGTGCCCGGGCGGGGTCGCCGCGTCGCACCGGGTCGACGGGTGGCGGAAACGGGACGCCGTCGGGCGGCACCCGCGGGCGGTCCAAGAACGCACCGGCTGACGCGACCGGCCCGACGCCGGCTCCTCCGGCCCGGCGCGCGTCGGGCGGTGGGGGCGCCCGGGGTGCATCCGCCGACGGCACCACCGGGGCCAGCCTGACCCTCGACGAGTTGTGCACGGCCACCGGGCTGGCTCCCGAGGAGGTGAAGGGGCTCCAGAGCTTCGGGCTGGTCGAGTCGACGAACGTCGCCGGCATCGAGACATTCGACCAAGAGGCGCTGACGGTGGCCAACCTGGCCGTCTCCTTCCGCTCCTACGGCGTCGAGCCGCGTCATCTGAGGCTCTACCGCAACGCGGTGGACCGGGAGGTCGGCCTCATCGAGCAGGTGATCATCCCCCTGCTCCGGCTGCGCAACCCCGAGTCCCGCCAGCGGGCGGTGGACAGCGCCGACGAGCTGGCCTCGCTGGGCCAGTCCATGCGGACCACGCTGCTGCGCGCCGCGCTCCGGCGACACCTGGGCGGGTGACGGCGGGACGGTAGCGGGCGCTACATTGCAATCATGGTCCGTGTGCTGCTCCGAGCCGTCCGGGTGGACCTGCAGTCGAACACTCCGGTGCTCCTGCTCCAGGAGACCGCGGGGGATGGGCGCACGCTGCCGATCTTCATCGGGAGCCCCGAGGCCACGGCCATCGCGTACGCCTTGCAGGGCGTGGTCATGCCGCGCCCGCTGACCCACGACCTCATGAAGGAGATGCTCGATGAACTCGGCATCGAGGTCGACCGCGTGATCATCACCGAGCTGCGAGCATCGACCTACTACGCCGAGCTGCATCTCGTGCGCGGCGAACAACGGACGGTCGTCTCGAGCCGGCCGTCCGACGCCGTCGCGCTGGCCGTCCGCACCGAGTCCCCGCTGTACGTGTCCGACGAGCTCATGGAGTCCGAGGGGATCATCCTCACCCTCGAGTCCGAGGAGGACGACGAGGACACGCCCGACGAGCTGGTGGGCCAGTTCCGACAGTTCCTCGACCAGGTGCGCCCCGAGGACTTCGAGGCGTGAGGGGCCGAGCCCGGGCGCTCGCCCTGGGGGCGTGCGCCGGCCTCCTCCTCGCTGCGTGCTCCAGCGGCACCCCCCACACGAAGAAGCCGACCACCACGACCACGCACCGGGCGCCGTCCTCGACGTCGACCAGCACGACGTCGGCCTCGGGCACGACGACCTCCACCGCGGCGGGCGCCTCGACCTGCAACCACGTCACGGCCACCGCCGGTGCGCCCCAGGGCGCGGCCGGGACCATCACCGGCGTGGTGACCGTCACCAATACCGGGACGTCCCCGTGCACGGCGAACGGGTACCCGACGGTGGCGCTCTTCTCCGGGAGCGGCGCCCCGCTCACCGTCACCATGGCCAGCGGGCTGTCCGTCACCGTGTCGCCGCCGGCGGCCAATGCCGGGCCGTCCACGGTGACGCTGGCGCCGTCCTCCTCGGCGCAGTTCGCGTACCAGTACTCCGACGTCCCGGTGGGCTCGGAGACCAGCTGCCCCTCCTCGGAGGCTGGCGCGGTCACCATGCCCGGTGCGACAACGCCGTCGGCGCGGTTCGCCTTCGCCCTCAGCCCCTGCAACAACGGGACCGTTCGCGTCTCGCCGGTCTACGCCGGTTCGTGACCCACGCCGCCTCGGCGGTGTACTGGGCTGCGCATGACTCGGGGCCGGACCAGGACGCGGCCCCGCACCCCGGCGTCGAGCACCCGGGTCAGCGCCCCGGTGAGCTCGTCGAGGCCGATCTCGGCGTCGACCATGTCCTCACAGCGGTCGAGCGGGAACACGTCGGGCATCTCGCCCCAACAGGCGCGCCGCTCGGCGATCGGAGTGGCCACGGTGTCGATGCCGAGGAGCGCCACGGCGCGCACGATGAAGGGGTAGACGGTGGTGGACAGGTCGTTGCCGCCGGTCAACCCGCTGGCGGCCACGGCGCCTCCGTAGCGGACGGTGCGCAACGCCTGGGCCAGCGTGCGTCCGCCCACGCAGTCCACGACGCCGGCCCAGAGCTGGGGCCCGAGCGTGCGGCCGTTCTCCTCGGCGAATTCCCGGCCGACCACCCGGGACGCGCCCAGTCCGCGCAGGTACGCCTGCTCGCCCGTCTTGCCGGTGGAGGCGACCACCTCGTAGCCCGCCCCGGCCAGGAGGGCGACGGCCGTGCTGCCCACGCCGCCCGACGCACCGGTCACCAGCACGGGCCCGTCGTCCGGCGTGAGCCCGTGGTGCTCGAGCCGGTGCAGGGAGAGGAGGGCGGTGAAGCCGGCCAGGCCGATGACGGCCGCCTGGCGCGTGCTCAGGTGGTCCGGGAGCGGGACCACCCATTCGCCGGGCACCCGGGCGTAGGCGGCGAAGCCGCCGTGGCGGGCCACCCCGAGGTCGTAACCCTGGACGAGCACGCGCCGGCCCACGGGGAGCCCCGTGTGCGTGCTCTCGGCGACGCGGCCCGCCAGCTCGACCCCCGGCACGAGCGGATATCCGCGGGCCACGCGGTTGCCCGGGCGGGTGACCATGGCGTCCTTGTAGTTGATGGCCGACCACTCGACCTCGACCAGCACGTCGCCAGGCGGCAGGTCGTCCAGCTCGAGCTGCTCGACGGCAGGGCGCAGGGCCGCACCCTGCTCGGAGAGCACGTAGGCGGGGAAGCGCACCGGCTCACTGTAAAGGGGGGTGCGCGTCCGGGCGGCATCCCGGCCCGCGGCACGGCGCAGCTAGCGTCGGGCCATGGCCCCCACCGCACCGTTCGGGCGCTGGGACTCGGCCCTGGCGGCTCGCGACGTGGCCGGGGCGAAGGTATCGCTCTCGGAGCTGTGCTCAGACGGTACCGCCCTGTACTGGCTCGAGTCGCGGCCGGCGGAGGCCGGGCGCGTGGTCCTGGTGCGCGCCGACGCGGATGGCCCATGCGACCACTCGCCGGCCGAGGTCAGCATCCGCAGCCGGGTCCACGAGTACGGGGGAGGGGCGGTGTGCCTGGTGCCGGCCCGTGAGCCGGGCGCCTTCGCCTACGTCGACCAGGCCGATCAGGGCGTGTGGCTCTGCGACGGCGACGCCGGTCCCCTCCGCGTGGCTGCAGCCTCACCGGCTGCCCCGGTCAGGCTGAGCGCCCCTGCCCCGGAGAACGAGGCATACCGCCACGGGGGGCTCGTGGCCACCGCCGACGGGGACTGGGTGCTCGCGGTGCGCGAGGTCCACGCCGACGGGGCGCCACGGCCACGGCGCCGGCTGCTCGCGCTCTCGACCCGCAGCCCGCGCCCGGTCGAGACGACCCTGCTCGAAGGGCACGACTTCTTCGGTGCGCCCTGCGTCGACGCGACGGGGGAGCGGCTGGCCGTGGTCGTCTGGGACCACCCGGACATGCCTTGGGACGCGTCGACGCTCGTCGTGGTCCCGCTGGCCCGGGCCGAGGGGTCGGCGCCCGGCGGGGACCTGGCGCCCGCCGGCGAGCCGTGGTTGGTCGCCGGGGGGCCGTCCGAATCAGTCGGCCAGCCGGCCTGGGCGAGGGACGGGTCGCTGCGTTTCGTGTCGGACCGTCACGGCTGGTGGCAGCCGTTCCGCCACGGCGGGCATCCCGGTGCCGAGGTTGCCCTCCTGGTGCCGCCCGACCGCGCGGCCGAGTGGCACGGGCCCGACTGGGTCCTGGGCCAGAGGACGATCGCGGAGCTCGCCGACGGCTCGGTGGTGGCCCGCGCCACCGCCGCGGGTACCGACGAGCTCGTCCGCCTCGGCGGCCGACCCGATGGGACGATCCCACCGACGCGCGTGCCGCAGCCCTGCGTCTCGGTGGCCGCGGTCTGCGCCCACGGGGCCGGGGTGGCCGTGATCGGCGCCACCGACGATGCGGCCCCCAACGTCTGGTTGTGGACGCCGGCGGAGGCGGCGCGGCCGCTGCGGGAGGCGCCGCCGGTCCCGCTCGCCCCCGGTGACCTGGCTCGCCCCCTGCCCTTCACCCTCACCGGCCGCTCGGGTCGCCCGGTGCACGGGGTACTCCACCGCCCGGCGCGCCAGGGCACCGAGGGCCCTCCGGGCGAGCGGCCGCCCCTGGTGGTGTGGTGCCACGGCGGCCCGACGGCCGCCTGTCCGGCCGGGCTGGACCTGGCCGTGCGCTACTTCACCACCCGTGGCTTCGCGGTGGCCTGCGTCGACTACGCCGGGAGCTCCGGCTATGGGCGGGCGTACCGCTGCGCCCTGTGGGGGCAGTGGGGGGTGGCGGACTCCGAGGACTGCCTGGACGCCGCGCTGCACCTGGCCGAACGGGGTGAGGTCGACCCCGGGCGCCTGGCCATCCGGGGCGGAAGCGCCGGCGGGATGACCGCGCTCAACGCCCTGGCGGCGGGGGCGGGTTTCGCCGCCTGCGTCGCCTGGTACGGCGTGACGGACCTGCTGGGCCTGGCCGCCACCACGCACGACTTCGAGGCTCACTACACCGACCGGCTCATCGGCCCGCTGCCCGAGGCCCGACGGCTCTACGAGGAGCGCTCGCCCTCTCGGCGCGCCACGGCCATGCGGGGGGCCGTGCTGCTCCTGCAGGGGACCGAGGACGCCGTGGTCCCGCCGTCACAGGCCGAGCGCATGCGTGACGCCCTCGACGCCGCGGGAGTCCCCTGTGACCTGCGATTCTTCGAGGGTGAGGGCCACGGGTTCCGCCGAGCCGACACCCTCGAAGCATGCCTGGAGGCGGAGCTTGCCTTCTACATGGACCGGCTCGGCCTCTAAGATCGCCAGAGGGGTCACCCGTCGCCTCGCCGCCGCGCGCGAGGCGCAGCCGCGACACATGCCCAATCAAATCTCGATCACGGTGCCGTCCTGGTCCGCCAGTGCCTCGGCGCTCTGGCGCCGCCTCACCGACCGGTTGACGCGGATCTCGCCGGAGGCCGGCGACGCCTTCTTGTACCTGGGCGGGGCCCTGTTCGCCCTCCTCACCATCTTCACGTCGAGCTTCCCGCTCTACCAGGTGTGGGGCCGCATGGCCATGTCCCCGTACCTGCTCGGCGCGCTGGCGTCCGGGGTGCTGGCCTGGTCGGTCCGGCGGGCCCGCCGGCGCCGCCCCGACGGTGTGCTCAGCGCCCCCCAGCACCGTCGGGCCTGGCTGGCGCGTATCGGGGTGGCGGCCTGCGTGTTCCTCGGGTCGCTGGCCATCCCGATGGGCCTCGAGATCCTGTGGCGCTTCGACCACGTGGCCGGGTCGCACCTCCAGCCCGAGGTGGTCGCCGTGGAGAAGGGCGGCCAGGACATCGTGCGCGGCGAGGACCCGTACCAGCCGCTGGTGCGCCTGCACCATCCCGTGGCCTACCACGCACCCGGACAGCCCTATTTCGTTGGGTTCCTGCCCTACCTCCCGCTCATGGCGGTGGCCGGGATCCCGAGCGACGTGTGGCCCAACAACGGGCTGAGCGACGCCCGCATCTTCTTCTGCCTCACCACCCTGGTGGTGGCCGCGGTCGCGCTCGCGCTGTGCCGGGCCGAGGGGCGGCGAAAGATGCGCGCGCTGCAGGCCCTCATCATCCTCCCGCTGGCCGCGCTGCCGCTCGCGACCGGCGGCGACGACATCCCGGTGGCTGCATTCCTCCTCCTCGCGGTGGTGTTGGCGCAGCGCCGGCAGCCCTTCGCGTCGGGCGTCGTCTTCGGCATCGCGTCCGCCATGAAGTTCACCGCCTGGCCCCTCGCTGCGCTGGCGCTCTTCGCCGCACGCGGCCGCGACGGCCAGCGCAAGCCGCTGTCCATGCTCGCCGGCATGGTGGTGGTGGCCGCGCCCTCCATCTTCCCCTTCTTACTGAACGGACCCATGGCCCTCGTCGACGACGTGGTCCTGTTCCCTCTCGGGCTGAGCCGGGTCCCCTCGACGGCCGCCAGCGCCCTGCCCGGGCACGTCCTCGTCACCTTGTTCCCCTCACTCAGCCGCGTGTTGCCCCTCTCGGTCGGGCTCGTGCTGGGGGTGCTGCTGGTGCGGCACCTCTACCGGCACACGCCGCGGACCATGGCCTCGGTGTGCAACATCGCGGGCGTGGTGCTGGCCGTGCTGATCCTGCTGGCCCCCAACCCCCGGGTCGGCTACCTGCTCTACCCGATCAACTTCTTCGTCTGGGCATACCTGCTGGGCGAGCCGGCGACGGCACTCGGCGCCGAGCCGTCACTGGCCTACGCCGACGCTACTGGGCGTCTGGGACCTGGAAGAGCCGAATGGTGACGTCGGTCTGGCCCTGTCCCGAAGCCCCGGCTCCCGCACCCCCGGCGGCGAAGGTGGTGGGCGGGACGATGGCTCCCATCTCCCAGTAGTAGCCGTCGGTCCCGGCCAGCTTCCCCAGCACCTCGATGGTGTCGGGGTGGTGGGCGGCCGGGCCCCGGTCGAGGATCTGCCAGCCCTGGAGCTTCATGGCGGCGGCGAAGAAGGTAATCAGGTCGGCCTGGGTGGCATCGGAGCGGAAGGTGACCTGGGCGTCGTACTGGCTCACCCCGCCGTTGTTGTGCCGGTGCGCGATGCGGGTGACCCCGTTGGGGAGCAGCACCGCGTCGAGCACGTTGGCCGGTGGTGCGCCGGCCTGCACGACTGGGGAGAGGAGCGACGCCGCGGGCTCGGAACGCAGTGCGGACCCGGGTACGGCGGCCGTCGACACCGTGTGGTGCGCCGGCTTGGGCGCCGGTGAGGAGGTGACGCCGAGCACGAAGAAGATGGCGAGGATGACCACGGCGAGTGCGAGCACCACCATGGCCGGCCGCATCGAGATGCCACCAGGCTTGGCAGGTCGCTGCGGCAGGGGTGGCGACCCGCCGGAGGATCCGTTCGACGAGCCACCGGAGGGCGAAGCGTTCGGCAGCGTCCCCGTGGGGGGTTCCGACAGCGTCATGGCGCGACCAGCCTAGGGCCGGCCCGACCAGCCGAAGTGGTCGAGGGGACCGTGGCCGGCGCCCAGGCGCCACGACGCGGCCCCGGCCAGGGCGCGGGTGACGAAGTCCTTGGCCTGCTGCAGCGCCTCGGGCACAGCCACCCCACGGGCCAGGTGCGCGACCACGGCGGCGGAGAACGAGCAACCCGTCCCGTGGTCGTTGGTGGTGGGAACCCGTGGGGCGGGGAGCACGAGCACTCCGTCGGGTCCGGCCACGACGTCGTCGGCCGAGTCGGTCAGGTGGCCGCCCTTCACCACGACGAACCGGGCGCCTCCGGCCCGGAGTCGTTCGGCGACCGCCACCCTCGCCTCGACGTCGCGCAACTCCTCGAGTCCGGTCCCGCTCAGGACCGCGGCCTCACGCAGGTTGGGCGTGGCCACCAGCGCGCGGGGGAGCAGGTGCTCGAGGTAGGCCTCCACGCCGGCACGCTCGAGGAGCGCGTGCCCGCTCGACGAGACGAGAACGGGATCCACAACCAGGTGCGGGAGGCGCCCCTCGGCGGCCAGGTCCGCGACCTCGCGGACGGTGGCGGCCGTGGCCAGCATCCCGGTCTTCACCGCCCGGACCTCGATGTCGTCGAGGACGGTCTCGACCTGGAGCCGCACGAACCCGGCGTCGAGGGCGACCACGCCGCGCACCGTGGCGGTGTTCTGCGCCGTCACGGCCGTGACTGCGCTCGTGCCGTGCACGCGTAGCGCGGCGAACGTCTTCAGATCGGCCTGCACCCCCGCGCCGCCGCCCGAGTCCGAGCCGGCGATGGTCAGCGCCGACGGGGGTGTGGCGTCAGACACGGGGCCACCCTACGCGGGTGCCGGGGTATCGTCGTCCGGTGACGCGCGACGGCGCTGCTTCCCGCCCCGACGGCCCGACCGGAGCGGTCCGCGCCGCGGCGGAGCCCGACGTGTTGCGCATCGCCGGGCTGGAGCTCGGGTCCCGGTTGTTGCTGGGCACCGGTGGCATGACGAGCCTCGACATGATGCGGTCCGCCCTGACGGCGTCGGGCGCGGCCATGGCGACGGTCGCCGTGCGACGGGTCGAGGCGGGCGGGCCCGGCAGCCTCCTCGCCATGCTGTGCGAGCTCGGCGTGCGCGTACTGCCGAACACGGCGGGGTGCGCCACCGCGTCAGAAGCGGTGCTCACCGCCAAGCTGGCCCGGGAGGCCTTCGAGACCGACTGGGTGAAGCTCGAGGTGATCGGCGACGAGCGCACCCTGCTCCCCGACGCGGTGGAGCTGTTGCGCGCCGCGGAGCAGCTGGCCGAGGACGGTTTCGTGGTGCTGCCCTACACGACGGACGACCCCGTGCTGGCCGTCCGCCTCCAGCAGGTCGGTTGTGCCGCCGTCATGCCGCTCGGCTCGCCCATCGGCAGCGGTCTCGGCATCCGCAACCCCCACAACATCACGCTGCTGCGCCAAGCGGTCAAGGTGCCGGTGATCCTCGACGCGGGGATCGGGACGGCGTCGGACGCGGCACTGGCCATGGAGCTGGGCTGCGACGCTGTCCTGGTGGCCACCGCGGTCAACCGGTCGCACGATCCGGTCACCATGGCCGCGGCCATGCGCCGGGCGGTCGAGGCCGGGGTCTTGGCGCGGCGTGCCGGGCGTATCCCGGTCCGGCACCATGCCGAGCCCTCGAGCCCCCGGGAGGGCCGGGCCGACCTGGCGCCCGGCGGCGGCTCCGCGGCCGGCTGAGCCCGCCGCCACGGCGGTCCCTTGACAGCTTTTTTCAGGCGCCCCTAATATTAGGGCACCCTAAATTTAGACTGGGTGGGGGGACGGAGGTGCCGAGGTCGGTGCGGCGAGGGCAGTCGGGTTCGAGAGGCGTGCCCGCTCGACGTTCGGCGCGGCTGGCCGCCCTCTTGGTGGTCGGGGCAGGTGCGCTCGCCGGCTGCGCACAGAGCTCGGGATCGGGGTCGGGGAGCGCCGGCAGCCTGACCGTGTACAGCGGTCAGCACGTCCAGACGACCGAGAAGCTGGTCACGGCGTTCGAGAACCAGACGGGGATAGTGGTGAACCTGCGCTCCGACGACGAGCGCGTGCTGGCCGACCAGATCGCCACCGAAGGTGGCAACTCGCCGGCCGACGTGTTCTACGCCGAGAACTCGCCTCCCTTGCAGTACCTCGACGCCAGGGGGATGCTCACGGCCGTCGATCCCTCCACGCTGGCCAACACCCCCTCGCGCTTCAACTCGCCCGACGGGCACTGGGTCGGCGTGTCGGCCCGGGTCAATGTCATCGTGTACAACACGGACCTGCTCAAGCCCGCCGATCTGCCCACCTCGGTCCTGAGCCTGGCGGACCCGGCGTGGAGGGGCAAGCTGGCCCTGGCCGGCAGTGAGACGGACTTCCAGCCAGTCGTGACGTCGGTCGCCCAGACCGACGGCGCCGACGCGGCGCGCCACTGGCTCGAAGGCCTCAAGGCCAATGCGGCGGGCCACGCCTACCCCGACAACGAGACGGTGGTCTCGCAGGTCAACCGCGGGCAGGCGGCGATCGGCGTGGTGAACCAGTACTACTGGTACCGCCTGAAGGCAGAGGTCGGCGCGGGCAACACGCACTCGGCCATCGCCTTCTTCGCACCCCATGACCCGGGGTACGTCCTCGACATCTCGGGCGCCGGGATCCTGCGGTCCTCGCACCACCAGGAAGAGGCACAGCGGTTCTTGGCCTTCCTGACCTCGAAGGAGGGCCAGGAGATCATCGCCCACAGCGACAGCTTCGAGTACCCGATCGCCTCGGGAGTCACCACGGCGCAGCCGCTGAGGCCCTTCGACCAGCTCGAGCCGAACGGGATCACCGTGGGGGAGCTCGGTACCGGAGCCGAGTCCATCAAGCTGCTGCAAGAGGCGCAACTGCTGTGACGGCCGCCGATGAGCGGTTCGTCCCGGCCCGGTCGCGGCGCGGGCTCCCGGCTGTGCTGACGGCGATCGCCCTCACGGTCTCCGTGGTGGTGGTGCTGCCGCTGGTCTTCCTGATCGTCCAGGCGGTGCAGACCGGCTGGACCGAATTGCACCAGATCCTGTTCCGCAGCCTGACGGCGACGCTCGTCTTCGACACCGTCGCCCTCGTGGTGGTCGTGACCGCCCTGTGCGGCGTCGTGGGCACGGTGGCCGCCTGGTTCGTGGAGCGCACGGACCTGCCGCTGCGCCGGTTCTTCGCCATCGTGGTCGTCATCCCGCTCGGTATCCCCGACTTCGTGGTGAGCTTCGGGTGGCGGGGCGTCTTCCCGTCGATCGGCGGCTTCTGGGCCGCCGTCCTCGTGATGACCCTCGCGCTGTACCCGCTGGTGTTCCTGCCCGTGGCCGCCAGCCTGCGCGCCGCCGACCCGGCGCAGGAGGAGGTGGCGCGCAGCCTCGGCACGGGACGGCTGCGCGTGTTCTGGGTGGTCACCGTCGGTCAGGCGCGTGCGGCCATCCTCGGCGGGTGCATCCTGGTCGGCCTGGTGGTCCTGGCCGAGTTCGGCGCGTTCGAGATCCTCGGCTACCAGACCCTGACCACCGAGATCTACAACGAGTTCCAGGTCGGGTTCAACCAACCCGCGGCTTGCGCGCTGTCGTTGATCCTGGTCCTCCTCGGTGCCCTGCTCCTGGCCGGCGAGGGTGCCCTGCGCGGACGGGGGCGTGTGGCACGTCTCGGGGCTGGCACGGCTCGGCCGGTCCGTCCCGTGGCCCTCGGCCGGGCGCGCCCGGCCGTGCTGCTCGGCGCCGTCCTCCTCGTCGTCCTGGCCCTCGGCGTCCCGGTTGGCTCCATCATCTTCTTGATGGTGCGGGGCGGGCAGTCGACGCTGCCGCCGGCTTCGCTGCTCGGTGCGACGGTCAACACCTTCGGGTACGGCGCCGCGGCGGGAGTCCTGGCGACAGTGGCCGCGGTGCCCATCGCGCTCGCTCTCCGTGCGCCACGCCAACCGGCGCGTCATGGCGATGGAGCGGGTGGACATGGTGATCCTGGCCGTGCCGGGACTGGTGGTGGCGCTCAGCTTCACCTACGTCACCGAACACCTGCTGCGCGGCGCCTTCTACCAGACCAGCCCGTTGCTGGTGCTCGCCTACGCCATCATGTTCTTCCCTCTCGCCGTGGTCTCGGTGCGCGCCGCGGTGGCGCGGTCGCCGGTGGGCCTCGAGGAGGTGGCGCGCTCCCTCGGCGTGTCACGGCGCTCGGTGCTGTGGCGGGTGACACTGCCGCTCATCGGGCCCGGGCTGGCGGCGGCGTTCGCGCTGGTCTTCCTCGAAACGGCGACCGAGCTCACCGCCACCCTCGTTCTGCACCCCACGAACGTGGAGACGCTTGCCACGCAATTCTGGGCCTACGAGACCGAGGGTTCCTACAGCCAGGCCGCCCCCTACGCCCTGGTGATGGTCCTCGTGGCCGCCGTGCCCGGCTACGTGCTGGGCCGCTGGTTCGACCGCCAGCCGGGGCTGGCGACGGCCGCAGGCGCCACGGCCGTGCCACGTCCGGCGCCGGTGACGGTGGCCGCGTGAGGGGGGCGCGGCGGTGAAGGAGCTGCACGTGAGCGGCGTCACCAAGTCCTTCGGCGGCCAGGCCGTGCTGCAGGGCGTCGACCTCAGCGTGCCGCGGGGCTCGTTCACCGCGGTGCTGGGCGCGTCGGGCAGCGGCAAGACCACGCTGTTGCGCATCGTGGCCGGCTTCGAGAGACCGGACGCGGGCGAGGTCGCGCTCGGGACCGAGGTGGTCGACGACGCCGGGTCGCGCTTCGTGCCCTCCGAGCGCCGTCGCATCGGCTACGTGCCCCAGGAAGGCGCGCTCTTCCCGCACCTCAGCGTGGGCCGCAACGTGGGCTTCGGCCTCCCGCGGGGTCCAGGCCAGGGCAAGCGGGTCGACGAGCTGCTCGAGCTGGTCGGCTTGGCCGGGATGCGGCGGCGCTACCCGCACCAGCTCTCGGGCGGGCAGCAACAGCGGGTGGCCCTGGCGCGGGCGCTGGCCATCGATCCCGAGATCGTCCTGCTCGACGAGCCGTTCTCCTCGCTCGACGCCGCGCTGCGGGCGAGCGTCCGGGCCGAGGTGCTCGGGGTGCTGCGTGCCGCGGGAACCTCGTCGGTCCTGGTCACCCACGACCAGGAGGAGGCCCTCTCCATGGCCGACCAGGTGGCCGTGTTGCGGAACGGCACGGTGGCGCAGATCGACGCGCCCGCCGAGCTCTACGGGCACCCCGAGGACGCCGAGCTGGCTTCGTTCCTGGGCGAGTCCAACCTGCTCGAGGGGGTGGTGCGCGACGCCGTGGCGGTGACGGGGCTGGGCAGCCTGCGGGTGGACGTCTGGAACGGCCCCGACGAGGGCGGCCCGGCCCGGGTGCTCGTGCGGCCCGAGCAGATCGTGCTGGGCGGCGCCGGTGGAGCCGGGGTGCAGGGTGTGGTCACCGGCTCGGAGTACTACGGCCACGACGCCGTGGTCCACGTCCGCCCCCGGCCCGAGGGGCTTCCCGAGCTCGTCGTACGGGTGACCGGTGGCGAGCCGCTGGCGCCGGGGAGCGAAGTGGGCCTCCGTGTCCGGGGCACGGTGGTGGCATGGCCGCCGGGGTGGGTCGCCCTCCGGCAGGGAGAGGCGCCGCCGGTGGGCGCCGGGGAATGACCCATCCGTAACTACGCCGATGTGGTCCCGGTGCACTACAGTGACGACCCGGAGTGGCCACGCCCGTGGCGTTGCTTGGGAGGTGTGATGTCCGAGGACGCAACCCATGTCGGAGGGTTCCGCGGGCCCCAGGTTTGTGACCTGGTGGGGATCTCGTACCGTCAGCTCGACTACTGGGCCCGGACCGGCCTGCTCCAGCCGTCGCTGGCCACGGCCAAGGGGAGCGGCTCGCGCCGGGTGTACTCGTACTCCGACGTGCTCGAGCTCAAGGTGATCAAGCAGCTGCTCGACGCGGGCGTTTCGCTCCAGTCGGCCCGGCGGGCCGTGGAGTGCCTCCGCAACGACCTGGGCACGGACCTGGCGTCGGCCAACCTCGTGCTCACGGGGACCACCTCGGTCCTGGCCCGGTCGAACGGCGAGGTCGTCGACCTCCTCGCAGGCGGGCAGGGCGTGTTCAACATCGTGCCGCTGGGCGGCGTCGTCGAGCAGCTCGACGCCGACATCGTGAACCTCGACGCCGCCGGTGCTTCGCGCCGGACCAGCCGCCCCGGTCGCATCGAAGGCAGCCGGGCCGCGGGGGAGTGAGCGTCACGGACCCGCTGCCCGGTGTACTTGACGCACGCCTGCGCCATCCGTCGGGCGGTCCGGCCGGTCAGGTCCGCTTCGCCCACCCGTCCGAGCGTCTCTTCGCCACCCTGCTCGACCTGCTGGGTGAGCGCTGGCTCTACGAGCCGGTGGAGTTCCCCCTCGAGTGGGACGCGCAGGGCTCGCCCGTGGCCGGGTTCCGCCCGGACTTCTACCTCCCCGGCCCCGGCATGTTCATCGAGCTGACGACGGCCGACCAGCGGCTGGTGACGCGCAAGAACCGCAAGGTGCGACGCATGCGCGAGCTGTACCCGGAAGTGCCGATCCGCGTGGTGTACCAGCGCGACTTCACGTCGCTGCTCGAGTCGCACGGACTGCTCCCGGTGACGGCGGGCGCGGCCTAACCTGGCCCCGTGCCGGCCCACGACAGCGCAGACCCCGGGCCGCTGCGCGTCTCGCCGCTCGACGCGTCGCACCGGGCCCTCGGGGCCAAGATGGTGGCCTTCGGCGGCTGGGCGATGCCCCTGGCCTACCCAGCGGGAACGGTGGCCGAGCACCGGGCCTGCCGGATGGCCGCCGTCGCCTTCGACGTCAGCCACCTGGGAACGGTGCGGGTGCTCGGCGCGCGGGCGCTCGAGGACCTGCAGCGGGCCTTCACCAACGACCTGACCCGCATCCACCCGGGTCGGGCCCAGTACACGCACCTCCTCGACGCGGACGGCTCGGTCGTCGACGACATCATCGTGTGGTGGGTCGACGAGGAGCGCTTCGACGTCATGCCGAACGCCTCGAACACGAGTGAGGTGGTGGCTGCCATCGGGGGAGCCGACGTCACCGGCGAGCGCGCCGTGATCGCCGTGCAGGGACCCGAGTCGCGGGCACTCCTGGCCGCCATCGCGCCCGCTGCGGCCGCCGTGCCGCGTTTCGACGTGGCGCGCTTCGAGTGGGCAGGTGCCACCTGCCTGGTCGCAGGGACGGGGTACACCGGGGAGGACGGGGTGGAGTGCGCCGTCCCGGCCGAGGTGGCCCCCGCCTTCTGGGAGGCCGTACTGAACCAGGGGGTCGTCCCCGCGGGCCTCGGCGCCCGGGACACCTTGCGCCTCGAGGCGGGCCTGCCGCTGCACGGCCACGAGCTCGGTCCGGGCATCACGCCGCTGCAGGCCGGGCTCGGCTGGGTGGTGGGCTGGACCAAGGGCGAATTCCGGGGCCGGGCGGCGCTCGAGGAGGAGCGGGTCGACGGGCCGGCACGGCGGTTGCGTGGGGTGGTGGCCGACGGCCGCCAGCCGCTGCGCGACGGCTCGCTGCTCGAGCGCGACGGGCAGCGGGTGGGGGTTCTGACCAGCGGCAACTTCTCGCCCATGCGGGAGCAGGGGATTGGACTGGGGTTCGTCGACGCCGACGCCCAGATGCTCGACGGCGACGAGGTGACGGTCGTCCAGCGTGGCCGGGAACGCACGGCTCGCCTGGTGCGGCCCCCGTTGTGGCCGGTGCGCGAGGACGACACGGAGGGCTGAGGCCAGGGCCGTTTCGCCCGGGGTGCCCTATAGTGGTCGACGACAACTGAATACGCCGTTTGAACCGGAGCGCGAGAGATCCCGCAGGCCCACCCGCGGTGGGCACACGGGGCGCCGGAGGAGCAACTCTCCCCAAGAAACTCTCAGGCCAACACACCGCTCCGGCGAGGCAACTCTGGAAAGCAGGTGGTGCCCGTGCACCGACCTGCACCGAAGGTGGAAGTCGCCCGGGAGGGCGACGAGACTCTCAGGTCCGACGACAGAGCGGGGAGGACGTCCCACTGGCTCCGCGTGCACGCGGAGCATGCGAGGAGGCCTCCGTGAGCCAACAGACCGCCAACCCCAGAACCGGCGAGGGCCGGGACCCCGGCCCACGGCGCGCCCCCCTCGAACCCTTCGAGGACTTCCTGCGACGCCACGTGGGGACGTCGGCCGAGGACCAGCAGATCATGCTCAAGGAGCTCGGCTACGAGTCGCTCGACGCACTCATGGACGCCGCGCTGCCCGACACCGTGCGGAGCCTGCGGACACTGGACCTGCCCCCGGCAGCCACCGAGACCGAGGTGCTGGCCGAGCTGCAACGGCGCGCCGCGGCCAACGCCGCGGCGGAGCCGATGATCGGCCTGGGCTACTCGGGCACCATCACGCCGGGTGTCATCCGGCGCAACGTGCTCGAGAGCCCGTCGTGGTACACGGCGTACACGCCCTACCAGCCCGAGATCAGCCAGGGCCGGCTGGAGGCACTCCTGAACTTCCAGACCATGGTCAGCGACCTCACGGGGCTCGACACGGCCAACGCCTCGCTGCTCGACGAAGCCAGCGCAGTCGCCGAGGCGGTGACGCTGATGCACCGCCGGGCGAGCGGTCCGGCCGAGCGCGTGCTGGTCGATCGTGACTGCATGCCCCAGACCATCGCCGTCCTGCGCACACGCATGGCCCCGCTCGAGATCGACGTCGACGTGATCGACTTCGACGAGGGACTGCCCGACGGGGAGTTCTTCGGCGTCGTCCAGCAGTACCCCGGCTGCTCGGGCGCCGTGCGCGACTTCGCAGCGCTGACCGCGGAGGCCCACGAGCGTGGCGCCCTCGTCACCGTGGCGGCGGACCTCCTGGCACTCACCCTCCTCACCCCGCCGGGGGAGTGGGGGGCCGACGTCGCGGTCGGTTCCACGCAGCGCTTCGGGGTGCCCTTGTGGTACGGCGGCCCGCACGCGGCGTACATGGCCGTGCGGTCGGGCTCCGAGCGCGATATGCCCGGACGACTCGTGGGTCTGTCGGTCGACGCCGAGGAGCGCCCGGCCTACCGGCTGGCCCTCCAGACCAGGGAGCAGCACATCCGCCGGGAGAAGGCCACGTCGAACATCTGTACGGCACAGGTGCTGCTGGCAGTGGTGGCGTCGATGTACGCGGTGTACCACGGGCCCGACGGCCTGCGCGGCATCGCCCGACGGGTGCACCGACGCGCCCTGGAGGTGGCGGCCGGGCTGCGGGCGGCTGGCATCGAGACGGTCCATCGGGAGTTCTTCGACACGGTGACCGTGCGCGTCCCCGGCCGTGCCGGCACGGTCGTGGCCGATGCCGCGGCACGCGGCGTCCTGCTGCGCCAGGTGGATGAGGACCACGTGGGCATCTCGTGCGGCGAGACCACCACGGGGGCCCACGTGACCTCCGTCATGGAGGCCTTCGGCGTGCCTCCCGAGGTCCGGCGGGCCGCCACCGGTGCGGCGGCGGAGCCGGCGCTGCCCGAGGGGCTCCTGCGCCGCGGGCCCATCCTGGGCCATGCGGTGTTCTCGCGCTACCACTCCGAGACGGCCATGTTGCGGTACCTGCGCCGACTGGCCGAGCGCGACTTCGCCCTCGACCGGGGCATGATCCCGCTGGGATCGTGCACCATGAAGCTGAACGCCACCACCGAGATGGAGCCGGTCAGCCTGCCCGGGTTCACCGAGGTGCACCCGTTCTCCCCGATCTGGGCCGTGCCGGGCTACCTCTCGCTCATCGACGAGCTCGAGCAGTGGCTGGCGCAGGCGACCGGCTACGCCAAGGTCTCGGTGCAGCCCAACGCGGGCAGCCAGGGCGAGCTGGCCGGGTTGCTGGCCATCCGTGCCTACCACCACTCCCGTGGCGAGCCTGAGCGCGACGTGTGCCTGATCCCATCGAGCGCGCACGGGACGAACGCCGCGTCGGCGGTGATGGCCGGCATGCGCGTCGTGGTCGTGACAGCCTGCGGCGACGGGACGGTCGACCTCGACGACCTCCGGACCAAGTGCGAGGAGCACCACGAGCGGCTGGCGGCCATCATGGTGACGTACCCCTCGACGCACGGCGTCTACGAGGAGGGCGTTCGTGCCATGTGCGCTCTGGTGCACGAGCACGGCGGGCAGGTCTACATCGACGGCGCCAACCTGAACGCGCTGCTGGGCCTGGCGGAGCCCGGTCACTTCGGCGGGGACGTGTCGCACCTCAACCTGCACAAGACCTTCTGCATCCCGCACGGCGGCGGGGGACCGGGCGTCGGTCCGGTGGCGGTGGCCGAGCACCTGGTGCCGTTCTTGCCCTCGCACCCCCTGCACCCGTGGCCCGAGCAGCGCGAAGGGGTGGGGCCGGTCAGCGCGGCACCGTTCGGCAGCGCCGGGATCCTCTCGATCAGCTGGGCCTACATGCGGTTGCTGTCGGGCCCCGGCCTGGCCCACGCCACCAAGTCGGCCGTCCTGGCGGCGAACTACGTGGCGGCACGGCTGGCCGACTCCTACCCCATCCTCTACACGGGCGAGCACGGACTCGTGGCGCACGAGTGCATCCTCGACCTGCGTCCGCTCACCAAGGCGACCGGCGTCAGCATCGACGACGTGGCCAAGCGGTTGATCGACTACGGCTTCCACGCGCCCACGGTGAGCTTCCCCGTCGCCGGCACCTTGATGGTGGAGCCCACCGAAAGCGAGGACCTGACCGAGCTGGACCGCTTCTGCGACGCCATGATCGCCATCCGGGCCGAGATCGGGGAGGTGGCGGCCGGCCGGTGGAGCGTCGAGGACAGCCCCTTGCGGGGCGCCCCCCACACGGCGTCGTCCCTCGTGTCGGAGTGGGACCGGGCCTACGACCGGCGCACCGCCGTCTTCCCCGCTGGGGAGAGCGTGGACAAGTACTGGCCGCCGGTCGCGCGGATCAACCAGGCCTACGGGGACCGCCACCTGATGTGCACCTGCCCGCCCCTCGACGCGTTCGCCACCTGAGGCGCGCGGTCGGTCCCACTCAGGCCAGGGCCGTGAGCCCGATGCCGGACGCCGCAGCCGCCACGCATGCGGCCAGGCCGCCGATCGTGTAGGCCACCGCAGCCGTCCGGCGTCCGGTGTGGAGCAGGTGGATCGTCTCCCAACTCGCCGTGGACCACGTGGTGTAGCCACCGCAGAGGCCCACGCCCACGACGGCCAGGACGTGCGGGCCCAGATGGTGGTACAGCGCCAGCCCGGTGAAGATCCCGAGGACGAGCGAGCCCGTGGCATTGACGAGGACGGTGCCGACCGGCAGCGGGTCGGCGCGCCGCAGGGCGACGTGGTGGACGAGCAGGGCACGCAGGACCGCACCGGCGCCGCCGGCGGCGGCCACCAGCAGGGTGACTCCGAGAGTGGGGGAGGAGCCAGTCACGGCGACGCGCCTGCGACGAGTCGCTGCGCCGCGGCATGCCCGGCCACCACCAGGGCCAACCCGCCGGCGACCGTCACCACCAGGTAGGCCACGGCCATTGCAGCGGCGCCGTGGGTGGTCAGGAGCGTGGTCTCCACGGCCAGGGTCGAGTACGTCGTCCAGCCGCCCAGGAATCCCACGACCAGCAGCGGACGCAACCACGGCGCTCGGAGGGCGGCGTGCCCCGTCAGGGGGAGGAGGAGCCCGATGGCCAGCGACCCGCTCAGGTTGACGACGAGGGTGACCCACGGAAAGGCGGCGGGCCCCACGTGGTGGTGGGCCTCGAGCAGGTAGCGGCCGACCGTGCCCAGCGCACCGCCTGCGAACACGGCAGCCAGGGTCGGAGCCGACAGCCCGAGGATGGGGACGGCCGGCTGGTCCAGCAGGTCGGGCTCCGCCTGGGTGGCTGCCTCAGCCGCCAGGGCAGCTGTATCAGGAGCCTGGTCGGCAGTGTCAGGGTCCACGACGGCGGCCTCCCACGTCCGGTCCAGGAGCCATCAGCCGTGGGTGCGGCGGTTCGGGGCGTGCCCCCGGCGGGACCCATCGCCGGACGCGCTCGGCGTGCCCCCGCAGCGTAGCGTTCCCGCGGGCGCGCGCCCTGCCTCTCCGGTGTCAGTCGAGCCTCGGGCCCGGGGCGCGCCGGAAGCGGAAGGGCTCGCTGTCGCGACCGGCCACGACGTACCAGCATTCGCCGCTGGTGTCCGACGCCAGAATGCGCGCGAAGGCGTCCACGACGCGGTCGACCTCGAGGATGGGAAAGCCCATGTCACGCAGGGACTGCTCCGACCCCTTGATGATGTTGGTCTGGGCGAAGGACGGGCATAGTGCGTGCACGGCGATCCCGTCGGCTTCGTAGACCGGCCCGACAGAGCGGACCAGGCCGACGACGGCGTGCTTGTTGGCGGCGTAGATCGGGTCGAACGGCGCGGGGACGAGGCCGGCCATGGACGCCGTGGCCACGATGGTGCCGCCACCGCTCGCCTTGATGGCGGGTCGGGCCGCCGCCATGCCGTACACGACCCCGTCGAGGTTGACGGCCATGGAGCGCCTGTAGGCCTCGGCGTCGAAGTCGTCTCCCATTCCGCACCACGAGCTCACGCCGGCGTTGAGGTGTGCCAGGTGCAGGGCGCCGAACGCCTCGACCGCGGCGGACACCGCGGCCGACGAGGCGTCGGGATCGGTCACGTCCGTACGCACGAAGCGGCCGCCGAGCTCGTTCGCCAGCGCCCGGCCCCGGGCGACGTCGACGTCGGCCAGGACCACGCGGGCGCCGCGCCCGGCCAGGTGGCGCGCCACACCCTCGCCGATGCCGTTGCTGCCACCGGTGACGAGCGCCACCTTGCCGTCGACCTCGAGCGCCATGGCGCCGATGCTAGGGGAGAGGGGAGTGGCCGGCTCCGCCCGCGCTCACCCGGTTCTCGCCGCCGCGGGCTCAGCCCGACGAGCCCCGGAAGGGCGCGTCGCCGAAGGCGAACACCCCGCCGTCGGCCCCGGCCAGCCAGTAGCCCTTGCCGTCGGAGGTGGCGGCCATGGTGGTGACGGGGGCGTTCAGGGCGATGCCCCCGAGCGACCCGAAGAACGTGGCGTGGAAGGCGAAGATGCCCCCGTCGCGGGCAACGAGCCAGTAGCCGCCCGACGTGTCCCCGGCCATCCCCACGACCGGTTGGTTGAGCTGCGTCCCTCCCATGGAGCCCTGGTACGCCGCGTCACCGAAGGCGAAGATCCCTCCGTCGGCGGCCACGAGCCAGTACCCCTTGCCGTCCGGACTGGCTGCCATGCCGACCACCGGTTGGTTGAGTGAGCGGCCCGGCCCGAGTGCGCCGGGAACCGACCCGTAGAAGCCGGCGTCGCCGAAGGCGAAGATCCCACCGTCGGCGGCCACGAGCCAATAGCCGTTGTGGTCCGGCGTGGCGGCCATGCCCACGACGGGTGCGACCAGCGCCGTGCCGCCCATGGAGCCGAAGAACGAGGCGGTCCCCAACGCGAACACGCCGCCATCGGACGCCGCCCACCAGTACCCGCCTGCTGTCGCATCGGCGGCTCCGACCACGGGCGCGTTGCTCGTCGGCCCGGCGATCTTCGCCGCGTCACCGAACGAGGCAGGGGAGCCGCCCCTGCTGACCAGCCAGTATCCGAGGTCCCCCGGGGTCGAGGCCATGGCCACCACGTCCTGGGGATTGGGCACGGACACCGTGGGCCCCACCAGCGTCGACGACGTGGTGCCGAAGCCGCTGCACGGGGACACGCCGCTAAGGGGCGTGGCCACCGTACCGGCCGCCGGGCTCGACGCCGAGAACTGCCAGGGAGCGCTGGACGGGTCGGCGCAGTGCGGCGACCACTGCCAGAGGAGCTCGGGCGCCGGTTGGCCGGGCAGGAAGGAAACCGTGACCGTGTGGGCCAGCCCGTTGCCCACCACGTCGGAGGGTCGGGTACCGGTGGCCGTGGCGATGGTGCCGGTCACGGACAGAATGGCGTTACACGCCTGCCCCGGCGTGGCCGGCACCACGGGCACCACGAAGATGAAGCTCCCGGCGGCACCCTGGACCTGGGTCGTGCCGAGCGAGGCGCCGCAAGCCGCCACGGCGGCGCCCGCGGTGGGACCAGGCGTTAGCAGCGTGAGCGAGGTCCCGGCCAGGGTCCCGCAGGCGACCACGGCGGCCATGGCCGCCCCCCGGAAACGACACGAGAGACCGATCGACGAACCGTTCATGGTTGCCTCCTTCGTTGGTCGGGACACGACCCCGTGTGGCGCAGCGCTTGGCGGCCGTCACCTCCGGCTGGCATACCCGGTCGAGTTCATGCCCATACGTTCCGCGGCTTCATGCCTAGACCTTCCAGGGCCGGCCCGCCAGGGGGATCGTCCCGGGAAAGGCCTCCTCGACGGATCTCGATACAACTTGACATAATGAACATTATCGGCGCCCAAGGGAGATATGGGGCCAAGCCGTAAGCGGGCACACAGCTGGGCTTCGGCTCGTCGTGAGCTGCTGCGGGTGAGATTGGCTGATGGCGAAAACGGGGACAGTCGACGCACCAAAGAGCCCGATCGACCTCACCGAGGAGTTGCCGCTCGACGATGAGAACGTCCTGGCTCCGGAACCGCCGTCGTTCTGGCGGCGCCACCGGTGGCCGATCCTCGGCGCCGCCTTGATCGTCGTGGCGGCGGCGATCGCCCTGCCGCTCTGGTTGACCTCGGGCTCGTCGACGGCGGGTGGGATCACCGTGACCATGGTCACCGTGCCGGTCACGACGGGCACGATCCAGCAGACTGTGACCAGCTCGGGAACGATCCAGCCGGCGAGGCAGGCCGACCTGAACTTCACGGTCTCGGGCACGGTGACCACCGTGAACGCCAAGGCGGGTCAGATCGTCTCGGCGGGCCAGGTGCTCGCCACGGTGGACACGACGGCCCTGACACAGCAGGTCGACGCCGCGCAGGCTCAGCTCACGTCGGCCAGGGACAAGCTCTCGAGTGACGAGTCCTCGAGCGCTTCGACGAGCCAGATCGACTCGGACCAGGCGTCGGTAACCTCGGCCGAGTCGTCGCTCTCGACGGCCAAGACCAATCTGGCGGACGCCTCGCTGACCTCGACCATCTCTGGGACGGTGGCCTCGGTGGACCTGAGCTTGGGCCAGGAGGTGACCGGGACCGGTTCGGGGTCTTCCGGCTCCGGCTCCGGCTCCGGCGGCACTGGCGGCACTGGCGGCACCGGGGGGACGGGGGCCACTGGTGGCCTGGGGTCGAGCAGCACGGGCACCGGGAGCAGCACCTCCTCCTCGTCCTCCAGCGGCTCGGGCCAGATCGTGGTGATCGGGACCGACTCCTACATCGTCAACACGACTGTCGACGACACGCAGATCGGGCAGATCGCGGCCGGCGACCAGGCGGAGATCACCCTGAGCAGCGGGAGTTCGTCCTCGGGCCTCCCGGCCGCCTCGTCCGCGTCCACGACGGGCACCGCGTCAGCGGGTGGATCGGGTGCCTCGGGCACCATCTACGGCACCGTGAGCTCGATCAGCCTGATCGGTAGCCAGAGCTCCAACGTGACCACGTTCCCGGTCGTGGTCGATGTGACCGGCCACCCCTCGGGACTCTACGCCGGAGGCAGTGCCGACGTCAGCATCATCGTCAAGCAGCTGAACAACGTGACCGAGGTCCCGACTAACGCCATCTCGTACACAAGTGGTGGTCAGGCCACGGTGACCCAGGTCGTCGACGGGAAGCACGTCGTGAAGAACGTGACGGTCGGTGCGGCGGAGAACGGCGAGACCCAGATCCTCAGCGGCGTCAACGCCGGCGACAAGGTCCTCGAGCGGCAGATCACCTTCAAGGCGCCAGGCGGCGGGTCAACCGGCCTCTTCAGCGGCAACGGATCCCGCACCGGCGGCTTCCCGGGCGGGGGCTCCGGGGGGTTCCCCGGCGGCGGTGCCGCGGGTTTCCCCGGCGGTGCGGGCGGCTTGGGCGGGGGTGCCGGGTGACCACTCCCCCGCTCGGAACTCCCGCGGTCGACGTGGCCCCGAGCACTGTCATCGAGCTCGAGCGGGTGACCAAGGTCTACCGCACGGGATCGATCTCGGTCGCCGCACTGCGCGGCGTGAGTCTCAGCATCAGAGAGGGCGAGTACATGGCGATCATCGGGCCGTCGGGCTCGGGCAAGTCGACCCTGATGCACATCTTGGGCTGCCTCGACGTCCCCTCCTCGGGCAGGTACCACCTGGCCGGGGACGACGTGAGCCACATGAGCGAGACGGCCCTGGCCGAGGTGCGGAACCGGCGGATCGGCTTCGTGTTCCAGCAGTTCAACCTCCTGGCCTCGCTGACGGCATGGCAGAACGTGGAGCTGCCCCTGATCTACGCCGGAGTACCACGCGCCGAACGCAAGGAACGGGCCATGCAGGCTCTGGGGCGGGTCGGCCTGTCCGGACGCGTCAACCACCGTCCCGGTGAGCTCTCGGGCGGGCAGCAACAGCGGGTGGCGGTGGCTCGGGCGCTCGTGACCGAGCCCGACCTGATCCTGGCCGACGAGCCCACCGGCAACCTCGACTCCAAGTCGGCCACGGACGTGATGCGCCTCATGGCCGAGCTCTACGAAGCCGGTCGGACGCTCGTGCTGATCACCCACGACGCTGAGGTCGCATCCGCCGCCGGGCGGGTCGTCGGCATCCGCGACGGGTTGCTCTCCGAGCGGGACGAGCGGGCGCTCCAGAGTCAGAGCATCCGGTGAGTTGGGTCGAGACCTTCCGTACGGGCATCAACGGGGTGCGCAGCCACCGGCTGCGCTCTTCCCTCACGGTGCTGGGCATCCTGATCGGCATCGCCGGCGTCATCATCGCCGTCGGTCTCGGCGAGGGGGCCTCGAGCCAGGTCACCTCGGAGATCAACTCGCTCGGCTCCAACGTGCTCACGATCACGCCCGGCAGCACCACGTCGACCAGCGGGATCCGCCAGGCGCTCGGCTCGGCGTCGACCCTGACCACGGCGGACGTGGCCGCGCTCCAGTCGCAGGTCGACGCGCCCGACGTGAAGGCGGTCGCGCCGATCACCTCGCAGACCGAGGTCCTCACCGCGGGCAGCCAGACGGCGACGACCAGCGTGCAGGGCACCACCCCCACCTGGCTGAACGTTCGCGGGCGCACGCTGGCCGAGGGCCGCTTCCTCGACAACCAGGACGTGAAGGACCACGCAGCCGTCGCCGTCCTCGGCGCCACCACGGCCTCGGAGCTGTTCAGTCGCGGTGACCCCGTGGGCCAGACGGTCGACGTCAACGGCGTGCCGGTCACGATCGTCGGCGTGCTCACCTCCACGGGCTCCTCGGGCTCCTCGTCGAGCACCTCGGACCCCGACGACGCCCTCATCATCCCCATCTCGACCGGTGCCCAGCGGATCTTCGGCGGCACTTCGCGCGACTCGGTCAGTTCGATCGCCGTGCAGGCCCGGTCCTCGGCGGGCCTGACGGCGGCCTATCAGGAGGCGGACCACCTGCTCCTCCGGCTGCACGGGATCACGACGGCCTCGGACGCCGACTTCACGATCACCTCGGAGCAGTCCCTCATTGCCGCAAACACGTCGGTTGACCACACGCTGACGATCCTGCTCGGCGGCATCGCGGCCATCTCGCTGATCGTCGGGGGCATCGGCGTCATGAACATCATGTTGGTGTCGGTTACCGAGCGCATCCGCGAGATCGGGCTGCGCAAGGCACTCGGGGCCACTCCTCGTGTCATCCGACGCCAGTTCCTGGTCGAGGCGTCGGTGCTCGGCATCCTCGGCGGCATCTTCGGTGTGATCGGCGGCCTCCTGGGTGTCCACTACCTGCCTGGCCTCATCGGCGACCCGATGACGACGAGCCCGACAGCCGCAGTGGGTGCGCTGGCCATCGCCCTCGCCATCGGCGTCCTGTTCGGCGTCTACCCGGCCAGCCGCGCCGCCGCCATGGCCCCCATCGACGCCTTGCGCAACGAGTAGGACGACCGTGCACGAACCAGACCTGCAGCAAAGAGAAAGAGGAATCAACGAGATGAAGACACCGACCAGCCCCCGCCCGCACCGCCGGCGCTGGGCTCGATGCATGGGAGGCGGGGCAGCCGTGCTGGCCGCGCTGGCCGCCGTCGCCGGCCCGGCCGGGGCCGCCACGACGTCGAACAGGCCCCTCGGCGCGTCCGGGAGCGTGGCCGCCCTCAGCGGCTCGAGCATGGAGGTGCAGAAGCGCGAGCTCCGGTCAGACGACCGTGACCTGGACGTCGACCACCGCGTTCTCAAAGACCGTGTCCCAAGCGGTGAGCACGCTGGCGGCGGGCGACTGCGTCTCGGTGACCGGCACGGCGTCGAAGAAGTCGAAGACCACGATCGCCGCCCGCTCCATCACCGTCACCACGCCGGCCTCGGGCGGCTTGTGCACCAACGTGGGCTTCGGGTCGGGAGCCAACGGCGCCTTCGGGGGCCGGGGAGGTGGCACACCCCCGCAGGGCGCTCCCCAGGGCGGCGAGACGGGTGGGAGCCGCCCGAGCTTCCCGGACGGTGGCGCGCGCGCGCTCCCCAAGCAGCTGGCGTCGCTGTCCGTGGCGACCGGCCAGGTCACGGCGGTGATCGGGTCGACGGTGACGCTCACCGGCAGCACGTTCTCGCCGGGCGGCTTCGCCGGGCGCGGCGTGTCGAGCTCGGGGTCGAGCACCCAGGCCAAGAAGCCGGCGACTCCCAAGAAGGAGCAGCTCATGATCACCACGTCGAGCTCGACGACTGTGAGCACCACCCAGTCGGCGACTGCGAGCGAGCTCGCCGTGGGCGACTGCGTGAGTGCGTTCGGTCCGGCCGCCAGCAACGGCGCCGTGACCGCGACCACGGTGAGGATCATCTCGACCGGGGGCGGCACGTGCGGGGCGGGGATCGGTGGCTTCCCCGGGGGCGGCTTCCCTGGCGGGCCCGGTGGGCCCCGTGGGTCCGGTGGGTCCGGGAGCACCGGTGCCTGACTCGCACTCGGGCTGGGGGCGTGCCGGGCACCGGCGCGCCGTCCTCGTCGGCGCCGTCGTCGTCGCCGTCCTCGTCGGCGGGGGCGCCGCGGCGTGGGCCAGCGTCAGTACGCGCCCGACCGGCTACCGCCTCACCAGCGTCACCCGCTCGGACATCGCCACGACGCTCGGCGTCGTCGGGAACGTGGATCCCGTGAGCCAAGCCACGGCGTCCTTCCAGGTCGCGGGCAAGGTGGCCACGGTGACCGTGGCACCGGGACAGACCGTCACGGGCGGCCAGACGCTGGGCACGCTCGACCCGACCTCTTTGGAGGAATCGGTCTCCTCGGCTCAGTCGACGGTCCAGGCCGACGAGGCCAGGTTGGCCGAGGACGAGTCCAACCAGTCGAGCGGCACCTCCTCGGCGTCGAAAGCCGCTCCGACGTCCTCGGCCCAACCCTCGACCAGCACGTCGGTGCCCTCGACGAGCGCCAGCGGGGCCGGATCGAGCACCACGATCGCCCAGGACCAGGCCAACCTCACCCAGGACGAGGCGACCCTCGACTCCGACCAGCAGAAGGAGGCGGCCGACCTGGCCCAGGCGCAGTCGGACTGCACAAGCGCCGGCACGGCCACCACGGCCGGCCGGGACGCATGCGAGGCGATGCTCCAGACGGTCTCGGCGGACGAGCAGCAGGTGTCCAGAGACCAGAGCGGCGTCTCGAAGGACGAGACGGCGCTCGGACAAGCCCTCACCGCCGCATCGGGTGGCTCGACCGGTGGCGGGACGGGGAGCGGAGGTGTCGGTTCGTCCCCCACGCAGAACAGCCACGCTCTGTCCTCGGCGTCGGGCGTCTCCCTGACCGCTGTCGTGACGAGCAGCTCCGGCTCCGGCGGGAGCGGGAGTCTCGGGGCCGGCGGCGCGTCGGCCTCTGGCAACACCGACACCCCGGCGCAGATTGCCAGCGACCAGGCCGCCATCGACACGGCGCAGGCCCAATTGACCAACGCCGAGCAGTCGCTCAAGGAGGCCACGCTGACCAGTCCCATCGACGGGACAGTCGTGTCCGTGAGCATCTCGGTGGGCGACTCGGTCAGCGCGGGCTCCAGCACCGAGACCATCACCGTCATCGGGACGAACTCCTTCGAGGCGCAGTCGACGCTCGATAGCTCTCAGGTTCCCTCCGTCACGGTCGGACAATCCGCCACGGTGCGGGTGGACGGCGTCGACCGTGTCCTGGCCGCCACGGTGGTGCAGGTCGGCCCCGTCGAGTCGTCGAGCTCCGGCTACAGCTATCCGGTCGTGGTGTCGCTGCCGGCCTCGGCCGGAACCCTCCACGCCGGTGCGGCGGCCAGCATCACCATCGCCACCGGGAGGGTGGCCGACGTCGTGGCCGTGCCCACCTCGGCCGTGCAGACGCTGGGCTCGCGCACCTACGTCCTGGTGCTCGCCAAGGGGGAGCTCACCCGCAAGGTGGTCACAGTCGGCATGGTGGGTGACGAGTACACCCAGGTGCTCTCTGGCCTCATGCCGGGGCAGGGCGTGGTCCTGGCCGACTACTCCGAGTCGGTGCCCTCGTCAAGCACGAACACCGTGAGCGGTATCGGCAATCTGCTCGGTGGCGGCGGTGGCGGACTCCCCAGTGGGTTCGGCGGCGCCGGCAGCTTCCGGCTGGGTGGCGGCGCCGCCGGTTTCGGGCGCGGTTGAACCCCGACCGAGCCTGAGCACTACGGTGGCCCGGTGGTCCCGCCGAGGCTCGACCAGATCAACCTCGTGGTGCGCGACATCGCCAACACGCGCCGCTTCTACGCCCGGCTCGGGCTGGAGTTCGGCGAGCCGGTCGACCTGGCTTGGGCGCCGCATCACGTCTCCGCCCCGGCGGGCCGACACGGCGCGGTCGACGTCGACCTGGACTCGACGACATTCGCGCCGCTGTGGAACGAGGGATGGCCGGGCGGTCCGGGTGCGGTCCTGGGCTTCCGGGTGGACCACCGCCAAGACGTGGACGAAATGGTGGCCACACTCGCCGCCGACGGGGCGGCGGTCCAGCAGGCGCCCTACGACGCGTTCTGGGGCGCGCGCTACGCGGTGGTGAGCGACCCGGACGGGAATCCGGTCGGCATCATGAGCCCGGCGGAGGAGGCCTACCGCAGCCCCCCTCCCCCGCCGCCGTGAGCGCGCCGCCCGCTGACGTTGTGGTGGACGTCGTCGTCGAGATCCCGACGGGCAGCCGCAACAAGTACGAATACGACCATGAGCAGCACGTGATCCGACTCGATCGCCGTCTGTTCACCGCCACCGCCTATCCGGCTGACTACGGGTTCGTCCCCGACACGCTTGCCGGGGACGGCGACCCGCTCGACGCCCTGGTCCTGGTGACGGACGCCACCTTCCCGGGGTGCGTGGTGCGGGCACGGATCTTGGGCATGTTCTCCATGCGGGACGAGAAGGGGGTCGACGCCAAGCTCATCGGCGTGCTCGAGCACGACCCGCAGTGGGACGGGGCGCACGACATCGAGGACGTCCCGGCGCACCTGCGCAACGAGATCGCGCACTTCTTCAGCATCTACAAGGACCTCGAGCCCGAGAAGTCGACCGAGGTGGAGGGCTTCGCCGGACGCGAGGCGGCGCGGGCGGAGATCGAAGCGTGCCGGCTCGCCCACCGTGCCCTGCAGTAGCCGGAGTCGAGCACCGACGAGCCGCACCGACCGCACGCAATCAGCGCGCACCGCTACCACCGCACAGACACCGCTACGACCACACACACACAGAGGAGGAACCGTGCCGTACCCACGCGAGGAAGTCCGGGCGACCGTCGATCGCTACCACGAGCTGCGCCGGCGCATCGACGAAGGACTCGAGCCGGACGCGTTCGGGGCGCTGGCCGACTTCTACACCGAGGACGCCGTGTACATCGACGGCGCCTGGGGCCGGCTCGAGGGCCGCGACACGATCGCGCGCTGGCTCGTCGACTCCATGGTGGGCATGGAGGACTGGAAGTTCCCGATCGAGTTCACCGCCATCGAGGGTAACGACGTGGTGGTGAAGTGGACCCAGATCCTGCCGCGCACCAGACCGGACGGGACTCCTTACCGCCAGTCCGGGTACTCGCGGCTCATCTACGCCGGCGACGGGAAGTTCTCCTATGAAGAAGACACGTACAACATGGCGCACGTCCTCGAGGACATCGAGGCCAGTAGCTGGACGCCCCTGGGCGGCACCATGAACGTCCCGCCGGCCCACCCCGACCGCAACTTCGACGTCCCGCCGGGCGCCCGCTCCGACTGAGCGAGATCGAACCGGGGGCGGACGGCGGGTGACCGCCGGTGTCAGCCGCCGTTCCCGGAGTTTCCCGAGCCGCCCAGGCCGGGGAACCCTCCCCCGCCGAAGGAGTTGCTGCCGCTCGAGCTCTGCGACTGCGCCTGGGACTGGTTGCCGAGCGTGACCGTCGTCGTGCGTTTGGCGTCACCCACGTAGTAGGTGATCGTGACGCTCTGCCCGGGCTTGGCCTTGCCGACGGCCTTTTGGAGGTCCTCCGCCGAGGTGATCGCCGTGCCGTCCACGGCGACGATCACGTCGCCCTGCACGAGGCCGGACGCCGCCGCCGGCGACCCGGCGTTGACGCTGAGGATCACTGCGCCCGAGGTGGGGGTAAAACCGTACTGCTGGCGCAGCGCCGGGGTCAGCGTGGTGATGTCCACCCCCAGGTAGCCGCTGCCGCTGCCGATCTGTCCGCCCTTCTGGAGCGTGGGGATGAGCGACTCGATGGTGGCGGCAGGGATGGCGAAGCCGATGTTCTGCGACGAGGTGCCGTCGCTCGCCGTTCCCGCCACCGCAGTGTTCATGCCGATGACCTGGGCGGAGGTGTCGATCAGCGGTCCCCCGGAGTTGCCGGGGTTGATGGCGGCGTCGGTCTGGATCATGTTCTGGAGCGTCTCGGTCGCCGCGCCCGTCCCCCCGGCCGTCACCGAGCGCCCCAGCGCCGAGATGATCCCCTGGGTCACCGTCGGGGTGCCCGCGGCCAGGCCCAGTGCGTTGCCGATGGCGATCACCGCGTCGCCGACGACGGCCTTGCTCGAGCTCCCGAAGGTCACCGTGGGCAGGTTGGTCGCGCTGTTGATCTTGAGGAGCGCGACGTCCTTGGTCTGGTCGTAGCCGACCAGGGTGGTCGCGAGCGCCTTGGTCTGGCCGGACTCGGTCACGGTGATGGAGCCCTTGCCCCCGTTCTGTGTGTAGAGCTCGATCACGTGGTTGTTGGTGACCACCTCACCGTCGGACGTGATGATCATCCCTGTCCCCTGGTCCTCGCCGTTGCCGGCCTTGACGTCGATGGACACGACCGCCGGGATCACCCGCTCCACCAGTTGGGGGATGGTGACGTTGCCGTTGAGAACGGCAGCGCCGGGTGCGGCGGAGCCGACGCGGATCACGCTCGGGCTGCTCCCCTTGGTCGTGTGATCCGTCAGCGCGGTCACGCCCGCACCGATGAGGGCGCCGACCACGGCGGCGATGAGGGCGACGGGCAGCCAGCTGCGGACCCGCCCCGGCGGCCGCCGCTTCTCCGCGGGCGGGGTCGGCCCGTCTCCGGGCGGCCCGGGCGGTCCGAGCACGGCCGGGTAGGAGAACGGCACCGGCTGGGCGTGGCCCGGCCATTCCGTCGCCCCAGGTGGCGGCGATGGTGGTGGAGGCTGCGGCGCCGGCTCGATCTCCTCGTTCATCTCGATGGCTCTCCTGCGGGATGCGAGCTCAGGGTTGCAGCTCAGGGTTGCGGCGGGGCGGCGGCCGCCCCATCCTCGGCCACGCGATGGCGCGGGCGGCCGGACCATGTTACGGGATGCGTCGCGGACTTGGACTCGGTCCGAAGCCCGGCGAGGTAGCGTGTCCGCCGCATGTCTCGCCGCATCGACGTCGAACTCACCAGCCAGGCCGCCGACGGGTCGTGGACCTGGCGCGCCGCCGGGGCGCGCCAACCCAAGGGGACCGTCGACAGCGCCCTCGTCCCGACCGCCAGCATCGTGGGCGCCGTCCTGCGCGCCGACGTGGAGGTGGGGCTCGAGGGGATCGAGATCCTGGCCCTCTCCCCCACCAAGCCGGCGGGCTCGCCGGAGAAGTCCGAGGGGCGCATCGAGGTCCGCGGCACGCCCAAGCGGGCGCCGGACGTCTCGGTGATCCTGGCCCCCGGATCCGGGTCGCGCCGCCGCGACGACGGTGAAACAGAGCGCCGCGGCGGGCGCCGCGGCGGCGAGGGGGGCGAAGCTCGAGGCGGCCGCGGTGACCGGGCGCGCGGTGGGAGTGGGCCGCGCCGGCCCGGGGGGCGGCGTCCGGGTGACGGGGACGGCCGCCCCGGGCGGGGCGAGCGGCCCGCCGTCCCCACCTCCACCGTGCACCGCAACGCCATGCTGGCCGCGCTGCGGCCCGAACAGATCCCGGTGGCCGAACAGCTCCTGCGCGGCGGGCTCCAGGCGGTGCGCCAAGCCATCGACACCCAGAACGCGGCGGCCAAGGCCGCGGGCAAGCCCCCCGCTGTCCTCCGACGCGCTGCTCGCGATGGCGGACGAACTGCTGCCCGTGGTGCGCCTGGCCGACTGGAAGGACCGGGCGTCGGTGGCCCAGACGACCGGCAAGGAGTTCCGCCTGCGCGAGCTGCGCGCCGTTGTCGCGGCCTCGCGCACCGTGACCCTCGACGACGAGGGCCGCACCATGGCCAAGGCACTGCAGGAGTCCCTCGACGCCCGCACCACGGCGCTGCGCGAGGAGTGGCTGGCCCGCATCTCCAACGCCCTCAACGACGGGCGCGTCCAGCAGGCGGTGGAGGCCTCGATCCGCCCGCCCGAGCCCGGCACGCGCTGCCCGGCCGAGCTCGCCGTGCGGCTGGCCGAAGCGGCGAGCACAGCCATGACGCCCGAGCTCGACCCCGAGGTGTGGATGCGCCTGCTCGACGCCGTCGTGGCGTCGCCGGTGCGGCGCACGGTCAAGCCGGCCGGGATCCCCGACGACGAGGTGGCCAAGCAGGCGGCGCGCAATGCCGCCGGCGCCGTCCCGGCCCTGGCCAAGCTGCTCGGGCTGCGCATCCCGCCGCCGCCCCCGCGTCGGATCGACACGGACCGGCGCTTCAGTTCGACGGCCGGCTGAGGGTGAGCAGGCGGGCCGTGAAGCCCGCCGCTTCCAGGCGCTGCTTGGTGGTCCGGTCACCCGGCAGGGCCAGGGCGTCGACCTCGCTGCCGCCTTCTCCTTCGCACCAGGCCACGGCGGCGTGGAGCAGGGCCGTCCCCACGCCGACGGCGCGGGCGCCGCGCTCGACGTAGCAGCACTCCACCAGGCCCCTGCGTCCCGCCGGCCCGTCGAGCACGGTGGCCGCGGCCAGGCCGACCACGGCCCCGTCGTACTCCCCGACGAGCAGCCGTGCCCCTCCGGGCCCGATCCACCGCTCGAGGAGGGCACCGGGGGTGGCGTCCCCCACCAGGGCGGCCCCACCGCGCATGGTCGCCGCGGCGTCCAGCGCCTGGGCCAGGAGGCGGGTGCAGTCCTGCCGGTCAGCCGGCTGCGCCGGGCGTACCCGCTCCATTGGCCTCGTGCTCCGTCGTGCGGACGGGGTCGGTGCCGCCCTCCGCGTCCGATCCTCCCGCCGCTCCGGCGTCTCCTGCGTCTCCTGCGGCTCTGGCTCCTCCCGGTGCCCCCACTGGACCCGAACCACCCCACGCTTCCGCTCCGCCGGGCCGGCCCGCGTCGACTGCAGGTTCCGTTGGCTGCCCGGCCGTGTGTTCCGCCAGCAGCTGCCCGGCACGGTTGAGGATGGTGCGGCGGTTGCGGGTCGACGCCTCGTAGCGCTGCACGGCCCGCAGCTCCCCGGGCCCGAGGCTCTCGAGGCGCCGGACCACCTGCGAGGCGCTCAGGGTGTCGTAGTCGGCCAGCGCTCCTGCCAGCACCGCGCCGTCCGCCGGATCGGGTGCGCGCGGCGCCGCGGGTGACCCGTCCGCCACGGGCGCCTCATCGTCACCCGCGGCCTCTGCGCCGTCGGGGCCGCGGTCGCGTCTGGCCCCGAGATGCTCCGAGAGGGTGCGCTGTCCCTTGCCGACGACGAAGCGGCCCACCACCCGTGCGTTGCCCAGGTGCAACTCGACCCGCTTTCTCCCCTTGGCGATCAGCCCGGGCAGGTCCTCGGCGACGGAGAGGGCGACCCCCACCGGCGCGAACACGAACAGGTCGACGGTGCGGCGCAGGGGGCTGCAGGTCGCCTGCTCGCCGGACTCGCCGGTGGCCTCCGCTCCGCTGCCCTCGGACATGGGCCCGGTCAGACGCAGTCCCGGCAGAGCATCTTCTTCTTGTCCGCCAGCTGGCTCGGGTGCTTGACGAGGAAGCAGGACCGGCACACGAATTCGTCGGGCTGCTTGGGCAGCACCCGCTCGTTGCCCTCAGCCTTGTCCTCCTGGTCGGTGGCCTCCTCGTCTTCGGGTTCGTCCTCGACGACCAGGCGTTCCTTCAAGATGACGTCGAGGCTGGCCTCGACGTCCTCGTCGTCGGGCTCCTCCTCTTCCTCCTCCTCGTCGCCCTCGCCGCTCCGTTCGACCACGGCGGCCGGCGAGGGGGTGAGGATCTCGTCGACCTCGTCCACCTCCGCCTCGACTTCGCCCAGGTCGTCGTCATCGCCGAGCGAGTCCTCCTCGAGCTCGTCGATGGAGTCCTCGTCCTCGAGGTCGACCTCGATGTCCTCCTCGTCGAGGGCCTCCTCGACGTCGCCTCCGAGGTCCGCGTCCTCAGCTTCTTTGGCCTTTGCCTTCTTCTTCGTCGCCATTGTGCCGCGGGAGCATAGACGGTCGGTGAGGCGCGTCGATCGCTATTCGGGACCTCCGACGGCCTGCGCCGGCAGCCTCAGACGGACGCCGACGAGGCCCACTCGGGCGTGGCGGACGTGGCCCGGGAGGCCGGGGCGGGCAGGCGGGCCCTGGGGTCTTTGGCGCCATGTCGCACACTGCGAGCCCGGGAGCCCAGACTCACGACACGTTCTCTACTCGACCCCCAGGGCCAACCGCCGCCTCTCACAGCACATCCCTCCCTGGACCTTCGCCGGTGCATCTGCTCTGCACGTCCGCACCGGCGCCGGGCTGTCGGGACTGCGGGGTACATTAGGCAACGCGGGGGTGGTCGCGTCAAGGCGATCGCACCCCCGTTCACCAGGTCGAACGGGGGTCGTCCCTGGTCAATGCGTTGCAGATTTTTCCGCCCGCCGGCGCTCCGCCCTCCGCTCGGACTCGAGGCGCTCCAGGTCGGTGGCGCCGTGGTCGACGAAGGTCATGGCTTCGGCGAGCGCGCGGTGCCCCGCCACCTCGGCGATGGCGCGGTGCATGTCCTGCGCCACCCTGCGATAGGCGGGATGCCCCTGTGCACCCGAGCGCAGTTCGATGAGGTGCATCGCCTCGCGCGCGTTGCACTGCATGACGTAACGGATACGGTGCGCGAGCGCGACGGTGTACGACGCCTGTTCGGGGAATTCCGGGCGTAGCGAGCGGTACAGGTCCTCGGCGCGCCCGATCGCCTCGTCGTACCTCTCGTCGAGGCCGGCGTCGGCCACGAGCGCGGGCATGTCGTAACCGAGTGTGATCCCGAGGCGCTGCCACTCCACCGTGAGCATGCGGTGGCGCTGCAGGTCCCGGAACGCGCCGTAGTCGGTCACGAGTTCGAAGCGATAGTCGGTGCGCTCGAAGGCGCGCCCGGGGCGGTGACGCCGGTTGCGCCGGTCGCCCACGTAAGCCCGCAACAGCGCCACCCGCTCGTCGTGGCCGAGGAGCCGCACCCGGCGCGTTGCCTCGCGCTCGGAGCACGAGAGGGAGGCGAAACAGGCGGCGACCAGGACTTTCTCCTCGCCTTCGGGATCGAAGTCGAGCAGGGTCACCTCGGCATCCTCGGCGTCGGTGGCCCCGGCGTCCCGTTCGACCTCGCCGTCCGCCAGCTCGGGCCACAGCATCCCCACCAGGCGCGCCGTGTCGGCACGCGTGGTGGCGAGGTAGGTCGACCACTCGACGCCGCGCTCGGCGACGTCGACACGTTGGAGGAACGAGGGGATCACCTTGCGCAGCTCGACGAGCATCATCTCCGCGTAGTGGCGCGCTTCGGGCAACGGGTGGGCCCGCATGCGCAGCAGGAGCTGTTCGTAGGACTGGCCAGTCGCGTAGATGCCGATGTTGGAGAGCGACGCCGCGGGCAACAAGCCGCGCAACGCGTCGAGTGCCTTGGCGCGCGTCGCCTGGCGGTAGACGAAGTCGCTGTCCTCCGCCTGCTGTGGGAACCGCTCGACGATCCACGCCTGCATCTGCGGCAGGAGCGCTCCGTAGGTGTCGAAGACGCGGTCCATCTCCCCCACGTAGCGCGCGCCGTGCGGCGAGTCGAGGATCTCCGGCGGCCGGAAGTAGCGGTACTGCCCGTTGGCCAGCCGCTGGTTGTACGCGATGTAGCGCGTGGACTGTTCGAGGTAGGCCATGAGACGGCCCCACTCGAGCACCTTCGAGAGGACGTTGGACGACTGCTCGCATGCGAGGTGCACGCCGCCGAGCTGTGCCACGGAGTCGTCGCCGTACTCGACGAAGACGCGCTCGTAGAGCTGCTCGGCGCGCTGCAGTCCGACGGTGGCGTCGACGCCGGCGTCGCCGCTGACGTCGAGGTCTCCGACGAACTCGTCCAGGAAGAGCCGGCGGAGGCTCTTGGGCGAGCGGGAGTACCGGGCGAAGAGGGCGCCCTTGACCACCTCGGGCAGGTTGACCAAAGCGAAGACCGGCTGGTCCAGGTTGGTCACGTAGCGGCGGAGGACGGCCTCCTCGTCCGCGGTGAAGCGCTCTTCTGAGTACGGGAACATGCCCCGGCAACGATAGAACGAGCGCCACGAGGCGGTGGCGGATGGCCCGCGGCCTTACTCCTCCTCAGGCGTCCGGTGCCACCCCGGCGCAGACCCCGCGAAGCAGCTGGTCAACAGCCTGCCGGGCGGCGGCGGCCACCGCGGTGTCCTCGGCCGTGTGCGAGACCTGCTGGGCCAGGTCGGCCACTGACTTGGTGGTCCGCACGAAGTCCCCGGGGGCCAGCTCCCCCACGTCGCGTGCGGCCACGGCCAGGGCGGTCGAGAGGGAGGCCCCGCGGGCCCATGAGGTCACTGCAGTGGACAGGCCGGGCGCCGGCTGCCGCGTGCGCGCCACGAGGTGGGTTTCCTCGGTGACCCGGATGCGCTCGGCCAGGGCGGCCAAGTCGGCACAGCGGCCGGCCAGGTCGGCCGAGCGGGAGCCACCCAGGCGGTCCTGGACCGGGCCCCGCCGGGCGCCCCGCCGGTGCGGGTGGTGCCCCGGGGCCCGACGGGCCCGTCGGGGCTCGAAGACCACCGCCGAGAGGACGCCGGCCAGGACCGAGGGCTCCGCACCGCGGAGGACCTCGGTGCGAAGGGCCTCGGCGATGAGGAGGTCGGCCTCGTGGTAGATCCGGGCCAGGCCGCGCCCCGATGCCGTCAGGGCCCAGCCGTCGAGGTAACCCAGCTCCTCGAGGACCGCGGCCCGGTGCTCCAGCTGGTCCAGCAGCAGGTCGGGCCGTTGCGCCTGCCACTGGGCGAAGGAGCGTCGCAGGACCTCGCCGGCGGTGACCCGATCGAAGCGGCCGGCGAGGTTCACGGCCAGGTTGTACGTGGGCCGGAAGGCCGAGCGCAGGTCCGGGGGCGCGGCCGCGGCCACCCGTGCCGCCTCGGCGAAGGTGATCTCGCGCGACCAGGCCACTACGGCGTGGCCCTCCTCGTCGAGGCCGCGTCGCCCGGCCCGACCGGTCAGCTGGAGGTACTCACCCGAAGTGAGGGTGGCCCGCCCGGCACCCCCGTACTTGGTGAAGCGCTCGATGACGACCGACCGCGCCGGCATGTTGATGCCCAGCGACAGCGTCTCGGTGGCAAAGACCACCTGGAGCAGGCCGGCCGCGAAGCACTCCTCCACCGTCTCGCGGAAGACTGGGACCAGCCCGGCATGGTGCGCCGCCACGCCTCGCTCGAGCCCCTCGAGCCACTCGTCGTAGCCCAGCGCCCCCAGGTCCTCGTCGTCGAGCGACGCCGTCCGGTGCTCGGCCACGGCCCGGATGGTGGCGCGCTCCCCCGCGTCGGTGAGTCGGACGCCATCACGCACGACCTGGCGGACGGCGTCGTCGCACGCCGCCCGGCTGAAGATGAAGACGATGGCCGGGAGCATCTCGCGCTGCCCGAGCTCCTCGAGCATCTCGGTGCGCAGGGGGGCGCGGTAGGGCAGGCGCGGGCCGCGCCCCGTGGCGCCCAGTGGGCCGGCCGGCCCTGGAGCGCCCGCCGCACCGCCTGGTCGACGCGCAGCCCCTCCGCGCCCGGCCGGCCGTCTTCGCCGAGCAGGGGGACGAGCAGGATCTCGTCATCCTCCCGGCGGTGCACGGCGAAGTGGTGGCGCAGGACGATGGGGCGCCGGCGTTCCACGACGACAGCCGTGTCACCGCGTACCGAGCGCAGCCAGGCCCCGAGCTCGTGCGCGTTGTTGACGGTGGCCGAGAGGCAGACGAAACGGATCTCGGGTGGCGCGAGGACGAGTACCTCCTCCCAGACGCCACCCCGGTAAGGGTCCTGGATGAAGTGCACCTCGTCGAGGACGACCGTGTGCAGCCCCTCGAGCAAGTCCGAGCCGGCCAGCAGCATGTTGCGCAGCACCTCGGTGGTCATGACCACCACCGGCGCCCGCGGCCGCAGGGCGGTGTCGCCAGTCAGGAGGCCGACGTGGTCCTCCCCGTAGGTGGCCGCCAGCTCGCCGTACTTCTGGTTCGAGAGCGCCTTGAGCGGCGTCGTGTAGAAGGCCTTGCCGCGCGCACAGGGCCCGGTGCACGGCGTAGGCGGCGACGAGCGTCTTACCCGAGCCGGTGGGTGCGGACACCAGGACCGAGTGGCCGGCGTCGAGGGCGCGGAAGGACTCGTCCTGGAAGGGGTCGAGAGAGAACGGGAGGTCGGCCTCGAACTCCTCCGGCCGTGCCGCGTCGGGGACGGGCCAGGGGGACCGCGTCAACGCCCGAGCAGCTTCCCGATGGCGATGGAGACGAAGTAGAAGGCGACCAGGGGGATGGCGAGGGCGAACATGGAGAAGGGGTCCGAGCTGGGCGTGAAGACCGCGGCGACGATCACGATGATGATGACGGCCCAGCGCCACGAGCGCAGCAGCGCCGCCGGGCTGACCACCCGGGCCAGCTCCAAGGAGACGAGGACCACCGGGAACTCGAAAGTGAGACCGAAGATGGTCATCATGAGGAGGATCAGTCCCAGGTACGGGATGGGGTCGTAGATGGCCTGCAGGTTGGGGCCGCCGACAGACTTCAGCCAGCCGAGCGCGTGCGGCAGCGTGTAGTAGGCCGTGGCCGCGCCGGCCAGGAACAGCACGAACGAGCTGGCGACGAAGGGGATGGCGTAGCGCCGCTCCGACGCCTTCAGCCCGGGCGTGACGAAGCGCCAGACCTGGAACAAGATGACCGGCGAGGCCAGCACCAGTCCGCCGAAGAGCGCGATCTTCACCCGTAACGTCAGGCCGTCGAGCGGTGAGGTGACGAAGAGATTGCAGGTGCCGTTCGACGTGATCATGAGACTGGCGCCGGCACTGGTGTGGTGCACGGTCGAGGCGTCGACTGTGCAGAGCGGGTGTATCAAGAAGTTCAAGATGGGCTGGTAGGCGAAGACGGCCACGGTCCCGCCCACCACGAAGGCCACCACGCAGATGATGAGCCGCCGCCGCAGCTCGCCCAGGTGCTCCCCCAGGGTCATGTTGTCCGGGGACGGCTTGTGTTTCCGTCTGCCCGCGAATGGGAGGCTGACCATGGTTGCGCCGATCAGTTCAGGGTGGGGTCACCCGGGACGGCGGGCCCGGCCGGGTGCGGCGCCGGGTCGGGATGCTGGTCGAGCCCTTTCAGGACCGGATCGGACGAGGTGGGCAGCGACGGCGCCGGGGACGTCCCCGGCGCCGGGAGGTCAGTCGTTGCCACGGGTTGCACCGGTTCGTAGGCGCCGTCGGGGACCTCGACTCCCGGCTCCCACGCCGCCGCGGCCTCGGCGGCCGCGGCCTCGTCCTTGTCGGACATGGTCGAGAGGTGGTTGAGCAGCGCCGACGGCGACCGGGCCAGACGGGCGATCTCCGAGGTGGCGGGCAGGTCGGGCACCGTGGTGCGCACCTCGGACTCGACGCGGTGGCGGAACTCGTTGAAGGACTTCCACGCGCCGCCGACCTGCCGTGCCACCTGGGGCAGGCGGTCAGGCCCCAGGAGGATGATGGCGACCACGGCGATCACGAGCAGCTTGCCAGGATCGAGGTTGAACATCTGTCCCCAACTCTACGATGTCGTCACAGCGACTGGATGAGCCGCTCCACCCGCTCGTCGTGCGACTTGAAGGGATCCTTGAGCAGCACCGTGCGCTGGGCCTGGTCGTTGAGCTTGAGGTGCACCCAGTCAACGGTGAAGTCGCGCCGGCGCTCCTTGGCACGCTTGACGAAGGCGCCCCGCAACCGGGCCCGTGTCGTCTCGGGGGGCTTGAGCATGGCCTCGCTGATGGCCTCGTCCGTGCACACGCGCTCGACCTCGTCCCGCGCCTGCAACTTGTAGAAGAGGCCACGGCTGCGGTCGACGTCGTGGTACATGAGGTCGATCATGGCCACCTTGGGGTGCGCCAGCGGGATGTCGTGGCGGGCCCGCATCTGCTCGACGAGCCGGTACTTGGCCGCCCAGTCGCATTCCCGCCACAGCGAGGTCGGGTCCGCCTCGAGGCCCTTGAGGCAGCGCTCCCACATGTCGAGCGCCCGGTCCTCTTCGGGCGACAGGCCGCGCCGGTCGCGGAATTTCGAGAGCGCGCTCGAGGTACTCGCCCTGGATGTCGAGCGCCCGCATCTCACGGCCGTTGGCCAGGCGGACCCGGCGCTGGCAGGTGATGTCGTGGCTGATCTCCCGGATGGCCCGGATGGGGTTCTCGAGGGTGAGGTCCCGCAGCACGGTGGCCGAGTCCTCGAGCATGGCCAGCAGGATCGAAGTGGTACCCACCTTGAGGAAGGTGGCGTACTCGCTCATGTTTGAGTCGCCGACGATCACGTGCAGGCGTCGGAACCGCTCGGCGTCCGCGTGCGGCTCGTCGCGCGTGTTGATGATGGGGCGGCTGCGCGTGGTGGCCGAGGAGACGCCTTCCCAGATGTGCTCGGCGCGCTGGCTGAGGCAGAAGACGGCGCCGCGGGCGGTCTGGAGCACCTTGCCTGCCCCGGCGTAGATCTGGCGCGAGACGAGGAACGGGATCAGCACCTCGGTGTAGCGGTTGAACTCGTCGTTGCGCTCCGTGAGGTAGTTCTCGTGGCAGCCGTACGAGTTGCCCACCGAGTCGGTGTTGTTCTTGAAGAGGTAGACGTCACCGCGTATGCCCTCTTCGCGCAGGCGCGCCTGGGCACCGGTGACGAGCTGGGCCAGGATCCACTCCCCCGCCTTGTCGTGCACGACGACGTCGCTGATGCGATCGCACTCGGGGGTGGCGTACTCGGGATGGCTGCCCACGTCGAGGTAGAGGCGGGCGCCGTTCTCGAGGAAGACGTTGGACGAGCGCCCCCACGAGACCACCCGCCGGAAGAGGTAGCGCGCCACCTCGTCGGGGCTGAGGCGTCGCTGGCCGCGGAGGGTGAACGTGACCCCGTACTCGTTCTCGACCCCGAAGATGCGCCGTTCCACGAGGTCAACCGTACCGCCGGTCATGCCAGCAGTTGTGCCAGCTCCTCTTCCTCGATCCGGCGGAAGGTCCGGCGGCCGTTGCCACGGCTCAAGATGGCCACCTCGAGCTCGCCGGCGCCCAGCGTCCGGTCGGGTCCGGCCAGGGCGGCCGTGGCGGCCTTGATGGCGCTCGCCATGTCCCAGTCGGGCTGCCAGGCGGCTCCCACCCGCTCGGTGATCGTCTCGGCGTCACCGCCCAGCACCGCGAAGCGATCCTCGTCGGTGATCGTCCCCTCGTAGGCGACGTGGTACAGCTGGTTGCGGGCGTCGCCCAGCTCGGCCACCAGGATCTCCACCTCGAGCGGCTTCATCTCGTGCGTGAAGACGTTGCCGAGGTACTGCGCGTAGAGGTTGGCCAGCGACCGGGCGTCGACGTCCTCGCGGCTGAAGGCGTAGCCCTTGGTGTCGGCGTGCCGGACACCCGCCACCCGAAGCTGGTCGTACTCGTTGTACTTGCCCACACCGGCGAAGGCGATGCGGTCGTAGATCTCGCTCACCTTGTGCAGCGAGCGCGAAGGGTTCTCGGCCACGATGGCGATCCCCACGTCGTACGTCGTGGCCACGAGCGAGCGACCCCGTGCGATGCCCTTCTGCGCGTACTCGGCCCGGTCCTTCATGACCTGCTCGGGCGCGACGTAGAAAGGCATGCTCATGACGAACGCTCCGCCTGCTTACGGGCCACCAGTGCACCGAAGCGCTCGGCGACCTGGTCCCCGGAGACCTCGCGGTAGCCCTCTTGGTCGACCACGGCGATGATCGGGTAGATACCGCGGACCAGGTCCGGTCCGCCGGTGGCCGAGTCCTCGTCCGCCGCGTCGTAGAGCGACTGGATGGCCAGGTCGACGGCCTCGTCCTCGACCAGACCCTCGCGCCAGCCCAACTTGACCGTGCTGCGGGCGTCGCGGCCGCCCGACCCCGTGGCTTGGAAGTCGATGTCCTCGTAGTGGCCGCCGGTGACGTCGTAGTTGAAGATGCGTCCGGCCCCGCGCGCCGTGTCGTAGCCGGCGAAGAGCGGCACCACGGCCAGACCCTGCATGGCGAGCGGCAGGTGCTGACGGACCATCTGGGCCAGTTGGTTGGCCTTGCCCTCGAGGGAGAGCGTCGACCCTTCCACTTTCTCGTAGTGCTCGAGCTGGACCTGGAAGAGGCGGACCATCTCGAGAGCCATGCCCGCCGTGCCAGCGATGGCCACCGCTGAGTGGCGGTCGGCCGGGAAGACCTTCTCCATGGCGTGGTGGGCGATGACGTTGCCGGCCGTCGCTCGGCGGTCGCCGGCCATCACCACCCCCTCCGCGAAGCGCAGGGCCACGACGGTGGTGCCGTGCGGCACCGCGACGGCCCCGGCGACGTCGAAGGACCGGCCCGGAGCGGCGTCGGCACGCGGCGGCTCCGCGACCCGACCCGGGGTCAGGCGCAAGAGGCCGACGAAGTCAGGACCCGGATCGTGCTCCGGGGGGAAGAGCGGGAGCGACACCGGGCGCTACTGCCCACCCTTTTGCACGTAGTTGCGGACGAACTCCTCGGCGTTGTCCTCGAGCACCTCGTCGATCTCGTCGAGCAGGTCGTCGAGCTCCGCCTTGATCTTCTCGCCGCGCTCGGATGCGCCCGCCGGGGCCTCGGCGACCTCTTCCTCGGTCTCGGTCGGCCGCGTCCCGGAACTCCGCTTCTTCTGTTCCAGCTCTGCCATCGTTCCCGTCCCCGTCCAGTGCCTTCGGTGGCCCGACTACGAGTCGAGCCGGTTGAGCAGATCCGCCGGCCCCGTGCTCGCGGCCAACGAGCGCGTCGGTGTGCTCGGCTGTTCCCTTCAACGGGTCCATCATAGGGACGCGTCGCAGCGGGTCCGTGCCGACGTCGAACACGAGGGAATCCCAGTTGGCGGTGACCACTGCGTCGGGCCAGCGGGCGAGGCACTTGCCCCGGAACCAGGCCCGGGTGCCTCGGGGCGGCTCCGCCACGGCGGCGGCCACCTGGGCCGGCTCGACCAGGGTGCGCAGGCCGAGGCGCCCGAACACGGACTTGTCCCGCCGCAGGTCGTGGTATTGCAACGCCAGTGCGGCCACCCGAGGATCGTCCCAGCCGCACCCGTGGCGGTCCTGATAGGCGAGCAGCAGCTCCCGCTTGGCCACCCAGTCCAGGGTGTCGGCCAGGGAGGCGGGGTCCGACTCGAGCCCGCTGAGGACCGCCTCCCAGTGCTCGAGCACCAGCGCGCCCACGGTCCCGTCGTCGCCCAGCGCCTCGAGGCCGCGGTCCTCGGCGTACTTGCGGGCCGCGCCGAGCAGCTCCCACTGCAGCTCGAGCGCCGTTGCCGTCGAGCCGTCGGTCAACGAGAGCGGCCGGGTCAATGTCAGATCGGCCGAGACCTGGTGCAGGGCCCGCACCGGGTCCACCGGGGAGAGGTCGCGGGTGGGGCCGGCGTCGTCCTCGATCATGGCCAGCACCAGCGCCGTGGTCCCGATCTTGAGGAACGTGGCGATCTCCGAGAGGTTGGCGTCACCCACGATCACGTGCAGCCGGCGGAACCGCTTGGGGTCAGCGTGCGGCTCGTCACGGGTGTTGACGATCGGCCTCTTGAGCGTGGTCTCCAGGCCGACGACCTCCTCGAAGAACTCGGCGCGCTGGGAGATCTGGTACACCACGGTCTCGCTGTCCATGGCGGGCGTCTCGGTGCCGACCTTGCCCGACCCGATGAATACGGTGCGCGACACGAAATGGGGGACCACACCCTCGACCACACGGGCGAAGGGCACGGCACGATCCATCATGTAGTTCTCGTGGCAGCCGTACGAATTGCCCTTGCCGTCGGAGTTGTTCTTGTAGATCACCGGCGGCGGTTGGTCGGGGATGCGCAAGGCGGCGGCAAGCATGGAGCGGCGCAGCACCTCCTCCCCCGCCTTGTCGTACACCAGTGCCTCGAGGGGCGTCAGGCACTCGGGGCTCGAGTACTCGGGATGGGCGTGGTCGACGTAGAAGCGGGCCCCGTTGGTCAGGACGGTGTTGGCCAGGTGGGTCTCGACCATCGGCGCCAGCGAGCCCTCCCGCGCGAAGCCCCGGGCGTCGTTGCCCGGTGTCTCGTCCTCGAAGTCCCAACCGATCTGCTGCTCGACGTCGGCCGCGTAGGCGTTGACCAGCACCGAGGACGCGGCGATCGGGTTCTGCTCGGGACCCGGCGACTGGATGCCGTATTCGGTCTCGATGCCGCAGACCTTCGTGGTGGCCACGGCGAGACCCTAACGTCTAGAGGTACTGGCCGGTACCGACCCGCTCGATGGAGCGCCCGCCCTGGACCTCGCGGTCCTCGGTGAGCAGCGTGCGCACGTAGACGATGCGCTCGCCCTTCTTGCCCGAGATCCGCGCCCAGTCGTCGGGGTTCGTCGTGTTCGGGAGGTCCTCGTTCTCCTTGTACTCCTGCCGGATCGACTCGAACAGGTCAGTGGTGCGGATGCCGGCCGACTCCCCCGCGATGACGCGCTTGATGGCCAGCTTCTTGGTCCGCCGCACGATGTTCTCGATCATGGCGCCCGAAGCGAAGTCCCGGTAGTAGAGGATCTCCTTGTCCCCGTTCTGGTAGGTGACCTCGAGGAAGCGGTTGTCGTCGTCCTCCTTGTACATCTCGGACACCGTCTGCTCGATCATGGCCTGGACGGTCTTCGCCGGGTCGCCCCCGCCCAGCCGCGCCACCTCCTGGGTGTCGAGGGGCAGGTCCGGCGTGAGGTACCGGCTGAAGATCTGCCCGGCCGCCTCTTGGTCGGGTCGCTCGATCTTGATCTTCACGTCGAGGCGCCCCGGGCGCAGGATGGCCGGGTCGATCAGGTCCTCGCGGTTCGACGCGCCGATCACGATGACGTCGCGCAGCGACTCCACCCCGTCGATTTCGGCCAGCAGCTGCGGCACGACGGTCGACTCCATGTCCGAGCTGATGCCGGTGCCCCGGGTGCGGAACAGGGACTCCATCTCGTCGAAGAAGACGATGACGGGGATACCCTCGTCGGCCTTCTCACGGGCGCGCTGGAAGACCTGGCGGATCTGGCGCTCCGTCTCGCCGACGTACTTGTTGAGCAGCTCGGGTCCCTTGATGTTGAGGAAGTAGCTGCGGACGTTGTCATTCCCGGTCTTCTCGGCCACCTTCTTGGCCAGCGAGTTGGCCACCGCCTTGGCGATGAGTGTCTTGCCGCAGCCGGGCGGGCCGTACAGGAGGATGCCCTTGGGGGCAGGCAGCGAGTACTCCACGAACAGATCGCGGTGCAGGTACGGCAGCTCGACGGCGTCGGTGATGGCCTCGATCTGCGTGTCGAGCCCGCCGACGTCTGCGTAGGTGATGTCGGGGACCTCCTCGAGGACGAGCTCCTCGCTCTCGAGCTTGGGCAGCTTCTCGATCAGCAGCTGGGTGCGGACGTCCATGAGGAGCGGGTCGCCGGCCCGGAGCCGCTGCCCCACCATGTCCTCGGAGAGCTCGGCCACCCGCTCCTCGTCGGCCCGGGCGACGACCACGCACCGGCGCCGGTCCTCGAGGACCTCCTTGAGCGTGACGACCTCGCCCGACAACTCGCCGTCGCGGACGAGCACAACGTTCAGGCTCTCGTTGAGGACGACCTCGTTCCCCTTGCGGATGACGCCGGGGTCGATGTCGGGGTGCAGGCTCACCCGCATCTTGCGGCCGCTCGAGAACACGTCCACCGTGCCGTCCTCGTTGACGCCCAGGAACGTGCCGTAGGCCGCCGGCGGCTGCGTGAGCTTCTCGACCTCTTCGCGCAGGGTGGCCAGCTGCTCCTTGGCCTGCTGCAGCGTGAAGGTGAGCTTCTCGTTCTGCGACGTGGCCTGGGCCAACTGGCCCTTGGACTCGAGGAGCCGCTCCTCGAGCGCCTGCACCCGACCCGGGCTCTCCTGGAGTCGCCGGCGGAGCGCGTGGACCTCGTCCTCGGCGTCCGCCAGCTCGGCTCGCAGTGCCTCGATCTGGGCCGCAGCGTCGTCGTCGGGGGTCACCGTCATCGCTCGTCACCCTAGCCCTCGCCCCGGCGAATCCCGGCGGAATGCGGCACGGTGGATTGCGTGCTCTCCGACCCGACCCCGACCCATGGTGCGGCCCCTCCCGCCGGCGTCCCCGGTTGCTCACCGGGCCGCCCCGGGGGAGGCGCGATCCGAGGTGGCGGGCCAGGTACGATGGATGGTGCGGCGAGCCCGGTCGACGGGCCCGATCGACGGGATTGACGTCTCGCGGCACGCCTCACTACGTTCCTCGGGGCCCTCGGGCGGCGGTGGCACGGCCCACCGGGTGCCAGCGACACCGGGTGCCAGCGACAAGGAGAGAGTCAGTACATGAAGGTCTGGATCGATCAGGATCTCTGCACGGGCGACGGGCTCTGCGAGGAGATCGCTCCTGCCGTGTTCACCCTCCTCGACGACGGCCTGGCCTACGTCAAGGAAGCCGAGGACATCAAGAGCGACCCCGGCGGCTCCTCGGGGATGGCAGCCGTGCCCGGCGACCTCGAGGACGCGGTCGTCGAGGCGTCCGAGGAGTGCCCCGGGGAGTGCATCTTCATCGAGCGCGACTGATCGCCCGACTCAGTCCGCCAGGCGGCGCGCCGTCGTGAGGAAGCCGGTGTGCCCCACCATCCGGTGATCCGGGCGGACCGAACGCGCCTCGACGTGCCAAGTGCGCCGCAGGATCTCTTGGGTCTCGGCCAGGCCGAACGGTGCATCCCCGGCGTCGAGCGCCTGGCGCAGCAGCGCCGTCTGGTTCACGGTCGGCAGGTAGGCCAGCAGGATGCCGCCCGGGCGGAGCGCGGACGCGGCCGCCGTGACGACCTTGTGCGGCTCGGGCATGTCGAGGAGGATCCGGTCGAGCGCCGTCTCGTCGATCCCCTCGGTGACGTCGCGGATCTCGACCCGATAGGGCACGTCGGGCCCCAGAGTGGCCACCACGTTCGCGGTGGCCCGCTCGGCGAAATCCTGGCGCAGCTCGTACCCGACGACCGTGGCCCCGGCGCGCAGGACGGTCATCGACAGCGCGCCTGAGCCCACACCGGCCTCGAGGATGCGCTGGCCCGGGGCGATGTCGGCCGCCATCAGGATGGCCCCGAGGTCCTTGGGGTAGATCACCTGCGCCCCCCGCGGCATCTTGAGGACCACGTCGCCGAGGGTGGGACGCAGGGCCAGGAAGGCGCGCCCGGTCGACCCGGTCACCGTCGATCCCTCCTCGGCACCGATGATGTCGTCGTGGGCCAGGATGCCGGCGTGGGTGTGGAAGGTGGCGCCGGCCACCAGCGTGATCAGGTAGTGGCGTTCCTTGGCGTCGACGAGGAGCACCCGCTCCCCCGCCGCGAGGGGGCCCGGCACGGTGTCAGGATTCGCTGAGCGGTGCCTTGGGGTCGCGCACCGTGATGAGCAGCTGCTCGCCGGGGGCAACCTTCACCGAGGAGACCACGCTGCTGCGGTCGTTGAGCACGCGGCGCAGGAAGAAGGTGGCGCCGGCCAGCGTGAACCAGTACCAGTTCCCCGCCAGGCCGCGCCGGACGCCGGCGCGCAGGAAGCGTCGCAGCAGGATGTCCACGTCAGAGCCGCCGGATCTCGACCACGGCGGACCTGGCGCGGCCACGCCGGCGCCCGGCCAGGAAGGCCAGCGCGACGATCAGGATCCCGATGGCGCCGGCGATGGCCAGGCCCCTGGGGGCGGCGGCCCGCACCGAGGCCTCGCTCTCGCCCATCACCTGGGCGTAGGCCGCCTGCAGGTCCTCGCGGGTGATCAGGCGCCCGTTGCTCCCTGCTTTCGTGGTCGTGGTGGCCATCAGCCGGCTCCCTCCTCTGACTCGTGCGCGCCCGGCGCGGTGGCCGTTGTCGTGGGCTGTGTCGTGGCCTGTGTCGTGGCCGGCGGAGCGGGCGCGGCCCCTCCGGGTGGCACCGGCGCGGCGGGGGCCGGGGACGCCGCGCTCTGGCGCCGCGCCATGACCGCAGGCAGTTTCTCGCGCCCCGGCCCGGCGGTGATGCGCCACGCCGCGACGCCGATGACGATGATGCCCAGGACCACCACCACCGCGTAGGGCACCCAGGACCAGTCGCCGGTCAGCGCCGAGCCCGTCTCGGTCTGCAGGAGTCGCAAGATGCCGATCAGGACGAGCAGGATGCCCCCCGCCAGGAAGAACGACCCGGCGATCCCCATGTAGAGGAAGCGGCCGAGGCCCTGGAGGGGTTCGATCGTCTCCTGCTTGAGGTAGTCGACGGTGAGCTGGAAGGCGTCGTCCCCGGCGTGGCGAAGCCCGTGGTTGGCGTTGTCGGATCGCGGTGCCATGTGGCCGACAATCCTGGTCGCTGGTCCTCCCGGGCGCAAACACCCCCCGGGCCCACCGTCCCGCCCGCGCTAGTCGCGGTCCTTGAAAATGTAGGTCGACGACGCCCTGGCCACGAGGCGGGCCGTGTCCTCGCCCTGGACCTCGGCGGTGATGCTCGCCTCGACGAAGGCCAGCCGTCGGCCCCCCGAGACCACCTCGGCGGTGCAGGTGAGCTCGGCGCCGGGCGGCACCGGGCGCAGGAAGCTGATCTTCATCTCGGCGTTCGACGCGAAGACGCGCCGGCCCTCCACGAAGGTGACGGCCGCCGCCCCCATGGACGAGTCCGCGAACGCACCGAGGAACCCCCCCTGCATGATCCCCGCCGGGTTGGCGAAGCGCTCGTCTGCCCGCATGCGCCAGACGCAACGCCCGGGGCTGGCCTTGTCCAGGCAGGTCATGCCGAGGGTGAGGTCACTGTTCGGCGGCACTTGCATGCGGGAGGGCACGCGTGCAGCGTAGGTGAAGACGTCGTGAACCAAACACGTGGTCGAAAGGGCGACGGTTAGGGTGGATGCCGTGACCACCCATGCACCCCCGGCGGTGGCGCAGGACCCGCGACTGGTCGAGCTGGGCATCAACGTCATCCGCGGCATCGCCATGGACGCGCCCGAGGCGGCGAACTCGGGGCACCCGGGCACCGCCATGGCACTGGCGCCGCTGGCCCACGTGCTGTGGACGCGGCATCATGCGCTACGACCCGCTCGACCCGGCGTGGCCCGACCGCGACCGCTTCGTGCTCTCCAACGGGCACGCCTGCATTCTGCAGTACGCCATGCTTCACCTCACCGGCTATGACCTGACGCTCGAGGACCTGCGCCAGTTCCGCCAGTGGGGAAGCCGGACCCCCGGTCACCCCGAGTATCACCACACGGCCGGGATCGAGGTCACCACCGGTCCGCTCGGCCAGGGGTTCGCCAACGCGGTCGGCCTGGCCGTGGCCGAGCGCTGGCTGCGCGCCCGCTTCGGGCCCGAGGTCTGCGACCACCGCACCTTCACCATCGCCGGCGACGGCTGTTTCATGGAGGGGGTCTCGCACGAGGCGGCGTCGCTGGCCGGGCACCTGGGGCTGGGCCGTCTCCTGGCCTTCTACGACGACAACCACATCACCATCGACGGCCCGACCGAGCTGGCGTACAGCGACGACGTGCAGGGGCGCTTCGAGGCCTACGGGTGGCGCGTCCGCAACCTGGGCGAGATGGCCAACGACGTCGACGGACTCGAGGCGGCCGTCCGGGAGGCGCTGGCCGAGCCGGCCGACGGCCCCGGCGCCCAGCCCACCCTCCTCATCCTGCGCAGCCACATCGGGTGGCCTTCGCCGCACCTGACCGACACGGCCGAGGCGCACGGCAGCCCCTTCGGGAAGGACGAGCTGAAGGCCACCAAGGAGATCTTGGGCCTGCCGTCCGACCAGACCTTCTGGGTCCCCGACGAGGTGTACGAGCTGTACCGGGCCCAGGTGGCCCGGGGTGCCGATCGGCGCGCCGAGTGGGAGGAGCGTCTGGCCGCCTGGGACGGCGACCGCGCCGCCTGGGACGCCGCGCAGGCCGGGCACGGGCTGGCCGGCTGGGCCGACGACCTGCCCCGATCCGAGGCCGGGACGAAGCTGGCCACACGCCACGCCCTCAACCAGTGCATCGACGCCACGGCGGCCCGGATCCCCGGCCTGGTGGCCGGGTCGGCCGACCTGACCGGGAACAACGGCGTGAAGCTCAAGGGGGCCGAGGCCCTGACCGCCACCACGCCGGGCGGGACCCAGGTCCACTACGGCATCCGCGAGCACGCCATGGGCGCGGTGATGAACGGCATGGCCCAGCACGGCGGGATCCTGCCGGTGGGCGGGACCTTCTTCGCCTTCACCGACTACATGCGGCCGGCCGTACGCCTGGCCGCCCTCACCGAGTCGCACGTGGTGTACTCGTGGACGCACGACTCGATCGGCCTGGGCGAGGACGGGCCGACTCACCAACCGATCGAGCACCTGGCGGCCCTGCGGGCCATGCCGGGCCTGGCCCTGGTGCGCCCGGCCGACGCCAACGAGACGGCCCAGGCCTGGCGGATGGCGATCGACGCCGACCGGCCGGTGGGGCTCGTGCTGACCCGCCAGAACATCCCCGTCCTCGAGGGGACGGCTGAACGGGCGGCGGCCGGGGTACCCCGTGGGGCCTACGTCCTGGCCGACCCCGAGCACCCGGCCGAGATCGTGCTGGTCGGGACCGGGAGCGAGGTCCAGCACTGTGTCGCTGCCGCGGCCAGGCTGGCCGAGTCGGGCGTGGCGGCGCGCGTGGTCTCGTTCCCCTGCTGGGAGTGGTTCGCGCTGGAGGCCGACGAGTACCGCGAGAGCGTGTTCCCAGTCGGAGTGCCGGTGCTCAGCATCGAGGCCGGGACGACGCTCGGCTGGGAGCGCTACGCCGACGACTCCATCGGAATCGACCACTTCGGCGCCTCCGCGCCGGGGTCCGAGGTCATGGAGCAGTTCGGGTTCACCGCAGACCATGTGGTCGAACGGGCCCGGGAGTTGCTGGCCCGCCGCGGCTGACGCCCGGACACGACCGGTGCCACCGGCGGCGCCACGAGAAGCCGACAGGCGAAGGGAGCGGTCCATGACCAGACTGCAGCAGCTCTACGAGATCGGCGGGCAGAGCCCGTGGCTCGACAATCTGCGGCGTGATTGGCTGCGCGGCGGCCAGCTGGCCGAGCTCGTCACCCTGGGCGTGCGCGGCGTGACGTCGAACCCGACCATCTTCGCCCACGCCATCAGCGGCAACGACGTGTACGACGACCAGTTCCGGGAGCTGATGAGGGACTACACGGTGGAGGACGCCTACTGGGAGATGGCCGTCACCGACATCGTCGACGCGCTCGAGCTGCTCCGCCCGGTCTACGAGGAGAGCGACCGCGAGGACGGCTACGTCTCCCTGGAGGTCTCCCCGGCCATGGCGCACGACACCGAGAGCACTGTGCGCAACGCCCGCATGCTTCACGATCGTGTCGACCGGCCCAACCTCTTCGTCAAGGTGCCGGCGACCAAGGAGGGCATCCCGGCCATCGAGACCCTCATCGGCGAGGGGACGAGCATCAACGTGACGTTGATCTTCGGCCTGGACCGCTACGACGAGGTCATGGAGGCCTACCTGCGCGGCCTCGAGGCGCTGGTGGCTGCCGGGCGCGAGGACCGCCTGGCCCACGTGGCCAGCGTGGCCTCCTTCTTCGTGAGCCGTTTCGACACCGAGGTGGATCGGCGCCTCGAGGCCCAGGCCGGGGGCGAGCAAGGCGACCCCGCCGTCCTGGCGTTGCGCGGCACCGGCGCGGTGGCCCAGGCCCAGACCGCCTACCAGCACTTCCACCGCACCTTCTCGGGCGAGCGCTGGGAGGCATTACGCACCAAGGGCGCCCGGGTGCAGCGGCCCCTGTGGGCGTCGACCTCGACCAAGAACCCGGGCTACGCCGACCTGCTCTACGTGGACAACCTCATCGGCCCGGGCACGGTCAACACAATGCCCGACGGCACGCTGCGGGCCTTCGAGGACCACGGGACGCTCAAGCGCACGGTGGACGCCGACCCCGACGCGGCGTCCGACACCCTGCGCCGCCTGGCCGCCGCCGGCATCGACATGCTCGACGTCGAGCAGACGCTCGAGGACGAGGGCGTGACCTCGTTCTCGAAGTCATTCGACGAGCTGCTGCAGTCGCTCGGCGACAAGGCCGCCACGTTCTGAGCGGCCCGGAGCGGCCGTCCCGCCTGATCAGGCGCACGAACGGCGCCGTCGCCACCTAGATTGGCCCCGATGCCCACCGATGCCGACCTCCTCGGTGCGCCGCTCGACGACCTGCTGGCGCAGGCGCGGTCGGTGCGCGACGCCGCCCACGGCCGGCGCGTCACCTACTCCCCCAAGGTCTTCATCCCGTTGACCATGCTGTGCCGCGACCGCTGCGGTTACTGCACCTTCGCCAAGGCGCCGGCGCGCCTCGCGTCGCCCTATCTCACGCCCGACGAGGTGCTGGCGATCGCCCGGGCCGGACGAGCGGCGGGCTGCCACGAGGCGCTCTTCACACTGGGCGAGCGTCCGGAGGAGCGCTACCCGGTGGCGCGGCAGTGGCTGACCGCCCACGGTCACGCCTCGACGATCGACTATCTGGCAGCCATGTGCCGGTTGGTGCTCGAGGAGACCGGCTTGCTCCCCCACGCCAACGCAGGGGCGCTGTCCTCCGACGAGCTGGCTCTGCTGCGGCCGGCGGCGGCGAGCCAGGGGATGATGCTCGAGTCGCTGGCCGAGGATCTGGCCGCGCACCGCGGTGCGCCGGACAAGGTGCCGGCACGGCGCCTGGCCACGCTCGAGGCGGCCGGCGAGCTGTCCATCCCCTTCACCACCGGGATCCTGGTCGGCATCGGTGACGACCGGGCGGACAGGCTGGCCGCCCTGCGGGCGGTCGCGGCCTCACACTTGCGCCACAGGCACGTCCAGGAAGTGATCGTGCAGAACTTCCTGCCCAAGCCGGGCACGGCCATGGCCCGGGCTGCGGCGTGCCCCCCCGTCGAGCTGCGCTGGGCCGTCGCGGTGGCCCGCCTCGTGCTGCCGCCCGACGTCCACGTGCAGGCGCCGCCGAACCTCTCCGACGACCTGGCCCCGCTGCTCGACGCCGGCATCGACGACTGGGGCGGGGTGTCCCCCGTCACCGCCGACCACGTCAACCCCGAGCGGGCCTGGCCCGCGCTCGACGTGCTGCGGGCGGCCACCGAGGCGGCCGGCCACGGACTGGCGCCCCGGCTCACGCTCTACCCTTCCTACGCGCTCGATCCCGGGCGTTGGCTCGACCCCGCCGTGCGCTTCGCCGTGCTCGACGCCTCCGACGCCGAGGGCCTGGCCCGCGACGACACCTGGTGCTCGGGGGGCGAGGAGCTGCCCCCCGCCCTGCTCGACCCGGCTCCGGTCCCGGACCCGACGGCGGGCCCGTCCCTGGCGACACTGGCCGGCGCGGCACGGGCCGGCAGCCCGGTGGCCGAGGTCCTCACCGGCGTCGGCCTGGGCCACGAGGTGGGGATCGACGAGATCGTGGCGCTCTTCGGTGCCCGCGGTCCCGAGGTGCGCCTGGTCGCAGAGGTGGCCGACGACCTGCGCCGGCGCACGGTGGGCGACCCGGTGACCTTCGTGCGCAACCGCAACATCAACTACACCAACGTGTGCACCTTCAAGTGCCGGTTCTGCGCCTTCTCCAAGGGCCCGCTCTCACTGAACCTGCGGGGCGCGCCATACCTGCTCGAGCTGGACGAGATCACCCGACGGGTGGCCGAGGCCGAGGCCGAGGGCGCCACCGAGGTCTGCCTGCAGGGCGGCATCCACCCCGACTTCGACGGCGAGTACTACCTGCACGTGCTCGGGGCGGTGCGCGCGGCGTCGGAGACCATCCACGTCCACGGCTTCACCGCGCTCGAGGTGACCGAGGGTGCACGGCGCTCGGAGGTCTCCCTGGCCGACTACCTGGTGCGCCTGAAGGAGGCCGGCCTCAAGACGCTGCCCGGGACGGCGGCCGAGATCCTCGACGACGAGGTGCGCGCCGTCATCTGCCCCGACAAGATCGACACCGAGGAATGGCTCGAGGCGCACCGCACGGCGCACCGCGTGGGCCTGCGCTCCAACGTGACCATCATGTTCGGCGCGGTCGAGCAGCCGGTGAGCTGGGCCCGCCACATGGTGCGGACCCGGGCGCTCCAGCGTGAGACGCGCGGCTTCACCGAATTCGTCCCCCTGCCGTTCGTGCACATGGCGACGCCCTTGTACCTGCAAAAGCGGGCGCGGCGCGGCCCGACGTTCCGCGAGGCGCTGCTCATGCACGCCGTCGGCCGGATCGCCTATGCCGGGGACATCGACAACATCCAGGTGAGCTGGGTCAAGATGGGGGCCGAAGGGTCGCGCCAGGTTCTGAGAGCCGGTGCCAACGATCTGGGCGGCACGCTCATGGACGAGAACATCTCCCGGGCGGCCGGGGCGTCGCACGGCCAGCGCATGGGGGTCGAGGAGCTCGAGGCCGTCGTGGCCCCGCTGGGCCGGCCGCTGGCGCAGCGATCGACCCTCTACGCGGCGCTGGCGGGGGCCGAGTCGCACGCGTGAGGCGCCAGGGGGCACGTGTGCCCGAGTCCGGCCGGTGGGCGGGGGGTACATGAGCGCCGAGCGGCCCGCCGAGCGGGGTGACGAGCGGGTGGAGGCCACCCGCCGGGGCGCTTTCGACGCACTCTTCGAGAACCGCTCCCTCAGCGGCGCGCAGGAACGCGAGCTGCATGCCATGGTGGCCACGCTCGGGGACATGTCGCGCGAGGGCACGGCCGTCGGCGACCTGAAGATCGCCAAGGCGGCGCTGGGCGAGATGGCCGAGGCCTTCCGGGTGTTCCGCCCCTACCGCCACATCCGCAAGATGACCATGTTCGGCTCGGCGCGTACGAAGCCCGACGACCCCATCTACGTCCTGGCCCGCAACCTGGCGGCCAAGCTGGCCCAGGCGAACTGGATGGTCGTGACCGGCGCCGGGCCCGGCATCATGTCGGCCGGCCTCGAAGGGGCGGGCCGCGACCACGCCTTCGGCGTGAACATCCGCCTCCCCCGCGAGGAGGAGCCCAACTCCTTCATCGCTCAGGACCCCAAGCTGGTCGAGATGCGCTACTTCTTCACCCGCAAACTGATGCTGCTCAAGGAGTCGCATGCCTATGCGGTCCTGCCCGGCGGCTTCGGCACCCAGGACGAGGCGTTCGAGCTCCTCACGCTGCTCCAGACGGGCAAGGCGGAACCGGCCCCGGTCGTCATGATCGAGACGCCGGGCGGGACGTACTGGCACGCCTGGCTGCGCTTCGTCGAGGACGAGGCCATCGCCGCGGGCTGGGTCTCGCCCGAGGACCGCTCCCTGTTCAAGGTCACGAACACCATGGAGGAGGCCAGCGCCGAGATTCTCGGCTTCTTCCGCAACTACCACTCGTGCCGCTGGGTGGGTGACGTGCTCGTCCTGCGGTTGCAGACGGCTCCGTCGAAGGCCGAGCTGGCCGAGCTCAACCGGCGGTTCACCGACATCGTGGAGCGCGGGAGCATCCGCGCCACCGACCCCTACCCGCCCGAGCGTGACGACCATCCCGAGCTCCCCCGCCTCGCACTGCGCTTCGACCGCTACCACTACTCCCGGTTGCGTCAGCTCATCGATGCCGTCAACGAATGCACCGGATGAGCGTGAGGCCGGGCCAGGTGTGATCCGGGTGGGGTTGCTGCCGCCCCGATGCCGCCTCCGCCGGCGCGACGGGGTAACCCGGCCCCGTGCTGCCAGTGGCGTGAGCGGTGCCGGGGGCACCGCCGTCTGCACTGCCGTCTGCACCGGCGCCGCCCTGCTCGTGCTCGCCGGGTTCCCCGCCCTCCCCGCGGTCTTGCGTCCGGTGTCCGCGGCGGCATCGGGGCCGGCGACGCCACCGCCCGACTCGGTGGTGCCTTTCGGGCAGACCGCCGTCGGCGCCAACGCGCTGTCCGGTCCCAATGCGCCGGTGGTGGGCATGGCGGCCACGCCCGACGGCGCGGGCTACTGGATGATCGGCAGCGACGGCGGGGTGTTCGCCTACGGCGACGCCCGCTTCTCCGGCTCGGCCGGATCGCTCGCCCTCAACGCCCCGGTGGTGGGCATGGCGGCCACGCCCGACGGGGGCGGCTACTGGCTGGTGGCGCGCGACGGCGGGGTGTTCGCCTACGGCGACGCCCGCTTCTCCGGCTCGGCCGGATCGCTCGCCCTCAACGCCCCGGTAGTGGGCATGGCGGCCACGCCCGACGGGGGCGGGTACTGGCTGGTGGCGCGCGACGGCGGGGTGTTCGCCTACGGCGACGCCCGCTTCTCCGGCTCGGCCGGATCGCTCGCCCTCAACGCCCCGGTGGTGGGCATGGCGGCCACGCCCGACGGGGGCGGCTACTGGCTGGTGGCGCGCGACGGCGGGGTGTTCGCCTACGGCGACGCCCGCTTCTCCGGCTCGGCCGGATCGCTCGCCCTCAACGCCCCGGTGGTGGGCATGGCGGCCACGCCCGACGGGGGCGGGTACTGGCTGGCCGGAGGTGACGGCGGGGTGTTCGCCTACGGGGCGGCCGCCTTCTACGGCTCGCTCGGCGGCACCGCCGTGCCCGCCCCGGTGGTCGGGATGGCCGTGGCGGCTGGGGGCCGCGGCTACTGGCTGGCCGTCGGGTCGCCGTTGGCGGGCAAGGTGGTCGGGATCGACCCCGGCCACAACGGGGGCAACGGCGCCGCGGCGGCGGTTGTCGACCAGCCGGTGTTCAACGGCATCGGCGACGAGGCGTGCGACACCTCGGGGACCGAGACGGCGGACGGCTACACCGAGTCGGCCTTCAACTTCGCCGTGGCCGGCGATCTCCGGGCAGACCTGGTGGCCGAGGGTGCCACCGTGGTCATGACGCGGCCGAACGACCAGGGCGTCGGGCCCTGCGTCACCACGCGCGCCGCCATCCTCGACGCGGCGCACGTCGACGTCGCCGTCGACGTCCACGCCGACGGCGGGCCCCCGGGCGGACGCGGCTTCTCCGTCTCCACCCCCGTCTCCGACGGGTTCAACGACGCCGTCCTCACCACATCGGCCCTGTTCGCGTTGCTCCTGCGCGACGCCTTCGTCGCGGGGACCTCGATGCCGGTGAGCGACTACGCCGGCGTGGGCGGCATCGTCCCCCGCAACGACCTGGCCGGCTTGAACCTGACGACGGTCCCCAAGGTGCTGATCGAGTGCGGCAACATGCAGAACGGCACCGACGCGGCGCTGCTGGAGTCGCCGGCGTTTCAGCAGTCGGCCGCCGCCGCCATGGCGCGGGGCATCACCAACTTCCTGGCACCGGGCGCCTGACGCGACCCGGCGCCGGGGTCACGACCCGGTGGGGCCCAGGTGCGCCCGGGCCAGCGTCGTGTAGCGGTGGCCCTCGGGCGCGGGGTCCGACGCCACCAGGTCGACGTGGCGCACTGAGAAAGAGGCCTCGAAGGGCTGCCCGGCCACGGCGTCCCGGGCGGCCGCCGCGTGACGCCGCCCCTTCGAGCGGGCCACGGTCAGATGGCCGTTGAAGGGCGGCTCGTCGGGCGACTCGGGCGCCCAGGGCAGCGTGGCGCGGCGGACGACGGCGGCCAGCGAGTCGATTCCGGCGGCCGGGACCTGGAGGACCCGTACCGCGGTGAACCAGTCCGTGGCCGGGCCCAGGCGGCACTCGAGCGGGCCCGGGAAGGCGGCGCAGCAGGCCGTCAGCGCCTCGGAGATCGGGTCGGGCTCGTCCACGCGGCCGAGGAAGCGCAGCGTGACGTGCCAGCGCGCCGAACCGACGAAGCGGAGCCCCCGACCCTTCCCGATGTCGAGCTCGAGCCGTCCGAGCAGGCGGCGGGTGGCTTCGTCGGGCCACACGGCCACGAAGAGTCGACGGCCGTGGCGGGCGCCGCTAGGCGGCACCGTCGTCGACGGAGGCGTCGCGACGACGCGCGCGCAGGGCGGTCACGGCCTTCTCCACTCCGCGGCGCGCCTTGAGCAGCCGGCGCTCGGCGGCCAGGGCCTCGCCCGTCTCCGCCGAGTCGGGATCGCCCGAACCCGCGCGTCGCAATGCATCCATGGCCATGTCGCCGAGTTCCTCGGCGATCCCCTCGAGGCGCTCCGCCATGGCCTCCAAGGACTCGGACGTCACTTGGACAGCAGCGTGTGGTGCACCTGGTAGGCGCCCCCGGCGTGGGCGGCACGCATGACCTTCTTGTCGAACTTGCCGACGCTGGTCTTGGGCACCTCCTCGATGAAGGTCCACTGGTCGGGGAGCCACCAGCGCGGCACCCGGTCGGTGAGGAAGGCGACCAGCTCGGCCGGGTCGAGTGTCTTGCCCGGGGCGGGCACCACGGCCACGAGGGGACGTTCCGACCACTTGGGGTCGGGGACGGCGATGACCGCGGCTTCGAACACGTCGGGGTGGGCCATCACCGCGTTCTCGAGCTCGACCGAGGAGATCCACTCGCCTCCCGACTTGATGACGTCCTTGGTCCGGTCCGAGATCGTCATGTAACCCTGGTCGTCGAGGCTGCCCACGTCGCCGGTGCGCAGCCAGCCGTTGTGGAACTTGGCCGGGTCCTCGTCCTTGTAGTACGAGCCGGTGATCCACGGGCCCCGGATCTCGAATTCGCCCACCGACTCCCCGTCGTTGGGCATGGTCGTCCCGTCCTCGGCCACCACGCGCACCTCGACGCCGGGCAGCACGCGACCGGCCTTGACCTTGTAGTACATGTCGTCGTGGCCGTCCCTGTTGCGGGCAGGGGGCAGCGCCACAGCCGCCAGCGGGCTCGTCTCGGTCATTCCCCACCCCTGGACGATGGTGACGCCGAAGCGCTCCCGGAAGGCCGTAATGAGCGATGCGGGCACGGCGGCTCCCCCAGCAGTGATCATGCGCACCGACGAGAAATCGATCGGCGTGTCGATGGCCAGGAGCCCGTTCCAGATGGTGGGCACGCCGCAGGCCATGGTCGGCCGGTGCTCGTTGATGATGGCGGCCAGGTGGTCGCCCATCAGGAACATCTGCGGCAAGACGATGTCCGCGCCGGCCATCCAGGCCGAGTACGGCGTACCCCAGGCGTTGGCGTGGAACATGGGCACGATGACGAGGATGCGGTCGCCCTCGGTCACGCCGATGGAGGAAGCCGCCTGCTCCGCGTAGGTGTGGAGCCAGGTGGAGCGGTGCGAGTACACGACGCCCTTGGGGTGGCCCGTGGTGCCGCTGGTGTAGCACATGGCTGCCGCCGAGCGTTCGTCGAGCTCGGGCCAGTCGAAGCCGGGCTCCTCGGCGGCCAGGAGCTCCTCGTAGGAGAGGGTCTCTCCCAGCGGCGAGCTGTCCCCCTCCCCCGCCACGATGATGGTCTCGACGGTCTTCAGGTCGTCCTTGACGGCGGCCAGCAATGGGATCAGCGAGGCGTCGACGATGATGACGCGGTCCTCGGCGTGGTTGATGACGTAGGCCAGCTGGTCGGTCGGCAGCCGGATGTTCAGCGTGTGCAGCACCGCCCCCATGCAGGGCACGGCCAGGTAGGCCTCCAGGTGTCCCTGGTTGTTCCAGCAGAAGGTGCCGATCCGGTCGCCTTCCCCCACGCCGAGGCGGGTGAGCGCGGCCGCCAACTTCTCGGCCCGCTCGGCGACCTCGGCGTAGGTCGCGGACCGGAACCCGTCCAGCTCGACGGTGATGATCCGGCTGTCCCCGTGCACCTGCCGGCCGTAGCGGAGGATGTCGCGGATCAGCAGGGGGGCGTCCTGCATGGTGCTCTTCATGGACCAAGTATGGCCAGCGAGGCGATGATCTGCTTCCGGGCCGCCGTCGGCGACCGTTCCCCACCGTGGCGACTGCGGCGACGGCGGCGAGCCCTTCGTGAGGGGCCTGCGGGGGGTGCTGACGGGCGCCGGCGTCGCGGGCCTGGCTCTGGCGCTGCTCGGGACGGCCGTGGTGGGGCCAGCCGTCGCCCTGCTCGGTGTCAGCACGCAGCCGCCCGGTCCGTCGAGCGAGGCCCTCGCCGGCATCCCCGCACCGATGCTCGCGCTCTACCGGGACGCCGCGGCAACCTGCCCGGGCCTGCCCTGGACCGTCCTCGCCGCGGTCGGCACGGTGGAGTCCGACAACGGCCAGTCGCTGTTGCCCGGGGTCTACAGCGGCGCCAACGCAGCGGGGGCCGAAGGACCGATGCAATTCGAGCCGGCCACCTTCGCCGCCTACGCCGAGCCCGTACCGCCCCACGGCGTCGACCCACCGAGCCCTTACGACCCCACCGACGCCGTCTACGCGGCGGCGCGCCTCTTGTGCGCCGACGGTGCGGCCGGAGGGGCGGCCATCCCTGCCGCATTGTTCGCCTACAACCATTCCGAGGCCTATGTGGCCCAGGTCCTCTCCCTGGCGCGCAGCTACGCACAGGCGGCAACGGCCGCCTCGGCGACGGGCGCGCTGGTCGTGGCGTGGGCAGTGGCGCAGATCGGGACGCCCTACGTGTGGGGCGGCGAGTCGCCGGGCGTCGGCTTCGACTGCTCGGGCCTGGTCCAGGCTGCGTGGGCCGTCGCCGGCGTCCATCTGCCGCGGGTGGCCCAGGACCAGTACGACGCCACGGCGAAACTGACGCCCGGCCAACCGCTCGCGCCGGGGGACCTCATCTTCTTCGGCCAGGGGCCGTCGGCGGTCGACCACGTCGGCCTCTACGTGGGCACCGACGGCGCCACCACGGTCATGGTCGACGCGCCCCACACCGGCGCCGCCGTTCGGGCCGAGCCGTTCACGGCGAGCGACGGGGCCACCTTCGGGAGCCTGCACTACGTCGGGGCGACACGGCCCTCGGCCGCGAGCTGACGCCCAGGCCCAAACGCTCGCGCCGGGACACCTCGTGTTCTGCGGCCAGGGGCCGTCGTCGGTCGACCCTCAGTGCCTAGGAACACCCCCCTAGAGTGCGAAGTACGTCGGATCTGGGAGCGAAATCGCTTCACCGGGCGAATCCCACCCGAACATCTGTACTTCGTGGATGGTGGCCCGCAGGGTCGGGATGGGATCAGCAATGCCGTCAGTCCTGTCGAAGGGGAGATCGAGCGTGAACAGTTGCTACCGTCGTGGGCCGCTATCCCCGTTCGACGGGAGGGTGGCTTCGTCTGACCTGACTCGGCGAGTGAATCGAGGAGAACCGCGCTTGAGGATGGAGCTCGACTCGGCAACTGGAAATGCCACCGTGCGACGCAATCGGGATGACCGACGGGCCGATGCTCGCCCGCCGAGATGCGACCGAACGGGTCGGCACGGCTGGCGGAATGGTGAGTAGGTGCAGGTCTGGTCGTGCAACGGGCATAGGAAGGTCTTGATCGAGCTGGGCCAATCACGCCGTGATCCACCGCGGTTACACCGTGGTCGCCACTACGGCTACCAATCCGCGATCGACGCGCACCAGGCTCGTACACTTTGCTTGCGTGTCCGATTACGAATGGCAGGTGCAGCTGGCGGCGAAAGGGATGGCCGAGCGTGATAACCATCCGATGCCCAAGTCCGTCACCACGCCCGAAGCGTTCTACGAAGTCATGGCCGTCGCCGCCCTTGATGCCATCGGCCTCCCGGCTCTCTTGGAGCGGGTGGCACGAGCAGAGCGGGAACTCGAAATCATCCGGGAAGCATTAGGACGGGCCGATACCAAGGCCAAGAGGGCTCGCCACCAGACGATGACCGATGAAACGGCTTCATCGGAGTCCTCCATTGTCTCGATCCTGAGAGGGGCGACCACTGGCCGTGGGCCAGAAGGAATTGGAACTCACGACCCGAGCTCAAGTCTCCTGCCGACAGGCCCGGAGCAGAGTGAGTCTGTCGGCAATCGGTGCACGTCGTCAGCTGTGCCATCTCCGTCCCTCCGTTCGGAGAGAACGACACGCCTAGCGCCATCGTGCCAGCCGCCAAGTCGAACGGCACAACGCTCCCGGCGATCACTGGCGAACTGCTGGTTACTGATCAGGCGTCAACGAAGTCAGACGGCGTCTGATCTACGACACGCGAAGCAATTCCTTGGACCAATGCTCGGCAAACGGCGTAGGTTGCAGCGGAACATGCCAACCGCTCAACCGTTCGGGGGGAACTAAGCCCCTCGCGCGGTGGTGCCAGCCTCGGAGTTGCTCCGAGGCGAAGGGCTTGGTTGGAATCAGAGTCGATGGGGGCAGTGTGCCCACACTGGCCGGCCCTCGTCTTCCTTGAGGGGGATCGCTCAACCCTCAATCTGCGGCCTCGCTCACGAAACGGAGCCTCTGCGTCAACTCCCCTTCGAGAGCTTCCTCCCTTCCTTGTCGGCCTCGCTCAGCAAGTCCTGACTCGCCTTGACGACCTTCTGCGCAAGCTGGGTCGACGTACCGACGAGCTCCTCGGTCATCTTGAACGCCGAATCAATGATCTTCTGCCGTGGACCGTCTGCACTCACGTCGGGAAACACACCGTTCACGGTGTCAAGGAACGTCCGAACCGCTTCAAGCGCCGAGTTCCCGGCATCATGAAACGACTCGATCACGCGGTCGGAGCCGCCGGAGCGGCTTTCTGTGCTGGTCATCTTGGGTCCTCCGTCTCTCTTTGGGCCTGGATTCGCCGATGTGTGGCTCTTGCCATTCACCTCACAAGGACGAGACGCGAAATAGAGGCCTTCGGCAGGTTCTCATCGGAAAGTCGTGTCCCAGAACGTGGAGTGGGTCGCCTGCGAGGACTTCAGCCGACATCCAATCTTGACGCAGAAGCGCTCCGCCGAGAATGGGGCCGACGTTGGAGCTGCCGTTCGGCTTCGAGTTACAGCTGCCCAGGTATCGCCAATCAGGCACCGCTCGGCGGTAAGGGCTCAGGCAGCGTCGCGAGGGGAGAATCAGGAACCAACGATCGCCGCACAACTGAGGCCGTATCGGTACAAGCTGGACGAACGACTCTGACCGGTGAGGAGATACCGCCCCGACCTCAAGGGCGGGCAGCAAACTCGGCCAGCGCCGCGAGCTGCTCGGCCGTACCCACGCTGATCAAGACGCTGATTCTCTCGGCTCCGAATGTCGATCGCTGGCTGCCGACCCAAGGGTGGCCCAGTACACCGGGACGGTGGGCAGTTCGGCACCATGGCCACACTCTTCACTTCAGTTCGACCTATTCCGCGAACCAGACCCTCAAGCGAACAGTCCAGCGATTGGCACTCATTGCCATCTCAAGTGGGCCTGGCAAAATGTGCCACCAGGGCGGCGGCCGTGAACGAGTTCCGGCCGGAGACCACCGAGGAGCTGCCGTAGTCCCAGTAGGTGGTCTCGATGACGTTGTGCCTGGCAATCCAACTCGCCACGAGGTGGACCCAGGTCGCATCATCGCCCCCGCAGGCCTGGTGATTAGGAGCCGAGATGGGCTGCCCGTTCGTGCTGCACGTCCCCCAGCCGAGTCCCCACTCGGGAAAGACCATGGGCTTGCCGTTCGACGCCGAGAAGCGAGCCAGCCAGTTCAGCCCATAGTTCCCCGTCCTCTGCTGGTTGAACAGCGCTCGGTAGCCGGGGTAGTTGCCCCAGACGGTGTCGTAGACGTCCAAGCCGACGTAGTCCACATAGGCATTGCCTGGGTAGTACTTGGTCAGGTCGCCCACCCCGAGGTCCCCGAGATCTGGGTTCCACTCAAACGTGAACTTCGACCCGGCCACGGAACGGAAGGCATCCACGACCTGCTGGTATGCACCCACGAAGGCCAAGGGGTCGCCGGCTGCCGCCCAGGGGGACCAGTCTCCGTTGAACTCCCAGCCCAGCCGGATGATCGAGGAGCCGAAACCGTACTTGACCATGGTCTGGGCGATCTGGCGGAAGTGGGCGTTGTACGTCCCCGTGGCCTCCTGGGCCAGGCACCAGGTGCTGCCGTTGACCATGGCGGGGTCGGAGTTGGGGCTGCACACGTTGGTCAGCATCGGGACACCCCAGATCATCTTGTAGGGGGTGCCCTGCCACTGCTGCATGAACCAGGTCGGGTTGGACAGATTTGTCCAGCTCCTACCATCCAAGAAGTCCATGGCGTAGGCCGGACGGCTGCCTAGCGTGGTCACGAAGTCGCTGACGGTGCCCGGGTCCCCGGGGCCTGCGTAGACGCCGAGCGTCGGCGCAGTCGCCGGGCGGGCCGTGGGGACCGGTCCCGGGGCCACCGTCACCGCGACCCAGGCGGCCACCAGGGCGAGCACGGCGGCGAAGCCGAGCCTGCGGGCGTAGGTGAGCCGGACGACTTGCACCTGGGATGAGTGGCGGCCTCGAGTCATTGCAGCTTCCTTCTTAGCCAGTTCTGACCCGAGCGTTCAGTCGGGTTGACTCCCTTGAAGGATTCTCAGCCTCAGTGTCTGTTCTCCGGCGGACAGGGGCCCTCACGCCAGCGTGTCCCAGTTCGCGGGGACGGTGGGCAGGCCGGCACGACGGGGGCGCCCGACAATGCCGAGACTGGGCACATCGAGGCTCCAACCATCGAAGGTTGGAGGTGACCTCGATCACGGGTGATCGGGCCAGCGTGTGAAGAACAACCAGCATCGCCCCGTCGTTTGGATAAGGGCATTGTGTGCTTCCTCCGACACCGAGAGCACCTGATCCGTCGATCTATGGCAGGATCGGCCGGCGCAAGGGTTGCTCGATCTGCATCTGGCTTTCAGTGATCGGCTCCGGTGTTTGTCACGTCAGGAGGAGGGACTCGTGGAACTCAAAGTCGTTGGTGCCGGCGTCGGCCGAACGGGGACGCATTCACTCAAGCTGGCGCTCGAGCAGCTACTCGATGCCCCGTGTCACCACATGCTCGAGATACTCGGGGATCCTGACCAAGTACCAGCCTGGATCGACGCCATTGAAGGTCGACCGGTCGACTGGTCACGAATGTTGGACCGCTATGGGGCGATCGTGGACTGGCCGGGTGGGGCGTTCTGGAGAGAACTGTCAAGTGTCAACCCCGATGCGCTTGTGCTGCTGTCGGTTCGCGATCCCGAAGAGTGGTACCGCAGCGCCTCGAACACGATCTTCCTAACCTTCGACAACATGCCGCCGGAGATCGCGCCCTGGATGGACGAGGTACGCAAGCTCCTGCGGGACCGGTTCAGCGACCGCTTTGACGACCCGCAAGCCATGATCGATGCCTATATGCGCCACAACGATGCCGTGCGTGCCGAAGTGCCGGCGAGCCGCCTGCTCGTATGGAGTCTTGGCGACGGCTGGGATCCGATCTGTGAACGCCTCGGGCTTCCAGTCCCCGCAGAGCCATTCCCCGTCACGAACTCGACGGACGAGTTTCGGGAGATGGTCGGTATTCCACCTCTGACCTGACGTCAACGATCGAGCACGCCTCCCGACACCGGCCTGGTGAGGCACTTCGGCACTTTCGGGCTGGGCCCGGCTGGTGCCCGGCCGACCGTGGGAGCCGGTCAGCCGAACTCGTAATCCGTGGGCTCCAACCGTCGGGTCCACTCCCAGTACTGGTCCAGGGCCCACGGCGAGAGGGTGAAGACCTTGCCAGACGGGTTCTTGTAGTGGCTGTGACGAATGGACGGGTGCGACCACACCATCTGCCCGATCTCGGCTTCGTAGCGAGCGGCGTACTCGTCGTGCGCGAGTGCCTGCACCTCACACCACCGCGCTCCCGACGCCAGGGTCTCGTGGATCACCTCCATGGCGTAGTGGACCTGGAACTCGGAGTGGTAGAAGAGGCTGGCTCCCGCGGCCAGGTTGGTCCCGGGTCCGTAGACGCAGAACAGATTGGGGAAATTCGCGATGGTGATCCCGAGGTAGGCCGTCGGCTCGTCTCCCCATTGGTCCCGCAAGCGCACACCCCTGCGCCCGGTGACCTCCATGGAGGCAAGGAAGTCGTTGTGACGGAACCCGGTGGCGAAGCAGGCGATCTCGGCCGGGTAGTGGTTCCCCTCTACGTCGACCACGCCATCAGGAACGATCCGGTCGATCGCCGTCCGGACGAGCTCCACGTTGGGTCGCTGGAGGCATCGCAACCACGTCCCGTCGTCTTGCAGGATGCGCTTCCCGGTGGCCGGGTAGTCGGGCACGATCTTGTCGACCAGGTCCGGCCGGTCGACCAGCAGTGAGGTCATGGAGGCGACGAGCGCAGCGGCTCGTCGCGCGTTGCCCGCGTTGACCGACTGGCTGGTCCGGTCCTCGTGCTCGGCGTCGACCCGATAGGGGTCCATGCCGACGGCGATACCAGCAAAGGTCATGATGAACCGGTACCAGCGCCCGTAGTAGGGCAAGTGTCGCAGGGCCCAGTGGTCCCCCGGTGGCACGGGAGCGTGGTAAAGCGGGTTGGGGATAATCCACTGGGCTGTGCGTTGGAAGATGGTGAGGCGCTCCACCTGATCGGCGATGGCCGGACCGATCTGGAACCCGCTGGCGCCGGCGCCGATCAGCGCCACGCGCCGGCCGGTCAGGTCCAAGTCCTCGGGCCAACGGGCGGAGTGGAAGGACGGACCGTCGAACGCCGCCATGCCCGGGATGTCGGGAAGTCGGGGGATGTTGAGAGAACCCACCGCGCTGATCACGAACCGGGCGTCGTGCGTCTCCTCCGTGCCGTCGGCGCCGCGGGCCCGGACCTGCCACATCGACTCCTGGTCGTCCCAGGTCATGTCCGAGACGCTGGTCCCAAAACGGCAGTGGGGGCGCAATCCGTACTTGTCGAGCACGTCCGAGAAGTAGGCGCGCAGCTCCGGTTGGCGACAGTAGAACTCGCTCCAGTGGTCGGCGGGTTCGAAGGAGTAGCAGTACTGGTGGCTCCCCACATCGACCCGGGCCCCGGGGTAGCGGTTCTCCCACCACGTGCCACCGGGCCCCCCGTTCTTCTCGAGGATGGTGAAGGGCAGCCTGGCCTGCGCCAGGCGGATGCCGGCGAGGATCCCGCCCATGCCGCATCCGACGACGACCACCGGCGATTCGGCCCGGCATGCATCGGGGATCTCGTCGCCCCACGAGACCGCCCCCGAATCGCCGCCCCCGAGCTGCAAGTCGTCGAAGAAGAGGCCAGCCAGACGGCCCTCGACGGGGCGACATCCCAGGAACGCCATCATCTCAAGTTGGAGCTCGGTCGTCAGCTCCACAGGGACACAGCCACCGTCGCGGTAGGCGGCGATGGCGGGCAGCGCCTGTCGTTGCACATCGGCCCGCTCCGGCTCGGCGATTCCGCTCTGGATGTCCAAGGAGATCGCGTGGCGTGGTCGGACGTCGCCGCGGATCCAAGAGGCGTCTCCGGTCATGTGGACGAGTGAGCACAGCAGCGCGGGCACACTGACGTCCTCGAGAGCGGCCGCGATGACGGCGTCCCCGTCAGTGAACCGCTCGCCGGCGTGTCGGTTCCTCGTCACGGCCGTAGGGGCGCGCTTGGATGCCTCTGTAGGGCGAGGCGAGATGGGTGCGACACAGCTCCAGGCTATCGAGCTGCCCGGCCTAGGATCAGGCCGTGTCCCGTCGATTCGAGATGACGCGATGAGCCCCGTGGCGGTCGTGACTGGGGCCGGACGGGGCCAGGGCGCGGCCGAATCAGCGCTGTTGCGCGCCCAGGGTTGGGACGTCGTCACCGCCGACGTCAGCGGCCGGGTGGACCTGGAAGCGGACGTCAGCGACCCCGTCGCGTGGGAGCGCGTGGTCCGGTTCACCCTCGATCGCCATGGACGGATCGACGGTCTGGTCAACAACGCGGCGGTGCACCGTGTCCGTCCGCTGCTCGACGAGAGGGCGGCGGATCTCGAGCGGATATGGCGCATCAATACCCTGGGCCCTCTGCTCGGGATCCAGGCCGTGGTGCCCGCCATGCGCGACGGCGGTGGTGGCTCCATCGTGAACGTGTCGTCCAACGCCGGGGTCCGAGGTGTCCCCGGGCACACGGCGTACGGGGCCACGAAGTGGGCCTTGCGCGGCATCAGCCGCACCGCGGCGGTGGAGCTCGGGCCCCTGGGCATCCGCGTGAACGTGGTACTTCCCGGTGCCGTGGACACGCCCATGTTGCCGGTGCCCGAAGCCGATCGTGCAGCGCGCTTTGCCAATCTACCCCTCGGCCGTGTGGGGACGCCCCGCGAGGTGGCCGAGGTCGTGGCCTTCCTACTGTCCGATTCCGCCTCCTACGTCACGGGGGCCGAGGTGGCAATCGACGGTGGAATGAGTGCCTAATCGCCCAGGTTCTCCCCCCTGCCCCCATCACCGGGTTTGGGCAGACAAGGGATAGAGCTGAGCAAGAGTCTCGAGACGCCCCTCCTCCACCAGCCCTCGACATCTGTGGGTCCGGTCCGGTTCTGGCGTAGACGCCCCGTCGAGAATGGGACCGACGTCCGGAGCTGCCATTCAGCTTCAAGATGGCAGCCGCATCGGGCTCCCCAACCGCACCCTGGGGGGCCGTCTGATGATCACTCGCAGGCCGACCCCATCCGGCAAGAGAGCCGCTAGGAACCTCCCGTGAGAGCCGACGTAGATGCCGGTTGCGAGGGCTAATCACAGGCGATGCCTGTTCAGTACGGTGGTGGCGGTGGGACTGAGGAGCCGTCGGCTGGTGCGGGACTACCGGGGGAAGGTCGCCGTCGTGACCGGGGCTACCGCGGGCCTCGGTCGTCGTCTCGCCCTGGACCTGTCCTCAGCCGGGGCGGTGGTGGTCGGCGTGGCGCGGCGTGAGGAGCGCTTACAGGCCCTCGTCGACGAGATGCGCAGACATAGTCCGGAGTCGTCCTACAGGGTCTGTGATTTCTCCGAGGCCGCCTCCTTCGTAGTCCTGCTGGATCAGGTAGAAGCGGAACACTGCCGGATCGATATTCTGGCCAACATCGCCGGAGTCGGTGGGATCATGCGCACCGAACCGACGACCACAGCATCACTTCGATCCATCATGGAGGTCAATTTCATCGCTCCCGTCGCTGGGATGGTGACCGTTCTACCTGGGATGCGGAAACGAGGGGTTGGCGCAATTGCCAACATGAGTTCGGACGACGGGCGCGCTCCCGGTCCGGGAGCAGCCGACTACGCCGCGAGCAAGGCGGCCCTGTCTGCAGCGACGGAGAGCCTGTCCTACGACGCGCGACCGGATGGTGTGTTCCTCCATACGGTGTACCCAGGATGGGTGCCGACTGAAATGGGACTGGCGGCGGTGCGCGACGGCGGACTGTCCATGCCGCCTCGCGCTGTCCGGCGCACCGAGGAGCAGGTCTCGTCGCTCGTACTCCGCCGGATGTTTGACCCACGGCTGGAGATCAATGTGGCCGTACTGCCGCTCCTAGCACCAATCCTGCGCACAGTGGCCCCGCGCACCTATCAACGGATGCGGGCCACCCGGTGAGCAACACGTCGTTGCGGGGTTATCGGGCTGCGTTGGGGTAGACATCCACGCTCGGGCATCCGCCATGGACTACGGGCGATCGGGTCGGCATTGTTCTCGGTTCGCGGGTCTTCGTCGTCGCGGCCTTCGCCCACCGCTATGCACCTCCCTGTTGCGATTCAGAGGGCGACCACGAACCGGGTCACTCGGGCTCGCACTGCCGCGGGCCAACCCCCCTCGCCCCAAGGTCCAGTTAGGCGATCGCCCCTGGCGCGGGTCCTGAGTACACCTCGAAGAAGCGTTGGATCATCTCCGGCGGGACGGCAAGGTTCGCATCATGGTCGGTACGGAGGCAGACAACCGCCGGCCCGGCAACCTCCTTTGCCCGCCGCAACGCCGGCTCGACGTCGTCGATTCGATTGGCGTACTCACCGTGGCATCCCAAGCCCTGCGCCATGATGTCCCAGCGCACTTCGCCCTGGCTCGTGCCAAAGGTCTGCCCGTAGAACGCCAGCTCATTGGGCTCCTCCATCGTCCAGGACCCTTCGGCGAACACGACCGTGGTGATGTCGAGCCTTTCGCCGCGCCGCGGACTGCCACTCCATGGCGTTGAAACCCGCCGCACCGTCGCCGGTGACGCACACGACATCGCGTTCAGGGGCGCCGAGCTTGGCTCCGATGGCTTGGGGAATCCCCGAGCCCAACATGCCCAGCTCGAGAATGCTGTGATACGAGCGCGGCCGGGTGGGGGGCAGCGCCCCGTAAGCCCACAGTGAGGTGTTGCCTCCGTCGGCCACGTAGATCGCGTCGGGCCCGAACACCTGGCCGACGATCGCCATCGCCACAGCCGGGTGGATGCCCGGTCCTGCCCACTGCGCGACCGGAGCCAATAGCCGCTCCTGCCAGGCCGCATCGACTTCCCGGTACCTCACCAGACCCGTGCCGCCACTGGGAGCCGCCTCCCGTTTGGCCAGGAGGCTGGCGATGCCCTCGAGCGCGTCCCGTACATCACTGACGATGCCGAGGGCCAGCGGCCGCGTGACGCCCATGTTGCGAGGTTCGATATCGATCTGAATGAGTCGTTGCCCGGCCGGGTCCCCCCAGTACTTGTCGAAGGGAAGATCGAGGTTTCCCATGCGGGACCCGGCAACCAGAATGACATCCGCCTCGCTGCGGGCCAGGTCGCCGGCCGAGCCGAATCCGGAAACATAATTGGGATGGGTGCTCGGGACACTTGCCCGTCCGGCCATGCTCGTCATCACCGGGCACCCGAGCAGCCTGACGACCTCGATCAGGGCCTCGCCAGCGCCGGCGCGGTCGACGCCGCTACCTGCGATCACCAGTGGACGATCCGCGCCACACAGCATCGTCACCGCCTCGGTCAGTTGCGACTCGGATGCTCGGGGCAAGGGAGGTCGGGACGCCGCGGGTGGAAGGATCACGGCGACCGCTTCGTCGCCTTCGGCGTAGAGAATCGGTGCAGGCAACTCAACATGGACCGGTCCGGGCCGGCCGCTCCACATCTCACGGAACGCCATCCGCATGACCTCGCCGATCCGTTCCCACTCGAACACTGGACCGCCCCATTTCACGGTCGGACGGAACAGGTCGAGCTGGTCTTGACCCTGAAATGTCGACGGTGGTGTGGGATAGACGATCCCCAGGCGGTGTTGCGATGTCAGGACCACGACGGGCACGCCTTCATGGCGAGCCGTGACCACCCCGGGCAAGAGGTTCGCCGAACCTGGTCCCGGATTGCCGAGCACTGCAGCGACTCGACCTGTTGTCTTGTAGAGACCCTCGGCCATATGCACTCCAGCCGCTTCGTGTCGGACCGTGACCAGGCGAATCCCATAGTGTTCCAACTGGGCCAGCAGCGGGTCCGCTTCTGGTGAAGGCAGCCCGAAGAGGAATTGGACACCCTCTGCCGCCAGTGCCCTTGCGACGACTTCACCCCCGGTGATTGTTCCCATCATCCGACCTCTTGGTTGCCCACAGACCGCGAATGGCCCCACACGTGTAGAGGCACGTCTCACGCCTGTGAATGTGATGTCCATTGAGCCGCCAGACGTGGAGCGGGACCAGAGGCGAACGTCCCGCCGGCCGCCACGGCCCTCCTGGTCCCGGATGCGCGGTCCCCGAGTGCCGGCACCTGGGGCGATGTCACAGGTGTCGAAGTCCACTCCCCCACCCATCAGGGGCAGAGACTCGGGCCTCCATCGTCGTCGCCACGTCTTCGCTGCCGGGGCGGGGCGAGTTCACCGAACCGCGTAGCCCCGTTGTCTCGTCGAGGTAGTCGTAACAGGCGTAGATAATCCCGTAGTCCGCATGACTCCCAATGTCAGTGGCAACTGCCGCTACCCCTCACCACTTAGGCCGTTCGCGATCCGATGACGCACGACGGCGCGCCGCAACTCGTCTGCGCCCCACACGATGAATGGGAATGGCGCCACAATCACCAATTGCTTGGGCGAGAGCGCAGCAGTTCCGAATAGATGGTGAAGGGGTGGGAAATAGATCAGAGTGAACGCGAAAGCAAGCGAAAATCCAATGCCCGCAAGGAGCGGCCGGTTTGAGAAGGCGCCCACGGTCCACAACGACGCACGTTCCGTTCTCACCGCAAACGCCGTGCCAATCTGGCATGCCACGATTCCGAGCCAGGTGACCGTCGTAGCCTGCTGGTAGAGATGATGCAAAGGTGATCCGGTACCTGTCTTGGCGTGCGGATGCCACCCGCCCTGTTGAAGCACGATCAAGTACCCAGCAAGGACGAGGACTGCCGAAATGATACCCATGAAGCCCCACGAGCGAGCGAGCATCGATGGGCGAATGACACTCTCCCGTGGTGGCCGTGGTGGCCGGTTCATCAGCCCCGGTTCGCCAGGCTCCCGACTCAGGGCCAGAGCAGGGAGCGTGTCGGTTCCGAGGTCGATGGCCAGAATCTGCATGACGGTGATCGGCAGGGGGATAGCCCCTCCTGCAAGTGCGAAGACCAGGAACGGAGCCACCTCGGGGACCGCGTGGGTGAAGATGTAGACAATGAACTTCCTGACGTTGATGTAGACACGTCGACCTCCTTCGACAGCGCCGATGATTGTGGCGAAGTTGTCGTCGGTGAGCACCATGGTGGCCGCCTCTCGGGCGACGTCGGTACCGGATCGTCCCATGGCGACACCGATGTCAGCACGATGCAAGGCGGGTGCATCATTCACGCCGTCTCCGGTCACGGCGACAATCTCACCGAGGTCGCGCAGCGCATCGACGATGCGCAGCTTCGCTTCCGGTGAACTCCGAGCAAAGATGACCTCGTCCCCAGCCGTGAGCAGTGCGTCGAGATCGGTTTCGCTCAGCTGATCGAGCTCTGCCCCCGTCATGACCGGCGATCGAGGCGACCCGATACCCAGGCTCCGAGCGATCACCGCAGCTGTGAGGGGGTGGTCCCCCGTCACAACATGTACTCGAATGCCGGCCCCGTGTGCCTTAACAATTGCGTCGGCTACTTCGGGCCTTGGAGGATCAAACATCGCCAAGATTCCGAGGAGACAAAGTGCGCGCTCGACATCGTCGCGAGCGTCGAGCGTCGTTTCGGGCTGGAGGCTTCGACGAGCGATCGCCAAGAGTCGAAGTCCTGCCTTCGCATACTGGTCGACCACCCCACCGATCTGAACGCGATCTGCTTGAGTGAGCCTCCTCACCTCACCATCGCTTCCGATGATCTCGGTGCAGAGAGATAGCACGGTCTCGGGCGCACCCTTGGTGTTAACCGTCAAGGTGTGTCCATCCTCGGGATGAACGGTTGACATGCGCTCAAGGCTTGGATCGAAATGAAAGATCGCGAGCCGCCCAGAATCCCGATCCTGCGCGCTAACACCGAATGCGAAGTCCTGTGCCAGCTCAAGGAGTGCGAGCTCGGTTGGGTCTCCCACTGCGACCCGATCGGATCCTTCTCCCAGTTGAGCCGTGGTGCACAGTGCAGCGCACCTGGCGACTGCGGCAAAGGTGGCCATAGCCTGTGAATCGTGGTCTGGGACGTCTCGATCATAAGCGGCGCCTATCGTCCAGATCTTCGTGACCCGCATGCGATTCTGGGTCAGAGTGCCGGTCTTATCTGTACAGATCACCGTCGTCGACCCAAGCGTTTCCACTGCCGATAGTCGTTTAACCACTGCACCGCGACGAGCCAGATCTCGCACCCCGACGGCAAGAGCCAGGGTGATTGTCGGGAGCAGACCTTCAGGGACGTTGGCAACTAGCAGTCCGATGGAGAAGCTCGCCGCCGCCGTGATCGAGAGACCGGCAGCCAGCCCCACGGGGAGAAAGGCAATCCCCACTCCAATGGCAACGATTCCAATGAGCCAGGCGACTCGCTTCACCTGTCGTTCCAGGGGACTCGGTTCGCGATCCACCAACTCGGAAAGCGCAGCGATTCGTCCCAGTTCGGAGCGCATTCCCGTGCGGGTTACCACCGCTCGCGCTTCTCCACCGGTGCACCCCGTGCCGCTGAACACGAGGTTGGGGCTCTCAAGGAGTGAAACGTTCGCGGACTGCGCTTGCGCTGAGCGAGACGCCGGCAGTGACTCGCCTGTAAGTGTGGATAGGTCGACCTCGATGGTGCCGTCGATGACCCGCGCATCAGCACAAATACGGTCACCCTCCTCGATGGCAAGGATGTCACCCGGAACGAGGGTGCTCGCCGCAACATCCTGAACCCGTTCGTCGCGCAGCACCCGAGCGTGAGCGGGGAGGTACGCGGCGAGCGCTTCTACAGCGTTCTCGGCTTGGAGTTCCTGGAGGAAGGCGACGAACACGTTGAGCAAGATAACCGCCGCGATGGCAATGGCAAGGACTGGGGATCCACTGACCAGCGCCAGCAGGGCGGCGACGCCCAACAAGAGCGCCAGCGGGTGGGTGAACTGACGTGCTAGTTCTCGTGGCCATTGCCGGCCGCCCCGCCGGGTCAATTCATTTGGCCCTTCAACCACCAACCGACGAGCGGCTTCGCGCGACGAGAGTCCGTTCGCAGATGTGCGCAGACTTTGGAAGAGAAGGGCTAATGGTTCTCGTGGATCAGGTAGCGAGTCTGCCCTCTCGAGCGCTATCGGGGACGGGGTGTCTTCAGCTCCGGTCACCTCACGCCCTCGACAGGTACGTCATACAGTTGGCGGTCCACAGGACGCTGACTGCGTTGAGTCTCGGGCACACCTCAATCCTGTCTCCCTGACGCCCACAGGCCGTCCGGGAAGTGCTGAGGCCACAGCCGATACCGGCGGGCACTGGGTGTCCCCGTCCGCCGGGACCTGGCTCGAGTCGCCCAACTGCCATAGTCCCGTCAGCCCCTCGAGGTGCTCGCACGAGCAATCCATCGAGACAACGTCACGTGTTGGCCGATACCCCACGACCCCTCGCAGACAGAACCCGACGTTGCCATACTCGATGACCCAGGAGAGCCGAGAAGGACACGTGCAAGATCACTCCATTGGACGGCATTCTTCTGGCGCTTCGATATTCCTCCACCGACCCACTCTTGCCCGCTCGCTCAGGTCGACCGTCGCCCCCCGAATTGCCCCAGCCCTTTCAGCCCCTTGAGATTCTCGGGACACGACCTCTCCCGGAACCACCGGTCACCCTTCGGCCGGGTGGTGCTCGACGACGGCATCGGATCCCGGGAAGAAGAATCCTTCGTGTCCGTCATCACTCCACCGCACCCGGTAGGGAGGGGCTCCGTTCTCACCCTCGACAGCGATGATGACGGCCTCGCGGATGGGCTGTCCTGTGTGGTGGCCCCTGACGACGATCTTGTCTCCGACAGCAGCTTGCACGCGAATGCCTCCTTACGACTCGTCTGACAGCGCCAGCCAAACCTGATTGGCCTTGCCTCAAGTCTGGCCACAAATCGGTCCAGGGTGGGAGGGCCGAAAGTCCACTTGGGCGACCGTGCCGGGCGCCGGGCTGCGCAGGAGGCTCTCAACGTGGATGCCTCCAGCGGCGGGCGTGCCGGTCCGCTCCTGACCCGCCCTCGGGAGCGGGCCGGTTTGGAGTTGACCCGCTCTCGTGGACACCTCATTCTGGGGAAGACCGTGAGGAAGGAGCCCGCAGTGGGTCGTCGGTCGATCTATCCCGAGGAGTTCGGGCCGGGAAACCCGTGAGTTGGCACGCCGAGGTGATCGCTCCATCCGCCAGGTGGCGGCGGAACTGGGGAACCCCGACCAGACGCTGTGCAACTGGCTGAAGGCCGAGGACAAGGCGAGAGCTCGAGGGCAGGACCCGAGGTGTTGGCCTGCGAAGATCGAGGACCGCCGGCCGCCTACCTTTCGATGTAGGTCGTCAACGGAGGCACGACTCCGTGCCGTGCCATCGCCTCACTCAGCTCCGCGGGCGGTAGCGCGAGCGCCGCCTTGACTGCCGCAGGGTCATCAACGTCAGCGATGATGGCCACGGAGTTGCTCCCGTCTTCCGCAACCAGATCCACCGCATTCAAGCCTCCCATCTCGGCAATACGCTCGGCTCTTTCCGCCTTGAAACTCAGCCAGTTCTCGATATCGACGACGCTGTGAGTGATAACCATCTTCGGCATTGCATCTCCTCCCTAAGAAGCGTCGTCCTAGTTGCGACGCCGGGAAGCTGTATAGCGTGAACGCGACCTCCTTTGCATGATCCAGACTCACGCTGCCTGAGTCCCCCCGTTCGCCGGGACGGTGGGGCGTTTGTCTGTTAGGCCAACGCCGACTGCGGACTACCGGGTCCCTTACAGGACCATCGACTCTGGTCGGCGTGGCCTCCTGGCGTCACGGTAGAAATGAAGATGCAGACTCAGGAGGTGAGGCCCATGCCCTCGCTACCGACGACGACCTTCCGCGGCCGCTACCTCAGTATCACCAGTTACAAGCGAGACGGGACCGCGGTCAAGACCCCTGTCTGGTTCGTCGAAGAGGGTGGTCGGCTCCTGGTGCAGACGGACATGACTTCGGGCAAGGTGAAGCGCATCCGAAGCCATCCATCTGTCGAAGTGGCCTTGTGCACAGCAAGCGGACGACTCCGTAGCGCTGCTCACGCTGCCAGGGTGGACGTGCTCGAAGGACAACAAGAACTCGAGCGCATAGAGGTGCTCATTAGGCATAAGTACCGTCGAGACATGCCATTCGTCATGGCTGGATGGTGGTTGAAGAAGAGATTCCATCTGGGGCGGCAGCGCGGTGCGATGGTGGGGTTGGAGATCACCCCGGAGTGAGAGAGGCCGACCGAGTCCGGGGTGTCTCGGTGCGCCCGAACCGTCTGATGTCCGGGATGCAGGCGCTTGAACGCCCACCCTCCGTTCTTAGCGAAGCGTGGCCGGGCTGACAAGCGGCGGTGCGCAGCCTCTTCACAGCCAGAGCTCGTGCCTGCCTCCGTCCCGCCGTACGGGACACCCCCTACCGGTGAAGGCGCGGACGGTTGACAATGGTGGCGTGACGGGCCCACTCAGGAAATCGTCGCGGCGCCAGAGCGGTCGTTGTGGCGATCGCCGCAATTGCCGCAGTGATCGCGACCCCGGGGGCATTGCCGTCGAACGTGGGATCACTCCTACTGGGCTGAACGGTCCTCATCCGGCGTCCAGGCAGGTAGTTCATTGCGGATCAGACAGGTGGCGTGAGGCGCCCTAAGGTTTGTCGTAATGCGTGCCGAAGTCACTCTCCACATCGACGCACCACCGGAGATCGTCTGGGGGGTGGTCAGCGACATCACCAAGATGGGCGATTACAGCCCTGAGGTCATTGAGGCGGAATGGATCGATGGCGCCACCGGTCCGGTCGTCGGCGCACGGTACCGGGGCCACGTAAGGCGCAACGAGAATTGGCCCATCCTCTACTGGACCACTTGCAAAGTCACCGAGTGCCAGCCGGGCGAAGTATTCGAGTTCGCCGTCATCATGCGGGAGCGGCCGGTGAACACCTGGCGCTACGAGTTTCGAGCCACCGACGACGGTGGGACCGACGTCACCGAGTCGTTCGACCTGGGTGACAACCTCTTCACAAAGATCTGGTACCCGCTCGGGGGTTTCTTGCGGGAGCGCAGGAATCAACGAGACATGCTCCGTACTCTTGAACAGGTCAAAGCAGTCGCGGAGCGTTCGTAGAAGGGTGTCCGACCCGGTGCACGGTGGCACCTGTGCGGTGGTCATTCTCCCTGGCAGTCGATTTCGGGAGCATCGGTGGTCTGGCCTGACCGGACCGTCACTCTTCACTGGGGTACATGGTGCGTCGCCAGCGTGACCTGTCAGCCGATAGTTGCCCGGAGGAAAGGTGTCCCAGAACTCTGCGTCATACGCTTGGATCGTCGTCGAGTCCGAGCCATGAGAGCTGACTCTCGCGACCGAAACCGGCCCAGTTACCGGCGTGCGCATCAAGGCGAGCAGATACACGGTCCCCCGAAGCATTCCGGGGGCCGGCAGAGCCCGAGAAGTTGCAACGGTCAAGGTACGTAGGACCGCCGAAGATCGAGGCCCCATCGCCGCGAGAACAACATGCTTGGAGGGAACAACCCAAGTCGTCTGGCTGAAGGGTGCTGGTGTCGTCGAATAGGAGGTGACTTGGAGGCCATGGACGACGAGGTGCCTGACGCGACCGGAGAGCGCCGCCCCTGATTTCTGGGGCTGCATCGAGATGATGTTCGCGTCTGCTGGAATGAGGGCGCAGTTGCTGTAGTAGGCGGGTGCGCCGATCAGTAGTGTTCCGGACTTACGCAGTGGGCAGTTCTGGAAGTAGGCGACGCCCCAGGTCTTGGGAACCGACAGCTGCAGGCCGTAGGCGGAATGGGATGTCCAGCCTTGGAGTGTGACGGCTGCCGCCCCAGCACTCGGAGCAAGAGGAGTCGTCAGTGCCCCCAGAGCAAGTGCACAACCCGCCACCATCGCGGCTCCTGTACGACCGCGTGATTTCAACCAGAGCTTCACTGTCTCAGTGTGAGCACCCTCTTGGCACATCCATATTGACCCCACTTCGTCCGCATTGGTTCGCGCCCAGCTCGATGGTGCCGCAGGGCGCCACCGTTCCCGACGAACAGAGGCAGTCACCGGTTGCTGGGTGTTAGCCGAAATGGCCCCAGTGAGTGGCGATGATGAGCTGTGCGCCGGCCACTGCGAGCGCTGCACCTGCGACGATCGTTCGGACTCTCTGGAGTCGCAAGGCTGGGATTTTCGGCTGCAACAAGCCACACGCCTGCAATCAAGATGAGAAGAAATGCGATTTCGGCGAGCTCTATCCCGGTTTGCCGGGGTGATTGCGAACAGAGTGCTGAGCATAGGCATCGAGACGGCCCGGTCACCGTCATCTCCGTCGTCCCAGATCCGGAGGTAGGGGCACCGGACTCACGCAGCGTGCAGACTGCGTCCCATGCGACTGGAGATCCATGTCCGACCCAATGCATCAGTAGCTTCTGTCGGCGGGGACTTCGATGGCGTGCTCGTTGTCCGGGTGGTTGAGCCAGCGGATGGCGGGCGAGCAACCGAAGCTGCCCTGAAGGCAGTGGCATCGGCGCTTGAGACACCACGTCGATCAGTGGCGCTCGTGAGGGGTGCGAGGAGTCGCAGGAAATTGCTGGAGATCCAGATCCCATCCACGGACGCTCGGCGCATCCAAGAGACGCTGGATCGGCTGCGCTCCACCGCTCCGGATTAGTTGACCCAGTCGCTCACTGCCGGCGTTCTGGGCAGGACTCTCTTAGTCCGCAAGATCGATGATAAGCCGCGTCAGTCCAGACGCCGCAACTCGACGTGCGTCCTCGTACTCCTCTAGACGACCCATCGATCGTGGCGTCGTGCTCTTCTTTCGACCTCGTACGACCCTCTCGGAGGCCCAGGTGGTCTCCATCCAACGGCCGTCCGGGACCTGCTCGGTCTGAGCTCGGACCCAACCGAAGGGGGGAAACGAGACCAGTGTCGAACCGGTCGCGAAGAGTTCATCGACGGCGTTGGCAACGCGTGCCTGAATCCACGGCTCGACGATGAGCAGGGGATCATGGGGAAGAGCCCGGAACACCTCGAGGGATCTCGTGGCCAGCAACTCATCGATCAGGCTTTGGGGCCCACCAACGTACGAGCACGTCAGATCGATCTCACTCCCCACGAACCAGGAGCGGTCGCGTGGCCACCAGAGGTTCGGTGTCTGGCGCCATGGCTTCTCCGCGACGTTGAGCAGGGCAGTTTCGATCGGCCCCTGGTAGAGCAAGTAGTCACGCCCGGGCAACCTCACCCTCGGACCCCGGTCAACCTCCGGTGGCACCCTGAGGCAGCCCCACCCTTCCCAGACGCAGAAGGAACAATGTTCTGGCGTGGCCGTCCACCGTTTCAGGATGGACGCAAGCGCCTCGAGGTCACGCTGGCTCGTCGATCCCGTAGTGGGGCCCCTGTCATACGGTGGATCCCCTTGGATCCCGCGAGGGCTGAGGGCGACGGAGTGGAACTGGGCCAACCTGGTCAGGCCAACACCGCTCCACTCGGCAACCGTGTGCCACCGTATCGGTGAATCCTGGTTCCGTTCGCCGCCTTCCAACCAGGCCGGATGCAAGATACGGGCATACGCCTCATAGTCCCTGGGAACGACCGATGTCACTCCCCCGCCCAGGTCGCCGACTCGGTACGCGATCCACTCGGCGTCCGACATGGACGGCGCCCAATGGATGCGCGGAGAGTTGTCCACAGAAGCAGTTTCGCACGGGCCGGAACCGAACCGACACTCCCACCTGGCGAACGAGGCACTTTCGCGCGCAATCATGTCGATGGAGTCGCCAGGCTGCGAGCCGGTAGTCCCGGGGCGGCGGCGATCTACGTCGGGTCATTCGGCCCTACCCCAAGGAACAACCCGAAGGCACTCTGAAGGAATGAACGGAGCCACCCAGGCTGCCCTACGCAGACTGACGCGAGCGACACGGCCTCTCGCCATGCGATCTGCTGGGACGGAACAGTCCGGCACCTCGATCGTCCGTCACGTGGGACGCTGTTCGGGTCGCACCTACGCAACTCCGGTCGTCGCCGTCGAGCACGACGAGAGCTTCCTGATCGCCCTTCCCTATGGCGAACGTACCGATTGGATGAAGAACGTTCTCGCCAGCGGGAAGGCGACTGTCGTGACCCATGGGCGACGGTATGGAGTCGATCAGCCGCAGGTCATCCCGATGGCCGAGACGACAAGGTTCTTCGGTCCGAAGGAGCAGAAACAACACCGGCGCTTCGGCGTCGACACCTGCCTCCAGGTCCATCGAGTGGCGACCTAGAGAAACTGCGACTGGCTGCACGGACGCACCCTGACTTGCCGATCCCGGACAGTGAGGGTCAATCCAGCGATCTTCACAGATCCGGCGAGCTCCTATCACTTGTCAACCCCTCTTCTGGGGCTCGGGAGTGAAACAGCGGACACGACATTGATCAGTCACTCGAGGTGAGGACAAGCTCCTATTAGGTCACGCGTTTTCGAGATCGTTGGCTCGAGCTGGGGGCCGGCGAGTCGCTGGCGAGTCAGCTCCGAAGAGCGACAGTACGGGGGAAAGCCAGACCGCCCAGCTCGAGGATTCAGCCGCGAGGTAGGTAGCGATAGACCTCGCGGGCGACGTAGCGCTTCAAGATGCGGATGACCTCGGCTTTGGTCTTTCCCTCTTTGACCCGGCGTTCGAAGTAGAGCTGGGTCTCGGGGTCGTGGGCGATGCGGACCATGACGATGCGCCAGAGCGCGCTGTTGGCCTGGCGATCGCCACCGTCGTGAGCCTTGACCTTGCCGTTGGTCTTGCCCGATCCCTTCGGGACGGGTGCGACGCCGCAGAGGTGGGCCCACGCACCCTCCGAATGTAACCGGTCTGGGTTGTCGCCAGCCGCCATCACGAGTGCCGCAGCGGTGTCTGGTCCGACTCCAAAGACGTCGAGGAGTTCGGGGACGGTGGCGACGAGGAGCGCCTCGATCCGGGCGTCGAGCTCGGTGAGTTCGTCATCGAGCGCTTGGACCCGGCGAGCCAACGAGGACAGCGACGCCTTGGTGGCCGCGGTCACGGGGTCGGGAGATCGGCTCGGCCGGAGCTTGCTCCCTTCGCCGACGAGGGCCGACACGGAGAGGCCCTTGAGGCGGCAACGGAGCTGGTCTGGGGCCGTGTAGCCGAGGTGACGCATCTGGATGACGGCCTTGATCCGAGCTTGGCGGGCTGAGCGCTTAGCGACGACGAGGACCCGGATGGCCTCGACAGCCCCGTCCCTCGACTTCGGACTTCCGGTGGCCCGGCCTCCGAGGGCGGCCCGGGCGGCTTCGACGGCGTCGAGGGGATCGGACTTGCCGCTGCGACGACGCTCCTCGCGGTTCGGCCGGTCGACCTCGATGACCTCGACACCAACTCGGCGCAGGTGGCGGGTCAGTCCTGACCCATACGAGCCCGTGCCCTCGATGCCGACCTTGGTCACATCGCCGAAGGATTCGAGCCAGGCCAGCAACGCCTTGTAGCCAGCAGGGTTGGTCTCGAAACGTTCCGTGCCGAGCAACCCGCCGAGTGGATCCAGGGCGGCGGCAACGTGGACGTCGAGGTGGGTGTCAACACCACCAGTCACACCACGCGCAGCTTCTACGATGGTCATGGTCATCCCTTCTCTCTTTGGTGTGAGGGATGGCACGGCCGTTCCGGATCGGAGCGACGGGCGGTCTGGGTTGTTCTAGCAACCCGGACCAATCACCCCAACTCGGAGACGGGACGTGCCGTCTTTCAACGTGCCGCTTGTTGGTCTCGGTCGGCGACGTCTTGCAACGTCACGGGACTCCAAGTCAGACCGGACCTGCCAGCACTCCCGAAGCTATTTCGGGCCAGCAATCAAGCGGTGGACCCTTAGAGAAGTATCAATGTACGGGGGCACCCCACCCTTGCGAGTATGAGCAGGTCCAACGCTGTCGTCGTCGGGCAGTCTGAACCGATTGCAGGCTCTCGGCGACACTGCCTAACCGACGGTCGGATTCACGGCTGCCGCGATGTCGTCTATCGCTTTCTGCTCGGACTCGCTCACTTCTTGACCATGCTCGCGATGACCGGCTGCGACTCTGTGGGATAGCGTGACGATGAACCGGCGATACTCGTCGACCTCTCCCGGCGTGGCCTTGCTCTCAAGCAGAGCTACCGAATCACGCAGGAGTTGCAGTCCATGTTCTCTGAGCTCCTCGGGAGAGTGATAGTGCGTGTGATCCCGCTCAGGCTTTGCCGCGACAATCTCGTCGAGAAGTTCGCTCTTGCCGTGCTGTTGGCGTGCCTCGACGTAGGCCTTTGCCATGGCGATCGTTTCTCGAAACGTGCCACCGCGTTGGGCCGTGACCACGATCATCCCGGCACTTGGCGGTGCTTCTAGGATTAGCCGCCATTCCTCAGCGGTGAAATCAGACTTCGAGGTCATCGCCGCTCTCCGATCTCGAGCAAACCACCAACTCCGTTGGCTCGTCGCACCGTAGCTTCTGAGTGCACAGGCGTGCGACATGCACAAGTCCTCTCGTCTATGGGACTGGCCGATACTGATGGGCCTTCGACCGGATCGACCCGTCTGTCGGAGTGGATCACCGAGCAGAGGGACGATCTCGGTGTTCGCTATGCGAATGAGCTGAGGCGTCACTTCAACTAGATGGAGTCCTGGTTGACTTCCTAGCGCGCTGAGCCGGCGAACGACGGCACCTTTGCGAGTTGCCCCAGGGACACGTCGACAACGACGGAGATCAGCTGCCGATAGGACGGAGGAGTACCACGGGTATCTCACGGTTCGTCTTGCGCTGGTAGCCAGCGTAGTTGCGATGATCGGCCGTGATCAGCGGCCACAATCTTGCACGAGTCCCAGGATCCGCCGTCTCAGCTCGCATCCGCTGAGCCGGCTCGCCACCCAGAGACACAGTCACCTCGGGATGGTCTCGCAAGTTGAGATACCACGCTGGGTCGTGGTCATCGCCACCGCGCGACGCGACGATGACGATCGTCGAACCCTCCTGATAGGGCGAGGTCAGCATGGTCGTCCGAGGTCGGCCACTGCGCCGCCCCGTCGTTGTCAGTTCGATGACTGGCATCCCACTCGCGCTCCAGCCGAGCCGGCCCCCCGTGGCACCAAGCACAATGCGGTGAACACGATTCATGGTCTTCAGGGCCAGGTCCGAGGGCATGATCTGATGCTAGGTCAAGCCCTATGAGGAGTCTTCATGAGGTGTCGGGTGGCATCTCGGTGTCCCACCTTCCCGGCGGGGACATGGGGCAGGTCAGTCCGGTCTGCTGTCCTCATGACATGATCTTGAGGTGGCCGATTCCGGTGGGGCCCGGTGCTCGATCGAGCCTCCAAAGATCCCATCCCCGAGAGAACGGGTGTAGCCGATGTCGTCAGGCGAGCACGTGCCGCAGGGTTCCTTCCCGAATCCACGCCAGATCACGCCAGCCGAGGGACGGATCGCCGCGCTCTGCGTGGGGCTCGGCGCCGTCGGGACCACGCTGATTGCCGGGGTCGAGTCCATCAGGAGCGGCGCGGGCCAGCCGATCGGGTCCCTGTCCCAACTCGGAACGGTCCGTCTCGGCCGACGTGACGAGCAGCGGGTCGCCCGGATCGGGGACCTGGTCCCCCTGGCCTCCCTCCACCAACTCGACTTCTGCGCGTGGGACCCGATCCCCGACGACGCCTTCGTCGCCGCCAGCCGGGCCGGGGTCCTGGACCAGCCGTCCATCGAGCGGGTCGGGGCTTACTTGCGCACGGTCCGGCCCCTCCCGGCCGTGTTCGACCCGTCCTACGTCTCCCAGGTGCACGGATCCAACACGCGCCCCGAGGACACCCACCGCCAGCGGGTCGAGGCGATCAGGGCCGACATCATGACCTTCATGGAGGCCAAGGGCTCGGCCCGGGGCGTCATGGTCTGGTGCGGGTCGACCGAGGCGCTGCTGCCCGATCACGAGGCGTACCACAGCCTCGAGGCCTTCGAGGCGGCCCTCGACCGCAGCGACCGGGCCATCGCCCCGAGCATGCTCTACGCCTACGCTGCCCTCGGGCTCGGTATCCCCTACGTCAACTGCTCGCCGAACCTGTCCATCGACACGCCGGCGCTCACCCGGTACGCCGCAGAGCACTCGGTCGCCATCGCCGGCAAGGACCTCAAGACCGGTCAGACGATGGTCAAGACGGCCCTGGCCCCGATGATCAAGGCTCGGCTGCTCGGGCTCTCGGGGTGGTACTCGACCAACATCCTCGGGAACCGGGATGGCGAGGTCCTCCAGGACCCCGACAGCTTCCGGGCCAAGGAGCAGTCCAAGCTCGGCGTATTGGAGGGCATCATGCAGCCCGAGCTTTACCCCGAGCTCTACGGCGACATCGAGCACCAGGTATCGATCAACTACTACCCGCCGCGGGGTGACAACAAGGAGGGGTGGGACAACATCGACATCTTCGGATGGCTCGGCTATCCGATGCAGCTCAAGGTCAACTTCCTCTGCCGAGACTCGATCCTGGCGGCGCCGCTCGTCCTCGACCTGCTGCTCTTCTCCGACCTGGCCCAGCGGGCAGGTATGCGCGGGATCCAGGAGTGGCTGTCCTTCTACTTCAAGTCGCCGCAGTGCGCGCCCGGCGTCTACCCCGAGCACGATCTGTTCATTCAGCTGACCAAGCTCAAGAACACCCTGCGCTTCTTAGCTGGCGAGGAGCCCATCACCCACCTCGGCCTCGAGTACTACGACTATTTCTCCTAGCACCATGGGCTACGAGCAGGAGTCATCGTGGCGACAGTGACCTTCAGTGTTAGGGCACACCACGGCGTTGTCGGCAACGGGCGACCTAGCTGAGGGCCTGCCGCAGCCTCGTGCGGACCAACTTCTTCACGAGTGGCTCTGGCAATGGCGTATCAACGGGGAACTGAAGTGCCCCGGACGAAGTCTTGTAGTTGGCGAGTGTGTCACCCAGTTCGGGGAAGACCGCACCGCTATGAGGTAGATAGCTGAGATGGCTCTTGAACGCGCCAAAACCTGCGATTACCTTGCCCTGCACCCGAAAGGCTGGCAGTCCGTATGAGATGCACTGCTCTGCCTCGGGGATGGCGTCGAGGATTGAACGACGCAGGGTGGACAACGTGCTCCGCTTTGGTTCCTCCAGCGAGGCCAGGTAGTCGTCAATCTCTTTCTCGGACACAGCGGCTCCTCTCATGCGTCGGTGTCGACGAAGCACGGCGTCCTCATTATCGCTGGCCACCGTCTGGCGAGGGAGGCTGCTCGATGGAGGGCTGGCATCCGGGCGCGCTGGGACCGGCGAGCAACGAGGACAGCGACGCCTTGGTGGCCGCGGTCACGGGTCGGAGATCAGCTCGGCCGGAGCTTGCTCCTTCGCCGACGAGGCCGACACGGAGAGGCCCTTGAGGCGGCAACGGAGCTGGTCTGGGGCCGTGTAGCCGAGGTGACGCATCTGGATGACGGCCTTGATCCGAGCTTGGCGGGCTGAGCGCTTAGCGACGACGAGGACCCGGATGGCCTCGACAGCCCCGTCCCTCGACTTCGGACTTCCGGTGGCCCGGCCTCCGAGGGCGGCCCGGGCGGCTTCGACGGCGTCGAGGGGATCGGACTTGCCGCTGCGACGACGCTCCTCGCGGTTCGGCCGGTCGACCTCGATGACCTCGACACCAACTCGGCGCAGGTGGCGGGTCAGTCCTGACTCATACAGCCCGTGCCCTCGATGCCGACCTTGGTCACATGCCGAAGGATTCGAGCCAGGCAGCAACGCCTTGTAGCGAGCAGGGTTGGAGATCCTCCGCCGCACAAGCGCTCGATCACGACCGATATCGACCCCGCTACCCGAAGTTGTGTTCGACGACACCGTGAAACTCGCCTACCTCGCTGCGGGTGCAGCGAGATTGATGTGGGGGCGGGAACAGGGATCGCTACCGAGTCGCTGGAAGAGCGCGGCCTCGTCTGGAGTCCACAGGACCGCGAGCCAACCAGGCCCCAGCTCCTGCCTTCTCGTCTGAAGCCGTCTGACGCTGATCCAGCGGGGTGTCGGAGGCTGCTCCGCCCAGATGGATCACCGCACCTGTGGATCACCGCACCTGTGGATCACCGCACCTGCCAATTCAACCGTGGGCCACCATTGCCCGGCACGGGACCTACTCCTCCACCTGGCTCCAAGTCCCCAACATCTGCCCCACCGTCCCGGCGTTGTGGGGCAGGCAACTCCCTCGAGCAGCCGATGAGGCTATCTTCCCAAGCTGTGCAAGAGCCATGACTTGCCAACGTGGTGAGGCGGCCGACATCGTTCTTTCGACGGCCGCCGATCATCGCGTGCCGTATCTGCCGGCCCGAGAGGGGATGAGACGAAATGAGGCTCACTTCGATGTTGGCCCGGAGGTGCCGAACCACCCGATACCCAGCGGTGAGAAGGGCCGCCGCCGCCATTGCCGGATGCAGCATGGCATGGGCGCTCGCCACTCCGATGGTGGCGTCCCTGCCGGCCGGCGCGACCACCACCCCATCGTTCTACGCCCCACCGCGACCCCTCCCGCACGCACCAGCCGGGGCCTTGATCCGCACCCAGAAGGTCACTGGCGTGCCTGGCGTACCGGTCGGGGCGACGGTGTGGAGAATCATGTATCACTCCCGATCGATCTATGGAGCCGACGTTGCCGAATCCGGCTATGTCATCGCGCCGGCCGGACCCGCTCCGGCCGGCGGCTTCCCGATCGTCGCCTGGGCCCACGGCACCACTGGATTCGCGGCACCTTGCGCCCCGTCGTTGTTCACCAGCGCCGACGGCGGGAACGGGCCATATCTCGTACCTGGGCTGGCCGGGTTCCTCCACGCCGGATTCGCCATCGCCGCCGCCGACTACCAAGGCCAGGGCGTCGCCGATGGCATCCATCCCTATCTGGTCGGTTCTAGCGAGGGGCGCGCTGTCCTCGACGCCGCCCGAGCCACCCGACGAATACCCGGCCTGAGGACCCGCAACACCGTGATCATCTACGGTCACTCCCAAGGTGGCCACGCCGCCCTGTTCGCAGGGCAAATGGCTCCTGCTTACGCCCGGGACCTCCATCTCGTGGGCGTCGTAGCCGCAGCACCGGCCACCGGCTTGAGCACGCTGATCTCGATCGTCGGCTCACCCGTGGGCCAGGGCTACCTCCCCGAAAGCATTCCGGTTGCCTATTCGTGGAGCCGCACCTATCGCGACTTGCCTTCGACCGACATCCTGACCCCGGAGGGCGAGCGGTTCGCGGCCTCGGAGGTCAGCGCCGGATGCGGGCCGGCGCTGGCCAACGTCATCACCTCGCAACACATGACTCCGGAAGTCGCATTCCGATCGAGCGCAGTCTCCAACCCGGCCGTCCTGGCCCACGCGAAGCTGAACGACCCGGGTCAGGTGCGCACTGCACCTCCCATGCTCGTGCTGCAAGGCACGGCCGATGCCACTGTGCCTCCGGCCCTGACCGATGCATTCGTCACCGCCAAGGTTTGTCCGATCGGTGACACCGTCGACTACCTGCACGTCACCGGCGCCACCCATGGCACGGTCGTCCTCGTTGCCGCCCCGACCATCATCCAATGGATGACGGCACGATTGACCGGGAAGCCAGCGCCGACCACCTGTGGTCAACCGGGCAACCTTGCGCACATTGTCGCAGTAAGGGACGAGGCGAGAGAGCGTCGCACCTTCCCGGCGCTACAGGGCACCCACGACCGCGTTAACCCGATTACGCGTTCCCATTCGTCAAGCCTGAAAAGCCGTCCGGATGTCGCCCACCCGTCCGGATCTGGAACGCTGGCCTTGTCGATGGCTAGCGCTTCGCGTAGTCGGCGAAGCCCTGCCAGTCGATGACGACGCATGGCTCGTTCCCGACAACCCATGCATCGTGACCGGGATCCATGATCGCAAAGTCGCCGGGGCCAAACTCCATCTCTTCGCCGTCATCCATGACAACCATCATGCGGCCCGAGACGAAGTAGCCCATGTGCGCCGCCTGGCAGCTGTCGGTCTTCGCGATGGGCTTGACGTGTTCGGACCATCTCCAACCGGGCTGAAACGTGGCCCTGCCAACCGCACCGCCCTCCAGGTTCACGAGTTCAACTTGCCCCGTTCCCCCCTCGAAGGGGCGTGTCTCCTCGGGAGTATCGAGGCTCTTGCGGATGAGACCAGGCATTGCGACTCCTTCATTGGCTCCAGCGAGTATGGCGCACCGCCGGCTGCAGTGCTTGCGGCTGGGACATGGCTGGGAATCGCCTCCAACCCGGCGTATGGAGCACCGCACCACTACCCCTCCGATGGGCGTAGGGTGAAGCAAAGGACAAGCCTGCTCGCCTGAAGCCGGTGCCATCCTTCCGGCCCAACGTGTTTACGATTTGTGCCGGCTGGAGGAACTATGACTTCACCCAAATCATTGGATGTCGCCGCTCAGCTCGACGAGCACCATCTTCCAGAGACAAATGGGCGCATACCCGTGTGCAGACGGTGCGGAGAACGGACGGATAGCCCAACGGGGTTGCATCACGTCGTGCCCGAAGGTCGAGTAAGCCGATCCTCCGAGTGGTTGAGCGCGCAGTCCCGGCTCCGAGACATTGCACACTCGAAGATGTTGCGGGGCACCTGAGTCCGCAAGAGACACGGCCCGATCCGACGATAGGGGGCACCCTTAGCACCCTCCACTTGTGATGGTTCAGGGGATGATCCCCCGAGGGTCAATGGGCTATACGAGGCGTTCCTCGATAATGTCGAGGTTGACGAATGTGGGAGGGCCGTCAGACAGGGCCGTCGTCTTCTTCGAGAGTGCGTCTGTCTCGGGAAGCGCCGAATTCCTCATGGCATCTTCGAGGAGTCGAAGAAGACAACGACCGCGTAGCGGCCCGGGTTGTCCCGGTCCTGGCAGACCGTGCTCCGCCCTACGGTGCGCCTGCCCTCGAGTGGCCTTCTGCCACTCGTCGACGGCCGCTCGGATCTCGTCGATCTTGGACGTCTGCGACTGCATGATCTGGATGAACGACATCACATCCTCCTGGTAACGCTTCGACTGACTTGAGCGGGCCCGGGGCCCCGGGCCCTGGGCGTGCACGACCTCGGGTACCGATGGTCGCCCACCTAGACAATCAGCTGGCGACATCCTCCCGGTGTCGCCCACCAGAGATTGCTAGGCAGGATTCGGAGCGAAGATCCTGTGGACCTCGATGATCTCGACCTCTGGCTCTCCGGCGATCCCGACCTGCTGAACGCCAGGCATCAGGCGCTGTTCGACGAACCGGTCGAAATCCTCCGCACTGTCCCAGACATCTGTGACTCGGAGCCCCTTCTCATCGAACGAGGCGACGTGGAACTTGGCCCCAGTGGGTGTCTCGGTCTCCCACTTCACAAGAGCCAGAGTCTGGTCGTATTGGACCTTGGTCACGCCCGACCACTGCATGTTCATCACAATCGCCACGGTTCGTCTCCTGATTCGAAGGGTCCACTCGGACCGGTGCACTCCCATCGTGCGACCACCAATACTTCGTCAATGGACGCACCCCTGGATCACCCGATCACGCGACACTGCGGGATGAAGGCGTACACTCGTAACTCCAGGTATCGAATTGGAAGACAGGTTCCGTGAAGAGACTTGCGAAGCTGTCATGGCGCGCTCGGGGTTCTGGAGGTGCTTGCACCGCCGAAGTGGACCACCCGATTCGCGGCTATCGAGTCAACAAGATGTACCGGTCCAATCCGGTGGCGGTACCCGGACCCGAGGGATCACCCCCTACGGTGTCATGGATCTCCTTCGACGGTGACAGCTATTGGGTCCGGCTCTCAGCTGCCCACGGCTGGCCGCGTTCGATCCGGGTGACCCAGAGCGATGTGGACGCAGCGGGGGACTAGAAACGAGGGCTGATGGCCCAGCGTTGAAGAGACTCTCGCGTCCGTTACGCGTGTGGTCGTCTGCACCTCAGGATCAGAACAGCAGCATATTCGTCTCACTACCGGCGTACCGGGGCACTCTTGAACGTGCGCTTCCCATACGGAGCGGGCCTACTTGAGCAACCGAAGATGAGTATCAGTCGTACTGAGTGATCGGCCGAACACACGACAGACGAATCGTGACCAGATCTGGCCAAGTGTGCTCGGGCCCACATCGGAATCGGGCATCTGACCCGGCATCGCCTCAGTCATCCCATACGCCAGGGTCGAGATCAGATGTGCTGCATCGTTGGCCGGCAATCGGAAGGTGCCGGTACAGACGTCGCCCTGCCAGAGCGAAATGACAATGGTGGAATCCGTAGAATGAGTGGAGACCCCCATCCTGCGAACGTGGCCCCGAGCGTCATAGAACCACACTCGCTCGCCGTATAGGTGGCCCTCCACCGGCACCTGTCGATTATCACATCGGTGCCGGGTCTTGGCCACTGGGTTTCCCGGGATCTGCTCCGACCATGCTGGGGAGTCGTCACCCTCCCGGCGATTGGGGGCGCAGCCCTGCAGAAGCGAGTGCGCGTCACACTGACAGCGAGGCATCGCTCTGGTCGGCCTCTTGACGGTGGCGATCGGACGCACGGGGGCACCCAGATCCCGGCGCTATGGACTCACGTGCCGGAAGCTCGACTGACTAGCTCGCCGGGGGAATGTTCTGGTTGTGACGGAAGAGGTTGGTCGGGTCCCACTTTGCCTTGAGACTCCGCAATCGAGCATATTTCTCGGTCCCGAATCCTGATTCGACTCGGTCTTGACCTTCGTCTCCGAGGAAGTTGAGATATACCCGCCCGGTGCTCCATGGCTTCATGGCGCCCGCCAGTTCTCTGGTGTAAGCGATGTTCTTCTCTGTATGACCGGGCTCGGCCCACATCGACAGGTAGTGGATGTTCCACGGCGTCTTGCGCTGACCGAATGCCATCGCGGCATCGTCAACCCGAGCGATGGCTCCCCCACCGGCCACAACAATGATTTGGGTCAGAGGTGAGACCGGTCGCGTTGCCTTGTTCACCAGCACGTCGACAGCGGGATCCGGCAACTCGTCGTAGAAATCTCCGGTCCAGTAGTTGAGCATCCCCTTCGGATTGGCCGGGTCGAGAAGCTGCTGGACGGCGACATAGGGCATCGGTTGCACCATGCTCAGCGCCGGGGGCCCGAACTCCAGGAGCGGTGCGAGCACTTCCGGGGCATCGGCGACGTCGCCGCTATAGCAGAGCACGACGCCGATCACCGGCTGACCACGAACCGGCTCTGGGACGAACTCCTCGGGAGGAGCACTGATGAAGGCCAAGCCGCTCCCGACCTCGTCTGGCGCCGCCAACATGAAGTCACGCCAGAACCTGACCAGCCCCCCGCCCGCCTCGGCAGGAAACATGAGGAGACCCCCGAAGACGATGGGACCGACCGGATGGAGTCGGAAGTGGAAGGCAGTGACCACGCCGAAGTTCCCACCGCCGCCGCGCAGGGCCCAGAAGAGGTCGGGGTTCTCGGTCTCGGACGCCACCACCTGACGACCGTCCGCCGTGACGACTTCGGCCTCGATGAGGTTGTCGCAGGCGAAGCCCAACTTCCTCTCGAGCCAGCCGCTGCCACTACCCAAGGAGAGCCCACCGATCCCAGTAGTCGAGACTCGACCTCCGGTGACCGCGAGTCCGTGCTCTTGGGTCGCGGCATCTAACTCGCCCCAGGTCAATCCACCTTCCGCCCGAACCGTGGCGGTCTCCACGTTGATGTCGATGCCCCTCATCGCGCGAAGGTCCACGCACACCCCGTCGTCACAGACTGCCGAACCCGTTACGCCGTGTCCTGCTCCGTAGACAGACAGCGGCAGGTCTTCGGCCCGGGCCAGGTTGATGGCAGCAGCCACGTCGTTGGCGTCCGAACACTGAGCTATCAACGCCGGAGTCCGGTCGATCATCCCGTTGAAGACCTTCCGAGCTTCGTCATAGCCGGCATCGCCGGGGTGTAGCAGCGTGCCTCGGAAGCCAGACGGAGCGTAACGATCCGTACCAGAACTCATGTTGACCTCGATTCGTCCGGTGATATACCGCACTGGCGATCCTGGCAGAGGTGGTGCGACCTTTCCACCCTCCGGCATGTCCGACCCGGTGTTCCTAGTCGGCGAGCCGGACTCCCTTGGAGCCTTGAGGCAGATTGGCCGCCTCGTTGGGCCACGGGTCGTCCAGGACCCCCATCTGAATGAACAGGCCGAGCTTGTCGGCTCCGATCCATTCCCTGACGACCTTGTCACCCTCGAAGTGCATGATGGTGACCGCCCATTCCTCCACGGCCCGTCCCGTCGGGGCACGGCCCACGTATCCTCCCGTGTCGGTACCGCGGAATGTGACCCTCAAGACGACCGTGTCGCCGCTCACGATCAGGTCCTCGACGTCCAGGTGGAGATCAGGAAACGCCTCGCGATAGCGGCGGATGGGCTCGATCTTGGCCGACGGCCCTGTTCCGAACATGTTGCTGTACTTCTCGCTGTAGAGATCGGCGGCCGCTTCATAGTTTCGGCCGTTCCAGACCTCGTCAACGAACCTCCGTACTTGCATCTCGCGCTCGGCAACCTTCATCGCTGACCCCCTTGGCGCTGAAGGTTGTGAGTCTATGAGGCCGCGTTCTGGTTCCCCATTCGTGCTGCAAGCCGTACCCCGTCCCGGCGATGGGGGCATAGATTCAGCGCCGGCGTTTGGCCTGGATGAGGGGAATGCCAAAGGGCACAAAAGCCACGATCGCGGCGGCCAAGGCGAGAAAGGCGCCCCACGACCAGCTGAAGCCGGACGGCTTGAGCACGATACCCAGCACCACGAGAGCCAGATTGACTCCGGTGATGAGGGCCAGGACCTGTTCCTTGGACATTCGGCCCTGGACCGCGAGGTCGCCGAGGTCGAACGCGACGATCAGGACGTAGAGAACCAGCACAATCGAGTCGATCACAGCGATGAACAGCCAGCCGTGGACACTCAGTCCGTCAGCGGAGAAGGGGCCGAAGCTGTACCAAGGCAGCCAGAACGAGACCAGGAGGACCAAGGTGGCAGGGCCGACGATCAAATCGCTGCGATTGAGGGCGTTCAGCCGTTGCCGCGATTTCCCGAAGCGCTTTGGCGCTGGTCGCGGCCTGACGGGCGGCCTGATGGCGGCGCCGCACTTGGGGCAAAGTGCAGTCCCCAAAGGCACCTCAACCAGGCAGCGAGAGCAAGCAGGCAACGGGCCAACCTCCTTCCTGCTGTCACCGACGCGCCTGATCAGGCTACAGGCGAAGGAGTGCGACGTCCCATTCGAATTGAGATCGAAGCCCGATCGGGTCATCACAGGTTCGTCACCGTCACGGCGAACTAGGACACCTCGATCCATCCACTCAAGAGTGCTCGGACCAACGAGCATTGGCTTCGTCGAAGAGCCGCTGAGTGCGTTCGAAATCACGCGGGCGCTCCTCGTGGGTCACGAGGTCCCATTCCGAACGGTCAACGGAGAAGAAGTCCCCTCCGTACACATGCAGAGCCACGGCGAAGTCCTTTCGGGAGTTGGCGACTGAATGGATCGCGTCGTCCCCCAGGACCAGAACATCCCCAGCCGGTAGCTCTCGACCGCCAGCTCGTTCGAGGCCACCTGGGGCGCGGCGGAAGAATGCGTTGTCCTCCTGGCCGCCGTACATGCCGATCACGGCCCACATCCGGTGTTCGTGGGGGTAGAGGGTCATTCCAGGTGTCCACGCCACATGCAGAACCGTGAGGTCAGCGGCATTGTGCAGAGCAGTGATGCCGCCATGACTGACCGGACCAAGCGCTCGTTCGAGGTCGCTGCGATCGGAGACCAGCTCGGCAAGGACATCCCGGATGGCCAAGAACGGCGTGTGCTCGGTCAGAGCCTCTTGGCACCGTGCGACGATCTCTTCGACAACGAGGGCCATTTCGACAGGTTAGGAGGGTCACCTACGGCCGGCGATCATGGAACGAATCAGAAGCGATGGCCAGCTGATCAGCCTCCTCGAATCATGGAATCGACCGCTCCACGTTGTCCCAGGTCGTTTGCGCTGTTGCCTGTAGGACCACGTGATGGTGTGGTGCAAGCAGGGCGAGTCGCTCAGCCACGCGGGGAACAAAGCCGGGTGTCGCACGATGGGCTTCATCCCGTAGCCGCCCGGTATTGCTTGTGGAGCGGACCTCACTTCGCCTTCAGGGCCAACCCAAGGTGCCCGATGTGGAATCGCCCTTCCGCCCCTTTGCCCCGGCGAGAGTAGGCTGTGAGTACGTACTACGGCCACGGTTCCTGGATCGTCCTGGCGATCTTCTTCGGCTTGTTCGCGATGCGGACGCTCTCCTCACAGCGACGCCGCCGTGATCAGCATGGGAGTTCACCTTCCACGAGCTCGTTCACCGACCCTGGATCTCGGAGTCAAGGAACTGATGCCGTCGACGAATCCTCCGGCGAGGTCATATTCACCGGGATAGCTCCCGGTTGGCTGACCGACCCCTCTGGCCGACATCAGCAGCGGTACTGGTCGGGGTCCGAATGGACGGAACACGTGACGGACGGTGGTGTCCCGGGCACTGACCCGCTTCCCGGCAACACTGGTCACGAGCAGTCCTCATAGTCTCGGACGTCGGGACGTCAAGAGCCACGACTCCTCTGGCTTGAAGAGAGAACTACTCCTGAGATCAGATGGTGGTGGTGCCGCCATCGTCGAGGTCACGAAAGTGAAGACGCACCGTTTCATCGACGTACCGTGGACGTTCGCGTGCGACGACGGCGAGGGGTTCACGTCGATCGAGCATTGGCGAACCGGTCACAGAAGCTTGTACGAACGAGCAGGGATCGTGGTTGCCGATGCCTTCCCTGTTCGTATGTGCCTGGTTCCGAGTCATTGATCCAAACGGTCCGGGCTAACCGGCGTACCGGGGGCACGCTGTCTCTCCGGGCGATAGCGTCACGGAAGACGCGGCCAGGGCAACGAGAGGACGGTCATGAAATCAGCGGAGACCTGGAAGTACATCCACTCCGAACGGGTTGACATGGCGGAGACCTGGGCCGGTCTGTCCCCCGAGCAGTGGGCTACCGCGTCCTGGTGCGACGGCTGGTCGGTCCAAGACACCGCCGGCCACGTCCTCGCCGCCGCCGAGCAGACTCCAGCGAACTTCTACAAGGAGATGATCGCGGCTGGCTTCAGATTCAGCGTCTTCGCCGACCGGGCAGCCAAGCGCCTCGCCGCCATCGGACCCGCCGAACTGGTGCGCCGCCTCCAGGCCCGGACCACGACCACCAACCACCCGCCCGCTCCGGTGATGGCCATGCTTGGTGAGATCGTCGCGCACGGCGAGGACATCCGCCGACCTCTGGGCCTGCACCACCGGTCACCCGAGGCCGCCCTGGTCGCGGTCGCTGACAGCTGGAAGAACTCGAACCTCCTGATCGGATCAAAGCGGCGGATCACCGGCCTACGACTACGGGCTACCGACGCCGAATGGGCGCACGGTGATGGTCCTGAAGTGACCGGTCCGTTGATCTCGCTCGTACTGGCAATGACGGGACGCAAGGGCGCTCTCCCCGATCTCGGGGGCGAGGGTCTCGCCACGCTCGCCACGCGAATTTGAGCCACACGTCTGGTGACGAAGCGGAACCGACAAATGGACAGCGGTCCTTCCGGGTGTCGCCATATTGATTAGGGGGGCAGGTCACGGCATGGCGATTGCTGTGGATACTTGGCGGTGGTCGGGCCCCGAGACCATCGCAGAAGTGCCGATGTGTCCCACATTCCCGGCGATCTGGGGCAGTCAGGGTGAGGCGGTCGTGAGTTTGAATACCGGATGGCGGGGTGCCTCCTCGATGAACTTCTCCACTGGGTCGTCGCCCTTGGCGTCGAAGAATGGGGCGGTCACCCGCACGTTGCGCACGTAACGCTGGAGGACGGGACCGGCTGTAGCCGGGTCGATCTCCTCGGCATGGAGCGTCTCGGACCTTCCACCATGGCGGAGAGCGATCTCGGGTTGGGCACGCACGTTGTGGACCCAGGCCACCGTTCCGTAGGGCGACACGAGCCAACGTCGTCCATCGGTTTCGACCAGGATCACCGGTGTCGTCCTCTGCTGCCCAGTCCTGCGTCCAACGGTGGTGAGGAGATACGTGGACTTACCGCCGATTCCGAGACGAATCAGCGGCTTCATGAGCACATTGACCGCTCGACGGGCAGGCCCGAGTTGGTATGTCTTCGCCATCGCCACAGTCTGCCCTGGCATCGACGCTCATGCGCCGGCTGATACCAGCTGTCAGCCGATCGGCATGGCTGCGAGTGGGGCGGGTTCCGTGCTGACCCACCGACCCGGTTACTCGACAAGCCCTCCCCGCCCGCGGGCTTCCGCCCCTGACGGGCCTGGCCTTCCCAGGCTGACTCGGACTGACGACGAGGCGGCCACCAGGGAAGACGGCGGCCCCAGCGCACGACGCCCAACTCCCCCACCCCGCTCTCTTCCGTGACCCGACAGGACATCGTGCTACGATGCACTCGTGACACGATGCATCTGACGGACACCGAGTACGAGGACCTCCTCGCCCTGCGCACGGGGCTCCGCCGATTCCTGCGCTGGAGCGAGCAGCAGGCCGAGGCCCTCGGGCTGACCCCGACCCAGCACCAGCTTCTGCTCGCCGTGCGGGGCCATCGCGACCACCGGGGTCCCACGGTCGGTGAGGTGGCCGACTACCTGCTGCAGCGGCACCACAGCACCGTCGGCCTCGTCGACCGCGCCGAGGTGGCCGGGCTCGTGAAGCGTGCGCGCGATGGCCTGGACCATCGGGTGGTGCGGCTCGCACTCACACCCAAGGGTGCCAAGCGGCTCGCTGCGCTCGACGACCTCCATCGCGAGGAGCTGGAGCGCCTGGGCCCCCGCCTCCCGGGTGCGTGGCGCGGCCTGCTCCCCCGCCAGCCCCTCCACGGGCTCGAGATGCGGCCGGACTAGACGGCCCGGCCGAGCATGGCCCGGTAGCGGCGCACCAGCGACGCCGTGGACGAGTCCTGAGTCGAGAGGTCGGGCGCCGGGGTGGCGGTGAGGATGGGTGCGAGCTCCTTCGCCATCACCTTGCCGAGCTCCACGCCCCACTGGTCGAACGAGTCGATCCCCCAGATCGTGCCCTCGACGAACACGGTGTGCTCGTAGAGGGCGACGAGCTGCCCGAGCACCGAGGGGGTGAGCTTCGGGGCGAGGATGGTCGAGCTCGGGCGGTTACCGGGCATGACCTTGTGCGGCACCTGTCCGGCGGGCACACCCTCGGCCGTCACCTCCTCCGCCGTCCGGCCGAAGGCCAGGGCCTTCGTCTGGGCCAGGCAGTTGGCCATCAGGAGGTCCTGCTGCTCGCCCGTGTCGTGGGTGGAGGCGGCGAAGGCGATGAAGTCAGCCGGTATGAGCTTCGTGCCCTGGTGGATGAGCTGGTAGAAGGCGTGTTGCCCGTTGGTCCCCGGCTCGCCCCAGAAGATCTCGCCCGTCTGGCCGGCCACCGGCGTCCCATCCAGGCGGACGGACTTGCCGTTCGACTCCATGGTCAGCTGCTGCAGGTAGGCCGGGAAGCGCGCCAACCGGTGGCTGTAGGGCAGGACGGCATGGGTCTGGGCGCCGAAGAAGTTGTTGTACCAGACGTTGAGCATGCCCTGGATCACCGGCAGGTTGCGCTCGAGCGGCGTGATGCGGAAGTGCTCGTCGATCGCGTGGAAGCCGGCGAGCATCTCGCCGAAGGCGCGGCGCCCGACGGCCACCATGAGGGAGAAGCCGATGGCCGAGTCGTACGAGTAGCGCCCACCGACCCAGTCCCAGAACCCGAGCATGTTCGCCGGGTCGATCCCGAAGGCGGCCACGCCCTCGGCGTTGGTGGACACGGCCACGAAGTGCTTCGCCACGGCGCCCTCCCCCGCCGACGGCCCCAGCCCCCGGAGCAACCAGTCGCGGGCCGCGGCAGCGTTGGTAAGGGTCTCGAGGGTGGTGAAGGTCTTCGAGCTGACCACGAACAAGGTGGTCTCAGGATCGAGATCATGGGTGGCGGCGTAGAGGTCGACCGGGTCCACATTGGACACGAAGCGGCTGGTCAGTCCTGGTTGCGCCTCGTCGGCCAGCGCCAGCGTGGCCATGGCCGGGCCGAGGTCGGACCCGCCGATACCGATGTTCACGACGGCGGCGATGCGCTTGCCGGTGGTCCCCTTCCAGTCGCCGTCGCGGATGCGGTCCGAGAGCGCGCCCATCTTGTCGAGCACGGCGTGCACGTCGCCGGGGACGTCCTGCCCGTCGACGACCAGCTGCGAGCCCGGCGGCATGCGCAACGCCACGTGGAGCACGGCACGGTCCTCGGTCGTGTTCACGTGCTCTCCGGAGAACATCGCGTCGCGATGTTCCTCGATGCCCGCCTCCCGAGCTACCGCCATCAGGAGGCGCATGGTCTCGTCGGTGACGAGGTGCTTCGAGTAGTCGAGGGCCAGGTCGGCCGCGGTCGCGGTCAGGCGCCCGGCACGGCCCGGGTCGTCGGCGAACAGCTCGCGCAGGCGCAGGCGGTCCCTCCCGACATCGAAGTGCGACTGCAGGGCGTGCCAGGTTGCCGAGTCGGTGAGGTCCATGGGACCCGAATCTACGGCGCCACCCCCACCGTCGTGTCACCCTCCACGAAGCGCACCATGGCGGGGAAGGCGGTGGGGTCCTGCATGAAGAAGATGTGCCCACCGTCGAACATGGCCAGGCGCGCCCCGGGGATGGCCCCGGCGAGGAACTCGCTGTTGGCCGGCGGGGCGATCCCGTCGAAGCGACCGCCACACACGAGCGTGGGGCAGGTGATCGCGCCCAGGCGAGCGGCGGTGTCGTGGTGGCGCCGCGCCTCGAGCTGGAGCCGGGTGCCCGAGCCGTCCCAGGCCCTGCTCGACCTCTCCGTCCATTCCCGCGGCGACGAGGCGCACCATGTCGGGGTTGGCGGCGCGCCAGGCGGCGTCCCAGCGGGTGTCGATGATCTCGAAGCGGACCGCCTCGCGCTGCGCCGAGTCCATGGAGGTCAGCTCGTGCAAGGGGAACGAGGACCCGCCCGGCCCGCCCGACGAGGTGCAGGCCAGCACGAGCCGGTGGACCCGTCCCGGGTGCCCGATGGCCAGCTCCTGGGCCACCATGCCGCCGAAGGACACGCCGACGACGGCGCACGCTCCCCACCCGAGGGCATCGAGCAGGCCGGCCGCGTCGTCTGCCGTACCCAGCCATCGTGTAGGGCCCGTCGGGTGCCTCGGTCTGGCCGAGCCCCCGCTGGTCGTAGGCCAGCACCTCGAAGTGGGCGGTCAACGGCCCTCGAAGAGCTGGCGCTGGCGCCGGAGGTCGCCGTTGGTCCCCGAGACGAACAGGAGGCGCTCCCCGGCGCCGGCCACCTCGTAGTACACCGAGATGCCGTTCACGCGGGCGAAGGGCACGGACGACAACCCTCAGCGCATGGCGAGCTGGCCGGGCACGATCGGTGCCGGCAGGGACGTGGTGCCCATGAGCCAGCGGTCGACCGCCGCCGCGCACGAGCGCCCCTCGGCGATGGCCCAGACGATGAGGCTCTGACCACGTGTCTGGTCTCCGCACACGAAGACGCCCGTCGAGGTTGGTGGCCCAATCGCCGTCCGCGCCGACCGTGCCCCGCGGGGTGACCGCCACGCCCAGCTCGTCGACGACGGCGTGGCGCTCGGTCCCGGTGAAGCCCATGGCGAGAAGGACGAGCTCGCACTCGATCTCGAAGTCGGTGCCCGGTACCGGCTCGAAGACCGGGCGGCCGTCGGCGGTGCGCATCTCGACGGTGTGCCCGCGCAGCGCCCGCACCGCCCCCGAGCCGTCGTCGACGAACTCGGTCGTGGTGACGGCGAAGAGCGCGGTCCCCTCCCTCCTCGTGCGCCGAGGAGCGTGCGTAGGATCAGCGGCCAGATCGGCCAGGGGTTGTCGGCCTGCCGGTCGCTCGGGGGCTCGGGCATGATCTCGAGCTGGTGCACCGAGCGGGCGCCCTGGCGGTGCGCCGTGCCCAGGCAGTCAGCCCCGGTGTCGCCGCCCCCGATGATGACCGACGCGCTTCGCCGTCGGCGCTGATCAGGGGCGCGGCCAGTCCGCCCTCCTGGACCAGGTTCGAGGGCTTGAGGTACTCCATGGCGAAGTGGACCCCCGCCAGCCCCCGCCCGGGGGCCGGAAGGTCGCGGGGCATGGTGGCCCCTCCGGCGAGGACCACGGCGTCGAAGGCGGCGCGGACCTCGGCCGCCGGGCGCACCGTGACGCCGGGCCCGCAGGCCGTGCCCGCGCCGCGCTCCTGCCCGGGCTCGAGGGGCCCGTCGCCCGCCGTCTCGTCTGCCGGCCGTCCCGCCGACCTGCGTGTTGCAGACTGAAGGTCACCCCTTCGGCCTCGAGCTGGGCCAGGCGTCGGTCGAGGACGGCCTTCTCCATCTTGAACTCGGGGATGCCGTAGCGCAGCAGTCCGCCGGCGCGCTCGGCACGCTCGAAGACGGTCACGTGGTGCCCGGCCCGGGTCAGTTGCTGGGCGGCGGCCAGCCCGGCCGGTCCGGACCCGACGACGGCCACCGACTTGCCGGTGTGCACGGTCGGGACCTGCGGCGTGACCCAGCCCTCGTCCCAGGCGCGCTCGACGATCTCGTACTCGATCCGCTCAATGGTCACCGGGTCGTCGTTGATGCCGAGCACGCACGCCGCCTCGCACGGGGCGGGGCACAGGCGCCCGGTGAACTCAGGGAAGTTGTTGGTGGCGTGGAGCCGCTCCATGGCCTCAGGCCAGTCGTCGCGGTACACAAGGTCGTTCCACTCCGGGATGAGGTTGCCGAGCGGGCAGCCGTCGTGGCAGAAGGGGATGCCGCAGTCCATGCAGCGGGCACCCTGCTCCTTGGTGGCGTCCTCGCCGAAGGGCTCGTAGACCTCCTTCCAGTCCCGGAGCCGGACGGGCACCGGCCGCCGCCGCGGCAGGCGGCGGGGGTGCTCCATGAACCCGGTGGGCTTACCCATGGGCGGCCGCCATCACGGCTTGGTCGACCGAGCGACCCTCGGCCTCGGCCAGGGCCGTGGCCTCGAGGATGCGCCGGTAGTCGCGCGGCATCACCTTCACGAACTCACGGACCTCGGTCGTCCCAGTGGGCCAGCAGCCGTGCGGCCACGGCGGACTCGGTCTCGGCCCCGTGACGCTCGACGAGGGTGCGAACGAGGTCCCGGTCGGCGGCGTTGAGCGGCTCGACGTCCACCATGTCAGGGTTGACCCGCTCCCCGAAGGTGCGGGTGGGGTCGTGCACGTACGGCGATCCCCCCGACATGCCGGCGGCGAAGTTCCGTCCCGTCGGGCCGAGCACGACCACCAGACCCCCCGTCATGTACTCGCAGCCGTGGTCGCCCACGCCCTCGACCACGGCGGTGGCGCCGGAGTTGCGCACGCAGAAGCGCTCCCCCACCTGGCCCCGGATGAACACCTCGCCGTCGGTGGCGCCGTAGAGGATCACGTTGCCGGCGATGATCTGCTCCTCGGCGGCGAAGGGCGAACCCTCAGGCGGGCGCACCGTCAGGCGGCCGCCTGAGAGCCCCTTGCCGAAGTAGTCGTTGGCGTCGCCGAAGAGCTGCATGGTCACGCCGCGCGGCACGAAGGCGCCGAAACTCTGCCCGGCTGACCCGGTGAAGGTGAGCGAGATGGTGTCGTCGGGCAGCCCGACGGCGCCGTGACGCCGGCTGATCTCGGACCCGAGCAACGTTCCCACCGTGCGGTCGACGTTGGTGATGGGGACCTTCAGCGACACGGGGGCGGCGCCGGCCAGCGCGGGCTCGCAGGCCTCAAGGAAAGCATGGTCGAGCGCGTGCTCGAGGCCGTGGTCCTGCAGGGTGGTCTGCCGCCGCGGCCATGGAGTCGGGGACGTCGGGCCGGGCCAAGATGCTCGAGAGGTCGAGCCCCGAGGCCTTCCAGTGGCCGATGGCGTCGTCGGTCTCGAGCAGGTCGGGCCGGCCGACGGCCTCATCGAGCGAGCGCAGGCCCGAGGGAGGCCAGCAGCTCGCGGACCTCCTCGGCCACGTACTCGAAGAACGTCTCGACGAACTCGGGCTTGCCGCTGTACTTGGCCCGCAGGGCCGGCGTCTGAGTAGCGATGCCCACAGGGCAGGTGTCGAGGTGGCAGACACGCATCATGATGCAGCCCGAGACCACGAGTGGCGCCGAGGCGAATCCGTACTCCTCGGCGCCGAGCAGCGCGCCGATCACCACGTCGCGGCCGGTCTTCATCTGGCCGTCCACCTGCACCACGATGCGGTCTCGCAGGCCGTTGGCCAGCAACGTCTGCTGGGTCTCGGCCAGGCCGATCTCCCACGGGATGCCTGCGTGCTTGAGCGAGGTCAACGGCGCCGCCCCGGTGCCGCCGTCGTGGCCCGAGATCAGCACCACGTCGGAGTGGGCCTTGGCCACCCCGGCCGCCACCGTGCCCACGCCCACCTCGGCGACCAATTTCACGTGGACGCGGGCCCGTGGGTTGGACGACTTGAGGTCGTGGATCAGCTGCGCGATGTCTTCGATGGAGTAGATGTCGTGGTGCGGGGGCGGTGAGATCAAGCCCACGCCCGGCGTGGACTTGCGGGTCCGGGCGATCCACGGCCACACCTTGTTCCCCGGCAGCTGCCCGCCCTCACCGGGCTTGGCGCCCTGGGCGATCTTGATCTGGAGGTCGTCGGCGTTGACCAGGTATTCGCTGGTGACACCGAAGCGCCCCGAGGCCACCTGCTTGATGGCGCTGCGCCGCAGGTCCCCGTTGGCGTCGGGGGTGAACCGGTCGGCGTCCTCGCCACCCTCCCCCGTGTTGGAGCGGCCGCCGATCCGGTTCATGGCCACCGCCAGTGTCTCGTGCGCCTCGGTCGAGATCGAGCCGTACGACATGGCGCCGGTCGAGAAGCGGCTCATGATCGACTCGATCGGCTCGACCTCCTCGATCGGCACCGGGCCCCCGGGAGCGGGCTTCAGCCGCAGGAGGCCGCGTAGCGTGCCCAGCCGCTCGGACTGGTCGTCGACGGCCCGCGTGTACTCCTTGAAGATGTCGTACCGCTTCGACCGGGTGGCGTGTTGCAGCTTGTGCACCGTCCGCGGGTTGAAGAGGTGGAACTCGCCCTCGCGCCGCCACTGGTACTCGCCACCCACCTCGAGCTCCCGGTGGGCTCGTTCGGTCGGGCGGGGCTCGTGTGCCCGCCGGTGCCGGGTGGCGACCTCGGCGGCGAGCACGGGGAGCCCCACACCGCCTATGCGACTCGAGGTGCCCGTGAAGAACTCGTCGATCAGGGCCCGGTCGAGGCCGATCGCCTCGAAGACCTGCGCACCGGTGTACGAGGCCACGGTCGAGATGCCCATCTTCGACATGACCTTGAGCACGCCCTTGCAGGCGGCCTTGATGTAGTTGCGGCGGGCCTGGCGCGGCGACACACCCTCGAGGAGCCCCTCGGAGATCATGTCGTCGATGGAGTCGAGGGCCAGGTACGGGTTGACTGCCGCCGCGCCGAAGCCGATGAGCAGCGCCATGTGGTGCACCTCGCGGGCGTCGCCGGTCTCGATCACCAGGCCGACCTTGGTGCGCGACTTCTCGCGCACCAGGTGGTGGTGGATGGCCGCGGTCAGCAGCAGCGATGGGATGGGCGCCCGGTCGGCCGTGGCGTTGCGGTCGGAGAGCACGATGAGGTTGGCGCCGTCGGCGATGGCCCCGGAGACCTTCGTCCGCACGTCCTCGATCGCCCGGCGCAGCGCCTCACCGCCGGCGGTCGTGGGCGCACCCGCCTCACCCGCCTCGCGCACCTCGAAGAGACCATCGATGGCAAAGGCCTTGAAGCCCGGCGTCTCGCCGTGCTCGTTGACGTACATCAACTTGGCCAGGTCGTCGCGGTCGATGACGGGCAGCGGCAGCAGGATCTGCCGGCACGAGCCCGCCTTGGCTTCGAGCAGGTTCGCCTCGGGGCCGATGGTGGCGGCCAGCGAGGTGACCAGCTCCTCGCGGATGGCGTCGAGCGGTGGGTTGGTGACCTGGGCGAAGAGCTGGGTGAAGTAGTCGTAGAGCAGCCGCGAGCGGTCGGACAGCACGGCGATGGCGGAGTCGGAGCCCATGGAGCCGATGGGCTCGGCCCCGGTGCGGGCCATGGGCGCCACGATGATCCGCAGCTCCTCGGAGGTGTAGCCGAAGAGGCGCTGCTGGGTCACCACGCCGCCGTGCTGCGGCGTCAGCATGGTGCGTGCCGGCAGGTCCTCCAAGCGCACCTGATCGGCGGCCAGCCACTCCCCGTAGGCGTGCTCCGAGGCCAGCTCAGCCTTGATCTCCTCGTCCTCGACCAGGCGGCCCTTGGCCGTGTCCACCAAGAACATGCGGCCCGGCTGCAGGCGCCCCTTGCGAACGACGCGCTCGGGCGCCAGGTCGAGGACGCCGACCTCGCTGGCCAGGACCACCAGCCCGTCGTCGGTCACCCAGAAGCGGGCGGGGCGCAGCCCGTTGCGGTCCAGCACAGCCCCGACCACGGTGCCGTCGGTGAAGCACACGGCGGCGGGACCGTCCCAGGGCTCCATGAGCGAAGCGTGGTAGCGGTAGAACGCGCGCCGGGGACGATCCATGGTGGCGTGGTTCTCCCACGCCTCGGGGATCATCATGAGCACGGCGTGGGGCAGCGACCGCCCGCCCAGGTGCAGGAGCTCGAGCACCTCGTCGAAGCTGGCCGAGTCACTCGCCCCGGGGGTGCAGATCGGGAACACGCGCGCCAGGTCGCCGTCGATGAGTGGGGTCTCGAGCAGCGCCTCGCGGGCCCGCATCCAGTTGCGGTTCCCCTGGACGGTGTTGATCTCCCCGTTGTGGCACAGGTACCGGTACGGGTGCGCCAGCGGCCAGCTCGGGAAGGTGTTCGTCGAGAACCGCGAGTGCACCAGCGCCAGACCGGACTCGAAGTGCGGATCGCGCAGGTCAGGAAAGAACTCCCGCAACTGGTGAGAGGTGAGCATGCCCTTGTACACGATCGTGCGGGCCGACAGCGACGGGAAGTAGATCCCCTCCACTGCGTGCTCGGCCCGCTTGCGCAGGACGAAGGCGCGCCGCTCGAGCGTCATGGTGTCCACCGCGGGCCCGGCCGGGCCCACAAAGAGCTGCTCGATGCGTGGCATGGCGCCCCGCGCGATGGAGCCCAGGTCCTCGGTCTCGACCGGCACGACGCGCCAGCCGAGCACGGCCAACTCCTCCTCTGCCGCCGTCTGCTCCACTACCGTGCGCGCCTTGGCCGCGTCGTCGGGATCGGTGGGCAAGAAGGCCAGTCCCACTGCGTAGCCGCCGGCCCCGGGGAGCGTGAAGCCGGCCTCGGCGGCAGCGTCGAGCAAGAAGCGGTGCGGGACCTGGCAGAGGATCCCGGCGCCGTCGCCGGTGTTCACCTCCGCGCCCGAGGCTCCACGGTGGGCCAGGCGCTCGAGGACCGTGAGGGCCCGGTCGACGATGTCGTGGTCGGGGCGGCCGTGCAGGTCGGCCACCATCCCGACGCCGCAGGCGTCGTGCTCGTAAGCCGGGTCGTAGAGGCCAGCGGCCATCGGCGTCCTTCCGTGTGGGGGGAGAGGCTGGAGCGGCTACCGGGACGTCGTTGGCCCGAAGGGTGAGGATCCAGGATACACGAGACCGCTCCTAGGCTTGTCATATGTCCTCGCACGTCGCCGTGGTCGGAGGCGGTGTCATCGGGCTGGCCTGCGCCTGGGAACTGGGACGCCGCGGCCACCGCGTGACGGTGGTCGCGCCGGACCCCGGCCGCGACGGCGCGGCTTGGGTGGCCGCCGGGATGCTGGCCCCGGTCACGGAGGCCCAGTTCGGCGAGTCCGCGCTGACGGCGCTGCTCCTCGAGGGCGCCGCCCGCTGGCCCGCCTTTGTATCCGACCTCGCCGACGCCACCGGGCACGAGGTGGGCTACGACACAGGCGGCACCCTGGCGGTGGCCCTCGATGCCTCGGACCGGGACAGCCTCGACGACCTCCTGGCGTACCAACACTCGCTCGGGCTGGTGGCCCACCGGCGCAGTGCCAGCGAGTGCCGCACCCTCGTCCCCGCGCTCAGCCCCGCGCTGCGCGGCGGCATCGAGGTGCCCGGCGACCACCAGGTCGACAACCGCGCTCTGCTCGGCGCGCTCGTGGCGGCCGGGCGTGCCTGCGGGGTGAGGTTCCGCGTCGGAACCGTGCGCGCCGTCGAGGGAGGCCCGTCGCTGGTGCTCGACGACGGGAGCCGCCTCGGTGCGGACATCGTCGTCGTGGCGGCCGGAACCGGGGTGCCGGACCTCGAGGGCCTGGTCGGGGTCGGCTTGCCTCGGGTTCGCCCGGTCAAAGGCCACATCGTGCGGTTGGGCCCGGCTGACCCATCGGTGTCGGGCGAGGGTCCGCTCCTCACCAGGACGGTGCGTGGCCTGGTCCGGGGCCGCACCGTCTACCTGGTGCCCCGTCGCGACGGCTCGCTCGTCGTCGGCGCCACCGTCGAGGAGCGCGGCGCCGATCCCGCGGTGCGCGCGGGTGCCGTGCACGATCTGCTGTGCGACGCCCGGGCCGTCGTGCCGGGCGTCGACGAGCTCGAGCTGCGCGAGGCCGCGGTCGGGATGCGACCGGCTACGCCCGACAACACGCCGTGCATCGGCTGGACGGACATTGCGGGCGTGCTGGCCGCCGTCGGCCACTTCCGCAACGGGATCCTGTTGGCACCCCTGACCGCCGCCGCCGTGGCCGACCTGGTGGCGCACCGCGCGGTCACGCCCATGCTCGAGGCGCTGGCGCCCACCCCGGCTCCGGCATGAGCACCCTGGCGTTGCACCTCAACGGCGAGCCCGTGGAGCTGCCGGCGGGTTGCACCGTGGCCGACGTGGTGGTGCGCATGACCGGCGAGGCGAGCCCTCGTGGGGTGGCGGTGGCCCTCGACCGCTGCATCGTTCCGCGCTCGGAGTGGGCGGTGACGCCCCTCCGGTCCGGGGTGCGCATCGAGGTGGTGGAGGCGGCAGCCGGGGGCTGAGGCGCCACCTGCTCCGTCTCCCCCGGCGTTGTCGGCCCCGTGGGACCGGTGCCAGAATCGACCGATGCCCCCCTCCTCCCCCGCCTCCCCGGGCCCGTCCGACCCGTCCGACCCCTCCGACCCGCCCGTGGTCTCCGGCTTTCCCGGTACACCCGGCCCCACCGCCTTCGTGCTGGCGGGAGGCGGCACGAAGGGCTCGTTCGAGGTCGGCGTGCTCCAGTATCTCGTCGGGGTCGAGGGGATCGTGCCCGATATCGTCACCGCCACCTCCGCCGGGGCCCTGGCGGCCACCGTGCTGGCCCAAGGCCGCACCCTCGAGGAGTTCGCGGCCCGCGTGGCCGAGATCGAGCGCGACGTGCTGGCTTGGACCCACAGCGAGCACGTCTTCGGCAAGCAGGCCTGGCTGGACGCACTCGAGGGCACGGCGTTGGGCCGCGAGATCCACCACGAGCTCACCGAGGGCACCCGGCCACCGTTCCCGCTCACGCCGTCCACGCTGATCGGCGACGAGCGGTCTGCGCCGCGGACCCCGGCCGAGGACGAGCGGAGGTCGGCGCGCCGCGCCCACCGCCGCCGCCAACGCCATCTCATGCGCCTCGTGCTCGGCGCCAGCTTCCGCCTCGTGCGGGTGCGCCGCCACCTCCGCACGAGCGGTAACGCCGTGCTGAACCTCGAGCCGTTGACCCAGTCGCTGCGCAACGGCAGCCCGCACGGCGTCGGGCCGATCGAGCCAGAACTCGTCCGCCGTCCGGGCCTGCAATTGCGCCTGGCCGTGACCGCGCTCCGGGCCGGCGTGCTCCGATATGTCACCGAGGACGGCACGATCGTCGAATCCGACGCCCGCACCCCTGCACCCGGCGACGCCGCGGGCCCGGTCGCGTTGGTCGACGGCGCCATCGCCTCGGCCAGCGTCCCCATGGTGTTCCCGCCCCACCACATGGCGGGCGACGACTACGTCGACGGCGGCGTGGTCGAGGTCGTGCCGGTGCGGGCGGCCGCCGAGCTCGGCGCCAGGCGGATCTTCGCCGTGGTGGCCGTGCCCCTCGCCGTGCCGCGCGACGACCGGGAGTACGCCTCGGCCACGGCGGGATGGATCGGACTGCGCTCCATGGGGATGATCGGCGTGGCCGAGCGCCAGATCTCGAACCTCAGCGTCGCGCTGCCCGCGGGGACCTCACTCACCACCGTCGACCCGATCGTCGACATCGTCGGGCTCTTCGAGGTGGAGCCGGGGCTCCTGCGCATCAACAAGGACTACGGCTGGCTGCGGGCGGCCGACGTCCTGGCCGGCGGAGACGCCGGCCTCGCCGCAGGTGTGGCCGAGGACACCCACGACGTCGCCGAGGCGCGCCGCGACGCGTGGCGTCTCGAGGAGGAGCTGTGGGCGGGGGCCGCCCCATCGTCCGACTGTGCTGGAACCCTCGCTCTGGTGCGCGAGCACAAGCGCCGGGTCCGCGACCTGGTCGAGCGGCGCAAGCAGCTCGGGTTCCCCGTGCCCGAGGGCTGCGAGGCGTGGTGGAGCGATTACGAGGTCCACACGGCGCCGCAGCCGGGCTGGCTGCCGACGGACGTTGGCGTTTCCTGAGCCGCCGCCAGCCCGACCGGGTCAGACCGTCGGGCCTCCGAGCCATCCGCGTCGGCGGAACGAGACGACCAGGTAGACAACCGCGGCGAGCTCAAGGCCTATTCCAAAGACGTAGAAGGCCCAGGTCGCGCCGATCCCCCGGATGAGGTAGGCGAAGTTCTGACCGAAGAAGCCGGTCAGGAAGGTGAGCGGCAGGAAGATCGTGGCGATGATTGTCAGCTGCTTCATCACCACGTTGAGGCGGTTCGAGACCGTCGAGAGGTGTGTGTCCATCACGTTGGTCAACAGGTCGCGATAGCTGTCGACCAGGTCCCCGAGCCTGATCAGGTGATCGTAGAGATCGCGGAAGTAGTGCGCGGCCTCGTCGGTCATGCCGGGCACGTCGGTCACGCCGGCGTTGACCGACGCCATGACGTCGCGCTGGGGCGTGACGAGCTTGCGGACGTCGATGAGCGAGCGCTTCATGTGGAAGATCTCACCGAGCTGGTCCTCGGTCGGCGTCTGCAGGATCTCGTCCTCGAGGGCGTCGATCCGATCGTCGAAGTCCGAGAGGAAGGGGAAGAAGCTGTCCACGAGCTCCCCCACCACCAGGTAGACGACGACGACCTGCGGCGGCGCCACGTGACTGGCCGGGTGCCGGTGCAGCCGCTGGCGCACCTCGGTCAGGGCGTCGCACTCGCCCCGGTGCACCGTCACCACGTAGCGGTCGGTCCAGAAGCAGTGCACCTCGGCGCCGCCCTGCCGGCCCGGGTCGGCGCCGCGGGCGACGAGGTAGGCGAAGCCGTCGTACTCGTCGAGACGTGGGCGCTGGCTGAACTGCTCCGCGGCGCGCACGGCCAGCGGATGGAAGCCGAAGTGGGTGCTCAGCAGCTCGCCCACCATGCCGTCGGTCTGCTCGTCGTCGAGGTCGAGCCAGAAGAACTCGGTGCCGGCGAGAGCGGCGAGGACGTTCTCGGTGGTCGCCGGCTCGTCCCTGTCGCCTTGATGCAGTATCCCCCTGAGCACAAGCTCCAGTCTCGCCCGCGCCACCATCGGCCGGGGTGGATGCACGTGACTCTGCGGGGTCAGGAGAACCGGGCCGGGTCGAAGTGCGAGGGCAGTGCTGCCTCGCCCTCCGGTGGGGCCACGCCGGCCACGGCGTGCGCCAGGAGGCGGGCCGAGTATGGCCCCTGGAGCAGCCCGTTGGCCCCATGGCCGGTCGCCACCCAGGCGTTCGTCCACCCGGGCACCCGCCCGACCAGCGCCCGGTCGTCGGTCGTGGTGGGGCGCAGGCCGACGCGCGTCTCGAGGTACCGCGCCCCGTCGAGGCCTGGCGCCACGGCCAGGCACTCGCGGAGCAGCTCGTGCAGCCCGGCGGCGGTGACCTCTGTCGAGAAGCCGGCGCCGGGTTCGAACGTCCCGCCACAGGCCACCCTCCCCCCCGGCCAGGGCACGAGGTAGTGGGTCAGCAGCGGCTGGGCGATGGGCCAGCCCGCCGTGTCGCCGTCGACGCCCAGATGGACGATCTGTCCCTTGGTGGGCCCGACCGGAAACGACCGTCCGAGCCACGAGGCCACCGCGGCCGTCCAGGCACCCCCGGCCACCGCCAGCGCGTCGCACGGCACGTCGGGCTGTCCGTCCACACGGACCGCGTCGACGCGCGGACGGGGCCGCTCCCGCACCACCAGTGCGGTCGCCGCACCGTCGACGAAAACGACACCCCGTGCGGCGGCGGCACGGCCGAGCGCCGCCGCCATGCCGCGCCCGTCGACGCGGGCCGCGCCGGGGGCGAACAGGGCGCGGTGGACCGGCCCGAGCGGTGGGAAACGCTCCCTGGCCTCATCCGCCGTGACCTCGAGCACTTCGTCCGGAGCACGGCGCAGCACCAGGTCGGCGAACGGTGCGAACCACTCGTCCTCGTTGGCCCGCAGGCACAATGACAGGGCCCCGCAGGTGGCGTACCCCGCACCCGACACATCGGCCCCGTCGGCGGCCGCACGCGTCAGCAACGCCGGATAGTGGGAGCCGCAGCCGCGCAGGAACGGCCACAGCTCGGGCTCGGCGACCACGCTGGTCGCCGGCGAGAGGATCCCCGCACCGGCGTCGGTGGCGCGCCCTGGGTGCCTGGCGTCGACGAGCGTCACGAGCGCGCCCAGATCGGCCAGTTCGTACGCCAGCGCCAGGCCGACGAGGCCGGCCCCGATCACCGCGACGTCGCAGCGCTCCGGCTCCACGGTGCCCTAGGAGGCTCCCGGGGACTCCTTGGCGCTCTCCGCGGGAGCAGCGGCCAGGGCGTCGGGGGCCGGCGCGCCGCTGCCCACCTGCGCCTTGAGCGCAGCCAGCTCAGTGTCGACCTGAGCGTCCTTGCCCAACTGGTCCAGCTCCTTCTGGATGTCGTCGGTGCCACCGCCGACGTCCTCGAGCACGCCGGACTCGAGCAGCTCGTCGAGGGCGCCCGACCGCGCCTGCATGGTTGCGATCTTGTCCTGCGCGCGCTGCAGCGCGGCGCCAGAGTCGTTGAACGACTTGGAGATCCCGGCCGTGCTCTCGTCGACCTGCGACACCGCCTTGGCCGCGGTGTACTGCGCCTTGAGGGTCTCCTTCTGCGTGCGGAAGTCGTTGACCCGCTTCTGGAGCACGTCGAGGGTCTGGCTGAGCTTCTGCTCCTCCTCGGTCAGCTGCTGGCGCTGCGGCTCCATCTGGTCGATCTGCTGCTGGGCTGCCGCCTTGCGCGACAGCGCCTCTTTGGCCAGGTCCTCGCGGCCCGCGGCCAGCGCCTGCTTGGCCTGGTCCTGGAGGTGGTCGATGGTGTGCTGGAACTGCTCCTCTTGGAGCTCGAGGCGCTTGCGCGAGGCCGCGATGTCGACCAGGGCCCGGCGCACCTGGGTGATCTGCTCGAGCATCTTCTCGTAGGAGAGATCGAGCATCTCGTCGGGCTTCTCGGCGGCGTCGAGCGCCTTGTTCGTCTTGGCCTGCACGATGTCGTGGGCCCGCTGGAAGATGCCCATGTCTGCCTCCCTGGGGATTGCCGGTGATCCCACCCTAGATTCCCGTCAGGGCCCGTGCGGCCCCGACTCGGCCCCCGGTCGGGCCGCACGATCCCACTCGAGGAGCTCCCGGACGACGACGCCCTTGGCCGCGGTGTAGCCGGGGCGATCATGCGCGAACCTCGCGGCCAGTTCCCGTTTGGCCGACTGGTAGCGGCTGCGGGCGTCCGCGTCACGCACCAGGAGCGCGTGGAAGCGCCGGTAGTCCACCCACGCGGCGCTCGACTCGCTTACCACGTGGAGGTGCACGGTGCGCACCGACCCGTGCCCGCGCACGAAGAGGAGCCCGCCGTCCTCCCCCATGTCCCCCTCGTAGGCGTACTCGCCTCCGGACCCGAGCGCGTGCACCACGTGGTCTGCCGGGACGGCGTCCCCGACGCACCCGACGACGTCGAGGATGGGCTTGGCCTCCAGGCCGGGCACTGCCGTGCTCCCCACGTGCACGACGTGCGACGCCAGAGCCCCCAGCAGGGCCCGCACCGCGGCGCACTCGGCCTCGCCGCGTGCCGCCCAGTTCGTGCGGTGCGGCGACAGACGCACCTCGGACTTGTCCAACCCCAGGCCGTCGGTATCCGCGACGTCTGCTCCTGACCTCTCCGGCGGGTCCACCAGCGGCCTCTCCTGCTCGCAGACCCCGAATGTACCCACGGACCGCCGGGAGCGGCCGAACGTCAGGAACCCGAGGCGGCGATGATCGACCCGTTCAGGTGCGCGCCGGACATGTCCCCGTCGTTGGGAGCGTCGCCGAACGAGGCGACCTTGCCCTGGGCTGTCACGACCCAGTAGCCGCCCCCGTCGGACGTGGCGAAGATCGCGGCCGCCGGGTCGAGCCCGCCGGCCGTGCCAGCCGGGAGGCTGCCCATGCCCGCGGCGTTCCCGTAGGAGAACACCTGGCCGCCCGAGTCGAGGATCCAGTAGCCGCTACCGTCCGGCGTGGCCACGGCGGACGTCATGGCAGACGACTGCGGCCCCGGCGCCCCGTGGCTGACGGCGTCCCCGAAGGTGTAGACCGCACCCGTGCTGGTCACGACCCAGTAACCGTTGCCGGTGGCGTCGGGCACCACGGCGACGGCTGCCCCGCTGCACCCGCCGATCCCAGGGCACGAGCCCTCGAAGCGGGCGTCACCGAAGGCGAACACCCCACCATCGGAGGCGACCATGAAGTACCCCCCGCCGTCGACCGAGGGGACCATGCCCACGATCGGCGCGTTCAGGCTGTTGGCCAGGCCCGATCCCGCCGGGTGCAGGCCGGCGCCGGGGATCGATCCGTGGAACCCGGCGTCCCCGAAGGCGAAGATCCCACCATCGGAGGCGACGAGCCAGTAACCGCCCCGGTCCGAAGTCGGCGTGATACCCACCACCGGCCGCTGCAGGTGCAGCGAGCCGGTGGACCCGTAGAACTGGGCCGAGCCGTAGCTGAAGATGCCGCCATCGGACCCGACCAGCCAGTAGCCGTGGGACGGAGGCGGAGGAGGTGGCGGGGGCGGCGGAGGAGGTGGCGGGGGCGGCGTGGCATCCACCGTGACGATGAGCGTCTGGGTGGCGGCGGGCGACACCCCGTTGGCGGCGACGAGGCAGACCGTGTAGGTCCCGCCGTCACCCGGCTGGGGCGTGCCCAGCAGCGTCGCTCTCGAGCCGCCCGTGTAGAGGAGGCTGATGCTGGCAGGCAAGGTCGACGGCGTGCATCCGCTGAACGCGGTGTCGCTCACCGAGCTGACCGCCGGCGTTCCGGTGGTCGTGACGTCGAAGACGCCTGCCGTCCCCGATGTGAACGTGGTCGTGGCGGCGCTCGTGATCGCGGGCGCTGCCGTGGTGCCGGACCCCGTGTAGGTGTACTGGTCCGCTGCTGTGACGGCACTGGTGCCCGACGAGGTGGTGACGGTGACGTTGACCGTGCCCGGGACGACCGCCGGGGGGATGGTGGCGGTGATCTGCGTGCTGCTCCACGACATGGCGCCGATGCTGGCCACACCGCCGAAGTCGACGGTGGGCGCCACCCCGCCGTTGAAGAACTTCGACCCGTGGATGGTGATCGAGCCCGTGGGGATCTCGGGACCGGACGCCGGGGAGACCGAGGTCACCGTGGGACCGCCGCTGGGCGCGTACGTGAACTGGTTGACCTGGGCCAGCCCGGTGGAGCTCGAGGTGCCACCGGCCGTGGTGACGGTGACGACGACGTGGTCGGTCGTGGTGCCCAGGGGGTCGGCCGGCGCGTCCGCCACCAGCTCGCCGTCCCAATTGACGTGCACGTTCGTGGCGGGTTGGGTTCCGAAGAACACCTGCGGGTTGGCTCCGAAGTAGTTGCCTTCGATGGTGACGGGCGTTCCCGCGGCGGTGTTCGGAGACGACGCGGGGAAGACCTGCACGACGTCGGGAGCGGTCGACGTCGCCGGGGTCGGGAGCGAGCTCGGGGTCAAGGTGTCGACCAGGGACCCCGCCGGAGGGTTCTTCTCGTTGACGAAGATCTGGGCGTACTGACCCGCCCCGCCCGGTGACGAGGTGTCCCCGTCCCCCATCTCGGCGGTCTGGTTCGCCGTCGTGGTCCACGCACCGAGGATGTTGTCGCGGTGACCCCAGCAGCCCGGGGCGCTCGACGTGGAACAGTCGAGGTTGGTGCCGCCCCAGCCGTCGTTGTACATCCAGGCGAAGTCCGCACCCAAAGGGGTGTAGTCGAGTGCGAAGATCGAGCCCCAGGAGTTGAACTGGTACCCGCCGGGCGGCGCCGGGTCGGATTGGGCCACGGCGCCCGCCTGTGCCGCGGTGTTCAACGCCGGGTCGAGACCGGAGAACTGGGAGAGACCGCGGTCACCGCGTTCCTCGTCGGTGAGGATCAGCTGCTGCATCGCCACGGAGTCCGAGGCGTAGGAGCTCGGGAGGACCATGGAGCCGATGCCCTCGAGGGCCCTCGCGTAGTTGATGTTGTGCAGGATCGAATTGATGCAGGCGTCACTGTTGTCGTTGACCGGGGAGTACGTGCAGTGCGGCATGACCGGCGGCGGCACGCTTGCGACGGGGTTCGACGGTGGGAGGGTGCCCGACGCCCCGGCCAGCTGGTGGGTCGACGAGGCCACCGCGACGAGACCGCCCAGGACGGTGGCTGCGACGATGGCGCGCGCCACCAAGATGGGTACGGCGCGCGCGCCCGATGGGTGCCGTCTCACGCCTCCATTCGCCCCCTCTTGCGTGGAATTGGATCAGCGCAGGCAACGTACCATCGCCGCCTCGCCGTGAGGACAGGCGAATTCGCGAATTGTCAACGTCTTGAGCGTGTTCGGAGCTCCAACAGGTGTGCGCGCCCGACACCCCCGATGCATCGCCGCCGATCGACCCTGTTCCCGGGTTCCAGGTCGGAGCCCGCCCGGGCTCAGCGGATCATGAAGCCGGCATCGACCGGGAGCTGGACGCCCGTCACGTACTTGGCCCGGTCCGAAACCAGCCAGGCGATGGCATCGCTCACATCGCCCGGCTGGAGCATCTCGACGGGCATGGCGTTCTGATAGAGCGAGGCCGCGTCACCCATGGCCTGCATCAGTTCGACGAACGCCTCGTTCGTCGTCATCACCGTCTCGACGGCGGTCGGATGGACAGTGTTGACCCGGATGTTGTGCGCGGCAAGGTTGAGTGCGTACCCCCGCATAAGGCCCACCAGGCCGGCCTTGGAGGCGGCGTATGCGTCGTAGCCGGCGACGCCAGAAGCGAAGCCCTTCAGGCCGGCCGTTGAGCTGACCAGCACGACGGCGCCGCCGTTGCCGAGACGCATCATCGTGTTCGTGGTCGCGCGGAGCGTGTTCCAGGAACCGGTGAGGTTCACCTCGAGCACTTCGTGCCAGACGCGATCAGCGGACTCGTCGGCCTCATCGCCTAGCCACGACGTGATGCCCGCGTTGGCGATGACGATGTCGAGCCGACCGAACCGGTCGATCGTCTCGGTCACGGCGGCTCGCAGGCTGCCCAGGTCGCGTACGTCGGCTTGCACGCCGAGCGCGGACCGGCCGGCCTTCTCCACCGCCGCACAGGTGTCGTCCAGCTCCTGGCGGGTTGCCATGGGATACGGGACGGTGCCTTCGAAGTCCCGGCATACGTCGACGGCAACGATGTCGGCACCCTCCGCGGCAAGGCGGACCGCGTGGCTCCTCCCCTGCCCCCGGGCCGCACCGGTGATGAGAGCCACCCTGCCGTCCAACGATGTCATTGATCCCTCCCTGTGCTGGGCCGTTTCGGTAGAACGTCTACGCGTCGCATGACCCGGACGTCCCACGTGTAGCCGGTGGCGTCGTCGGTCACGCTGCTCCGGGCCAGGGGCAGAGTGGAGACGGACTCCACGGCCGACCAGATCTTCCTGCTGCCGGGGGATTGCCGAAAGGTCGACACGATCACGATGCCGTCCTCGGAGAGCCAGCCGATCGCCCGCTCGAAGACCCGGCGCGGGTCTTCGGCGTAGTACAGCGATTCATTGAACAGGATGGCGTCGAAGCGCTCCGCAGTCTCCCACCGGTTCATGTCGACGACCTCGAAGCGGGTGTCGGGAACCGACAGCGCCCGCGCCCGCTCGATGGCCTCGGCCGAGATGTCGACACCCAGGTACTCCCCGAACCCGAAGCGGGCCAGGAGCTGCAGCAACCGGCCATGCCCACAGCCGACGTCGAGGAGGCGCACGGGCGGCGGAGCGTAGTCCAGGTAGCCGAGAATGAGCATGTAGTGGCCCACCTCGGAGATCGAGTCAAGCCCTTGCCACGCACCGGCGGCGTAGGCCGCATCCCATTCGTCCGCGTTGAGCCTGATCGCGGCGGGGACATCGCCGAATCTGCTCTTGACGGACCAGTAGAGACGACTGCGCGCCCTCCGCATGACATGCAGGACCTGACTCGGCGTCGACGGTGAGCTGCCCGAGGTCGGTGGCATCGGAGTCGAGAGGCTAGCCCCACCGAGCTGCAGGGTGAACGGGAGTGCCTCGAGGGAGGAAATTCTCCCTGAGTGTGAACCTCAGGCGGCGCGCCCGCCGTGGTTCCGGTAGATGGACTCGGCTTCGAAGCGGTTGGCGATCGGGACACCGATGCCCACCGGCAGCGGACGGTCTGACCGCTGCTCGCAGTCGCGACACCTGACCTCGTAACGCCCATCGGGGCGCCGCATCAGCCTTGGGCGATGGTTCGATTCCACGGAGCGGACCGCAACCCTGCCCGTTGGGTCGGACCAGACGAGACGCGGACCCGCCTCTCGGCGTTCACCCAACGGTCATGCTTCCCAACTCCGTCCCGGCGTCGAGCCGACGAATTCACCGGTTCGTAGATCGCGTTTCCCGGGCGCCGCGTCAGTTCGCACGTAGTTCTCCGAATGCCTACCCTCCGCCGGTGCCCATCGTCGCCGTCGGAGAACCGGAAACGACTCTCAGGTCAGACGACGCGCAAGAGGAGTACTCCGATCCACGCAGTGCCGTCGACGCCGCCGAGTCGACGGTGTTCAGTGATGGGGCCGGCGGACTCAGCGGGACACGACGGATCTGGCGCCCGGCACGGAGGCGCAGCCGAGAGGATGACCGTTAGGAGCCGGAGCCCGCGTGGACATCGCTTCGCGAAGAGCATCGCGGATTGATAGCCTCGAAGATGTGACGAAGCTGGTGGTGGCGACCGACGGCTCGGATCTCGCCATCAATTCGGCCGTGGCTGGACTGTCCCTCCTCAAGCCCGTCGAGAAGGTCCTGATCGTCTCCGTTGCTCAGGGGATGGACCCCTCGCTGCTCCATGACGCGACGGGGCACGCTTCGGCCGGCCTGACCCCCGAAGAGCTCGCCGCAAGTCAGCGTGAAGCCCGAGCTGAGAGTCGCGAGGCCCTCGATGCGACGGCGGCAGTCCTCCGAGAATCGGGCAGTCTGCCCGACGACTTCGAGACCATCGTCGTTGAAGGTGAGCCCGGTCCCGCGCTGTGCAAGTTGGCAGACGACGTCGGTGCGGTCGGAATCGTCGTCGGCACCCGCGGTCGAGGCGGCTTCAGGCGGGCCTTTCTCGGCTCCGTGTCCGACTACGTGGTCCGCAACGCGCCATGCCCGGTGATCGTCTCGCGGGTCATATAGCCAAAATCCTGCGTTCGATACGTCGAGGACGAACAGGGTCGGGGCCACGTGCGGACGTAGCAACCCGAAGACGGCACACGGGCTCCGCCGACTGAGGCTGTGAAGCGGAACCTCGACGACACATGACCCGGAACGCCGCGCTCACCGTCTGGGTACATCCCGACGACTGGGCCTCCCTCGAGGAGCCGCCGAACCGCCAGCAGCGATACGTCGACGCAGTCAAAGGGTCCCGGGGCCGCTATCGCTTGACGTTGCGACCGGACCAATCTCGGGGCGTACTCTCCTTCAGCACGAGGGGCAACGTCTCAGGCAAGCGGTTTCTCCCCTCCGCCGGAAGCCATACCAGTTCGCGCACCACCGTCTGGGCAATGGTGGTCAGTTCGACGGTCTCGAGGTCATCGGGCCCGAACCAACCCAGTTCGATGATCTCGTCGCCGTCTGGCCTCGGCACGCCTCGCGTCACCTGAGCCTCGAAGATGGTCGCGACGTAGGCAGTCTGATCGCCGTTGGGGTACGTCACCCGGAATTTGGGACCCCCCATCGTCGAGACCAACCGTGTCAGCTCGACAACGAGACCGGTCTCCTCCTCGGTCTCGCGAACGGCGGCCTGGTCCGGGCTCTCATCGACCTCGACGGCTCCGCCAACGAGGCCCCACAGGCCGGAGTCCGCGTGTCGCACCAGCAGCAGGCGATCACGGTCATCCTTGATCAGCACACTGACCGAAGGCAGGAGCAGCAGCTCCTGCCCGATCAGCTGCCGGATGCGCCTGACGTAGTCGGACATGGCCATGGGCGAGACCGTAGGACAGTTCGATCCAGCGTCGGCCCACCCCCGGCGACGTGATCCAGATGCCCCAGACACGGCGGGCCCTCGAGGGTTGATCCAATCCGTACGGAGGCCCGTAAGGGACATGGGTGGCGGCAACCGCTCCCGAGGTGACCCCCTTGACGCCGGCAACCCCCTCACGGCGTCGGGGGGCCACCTCGACACCACTGGCGCTCGGGCGGGCCGGCACACGACCACGGTGTCCGTGCAAGATGTCGAGCCGGCCCCCTCCCCCGCGACACCCGGCCGGGATTCATTCGCCAAGCTCGGCCGTTGGTCGAGGACGGTGTCCCCCGAAGCTTGACAATTATGACTACGAAGCTTGACAATTATGACTACATAGATAGAGGTCTGGTTGTGAGCCGCACACGCAGGTCACGAGACGTCTAATCCGTCAGGTGACCACGACGGTTGCCGCGAGTGCTATCCGATGGTCCTTCGACCACGGTGGTCCCAGCGATGCCCGCGGGCCGTAGAGCACTTCGTCCGTTCGCTCACCCAGGATGCGGGCGGCTTCGTCCTCGACCTCCTTGGAGCTGTAGAGGTGGACGAGCCAGCCACGCTCGTGTGCGAGCTCTGCCAGCACTCGGCAGTACATGACGGAGTCAGCGCGGCTCTCGTATGGCACGCGACGTTGGACGGCGATGTCCTCGGGAAAGTCGGCCGGCCAGCCACGAACCGATATAGAGGCAATCGGCCGGGGCGACACAGCCGCGAGCTCGTCCAGTGCGGTCGACGTGGCGCGGACCACCGACGCTCGCACTTCTGCCACCAACGCCTCGAGAGCGTCGTCGTCAAGAGTCTCCGCTGATCGGTGCAGGAGGTATGGGCCACCCTCGTGGTGGATCGGCGCCGTCGGGACACCCGGCTCGATCAACTCGATTCTCCGCCGATCGACGACCTCGTGCTCAGCTGAGGCGGTGACGGCCACAGCCCAGCCAAAGTGATGAGCAATACCGAGACGCATGCCAGGAATACTGCACCGGCAGTGCCCCGGGTGTCCCACATCGTGCCGAGGAAGCTGCCTTCGCCGGCACGGGTGTCACCCGCAGCACGAGTGGGCGGCCGTCGTCGGCTCTCCATGCCCGATGTGCGGCATGATGCGATCAGCAGAGACCTAAGAGTCGAGGGGTGCGTGGTGACAGATTTCGCTGCGGCAGGTCTTGGGCTGCAGTACGGGACGGTGCGACTCGTACCTGCTGACGCGGGCTGGACGACGATCGCGCGAGAGCTCGCGGAGGACATCGGGAAGGCATTGGCCCGTTCGGCTCGGGCAGTTGAGCACATAGGGTCCACGGCGGTACCGGGCTTGTTGGCGAAGCCGATCATCGATCTGGCCATCGGGGTTGATCCGGGCGCCGACGTCAGACTGATCGCTCAGCCGATGTCTCGACTCGGATGGGTTTACCGGGGCGATGCCGGTTCCGGAGGTGGTTGGGTCTTCGCCATGGAGGACACGCCCTGGCACCGTGTCGCGGATGCACACGGCGTTGAGTTCGGCGGCGCCCGGTGGGTCCGGTACCTGAAGCTCCGTCAGATTCTGCGTGAGAGTCCGACAGCTCGCCAAGCGTACGAAGCAGCCAAGGCGCACGCCGCGGCGGAGCAACCCGATGGGCTGCGGGGCTACGTGGCGGGAAAGGACGCGACCGTTCGGCGGCTGCTCGAGGGCGATGTGTAGACGCCGTTACCGAGCGGTTCCGAGCACTCGCACGCCAGACGTGAGCCGTCTAGATGTGGATGGTGCCGTCTGGTTCGAGCGACCAACCCGGGTTGTGCGCCACCTCCCAAACATATCCATCAGGATCGGCGAACGCTCCCGTTGTGCCGCCCCACTCGGCCACGGCTGCTTGACGGACGATTGAGCCTCCAGCGCGGAATGCTTCGTCCAGCACGTCGATCACTTCTTCGGGCGAGCGCACGTTGTGAGCCAGCTCGATCCCCGGAGCACCGTGACCACCGAGGGCAGTCCACAGTCCAAAGACCATGCCGCCAGCCTGGAAGAAGCACACCTCGTCATCAGGCTGCTGTGCACCCGACCAGCCGAGGGCTTCGTAAAAGCGTCGGGCTCGGGCAAGATCCGAGACTCCAAGCGTGACCAAACTGACGCGCTGTTCCACCGGATGATCATGGCAAATCCTGATGGCGGACGGGTGGCTCGGCAGGGTGCTCGAATACGCCCCAGGCAGGCTACCGAGTCCGCCGCGAGGGCAAAGCGGCCAGCACGAGGATCGCACCGCCGAGGGACACGGCGCCGCCCACGGCAAACGACAGCCTGTTACCGCTCATGAAGGCTGTCCGAGCTTCACGGGCCAAGAGGACCCCAGTTGATCCCCCGGCGCTCGCCGCGACTGCGAGCGCGCCACCGAGCGAGCCCAGGATCGTGTGCGCGATCGATGGAGGCACGTGGCGACCGAGCAGAACCCCATTCATGTGATCCTGGTAGCGCGTCAGCATCACGCTTCCGATTACCGCGACGCCCATGGCGCCACCGAGCTGGAGCGCAACAGTATTGGAGGCGGATCCGATGCCGGAATCGCCCTGGGGCACCGATCCGATGACGGAGTTGGTCGCAGTCGGCAGCATCAGCCCCGCACCCGAGCCGATGAGCAGAAGACCGAACACAACGTCGCTGTACGTGGTCCCGTATCCCGACACCGCCGAGACTTGCCACAACCCGGCGGTGATGCAGAACAGTCCGGCGGCCACTGTGAACTTCATTCCGATGAGACGAGAGGCGAGCGGGGAGACGGCTGCACTCACGATCACCATGGCAGCGACCGGGAGAATGCGAGTGCCGGCTGCGAAGGGTGAGAGCCCGAGATCGAACTGGAGGAACTGGGTAGAGAGGAACAGCGCCCCCATCAGCCCGAACACCCCGAGACTCTCCGCGGCGAGCGCGACCGAGAAGCTGCGATCACGAAAGAACTGCATGTTCAGCATCGGATGGATGCGGTGGGTTTCCCAAAGGACGAAACCCGCGAGCGTGACCAGACTGATGAAACCAACACCGAGCACGGGTGTCGACAACCACCCTTGGGACGGGCCCTCGATGATCGACCAGAGCAGTAGCCCGAGACCGACGATCGAGAGCATCGCACCGACGGGATCAGGCCGATGCACGTCTGGGTTCTTCGACTCGGGCACGAGGATCGCTGCTCCCACGAGGCCCATGCACACGATGGGGACGTTGACCAGGAAGATCGATCCCCACCAGAAGCGCAAGAGCAGCAGGCCGCCGGCAATGGGACCGACTGCGATCCCGAGGCCCACGGTCCCGGCCCACACACCGATGGCGCGTGCCCGCTCGGTCGGATCGCGAAAGGAGTCGTTGATGATGGACAAGGACGCCGGAATGGTGAGCGCAGCACCGACTCCCATGGCGGCCCGACAGGCGATCAGGACATCGACCGAGCCCGAAACCGCCGCACCGATCGAACCGATTGCGAACACGGTGAGCCCAATCAGAAAGAACCGTCGGCGTCCGAATCTGTCGGCCAGGCTTCCTGCGACAAAGAGCAGACCGGCGAATGCCATCGCATAGCTGTCGACGATCCACTGCAGCTGACTCGATGTTGCTCCCAAATCTCGGACGAGCGTCGGAAGCGCCACATTGAGAATGGTGTTGTCCACGTTGATGATCAGGGCAGCGACGCACACAACGACCAAGGCGGCCCAGCGGCGCCGACTCTTCGTCGCGTGCTCCATCGTCGGTGCTGGAATCGACGGCGCCACGAATTTCAGTCCAACGGAGGGGGGCCGACTGGGCCAGGGCCGAAGGTCATCGAGCCAACCCTGGGTCGAGGGTGAGTTCCGAAGGCCGGGTTGGTGGGACGCGACGTCAGGTCCCCTTGGCGGCGTGGTCTCGCCGCGTTCGGTTGGACTTCGCTGCACGAACCCGCGTCGATCCTGGTCGTCGGCGGCCGGATTTGAACCCGGAAGCCTCCTGACCCCCAGGCGAACGGGACACTGCAACACGAGGGACGGATCCAGACCGGAGGGGCTGCTTTTCGGACGAAGTGATAAGGCCGGATCCGAATCCGTCCGTGTCGGGAATGCTGCGACTCAACTCTGCGCGTGGCCAATCCATCAGGTCTGCGGGGGGCTCTCGACGCAAATGGTGCTGCTCCACAGCTGCGATACCCTTGCTGGCGACTGCCTCGTTCCCACCGCGTCCGGGAGTACCGGTACGTGCAGGTCCGGCGAACGACTACCAACCCTGGAGGGCTGGATATGGATGATGCGACCATGCTCGCCGAACTCTTACCGACCGCCGAGCACTTGGTCGACCGCCATCTGGGCATGGCCAAAGAGTGGTTTCCGCACGACCTCGTCGAGTGGCGGCAGCCACCGAAGGTCGGGTGCGCCGAACCCCTGGCCGATGGTGTGGCCAGTGCCTTGTTCGTCAACGTGCTGACCGAGGACAACCTGCCGTACTACTTCGCTTCGATCGATAGTCGCTTCGGCCGGGACGGCGCCTGGGGCTATTGGACCCGGCGGTGGACGGCCGAAGAGGGACGGCACTCGATCGTCCTGCGGGACTACCTGATCATGAGCGGGCACATCGACCCCGTCAACTTGGAGCGGGCCCGGATGGCCCAGGTCACTGGGGGTGTTACCCCCCAGGTCGCGACCATCGCGGATGCGTTCGTCTATCTCGCTCTCCAGGAGCTGGCGACCCGGATCGCCCACTACAACACGGGCAAGGCACTGCCCGACGGCGAGGGCTACGCGGTCATGAAGCGGGTAGCGGCCGATGAGAATCTCCACCACCTCTTCTACCGAGATCTCGTGTCGGCCGCGCTGGAGATCGATCCTTCGGGGATGATGGAGGCCATCAAGCGTCAAGTGCTGAGCTTCGAGATGCCCGGTACCGGCATACCGGACTTTGTCCAGCACGCAAAGGCCATCGCCCGAGCTGGGATCTACGACCTGGGAGTGCACTATGACGCCATCCTCCGGCCGGTGGTTCTCGGCCATTGGGACGTGGCCAGCAAGCAGGGTCTGACCCCGTCGGCCGAGGCCGCCCGGGACCGACTCCTGCAATTCATCACCCGATTGGGCCGGGTGTCCGCCCGAGTCAAAGAGCCGCGGGTGGCGTCCGATAGCAGATAACGCGACTCACTTCCGGGACGTCCGTCTTTGGCAGACAGGAGCGGTGCGACCGCTGCGGTCTGAGTCCTACCCGGCGACTGATAGGGACGCTCCCAGGCTCAGCCAAAGTCGCTCCGGGGCCAATGGTTCAGTTCAAATCCGACGTCTTCGATTGACGCTCAAGCGTGATCGTCAGGCACTCCAACTTCCCGCACCCACCGCACACGTAGTCAGTGGTACGAGCTTGGGTCGTGACTGGCACGTACACCAGGCCCTCAAACACGACTGGGGTGGCGACCCCACAGTCGTTACACGTCACAGTGATTGTCACAGCGTCCCCGGCCAATGCCACACCGAGAGGCTATCGGCGGACTAAGTACACGGCCAGTGCGTACGATCGGAGGTCTGCCGGCTGCGGAGCCACCCTGCTGAAACGGGGTCGTTAGGTCTCGTTGACCCGGCGGTCGGGGATGGGGTGCAGAAATCGAAGAACCCGCCCAGATTGGAGTTCGCACGCGGTTCGTCTACATACCTTTCGAACCAGCATCTTTGATCTCGCGCCCGTATCGGTCTTCGATCCGGACCACATCGTCCAGTTCCGTGTACTTGCTTCTAGGACGACAGTGTCGACTAGGGCCGTCATGCGATGGCGAGTACCTGGAGACAGATGGACGGCTTCGCCCGGCAGTAGCTCGAACGACTCAAGCGAACCATCAGCAGTTCCGACTTCGAAGAGGAGCTTCCCAGATTGCACGGCAATCGTCTCCTCTTTGCGCACGTGGTACTGGAGAGAGAGAGCATGCCCGGCGTCAACGTGCAGCGTCTTTCCACAGTACTTTCCTGGGACTAGAGCGAAATGAGTCTCAAATCCCCAGGGTTTATCGATCCGCTCTACTCTCGAAGTCCATTCCGCCTTCGGCATCGCCACTCCTCAGACCGACTGATAGTCGATCGTACTGGACCATCCAATAAGTGCCTGATTGAGACTTTGAGCAGACCCTGCGGGTGATCCGTAGCGTTTAGAGGTCCCGACGGGCTGGCTCCCTTAAGTGCCTGCCGCCGGTCCAACCGGCTGGCTTTCTTTCGAGATGCCACTCGTCTGGATCTCGCCGCGAGTGGCTCAAAAGAGGAGTGTGTGCACGAGATCCGAATCAGGAGTGCCCTCGCGGTTGCCGTCAACCCACGAGGAGGTACTCATGTCGGTGATCATCGGGGTCGATCCCCACAAGGCCAGCCACACGGCGGTGGCCATCGGTGGCGATGAACGCGAGGTGGCCAAGGTGACGGTCCGGGCCACCTGCCAGCAGACGGCCAAGCTCCTTGCCTGGGCCGAGCCGTTCGAGAAGCGGACGTGGGCCATCGAGTCGGCTGGGGGCCTGGGCTATCTGCTGGCCCAGCAGCTCGTCGATGCTGGCGAGCACGTCCTCGACGTGCCACCGACCCTGGCCTCGAGGATCCGGGTCCTCGGCACGGGGCGTTCGGAGAAGAACGATCCCAACGATGCCTTCTCGGTCGCCATCGCCGCCTTGCGCTCGAGTGGCCTGCGCACGGTTCAGGCGGCCGACCACAGCGAGATCATGCGGCTCTTGGCCAAGCGCAACCATGACCTGGGCCGGCTGCGAGCCAAGCTGGTCTGTCGGCTCCACAATGCCCTGGCCGATCTCTCACCAGGAGGAATCGCCAAGGAACTCTACGTTTCCGATGCCAATGAGCTCCTCGGTTCCTTCGAGCCGGCCACGCCGATCGAGCACATGCGTCACCAGCTTGCTCTCGAGCTCGTCGACGACGTGGCCCGCCTCGACGAGCAGATCAAAGAGTCGCACCGCCGCATCCGCACCGCCGTGCGGGCGTCGAAGACGTCACTCACCGACCTCTTCGGGGTGGGCCCGGTCCTGGCCTGCTCGCTGATCGGTTACACCGGTGACGTCGGTCGCTTCGCCAACCGGGACAGCTTCGCCGCCTATGCGGGCATCGCTCCGGTCGAGCACTCCTCGGGCGGGCGGATCTTTCATCGGCTCTCGTTGCGTGGCCATCGTCGGCTCAACAACGCCATCCACATGGTGGCGATCTCGTCAGATCCGCCAGCCCCACTCCGCGGGGCGGGCGTACTTCGATCGCAAGGTGGCCGAGGGCAAGACCAAGCGAGAGGCGCTGCGCTCGCTCAAGCGCCACGTGAGCAACGCCGTCTATCGCCAGCTGGTCATCGACGCCCAATAGGAGGCCCGGGAGGACACCAGGGAACGACTCGTAGCCTGCGTGGCCGGCTCTGCACCCTGAATGGCCGGCTCTTCGGCGAAGTCACTCCCGGACCCACCAGAGAGCCTACGCAGTCACGTCCTTCGATGACGGCTCGAGCCGTCGCGCCTTGAGGGGCTCGAAATTGGGGTCTTGACTCAAAGAGGATTCGGTATGGGGACGCACACATTGAGCACTGATCACGGCTTGGCCGTCAGGCCCCGCGGGGTCCGGAGGCCGGAGACCTCGCGACGTGGCGCCCCCGTTCAACGCGAAGAGCTCAAGAACCAGGAACCGTAAGCGCCCAGACTGTTTCGGAGCCATATCGAACCAGCACTCGTTCCGCGAAGCTCGCGCGGGAGCGCTAGAGCGGTTGGCTCACCAGTTTCAACTTCAAGTCCAGCCACATTGCAATGGGCCGCCTCTGCAATGCAAAGCATCGTTTGCACCTGCGAATAGACGGCGTCTTCTGTCGAGGGTCGCTCGTTCGGGGATTCCAGAATCACGGCTGACATCCAGTGTGTCGACAGCGCTCTCTACTCGCCCTGCTGGCCAGCTGTCGTTCATCTGTCTCAAACCGGAGTCTCAGCATGTCAAGACCCGGTACCCGTTTGACAGTCTGACTCCGGCACCTCCTTGACACCCGATTCCTTCAGGCCACGTTGGCCCTACGGGGCCGACCCTGGGGGGTGGCGAAGGCCCCGTGCTCTTTGGAGCGGTCGTGGCGGATGGCATGGACCCGGATGACCTTGCCCTTGGCCGAGATCTGTACCGAGCCGGCGACGATGGCGACCTCGACGAACTGGCGGGCCCAGCTGCGCCCGACCCGATAGCCGCTGCCGGCGAACGAGACCGTGCCACCGCCGTCGACCCGTCGAGTGACGCTCATGCCGGTCGTGGGCGGACGGGAGCGCCCGACCCGCACGGCACGCTGAGGGCGAACTCCGTTGTCGGCCCGACGCCGCTCGGCATGGGTGGCGACCAGGACGCCCGAGTAGAAGATCTCGACGAGACCAGAGCGCACCACGACCTCGACGCTTTCCCCGGCGAAGGTCGGTCCCACTCGATAGCGCAGGCCGCCGAGTCCGATCGAGCCTCGCTGGTCGACCCAACGGTTGACGCCCGACGGCCGCTCTGACGGCGCGCCCTCCTCTGGCACCTCGGGCATCTCGAGATCGGCTGTCCGGTGGGCCGCGGCCAGGGCGAAGCGCTCGATCGGTGGACGATCGCCGAGCGACTGGTGCGGCCGCTTCGTGTTGTACTCGGCGACCCAGGCGTCGAGGGCTCCTTGGAGCTCGGCGATGCTTCGGTGCACCCGGTCGTGGTCGACCAAGAAGTCCGAGCGCATGGTCTTGTGGAAGCGTTCCACCTTGCCCGTGGTCGTCGGCGAGTACGGAGCAGTGAGGAGATGGCCGATGCCGTTGTTGGCGCAGATCCGGTCGAAGAGCACCGGACCTGGTCCCTGTCCGAACCGCGCCGTGAAGACCTTGCCGTTGTCCGTGAGGATCTGGTCGGGCACGCCATGGGTGCGAAGTGCCCACTGCAGAGCTTCACAGACGGGCCTCGCCGTCGCCCGGGCCACCACCCGGGCGCAGATGCAGAACCGGGAGTGGTCATCGATGCCGGTGACGACCTTGACCTCGGTGTCGTCGGCGAGGTGGAAGCGCCCGACGACATCCATCTGCCACAGCTCCATGGAGCGGGAGCGCTCCCAGCGCTTGTAGTCGGCGCGCGAGCGCTTGCGCGGGGTCGGCTCGAGGAGGTGGTGGCGCACCAAGGTGCGATAGATCGAGGAGCGTCCGGGCACCCGAGTGAACCCCTCCTTGGCCAGCTCGGTGCGGATCGTTCTGGGTCCCCACCGAGGGTGGGCCCGGCGAAGCTCGAGGACCCGTGCCTCGACGACCGGGGGCATCTGGTGCGGGCAGCTCTGGGGCTTCGAGCTCGTGTCGGCCAGGGCGGCCATCCCACCGCCCGCATAGCGCCGAAGCCACGTGTGGACGGTCTGGCGGCTCACCTTGTTGCGGCGGGCCACGTCGGTGACGCTCATCCCGTCGAGGACGTCGATCACGGCCCGATAGCGCTGTTCCACCAGCTTGAGCTCCACCAACACGGCCGGCCTCCTTCGGGTCTGTCGACGACTGCGTCAACAGCGAAGAAGGTGGCAACCGCCACGTGGTGGACCCTCCCAGGCACGAAGTGTCATGCAGGTACCGGAGCCAGTGTCGCCCAGGTGCCGGAGCCGCGTCCGGAAGTGTCAGGCAGGTACCGGAGCCACGCTGTCAAGCATGAACCGAAATTTCACACCGGAGTCTCAGCATCTCCGTCAGCTTTAGAATCTCAACCCGGAGACCCTCGCGCTCGCCGGGTCCCTGCAACTCATTGACCTGCATCTTCATGGTCGGGCTGCCGGGATTTGAACCCGGGACCTCTTGACCCCCAGTCAAGCGCGTGAACCAAGCTGCGCCACAGCCCGTCCCTGGTCAGAGCCCTGAACCGGAGTCCGTCGGACCTACCAGAATGGTCGTTTGCTAACGCCTTGCTAACAAGGCCCTCGCGGCGACCTAGGAGAGGCTACTCATTCGGATGGCGGCACCTCCACATGGGGGCTTGCCGCCAGCTCATCCCCCACTCGCTTACGCCGCCCGCGTCTTCCGCAACGCCTTCCGCTCCCGCTCGTCCGTGCCACCCCACAGCCCCTCGATGTTCCGGTCGGCCAAGGCGACGGCGAGGCACTCCTCGCGCACCGGACAGGCCGCACAGAGCGCCCGGGTGGCCCCGTAGTCGGCTCCGTTGCCCTTGACGTAGTCAGCCGGTCCGTGGCCCCGACACGCGGCCTCGGCGTGCCAGGCCGGACGCTGGAGGAGGTCCTCGAGGCTGAGGGGGGCGTCGGGGGCGCCTGGCGTCATGAGCCAGCGGGTGAGGGCGTAATCCACGGCGGCAGCGTACGGAGGCGATGTGACGCTGCCGCGGTCTACCGTCGACATTGTGAGCCAGATGCCCCAGCCCGGCGACCGCTCCCCCGGCTTCACGGCCGACGCTGGTAGATGTTGGGCGCTCGTCTACTCGAAGCAGTTACAGAGCACCCATTGCCGCGAAGAGCCGGCGTTTACGGGCCGCTGGTTCACGCCCAAGGGCGACAAGGGTTCCGAGTTTGGAGCTGTCCCTCGCACATCGACGGGCTTATCGGGATTCGGCAGTTCGGAGGGCGGCGGGCGTAGCCAGGGGTGCCCCATATCGCCGGGTCTGAAGCAACGGCGCGACCCGAAGGTCGCTGGGCCCACGTCGGGTGCAACTGCCGTCGCAGAGGCTCTGCTGACTGTGCTAGTACAACTCCCGGCTCAGCCCAGGTATTCGGCGATGGGACCGACGGCGTCGTCGATCTTTAGAACTGGTGTGACCGTGAACGTCATGTACTCCGAGTAGGCGAGGGCGTCTTTGTAGCCCGACGTGATGTCGTCAGACTCGATGACGGTGTAACCGCCCGTGCCGTCGGCTCGCACGTAGTGGGCCACCTCGCCCTCTGCTGCCCCTCGCTTCCCGAAGACGTCCATGAGGCGCTTGACTTCGGCTTTGGGCAGATTGGGCTTCAGCCGATACTCCGTGATGAGCAGCATGGTGACAAGGTTCCTTTCGCTCGTGGTCTGTAGAACCCGAGCCGGACGCCCCAATCAGCGAACGCGCGAGCCGAGCGCAAGGCACGCTACCCCAGTGTGCAGCACTTTGCTCTGGGAGTGGCCTGGGATTGTGGTTCCCGCGAGGTGGCGACATACCGGGAAGGTCCGAGGGTGTCCCACTTCGCCGCATCGGCAACCCTGTCAGGATGTTGCGTGAAAGAGAAGCCCCTACCGAAGTTCTCCCGTCTCGACAAGGTCATCTCGATAGGAGAGGCGGCCGCCAGTGTGGGATGTGCCGTACTGATCGTTCGCGGCATCAAGGATCGGCGTTGGAAGATGCTTTACACCGCGCTTGTCGCCTCAGGGGTAGCTCTTGACGCGTTCGGGTTCTTGAAGGGTTTCTTTCTCGCCCGTCGTCACCCTCACGAAGGTGAAGGAGGCGAACCCGAGACGTTGAGTAACCCCGTTAGCGGGCGAGCCTAGGACGTACCACCGCCCCACTTCGCCGGTACGGTGGGGCAGTTCGGCACTACTAGGGAAAGGTGAAAGCTGGCAGGCAGACCGTTATCCGGCATGTCCGTTGCCGTTCCCGCCAAGCGGTGCGAAACTCGGGCGTCAGCGACCAAGGAGAAACTCGATGCCGAAATACCTTATTCAAGCGTCGTATGTCGGCGATGGGGTCCAGGGACTCCGAAAGGAGGGTGGCTCAGGCCGTCGAGCCGCCGTCGAAAAGGCGTGTTCCAGCGTGGGCGGAAGACTCGATGCGTTCTACTACGCGTTCGGTGAAACCGATGTGGTTGCAATCATTGACCTGCCGGACAACTCGACCGCGGCCGGGATCGCTCTGCTTATCGCCGCGAGCGGCAAGATAAACATCAAGACCACCGTTCTGTTGACTCCGGAAGAGGTCGACGCTGCCGTAAAGGTTGGAGGCGATTACCGCCCACCCGGAGGTTGAACGCCCGGTTCCTCCCCCCCTTCCGCAAAGTGCGATACCGAGCGGGAGCAGTGCCCCCGTTCGCCGGAACGGGGCGCCCAGGGCTGGCCGACGGATGGACGCCAGGTTGGACTCCATAGACTCACGGCTGTGTCGGGGTGAGCCCCCCCAGGGCGCCGCCAGCGAACGGCCCTCGGCTTCGGCCGGGGGTCGCTTCGCGTACGTGGGCCGGCCACACGGGGAGGATGGCTCCCCCGCGCGTGGCCTGGCCCGCACCGGAGCATCGGCCGGCGCCGAAAGGAGTACGGCGTCCGGCGGACGGCTCGACGGCGAATCGTGCGGGGGCGCCGCCTGCACAAACGGCGCCCCCGCGTCGCCCGCCGGGACTCGGTACGGCGGGCGAGACTTCGAGATTCACTAGCGTCGGCGACCTGTCGGCTGGCGGCGCCCCATGCGCATCATGTCCATCTCCAAACGGAGTGCCGAGCTGCTCGAGCGGCTCCCGGTGCCGTCGCCCCCCATCGTGCCGTCCGGGAATGGGGCGTTCTGCGTCCCGTCCGGGCCGCCGAGCGGCTCGAGGAACCCGGGAAACTCCAACAGCTCAACAGACGTCGTGGGCGAAGCTGGGTCTCCTACCGCGCTCACGTCGTACAGGGCCTGCAGACGGGTAATCAGACGATTCGAATAGTCGTCTGACCATTCATCGCCGCCCGGAGCGACCGAGAACGACACGGACATCTGCGACACGTCGCCCCGGCCGATGGCGAGGGCCAGGTCCGCCGCAACTGTCTGGCGGGGGTCGAGGGTCGCTGTGCAGTTGAGCGAGCTCGGGGTGTCGGTGATCGTCAGCGTCCCGGAGCTGACGCGCGCCATGACGAGCCCGGCATGGTCGTACTTGAACTTCGTGTCTGACGAAGCCAAAGCAGCGGTGACGGCCCCCGCCTGGATGGATTCCGTGAACGAGCCGAAGGCGTCGTGGACCACGTAGGACGTCGGGCCGTAGACGATGGGCGAGCCGGTAATGGTTATCGCCGTGGAGTTGCCGCTCGTCGTTGCTCGGCTTACAGGCCCGTTGTTCATTCCAATCCGGAACCGGCGCACTTCGGTATTTCCTGCATACCTGGCTCGTTGTTCCACGCCACCACGGGATGCGCGGCGCTGCTCAGCCGTCCAGCGCGGCTTCTCGGGGTTGGTCATTTAGAGTGCCTCCAGCAGCTGATATTGGGCCCGGTCGAGCCTGGCCTCGAGATGGACGATTCGCGCGTTCGAGTAGTTCGCACTGTCCACCAGGGCCTCGAACTCGCGGTCAAGCTCCCCGTCACGGCGCACGACGAGGTCGGCGCGACGCCGCCCTGACGGCGTCGAGCGCGCGCTTGCGTTGCCGGTTGGTTCGGGCGTTGTCCGCGAGGTCGAGGGCACGTCGTGCCCGGTCGAGCCCGGTTGGGGATTTGCGGGTGAACATTCGTTCACTTCTCCTTTGCGTAAAGACGTTGCAGGCATTCGATTGCGTATTGCAGCTCGAGCGCGGCGAGCCGCTGTTCGGGCGGGCGCGCCTGACGAACGGAGGCGGTTTCGGAGACGACGAAGCGAGCTGGGCTCAGGGGCGACTGAGGATCATTCCGCTCGTCGGAACGCCGGTCCCGGCGGTGACCAGGACGTGGTCGACCCGGTCCACCTGGTTGACCGAGTCGCCCCGGATCTGGCGCACGGCCTCGGTGATGCCGTTCATGCCGTGGAGATAGGCCTCACCGAGCAGGCCCCCGCTCGTGTTGATCGGCAGCCGCCCCCCGCGCGACAGGTTCTCCACGGTTGCAAAGTCCTTGGCTTCCCCGCGCGCGCAGAAGCCCAGCTCTTCGAGTTGCATGAGCACGAACGGGGTGAAGTGGTCGTAGAGGAAGGCCGTCGAGATATCGGCGGGCGTGAGGCCCGAGGCACGCCAGAGCTGGTCCCCGACCACACCCATCTCCGGCAGTCCGAGGAGGTCGTCCCGGTAGTAGCTGGTCATCATCTCGCTGTCGTAGGTTGCGCCCTGAGCGACTGCAGTGATGACGGCCGGCTCCGTCCGCAGGTCGTATGCCCGCTCCGTCGACGTAACCACGACGGCGACGCCGCCATCGCTTTCCTGACAGCAGTCCAGCAGCCTCAGCACGGGCTCGACCACCCAGCGCGAAGACTGATGGTCCTCGACGGTGATCGGCCGACCGAAGAAGTAGGCGTCGGGGTTCGTTGCGGCGTGGGCACGATCGACGACGGCCACCGGTGCAAAATCCGCGTTCGTCACGCCGTACGCCTCCATGTAGCGCCGCGCGTGCAATGCGACCCAAGAGGCCGGCGTCAAGAGGCCCCAGGGTGCGTACCACGACATGAACGGTGGCAGTGTACCCAGCTGGCCGGCGAAGCCCCCGAAGCGGGTACCCGAGCGTTCGTTGAAAGCCCGGTAGCACACGACCGCGTCGGCGACGCCGGTGGCCACCGCCATGGCGGCCTGGAGCACGACGCCGGCCGCCGCGCCTCCACCGTACGGAACCTGCGAGAACATTGAGAGCTTCTCGATCCCCAGGTTCCGGCCCACCTCCATCTCTTCGTTGGTGTCGAGGGTGAACGTCACGAGACCGTCGACATCAGCAGCAGTCAGCCCGGCATCGTCGAGCGCATGCCGGACGCACTCACAGGCGAGCTGCAGCTCGCTGCGGCCCGAGTCTTTGGAGAACTCCGTCTGCCCGATGCCGGCGATCGCCGTACGGCCCGAGAGCCAGGCACTCACGCCACAGCACCGGCTGCAGGCAGGCTGAGCTCGGCCGTGCCGGACACGTGGTCACCCAGGTCCCCGGCGGCGGTGAACGTGACCTCGACCACCCCTGCGTCCCCTTCGGTGCGCAGGCCGGTGACCGATCCGGTGAAGGTCAGCATGTGGCCGGGGAAGACCGGAACGCCCAAACGGATGGCGAGCTTTGTCACCATGGCGTCGGGGCCGGCCCAGTCGGTCAGGAAACGACTGCAATATGCCGTGTCTGAGAGGATGTTCATGAAGATGTCGGGTGCTCCCTGCGCTTTGGCGAAGTCGCGATCGTGGTGCGCGGGCATGAAGTCTCTCGTCGCGATGGCCCCGGCGACAATGCGGGTGGCATCGACGTCGACGAGCAGCGGTGTCACCGCGTCCCCCACCGCCAGGTCGGCGAAGGCGAGTGTGACCGGTCGGGCGTCGCCGCTCACAGCGCGACAGCCGGAGTGAATTGCGGCAGGACCAATCCCCCATCGAACTCCTCGTAGGTCACCTCAACCGGCATCCCGATGTGCACCGTCTCGGGTTCTGTCCCGACGATGTTGGTCACGAGGCGCGTCCCCTCCTCCAGCTCGACGAGTGCGACCACGTACGGGTACTCCATGAACCCGAACTGCGGGTGCTGGGGCATCACGAAGCTGAGCACGGTACCCCGCCCCGACGCCTCGATCGTGTCCCACTCGAGCGAATTGCAGTGCGGGCACATGGGACGTGGCGGGTGGCGCAGCGCGCCACATCCGGTACACCGCTGGACCAGCAGTCGATGTCTCTTGACGGCGTCCCAAAAGAACTGGCTGTCCCGTGTCACCGTCGGGCTGAGGCGCATGCTCACGACGTGCCCCCGGATGCCCTGAATTTGAGGATGCGGAACCGCTGACGACCGACGGCTGCACCGTCCTGGTCCGTGTATTCGGTGACCCAGGTGACGAAGCGTCCCGGGCCCATCCGGGTTGCCTTCTCCTCGGAGATCGATTCAAACGTCGTGGCGGCGCTGACCACGTCCCCCGGGCGGAGATACCGGAGGATCTCGAACTCAGAATTCGTGGCCAGGGTGGCGGTGTAGCCCGCCCGGTCGAGGATCGTCAGGGGGGCATCACCCTCGGCGAGCACCGGGGACCCGCCCCGGTCGGCGATCCCGGTGATCACCGGGGTGGCCATGGTCCAGGTCTGGAGCATCAACGGCGGCGCCACCAGACCTCCAAACCGCGAACCAGCCGCCTCGACGGGGTCGGTGTAGACCGGGTTCCAGTCCTCGAAGGCGGCGGCCCAGTGCCGGATCATCGGCTCGTTCACCGGGTCCGGCGCGACCACGGTGGCGCGCGACCCGACCGGGTGTCCGATGAGGGCCGCCAGCTGTTCGTCGAGCGATGCGGGGGCGGCGGGGGCGGCGGGGGTGTCGCTGCGCTCCCGGCTCATGCCGCAGGTCCCGTCTCGAACGCGTCCACGTCGATGGAGCGGGTGCGCCGTTCGTACTCGGTCATGGAGAACGGCCACTGGGTGACGATCCGTCCCGTGCGAGACCGGTAGTAGCCGTTGCAGTCGGCCTGCCACACGTCGATCTGCTTGATCTTGGCTTGGACCTCGTCGTTGTAGGCGGCCATGGGGCCGGGCTTGACGTCGACCCAGGCCAGGTGCTCGTCGTGCATGCGCTGGAGCTGTGCGATGACGTGGGCCACCTGGTACTCGATCATCGTCAGGATGCTCCCGTTGTTCGTGTTCGGCCCGTAGAGCATGAACATGTTCGGGAAGCCCGCGGTCGTGATGCCCAGATACGCCTCGGCCCCGTCGGCCCACACGTCGGCGATCCGCCGGCCCTCTCGCCCCACGACCTTCATGACCGACACGTACCTCGTGGTCTGGAAGCCGGTGGCCAAGATGATCGCGTCGACCGCTCGCTCGGTGCCGTCGACCGTGCGCACCCCGTACTCGGTGATGCGCTCGAGCGGATCCGTCACCAGCTCGAGATTGGGGCGGTTGAACGCCGGGTAGTAGACGTTCGAGAAGAGGGGGCGCTTGCACCCGAAGGGATGGCGCGGCCGCAGCTTGTCGCGCACCACGGGATCCTGCACCACGTCGATGTTGCCCAGGCCCTCTGCCTCCCGCTCGGCCAGCACCACGGGGTCCTCGAAGGTCATCCCGGCGTCCATGTGGCGGAAGATCTGGGCGCGCACGCGAGCAACCGACTCGGGGTGCACCCGGAAATGCGCGAGCTGTTCGGGCGTGTAGGGCGTATCCGGCTTCGGGAGGACCCAATTGGCCGTGCGCTGAAAGAGGTACGTCTGTTCGGCGACGGCGGCGACCTCGGGTGTCAACTGCACCGCACTGGCCGCCGACCCGATCACGGCGACACGCGCCGCAGTCAGATCGTGTGCGTCCCACTGGGCCGAGTGGAACATGGATCCGGTGAAGCTCCCGATCCCCTCGATGTCGGGAGCGGTCGGCTGCCGGAACATGCCGACCGCGCTGATCAGGACGTCTGCTTCGAATTGCTCACCCGACACCGTCGAGACGTGCCAGGTCGCGGAGGCCTCGTCCCAGGTTGCTGCGTCCACCTCGACGCCGAACCTGCAGTGCTGAAGGATCCGATAGCGCACCGCAAGGTCCTCGAAGTAGGCCAGGATCTCGCTCTGCGGGGGGTACGGGCGTGACCAGTCGGGCTTGAGGGCCCAGGAGAACGAATAGAGCGCCGCTTGCACGTCGCATGCGCACCCCGGGTACGTGTTGATGCGCCAGGTGCCCCCGACCCCGTCGCACTTCTCGAGCACAACGATGTCCTCGAACCCGGCCTCCTTGAGCTCCTTGACGGCACAGAGGCCGCCAGGGCCGGCCCCGACCACGAGCACGCGCACTCCGCCGACTATTATCGTTGCTTTACATCTTTGTCAAACCTCGTTGAATACCTGGTCGAGCGTCGATAGGCTCGGACCGTGGGCAGATCGGCGGCAGGGTCGGCGTCGGACCCGGCCGGCGTCGTATCCCGGGGACCATCCAGTCTCGAGCACCTGCGCGCGGTGACCCGCGACGTCCAGCTCCGGCTGGCCGAGACGCTCGCCGCGTCGGGCGACCTCGGCCTCCGTCCCGGCTTCGCCCCGCTCCTCGAGCGCTTGCGCGACGGCGCCCTCCCGGTGGGAGGTCTCGCCGTCGCGCTCGGCGTCACGCCACAAGCTGCCAGCCGCTCAGCGCGGACACTGGAGGAGTTGGGGTATGTCGAGCGCACTGCAAGCGCAGTAGACGGGCGGTCCAGACTGGTGACCCTGACCGCTCGCGGGCACACCTTGCTGGCCCATGCCCACGAGACCTTCGCCGAGTGCGAGCAGGCCTACGCGCTGCTGATCGGACGCAGCGCCGTGGACCGGATCCTGCGCGACCTCGAGGTACTCCACTTCGGGCTCGGCTTGACACCGGAGACCGGGCCGGTCGTGCACGCCCCGATACCCCGCTCCATCGGAACCTGCGTTCTCGTGACGCTCCACGCCACCCGCCGGGTCCGCCAAGCCCTTGCCACACGCGGTCACGGCGGCCTTCGCCCCTCGCACCAGGAGCTCCTCCTCACCGTCGGTCCGCCAGGTGGCCGTGTGAGCGACGCAGCGCGGGCCATGCGCATCAGCCGCCAGGCCGTGAGTGCCATGGCGGCAGACCTCGAAGAGGCGGGTTACCTGCAGCGTGCATCGGACGCCACCGATCGCCGGGCCGTCGTCGTCATCCCCACCGCCCTCGGCGGGTCCGCCCTCGACGAGATGACGGCGGCGGTCAGGAGCGTCGAAGAGGAATGCCGTGCCGCCCTCGGGACGGCACGCTGGGCGCGCCTCGAGCGTGACCTGGCGAACCTCGACGACGCCGTCAGCGCAACGGCGTCGATCGGCGACGAGGGTCGTCCGCTCGATCTGCACGCCGCTGGCGCGGTGACCTCGCTCGACCTGCCGCGGCTGGCGGACTGGTTGCGGACCCGATTGGGGCCGGCCGACGCCGACCGCCTGAGTGCGATGCTCGCCCCAGCCTCCCGTCGTGCCGCTGGCGGCACGGTCCACAGGCGAGGTGGGCCCTCCGCATGACCCTGTCGGATCACCGCGCGGCTCGCCGGGGGGTGGCCGGGCCCTTCACGTCGACGCTCGGCCTCTCCGTCGACGGGCGATGGGAGGAACCGCAGGCCAAGCAGCTCGGCATCGGGCGCGAGGGCGGTCTGGTGGGCCTGCGACGGGACACGGAGACCAGGGCCATCGGCGTCCCGGACTGACGACCGCTCCGGGGCCAGATCGCAATCGGGGCTGCAAAGCCGGAGGTCACGCCCGCCGAATCGGGGCCCTTGCTCGTCCGTTGTCTCAAGGCGCGGTCCGAGTGTTCCGACGATCTTCTCGTGACAACCATCACGCGCGACACCCAGGTGGACCGGCTGCACTTCCTGACCGAGACCCAGCGTCTGATCAACGCCGGCCCCCTCGAGGCCGACCGGGTCATGACGCTCGTGGTGCAGCGCGTCCAGGCAGCGCTCGGCGCCGACGGCGCGCTGGTCGAGTTGGTGGACGGCGACGACATGGTTGTGCAAGTGGCCGGAGGCTCCGTCGAGTCGACGACCGGCTCGAGCACCCCCCTCGAAGGCAGCCTCTCGGGACAGGCTTCCCGCCTCGGGATGCCTCTGGTGTGCCGCGACGCGGCGAGCGACAAGCGAGTGGACGGCGAAACCTGTCGTGAGCTGGGCATCCGATCCATGGCCGTGGCGCCGCTGGTCCAGGCTGGCCAAGGGGTCGGGGTGCTCAAGGTCGCGTCCGCACTGCCGGACCAGTTCGGCGAGGCGGACTGCGACGTGCTCGAGTTGATGGCCAATTTCGTCACGCCGTCGCTGGCCGCCGCCTCGAAGCTCGAGCAGGAAGCCGAGCGCGCCCTGCGTGATCCCCTCACCGGACTCCCCAACAAGATGATCCTGATGGACCGCCTCTCGCGCGCGGTCTACGAGGCCCGCCGCTACAGCCAGCCTTTCGGCCTCTTCTACATCGACATCGACCACTTCGCCGACATCAACGAGGCCCTGGGGCGTCCCGGAGGCGATGCCGTGCTGCGCGCCGTCGGTCGCGGCCTGAACGGGACCGTGCGATCGGGTGACACCCTGGCCCGGCTCGAAGCCGACCAGTTCGTGATCCTGTGCGGCAACGCCGACCGCGACGTAGTCGAGGAGCGGCTGACCGGACGCATACACACCGTGGTCGCCAAGGTGAACGAGGAGCTCGGGCTGGAGGGCTTCACCCTCGGGGTCAGCGTCGGCGTGGTCTGGAGCACCGGCAACGATGCCAGCGCCGAGAGCCTGCTCACCGCCGCTTCGAGCGCCGCGTACCGCTCCAAGCGCCAGCGCTACGCCTCCGGCAACTGATCCACCGGGTCCCGCACACCGCCGAGCTGGCGCCGGCCACGGACCCGCCACCCATCCGGATACCCGGCACCCGGCCGCTCGCTGCCGGCTCCGCCGCTGTGCTCCAATGGCCCCATGTCGCCCGATGTGAAGACCCACGTGGCGCCGGACGTCGCCTCAGACGCCCGCCTCGACCCTCGTCTGCGCCGGGTCCTCCCGTTCATCTCGGGATACGCGCTCGGCGACGTGGCCGACCGTGACGCCATGCTGGACGAGGCCAACTCCCCGGCCGCCGCCGCCGCTCGGCAGGCGGCCCAGGCGCTGCACGCCCTCATCGACACCGAGGAGAACGCACCCTCGGCCCGTCTGACCGTCACGACGAGGAACGTGGTCTCGGAGCCGGACGGCAACATCATCACGTTGCAGGTCATCCGGCCCGAGACCACCGCGTCTACGGCGTGCGTCTACTACATCCACGGCGGCGGCATGGCCAGCATGTCGTGCTTCGACGGCATGTACCGGGCCTGGGGAAGGATCATCGCCGCTCACGACGTCACCGTCGTCATGGTCGACTTCCGCAACTGCGTCACACCCTCGTCGGCTCCCGAGGTGGCGCCGTTCCCGGCCGGGCTGAACGACTGCGTCTCGGGGGTGCGCTGGGTGGCGGCACACGCCGACGAGCTCGGAATCGACGGCTCGCGCATCGTCGTGGCAGGCGAGAGCGGCGGCGGCAATCTCACCCTGGCCACCGGGATGACGCTCCTTCGGGCCGGGGATATCAACCTGATCAGCGGGCTCTACGCCCTGTGCCCCTACATCGCGGGCCAGTGGCCTGCTCCCGGCTGCCCATCCTCGGTGGAGAACGAGGGGATTCTATTGCAGCTGCACAACAACCGGGGTCGCGTGGGCTACGGGATCGAGGCCTTCGAGCGGCGAGATCCGCTCGCCTGGCCGGCATTCGCGGGCGTGGAGGACGTGACGGGGCTCCCACCGACGGTGATCAGCGTGAACGAGTGCGACCCGCTGCGCGACGAGGGCATCAACTTCTACCGGCTCCTCATGACCGCCGAGGTGCCGGCCCGCTGCCGCCAGGTCATGGGCACGATGCACGGCACGGAGATCGCCAGCATCCTCTGCCCGGAGATCAGCCGCGACACCGCACGCGACCTGGCCGCCTTCGCCCGCGGCGACTGAGCGCGACCTGACCCCGCACCAACACCGGCACCGGTTACCCTCGAGCGCCGTGACCCGACGAGACCACGCCCCGCACCGAGCACGTCGCGCCCCCCGAGGGGCCGCCCTCGCCGCCGCGGCCGCCGCCGTGCTGGCGCTCGCAGTGCCGGCCGCACCGGCTCTTGCCGCGTCAGGTGCCCGCACCTCTGCTGGTGTCGGGCGCGCCGCCCTCCCGCCGGGGAGGATCAACCACGTCCTCCTCTTGGAATTCGAGAACAAGGGATATGCCGACACCTTCGGCCCCGGCTCCCCCGCCACCTACCTGAACGCGACGCTCCGGCCCAAAGGCGAGCTCCTGGAGCACTACTACGCCACCGGTCACAACAGCCTCGACAACTACATCGCCCAGGTGTCGGGACAGGCACCGACCGAGGACACCCAGGCCGACTGCGCCGACAACGGGTTCACCTTCGCCGACGTGAAGCCGGGAACGCCCGACACCGACAAGTCGGCCAACCCCGGACAGGTCGACGGACAGGGGTGCGTATACCCCTCCGCGGTGCCGACCATCTCGGCGCAGCTCGACGCCAAGTACCCACCGGACAAGACGACCCATGTGGCCGCCTGGCGCGCCTACGAGCAGGACATGGGCAACGACCCCACCCGCGACGGCGGAGTCGTCGACCCGACCGGCGGGACCGACTGTGCCCACCCGGCGGTCGGCGCCACCGACACGGCCGAGGTGGCCACGTCCGGAGACCAGTACGCCACCCGCCATGACCCCGACGTGTGGTTCCACTCGATCATCGACAAGGCCGCGGAGTGCGACGCCAACGTGGTTCCGCTCGGCACCCTGACCGCTGCGGGAACGCCGTCGCCCACTGGACATCTGGCGCAGGACCTCCGCCGTGAGAGGACCACGCCGAGCTTCGGCTTCGTGACACCCAACCTGTGCAACGACGGCCACGACGGCACCTGCGCCGGACCGAACAGCACGGGTGGCCACGTCGGCGGCCTTGCGGGCGCCGACCAGTTCCTGGCGGCATGGATGCCCCTGATCCTCAGCTCGCCCGCCTACAAGCACGGCGACATGCTCGTGGTGATCACCTTCGACGAGGCTGACGTCGGCGGGACAGGCTCGACGGCAGCGTGCTGCAACGAGGCCTCGGGGCCGAACACGCATGCGCCGGGCAACGCCGGCGCGTCCACCGACAGTGCGGCGCCGGGCGGCGGACAGACCGGTGCCCTGCTGCTCAACGCCCGCTACGTCGTCCCCGGCTCGACGGACACCACCGGCTCGTACAACCATTACAGCGCGTTGCGGAGCTACGAGGACATGCTGGGGCTGACCTCCGGTGGGGTCGACGGCGAGGGACACATCGGCTTCGCCGCCACCAAGGGTCTGCTCCCTTTTGGCACCGACGTCTTCCCCAGCAAGCTCAGCGGGGTGCACGCCCGCTCGCACTGAGCGGAGCGGCCGGGCGGCTCAGTCGAGACGGCGCAGACTGCTCCGGTAGCGCGCCGCGTTGGCCACGTACTGCTCGGCCGACACCTTGATCATCGACGTGTCCGAGCGGCCCTCGAGGATCTTGGCCGGGATGCCGAGGGCCAGCGCGCCGGGCGGCACGACCATCCGGTTAGGCACCACCGCGTTGGCCCCTACGGTGGCGCCGCTTCGCACCACGGCGTGGTGCAGCACCACGCTGCACGAACCGGCCAGAGAGTCGTCCTCGAGCGTGCAGCCCTCGAGGTGGGTCAGGTGGCCGACCACGCAGCCGTCGCCCACCAGGGTGGGGAAACCCGGTCCGGCGTGGACCACCGTCCCGTCCTGGATCGACGAACCCGCGCCGATGGTGATGCGGCCGTAGTCACCGCGCAGCACGGCGCTGGGCCAGACACTCGAACGAGGCCCGATGCTCACGTGGCCGATCACCACGGCGTCTGGGTGGACGAAGGCCTCGGGGTCGATCTGCGGCGCGACGCCGTCGATCTCGTAGACGGGCATGACGGGCGACGCTACCGCTACACGTGCGCTATCAGCCAGGTGATGCCCTGGTAGCCGCGGTAGCCGAGGTACACCACGGTGGCCACCAGGAACAGTTTGAAGTACCACGGGATCGGCCCGCGCTCCTGCTCGGCCAGCACCGTGCCGCAGGTCGGACATTCCCCCGCCGCACCGAGCTCGTCGTCCTCGACCAGGCGGTCGCACTCCTCGCACCAGGGCATCAGGTCCTCGCTCCCGCTGCCCGCCCACGCGCCTGGCCTTCGCCGTGCGTGCTCACCGACATCTCACGGAGAGGTCACTTGCCACCCATCCGGACGCGCAGCTTGACGGGCGTCGGCCCGAGGTCGAAGGCCTCGCGCAAGCCGCGCTCGATGTAGCGCAGGTAGGTGGCCGGCAGGCGCCCGCTGCTGAAGAGCGTGAAGGTCGGGGGGTCCGTAGCTCCTTGGACGGCGTAGCGGATGCGGGCCCGCGGGCGCGGGCTGGCGGCTCTGGAGCTCCTGCACGGCGCGGTTGAGCGCGCCGGTGGGCACCCGTTGGTGGTAGGCCGAGACCGCCTCGCGCAACGCCGGGAGGATCCGGTGCACCCCCTTGCCGGTGAGGGCCGAGATCTTGAGCACCGGCGCCGTTCCCAAGAAGGCCAACCGGTCGGCGACACCGGCCAGCACGTCGTCGCGGTCATCGGCTGGCACCTGTTCCCACTTGTTGAGGGCCACGATGGTGGGGCAGCCCGAGACGCCGATACGCTCGGCCAGCCGCTGGTCCTGGTGCGAGGCGCCCACGGTGGCGTCGATGACCAGGATGGCGATGTCGGCCCGCTCGAGGGCCCGCAGCGCGCGCGCAGGGTGGCGTGCTGCTCGGTACCGCGGTCGGTCTTCGAGGGCCGCCGCAGCCCGGCCGTGTCGATGAAGCACACCGGGCCGTCCGGTGTCTCGACCACCGTGTCGATGGCGTCGCGCGTCGTGCCCGGCAGGTCGTGCACGATGGAGCGCTCCTCGCCGAGGAGCCGGTTGAACAGCGTGGACTTGCCCACGTTAGGGCGCCCGATGATGGCCACGCGTGGCGTGCCCGCAGTCCCTTCGGCGCCCGGCGTCCCCCCGGCGGACTCACGGGTATGGGCGTCGTCGGCCTCCCCGGCGGGCAGCAGGCGCACCACCTCATCGAGCAGGTCACCCGTCCCCCGACCGTGCAGCGCGCTGACCGGCGTAGGGATCGCCGAGGCCCAGCGCCACGAAGTCCCACGCCGCCGCCTCGCGGCTGGTGTCGTCGACCTTGTTGACCACCAGGCGCACGGGCGGGCCCATGCGCCGGATCGCCCGGGCGGCCGCCAGGTCCTCCTCGGTCACGCCCGTCGTGACGTCGACGACCACGAGGATCACGTCCGCCTCGGCCAGGGCTCGCTCGCGCCTGCGCGCTCACCTTGGCTTCGAGCGCGTCGCCGCCGGGGAGCCACCCCCCGGTGTCCACCACGGAGAAGGGCACCCCGGACCATTCGGCCGGAAGCACCTTGCGGTCCCGGGTCACCCCCTGCTCTTCCTCGACCACGGCGGCCCGGCTGCCCACGATGCGGTTGACCAGTGAGGACTTGCCCACGTTGGGTCGGCCGGCCACCACCACCATGCCGCTCACGGCGCGCACCTGGGGCCGAAGGAGGCGCCGTCGAGCGCACGGCGGAGCGACGCCCCGTCCGTCGGCACCACCTCTACTGGTCGGGGCAGGTCGGCCAGGGTGAGCCCGTCGAGGAACCGGCCCTCGTTGAGGCAGGCGTCGGGGACCAGGCAGCGCACGCCGTCGGGGACCGCGGTCGGCGGCCCGCCCGAGGTCGGTGCCGGTGAGAAGACCGGCCACGCCGATGGTGCCGCCGAAGTAGTCGTTGACCACGGGTCGTACCTCGATGTCGCGGCGCGGGTGGCCGGCCACCAGCGGACCGAGCACCTGTGCACCGAAGGTGCTGGTGAGGACGCAGACGGGCTGCTCGCCCGACGCCGGCCGCGACGGCGGCAGGTGGCGACCCGGCCAGCCGCGGGGCGCGGTACCCCTCGGCCGGGGCGGCGTCGACGGCAGCGAAGAAGCCGTGGCGCACGCCGCCCGGGCCCTCGTCCGCCGGACGCTCGAAGCTCTCCGCGAAGGCGCGTGCCATGCCGATCCCGTTCTCGTGCTGTGGGAAACCCTCGTAGTGGTCGGCCGGCGGCAAGGGGCGCCCGGCCATCAGGTAGTACTCGTCGGACGCGAACACCAGGCGCCGACCCAGGGCCCGCCGGTAGACCCGCTGCCACGCCACCACCGTGTCGAGGACGGCCGTGGCCTCGTCGGTCGTGTGCGGGCGCATCTCGGCTTCCGAGGAGAAGCGGCTGAGGCCGAGGGGGACGACACCGACGCTGGCCAGGGAGGGGAAGCGGTCGAAGATCCCCGCCAGTGTCTCCTCGAGTGCGGCGCCGTCGTTGACGCCCGGGCACACCACCACCTGCCCGTGGACCTCGATCCCGCCGTCGAGCAGGACCTCGAGCCAGCGCAGGCTGGTCGCCCCCTTGGGATTGCGCAGCATGTGGGCCCGCAGCTCGGGGTCGGTGGTGTGGATCGACACGAAGAGGGGGCCGAGCCGCTCCGTGAGGATGCGCTCGGCATCGAGCTCGGTGAAACGGGTCAGGGTGGTGAAGTTCCCGTAGAGGAAGGACAGCCGGTAGTCGTCGTCCTTCAGGTACAGGCTGCGCCGCATGCCCTTGGGTAGCTGGTAGATGAAGCAGAACGCACAGTGGTTGTCGCAGGTGCGGATGCGGTCGAACACGGCCGAGGAGACCTCGATCCCGAGAGACTCCCCTGCCTCCTTGCCCACACGGACGCGGCGGGGCAGCCCGGCGCCGGTGCGCCGCACCATGACGTCGATGTCGGCGGCGTCGGCCAGGCGCTGGAAGTCGATGACGTCGCGAGGCGCGTGGCCGTCGATGCTGAGGAGCTCGTCTCCCACCGCCAGGCCGGCCCGTGCTGCCGGCGACGCCGCGGTGACCGAGGTCACCGTGGGGGCTGACATGAAGACAAGAATACTGTCGATAACCTGGGCTTCGTGACCGGGGTCGACCGAGTGATGCTGGCAGCGCCACGGGGGTTCTGCGCCGGCGTGGAAAAGGCCATCAAGGCCCTGGCCTGGATGGTCCGGGTCTTCGAGCCGCCCGTGTACTGCTACCACGAGATCGTGCACAACCGTCACGTCGTCGAGCGCTTCCGCGCCCAGGGAGTGGTCTTCGTCGACGACGTCGCCGAGGTGCCGCCCGGGGCGCCCCTCATGCTCTCGGCCCACGGCTCGGCCCCCGAGGTGGTCGAGGAGGCCCGGGCCCGAGGTGGCGTGGTGGTCGACGCCGTCTGCCCGCTCGTCACCAAGGTCCACCACGAGCTCAAGGTGCGCAGCCGCAAGGGCTACACCGTCCTCTACGTCGGCCACGCCGGCCACGAGGAGGCCGTGGGCACCATGGCCGTGGCGCCCGAGTCGGTGCGGCTCCTCGAGCACGAGGAGGACCTCGAGGCACTCGAGGGCCTCCAGGCCGCTGACGTGCCGGTGGCCCTGCTGGCGCAGACCACCCTCAGCCACGACGAGTGGCGCGGCCTCATGGAGGCGGCGCGCCGACGCTTCCCCGACCTGTGGATGCCCAATCGCAGCGACCTGTGCTTCGCCACGACCAACCGCCAGGCCGCGCTGAAGGCGATCGCGTCCGAGTCGGACGCCGTGGTCGTCATCGGATCGGCCAACTCGTCGAACACCGTCGCCCTCGAGAAGGTGGCCCGCGCCGGCGGCTGCCCGCGCGTGCTGCGCGTGAACGAGGCCGCCGAGCTGCCCGACGACCTGTCGGGCACGGTCGGCGTCACCGCCGGGGCCTCGGCCCCCGAGGACCTCGTCGAGGAGGTGATCGCGCGCCTGGCCCCGGCCGAGGGTGTGGCCGAGGTGACCGTGACCACCGAGGACGAGTACTTCCCGCCGCCCCCCGAATTGCGCGAGATGCTGCGCGCCCTCGGCAGCTCGCTCGGGTTCCTGGCCGGCCGCCCGAGGCCGGAGCGGGCCGACCCGGCGGCGCACGACCGCTCGGTCTCCGCCGCGGACGTGCTCGAGCTCCTCGCCTCCTGAATCCGAGCCGACGACCACCGGGACCGGCCTCCCCCATGCGCGAGAATGACCCGATGACCTTCTCCCGCATGGACGAATCGACGTCCGAGCAGTGGCAGCACATCATTTCCGAGTCGATGGCGCACCAGCCCCGCGTGGCCGACCGGGTGCTGTCCCTCCTGGGCTCGCTCGAGGAGATCGTCGACGGCTTCGAGGTCGACCAGCTGGTCCACTCACTCCAGACGGCCACCCGGGCCGAGGAGTCGGGCGCCTCCGACGAGGTGGTCGTCGCCTCGTTGTGCCACGACATCGGCAAGGCCGTGTCGGTGCTCAACCACCCGGCGATCGCGGCCGAGATCCTGCGGTCCTACGTCAGCACCGGGACGTACCACATGATCCGTGCCCACCAGGACTTCCAGGGCCGGCACTACTACGGGTACCTGGGTCAGGATCCCGATGCCCGGGAGCAATACCGCGGTGAGCCCTGGTTCGAGCTGGCCGAGCGCTTCGCCGACGAGTGGGACCAGATCAGCTTCGACCCGGCGTACCCCACCAAGCCGCTCGCCCACTTCGAGCCCCGGCTGCGGGCGCTGTTCGCCACGCCGAGGTCCCGATGAGTCTGTTGGGCCGGGGCGCCACCTCCGGCGCCAGCGTCCGCACGGACCCCGAGCGCGCCCGGCGCGTGATCGAGGCGTCCCGACGCGAGTTCGACACGCGCCATCCCGGGGTGAAGCTGACCCCCGCCGTGGGGCTTGTCTGCGCCTACGAGGAGGAGGCCAACATCGGCGCCGTCCTCGCCGCCATGCCCGCCGAGGCGTGCGGGCTCGAGGTCACGACGCTGGTCATCGTCGACGGTGGCAACGACCGGACCGACCGGGTCGCCAAGGACTCGGGGGCGGTCACCTTCGTCCTGAGCGAGAACCTCGGGCACGGCTACGCCCTGCGGGTGGGTTACGCGCTGTGCGTCGAGCTGGGCGCCCAGTACGTCGTCACGCTCGATGCCGACGGGCAGAACGACCCGGCGGAGATCCCGGTCATGCTCGAGCCGTTGGTCGACGACGAGGCGGACTTCGTGGTGGCCTCACGTGTGCTCGGCCGGGACACCACCTCGGACCGCTTCCGCAAGGTCGGGGTGCGCGTCTTCTCGTGGATCATGAGCCTCATGGGCCGCACCAAGCTGACCGACACGTCCAACGGGTACCGGGCCCTACGGGTGAGCATGCTCGACGACGTGGCCTACCGGCTCGAGCAGCCCCAGTACCAGACGGCCGAGCTCCTCATCATCGCCATGAAACGGGGCTGGCGAGTCACCGAGCGGCCCACCGTATGGCTGCCCCGTGCCTCGGGCACGACCAAGAAGGGCAAGAACTGGCTCTTCGGCTTCCGCTACGGCCGGGTCGTGCTCGGGACGTGGTGGAGGGTCCGCCGCCTCCCCAGGCACCCCTAGCCCCGGAGCCCCGGGAGCCCGAGCACCCCCGACGGCCGCCGGGCCCGCGGCAGCCCGCGCTCAAGTCGGACCCCCGCGCGACGACAATGGTTGACGGGATAGCCGTCCGACGTCACCATTGCCATCACGAATGTGAGGCTCGCATGAAGAAGCGATTCCGCCGGGGCACATCGACGACAGCACAGCCGGACGTCCTCAGCCGGACGCACTCGGTCCACGTCCTCAGCAACGAGGAGGAGCTCCGCCGGGCGCTCCAGAGGGCCGCCGAGTGCGAGAAGCGGACGGCCGACATGATGCTGGCCCGCTCCGCCCACTACCGGGCGCTCCTCTCGGAGGCACCGGCCAACGGTGCGGCGGGGACCGCCGAGATCCGCCCCCTGAACGCGTCCTGACGACGGTCAGTAGCGCCCGGTCCTGGCCCGGGCCTGGTCGTACACGGCCTGGAGCGCGGGCACCAGCGCATCGGTAGCGGCGTGCACGGCCGAGCGCGACACCCGTCCGCCCCCGGTCCGGGGTGGCGGCGGAATGGCGGCGCCGACCACGACCTCGATCCGGCGCGGCTTGGGGATCCGGGTGCCCTTGGGCATGGCCAGGTCCGACCCGCCGATGCCCACGGGCACGATCGGCGCGCCTGTGCGGGCGGCGAGGAAGGCGGCCCCTTCCATCAGGTCCTCCACCACCAGCCCCTCCCGGCGGGTGCCCTCGGGGAAGAGGACGAGCACCTGCTCCTTGCGCAGCACCTCCTCGGCGCGCTGGAGCGCCTCACGGTCGGCCGACTCGCGGTGCACCGGGAAGGCCCCCACGCTGAGCAGCAGACGGCCCAGCGCCTTGTGCTCCCACATCTCGTCCTTGGTCATGAAGAACAGCTTGCGGTCGGTGCAGAACGCCGCGAACGAGAAGTCGGCGAAGGAGCGGTGGATCGGCGCCAGGATCACCGGCCCCGTCGCGGGGACGTGCTCCCGCCCGGTCACCCTCGGTCGGAACCAGGCCCGCAGGGCGGTGACGAAGATGCCCCGCTCGAGCCGGTAGAGCGGTGTGAGGCGGGGGTCGACCGCGAAAGCCTGGTTCCGCCCCGGCGCGGCCGGCGACGCGGGCGGGGCACCGGCACCCGGGCCCCCAGCTCCCTCACCGTCGGGGTTCACAGCCATGACAGCACCTCCTCGACCACCTGGCCCACCGTCCGCCCCGTCGTGTCGAGCCGGCGCGCGTCGGGCGCCTCCCGCAGTGGCGAGACATCGCGCGTCGAGTCGATCCGGTCGCGCCGGGCTACGCCGTCGGGGTCCTCGTCGTGGCGACGCCGGGCCCGCTCCTCGGGACGGGCGGTCAGGTACACCTTGAGCGCGGCCTGCGGGAACACCTCGGAGCCGATGTCGCGCCCCTCGACCACCCCGCCACCGTGCGCCTCGGCCCAGGCCCGCTGGCGTTCCACCATGGCGACGCGCACCGCGGCGTTGGCCGCCACGACCGACACCGCCCGGCCCACTTCGGGCGAGCGAATGACGCCGGTCACGTCCAGCCCGTCGATGGTGACGCGCTCACCCACCTCGAGGCGCGAGGCCTGGGCCAGTGCGGCCACCCCCTCCTCGTCTTCGAGCGCCGTCCCCCGCTCGAGCACGAGCGCGGCCACGGCCCGGTACATGGCCCCGGTGTCGAGGCGGGCCAACCCCAGGCGCTCTGCCACGGCGCGCGACACGGTCGACTTGCCGGCACCCGGCCGGGCCGTCGATGGCCACCACGAGCGCCCGCGGCGCGTCGTCCGACGGGCAGAGCGCGGCCAGGTCGGTGGCGAACGTCGGGTAGCTCGTCTCGACTGCGTCGAACCCGCTGACCATGGTCCGCCCGCCCGGCCCGGTCGCCATCCCGGCCACCGCGGCGGCCATGGCCATGCGGTGGTCGCCCCGGCTGTCGAGGCGCGCCGGGCGCAGCGTGCCCCCGACACCGGTCACCGCCAGGGTGTCCCCCTCGACGCGGGCCCGGGCGCCGAAGGCCTCGACCATCTCGGCCACTGCGGCCAGGCGGTCCACCTCCTTGACCCGCAGCTCCCCGACGTCGGTGAACACGGTGGTGCCCTGGGCCACCGCGGCGGCCACGGCCAGGGCCGGAACCTCGTCGAGCGAGGGGATCTCGCTCGACGCCACCGTGGTGGCGCGCAGCGGGCCGGACAAGGCCCGGACGGCCGTGGTCCCGGGGCCCTCCCTCACCAGGCGCACGTCAGCCCCCATGCGGCGCAGGACGTCGACGAATCCCAGGCGGGCCGGGCCCTCGTAAACGCCGGCCACCGTCACGTCGCTCCCGGGGACCACGCAGCCGGCCACCACGAAGAATGCGGCCTGCGACGGGTCGCCGGGTACCGAGCGATCGACCGGGGCCAGCGTCGAGGCCCGCACGCGCACCACCCGACCCTCGCCCCAGGGCTCGACCTCGATGGCGGCGCCCGCCTCGGCCAGCATCTCCTCGGTGTGCGTGCGCGTGGTGACCGCCTCACGCACGGTCGTCGTACCCTCCGCCCGGATCCCGGCCAGCAAGACAGCCGACTTCACCTGCGCACTGGCCACCTTGGACGTCCAGTCGATGCCGTGCAACGCGCCCCCGCGCACCCGCAGCGGAGGGAGGCAGCGGTCCCCCCGGCCCTCCACACGCGCCCCCATGAGGCCGAGCGGTTCGGCTACCCGGTCCATGGGCCGCGCCGAGAGCGACGCGTCCCCCACCAGCTCGGCCTCCCAGCCGTAGCCGGCCAGCAATCCGGCCAGCAGGCGCATGGAGGTGCCCGAGTTCCCGCAGTCGATGGGCGCGGCCGGCGCGTGCAACCGCGCTGCGCCGCCGTGCACGACCACCGTGCCGTCCTCGAGTCGCTCCACCCCGGCGCCGAGGGCCTCGACCGCGGCCAGCGAGGCGCCGACGTCGGCCCCGTCGGACAGGCCGCGGATGCGCGAGCTGCCCTCGGCCAGGGCCCCGAGGAGGACGGCGCGGTGCGAGATCGACTTCTCCCCCGGCGTGCGTACGGTGCCGCGGCACGTCACGCCGCCGGTCACCACCAGGATCCGCGGTGCTGGTGTCGTCGGCTTCACGACAGCGGTTCGGCCCGGCAGCGGTAGCCGCGGCCCTCGACGGCCGCGGTCAGGGTGCCGGCGTCGGCCTCGTCGACGACGAGGATCAGTACGCCACGCGGGCCCTCGGCCGAGTGCGCGATCTCGATGTCGTAGATCCCGATCCCCGCCTGAGCAGCCAACGATGTGATCTCGGCCAGGATCCCCGCCCTGTCCGGCACCGGGATGCGCAGCTCGGCCAGGTTGTCGGGCCGGGTGACGCGAGCAGGCAGGTTGCGCCGGGCCGCGCTGGCCCGCTGCAGCGCGGCCAGCAGCGCGTCCCGGTCGTGCGCGGCGACCCGGTCGCGCGTGGCGGCCAGGGCGGTCACCAGCCCGTCGAGGGCATCCACGATGGCCGGGGCGTTCTCGGCGCAGATGTCCGGCCAGATACCCGGGTGCCCGGCTGCCACCCGGGTCATGTCGCGGAACCCGCCTGCGGCCAACCGCAGCAGCGCTGCGTCCTGCTCGGCGCCGGCGCTGGCCTCGTTCATGAGTGTGGCGGCGACCAGGTGCGGCACGTGGGATACCACCGCGACCAGGCGGTCGTGGTCGGCCGCGGAGAGCACGAGCACGTCAGCGCCGAGGCTGGCCACGACGCTCCGGAGGCGGTCGAAGGCGGACAGGTCGGTGGTGGCCGTCGGGGTCAGCACCCACACGGCGCCCTCGAAGAGGCTGGGGTCCGCGCCGCGCAGCCCCACCTGCTCGGAACCGGCCATCGGGTGGCCGCCGACGAAGCGTGGGTGGTCGGCACCGGCCACGATGGCCGACTTGACCCCGCACACGTCGGTCACGACCGCGTCGGGACGCCGGGCCGGGTCGTCGAGCAACGCCCGCACAGTGCCCGTCACCGACGCGGCGGGCACCGCCACGAAGACGATCTCGGCGGCGGGGTCGTCCCCCACGGCGTCGACCACGCCGGCGGCCGCCGCCTCGTCCTGGCGGGCCGGGTCGACGTCGATCCCCGAGACGTGCCAGCCCCGCCGGCGCAGGGCCAGGGCGACCGAGCCGCCGATCAGGCCGGTCCCCACGACGAGCGCCCGCCGGCGCTCCCCGGCCTCGTCCCGGCCGACCTCAGTCGGGGAGGTCATCGCGGAGCCCTTGGGCGCCGTGGAGGTAGACGTGGTGCATCTCGTTCCTGGACCTGGTGGTGTGGACGTGGAGCAGCACCCGGATGCAGCGCGGCATCGACCCTGGGACGGCGATCTCGGCCGCGCACAGCAGCGGTACGGCACCGAAACCGATGGCGCGGATGGCAGTGGCCGGGAAGGTGCTCATCACGTCCGGCGTGGCCGTGAAGACGATGCTGATGATGTCGTCCTCGTCCAGCTCGTTGCGGTCCATCAGAGCCCGCATCAGCTCCTGGGAGCGCTCGGTGACCTGGACCACGGTGTCCTCGTCGACCGTCGTGGCCCCACGCAGACCCCGGACGGTGGGAGCGGGTGCCATGGCGGGTCACTCTACCGGCAGCACCGCGGCGCCCCCGGCGCCCGAACCGTCCCCGGACCCTCAGCCCGTGGCGCGGCGCCCGGCCGGCCGGGGCCCCGCCGCGGCAGCCAGCGCCCGCACCTCCCCGGGCGAGAGCGGACGCCAGTGCCCGGGGGCCAGGCGGTTGTCGCGCACCGGCCCGATCCGCGTGCGCACCAGGCGGTGCACCGGGTGGCCCACCGCCTCGCACATCCGGCGCACCTGTCGGTTGCGGCCCTCGTGGACCACCAGGCGCAGCAGCCCCTCGCCGAGCACGCCCACCTCGGCGGGTGCGGTCGTCCCGTCCTCGAGTTCGACCCCCCGGCGCAGCGCCCGCAACGCACCCGGCGCCGGCGTGCCGCCCGACACCTCGGCCACGTACTCCTTGGGGACGCCGTGCGAGGGATGGGTCAGCAGCTGGGACAGCGCGCCGTCGTTGGTGAGGATCAGCAGCCCCTCGGTGTCACGGTCAAGCCGGCCCACCGGGAACACCCGCGGCTCGGCGGGCACCAGGTCGAGGACCGTCGACCGCCCGAAGGGATCGTCGGCGGTAGTGATGACGCCGGCCGGCTTGTTGACGAGATAGTGCACCAGGTCGGGGGCCACGGGTACCAGCACGCCGTCGACCTCGACGCGCGCCCGACCCGCGTCGACCCGCCGGCCGAGCGTGGCCACGACGCCGTCAACGGTGACTCGCCCGGCGTCGATCAGCTCTTCGCAGTTTCGCCGCGAACCGAGCCCCACTCGGGCCAACACCTTCTGCAGGCGCTCGCCCGCCGCGTCCGTCGTGGCGTCCGGGTCCTCAGCCGTCGTCGTCCCCTCGCCCTCGGCCGGCGCGGCCAGCGACCCCTCAGCCTTCGTCGGACGCCGTGTCGACGCCCGTGCCCAGCGACGAGCGCAGGTCGCGCTCGAACTCGTCAGCCACCTCGGGTCCGGGGAGGAAGTCCTCCACCGGGGGCAGCTGGCCCAGCGCATCGAGGCCCAGCCGCTCCAAGAAGAGATCGGTGGTGCCGAAGAGCGCCGGCTGCCCGGGCCCCTCGGCGTGGCCCACCACCGCGATGTAGCCGCGCTGCTCGAGCAGACGGGTGACGCCGTCGACGTTGACACCACGCAAAGCCGAAATCTGCCCGCGGGAGACGGGTTGGCGGTAGGCCACGATGGCCAGCGTCTCGAGGGCCGCCGTCGACAATCGCGTCGAGACCTCCCGGTTGGCGAACTTCTCCACGTAGGGCGCCAGGTCGGGGTGTGTCTGCAGCCGGGCTCCGCCAGCGATGCGGGCCAGCACGAACCCGCGGCGCTCCTGCTCGTAGGACTGCGCCAGCTGGTCGAGCGCCTCGTCCACCCGCTCCACCGGCTCCTCGATCAGCTCGGCCAGTAGCCGCGGTTCGAGCGGCTCCACCGCCACCAGCAGGATCGCCTCGATCGTCCGGCCCAGCTCCTCGCGCTCCACGGGGCTCACTCCCTCATCCCTCGTACTCTTCGATCTCGAACCCGCCCAGCTCGGCCAGGCCCTGGCCCGAGGCCGTGCTCTCGTCGGCCACCCACGCGATGCGCAGGTCGCCGAAGGTGGCACCCTGCCCGAGGGTGACCCGACCCATCTTGCACAGCTCGAGCAGGGCCAAGAAGCGCACGATGACCTCAATTCGGCTCTGGCATCCCGCCACCAACGCGCGGAACGACGTGGCCCGCTCCCCCGCCGGGGTGTTGATGAGGTCGTGGACCGTCTCCGAGACGGTGAGCGTGTCTACGGTCACGTGCGAGAGGTCGACCCGCGGCGCCGGCCGCTCGGCCGAGCACCGCAGATAGGCCTGCGCGATGTCGTCGGGGGTGACGCCGCCCAGCAGGTCCGGCGCGTGGACCACGAAGTCGTCGTCGAGGCCCACCTCGCGCGGAATCGAGCGCGAGGCCTGCTCGGCCAGGGCCACGAACACGTCGGCCGCCCCCGCGTAGGCGCGACACTCGAGCAGCCGCGACAGCAGAAGGTCCCGCTCCTCCCAGCCGATCAGCTCCTCGTCGTCCTCGGCCGTGTCGGGGCCGGGTAGGAGCTTCTGGGACTTGAGCTCGATCAGGATGGCCGCCACCAGTAGGAACTCAGAGAGCTGGTTGAAGTCGATCAGGTCGCGCCGGTCGGTGATCACGCGGACGAACCCGTCGACGACCGGCAGCAGCGGGACGTCGAGGACGTCCACCTCGTGGGAGGACACGAGGTGCAACAAGAGGTCGATCGGGCCCTCGAAGGCGGGTGTCGAAACCGTGTAGGCCACCCGTTGACGTTACCGAACGGGAGGGCACCCCATGCGCACCGGTCCCCGAGGCCCCCGACCCGGCCGTCACCCGGGGGCCCGCGAGCCGGGCCGTAGCATGGCGGCCCATGAACAGGGTCCTCTCCGGCATCGCGCCGTCCGGCAACGTCACCTTGGGGAACTATCTGGGGGCCCTGCGCCACTGGGTGACCTTCCAGGACGGCGCCGACGCCTTCTACTGCGTGGTGGACCTGCACGCCCTCACCAACGAGATCGACCCGGCCGCGCTGCGGGCCAACACCCTCGATGCCGCCCTCAACCTCTTGGCGGTCGGCCTCGACCCCGACCGATGCACCCTGTTCGTCCAGAGCCACGTGCCCGAGCACACGCGCCTCACCTGGCTCCTCGAGTGCGCCGCCACCATGGGCGAGCTGCGCCGCATGACCCAGTTCAAGGACAAGGGCAAGGGTCAGGAGGCCGTCCGGGTCGGCCTCTTCACCTACCCGGTCCTCATGGCGGCCGACATCCTGCTCTACGACGCCGACGCGGTGCCGGTGGGCGACGACCAGCGCCAGCACCTCGAGCTGGCCCGCGAGTTGGCCATCCGCTTCAACAACCGCTACGGCGACACCTTCACGGTGCCCGAGGCCGCCATCGCCGGCACCGGTGCCCGGGTCATGGACCTCCAGCACCCCGAGCGCAAGATGTCCAAGTCGATCGAGTCTCCTCTCGGAACCATCGGCCTGCTCGACTCCGACGAGGACATCACCCGCAAGGTGCGCAAGGCGGTCACCGACACCGATGGCGAGATGCGCTACGACCGGGTGTCCAAACCCGGGCTGGCCAACCTGCTCGACCTGCTGGCCGCCGCCACCGGGCGCACCCCCCAGGACGTGGCCGGTGACTACGAACGGTACGGGGACCTCAAGCAGGCCGTGGCCGCCTCCCTCTGCGAGCTGCTGGGGCCGGTGCGCCGACGCCGGGCCGAGCTCGAGCAGGACCTGCCCTACGTGCACGCCGTGCTGGCACGCGGTGCCGCCCACGCGCACGAGGTGGCCGCGGCGACGTACGACCGGGCGGCGAACGCATCGGGGCTGCTCCCGCCGACCGGCCCCTAGACGTGGCGGCCGTGCCGTGCCCCGGACCCGGCCGGGTCCGGGCTCAGAAGCTCAGGCCGAGGATGCCGGCCCACCAGCTGTAGAGCTCGTGGAAGAGCCAGCTGAGCGGGCCCAGGTGCCCGTTGCGGGTGAGCAGGATGTTGAACATGATCAGGACCATCAAGGCCGGCATCGTGTACTTCTGGTAGCGCAGGTAGGCCGGCCACCAGCTGCGGGGCATGAAGCGCTCGAGTACGGCCGACCCGTCGAGCGGGGGCCACGGGACGAGGTTGAAGACGCACAGGCCGACGTTGAGCAAGCTGGCCCAGAACACGATCTGGGCCGCCAGGGAGAAGTTGCCCGACGCAACCAGCCCCGGCCGGATCACCTGGACGAAGACCACGCCGAAGACGATGGCGAGGACGGCGTTCGTCGCCGGACCGGCCAGTGCCACGTAGGTGCGCTGGTTGCGCGGCCGGCGCAGGTTCGTCACGTCGACGGGCACCGGCTTGGCCCAACCGATGAACCAGCCCCCGCTCAGCGACATCAGCGCGGGCACGATGAGCGTCCCCAGCGGGTCGACGTGGGGCACCGGGTTGAGGGTGAGCCGTCCGGCCCGCGCCGCGGTGTCGTCGCCGAACGCCTTGGCGGCCCACCCGTGGGACACCTCGTGGAGGATGACCGAGACGACGACGACGCCGAAGATGACGACCTCGGTCTGCGTGATGTTGTGGTGCCACACCAGGGCCAGCACCGCGGCGGCGATGCCGACGAGCCACAGGGCGCGCCTCGAGCGGGGGTCCATCGGCCGCCTCCGTGCGGAGGGCCCAGGCGGGCGCACCTAGTGCTTGGCGGCGTCGGCGATGCAGAGGCGGGCGGCGGGCATCGCCTCGAGGCGCGCGTCGCCGATGGGCTTGCCGCAGACTTCGCAGCGCCCGTAGGTCCCGTCGTCGAGGCGCTTGAGGGCCGCCTCGACCTCGGCCAGCGCGTCCTGCAGCTCGGCGGCCAGGCGCTCGGCCTCGCCCCGCTCCGCCGTCACCTGGCTGGAGTCCGCGAAGTTCGAGTCGTAATTCAGGCCGCTCCCCTGGTCGGCGTAGCCCAACTCCTTGAGCTGGGCCTGCAGACCGGCCTGCTCCTCGCGCAGCAGGGCAGCAAAGTCGACGTCGGCGGTCTCCGCCGTGGGGGCCTCGTTCGCCATGGCGCTCATGCTACGCGGTCGGTGCCCCCTCGCGGTTCCGGATCCCGGCCCGGGGGTGGGCGCCCTCGTAGGCCCGACGCAGGTGCTCGGGGGACACCTTGGTGTAGCGCTGGGTGGTGGCGATGGAGGCGTGGCCCAGGAGCTCCTGGACCACCCGGACGTCGGCGCCCCGGGCCAGCATGTGGGTGGCACACGAGTGGCGCAGGACATGCGGCGAGACCTTCTCGGCCAGGCCGACCCGGGCGGCGTACTTCTTGACGACGCCGAACATGCCGGCCCGGGTCATCCGCCCGCCCCGGGCGTTGAGGAAGACGGCCTCGGCGTCGGTGCGGCGGCGCCAGCGTCCGGGCACGACCAGCGGCCGGCCCTGCCCCGAGAGCCACTCGGCCAGGGCCTGGCGAGCCAGGCGGCCGAGCGGCACCACCCGCTCCTTGTCCCCCTTGCCCAGCACCCGGATCAGCGGGAGATCGGGCGACTCCACCGCCGCCGCCACGTCGCCCAGGTTGAGGCCCACCACCTCGCTCACCCGGGCCCCGGTGCCGTAGAGCAGCTCGAGCAGCGCCCGGTCGCGCAGCACCAGCGGGCCCGTCCCCACCACCGCACCGAGGAGGTGTTCGGTCTCCTCCTCGCTCAGTGCCTTGGGCAGCAGGTCGGTCACGGTGATGGATGGGAGGTCGAGGGTGGGGTCGTCGCCGCGCGCGCCCTCCTCGACCAAGAAGCGGTGGAAGCCCCGGATGGAAGAGAGCGCCCGGGCCGTCGACGCCGCGTTGTGGGTGCGCCGCAGGGCGGCCAGGTGCGCCGCCACGTCGGCCGAAGAGGCGCGCACGATGCCCGCCCCGTCGCCGGACTCCTCCCTCGGCGTGACCGAGCGCTGGTACGCCCGCAGGTCGCGCCGGTAGGCGGCCAGTGTGCGCGGCGAGCGGCCCCGCTCCACCTCGAGCCACGACAGGTACTCCTCGGCCTCGCGGGGCAGCGTCCCCCCGTCGGGCGACGGCGCGTACGGCGGCGACGTCACGGGCGCAGCCGGGCCAGGGCCAGGTGCAGGCCGAGCACGGTCGTCTCGTCGCGCAGGCTGCCGTCGGCCACCAGGCCGGCGACGCCGTCCAGGGAGATGGTCTCGACCGTCATCGTCTGCTCTTCGACCCCGTGCGGGTTGGCGGCGCAAGGTGTGAGCCCGGTGGCCAGGTACACGACGGTGCTCTGGTCGCTGACCCCCGGGGAGTTCCAGGTCTCGATGAGCAACTCCCAGCTCGACGCGGCCAGCCCGACCTCCTCGGCCAACTCGCGGCGGGCGGCATCGAGGGGCGGCTCGCCCGGCCGGTCCAGGGTCCCCGCCGGGAGCTCGAGCACCAGGGCGTCCACCGAGGGACGGTACTGGCGGACCATCGTCACCGTGCCGTCCTGGTGCACCGGCACCACGGTCACCGCGCCCGGGTGCCGCATCACGACCCGCTCGAACGGGACCCCCGAGGGGTCGAGCAGGTGCAGGCGGTCCACCCGGAACAGCCAGGCCCGGAGGAGCTCCTCCTCGGAGACGCGGCGGAAGCCGTGCACGCCGGCTCCCCTAACGGACGGCGTCGAGGTCGAGCAGGTGCGGCTCGCGGCCCTCGGCGCGCTCGAGCGCGGCCGACACCAGCTCGCGGAACAACGGGTGGGGCCGGTCCGGCCGGCTCTTGAACTCCGGGTGGGCCTGGGTGGCCACCCAGTAGGGGTGCCCGTCGAGCTCGACGAACTCGACCAGGCGCCCGTCGGGCGACGATCCTGAGCACACCAGGCCGACCGCCTCGAGCTTGGTCTTGTAACGGTTGTTGAACTCGAAGCGGTGCCGGTGGCGCTCGGTGACCGCCAGCGTGCCGTAGGCCCGGGCCACCTTCGAGTCCGGCGCCAGCACGGCCTGGTACGAGCCGAGACGCATGGTGCCCCCCTTGTCGGTCACCTCGGCTTGGTCGGGCATGAGGTCGATCACGAGGTGCGGCGAGAGGCTGTCGAACTCGCGCGAGTTCGCTTCGTCGAGGCCGGCCCAGTCCCGGGCGATCGAGATCACCATCACGTGCAGGCCGAGGCAGAGACCCAGGCACGGGATGCCGTGGTCGCGGCTGTAGCCCGCCGCGGCCACCATGCCCTCGATGCCCCGCTCGCCGAAGCCGCCGGGGATGACGATGGCGTCGAGGCTGCGCAAGCGGTCGGTGGCGAGCAGGCCGGGCACGAGCTCGGCATCGATCCAGTCGAGCTCCACCTCGGCGCCGTGCGCGAAGCCGGCGTGGCGCAACGCCTCCACCACCGACATGTAGGCGTCCGGCATGTTGACGTACTTGCCGACGATGCCCACCTTGGTCCGGCGCGTCAGCGACTCCACTCGACGGACCAGCGCCTCCCACTCGGAGATGTCGATGCGGTGGTCCGACTCGTCGATGCCGAGCGTTCGGCACACGTAGGCGTCGAGGCCCTGCTCGTGGAGCACGAGGGGGATCTCGTAGATGCTCGGCGCGTCGACGGCGGACACCACGGCGTCGATGGCCACGTCGCACTGCAGCGATATCTTGCGCTTGAGGCTCTCGGAGATGGGCTTGTCGCTGCGACAGACGATCACGTCGGGCTGAACGCCCCGGCTACGCAGCTCGGTCACCGAGTGCTGCGTGGGCTTGGTCTTCTGCTCGCCCGACACCAGGAAGGGCACGAGCGTCAGGTGCACGTAGCAGACGTTGTCCCGGCCGACGTCACGGCGGAACTGGCGGATGGCCTCAATGAACGGGACGATCTCGATGTCGCCCACCGTTCCGCCGATCTCGACGATCACCACGTCGACGTCCTCGTCGGCCAACCGCCGGATGCGGTCCTTGATCTCGTCGGTGACGTGCGGGATGACCTGCACCGTGCGGCCGAGGAAGTCGCCGCGTCGCTCCTTCTCGATCACGGAGCGGTAGATGCCGCCGGTGGTCGTGTTGGAGCGTTTGGAGAGGCTCTCGTCGATGAAGCGCTCGTAGTGCCCGAGGTCGAGGTCCGTCTCGCCACCATCCTCGGTGACGAACACCTCGCCGTGCTCGCCCGGGTTCATGGTTCCCGGGTCCACGTTGATGTACGGGTCGAGCTTGCACATCGTCACCCGCAAGCCGCGGCACTTGAGCAGCCGGCCGAGCGATGAGGCGGTGAGACCCTTCCCGAGCGAGCTCGAGACGCCGCCGGTGACGAAGATGAACTTGCTCACGCCACCTTGCTGCTCAGGTCCCGGCCCGGGTGCACCCGGCCACGATAATCGAACGCGGGCACACCCGTGGCGGACGGCCCCGGAGCGAGCGGCAGCCGTGCGGCGCCAGCGGTGCGACGCTACCGGGCGGCCGGTGCGCCGAGCAGCTCGCGAGCGTGCGCCCGTGCCGCGTCGCTGCCGGGGTGCCCCGAGAGCATGCGCGACAACTCGGTGATGCGTTCCTCGCCGTCGACCGTGTCGGCCGTCGTCACCGTACGGCCGGCCGACTGCGCCTTCACCACGCTGACCTGCGCGTCGGCCTGCGCGGCCACCTGGGCCAGGTGGGTCACCACCAGCACCTGGCGCGCCCGGGCCACCTCGTGGAGCGCCTGGCCGAGGGCGAGGGCGGCCGTGCCGCCCACGCCGGCGTCCACCTCGTCGAAGACCATGGTCTGGGGCCCGCCCATCCCCACCAGCCGGATGGCCAGCATGGCCCGGGCCAGCTCCCCGCCAGAGGCGGCGCGGGCCAAGGGCTGCGCCGGCTCGCCCACGTTGGCCCCGAGGAGCAGCTCGACCGGCTCGCCCGCGCCCTCGGGTGCGACGTGGACCTCGACCCAGGCGCCCGGCATGGCCAGGTCGGCCAGTCGCCCGCCCACGAGCGCCCCGAACTCCCCTGCCGCCCGCCCCCGCACGTCGCGCACGCCGGCCTCGGCCCGGGCGAGATCCGCCCGGCGGCGCTCGCGCTCGGCGGACAGGCTGGACGACTCCCCCTCGGCGTCCTCCAGTACGGCCAGGCGGGCCGCGGCTTCGGCCGCGTATGCGATGACGGCGGCCAGGTCCTCCCCGTATTTGCGGCGGAGTCCCGCCAGGAGGCGACGCCGCTCTTGGACTTCGGCCAGCCGGCCCGGGTCGTCCTCCCAGCCCTCGATCTCGTCACGTAGCGAGCGCGCCAGGTCGGACAGCTCGACGCCCGCTGCGACCAGCCGCTCGCGGGACGGGCCGAAGGCCTCGCGCCCCCCGAGCGAGGCCGCCGCCCGGCCCAGAAGGTCGAGCACCCCGCCCTCGTCGCCCACCGGGTCGACGAGCTCGAGCGCCCCGAGCGCCGCCTCGCGATAGGCGCCGGCATCGGCCAGCCGCTCCTCCTCGGCGCGCAGCGCCCCCTCCTCGCCGGGATCGCCGAGCGCGGCGGCGCGGATCTCGTCGACCTGGTAGCGCAGGACGTCGGCCTCACGGGCCCGCTGCTGCTCGTCGCCCCCCAGGGCGCCCAGCGCCTCGTCGAGCGAGCGAATCTCGGCGCGCAGCGCCTGCACCTGGCTCAGGTCGGTCCCGGCGAACGCGTCGAGCACGGCCCGCTGGGCCGCCGCGCTCACCAGGGCGCGGTGCTCGTGCTGCCCGTGGATCTCGACCAGCTCCGCCGCCGCCTCCCCCAGCGTGCCCAGCGGGGCCATGCGGCCGTCGACCCAGGCCCGCGACCGCCCCTGGGCCGGCACAGAGCGGGCCAGGACCACCTCGCGCTCGTCGGCGGCCTCCCCCACCACGAAGCGGGCCTCGACCAGGGCCTCGGTCGCACCCGCCCGCACCAGCCCCGGGCTGGCCCGCCCGCCCAGCACGAGCTGGAGCGCCTCGACCACCAGGGTCTTGCCCGCCCCGGTCTCGCCGGTCAGCGCGGTCATCCCCGGCCCGAAGCGCAAGGTGAGGTCCTCGATGACCCCGAGGTCGCGCACGCGCAGGTCAGTCAGCACGTCGCACCCGTTCGCGCTGGATCACGTCGCACCCACGGGCGCGCACCACGTCACGTCGCACCCCCGGGCGCACACACACGACGTCGCGCTCACTGCCGGCGGTCGGCCAACAGTCGGAAGCGCAGGATGCCGCCGAAGGCCTGTGGCTCGTGGCGCACCACGCGCACCGGCCGGGCGGCGACGGTGCAGGTGACCGTGGCTCCGGGCGGCAGGCGGCCGAGGTCCTGGCCGTCGATCACCAACGCTCCCGGCCGGTCCGGTGCGATCTCGACGCGCACCTCTTGCTCGTCGGTGAGCACCAGGCTCCGGTCGAGGGAGAAATGGGGGGCGACGGGCGTGACGACCATGGCCCGCAGCGTCGGTGCGAGGATCGGCCCGCCGGCGGAGAGGTTGTAGGCCGTGGACCCGGTCGGCGTGGCGATGATGAGGCCGTCCGCCGAGTACGTGAGCGCCTCCTCGCCGTCGACCCAGGTGGAGAGGCGCACCGTGTGGCCGAAGTCGGTCTTTTCGATCACGACCTCGTTGAGCGCCAGGAGCGGGGACCCGTCACCGGCGGGTGAACGGTCGGGGATCCGCACCGACAGGGCGCAGCGCTCCTCGATGGTGGCCGAGCCGTCGAAGACCTTGCTCAGCGCGTCGCGCACCTGGTCGGGCACCAGGTCGGGCAGGTAGCCCACGCGCCCGAAGTTGACCCCGAGGACCGGCACGTCGCCGGCGGCGGCCAGGCGCACCACGCGCAGGAAGGTGCCGTCGCCGCCCAGGCTGACCGCCACCGTGGTGCCGGCCAGGTCGACGTCGGCCAGGTCGCGCTCGGCACCTCCTTCGGCCACACGGTCCGGCCCGCTGAAGCGAAGGATCCGCGCCTCGTGGCCGCGCCCGGCGAGCCAGGCCGCGGTCTCGGTGGCCAGCTCGAGCGCGTCGGCGCGCTCGGGGTGCACCAGGAAGGCGACCGTCGCCACGGCAGCCGACCGCTCAGCCGGGGGCCGGGTCGGCGGACCCGGGCGCAACCGGTGCGCCGCCCGCCTCCCCGACGGCGGCGTCGATCAGGGCGGCGATCTCCTCGGAGCCCGGGCCAGCCGCGCCCTTGCGGGCGTGCACCAGGAACTCGACGTTGCCGGCGGCGCCGGTCAGCGGGGAGGCCATCGCCCCCATCATGCCGGTTCCGGCGCCATGCAGTGCGGAGGCCACGCCCACCAGCGCGCCCTGCCACAGCGCCGGGTCGCGGATGACGCCCTTGGCGCGCGACGCCTCGGTCCGGCCCACCTCGAACTGGGGCTTGACCAGCAAGACGAGGTCGGCCCCCGGGGCCGCCACCTCGCCGGCCAGGGCCGGGAGGGCGGTCCGCAACGAGATGAAGGAGAGGTCGGCCACCACCAGCTCGCACGGGGCGAACTGCGGGTCGGCCGCGGCGAGATCGGCCGCCCGGAGCCCACGCACGTTCAGGCGCTCGAGCACGATGACCCTCCCGTCGATCCGCAGCGAGGCGTCGAGCTGCCCGTGGCCCACGTCCACGGCGTACACATGGGCGGCGCCGCGCTGGAGCAGGCAGTCGGTGAAGCCGCCGGTCGAGGCGCCGGCGTCGATCGCCCGTCGACCGGCCACGACCACGGCGAAGCGGGAGAGCGCGGCATCGAGCTTCTGGCCGCCGCGGCTGACGAAGGGCGCGTGCGGACCCAGGACCACGACGGGCTCGCCCGGCGAGACCAGACGCGCCGGTTTGTCGGCGGTGGCACCCGAGACAAGGACGGAGCCGGCCGCGATGGCCGCACGGGCGTCCTGGCGGGTCGGGGCCAGGCCGCGACGCACCAGCTCGGTGTCGAGCCGGCGGCGTGCCCCCTGGCTCAGCTGGCGGCCTTGTGCTGGCGCGTCGAACGCCTGGGGGTCGACGGCCGGGCCGGGCGGGCGGCCTGGGTGGGGTTGACGCGGGTGGCCGCGTCCCGGGCCCGCGTGGCCGTCTTGGTGGCCTGCGTGCTCACGTCCTTGGCCGTCTTGGTGGCCCGGTGCTGGACGCCCTTGGCGGTCTTGCCGGCCTGCGTGCTCACGCCCTTGGCGGTCTTGCCGGCGTGGGACGTGACGTGCGCGGCGGTCTTCTCTGCCTGCGTCCGCACGCCCTTGGTGGCGCTGGCGCCGGCCTGGGCCGACTTCTTGAGCACGCCGGCCACCTGGTTGGCGACCGCTTCGAGGGCGGTGCCGTCGAGCCGCTGCAGCTGGGCCTGGACCTCGCGGCGGATCAGTTCGATCACCTGCTCGCTGGTGCGGCGGCTCCGGTCGACCAGTGCGTCCACCCACTCTTGGGCGTTGGCGCGCTGGATGTCGCCGGCGTTGACCAGCTCACGGACGATCTCCTCGGCCCGACCCCGGCTCACCTGCCCGAGGACGTTCCCTGCATCGAGGTACTTGCGAATGCGCTCGTTCGTTGCCATGAAACCAGAGTATACCAAGTGCTAGCTGATAGCAAGCACTGCTCGGTCTTCATCCCGGGCCGGCGAGAACCTCGTCCACCAGCGCGCGCAGATCGGCCGCTACGACGGCCGCGCCCGTGTCCGCCGGAACCTCCTGCGGCGGCGTCACGCCGGAGAGCACCAGGGCGAAGGGGATGCCGAGCTGGGCCGCCAGCGCCCCGTCGGTGGCCGGGCGGTCCCCCACCATCACCCGCAGCTCCCCTTGAGCCACCCGCGCCGTGATGGCGTCGGCGGTGGGCCGGTGCGGCTTGCCCGCGACTTCGGGCCGGACCTCGGCCGCGGTGGCCACGGCGGCCAGGAGGGCCCCGGCCCCGGGCTCGAGCCCGTCGGGCGTGGGGTAGGTGGGGTCCTCGTTGGTGCCGACCAGGCGGGCCCCGGCGCGGGCGGCGGCCGCGGCCCGGGCCAGCCCCTCGTAGCTGAACCGGCGCGTGAGGCCGACGACGACCGCATCGGACGGGCCCTCGGGGACCTCGCGGACGCCGCGTGCCGCCACGGCCTCGCGCACCCCGTCGTCACCGAGCACGACGACGGTCGTGCCGGGCGCCAGCATGCCCGCGGCCACGTCGGCCGAGCGCAGTAGGTCCGTGTCGTCCGCCGTGATGCCACATCCGGCCAGCTGGCGGTGCAACTCGGCCCGGGTGGGGGCCGAGTTGTTGGTGGCGAAGAGCACGCGCACCCCGGCGCCGCGCAGGCGGGCCACCGCCTCGTCCACGCCCGGAATGGGGCGTCCGCGCAGCCAGACGACCCCGTCGAGATCGACGACCCAGGTCCCTCCGGGCGGCGGGGGCCACATGCGCTGCGAGGCTACCGGTCCTCTCTAGACTCATGCGCCGTGGCGGACCTGCGGACTGACGACGGGGAGCTGGTGCTGCACCTCAGCACGGCCGAGAAAGCCGAGGGCCTCCACGGCGACATCCGCGTGTCCCTCGCCGCGGTGTCGGGCGTCCGAGCCGTCGAGGACCCCTGGCAGGAGCTCCGCGGTATCCGCGCTCCGGGGACCGGCCTGCCCGGCGTCATCGCCGTGGGCACCCGCCGCGGCGAGTTCGGCAAGGACTTCGCGGCGGTCCACGGCAAGGGCCCCGGGGTGGTGGTCGAGCTCGAGGGCGCCGAGTACGGCCGCCTGGTCATCACCACCGACGACGCCGACGCCGTGGCCACCGCGGTCGTCCTGGCGGCGGGCCGGGGCTGAGCCGCCTCGGGGCGGTGGGACACGAGGAGCGCCAGGTTGAGCCAGTGGAGCGTGCGATGAGCGGACCCGGGGAGGTTGACGTCGAGCCGCGCTCGATCCAGCGCCTGGCCCAGCTGGTGGGCCCGGCGCGGGCGACGGCACTCGAGCAGGCGGCGGCGGTCGTCCGCACGGCCATCGGCTCGCGCACGATCTGGAATGTCAACTCCACCGCGCACGGCGGCGGCGTGGCCGAGATGCTCCAGGTCCTCGTCGGCTACGCCCGGGGCATGGGCGTCGACTCGCGCTGGGCCGTGATCAGCGGCGACCCCGGCTTCTACGAGATCACCAAGCGCCTGCACAACCGCCTGCACGGCGCCCCCGGTGACGGCGGCGACCTGGGGCGGCCCGAGTCCGACCACTACGAAGCCGTCCTGGCCGCCAACGCGGAGGAGCTGGTCCGGCGCGTCCGGCCCGGCGACATCGTCGTCCTACACGACCCGCAGACAGCCGGGCTGGCCGGCGCCCTGGTCCGACGCGGCGCCCGGGTGGCGTGGCGCTGCCACATCGGCACCGACCGGCCCAACGAGCACACCGCCCAGGCCTGGGGCTTCCTGTTGCCCCAGCTGGCCGACTGCCGGACCTTCATCTTCTCGCGCCAGGCCTACGTCCCGGTCCAGCTGGCGACCGCCGACGTGCACGTGATCGTGCCGTCCATCGACCCGCTGTCGGCCAAGAACCGCCTCCTGCGCCCCGCACGGGTGGCCGGCCTGCTCGGACAGGTGGGTCTGCTCCCCGACGAGCGTGCCCGGACGGGTGGCGCCGTCCTGGGCGACGCCGGGCCCTTCGCCCCCGGCGACCGCATCGTGCTCCAGGTCTGCCGCTGGGACCCGCTCAAGGACATGGTGGGCGTGCTGCACGGCTTCGCCGAGCACGTCGCCGGCCACAGCGACGCTCGCCTGGCCCTGGTCGGGCCGGCCGTCGACGGCGTCGACGACGACCCCCAGGGCGGCGACGTCCTGGCCGAGTGCCTGGCCGCCTGGGAGGTCCTCCCCCACCCGGTCCGCAACGCCGTCCGTCTGGCCACGCTGCCGATGGAGGACATCGAGGTCAACGCCCTCATGGTGAACGCCGCCCAGCGTCACGCGTCCGTCGTGGTCCAGAAGTCGCTGCAGGAGGGCTTCGGCCTCACCGTGACCGAGGCCATGTGGAAGTCGCGGCCGGTGGTGGCCTCGGCCGTCGGCGGCATCGTGGACCAGGTGGCACCGGGCACCGGCCTCCTGCTCGACGACCCGCACGACCTCGACGCGTTCGGCCGGACCCTGCGCGACCTGCTGGCCCAACCGGCCGAGATGGCCGCGCTCGGCCGGCGGGCTCGCCGCCACGCCCGCGCCCACTTCCTCAGCGACCGCCACCTCGAGGACTACGGACAGCTCCTGTTGCACATCGCCTCGCTCTGAGGGCGGCCCGCCCCTCAGCCCGACGACGCCCCGAGGGTGAGGATCACCCGGCCGGTCACCTCCTCGGGCCCGATGCGCACCAGCTCGTGGCGGTCCCCCCCCGCCCAGGGCTGCAGGCCGAGGTCCCCGAGCGCTCCGACGTCGGCGGGGTCGTGCACCCGACGCGCCGGGCCGGTGACGAGCACGCTCCAGCCTTCGCTCAGCGCCACGTCGACCCGGTCCACCTCGAAGCTGACCCGGCCTTGGGACCCGAGCGCGGCCGCCTGCGGCTCGGTCGTGCTCACGACCACGTCGCCGCCGTCGGCCACGGCGTAGTTGACCGGGTGCGCCACCGGCCCCCGGGGGCTGAGGAAGGCCAGCCGGCCCACGCCCCGGGCCCGCAGGTGCACCTCGCACTGGTCCCGCGTCAGCTCGCGCAGCACAGGGTGGCGCCCGGCCCGGCCGCGGCCGCTCGGCCGGTCGATGATGCCGCCGGTGAGCTCCTCGGGGCGGCACTCGAGGGCGAGCGCCAGCAACAAGATGGTGCCGGTGCTCACGCGGACGCCGGCGTTCTCCTCGAAATAGCGCAGGTAGCCCGGGTCGACCCCTACCTTGGCCGCCACCTCCTCGACGCTCTTGCCGAGCTCGGCCCGGCGGCGGGCCACCCGCCGGGCCATGTCGCCGGCGTGTGGCACCGGCACCTCACCCGCCCTGTGCCCCGAACCGCTCACCGGCTCATTCTGTAGCCCTCGGCGCCCCCGGTCCACAGCGCACGCGGCTCTTGCAGCCGGGCCCGGACTGAAGGCGGGCTCAGGAGGCCTTGCGGCGGGCCGGCGCCTTGGCCGCCGGCTTGGACGCCTTGGACCCGGCCCGCGCCGAGGCGGTCTTCGACACCTTGGCCACCTTCGACACATCGGCCCCGCCGGCCGGCTTGGCGGCCTTGCCCGCCTTCGCCGTCCCCTTGGCCGACTTCGCCGTCCCCTTGGCCGTCGAGGTGCTCCGCCGCGCCCGCGTCGCAGGACGCTTCCCGTCCGCGGCCTCGGCGTGGGACCCGGTCTTGGCCGCGGCGGCGATGCTGGCGTTGAGGGCCTCCATCAGGTCGACCACCTTGGCCGGCGCCTCCGGCAGGGCCTGGATGACGATCTCGTGGCCGCTTCGCTTCTCCTCGATCAGGGCCTCGACTTTCTCGCGGTGCGTGTCGTGGTAGCGCGCCGGGTCCCAGTCGCTCTCCATCGACTCGATCAGCAGCTGGGCCATCGACAGCTCGCGCGCGCTCACCTCGGCGTCCTCGGGGAGCTCGAGGTCGCGGCCCGGGGCGCGCACCTCGTCGGAGAAGTACATGGTGTGCAGCGCCAGGGCCTCGGCCTCGGGCCGGATGGCCACCAGATATTCCTTGTTGCGCATCACCAGGGTGGCGATGGCGACCTTGCCGGCGTCGCCCATGGCCTGGCGCAGCAGGGCGTAGGCCTTGTCGGCACCCTCTCCCTCAGGGGCCAGGTAGTAGCTGGAGCGGAAGAAGACCGGGTCGATGTCGGCCAGTCCCACGAAGTCGGAGATCTCGATCTGGCGTGACTTCTTGGGCTCGGCGGACTCGAGCTCCTCCTCGGTGAGGATGACGTACTCGCCACCGCCGAGGTCGAACCCGCGGACGATCCGATCCCCCGAGACCTCGTCGCCGGTGCGCTCGTTGACCTTCTTGTAGCGGATCCGGTCCGAGGTCCCCTCTTCGAACTGGTTGAAGTGGATGCCCTTGTCGGAGGTGGCCGGATACAGGCCGACGGGGATGTTCACCAGCCCGAAGCTGAGCGCCCCCTTCCAGATCGTGCGCGGCACGCCGGTCAAATTACCAGCTGAGGGCCGGTCCACCACCGTGTGACACCCATTCGGCACACTGAACTTGTGACCGAGGGCACCACCACCCGCTTCACTGCGGCCCTGCTCAGGGGCCTGGCCGAGCTCGACCCGGTGGAGCCGTTCTCGGGCGATCTCACCTTGGAGCTGGGGCTTTCCGTGTGGCTGCGGCGGAGCGGCACCTCCGTGCTCGACGCCCGAACCGACCTGGTCGCCCTCCGCCGGGTCGTCCTCGAGGCCTGCGGCGTTGACCCGGCCTACGAGCCGGTCCCGCTGGTGGGCCGCTCCCCCCGGTCCGACGTCCTCACCCTGGCCACCTACCTGTCCGATCTCCTGCGTCGGGTGGCGGGCGCCAAAGGCCGTGGCCTGCCCGCCGTGGTGGCCCAGGTGATCGCCGCCCTGCCCGAGCCGGCCGCCGAGGCGCTGGGCGCCTGAACGGCGCCGGCGTCGGCCGGGTCCTGTGCGCTCCTGCGCGTCTGCGCCGGCCTAGCTAGAAGCCGTCGGCGGCGATGATGCCGCCGTTGAGGTTGGTCGCCGCCATCCCTCCGTAGAAGATGGCGTTGCCATACGTGAACACGTCGCCGCGGGCCGCCGAGACCCAGTACCCGTGCCCGTCGGCCGTCGGGAAGATGGCGGTGGCGGGGTTGTACTGGTTGACGTAGCCGAGCGGCGCCCCGAGGGGCGAGGCGTCCCCGAAGGAAAGCACCGTGCCGTTGGCGTAGAGGATCCAGTAGCCGCCGCCGTCGGGCGTGGCCACCGCGTCGACCGCCACGACGCCGAAGGGCCTCGAGGAGCCGTAGTACTGCGCGTCACCGAAGGCGTAGACCGCGCCCTGGTTGGTCACCAGCCAGTACCCGTTCCCCGAGTGGTCCGGCATCACGGCCACTGCGCTCCCGGCACAGCCGCCGATCCCCGGACACGACCCGGCGAAGTGGGCGTCACCGAAGGCGAACACGCCCCCGTCGGTGGCCACCATGAAGTACCCGTGCTGGGCGGTGGACGGGACGATGCCGACGATGGGCGCGTTCAGGCTGTTCGGGAGCCCCGAGCCCGCGGGATGCAGGCCGACGCCGGGGATCGACCCGTAGAAGTTCGGCCCGAAGCTGAACACGCCCCCGTCGGTGGCGACCAGCCAGTACCCGCCGTGGGCCGTCGCCGGTGTGATGCCGACCACGGGCCTCTGCAGGGATATGCCACCCATGGAGCCGAAGAAGTTCGCTGCGCCGAACGAGAAGATGCCCCCGTCGGAGCCGACCAGCCAGTAGCCCCGCGGGGCGTGCACGATGGAGAAGAGCTGGGACGTGCCGGTGCCGGCCCCGTAGTTGGTCCCGACACCGACGACGGCCGTCAGGCTGCAGGTCCCGTAGAGGACGAAGGTGACGGTGTGGCCATCGGCGCCAACGGTGCACACACCGGTGGTGTTCGAGGCCACCGAGGTCTGGCCGTCGCCGTTCGTCGAGACGCTCGCCTGGAAGCTGTCGAACTCGACCGGGCTGCCAGGGATGTTGGTGACCTTCGGCGCGTTCGGAGTGCCGATGGCCACGTTGAACGTCTCGCACGTTCCGGTCAGCGTGTTCCAGTTCCCGTTCCCGGTGTAGACGGCCTGAAAGGCGTAACTGCCCTTGTTTAGCGCCGCCGTGGTGCTCGACTTCGCGGCGCCGGATGAGAGGCTGAGCGTCTCGGTGGTGGAGACGGCACCGGTGCAGGGCGTCAGAGTGCCCAGTTGGTAGAAGTTGAAGGTCACGCTGCCGCTGATCGGGAAGCCGGTTGTCCCGCTGGCTTGACTCACCGTCGCCGTGTCGTACGCGCTCGCACCCGATCCGGGGCTCGGATTCGCGGGCCATGGCGTGCCGCCGGCCTGGTACACGGTGGACGCCACGACTGGCGTCCCCTTGGCGACGTTGAAGGGCAGGCACGTGCTGACGGCACCGGCCGCGTAGTTGGCGTCGCCGTTGTAGACGTCCTGGAAGGAGAAGCTGCCGGCCGACAGGGCGCTGGTGGCAGCGGTCTGGCCCGACCCGCCCACCAGGCTGATCGGGAGGGCCTGCACCGCGGTGCTCGTGCAATTGGCGGTGGGGAACAGCGTGGCGGTAACGGTCCCGGTCGGCGTGACGCCGGCGACCCCGTTCACCGTGATCGTCTGGTAGGCGATGGCGCCCACTGATTCGTTGCTCCACGACAGGTTCGTCCCGGCGTCGTTGACGTTGAAGTTGCTGAAGCTCACCGAGGTCGAGCCGGACTGGGCCACCGAGAAGGCCTCACAGGCTGCGGGTGCACCGTTGTAGTTCGCGTCGCCGCTGTAGGTGGCCTTGAAGGAGTAGCTCCCCGACGCGAGCGGCCCCGAGCCGTTGGAGCTCGGAACGTTGCCCCCCAATAGTGTGACCGGCTGGGCGATCGCAGTTCCGCTGCAGCTCGCGTTGGTGTAGTAGTCGTAAGTGACCGTGCCTGTCGGCACGATACCGCCGTTGCTGCTGAGCGTCGCCGTGTCCTGCGCGCTCGTCCCCACCGGTTGCGACGCGCCCCAGGGGGTCGACGTGCCGGCGATGTTCACGGCAGTCGAGAGGGTGGGCGTGGCAGCGCCTACGGTGAACGACGAACAGTTGGTGCCAGTCGTGTTGCCGTTGGAGTCGGGACCGTTGAACTGGGCCTGGAACGAGTATGTCCCTGCACCCAGCGTGTTGCCGGGCGCGAACTGGGGAAAGGTGTTGCCGTCCGCGGTGACCGCCTGGGGCGAACTGGTGGCGAGCGCGGTGCCGGCGCACGTGCCGCCGGTGAACAGAGTGTATGTGAGGGTTCCGGTGACGGTCGTCACGATGTCACCGACGACGCTCGCCGTGGTGCTGGTCGTGGTTCCCGTGACGCCCGTCGAGGTCGTGACGGAGACAAAGTTGACGGTAGAGGCCGCTCCCGCTGGCGTGGCCAGGCCCACGGTGGCGCCGGCGACCAGCGTCAGGACCGACGCGGCGGCGAGCAGGCGCGCCCTCACCGGGCTACTTCCGCCGCGGCGCGCCGGAGCCGCTGCACCGCGCGCAGGGACGCGACGAGGCAGAGTGCGTCCTGTTCGCCGGAGACGGCGGGTTCGCCATGAGACCCGCTGCGTCGATCCGTCCCGTTCTGTTGCACGACCGCCTTCATCAGACTCCTGGGATCAGCCGAAGCTGTCCGTAACCTATCTCGCCCACGCCGGCACATCCATGCGGGTCCCGGGCCGCTGGTCGGCGACCACAACGGCGCCGGGGATGACCTCGGGCCCGCTGCAAAGCAGGTCATCATGGGATCCATGGCGTTGGGGACGAGGCGCAGGATCTTGTGGATCGTGCTCGTGGCGGCGGCCGTGGTGGTGCTGGCGGCCGTGGCCGCACCCTACGTGTACATCCACTTCATTGAGGGGCCGCCGCCGCAGAAGCTCCAGCTGCCCGCCACGCAGACCACACCCTCAACCACAGCTCGAGGGTCCGGGACATCGGCACCGGCCCCAGGCGCGGACGGCACCTGGAACGTCGGCATCGGGTCGCTGGCCGGCTACCGCGTGAAAGAGGTCCTGGTTGGCCAGAGCACCACGGCCGTCGGCCGCACGACCAAGGTGTGGGGATCCCTCGTCATTGCCGGGCCCGCGGTCACGAAAGGCTCGTTCACCGTCGACATGGCGAGCGTCACCAGCAATCAGAGCCAACGCAACGCACAATTCGACACCCGCATCATGGACGTGGCGCGCTACCCCACCGCGATCTTCACGCTCACGTCGCCCATCGCGCTCGGGACCCTGCCGGCCGTGGGGGTCGTCGGGCACTACACGGCGACCGGGACTCTGACCTTGCACGGGGTCACCAGGGCCGTCACCTTCCCCGTGACCGCAGAGCGCGTGGGGACCCAGATCGTCGTGCTGTCCGACGTGCCCATCACGTTCGCCGACTGGGGTATCGCCAACCCGAGCATCGGCGGCGTGGTCACCACGGCGGACCACGGGACGCTCGAGGTGCTGTTACACCTCACTCAGGGACAGGGCAACGCCCCCTCAGCCGTCCCGGGCTCCAACAGGTCAGGCGGTGGGACGATCACCGTCCCGAGCACCACGGTGCCACCTCTCTCGGTGCCCAAGGGCTGACGCCGGTGCCGCACCTCGGGTGCGCGACGAGTTGTCCGTGGGTTGTGAATCTTTGGGTTCGAACGGCTCTATCCGGCGCGCGGCCCTGAAACCAGAATCGACGCAGGGGGTGGGGTGACCCGGGAGCCTGGGGGGAATGGTCACCCCGCCCTCTTCTCTCTCCCCTGGTCCCGCCCCCCTCTCATGCCGCGCGATCGCTCGGGCGTCGTCGCCATCCGTCTTGCTGGGGTCGTCACGAGCCAACCCGAGGCACCAACCTCCGAGGAACGCGACGAAGGTCAGGTGCCAGTCGAAGTCGAACAGGCCGCCGACCGCCCAGCAGAGCAGCGCCGCCGTGGCGCACGACGACACCACGTCGGCGCGCCGGACCACCCGCACCGCTGCGACCACGGCGAAGACGAGGAGCGCCAGCGCGACCGTTCCGCCGTCGGCGGCGATTTGCAGGTACTCGTTGTGCACGAAGTGCGCGTAGGTGCCGTCGGGGGCGTGGAACACCAACGGCCGGTCCGGCCCGACGCCCATGAACGGCGCACCGACCCATTGGTGCAGGGCCGTCGACCACTCGACGGAACGGTCCCGGTCACTCGGGGCGAAGGCGCGCACGGCCAGCTCGTGGCGCACCACCAGGGCCACCCCGGCCAGGCCGGCGAAGACGCCGAGCGCCATGACGACTCGGCGCGCGCCGGCGCCACCCGGACGGACCGCGCGGTGGCGGGCGGTGCGGTGGCGGGCGCTGCGGTGCCGGGCGCTGCGGTGCCGGGCGCTGCGGTGCCGGGCGCTGCGGTGCCGGCCCATCCGCCCGGCATCGCCGCCACCCCCACCGCGACCACCAGCACGACGCCCAGCCACGGGACACGACCCGAGCCCGGTGACGACACGATGGCGGCAACGCCCAGACCGACCCCCGTGAAGAGCGGGACGGCACCGCGGCGGTAGCGCCGCCACGGGACCAACGCGCAGGCAATGGCTACGGCGACGTAGGCCCCCCGGCTCTGCGTGGCCAGGAGGCCCCCGGCGCACAGGCAGACGACGACGCGCGTCAGCCACGGCACCAGATCCGAGCCCAGCGCCAGGAAGAGGCACACGCCGAGGACGAGGCCGGCGGCGTCGGCGTAGGTCAGTGTCGACGAGAGGCGCCACAGCCCCTGGGCCGGCATGGCCTCGGGGTACCAGCGCCAGATCAAACCGGCGAAGCCGACCAGGGCCCCGGCCGCGCCCAGCCCGGCGGCCGCGAGCGCGGCAGCCTGGCGTGCCTTCCCCGGCAGCGGTCGGGTGGCGGCGAACGCCGCCGCGAAGCACACGAAGGCGGCCCCGAGCGGCAGGACGTGGTTGAGCGAGGCCGTCCAGGCGCCGCGCACGAGCCACCAGGCGGCGAGCACGAGGACGCTGGCAACGACCAGCGCGTCGCGTCGACCGGGCGGATCGGCCACAAGGCCCGCTACCAGCAGCAGCGCGGCGCCGAAGAAGGCCAGGAACGCATCGGCGGGCCAGAAGCCACCCTGGCGGACGCCGACGAGGATCATCATGCCGTAGACCAACGCGGCGAAGACCCAGCGTCGAGCAGGAACGGGCCCGTCGGCGAGCGACCCGACGGCGGTCACGGTGCGCCCACCGGGGGCCCGAAGTTGTCCATCCGTTGATCCGCGTCGAATCGAACGGCTCTAGCTCCCCCGCGACACGATGCGCACGATAGATGGCCGAGGGCGGGGTGGCGGAGGAGTTCTGGGAAGCACGTCATCCCGCCCTCTCGCGTCGCACCCCGCCCGGCGTGCCGCCGGACCCGGGGCACCACTTCGCCCCCCGTGGCTCCTACCAGGTATCGAGCGTCTGGGCGTGGAAGTCGATCGTCACCAGCAGGTCCCGCAGACGGTTCATGACAGCGTCGATGTCGGCGTAGGGATCCGTGATGGCGCGCTGCGCCGTCAACGCCACCTCGACGCACGTGTTGAGCATCCACGAGATGTGCGTCCCCAGCTTGAGATCCGGGCATGGGTTGGCGGCCAACCACGTCTCCGCCTCCCGAGTCGCCGCCTCCAGCTCGTCGGCCGCCGCCAGCATCGTGATCTCGTTGACCCGCATGGACGCAGCGAACCGGCGTTCGGCCGCCGTCACCCGGTGCAGGGTCGTCATCACCTTGAGGCGCCACTGGAGTGCAGTCGGAATGTCGTCCATCGAAGTCGCTGAGGGGCGGGCCCAACTCCCTTCCGGTGCCGTGCGCGGGACTCTGGTGCGATTGTGGCGACTCCGGTCGTCTGCCCATAGAGCCGTTCGGACCCCGCGGTACACAACCTCGGGACAACATGCCACCGGCCGGCCCGACCGGGCGGGACCGGAGTGGGGAGGGTGGCAACCGATCGATACCCGGCTCGCCACCGTCCCCCTCAGGAGAAGGCCAGCGCCTCCTGGACGATCTTGACCGTGCGCTCCGCCAGTGCGTCCTCCGTGACCTCACTGAGGTCCCACATGACACCGGCACCGGCGGAGCCGCCGGCGATCCCGCCGATCGTCCCCTCGAAAGTGATGACCTTGAACCGCGACGGCTCGCAGCGGACGATCACGTGTGGCACCTGCCCCGAGCGTGCCTCCATGCGGCCCAGCATGCGCACCGGCTTGCCGCGGGGCGAGAACCAGAGTGCCACCGCCGTGATAGCGGCCGCGGGGTCCTCGCCGCACGACACGACCACCTCGGCCTGGTGGTCGCGCTCGCGGAGCATCTCGGCCACGGCGTCGAAGTAGGGCTTGACCACCGAGCGCGCGATCGGCTGGAACCCGTCGAGGAACGCGTCCTCGGTCGCCTCCTTGAATTGCCCGACCTTCTGCAGCTCGTCACTCGCCGTGTCGAACGAATCGAGGATCTCGGAGAGCCTGTGCGCCCCGGCGATGGTGGTCATGAGCCGAAAAAGTAGCGCGTCGCCTCACGGCGATCCCCGGCCGCTCAGGCCCGGGGGCGGCCGTCCAGTTGGCGGACGTCGAGGCCCCAGTCGGCGATCAGGTCGAGACTGACGGTGATCTGTCCCGTGACGTCGGGCGCGCAGTCGCACAGGGCCACGACGCCCTCGACCATCTCCTCCATGGACTCCACCTGGTCAGCCTGCAACGTGGATCCGACCAGCTCAGCCGACCCCTCGCTCAGAACCGCCGCACGCGGCTGCACGGTGTTGATCCGCACGCCGGTCCCGTAGAGCTCCGCCGCCAGGCCGTTGGTCAGGCGGTCGAGCGCCGCCTTCGACGCCCCGTACACGGCCATGGCGGCGTACCGCGCGCCCTTGTCGAACGGCGGTCCGACATCGGGGCGCGTGCTCCCACTCGAGAGGTTGACGATCCAGCCTTCCCCGGCCTCCACCATCGCCGGCAGGGCGGCCTGGGCCAGATCGACGGGCGCGTGCACGTTGGCCTCGAACACCAGGTGCCGGCGACGCAACGGGTAGTCGGCCAGCGGCTGGTAAATGGCTGCCGCCGCGTTGTTCACCAGGATCTCGACCGGACCGCCGAGGAGCCGGGCAGCCTCGGGGACGATGCCCGCCCGCGTCCCGGGGTCGGTGAGGTCACCCACGACGATGCCGACCGTGGTGCCGTATCGCGCCAGCCTGGCCTGAGTCCCGACGAGCGAGCCCGCCAAGTGGTCGTGTTGGTCGAGCGTGCGGGCCGTGATCACGACGTCGGCCCCCTCAGCCGCCAGGCGCTCGGCCACGGCGGCGCCGATGCCGCGGCTCGCCCCCGTGACGAGGGCGCGGCGTCCGTCGAAGCGTCCCATCGGTCCCACCGTCTACCGTACGCGAACCGATCAGTTCCGGGGAGGAGGCCGGCCAATGCTCTTCGATCTCTCGGGCCGGCGTGCCCTCGTCACGGGCGCCGGCCAGGGCGTCGGCGCGGGGATCGCCACCGCGCTGGCCGGTCAGGGCGCCTTCGTCGCCGTGACGGACCTGCATGCCGAGCGCGCCGCAGATGTGGCCGGACGCATCGTTGCCGGAGGCGGCCTGGCGGTCGCACTCGCCCTCGACGTGACCGACTCCGAGTCGGTCACGTCGGCCGCGGAACAGGTCGACCCCGTCGACATCCTGGTCAACAACGCGGGGATCCCCGAAGGCGCCATGACGCTCACGCCGTTCCGCACCATGGACCCGACGGCCTGGGACGCCGCCATCCGCGTCAACCTCTACGGCGTGCTCCACTGCTGCCATGCCGTGGTCAACGGCATGTGCGAGCGGGGTTGGGGACGGATCATCACCATCTCGTCGGGGGCCGGGACGCGCGGCGTCAACATCGGCGTGTCCCCCTACAGCGCGGGCAAGGGCGGGGGGATCTCCTTCACCCGCACGCTGGCACTCGAAGTGGCTGCCAGCGGCGTCACCGCCAACACGCTGGCGCTCGGCGTCATCGGCACCCTCGACGGCAAGGTGAACCAGCAGCTCAGCCGGGCCATCCCTGTCGGCCGCACCGGCACGCCCGAGGACGTGGCGGCGGCCTGCGTCTGGCTGGCCTCCGACGAGGCAGCCTGGGTGACCGCGCAGACGATCGAGCTCAACGGCGGAGCGCTCACCACGTGAGCGGCCCGGCGCGGATCAGGCAGCGGCCACCTGGCGCCGCAACTCCCGTCGTTCGGCCTCGGTCGTCCCTCCCCAGCACCCCATGAGGGACTTGTTGGCCAGGGCATAGGCGAGGCACGGCTCGCGCACCGGGCAGACCGCGCAGACCGCCTTCTGCGCCGCGTAGGGCGACCCGTCGGTCTCCCCCACCCACTGGCGCGACCCCTGGCCGCGGCACGCGGCCTCTGACTGCCAGTCGGGCCGTTGGAGCATCCGCTCGAACGCCTCGTCGATGTCGGGCTGACCCGGCATCATCAGCCAGCGCGTCAGCGACTCCTTCGCCGTCTCACTCGAACCAGCCAGCATGTCTCTGTCCGCCTCCTACCACGTGTCCAACGACTCCCAACGGAGGTCGATCACGGTGAGCAGCTCGTTGAGCCGCGCCATGACCGCCGCCGTGTCCCCGGTGTGGCCGATGATCGCCCGCTGTGCCGTGCAGGCCACCTCAGTGCAGGTGTCGAGCATCCCGATGAGGTGCACACCCAGGTCCTCGTCGGGGCACGGGTGTGCCTCCAACCAGACACCGGCATCGCGCGTCGCCGCCTCGAGTTCGTCCGCCGCGGCCAGCACTGTCACCTCGTTCACCCGCATCGATGCCGAGAAACGGCGTTCGGCGGCGGTGACCCGGTAGAGGACCGCCATCGCCTTCATTCGCCACTCGACTGCGTTCAACTGCTCCATCGATTCGCACCCCCACCGAGATTCTGGGGTGAGGTGCCGGGAGCCAGTAGAGCCGTTCGAACCGATGTCCACCAACGGCATGACAACAACTGCTGCAACCGCAGCGCCCGCCACCAGCAGTCCCCGCGCGCTCCCCGGTTGCCGGTCTCGTCACGGGGTCGACGCCCGCGTCACGCGGGTATGGCGCCCGACCGATCAGCCGACCCGGGGCATGGTCGCCAGCCCGGCGGCCAACCGCTCATCGGTGACGTCCTCGTCGGTCATCCGGCCATTGAGGTAGTCGTCGTATGCAGCCAAGTCGAAGTGTCCGTGCCCGCACAGCGCGGTCAGGATCACCGTCTGGTCACCCGTCTCGCGGGCCCGGATCGCCTCGCGCACAGCGGCGGCGAGCGCATGCGTGGGCTCGGGAGCAGGCACGATGCCCTCCGTGCGGGCGAATTCGATGCCGGCGGCGAAGCACTCCGTCTGCGGCACGGCGATCGCCTCCATCAGGCCGAGCTCGTAGACGTGGCTGAGCAACGGCGACATGCCGTGGTAGCGCAGCCCGCCCGCGTGGATGGGGTCCGGCACGAAGTCGTGGCCGAGCGTGTGCATCTTCATGAGCGGCGTCATGCCGGCCGAATCACCGAAGTCGTACGCGTAGACACCACGAGTGAGGGAAGGGCACGAGGCGGGCTCGACGGCGCGGATGGTGGGAGCCATCCTCCCGGCGAGCTTCTCGCGCAGGAAGGGGAACGAGAGCCCGGCGAAGTTGGACCCGCCGCCGGTGCAGCCTACGATCACGTCGGGCGCCGACTCCCCGGCCTTGGCCAGTTGCAGCAGCGCCTCCTCGCCGATGACGGTCTGGTGGAGAAGCACGTGGTTGAGCACACTGCCCAGGGCGTAGCGGATCTCGGGGTCCTGCGCCGCCACTTCGACCGCTTCGGAGATCGCGATCCCGAGGGACCCCGTGTGGTTGGGGTTCTCGGCCAGGTACTTGCGGCCTGCCGCGGTGAGCTCCGACGGCGACCGGTGCACCGTTGCCCCGAACGTCTCCATCATCAGCCGGCGATAGGGCTTCTGGTCGAAGCTGGCGCCCACCTGCCACACCTCGCACTCGAGCCCGAACAGGGAGCAGGCGAAGGCCAGCGCGGAGCCCCACTGACCGGCGCCTGTCTCCGTCGTCAGCTTCCGGACCCCCGCCTTGGCGTTGTAGTACGCCTGCGGCACCGCCGTGTTCGGCTTGTGACTGCCCGCCGGGCTCACCCCCTCGTACTTGTAGTAGATGCGGGCGGGCGTCTCGAGGGCCTGCTCGAGGCGGTGTGCCCGGAAGAGCGGACTCGGACGCCACTGCCGGTACACGTCGAGCACCGCGCCCGGTATCTCAATGAACCGCTCCGGCGAGACCTCCTGGAGGATGAGGTCCATCGGGAACAGCGGGGCGAAGTCGTCGGGTCCGGCCGGCTCGAGGGTGCCGGGGTGCAGCGCCGGCGGTGGCGGAGCAGGGAGATCGGGAACGAGGTTGTACCAGGTCGTCGGCATCTCCGACTCCTCGAGCACGAACTTGTGTTGGCGAACCGTCTCATCCATGGTGCTGCCCTCCGTGACGTGGGACGGCCAACGCTACCGAGCCACCCTCGCGGCCGCACGGGCCCGCCGGGCGGCGATGCACGGGGTCAGGTGGTGCGCTACTCGGAGACGACGATCCCGTCGGCGACGAGTGCCGATACCGCGGCGTCACCCAGCCCCAGCTCGGCCAAGACGTCGCGTGAGTGCTCGCCGAGGCGCGGTGCGCGCCATCGGGGCGACGGCGGCCTCCCGTCGAAGTCCACCGGAGTGGCCAACATGGGGAGGCTGCCCTGTTCGTCGGGGACATCCACCACCGAGTGCGCGGCAAGGAACTGCTCGTCCGCGACGACGTCGTCGATGCTGTTGACGGGACTCCAGAACAGCTCGGGCTCCTCGCCGAAGGCCGCCGCCCACTCGTCGAGGGGGCGGCGGGCGAAGATCTCGTCGAGCAGCGCGATCAGCTCCGCTGCGTGCACCGCCCGGCCCATCCCGTCGGCGAACCGCGGGTCGGTGATCCACTCGGGGTGCCCGACCGCGCGGGCCAGGGCCGGCCAGTGGCGGTCCCCCTCGAGGCCGACGATCCAGAACGAGCGGCCGTCCTGCGCTGCGTAGTTGTTCAGGACCGGGCTGTACATGGTCTCCCGGGTGCCGATGCCCAGCGTACGACCCCACATCAGCGCCACGTTGACGTCGAACCCGATGGTGTAGACCCCCTGGCGCAACAGCGAGGTGGACACCAGCCGGCCCCGCCCACTGCTTGCTCTGCCGACAAGGGCGGCACTGACCATGGCGGCCCCGGTCATCGCGACGGTGTGGTCGCCCATCCCGCCGCGCTGGAACGGCAACGGACCACCGGGCGTGCGCAGGGCTTCCGCGATGCCGGCCCGGGCCCAGAAGGCCGCGATGTCGTAGGCGCCCCGATGGGCCTCGGGGCCTTCGAGCCCGTACCCGGTGATGATGGCGTACACCAGCTCGGTGTGGCGGACCGTCGTCTCGTCGGGACCGAGCCCCACACGCTCGAGCGCCGACGGCCGCAGGTTGGTGAGGAACACGTCGGCGCCTGCCACCAGGCTCTGGACCAGCTCGACCCCCCGTTCGTCTGACAGATCGAGTGCGACTGCTCTCTTGCCACGGTTGTCCAGCTCGAAGACCGGGTTGACGGGCAGGTCACCGCCGAGCATCCGGCCGAACTGGCGGGCGGGGTCACCCTGGGGCGGCTCCACCTTGACCACGTCCGCTCCCCAGTCGGCCAGGATTCCCCCTGCCCCTGGGCCCGCCACCCAGGCGCCCAGCTCCACGACCCGTATCCCCTCGAGCGGCCCGCTCACGCGGCCCACCGTAGCGATCCCCCGTCGGCCGGGGGTGCCGCGTCTGGCTCGGCGCCCGGCGCCCGACAGGCGGGTCTGCGTTCAGATGGCCAGGAGCTTGGCCTTCTGGCGCTCGAACTCCCCGGCCGTGATGATGCCCGCCACCATCAGCTCGTGCAGCTTACGGATCTCGTCCGCGACGTAGGGAACGATCAGCGGTCCGCTGATGTCAGTGCCGCTGCGCGACCCAGCGGATGAAGCCGCGTGCACGCCCGTCCCCAGGATGCGGGCGATCTCGCCGTCAGCCCGGGCCACCTCGGCACAGAGCTGGCCCAGGGCGGAGGCGCCGTCGGCCGCAGCCTCGGACAGCGAAGCCAGTCGTGAGCCGACGCGGAGTCGCTCGGCCTCTCGACGCTTCCCCCACGACGTCCCCCCAGCGGCACGATCCACCTCGAGCTCCCGCCGTAGCTCGTCGACGTTCTCGAGGTCGGCACTGAGCGCGTCCAGGCGCTGCACCGTGCGCAATCGCCCCCGGCCCCTCTCGCGCAGCGTCGCCACGTCCACCCCGAGATCGAATCGGGTCCACACGCCCCCGAACTCCTCCATGCGCTTGTCGAAGTAGGCGTCGTGCCGGCGCATGCTCGCGGCCGTGGACAGGCTGACGTCGAGCAGCTCCTCGCACCGCCCCGCATGGAGGAGGTCCCCCAGCTCGTCAGTCCGGCGCATGGCCGCACCACCGACCGTCTCGACGTACGCCCCGAAGTCCTCGACGGCTGCGCCGAGTGACCCCAGGTCCTCGATGGGCGCGTCCACGTGCTCGGGCCCCCGCACCGCTGTCTCGAGTGTGGCCGGCGTCGGGGCTCCCGGCTCGGTGGTGGGCTCGTCCGCAGGCGCCGTCACATTCGGGACTTCGGGCCGGGAATCGCGCCGTGCCGGCAACTGGTCCCGCAGCGCGCTCACCTGCCGGGCGCTCAACTCCCCGGTGCGAGTCGTCAACCGGACGACCTCGCTCGACGACTCGGCGTACTCCCTCTGCGCGTCCTCGACCCGCTGCCGGTGCCGATGTCGTCGTTTCTTACGCTTGTGCCCGCCTCCTTTGAGCACTGCGAGCCCCGCCAGCTCCTCGGCGAGCTCCCGACGGGCTGCCTCGACACGCTGCCTCGCAGCCCCGAGCGCGTCGGCGACCTGACGGAGCTCGGATTCTGCCGCCGCGTCCTCAGAACCTGACGTCACGAGGCCGGCCGAATGACATCGGCGGAATAGATCGCTCCACCGCTCGGCGGCGGCAGCACATGCGACGTCACTACGGGCGAACCATTCCTCGGCAAGCGCGACAGCGTCGGCCGACCGACCGTCCCGCAACATCGACCCGAGCTGTTCGTCCAGGCGGATGCCCGACCGCGCTCCGGTGTCCAGGTCGGCGGCCAGGCGGGCCAGCTCCGCGTCGATGCGCTCCACCTCTTCGCCGCACCCGCTGCCGGCTGTCGCAGGCCCCTCAGGCTCCGATCCCGGATCGGGCGCCGACACCGCATTGTGGGCCGGAGAGGAGGTGGTCAGCCCCCGCGCCTCGGCCGCACCATGGCCGTTCGTAGGAGTGGCGTCCTCTCCGATCGCCACCGGGACGCGCTCGATCTCCGCCCGCCCCGGGCCCGCCTCGTTCGCCACGGCTGAATTGTACGGTACGTCCTTAAATGGGGGTAGAGAGCGGCAGCGTCGCCCTCCGAAACCAGGCAGGCGAGTCTTGCCGGCACCGAGGACAAACCGGCGGTGACAGAGGCGCCCGGCGCCACGGGTTCGGTGTCTCGAGACGCCCAGGGTGCGATTGTGCCGGTCCCCGTGCCAGACTAGGTTTAGCCCCGCTGTACTGGGCGAACGGGGGTGGGCGGCCGCACATGTGGATGGGGGTCCGGGCGCGGCCCGACGACTGGCCCGGCGACCGACGGCGACGACCGGCCGCCACAGTGTGGCCCGGGGGCACACCATGGCGCTGAGCGGAGCTCCAACGGTCACGCGTGAGACCGTGGAGCCGCGGCAGCGTTCTGGAACCGCCCTCGGCGACCGCTTCGGGCGTCGGGCCGTCCTGGCCATCGGCGTGATCGGCACCCTCTGCCTCCTGCCGTGGCTGGGGGGGTCGATCTTCAACGACGAGGGGGCCTCCCTCTACTCGGCCCACCTGTCCTGGTCCGCCCTGTGGGCGCAATCCCAGCACGTCGACCTCGTCTTCTTGCCCTACTACGCGCTGCTGCACCTCTGGACGGCGATCTCGTCCGACGCGGCCTGGGCGCGTGCCCCCTCCCTCGCCGCGTACTTCGTCACTGTGGTGGTGATCGGCCGCGTGGGCCTGCGGGTGGGTGGGACGTGGTGCGGGATACTCGCCGCGCTCCTCACCGCCAGCAACACGCTGTTCGTCGAGAAGGCGCTGAACGCGCGCCCCTACGCCCTCAGCACCGCCGCAGTCGCGCTGGCTGGCGCCGCTCTCGTCAGCTGGCTGCGCGACCGGCGCTCGAGCCGGTTGTGGCTCTTCTGCGCGTGGGCCGTCGTGGCCACGGCCTTCCAGATCTTCTCCCTTCTGGCGCCGATGGCCATGGTCCTGGGCGTGCTGCTCAGCCGGCCACGCGACCTCCGTCGACACCTGAGGGCGATGCTCGTCCCCGTCGGGACCCTGGCCATCGTCGGAGCAGCTTGGGCGGTGGCGACGGCCACCCAGGTGCAACAGGTCAACTGGATTGCGATCAGCTCGACAGGGGCCCTGCTCGCCAACGCCCGCGGTCCGGCCATCGGAAACCTGTTCGACCTGGCTCTGCTCGTGATCGCGATGGCCGTCGTCATCCTCCTGTCGGCCAGGTGGTGGAACGGCGGACGCCTCGTCATGGTCACGCTGTTCGACAGCGACCGGGACGTCCTCGCCCTCGCCGTCGCCTGGGCCGTGCTCCCGACGCTGGCCCTGGTCGTGGCATCGTTCTTCCACCCGATCTTCTGGGACCGCTACGTCACCGCGTCGGCGCCGGGACTTGCGCTGGCGGTCGCCATCGTCTGCGCTCCCGTCATTGCCTTCGTCCGCACCTGGGGCCGGGGTACTCCGGGCTCCTCGCGCTCCGCCGGCATCGGGCTGGTCTGCCTCGGCACCATCCTGTTCGGGCTCCTGGTGGGCAACTTCTGGATGGCGTCATCCACCGTGACCGAGGACCTAAAGGGCGTCGCCGCATATGTGGCGCGCCACGCCAAGCCGGGAGACGAACTCGTGGTGTACGACCACTCGACGACTGCCGCCGTCGAGTACTACCTGCAGCGAGACGGACGCTCCGTCCCCCTCTGGCCCCAAGTCGGCCTACACCAACCGCTGGTCGAGGCTTTCGACCTGGACCTGAGCCCACGTGCCATCGCCCAGGCGCCCAAGCGCCTCTGGGTCGTCGAAGACACCGACAAGAGCCCACGCTTCAACAAGATGGTCCTGCACCCCTTCTATCCCTGGGGGAAGCAGCTCACGTTCAACGGGGTGACGCTGTTGTTGTACGCCCGGACGCCACCGGCCATGGTGGTGCCATCCCGGGGCACCACCATGCTGTTGCCATCCCGGGGCGCCACGGTCTCCGGCCGGCTCACTCTGTACGCCGGCGCATCCCCGGGGGCACGCACCGTGCAGTTCCAGCTGTCCGGGAACGGCTACCACCACCTGGTGGTCGCCGGGTCTGTCCCGGCGGTCTACTTCTACGTCCCGGCGGTGGTTGGCCGCAGGGGCGCCTGGGACACCACGAATGTCCCGAACGGGACCTACGAACTCCAGAGCGTGGCCTCTTACCCGCACGGCGTCGTCATCCGGAGCGCGGGCGTCAGGATCAGGGTGCGCAACTGACCGGGCCCGAACAGGGTCGCACAGTCAGAGGACCTTGGACAGGAACGCCCGGGTCCCGCACACCGAGCTCGCCCGGGCGGTCGACGCACTCGAGCGCGCCGGGCATCGCGTCGTGCACTCGTAACCAACGAGCTCTTGCCGGCGAGTCTAATCCCAGCAACCCCGGCTGCCACGATGGCATGCACCACCTCTGCCCCGTCGATCTCGGGCGGCCCGTTCCCGTCGCGCGGCGAGCCGATCGCGGCGTCGGCGTTTCCGTCGTCGGCTCGCGGGGTATATGACAGCCGGAGGGCGGACAGGGTGAGGCTTCTGCCCCCGCCCCGATGGCGACTCCCCGGCTGTCCTTTCCCGTTGCAGTCGGGGGGTCGCTTCGTGTGTGGGCACCGAGCAATTTTGGAACTCGCGGCATATCCTGCCTTCACGGGGGGTGGGGCCCTGACGTGACCCGCCAACGCGTCACCCACCATGTCGGCGGAGGTCCCGCGAGGCCTTTCTCGGGACCTCCGCCTCCCGTCAGTGCGGTTCGCGACGGGCAGAGACGCGAAGGATGTGACCACCCCGTGAACGCGCGTCCACGGGGTGCACAAATCCCTTCACGGCAGCAACAACTTCGCGCCGATATCGGCTGATCCCGCCTCAGGGAGGCTTACCCTTGAACCTGTCGGACGACGCACGCGCCGACCGGCAGAACAGCGTGACCGAGGAGGGGGCTCCGACCACACCGTGAGGCCAACGCGCCCCGGGGTACCCCGATGAGTGGAACTCGAGGGACAAGTGGGAACACGGGTGATACGGAAACGCAGCCTCTTGCGGGGGGTGCCGTCAGCTGCGCTGCTCGCCCTGGCTTGCGCGTGGGCCCTGGTCGCGCCCGCCCCGCCGGCGAGTGCCGGCTCGCCTCCGATCGCTCCGCCGAGCTCGATCCCCGCCGACTGCTCCCGTGACGTCACGTCCGTCCTGAACGCCTGGTTCGCCGGACTCGGCGCCAATGCGTCCGTCTCCCTACCACCGCATGCCTGCTATCTCGTCTCCGACATCCCGGGGAGCACGCTTCGGCTCCACGCCCTTCACGGTGTCTCGATCAACGGCAACGGAGCGGTCTTTGAGCAGGCTTCGTACGACAATGGCCATTGCGGCAGCAACAATGTCCAGCCTGTTCTCTGGCTCACAGCGAACGACCATCTGACCATCGACAACCTCGACCTGCGCGGCCCGGGTACGTGCAACGGAGCATCGAACGAAGGCGACTACGGCCTCCTCATGGGCCAGAACGGCACCGGGAACAGCAACGTGACCCTGAGCGGAGTCACCGTCGAGGACACCGGTGGCGACGGCCTCGCCATACTCCCGCTCCTCGGAACCGGGACCGGGATCAACTGGAACATCGTGTTCGAGAACGGCCACTTCACCAACATCGGGTATCACGTGCTGACCCTGGAAGGTGTCAACGGGCTCACGTTCGCCGGGAACGCAGTGTCGGGGTTCCGCAACTTCGCCGACCTCGAGGTGGACAACAGCTGCGTCTACTCCGGGCCCTCCTCCGGCTGTTACGACTCGACCGGCACGCCGACCAGCACGGCGCAGTGGAACGTCACGATCAAGGGGAACACCTTCACCAACGCGACCGGTTTCGGCAACTGGATCGAAAGCGAGCAAGGTACTTGCATACCCCAGAAGAACCTGGACATCGAGAACAACACGCTCGATGGCTCCGTGGACGGCACCATCGTTCTCACGGGATCCGGTGGTTCGTGCCCGACGGACAGCAACCTCACCATCGTCGGCAACACCTCCACCGCACCTTCCCTAAGCCCCTGCGGGGGCTCCATCGCCGCCCCGCCGTCTTGCGCCCTGATGGAGATCAGCGACTACTCAGGCGTGACGATCTCGGGCAACGCCATCACCGCCTTCGACGGGCTGCCGGGCTACTTCCCGAACACGCCCTACACGCCGTGCATCGCCCTCGGCGCGGTCCACGCGGCATGGGTGACCCACAACACCTGCAACAACACCCTCTTGTCCGTGTCAACGGCCGGTCTGCAGTTCCCACCCGCCAACGGGTCGAACTCCTCGCTCACGCGGTGCGGAAACACCTACGGGCTCACCGAACCCGTCGCTCCCGCCGGCACCTCGATGGTCCCCGCCGCGCACCCTCTGAGCGATGGGGCGTGCTCCGGCTCCCCGTCAGCGCCCCCCTCCGCCGCCGCGGGAGGATCTCCCTCGGGCACCACGCCAGCGGGGCCGGTCGGCCCACAGCCCGGCGCAGGGCCGGGCTCCTCTACGGGCGTTGCGAGTCGGCCCGTCCCCCTCCGAGGAGGCCTCCCGCCGGGACGACCCTGGCACCAGCAACGATTCAGTGGGTCCGGTTCACGCGGGAGGCCGCGGTGAACCTTCGGCATCATGGAGTGCCGTACGGACGGGTCAGGACTTCCATGTTGTGACCCGACGGGTCCTCGAAGTAGAAGCCCCGCCCGTGGTCGTTGACGACGCCCTCCCGGGTATGTCCGGGATCCGCCCAGTAGCGCAGCCCACGGTCGGTCGCTCGTTCGAAGATGCCGTCGAACTCTTCCTCGCTGACGAGAAAGGCGTAGTGGCCGGGCAAGAACGCACCACCCCGCTCCATGTAGTCGAGGTTGACGCCGTTGGCGGTCTCGACGCACATGAAGGGCCCGAACCGCGTCGGAGGGCTGAGACCGAGGATCTCGGTCAGGAAGAGCGCCGATGCCTCCTTATCCCTCGCTGGGACAATCGTGTGGTTGAGATGGACCGCCATGTCGCCACCCGTCCTCGTTCGCGTACCAGTATCCGTCTATCGGCGCCCGATCGCCACACCCGACGAGAGGAGCCCGACCCGACCTTGCGACGCAAGCGATGCGGCACCCCTCGAGGCGAGCGGATCCCCACGGGACTTGCACCTCGCGTCGACCGATGGCCGAACCACGTCCCAGGGTCGCCGTTCGCCGATCAGACAAACGCCCGGCCCGCCACGCCGCGGTTGAGCACCGGGAGGTCCGAGGCAATCTGCCCGTCGTCGAGGAGGGACGTCGCGGCGCTGACCAACGCACCGTACGCGACCGACGCCAGGTGGCTCCCGGTGGACACACGCCTCACCCCGACGGCAGCCAACGCGGCGACCTGCGGGCCGCCCGGCATCAGCAAGACGTTCACCGGTACCGCCACTTCCGCGACCAGTCGACGGATCTCGGCCAGATCCTTCAGACCCGGGGCATAGAGCACCTCCGCGCCAGCGTCTCGAAAATCCAGGAGACGCGCCACGACCACATCGAGGTCGTGGACGCCTTGCAGAATGCCCTCACACCGTGCCGTGAGCACCAACCCGGATTCTGATGCGGCCTCCGCCGCGGCGCGGACGCGCGCAACCGAGACCTCGAGTGGGTCGATCACTCGAGTTTCTGGATTCCAGTCCTCGATCGAACACCCAGCTGCCCCGGTTTCGGCGAGCATGCGAACCGTTTCGGCGACACCATCCGGCGAGTCGGCAAAGCATCGCTCTGCGTCGACGCTGACGGGGAGCGCCGTCGAGTTCACCACAGATCTCACGTGATCGACGACGGTGTCGCGATCGAGCGTCATGTCCGGTCGGCCCAGCGTCGCCGCGAAGCCTCCGCTCGTGGTGGCCAACGCCGGGAATCCCAGGACCGTGAGGAGTCGGCTCGACCCCACATCGTAGGGATTGGGCATCACGCAGCAGCCCTCGCGATGCAACGCTCGGAATCGCTGCGCTGCGTCTCTCATCTGGCGAAGGTACCCGACCCGCTGGCCCGAAGCTGGCGAGAATCGGACTTGGATCCGTCCGGGATCAGCCGCTGCCGCACCCCAGGCACCAACCGGCAGTGGCTGGGCGGTGACGAATCGGACGATCCGACATCAGTCTTCAGGGAGACCGGCGAAGTCCTGCTTGGTCTTCTTGTACCACCCCATCCCGGAGACCGGACGCCTCCACCGACTCTTCATCTCCTTCAACGCACCTTGGTGCGATTCGTCGCCGCTCTTGACCATCTCCCGGAGATGGCCGTCTTGTGCCTTTATGACTTCGTCGGCAGTCGCTCCATGGTGGGGGAAGTCGCACGGTCCGCCCATTTGCTTGCAGGTCATCGTCTTCATGGTCTTCGATACCTCTCCTAGATCCGGCCACCGCAACGAGGGCGACGACCGTCCTCTTCAGGCGGTCCTCTGCATGTATGGCCACTGCGATCGTCCGATGCTCAAGAGAGCCCCGGATCTTGACCACGCTGGGTTGGTCACACCGAGGATCGTACGCACATCGTCTCGCGAGAGGCTTCTCCGATCGTGCTCACTTGCAGGATGGCTGGCCCCCGACGGTGGACCAGACCTCGTGAACGGCCCGCTACCGGTGCCCGTCGCAAAGCCCAGGGTCCAGCGCACGGCGCGGGGGCATCGTGGAATCGGCTGCAAGCACGGGGCGGGCGACCTAGCCTCAGGTCATAGAACCAATGCCTCCCCCGCGGAGTCCACCGAAGCAGCGCAGCAAGGGCCTCGCCGCATGCGCTCTCCTTGCGATGGCACTGGCCGTGTGTGCGAGTGCACCGACGGCAGCAGGAAGCGCAACCGTCGCAAGGTCGACCAATCCGGCCCTTGTCGTCCCTTCGACGTATCGCGGTCCATGTCCCAACGGCAGTGGGATCTGTCGTCTTCGTATCCCCGTCTCGCTGCGGAGTCGCCCCATACGACTCCCCTCATTGCCACGAGGTGCGGTTTGCCCAGCTTCAACCGGCGCAATTGTCACGCATCCCGGCATGGTTGGCGTGGCCGTGGGCAAAGGATTCGTCACAGCGATCATCGGGCAGTCCGGCGACCTCGCGCACGGGATCATCGACCTCGCCAGCTCCAACATCCCGGGGTGGTACGGAATCAAGACGGACTGGACAATTAGTCCCCGCTATTCGGGGTGGGTCATCGTGCGCGGCAAACAACTCGACGGCGCCGGTCTCGTGGCGGCCTTGGGAGATGCGACCGTTGGTGCGATCGTGATTCCACCAGGACCGACCTCGAACACCTTCGCCGGGTGGCGGGAGCAACCCTCGGGGACATACGTAAAGGAACCGGGCTGCTTCGGCTTCCAAGTTGACGGTTCATCCTTTAGCGAGCACATCGTGGTTCGCGCCGTCCTGCCGGCTCCTGATACTCCCAGCCCTTGATGCCGGAGTGAGCCGACCCGGCGAGCCCGAAGTGCCGAACTGCGCACCGTTGCCGCGTACAACGGCAGCCGGTCAGACCTGACCGGCCAGATCGATGGGCCGACCACCCGATGAGCCGATCAGTCCTCAAGAGATGAGGCGAGGCGTTCCAAAGTGAGGCTCATGGTCCTACGGTTTCGCTCAGTGCGGTCGTCAACGCCAGAGATCTGCTGGCTCAGTTCCATAACGGACTCCGGCCGCAGATCATCGCACCACTCGGTCACGCGGCATCCGGACTCGGTGGTCTCAATGTGGTACCCCCAGGTCGAGTAGCGCAAAATTCATCATCGAGCACTCAAAGACAGACGTCCGACCAGGGTCGGCCTCTATGATCTTTCCCTGGGTGGTCCACTCGTGCTTGCCGTATCGGTTGTGGCCATCGAATATGGCGCCGACCACCGGACCGTCGAAGCCATCACGCCACTCACACGCGTGGGATTCCTCTGACCACTCGCCCATGCGTGTCACGTCGGAGATGGCGGCATATGCCACCTCGGGCGGTGCGCCGATTTCGCGGGAGATCTCGAGCCTCTAGTCCATGGTTCGAAGTTCACTACATGTCTCTGAAAGCTGTCGAGCCGAGTCAGCGATTCGTTGCCGGAGAACGGGTCTCCCCTAATTGGCTGGGACAGGTCGCGAGTTGGCAACTGGCGACTACCCACTCAGCAACCGGCAGTCGATGCGCATACCGGCGTAGTAAACAGGAGCCACCGGGATCACCACCTGCAGGCGGTGTGTCCGCAGGCATTGTGTATGGCCGACAGCCTGGGCCTCAGTCCATGTCGGTCTGCCACGGAGTGACAGGTTCCCGGCATTAAAGTTCAACAGTGCGATGACAAGGACAAAGATCGATGCTCCAGTACGGACAATACGTCTTCGGTCGGATGGAAATGTTTGTGACCAGTCGTCGAGCACCAGAAGCAATGCACTCAGCAAGAGTAGAGTGGGGACCACCATATAGTGCGAGCCGGTGCTGAACTTACCCGGGGACCAGTAGTACTGTACCCCAACGGTCGGGATGTGATAGCCCGAAAAGAGAAACATTGCGATGGATGAGAAGACCATCAGCGGCACGAGTACTCGTGTTCGGATACTCGGAGCAAACATGGCGAATCCGATTAGGAGGATGAACCCGACTCCGAGCAAGACAACGAACGACGTGCCGACAGCTACCCAAAGGGATCCCGAAATCCGTTGACCAATCGATGCGGCACTAACGATTCGCTGAAGGTAGGCGGGGACCAGACTCCAACGCCAATAAGGATCGGATATTGAGCCAATGTAGACTTGCTGGAGATGGCTTAGGTGCACTCGCGTTTCTCCGAAGACCGTTCCAGTGTGTCTTGTCAGAGCGAACTGAACAATAAGCCCAATGCCAAGTGCTGACATCATTACTGTTTCGCGTCGGTTTCGAATGGCGATTACTCGAATGAGCCAGAGCGGAAGCAAGAACGCGACCTCGGCGTTGCTCACGGCGGCCAAGAAGAGAAGTACGGTGCCCACCGCGTAACCGGCCAGACTGTTAGGGCGCCACAGTAGAATCCAGAAGCTGGTAAAGAGCAGGAACCAGGTTGAGTACGTCACATTCGCGAGAATCTCGACACCAAATATGGGAAGTAGGACGACCATCATCACCAGCGTCACCCGAAGCACGCTGCTCTTGAAGTAGCCGCTTGTGGCCGACCAGACCACCAGTGAGTATCCGGCAACGATTGACGCACCGGTAATGGCCATCGCCGCGGCGTACCAGGAGGTCGGAAGCTTGGAAACCGGTTCGGCTATTAGCCGAGATGTCGTTTGCAGATAGCCGTTGTAAGGCGTCGTCAGCGTGTGAAAGAGACTCTGGCGGGTGGCGTCGCTTAGCCATACATAACCATCCTCCGCCCAGATCGAGTCCAGGGGCTTCGACGGCCACATACGTGCAAGTTGGACTCCTACGAGAAGCACAGCAAAGGCGATGAGTACCAGCACTCGCCGTGCCGTGACCGGATCGGAGGGCTGAGGATCGCAGAAGACATCCTCGTTGAGCCATCGACGAAGGTCCCACCACAGACCCCAGACTGCCATCCCGTATAGCCTAACGACCTAGTCACAAAGTTGCTTAGACTTCGCGTCGCGGGAATCCAAAATTCGCACGGTATCGGTCCACTGAGCACACCAATGGCAATGGCGACGAGACATCTCGCGTAATCAAGCCAGCATCGAACACACCGACCACGCCGAAGCGAACCGAGAACTTCCTGGGGTCATTTGGGGCGCGCGGGCCCAGCACGTCACCGAGCAGCCTCTCTCGTGACCAACGAGATTCCGACTGATGACCTCTCAGCCCTCCCAGAGCGCTATCCGGGTATCCAGCAAGCCGCAGCGCGGAACACGGCACCCCGCGGTGCGGACACGGCAAGCCGCCGAGCAACGGGGACGCGATCTCGTGTTCGCCGGCACCCTTGAGACCGTCGTGTGGGAGTGCGCGCTCGACGAACTCCCCGAGCGCATGGAACCAACTTCCTCTGGCGAGCGGCGAGGCGGCGGCGGCGGCGGCGGCGGCGGCGGCGGCGGCCGAATACTAATTGGCACTCGCATCTGCCGTTGCTCCTGTTCTACCCGAGGCTGGGCCTTGGGCCAGGGACCCACGTCTCTTGGAGTGACCAGGGATCCACGGACACCTTGAAGCTACGCGGGACGATCTCCGTCTGGCAGAAGGGCTGTCGCTCGGCCTACCACGGCTGGGCCAGGCAGCCTCCGTCAGCCGCTCGCTCGACTCCGACGTGCTCGGCTAGAAGATCCGCTTCGCCAACTTCGAATGTCCGTGGGACCTTGGTCACTCCACTCAGGTGAATTGGCTCCCCGTTGCCAATACGTAGCCCCAAGCAGCGATCGTTGCCGGTGAGACCAATGCGGGAGCGGTCCATCCTGCAACGCGGAGCCACGACGGCACAGTGGTCGTTGGAAATCTGATGAGGTTCTTGGACAAGGTCTCGTTGCCTCTCGCGGCGGAGACTTTCCATCGACCAGATCGCGGCACCGATCGATATTCCATGCCGCGAACCGCCACCGGCCAGGCGGTAGGCGGGGCCGTGGTCCCCACCCGGTGATCCTGCGCCGGCCTGGCCCTACTGCGGCAGCCCAAAGGCGTACAGCTTGCCATCGTCCGAACCGACGTAGACCATGCCGTTTGCGATCGCTGGGGAAGACTCCACGGCATCTCCCGTGGTTCCCGCCCACAGGGGCGAGCAGGAGGTCGGCGTACCCGAGCAGTCGATACTGCCAGCGGCGTCGAATGCGTAGAGATTGCCATCGCCCGAACCGACGAAGACAACACCGTTCGCGACTCCGGGCGAGGAGCGAACGAACGCCGAACTCCCGATCGCCGTCCAGCGTACGGCACCTGTGGTGGCGTTGAAGGCGTAGAAGTGCGGCGTGTTTCCGCAATTGTAGGCGTGTCCAAAGACGCTGCACTCGTCACCTATGTAGACCGTTCCGTAGGCCACTGCCGGAGATGAGCGGATCCCGAGGTTGCTGTTGACGCCGGCTGTCCAAAGAGGCCCACACACCCTGGGTGTTCCCGAGCAATTGCGTATTCCCAGTCTGCGTCGAAGGCGTAGACCGACGAGGAGAGGTCTCCAACGTACAAGACTCCGTTGATGACAGCAGGTGACGAGGACACGTATGTTGTGTTGTAGGTCCACAAGGGCTCGCACACCTTGGGTGTTCCCGAGCAATTCGTAGTCCCCCCGGCGTCAAATGCATACATCTTGCCGTCGACCGCGCCGACGTATACGAACCCGTTGGCGACGGACGGGGACGATTCCCGAGTATCATTGGCACTTACGCGGTCCAGAGCGGAGCGCACGTCTTGGGCACTCCCGAGCAGTTCGTGTTCCCCTTCGCATCGAAGGCGTAGAGGCCGTTCAAGGAGCCGATGTAGACGACGCCGTTGACCACCGTCGGTGAGGACGACAAGATGGCGGTGCCCGTTGAGCCCGTCCAGAGCGGAGCGCACGTCTTGGGCACTCCCGAGCAGTTCGTGTTCCCCTTCGCATCGAAGGCGTAGAGGCTCCCGTTGCTGGAGCCGATGTAGACGACGCCGTTGACCACCGCCGGTGAGGACGTGATACGGGCGCCCGTGGAGGCCGTCCACAGCGGCGCGCATGACTTGGGCACTCCCCGACAATTCGTGTTCCCCGCCGCATCGAAGGCGTAGAAGTTCCTGTCGAAGGAGCCGGAGCCGATGTAGACAACGCCGTTGACCACCGCCGGTGATGACATCCCTCCGGCGATGCCGGCAGTTGCGGTGAAGCGCAATGTAAGGTTCGAGACGTTCGAGGTCGAGATGGCACTTTCGGTCTCGTTGTCAGCGGTGTGGGTGGCATTGAGCCTGAACTGGGACCAGTCGCACGAAGCAAATCCCAACACGGAGAGAACGGCAAGGGCTACGAAGGCGAACCGACGCTTGGACATGGTCTTCTCCATTCCCGCCGGGCGAACCATTGGCGCCAAAGCCTGGTCAAAAGGCTCCAAGAGTACGAACCGACATGGCAACCCCCCTGTGGAGGCGCACGGCGCGTTGACAATGCTTCTCTGACAGGAGTCTGTTGATACGTCGGTCGGCGGCACCAGAGTCGAAGGTCCTGTGGGTGCGTCCAGCTCTGGCGGACGACGCGAGCTCAGAACCGCCCCAGTCCCGGCGGACTGGGATACCCGACTCAGAGGCGGATTGGCGGCAGGTTCACGTGGCACAGATGCCACATGAAGGTCACTCCGACAGGATGCGTATATGGGACTTGTTGAACTCCGCGGTCCGATGAATCACGTCTTCGTCCGCGAGCCGGGCCGCATCGGAGACAATCCGGGGCATCCCAAGATTCGTTGTGGGACGGCTCGTTGCTAGGTAGCTACGGATCCGGTCCGCCAGGGCAAAGAGGCGCGCCGCATCCTCTGAGCTCTCACAGGCACCGGCTGTCATATCGAGCTCATTGGCAGATTCGATGAGAAGATCGATGCCCGTGTCGCATGCCCCAGTCATTACTCTGACCCACAGAGTTGGCGATGGCAGGTCGGGCAAGACCACCACTTAGCTTCGGAACCCATCGGGACTCGCGATCTTGTCACCGTAAGCGGGGGCGCTGCTGCTCTCAATGAGCAGTTACGACGGTACACCCGGCAGTGTCGCTCGCCGACGCCGGGTCTCGTGCCCGACGGGGTGCCCTCTATGCGGACGGGGCTGCGCCGCCTGGCACCCGGCACGGTCGCCCGAGTGGACCTTCGGCCCTCCCGCCCTGGCGCGATTTGTGGCCAGACTCGAGATGAGGGCCAATCAGGTCAGGCTGCCGCCGTCAGCCGAGTCGTAAGGAGGTATTCGCGTGCAAGCTGCCGTCGGAGACAAGATCGTCGTCAGGGGCCACCACACGGGACAACCCGTCCGCGAGGCCGTCATCATCGCTGTCGAGGGTGACGAACGGAGCCCCTCCCTACCGGGTGCGGTGGAGCGATGACGAACACCAAGGATTCTTCTTCCCAGGATCCGATGCCATCGTCGAGCACCACCCAGCCGAGGGTCATCGTCGCCCGCCAAAGGAGGACGAATGACTGGACTTGATGGACGTCACCGAAATGAGGATGGACGGATTGAGAAGAAGCGTGGCGATACCAAGATCGGAAATCTCAAGGCTCGGTACTCAGAGTTGAAGAACTTCCCCGACGATGCCACCCTCGGGGAACTCCGCGACAAGTACCACGTAGACAGCCTCGACGCGCTACTCCGGGAGCTTCGCGCCAAGTAGATGCAATGCAAAGACGAAAGGATCTGGGAAGAGGCCACTCCCCAGCAACGACGGATACTTCTCGAGGACCTGCTCGATTCGATCTGCTTCTACCCGGATCAGGTCACCGTGCAAGTGGTCGGAGCGCCCCGATCGTCATCAGCTTGCAGGAGGTTGGCCTGCGCGCTGGTACCAGAAGAATCGTGTCGGAGGGGCGTCTACCTCTCCTAGTACACCGGTCATTCTCAAGGGAGAAGTCCCGCTCAAAATGCCTGCCAAGAAGACCGAGTGTCTTGCTCAAGAGTCGCATCGTCGCCGATGCTCGCTCCCGCGAACTCGTCATCGGCGGCGGGCTGGGCGGAAACGGCTTCTTCGATAGGGTCCGGGCGATGATCCTGAGCCGGCCCGAGCAGCATCCCGACGACCTGGCAATCGTGCCGTCCGCCCTGGGCGACGACGCCGGACTCGAGGGAGCGGCCAGATGGCTCGCCGCGGCGCGCTGACCCCGACCACGAGGCTGCTCGGCGCGCTGACCGCCGGGCTGCTCGGCGGGCTGGTCGTGGACCTGCCCGTCGGACCGTTCTCGGGACCGGCGTGGGGTGGCGATCCCGCCGCAGCAGCGGCCAATGCCCCGGCGACTCCGGCGACCGGAACGTGGCCGGTGTACCACGGGGATCCCGTCGGCAGCGGAGTGGCCAACGCGTCACACGTCGACCTCTCGTCGCGGGCCTGGACCTCGCCCGCACTCGACGGCTCGCTCTACGGTGAGCCGCTCGTGTCGGGCGGGAATGTCTACGTAGCGACGGAGAACGACACGGTCTACACGTTCTCCACGAGTACCGGCGCGGTTCTGTGGAGCACGCACGTAGGAACTCCGGTGCCGGCGCAATCGCTCCCGTGCGGGAACATCTCCCCAACCGTGGGCATCACGGGCACACCCGTGATCGACGAAGCAAGCGGTGAGCTCTTCGCAGTGGCCGACGAGCTGGTGCACGGGACCCCGGCCCACGTCCTCGTGGGGTTGGACACTGCGACCGGACGGACCGAGCTGAAGCAGGAGGTTGACCCCCCCGGCTCGACGCCGTCCACGCTGCTCCAGCGCACCGGGCTGACCCTGGACGACGGTCACGTGGTGTTCGGCTTCGGGGGGAACTACGGAGACTGCGCCCCATATCACGGGTGGGTAGTGGCCGTACCCGAATCGGGCGGCACCCCGGCCCACTTCGCCGTCGACGGGGCGGCGGGAGAGAGCCAGGGCGCCGTGTGGATGGGCGGAGCGGCACCCGTGGTGGACGCGACGGGCAACGTCTGGGTGACCACGGGCAACGGCTCCGTCGACTCGTCCAGCCATGCCTACGATGACAGCGAAGGCCTGCTCGAGCTCTCGTCGGACATGGCACTCGTGCAGTACTTCGCCCCCCGGAGCTGGGCCGACGACAGCGCGCAGGACCTGGACATGTCCACCGCACCCGCCCTGCTGGCCGACGGGCAGGTCGTGGCCTCGGGCAAAGCGCGCATTGCCTACCTCCTCGACGCTGCCGACCTCGGTGGGATCGGGGGTGACCAAGCGGCGCTGTCGGTGGGCTGCGGCGGCGACGTCGCCGGCGGCATCGCCGTGCATGGGACCACGGTCTATCTGCCCTGCCTGTCCGGCCCGGAAGCCCTGGACGTCTCGTCGGTACCCCCCGCGCTACACCTGCTGTGGCGATCGTCGATCGGCGGTGGTCCGCCCATCGTGGCGGCCGGGCTGGTCTGGACGATCGGCCAGGACGGCGTCCTGTACGCCCTCGATCCTTCGACGGGGGCCGAGGTGACGCACGCCTGGATCGGCGTGCCCACCAACCACTTCCCGACCCCCTCAGTTGGAGCCGGCCTCCTCCTGGCGCCGGCAGCAGACCGCGTCGTGGCCTTCACCGCTCCAGCCGGTGCCTCGGCCACCACCACGACGTCGATGACTCCGTCGAGCGCGAGCACTTCGTCCGCACCACGCGTCACGACCACCTCGGTGCCGGCGACGCCGGGCGGGTCGCGTCCGTGGCTGGTCGTGGCCGCTCTGCTCGGCGGCCTGGCCGTCGCCGGCGGGCTGACATGGCACTTCCGGCGACGGCGACGGCGACGGCGACGCTGACGTGCCAACCGGCTGGTTCCGGGTCTGCGATGGCCTGCGCATCACGTACCACCCTGACCAGCCGGACCAGGCCACGGTCGAGGCGAGCCCGCGTGTGCTCAGGTGCGTGTCGGAGGGGGGACTTGAACCCCCACGCCCTTGCGGGCACTAGCCCCTCAAGACGGATTTGGGCCCTGGTGACAGGACGGCATTTCGCGTAACCCCTGCTTACGGCGTCACCGCGCGACATCGGATGACACCGCTAACCATGTCGCTAGGCAACGCGGGGGCAACGGCGCACTACGCGGGGTCAGGAGGCCGGCTGACTGTTCACCATCGTTGATCCGTAATGCACGGCTCCCTGGAGTAGCTCGGTCGCGCTGTTGTGGGCATGTGTCCGTCGCCGGCGGTCTACCCTCGATGTGGTGACCCAGATCCCCTCCCCCGGCGACCGCTCCCCTGGCTTCATGGCCGAACCCGGACGTTGCTGGGCGCTGGTCTACAGCAAGCAACTCCAGAGCACCCACTGCCGCGCTGAGCCGGCCTACACGGGCCGGTGGTTCGTGCCATCGGGTGACCGCTGGTTCCGGATCTGGGCGTGTCCCGAGCACCTCGAGGGGCTGACGGGGATTCGGCAGTTCGGGGTCCGGCGGCGGTGAGGGGGTGCCCCAGTCCGGCACAACGGTGGCAGTCCCCCAGAACTCGTCGGTCCTACCGATATCCGGTGTGGCAGTACCGGGCGAGTGGAGCGAAGGTCGTGGATTACCCGGGCGAGGTCAAGACCACAACGTCAACTGGCTGGTCCCGACCACGTACCGCTACCCGATCGGGGCGGCCCCCCGGGTATTCGGCCTCAATCAGCGGATAAAGCGAAGCTGCAAGCACTACCTCACCTGGCGACGCGTGGGCCTGAAGGCGAGCACCAACATTGACGGCATCACCCAGCGCGGTGAAGTCCAATACGCTCCCCGATCCCACATTGCCGACGAAGGCGACACCCGCGTTGGCAGCGACACCGAGAGGCAGTCCGGCGACCTCCGAGGCCAGTTCGAGAGCGGCACTCGCTGCCTTGCGTCGATATTCGGGGCCAGCGATACCCTGGATGAAGAGGCCCATCACTTCGTCGCCAATCAACTTGTCCACAATGCCTTCATTGTGAATCAGCACCTTCGTTGCTGTGGCATAGAACTCGTTCAGACGCCCGGCGAACGTAGTGGCGTCCGACCGCTCACCCAGAGCTGTCGAAGCTCGCACGTCGGCGAACACAACTGCGATGTCGATCTCGATGCCTCCGGTCGGCAGACGATCGAAGCAGAACTGACAAATGTTCGGGTTCTTGCGGGAGGGCTTGTGCCCCAGGAGACCGATCATTTTGCCGCCCACGCCGCCAAAGGGGTTCAGGCAAAGCTTGCAGCGGGGATCGCTAGGAAGGAGACGAAAGATCCGTTGCGCGATTTTCAGGGGTTCGTGACCCTTGATAAGTAGACGTTCCCAATCGACGGGTTTCGGCACTCCCGAAACTATGGCTCTTCAGCAAGAAAGCCGCCAGGGCCGAGGAGTCCAAGCCTGCCCCCGAACGCCGGGAAGGGGTGCCTTCGTGCGGCACAACGGTGGCACCCCGGCATAGCGATCAGATTCCGTTATAACGCCGTTGCGATTGCGGGCATGGCAACATTTCTGGATGCGGCAGCTCCCCGTCGCCATCCTGATGAGCGGAGCACCAGGCTCTGGTAAATCGACACTGGCCACCCTCTTGGGACAGCGACTGAGTCTCCCCGTGATCGACAAGGACACACTCCGCCGAGCGACGCTTTGGGCACTCGGCGTGGACGACGTGAACGAGGCACCATGGGGAGTTGGGCTCTGGTTTCCAACAATGGAGGCGCATCTCAGTGCTGGGATCAGCGTCATTGGCGATATGACCCTCTTTCGAGGTGTCAGTGAGGCGGACATTGCCTCTCGACTGGCTCCGCTCGCCCGGCTCGCCCAAGTCCATTGCCGGTGCGACGCCCCCGTTGAGAGGTTTGTCGCTCGAACTCAGGCCGATCCCCTCCGACGGCGACACCTAGACGAACTGTTGCCGCAGGTGACCACTCTGGCCACGCAACTTGTAGATCCACTCGATTTGAACTGTCCTATCCTGGAAGTCAACACAACCGATGGCTATCAGCCCAGCCTTGCGGTTCTCTCGGCAGCCATCGTTACTGAGTTCGCCCCCCACCTCCGAGTCTGTCTCGACGAGTAGACCTTTACGCGGCCCGGCAGTCCAGGGGTGCCCCAGCACGCCGGGTCGGTGAGCTACCTCTGGGACGTTCACCATCCCTTCGAGCGCATCTTCGACAACGGTTCCTTCGCCGCCGCGACTCAAACCGATGGAGGTCAACGCCCTACGCAGTAGAAGCGGCTCGTCGGGCATCAGGCCGAGTCGCCAATCCGGGATCCACCTGGAGTTGTCAGCGGGGTTTGTCACCCTTGACGGTTATTCGGCGCAAATGGCGCCGGTGACCTCGATAATCGAACAGCGCGTAGTGCTGGACGCTCCTGTTGTCCCACATCGCCACCGAACCCGGTGACCATCGAAAGCGGCATATGAACGTCTCGCGCACCGCATGGTTGAACAGAAACCCCAGCAGCGCCATCGACTCGTCCAGTCGCATCCCCTCGATGCCGATAGTGAACGCGGGGTTGACGTAGAGCGCCTTCTTGCCGGTCTCAGGATGCGTGCGGACAAGCGGGTGGCAGACGATCCGCCCAGCCTGCTCGGGCGACTTTGTCTTCATGGACTTCGACAGCGTCGAGTAGCCGCCTTCGGCGTACTGGGGTCCGGCCGAGTGCTTCGCCACGAGACCGTCGAGCAGATCCTTCATCGTGTCCGATAGTGCCTCATAGGCAGCGTGCTGGTCCGCAAACAGGGTGTCGCCGCCGAACGGGGGAACTTCGAGGGCGTAGAGAATGGATCCCAGGTCAGGTTCCTCGAGGAATGTCACATCGCTGTGCCATCCACCGCCGAAGTTGAGCCGATCGTCGGGCTCGGTGATCACCTCGATGACCTCGGGATGAGCCGCCATGCCTTCGACGAAGGGGTGGGTGTCGAGCTCGCCGAAGTAACGACCGAACCGTAGCTGGGCCTCTGGGCTCAGGTCCTGGTCATTGAAGAACAGCACATGGTGTGCCAGGAACGCCTTCCTGATCTCGGCCACCGTGCTCTCGCCGAGCCGCTCGGACAGGTCCACCCCTCGCACCACAGCGCCGACGGTCCCCGAGACGGGCTCGACCATGATCATCGGGCCATCCTGGCACGCCGTCTGGGGTGAAGCCTTGAGCGAGGCTGACCCCCCGGCCCATGACTGCCGGTTTGGGGCTACCGGTATCCCAGTACATTGATACTTCTCCGAGGGTCCACGGCGTATTCAAGGGGTGAGCGCAATTAGTTCGGCGAGTTTCTCTGATGGTTTCAGATATCCGAGGGTCATGCGAGGACGATCATTGAGGCTTCGAGCGAACCCAGCCAGATCTTTCTCGCTGTGGACTGAGAGATCGGTGCCCTTTGGCATGTATTGGCGCAGCAGTCCATTGGTGTTCTCGTTCGATCCGCGTTGCCAAGGCGAGTGGGGATCGCAGAAGTAGACGGGGATATTGGTCTCGATTGTGAAGTCGACATGTCGGCCCATCTCGCACCCCTGGTCCCAGGTGATGGTCTTGACCAACTTTGACGGCAGGGTGCGAATCGCCTTCTTCATGGCCTCTTTGACTGACACGGCGTCCTTGCCGGCACCGAGGTGCAAGAGCAGTGTGAAGCGAGTGGAGCGCTCCACCAGCGTGCCCACTGCAGAGAGGTTGTCCTTGCCCATGATCAAATCGCCCTCCCAGTGGCCAGGCACTGCCCGGTCGGCCGCTTCGGCGGGGCGTTCAGAGATCATCACCATGTTGGGCATCCGGAAATTCACCTTGCTTCTGCTGCCCTGAGGCCGTCGGATCGCTCGCCCACTTCGGAGGCACCGAGTCAACTCTCGACGGAGCTCGCCTCGAGCCTGGACGAAGAGGGACTGGTAGATCGTCTCGTGACTCACCTGCATCATCGGATCGTCCGCGAAGTCGATGCGCAAGCGGCGAGAGATCTCTTGGGGCGACCAGAACCCTTTGAGTCCGGCCGTGACCTCGGACAAGAGCTCCGGGCACGACGCCAGCTTGGTGGGCTTGGGCCGCCGGCATCGCTGTTCGGCCCTTAGGTAGCCCGCCCAGGCCCGGTAGTCGTCGCGACCGCCATTGGCCGCCACCTCCCGGCTGACCGTGGACGGCACCTTGTTGATCCGCCGGGCAATTGCGGTGAAGGATTCACCCTTGACCAAGCCGATCGTGATCTCTTCACGGTCGGCAATGGTCAAGCTCCCTGGCCGTGGGGTCCACGAAGCGGGTCGAGCACGGCGACCGCCCCGGCCCTCACCGATAAACCACGCCGACGTGAAGGAGCATCCCACCGCCCTGGCCGCCTTCTGCCAGGTCATGCCTTCTCCACGCAACCGTCTGACCATCTGTTGCTGCTCTTGCGTCAAAGCAGGACGTGCAGGGCGCACAACCAACCTCCTCGGTTCGTCCCGACAAGTGTCGGTGACTCACCGAGATCGTGCGCTCACCCCTTGAATACGCCCACCGCTTGATTGCTGGTCCTCAATAGCTTCGGGAGTGCTGGCGGGTTCGGTCTGACTTGGAGTCCCGTGACGTTGCAAAACGTCGTCGACCGGAACCTTCCAGCCGCACATTGAAAGACGGCACGTCCCGTCTCGAAGTTGGGGTGATTGGTCCGGGTTGCAGCGAACAACCCAGACCCCCGTCGCTCCGATCCGGAACGGCCGTGCCATCCCTCACACCTTTGAGAGAAAGGGATGACCATGACCATCGTAGAAGCTGCGCGCGGGATCACCGGTGGTGTCGATACCCACCGCGACCTCCATGTGGCCGCAGCGCTCGATCCGCTCGGGGGACTACTCGGCACCGAGAGCTTCTCGACCGATGCCAACGGCTACAAGGCGCTGCTGCGCTGGCTCGAGACCTTCGGAGACGTGACCAAGATCGGCGTGGAGGGGACGGGTTCCTATGGCTCGGGCCTGGCCCGCCACCTGCGTCGTGCGGGCGTCGAGGTCATCGAGGTCGACCGAGCGGATCGACAGAAGCGCCGGAGAACCGGCAAGTCCGATCCCCTCGACGCCATCGAAGCCGCCCGGGCCGCCCTAAGTGGTCGAGCGAGGGGCAAGCCCAAGTCGCGTGACGGAGCGGTCGAGGCCATCCGTGTCCTCGTCGTGGCCAAGCGTTCTGCCAGACAGGCCAGGGGCAAGGCCCTCGTCCAGATGCGCCACCTGGGCTATAGCGCTCCTGAGCAGCTCCGTTGCCGCCTCAAAGGCCTCTCGGTGCCCGCCCTGGTCGCGGAGGGAAAGGGGCTGCGACCCAGTCGCTCTCCCGATCCGGTGACCGCGGCCACCAAGGCATCACTGTCTTCGCTGGCCCACCGGATCAGCACGCTCGACCGTGAGCTCGGCGAGCTCGGCGCCAGAATCGAGGCGCTCCTCGTCGCCACCGTGCCCGACCTCCTCGAGCTCTTCGGTGTCGGACCTGACACCGCCGCGGCCCTCGTCATGGCGGCCGGCGACAACCCCGAGCGCCTCCATTCAGAGGCGGCCTGGGCCCACCTGTGCGGGGTGTCGCCCATCCCAAAGGGCTCGGGCAAGAACAGCGGCCGAGTCAAGGTCCACGACGGTGGGGATCGCCAGGCCAACAGCGCTCTGTGGCGCATCGTCATGGTGCGCATCGCGCATGACCCCGAGACCCAGCTCTACTTCGAACGTCGCGTCAAGGAAGGCAAGACCACCCACGAGGTCATCCGCATCTTGAAGCGCTACGTCGCCCGCGAGGTCTATCGCTACCTGCCTCGCGGCTAGATCCCTGGGCCGGGGGTCTGGCTCTTCCCAGTTCTGTCGCCCTCCGGGGCTGACTTTCCAGCGATTCGCCGACCCTCAGCCCGGGCCACCATCTCGAAACGCGTGACCCAATAAGAGCCTGTCCTCGCCTCGAGTGACTCATAAATGTTCTGTCCGCTGTTTTACTCCCGAGCCCCCGAAGAGGGGTTGACAAGTGATAGGAGCGTCGCCGGAACGGGGCGCAGCCGAGAATGCCTATCCGGCTGAACGCGTCACCAGGACTCGTAGGCTGACAGCCGTATCGGGGTGAGTGCCCCCCAGGCGCTGCCAGCGAACGGCCCTCGGCTTCGGCCGGGGGCCGTTTCGCGTCCGGGCGCGTTCCGGCAACCTGAGTGCGAGAATGCCGTGCTGACCTTCCAGGCGGGACTTGGGGTCAGTGCGCCGGCCCGTTCCTTAACCGCCTTGGAGCGGGTCGGTTCGCGTCCCGCGTGCAAAATCGGAGTTCCCCTGAGACGCTGGAGGTCGGCCTCCGTTGAGGATTCGCCTCGCCAGGCGAGTCCGGTGTCAGGGGGTCGCGATGGCCCCGGCTGCGCTTGCCACCGGCCGGGGCCGCTTCGCGTCGGTGTGCTGGCGTCGCCGGCAAGGTGCCCCCTACCGAATCCTCTTTGAGTCAAGACCCCAATTTCGGGCCCTTCAAGGCGCGGCAGGTCGAGTGCCACCGAGGGACGTGACTGCGTAGGCTTCTGGTGGGCCCGGGAGTGACTTCGCCGAAGAGCCGGCCATTCAGGGTGCAGAGCCGGCCACGCAGGCTACGAGTCGTTCCCTGGTGTCCTCCCGGGCCTCCTATTGGGCGTCGATGACCAGCTGGCGATAGACGGCGTTGCTCACGTGGCGCTTGAGCGAGCGCAGTGCCTCTCGCTTGGTCTTGCCCTCGGCCACCTTGCGATCGAAGTACGCCCGCCCCGCGGAGTGGGGCTGGCGGATCTGCGAGATTGCCACCATGTGGATGGCGTTGTTGAGCCGACGATGGCCACGCAACGAGAGCCGATGAAAGATCCGCCCGCCCGAGGAGTGCTCGACCGGAGCGATGCCCGCATAGGCGGCGAAGCTGTCCCGGTTGGCGAAGCGACCGACGTCACCGGTGTAACCGATCAGCGAGCAGGCCAGGACCGGGCCCACCCCGAAGAGGTCGGTGAGTGACGTCTTCGACGCCCGCACGGCGGTGCGGATGTGGCGGTGCGACTCTTTGATCTGCTCGTCGAGGCGGGCCACGTCGTCGACGAGCTCGAGAGCAAGCTGGTGACGCATGTGCTCGATCGGCGTGGCCGGCTCGAAGGAACCGAGGAGCTCATTGGCATCGGAGACGTAGAGTTCCTTGGCGATTCCTCCTGGTGAGAGATCGGCCAGGGCATTGTGGAGCCGACAGACCAGCTTGGCTCGCAGTCGGCCCAGGTCATGGTTGCGCTTGGCCAAGAGCCGCATGATCTCGCTGTGGTCGGCCGCCTGGACCGTGCGCAGGCCACTCGAGCGCAAGGCGGCGACGGCGACCGAGAAGGCATCGTTGGGATCGTTCTTCTCCGAACGCCCCGTGCCGAGGACCCGGATCCTCGAGGCCAGGGTCGGTGGCACGTCGAGGACGTGCTCGCCGGCATCGACGAGCTGCTGGGCCAGCAGATAGCCCAGGCCCCCCGCCGACTCGATGGCCCACGTCCGCTTCTCGAACGGCTCGGCCCAGGCAAGGAGCTTGGCCGTCTGCTGGCAGGTGGCCCGGACCGTCACCTTGGCCACCTCGCGTTCATCGCCACCGATGGCCACCGCCGTGTGGCTGGCCTTGTGGGGATCGACCCCGATGATCACCGACATGAGTACCTCCTCGTGGGTTGACGGCAACCGCGAGGGCACTCCCGATTCGGATCTCGTGCACACACTCCTCTTTTGAGCCACTCGCGGCGAGATCCAGACGAGTGGCATCTCGAAAGAAAGCCAGCCGGTTGGACCGGCGGCAGGCACTTAAGGGAGCCAGCCCGTCGGGACCTCTAAACGCTACGGATCACCCGCAGGGTCTGCTCAAAGTCTCAATCAGGCACCATGGGGGCAGTGGGTCGTCGAACGAGACCGATTGGGACGGCAGGACCGCTTCTCCCGTGACCAGAGGGAGTGCGGCCAGCTCATTTCGATTTGTTCAGGCGGTGACGGAGCTGCCAGATGCGTAGTGACGCCACGATCCCGGCCAGCAGTACGCCACCGATCACTGCAAGAAGCAGAGCGACGCCAAGCGGCATGTGCACACTCCCGGTGAAGAAGGACACCTTCACCGACTGGCCATTCTGGATGATGAAGACCAGCAGGAACACCAGCACCACGACGCCGACGATCACGCCTACCCAGACTCCAGAGATTCGGGTGCGTCCCGTTGGACTTCCCGGAGCGGGTGTAGTCAGTTCGGGCCCATTCGGCACTTCGGCGGGTTGGGCGGTGGACCCACCGTCCGACGCTGGAGGCTGCTCACTCATGACGTCACTACCTCGTTCGGGGCTGAATCAAGAGTCTCGATGCGCAGCGTCCTTGGCGCTGTCGATCGCTTCTCCGACCTTGTGCTCCACCTTCTCGACCACCTCTTCGACCTTGTCCTTCGCGTGGCCAACCTTCTCCTTGGCCGCGCCAGCTTGGCGATCTGTCTTGCCTTCGGCTTCAAGGTCCTTGTTGCCCGTCACGCTGCCGACAGCCTCTTTCGCCTGGCCCTTCACCTGCTCAGTCTTTCCAGCCATGGTGGTTCACCCTTCTTCATTGGAGGTGTCGCGTCGCCAACGTCAGCTGACGACTCCCACGTCCCACTGTGCCGTCGTAGCACTGGCCTCGCTAGAGGAGTTGGTCCCTGCCAGCCTCTCGTTCAGCCATCTCAGGGGGTTACCCTCCAGTCGAGATAATGGGCGCCCTCTCGGAATCGCAGGTAAGAAGTGCCGTGGGGGCGATACTCCGGCATCGGATGGTGGTCGTGGGAGACGCTCGGGACGGGCCCTGCCCCTGTGCGCCGCTCCTGGGCGCTCAGACGTTACGCAGGCCGAGGTACCGAAGCAAAGACCGACAGCGTGAACCACCGCGGCAGATCCCGACGAAGCGCTTCGGGACCGCTCACTTCGATTTCACCCGAACCAAGTGCATCGGACCACCCTGAGTCGCCGCGCCAAACCTCGACCATCCGGCGCAGGCTGCCACTCACGGTCACAGCTACCGGGTGACCGGGGTCCACATCGCAGACGTCCGCGTCGTCGGCGGTGATCACCATCCACCAGTCGCGGGCTTTGGCCGGCGCGTCGGGGAATCTGAACTGGACCACGGTCCTCCCGGCCGGGACGGCGCGGTGGTCGATGTTGCGGTGCATGTCCCACAGTAGGAGTTTCGGATCGAGGTCCTCGTCTCCGAGTTCGCCGATCCAACGGACACCCCAGGTGCCCAGCGCCTCGACCACCGGCCGCAGTTCCTGGCCCGCCTGGGTCAGCACGTAGCGTATGTCGCCCCCGTCCTCCCGCCTCTCGACAATTCCGGCACGCGCCAGCTGCTGCAGACGCTTGGAGAGCAACGACGGTGACATTCGGGGCAGACCGCGGCGCAGCTCGTTGAACTGCTGGCTCCCGCTCACCAGCTCGCGGACGATGAGCAAAGTCCAGCGCTCGTCGAGCAACTCCATCGCCTTGGCGACGGGGCAGAACTGGTGGTATCCGGCCCCCACGTCGGAACACGTTAGCGAGTACAGATCTTGCACTAGTCCGGAGGCCCGGACTTTCTTACCCTGAATCCGAGGGCAGTGACGACCCGAATCAACTCCGCGGGCGATTCAGAGCAGTCTGACGAAGTGCGTTCGGCCCGTCGTCGGTCCCAGAACCGCTGTACCACGGCCATAGAAGGAGAACTGTGATGACCGCACCGAGCGACACCGTCGAGGTCGACCAGGCCCTCAAGGCCAAGCACCGGGCCATGTGGGCCCTGGGCGACTATCCCTCTGTGGCCGCCGAGATCATCCCGGACCTCGGTACCGTCCTGGTCGAGGCCTGCGGGGTTGGGCCGCGGCACCGAGTGCTGGACGTGGCGGCTGGGTCGGGCAATGCCGCCATTCCCGCTGCCCTTGCCGGAGCGAGCGTGGTGGCCTGTGACCTGACTCCGGAACTGTTCGACGCGGGGCGAGGCCTCGCCGCCCGGCACCGCGTGGACGTGGAATGGCGCGAGGCGGATGCCGAAGCGCTCCCGTTCGCCGACGGTGAGTTCGATGTGGTCCTGTCTTGTGTCGGGGTCATGTTCGCTCCCCACCACCAGGCCGCTGCTGACGAGCTGGCCCGCGTCTGCCGCCCCGGCGGGACGATCGGCCTGCTCAGCTGGACTCCAGAGGGGTTCGTCGGTCAGATGCTCGGCACGATGAAGCCGTACGCGCCCCCACCCCCGCCCGGAGCGCAGCCTCCGCCGCTTTGGGGCAACGAGGACCACGTGCTCACCCTGTTTGGCGAGCGGGTCACCGACGTAAGCGTCCGACGCCAGACCGTCACCGTTGATCACTTCGCGGAACCTGAGGCGTTTCGCGACTACTTCAAGAACCGCTACGGTCCGACCATCGCCACCTATCGGGGCATAACCGACAATCCCGAGCGGGTGGCCGCGCTCGACCGCGACCTCGCAGAACTTGCTCGAAGTCACGACCGGGGCACCGAGACCACTGTCATGGACTGGGAGTACCTACTGTTCACCGGCCGCACCTGCATCTGACGAAGGGTCTGATTTGCCCGCCGCCGAGGGGTGCCCCCGAACGCCGGGACGGGGCGCCGCCACCTCGTGTGTCGAGTCCTACATGAGCGGGCCCGACCGGCGGCGGGAACGACACCGACCGCCGGCCGGCCCACTCGAGACCCGCGGGTGACGACATCCCCGCGGGCGAACTTGACCCACCGGGCCGGCGCCGGACGTGCGCATCGAAGGAACACGCCGACGCCGGCCAGCCAACCGCAAAGGAGGAAGGGCCATCTTGACTAGTCGGCCTGCTCGGCCAGGGCCGCCTCGAGCTCCTCGACGCGGTCGAGCAGGCCGTAGAGGACGGCTCGCAGCTGGGCACCCCCGCCGAAGCTGCAGGCGTTGTGGCTGGCCCACCAGTCGATCTGCGAACGCAACGGCGCGTCGGCCGTGGGCGCCTGCGGCGGACGGGGTGGCGGTGCCTCGCTCGGGATTCTGTAGCTGCGCCGCGGGGCGACGACGCCGTTCTCGGGGTCGAGCTTGAAGTCGGGATCCGCGAACGGGTTGTTGTGCGGGGCCTCACGATTCATTGGCCGCTCCTTCTCTCACGCCGGCGGGGTCGCCGGACTTCGGGTGCTCGGGCCGCCTTGGGCTTGGGCGCCTTGGCGGGCTCGATGGCGGGCATCTCGGGCGTCCGCACGTTCAGCGCGGGACGATGCGACGGTGCGATGGAGCGCGAATGCATGGGGATGCGCAGTTCCCCGCTCGCCCACGCGCGCAGCTCGGTGAGTTTGCGGGCCTTCAGACGCTGCTCGGCGCGGGCCATGGCCTGTCCCTGGCGGTCGAGCGCCCGGGCGACGAGCACCTCCGGTCCGGCTGCCGCGGCCCGCACCCGGACGTGCTCGGACGGTACGGCGGACAGGTTGACGCCAGTGCTGCGTTGCTCGTGGGCGACGAAGGCGGCGATGACCGGGTTCGTCGTGGCGTAGGCCATGGAGTCGGACAGGTAGCCCCCGACATCGAGCATCACCTCGTCGACCGCTCGCTGGCCGTCCCGGCGTACACGCTGGGCGATAGAGGTCGCCGCGGGCGCGTAGTTCTCATCGCTCGCCGCGATGGCGTCGAGGTCGGCGAGGAGCTCGGCCACGGCGGTGCGGTCGTGGGACCGTCCGAAGAGTCGCCGCATCACGAGCCGGTGAAGGTGGGCGTCACCGGATACGCGGCCCCGGTGATCTTCACGAACGCGTTCGGGTAGAGCACGGCCAAGGCGAAGTACTGCCGGATCGTCACGATGGCCGTGAGGCTCGTCGGCTGGAACTGCGGCCAGACATCCACGACCGGCGACCCGGTAAGCACCAGGAGTCCGTTGGGCAGGTCACCGACAAGGACGTTGGCGAAGCCGGCTGATGCGCCCAAGTTGGCGTCCCCGAAGGTCTCGGCGCCCAGGACGTCATACCCCTGATAGCCCTCGTCGCGCGTGTTGGCCTTGCCAACGCGTCCGAGCGTTGCGGCGGGCGAGGGTCCCCAGATGGGGCGCTGCTGACCGTCCAGCTGGCTCTGGAACCACGCCATGTTGGAGGGCGGGATCATTACGTGCGTGGCGTCGAGCCGCACTCCCTCGGTGGTGGAGATGATCGACTTCGCCTTGCCGACGTCCGCGAACAGTGCGCCGACCCTCGGGCTGTTGCTGTTGGTGATGGTGGCCGCGGGGCTGGTGAACACCGCGGCGACCGCTTGCGTGTCGATGGTCGTCGCGGCCTGTCGTGCCGCCTGGGCGGCGATGACCTCGTCGGCTCGGACGCCCGGCCCGAACCGGTCGAGGCTCTGCTGGGAGAGCTCGACCACACCGGCCGCCGTCAGCACCGGCGCCGCCGCGTAGCCGACGGTCGGGCTCGAGTTATCGACGGCCGTGTTCTCGGACGCCTGGACATCCATGGAAACGGCGCCTTGCATCACCGGGATGTCCACGGTCATTCCCGTCGCGGGCAGGTCGCTCTGGCCGGCCTGGCTGGCCACCGGTGAGCCGGCCGTCCGGTACTTCGCCCAGTCCTTGAGGGAAAAGACCGTCGGCGCGAAATCGCCCATGCTGGCGGTCAGGGTCGAGATGCCCCGGCGCTCGAAGCGGGCCGTCAACAGGTTCCGGAAGTCCTCCCCGCTGCGGTCGCTCGGGCCGCCGTGGAAGGGGCGGTTGCGCTTGCGGAAGTAGCCGCGCAGTAGGGCGCGCTCCTCGTCGGTGCCGTGGGCGGCGAGGTACGACATCTGGTCCTGGTGGCGCAGGAGACGGTCCCTAACGGCCTGCGGGGTGTCGGCGCGGTTCCTGGACGGGATGGCGGGCGTCACGGCCTGGAGGGCACTGAACCGGTCCCTGAAGTACGAGAAGTCGGACCCGGGGCCGTAGACCAGGGGCTCGTTGCCCACCTTGACGGTCGAGCCGGTGTGCTTGGTGGTCGGGTCGACGCCCTCCACCCGGAACTCGGCCGCCGCCACGGCGCCACGACGACGCAGGTTGGCCCGCCGCGCTTCGGCCTCCTCTTCGGCCACCAGCGCGTCGATCTCGGCGTCCAGCCGGGCCGCGTCACGCTTGCCTCGCGGGGAGTCAAGGTAGCGCCGCTCCTCGTCGACGATCTCGGCCATGAGGCCGGCGACGTCTTCGAGGTCGTCTCGGTTCAGGTTCGTCATGGTCATCTCTCTCTTCCGGTGAGCAGCTCTGCGTCTTCACGCCGGATGCGCCATTCACCTGCGACTTTCGTGCCAAGTTCTCTGCAGCGCCGTTGGGCAGTGCGCCGGCTCACACCGAGCACCACGGCAAGCGCCGCTGAGTCGAGTGTGGAGGCTTTCGGCGCTGGCTCCAAAGATGCCGACGACAAGTTGTCGTTTGCCCTGTTCGCCTGTCGCTGGACGGCGACACGCGCGGCCGATTCGACGTGTCCGCCGATGTCGGCCCACTGCGCGGCGGAGGGCTTGCCGTTGGCCATCTCCACCAGCCGTCCGACAAACGGGGCGAGGAGGAGGCAGTCCGACGATGAAAGCCACGCGCCGATGTCGTTGCCGATGGCGACGCGCGTGGGCATGATGCGCTACCAGGCCCTCGAGCAGATGACGGCGTCGGCGTCTACCTCGAGACGTCCGGTGGCTCGGTTGGGCCTGGTGCAGTGCGAACACCACGGGCGGATCGGGTGGTCGTTGGACGGGTTGACGAACCGCCACGCGGCGCCGCTGAGCTTCTTCTTGCAGTGGGCGCAAGTGACGCTGTCGGCGTCGATTTCGGCCTGCCATTCGGCGCGGGTGATGGGTCCGGTGGTCACTGGAGCCCCTTTCGGCGTCTGGGTCTGGTAACGGCCGCCGCGAACCTGGTGTTGCAACTGGCGTGCCATGGCACCGGCTCGAGGTCCTTGCGGTCGTCGGGATGGCCCAGGTGCCAGTGCGAGCCGGGCTCGATGGCGTAGCCGCAGAGGCCGCACACCACGCCCCCAGTCGCCACCTTGGGCGCCCAGCGGCGGCGGAGGGCCTGGTGCGGGCCGCCGTAGCCCCGAGCGGTCGAGGACTTCTGAGGGCGGCGGGACCGAGGGTGAGCAGCAGCCACGTCGGCCCGGCACTGGTCGCAGTACGTGTGGCGGGATGAGGTGGCCGGCTCCTGGCACCGGACGCAGAGGCGGACTCGCGGCTGGCCGCGGGAGATGCGGTGCGCCCGCTGCCTCTCGGACCGCTGAGCTGCGGTCTGGGGCCGGCGGGGTTGTGCGCGAACCTCGGCGATGCAGGCCGCGTGAGCCGTCCGAACGCCGCCGCGGGGTCCCTGGCGGACGGGAAGGCCGCAAACCTCGCAATCGGGCAGGCCCGTCACGACCTGCTCCGACCATCTTGAGCCCGGAGAGGGGATTTTTTGACGGCGTGGGTCCGGGGCGACCTTCGTTCCGCAGCTGACCCCCCGGGGGGGGTCGTCCCTGGTCAGCACCACCACGCTCACCTGGCAACCCCCTGCGCCTGCTTACGCCGGCCAGGCTGCTTCCGTTGCTTTCCACCAGCAGCCGAGCCTCGACGTCGTGGCTGCGCCTCACCCCCGTCGTCACGCCACCGCGCGCACCACGGATCGTGATGGATCCTCACCTTGTACTTGCCAGCCTCAAAACCGTCGACGAACAGCCAGGACTCACAGGCGTCGCATCCGCCGCGCCGCGGCAAGGAGTCGACCGCCGCATCCTTCGAGTCGGAACGGGTCATGACGCCTCCGGCGGTGCTGGTTCGAGCAGCCCGGCCTTGAGCCTGAAGTGGTACCAGCACAGGCGGTCGCGGTACACGGGCTGGCCGCAGCGCGTGATTCGTCGACCAATGCGGGCACGGCATCCGGGCCACATCAGTTGGTCTCCGCCTTCATCGCCCGCAGCACCGGGCACCACCGGTCATGGTGGACGGTGAGTGAGTGGACGCCGGGCGACTGGGTGACGAGCGTCTGGTAGGCGGCGCACACGTCGCAACCACCCGGGATGGGCTGGTCGGCGAGGAGCTCGAAGAGGTCGGTGAGGCTCATGCCAGCACCTCGCCAGTCGTGCCGGTCTCCTGGAGACTCGTACGACTGTCACGACTGTCACCACTGAACAGGGGAGGTGGGGTCAAAGATGTGTGTGTGGCCTCTCCAGTGGCGACAGTGGCGACAGCGGTAGATGTCTCCAGGGAATGGTCGCCATTGGTGCTGAACTGGGAGAATGACCAGACCGTTCGCCGCGGGAAACCTGACGATTCAACCTGGACCTTCATCTTCGAGGCGGCGCGCTCGAAGGTTCCGGGCGTTGTGGCCTGCCTTGGCGCCAGCATCCTTGACCAAAGAAGACTTTTTCACTCCGCCGACCGAGGTCAGGTAGTCCTCGAGCCAGCCGGCCGCCTCGTCGACAGCAGAGATGGTCTCCATGCCACCCTCGGCCATCGCCGCAGAGACATCCTCGACTGAGCGGTCAGACTTGCCCAGCCAATTGACCTTGCCGGTCAAAACGACACCCTCGTCGGTCTCAGCAACCATCTCCTCGACTATCCGGTACCGATAGGTTCGGGAGTCCTTCGGACCGAGGTTGTTCTTGGCCTGGCCGAAGAGGTACGTCTGGTCGTCTTCCGGCCCCTTGATAGCGAAGAGAACGGAGCGCGGGACAGCAGTGAACGCCCGGCTGCCCATGATGACCGTTAGCGGGTCGGAGTTCGTCGACTTGTTGACGTGGATGATGCCCAATACGGCCGCCTGAGCGGCCTTGGCGAACGCCGTAAGCGGCTCGAGCGCCACACGGACCTCAGCGTCCTTGTGTGAGTCGAGCTGGACACTCAGGCGGCTCATAAGCGGATCCGGAGGACGAGTGCGGCGCGCACTTGCCGGACGACCTCATGTAGGGCCGCGATATCCGAGGGCAGCGTCAGAAAGCCACTCATCTCGCCCTCGGTGACATCGACGCGATAGACAAGATCGAGGTTGGCGCCGGCCGCCATCAGTCTGGGGACGATGGTGTGTTCCCAGGAATCCTCGGTGGCGGCGATCACGACGGCACGGGGCTCGCCGATGTACCTGCCCTTCATGGTCCCGGTCGTGATCCAGGCAGTCAGGGTGTAGGCAATGGTCGACTTGGCGATTCCTTCGCGACCCGCGAGCAGGGTGAGCTCGCCGAGCGGGATCCGGTTTTCCCAGAGCCAATGAACTGGCTTGACCTTGATATTCGAGGCTGGCGTCAGCTCGAGGACTCGACGCGGTTCTTTCGTCAGATCCCCCGTGGAGCCCTTATCTCTCCTGTCACCGCGATGCGGGCTCGGCGTCACGGGCCGCGCTCCGTTGCCACCCTGGCTCTTGCCAGGCGGTGGCGGCAGTGATGCGAGGAGTGCCGCGCGCTCCGTCTCATCCATGGCGTCGAATCGGACCCGGGCCGAGTCTTCGCTCGATCCCCAGTAGATGGCGATGCCGGCCTGGATCTGGGGCGGCAACATGCCGTAGGGGCCATCCCACCGTTCGTCGTAGGGGGAGTCGTCCGGCTCGTCGTACCCCTCCTCGGTGATGGACGGGTTCACGCTGCCGCCTCGAGCGCGCGCGACCGTGCCAGCAGCAAGTGCCCGAGGTCGCGGAGGGTCGCGCAGTCGGCGCGGGCCAGGGCGTCCTGGCGGTGCGCTTCGTGGTCGGTGGGGAGGGTGATCGCACCCTTCATGACGCGGGCCGACGGCGGCGGGCGATGTAGTCCTCGACGGCACTTGGCTCGACGCGGACGAGGGCCCCGACCTTGACGCTGGCGATTTCTCGGAGTTCGACCAGCTTCCTTACGTGGCGCGGCGTGGTCGCGAGCAGGTCAGCCACCCCGTCGTAGTCGAGGAGGCCGAGCCGTTCCGGGTGACGTCGCTCGTCCCGGTTCTGCGGGGTGACTTGCGAATTCTTCATCGTGTCCTCCTACGGCCCCGTTACGGTTTCTATGTCTGCTATTCTGGTACGCATGTCAGCGGAGGCAAACGAGGACCGGTCACGCTTTCCCGTAACGGTGTGGCCAGCGGTGCCGCTGGCTGAGGTGGCCGTCGACCGGCGGGCGCTGGAGGCACTTCCGGATGGCGGCCTCGCGTGGCGAACGAAGCTCGACCCGGAACAGCTACCCGATGAATGGGTGCTCCGGGAGCTGGTCGACACCGACCTCGAAGACGATGACGCCGTGGCCCACCTCCTGGAGACCCGAGGAGTTGTGATGTGGCCGTACTTCGACCGGGCCTATGTGCCTGCGGAACTTCATCGGCGTCTCGCGCCCGTGCCCGATCTTGAAGCCAGAAGGTCCGGTGACTGGTGGGAGCGCCGGCAGGACGCCACCATTGAAGACGCGCGGTGGTGGCTCAAGACCGCGCGGGCTCTGGCGCGGACCTGGTCCTACACCCAGACCGGAAAAGATCCCCTCTCGGCCTGGGACGCCGAGGGCTTCATCGAACTTTCCGAGCATGAGCTGTGGACTCAGTTCACGCTGGCTCTAAACGCTGGCCTGCATCCGTTCCGGGCGCGCGCTGAGCACCAACACGACTACCTGGGCCAGCATGTGCACACCTTCGGAGCGCCTCGCGTGGGTCTTTATTCGGCCGCATGTCGTCAGGTCTTCAACCTGCTCGTTGATGACGAGAGCGCGCGCGACGTGCGAAAGCGAGACCTGCCACCGCATCTTTGTGCATCAGATCGGCGGTGCACTGCAGGGGAAGTATCGGAGTAAGGGCTTGAGGTTCTGCTCACCTGGTTGCGCCCAAGCCGAGAAGCAGAGGCGATACCGGCGTCGTCAGGGCGCCAAGGGGAAAGGGGGCAGCGATGCCTGAGACCAATACCCGAACGCGGTCGAGGCGCCGCAAGGGACGCCGCACCTTCGGCAAAGTCTTGCGGCTCCCCTCGGGGCGATACCGGGCGTCCTACATCGCGCCGGATGGCAAACGCCGGGCCGGAGAGACAACGTTCGCCACCGTCGCTGATGCGGACGCATGGCTGTCGACCGTCAGCGCCGACATCGTCAAGGGCAACTGGCGGCCGCCGGAACCCAGCCGCGAGACCGTGGGCGCCTACGTGACGCGTTGGCTCGCTCTCGGGGTAGGCCGTAACGGCAGCCCGCTCTCCCCCACCACCGTCGAGCTGTACGACATCCTCTGGACCCGCTGGCTCGAGCCGACATTCGGCGACGTCGCCCTCGGAGACGTCTCGCTCGAGTTGGTGCGGACGTGGCTCGCTGAGACCAGGGCCGAGCACCCGACCAGCACCCAACCCGCCAAGGCGTACCGCCTGCTGCGCTCCATCCTCAACGTGGCCGTCGACGACGAGAAGATCATCGCGAACCCTTGTCGGATCAAGGGCGCCGGCAAGGAGTCCGCTGCCGAGCGGCCCGTAGCGATGCCCGAGCAAGTGGTCGCCATCGCCGACGCCATCGAACCGCAGTACCGCGCGCAGGTCATCCTGGGGGCCTGGTGTTCGCTTCGCTTCGGGGAGCTGGCCGGGCTCCGTCGGTCACGGGTCGACCTGCTGCACCGCCAGATCCACGTCACCGAGCAGCTCGTCGAGCTGGCCGGGGGCAAGACCGTGTTCAAGTCGCCCAAGTCGGACAGCGGCCGCACCGTCGATGTGCCGGCGGAGCTCGTCCCGATCCTCGAGGACCATCTGGCCGAGTACGTCGGACCGAAGGCCGACGCCCTGCTGTTCGCTAGCCCCGAGGGTCACCCGCTGCGCAGGACGAAGTTCCGGCCCCGCTGGACCGAGGCCTGCAGCTCGGCCGGCGTGAAGGGACTCCACTTCCACGACCTGCGCGGTTCAGGCGCGACGTGGGCCGCGGTGGCGGGTGCCACGCTTCCCGAACTGATGCACCGTCTCGGGCACCGCACGCACACGGCGGCGTTGCGCTACCAGCACGCCACGAGCGAGCGTCACCGCGAGGTCGCCGACCGCCTCGGGGCTCTCCTCAACGCCGGAGCGGACCCGCAGAAAGGTGCCGAAGTGGTCCCAATCGCGCCTCGTTGAATCTCACTAGGCAACGCTGGGGCAACGACGCCCCGCCTAACGGAAACGCCCGGCCACTCGGCCGGGCGTTTTTCCTGTTCAGGGTGTGTGTCGGAGGGGGGACGTCGCCCTTGATGTGGAGCAAGAACTCGGGGACACGTCGTCCGTCGGGATAGTGGAGTCGGACCCCGGCATCCCAGATTCGGCGGTAGGCCCCTTCCCATTCAATCCCCAGATCGTCGTCTTCCACCAGGTCTAACTCCGCCTCAAACAGCGGACGAACACTGTCAAAGGCCGGGGTGGGTGACCATGAACCCGTGAGCCACGGAAAGTTGGAATCGTTGACGACGACTTCGCCCAAGACCTCGTCGCCACGTTGAAGCCGCCAGCATCCCATGAGGTCCACCAGCACATCATGCACGGCGGGTGGATCATCAGACCCAGGCCGCCCTGGATTGCCGGATACCGCTCCGGGGAGGGTGCCACCGTTGTGCAACCGTACGGGTGCAGTCTGGCGGGCGGGTGCGGACCCTGTATCACAGCACCCGCAAACTGCAAGGCATATTTCAATCCCGATTGCACACACGCATCGGAGCTAGGTGATCGCCCGGGCCATGCCGAGTTACTTGAACCCCCACGCCCTTGCGGGCACTAGCCCCTCAAGCTAGCGCGTCTGCCTATTCCGCCACTCCGACGTGGTCAGTACTGGAAAACCAGCGACGCGAGATCGTAGCGCGCTCTATTGGCCCGGCAGAGACGGCGTGGTGTTGTTCGTCGTCTCTGCCTTGCGGACCGCCCACAGCTGGGCGTACCACAAGAAGCTGTCACTCCGGGGGGTCGGCGTGACCCCGCCGACGGAGCGGCTCCAGGCGACGGCGGTCGGCTCGGCGTAAAGGGGTAGTGAGACCATGTTGTCCCAGAGCTGCGTGTCGGCCTGGCCCCAGTAGCCCGACGCTGTGTTGGGATTCAGCTGCTCTGAGGCCGTCTGCACCAGGCGTTCGAACTGGTCGTTGGCGAACCCGGTCCAGTTCATGGAGCCGTACTTACCGGGAGGTCCGAGCGAGGACGTGTACCAGGCTTGGGTCTGGCTCATGTACGGCGTGAAGCGGGCCGCCAGCAGCGCCATGTCGGTGTACCCGTCCGCCAGGCTCAAGCCCGTCTTCTCGGCGCCGTCGACCGGATAGATGGACGTCTCGAGCCCGGCGTCGTTCAACTCGTCCCGGATGACCGGCGCCGCCGCAACGGCCCAAGGGTCGGTGTCGTCGTAGGCCAGGTGCAGCAGGAACGGCGCGCCGAAGGCCGAGTGGTAGTAGGGGGTGTCCGGCGTGCGCACCAGGCCCGTGGCCTCGATGAGCGCCGCGGCCTGGGCGGGCACCGGCGTCGTCGGGAAGTCCACGCTCCCCCCTGACCCGATCACCGTCGTGGAGGTGGAGGAGGTCGGCGACGGCACGGTGGTCGTCGTGGCGCCCGAGGAGCCGGGCTTGTAGCTCTGCTGCCCCTGGACGTACACGTGGCTGTCGGCCACCTGCAACCCGGGCACGGCCCAGCTCGCCTGCCGGTTGACCAGGTCCTGGCGGTCGATGCTCAGGGCGACGGCGACTCGGATGTCCGGCGACAGATTCGAGTCGAGCGAGCTCGCCATGTCGAGCTGCAGCAGGTCGGCCGAGGTGTCCACCTCGCTCTGCGCGTTGGGCAGGCCGGTCATGCGGGTCAAGAAATCCCGCGTCACGTCTCGCGGTTGGGCCACCTGCACGAATCCCGAGGCCATCCACTGGGCCAGCTGGGCCGTCGAGGACGCGATGTGCACTGTGATCGAGTCGCTGTTCGCCGGGGTCCCCCACCACTTCGGGTTCTGCACCAGCGTGATCCGGTCCGGGGCGATGGAGCCGATCTTGAATGGCCCGCCCGACAGGTCGACGAGCGGGCTGACGGTGAGGCACGGGGGGTTCCAACCCTCCTTCTCCATCACGTGGGCGGGCAGCAGGTTGTCGAAGAGCATCTGCCAGTCGGCGAACGTCGTCTTGAACCGCACCGTGACCGTCTGGCCCCCGTTCGACCCCGTCACCGAGGCGATGTCGCGGTAGCCGGCGATGCTCGCCACGTCATCGGCGGGCACCGCCGGGTCGCCGCGCTGCTGCTGCCACGCGTAGGCAAAGTCCGTCGCGCTGATCGGCACTCCATCGGACCACTCCGCCTTGGGGTTCAGGGTGTAGACGATGGTCTGGGGCTTGGTGCTGACCAGCTCGGACGACTCGACCAGGTCCGAGTTGGCGGTCGGTGTGCCGTTCGCGCCGACCACGAAGGGGCTGGGCAGGACCGCGCCGAGGACCATCCGGGTCCCGGGGGTGTCGCCCGTGGGGGTGTGGGGGTTGCAGCCCGTCGGGCTCTCGGTGGTCCCCAACGAGATCCGCCCACCCGCCACCGCGACGTAGGTCACCGAGGTCGTGCCACTCCCGCCGCTGGTCCCGCAGGCCGTGGCCAGCAGTGCCAGCGCCCCCAGCCCCCCGACCAGCCAGTGTCGGCACCGGGGGCGTCGGCCCCGGCCGGTCACTGCAGCCTGAGGTCGAGTGTGATCGTGGCCAGGGCGAAGATGATGGCCACCGTGACCGTGATGCGGTCAAGGTTCCGCTCCACGACCGTCGAGCCCTGGGCGGCCGCCCCAACGCTGCCGCCGAACATGTCCGAGAGACCCCCACCCTTCCCGCTGTGCATCAGGATCAGGAAGATCAGCCCGATGGCGGACAGGACCTCGATCACGATGTACACCCAGGTGAGTGCGGATAGGGTTGCCAACAACGGAAGGGCCTCCAACTCGCGGGCTGAGGTCGCCAGATCAGCTCAAGAACGGTAGCAGGCGCCGGCGGCCCGGACGATGTCGGTGAAGGTGGAGGCCTCCAGGCTGGCCCCGCCCACCAGGAGCCCGTCCACGTCCGGCTCGGCCATCAGGTCCTGGGCGTTCTCGGCGTTCACCGACCCCCCGTACTGCAGGCGCACGGCCTCGCCCGCGCCGTCGCCCCCCACCTTGGCCACCAGGGAACGGATGAAGACGCAGGCGTCCTCGGCGTCGACAGCGGTGGCCGCCTGGCCCGTCCCGATGGCCCAGATGGGCTCGTAGGCGATGACCAGGCCGCCCATGGCCTCGCCCGACAAGCCCGACAGGGCGGCCAGCACTTGCTCCTCGAGCACGGCTTCGGTCCGCCCCCGCTCCCGCTGCTCCTCGGACTCGCCCACGCACACGACCGGCGTCATGTCGTGGCGCAGGACCGCCCGCAGCGTGGCGGCCACCGTGGCGTCGTCCATGCCATAGAGGGTGCGGCGTTCGGAGTGGCCCACGATCACGTAGGCGGTCCCGAGGCGGGCCAAGAAGCGCGGGCTCACCTCCCCGGTCCGTGCGCCGGCGTCCTCGTCGGAGCAGTGCTGGGCCCCGAGGGCCACCGGGATGTGCTCCTTCTCGACCAGCGTCTGCACCGTGCGCAGGTCGGTGAAGGGGGGGTGCACCGAGACGTCCACCATGGCCACGTCCTCGGCCTTGAGGCGCAGCCCGAGGTCGCGCACGGTGTGCAGCGCCTCGATGTGATCGTGGTGCATCTTCCAGTTCCCGCTGACGAGCGGGCGCCGGGCGCTCACCCCTGGGGCGCGTTGGGGGCCCGGCGCAGGGCGTCGATGCCCGGCAGGTGGCCCTCCGTCTCGATGAACGACAGGGAGGCGCCGCCACCCGTCGAGAGGTACCCCACCTCGTCGGACAGGCCCAGCTCCTCGAGGGCGCTGGCGCTGTCGCCGCCGCCCACCACCGAGAAGCCCGGGCAGTGTGCCACCGCCTCGGCCACGACGCGCGTGCCCTCGGCGAAGCGGTGGTCCTCGAAGGCGCCCAGGGGGCCGTTCCAGAGGACCGTCCCCGCGCCGGCCACCGCCTCGGCGAAGGCGGCAGCCGATTCGGGCCCGATGTCGAGTCCGGTCCAGCCGTCGGGCAGGTCGCCCTCAATCACCTTCACGCTCCCCCGCGGCTCGAAGCCCTCCGTGGGCGGGCCGAACGTGCCGCCGGGCTCGAGCGCTCGGGTGTCGGTCGGCAGCAGGATGCGCACCCCCGACCTCAGTAGCGCCCGGCAGGCGTCAAGATGCGACTCGTCGAGCAACGAGCTGCCCACGTGCTGCCCCCGGGCGGCCAGGAACGTGTAGGCCATGCCGCCGCCGACGACCAGCGCGTCCACCTTGGTGGCCAGCGCCTTGAGCACCTCGAGCTTGTCCGCCACCTTGGCCCCGCCGACGACCGCCACGAAGGGGCGGGCGGGGTCCTCGAGGATACCCCCGAGCACCTCGACCTCCCGGGCGAAGCGCAGGCCCGCCGCGCTGGGGAGGAACTGCGGGGGACCCACGATCGAGGCATGGACCCGGTGCGCCGCGCCGAAGGCTTCGTCCACGTAGGCGTCGAACCCCTCGATCAGGCGTTGGACGAAGGCCGGGTCGTTCTTCTTCTCGCCCGGGTCGAAGCGCAGGTTCTCCATGAGCTCGACACCGGGGCACAGGGCGCGGAGCCGGGCCCGCACCGGGTCCATCTCCCAGCGCGGGTCGCGGGCGCCGGCCGGGCGGCCCAAATGCGAGGCGGCCACCACCTCGGCCCCCGCGTCGAGCAGACGCTGCAGCGTGGGCACCGCGGCGGCGATACGGAAGTCGTCGGCTACGGTCGCTGCGCCCCGCACGCCGATGTGCAGCGGCACGTTGAAGTCCACGCGCACCAAGACGTGCGCGCCCTGCAGGGACGGGAGGTCATCGAGGAGGGGGATGCCGCGTAACGGGTTCGCCATGGTGCCTCCTCAGTTCCTCTGCGGTCCGCCGGCCGGTCAGCTGCCAACCAGCACGGTCAGATCCACCAACCGGTTGGAGTAGCCCCACTCGTTGTCGTACCAGCCGTTCACCTTGACCAGGGTCAGATCGTCCTGGACGGGCATCACCATGGTGAGCCCGGCGTCGAACGTGCACGAGGCCGGCGAGCCCACCAGGTCGCTCGAGACCAGGGGCTCCTCGGAGTACACCAGGACGCTCTCGAGCGGGGGTTTGGCAGCGGCCTCGGCGAAAACGGCGTTCACCTCGTCGACCGTTGGCGTGCCGCGCACGGCCACGGTGAAGTCGGTGATGGAGCCGGCCACGACCGGGACCCGCAGCGAGATGCCGTCGAGGCGCCCCTTCATGGACTCGAGCACCAGGCTGGTCGCCTTGGCGGCGCCGGTGGAGGTGGGCACGATGTTGACCGCGGCCGCCCGCGCCCGGCGCAGGTCCTTGTGCGGCAGGTCGAGCAGGTTCTGGTCGTTCGTGTACGCATGCACGGTCGTCATGAGGCCGCTCACGATGCCGAAACCGTCGTCGAGCACCTTGACCATCGGGACGAAGCAGTTCGTGGTGCACGAGGCGTTGGAGATCACCACGTGCGTCGCCGGGTCGTAATCACCGTCGTTCACGCCGATCACGAAGGTGGCGTCCGCGTCACCCGAGGGCCCCGAGATGATGACTCGCTGCACCGAGCCGCCCAGGTGCTCCGCCGCGTGCGCACGGTCGGTGAAGCGTCCCGTCGACTCGACCACGACGGTGGCGCCGAGCTCGTCCCACGGCAGCGCCGCCGGCTCGCGCTCGGCCAGGACGCGGATGTGCTGGTCGCCCACCACCAGGTTGCTGCCCTCGACCTGGACCGGCACGTCGAGGTTTCCCTGCGTCGAGTCGTGGCGCAGGAGGTGCGCCAGCATCTCGGGCGAGGTGAGGTCGTTCACACCCACGACGTCGATGTCGGCACCCTGCTCGAGGATCGCCCTGAGGTAGTTGCGCCCGATGCGCCCGAAGCCGTTGATCCCGACCCGCACCGTCATTGTCGTTCCTTCCGTCTCAAGGTCCTCTGCCGAGGCCCCAGGGGAACTATGCCAGCAGACCCGACAGCGCCTGCGCCAGTTTGGCCGGGCTGTGCATCATGACGTTTTGCCCCGTCAGGGGCACGTCGCGGACCACGACGTCCGGCGCGCCGATACTCATGCCGCCGATCGTGTCACACAACACCACGTCAACAGTGACATCGTGCCTGGCCAGAGCGGCCACGTGTGCCGCCACGTCGTAGCCCTCGGTCTCGGGGACCTCAGGGTGGAGGTTGCACACGTAGACGACTTGGGCCGCTGAAGCGGCCACCGCATCGGCGATGCCCGGCACTGCCACGGCGGCCAACACGCTGGTGAACAGGGACCCGGGACCGATCACGATCTGGTCGGCCGACGCGATCCGCTCGACCGCCAGCGGCGGGGGCTGGGCGTCCCCGGGCACGAGCGAGACCCGCTCGATGTCGGCCGCCCCCTTCACCGCCACCTGTCCCGCCACGATCCCGTGGCCGCACTCGGCCTTGAGCACGACCGGCTCCGTCGTGGCCGGCAGCACGTCGCCCTGGGCGCCGAGGAGGCGAGCGGCCTCGGCCACGCCGAGCACGAGGTCGCCCGTGGCGTCGATGAGCCCGGCCAGGATCAGGTTGCCCAGCGCGTGGCCGGCCAGCTCCCCCACCTCGTAGCGCCGCTCGAAGGCGGTCGCCAGGGGCGCGCCCTCGTCGGCGAGGGCGACCAGGCACTTGCGGATGTCGCCCAGGGCCACCACGTTGAGCAGCTCGCGCAGGCGCCCGCTGCTGCCGCCGTCGTCCGCCACCGACACCACCCCGGTCAACGTCCCGGCGTAACCCCGCGCCGCCTTCAACGTCACCGCGGTCCCGTGGCCCCCGCCGATGGCCACCACCGCCGGGGCACTGTGGCGGGTGGAGGCGCTGTCCCGCGTCGACGCGTCTGCCGTCCCGCGTCGCGCCCACCGCGCTCACCGGTCGATGTCCCGGTGGAAGACGGAGACGGGTTGGCCGTGCCGGCCGAGACGCGTCGCCAGCTCGTGGGCCAAGGTGACGGACCGGTGCCGGCCACCGGTGCAGCCCAAGGCGATCGTGAGGTACGACTTTCCCTCGCGCACGAAGGACGGCAGGATGCTGGTGAGGAGGTCGTCCACCTTCTCGAGGAAGGCCTGCGACTCGGGCTGCCCGAGCACGTAGTCGCGCACCGGCTCGTCCAGGCCGCTCAGCGGGCGCAGGTCCTCGACCCAGAACGGGTTGGGCAGGAAGCGGCAGTCGAAGACGACGTCGACGTCGAGCGGGATCCCGTGCTTGTAGCCGAACGAGAGGACCGAGGTCTGCATGCGCGGCGTGGCTGCGTCGGCGAACGTCTCGAGGATGCGCACCCGCAACTGGTTCGTGTTGAGCTCGCCGGTGTCGATCAGGACGTCGGCCCGCTCGCGCACGGGCCCGAGCAGGCGGCGCTCGTCGGCGATCGACTCCTCCACACCACGCGCCGCCCGCGGGTGCCGGCGCCGGGTGCCCTCGTAGCGGCGAACCAGCACGTCGTCGGGGGCGTCGAGGAACACCACGCGCACCTGGGTATTGCCGGCCCGGAGCTCGTCGAGCACGTCGGGCAGGTCGTCGAGGTATTCGGGGCCGGTGTTGCTGCCCCCGCGGCCGATCACCAGGGCCACCCGTTCGATCTCGGAGCCGGGGCGATCCACCATCTCGACCATCTTCATGATCAGGGCGGCGGGCAGGTTGTCGATCACGAACCAGCCGACGTCCTCGAGGGCGGCCGCCGCGGTGGAACGGCCGGCGCCCGACATCCCGGTCACGACCACGAACTCGCTCATCGGGCCCCAGCCTTGCGCACCGACAGCCCGTCCCGCGTCAGGCGGTGGCTCATGCCACCTGACCACCGCTCGGGTGCAAGGACTCGTAGAGGGCCAGCCCGACCTCGTCGGGCAGCCACGAGCGCGCCAGCAGCTCCTCGAGCGAGGCTGCCCGCACCGCGTTGACACCGCCCAGCTCCTTGACCAGCCGGGCCTTGCGGGCCGGACCGAGCCCCGGGACACCGTCCAGCGCGCTCCGAGTCATGCGCTTGCCCCGGCGCTCACGGTGGAACGTGATGGCGAAGCGGTGCGCCTCGTCGCGCACCCGTTGGAGCAGGTAGAGGGCATCGGAACCCCTCCGGAGGCGCACCGGCTCGGAGGAGCCGGGGCGGTAGACCTCCTCGAACTGCTTGGCCAGAGAGGCGAGTTCGACCTCGCGTTCGAGACCCAGGGACGCCACCACCCGCTCGGCCACTCCAAGCTGTCCCTTGCCCCCGTCGACCACGATCAGGTTGGGCCGGTAGGCGAAGCGTCGGGGACGCCCCCCCTCCGCCGGCCCCGGTTCCACCCTCAACGCCGTCAGGCGGCGCGTGAGCACCTCTTCCATGGCGGCGTAGTCGTCGTTCCCGGGGACGAACTTGACCTTGAATCGGCGGTAGTCGGACCGCTTGGCCAACCCGTCCTCGAAGACCACCATGGAGCCGACGTAGTCGGTGCCCTGCAGATGGCTCATGTCGTAGCACTCGATCCGCAGCGGGGCCTCGCGCAGGTCGAGCGCGCCCTGCAGCTCGGTGAGCGCCTTGGAGCGCGCGTTGTGGTCGGCGGCGCGGCGCAGCCTGTGCCGGGCCAGGTCCTCGGAGGCCGACCTCGTGACCGTCTCCTGTAACGCCCGCTTGGCCCCCCGCCGGGGGACGGCGATGTCCACCGGCCCTCCCCGTACGGCGCGCAGCCAGCTCTGCAGCAACGGCACGTCGGTCGGATCCTCGGGCACCAGCACGCGGCGGGGCACCTCGGCGCCATCCGCCCCGTAGACCTGTGACACCACCAGCGCCACGAACTCCGGCACGCTCAGGTCCTCGACCTTCTCGGCCACGAAGCCCCGATGCCCGACGACGCGGCCCCGTCGCACCCGGAAGATCTGGATCGACGCCTCGAGCGGGTCCTCGGCCATGCCGACCACGTCGAAGTCCTCCGCCCGGTCCGAGACCATCTGCTGGGACTCGGCGGCCTTGTGCACCGCCGCGATGCGGTCGCGCAGCCGCGCCGCCCGCTCGAACTGCAACTCCTCGGCTGCGGTGTGCATCTCGGTCTCGAGACGGGCAAGGACCGGCTGCATGTCGCCGGAGAGGAAGCCCATCAGGTCCTCGACGTAGCCGTCGTACGCGGCGTGGTCGACCGCCCCCACGCAGGGGCCGGAGCACCGGTCGATGTCGAAGAGCAGGCAGGGGCGGCCGAGCCGCTGGTGCCGGGTGAACTTCGTGTCCGAGCACGTACGCACCGGGAAGCTCCGCACCAAGAGGTCGAGGGTGGCCCGGATCGCCCCGGCGTTGCCGTACGGGCCGAAGTAGCGCACCCCTTTGCGCTTGCGTCCCCGGACGACCGCCGGCCGGGGCCACTCCTCGTTCAACGTGACGGCCAACCACGGGTAGCTCTTGTCGTCCTTCAGGCGCACGTTGTAGCGGGGCAGGTGGGCCTGGATCAGCGAGTGCTCGAGGATTAGCGCGTCCACTTCGCTGTCCACCACCACCCACTCGACGTGGTCGGCCAGGCCCACCATCTGGGCTGTCCGCGGGGGGAGCCGGGACGGGTCCTGCCAATAGGCCGGCAGGCGGTGACGCAGGGACTTCGCCTTGCCGACGTAGAGGACCCGGCCCTCGGCGTCGTAGAACTGGTAGGACCCCGGAGCGTCGGGGATCGAGCCGGTCGGCGGCCGGTACTGCATCGTGCCCACTCTCGCGCAATTGCTGGTCAGGGGCGTTACACTGGGTGAGCCGGCCTGGTATCCGGCAGACAACCTCGCATCGAGGCCGACATACCCGCGGATGGGCGACCAGGCTGTCCCCGCCGGCCACATCGATGCTCTCCCTCGAAGGGGGCAGACCACATGCTCAGGCTCCAAGCGCCGCTTCCCGAGCGCTACACGGCCGCGACACCCGCCGAGCTGGCCGCCATGATCGGCACCGCCAAGGACTCCCTGGGCTCGCGTCTCTTCGTCCTCGGCCACCACTATCAGCGTGACGACGTCATGTGCTGGGCCGACGCGCGCGGCGACTCGTTCGGCCTGTCCCGCATCGCAGCGGGCCAGGGTGACGCCGAGTTCGTGGTGTTCTGCGGCGTCCACTTCATGGCCGAGTCGGCCGACGTGCTCACGGCCGACCACCAGCAGGTGCTCCTGCCCGACCTCAACGCCGGCTGCTCCATGGCGGACATGGCCGACATCGACCAGGTCGAGGAGGCCTGGGAGGAGCTCAGCCGGGTCATCGACGTCGACGCCCTGGTCCCCATCACGTACATGAACTCCGCGGCAGCCATCAAGGCCTTCGTCGGGCGCCACGGTGGCGCGGTCTGCACCTCCTCCAACGCCCGTGCCGTGCTCACGTGGGCCCTCGACCGCGGGGAGCGGGTCCTGTTCTTCCCCGACCAGCACCTGGGCCGGAACACCGGCTACCAGCTCGGCTACGGCGCCGACGACATGCGGGTGTGGAACCCGCGCCAGGCGCTCGGCGGGCTGAGCGACCGCGAGGTCAAGGAGTCGACGTTCCTGCTGTGGAAGGGACACTGCTCGGTGCATCAGCGCTTCCGCCCCGAGCACGTCGAGGCGTTCCGGGCCGAGCATCCCGACGGGCTGGTGCTGGTGCACCCCGAGTGCGCCCACGAGGTCGTCGAGGTGGCGGACATCGTCGGCTCCACCGACGCCATCATCAAGGCGGTGGCCGCGGCACCGGCCGGGTCGGTCATTGGCGTGGCGACCGAGATCCACCTGGTCAGCCGCCTGGACGACCAGTCGCCCGACAAGGACGTGGTGTGCCTGGACCCGCTGGTGTGCCCGTGCTCCACCATGTCGCGCATCGACCCGCCGCACCTGGCTTGGATTCTCGAGGGGCTCGTCGAGGGCGACGTGCGCAACCGGATCGTCGTCGACGCCGAGGCCGCTTCGTGGGCCAAGGTGGCACTCGAGCGCATGCTGGCCATCACCTGATCCGCTGCGCCTGATCCGCCACGCCTGCCACGACGCGCCACGCCGGTAGCGTCCGAGGGGAACCGTCTGTGACCCCTCGGGAGGACACGCCGTGGCCGATCACCCGTCCAAACTCGTCCCGGTGAACCACGTCGAGCCGGTCCCACGCCGGATCCGCGCCTCGGTGGCGGGGGTGGTCGTCGCCGACACGACCCGTGCCCTCTACGTCTGGGAGCGGCCGTCGTTCCCGCTCTACTACGCCCCCCGGGCCGATGTCCGGGCAGACCTGCTCGTCGACGAGAACATCTCCGAAGAGACGGCCCAGGGGACCGTGCAGCGCTTCGGCCTCCGGGTGGGCCGGCTCCACCTGCCAGGAGCGGCCGCTCTCGTCACCCGATCGGACATCCCGGGCCTCCACGACACCGTGCGCCTCGAGTGGGAGGCCTTCGACGCCTGGTTCGAAGAGGACGAGCAGGTCTTCGTGCACCCGCGCAGCCCGTACGTGCGGGTCGACGCGCTCCGCTCGACCCGCACGGTCCGGGTGGAGTCGCACGGTGTCGTGCTGGGCCAGTCCGCCTCTCCGGTGATGGTCTTCGAGACCGGGCTCCCCACCCGCTACTACCTTGACCCCACCGACCTCGACTTCTCCCGCCTGCTGGCCTCGGATACGGTGACCGCGTGCCCGTACAAGGGCACCACGGGCGGCTACTGGTCGGCGCGCATCGACGGGCGGGTGCACCCCGACGTCGCCTGGACCTATCGCTTCCCGACCCGCGAGCTCCTCCCGATCGCCGGGTTGGTCGCGTTCTACAACGAGAAGGTCGACATCTTCGTCGATGGTGTCCAGCTCGAGCGCCCACGCAGCGGCCCCGGCCGGGCCGCCTGAGCCGCCCAGGCTCTCCCCGCCCGTGCCCTACGTCAGTCCGAGCACCGGCTTGAGCACCTCGCCGGTGAAGCTGCCGGCCGTCTTGGCCACCTGCTCGGGGGTGCCCTCGGCGATGACGGTACCGCCCTTGTCCCCGCCCTCGGGACCGAGGTCGATGATCCAGTCGGCCGTCTTGATCACGTCGAGGTTGTGCTCGATCACCACCACCGTGTTGCCCTGCTCCACCAGCCGTCCCAGCACGTCGAGGAGACGGCGGGTGTCCTCGAAGTGGAGGCCGGTGGTCGGTTCGTCGAGGATGTAGAACGTGTGCCCGGTCGGCCGGCGACTCAGCTCGCTGGCCAGCTTCACCCGTTGGGCCTCGCCGCCCGACAACGTCGGCGCCGGTTGCCCGAGCCGCACGTAGCCGAGCCCGACGTCCACCAGCGTCTGCATGTGGCGAGCGATGGGCGGCTGGCGCTCGAAGAACCCCAGTGCCTCCTCGCACGACATGTCGAGGACGTCGGCGATGGTCTTGCCCCGGAAGGTGATCTCGAGCGTGTCGCGGTTGTACCGGGCACCGTGGCAGATCTCACAGGGGACGTAGACGTCGGGCAGGAAGTGCATCTCGATCTTGATGGTGCCGTCCCCCGCGCACGCCTCGCAGCGACCCCCGCGGACGTTGAACGAGAACCGCCCCGGCTGGTAGCCGCGCACCTTGGCCTCCGCCGTCAGGGCGAAGAGCTTGCGCACGTGGTCGAAGACCCCGGTGTAGGTGGCAGGGTTCGACCGCGGCGTCCGGCCGATCGGTGCCTGGTCCACATCGACCACCTTGTCGAGGTGCTCGATGCCCTCGACGGTGCGGTGGCGGCCCGGCAGCGTCTTGGTCCGGTGCAGTCGCTGGGCCAGGGAGCGCAGCAGGATGTCGTTGACCAGCGTCGACTTGCCGGAACCCGACACCCCCGTCACGGCCACCAGACACCCCAGCGGGAACGTGACATCGACGTCGCGCAGGTTGTGCTCGCGCGCCCCGCGCACCGTCACCACCTCGCCCGCTCCCGGGCGGCGGCGGGCGGGCACGGCAATGGAGCGCTTACCCGAGAGGTACTGGCCGGTGATGGACGCCTTGTTCGAGAGGAGCCCGTTCCTCCCCCGCACGGGGCCGGCGTGCACGATGGCGCCGCCGTGCTCGCCCGCGCCCGGTCCGATGTCGACCACGTAGTCGGCCGTGCGGATGGTCTCCTCGTCGTGCTCGACGACGATGACGGTATTGCCGAGGTTGCGCAGGCGTACGAGCGTGGCGATGAGCCGCTGGTTGTCGCGCTGGTGCAGGCCGATGGAGGGTTCGTCGAGGACATAGAGCACGCCCACCAGGCCGCTGCCGATCTGGCTGGCCAGGCGTATCCGCTGCGCCTCGCCGCCCGAGAGCGTCGCGGCCGACCGGGCGAGCGAGAGGTAGTCGAGGCCGACGTCGAGGAGGAACTGCATTCGCTCGCGTACTTCCTTGAGCACCCGGTCGGCGATCATGTGCTCACGCTCGGTGAGTTCGAGCTCGGCCATGGCATCCACAGCGGAGACGATCGACAGGCTGCACAGCTCGTGGATGTTGCGGCCGGCCACGGTGACCGCCAACGACTCGGGCTTGAGTCGCGCGCCCTTGCACTCGGGACAGTCGACCTCGCGCATGTACATCTCGATCTGCTCGCGCGACCAGTCGGACTCGGATTCGCCGTGGCGCCGCTGGAGCCAGGGCACGATGCCCTCGTAGTGGGCGTCGTAGGACCGCGACCGGTTGAAGCGGTTGCGGTAGCGCACGTGCACGGTGCGGTTCCCCGTCCCGTAGAGGACCAGCTTCTTGTCTTTGGCCTTCAGCTTCTTCCACGGCGTGTCGACCGAGAAGCCACCCAGATCGGACACGCCCACCTGGAGCCCGGTGAAGTACTCGCTGCGGGCGCCCGCCCACGGCGCCAGGGCCCCATCGGACAGAGAGAGCGACTCATCGGGCACGACGAGCTCGGGGTCGACCTCGAAGCGGGTGCCGAGCCCGAGGCAGGCGGGGCAAGCGCCGTAGGGGGAGTTGAAGGAGAAGCTGCGCGGCGCGGGCTCCTCGAAGGAGATGCCACAGTGGGTGCAGGCCAGGTGCTGGGAGAAGGTGATGGCCTCGTCGGCCTCTCCCCCGCCCTCCTCGCCCCCGTTCATGACCAGCACCTCGGCCGTGCCCCCGGTCAGCTCGAGAGCGGCCTCGATCGACTCGGTAAGGCGCTGGCGGATGTTGTCGCGCCGGATCAACCGGTCGACCACGACCTCGATGGTGTGCATCTCGTAGCGGGCCAGGCTCAGGTCCGACCGATCGGCCAGCTCGAGGGCCTCCCCGTCGACCCGGACCCGGGCGAACCCCTGCTTGGCCAGGTCGTCGAGGAGCGAGCTGTACTCGCCCTTACGTCCCCGCACCACCGGGGCCAGCACCTGGAAGCGGGTGCCCTCGGGCAGCTCGAGCACCCGATCGACGATCTGCTGGGGCGTCTGGCGGGCCACGGGCCGGCCGCAGATCGGGCAGTGCGGGTGCCCGATGCGGGCATACAGCAGGCGCAGGTAGTCGTAGACCTCTGTGATCGTCCCCACCGTCGAACGGGGGTTGCGGGACGCCGATTTCTGATCGATGGAGATGGCCGGCGACAGGCCCTCGATGAAGTCGACGTCCGGCTTGTCCATCTGCCCCAGGAACTGGCGGGCGTAGGCCGAGAGGGACTCGACGTAGCGGCGCTGCCCCTCGGCGTAGATGGTGTCGAAAGCCAGCGACGACTTCCCCGACCCGGACAGGCCCGTGAAGACGATGAGGCGATCCCGCGGCAGATCGAGGGAGACGTCCCTCAGGTTGTGCTCTCGAGCGCCGCGGATGACCAGACGGTCGGCCATCCGGTGAGGATACCGGTGTGGTGTGACGGGCCCGGCCGGGTGTGCGGAGACGCCGGCCGGACCTGTCCCGGCGCGGACGGTCAGGCGGCCCCGGCCAGCCCGACGACGGGCTGGTTGAGGTGGATGGAGCCGGCCGAGCCGAAGAACCCGGCGTCCCCGTAGTTGAAGATCCCGCCGTCGGAGGCAACCAGCCAGTAGCCCTGGCCGTCCGGGGTGGCCGCCATGCCCACCACCGGCTTGTTGAGGTGGATAGACCCGGCACTGCCCTGGAAGCCGGCACTGCCATAGTTGAAGATGCCGCCGTCGGTCGCCACCAGCCAGTAGCCCAGGCCGTCGGGGGCGGCCGCCATGCCCACGATGGGCTGGTTCAAGTGGATCGAGCCCGCCGAGCCCTCGAACTTGGCGCTGCCGTAGTTGAAGATGCCGCCGTCGGAGGCCACCAGCCAGTAGCCCTTGCCGTCGGCCGTGGCCGCCATGCCCACGATGGGCTGGTTCAGGTGGATCGAGCCCGCCGAGCCCTCGAACTTGGCGCTGCCGTAGTTGAAGATGCCGCCGTCGGAGGCCACCAGCCAGTAGCCCTTGCCGTCGGCCGTGGCCGCCATGCCCACGATGGGTTTGTTCAGGTGGATCGACCCCGTCGAGCCGAAGAACCCAGCGTCGCCGTAGTTGAAGATGCCGCCGTCGGAGGCCACCAGCCAGTAGCCCCTGCCGTCGGGGGTGGCCGCCATGCCCACGATGGGTTTGTTCAGGTGGACCGAGCCGGCCGAGCCCTCAAAGGAGGCGGTCGTGCCGTAGTTGAAGATGCCGCCGTCCGCGGCCACCGTCCAGTAGCCGAGCCCGGTGGGCGAGGCCAGGGTCACCTTGCGGACCGTGTTGTCCGTGCCGTCGGCGATGAAGAGGTTCCCACTGGTGTCGAGCCAGACCTGCCTCGGCCCCTTGAGCAGAGCCGCCGAGGCCGGGCCGCCGTTCCCCGTGTTGCCCGAGGTGCCGCACGTGCCCGCATAGGTCGAGATGTTCCCGGTCGCTGCGTTGACCTTGTGCACGCAGTTGCCCCCGAAGTCACTGATATAGAGGTTGCCAAGGTTGTCCTCGGCCACCCCGTAGGGATCGCTCAGCTGAGCCGCGGTAGCAGGGCCGCCGTTGCCCGTCAGGCCGCTCGTCCCCGTCCCGGCCATGGTGGTGATGACCCCGGCGGCGTCGATCTTGCGCACGGCGAAATTGAGCTCGTCGGCCACGAAGATGTTCCCGGCGGCGTCCACCGACAACCCGGTCGGGTTGTCCAGCTGGGCGGCGGTCGCGGGCCCGTGGTCCCCGCTGTACCCGAACGTGCCGTTGCCGGCCACCGTCGATATGGTCCCGGCGGCATTGACCTCGCGGATGACGTTGGCGTTGGCGTCGGAGATGAGCAGGTCCCCCGACCGGTCGACGCGCACGCTCCAGGGCAGGTTCAGCTCGGCGGCCGTCGCCGCGCCGCCGTTCCCTGTGTTCCCGGCCGTCCCGTTGCCGGCGAACACCGTGATGACCCCGCTGGTCGAGATCTTGTCGACCTGGTGGTTACCGCTGTCGGTCACGTAGACGTTCCCGCCGGCATCGACCGCCACCCCCTTGGCGTTGTTGAGCTGGGCGTTGACAGCGAGGCCGCCGATCCCCGTGGCCGCCCCGCAGGTCCCGGTCCCGGCGAACCGGGTGATGGTCCCGCCCGGCAAGACCTTGCGCACCTCGCAGTTGGCATCGTCGGCGATGTACGTGTTGCCTGAGGCGTCGGTCACCACGTCCTGGGGGTTGTCGAGCTCCGCCGAGGTGGCGGGGCCGTCGTCACCTGTCGCTCCGGCGGTGCCGGTGCCGGCGAAGGCGCTGATCGTGCCCGGGGTCGGGCCGGTCGCGGCTCCGGCAGGTGCAAGGCCCAGTGCAAAGCCCGTGGCGAGGGTCGCTCCGACGACCGCGGTCATTGCTCGGCGCATGACGGGGCTCCTTGCCTCGGTGTTGCCACAACCTCAGAGACCTTAACGAGACTCCCGCCGGCGCGGCTGGATTTGGATCCCGGGCACCCGCACCGCCCCCGCTCAGAGCCCGGGGGCCATCCCGATCACCGGATGGTTCAGGTGGAGGTTGCCCGTCGATCCCTGGAACCCGGCGTCGCCGTAGTTGAAGATCCCACCGTCGGAGGCCACCAGCCAGTAGCCCTTCCCCGCTGGCGTGGACGCCATCCCGACGATGGGCCGGTTGAGCTGGATCGAGCCGCTGGAGCCGTAGAAGCCGGCGTCCCCGTAGTTGAAGATCCCCCCGTCGGAGGCCACCAGCCAGTAGCCCTTCCCCGTCGGAGAGGCCGCCATGCCCACGATGGGCTTGTTGAGGGGGATCGAGCCGGCCGAGCCGAAGAACTTGGAGTCCCCGTAGTTGAAGATGCCCCCGTCGGAGGCCACCAGCCAGTAGCCCTTGCCGTCAGGCGTGGCCGCCATGCCCACGATGGGCTTGTTGAGGGGCACCGAGCCAGCCGAGCCGTAGAAACCGGCGTCCCCGTAGTTGAAGATGCCCCCGTCGGAGGCCACCAGCCAGTAGCCCTTGCCGTCAGGCGTGGCCGCCATGCCCACGATGGACTTGTTGAGGGGCACCGAGCCGGCCGAGCCGTAGAAACCGGCGTCCCCGTAGTTGAAGATGCCCCCGTCGGAGGCCACCAGCCAGTAGCCCTTGCCGTCAGGCGTGGCCGCCATGCCCACGATGGGCTTGTTGAGGGGCACCGAGCCGGCCGAGCCGAAGAACCCGGCGTCCCCGTAGTTGAAGACGCCGCCGTCGGAGGCCACCAGCCAGTAGCCCCGGGACGGGCCGCCTGGCGAGGTGACCGGGGTGACCGTGAAGGTCTGGGCCGTCCCTGTGGCAGCCGTGTAGTCGGTACCAGCGTTCACCTCAGGCGTGAGGGAGCACGTCCCAGTGGCCACGAAGCTCACCGTCACGCTGTCCGGGCCCACGGTGCACACCGCCGGCGAGTTCGAGCTCACCGACGTGGTCCCGTCACCGTTCGTGACCACGTCAGCGACGAAGGAGTGTCCGACGGTCGCCGCGGTGGGGAGGTTGGCGATGGAAGGCGGGGTAGGCGTGGCCTTGCCGACCGTCACGGTCTGCGCCGACCCGGTGGCAGCCGCGTAGTTCGTGCCGGCCGCCACTTCGGCCGTCAGCGAGCAAGTGCCGGCCGCCACGAACGAGACCGTGAGGCCGTTGGCACCCACCGTGCAGATGGCGGGGGTGCTGGACCGCACCGACTTCACGCCGTCGCCGTTGGTGCTCACGCTGGCCTTGAAGCTCCCGCCGAAGACGGGCGCGGAAGGCAGGTTCGAGATCGTCGGCGTAGTCGGGGGAATGAGCTCGGCCGACGACACCACGCGCACCACCTGGCCGTCGTACTCGACGACGTACAGGTTCCCGCTTGCGTCGAAGGCGAGGTTCGAGGGTCCGCCCAGCGTGGTCGCAGTCACGGCCACGCCGTTGGAGCCGCTGACCGGGTTGCCGTCACAAGTCCCGCCCCAGGTGCTAATGACGCCGGCGGTCACCTTCAGGATGCAGCTGGCCCCGTAGTCGGCGACGAGCACGTTGCCGCTGCTGTCCTCGACCACGCCGAACGGGTTGACCAGCGCGGTCTGCGTCGCCTGGGCGTTCGCCGGCGGGTTGGCCGCCGAGCCCTGCGACCCGGTCCCGGCGATCGTGGACACGACCCCGTCGGAGACCTCCCGGATGGCGTAGTTGTGGGTGTCGGCGACGAAGACGTTCCCCGAGCCGTCCACGAACAGGCCCGTCGGGTCGCTGAGCTGGGCGGTAGTGGTGGCGGCCCCGCCGGTAAACCCGGCAGTGCCGTTGCCGGCCACAACGGTCAGGCTGCCACCCGTGGTCGGGATCCGGTCCACGACGTTGTCGACGACGTCAGAGAAGTACACGTACCCGCCGGCCACGCGCACACCCCAGGGCGCGCCGTTACCGCTCCCCCACCGGGCCCCCATCTGGGCAGCGGAGACGAAGGTCGAGATGGTGCCGTTGGTGGTCACCTTGTAGATGGCGCCGGACGTGCACCCGTTGCCCGTCGCGGTGTAGTCGTCGCACGCCGCGACGAAGACGTTCCCCGAACTGTCCACGGCGACGCCGGTCGTCCCGCCGATGGTGGCCGACGTCGCCGGTCCGGGCACCCCACTGACCGTCACGACGGCGTTGCACGTGGCGGCGTTGCCGGCGAAGGCATTGATGATGCCGCCGGCGACGCTACGCACCTGGCAGCTGAAGAAGTCGGCGATGTATGCCGATCCGTCGACCGGGGACACGGCGACGTCGGACGGGTTGGCCAACGTTGCCGAAGTCGCCGGTCCACCGTTGCCGCTGGGGCCGGTGGTGTTCTCGGTGCCCGCGAACGCGTTGATGGTCGGTGTGCCGGCCGCCTCCGCGACCGCCGGTGTCAGGACGAGAATCGAACCGAGTACGAGCGCCGCACACGCGACGACTCCAGAGATACGACGCACAGTTCTTCCGCCTCCTCGCCGGGACCGCCATTGCCCGGCATTAAGGAGAGAGTAACCCTGAGCCTCGAAAAACACCCAGAGGTTTCGGACAACACGGTGACAAACCCTCTCAGGTCTCCACGCGTTCCCACCTCATGACGCCACTCCTCATCACGCGACGGGTGGTGCGTCGGGTCAGCGCTGCGACACGCGCAGTCAGGCGCGCCGCTGGTCAGGAAGAGGGCGTGATCCCCACCACGGGGTGGTCGCGGTGGAGGCCGCCGGTGGAGCCGAAGAACCCGGCGTCCCCGTAGTTGAAGATGCCCCCGTCGATCGCCACCAACCAGTAGCCCTTGCCATCGTGCGTGGCCGCCACGCCCCAGATGGGCTGGTTGAGGGGGATCGAGCCGGCCGAGCCGTAGAAGCCGGCGTCCCCGTAGTTGAAGATCCCGCCGTCGGAGGCCACCAACCAGTAGCCCTTGCCAGCCGGCGTGGCCGCCATGCCCACGATGGGCCGGTTGAGCTGGATGGAGCCGGTCGAGCCGTAGAACCCGGCGTCGCCGTAGTTGAAGATGCCGCCGTCGGAGGCCACCAGCCAGTAGCCCTTGCCCGTCGGGGAGGCCGCCATGCCCACGATCGGCTTGTTGAGGGGCACCGAGCCGGCCGAGCCGAAGAACCCGGCGTCGCCGTAGTTGAAGATCCCGCCGTCGGTCGCCACCAGCCAGTAGCCCTTGCCGGTGGCGGTCGGGGCCATGCCGACGATGGGCTTGTTCAGGGGGACCGAGCCGGCCGAGCCGAAGAAGCCGGCATCGCCGTAGTTGAAGACGCCGCCGTCGGAGGCCACCAACCAGTAGCCCTTGCCGTCAGGCGTGGCCGCCATGCCCACGATGGGCTTGTTGAGGGGCACCGAGCCGGCCGAGCCGAAGAACCCGGCGTCGCCGTAGTTGAAGATCCCGCCGTCGGTCGCCACCAGCCAGTAGCCCTGGGACGCCGTGGGGGTCGTCGGCCCGGTGACCGGGTTGACCAGGAACGTCTGCGCCAGCCCGGTCGCGGCACCGTAGGTCTGGCCGGCCGCCACCTGCGCGGTCAGCGAGCAGATCCCCGAAGCGACGAAGCTGACGGTGTGCCCGTCGGCGGCCACCTTGCACACGGCTGGGCTGTTGGGGACCACCGAGGTCACGCCGTCACCATTGGTCGACACGGTGGCCACGAAGCCATGGCCGACCTGTGCGAACGACGGGATGTTCGTCACCGTCGGTGTCGTCGGCGTCGCCTTGACGACGGTCATGCCCTGCGTCGACCCGGTCGCGGCCTGGTAGGCGGTACCGGCGGTCACCTTGGCCGTGAGCGCGCAGGTTCCGGCCCCGACGAAGTCCACCGTGAGGCCGCCGTTCGTCACGGTACACACGCCGGTGGTGCTGGAAGACACCGACCTGGTCCCGTCGCCGTTCGTGGACACCGTGGCGACGAAGCTCTGCCCCACGGAGGGGTTGCCGGGGAGGTTCGTGATCGTGGGTGTCGAGGGCGCCGTCAGGGTCTGGAGCGCCACGACGTCGACCTGGTTGTCCCCGTAGTCGTTGACGATGAGGTTGTTGCCCCCGTCGAGGACCACCTGGGAGGGCCCACCGGGTGGAGAGTCCGACGACAACCCCCCGAACAGCGCCGAGGAGCCCCGCACGCCGTTGACGTCGTACCCGCTCGTGCCGCACGTGCCGGCGAAGGTGGAGATGGTGCCGCCACTCACCTCGCGGACGCAAAACGCGGTGAAGTCGGCGATGTACACGTTGCCCGCACCGTCCTCGGCCACACCGAACGGCTTGGAGAGCTCGGCCGCAGCAGCTGCGCCGCCGTCACCGGAGGTCCCCGCGACGCCGTTGCCGGCGAACGCGACGATGTCGCCGTTCGCGGCCGTCACCTCGCGCACCCGGGCGTTCTTCGAGTCCGCGATGAAGACATCGCCCGATCCGTCCACGGCAATGCCGGTGGGATCGTCCAGCTGAGCCGACGTGGCTGCACCGCCGTCGCCTCCGCTCCCCGCCGCGCCGTCGCCCGCCACCGTGGTGATCGCGCCCCCCGACGTGCTGACCCTGTCCACCACGTTGTTCACGACGTCACTGAAGTAGAGCTGCCCCCCCTGGACGCGCACGCCCCACGGCGCTCCGTCATCCCCCCAGGCAGCACCGATCTGGGCCGCGGTGAGCAGGACGGAGATCGCGCCCCCGGAGATCTCCAGGATGTCTCCCTGCTGGCACCCCGAGCCCGTGCCCGTGTAGTCGATGCAGTCGGCGACGTACAGGGTGCCCGACGCATCCACGGCCAACCCCGTGGGCATGCCGATCGTGGCGGAAGCGGCCGGCCCCGGAACGCTCACCAAGGCCATGTTGGTGTTGGGGGTGACGCACCCTCCGACTCCGGCGAAGGCGGCGATGGTCCCGCCGGTCACCTCGCGCACCTGGCAATTCTTCATGTCGGCGATGTACGTGCCGCCCGACGTCACCGCCTCGTCGGAGGGGTCGAAGAAATCGGCCGAGGAGACCGCGGTCCCGTTCCCGACGAAGCCCTGTGTCCCGCTGCCTGCGAGCACGCTGATCGTCCCGGCCGACGTCGCACCGCCGGCAGATGACGGTGTCAGGCCCACGATCGACCCCATCACGAGCGTCGCGCCCGCGACGACCCCGATACAGCGACGCATCCGTTTCCGCCTCCTGCCCTGGTGTTCTCGCCAACCCGCCAGGCAGCGCCGAGACTAACTTGGGCCCTCTTCGAATTGCACATCATTTTCGCCCCAGTAGGCCTCGACGGCTGAGATCAACCCGTCCTCGGTGACGGTGAAGACCTCCACGCCGCGAATGTGCATCGTGCCTCCGGCGACCATGGTCACCGTGATGTGGAAGGTGATGGCCACCTTGTCCGCCACGGGGTGCATCTCCCCCACCTCGAAGCGGAAGGTCTCGCAGGCGTCGAAGGAGCGTTGGATGAAGTCACGGATGGCATCGCGGCCCTCGTTCTTCGAGGGATACGGGTCCACCTGCACCGCATCGGCCGTGAACAGGGCCGCGTAGGCGTCGGCATCTCTGGAGCTCACGGTGGTGGCGTAGCGCTCCATCGCCTCTCGGAGCTGGGCGGTTGTCGGCATGGTGGCGACGCTAGCTCCTGCCCGTTGTTCCCGCGTTGTGCTTCGCCACGAGCGCCTCGGACCCGGAGGATCGGGCATGTGCTTCGCGCTGTATACGCGACGGGTGCCGGCGCGTATACGGCATGAAGACAATCCCCCGAGGGCTCGTATACGGCACACGACCACATCCCCGGGAGTCGGCGTATAGACCCGGCGACCGATGGGCCGCGGCGATCACGGACAGAATGGCGCGCCGAGTCAGTGTGGCCCCGGACCGTTCCCTGAGGTGGGTCGAGTGGTGGGTGGAGCGTCAGCCCGGGACGGACGAACGCAGCTCGGCGATCTCGTCGCGCAGGAGAGCCGCCTCCTCATAGCGGAGCTCGGCCGCTGCGGCCTTCATCTCGGACTCGAGCTGCGTGATGAGCTCGACCGCCGCGGCCGGCGAGGCGGCCGCCCCTTCGGCCAGCAGACCCGGGCGGCGGTTCCCCCGCACCGCGGCGTTCTTGCGAACCTCGGCCCGGCTCCTGCCAGCTTTCGCCACCCCGCCACTGGTCCCTCGCAGCCGCTCGAGGATGTCAGTGACCGATTTGCGGATGGTCTGCGGGTCGATCCCGCGCTCCTTGTTGTACGCCAGCTGCAACGCCCGTCGGCGCTGTGTCACCGACACGGCCTCGCGCATGGCGTCGGTCACGGTGTCCGCGTACAGGACCACCGACCCGTCCACGTTGCGCGCCGCCCGGCCCATGGTCTGGATCAGCGAGGACGCGGAGCGGAGGAATCCCTCCTTGTCGGCGTCGAGGATGGCCACCAGCGCCACCTCGGGCAGGTCGAGGCCCTCCCGGAGCAGGTTGATCCCGACCAGGACGTCGATCGTGCCCAGCCGCAGCTCACGCAGGATCTCGATCCGGGTGATGGTGTCGATGTCCGAGTGCAGGTACTGGACCCGCACGCCGGCGTCGGCCAGGTAGTCCGTCAGGTCCTCGGCCATCTTCTTCGTCAGCGTCGTGACCAGCACCCGGCCACCCGAGCCGACGGTGTTGGCGATGCGGGCCAACAGGTCGTCCACCTGCCCCTTCGTCGGCATGACCGTCACCTCGGGGTCGACCAGCCCGGTCGGACGGATGACCTGCTCGACCATCTGGGCCGAGTGCTCGAACTCGAAGGCCCCCGGCGTGGCCGAGACGAAGACGCACTGGGGGATCCGCTCGACGAACTCGTCGAAGCGCAGCGGGCGGTTGTCCCTGCGCCGACGGGAGCCGGAAGCCGTGTTCCACCAGCACGTCCTTGCGCGAACGGTCGCCGGCGTACTGGCCGTGCAACTGCGGCACGGCGACGTGGCTCTCGTCGATCACGCAGAGGTAATCCTTGGGGAAGAAGTCGAGCAACGTGTAGGGGGTCTCGCCGGGGGCCCGGCCATCGAGGTGCCGGCTGTAGTTCTCGACCCCCGAGCACACGCCGGTCTCGGCCAGCATCTCGAGGTCGTGCTCCGTGCGCACGCGCAGACGCTGCGCCTCGAGCAACTTCCCCTCCTTCTCGAACTCCTGGAGCCGCTCGCGGAGCTCCACCTCGATGGTGCCGACGGCGCGCTGGATGATCTCGTCGCCGGTCACGTAGTGGGTGGCCGCGTAGACGGCGACGTCCTCCATCTCCTCGCCCATCTCCCCTGTCAGCACGTCGAAGGGCACGATCCGCTCGATGGTGTCGCCGAACATCTCGACCCGCAGGGCCGCCTCCTCGTAGGCCGGGTGGATCTCGACGGTGTCCCCGCGGGCCCGGAACGTGCCGCGCACCAGGTTGACGTCGTTGCGGGCGTACTGCAGATCGACCAGGCGACGGAGCATCTCGCGCTGGTCGACCTGCTCCCCCACAGCCAGGGCCAGGATCCGGTCCCGGTACTCCTCGGGCGAGCCCAGGCCGTAGATACACGAGACGGAGGCCACCACGATGACGTCGCGCCGCATGAGCAGCGACGACGTGGTGGCGTGGCGGAGCCGGTCGATCTCGTCGTTGATGGACGAGTCCTTTTCGATGTACGTGTCCGTCGCCGGGAGATACGCCTCGGGCTGGTAGTAGTCGTAGTACGAGACGAAGAACTCAACCCGGTTCTTCGGAAAGAGATCCCTGAGCTCGGAGGACAGCTGGGCCGCCAGCGACTTGTTCGGCTCGATGATGAGCGTGGGCCGCTGGACCTGCTCGATCATCCAGGCGATGGTGGCGGTCTTGCCCGACCCCGTGATGCCCTGGAGCGTCTGGTACCGGTCGCCCCGGCCCACCCCCCGGGACAGGGCGGCGATGGCCTGGGGCTGGTCGCCCGAAGGCTTGAACGGCGAGACGACCTCGAACGCGGGCATGACCCACCGAGGCTATCCGGGGGGTGTGACCTCCTCTGCGGCGTGCTCGGCCATGGCCCGTAGGAGCCAGGCCCACAGCTCGTCGACCCGGCGAACCAGGGCGGCCCGGTCGCCCGAATTGTCGAGCACGTAGTCGGCATCCTCGACGCGCTCCTCGCGGGTGATCTGCGAGCGGATGCGGGCCTCGGCGTCGGACCGGTCGAAGCCGCGCTGGCTCAAGAGGCGCTCGAGGGCGATCTCCGTCGGGCAGTCGACAACGACGACCTTGTGCAGGCGCACGGTCTCCCGGTGGGCGGCGGTGAGCAGCGGGATGGCGAGCACGACGATCTTGTCCGTGCCCTCGAAAGCGTCACGCGCCGCGATCATGGCGATGCCGATGGCGGGGTGCGTGATGGCGTTGAGCGCCAGGCGCGACTCCTCGTCGGCGAAGGCCACTGCGGCCAGCGCCGGGCGGTCGAGCGTCCCGTCGGCGGCCACGATGCCCCTCCCGAAGCGCTCGACGAGCGGTTCGTAGGCGGGACCACCCGGGGCGACCACGTCACGTGCCACCTGGTCGGCGTCGATCAGGACCGCCCCCCGCTCGACCAGCAGGACCGCGACGGCCGACTTGCCCGATCCGATCCCGCCGGTGAGGCCGACGGCCAGCATCAGGCGTCGACGCGTCGGGCGGCGGCCGGCGGGGCCGGCGGGCCACGGCGAACAGGACCAGCGTCGTGTCGTCGAGCTCCTCGGTGACGAACCAGTCGTCGGCAGTGATCCCCGTCACGCCGCCACTGTCGTTGCCGGCGACCAGTTTGTACGCCACGGGCAGCAGCCTCGTGTAGGTCCAGACGTACCAGGCGTGCGGGATCCGGTGCCGCACGTCGAGGACGTCGAGGCGCAAGAGCCGGTTGGCCTTGGCTCGCCGGGCGGCGAAGTCGGCCTTCACGTGGGATGCGGCGTCGACCCCGCCCAGCCACACGTCGTCGAAGTGGCGGCGCAGCATGGACGCCAGCTCGGCGCGGTCGAAGAGGTGGAGATGGAACGGGTTCTCAAAGTCAGCCGGCTTGTTCGGGGTCAGCACGAACACGGCGCCGTCGTCCCGGACGACTCGGGCCATCTCGGCCACGTGGGGCTCGGGGTCCGTGAAGTGCTCGATCAGGTGCGACGAGCACACGCCGTCGAAGCTGGCCGTGGCCAGGCCCAGCTTGCAGGCGTCCATCTGCCCGACCTCGAGACCCGCCGGTCCGTAGCGATCCCCGGCCGCGGCCACGGCCTCGGCGGCGTAGTCCACCCCGACCACCTCGCGCTCTTCGCCCAGGAAGCGAGCTGACTCGAACCCCTGCCCGCAACCCACGTCGAGCACCCGACCAGGTCCGATCCGCTCCAGCACGGCCCGGTAGCCGGCTTCGTGGAGCGCGAGCAGCGAGTCGGGGGTGACGCCCTGCTGTGGCCGCTCGCCGGTGAGACGGGCTCTGGTGGTGGTGGCCACCGGCGCTCCTTTCGGATGACACGCCCTCGTGGCGCGGGGCTGCTTACACTACCCGGCGACCTTTTCCACCCCTTCCATGCCCGCCACCCCCACACCCCGAGCCCGCCGCGGCCGGCACGCCGCCCCGCGGACCCTCCGGGCGACCGGCAGCCGCTGGTGGTGGATCGGCGGCGCCACGGTTGCCGGACTGGCGGCCTACGTCCCCTTCCTGGCCGTCCGGCCAGGCGAGGTCACGCCCGACACCAAGACGTTCCTCTACCTCGACCCCACCCGCTTCCTCAGCCAGGCGGCCTTCATGTGGAACCCGACCGTCGGCCTGGGGACCGTCACCCACGAGTACATCGGCTATCTCCTGCCGATGGGCCCCTTCTTCGCCGCCTTCCACGTTCTCGGCGTCCCCTTGTGGGTGGCGCAGCGTCTGTGGATCGGCTCCATCCTCTTCGCCGCCGCGCTGGGCGTCCTCTACCTCTCGCGCATCCTGGGCCTGTCGGGGCCCGGCCCGATCGTGGCCGCCCTGGCGTACATGCTCTCGCCCTACTTCCTGCAGTACTCGGGGCGCATCTCGGTGATCCTGCTCCCCTGGGCGGGCCTCCCGTTCATGCTGGGGCTGACCATCGTGGCTCTGCGCAGGGGAGGCTGGCGGGAACCGGCGCTGTTCGCCGTGGTGGTGGCGCTGGTCAGCGGCATCAACGCCAGCTCCATCATCTACGTGGGCGTGGCGCCCGTGCTCTGGATCCTCTTCGCCGTGGTGGTGCTGCGCGAGTCCACCTGGCGGCACGCGCTGGCCACGACGCTGCGCATCGGGGCCCTCACCATTGGGGCGTCCGTGTGGTGGATCGCCGGGCTGCAGGTCGAGGCGGCTTACGGCGTGAACGTCCTGAAGTTCACCGAGACCGTCCCGTCCACGTCGGCCACCTCCAACCCCGTCGACATCCTGCGCGGCCTCGGCTACTGGTACTTCTACGGGTCCGACCACCTCGGGCCGTGGACGAACGCCGCCACCCGCTTGACCCAGAACTTGACCCAGCTGGCCACGTCCTTCGCCGTGCCTGTGGTGGCCGTGCTGGCCGCCGCCTTCGTCCGCTGGCGCGAGCGCGCCTACTTCCTCCTGCTCCTTTTCGTCGGCCTGGTGCTCTCGGTCGGCCCCTTCCCCTTCACCCACCCCACCGTGGCGGGCGGGGCACTCAAGTGGTTCATGACCAACACGACCGCCGGCTTGGCCCTCCGCTCGACGGACCGAGCGACGCCGCTTGTGCTGCTGGCCCTCTTCATGCTGCTCGGCTGCGCCCTCACCGCCCTGTGGCGGCGGCTCTCGGTCGTGGGCGTCGCCACCTCAGTCCTGGTGGCCGCGCTGGTCGTGGCCAACATGCCGGCCGTCCTCGAGGGCGACTTCATCGCCAACAACTTCACCCAGCCCGACGCCCTCCCCTCGTACCAGCTGGCCGCCATCGCGCACCTCAACGCCACGCATCCCGGCACGCGGGTCCTCGCCATCCCGGGCAACGACTTCGCCGCCTACCGCTGGGGCGACACCGTGGACACCCCCCAGGCCGCCATGTTGAACCGGGACTTCGTCACGCGCGAGCAGCAGGTCATGGGCTCTATCGCCACCGCCGACACGCTCTACGCCCTCGACGGCCCCATCCAGGACGGCACCGCCAACACGAACGCGCTGGCACCCGTGGCGCGCCTCATGGGGGCGGGCGACGTCATGGTGCAATACGACCAGCAGTACGAGCGTTACGGCGTGCCCCAACCCCAGATCCTCGCCGCCCAGTTGGCCCAGACGCCGCTCGGCCTGACCGACCCGGTCTCCTTCGGGTCTCCCCGGCCCAACGCCTCGATCGTGTCGACGCTCAACGAGCAGGACCTCAGTACGCCTGACGGCCTGGCCTGGCCGGCGCCGGTCGTCACCTACACGGTGCCCGGGCCGCGCCCGATGCTGCGGGGCGAGTCCAACACGGGGGCGGTGGTGATGGAGGGCGACGCCACCGGGCTGGTCAACCTGGCCGGGCTCGGTCTCCTCGACACCCCGAGCGCCCTCTACTACGCCGGCACGCTGGCCCGAGACTCAGCGCAACTACAGGGCCTGGCCGCGCAGGGAGCGCAATTGGTCCTGACCGACACCAACCGCAAGCAGGCCTTCCGATGGGACACTCTCACCGCCAACGCAGGGGCGACCGAGACGCCGGGCGAGAACCCCGCCAAGAGCGACTTGAGTGACAGCCCCATCGAGCTCTTCCCGGGCACCGGGCTGTCGAGCCAGACGTACGCCACCTACGCCGGCGCGGTCAACGTGACGGCGAGCAGCTACGGCAACTCGGTGTCCTACACGCCCGAAGACCAGGCCTTCAGCGCCATCGACAACAACGTCGACACGGCGTGGATCGCCGGGACGTTCGTGCCGAACCCGGCCGGCGAGTGGTGGCAGGCTCAATTCACCAACCCCGTGCCGACCGACCACATCACCGTGGTGCAGCCCCAGCGTGGCGACCGCTCCCGTTGGGTGTCGTCGGTCACCTTGACCTTCGACGGGAAGGACCCGGTCAAGTACCACCTCACCGACGCCTCCCACGTCACCCCGGGACAGGTCCTCTCGTTCCCCACCCGCACCTTCCACACGTTGCGGGTGACCGTCGACGGCACCACCGACGACACGGCCTCCCCGCTGTCGGCCGCCGCGGTGGGCTTCTCCGAGATCGAGATCCCCGGTCAGCAAGTGCGTCAGGTGCTCCAGATGCCGACGCACATGCTCTCTGCGGTCGGCACCTCGTCGGCCGCCGACCGCCTCACCGTGGTCATGACACGCCAGCGCTCCTCGGGCTTCCCGCCGCGCAACGACCCCGAGAGCACCATCACGCGCCAGTTCACGCTGCCGACCGCCCGCACCTTCACGCTGTCGGGCAGCGCGACGCTCTCGTCGCTCATCCCCGACGACGAGATCGACCGCCTGCTCGGCCGCGCCACCACCGGCTCCACGACCGTCGTCAACGCCTACTCCTCGGGCCGCCTCCCCGGGGGCCTGGCCCAAACGGCGTCGGCCACCGTCGATGGCGACCCTTCCACGGCCTGGGAGCCCGGCCTCGGGTCCAAGGCCCAGGTCGGCGCCACGCTGACCTACGACCTGCGCACGCCGCAGACCATCAACAGCCTCGACATGCAGGTGATCGCCGACGGCCGCCACTCGGTCCCGACCGCCATGACGATCACCTCGGGCAACCAGGTGCGCACGGTCACCCTGCCCCCGATCGCTGACGGCACCGTCCCGGGCGCCGTGACCGACGTTCCGGTCGACTTCGCGCCGATCACCGGCTCTCACCTCGTCGTGTCCTTCACCGGCGTGCGGGACGAGTACGCGGCGAACTACTACTCGGCCGGTCCCCTGGCCCTGCCCTTGGGTATCGCGGAGATCGGCATCCACGGCGCCCGCACGGCGCCGCTCCCGGCCCGGCTTCCCGGCGCCTGCGTGTCGAACCTCCTCACCATCGACGGCAGGCAGGTGTCGGTGGCCGTGCTCGGCTCTGCCTCGCACGCGCTCGGCGGGGGGCAGGTCCAAGTGGTCCCCTGCGGCGCCGACAAGAACGGGATCACGCTTGGCGCCGGCCCGCACGTGGTGGCCACCTCAGTCGGCCACAACGCGCCGTGCGCCAGCGTCCCCAGCTCCTGCACCGGATGGGACATCGACCAGCTGACCCTCGACTCCGCTGCCGGCGGAGGGCCCGGGCCCACCCCCACGACGACCGCGGCCGGGACGCCGCAGCTCCCGGCCACCCAACCCGGCCCGGCGGCCACGGTGACGGCCACGTCCTCCCACATCGACGGCCACGGCGGCCACGCCGCCGGCGCCACGGAGCCTTTCGAGCTGGTCCTCGGCCAGAGCGTCGACAAGGGATGGAAGGCCGTGGCCACGCCCGGGCCGGGCGCCCCCGCCGGGTCCCACGCGGTCGACCTGGGCCCTCCCCAGCTGGTCGACGGATTCGCCAACGGCTGGCCGATCACGGCCGGCGACCTGCACGCGCTGGGCGGTTCCCACTTCACCGTCGAGCTGACCTGGACCCCCCAACGCGTGGTGTGGGCGGCCCTCGGCGTCTCCGGGCTGACCCTGGTGCTCTGTCTCGTGCTCGGCTTCCTCCCCACCGGGGCCCGGCGCCGGATCCGCGGCCGTCTGCCCAGACGGGTGCGCGGCCCGGCCGGCCCCGACGCGCCCGAACGGCCGGCCATCCCCTTCGACGCCGCTGCGCTGACCCTGCCCGGGGCCCCACCGCCCAGCGCGCTGCGCCGCTCGGGCTGGTTGCGGTTCCCCCGGGCCCTGGTGATCGGGGCGTTCACCGGCGTCATGGCCCTCCTGGTCGTGCCGCCTGCTGCGGCGGCCGCGGTGGCCGGCCTGGTCGTCCTGGGCCTCCTCGTCCCGTGGACCCGCGCCATCGCCTCGGTGGGGGCGGTGGCCTTCGTGGCCGCGGCGTGCATCAACGTCGTGCGCGGCCAACAGGTGCACCACTTCCTGGCCGGGGCCAACTGGGACGGGTTCTTCACCGATGCGGCCAGCCTGATCTGGCTCGGCGTGGTCCTGTTGCTGGCCGATGCTGTCATCTCGGGTCTTGGGCCGCGGCTCGGGACGCCGCTCGGGCGCCGTGCCCTGCGGGCCGTCCCAATGCCGGAGCGCCCGAACGGGCCAAACGTTTCGGCTGGGTTGGACGGATCAATCGGGTCGGCCGGGCTGGACGCAGACGAACCAGAGGGCGCACATGACGCCGGGCCACAACCGGAGCCGACAGGCTGAGGGCACGCGCCGTGCCCGGGGTGGACAGCCGCTCAGGGGCGGCGTGCGGCCTCCTCCACCAGCGCCTCGAGCGCTCGACGGGCGGTGGCGTCCCAGGTGAACCAGCGGGCCCGCTCGAGCGCCCCCTTCGACAGGCGGCTGCGCAGCACGTCGTCCCCGAGCACCCGCCCGAGCGCGCCAGCGAACTGGTCCGTGGCGTGGACGAGGAGCCCGGATTCGCCGTCGAGCACGGCGTCGCTGTGCCCGGCGATGGCCGTGGCGACGGCCGGCGTGCCGCAGGCGGCCGCCTCGGTCAGCGTCATCCCCCAGCCCTCGCGCTGCGAAGTGCTGGCCACGACCCAGGCGCGGCGGTACCACGACAAGAGCTCGTTCTCGTCCACGCGCCCGGGCAGCTGCACCCAGTCGGTGGCGCCCAGCTCGACCGCGCAGTGTCTCCAGGGCCGCACGCTCGTACCCCTCGCCGATGATGACGGCACGCAGGCCGGGCTGCGACTGCTTCACGGTGGCCAGGGCGCGCAACAGGACGTCGAAGCGCTTCACCGGCACGAGACGGCCCACGGCCACCACGAGCGGCGCGTCGTCGCGCCGCCCGCCCGGGGTGTAGCGGGCGTCGATCCCCGGCGGGGCGACCGTGACGCGGTGCACGGGGAGCCCGAGCATGTCGACGATCTCCTCGCGTGACGACTCGGAGAGCGTGACCACGCGGCTGGAGCGGTAGAAGCGGGGGGCCACGTGGCGCTCCATCGTGTCGCCGGCGCGCGCGAGCAGGGGCGGCAGGACCATGCCCCACATCTCGGCATGCACGTGGTGCAGGAAGACCAGGCGCGGCCCGCCATACCAGAGGGGCGACAAGAAGGGCATCCCGTTCCAGATCTCGACCAGCGCGTCACCCGGGCGGTGCCCCATCCGGATCCCCTCCCAGGCCGCACCGGGGAAGACGGCGTACCGACCGGACCGGCGCAGCACGCGGTAGCCGTTGCGGGTGATGGCCGCCGGCGCGCCGGGGACGGCCGAGGTGCGGAACGTGACGTCGAGACCGGCGGCAGCCCAGTAGGACGCCACCATGTGCGCGTGGAGCTCCGAGCCCCCTGCCTCAGGGTCGTCGAGGTCGCGCCAGGCCACGAAGTGGACACGCCGGATCCCGGCCTCGGCGGCCAGGGAAGCCAGCTCGCGCGCCGAGGCCGGCGAGACGTCGGCCGCCGGGCGGGTCACCCCCGGCAGACCGGTCGGCGAACTGCCCGCGTGGCCCCGGGCAGACGCCGGATGCCCGTCGCCCGGTGCGGGCGGCCTCATCCCGGCCGGCGGCGCAAGGGGGATTCGAGCAGGAGAGGAGGGGGAGCCTCACGCATCGGAGGGCAGGTTACCCCCGGTCAGACCCCCGGACTCGGACCCGGTGGACGAGCGCGAAGCCGGCCACCATGACCACGAGCACGACCGCCTGCACCGCCAGGTCGACCAGGGCCGTTGCCCGGGGCGCTCCGTGGACCGACAGCACGGCCAGCGTCAGCCCCAGCGCCCCGGCCACGAGGACGCCGGCGACCCAGCGCCGGCCGACGGCGAGGAGGTACATGGTGAGCACGACCGACACGCTCAGCATGATCATGGCGACGACCAGCGGCGCCAGGGCGTCGGCCGCCGAGGTGTAGTCGTGGTGGAAGACCACCTGAAGCAGCACCTCGGGAGCGGACAGCGCCACACCGAGCAGCAGGATCGAGGGGACGGCCAGGAGCACCAGCACCACGGCCAACTGGCGCAGGGCGTGGCCGCCCTGGCGCCACCGGATGGCGGCTTCGGGCAGCAGGTAGCCGCCGAGGACGATGGCGCCGAACACGATGGCCTTGCTGGTGACCGACACGGCGGCATACGCACCGCTGTGCCCCGGGTTGTCGCGCCCGACCACCAGCACGTCGATGTTCTGCAGCACCGCCACCATGGACAGCGAAACCGAGGCCACGACGAGGTCGAGCACCACGGTGCGGCGCTCGGTGGAGCTCCCGCCGAGGACCGGGTCGGGCCGGAGCGACCCGGCCCAGCTCCCGGTGGCCCACCGGCGCGGGGCGCGGCCGTCGGCCGACCAGGCGCGCACGGCGGCCCAGCGCGCGTGCGCCGCCGCCACCACCTCGCCGACCAGCACGCCCACTGCGGCACCCGAGGGGCCGAAGCCGGCCGCGACGAGGACGAGGACGGCGGCCACGCGCACGCCCATCTCCACCAGGAGGTTGGCCGCCAGCGGTTGATACGAGCGGTGGGCCTGCAGCAGGCCCCGGTCGAGGGACAGGAGCACGAAGAAGGCGGCCGCCGTGAGGATGGCGGCGATGCCGATCCCGCTCTGCTGGTTGAGCAGAACGGCCACGTCGTGTCGGCTCACGAACACGACCACCGCCCACACCAGCACCAGCACCGTGCCCTGGCGGTGCACGCGCCCGGCCCAGCGGCGCACCAGGTGCCCGCTCCCGTCCTCGTGCCACAAGGTGACGCGCCGGACCACGGCCACCACCACGGCCGAGCCGGGCATGGACAGGATCAGGTAGAGACCGGTCAGCTGGTTGAGCACGCCGTAGCTGTGGGGGACGAGCAGCCGGGCCAGCGCGACGGTCAGGACGACGCTGGCCCCGTTGGCCAAGACCCCGGCCGCGGCGAGGGGACCCGCCTGGAGCAGGCCGGCGCGCATCGACTCGACGCCGGGGCGACCCTCCTCGTCGAGCAGTATCTCGGCGCCGAGGTTCGGCCCCACGGCGTTCGGTGCGAGGGCCATCGCGGCCGGAACCGACTCGACGACGACCTCGGCCGCGGGGGCTTCCGCGGCGTCCTGCTCGGTCATGTGCCCGACCCGACCGCCGCTTCGTCCTCCATGCCGATCCGGCCAACCGCGGGCAGGATGCGGCGCTGCAGCAGCTCGCCCCCGGCCACGCTGATGTGGATGCCGTCGTCCGTCCGTACGGCGACGCCGTCGAGCGAGGCGGCGTAGGCGTGGTGGCGGCTCAACATCTTGTTGAGGTCGATGACCGAGACCACGCCGCGGTGCGCCTGCGCCACCCGGGCGACCACGGCGTTGTAGGCCTGGACGCGGACCGGGTCGTCCTCAGGCCAGGGCGCGCCATCGGGCTGGCGGTCGGTGGGGTCGACGTAGGGCATGGTGAACAGCACCACTCTGGCACCAAACGAGTGCAGGATCGACACTGCATCACCCAGCTCGCCGGCCAGGTGCTGGTCCCACAGAGGCTCGCCCACGTGCACCCACCGGCCGTCGTAGAGATGGTCGGTGGCCTCCCAGCGCCCGAGTCCGAGCGCCACCACCTGGGGACGCCGCTCGGCCACCACGAACGGCCAGGACACGCGCCACGACACGCAGCCCTGGGTGGCCCGGGCCATGGCGCCCGCCAGGTACACCCACGACTGCGGGTCGAGGTCGCACCCCATGGCGGCGTTGTCGGCCACGTCCACCCCGTAGCGGGAGCGGGCATCGACGGAGAGACCCATCCCGAGGGTCAGGGCGATGGAGTCGCCCACGAGGAGAAGGTGCACCGGCCGGCCACCGAAGGCGCCGGCCCGCTCGAGAACGCTCGCTTCGGGCGGGGTGAGGCCGGGGGCGGTGCGGACGTCGACGGGCGCCGCACGTGCCCCCGCCGGCGTCGGGGCGCCCACCGCCGCGGCGAGACAGCCCGCCAGCAGGCCGGCGCCCGCGACCAGGGCCCGCAGCACGCTTCGCCTCATGCCAGCCACGCCCTCCCCGTGGAAGCCGACACCTACGCGTCGGCCCGGCGGGGACCTGGCTTGAGCCGCCCTCCTCGCCCAAGGTCAGCCGCCCGCCCGGGCGGCCCGGCGCACGCAGCCCGGCAGTGCCATGGAGACCACCACCCGCCCGGTGCCCGATCCCGCCTGCAGGGCGCACGAGGTGAGCGCGCCCGCCGGCACCTGCAGCGCGTGCCGCATCTGACGTTGCACGTCGTCCCACACCCAGGCGCCGGCCTGCAGCGTGGGCGAGACGCCCAGGGCGGCCGTCATGAAGGCGGCCGCGTACGCGGGGTCGGTCCCCTGCTCGACCGCCGGTGCCTCCGGATCGGGGGCGATCACCACCGTGCTCACCTCCCAGGCGGCCAGGGCGCGGCGCACGGCGGCCAGGTGCGCCGGCGTGGGGGCGGGCGGGGGCTGGCCGAACGGCGCCCCCAGGCCGGCCAGCACGAGGAAACCCGGCTCGGCGCTCCCGGCCCGGTGGGCCACCCCCTGCGGCCCACCCCCTCCCGCCTGGTCGTAGTGCATGCGGTTGACCGCCTGCCAGGCCATGGCCGACTGGTTCCCCGAGAATGCTGTCGGGTACGGCAGCACGACGCGTCCGGGCGGCAGCGCGGGCGCCACCCGTTCGTACCACCGGGGCAGCACGACGGGGCGCATGGCGAAGGGCAGGCGGCTGCCGAAGGTGGTCGCCATCGGCAGCAGCGCCACGACGGCCACCCCCACCGACGCGAGGTCGCCGCGCCAGTCCGGGACGGCCCGGTGCAGGCGGTCGATGATCACCGCCAGCATGACGGCGGCCGCGAGGTAGCCCACGGCCATGAAGCGCTGCACGATGATGTTCTCGAGCACAGGCAGGTGCGAGAACATCCGCACCGGCTCCCACTGGTGCGGGCGGGCCCCGAGCGAGAAGGCGGCGCAGAACAGCAACAGGAAGGCGAAGAACCACAGGACGCGCTCGCGCCAGAAGGCGGCCACGCCGGCACCCAGCACGGCCAGCAGGGCCCAGCCGAGGTAGCCGGCCGAACCGAGCGGCGCCCCCTCGTAGCCCCCCAGGAGGATGAACACGTCGTGGGGGTCGGGGTTGCCGGCGCTGACGAAGCTCGACGGGAGGAACCCGCTGATTGGGATGTCGGGCCACACCAGGCCCGACAGGTGGGCGGGGCCGGCCAGCGCGTACCAGGCGGGCCAGGCCAGCAGCAGGGCGCCGACGGCCGCGCCCACGGCCAGCGCGCGTGCGGCGTGGGGCGCCCGACTGACGAGGTCCTCTCGCCGGGCCAGCCACCCATAGGCCACCAGGACCAGCAGGCCCACGGCCGCGACCGCCACCACGATGGCCAGGACCTCGGTGGACATGAAGAACTGCACGAACGCCAGCACCCCGAGCAGCGCGCCCGACCAGCGCGCCCGGTGGCGCTGGCGGATCAGGATCTCGTCGAGAACGGCGAGGATGAGCGGGAGCACCATGAGCGCCGCCGTCATCAGGTGGGCGAACTCGAGGCTGGTGAGCACGAACGGCGAGAACCCGTAGAGCAGCCCGGCCACGAAGGCCGCCGGCGTCCACGGCGCCCAGCGCCGCACCACCACGAAGGCGGTGAACGCGGTGAGCGCGGGGGTGAGGGTCGAGGCCACGTTGAGCGATGCCACCGGGCCCCAGATCCACGTGACCGGTACCAGGGGCAGACTCAGCCCCATCACCGAGGTTTGCGACAGCAGGTTGATGCCGGTCGGGTGGAACAGGGCGGTCGAGAAGAACGGGCTCTCGCCGTGGGCCAGCGCGGTGGCGGGCCACTGGAAGAACCACAAGAACAAGGCCGGGTCGCCACAGCCGCACAGCGTGTGGGTGGTGGCGCCGTCGGCCCAGGCGTGGACCCACAGCACGAAGCCGAGGGCCAGGTAGGCCAGCCCGGCGGCAGCGAGGGTCATCCACGGCCGCCACCGATGAGCCGGCGGCGGCCGCGTGCTCAGCCAGCGTCGACTTTGCCCGCCGTGGTGACCGTCCGCCTGGGCAACACGGGGGCGTCCCGTCCGGTGGATCCGGATTCGTGGTATTCCTCCTCGACGTTGACCGTCCACACGTCGTGATCGGCGCCGAAGATGTTCTCCACCGTGAGCATGGCGGTGTACATGGAGTGGTCCTGGTTGTTGTACTTGTGCATGCCGTTGCGCCCCACCGGGTGGACGTTGGGCGCCTCGGCCTCGAGCCACTTGCGGATCGTCTCGACGTTGGCCTTGTAGCTGAAGTCGTAGTACGGGTACGCCTTAGGCACGCGCACGACGTAGCCACGCTCCACGTCGCCCTCGGCCGCCAGGCCGAGCTGGATCAGCTCATTCGTACCCAGCGCGATCAGCTCGTCGTCGGGCTTGTTCCACATGTCGTCGCCCTCGAAGACGAAGTACTCCAACCCGAGGCAGGTGCGCCCGTCCTTGACCAGGTAGGGCGACCACGACCCATAGTTCTGGATCCGCCCCACCTCGACGTTGGTCGCGTGGATGTAGATCCAGTTGTCGGGGAAGCTGCGCGCTTCGGGCACCACCAGCGCCACGGTCAGGTAGTCGCGGTAGTGCAGGTCGTCGGCTGCGGCGACCACCTCGGCCGGCGGCGCCGGCCGGATGGTGTGCACCAGCTCGCGCATCGGCATGGTCGACACCACGTGCGAGGCGGCCACGGTCTGCTCCGCGCCGCCCTGGGTGTAGGTGACCGACGCTGCGCGGCCTCCGTGGACGTTGATGCCGGTCAGACGCGCCCCGAGCTCCACCGTGCCCCCGGCCCGCTCCACCTTCTCGGTGCAGACCTCCCACATCATCCCGGGACCGTACTTGGGGTACTGGAACTCCTCGATGAGAGTGGTGATGTCCGTCTGGTTGCGCTTGGGCAGCACGGCGTTCATCACGGCCTTGCGCAGGTCGAGGTTCTTCACCCGCTGGGCGGCCCAGTCGGCCGGCATCTCCGAGACTGGCACGCCCCACACCTTCTCGGTGTAGGTCTTGAAGAAGGTGCGGTAGAGGCGCCAGCCGAATCGCGCCACGAGCCAGTTCTCATAGTTGGACTCGTCCTTGGGCGGGTGGATGCGCGCCCACACGTAGGACGAGCCGCAGAGGAAGGCCTCACCGAGGCCGAGGTTGCGCAACGCGTTCATCGCCTTGAGGGGGTAGTCGTAGAACTTCCCCTTGTAGAAGATGCGGCTCATGCGGGGCCGGAGCATGAAATCGCCCTCAGGGAGGATCTCGTGCCAGAGGGCTTCGACCTCGGGCACCTTGGTGAAGAAGCGGTGGCCGCCCAGGTCGAAGCGCCACCCTTCGCGCTCGACCGTGCGGCTGATGCCGCCGACGACGTCGTCCGCCTCGAGCACGAGGGGGTGCTCCCCCCGTTTGGTCAGCAGGTAGGCCGCGGTCAGGCCGCCGGGCCCGGCGCCGGCGATGACGACGGGGGCCTGCGCGGGGTCGGACATGGTGCTGAGCACGATAGTTGACCCCCCGCGCGGTGCCAGGGACGCACGCCCCGGCCGCGCCTGTGCCACCCGCCCGCCGGCTGCCCGCCTCCCGCCCACAGGCCGTCACGCGGCCGGCGCGGCTCAGGGCACGGAGACATTCAAGAAGGCGAGCAGCGCGTAGCCGGCCAGCCCGCTCGCCAGGAGGGCCAGCACGGCCCGCTCCACCTGGTCGTTCACGAGGACGAGCGCCGCGGCCACCGTGAGCGGGAAGGCGCTCAGGGCGTAGCGCTCGAAGGAGTCCAGGTTGGTCCCGGCCAGGGCCACGGCCAGGACGGCCGCGGCGAACAGGGTGTACGAGGCCGGAAGCCGGTGCCAGCACACCACCAGGAGCGCCACGGCCAGGAGCGCCCAGGGCACGTGCAGGGCCGTGCCCACGTGGTGGTGCAGCAATCCGGCGGTGTCGTGGGAGAGGGTGGCCACGGGGTCCGCCAGCCCCCCGTGGTGCGAGCTGCGGAGCTGGACCCGCAGCGGGGCCCACCAGTCGCCGACCGTGTGCTCGGCCCAGGCCCCGAAGGCCACCAACCCGAGCAGGGGCGCGGCGGCGGCGGCCCCGCCGGCCATGCGCCCGGCACGGCCGAGGCGCGGCCACCAACGGACGAGCTCGGCCACCACGGCCACGGCGAGCAGCACCCCCACGGGCCGGGTCAGTGCGGCCCCAAACCCCAGCGCGGCCGCGACCCAGAAGCTCGGCCGGGCCCCGGGCCGCTCGGGCGACGGACGCAAGGCGAGGAAGCACCCGAGCGCCAGCACGAGAAGGAGTGACTCGGCGTAGCCCATCACGAGGACGAACGCCGAGGGCAGCAGGCTGAGGATCCAGACGGCCCGGCGCGCCACCGCGGCGTCGCCGGTGTCGCGGCGCACCAGCACGAAGAGCATGGCGGTGGCGGCCAGCGCGGCCGCGTTGGCCACGAGGACCAGGGCGACGCCGTCGTCGACCCCCGGTACCCAGGCGACCGCGTGAGTGAACGCGGGCAGGGCCGGGAAGAACCGCAGCGACTCGCGACCGAGCGGCGCGTAGCCCCCGCGGGCGATGGTCTCGTACCACCCGGCGTCCCAGCCGAGCAGACCCTGGTGCACCCGGGCCGCCACGCCTGGCGTCGCCGGGTGGGTCCGGTCCACGACGAAGTGCGCCAGGCCGAGGGCACCGCCCACGACGACGCGGGCCACCAGGTAGGGCGGCAACGCCGCCCGCAGGGACTCGGGCAGCCATGCCCACCAGCGGCGCACGGTGGCCCAGGGCTCGCCGCCGGTGCCGGTCACGGCTCAGCCCGTCGCATACTCGGTCAGGTTCATGGGCTCGTAGAAGAGCGCGGGATGGCTCATGACGATGTTGCGGCCCCCGCCGCCGCTCTTGCCCGCGGTGTCGAGCAGGGAGGTGGCGATGGTCTCGCAGCGGATACCGAAGGTCTCGTATTCCGGCTGCCAGACGTACCAGATATGGGCGCCCCTGGCCGAGGCCTTGCGGAACACCGCGTCGGCGAACGCCGTCGGGCTGGCCCCGTGCACGGCGTCGGAGTAGTCCACCCAGTCGACGATCTGGGGGCCCGTCCGCCGCGGGAACGTCACCATGTCGTACTGCGCCGGGTGCTCGATCTGGCGGACCACCGCGGGCCCCAGCTGGTCGGGGCAGAAGGCGATGACGTCGCCCGGCCGGGCCCGGGCGTTGATGGCCGCAGCCACCGGACCCGCCTGCGTGCGCTGCGTGGTCACGTTCTGCGCGCAGCCCACCAGCCCGGCCACCACGGCGAGGGCCACCAGGACGAGGCGTATGTTCGGGCCGAGGAGCGTCGTGGTGCCCAGCGCCACCAGGAGAAGGAAGGGCAGGAAGACCACCGCCGCGTAACGAGAGGAGAACGCGCTCGACGTGGCGATGCCACCCGCGATGGCGGCGAAGAGCGTCCCGAGCACCACGAACCCGACGCCGCGCGCCCGCGGGCGCGTGCGCAGGTCGAGCTCGATGATGCGGCCGCTGACCCCGGCGCCGAATACGGCCAGCGCCAGCATGCAGAAATAGATGACGGCCAGGAGCCGGCCCTGGTTGGTGGCCGTCGCCTGCGTCGACCCCTGGTTGACCGTGTAGCCGGTGAGCGCGTTGATCACGGCGGAGAAGTTCGGCGGTGCCGCCCACGGGGTCCCGGTGTGCCTGGCCTGGTAGGTGAACGTCGGCAGCCACGGCAGGAAGAGGACAAAGCCGGTGGCCACCGCCAGCAGTGCCGCCCACGGTGCGTCCTCGGGACGGCCCCGGTGCCTGCTCCGCACGACGGACACCACCAGCCAGACGCCCACCATGACGACCAGGTAGATGGACCAGTACTGCGCGTAGAGCAGGGCCGCCGTGACCACGGCCACCCCGATGAGGTTGCCCGGGCGCGGCGACCGCACGGCCCGCTGCAGGGCCAGGAACCCGCATCCGGTGAGCAGGATCACCAGCGCGTACATGCGCGACTCGGTGGCGTAGTACACGGCGAACGGCGCGCTGGCCAGCAGTACCAGCATGGTCCAGGCGACGGCCCGGCCCCCAAAGCGCCTGCCGCAGAGCCATCCGACAGGCAGCGTGATCACGGCGACGAGGCCCGAGAGGGCGCGCACCGACTCGTTCGACTGCCCGAAGGCGAGCATCCAGAAGTGGAGGACGTAGTAGTAGAGCGGTGGGGCGCCGTCGTGCTTGAGGGCGTCGGGGATCTGGTGCAACGGGAGGCGGGCGATGTCGACCGTCAACGCCTCGTCCAGCCACAGACCCGAGCGGGTCCAGAAGCGGAGCAACACCCCGGCTGCGACGACCAGCACCACGCCCACGGCGGCCACGAGGCGCGTGCGACCGCTGAGTGCGGGAACCTCGTCGGGCATGGGCCGCATGGTAGACAAACGGCGTCCGGGTCTAGGATCATCCGCCGCCGGTAGGGGTGGGACGGTGCCGGGGAACCGAGTCGCAGCGAGGACGCAGAGCGAAGGGGGTGTCGAAGGACGTGGCCCGTTACATCACCAAGCGGGTGGTCCTGCTGATCATCATCATCCTCTTCGTCTCCTTCGCCGCCTTCTTCCTCGTCCACCTCCTCCCGGGCAATCCGGCCACCACCATCCTCGGGCCGAACGCGACGCCGCAGAACGTGGCCGCGGTCAACAAGGAGCTCGGTCTCAACAAGCCCCTCTACCAGCAGTACTTCATCTGGATCGGGAACGTCTTCCGGGGCAACCTCGGGCAGTCCTACACGACGCACCAGTCGACGACGAGCATCATCTCCCAGTCGTTCCCCATCGACCTCGAGCTGATCATCCTCTCGCAGATCTTCGCCTTCGCCGTCGCCTTCCCGATGGCCATGCACTCGGCACGGCGGCCCTACCGGTTCTTCGACCAGGCGGCCAACAGCGGCACCTTCGCCATGCTTGCCCTTCCCCCATTCGTGATCGCGCCGGTGCTCGTGCTCATCTTCGCCGTGCACTGGCACGTCTTCCCCGGCCCCGCCTCCTACGTGCCGCTGACGCAGAACTTCTGGTCCAACGTCCACACGATGCTGCTGCCGTCGATCGTGCTGGCGCTCGGCGGGATCGTCGTGTACTACCGCCTCCTGCGCAACGACCTCATCTCCACCCTGCAGGAGGACTTCATCACCATGGCGCGCTCCAAGGGGCTCTCGGACCGGCGCATCATGTGGCGCCACGCGCTGCGGCCGTCCTCCATCTCCCTGCTGGCATCGGCCGGCGTGACCATCGGCAGCCTGATCGCCGGCACCTTCATCGTCGAGCTCCTCCTGCAGATGCCGGGGCTCGGCTACCAGCTCATCTCGAGCGTGAACCAGGACGACTACACCGTGGTGCAGGGCATCACCCTGTTCGTCGCCGTCGCCATCGTGCTGATCAACTTCATCTTCGACTTCCTGTTCACCATCGTCGACCCGAGGATCGCCCGTGAGTAGCGTCCAGCTGACCCACCCCACCAACGAGGCGTTCGCCGACATCAAGGAGGAGATCGCCGCGGAGAGGGCGGCGGACCCGAACCGCAAACGGCTGGGGCCGTTCTTCTGGGTGTGCGGCGGGTTCATCGTCATGGTGGCTGTGCTGGCCACCTTCGCCTCGGTGCTGCCGCTGCCCAACCCAGCGCTGGGGAACTACAACAGCGCGCAGAACGCCGGCCCCGGGTGGGGCCACATCCTGGGCACCGACGACCTCTACCGCGACATCCTGAGCCGCCTGATCTACGGCGCGCGCGTCTCCCTTGTGGTCGGCTTCGGCGGGGCGCTGATCGGCCTGGTCTTCGGCGGCATCCCGGCGATGATCTCGGCCTTCCGGCGGGGTCGCGTGGACACCATCCTCAACACCACCTCGTACGTCTTCCTGGCCTTCCCGGCCATCGTGGCCGTCATCGCCATCGTGTCGTTCTGGGGGCACACGCTGCTCAAGATCACCCTGATCATCGGCGTGTTCGCCGCGCCGCTCATCTACCGGGTGGTGCGGGCGGCCACGCTCTCCTACGCCACGCGCGACTTCGTCATGGCGGCCAAGGCCCTCGGCGCCAGCGACACCCGCATCCTCCTGCGCGAGATCCTGCCCAACATCATGCCGACGATCGTCTCGTTCGGCCTCATCGCCGTGGCCACCATCATCGTGCTCGAAGGCTCGCTGGCCTTCCTCGGACTGTCCGTGCAGCCCCCCACGCCGAGCTGGGGCAACATGCTCAACGAGGGGTCGAGCCTCCTCACGGGGGCGAAGGGACAGACCAACCCGTGGCTCGTAATCTTCCCGGCCACCGCCATGTTCCTGCTCCTCTTCAGCCTCAACGTGGTGGCCGACAAACTGCGTGCCTACTTCGACGTGACGGAGATCAAGCTGTGAGGGTGAGGGCCCGGCAGTGAGCGAGCGCACAGTGCTCGAGGTCGACGACCTCGCGGTCTCCTTCGCCACCAGCCGCGGCGCGCTCCGCGCCGTGCAGGGAGTCTCTCTGCAACTCGAGCAGGGCAAGACACTGGGGATCGTGGGCGAGTCCGGCTCGGGGAAGACGGTGCTGTCGCGGGCCATCATGGGCCTGCTGCCCCGTTCCAGCACCACCCAGACCGGATCGGTCCGCTACAAGGAGACCGAGATCCTCAACGCGCCGGACGACGAGCTGCGCAAGCTCTGGAGCACGCATATCGCCATGGTGTTCCAGGACCCGATGACGTCGCTCAACCCGGTGCAACGCATCGGCAACCAGATCACCGAGCCGCTGCGCATCCACCTCAAGCTCTCCAAGAGCGAGGCGAAGGAGACGGCGATCTCGCTCCTGATGCAGGTGGGCATCCCCTCACCCCTCGAGCGCTACCAGGCCTACCCGGCCCAACTCTCGGGGGGCATGCGCCAGCGGGTCGTCATCGCCATCGCACTGGCCTGCGCCCCGCGCCTGTTGCTGGCCGACGAGCCGACGACCGGACTCGACGTCACCGTCCAGGCCCAGATCCTCGACCTGCTCAGCCAGCTGCAGCACGACCGCGACATGGCGATGATCCTGGTCACCCACGACCTCGGCGTCGTCGCCACCCGCACGGACGAGATCATCGTCATGTACGCCGGCAACGTGGTGGAACGGGCGCCGACGAACGTGCTCTTCAAGAGCATGGCCATGCCCTACACGGAGGCGCTGCTCAACTCCATGCCCCGGCTGGCCAACCCGAGCCACACCCGCCTCACCGCCATCGAGGGGCGGCCCCCCGACCTGCTCCACCCGCCGGCCGGCTGCCCCTTCTCCCCCCGCTGCCCCTATGCCGCAGCGACAGGTGCCACGCCGAGAAACCGCCCCTGGTGGAGGCGGCCCCCGGGCACAGCTACGCCTGCTGGTTCCCGCTGACCTCCCCGGTCGGCGCCGAGCGCCGGATCGCCGACGCGGGCGCCGCCACAGGCTCGGGCCCCGAGCAGGACGGGGCGACCGCACCGTGACCGAGACCGTGCTGCAGCCCTCCGAACCGGGCACGGCCGAGCCGCTGCTCTCCGTCCAGGACCTCCACGTCTCGTTCCACAAGGGCAGCACGGTGGTTCAGGCAGTGGCGGGCGTGACCTTCGCCATGCATCCGGGCGAGACACTCGGGCTGGTGGGCGAGTCGGGGTGCGGCAAGTCCACCACCGGGCGCGCCATTGTGCAGGTGGAGCGGGCCACCTCGGGGCGCATCCGATTCGGCGACACCGAGCTGACTGCGCTCAGCCGCGGCGACCTGCGCTCCATACGCACCCATGTGCAGATGATCTTCCAGGACCCGATCTCGTCGCTCAACCCGCGGCGCAAGGTGGTCGACATCGTGGCTGAGCCATTGACCATTTGGAAGATCGGCACCAAGGAGGAGCGCCGGGAGGCCTCCAATGCCATGCTCGAGAAGGTGGGCATCGACCCCGGCCTGAACGGGCAGCGGCACCCGCGCGAATTCTCGGGCGGCCAGTGCCAGCGCATCAGCATCGCCCGCGCTCTGGTCCTCAAGCCCAAGCTCCTCGTGTGCGACGAGATCGTCTCGGCCCTCGACGTCTCGGTCCAGGCGCAGATCCTCAACCTGCTGGAGGACCTCAAGCAGGAGTACCACCTCACGGTCCTGTTCATCGCCCACGACCTCGCCGTCGTGAAGAACGTGAGCGACCGGGTGGCCGTCATGTACCTGGGCCGCCTGTGCGAGATCGCGCCCGCCGACGTGCTCTACGAGGCGCCGGCGCACCACTACACGGCTGCCCTCCTGGCCTCCGCCGTGGAGCCGGACCCGGAGGCGACACGGACGTCCGTGGCCCTGAGCGGCGAGCCGCCGAGCCCGATCAACCCGCCGTCGGGTTGCCGGTTCCGCACCCGCTGTCCGCGCGCCGAGAAGCGCTGCGGCGAGGAGGTGCCCGAGATGCGCCAGATCGCCCCCGGCCACCAGGTGGCCTGCCACTTCCCGATCGGGAGTTGAGCCCCGCCGCACCCGCCACGGCGGGCGTGGACGACAACACCACCGGGCGCAGGCCACGCGTCGCCGTGGCCGCTCCGCCGGCGTACCCGCAGCTCGAGGCAGACTGGCCGCTGCTGCGTGCCGCCCTGGCCACGGTCGGCATCGACGCGCGCACCGTGGTGTGGAGCGACCCGGCGGCCGACTGGACCGCATTCGACATCGTCGTGGCGAACGGGGTCTGGGACTACATCCACCACGTGGACGCGTTCGTGCGCTGGACCCGGCAGGTGGGCGCGCGTCCCGGCGCACACGTGGTCAATGCTCCGGCCACGCTGCGCTGGAACCTGGACAAGCGCTACCTCCGCCACCTCGAGGCCGCCGGCGTCCCGGTGGTGCCCACGACGTGGATCGAGCCCGGCACCCCGGCCGAGCGAGTCGCCCTCCCCGGCGGTGAGGTGGTGGTGAAGCCCTCCGTCTCGTGCGGCGGTTTCTCGACGGCCCGTTACGGCGTCCACGAGCGTGCCGCGGCCCGGGCCCACGTCGCCTCGCTCACCGCGTCGGGACGCACCGCCATGCTGCAGCCGTACCAAGCCGCCGTCGACGGTGAGGGGGAGACCGGCCTGGTCTTCCTCGGCGGCGTTTTCAGCCACGCCGTGCACAAGGCGCCGATGATCCGGCGCGGAGCCGGCCCGCGTGACGACCTGGTCGAGAACCAGGTCGTCACCGCCTCCGTGGCCACCGGGGCCCAACTCGACCTCGCCGCGCCGCGCCCTAGCCGCGGCCGAGGCGCAGCACGGCCCCACGGCCTACGCGCGGGCCGACGTCGTGACGGGCGAGGACGGCTCGCCCGTCCTGCTCGAGCTCGAGCTGCTCGACCCGGTGCTGTTCCTGGCCACCGACGCGGAGGCAGCGCCGCGCTTCGCCGCCGTCCTGGCCGGTACCCTCGGCCGGGCCTGACTCGGGTGCCGCCGGGTGGCGCCCGGAGCCGGCATCAGGGTCTCGGCGGCGGGGCGGCGTCTACCATTGCCACGTGGTCGACCACATGGCGGGGGGCACGGTCGGCCGTGACGTCGTGACCGAGTGACGACCGGAGGCGCCCATGCCGGAGCCGATCCCCGAATCCTTCCCCGCCGGGCCCTGGCGCTGGGAGGACCTCCGCTGGCGGGACCGCATGGGCGGCGATACGACGCAGCTGGTGCGCGAGGCCGTCCGTCGGGCGGTGGACATCCGTGACTGGAGCGACGGCACCGGCCTGACGTCCCGAGCTGTCTTCCTGGTCGAGGTGCTCAACTCCCTGTGCGCCGCCCTCGAGGTCGACACGGCCGACCTCTGGGTGCGCTGACGGGCCCGGCGCGTCAGGATGCGGCGCGGTGCTCCATGCTCTGCACGTCGAAGTAGATGGGCAGCAGGTACTTGACGTAGAAGGCGTGCACGGTGAGCCCGGGGTACACCAGGTCCTCGTAGCGGACGATGGAGACCCGGTCGTCCTTCTCGGCGTAGCGCTCGCACTCCGCCAGCAGCCGATCGACCTCCTCCCGGCTGTCCTGGAGCAGGCCCAGGTGGTCGTAGCCCGGCGAGGACATGGGCCGGTCGCTCTCGGCCAACAGGATGAACTGGTCGGGGTCCGGCTGCAAGATGTGGCACAGCTGTCCCACCACCTCGGTGTCGAGCGCGCCCCACCCGAAGACCGACCCGTAGAAGGCGTCCACCTCCTGACGGAAGGCGGCCGTGAGCGTGCCTGCCGGGAACGTCAGCTCCATGTGGTTGAAGCGCATGCCTACTCCCCCGCCGGTGCCTCCGATGCAGCCGGTGCCTCCGATGCCTCCGATGCCGCCGGTGCCTCCGATGCAGCGGGCGCCTGACCGCCGTCGCCTCCTTCGGCCACCACGGCCCCCTCGGCCGCTTGAGTCCCCGACTCGCCCTCGGACGCGTGCACCTGGGTGCCCACCTGGCTGGCGAAATCGGCCCAGGCCGCCTGCGCCTCGGTCTCGGGGGTGAACTCGCCCTCGGCGTAGTCGAAGCCGATGTAGTTGCCCTCTTCGTCGTAGGCGTGCTCGCCGAAGGCCTCGCGGTACTCCTCGGAGACCTCGCCGCCCTCGGCCGCCTGCTTGATCGACAGCGAGATCCGCCGGCGCTGGAGGTCGATGTCGATGATCTTGACCCACAGCTCCTCGCCGGGGGTGACCACCTGCTCGGGCAGGTCGACGTGGTGCACGGCCATCTCCGAGATGTGCACCAGGCCCTCGATCCCGTCTCCCACCTGCACGAAGGCGCCGAAGGGCACCAGCTTGGTGATGCGGCCGTAGACCAGCTGGCCCACGGCGTGGCTGTCGGCGAACTCCTGCCACGGGTCGGCCTGCGTGGCCTTGAGGGAGAGGCTGATGCGCTCCTTGTCGAGATCCACGTCGAGCACCTCGACCTCGATCTCGTCGCCCACCGCCACCACCGAGGAGGGGTGGTCGACGTGCTTCCAGCTCAGCTCGGACACGTGGACCAGGCCGTCCATGCCGCCCAGGTCGACGAAGGCACCGAAGTTGACCACCGAGGACACGACGCCCTTGCGGCGCTCGCCCGGCTTGAGGTTCTGCAGGAAGTCGCCCCGCTGCTCCTTCTGGGCCTCCTCGAGCCAGGCCCGGCGCGACAGCACCACGTTGTTGCGGTTGCGGTCGAGCTCGATGATCTTGGCTTCGATCTCCTTGCCCACGTAGGGCTGCAGCTCGCGCACCCGGCGCAGCTCGACGAGCGAGGCGGGCAGGAAGCCGCGCAGGCCGATGTCGACGATGAGGCCGCCCTTGACCACCTCGATGACCGGGCCCGAGACCATCTCGCCGCTGTTCTTCTTCTCCTCGATGGTGGTCCAGGCCCGCTCGTACTGGGCCCGCTTCTTGGAGAGGACGAGGCGTCCCTCCTTGTCCTCCTTCTGGAGTACCAGGGCCTCGACGTGGTCGCCGAGCGACACGATCTCGTTCGGGTCGACGTCGTTCCGGATGGACAGCTCGCGAGCCGGGATGACGCCCTCGGACTTGAAGCCGATGTCGAGCAGCACCTCGTCACGGTCGATCTTCACGACCGTGCCCTCGATCACGTCGCCGTCGTCGAACTCGATGATCGAGTCCCCCATGGCCTGCTCGAGATCGGTGTCGGCCAGGTCGTCGTCCACGATCGGACGCGGGGTGTAGTTGCCTTCGGCGTCGAAGGTGCCCATCTGCTCGGGGGAGAGAAGGGTGTTGCGGACGTCGCGGACGTCAGTCATGGTGAAGCTCCTCACAGCGGCCGGGATCTCCGCCCGCAGGACCGCGCCGGGGTCGTTGTCTCGTCGGATACGGGTTGTCCGCCACCGGGCCGGCGGACAAGGAGGGAAAGACTACCAGGTCAGCGGGGCGCACACGGCGGCGGCCCCTGCACGCGCCGGCGCCTGCACGGGGCGGCGCCGAGCCGGCTCAGCCTTTGGCGTCCGCCCAGCTCGACCCGGTCGACACGGAGACGGTGAGGGGCACCGTGAGGTCGGCCGCCCCGGTGAGAGCGGACTCGGTGAGGCGCCGGACGTCCTCCTCCTCCCCCGCCGCCATCTCGACGATGACCTCGTCGTGCACCTGGAGCACCAGGCGGCTGGCCAGCGCGGCGGCCTCGAGGTCGCGGTCGAGGCGGACCAGCGCCAGCTTGAAGATGTCGGCCGCCAGGCCCTGGATCCCGGCGTTCATGGCCTGGCGCTCGGCCGCTTGTCGGACTCGGAAGTTCGCCGCGTTGAGGTCCGGCAACGGGCGGATCCGGCCGAACTCGGTGCGGGTGGCACCGCGGATCTTGGCCTCCGCCACCGTCTCGTCCATGTACTGCTTCACCCGGGGAAGGCGCCGAAGTAGCTCTCCATGATGGCCGCCGCCTCCTCGACCGGGACGTTGAGCCGTTGGCTCAGCCCGTAGGCCTCCATGCCGTAGGCCAGGCCGTAGGAGACCATCTTGCAGAACTCGCGCTGGGTGTGGGTGACCATCTCGGGCGGGATGCCGTAGACGGCCGCCGCCACCGTGCGGTGCACGTCGGACCCCGACGTCATGGCGTCGATCAACCCCGGGTCACCCGAGAGATGGGCGATGCAGCGCAGCTCGACCTGGTCGTAGTCGGCCACCAGGAAGGTGCAGCCTGTCGCGGGGACGAAGGCCTTGCGGAACTGCTTGCCAAGCTCGGTGCGCACCGGAATGTTGTGCAGGTTCGGGCGGTCCGAGGAGATCCGCCCGGTCCGGGCCACCGTCTGGCCGAACGAGGCGTGGATGCGCCCGTCGGCCTGCACCTCGGCCAGGAGGCTCTCGCCGTAGGTGGAGCGCAGCTTCTCCACCTCCCGGTAGTCGAGCAGCGCCTCGATGATCGGGTGCGCCCCGCGCAGGGTCTCGAGCGTGCGGGCGTCGGTGGAGAACCCGGTCTTGGTCTTCTTGCCCGGCGTGAGACCCAGCTCCTCGTAGAGCACGGTGCGTAGCTGGGGCGTCGAGTTCACGTTGAACTCGTGCCCGGCCAGGCGCTGGACCTCCTCCTGGAGCTCGGACACCCTGGCCTTGAGCGAATCGGCGATGCCCTGCAGCTCGACCCGGTCGATGCCGATGCCGGCCACCTCCATCTTGGCCAGCACCCGCACGAGAGGGGTCTCGATCTCGTCGTGCAGGAGCACCATGTCCTCGGACTCGATGCGGCGGCGGAACCCCGTGGCCATGGCGGCCACGTCGCACGCCTCGGCCGCCGTCTCGCGGGCCAGGTCGGCTTCGGTCTCCCCGGGTTCGGCGATGTCGAGGGTCAGCTGGCCGGTCTGCTCACGGAGCTGAGAGAGCTCGTACTCCCCCGTCGAGGCGTCGAGCAGGTAGGCCGCCACCGCGGTGTCCATCTCGAGGCCGGTCACGTCGACGCCGAGCGGGAGCAACGAGCGCATGGCCTCCTTCACGTGATGGCCGACCACCGGCCGCGCCAGGACCGTGTTGAGCTTCTTCACCACCGTGGAGGCGGTCGAGCGCGACGCCGGGCACCAGCACGGCCAGACCGGCTTCCTCCCCCTCGGTGGCCACCAGGACCAGGCCCACCAGGTCGCTCCGGCCCGGCATGCCGTTCCAGCGAACGGCCATTGCCAGGCGTCCCGCGCCCAACTCGCCGATGTGCTTCGCCGCCTCCGCGGCCGTCGCCGGGATCGCCACGTCGCGCAGCTCGAGGGCCGGGACAGCCGCCTCGGCGGCGGCGCCGGCGGCCACGGCGGCCCGGGCGGCGGCTGCACCCGTGTCGCTGCCCTCGGCCGGTTCCCCCAGCGCGCCGGCGTCGAGCAGCTCGGCCAGGCGCTGCCAGACGGTCTTCATCTCGTAGCGCTCGAAGGTGGCCTCGGCCGCCGCCCGGTCGATGCCACCCAGCGTCAGATGGCTCACATCGACGTCGAGGGGGACGTCGTGCACCAGCGGGATGATGCGCGGCGTTGGAGCGGGCCAGGTCCTCGTGCCCGGCCAGGTTCTCGCGCAGCTTCGGCGTCTGCTCGTCGAGGTGGGCGAAGATGCCGTCGAGGTCGCCGTACTTTGTCAGCAGCTTGGCCGCCGTTTTCTCCCCCACCCCGGGCACGCCGGGCAGGTTGTCCGACGGGTCGCCGCGAAGGGACGCCAGCAGCACGTACTGCGAAGGCGGCACACCACAGCGCTCGACGATGCCCGCCTCGTCGTAGAGCGTGTAGTCGCTCACGCCGCGCTTGTTGTACAGGACGCGGATGTACGGATCACGGACGAGCTGGAAACTGTCGCGGTCGCCCGTGACGATGACCACCGTACTGCCGCGCTCGGCCGCCTCGGTGGCCAGCGTGGCGATCACGTCGTCGGCCTCGAAGCCCGGCGCCTCGATGACCGGGATGGCCAGCGCCGCCATCACCTCACGGATGATGTCGAACTGCGGGGGCAACAACCACGGGGTCTCGGCCCTTCCCGCCTTGTAGTCCTCGAGCATCTCGTCGCGGAAGGTGTCCCCCGGTGCGTCGAAGGCGACCGCCACCGCCGAAGGGCGCTGCTCACGGATGAGGTAGGCCAGCATGGACGCGAAGCCGTGCACGGCGTTGGTCACCACGCCGTTCGAGGTGGCCAGGGTGTCGGGCAGCGCGAAGTAGGCGCGGAAGGCGAGCGACATGCCGTCGAGCAACAAGAGCGGCCCGGTTCGCTCCTCGGTCTCGGCCATCACCCCGACACTACGGGGTCGGCGCTCCCGCTGGGCACGCTCGGCGTGCCTGCCGGGGGCCCGGGCTCAGGGGGCCAACGTGCCGTCGACCACCCGCTGGGCGACGTCGCGCATGCGGGACCTGGTCTGCATGGCCGTGCGTTGGATGAAGCCGAAGGCGTCGGCCTCGGGCAGGTCGTCACGGTCCATCAGGATCTGCTTGGCCTCGTCGACCAGGCGCCGTGTGGCGATCTTGTCCTCGGCGCCGGCAGAGGGGTCCTCGGTGTCGATGGCCCACTCCTGGCGGGCCTTGGCCAGCACCCCGGCGATGGCCGGCAGCAGCTCACGCGGCTGGAAGGGCTTGACCAAGTAGGCGGAGACGCCCGAGTCGCGGGCCTCCTCGATCAGGTCGCGCTGGCTGAACGCCGTGAGCAGCAGGACGGCCACACGGTGCCGCGAAGTGATCTCCCGCGCCGCTGCGGCAGCCCGTCCATGCCCGGCATCTTGATGTCCAAGATGGCCAGGTCCGGTTGGTGCTCCTCCACCAGCTCCACGGCCTCGTCGCCGCGGCCGCACTCGCCCACGACCTCGTAGCCGGCGGTGACGAGGATCTCCTTCAGATCCAGGCGGACGATGGCCTCGTCCTCGGCGATCACGACCCGCGCCGACGACGGACCGTCCGACGCGCCGGGCACCACGCCTTCCGCCGTCGCCGACGGGACGCCTTCTCCCGCCGTCACGAGCCCGTCCCGACGTCGGCCAGGAGCTCGTCCTGGCGTCGCTCGAGATCCACCACCGTCTGGCACAGGGCTTCGCGGGCCCGCGCCATCACATCCGCGTAGCGCTCGGCCTCGTTGTGCTCCTGGGTGGCCAGCGGCGTCTCGGACACCAACGCGCGCACGCGCGCCTCGTCGGCCGACTCCCGGACCACGTCCAGCTGCTCGTCGAGCACAGCGAGCTCTTGGCGCGCCCGGACCAGCCGCGAATGGACATCTCGAATTCGTCGCTCCAGCAGGACCCGATGCATGGAGCACCGATTCTACGTGGCGACCTCGTCGGCGGGATACCAACGACGGCGTGCGCCGAGCCTGGCCAGGATGCCGGGATCGGGCGCTCTGCCCACGCCGGGACCCTCCGGGACCGCCACCGAGCCCTCGACCACGGCCGGATACCCGCACGGGTCCACCGAGAGGTACCCGGCCGGGTCGCCCAGGTCCCCCACCAGGCCCGTCGCGTCCTGGCTGAGCCGCGCGGCCAGCGCCAGATTGGATGCCCGCCCCAGGCCCGCCTCGAAGAACCCGCCCACGAAGACGGGGACGCCAGCCTCGGTGCACGCCGCGTGGGCCGACCGGGCCGCCCGCAGGCCCCCCAAGCGCGCCGGCTTGAGGCACGCCACCGCGCAGGCCCCATTCCGCAGGGCGTCGCGCACCCGCTGTGGTGAGGACAGCGACTCGTCGAGACACACGGGCACCGCGATGCGCCGCGCCAGCTCGGCCAGCGCGACAAGGTCGGCGGGCGGGAGCGGTTGCTCCACGCAGAGCACGCCGAACGCCTCCAAGGCCCCCAGCTCCGCCACACCCTCTTCGTCGAGACGGAACGAACCGTTGGCATCGACCTGGAGCGCGAGGTCGGGGTGGCCCTCCCGCACGGCGCGCACGGGCACCTCGCACCACCCGGGCTCGACCTTGAGGCGGACCCGCGCCGCCCCGGCGGCGACGGCCGCGTCGGCCGCAGCGCGCACCCCAGCCGGATCACGGTCGGCGGGGATGCCGACCACGGCCCCGACGGGCAACGACTCGAACCCCGGCGCGGTCCCGAGCGCCGCGGCCAGCGAGCGCCCCTCAGTCCGCAGTTCCAGGTCGGTCACGGCCATCTCGAGCGTGGCCGCCACCTGGCGGTCGACCGGCGAGGTCCCGAACAGCTGGGGCACCGATGAGGCCGGCGGCAGGGTGCCACCCCGGCGCGCGCTGGACACGGCCAGCCGGGGCAGGCCGCGCTCGGCCAGGGCACTGACCACCAGCTCGAGCGGAGGATCGACGGCGGTCGCCTCGGCCATCGCCGCGCACTCGCCCCACCCCTCGCCATCGTCGGCCACCACCCGCACGAACAGCAGTGGACGCACGCGGTGCACGCCGGCGCCTGTGCCGATGGCGGTACGGAAGGCCACGTCGACGCGGACGAGCTCAGCCCCGTGGAACCTCATCGCCACCTCGCGCATGACGCGAACGGAGGGTCTGCACGTGCGCCGCCTGCCACCTCCTCACGCTAGATCGGCCCGACGGGGATCCGGCGCCGTCGATGCCAGCTTGTACGCTCGGAGGTTCCAGCCCGGATGGCGGAATGGCAGACGCGGCGGCCTCAAAAGCCGCTGTCCGAAAGGGCGTGCGGGTTCGAGTCCCGCTCCGGGCACGCGCTTCTACCTCTTCAGCTGGGTGATTGCCCCTCGGAACCGGCCCGATTGGTCACAACTGGTCACAACTCGTTGCGCGGAGGTTCCCGAACATGGCCGAGGACAGGTGGCACTCGGTAGCTGTTCCGATCCTTGAGTACGTGCATGAGCACGGCGGACCTTCACGTTGATCCCCGTCGGTCACATCGCCAACGCGACGGGCATCGAGCCGATCGAGGTTGCCAAGGAGCTGGACCGCCTCGTCGCGGCGGGCCACCTGGTCGGTCCGGTGCGGAAGCTGCTGTCTGGCGGTGATCCCGGTCCGTGGTTCCTAGAGGACTCCTCGCTTGCGGAGCGCGGACTGCGCGAGGTCGGCGCATCGCCGAGCGATGACCCGTATGAGGCTCTACTCGCCCCCTCGACCGGCAGATCGACGTGACGGACGACCCCGAGAAGAAGTCGAAGCTCAAGGCGCTCAAGACCACGGTGACCGATGTCGGCAAGCAGCTTGTCGCTGGCCTCCTGGTGGAGGTCGCAAAGGGCACCATCCGCTTCTAGGCAGTGCGGGCTTTGAACCTGGTGAGCCTCTGCTGGTGCTCCGCGTCGAGCGCGGCTTTGATGACTCGCCGAGCCTGGAGCGCTGACAGCGTGCGCCGGTCGAGGAGGGCCTTGACGACGGCCTCGACGGCCAACCAAGCGACGCGAGTCGTAGGCTGCTCAGGTGCCCGAACGGAGTCACGACATCCCCCACGTGACGCCTCCTGACGACGTTCTTCTGGAGCTGGGCAGGCTGACGTGGGCGGCGATCAACTTGGAGGACGTGGTCTATGCCGTGTGCCACTACATCGAGCCCACCGATGACTTCCGCGAGATCCCGGCTGGCACCCGCATCAACCAGGCACGCGAAGCGCTTCAAGCCCAGCCCGACAAGACACTGCGGACCAAAGCCGAAGCGTGGTTGAAGGCCGCTGCAGACGCCCTGGCTGAGCGTCATGCGGTGCTCCACAGCGAGCCAATGACCTTCGTGCCGTTGTCCGACAACGTGACGCCGGGCAACCTGGACCCGCTACTGGTGCACTCCCCTCGGGGTGGGACACGCCCGCAGGTGAACACGCCGATCACCGTGTCGGGACTCCGGTCGTTGCGGTGGCACATTGAGGCCGCTCGCGCCAGGTGGGTGGACCTAGTCGACGAGCTGTACGAGAAGCGAGTGTGGTGATGGGCCTCGGCGAGACACCGTTCTGAGAGTCGCTGACGCCGTCGCTCGCGTGGTCACAAGGTGGTCACAAACGGGGACGGACGGAGCAGGACGCCGCAGGACGGAGCAGGACGCGCAGCGCTCTGAGCTGGACGGAGGCGGACTGGGCAGGACGCAGCAGGACGGCGCAGGACGCCCGGGTCCGAGTTCGAGTCCCGCTCCGGGCACGGCCTTCTACCTGTTCAGTTGGGTGATCACCCTTGCGAAACGGGCCGATTGGGGTGATCCGAGCTCAATGGACCCCTTCGTCACGGCTGACGTGGAACTCGAACACCGAGACCTCCGCCGTCCCGTCCAAGCCCGGATAGGTCGTCTGTCGGAACGGATGGAGGTCGCGAGGAAGAGCGCTCAGGAACTCGGCCACGGGGCTCGTGGGGAAGAATCCGTAGTCCGCCAGCGGCGAGGGCCCCGTGATGAGGAACAAGGTCCGGCCGCGGCGACGGGCCAAGCCAGCCGCCTCCTTGGCGATGACGGCCGGGGAGGTCGGATGGATCGAGGCGGGGTGGGCGTTGCCCTGCGTCAGTGCGGCGTGGACCATGGCCTCACGAGGAGGCACACCGATTCTGAACAGGGCGAAGCTCTTGTGTGTGGACTCACCCATGTCGTGGAACGCAATGTCCACTTCCGTCAGTGGTGCGGGGAGGCCGGGTACGGTCACGACCGGATCGCCCGACGTTCCGACCCGGTAGACGTACGAGGCCGCCCCGTTGACATCCGTCGGCTGATAGGCGCCGCTCAGGGTCTTGGAAGCCCCGATGACGAAGGCCGCGACGAGGAGCGCCAGTGACAACAGTCGCAGGGGCTGGGGGACACGGGCGATGAGAGCCCCAACTGCAAGGGCGAGACCAGGCCACGAGATGAGCATGTTCCGGGTGTCGTAGACGTCGGCGCCGACCAAGCTGTACAACGCCCCTCCCACCGGCGTAGCGAGAGCCAACACGATCACCAGCCAGGTCCGCGACGAGAAGCGCCCGAATCGTGGTCTCAGCGAGCGCCGCTCGAGGACCAGGCCCAGCAGCGCCACCGCTCCTGCGGCGGCGACCATGTACAGAGCCAGGTTGCCAGGCAGGGTCGACACCGGGAAGCTCGCATGGCCGAGGGCCCATCGGGAAACGACGTGTTGGATGGCATGCAGGCCGAAAGGTTGGTAATAGGCGATGTAGTTGGGACCGTTGAGGTCAGCCCTCAGGTGTCCGAGCCACGGTAGGAAGCCCAGCGCCGCAGCAAGGTTCGACAGGAGGAGTACTCGTCGCGCCCGAGGGTAGGCCCACAGGGCCCACACGAGCTGAGCGCCGAGGACGAAGACGACGACGTAGTGCGTGTAGAGGGCGGCGCAAGTCGAGACCGCGTAGCCCACCGCCCATTTCAGGCCACCGCCGTCCGACAATCGCAACAGGAACCAACTCGACAACAACACGAGGAACGTGGCGAGCATGTACGCCCTGGCGAGGGCCGAGTACGAGATCAGAATGGGCGAGAGCGTGATCAGCGTGGCGCCGACCGCTGCGGCCGCTCGGCCCACCGAACGCACGCCGAGGAGGTACGTCATGGGGATGGTCGACGTCCCGGCGATCAGAGACACGAGGCGAATCGACTCTCCGGGGTTGCCGAGCAGTCCCTGTGTGAGCCACGCCGCGACGAAGAAGAGTGGCGGAGTGACCTCCTGCGGAGCGCGGTCCAACTGGAGCACTTGCCCGAGGCTGTGTCCGACGACGATCCAGTAGGTGGAGAGGTCGTCACCGGAGAGTGACCAGTTGAGCAGGGGCAGGCGGATGACGAGGCCGACAACGGTCAGTCCCGACACGAAGAGCAACCAGGGGAGCGCGACCCGCTGCGTCCCTGTGGTAGCGGGAAGGTCCGTGGATGCCGCCTCCCCCTCGGGCAGCTCGCGGTCGATCACCGGACTCACGTGTCCGTCCCCCTTACGGAAGAGTCCGGTGCTTCCTGGGCCACCAGGGAAGCAAGAGGCACGCCGTCGGCGCGCCAACGAGAAGGTCGGGCACCCAGGTCATGCCAGCGGGTCGCGGCGGCGTTCGTTGCTTGCGCCACTGCATCCGATCTCCCTTGTCCGAGAAGGTGCCCGAGGCACACCCTAGCGAGCCGGTTTCCCGACACGCGGTGCAGACTGGGGCACCGGCTTCGTCGGCCGGACGGTCATTCCCGAGATCGTCCCTCATCTCGCCCTCGAACTCGTTGGCGTCGGCATCGGCAACCGGCGAAGGCGGGGCCTGACACAGGGGAGACCTGCGGCGTCGACCCTGTCGGCATCCGCGCCGCCGACGACGTCGAGACGCCGATTGCGCTCGGGACGGACGCGCTCGTCCCCAACGGCCCGACCGCGGCCCATGCCGGGTTCCTCCGGCGCCCGGCCCAGCTGGTCGGGGACGCTGCGGGACGCCCGCTCGGCTCCGCATCATCTCCATCGTCATAACGTGGTCACAAACGAGCCGACAGGAAGAGGGCCACCGGTTTGTCCCGCCGACGCCACCAATGAATCCCGAGGCCCGAGGACGTCGAACTGACATGCGAGCGAAGAATCTGGCCGACCGCTACGGGCTCACCCTGGTGGACTGGGAGCGCATCACCCGACGGCTGCAGGCCGGCATCACCCAGGCCCCCGGCACCGAGGGGCCCGGACGCCACACCTGCTGGCTGACCACGATCAACCCGGACGGCAGCCCGCACGTGACGGGTGTGGGCGCTCTGTGGGAGGACGGGGCCTTCTGGTTCGAGACCGGGCGGCGGACCCGCAAGGCGACCAACCTGACCCGTGACCCCAGGTGCGCGCTCAGCGTCAGCACGGCGGAGTTCGATCTCATCGTCGAGGGCGAGGCCACCAAGGTCCGTGACCCGCGCACGGTCGAGAAGATGGCGGCGCTGTGGGCGGCTGGCGGGTGGGCGGCAACCGTCGACGAGTCGGGCGTCGCCCTCACCGCCGAGTACAGCGCCCCGTCGGCCGGACCACCTCCCTGGTCCGTGTACCGCATCGACCTGAGGGCCGCCACGGCACTGGCCGTCGAAGAACCGACCGGTGCGACCCGGTGGACCTTCGAGGACTGAACGCCTCGGGATGCGCTCCCGCCCACGCGGGCGGACGCGGCCTCAGCGCACCTTGTCGTGGATGACGGTCAGGTCGGTGAACTCGGGAGGGCCGTCGAAGATCTCGGCCATGACGGTCCGTGCGGCGGCGAGCCCCTCGTCGCGACGAGGGTCCTGTTCGCGCGAGCGCGCCTTCTCCTCGCTCTCGAAGACCGCAAGCATGTAGACACGCCCCGGATCGTTCTGATCCCGGAACGCCGTGGTGCGCACGAGTCCCGAGTCGGCCTGCTCGGCGCGGTCGAGGTGCTCGAACAGCTTCTGGACCTGGTCGTCCGTACCCGGCTTGAGGCGTGTCGTGATCAGCTGTGCCCACATGGCGTCCCTCCCCTTGCTGGGTGTCGGCCGTCCGTGGACGTCCACGTCGGCGACCCTCACGATAGGCGCTGAGGTCCGCCCGCTCCGGCCGTTCCGCGACGGCCCGGCCGGTCCGGGCAGAGGCCGTGCTTGGTCGACAAGCTGTCACCCGGCGTTCACGGAGACGTCACCCGTTGTGCCGTCGTTGTTCGGTTTCGCGCGCCTGACTCCCAATTCGGGGAATCGAGCCACCTCAACCGTGTCAAGCTGGGAGGCGCTGCGCCATCTGTGGCGCGGCATGGCGGACTTCTCACTGATAAGGCGATAGGTGCCGCAGTCGCACTCCGAGCTCCCGTGACCCGAATCTCATCCAGCCTCCGGCTCCCCGTTGCCATTCTCATGGTCGTCCTCGGCGCGTTCGTCGTCGCGGCCTCGGGGACGTCCTCGCCTGCTGGAGCGGCGAAGTCAGGCACCCCGCTCCCCGCGGGCTGGGAGCTGTGCGTCGTGCAGGGCCTGAACGCGCCGCTGACCCAGGCCAACGTGGCCGACCTCGACCGCTGGCAGGTGGCCGAAGGCGGGTCGACGAACAACACGGCGGCGTACAACCCGTTCAACACCGGCCGCACCACCGACGTCAACGGGAACCCGCTGCCCATCGTCAACTCGGCGAACGGGTTCCCCGCTTACGCCAACTGGCTCGCCGGGTGCGCGGCGACCGTCGCCACGCTCCTCCAGCCGAACATGTGGGTGATCACCGAGGCGCTCCGCGCCGGCAACGTGTCTCCGCCCGCCGCGTTCCTCGCCATCGTCGACCAGAGCGCCTGGTGCGCCCCCTCCGCCGACGGGACGCCCTGCTACGCGGACGCCATCGCGGGCGCCACCGGCGATCTGACGTCCCTGCCGCACTCCTCGGCCCTCACGGTCTACGGCAACGTGAATTCCGACCTGCACACCTACCAACAGGCGCTCAGCGCGGTGACGGCGGACCAGGCGTCGCTCGATGAGCACTACCTCCACATGGCGTCCACGCAGACCGCGGTGTCGAGCGCGAGGAGCGCCTATAGCGGCGCCGAACGCGCGCTGGGCCAGTTCGCGGTGGCCGAGTACATGAGCAGCGGGCTGTTCGAGGAGAGCAGCTTCGCTGGCGGGCAGCCCGGCGCCCCCACGTTCGGCCACCCGAGCCCCGACGGGGTGATCGCCCTGCAGTACCAGAACGTCGCCAAGTCGAACCTGTTGGCACGCCAGGCGGCGGCCTTGGCCGCGCTCAGGGGCGCCCAGGCTCAGGACAGCGACGCCACGCGCGCCCTCGGCCTGGCGGCGGCCACGCTGACCTCCGACCAGTTGGCCGAGCACCACGCGCTCGACCAACTGGTGTCGGACGTGACGACCATGCAGACCGCGGGCGCCTGCACGACGGTCGCGCTCGTGTCGGCGCCGACCGGGCCGGCGTCGACCACGGGCTCGGGATCGACGCCGTCCACTACCACCAGCACCACCACGTCGACCACGTCGACCACGTCGACCACGAGCACAACGACCACGACGGTGCCGTCAGGCCCCGCGCCGACCGGAGCCGTCGCCGTCAATTCCGGCGGGGGCACCCCGGACCCGAGCACGTCGACGAGCACGTCGACTCCCACGTCCTCCACGACGACCACCACGTCCCCGGGGACGGGCAGCGGCGCGGCCGGCGCCCCTGGCGGCTCGACCGGGGGCCAAGCAGCCGCCAATCCGGCCGGTGTGAGCGCGCTCCAGGGATGCGTCAGCTCGCTCGCGCCCCGCGCCCTGACGCCGGGTTCAGTTTCGCACCGGCGGTCACACCGGGTTTCCACCCGGTAACCAGCACCGAGCAGCGACACCGCGGGCACCGGCGCACCGGCGGTGCGAACGGAGCCGTTGACCCATCGGGCACGCGGCTGCGCATGCCACACTGGGGTCGTCCGCCCGCGCCGTCGATGGGAGCTTCCGAACACGTGCTGGTCTTCACCTTCCCCGGACAGGGTTCGCAACGGGCCGGCATGGGTGCGCCGTGGGTGGACCACCCGTCGTGGGAGGTGGTCGAGGAGGCGTCCGAGGCGGCCGAACGGGACCTGGCCGCACTGCTGCTCGACGCACCGATTGAGGAGCTGACCCAGACCGAGAACGCGCAGTTGGCCACCACCGTGGTGAGTCTGGTGGTGCTCGACGCCGTCGAGCGCATCGGTCTCACGCCCGCCGCGTGTGCCGGCCACAGCCTGGGTGAGTACACCGCCCTCATGGCCAGCGGAGCACTCGGCTTCGAGGACGGCATCCGCCTCGTGGTCGCCCGCGGCCTGGCCATGGCCCGCTCCGGTGAAGAGGCGCCCGGGACCATGGCGGCGCTCCTCGGCCTCGCCGACGACGACGCCGAGGCCGCGTGTATGCGGGCCGAGGGCGACGTGTGGGTGGCCAACTACAACGCGCCGGGACAGGTTGTGATCGCCGGCACGGCCGAAGCGGTGGCCCGCGCCAGTGAGCTGGCCAAAGGCCTCGGCGCCAAGCGGGTCATGCCGATCCAAGTCTCGGGCGCCTTCCATACGCCGCTGATGCAAGGCGCGCGGGCCGACCTGCGCAAGGCGTTGACCGAGGTCACCTTCCTCGCCCCCGAGGTGAGGGTGGTGGCGAACGTCGACGCCCATGTGCACGACGACCCGGCCGAGTGGCCCGGGTTGCTCTCCGCTCAACTCTGCAGCCCGGTGCGCTGGCGTCAGACGCTCGAGACCTTTGCCGGACTCGGCCTGACGTCGCTCGTCGAACTGGGTCCCGGCGGCGTGCTCAGCGGGCTGGCCAAGCGCAGCCTCCCCGAGATCCAGTCGTTGTCGGTCTCCAAGCCCGAGGACCTGGACACGCTCATGGACCAGATCGGCTCCGTGGGCACCTGGCGGGCCGAGCCCGCCCTGCACCAGGGCGAGCACCTCTACATGTCCGAACGGGTCGTCGTCAGTCCGGCCAGTGGCATCTTCAGCCCCGAGGCGTCACTCGCCGCCCCCGGGACCGGGCTCCTCCCCGGCACCGGGGACGACCCCGAGATGTCCTCGGCCGTGGAGGTCGGCGACCTGGTGGGCCGTGTCGGCGTCTCCGAGGTGCGCACCCCCTTCGCCGGCCAGGTCATCCGCTGGCTGGCCGCCGACGGTGAGCGGGTCCAGGAGGGCCAGCCGCTGGTCTGGCTCCGGGTGCCCGAGGCGCGCTGATGGCCGTCGTGCTCGTGACCGGGGGGACCAGGGGCATCGGGGCCGCCTGCGTGGGCTGGTTCCTGGCCAACGGCGACCAGGTGGCCACCACCTACCGGTCGGCCGAGCCGCCCGCACCGCCGGAGGGCGCGGACGCGGCGCGCTTCTTGGCCGTCCGCTGCGATGTGCGCAACGCCGAGGAGGTCGAGGCCGCCTTCGCCACCGTCGAGAAGCACTGGGGCCCGGTCGAGGTGCTGGTGGCCAACGCCGGCATCACCATGGATTCACTCATGCTGCGCATGAAGGACCAGGACTTCCTCGACGTGATCGACGCCAACCTGACCGGGTCGTTCCGGGTGGCCAAACGAGCCGTGGGCAAGATGCTGCGCCTGCATACGGGCCGCGTCATCTTCATCTCCTCGGTCGGCGCCTTCGTCGGGCTCCCGGGCCAGGCCAATTACGCCGCCTCCAAGGCCGGCCTGGTGGGCATGGCCCGCGCCATCGCCCGCGAGGTGGGGAGCCGGCACATCACGGTGAACGTGGTGGCCCCGGGGTTGATCGACACGGACATGACCGCCGCCCTGGGTGCGGAGCGGGTTGCCGCCATGACGGCCCAGGTCCCGCTGGGACGCGCCGGCGACGTGGCCGACGTGGCCGCGGTCGTGGGCTTCTTGGCCTCGGATGCCGCCGCCTACGTGACCGGGGCCGTGGTGCCGGTCGACGGCGGGTTGGGCATGGGCCTGTAGCGTTCTGGGGACCCATCGGAAGAAGGAGCAGAGAGTGGACAGCGACGCAGCGTTCGAGAAGTTCCGCGAGTGCGCCGTGGAGGTGCTGCAGGTACCGGCCGACAAGATCACCAAGGAAGCGAAGTTCGCGGACGACCTGGACGCTGACAGCCTCGACCTGGTCGAGCTCGTCATGGCTCTCGAAGAGGCGTTCGACATCACGGTCGACGAGACCGAGCTCGAGGACATCACCACCGTGGGCCAAGCCTTCGACCTCGTCTCCTCCAAGCTCTGATGCTGCTGGGGATCGGCCCCGAAGGTCCCGTCCGCGGGCGGCGGGTGGCGGTCACCGGCCTCGGTGCCGTCACCTGCTGCGGCGTGGGTGTGGACGCACTCTGGGACGGCCTGCTGCACCCGTCGGTGGTGGGCGGCGCCGCCGAGTCCTTCGATCCCAGCGAGTTCTTCGGCCCCAAGGAGTTGCGCCAGCTCGACCGCTTCGCGCAGCTGTCCATGGCCTCGGCCGACATGGCGGTGCGCGACGCCGGCGATCTCGAGATCGATCCGGCCAAGGCCGGGGTGGTCTACGCGACCGGGGTCGGGGGGCTCGAGACACTGGTCGGCCAGGCACTCGTCTTCGACAAGCGGGGGGCCGACCGTGTCTCGCCGCGGCTCGTCCCCATGATGATGGCCAACGCGGGTGCCGCCGGCATCTCCATGCGCCACGGGTTCCGCGGTCCGTGCGAGGTCATCTGCACGGCATGCGCGGCGGGAACGCATTCCGTGGCCGCCGCGGCACGCCTCGTGGCATCCGGCCGCTGCGACGTGGCCATCGGCGGTGGCGCCGAGGCGTCCATGGTGCCGGTGGCCGTGGCCGCGTTCGACAACATGACGGCGCTCTCGAGCTCGGGGTGCTCCCGTCCCTTCGACGCCCGGCGGGACGGGTTCGTGATGACCGAGGGCGCCGCCGCGCTCGTGCTCGAGGACTGGGACCGCGCCGTCGCCCGGGGTGCCACCGTTTACGCAGAGGTGGCCGGTTCTGCCAGCACGTCCGACGCCCACCACATCACCGCGCCCGCCCCCGATGGGTCCGGCGCCGTGGCCTGCATGGAGCTGGCGCTGGCCGACGCCGGCGTCACACCGGCCGACGTCGGGCACATCAACGCCCACGGCACCTCGACGCCGCTCAACGACCTGGCCGAGGCCCGGGCCATCGTCAAGGTCTTCGGGGAGCCCGGGCCGCTCGTCACCTCGACCAAAGGCGTCACCGGCCACGGGCTGGCCGCCGCGGGCGCCATCGAGGCGGTGGCCGCGGTCCTCACGATCCACCACGCCACGATCCCACCGACGGCGGGCTACGAGCAGCCGGACCCCGAGATCACCATCGAGGTGGTCCACGGGGCCCCGCGACCGTGGCAACCCGCGGCCGTCCTGTCCAACTCCTTCGGATTCGGCGGCCACAACGGCTGCCTGCTCTTCCTCCCCCCGGACTGAGCCGCGGCCTGCGGGGTCCGGCCACCCGGTAGGTTGCTCCCCCGCTGCCTCCCGGCAGCCACCGCACCGACTGACGAGGTCAAACGATGGGAAGGCTGCAGCACTGGGGCGACGCGGCGCGCCGGTCCCCGGCCCGGACCGCGGTGGCTGCCGTGGGCATGGTCGCCGTGCTCGGCCTGGTGGTGGGCGGCCTGGTGTTGGCCACCGGCGGTGGTTCGGGCCGTCCTCCCGCCCCGCCGGTCACCCGGGCGGTGGCCCTGGGCGATTCGGTCCCCTATGGCCATGGCCTCCACAACCCCTACCCGACGCCGCGGCTCGGGCTGCCAGCGGGATGGGTGTCCCAGGGTCCGTCGCCCACTGCCTACCCGAGCCAGGTGGCGCACGCCCTCGGGCTGACCATGCGCGTGCGCGCCGGCAACTGCACCCTGACCGGGGACCAGCTCTCCATCAGTGGCGCCGTGGCCGACCCGGCCGACAACACCAACCCGGACGGTCAGTGCCTCCACCCGCCGCAACGGGCGCGCAACCTCACCGAGGAGATCGACGCGGCCGACCTGGCGGCGCACCCGGCGCGTCTGGTCCTCCTCCAGGACGGGGCCGACGACATCGATTTCGCGGCCTGCCTCGAGTACGCGCTGGCCCGGGCGGCGGGCATCGGCCTCGGTGTCGGGACCGACTGCGTCAGCGGCGGGACGGTCACCCCCGCTCTGGCGGGCGAGCTGGCCAACGTCCGCACCTCGCTCGCTCGGGCCGTCGAGTCGGTGGCGCCCCACACAGGCCGCGTGGCCGTCGTGGACTACTACCAGCCAATCCCGGGCCCCGGCCAGCTCGCGGACGACACGTCGACCTCCCACCTGCATACCAACCTGGTCTGCACGGGGCTGCGGGCCAACCCGTCGAGCACCTACGCCGACGCGCTGGTGGTGGCAGGCGCGCTGAACCAGGCCATCGCCGGCGCCGTCGCCGACGCCCGGGCGGCCCACGTCACGAACGTCGTGCTCGTCGACATCGCGCACAGCATGGACGGCCATGGCATCTGCACTTCCGACCCGTGGATCTTCTCCGGCGAGCCGGTCCCCGACGGCACGTTGGCCGCCGACGCGGCCGACCTTGCTGCCGCCGCGTCGTGCGACCGCCTGTCGCGCGTCATCCCCTGCCGGTCCATCGACACCCGGGCCAAGGCAGCCGCGCTCCAGCTGCAGGACTACGTCTGGCGTGCCGCCCACCCGACCCTTGGCGGGCAACGGGCCATCGCCGCCGCCGTTGAGCGCTCCCTGGGCGCCGGTCCGGGCCGAGGCACTCCGAGCTCCGCGGACAGCCGCCGCCCCGGCGCCTGAGCGGGCCCGGGCCGCGACCGGCTCAGTCGATGGCCTCGCGGAGCGAGCGGACGAAGGCGGCTGCGCCCTCGGGTCCCTCCCCCTCGAGCAGCCGACGCACCAGCGCCGATCCGACCACGACGCCGTCGGCCACCTGGCAGACCTCGGCGGCCTGCGCGGGGGTGGAGACGCCGACCCCGACACACACCGGTGCGTCCGTGCAGGCACGGATCCGCTCGACCACCACGGCGGCGTCGGACCCCAGGTCGCCGCGCTCGCCCGTCACCCCCATGCGGGCCACGGCGTAGACGAATCCGCGGGCCCGGGCGCAGATCCGCGCCACCCGCTCGGGGGGGCTCGACGGCGCCACCAGGAGGACGGTGCCGACGCCGGCGGCGTCGGCCTCGGCGGCCCACGGGCCGATCTCCTCGAGCGGCAGGTCCACGACGATCGCACCCGAGACACCGGCTGCCGCCAACGAGCGAGCCATACGGCGATGGCCGGCCCGGAACACGATGTTGTAGTAGGTCATCACCGCCACGGGGACCGGGGCCTCGGCCCGGGCGATGCCGTCAATCACCTCGTCGGGCACCGTGCCGCGCTGCAGCGCCGCGCACACCCGCCTCCTGGATCACCGGCCCGTCCATCATGGGGTCCGAGAACGGGATGCCCACCTCGACGGCGTCGGCCCCGGCGGCGACCACCGCGGCAAGCGTCTCGGTCCAGTCGTCGCTCATCCCGCCCATGAGGTAGGGAACGAGCAGCTTGCGCCCCCGATCCCGCGTCGCCCGCAGCTCCCTCTCGAGGTCAGGCACGAGAGCGCTGGCCGAGGATCTCGCGCACCTGGGACACGTCCTTGTCGCCGCGGCCCGAGAGCGTGAGCATGACGGTCGAGCCGGCCGGCAGGGCGCCCGTGCCCGCGCTGCGGGCCACCCAGGCCACGGCGTGGGCCGACTCGAGAGCCGGGATGATGCCCTCGGTGAGGCTGAGCAGCTGGAAGGCGGCGAGCACCTCGTCGTCGGTTGCCGTCGAGTACTCGGCGCGCCCGATGGCGGCCAGGTGGGCGTGCTCGGGCCCCAGCCCCGGGTAGTCCAAGCCCGCCGAGATGGACTCCGCCTCCATGATCTGGCCGGCCTCGTCCTGCAACAAGCGCGAGTGCATGCCATGGAGCACGCCCGGGATCCCGTTCGTGTTGGCCGCTCCGCCGGCGGCTTCCACCCCGACCAGCCGCGCGTCCGAGTCGACGAAGCCGGCGAACGTCCCCGCCGCATTCGACCCTCCGCCCACGCAGGCCACCACCACGTCGGGATCGTTACCCCCGAGCAGCTCCCGGCACTGCGACCGGGCCTCGTGGCCGACCACGCTCTGCAGCTCGCGCACCATGTAGGGGAAGGGATGCGGCCCCATCACCGAGCCCAGGCAGTAGTGCGTGGTCTCCACAGTGGCGACCCACTCGCGCATGGCTTCGTTGACGGCGTCCTTCAACGTCCGGCTGCCAGAGGTCACGCCACGCACCTCGGCGCCGAGCAGCTCCATCCTGAAGACGTTGAGCGCCTGGCGCTGCGTGTCGACTTCGCCCATGAAGACGGTGCACTCCAGCCCGAAGAGCGCGGCGGCCGTGGCGGACGCCACGCCGTGCTGCCCGGCGCCGGTCTCGGCGATCATGCGCGTCTTGCCCATGCGCGTCGTGAGCAGCGCCTGACCCACGACGTTGTTCAGCTTGTGCGATCCGGTGTGCGTCAGGTCCTCGCGCTTGAGCAACACGCGCACGCCCAGGCGGTCCGAGAGCCGCCTGCACTCGGTCACCGGCGTCGGTCGGCCCCCGTAGTGGCGTAGCAGATCGTCGAGCTCGGCCCGGAACCCCGCGTCCGACCAGGCGTCGTCGAAGAACCTCTCGAGCTCCAGGCAGGCTGTCATCAGAGACTCCGGCACGAAGCGGCCGCCGAACTCCCCGAATCGGCCGTTCGGTCCCGGGCGCGCCATCAGATCCTCGCTCACCCGTCCCTCCAGTCGTACGGACCGACCGCGTCACCCACCGGCGCGTCGTGCCCGGCGGCCTCGGCAGCCGCCCGCCGGGCATTGGCGACGAAGGCACGCACCAAGAGCGGGTCCTTGTGCCCGGGAACCGACTCGACCCCGCTCGATACGTCCACGCCCGCCGGCCGGAGGTGGGTCACGGCGTCGGCCACGTTGTCGGGCCGCAGCCCACCCGAGACGATGAGGCGGTGGTGGTCGGCCACGCCCTCGGCCAGGCGCCAGTCGAAGACCTGACCCGAGCCCGGGTTGTCGCCGTCGACCAGGAGCCAGTCGGCCCCGAAGTCACCGAAGCGCCCGATAGCGGGGTCCCCGGCCCGGAAGGCCTTGATCACCACGGGCACCCGGGCCCGCACCCACTGCGTGTGCTCGGCCGACTCGTGCCCGTGGAGCTGCGCCGCGCCCAGGCCCGCCGCCCGCACGGCTTCGACCACCCGTTGGGGGGCCTCGTCGCGGAATACGCCCACGGTCAGCACGTGCTCGGGCAGCCGCTTCGCCACGTCACCTGCACGCTGCACCGAGACCTGACGCGGCGAGGGCGCGAACACGAACCCCACCGCGGACGCGCCGAGGCTCACTGCCAGCAACGCATCGGACTCCGAGGTGATGCCGCAGATCTTGACGAGGAGGTCGCTGCTCATCGCGCCCCGACGGGGTGCCCCACCAGCGCACGCAGCTGCGCCGTCCGGTCCTCCGCCCGCACCAGCGTCTCCCCGACCAGGATGGCATCGAAGCCCACCGCGGCCAGGCGGCGGGCGTCGTCGCCGTCGCGGATGCCCGACTCGGCCACGGCCACGACGTCGGGCGGGATGCGCGCGGCCAGCGAACGGGCTCGTTCCCGGTCGACTTCGAAAGTGCGCAGGTCGCGCTGGTTCACCCCGACCAGGCCGGCCCCGGCAGCCAGCGCCCGGCTCAGCTCCCCGGCATCGTGGACTTCGACCAGGGCGGCCAGTCCCAACCGCCTGGCCAGGGCGGCGCAGGCTGCCAGCTGTTCGTCGTCGAGCGCGGCGACGATCAGCAACACGGCGTCGGCCCCCATGAGGCGGGCGTCGGCCACGTCCGCCTCGCAGACCGTGAAGTCCTTGCGCAACACCGGGAGACCCGACGCCTGGCGCGCCGCGGCCAGGTCCTCCGGAGAGCCCCCGAAGAACTCAGCGTCGGTGAGCACCGAGAGGCACGCGGCTCCGCCGGCCACGTACTCCTTGGCCACGAGATCGGGTGACAGCCCGGGCGCCAGGTCCCCTTTGGAGGGGGACCGGCGCTTGATCTCGGCGATGCAACCCAGGCCGTCGCCTCGCAAGGCCCCTGCGAAATCGCGGGGTTCGGGGAGTGTCGCGGCGCGTTCGACCAGCTCACCGAGCTCGCGGCGGTCCGCCGCGGCACGGGTACGGTGCGCAGCGAGAATGTCCGCCAGATAGGTGGGCATGGGGTAGCAGCGTAGTGGCGGCCATCTCCGCCATCGGTCCACCCGCGCCCCGGCGGCGGGCGGTACGCGGGCGCGTGCAGGTCCGTGGCGGCGGGTCAGCCGGGCCCGGTGCCCCGTTCCCCGGACGGTCGCAGCGGCAGCGGCGCCGGCGCGCACGGCGCGCGAACCACCCGTCCCGTCACCGGAGCGCACACGCACCGGTCCCGGCGCCTCCACGCTGCGGCGCAGGTACCCCAGACCCGCCCACGAGCCGAGCTCGGGGCTCCAGCTCGCCGAAGTGACCGTGCCGACGACCTTGTCGTCCGCCGCGCGATCGCCGGGCGGTGGATCCCCGGCGTGCAGCGTCATGCCCGGGACCAGAGACGGCACCGACGCGTCGGGCTCCGCGGGCGCCACCACGCCGACCAGCCGGCGCGGGACGTTGGACCCGCGGGCGTCGATGCGCGCCACCAGCTCTTGCCCCGTGTAACAACCCTTGGTGAAGCTCACCGTCCGCTCCACCAGGCCGGCCTCGGCCGCAATGGTGCGGTTGGTCAGCTCGGCACCCATGGCAGGAATGCCCGAGACGATCCGACAGGCCTCCACGGCGGCCGGACGGCACGTCACCACAGGCCCGGGGAGCCCCTCGGGCGTCGGAACGGCATCGGCGGGACCCAGCACGTCGGCACCGCTCCAGCCGTTCCACTCGAAGGGAACCACCAGGAGGCCCGTCCCCGCCGTCTCCCCGGCCAGCTCCTGCGCGACCGCCGCGGCCCGGGGCCCGCGCAGAGACAGGCAGCGCCACGCCAGCCTCTCGGTCTCCACCTTCGAGCGCAACAAGAACCGCCCCAGCCGCGCCGCCACGGCGTCGCCGAATCCACCCTCGACGTCGAGCACGAATTCCAGCTCGCCGGTCCGGGTCACCCGCACCAGGGCGCAGAGCTTCCCGTCGGGCTCGAGCAGGAGACTGTCCGCCGATTCGCCGGCGCCCAGCCCCTCGAGGTCCTGGCTGAGCTGGCTCTGCAGGTAGGTGGGGGCATCGGCCCCGCGCACGGCCAGGACGTCGCGCGAGGCCCGGAAGGCGCCGGCGCCGTGACGCAGCGCCTCGACCTCGGGGGCCAGGTCCACGACCGTCACGACCCGGTGCGGTGGGGGCCCGGCGCCCCCATGCGCCGTGCCGCGGTGACGGCCACCAACAGGGCGCCCGCCTTGTGCGCGCACTCCTCGTCTTCGCGCACGGGGTCGCTGTCGGCCACGATCCCCGCGCCCGCCTGCACGCTGGCCCGGCCGTCGGGGGTGATCACCATGGTGCGGATGGCGATGGCGGTGTCGAGGTTGCCCGAGAAGTCGATGTAGCCGACCACACCGCCGTACACGCCGCGCTTGGTCGGCTCGAGCTCGTCGATGATCTCCATGGCGCGCACCTTGGGCGCACCCGAAAGGGTCCCCGCGGGCAATGTGGCCCGCAACACGTCGATGGGCCCCTTGCCCTCGGCCAGATCGCCCGAGACCTGCGAGGTGATGTGCATGATGTGGCTGTATCGCTCGATCGTCATGAGCTCGTCGACCTTCTCGGTGCCGAAGCGCACCACCCGGCCGACGTCGTTGCGAGCGAGGTCGACGAGCATGATGTGCTCCGCCACCTCCTTGGGGTCTTCCGCCAGCTCGCCTTCGAGAAGGCGGTCGTGCTGCTCGTTCTCGCCGCGGGGGCGGGACCCGGCGATGGGGCGAGAGATCACCACGCCGTCACGCAGGCGCACCATCGGCTCTGGCGAGGCACCGACCACCGTCAGCTCGGGGAAGCGCAGGAAGTACATGTACGGGCTGGGGTTCAGGAGCCGCAGCGCCCGGTACACGTCGAAAGGGTCGGCGTCGAGCGTCAGGTCGTAGCGTTGCGCCAGCACCACCTGGAAGATGTCGCCGGCCGTGATGTAGTCCTTGGCCGCGGCAATGGCGGCCTGGTACTCCTCGGGCGCCAAGGTGCGGCGCGCCTCGGCCTTCTCCAGGCCGGGCGGCGGGGCCGGCGCCAACCGTCCGGGGCCCGCCCCCGGGCCGGCGCAGTCCGCCGCCAGCTCCACCAGCCGGGCACAGGCCGCCTCGTAGGCCGCTCGCACCGCCACGTCGTCCACCACCCCGTCGGGCGCCTCGGGCACCACCACGTTGTCGACCAGCACGATGCGCTGGCGCCAGTGGTCGAAGGCACAGCACTGGCCGATGACGACCAGGGCGGCGTCAGGGTGCCCGAGGTCGTCAGCCGGGGGGTGCTCGAGCCGCTCGACCTCACGCACCACGTCGTAGCCCAGGTACCCCACGAGCCCGCCGTGCAGGGGCGGCAGGCCCACCAGCTGCGGCGACTGGTGGCGAGCCACCAGGTCCTCGACGGCGGCCAGGATCCCGTCGCCCGAGGGTGCCAGGCCGAGCTGCCCGGAGGTCTCGACCACGCGGCCGCGCGCGGTGAGGGTGGCCAGCGGGCGCCGCCCCACGAACGAATAGCGACCCCAGCGCTCGCCGCCCTCGACCGACTCGAACAGGAAGCCGTCCTCCTCCCCCACCACATTGGCGAAGCAGGCCACTGGTGTCAGGGTGTCGGCGACGACCTCGCACCACACCGGGACGATGACGTGCTCCTTGGCCAACGCGGCGAACTCCGCGGGATCGGGACGGAAGCCGAGCCCGCCCGGGCCGCCCCCGGGGCTCACGGCGCGGGCACCCCCGGCCCGGTACCGACGGCGCGGTAGAAGCACGTGCGCTCGCCGGTGTGGCAGGCGCCGCGCCCGTGCTGGTCGACCAGCACGACGAGCGCGTCGCCGTCACAGTCGATCCGCACCTCGCGGACGTACTGGCGGTCGCCCGAGGTCTCACCCTTCTGCCAGTACTCCCGTCGGCTACGGCTGTAGAACCAGGTGCGCCCGGACTCGAGGGTGCGGCGCAGCGCCTCCGCGTCCATGTAGGCCACGGTGAGCACGGTCCCGTCGGCGGCGTCCTGCACGATGGCGGGCACCAGGCCGTCACCCTTGGCGAAGTCGACCGCGGCGGCCAGCTCCTCGTCGACCTGCAGCGGCACGCCCGCCGGGACACCGGCGGGTCCCGCGGCGCTCAAAGGTAGAGCCCCGTGCCGGAGTCGTTGCGGGTGGAGGCGATGGCGTGGATGTCCCGCTCGCGCAGAATCACGTACTCCTCGCCCTGCACTTCGACCTCGAAGCGGTCTTCGGGGTTGAACAGCACGGTGTCACCCACCTTGACCGTGCGCACGTGCGGCCCCACGGCCACCGCCTCGGCCCAGGCCAGGCGGCGGGTGATCTGGGCCGTGGCCGGGATCAGGATGCCGGCCCGGGAGCGCCGCTCACCGTCGGTGGGCGAGAGCTGGACCATCACCCGGTCGAAGAGGACGGTGATCGGCTGCTTGTCGGCCGCGGGCAACGGCGAGGCGCGCCGCGCGTCGACGGCGGGCGCGTCGGCACCTGTCTCGGCGCTGACGGTCCCGTTCTTGGTGGGCGTGGGCACCTAGGCACGGTACCGCACGAGGGCGGCCGTCCAGGTCAGGGGGTGGGTCGCACGGTGACGCCCTGCCCGGCCATGAAGGCCTTGGCCTCGCCGACGGTGAACTCACGGCGATGAAAGATCGACGCGGCCAGGACGGCGTCGGCCCCGCCGACGACGGCCCCGTCGACCAGGTCCTGCAGGCGACCCACGCCGCCCGACGCCACGACAGGGACGTCGACGGCGTCGACCACCGCCCGCGTCAGCGCCAGGTCGAACCCGTCGCGCGTGCCGTCGCGGTCCATGGACGTCACGAGGATCTCCCCCGCGCCCAGCTCGGCGCACCGGACCGCCCACGCCACGGCGTCGTGCCCGACCGGGCGGCGGCCACCGTGGGTGTGGACCTCCCAACCGGCACCGCCGGCGCGAGCCCGGGCGTCAATCGCCACCACGGCGCACTGCCCGCCGAACTCGTCCGCGATGTCACGCACCAGATCGGGGCGCTCGACGGCGGCCGTGTTGACCGCCACCTTGTCCGCCCCGGCGCGCAGCAGTCGGCGGGCGTCGTCGGCCACGCGGACGCCGCCGCCGACGGTCAGCGGGATGAACACCTGCTCGGCCGTGCGCGCCACCACCGAGACCATGGTGTCGCGCCCGTCGGACGACGCCGTGATGTCGAGGAAGGTCACCTCGTCGGCGCCCTCGGCGTCGTAGCGCGCCGCCAGCTCCACGGGGTCACCCTCGTCGGTCAGGTCCACGAAGCGGACACCCTTGACCACCCGCCCGGCGTCGACGTCGAGGCAGGGGATCACCCGGACGACGTGCACGCGGCCAGGCCCTCCTCCACGCTCAGGTGCCCCTCGACGATGGCCTTGCCGACGATGGCCCCGGCCAGGCGGCGCCCGCCCACCTCCAGACCGGCCAGCCGAGTCAGGTCGCCGGCCGCCGACACGCCGCCCGACGCCACGACCGGCAGCGCGGTCGCCCGGAGGAGCGTGCGCAACCCGTCGACGTCGGGGCCGCGCAGCATGCCGTCGCGCGACACAGCGGTGGCCACGACCGCGCCGATGGGATCGCCGGCCCACAGCTCGAGCAGGTCGGTCACGGCCCATCCCGACCCGGCCAGCCACCCCTGGGCCTGGGCCTCGGCGACGCCGTCGTGATTCACCCGGTAGTCGAGGCCCACGGCGACCCGCCCGGGCCAGCGCCTGGCGGAGCGCCCGGCCAACGCCGGCTCCTCGAGCGCCGCGGTGCCGAGCACCACCCGCGCCACGCCGGCGCCGAGCAGCTCCTCGGCATCGTCCTCGGTGCGGACGCCGCCGCCGAACTCGACCCGGGCCCCGCTCCCTTCGGCCAGCCGCACGATCTCGGCCAGGGCGGCTCGCTCGTGCGCGACGCCGGTGCGGGCGCCATCGAGGTCGACCACGTGGATCCAGCGCGCCCCGCCGGCGAGGTAGCGCGCCGCCAGCGCCGTCGGATCCCCGTAGCGCTGCTCCCGCGAGAAGTCACCCTGCGAGAGGCGGACCGCCGTTCCGGCGCGGAGGTCGATGGCGGGCAGGAGATCCATCAGGCGGTGTCCGCCAGGGTGACGAAGTTGGCCAGCAGGGCCAGCCCTGTGGCACCCGACTTCTCCGGGTGGAACTGCGCGCCCCACACGTTGGCCCGGGTGGCCAGCGCCGCCACCGGCCCCCCGTAGTCGCACACCGCCACGGTCTCTGGCCCGATGGGCGGCGCGTAGGAGTGGACGAAGTAAACCCACGGGTGCGGGCCCAAACCGCGCAGCGGCGCCGGCTCCTCGTCCCCCCTCGCCTCGAGCGTGTTCCACTGCATCTGGGGGCGCTTCACCCCGGCCGGGAGCGGGCCCACCGTCCCCGCGAACACGCCCAGGCCCGTGGCTCCTGGGCTCTCGACCGACCCTTCGTAGAGCAGCTGGAACCCGACGCACACCCCGAAGAAGGGCACGCCGGCCTCGAGCGCGGCGAGCGCTGGCTTGCCCAACCCGCTCGCGGCCAGCGCCCGGGCACAGGCGCCGAAGGCCCCCACCCCGGGCAGCACCACGGCGTGGGCCGCCTCCACCGACGCGACGTCGTCGACCAGGCGGGCGTCGGCGCCCAGGTGCTGGAGCGCCTTCTCGGCGGAGCGCAGGTTGCCGATGCCGTAGTCGAGGACGGCGATCCGCGGTGCCCCGCTCACAGGCTGCCTTTGGTGGAGGGGACGCCACCCCCCTCGACCCGCACCGCGTCGCGCAGGGACCGGGCCACACCCTTGAAACTGGCCTCGAGCACGTGGTGCGTGTTCTTGCCCTCGAGCCGGCGGATGTGCAGCGTGAGATTGGCGGCGGTGGCGAAGGCGCGCCAGAACTCCTCGGCCAGCTGCGGGTCGAACGGCGGTGTGCCCAGCCCAGGGGTGTCGGGCGCGAACTCGACCTTGTAGGCGAGAAACGGCCGCCCCGAGAGATCCAGGGCCACCTCTACCAGGGCCTCGTCGAGCGGCAGGAGCGCGGAGGCGAACCTGCGGATGCCGGCCTTGTCCCCCAAAGCCTCGGCCAGGCAGACTCCGAGCACGATGCCCACGTCCTCGACGGTGTGGTGGGCGTCGACGTGCAGGTCCCCCTCGGCGCGCACCGAGAGGTCGAAGCCGGCGTGGCGGCCCAGTTGGTCCACCATGTGGTCGAAGAAGGGCAGGCCGGTCGTCACGTCCGTGCGGCCGGTGCCGTCGACGGTCAGGGTGGCGGCGATGCTGGTCTCCTTGGTGGCGCGCTCCCTCGTGGCGCTGCGGGCGCGGACGGTCACAGGCTCTCCTCCAGTGCGTGCAGGAACCGGTCGTTCTCCTCGGGTGTCCCGATCGTGACACGCAGGCAGCCCCCCAGGCCGTCCCACCCGGCGCAGTTGCGGATCAGGACCGAGTGCTCCAGCAGGGCCCGCCACACGTCGTCGCCACCGCGCCCGCGGGGACGGAACAGGACGAAGTTGGCATCCGAAGGCCAGCTGTCCACCGGGAGGCCGGCCAGTGCCGCCGCCACCCGTCCACGCTCCTCGGTGATCCGCGCCACCCGCTCCTCCATCTCGGGCACGTGGCGCAGCGCCAGGAGCCCGGCCAGCTGCGTCTGCACCGAGAGGTGGTAGGGCAGGACCACCGACTCGCAGGCCTCCACCACCACGGGGTCGGCCACCAGGTAGCCGAGGCGGGCTCCGGCCAGGGCCCACGTCTTGGAGAAGGTACGCGTCACGACCAGCCCACGCTGGGCCGAGCGCAGCTCGAGCGCCGAGAACGGTGAGAACTGCGCGTAGGCCTCGTCCACCACGACCAGGCCCGGTGCGGCGGCGCACACCGCGGCCACGGTGTCGGGCGGCTCCGCCCGCCCGGTCGGGTTGTTGGGCGAGCACACGAAGGTGACCTCCGGGCGCGCCGTTGCGATCAGCGACTCGGCATCCGCCACGTCGATCAGGAACTCGTCGTCACGGGCACCGGCCACCACCTCGGTGGCGGTGACGCGCGCGATGTGCGAGTGCAACGCGTACGTCGGCTCGAACAGCACGGCGCGGCGGCCAGAGCCGCCGAAGGCCAGCAGGAGGCACTGCAGCACCTCGTTGGACCCGTTGGCACAGAACACCTCCGCCGGCGACACGCCGTGCATGTCCGCCAGCGCGGCGCGCAGCTCGGTCGCCGGCCGGTCGGGGTAGCGGTGGAACGGCACCTCGGCCAGCGCGGCGCGCAGCTCGGTGCGCCAGGCCTCGGGGGGCTCGTAGGGGGACTCGTTCGTGTTCAGCCGCACCTCGGCGGCCACCTGGGGCGAGTGGTAGCCCTCGGCGAGCGCCAGGTCCGGCCGCACGGGCGGGACGGCGCTCACGGGGTACCGCCCTCGCGGTCGACCACGGCCAGGCGGCGCCGCACCGACTCCGCGTGCGCCGGCAGCCCCTCGGTCTCGGCCAGCGTGACGACAAGGGGACCGAGCACGCGCAGAGCGTCCGGGGTGACCCGGACGGCGTGCAGGTGCTTGCGGAAGTCGTCGGCCCGCAGGGCCGAGGCGAAGCGCGCCGTGCGGTTGGTGGGCAGCACGTGGTTGGGCCCGGCGATGTAGTCCCCCATGCTGGCGGGCGACCAGTCGCCGATGAACACCGCACCGGCGTTCTGGACCTCGGCCAACAGGGCCGTGCCCTGCTCCTCGGGCACCATGAGCTCGAGGTGCTCGGGCGCCACCGCGTTGGCCACCGCAATCGCCTCCTCCGGCCCATCCACCAGGCACACCACCCCCGACGATGCCAACGTCGACTCGAGGTCGGCCCTCCGGCTCGAGGCGGCCACGATCCGGTCCACCTCCTCAGCGACGGCCGCGGCGAGGCCCTCGTCCCACGAGACCAGCCACGCCAGGCCGTCGGGACCGTGCTCGGCCTGGACCACCAGGTCGACCGCGGCGAACGCGGGCGGGGCGCCGGGACCGGCCACCACGACGATCTCCGACGGTCCGGCGAAGGCGGAGGCCACGCCGACCAGACCCGCCACCTGGCGCTTGGCCTCGGCCACGTACGCGTTGCCCGGGCCGGCGATCACATCCACCGGGCGCACGCTGGCCGTGCCGTAGGCCATGGCACCGACGGCCTGGGCACCACCGATCCGGTACACCTCGTCCACCCCGGCCACGGCGGCTGCGCAGAGCGTGGCCCCGTCGATCTGGCCGTCCGCTCCGGGGGGCACGCAGAGTGCGATGCTCGACACCCCGGCCACCCGGGCCGGCGCGGCGCACATGAGGACCGTCGAGGGATAGCGCGCCCGCCCCCCGGGGGCGTAGATCCCCGCCCGTTCCACCGCGCGCGTCAGGTGGCTGACCGTGACCCCGTCGCCCGCCAGGTCGTCCGGCGGAGTCCCCTCGTGCGCGTGGTAGGCGAAGATGCGGCCGTACGCCGTCTCGAGGGCCTGGCGCAGCGCCGGGGGTGCCGCGGCCCGCGCCGCCTCGACGACCGCCGGGTCGACACGCAGCCCGTCCGAGACGTCGACCTTGTCGAAGGCCGCCGTGCACCGGATCACGGCGGCGTCCCCTTCGGCGCGCACCTGGGCGAGGATGTCGGCCACGGCGTCGTGCACGTCCACGCCGGGCGGCGCCGGGCGCGGCAATGCCGCGTCGAACGGCGGCGTGGCGCCGCGCAGGTCCAGGATGCGCAGGGACATAGGGGTCACAAGGCTACCGGCGCCCCCGGGGCACCTCGCCATGGGCCATCATTCCCCGGTGTCCTCCGCTTCCGAGATCTCTTCCCTCTCCTCGTCGCTCGACGAGCTGCACCAGCGGGTCACCACGCTGGCCGAGCGCGCGCTGTCCAGCGGCGACGAGGACATGGCGCACGAGCTGTTCGCAGTCGAGCGCGCGCTGGGCGGGGCGCTGCGCCGCCTGCGGCGGTTCAGCCAGGGATCCGGTCGCTGAGCCCGGCGAGCACCGGGCCTCGGTCGTGCCCTTCCCGGCCTCCAGCTCCACGCTCGTCGAGTCAGACGGCGTAGAGAACGAGCTCGTAACCGAGCGCGCCGGCAGCCGCGCGCAGCACCGGCTTCTGCTGGGCCACCACCGCACAGTTGCGTCGCTCGGCCAGCTCGACCACCGCCACCGATCCGAGGTCCGACGTGTCGCAGCGCGCCGCAATCTCACCCGAGCGGCGAGCGCTACCCCCGGCGAAGGGCTCCACCTCGGTGCCGGCCAACAACTCGTCGATGCGGTCGCGGCGGGCCTCGGTCCGGTAGCCCTCCGCCACGGCGATGGCCGGCACCACCGGGACGATGCCGTTGGACAGGGCCGCCCGGTGCAGCGCCCACATCATCCGATCGCCGCGTGCCGCCGCGTGCAGCGCGCCCAGCCCGTAGGCGAGCCCCTCGCGCCGGGCCGTCGTCACCGACGCCGCACGCGCGACGCCACGCCGGACATCCCCGAGCGCAACCGGGCCAGGAGGGCTTCACCCGCCGCCACCTCCTCGGCGCTGAGCGAGCCAGTCTCACCCTCCCATGCAGCGACGCCGCGCAGACCTTGGCGGACGCGCAGCTGCTTCTCGGCAGCCGACGACAGCCACGCGCTGAACGAGACCCCGTCCTGGCGGGCCGCCTCCTCGACGGCCGCGGCAACCTGGTCGTCGAGCGAGACGGAGCGCTTCGTGACCACGCTCCGAGGGTAACACCTTCAGTAATACCGCTGTGCCGCCAGTCGTCCGGTCGGTGCTCCCAGCGGGCTCCCACCGCAGTGACCCGGCGCGGCTTGGCGTCCTCTTGACCTGCAGAAACACCGATGCCGGCCCGAAGGCCGGCATCGGAGCGAGCCGGCCAGGAGGCGGATCCCGGCGAACGGCCCTCGTGGAACCAGGTGGCGGGAACCGGTTCCGGCGCCATGGTAACCCGCGAGTAATCCGATTTCACCTTCGGAAACACCACTTGCCACGGAACGGGAAAAAGGTCCTCTCCTAGGCGGGAAGGCGCATCGAGGGGCAGAAGTCGGCGAGCGGGCAGGCCTCGCAGCGGGGCCGGCGGGCCGGGCACGTCTCGCGGCCGTGGAGGATGACGCGCAGACTGAAGGTGCCACGCTCCCGGGCCGGGATGAAGTCGTTGAGCACGTGCTCCACCTTGACCGCGTCACGACGGGCCGGGCCCGCCAGCCCCTCGCTCAGGCCGAGGCGCTCGCTGACCCGCAGGACGTGCGTGTCCACCGGGAGCCCGGGCAACCCGAAGGCCACGCTGCGCACGACGTTGCCGGTCTTGCGCCCCACCCCGGGGATCGTCACCAGGTCGTCGAGGGCTGGTGGCACCTGGCCGCCGAAGCGCTCCGCGACCGCGGCCGCCATGCCGATCAGGCTCTTGGTCTTGGCCCGGAAGAAACCGGCCGACCGGATGATCTCCTCGACGGCCTCGGGGTCGGCCGCGGCCAGCGCGGCGGGGTCGGGGAAGGCGGCGAACAGCGCCGGCGTGACCAGGTTGACCCGCGCGTCGGTGCTCTGAGCGGAGAGGATGGTGGCGGCCAGCAATTGGAAGGGGTCGGCGAAGTCCAGCGCGCACAGCTCGGCGGCCGTGCCCGGATAGCGCTCCGCTAGCCGCTCCATGGCCAGGCGCGCCCTGCCCTTGGGGGTCCGGGGCTTCGCCACCGGCTCAACGTACCGGGTTACCTTGACCGAGTGAGCGAGGTGAGCGATCTCGACGTCTTCGTGGCCGACCTGGACGCGCTGGGACCCGGCGAGCGTGCGGCGCTGACGGCGCTGCTGGCACGCGCCGAGGAGGTGGATCGCCACCCGGCGCTCCCCGAGCCCGAGCGCCTGGCCGTGGCCCACCCGGCGCAGGCCGACGGCCTTCGGCTGGTGACGGCGCGGGGACGGGCCGGCACCCCGCTGGGCTGCGCCCTGCTCTCCCCCTCCCGCGACGGGTCCGTGGTCGTACACCTCGTCGTCGACCCGGCGGCGCGTGACGACACCACCGACGTGGCCGCCGAATTGCTACGGCGCTCCGTGGCCGAGGTGCCGGGCCACGGCCCCGTCCACCTGTGGATCATGCGGGCCGGGCCGCCGGACGACGCCCGCGCCGACGCCCTCGGCTTCGTCGCGGAGCGGGACGTGCTCCAGATGCGGGTCCCGCTCCCGCTGGACCCCGGGGTGGTGGCCGCCACCCGCCCGCTCGCCACCCGGGCCTTCGTCCCCGGGCGCGACGAGGAGGCTTGGGTGGATGCCAACAACCGCGCCTTCGCCGACCACCCCGAGCAGGGCGGCTGGACCGTGGCCCAGCTCCGCGAACGCCTGCAGGCCGACTGGGTCGACCTCGACGGCTTCCTGGTGGCCGACGACCCCGGCGGGCCCGGTCTCATCGGGTCGTGTTGGACCAAGATCCACCGCGACGCCGTCCCGGTGCTCGGCGAGATCTACGTGATCGCCGTCGACCCGCGCCATCACGGGCAGGGCTGGGGCCGAGCCCTGACCGTGGCCGGGCTGGAGTGGCTGGCCGGGCGCGGGATCCGCGACGGCATGCTCTACACCGACGCCGGGAACGAGTCCGCGGTGACGCTCTACCGGTCCCTCGGCTTCACGTTGGACCACGTCGACCGCTCGTATCGCCGCCACCCCGGCGACCGCGGACCAGAAGTGCCCACCGCTCCCTGAGGCGGCGAGGGAACGCGTGCGGCAGGGTCAGCCGACGCCGGAGCCGATGGCCCGGCCGACCCCGTAGGTCACCGCGGCGGCCACGGCGGTCACCCCCAGCTGCCGCAACGCGGAGAAGAGCGGCGAGCGCTCGGTGAAGCGCGCCAGGACCACGCCGACGACGACGGCGGCGACGGCGCTCAAGACGATCGAGAGGACGATCGCCGCGGTCCCTGAGGTGAAGAGCCAGGGCAGCAGGGGGACGAGGGCCCCGAGGGCAAACGTGCCGAACGACGCCGCCGCGGCCTGCCAGGGCGACCCCAGGCTCTCGGTCGAGATCCCGAGCTCCTCGCGGGCGTGGACCTCGAGGGCCAGATCGGGGTCCCGCATGACTTCGTTCGCCATGTTGCTGGCCACGTCGGGGTCGATACCCCGCTGCACGTACATGGAGCGCAGCTCCGCCGCCTCGCCCTCGGGGTGATGGCTGAGGGCCCGGCGCTCGACCTCGAGCTCGCGCTCCCACAACTCACGCTGGGCCTGCATGGAGACGTACTCCCCCGCCGCCATGGAGAACGAGCCGGCGATCAGGCCGGCCACGCCGGCCAGGCGGACGATGGAACCGCCGGGGCTCGCGCCGGCCATGCCCAGGACCAGCGAGACGTTGGTCACCAGGCCGTCACTGACCCCGAACACCGCCGCCCGCGCCCCTCCGCTCCGAACGTCCCGGTGGTGGTGCGGCGGCTTGTGGTCCACCTCGCCGGCCTCGTCCATCGAGGCCACCCTAGTGACGTCCCGGGCCCGGATCCGGCGCGGATAGCGTCGTGTCCCGGCACGACCCGGCCCCCGGACCCGACCAGCGAGGAGCACCCCCAATGACCACCACCGTCGCCGTCGACGACTTCCACACGCTCGTCGGCCAGCAGATCGGGTACTCGGACTGGGAGACCATCACCCAGCAGCGGGTGAACCTCTTCGCGGACGCCACCGACGACCACCAGTGGATCCACGTCGATCCCGAACGGGCCAAGGACGGTCCCTTCGGCGGCGCCATCGCGCACGGCTACCTGACCCTCTCGCTCGCACCGGTGCTGCTGAACCGGGTGCTCAGCGTCGAGAAGATGACCTTCGGCGTCAACTACGGCTGCAACAAGGTCCGCTTCCCGTCCCCGGTGCCGGTGGGTGCGGATCTGCGCATGGGCGTCACCGTGGCCGAGGTCGAAGAAGTGGGCGACGGCGTGCAGGTCACGTTCGACCTCGTCTTCGAAGTCAAGGACGCGCCCAAGCCCGCCTGCGTGGCCCAGGTCGTGTACCGCTACTTCCGCTGAGGGGAACCGGCGACATGTCCCGGCGCCGGTCGTCGGAGGTCGGTGCGTCGGCGGGGGCCACGACGGACGTGCTCCCCACGGGAACCGAGAAGACGGCGCGCGTGCGCGCCATGTTCGACACGATCGCGCCCCGTTACGACCTGGTGAACCGGCTCATGACCTTCGGCCTGGACCAGGTCTGGCGACGCAGCACCGTGGCCGCCCTCGCTCTGCCGGGCGGGTCGCGCGTGCTGGACCTGGCCTGCGGCACGGGCGACCTGTCGCGGCTCGCCCGGCGGACGGGCTACGACGTGGTCGGCGCCGACCTCAGCGCCGGCATGCTGGCGGCCAACGCCACCGCCGCCCCGCTGGTCGAGGCCGACGGCTGCCGCCTCCCCTTCGCCACGGGTGCGTTCGACGGGCTGGTCTGCGGTTACGCGCTGCGCAACTTCTCCGACCTGGCCACGACGCTGGCCGAGTGCGCCCGGGTGCTGCGCCCGGGCGGCCGCCTGGCCGTGCTCGAGGTCGACGCCCCCACGTCGCGCCTGTGGCGGGCCGGCTACGACGCGTGGTTCACCAAGGCCGTCCCGGCGCTCGGGGGCGCCCTCTCGGACCGGGCCGCCTACCGCTACCTGCCCCAGTCCGTGGCGTACCTCCCCTCGGCGCCCGCGCTGCGTCGCCTGCTGCGCGACGCCGGCTTCTCGGCGGTCGGCATCCGGCCCCTCGCCGGCGGGCTGAGCCAGCTGGTGGTGGCCACGCGCACCGGCGCGCCGTGAGCGCCCCCCTACACGCACGGACGGTCGCCCTGGCCTACGGGCCCGACCCGCTGCAGTTCGACGGGAGCCCGACCGTCCTCTTCGACCGCCCGGGGCTCACGCTGGTCGGCTGGGGCACGGCGCGGCTCGTGCAGGCGTCCCGAGCCGCGGCGGCCCTGGCCGCCATCCCGTGCGATGACCAGGTCGGCCGCCTCGGGTCCGGGCCGGTGGCGCTCGGCGCGTTGCCCTTCCTCGACACCATGGCGGGACACCTGGTCATCCCGCGCTTCACCATGGGCATCGCCCGGGACGCCGACGGCGTCACGCGACGATGGGCCACCGCGGTCGGGCCGACCGACACGCCGTTGCCCGGGACAGAGGAGCTCTTCGAGGCCGTCATCTGGCAGTACGGCGCCGGGCCCGACGCGCTACCCGAACCGGGCGCGGCCGGCCTGCACACCCCGATGCCGGCATCCGCCTACGCCGACATGGTGCGCCGGGCCGTCGGCGCCATGCGGGCACCCGGTGCCGCACTGCGCAAGGTGGTCCTCTCACGGCCCGTCTCGGTGCAGCTCGACGGCCCGCTCCCACTCGCCGCCGTCCTGCGTCGACTGCGCGCCGGCGAGCCGGACTGCACCATCTTCTCCCTGCCGGTCCCCGAGGGGACCTTCTTCGGCGCCAGCCCCGAGCTGCTCGTGGCCCGGCACGGCGCACGGGTGTCGAGCCACCCCCTGGCCGGCACCGTCCCGCGGGGCGACACGGCCCGCTCCGACGCCGAGGCACAGCGCGACCTGGCCCGTTCGGGCAAGAGCCTCGCCGAGCACCGCTTCGTGGTCGAGCAGGTGGCCGGCGCGCTCGCTCCCGAATGCGACGAGCTGACCGTCCCCGACGAACCCTCCCTGGTGGCGTTCCGCTCGGTGGCTCACCTCGGCACTCGGATCGAGGGCCACCTGGCTGCCGCCTGCGACGTCCTCGAGCTGGTGGAACGGCTCCACCCGACCCCGGCCGTGGGCGGCACGCCACGCGACGCCGCCCTCGAGTTCATCGCCACACACGAGGCGACGCCGCGCGGGGCCTGGGCCGGCCCCGTGGGGTGGGTGGGCGCCAGCGGCGACGGCGAGTGGATGATCGGCATCCGCAGCGCCCTCCTCCACGCCGGGGGCGAGGAGGTGACGCTCCGGGCCGGGGCGGGTGTCGTCGCCGACTCGGACCCGCACGCCGAGGCCGTCGAGACCGACGTCAAGCTGGCCACCGTCTTGGAGGCCGTCCTGCCGGGAGCGTCCGTACAACTCCGTTGACGAATTGCGGAATCAACTTCCACGCATCAATTGCGCAATGAAGGTTCGGTGATTCGACGGTGGCGCTGAGCTGGGTCCGGGCGATGTGGCGCAGGTGCGGGCGATGTGGCGCGGCCGCCGACGACGTGGTCAGTGCAGCTGTGACGAGCGCTGGGGAGCCGGGCGGCCCGGCACCGGGCCGCCCGTGGCGGCCAGCGGGACCTTGACGAGCAAGGTGGCCCCCGCGCTCACGTGGTCCACGACCTCCGCCGTCCCACCGAGCGCCTCGGCGATGGCACGCACGATGGCCAGCCCCAGACCGGAGCCGGAGACCGAGTGGGAGCGGTCCGACTGGTAGAAGCGGTCGAACACCCGGCCCGCCTCCCCCGCCGGGATGCCCGGGCCGTCATCGGCCACCTCGATGGCGCCCATGGCCCCGACCACCCTGGCCGAGACCGACACCGACGAGCCGTCCGGCGTGTGTGCCAGCGCGTTGTTGATGAGGTTGTGCGCCACCTGCTCGAGGCGCTCGGCGTCCCCGTCGACCACCACCGGTCCACCAGCGACCAGGGTCAGGTGGTGGCCGTGCGGCACGGCGTTGGAGTCCCCCACGGCGTCGGCGCAGATGCGCTGCAGGTCCACCGGCTCCGAGCGCAGGGGACGACCCCGGTCGAGCTCGGCCAAGAGGAGGAGGTCCTCGACCAGGCCGCCCATGCGCGTGGCCTCCTCCTCGATCCGCTTGAGCGCCTTGCGCCGGCCCGCCTCGTCGGAGAAGCCGCCCCGCGCCAGCAACTCGGCGTACCCGCGGATGGACGTGAGCGGTGTCCGCAGCTCGTGGGAGGCGTCGGCCACGAACTGGCGCAGACGTTCCTCGGAGGCCGACTTCTCGGCGAAGGCACCCTCGATCTGGGCCAGCATCTCGTTGAGCGCGTGACCGAGCTGTCCCACCTCGGTGCCCGGCGGGCGTTCGGGTACACGCCGGGCGAGGTCGCCCGAGGCAATGGCGTCGGCCGTCCCGGCCATCTGGCGCAGCGGGCGCAGGCCGCGGCGCACCACCACCAGGACGAGCACCCCCATGGCCAGCAGGGTGGCCAGGCTGGCGAGCAGCTCCACCCGGCGCAGCGAGGCCAGGGTGTCGTTGGTCGGGTTGAGCGGGATCGACGTGACCAGCGTCCCCTGGGGCACCGTGACGGCGAGCGTGCGGTACTGCCCGCCCGGGTCGCCCTGGCCGCCCAGCACGACGGCGTCGGGGTTGGGATGGAACGCCCCTGCGTAGCGCCCCACCTTCAGGTGCCGGTCGGTGTCCGGTACCTGCTGCACCGGGAGGTTGGCGGTGAGTACGGGTGCCGGGTCGGGCTGGGTGGCCGAGCCAGAGGGGCGGCGCAGGGTCACGTGACCGTGCGAGTCGAGCAGCGTCACGTAGACCTCGGGCGAGACGTGGCGCGACAGGGCGCTCTGGTCGACCGCTGTGTGCTTGTCGTCGGCGTAGGTGAGGTAGTTGAAGCCCAGCACCTCGTTCTGGGCCAGGGTGTTGTCGACCTGGCCGTAGAGATAGGAACGGACGGAGGCGTAGATGGCCAGATCCGCTCCCAGGAGGCCCACCACGAGCAGCAGCGCCACCAGGGCGACGAGCCGCTTCTGGAGGCTCATTCGCGCCGGGTCATCCTTCCCGGGGCAGACGGAGGGTGTACCCGACGCGGCGGATGGTGTGGATGAGCGCGGGCTCGCGGTCGTCGATCTTCTTGCGCAAGTAGCTGATGTAGGTCTCGACGATGTTGGGATCCCCGTGGAAATCGAAGCCCCACACGTTGTCGAGCAGCTCCGACTTCGAGATCACCCGGCGCGCGTTCTCGAGCAGGTAGCGCAGCAGATTGAACTCCGTGGCCGTGAGGTCGACTGGGTGTTCGTCCCGCCACACCTCGTGCGTGTCCACGTTCATGGTCAGGTCGGCGAACTGCAGCGTGGAAGAATCGGCCGCCGCCATCTCGCCGCTGCGACGCAGGAGCGCGCCGACGCGTGCGGTCAGCTCCTCGATGCTGAAGGGCTTCGTCACATAGTCGTCGCCCAGACCGAGACCTTCGACCTTGTCCTCGACCGTGTCGCGCGCCGTGAGGAACATGACGGGGACTTGCTCGCCCTGGTTGCGCAGGCGCCGGCAGACCTCGTTGCCGTCGAAGTCGGGCAGCATGACGTCGAGCATCACCAGGTTGGGCCGGAAATTGCGCACCTGCTCGAGGGCTTCCGCCCCCGTGGAGGCCACGCCGACCTGGTAGCCCTCGAAGGTGAGGGCGTCCGAGAGCAGCTCGGCGATGTTGGGCTCGTCGTCGACGACCAAGATGCGCGGTCCGGGGTTGTCCGGCGTCACCCCACGCCCCCAGGCGCCTTCGCCCGTTGGGCGGCCTGGCGGCCGCCCAACGCGGTGCGCGCGCCACGGAGCAGGCGGCCGAGGGCCCACCAGGTGACGAGACCCAACGCCTCGATCACGATGATCGAGGACATCTTCGACTGGCCCATCTCCCGGTCGACGAAGCTGATCGGCACCTCGCGGATGACGGCCCCGCACTGCTTGGCCCGGTAGGTCATCTCGATCTGGAAGCCGTAGCCCTCCGCCCGGATGCGCTCGAGGCCCAAGAGCTCGAGGATGCGGGCCGAGTACACCCGGTACCCGGCGGTCGAGTCGGCCACGTGCAGGCCGAGCATGGCCGACGCGTAGAGGTTGCCGCCCCGCGACAGGAGGTGGCGGTACCAGGCCCAATTGGGAATGGACCCGCCTTCGACGTAGCGCGAACCGATGACGACGTCGACGCCTTCGGCGACGGGGGCCACCAGCGTGGGCAGCGCGGCCGGGTCGTGCGAGAAGTCGGCATCGATCTCGACGAACGCGTCGTACCCGCGCTCGAGACCCCACGCGAACCCCGTCCGGTACGCGCTGCCCAACCCGGACTTGGCCGAGCGGGCCAGCAGGTGCACGTCGGGCACTTCAGCCGCCACGGCCTTCACCAGGTCCCCGGTCCCGTCGGGACTGCCGTCGTCGACGACCAGGATGCCGGCGTCGGGCAGGCATTCGCGGATCCGGGCCAGCATCCGCTCGATGTTCTCCGACTCGTTGTAGGTCGGGACGACCACCAGCGGGCGCATGCGGGCATTCTAGGTGGTGCCACCGCGAGATCCCGTGCGACACCCCAGTGGCGGCCGGGACCGGTCCTGCCCTTCGCCTGGCCTTTCCCGCGCCGGCCGTGCCTGGCACACCTCCCGCGTCCCGCGGTCTCGGATCCTCCCTAGATGTCCCCCGGTTCCGTCATCGCCGGGGGCGTGGTCTCGCCCGTCCCCATCACCACCGCGTCGGGCCCGCGTCGCAACTCGCGCACGATGACCTGGAGGGCGCCGCCGATCGGGATGCCTACCAGCGCGCCCACGAAGGTGCCCAGGCCTCCGGCGACCCGCCCGCCCAGGGTGGCCCCGACGAGCACGGCGATCAGGACCCAGAACGGGTTGAGCTGCACCGTCTTGCTCATGATGATCGGGTTCAGCACGTGGTTCTCGATCTGCTGGTACACGAGGAAGACCACCAGCATGATGATCCCGCCCGGCACGGAATGGATCGCCGCGATGATGACCACCGGCACGCCCGCGAGCAGGCCGCCGACGAGCGGCAGCAGGTCGACGAGGGCGACCCAGACCGCCAGCAGCAGCGCGAAGGGCACCCCGAGAATGGCCAGGGTGACGCCCACGATCACCCCGGCGATGACTGATGTCGCGGCGTTACCCAGCATGTAGCCCGTCACCGAGCTGATGGATTCGTCGATCACGCGGCGCAGACGGTCCGCCGTGTTGGGGCGGAACAGCCCGAGGAAACCGGCCCACATGCGGGGGGCTTCGAGCATGGTGAAGAAGGTGAGCACGGCGATGGTGAAGATGGTCACCACGGTGGACACCGCGGCCGCCCCGACCGAGAACGCGGTCGCCGGCTTGAGCACCTTGGCCAGCTGCGACGAGAACTTGGCCGAGCCCTCCGAGAGGTACTTCTGCAGGTGGAGGCGGAAGACCAGCCGGCCCAGCGGTCCGCGCCCTTTCTTGGCCTGGTCGATGAGGTGCGGGATCTGCTTGCCGAAGTGCACGGCCGCCGTCACCAGCGGTTCGGTGAAGAGGTAGACCAGTCCGGCCAGCACCGCGGCGCCCAGGAGGAACACGAGGAGGACCGACCCGCCGTGGCTCATCCCCCGCTTGCGCAGCGCCCGGGTAGCCGGCGTGAGTAGGAGCGTGATGAAGAAGGCGATGACGGCATAGACCAGGATGGTGCGCAGGACCCAGATCCCCAGGATCAGGGCCGCGTTGAGGTCCAGCAGCAAGATCACCGTGACGACCGACACCACGATGGTGCCCAGAGGGATGCCGCGCCGGTCGGCGCTGCCCGAGAGCTTCGACCGCCAGGTGTCGGGAGCCTCCGCGGTCATGTGTCCCAGCTTGGCAGGTCCGGCCTCGCAAAATGCGGTTCTCCGGGCGCCCGACATGCCAGCATGGAAGGCCATGGATCCCGCCGCCGGGGACTCGGCCGGGGACACGACAGGGGACGCCACCGGGCAGACGCCCGGGACGCCGTCCGAAGTGGCCTCCGACGACACGTCCAGAGCAGCCGCGCCCCCGCGGCGGTGCAGCCTCCGGCGCCCCGCCGGCGGCGGCGCCTGTTGCCGCGCAAGGTCAAGGTGACGCTCACCGTCCTCGTGAGCTTCTTCGTCATCGAGTACGTGCTCCTCCCCGAACTGGCCCATGCGCGCCGGGAGTTCCATCGGCTGGGCCAACTCAACGTGATGTGGCTCCTGCTGGGCGCGCTGCTCGAGATCGCCGCGCTGGTGGCCTACGCCGAGCTGACGCACGCGGTCCTCTCCCCCGGCGCGCCGGACCGCTTCCGGATCTTCCGGATCAACATGTGGGCGCTCGCCATCAGCCACACCGTGCCGGGCGGCACCGTGCCGGGCACTGCCGCCAGCTATCGGTTGCTCACAGAGTCCGAGGTGTCCGGCAGCACTGCTGCGACTGGCCTCGCCACGCAGGGCATCGGTTCCGCGGTCGTGCTCAACATCATCTTCTGGCTCTCCCTCTTGATCTCCATCCCCCTGCAGGGCTACAACCCGGCGTACGGCTTCGCCGCGCTCCTCGGCGTCGTGCTGCTGGCCTTCTTCGCCGGCGTCATCTTCTTCCTCACCCGCGGTGAGAAGCAGGCCGCCGTGATCGTGCGCAAGGTGGCCGACCGGCTTCCGTTCGTGAAGGCCGAGACCGTGACCTCGCTCGTGCAGAAGGTGGCCGACCGGATCAAGATCCTCTCCACCAGCTCCGAACTCGTCCTGCGCGCCGGGGTCTGGGCGGCGGCCAATTGGTTGCTCGACGCCGCGTCGCTGTGGGTCTTCTTGTTCGCCTTCGGCGCACGGGTCAACCCGATCGACGTGCTGGTGGCGTACGGCCTGGCCAACATCTTGGCCGTGATCCCGGTGACGCCGAGCGGCCTCGGGGTGATCGAGCTGACCATCATCGCCGTGCTCAAGGGCTTCGGGGTCCCGGGAGACCTGGCCGCGGCAGGCGTGCTCACCTGGCGGCTGGTCAACTTCTGGCTGCCCATCCCCTTCGGCGGTGCCTCGTACCTGTCCTTGCGCTTCGGAAACCCGCGCACCGCGAAGAGCCACGGCCCAGGCGACGGCCGAGGCGCTGCAGTCGTCTTGAGCGCGCGCCGCGCCATCCGGCCCCGTGCGACCCTTGCGGGCGCGCCCCCTCCCGGTGCGCTCGGGCGGCGAACGTTCCCGCCGGTCTGATGCACGACGGGGGACCTTCGGTCACCGACCGCTGGGTGGCGGCGCACCGGGCCCGCCTCGAGCGAACGCGGCCGTCGACGCCACACGGCGACGTGGCCGGCGAGCGGCTGCTCTACCGCGATGTGGCCGGGCGGTCCACCCCCGCCCTCGGCCCGGCCGGCCCGATCGAGCTGCGCACCCGCGTCGTCGACGCCGAGACAGCCCTTGCCCTCGGCAGGGGCACCGAGCAGGTGGTCGTCGTTTCAGCCGGGTACGACGGTCGGGCGCTGCGCTTCGGCGGCGGACCCACACGTTGGTTCGAGGTCGACCGGCCGGGCATCCTGGCCGACCGGCGCCGGCGCCTCGGGAGCCTGGGCGTCAGGTCAGGCTGGAGCAGCGATGTCGCCGTCGAACGGGTCGCCGGTGCGCTCCTGGGCCCCGCGCTCGCCACGGCCGGGCACGATCCAGCCCGCCCGACGCTTTTCGTGTGCGAGCAGGTGGCGCTCGTCCAGTCCCTCGAGGAAACCGCGGGGATCCTCGACGCCCTGCGCGAGCGGGCCGCCCCTGGCAGCGTGGTGGTCGCCGGATTCGAGGTGGCTCCCGAGGTGGCCGGCGTCACCCGCGCCGTGCGGTCGCTGCGCGAGCGCGTGTCGGGCCCCGGGCGCGACCTCTACGGGCCGGGCGACCCCGAGAAACTGTTCGTCGTCACCGGATGGCGCGTGACGCGCGCAGAGTCCGCGCGGGCCGGACGCCTCGACGCCGGTGCCTACGCGCACGTCCTGGCGGGCGAGCCCGAGTCCTAGCCGATCGGAGCCGAAGGGCCGTCGTCGCCCTCACCGACGCGCAGGTCGGCTTCGAGGCGTCGCCGGGCACGCTCCCGCGCCAGCTCCTTGAGCCGATCCTGGGAATTCACCCCGTGCACGTTCTTGACCCGCCGCCACCGGCGGTCGGGGCCGAGCTCCCAGGCATTGGTGTCGTCGGCGAAGACGAGGTCGAGGATCTCGAAGAGGCGAGCCTGCAGCTCGGGATCGCGCACCGGCACCACCACCTCGACACGGCGATCCAGGTTGCGTCCCATGAGGTCGGCCGAGCCGATGTAGATCTTCAGGGGCAGGCCCGGCCCGGCCGCGGGGTCGGCGGGGGCGCCGCCGAAGCGGTAGATGCGCGAGTGCTCCAGGAAGCTGCCCACGATCGAGCGGACGCGGATGTTCTCGGAGAGCTCACGGATGCCCGGCCGCAGCCGGCACAGGCCGCGCACGGCGAGGTCGATCTGGACGCCCGCTCCTGAGGCCCGGTAGAGGGCGTCGATCATCGCCGCGTCAGTGAGGCCGTTGACCTTCATCACGATGCGCCCCGCGGGCCCGGCGTCTGCCTGCTCCTCGATCATGGCCACGATCCGTTTGCGCACCGTCACCGGCGACACGAGGATCTGACGGTAGTCGGCATGGCGCGAGAAGCCGGTGAGGTAGTTGAAGAGCTCGCCTACGTCGGCGCCGATGGCGCGATCCGCCGTGAGGAGTCCCAGATCCTCGTAGATGCGCGCCGTCTTCGAGTTGTAGTTGCCGGTGCCGACGTGGCAGTAGGTTCGCACGCCGTCGTCCTCGCGCCGGAGCACGAGCGCGGTCTTCGAGTGCGTCTTGAGCCCAACGATGCCGTAGACGACGTGGACGCCCACCTCTTCGAGGGCGCGGGCCCACCCGATGTTGGCCTCCTCGTCGAAGCGCGCCTTGAGCTCCACGACGGCGGCCACCTGTTTGCCGTTCTCCGCCGCCTCGATCAACGCGGCGACGATGGGGCTGTCCGCACCCGTCCGGTAGAGCGTCTGCTTGATCCCGAGCACGGCCGGGTCCTTGGCCGCCTGGGCCACGAAGGCCTCCACCGACGTGGCGAAGGAGTCGTAGGGGTGGTGCACCAGCAGGTCGCGCTCGCGCAACATGGCGAAGAGCTCGGCCGGGTCGTTGGCCGCCGCGGCGAGGCGCGGCGGCGTCATCGGCGTCCAGGACTCCGCGTGCAGGTCGGGGCGGTCGAGCGCGTAGACCCCCCACAGCCCGCTCAGGTCGATCGGGGCGGCCACCCGGAACACCCCGTCGGCACCGACCTCGAGCTCGGTGGCCAGCAGGTCGACAACGTCCTGGCCGGTGTCGGGCTCCACCTCGAGGCGGAGGGCCTTGCCGAACCGGCGTCGGCGCAGCTCCATCTCGATGGCCGCCAGCAGGTCGTCGGCCTCGTCCTCCTCGAGGACCAGGTCAGCGTTGCGGGTGACCCGGAAGGCGTGGTGGTGCCCGATGGTCATGCCGGGGAAGAGCGAGTCCAGGTGGGCGGCGATCACCTGCTCGAGAGGCACGAAGCGCTCGCCGTCGGGCATGACGACGAACCGGGGCAGGGTCTGGGGCACCTTGACCCGGGCGATGCGGCGCTCGCCGGTGGCCGGGTCCTCCACCTGGACGACCAGGTTGAGCGAGAGGTTCGAAATGTACGGGAACGGGTGGCCCGGGTCGACGGCCAGCGGCGTGAGCACGGGATAGATCTCCCGCTGGAAGACGTCGACCATGAACTCACGGTCGTCGTCGTCGAGCGACGACCAGTCGGAGAGGCGGATGCCCGCCTCGGACAGCGCGGGTGCGATCAGGTCCAAGAAGATGTGGTCCTGGCGGCGGATGAGGTCCTCGACGCGCCCCCGGATCATCGTCAGCTGCTCACCGGGGCGGAGTCCGTCGACGCTGCGGGTGCGCACTCCGGCCGCCACCTGGTCCTCGAGGGCGGCCACCCGGATCTGGAAGAACTCGTCGAGCAGCTCCGAGAAGATGGCCAGGAACTTGGCCCGCTCGAGCAGCGGCTGCCCGTCGTCCTCGGCCAGGTCGAGGAGGCGGTTCCCGAAGTCGAGCCGCGACGACTCCCGGTTGGTGAAGCGCTGGTAGCCGAACGACTCGATTTGCTGGTAGGTCGGTGGGGCCGGGTGCGCCTGCGCCGCTGCCGGCATCGCGGTCCCCTCGCCCGGCCCTGTGCCCTCCCGGGCCTCGTCCGGCACCTCACCCCCCGCGGGGTCGGTTCCTGGTCGAGGTTGCGGCTGGGTCTGGGTCATGGAAGCGGTCGACGAGACGTGCAGCGCCGGTTGGAAATGGCGAGATGTCCCCCTGGATGCTACCGCCCACCACTACCATTCGCCCGGTGGCGTCCCCTGCCAGCCGGTCTCTCGTCCCGCGCTACGACTTCGGTCCCAAGCCCCGGCGGCGCACCGAATTGGGCCTGCTCCTCTTCGGTTCGCTGCTGATCGTCGCCCTCTACGTGATCGCGGAATTGGGGACGAAGTCGAAGATCCCGCCCAACATCGGGCCCTTCCTCGGGATCGTGCTCGGCCTGGCCGTGGCGGCCCACATGGCCAACCGCTGGCTGGCTCCCGACGCCAACGCGGTCATCCTCCCTCTGGCGGCGCTCCTCAACGGCATCGGCTACGTGATCATCGCCCGCTGGAACCCGGTGTACGCGCGCCAGCAGGCCGGCTGGATCGCGCTCGGCGTGGCCTTCTACGTCCTCACCCTGCTGGTCGTGCGCTACACGCGCGACCTCGACCGTTATCGCTACCTCTTGCTGTTGGTGGCCGGCATCTTGCTGGTGGCCCCGCTCTTCTTCAGCCCGATCAACGGCGCCCGGCTGTGGGTACACGCCGGATCCCTGCGCTTCCAGCCGATCGAGTTCTCCAAGATCCTGCTGTGCATCTTCTTCGCCTCGTACTTCGCCGAGAACAAGGAGCTCCTCTCCATTCCGACGGCGCAGATCGGCAACCGACTGTTCCTCGACCCGCGCCCGCTCATCCCCATCCTGGTGGCCTGGGGGGCCGCCATGGCCATCATCGGACTCGAGGGCGACATCGGCTTCGCCGCACTGCTCTTCACCCTCTTCATCGGGATGCTCTGGATCACGACCGGACGCGTCGGCTACCTGCTGCTCGGCGCACTGCTCTTCTTCGCCGGCGCCTACTTCACCGCGCACTACTTCGGGCAGGTCCACCTGCGGGCCACCGAATGGCTCCACCCCACCGCCCAGTCCCAACTGCAGCTGGGCTGGTACGGCTTCGCCCAGGGCGGCGTGGGCGGCACCGGCCTCGGTTTCGACCCGGCCAGCGGCACCATCCCTTACCTGACGACGGACATGATCTTCTCGGCCATCGGCACCGAGATGGGCCTGATCGGCGCGGCCGCCGTCGTCTTCGCCTACATCCTCCTCGTCGGCACCGGGTTCCGCGTCGCCCAGACCGCCCGTTCGGACTTCTCCCGCCTCATGGCCACCGGCCTCACCCTGATCATCGGCTTCCAGGCCTTCTTCATCATGGCGGGCGTCACCCGGATCTTGCCGTTCACGGGCATCACGCTGCCCTTCGTGGCCTACGGCGGCTCGTCGCTGCTGGCGAACTACATCCTCATCGCGCTGCTGGTGCGCATCTCGGACGAAGGCGCCAAGGCCCAGGCGGCCATGCAGGCCGCTGGAGCGGCGGCCGCCCCGGGCGAGCAACCCATGGTGCCCACCCGCTGAGGCGGCCCCGGCCCAGCTCAGTCCGGCGTCGAGTCGAGCGCGACCTCGTAGGACCACAGCTCGGAGGCGACCGACACCGGCCCGCCGTGCGGCGCGGGGCGGTCGGCGGCGGCGTGCCCGTGCGCGAAGGCCGGTGAGGCCACCCAGGCCCGGAACGACTCCTCGTCGCGCCAGCGGGTGACCACCAGCCACTGGCGCCGGTCGTCGGTCGGGCGCAACAGCTCGAAGCCCTCGAACCCCTCCTGGCCGTCCACGGCGCCGGCCCGGGCGCCGAAGCGGCGCGCCAGCTCGTCGCCGGCCTCCTCGGGGACCGTGATGGCGTTGATCTTGATGACCGTCATGTCCCGATCTGATCAGATCCCGAGCCCGCCCCACCAGCGGGCTCGCCAGCCGGGGCCTCGTCGGCCACCTCGCCCGGCCCGTCGGTCATCGCCGGTGGCGGGTCGGCCGGCGCGACGTCACCGGGATCCTCGAGCAGGCGTTCGTCGACCAGCACGACCGCGGGAACGGGCATGCGCAGGGCGAGGACGATGCCGTCCGAGGGCCGGCAGTCGATGCGCTCGCGACCCCGTGGCGTCATGAGGTCGAGCTCGGCCAGGAGGTTTCCGTCCTCGCGCCCCACGACCCGCACGGCGATCACGTCGATGTGGGCCCGCCGCAGCACCTGGGCGAACAGCTCGTGGGTCATCGGGCGGAGGCCGGTCAAGCGCCGCAGGGCCTGGGCCATGGCAGTGCCCTCGGTGAGGCCCACCGGGAACACGAGCTCACGGTGCGGCGGCTCGGCCTCGAGCAGGGTCACGAGCGGGTACTGCGACGGCAGGTCGAGCGAGATGTCGTCGATGTCCGTGACCCGGAACACGGCCGGGGCCACGGGCGCCGGGGGCGCGGGGGCGCGGGGCGCGGGCACGGCCTCCTGGGAGATGTCCGCCGGGGGCGCGTCCTCCGCTGCTTCGGGCATGGCGCTCCCAGGGTCCTGGGTGCTCGTCATCGGGCCCTCCGCCGGGCGCCCACGCTCAGGGTCAGGCCGATCGAGGCGAAGAACACGAGCACGGCCGTACCCCCGTAGCTCACGAACGGCAGTGGGATGCCCGTGATCGGCATGATGCCCATCGTCATGCCGGCATTCTGGAACACGCTGAACGAGAAGAAGGTGAAGAGGCCCGCGCAGACCAGGCGCCCGAACGTGTCCCGGGCCACCACCGCGGCGTGGAGCACCCGCCAGGCCACCACGCCGAGGACGGACAGGACGCCCACCGCCCCCACGAACCCGAGCTGCTCGCCCACGGCGGTGAAGATGAAGTCGGTCTGCTGCTCGGGTACGTAGCCCAGGTTCGTCTGGGCGCCGTGGCCGATCCCCGAGCCCAGCAGTCCGCCCGAGCCGATGGCGTTCTTGGCCTCCTGGAGGTTGTAGATGGCGGACTGCACGTAGGGGTTCGTGCTCTTGTTGTCGGCACTCAAGAAAGAGGTCAGCCGGGCGATCTGGTAATGGTGCAAGAAGCCACCCTCCACGGCGATCAGCGCGGCGAGCACCACGCCCACGAGCAGCAGGACGAGGATGCGGATGGGCAACCCGGCCACGGCCAGCATGACCAGCAGCGTGATCAACATGATCATCGCCGTGCCGAGGTCGGGCTGCAGCAGGACGAGCACGATCGGGATGCCGGCCATCACCAACAGGCGAAAGACGTCGCGCCAGGCCAGACCCTCTTCGTCGCGCCGTTGACAGTAGGAGGCCACGGCCAGGATCAGCGCCAGCACGGCGAACTCGGAGGGTTGCAGCTGGAGCGGCCCCACGGAGAACCAGCGGGCCGCGCCCTGGGCGCTGCTGCCGACCACGAACACGCCCAGGAGGGCGAGCACGATCAGCCAGTACAAGACGGTGGCCAGGGGCTCGAAGCGCCGATAGTCGATGAGGGCCACCACCACCATCGTGATGGCGCCCAGGACCACGAACAGGCCTTGCTTCTTCAGGAACGACCTGGGGTCCTCGCCCTGGGCCAGCAGCGAGCCCCGCGTGGCCGTATAGACCATGATCACTCCGATGCACGCCACGATGAGCGTGGCGGCGACCAGGACAACGTCGAACGGGAGCACGCTGCGCCGTGGCGCAACGTGTGTTCGGGAGATGGTGGTCATACGGGGGATTCGGGGACAGAATACCGGCCGTGACCTCTGCCCTCCTGGCGCCTCCGGCCGCCCTGCTGAGCCCGGTGGCCGGCCAGGTCGACCAGGGCGGCGGCTGGCTCTACCACCTGCTGACCAAGCTCGGTGTGGAACCCAGCACCGCCTCGGCCGTCACGGACCTGATCATCCGCCCTCTCAGCATCCTGGTGGTGCTGGTGGTGGCGCTGATCGTGGCCCGGCTGGGCGCCAAGGCCATCCGCCGCGTCCTCGAACGGGTGGCCGACCAGGCGGCGATGCGGGCGGGCACCAAGCGGGCGGGCGCCCGCGTCGCCACCATGTCGGGCCTGGTAGCCAACGTGTGGCGCCTGTTCGTCTTCGTGATGGCGGGCGCCATCGTCCTCGGGATGCTCGGCATCAACCTCACGCCGCTGCTGGCCAGCGCCACCATCATCGGCGCCACGCTCGGCTTCGGGTTGCAGCAGATCGTGCGCGACTACTTCTCCGGCGTGATCATGACGCTCGAGGACCAGTACAACGTGGGCGACTCGGTGACCATCGACGGCGTGACCGGCACCATCGAGGAAGTCACTATGCGCCTCACCCGCTTCCGCGGTGTGGACGGCACGGTCTACATCGTGCCCAACGGTGACATCAGGTTGATCGGCAACCTGTCGAGGGGCTGGGCCCGGGCCGTCGTGGACCTGACCCTGCCGGGCCGGGTGGCGGCCGATCTCGAGACGGTGGGGCGTGTGGTCGAGGAGGCCGCGCACCGTGTGGCCACGTCGGCGGCGTTCGCCGCGCACTGCACCGAACCTCCGCGCCTCGTCGGCTTGCAGGCCGCGGACGCCAACACCGTCATGCTGCGCGTGATGCTGCACACCGTGCCCTCGCAGCGCGATGCGCTCGACCCGCGCCCTGCGCGAGGAGGTGGTCGCGGCGTTGGCCCGGGACGGCCTGTGGCCGGCGGAGGTCGCGCCGGGCACGCCCTAACCGGGGTCCGACGACTCGACGGCCCGCCACATCGCCCCGACCGGCGCCTCGGCCCCGGTCCACAAGGCGATCTGCGCCGCCGCCTGGTGCACCAGCATGCCCAACCCGCCGAGCACCACTGCGCCGGCCGCCGCCGCCGCCGCCAGCCAGGGCGTGGTGCGCGGCGCGTAGACCAGGTCCACCGCCACCTGGCCCGGGTGGAGCAGGCCCGGATCGACGATCCACTCGCCGGGCTGCGCCGCCCCAGGGTTCCCGGTCATCCCCACCGGCGTGGCATTGACGACCAGGTCGGCCGCCGCCACCGCCCGGACCGGTTCGCCGGGCGCCGTCAGGTCGACCACGGCCCCGGCCGCCCCGGCCAGGACGCGTCGCGGCGGTGGCCCGACCGGGCGTGCGGTTGGCCACGTCCACCCGGCTCGCCCCGGCGGAGGCGAGCGCCAGCACCACGGCGCGCGCGGCGCCGCCGGCGCCGATGACGAGGCAACGCCGGCCGGCCGGGTCGAACCCTGCGCCATGAGCCAGCGACGCCACGAAGCCCTCGCCGTCGGTATTGGCGCCGTAGAGCACTCCGTCCCGGTTGACCACGCAGTTGACTGCGTCGAGCCGGTCGGCCACCGCACTGCGCCCGTCGACCAGGGCGGCCACGGCCACCTTGTGGGGCATGGTCACCGACAGCCCGCTCACGTCGTTGCGTCGCACGGCGTCGAGGGCCCCCGCCGCCTCGCCGTCGGGCACCTCGAAGGCGAAGGAGCGCCAACGGCCGGCCAGGCCGAGCTCGGCGAACGCGGCCTCGTGCAGCAGCGGTGAGAGCGAGTGGGCCACCGGGCTCCCGATGACGCCCACGATCCGCACCTCGGGACCGAGATCCCGGCGCGCCTCGTCGATGGTGCCGTGACGCCCGCTCACGGCACGCCGCGGGACTGGGCCAGCTTCTCGTTGGCCAGCTGCTCGGCGTAGGTGTCCGAGAAGGCCATCGTCCCGTTCTTGTCCACGAGCGTGAAGTAGAGCCACGCCCCGGCCGGCGGGTGGACGGCGGCAGCCAGGGCTGCCGTCGACGGCATGCAGATCGGCGTCGGGGGGAGCCCGGTGTGCAGATAGGTGTTGTAGGGCGACTGGATCTCGAGCGTCTGCTTCGTCACCGGGCCGCCGTCCTGTCCGATGGCGTAGAGCACGGTCGAGTCCATCTGCAGCGGCTTGCCCTGGGCGAGTCGGTTGAGGATCACCCGGGCCACCTTGGGCATGTTGAAGGTGTAGTACCCCTCCTTCTCGACGACCGACGCCGCGGTGATCACCTGGTACGGAGTCATGCCAAACGCGGCGGCAGAGGTCGCGTCGAGCCCGACGGCCCGGGCGTCACGGTCGAAGCGCTGCACCATGGCGCTGAGTAGCGTTTGATCGCTCTCGCCGGGCAGGACCAGGTACTGGCCCGTGCCGAGGAGCCCCTCGAGGTTGACGGATCCCGGCGGGGCGTACGCCGAGTGCACCGCACCGCTGGCAGCCACCCTGGCGAACTCGCCGTTCGTGTGCCCGGGCACGCTGTCGACGCGCGCCGCCACCTCGGCCAGTGTGTAGCCGGGGTGCACCACCACGGCGAAGACGTTGGGGCCGGCGGCCAGGCGGGCGCGCACTTCCGCGAACGTCAGGTTCTGATCCATCGCGTAGTCGCCGGGCAGCACGTTCGGCGTGCCGTGGAACAGGTCCGAGATCCGGAACGCGAACGAGCTGCCGATCACACCCTCGTGGCTCAGAGCCGAGATGACGGAGTCGGCCGATTCGCCCTGGCGAACCGTGACGACCACCTGCCGACCTGCGGGCCCGAGGGCGTGCTCCTCGAGCTCGTACCAGAGGACGAAGGCCAGTACCAGCACGAGTAGGGCCCCGACCAACCCGACCAGCACACGGCGCCGGCGCCGCACCCGGGCGGTGCGGGCGGCTCGGCGCCCGGGTGGACCCCCCTCGTCGGCACCGGGCTCGCCGGGGCCGGCCGCCCCCTGGGCACCGTCTCCGGCCTCGTCGCCGACGGGGACAGCCCCCGCCAGCGGCTCGTCGCCCGGGTCCGGTTCCAACGCGGGCCGGGGCCAGGGAATCTCCTCCTCGCCGTCGCCCCCGCCTCCGCTCCCGCTCATGCGCCGTCCAGCCACGCCTGCAGGAGCACCATGGCCGCGGCGCTGTCGACCACCTGCCGCGAGGCCCTGGTAGTGCGCCCCGCAGCACGCAGCGAGCGCTGCGCCTCGACCGTGGTGAAGCGCTCGTCCGCCGTCTCGACCGAGACCCCGAGCGGCTCGAGGAGCGCCCCCAGCGCCGCCGCCTCGTCGAGGGCGGCACGGGCCGCCGGCCCGACGTCGCCCGAGAGGCTCAGCGGGAGGCCCACCACCACCGTCGTGGCGCCGATCTCGTGGACCGCGTCCGCGACGGCGGCGCGGTCGCGGACGTCGTTGCCGCTGCGCTCGATCGAGCCCCAGGGGCTGGCCAGACTGCGCGCGGTGTCGCTGAAGGCCACACCGATGCGCCGCGCGCCGAGATCCAGCGCCGCCACGCGGCCGCCACGCTCGGGGCGGCCGTCCCCCGTCGCTCGCGCCGCCGCGCCCCTCACGCGGACAGGAGCCGCCGCGCCTCGGCCAGCGCGGCGTCGATCTGCGCGGCGTCGCGGCCCCCGGCCAGCGCCACCTCGGCCGAGCCGCCACCACCGCCGCCGACCAGCTTGCCCAGCGTGCTCACCAGCCCGGTGGCATCAGGGGTCCCGCCGGTCGCCGCCACGATGGACACCTTGGTGCCGTCGGGCGACCCTCCCAGCACGACTGCGCGGACGCCCTCGTGGCGCAGCACGGCTTGGGCCAGGCTGCGCAGCGCGTCCGCGTCGACGTCGTCACGCCGCGCCACCACGACGCCGCCGTCGGCCGCGGCGCCCGCGGCCAGCGCCTTCGCTTCGGCCTCGCTCGAGGCCTGGCGCAGGCGTGCCAACTCCCGCTCCGCTTCACGCGTGCGCTCCATCACGCGGCCGATGGCGGCCAGCAGGTCGTCGGGCTCGGTGCGCAGCAGCTCGGACGCGGTCATGGACGAGCTGGTCCCGTTGAAGCGCCCGCTCGAGCGAGGCGTGTCCGGTCAGGGCGAAGAGGCGGCGCGTGTTCGACCCGATGGAGCCCTCCGAGAGGAGAGTGATCGGCCCGATCTGGCCCAGCGAGTCCACGTGGGTGCCGCCACAGAACTCGAGAGAGGTCGTCCCCGGCGCGCACGACCCGCACCGAGGTCCCGTACTTGTCCCCGAAGAAGGCGACCGCACCCATCTGCTCGGCCTCCTGGCGCGTCGTCTCGACCGTCTCGACGCCCGGGTCGGACAACACGGCGTCGTTGGCCCGGGCGAAGACCTCGTCGAGCTCCTCGCGGGTCGGCGCCGCGTGGTGCGAGAAGTCGAAGCGGAGGTACTCGGGTGACACGAGCGAGCCCTGCTGGCGCACGTGGTCGCCGAGCACGGCGCGCAACGCGGCGTGGAGCAGGTGCGTGGCGGTGTGATTGCGCCGGATGGCCTCCCGGCGTGGCCCGTCGATGGTGGCCAGGGCGTCCTGCCCGGCACGGATGTCGCCGGTCAGCCTCGCCTTGTGGGCGATCAGTCCCGGCACGGCGTACTGGGTGTCGAGCACGTCGGCGATGCCCGACTCGGTCACGATGGTGCCCGTGTCGCCCACCTGCCCGCCACCCTCGGCGTAGAACGGTGTGCGGTCGAGGAAGATCTCAACGAGCCGCTCACCGCTCTCGGCGCCACCAGGGCCGGCGACCTTCTCGCCGCCCTCTGCGCCCTGTGCACCCTCGTTGCCCTCGGCACCTTCCGCGCCCTCGAGGACGGCCACGACGCGCGCCGGGACCTCGTAGTTGTCGGTGCCCCGGCCGACGAAAGACGTCTGCCCCTCGGCCTCGAGCAGGGCCCGGTAGGCCGCTTCGTCGCCGGCGCGCGAAGACTTGGCCGCGGCGCGGGCCCGCTCGCGCTGCTCGGCCATGGCGGCGTCGAAGCCAGCCCGGTCCACCGCGACGCCGGCGTCGCGTGCCAGCTCCTCGGTCAGCTCGACGGGGAACCCGTGCGTGTCGTGCAGGGTGAACGCCACCTCACCGCCGAGCACTTTGGCCCCGCTGGAGAAGGCCTCCTCCAACCGCACGAGGCCGGCCCGCAGCGTGCGGTCGAACCCCGCCTCCTCCCGCGCCACCACGTTGACCACCAGGTCGTGCTGTTCAACCAGCGCTGGGTAGGCCTCGCCCAGCACCCCGGTGGCCGCCTGCACCAGGGTCGGCCCGACCGGCTTGTCCACTCCGGCCCGACGTGCCGCCATGACGGCCCGGCGCAGCACGCGGCGCAGCACGTAGCCGCGGCCCTCGTTGGCCGGCAGCACGCCGTCGGCGACCAGCATCGAGATGGCGCGGCCGTGGTCGGCCAGCACCCGCAGGGCGACGTCGGTGGCGGGGTCGCTCCCGTAGGCCACGCCGAGGACCGACGAGGCGGCGTCGATCATGGGTACGAACAGGTCGGTGTCGAAGATCGAGTCGTGGCCCTGCAGGATGGGCAGGATGCGCTCGAGCCCCGCTCCCGTGTCGATGTTCTTGCGCGGCAGCTCGGACAGGGTGCCGGCGCCGTCGCGGTTGAACTGCATGAAGACGAGGTTCCAGATCTCGACGAAGCGGGCGTCGCCGCCGTGCTTCGGCCCCCCGTCGTGTCCGTAGGCCTCGCCCTTGTCGAAGAAGATCTCCGAGTCGGGCCCACACGGGCCGGTCTCGCCCATGGCCCAGAAGTTGTCCACGTCGCCCATCCGCTGGACCCGCTCGGGGCGCACGCCGACACGGTCCAGCCAGATCTGCTCGGCTTCGTCGTCGCTGTCGTGGATGGTGACCCACAGCCGGTCCCCGTCGAGTCCGAAGACCTCGGTGAGGAGCTCCCACGCCAGCGGGATCGCCTCCTCTTTGAAGTAGTCCCCGAAGCTGAAGTTGCCCAGCATCTCGAAGAAGGTGCAGTGGTAGGTGTCGGTGCCGATGATCTCGATGTCCGGCGTCCGGAAGCACTTCTGGATCGAGGTGGCCCGGGGCCATGGCGCCGGCTCCTCGCCGACGAAGTACGGCTTGAAGGGCACCATGCCCGCGATGGTGAAGAGGACCGAGGGGTCGTGCGGGATCAGGCTGGCCGAGGGCACCACGGCATGGCCGCGGTCGGCAAAGAAGCGCGTGAAGGCCGCCCTGAGTCCGTTGGCGTCCATTTCGCCAGTTTACCGGGGTCGAATTCGTCCTCGGGGCCGGCTCAGGCCGACGACATGCCCACGATGGGACGGTTCAGGGTCAGCGCCCCGGTGGAGCCGAAGAAGAGGGCGTCGCCGTAGGTGAAGATGCCCCCGTCGGAGGCCACCAACCAGTAGCCGTGGCCGTCGGGCGTGGCCGACAGGCCCACCACGGGTTTGTTCAGCGGCAGCGATCCGGCGGAGCCGAAGAAGCCAGCCGAGCCGTAGTCGAAGATGCCGCCGTCGGAGGCCACCAGCCAGTAGCCGCCCCCGCCGGGTGCCGCGGCCATGCCCACGACCGGCCGGTTCAGGTGGATCCCGCCGGTCGAACCGTAGAACTGGGCGTCGCCGAAGGTGAAGATGCCGCCGTCGGACGCCACCTCCCAGTAGCCGCCGCCGTCGGGGGTGACCGCCATGCCCACGATGGGCCGGTTGAGCGGCTTGCCGCCCATGGAGCCGTAGAACTGGGCGTCACCGAAGGCGAACAGGCCGCCGTCGGACGCCACCTCCCAGTAGCCCCCGCCGCCGGGGGTGGCCGCCATGCCCACGATGGGCCGGTTGAGCGGTGTGCCGCCCATGGAACCGTAGAACTGGGCGTCGCCGAAGGAGAAGAGGCCGCCGTCGGAGGCCACCTCCCAGTAGCCGCGGGTGCTCGAGCGTGCTCGCCATGCCCACGACGGGCGCCACCAGCGGGACGCCGCCCATGGACCCGTAGAAGCCGGTGTCGCCGAAGGAGAAGATCCCGCCGTCGGACGCGGCGAAGCGATACCCGTCACCGCAGTCCAGGTCGCCGCCGAAGCCGAAGTGGTCGGCCGACGACACGGCCGAGGTGCCGAGGGGCGTGGTCACGGTGACGTCCACACAGGACGGTCCCGACGCGTTCGGGGGCACCACGGTGACCGAGGTTGCCGAGCTGACCACGATGTGCCCGGCGCCCGCGCCGCCGAACGTCACCGCCGTGGCGCCGGCCAGGCCGCCTCCCTGCACGGTCACCGCCCCACCCCCCCGGACCGGGCCGGAGTCGGGGACCACGGCGGACACCGACGGGCACCCGCTCCCGCCCTGGAGCGCCGCCGCCAGGGGCGGGTCCACCGGGGAGCCCAGCCCGCTCGCCGGGTCGTAGCCGCTCACCCCCGAGCCGCTCACCGCGGTGAACTGGCCGCCGTGGGTGTCGGTGAAGTCGTTGTTGCCCGCACTGACGTCAGTGAACGTGCTGCTCGAGGCGTTCGCGTACAGAGCGGGCCCGACTCTCCCGACCGAGCTGGCGCAGCCCTGGTTGACGTCGGCGAAGAAGGCGGCGTTCACCGGCGCCGCCACGCTGGTCCCCCCGAAGCGTGACCAGCCGCCGGACGCGGCGAAGTAGGCCACCACGCCGCCGCCCGAGGGGTTCGACGGGTAGGACATGTCGGGCACGGCGCGGCACGAAGACAGGTTGCACGGGTCGGTCCCGGTCCCCGCCGCCGCCGGCTGCCCCGGGTTGGCCGGCCACAGCAGCGAGTACCCGCCGCCGCCCGACCCGGTGAACGAGAGAGAGGCGCACCGCGTCGACTGACCCTGGCAGTCGTTCCAGACTGACTGCGACCCGGCCGAGGCGCTCGTCATGGTGGTGCCGCCCACCCCGACCACGTCGGGCTGCGCAGCCGGGTCGTCGACCTCGAGGGCCGACGAGGCGGGATAGCAGTCTGAGGAACCCGCGTCGCCCGAAGCGGCCACCACGGTCTGCCCCTGCAGGGCCATGCGCTGGAAGATGGTGTTCTCGGCCTGCAGGTCGGTGACGGGGATCTCCGCCTCGCACTGGCCCCAGCTGGTGCTGACCACCTGCGAGCTGTCGTCGCTGGCGATGCGGTTGAACAGGTCCATGGCCGCGGTGTCGCCCCGGTTGGGCGCCTGGTACACGACGGCAGTGGCCGACGGTGCGTTCACCGCCGCCAGCTCGATGTCGAGCGCCGCCTCGCCCGAGCCTTCCGGGGATCCGCCCACGGGCCCGTCGACCACCACGTCGCGCACCGCGTTGCTCAACCCGTAGCAGCTCTGGAACGTCGCCACGTCGCTCGGGAGGTACTGCTCGAACTCGACCACGGCGATCGACTGGCCCGCACCCGTCCGCCCCTGGGCGAACAGCTGGTCGAGCCCGAACACCGACGCCAGCTGCGTCGAGGTGAAGGACCCACCCGTGGCGTCGGCCTGGGCGGCCGCGCAGGCCTGCGGCGCGGACGCGTGAGCCACCAGGTCGTTCGGGTGGCTGCCCGTCGCGGTACCGCTGCTCGCGCCCGAGGCGTTGTTCCCGCCACCGCCCGGCAGCAGCATGGCGTGCTCCTTGAAGAGGCCGTCGAGGCCGATCACCCCGGTCACCGCGCCGGCCAACGCGGCCGGCACCTGGGGCGAGCCGGTGTTCACCAGCGCCCGCGGTTCCCCCGGCGCCTGCACCGACTCGAGCGTGGTGCCGAAGGCGGCCGCCACCTGAGCCGCCGTGCCCCGCACCGGCAGGAGCATGCTGCCCGGCTGCGGGGTGCCCACGGTGAGCCCGTCGCCGCGCAGCGTGCCCGCCACCGTTGCCACCTCGGTCGCACTCGGAGCGAACCGCGCCGCGTACTGCGCCGGGGTCAGGTAGCGGCGGTATTCCGGCGAGCCCGGGGTGGACACTGCGGCGACAGCCTGGGCCAACCCGGCCGGGTCCGCCCCGGCCAGGACCACGTCGAGGTCGAGCACCTGGCCGGCCGGCGCGCCGCCCAGGGAGGTGGTGCCCGCCGGCAACGGGGGCGCACCCTGGTGGAGGCTGAACCAGGGCCCCGATGCCGCACCCGCGGCAGCCGGGGGGACGAGTGGCGCGACGGCGAGCACCACCGCACCGAGGGCGCCCGCCACGAGCGCGGTGGGACGGCGTCGGTGCCGCCGAACCCCCGGGTCCCGGCGGCACTGCCGGGTCACCTGCCCCACCTTCACGAATCGGTCTCCTCGCCTCGGCTGGTCCCGCGTGCGCCCTCGGCGCCATGGGGCGACGGCTCGTAGTACACCCGGCCCTCGAGCGCGTCAGGACGATACTGCTGGCCGGACGCCCCCGAGGGGTCGTCGTGGGGGTACACGTATCCCTCCCCGTGCCCGAGAGCGCCCGCTCCCTTGTAGTGGGCGTCGCGCAGGTGCACCGGGACCTCCTGGGGCAACCCCGAGCGCACGTCGGCCTGGGCCCGCCCGAGGGCCACCACGACCGCGTTCGACTTGGGGGCCCTGGCCAGGTAGATCACGGCCTCGGCCAGGTTCAGCGCTGCCTCGGGCAGGCCCACGTACTCGACCGCACGCGCCGCCGCCTCGGCCACCAGCAGGGCCTGAGGGTCGGCCAGCCCGATGTCCTCGCTGGCCAGGATGACGAGTCTCCGCGCCACGAACCGCGGGTCCTCGCCCGCCTCGAGCATGCGGGCCGTCCAGTAGAGGCCGGCATCGGGATCCGACCCCCGCACGCTCTTGATCAGGGCGCTGCTCTGGTCGTAGTGCTCGTCGGCGCCCTGGTGGAACAGGCGCCCATCGCGGGCGCGTCCCATGTCGTCGATCGTGAGGACCACGTGACCCTCGGTCCCCCCCGCCCGGGCCCGGGCCAGCGCCACTGCGACCTCGACCGTGGTGAGCGCAGCCCGCGCGTCGCCCTCGCAGGCCGCCACGACGGCGTCGACGGCGTCGTCCTCGGCCCCGGCGCCCTCGACCTCGAGGCCGCGCCGCACCAGGGCGCGCAGGTCGTCGGCCGACAAGGGGTGCAGCCGCCACAGGGAGGCCCGGCTCAACAGGGGCGGGTTCACCTCGAAGAACGGGTTCTCGGTGGTGGCGCCGATCAGCACCACCAGGCCGTCCTCGACGCCCGGAAGGAGTACGTCCTGCTGCGACTTGGAGAACCGGTGCACCTCGTCGATGAAGAGCATCGTCCCCTGCCCCTGCTGCCCCAGCCGCCGTTCGGCCTCGGCCAAGGCCTCGCGCACGTCCTTCACCCCGGCTGCGGTGGCGCTGAGGGTGGCCAGGTGCTTGGACGTCGCCTCCGCCAGGAGGCGGGCCAACGTCGTCTTGCCGGTGCCGGCGGGGCCCCACAGGATCGAGGAGCCGACCCGGTCCGACTCGGCCAGGACGCGCAGCGGTGCGCCGGGGCCGATCAGGTGCTGCTGGCCCACGATCTCGTCGAAGGTGCGGGGGCGGAGCCGAGCCGCCAGCGGGGCCTGGCGCCGGAGCTGGCGCTCGGCGGCGTCCTCGAAGAGGCTCACCCCGCCGCTGGGGGCGAAGGGGGCGGGGCGACGACCCGGATGCCGAGCTCGGCCAGGGCGTCGGGCGGCAGTGGGGCGGGGGCGCCCGTGAGCGGGTCGGCACCCGACTGTGTCTTGGGGTAGGCGATCACCTCGCGGATGTTCTCCTCGCCGGCCAGGACGGCGGCCAGCCGGTCGATCCCGAAGGCGAACCCGGCGTGCGGCGGGGCGCCGTAGCGGAAGGCACCGAGCAGGAAGCCGAAACGGTTCTCGGCCTCTGCCGGTTCGATGCCCAGCGCGGCGAACACCTGCTCCTGGACGTCGCGGCGGTGGATACGCACGCTCCCCGATCCGAGCTCCCAGCCGTTGAGCACGAGGTCGTAGGCCTGGGACCGCACTGCCAGCGGGTCGCTCATCAACAGCGGAAGGTCCTCGTCGTAGGGCATGGTGAATGGGTGGTGGGCCGCGTGGGGATTGCCGTCGGCACCGATGCCCTCGAACATCGGGAAGTCGACGACCCACACATAGCGGTGCGGCCCCTGGCCCACCGGCGGCGCCGCGATGGCCACGCGCAGCGTCCCGAGCACGGTGCATGCGGTGCGATGGACGTCGGAGACGATGAGCACGAGATCACCCGGCTGCGCCTGGGTCAGCTCCAAGATGCGGACCTGCTCGAACTCCGAGAGGTACCGGGCCAGGGGTCCCTCCAGCCCGGGACGCCCGCCCGGCCCACCGGCGGCCTCGCCGCCGTCGCCAGCGGTCACCTTGAACCAAGCCAGACCGGCGGCGCCCGCCTTCTTGGCCTGGTCGGTCAGCTCGTCGAGCCGCGAGCGAGCGAAGGCCGCGCCCCCGGCAACGAGGATCGCCTTGGTGCACGGCGACTGAAACGCCTTGACCTGGGTGCTCTCGAAGGCCGCGGTCAGGTCGATCGACTCCATGCCGAAGCGCAGGTCGGGCTTGTCGGTTCCGTAGCGCTCGAGGGCATCGGCCCAGGTCATACGCTCGATCGGCGGGGGCCGCTCCCCCGTCGCCGCCTCGGCGGCATCGAGCACGGCCTCGGTGACGAAGCCCATCACGTCGTCTTGGGTGGCAAAGGAGCACTCCATGTCGAGCTGGCTGAACTCGAACTGGCGGTCGGCGCGCAGATCCTCGTCACGCAGACAACGGGCGATCTGGTAGTAGCGGTCCATCCCTCCCACCATCAGCAGCTGCTTGGCCAGCTGCGGGCTCTGAGGCAGCGCGTAGAAGCGGCCGTGGTGGAGCCGGGCCGGCACGGAGAACTCTCGCGACCCCTCGGGTGTGGGCGCCCACAGGAGCGGGGTCTCGACCTCGACGAAGCCCTGACGGTCCATGGCGGCGCGGATGGCGGCGTTGACCCGGGCCCGCAGGCGAAGGTTGCGCTGCATGCGCGGTCGTCGCAGGTCCACGTAACGATGGCGCAGGCGCACGGGCTCGTCGGCCTCGGCCCGGTCGTCGACACCGAAGGGCGGCGGCTCGGCTTCGTTGAGCACCTCGACGGTGCAATCCCCGACCTCGACCTCGCCTGTGCCGATCCCCGGGTTCACCGTCCCTTCGGGGCGTGCCCGCACGGTGCCGGTCACGGCCACCACCCACTCGGAGCGCACGTCGGTCGAGTGGTCGATGACGCACTGCACGATGCCGGTGTGGTCGCGGAGGTCGACGAAGGCCAGGTGCTCGCCGTGTTCACGTCGGCGTGCCACCCAGCCGCAGAGCCGCACCGTCGTGCCCACGTCGGCGGCTCGCAGAACCCCGCACAGGTGGGTCCGCAGGCTGGTCGGTCGGTTCTGCTCGGTGGAGTCGGTCGGCATGGTGGGGAAAGGAGGTCCTGGGTCGGATGTCGGGTGTGGTGTCGGGCGTGAGGTCGGCGTGGTCGATTAGTCGAGCGTGGTCGTTCAGCAGTGGTCGGCGGCCAGGAAGGCCTTGAGCTCGTCCACAATGGCAGCACGCGGCACGCTCCGCTGCACCTCGTCACTGCGCAGAGGCAGCAGACCCACCGTCTCGGCCTCCCGCTCCTGGGGGCCGACGACGAGGGCGACGAGGGCGCCCGACCGGTTCGCCGATCTCATCTGGGACCTCATGGAGCGCCCGTCGAAGGCCCGGTCTGCCCGCAGACCGGCGCGGCGCAGCTCGGCGGTGAGCACCACTGCCACGTCCCCCCCGGCGGTGTCGATCACGTAGGCGTGCAAGGGGTGCGCGGCCAGCGCATCGGCGGTCGAGTTGACCCCCTCGGCGTCGCAGGCCAGCAACACGCGTTCGATACCGATGCCGAAGCCGATACCCGGGGTGGGATCACCGCCCAACAGCTCGACCAGCCCGTCGTAACGCCCCCCGCCGCCGATGCCGTTCTGCGCCGCGTCGAGGGCGTCGGCGGCGAACTCGAAGGTGGTCCGGGTGTAGTAGTCGAAGCCCCGGACCAGGCGGTGGTCGATGATGAAGGGCACGTCGAGCGACTCGAGCCCGGCGCGCACCCGAGCGAAGTGCGTCGCGCACGCGTCGCAGAGATGGTCGAGGAAGCGGGGCGCGTCCTCGGTCGCGGCGCGGCACTCGGGGGTCTTGCAGTCGAGGACGCGCAGCGGGTTCTCCCGGTGGCGCACGCGGTGGGCCGGACACAGCAGGTCCTCCCGCCCGGTCAGGAACTCGCCGAGCAACACCACGTAGCCGGGCTTGCAGGCGGCGTCGCCCATCGAGTGCAGCTTGAGCGTGACGTCGCGCAGGCCGAGGCCGGCGAAGAAGTCGTTGGCCAACGACACCACCTCGACGTCGAGGTCGGCATCGGACGGGCCGAGAGCCTCGACCCCCAGCTGGTGGTGCTGGCGGTAGCGGCCGTGCTGGGGGTTCTCGTGGCGGAACGACGGCGCCACGTACCAGGCCTTCCAGGGCGGGACGGGATGGTGCTGGACGAATGCCCGAGCGATGGGTGCCGTGCCCTCGGGGCGTAACGCCATGCGCTGCCCGTCGCGGTCCTCGAAGACGTACATCTCCTTGCCCACGACCTCGCTGCCCTCGCCGATGCCGCGGAGGAACACTCCGGCATGCTCGAGGACGGGAGTCAGGGTGAGGCCGTAGCCGGCCGATCCGACCAGCGCAGCGAAGCGGGCCACCGTATCCTGCCACCGCAGCGATTCGGGCCACAGCACGTCGTGCATGCCCTTGGGCGTCCGGGGCGCCTCAGGGCGCGCGCTCCCCCGCTCCTCGTCGTGGCTCGCCACGGCTCAGGCCTTCTTGCCGGGGAGCTGCCGGTACGCGTCGAAGACGCCGTCGAGGTGCTTGAGCGCACCGATCAGCGAGTGCAGGTGCGTGGGGTCGGCCAGCTCCACGTCGAACGACATCCGGCTGACCCGGTCGGCGCTGGTGTTGGTACGTGAGGCCACGATGTTGAGGTGGTGCTCGGACACGACACGCGACACGTCAGCCAACAGCCGAGAGCGGTCGAAGGCCTGCACCTCGATGGTGGCGACGAAGACGCCGTCCTTCACTCGATCCCACTCGACGTCGATCAAGCGCTCGCGCGAGCGGTCGGCCAGCGCGGCAGCATTGGCGCAATCGGCCCGGTGTACCGAGACACCCCGGCCCTGGGTGACAAAGCCCACGATGTGGTCGCCCGGCACCGGGGTGCAGCAGCGGGCCAGGTGGATCATGACGTCGTCGAGACCCTCGACGTAGACCCCGGTGCCGGTGCGCCTGCCCTGGCGGGGCGGGCGGCTGGTGCCGGGCAGAGCCGTCGTGGGGAGTTGGTCGTCGGCGCCGGCATCGCCCAGGAGGACACGGGCCAGGCGCTGGACGACGGACTGGGCCGAGACCTGGTTCTCGCCGATGGCAGCGTAGAGCGAGTCGAGGTCGGCCACGTTGACCGCCTCCGCCACCTGCGTCAGCGCGCTCGAGCCGAGGATCTTGTGCAGGGGCAGGCCGTCACGACGCAGCGCACGGGCCAGCTCCTCCTTGCCGTTCTCGATGGCGTCCTCGCGACGCTCGCGGGAGAACCACTGGCGGATCTTCGAGCGGGCCCGCGACGAGGCCACGATCTGCAGCCAGTCCCGCGACGGTCCGGCGGTGGCCGACTTCGACGTGAAGATCTCGACCGTGTCGGCACTGGAGAGCTGCGTCTCGAGCGGGACCAGGCGGCCGTTCACTCGCGCACCGATGCAGCGGTGCCCCACCTCGGTGTGGATGGCGTACGCGAAGTCGACCGGGGTGGCGCGCGCCGGCAGCGCGATCACCTTGCCCTTGGGGGTGAAGACGTACACCTCGTCCTGCTCGAGGTCGAGCTTCAGCGCCTCGAGGAACTCGATGGGGTCGTCGGTCTGGCGCTCCACGTCGGCGATGCGTTGCAGCCAGGCCATCTCCGAGGAGTGGTCCTCCTTGGACTTGTACCCCCAGTGCGCCGCGATGCCGTACTCGGCCCGGTGGTGCATTTCCCACGTCCGGATCTGCACCTCCACCGGCTTGCCCTCCAGCCCGATCACCGTCGTGTGCAGCGACTGGTACATGTTGAACTTGGGCGTGTTGATGTAGTCCTTGAAGCGGCCGTGGACGGGAGCCCAGATGGCGTGGATGGCGCCGAGCGCGGCCCAACAGTCCTTCTCGGACTCGACGACGACCCGGATGGCCACCAGGTCGTTGATGTCGTCGAACTCCTTGCCCCGCACGACCATCTTCTCGTAGATCGACCACAGGTGCTTCGGGCGCCCGGTTACCTCGGCCGCGATGCCCATGTCGTCGAGCCGCTGGCGCACCTCGACGAGCACCCGCTCGAGGTACTCCTCGCGCTGGGGCGCCCGGGCGACCACCATCTGCTCGATCTCGGCATAGCGCTTGGGGTGCAGCGTGGCGAAGGCGAGGTCCTCGAGCTGCCAACGCACCTGCTGCACCCCCAGGCGGTGGGCCAACGGCGCGTACACGTCGAAGGTCTCCTGGGCCGTCCGGCGCTGCTTCCACTCGGGCATCACCGCGAGCGTGCGCATGTTGTGCAGCCGGTCGGCCAGCTTGATCAGCAGGACCCGCCAGTCGTCGGCCATGGCGACCAGCATCTTGCGGATGGTGGCGGCCTGCTGCGCCTCCTTGGAGTCGAATTGCAGCCGGTCGAGCTTGGTCACCCCGTCGACCACGCGGGCCACGCCCTCGCCGAAGGACTCCTCGATCGCGTCCAGGCTGAGCCCGGTGTCCTCGACGGCGTCGTGGAGCAGGGCGCCGGCGACCGTCTGGGCGTCGAGCCCCAGCTCGGCCACGATGGTGGCGACGGCGACCGGGTGGGTGATGTACGGCTCTCCCGAGCGCCGGAACTGCCCGTCGTGTGCCTGGAACGCGGCCCGGCCGGCCTCCACGATCAGGGTGCAGTCGTCCTCGGGCCGGTGCCGGGCGAATTCGGCCAACAGGGGCGTCAGGAGCTCCCGCAACTCCCGGTCGGGCCCGAGCACGTCGAGGGCCACCAGGACGGTCGCCGACATCTCGGTCTCGGTGGGGCTCACCCGGGTCAGGGCCACCATCGTCCCAGGATAGGCGCAGCGTGGGCCGTTCCCTCGCACCCGCGGCGCAGCGGCCGGAGCCGGCCGGCTCAGCGTCGGCGCTTCCGCTTGCCCTTGCGCGGGCGGGGTGCCTGGGCACCGCCCTGGGTCCGGCCCGGACCCGTCGCCGGACCCTGGCCGGCCGCGTCGGAGGACGGGGCACCGGGCTGGTCCAACACGGCGGTGCCCGCCCCGCCCGACTGGGCGGCCGAACCGGGTCGGATGAGCCCGCTGCGCTTGGCCGGGCCCTTCTGCCCCCCGCCAGCCCCACCGCCGCCGCGGCCGGTCTGCCCCGCGGCGGCCACGTTGATCTGCTGTCCGATGGCCGCCGCCTCGGCGGCCGAGTACCACCCGGTCCCCTCGCCCCGCTTGGCCAGACGGTCGGCGATGGACACCCAGCGGTCCTCGCGCTCCTTCAACATGCAGAGCACGGGGGAGGCGATGAAGATCGACGAGTAGGCCCCTGAGAGCAGCCCGACGAAGAGAGCCAGGCCGTAGGACTGCAGCGTCACGGCACCCAGCAGCTGCGCGCCGATGAGCAGCACGGAAAGCACCGGGAGGATGGCGACCATCGAGGTGTTGATGGACCGGGCCAGCGTCTGGTTCATGGAGAGGTTGATGATCTGCGGGTAGGTCATGCGACCGCTGCTCCCAATGCCCCGGGTGTTGTCCCGCACGCGGTCGAACACCACCACCGTGTCGTAGAGCGAGTACCCCAGGATGGTGAGGATGGCCACGACGGTGTCGGGGGTGACCTGGAAGCCGAAGATCGAGTAGATGCCGACGGCGATCAGCACGTCGTGCACCATGGCGATGAACGCAGCCAGCGCCATCTTCGGCTCGAACCGGATGCTGATGTAGATGCCGACGGCGATGAAGAAGACGATCAGCGCCTGGATCGCCTTGCTCGTGATCGACGAGCCCCACGTCGGGCCGACGGTGGTGATGCTGACCTTGTCGGGCGGGGTGGTCGTGGTCGTGGTCGTCGAGGACGTCGATCCCGTGGTGGTGCCCGCCTGGGAGGTCGTGGTGGCCGCCGACGTCGAGGTGGTGGAGGAGGCCGGCGGCGCATGGGCGGCCGTGAGCGAGACCATCGCCTTCTGGACGTTGTTGCTCACCGCCTGCTGCTGGGTCTGCGACAGCCGGTTGATGTCGGACTGCACGATCAGCGTCTGCTTGCTCCCCGACCCGAGGAGCTCGACCGTCGGGTCGACCAGGCCGGTGCCCTTCAGGGCGTCGAGAGCCTGGGTCTGGGTGATCCCGGGCGCCGCCACCTGCCACTCGGTCCCGCCCTTGAACTCGATGCCCAGGTTCAGCCCACCGCGCAGGATGATCGAGACGATTCCGAGCGCGATGATGGCGGCCGAGATCCCGAACCAGATGTTGCGGCGGCCGACGAAGTCGAACCGGGTCTCGCCCCGGTAGAGCCGGGCGAGCGGGCCGTGGCCACGGCGTGGCTTGGCCAGGAGAGCCCGCGCCGCGTCGTCCAGCGTGATCAGCTCGTCCTCGTCGAGTTCCTCGGTGTCGACCTCGTCCTCGAGCTCCTCGATCTGCTCCTCGTCCACCTCGTCCAGCGAGCTGGTCCCGTCGTCCTGCCCGCGGCCGCGCACGTCGTCGCTCATGACCCACCTCCGGCGCCCACGCCGACCGGGCGCGCCGCGGGCAGCCCCGGCAGACGCCTGTGGGCCGGCGCCCAGTCCGGTGGCGATGCTGAAGGTGCCCGAACCCTGCAGGTGCTCGCTCTGGCCGAGCAGGATGACCAGCGGCCGCGTGTAGAACCAGGTGAACGCCATGTCCAAGATGGTCGAGAGCCCGAGGAAGAAGGCGAAACCCTTCACGTTGCCCACGGCCACGAGGTAGAGGACCACGGCGGCCAGCAGGGAAACGAAGTCGGCCGCCCACACCGTGCGCCAGGCGCTCTTGAATCCGCGGTCGACAGACGTGCGCACCGAACGGCCCGAGCGCGCCTCGTCCTTCAGGCGCTCGAAGTACACGATGTACGAGTCCACCGTGATGCCGATGGAGACGATCAGGCCGGTGATGCCCGCCAGGTCGAAGCTCGGCGCCACCGTAGTGTGGCCGAGCGCGGAGATGATGGCCCACAGCACCATCGCCGTGAGGACCAGGCCGGAGATGACCACCAAGCCCAGTGCCCGGTAGTAGAGCAGCACGTAGAGCAGGACCAGGATCAGGCCGGCGATGCCGGCGCCCAGTCCGGCCACCAGGGCCGAGTGGCCGAGGGTGGCCGAGACGGTCTCCGACGTGGCCGCCTTGAGCGTCACGGGCAGGGCGCCGTAGTTCATGGCCTGGGCCAGGTTCTGGGCGTCCTGCTGGGTGAGGCTGCCCGAGATCTCGCCCCGCCCCTGGAACGAGGTGGGGCTGGCCTGGTTGGGCTGGATGATCGGCGCCGAGTACACAACGCCGTCGAGCTCGATCCCGACCAGCTGGTGGAAGTTCGCCTGGGCCACCTGGTCCCACAGCGCCGAGTTGGCCGCCCCGTTGAGCGTGTAGTCGACCACCCACGCACCCGTCTGGTTCTGCGTCGCCTGGGCGCTGCTGATGGCGTGGCCGGTCATCTGCGTGCGCCCGAGCACGTACCGCTGGCCGCCGGTGCCGCTGGACGTGAGCCCGGGCAACAGGACGGTACTGAACTCGTAGTTGGGCTTGTTCACGCTGGTCGAGGGGAAGCTGGTGTACTGCGGGTCCGGCGGGACGTTGTTCTGCGCCTGGCCCGTGTTCGTGTTGATGTTCAGGTTGGTCGCGGTCAGCTGGTACTGCGACCCGCAGGACGGGATCGCCTCGACGCCCGGGGGGAGCACCTTCGTCTTGGAGGCCTTGGGCACCGGCTGCGCGTAGGCGAAGCACTGCACCGGGCGGAAGTACATGCGCGCCGTCTGGCCGATCTGGTCGAGTACCTGCTGGGCGTCGGTGACGCCGGGGATGGAGACCGAGATCTGGTTCTTGCCGGTCGACTGGACCTGTGCGCCCGACACGCCGAGGCCGTTGACCCGCAGGTTGAGGATGTTGACGGTCTCGGCGAGATCAGCCTGCGTGACGTGCTGGCCCTCGGCCGTGTACACGACCGAGACCCCACCGGCCAGGTCGAGACCGAGGCGCGGGGACCAGCCGGCCGCGAACACCGCCACAAAGGAGCCCAGCGAGACCACCAGGACGACGATCACGCTGACGAGCAGGTTGCGCCGCTGGCGTCGTTGCGCCCTCCCGCCGCGCTTGGGACTCACGCGTCGTTGGCCTCCCCGTCGTGCTCTGCGCCCGTGCCGCCCGTGCCGCCCGTCCCGTTCGTGCCGGTCGTGCCGGTCGTGCCGCCGCCGGTGCCGGCGGCGTCCCCGTGATCGGAGGCGTCATCCGGCTCGCCCGCCTTGCGGACGTCCTCGGTCACGTCCTCGATTCGATCGATCTTGCGGGCGATGGCCTGACGGACGAAGACGATCCGGGTGGGCTGGGGGCCGTCGAGGTTGCCGTCGTCACCCAGGGCACCCGTGAGCAGCGTGTAGCGGTCCCCGTGGATCTCGAGGACGGTGCCGATGACGCCGCCGACCGTCTGCACCTCGTCTCCCACCTCGTACCCCGAGCCCTGTGTCTCGCGGGCTGCCTGGGCCTTGCGCTGCTGGGGTCGGATGAAGAAGAAGTACGCCAGCAGTCCGATGGCGATGAGTGGGAGGAATGTGAGGATGGGGTTGGCGGACGACTTCGAGCTGGCAGCCAGCACGAGGTGGTCCAGCGCCAAGGTGAATGTCATGTGGGGGGATCCTTGCTCCGGGACCGGTTGCGACGTGCCACCCTAGTGCCTCGGTTCCCGGGCTCCCGGGCGCTCCCGATCGCTGCGGCGACACCCTCATCCGGACGCATCCGGCCTGCTGGCCAGGCGCAACCCGGCCGCAACCCAATGTGGCCCGGGTTGCTACGACGCCCGTGCAGAGTACGCATCGTCAGTGAAGGCACTTCACGGTGCGGTCGTCGGAGGGGGCGACCGGTGAGAGTCCGTACGGAGGGGAACGGATTCTCAAGGAGGGGGCACCGTGAGGGGTGAGGAGCAGCGAAGAGGTGCGCCGGTCTGGTGAGGCCGACGGCCGGATCGGTCCGGGGGGAGCCGGCGGCCCGGACCGGCGCACCTTCTGCTCCCCAGCCTGACCCAGCTCCTGAGGGCCTGAGGGCCTGAACAGGGCGTTTCTGCACCTCAGGGTCCTGAACATGCACTCTGACCGGTCGAACGCCCGGTACAGTTGCAGCCTGATGCGTGACGGGCGTACTTCCGTGCTGGTCATCGAGGACGAAGTGGACATCCGCCAGCTGCTGCGGACCCTGCTCGAACGCGAGGGATTCGACGTCGCCGAGGCATCCGAGGGTCGGGACGGCCTCCGGCAGTTCCACCAGGGACATCCCGACATCGTGGTGCTCGACGTGGGCCTCCCCGACCTCGACGGCTGGCAGGTCCTCGAACGCATCCGCACGATGAGCGACGCACCAGTCCTGATGCTCACAGCGCTGAGCACCGAACGGGACAAGGTGCGGGGACTCAACGGCGGTGCGGACGACTACCTGACCAAGCCCTTCGCCCGCGGCGAGCTGCTGGCCCGCCTGCGGGCGATCAGCCGCCGACCCCGGGACAATCAGGACCCGGTGACCACGTTCGACGACCCCCCACTCCACGTCGACTACGCCCAGCGGGAGGTCTTCGTCGAGGGCAACGCCATCGGCCTCACCCCGACCGAGTACCGCTTGCTGACCACCCTGACCCGCCATCAGGGCCAGGTGCTCTCCCAGGACCAGCTCATCGAGCTGGCGTGGGACGACCCCAGCGGGCTGGCTCCTGGCCGGGTGAAGTACGCCGTCCACCGCCTGCGCGAGAAGATGGGCTGGGACGAGGGGGACGACTGCCCCATCGAGACCGTGCGGGGCTTCGGCTACCGCTACCGGTCCCGGACCCGGTGAAAAAGGGGGACCGGTCCCAGGTAGATCCGGACGGGCGTCGCGAACAGACGCCCGGCAGCCCCCTTCCCATTGGGTTCTCGGGGTCGATGCGCGTCCGGCTCCCGGTGTTCGCGCTGGTGGCCGTGGGGACGGTGCTGCTCGCCGTCATCCCGTTCCCGCACGACGCCCGCCGCGAGATCTCGACGGCCGGCGTCATCTTCTTCGTCCTGGTGGCGGCCTCCTTCCTCATCCCCTGGGAGAAGCTCCCGGATTGGGCCTGGCTCGTGATCCCGATCGGCTACATCGCGGTCATCGCCATCATCCGAGACGCGCAGGGGGGCGCCAACTCCCACATCGTGGCCGTGTTCCTTCTGCCGATCGTCTGGCTGGCGCTCTACGGCCGACGCCTGCACCTGCTCATCGGCCTGTTCTGCCTCGACCTGGCCCTGCTGGTGCCGCTGCTCATCGTCGGTCCGCCCAAGTACCCCACGCTCGAGTGGCGCCAGGTCGCGGTCATGGCCGCCGTCACGACGCTCATCGCCTCGACCGTTTACACGATCGTCTCACGCGACCGCGCCGTCCTGACCGACCTGGGTCAGCAGTCGCGCATCGCCCGCCGCAACGCGCGTGAGGCGCACTCGGCGCGCGACCGCCTCGAGACCCTCCTCCGGGCGGCCACGGGCAGCGCCATCATGGGCGTCGACCCGTCGGGAACCGTCACCTTCTTCTCCGCCGGCGCCGAGCAGATGCTCGGCTACGTCGCTGCCGAGGTAGTGGGCGCCCGCTCGATCGCAGACTTCATCGACCCGGCCCAGATCGACGAGCGCCGCCAGACCATCGACTCCATGCGCAATGCGCTCGAGCCCCTCGACGCCGAGGCCGCCGCGGAGGTCCCGTGGACGGCCACCCGCAAGGACGGCCAGCAACGCCGCTGCGTGGTGCGGGTGCGTGCCCTGCCCGCCCCCGCTCTCGACGGCGGGACCGACCGGTGGGCAGAAGCCGAGTCCGACGGACCGCTTCCCGGATCGCCGGCGGCGGACGAGCGAGGCGACGCGGCCGAGCGGGCCGAGCGGGACGTGGCGCCGGCGCGCGACGAACTGGACGCCGCCCTCTCGCCCTCCAACGGCGGCTACGTCGTGGTGGCGATTGACGTGACCGAGCGTGAGGAATTGGCGGCGGACCGCGAGCGCCTCTACGCCATCCAGAAGGAGGTCACGCAATCACTGATTGAGCAGAACAACCGGCTCCGCGAGCTGACGCAGATGAAGGACGACGTCGTGGCCACGGTCTCGCACGAGCTTCGCACTCCCATCACCTCCATCCGCGGCTTCGTCGAGCTCCTGCTCGACGCCTCCTCCGAGCTCACCGAGAGCCAGGCCCGCATGCTCCAGACCATCGAGCGCAACGCTGAGCAGCTCCAGCGGGTGGCCGAGGACCTCCTGGCCGACCCGGGAGCCGGCCGCGGGCTCAAGGTCGCCTTCGCCGAGCTCGACCTGGCCCGCCTGGCCGAGGACGCCGTCGACGCCATGCAGACCTCGGCCTCGGTGGCCGGCGTCGTGGTCTCCATGGAGCCCTGCCACGAAGATGTGCCGATCGAGGGCGACCGGACCCGGCTGCACCAGCTACTCGGGAACCTCCTGTCCAACGCCATCAAGTTCTCGCCGCGCGGCGGCCGTGTGCACGTGGCGGTCGACACGGTCGGCGAGTACGCACGGGTCCAGGTGATGGACGAGGGGCCGGGCATCCCCAAGGGCGAGCGGGACCAGCTCTTCGAGCGCTTCTACCGACTCGCCTCCTCCACCGAGATGGGCGTGCCGGGTACCGGCCTCGGGCTTGCCATCGCCAAATCGGTGGCCGAGGCGCACGAGGGCTTCGTCGACATCGTCGACACCCCGGGCTGGTCCACCACCTTCCGCGTCTTCATCCCGGTCCGGGTCGAAGGCGGCGCCGAGCCGTTCGAGCCGCGTGGCCCGGCCGGCAGCACCGCCGCCGCCGGTTCCACGGCGTAGGTCCGGGTCCGGGCCGGCGCGCCGGCCCGGACCCTGCCGCAATCCCTCCGCTGCTGGCTCACGCAGCCAGGAACCCCCCGGACTGGTGGGCCCAGAGGCGGCCGTAGACACCGGCCCGACCGGCGGCGAGCAGCTCGGCGTGAGTCCCCTGCTCGACGACCCGGCCGCGGTCGAGAACCACGATCCGGTCGAGTCGGGCGATGGTGGCCAGGCGGTGAGCCACCACCAGCGCGGTCGTGCCCTCCATCAGCTCCCACAGCGCATCCTGGACGAGCGACTCGGACTCCGAGTCGAGAGCCGACGTCGCCTCGTCGAGGACGAGGATCTCGGCCTGCTTGGCCATGGCCTGCGCGATCGCCACCCGCTGGCGTTGGCCGCCCGAGAGCTTCATGCCACGCTCCCCCACGACCGTCTCGTAGCCGTCGGGTAGGCGCTCGACGAACTCCTCGACGTGGGAGGCCCGCCCCACGGCGCGCACCAGCTCCATGTCCGGGCCGTCGTCGAGACCCAGCCCGTAGCCGATGTTCTCGGCGATGGTCCGGTGGAGCATCTGGGGGTCCTGCGGGACGTACGCGATGTGCCGGCGGAGCGAGTGCTGCGTGACCGCCGCGATGTCCTGCCCGTCGACCGCGATCAGACCACCGTCGCGGTCGGCGAACCGCAGCAGCAGCTTGGTCAAGGTGGTCTTGCCCGATCCCGAAGGACCGACCAGGCCGACGTGCTCGCCCGGTGCGATCCGCAGGTCCAGACCATCGAAGAGCGGGACGCCCCGCCGGTACGAGAACCGCAGGTCGGCGAACTCGACTGCGCCACGACGCACCACCATCTCTGGCGCACCGGGCGCGTCGACGATGTCGGGCGCGGTGGCCGCGATGCCGGCGAACTTGGAGCAACGCCCGATGGCGCGCGACATGAGGCGGATGAACTCGAAGGACTCCTCCAGGCTGGTGCCGACGAAGGTGGCGTAGAACAGGATCAGGTACACCGCTCCGGCCGCGACCACGTGGTGTAGGGCGAGTACGACGCCCACGGCCACGCAGGCCCAGTTGAAGAAGGACATGACCGACTCCATTTGGATGCGGGTGGTCGTGAAGACGCGCCGGGCCCGCAAGTCCGCGGCGATCGAATCGGCGACCAGCGCGTCGACGTGCGCCTGCTCCCGGCCTTCGGCCGCCTGGGAGCGCACCGTGGTGAGGTTGGCGATCGTGTCGGCGATGACACCGGTCGCTCGTGAATGGGCGTCGGAGAACTCCTTCTCCGCTGCCACCACGCGCCCCATGCGGCGGGCCAGGACCAAGACGAAGGCGCTCACCAGCCCGACCATGACCAGGGCCACCGGCCAGGCGACGATACCGAGAACGATGATGGCGCCCAGCGTGGTCACGCCGATGCGCAGCACGCCCCAGACCATCGACTCGATCAGCTCGACGAAGGCCCACGAGGATGTCTCGAGCGTGGCGATCACCTCGCCCGAGGGTCGGTCGGCGTGCCAGCCGTGGCTGAGCCCGATGAGGTGGTCGTAGCCGTTGGTGATGGCCCGCCCGAACGAGCGCAAGGTGGCGCCCCAGTTCAGCCAGCCGCCGATGCGCCCGAACGTGACTGCGACAGCCAACACCACGGCGTAGGCCACCACCAGCGGCCCGAAGGACGGCCACAGACCGTGCTGTCCGTCGAGGTGCGCGATGCGGCCCAGGAGCGCGGCGAAGATCAGCGGCGCGGCGACGGCATTCGCCAGTGTCCCGAGCACGATGGCGCCGCAGCTGGCGGTGAACGCGGCGCGGTCGGGCTGGAGCTGGCTCCAGCAGTACGCCAACGTGTCTCTCGTCGATGCGTTTGGGAAAAGGGTGCGCTCACCCATGGATCTGCTCCTGTCGTGGATCTGTTCGTTCAGTCGCCGTGTTCGTGGACGGTGTGTCAACCTGCCTCGGGCGCAGGAGGTATGCGCCGCGGACGGGGCAAGGGGCACAGGGTTGGAAGGTGGCGCGGCGCGCGCCGGGGACCAGGAGGTCAGCGGGGCGTGGCGCCTCGTCGGCGCCGAGGGGAGCCGGCGGGCGTCAGTGGGCCGACAGCACGAGGGCGGGCCCGGCCTGGCGGCACCGTCCTCCCGACGCACCAGTCACCGGACCAGCGGGCACAAAGGCGCGGGAGACCACCTGCTGCTGCATGCGCGTCCCTGCCATCGTGTCACCTCGCTTCCGGCTTGTGATGCTTCCGTACAACCGTAGCCCAGCAGGCTGCACCGGTGCCCAAGAAGTGTGGATCCGAGCGCGCCGAAGTCCCGGCGGCCGGCGCGTCAGAACAATGGAGGCGAGTTTCGTGCGTCGGGCATGCGGACACCGAGGTGGTTCCATGCACGCTCGGTGGCCACCCGGCCCCGTGCCGTGCGCTGGATGAGGCCGCTCTGGAGCAGGAAGGGCTCGTAGGCATCCTCGATCGTGTCCGGCTCCTCGCCCACGCACTGCGCCAACGTGGTCAGTCCGACCGGTTGGCCTCCGAAGCGTGTGCACAGTGTCGTCAAGATGGCCCGATCCACCTTGTCGAGGCCCAGCGAATCGACGCCGAAGAGCTCGAGCCCGTCGCTGGCGGTCGCGCCGTCGATGAAGCCCTCTCCACGCACTTCGGCGAAGTCACGCACGCGGCGCAGCAGCCGGTTGGCGACCCGGGGGGTGCCCCGTGAACGTTCCGCGATGCGCGTCGCCCCCTCCGTGTCGACCCGCACTTTCAAGATGCGCGCCGAACGCTCGACGATGGCCCGCAGATCGACCGGGTCGTAGAGGTCCAGGCGCCCGACGAAGCCGAAGCGGTCCCGCAGAGGCCCAGAGACCAACCCGGTACGGGTCGTGGCGCCGACCAGTGTGAACGTCGGCAGTTCCAGACGGATGGACCGGGCGGTCGGGCCCTTGCCGATGAGGATGTCGAGCCGGCCGTCCTCCATGGCCGAGTACAGCATCTCCTCGACCGAGCGATGTAGGCGATGGATCTCGTCGATGAACAGCACGTCCCCGTCCTGGAGATCGGTCAGGAGTGCAGCCAGGTCCCCGGCGCGGGTCAGGACCGGCCCGGCCGTGATGCGCAAACCGGCTCCCATCTCGGCCGCCACGATCCCGGCCAGCGACGTCTTGCCCAACCCGGGCGGCCCGGCGAAGAGGAGGTGGTCGACCGCCTGCCCTCGCTGGCGCGCCGCCTGCAGCACGATGCCGAGGTGTTCGACGAGCTGCGACTGTCCGACGAACTCCCCGAGCGTCCGAGGCCGGAGGCCGATCTCCTCGAGTTCCTCTTCGCGGTCGGAGGCCACCGGGTCCACGACCCGGCCCCCCTCGGGATCGGACACCTCGTCGACGCCGTTCCCGTCGTCGTCGACGGCCAGGACCTCGCGACGCGCCCGGGGGCTCACCGCGAGGCCAGCTCGCGCAGGGCGAGCCGGAGCATCTCTTCCACCCCGACATCGTCGCGTAGGCCGTCGAGGGCGGCGCGGATCTCCTCTGGCCCGTAGCCGAGCTCAGCCAGCGCGGCCCGCGCCTCGGCGCGCGACGTACGACTCGATCTCCCGATGTCGGCGCCCGATCCGGTCAGCGCGGCGCCTGCTCCGTCGAGGGAGAGGTCGGGCAGGTCGAGCCGGCTCTTGAGCTCGATGAGCAGACGTGCCGCCGTCTTGCGGCCCACGCCCGGGACCGTGCACAGGGTGTCCAGATCGTCCTCGAGGACGGCCGTGGAGAGCGCGGCGGGTGACAGCATCGCCATAATGGCCAGGGCCAGTGCCGGGCCCACGCCGTGCGAGGCGAGCAGCACCTCGAAGCACCGGCGCTCGTCGTCGTGGACGAAGCCGTAGAGCACGATGGCGTCCTCACGCACATGAGTGTGCACGTAGAGGGTTGCTTCGGCCACGCTCCCCCCTGAGACCAGGCTCGACGCGGTCCCCGGTGTCACGCTCACGCGGTAGCCGATCCCGGCGACGTCGACGATCACCTCACCCTCGCCGGTGCGCAGAACGACGGGCCCACGCAACAGTCCGATCATCCTTCGCTCCTCGTTCCGCTCTCCTTGGTCACTGCCTCAGCTCCCCTTGGTGACTCCCTCAGCGCCCCTCAGCCACCAGAGCTCGGTCCAGAGCCCGACGCAACGGCACTGTCGTCAGGTGGCACACGGCCAGCGCCAGGGCGTCCGCCACGTCGGGTGGGCCGTCGACGGCCTGTAGCCCCAGCACCTGGGCCACCATCCGCTGGACCTGCTCCTTGGTCGCCGCCCCATACCCCACCAGGCCCTGCTTCACCTCGTTGGACGTGTACTGGGCCACCTCACACCCCGCCTCCGCCGCGGCGAGGAGCGCCAACCCGCTGGCCTGCCCGACCGACATGGCAGTCTTGGCGTTGACCTGGAAGAAGACCCGCTCCACTACCACCGCCTGGGGACCCAGTTCGGCCACGAGCGCCCGCAGTTCGGTGTGGAGGATCAAGAGCCGTTGAGCCAGGGGCGCCCCAGGGTCGGTCTCGATCACACCCGCCGCGGTGGCCCGTAGGGCGCTGTCACCCTCACTTCGGCACACGAGGCCGTAGCCACAGCGCGACAGCCCGGGGTCGACACCCAGTACGAACATGCGTTCGCATGCTAGCGGGGGGCTGTGTCCAGGTGGCGGACCCCTGACCAGCCCGGAACGGCTGTCGGCGATCGGAGGCCCGCTTCGTCCGGCTTAGCCCTCGAAGGCGGCGAGCACCTCGTCGGCGATGTCCGCGTTCGAGTGGACCGCCTGGACGTCGTCGTTGTCGTCGATGGCCTCGAGCAAGCGGAGGACCTTCTTCGCCTCGCCCTCGTCGGGGACTTGCACGAGCGTCGAGGGCTCCAATGAGAGGTCGACCGACGCAGGCGTGATCCCCGCGTCGTCGAGCGCCCGGCGTACCCCCTCGAGGTCGGTCGGCGAACTGGTGACCACCCACGCCGCACCGTTGCTGCTCATATCTTCCGCCCCGCCCTCCATGGCGGTCTCCATGACCTTGTCCTCATCCTGGTCGAGAGGCACAGTGACCACGCCCTTGCGCTCGAACTGCCAGCCCACCGCTCCGGGCTCGGCCATGTTGCCGCCGTTGCGGCTGAAGAGGTTCCGGATCTCGGCGCCGGTCCGGTTGCGGTTGTCGGTCAGGGCCTCGACCATGATGGCTACTCCGGCCGGTCCGTAACCTTCGTAGGTGATCGATTCGTAGCGGACGCCCTCGAGGTCGCCCGTCCCGCGCTTGATCGCCTTCTCGATTGTGTCGAGTGGCACCGAGGCTGCCCGGGCCTTCTGGTACGCCGTCCGCAAGGTCGCATTGGACTCGAGGTCGCCGCCCCCGTCGCGCGCCGCCACCTCGATGGCGCGGATGCACTTGGCAAAGACCTTGGCGCGGGCCTTGTCCTGGGCGCCCTTGCGGTATTTGGTGGTCGCCCACTTCGAGTGACCCGACATGTCTTGGCGTGACTCCCTGTCCGTCCGCGCCTGCGATCGAGGCGCAACGCCTAATTCTAGCCCCTGACCTGGCTCCTGAGCCCGGCCAGGGTCGGGTTGGGAACGCCACCAACGCTGCGGGGCGCATCGCCACGGGCTGTCTACGCGGGGTCGGAGGACTTCGTGCCGGCCGTATACGCGGGGTCGGGGGACTTCGTGCCGGCCGTATACGCGGGGTCGGGGGACTTCGTGCCGGCCGGCCATGGCGCGTCCTACGGCGCTCGGACGGCCCCGTCGCCGCCGGACGCCTTGCTTGTCCGGGGGCCGGGGCCCGGCCCGCCCACCTGGGGAGGCTGCGCTGGCCGGCTGCTTCATCCGCTTCACCCGCGATCGGAGCGGCACCTTCTCACGGGAGCCTCCTCCGGGGGATGTGGACCGTGCCTCAGCGCGCTGCGGCGCCTCCCGCACAGACCTCGGCGAACATCCGGTGCACGCGGCGGTCCGGTGTGAGCTCGGGATGAAAGGACGTTGCGAGCACGTTGCCCTGCCGCACCAGCACCGGAGCACCGTCGAGTGAAGCCAGCACGTCGACGTCTTCGCCGACCGACACGATCAGAGGGGCGCGGATGAACACGGCAGCCAGGGGCGGCGCTTCCCCCGACCCGAACGGCACCTCGGCCTCGAAGGACTGCACCTGGCGCCCGTAGCCGTTGCGGCGGACAACCGCGTCGACCAGCCCGAACATCTTCTGGTCGGGCCGGCCGTCGAGCACCTCCCGTGCCACCAGGACCAGCCCGGCACAGGTGCCGAGCAGGGGCAGCCCAGCCGACGCGGCTGACCGCACTGCGTCGAAGAGCCCGGTGGACTCCAAGAGCATCGACAGCGTCGTCGACTCACCCCCCGGCAACACCAATCCGGCCAGGCCGGGCAAGTCGCCGGGCCGCTTCACTAGGCGCGTGGCACACCCGAGTGAGCGCAGTGCCGCCGCGTGCTCGCGGATGTCGCCTTGCAGGTCGAGGATCCCGACCGTCATCGGTCCGTCAGGCTCCGAGGGGGCGGCGGGAGGGCCCGCTACCACCCCCGGTCGGCGAGATGCTCGCCGTACTGCGACGCATCGAGACCGCGGATGGCCTCCCCCAGACCGTGGGACACCTTGGCCACGTGCTCGGGGTCTGCGTAGTGCGCCGTCGCCTCCACGACGGCCGAAGCCATGCGCGAGGGGTCCGAGGACTTGAAGATGCCCGAGCCGACGAAGACCGCCTCGGCGCCCAGTTGCATCACGAGCGCGGCGTCGGCCGGAGTGGCGATGCCGCCAGCGCAGAAGAGCGGCACGGGCAGGCGACCGGTGTCGTGGATCTCCTGTACCAGGCCGACGGGAGCCTGCAGCTCCTTGGCCCAGCCATAGACCTCGGCCGAGTCCGCCTGCGTGATGGACCGGATCGATCCCGTGATGGAGCGCAGGTGCCGCACCGCCTCGACGATGTTGCCGGTCCCGGCCTCGCCCTTAGAGCGGATCATGGCGGCTCCTTCCGAGATGCGCCGGAGCGCCTCCCCGAGGTTGGTCGCCCCGCACACGAAGGGCACGGTGAAGGCCCACTTGTCGATGTGGTGCGCCTCGTCGGCCGGCGTCAGCACCTCGGACTCGTCGATGAAGTCCACGCACAGCGCCTGAAGCACCTGGGCCTCTGCGAAGTGCCCAATGCGTGCCTTGGCCATCACGGGGATGGTGACGGCAGCGATGATCTCCTCGATCAGGACCGGGTCGCTCATGCGGGCCACGCCGCCGTCGCGACGGATATCGGCGGGTACCCGCTCGAGGGCCATGACCGACACGGCGCCGGCGTCCTCGGCCACTTTGGCCTGCTCGGCGTTGACCACGTCCATGATGACGCCGCCGCGGAGCATGTCCGCCAGTCCCCGCTTGACGGTGAAGGTCCCGGTCGTCATGGGACCAGTCTACGGGGCGGGCCGGCCGCCTTTTCTCACCACTCCCCCAGGGCCGCCACCCGCACTGCGGGCACGTCGAGGTCACCAGGGACCGGGACCTCCTCCCGGCGCCCTGCGAAGGGGTCGATCCACACCCATCGCGTGGGTCCGAAGCGCGACGGGGTGGCGAAGAAGGAGCCCGGTGAGGGAGCCGGCGCCTCGGTCATGACCTGCAGCGCGCTCAGGAGTCCTCGCGGGTAGCGCACTGCGGACGCGCCGACGACGTCGGCCCGGTACTCGCGGTCCTCCCCTACGCATCGGCGCAGTGTGCGCTCGCCCCCGAACATCGTGGCCAGCGTGATGCCGACACACGAGACCCCGGTGTCGCCCCGCTTGACGTGCGCCAGCTCGTGCGCGATCACACCCTCGAGTTCGATCGGGTCGAGCCGGCGCAGGAGCCCGCTCGTCACGACCAGGTCGGCGCGGCGGGCGTCACGGCCCAGAGCACACGCATTGGGCACGTCGTCATCGAGCACGTGCAGCGCCGGCATGTGCAACCCGAAGGTGGCGCACAGACCCTCGGTGATGTTGGCCAGACGCGGGTCGTCGTGCTCGTCGATCGGCACGGCACCGATGCGCCCCAGGGCGACGGATGGGGCCAGACGCCACAGCGCGTACGTGGCGGCGCCCCAGAAGAGGACGAAGGCCACGATCCCGACGAACACGTTGACCGCGACCACACAGAGGAGGCCCAACAGGAGCGCGGGGACCAGCGACGGGTACGCGCACAACGCGATGGTGCGGCGCCGGTTGGCCGCCACCTCGACCGGGAGGATTTCGGGCGCACCGAGGCCGGGCTCGACGGAAAGCGGCGCCACGACGGGAACAGGTGAAGGGGCCACGTCCGACCCGCGGACCGACTGGTCACGGGACGGCGAACGGGAGCTGCCATCGGCGCCCGACGAGCGGCGCTGGCCCTGACTACCGCCGCCCTGTCCTCGCTGCGCACCCGACCTCTGGCCGCCCGACCTCTGGCCGCCCGACCTCTGGCCGCCCGACCTCTGGCCGCCCGAACGCTGGCCCCTCGACCTCTGGCCGCCCGACCTCTGGCCGCCCGACCTCTGGCCACCGGACTGCTGGCCGGCGCCGTCCGATCCGCCTCCTGCGTTGCCCCCCCGGGAGTCCGAACCAGACCCCGCGCCAGAGCGGTTACGGTTCCGGCTCCGGTTCCGGCCACCCCCCGACCGGGCCGATCCGGATCCACCGGATCCACCGGATCCACCGGATCCACCGGATCCACCGGATGAACCCGAGGCGCCTCCCTCGGCCCCGGCTGGCGTCCCCGCGCTGTCGCTTTGCTCGGCCATGGGCGAGCCAGCCTACGGCCTGGGAGAAGCCCCGTCCGACGATCGCACGACCCGTTCGTAGACGTCGACGTAACGGGCGGCCAGGGCATCCATCGACCAGGAACGGGCGTGCTCGGTCGCCGCCCGGCGTGCGTCGGTCGCCGAGCGGCCACTGCCGGCGGCGGCATCGGCCAGCGCCGCATCCAGGGCATGGGCCAGGGCACCCACGTCGCCGGGCGGCACGAGGACGGCGTTGCCACCCGCCGCGGCGCGGTAGCCCTCGAGGTCCGAGGCGACGACGGCGCAACCGGCCGCCATCCCCTCGAGGAGGACGACACCGAAGGACTCCCCCGACAGCGAGGGAGCGCACAGGACGTCGGCGCCTGCGAGGCGGCCTGCGACCTCGTCGTCGTCGACCCGCCCGAGCCAGCGCACACGCTCGGACGGCGGGTGGCGGCAGCGGGCCGCCTCGGTGGCCGGCCCGTCCCCCACCACCCACAGCACCGCCGGGAGCTCCACAGTGGCGAACGCGTCGAGCAGCACCTCGAGTCCCTTCCGTGCCTCGTGGCGTCCGAGGAAGAGCACCACCGGCCTGCCCTGCTCGTCGAACAAAGGCGCGGCGGACGCGAAGCGCGTCACGTCCACGCCGTTGAACAGGACCTCGTAGGTTCCGCCGTAGGACTGCTCGGCGGTGGCGCGGGCGGCCTCGGACACGGCGACGCGCGCGGTCAGCCGCCGCTCGCCCATCGCGAGCAGCGGCCTGGCCACGCGCGCGGCGCGGCTGACCCCGGCGCGGTGGAACGTCCCCACCAGGGGCACCGGATGGCCGAGGACGAGGCAGTACGAGGTGACCGGGGCGAACGGTTCGTGCAGGTGGGCCAGGTCGAAGCCTCCGTCGCGCACGAAGCGCTCGGCGCGCGCCGCGGCAGCCGGGGACAGGGCGACCGGGGCCACCGACCCGTTGGATCGCACGCCGGTGGCGTGCCCAACGGCGTGGTACGGGTCGGCGGCGGCGGGGACGTCAGCCTCGTCGTCGACCGGGCCGACCACCGTGACCTCGTGACCCAGTCGGCGCAGCGAGGTTGCGAGGCCGATGGCCTGACCCTGCACGCCTCCAGGGCGCGAGAGGGAGTAGGGCGACACCATGGCCACCCTCACCGGTCGTGCCTCACCGTGCCGGCCTCACGGTGCCGGCCTCACAGCCCGGCGGCCGGCGTTCACGACCTGGTCGCGTCCAGCGCCGCCTCGTCGCCGGGCCAGTTGGGCTGGAACAGGTGCCACTGCTCGGGCCGGCAGCGAATGTCGTGCTCGAAGATCCGTGCCAGGTCCTGGGTGATCCGGGCGACGTCCTGACGCAGGGAACCCTGGCGGGTGGTGTCGATCGGGGGGTGGATCATGCCGGTATGCCCGTTGCCCGGGCCCGAGTACACCACGACCGGGATGAGGGGCGCGCCCGAGCGGACGGCCATCGTTGCGGCACCGGCAGGGAATGTGGTCCGCTCGCCGAAGAACTCGACGGGAACGCCGTTGCCGCCCAGGTCACGGTCGCTCACCAAGCCCGCCACCTCGTTTGCTTTCAGCGCGCGCAGCAGTGCCACACCCGAACCGTCGCCCATGGGTACCGCGGTGAGCCCCATGGCAGCCCGCTGCTCGACGAACCACTCGAAGAGGCGCTCGGGCTCGAGGCGCTCGACGATGGCCGTCATGGGCATGCCCTCGAGCGCGAGCCAGTAGCCGCCCCACTCCCAGCTGCCCATGTGGGGCAGCGCCATGATGATGCCGCGGCCAGCCGCCATGGCCGCATCGAGGTGCTCCCGGCCTTCCTCGAGCCAGAAGCGCGCCCGGACGCCGTCGGGCGTCTCGAAGGGGAGCCTGGCTCCGTCGGCCCAGTAGCGGGCGTAGGCGTCGTAGCTGCGCCGGCTCCACCGCTTCACCAACGCGGGATCCGGCTCGACGCCCGGCGGGCACTCGCTGGCCAGGATGCGCCGCATGTGGCGCTCGTTCATGTCCAAAGCCGGGCCGCCCCGCCGTGCCAGCAGGTTCGCCACGCCCCGGGCGACACTCTGCGCGACTGGCTCAGGGATGTGGGCCATGGCCGAGCCCAACCCGCGGTAGGTCCAGTAGTGCGCCGTGGCCCGCCAGCCGCCGTCAGCGGGCAAGTCAGACGGCCGTGGACGGCCCGGAGGGTGGCCGGCGCCGACCTCGCGGCGGGCGGGAGGCGTGGCTGCGGGTGGCCCGGCGGCGCTCCCGGAGGGTGCGCCCGGAGCGGCTGCTCAGCGCCTCCTGACGGCGGGCCCGCCAGCGCCCGACCGGGGCGCCGGTGGTGCGGGTCAGGTCGCGCCGCTGCGGCACGCCGGCGGTGATGCGGGCCTCGCGCCGGGCCCGCCAGCGCGAGTCGACGCGGCCGTCGCGCCACGCCTCGATGCGGCGACGGATCACGGCGTCACGACCCGACGCGGCGTTCCACACCTTCACGAACCTGGCCACTGCGGTGAAGGTGATGAGGACGAACAGCACCCACAGCACCGGGACGAAGATGTCCGTGCTGAGGAAGGCCACGCCCAGGAGGAACATGCGCTCGCCGCGCTCCATGAGCCCGCCCTTGGCTGCCAGCCCGAGCGACTCGGCCTTGGCCCGCTCGTAGGAGGTGAGGGCGGTCACGGCCAAGATGGCCATGGGCAGCAACACCACCTTGCCGCCCCCGTGGTCGAGGAGGTACCAGGCGCAGCCCACCATCAGCACGGCGTCGGCCACGCGGTCGGTGACCGAGTCGAAGAAGGCGCCCCGCACCGAGGCCGTGCCTGCCGCCTTCGCCACGGGCCCGTCGAGCAGGTCGTGCATGCCGGTGACGATCAGCATGACGATGGCCAGGTGCAGATGGCCGGTCGCCACCAGCACGGCGGTCGCAGTGGCGGAGACCAGGCCGGTGGCGGTGAGCACGTCGGCGGTGATGCCGTGACGGTGGAGCGCCTCGCCGACCGGTCCTGTCTTCCGGTCGACGGACTCTCGCAGGTGACCGTCGAACATGAGACTCCTCGTGGTGTCCGGCCCGGGAGTAGGGGGTTGGGGGTGGCCGGCGCTGTTCGCGAAAGTTTACCATCGGGGCCCCCACCCCCGGTGGGGCGGTCGGGCTCCTCACCCGGGGCCGGGTGCGGTGCCGGCGACCAGGGGATCCTCGGATAGCCTCAGCGCCGAGATGCCCCGGCCGTACGGACGCAGGCTCCCTGTCCGGACACCGGACGAGTCCGCACCGAGAGCGCCGTGACGAACACCGAGCTGCCCCAACCCACGCTCGACGTGACCATCGTGGTGCCTTACTACAACCCGGGCGACCAGCTCCGCGCCACCGTCGCCCACATGGTCCGGGTGCTCGTCGCCTCCGGCATGACCTTCGAGATCATCGCCGTTTCCGACGGGTCGACCGACGGCAGCCCCTTTACCCTCGAAGGCTTCCCCGCGGAGGTGGTGCGGCGCGTCACGATCGACACCAACGTGGGCAAGGGCCATGCGCTGCGCGTGGGCCTCGGGATGGGGCGGGGGCGGTATCTCGGCTTCATCGACGCCGACGGGGACATCTCCCCTGAGCTCCTGGCCCCCTTCGTCTCGATCATGCAGACCCAGCAGCCGGACATCATCATCGGCTCCAAGCGCGACCCCGAATCCGTCGTGCACTACCCCCCGCTGCGCCGCCTCTACTCGTGGGGCTACCAGCTCCTGATCCACCTCCTGTTCAAGCTCAACGTGGCCGACACGCAGGTGGGGATCAAGCTGGTCGACCGCCGGGTGATCGCCGACGTCCTACCCATGCTGCGCGAGAGCCGCTTCGCGCTCGATCTCGAACTGCTCGTCCTGGCCCGGCGCCTCGGCTACACCGCCATCGTCGAGGCGCCGGTGCGGATTGAGGAGCGCTTCGGCAGCACCATCTCCCCGGCCGCGGTGTGGGGGCTGCTCGCCGACACCCTCCGGTTCTTCGTCCGTTTCTCGGTGAGCCACAGGTACGACGACGCCCTGGCCGCCGTCGGCGCCCGGCATCGCCCGGGCGCGGGGCCAGCGGGTCCGAGAGACCCGTCACCGGGGGCAGACGGGTCACGGGGGCCCGGCGGGAGCGCAGGGGCCGCGGGCGACCGGCCCGGCTGAGCTGGGCGGCTGCACCTCGACGCGCCCTGAGCAGGGGCGGGCGGGCGGTCGTACACTCGGCGGCACACGCCGGATCCACATCGACGGACGGAGGACACGTGCCACACGACCCGACCGCTATCCGCAACGTCGCCCTCGTCGGGCACCACGGCGCCGGCAAGACCACTCTGGCCGAGGCCCTCCTGGCCGCCACCGGCTCCATCGCCCGCCGGGGTTCGGTGGAGAAGGGCACCACCGTGATGGACTTCGAGCCCGAGGAGATGTCTCGGCAACTGTCCATCTCGACCAGCCTGGCCCCCTTCACGGTCAACGGGGTCAAGGTCAACCTGCTCGACACCCCCGGCTACGCCGACTTCGCCGGCGAGATGCTCGCCGCCCTGGCCAACGTCGACCTCGCCGTGCTCGTGGTGAGCGCGACCGATGGCGTGCAGGCGCAGACCGAGGACGCCTGGCGAGCCGCAGCGCGCCTCGGCGTGCCCCGCGTCATCGTCGTCAACAAGCTCGACCGCGAGCGGGCGGACTTCGACCGCACCCTGGCCGAGATCCGTCGGGCCTTCGGCGCCGGCGTGGCCCCGGTCGAGCTGCCCATCGGGCACGAAGCCGACTTCCACGGCGTCATCGACCTGCTCGACGACACCGCCACGCACTACGACACCCCGGCGCCGGGCGCGCCGGTCGACGGCACCATCCCGCCGGCCGGCCACGAGGGCCCCATCCCCGACGAGCTGGTCGACGAGGAGCACGTGGTGCACGAGCAGCTCGTGGAGGGCATCGTCGTGGGCGACGACGACCTGATGGAGCGCTACCTCAACGGGGAGACGCTCGAGTACGCCGAGCTCGAGAAGAGCCTGGCCGGCGGCGTGGCCTCGGCCAGCGTCTTCCCGGTGCTGTGCTGCTCGGCCGCCAGCGGCGTTGGCGTGGACAGGCTGGCCCGCCTGATCGAGGAGCTGTGCCCCACGCCGGCCTCCCGGCCCCCGCTGCTGGCGGTCGCCGGGACCGAGACGGCCGAGATCCCCTGCGACCCGGGCGGCCCGACGCTCCTCACGGTGGCCAAGACCTTCAACGACAGCCACACCGGCAAGATGTCGCTCTGCAAGGTGGTCTCGGGCACGCTCACGCCCGACACCGTGTTGGTCAACTCGCGCACCAAGGAGGAGGAGCGCCTCCACGCCCTCCAGTGCATCGCCGGGCACGCCGCCGCTCCGGCCACCACGGTCGCCGCAGGCGACTTCGTTGCCGTGCCGCGCCTCAACGGCACGCGCACCGGCGACACGCTGGCGCCCAAGGGTCAGCCGGTGGTGGTCCCGCCGCCCGAGCTGGCCGCGCCCGCCCTCCAGGTGGCGGTCAAGCCGGCCACGCGGGCCGACGACGACAAGCTGATGTCGGCGCTGCAGCGGCTCTGCGACGAGGACCCCACGCTGCGCGTCATCCGCGACGACGAGACCCACCAGACCATCCTGGGCGTCAACGGCGAGGTGCACCTCGGCGTCACGCTCGAGCGGCTCGGGCGCAAGTGCAACGTGCACGTCGAGCGTGAGGACCTGCGCATCCCCTACCGCGAGACGATCACCCGTGCCGCGGCGGCGGAGGGCAAGCACAAGAAGCAGTCGGGCGGCCACGGGCAGTTCGGGGTGTGCCACCTCCGTCTCGAGCCACTCGGCCGCGGCGAGGGAATCGCGTTCCGCGACGAGGTGGTGGGCGGCGCCATCCCCCGTCAGTACATCCCCGCGGTCGAGAAGGGCGTGATGGAGACCTTCGCCCAGGGCGGACTGCACGGCTTCCCCATCGTCGACGTCGCCGTGACGGTCGACGACGGCAAGGCGCACTCGGTCGACTCCAACGAGGTGAGCTTCAAGATGGCGGCCGCGCTGGCGATCAAGGGGGCGCTGTCCGAGGCGGGCCCGATCGTGCTCGAGCCGATCTCGCGCCTCGAGGTGACCATCCCCGACGACTGCCAGGGCGACGTGATGGGCGACCTGAGTTCCCGCCGGGCCAAGATCGTGGGGAGCGACCCGGCGCACGAGGGTTACCAGACGGTGACGGCGACGGTGCCCACGGCGGAGATCACCCGCTACGCGGTGGACCTGCGGGCGCTGACCGGCGGGCGCGGCACCTTCCGCTCCGCGTACGACCACTACGACGCCCTGCCCGACCACCTGGTCGCCTCGCTGCCCGCGCCCGAGGCCTGACCCCGGGGAACGGTGCGGCCCCGGGCCGGACCCCCGGGGGCCGCTCAGAACGGGTGGCTGTGCCCGAAGCGCACCGGGATGCGATCGAGGATGAGCGTGCCGAGCAACGTGTCGCCCGGCCACGTCACCACCGCCACGGCCAGCGGACCCGAGCCTCTCCCGAGCGGCTTGGACACCCGCGACGAGTCGAAGCGGCCCGAGTAGGCCACCAGGCACACGGCCTGCCCCTTCGGCATCTGGTCGGCCAAGCGGTCGGCCAGCCGCGGGGCGAGGCCGTGGAGGTCGGCGAGGCTGTACTTGCGCACGCCCGCCAGGTGGCCCCGGTCCTCCACGGCGTGGCTGGCGGTGGGGATGGCCTTGAAGCAGGACTCGTCCGTCGTGCCGACGTCCGTGCGGGCCGAGGAGCACGCCGCAAGCGACGCCGCCAGTCCGACGAAGAGCATGACCGCGCCCAGCCGGCGCCCGGCCGTCATCGCCCCGGCCTCATTCCGACGTCTCCGAGGCCACGGCCGGCGTCACCGATCCCGCGGCCGGCACGCCGGGGCCGGCCCCCTCTCCCGCCGCCAGGGCCGGCAGCGGGGCCAGCGGCGCGTAGGCCTCGGGACCCGCCTCCACCGTGCTCGCCAGGGCCTGGCGGGACCAGTACCCCCGCCGTACCTGCAGCGCCAGTTGACCGATGAACAGCCAGCCAATGGCCAGGATCAACCAGAAACTGATGACGCGGTACAGGAGCACGGCGGACACGGTGCTGGTCTCGGCCCCGCCGAAGGCGACGAGCGCCACGGTGATGGAGCCCTCGACCACGCCAAGGCCGCCCGGCGTGATGGGCAGGGTGGCGGCGAGCTGGCCGGCGCCGTAGGCGAGGAGGAGCCCCTCCCAGGGAATGGGCGCGCCGATGGCCACGAACATCATGGCGAAGCAGGCGCAGTCGAGGAGCCAGTTGACCGTGCCCCAGGTCACCACGCGGCCGATCTGGCCCCAACTCAGGCGGACGGCGGTCATCCAGTTCATGGCGTGGTCGATCTGCGCCGTGGTATCGCCCCGGGGGCGGCCGGTGAGGCGCACCGACGCCCTCAGCCCGCCCGAGATCACGGCGTGCAACGGCCGCTCGTACACGAAGAGCGACCCGATGAAGAGCATGACGACGAACGTGCCCACGAGCACCGGCACCAGGTCGAAGGACGCCCCCTCGTCGGTGGCCACGCCCAGCCCGACGAGAGCGACGATCGAGAGGCTCACGGTGGCGGCCACCAGCGTGCCGGCCAGCGCCCACACCGCCAGCGTGTTGTCGGCGCCGAAACGGCGGAACCAGCGGAACCCGTAGACCGAGGCGACGGCGTTGCCCACCGGCAACGAGTTGGTGATGGCCTGGGAGGCGAAGGACAGCTTCACCAGCGGCGTCCACGGCGCCCGCAGGTGTCCGGCCTTCAGCAACTCGTACTGCATGGCCGAGAAGGCGACGTACGAGCCGATCTCGACGGCCACCGCCGGCGGGACCCACCACCAGTCGAAGTTGCGCACCACGCCACCGACGCCGTTGAGCTCCGAGGTCTTCGACGAGAGCACCCACACGGCCACGCCGACGAGCGCCAGCCCCGCCACGACCCGGATGGCGGGCCATGCCCGGCGCAGGAGCCGGCGGCCACCGGCCGGCTCGGACGGCTCAGCCCGACCAGGCGTCGGTGAGTCTCTTCCAGGACAACGGCAGCGTCTCGGGCAGCACCCGGGCCCCCGCCACGGACGTCATGAAGTTGGTGTCCCCCGACCAGCGCGGCAGCACGTGCAGGTGGAGGTGGGCCGGGATCCCCGCCCCGGCGGCGCGGCCGAGGTTGGCCCCCATGTTGACCCCGTCGGGCTCGTAGGCGGCCTCGATGGTGGCCACCGCCTGCTGCGTCGCCCACCACACCTCGGCCGACTCGGCGGCCGTGAGCTCGGCCAGCGACGAGGCATGACGCAGGGGCATCACCAGCACGTGCCCGGTCGAGTACGGGTAGGCGTTCATGACCACGTAGGCCAGCTCGCCGCGCCACACGACCAGGTTGTCCTCCGACGGATCACCGCTGGCGGCGATGCGGCAGAACACGCAGGCGTGCTCGTCGTGGTGGATGCCCCCGGCGCGCTCGCGCTCGGTGGCCTCGACGATGTAGTCCCGGCGCCAGCCGGCCCAGAGTTGGTCCAGGTTCACGCGGCGGGCGCCCGGTCCTCGGGCCGGCCACGGCGGGCGACCTCGTCGGCGATCTCGGCCAGCGCGTCACCCACGGGCACGCCCTGGTCTGGCCGCCCGGCCCAGCTCCGCCGGTTCACCCCGACGGTGCCGCTCTCGAGGTCCTTCGGCCCGACGGCGAGCACGTAGGGCACCTTGGCTATCCAAGCCCGGCGCACCGACGCGCCGATCTTCTCCCCGCTCACATCGGCGACAGCCCGCAGCCCCGCCGCCGCGCAGGCCTCGACGATGCGCTCGGCCTCGGCCTCCTGCGCGTCGGTGATGGGGATGACGCGCACCTGTTCGGGGCAGAGCCACGTGGGGAGCGCTCCGGCGTAGTGCTCGATCAGCACGGCCATGAACCGCTCCACCGATCCGAAGAGCGCCCGGTGGATCATGATGGGCCGGTGCCGCGCGTTGTCGGCGCCCACGTACTCCAGCCCGAAGCGCTGCGGCAGTTGGAAGTCGAGCTGCACCGTCGACATCTGCCAGGTGCGCCCGATGGCGTCTTTGGCCTGGACGGAGACCTTGGGTCCGTAGAAGGCGCCACCCCCTTCGTCCATGACGAGTTCGAGCTGCATCTCGAGCGCGGTGCGGCGCAGCGCCTCGGTCGCCGTCTCCCACTCCTCGTCGGAACCGACCGCCTTTTCGGGTGGCTTGGTCGACAGCTCGAGGTAGAAGTCGTCGAGGCCGTAGTCGCGCAGCAGGTCGAGCACGAAGCGGAGCGTGCGCACGAGCTCGGCGTCCATCTGGTCGCGGGTGCAGAAGATGTGGGCGTCGTCCTGCGTCATGCCCCGGACGCGGGTCAGCCCTTGGAGCACGCCCGATTTCTCGTAGCGGTACACGGCGCCGAACTCGAAGAGCCGCATGGGCAGCTCGCGGTAGGAACGCTGGCGGCTCCGGTACACCAGGATGTGGAACGGGCAGTTCATCGGCTTGAGGTAGTACTGCGTGCCGCCGTCGAGCTCCAGGGGCGGGTACATCCCCTCCGCGAACCAGTCGAGGTGGCCGGATTCCTCGAAGAGCGCTGCCTTGGTGATGTGCGGCGAGTTCACGAACTCGTAGCCGGCCTCCACGTGGCGGCGGCGCGAGTAGTCCTCCATGAGCCGCCGGATGGTCCCGCCCTTGGGGTGGAACACGGCCAGGCCGGAGCCGATCTCCTCGGGGAAGCTGAAGAGGTCGAGCTCGGCACCGAGCTTGCGGTGGTCGCGCCGCTCCGCCTCCTCCAGCTGGTGCAGGTGGGCGGCCAGGGACTTCTCCGATTCCCAGGCCGTGCCGTAGATGCGTTGGAGCTGGGCCCGCTTCTCGTCGCCGCGCCAGTAGGCGCCGGCCACCCGCATGAGCTTGAAGTGGCCCAACCGTCCGGTCGAGGGCACGTGCGGACCCCGGCACAGGTCGATGAAGGCGTCGCTGTTGCGGTAGGTGCTCACCGACGACCCGCGGGCGTCGACCTCGTCGGCCCCTTCCTCGACGGCCCGGATGATCTCCTCCTTGAACGGCTGGTCGGCGAAGATCTCGAGGCCCTCCTCGACGCTGTGCTCGTGGCGAACGAAGGGCTGGTCCTCGGCCACGATCTCGCGCGATCTCGGCCTCGATGCGCCCGAGATCGTCGTCGGTGAAATGGGCCCCGTCGGGTAGCTCGAAGTCGTAGTAGAACCCGTTCTCGATCACCGGCCCGATGGCGTACTTGGCCCCGGGCCACAGGCGGCGCACGGCCTGCGCCATCACGTGCGCGGTGGAGTGGCGCAGCACGGAGCGGCCGGCGTCGCTCTCGGCGGTGACGATCGACACCGCGGCCCCGTCGGGCAGCACGGTGTCGAGGTCGACCTCCCGGCCGTCCACCGTCGCCACGACGGCCGCCCGGGCCAGCCGGGACCCGATGGCCTCGGCCAGGCCGGCCGCCGTCGTCCCCTCGGCAAGCTCCCGCGAAGAACCGTCGGGAAGTACCACCGAGACGACGCCTGGCATTGTGCACCCTTTCCTCTGCTAGGCCCGGCGGGCGCGACCGCTCGGATCGTTCCTGCTCCGGGCCCTGTCCGTGTCACGGCAACGGGGGCGCTGCCGCCCTCAAGAGGGTATCGGCCTCAGAGCGTGACGCCGAGCAGGGCGGCCCCACCGGCCACCGCCCCGCCGGCCGCCGCCGCGTCGTCGAGGGCGCGCAGTGCCGCAGGCGTGTCGAGGTCCTCGTCGAGCGCAGCCCGCACGGCGGCGAGCGCCGCGGCGCCGTCTCCCTCCGGCGCGCTGCGCCACAGGGCCAGGCGTGCCGCGGCGGCGGGCATGTCGGCGTCCGTCTGCCAGTCCCAGTCGTGGCGGTAGTGGTGGCCGAGGAGGGCCAGGCGGACCGCCGCCGGGTCCCACTCCTTGCAGAGATCTCCCACGAAGACGAGGTTCCCGAGCGACTTGGACATCTTCGTCCCCCCCAGTGCAACCAGCCCGACGTGGAACCAGAGGCGGACGAAGGGCCTGTGGGTCACCGACTCGGACTGCGCCGTCTCGCACTCGTGGTGCGGGAAGACAAGGTCCCGGCCGCCGCCGTGGATGTCGATGGTCTCCCCCAGCTCGCGCAAGACGAGGGCCGAGCACTCGATGTGCCACCCGGGCCGTCCGGGACCCCAGCGCGACTCCCAGGCGGGTTCGTCGGGGAGCGAGGGTTGCCACAGCACGAAGTCGAGCGGGTCGCGCTTGTTCGGGTCCTCGGGGTGGCCGCCGTGCTCGGCCGCCAGCTCGAGCATGCGCTCCCGGTCGAAGCCGCTGACCGCGCCAAAGGGGGGGAAGCTGGCCACGCTGAAGTAGACCGAGCCACCCGACGTGTAGGCGTGGCCGGCATCGAGGGCGGCGCCGATCAGCGAGAGGATCTCCGAGATGGCCGAGGTCGCCCGGGGCTCGGCATACACCGGCAACAGGTTGAGCAGTTGCATCTCGGCGTCGAAACGCGCCATCTCCTCGGCCGCCAGGTCGAGGTAGTGCACACCGAGCTCACGCGCCTTGCGCAGGATGTCGTCGTCGACGTCGGTGACGTTGCGCACACAGCGGGTCTCGTGCCCGGCATCGCGCAGGCGCCGCTGGAGCACGTCGAAGGCGAGGTAGACCGATGCGTGGCCGAGGTGCGCGGCGTCGTACGGCGTGATGCCGCACGAGTACATGGTCACCACCGGACCGGGCTCGAAGGGCACCACGGCACCTCGTGCCGTGTCGTAGAGCCACACCGTCCGGTCCTCCCCCCGTCCCCTGCCGCCGGGCCGTCCGGCCGGTCAGATCCCGGCCAGGCGCAGCGTCGAGTGCGCCTTGTGCCGGATGTTGAGCGTGATGCACACGGCAGTGAAGGCCTCGATCGCCGCCGCCTGGCTCAGGCTGCCGGCGTCGAGCGGCCGCAGGCCCTTCATGCGCTCCACCAGCTCCACCGTGGCCGCGGTGGCCTCCGGGTGGTCCGAGCACACGAGCACGTCCGCCTCCAACCCCGAGCGAAGGTTCTCCATCTCCGAGGCCGGCAGGTGGTGGAACGCCGCTGACACCAGGCTCCCGGGCAGCGCGGCCTGGACGGCGGCCGCCACCGAACCCCGCGGAGGCACGAGGGCGAGCATCTCGCGGCCCTCCTTGACCAGCGCGTTGGCCATGGACACCACGACCTTGCCGGCCAGGGGCTCGCGCAGCGCCCGCACCGTCGGGATGGCGCTGTCCCAGGGGGTGGCCACCACCACCAGTCCGGCCGCGGCCGCGGCTGCGTTGTCGGCACCCTCGAGCCCCCCGGGGAGGTCGGGCCAGGTCGTGACCAGCTCGCTCACCACGCCGCCGGCGCGCGTCGCGTCGCGCGACCCGATCGTGACCCCGACGCCGGCCTCGGCGAGCCGGAGCGCCACCCCGCGTCCGGCTGGGCCCGTGCCTCCGAGGATTCCCACGTGCATCCCCCGAGCTTCGCATAACCTCGCTGGGGCCATGGGACTCCTCGACGGCAAGCGGCTCCTGGTCACGGGCGTCCTGACCGAGGCCTCCCTGGCCTTCGCCGTAGCCCGGCTGGCCCAGGAGGAGGGGGCCGAGGTGGTGCTCTCGGGGGCGGGCCGGGCGCTGTCGCTCACCCGCCGGACCGCCCGCAAGCTGCCGGCCGAGCCCGAGGTGCTCGAGATCGACGTCACCTCTCCCGAGCAGCTCGAAGCTGCCGGGACCGCCCTGGCCGCCCGCTGGGACCGGCTCGACGGGCTCCTGCACGCCATCGGCTACGCCCCGCCCGACTGCCTCGGCAGCGGCATGTTCGCGGCGGACTGGCAGGACGTGTCGGTGGCCCTACACATCTCGACCTACTCGCTCAAGGCCCTGGTCGAGGCCTTCCTCCCCCCCTCGAGGCGGCGGGTCGGGCCGGGGGTGCCTCGGTAGTAGGCCTCGACTTCGACGCGTCGGTGGCCTGGCCCGTCTACGACTGGATGGGCGTGGCCAAGGCGGGCCTCGAGTCGCTCACCCGCTACCTGGCCAAGGAGCTCGGACCCCGCGGGATCCGGGTCAACCTGGTGGCGGCCGGCCCGGTGCGCACCATGGCCGCCAAGTCCATCCCGGGTTTCTCCGCCTTCGAGGACACCTGGGCCGAACGTGCCCCCCTCGGGTGGGACGTCCACGACGCCACCGTCGTCGCCCGAGCCTGCCTGGCCCTCTTCAGCGACCTGCTCCCCATGACCACGGGCGAGATCCTGCACGTCGACGGCGGCGTGCACGCCGTGGGCGGACCCGCCACGTAGTCACGACGTCACGACATCGCGGTGTCGTGACGTGGAAGGGCCGGCTACCCGGCTCCCATCGTCAAGGTGGCGCCCGTGTAGTCGACCACCAGCGCGCCGTAGGCGCCGAGCAGGTCGAGGCCCAGGCTCCCGACCATCCCACTGCGCAGCGGCCCGGGCACCTCGGTCGCCCGGAGCGCCGGCGACCGCACCCACGACCCCGACGGAGCCGACGGACCCGTCGCCGCGAGCGCGACCGGCGAGGGGGCCAACGTGTGCACGCGGCCCGTGCACCCGATGCCCCCCGGGGCCCGGGCGGTCCCCTGGTCCGGCAGGCCGATGGTGAAGCCGACCGTGGCCGAGAGGCTCGAGACGGGCGAACCCGTGCCCACGGCGAAGGCGTAGGGCCCGTGGCCCGCCACGGTGGCCTGGACGAACGGAGCGATGCTCCCCGGGGCGAGCACCACGGTCAGGGGTGCCTGGAACGCGCTGCTGGCGAGCGCCACGCTCGGCGGCGGGGCTTTCGCCGAGCCACCCTCCACCAGGGCATGGTGCGACGAGGCCGGGCCCTCGGAGCCCGCCACGCGGACCGTCCCCCGGGTCAGGTCCAGCTGCACGGCGCCGAAGCGGCCCCACACGTCGGAGCCCAGCACGCCGTCGACGCGCCGGCCGGCCCAGCCCGAGAGCGGCGTGCGCACCATGCGCTGGGCCGCCACGGCGATCGGGCCGACCCGTAGGGCCGGTACCGCGACCAACCGTCCCGTCGTGGTGCAGCCCGCACCGCCCAGGGCGACGCGGCCCTTGCGGGCCAAATGCAGTGACGCGGCCAACCCGGTGTCGATGGCCGAGCGCGACGCGCCCGTGTCGATGACGAAGCGGTATGGGCCGGCGTGGCCGATGCACACCAGGGCTTCGGCCACGAGGCCCCCGGGACCGGCGGTCAGGACGATCGGGGCCGACGCGGCGGCAGAGGCCGGCCGGCGCGCCGGCGCCTCGGGGCAGGACACTGTCGCCGGGCCGTTCGCACCGGTCACATCGGTCGCACCGGGGGATGCGGCCCCGGAGGCGGCGGGCCCGCCGGAAGGCCCCGAAGCACAGGCGGGCAGGAGGCACCCCAGGGCGAGCACCAGGGCTGCGCCGCCCGTCCGGCGCGGCCATGTCAGCGCGCGCGCTCTCGACTGCATGACCGCCTGTCTCCTCGCCTCGGGATCGACAGGCGCCGCAGGCTAGCGGCTCGAGCTCACCTCCGGGAGGCGTGCTTCGGGATGACTCGGTGCCGGCGGGTGAGGAGGACCAGGCAGGCACCCGTGGCCAGCAACGTGAAGGCGAGCAGGGCCAGCCGCGCCAGGTAGGCGCCGGTGAAGGCCAGCGTCGACGTCGAGGTCACCGGCCCGGTCGTGCCCGAGGCGGTGGTCGCCGACGTCGACGGGGGCGTGGTGGCGGCGGAGGTCGTCACCGGGGGCACCGGGTTCGACACGGTCGACGAGCAGTTGGACCCCGTCGTGCACGGGTCGCCCACCGACGCCGTGTTCGTCACCGTGGTCCCCGCAGCCGAGGCCGCCACCACGGCGCCGAACGTCGCCGTGGCCGAGTCCCCGGGAGCGAGTGACACCGTGAACGTCCACGTGGTACCGGTCGGGTTGGCGACCGAGCACGTGTCGGGCGCCGTCACGGCGCACTGCGGCGTGCCCTGCACGGTCAGGGCCGACGGGACCACGTCGGTGACCGTGGTCGACCCGGCGCCGTCGCCGACGTTCTTGATCACGATCTTGTACGAGATCGTGCTGCCGACCGAGACCGAGGTCCCCCCGCCCACACCGTCGGTCTTGACCACGGTGAAGCCTGGGACCGTGTTGGTCACCGTCGAGGTGCAGTTGTTCACGGCCGCGTGCGGCTTGAGGTCCTCCACCACAGGCGGCGTCCCGTCGTCACACGCCCCCTGGGTGATGGTGGCGGTGTTGACCACGTCGGTCGTGTCCGTAGGCGACACAACGGCGTCGAAGGTCACCGTCGCCTCGTCGCGCGGCGGCCAGATCGACCGTGAAGGTCCACGTGCTCCCGGTGGTATTGGCGACCGCGCAGGTGTCGGGCGACGTCACGGCGCACTTCGGTGTGCCCTGGATGGTGAGGTTGGACGGCAGGGTGTCGGTGACGGTGGCCGACCCCGGCCCGTCGCCGATGTTCTGGATCTGCACGGTGTAGGGAACCGTGGCCCCGGGAGCCACCGACTTCCCGTTGCCGGGCTGGTCGGTCTTCAGGACCCGGAAGTCGGCCTTGGTCACGAGGAAGCACTCGTTGACGTCGACGTCCCCGCTCTGGTTCTCGGTCGCCTTGTTGTAATTGGCGCCCTCGTCGGGCGTGTACACGGCCGCGAAACAGTAGGTGCCGGTCTCGGTGGGGGTGAAGTCCACCGACGTGGCGGTCGACGTGTCCGACCCCGACGCCGTGAGCGTGACGGGCTCCGAGCCGACCTGGTCGCCCCCGGCACACGTGCTCGGTGCCTGCGACGGCCCACAGACGTAGAAGGTCACCGTCCCGGTGGGCGCGCCACCGATGGAGTTCCCGGTGACCGTGGCCGTGTCGGTGATGGGACTGCCGACGTTGACCGAGCCCTGCCCCGAGTCACTCCCCGACTGCTGGGTCGAGAAGCCGGGATCGGCCGGGTTGACCGTGAAGCACTCGTTCTTGTCCACGGTGCCGGTGATGTTGTCGGTCGATGCGGCGTAGTTGGAGCCCTCGGCGGGCGTGTAGGCGGCCGAGAAGCAGTACGTCCCGACCGCGTTCAGCGCGGAGTACGGGACCGTGGTCGCCTGGGAGGTGTCCGACGAGCTCTTCTGCAGGTTGACCCATCCGAGCTGCAGCCCCGTGCCGGTCGGGCAGAGCTGGTCACCTCCGGATGGGAACCAGCACAGCCAGTACGTCACCCGCCCCGTGGGTGCGCCGTTGGCCTGGTTGCCCGTGACCGTGGCGGTGTCGGTGACCGAGCCCACAGCCCCGATGGTGATGGAGCCCTCGGTGATCGACTGCTGGGTGGACGTCTTGGTGCCGGCCGGGTCGACGGTGAAGCACTCGTTGTCGCTCTGCTGGGCCACCGAGGCGTAGTTGCCCCCCTGGGTGGCGCTGTACGCGGCATTGAAGCAGTAGGTACCCGGGCTCCCGGGGGTCACCGACTTCGAGGGCCACGTCGGGTCGACGCCGTTGGGGATGACCGTATTGGTGCCGGCCGTGCCGCCGCCCGTGGTCCCCGTGCAGGGCGTGCCCGGCTGGCTCTCCTTGCACCAGGTGAAGGTGACCGAGCCGCCGGGGTTCCCCGCCGCCTGTGTCCCCTTCACCGTGGCCGAGTCACTCCAGGAGTTGCCGACCGAGGTGTCGCCCGGAGGGTCGACGGTCGTGGTGAGGCCCGGCGTGACCGGGTTGACCGTGAAGCACTCGTTCGATGAGGTGTCCGACGAGGGGCTGTACCCCGAGCCGCCGTCGCCACCCTGCCCGCCCAGGATCGAGCGCGCCCTCCACCTGGCCCGAGCTCTGGCCCGAGTAATAACCGCCGAAGCACCAGGTGCCGACTTTGTTCGGGGTGACCGATGGCGAGGTCGCGGTCGACGAGGTGCCGTTCTGCGGCGTGAGGGTCACCGGGTTGGTGATGCCCCCGCCGGACGCGATCTGCGTCCCGATGCCGCTGGTGCAGTGGCTCCCGCCGTTGAGCTGCGTGGGGCTGCAGACGTAGAACGTGACCGTCCCCGTGGGCGCACCGGCGCTGCCGCTCACCGTGGCCGAGTCGCTCCAGGTGTCTCCGATCTGGAGGGCCTTGTCGCCGGGCAGGACCGGCGTGGTCGTGGTGGTGCTGGGGCAGGTGTGCGACCCCTGGTCGCCGCTCTGCGTGTCCAGCAGGCTCTGGTTCCCGCAGCTGTCGCCCCCGACGATGTGGGGGGTGACCGCCTGGAACGAGGTCACCGGACTCTGGCCGCCCACCGTCGAGCCCCCGAGCAGCCCCGACGACGGCGCGGTCTCGACCAGGTTGAAGCTGAGGGCGGTGGCCGCCAGGACCCCGACGACGACCATCACGCGCAACAACGCCGGGTGGTCGAGCACCCGGCCCGGCCCGCGCAGCAGCCGATCCTCCCAGCCGGCGAGCCGGCCCCCTCTCATCACACGACCGTGCTGCCGCGCGGAGGCATCACCTGCCGCGCCCGACCGGTCGCCGAGCTCTTCGTTCGCACCCATGGGGGCACCGCCTCTGTCGCCAAGTTCGATTTCGCCCGCAGCCGGCATGCCACGCCGGCCGACGGCAACGAGGATAGGCCTACCTCCGGGTGAGCGCACATGGGAGCCCGAACGGGGCACGGGGCACGGGGCCGGTGCACGGGATCGGTCCAGGGACACGACGGGGCCGCGACCGGGCAGCGACGGGAGCGACGCCCGTCCTGGTCAGCGTGCGTGCGCCGGTAGGTTGCAGCCATGGGCATGCACGGACACGGCATGGGAGGTCGCGGCGGCGCCTGGGTCGGCCTGCGCTCCATGCGCAAGGACCGCGCCGTCCTGCATCACAGGGTCAAGAAGGGCACCGCCCGGCGAATGCTCACCTTCGCCGTCCCCTACCGCAAGATCCTGGCCGTCTTCGTCCCGGTGGTCATCCTCGACGCCATCATCGTGGCGGTCAACCCGCTCATCTTGAGGTCCCTGATCGACAACGGGATCCTCAAGAAGGACCAGTCGCTGGTGATCGCGCTGGCCATCCTCGTTGCGGTCCTGGCCCTGGCCGACGCCGCGCTGGGACTGGCCGAGCGGCGGATCTCGGCCTACCTCGGCGAGAGCCTCATCTACGACATGCGCTCGAAGGTCTTCCGGCACATCCAGCGCATGCCGCTCGCCTTCTTCACACGCACGCAGACCGGTGCGCTGGTCAGCCGCCTCAACAACGACGTCATCGGCGCTCAGCAGGCGTTCACCGACCTCCTCTCCAATGTGGTGGGCAACCTGGTGACCGTCGTCATCGTCATCGGAGCCATGTTCTTCCTGAGCTGGCAGATCACCCTGGCCGCGCTACTGCTCGTCCCCCTCTTCCTGGTCCCGGGGCGCCTCGTCGGGCGGCGCATCGGGTCGCTGACCAAGGAGGGCTACGACCTCAACGCCGAAATGAACATGGTGATGCAGGAGCGCTTCCAGGTCGGCGGGGCGATGCTGGTCAAGCTGATGGGTCGTCCCGAGGAAGAGGCGGTGGCCTTCGAGCAGAAGGCGGGCCGGGTGCGCGACATCGGCATCACCCAGGCGACCTACCAACGGGTCTTCTTCGTCGCCCTGGGCCTGACCGCCGCCCTGGCCACCGCCATCGTGTACGGCGTAGGCGGGGTGGCCGCCATCAGCGGGGGGCTGCAGGTCGGGACGGTGGTGGCGCTGGCGAGCTACCTCACCCGCCTCTACCAACCGCTCACGCAGCTCTCCAACCTCAACCTCGACGTCATGACGGCCCTGGTCTCCTTCGAGCGCCTCTTCGAGGTGCTCGACATCGTGCCCGTGATCGACGAGGCACCCGACGCCGTCGTCGTGCCCCGGGGTGGCGTCTCGATCGAGTTCGACGACGTCCGATTCACGTATCCGAGCGCGGAGGAGGTGTCGCTCGCCTCGCTCGAGTCGGTGGCCGTCCTGGAGGCGGGACAGCGCAGCGAGGTGCTCCACGGGGTCTCGTTCCGGGTCGAGCCGGGCACCATGGTGGCCCTGGTCGGCCCGTCTGGAGCCGGCAAGACGACCATCTCGAGCCTGGTACCACGGCTCTACGACGTGACCACGGGGTCGGTTCGGCTGGGTGAGATCGACGTGCGCCACGCCACCATGGCCTCGCTCCGCGACGTGGTGGGCGTGGTGAGCCAGGACCCGCATCTCTTCCACGACACCCTGCGGGCCAACCTGGTCTACGCCCGCCCGGAGGCCACCGAGCCCGAGGTGCTCGAGGCGCTGCGGCAGGCCCAAATCGGCCACATCGTCGGCGAACTACCCGACGGCCTCGACACGGTCATCGGCGAACGCGGCTATCGGCTCTCGGGCGGCGAGAAACAACGGGTCGCGCTGGCCCGTCTCCTGCTCAAGGCGCCTGACGTCGTGGTGCTCGACGAAGCGACCGCCCACCTCGACTCCGAGTCCGAGGCCGCGGTCCAGCAAGCCCTGCGCGAGACGCTGAGCGGACGGACCTCGTTGGTCATCGCCCACCGGCTCTCCACCGTCCGCGAAGCCGACCAGCTGCTCGTGGTCGACGACGGGCGAATCGTCGAGCGCGGCACCCATGCCGAGCTCCTGGCCACCAACGGGCTCTACGCCGAGCTGTACCGCACTCAGTTCGCCGACCAGGAGGAGGCGGCCGAGCCGGCCGGCGCCTGACGCCCGAGCCGGGACAGCGGCTCGGGCTGCTCCGCCTACTTCCCCTCGAAGGCGGCCTGTTGCTTCTTGGCTTTCGCGGCATAGCCGGCGGGTGCGTCGTCACTCACGAACTCGATCGACGCGCTCAACGCCTCGAACTTCAGCACGTCGGGCATGCCCCGATAGGCGAAGGCGTCGATGGTGCGCTTGATCGACTGCACGGCCAACGGCGCGTTGGCGGCAATCTCGGCGGCGATGGCCCTGGCGACCGGGACCACCTCGTCGGGAGCGGTGACCTGCTGGACGATGCCCAGGCGGTGTGCCTCTGCCGCATCGATGCGCCGGCCGGTGAGCGCCAGCAGCTTGGCGTAGCCCGCCCCCACCTCGTGGGCCAGGCGCAGGTCACCCCCGGCGTCGACCGAGACGCCGACCTGGGCCTCGGGCAGGGCGAACACGGCGTCGTCGGCCGCCACCCTTATGTCGCACATCAGCGCCAGTTCGAAGCCGAAGCCGAGGCAGTAGCCGTGGACGGCGCACACGATGGGCTGCGGGAGCTCGTGGAAGACCCGGAACCGCTCGTGCACCCACCGGATGCCCTCGTAGAAGTTGCGCGTCCGCTCGGCCGGCGAACGGCCGGTGACCCGGTCCTCCGGCAGGCCGAGGTCGATCCCGGCGCAGAAGGCGCGACCCTCCGCCTTGACCACCAGGACGCGGATGCGGTCGTCGAACCGGACCCGGTCGGCCAGCACCCCGAGCTGACGGGTGGCCTCCCACGACCACGCGTTGAGCTTCTCGGGGTAGTCGAGCGTCAGCGTGCCGACGCCCGAGCCGTCAGTGGGCACCTCCAGCCGGAGCTGCCACTCGTCCTCGGGCAGCACGGGATCCGTGCGGATGGGCATGGCGCCACTCCCTCCCCTCGAACGTCGGGCTGCAAGCCGGCCCGGCAAAAAGTAGAATCTGTTCTAGTTGGCGGGGCAGCTCCCGACAACCGTCCGGTCCCACTGGCGGTCCGGACCGATGAGGAGGTTGTCCCGTGCACAACGAGCTCTGCGAGCGTCTGGGGATCGAGTTCCCCATCTTCGCCTTCACCCACTGTCGCGACGTGGCCGCCGCAGTCAGCAACGCGGGCGGGATGGGCGTGCTCGGCGCGGTCGGCTTCAGCGCGGAGGAACTCGACGTGGAGTTGAACTGGCTCGACGAGCACGTCGGCGACCGCCCCTACGGGGTCGACATCGTGATCCCCGGAAAGTACGAGGGCATGGGAGAGATCGACCCGGTGAAGCTCGAGGAAGAGCTGAAGGCCATGATCCCTGACGAGCACCGCACCTTCGCCAAGAAGATCCTGGCCGACCACGGCGTGCCCGAGCTCGACGGTGGCCCTCGGCGCGAGCTGCTCGGGTGGACGGCGGCGACCGCCGCGCCGCTGGTCGAGGTGATCCTGCGCCACCCCAAGGTGAAGCTGGTGGCCAACGCGCTGGGCACACCGCCCGACGACGTCATCGAGAAGGTGCACGAGCACGGGATGCTCATGGCGGCGCTGGCCGGCTCGGTCAAGCACACGCTGAACCACAAGGCGGCGGGCGTGGACATCGTGATCTGCCAGGGATCGGAGGGAGGTGGCCACACGGGCGACGTCGGCTCCATCGTGCTGTGGCCCGAAGTGATCGACGCGGTCGCACCCACTCCGGTGCTGGCAGCCGGTGGCATCGGCTCGGGCCGGCAGATGGCGGCTGCCATGGTCATGGGTGCGGCGGGCGTGTGGACGGGGTCGCTCTGGCTCACCGTCGAGGAAGCCGACGTGCCGCCCAAGCAGATGGAGAGCTACCTCAAGGCGACCTCGCGTGACACCGTGCGCTCGCGCTCGTTCACCGGCAAGCCCTGCCGCTTGTTGAAGAACGACTGGACCGAGGCCTGGGAGGCGCCAGGCAACCCCAAGCCGCTCGGCATGCCACTGCAGATGATGGTCGCCATCGAGTGCGTGTCGCGCGGCCATGCCTACCCGGAGGAAGCCCGCGACGTGAACTTCAATCCATGCGGACAGGTGATCGGGCGGGCCACCCAGGTCCGGCGGACGCGCGACGTGGTGCTCGGCATGGTCGAGGAGTACATCGAGGCGGTCGAGAAGCTGCAGCTGGTGAACGAGGACAGCACGGCGTAGGCCACGCGTCGCGCCGCACGCCGGCGCGCTACACGACCTGTTCGCGCACGCGGCCGTCCCCGTGTGGCGTGCCCGACGACGACCGGGCTCTCTCGAGCAACGGTCGCACGGCGAGCGCGACGCCCGGCACCAGCAGCACCACCTGAAGGGCCCACCGTGGCGGCGCGTGCCGAAGCGAGCCCGTCACGAGCGGCCAATGGCCGACACCGGCGATTCCGAGAACCAGCGCCGCCACCACGTACCAGCGGACCCGGTGATGGATGGCGTCCCAGACGACCCACCCCAGCAGCGCCACCAGGCACGCCGTCTGCAGGCCGCTGGCGGCGTCGTAGCCCCAGGAGCGTGCGTTGACCGCCAGTCCGACCGGGACCGGGCTGAAGGCCATCGTCACGAGGATGATCCACGCGACCAGCCAACCGTCGATCCGGCGCTGGATCACGGCCAGGACCACCAGCAGCACGGCCAGCACCGTGAGCTTGTAACCCAACAGACCCTCCTCGAAGACGAGCCGCAGGCTGAGACAGGTGGCGACGAGCGACACGAGGGGGACGGCGTCCCACGACGCCGTGGCTATCCGGCCGTGCGCCCACCAAGCCAGTGCGGCCGACACGACGACAGGAAGCCCCCGGGCCAACAGAGTCAGGGCTCCGCCGCGGGGCCCCAACTCCCACAACACCGTGCCGCCGAAGGTGGGGGCGTCCCCGGTCCCCAGCACGACCGCACGGATCGCGTGACCCGAAGAGAGCACGACGAACGGCAGGGAGACCAACGCCCACGCCAACGCTGTCGAGACGATCATCCGCAATCGGGCCGACGAGGGAACCACGATCACCAACGGCACAAGAGCCAACAGCGCGAATTGTTGCGAGGTGACGGCCAGGCCGAGCAGCGCGCCCGTCCAGACCCACCTGCCCCGACTGGCACATGCCAGGGCTCCCAGGATCAGCCCCACGGCGAGGACGTCCTGGGGGTGGTAGTACTCGAGTAGAGCCATCCACAGTGGCGGCATGAGGGCGACCAGCACCACCCCCAGCGCCTCCCATCGCGTCCGCCCGACACCGGCCGCGCGCAGCAACGCGATCACGCCCGCCAGGATGGCGAACCAGCTCAGGAAGCCGAGCCCGACCGTCGCGTACAAAGCCAGCGAGTCATGGGCCCAGACGTACATGGCGAAGTACCCGTGGGCGCACCCCGTCCCCAGGGCATGATCCGATGGGAACGGCAGCTTGTGTCCGATCCGAGCGACCGCGGTCAACGGTGCCGAGAGCAACGGCCACAGCGGCGGCGCGTGCACGAGCGGTTGGTAGTCGGGAAGGAACGTGCTCGTCAGTGGCGTCTCGGGCGGATACGCGCACGACAGTCGGCCGTGGGCAATGGCCCACGTGGCATAGGACAACTCCGCCGAGTCCCCCTCGGTCGCCCCCCCGAGGAGCTGCACCAAACCCACGTAGAGAGACGTCGCCACCGCCCAGCTGGTGGCGCACATGACCCCTGACAACGGCTGGTCGAGCCACCGACGCGCCGGTGACTGGTCCGTCGCCGAACCCCGAGTTGCCACCGCAACAACCTACGGACGTCGCTGGCGCGACACGCGGATTGCCTGCGACTACGAAGTGGTCCGAGCCGGCACGGCCCGCGGCGTCGGAGCGCGTCCCCGGGGGCCCTCGTGCCCTAGTGTGTGCAACCGGAGGTGGTGGCGGTGGCCGGAGAAGGCGTCGAACACCCTCCGGGCAATCGAATCAGCATGCCCCCGCCGCCGTACCGGCCCGACCTCGTCGGGGGGCCGACGAGCGAGCAGCCCCCGCTTCCGACGCCGCCCGGGAAGCGCCCTTCCGCATGGTGGCTCCTCCTTGGTGCCGCGGCCGTGACGGTCGCCGTCGTGGTGCTGACGACGAGCGCCTCGCATTCTCCCCACGGCTCGAGCTCACCGACGACCAGCACCACAACCGCACCGACGACCCGTTCGACGGCCCATCCCGGCGGGGCCACCAGCACGACCACGATCCCCCTCGCCCTGGCCCCACGAACAGCCCAGGTCAGTGCCTGCCAGGCCGACGCACGCACCGTCGAGTCGGCCCTCGCGGCCTACCAGGCTGTGAATGGGACCTATCCGGTGCCCCCCGCCCCCTGGACAACGGACGGCTACACGTCCGACTACGCGCCGTTGACGGCGCCCACGAACGGTGGACCCTTCCTGCACAACGCGCCCGGTACCCACTCCTACGTGATCGAGTACGACGGATCCGGCCACGTCTGGATCTCTCCGCCCGGTTCCTACCCGCCGTCCTACGTGGCCGGACAGAGCTTCGACGCCAACCCCAACATCTGCCTGGCCGCCGTCGGCTAGCTCACTTCGAACCCGTAGGGCGCCGGGTCGCGGGACAACGCAGCACAACAGAGCCTCAACTCAGGGGCAAATGGAGCCGAAAAGCCTGTTGAGGCAATTGGACGGCGAGGCGGATAATGGAGACCTTGGCGATCCCAGAGGCGGCGGCTCGGGTGTCCCAAAGATGGGACGCGCTCAGTGATTGGTTGGCCGCGCCCATTTCCGGTATCTCGTGCCTCATGGGATGGGCCGTCGCCTCGGCACTCTTCTGCCTCGTCGTCCTCCGGCTCGGCGGCATCTCGCTTGACGACTCGTACGAGTCGGTCTACAGCACGTGGTCCATCGCCCACGGCCAGTTTGCCTGTGCGTTCCCCCGCGGCTTCAACGTCACGGCGCCCATGTACCCGTTGATCTCGGGAGGTATCGCCGGGTTCACGCATATCGGCAATGCAACCCCGTTTCCCGCGCGGGCCCTCGCCGGTCCACGCTGCAATTGGGCTTTCGTGAGCCTCGATGCCTGGTCGCAGAGATCGGACGTGATCATCCGCACCGCTCGGATCGGCCTGCTCGGATGGATCTCCCTGATGGGAGGCGCCGTGGCCGCGCTGCGGACGACGCGGTACGGACGCTCGCGATGGGAGCCCTTCACCCTCGTCCTGCTGGCTTGCCTCCCTCCGGTCTTCACCTGCGTGCAGAGCACGTTTCATCCCGAAGACCTCCTCGCCATGGGCCTGGCCCTGGGTGCCATCGCCTGCGCCCGCCGTGACCTTTGGGCCTGGGCCGGACTCCTCGCCGGCCTCGCTGTCCTGTCGCAGCAGTTCACGGCCCTCGTCGCCATTCCGCTCTTCGTGCTCGCCCCCGCCGGGCGACGCCTCCGCTACACCACCACGGCGGCGCTCACCGTCGCCGCCCTGTCCGCCCCGATCATTGCGGTGACGAACGGTCAGGCTGCACACGCCATCTTCCTCGGCACCGGTACGTCCCACGGCGTCGGTGGTGCGCTGTTGTCGCAGCTCCGCCTGCGCCATGCCGTCGCGGCCACGATGTCGCGGCTGTTCCCGCTCGTCCTGTCCGCTGTGGCGACGTGGTGGGTGGCGCAACGTCTCGGCGACCGCGTCCGATCGGCCCCGATCATGCTGAGCCTCGTCGCGTTCTCCCTTGGTTCGCGACTCCTCTTCGAACAGCAGATCTTCGAGTACTACTTCATGGCGCTGACCGTCACGCTCGTGCTCGGCGACGCGGCGCGGGGACGGTTGCGACCCTCGCTCGTGGGGTGGTTGTTCGCCGTGCCGGTATCGCTCAGCGCGGACATCTCGTGGGCGGCGCGCTTCGCGGATGTCATCCACCTCGCTGCGGCTCTCCTCGCGCTCGTCGCGATCGTCGACATCGCGCTGACGGCTGCCGCAGCGCGGCGCCTTGTGCCCTGGGTCCTGCTGCTGGCCTGCGCTGTGGCCACCGCCGTTCCATTCGGGGGCCCGCCCCGGTGGCTGTGGCAGATCGTCCTGGTGGGCTGGGGCCTGGTGCTGGCGTGCACCCCTGTCGTGGCCGAGCTTCGGCACCGCACCCACCCGGGCACCAGCTCGCACCGGGCCGCGGTCGCCTGAGCCGGCCGCACACCCATCCCATAGCAAACCAATACGATTCATCGGGTTGATCGGCCACGGCAACGGCCCGGGCCGAGCCTAAGGTGCTCGTGGTATGGAACTGCACGAAGCGCTCTACACGACCCGCGCCATGCGCCGGGTCCGGCCCGATCCCATTCCGCTCGACGTCCAGGCGCGCATACTCGACGCCGCCATCCGCGCCCCTTCCGGCGGCAATCAACAGAACTGGCGCTTCGTCCTGCTCGACGACACCGACAAGCGGGCCGCCCTCGCCCCCCTCTACCAGCACGCCATGGGCGAGTTGTGGAAGACCGTCTACAAGGCGCAGCTCGACGCGGCCCGGGCCGATCCCGAGGCGCCCGAGTCGGTCCAGATGTTCAAGGTGCAGCGCTCGGCGCAGTGGCTGGCCGACAACTTCGAGCAGGTCCCGCTCTTCTTGTTCCCCTTCAGCCAGTACGACCCGACAGGGGGCTCCATCTACCCCGCCGTCTGGAGCGCCATGCTGGCCGCCAGGGCGGAGGGGATCGGCAGCTGCCTGACGGCGCTCCTGCAGTTCTTCCACCCCGACGAGACGCTCAGCATCCTTGGAGTCCCCGGCGACGAGGGGTGGGTGTTGTCGGGGACGGTGAGCTTCGGGTACCCCACCGGCTCGTGGGGGGTGGGGGCCCGGCGCCCGGTCCACGAGGTCTCGTACCGCAACACCTGGGGCGCCGAGGTCGGCTTCGAGGTGCCCGAGCCGCTGTGGCCCGGCTGACTCCGCCCCCCGGCTCTGCCACCGCGTGACCAAACAGCCGGGACCGGCGCGCCCGTGGACCCTGGTCTGGGACCGGCTCCTGGTCGAACCGCGCCGGCCGGCCGCCATCCGCGAGCGCGAAGACGCCCACTGGTTCGCCGTGGCCGCGGTGTGCATCGGCGCGTTCATGGGGCAGCTCGACGCCTCCATCGTCACCGTGGCCCTGCCCACGCTCCAGCGCACGTTCGACGCAACGGTCGGCGAGGTGGCCTGGGTCGGGCTCTCCTACCTGCTGGTGCTGGTGGCCACCGTCACCGCGGTGGGCCGCTTCGCCGACATGTGGGGACGCAAGCTCCTCTACGTCTACGGCTTTGTCGTCTTCACGGGGGCGTCACTGCTCTGCGGCCTCGCCCCGGGGCTGGGAGCCCTGTGCGGCTTCCGCGCCCTGCAGGCGCTGGGCGCGGCCATGCTCCAGGCCAACAGCCTGGCCATCATCGTGCTCGTCGTACCTGGGCGGGCGCTGGGTCGGGCCATCGGCCTGCAGGGCACGGCCCAGGCACTCGGCCTGGCCCTCGGCCCCAGCGTGGGCGGGCTGCTGCTCGCCGCCGGTGGGTGGCGGCTCATCTTCCTGGTCAACGTGCCCTTCGGCATCGTCGGCGCGGTGGCCGCCGTGCTGCTCGTTCCCCGCAGCCGCGACCTGGCCGGGCGCGAGCCCTTCGACTGGATCGGGCTGGCCCTCTTCTTCCCGGCTGTGGTGTCCCTGCTCTCGGCCGTCTCGTTCGGGGGGCAATTGGGTTGGGGCTCCCCGGTCATCCTCGGGCTCCTCGTCCTCGCCATCGTGCTCGGCGTGGCCTTCTTCTTTCGTGAAGACCTGATCACCTACCCCATGCTCGACCTGGGCCTCTTCCGCCGTGCCCGCTTCTCGCTCGGCATCGCCAGCGGGCTGGGCTCGTACCTGGTCATGTTCGGCGTCCTCCTGTTGATCCCCTTCTACCTCGAGCGCGCCCTGGGGGCGGGGGTGGCCCGCTCGGGGCTCGAGCTGATGGCCATGCCGCTGGCCTTCGCCATCGTGGCCCCCCTGGCCGGCCGCTGGGCGGACCACCTGGGCGCGCGGCCGCTGACCGTCGGGGGCATGGCCGTGGTCACCGCCGCCCTCGTGGCGCTGGGCGCGTGGCGCCCCTCCACACCCGTCCTGGTGGCGCTGATCGGGGCCGTCGGGCTCGGGCTCGGCCTCTTCACCTCCCCCAACAACGCCGCCATCATGGGCGCGGCACCCGACGAGCAGGCGGGCATGGCGTCGGGCGTCCTCAACATGACGCGTGGCCTCGGCACCGCGCTGGGACTGGCCGTGACGGCCTCCGTCTTCGCCGGAAACGGCGGCAACGACCACACGGAGTCGCTGGCGGCGCACGCGTTCAGCGTCACCGCCATGGTGCTGGCCGGCGTGGCCGGGCTCACCATGCTGGTGGCCGCGTTGCGCCAGGGCGGGCCGCTGGCCGACACAAGGCTGTCGGCCGTCGAGTGACCCACGGGGCGGGACCGGGCGACCCTGCCTGCCCCGGCCGCCCGCCCGGCCGCCCGCCCGGTCGCCTCCTCCTGACGGCCCGCGCCTGCCCCGGGAGCCCGCATCGGCGGGCACGCCCGTACCATGGCCCCGTGCCCGAACCGACGGACGACGACCTCGTCTCCCTCGAGGAGATCGAGGACGCCGTCGTCGACGGGGACAGCCCCATCCCGGCCCGTCACGGGACCACCCGGGCGGCCCTGTCGCACCGCACCTTCCGTATCGTGTTCCTCGGCGCCTTCGCGTCGAACATCGGCACCTGGATGCAGAACGTGGTGCTCGGCGCCTACGGGTACGACCTCACGCACTCGAGCACGTTCGTCGGCGTCCTCATCTTCGCCCAGTTCGCCCCCACGCTGGTCCTCCCGATGGTGGGCGGGCTGCTGGCCGACAAGGTGGACCGCAAGCGCTTCTTGATCGTCTTGTCACTCGAACAGCTCGTGTTCTCCCTCGGGCTAGCCCTGGTCGCCGCGTCGTCCCACCCCTCGAAGGGGTTGCTCGTCGTGATGGTCCTGCTCGTCGGTGTGGGCAGCGCGATGTTCGGCCCGGCCTACTCGGCGATCCTGCCCGGCCTGGTCGGCCGGGAGGACCTCCCCGGAGCCATCTCGTTGAACTCGGCCCAGATGAACGGGTCCCGCGTGATCGGCCCGGTCATCGGCGGCATCCTCTACTCGCTCGTGGGCCCGACCTGGGTCTTCGGACTCAACGCGGCCACCTACCTCTTCGTGGTCCTGGCGCTGACCCTCGTGACGCTGCCCGCCGTCCGGCAGTCTCCCGCCCACGCCAGCCGCTGGCGGGAGCTCACCGCCGGCGTCACCGTGGCCCGGCACGACCGTGTGGTGGGCCGCTGCCTCGCCACCATCTTCGTGTTCTCGCTGCTGGCCCTGGCCTTCGTCGGGCAGATGCCGGTGGTGGCCGCCCACAACCTCGGCATCGACCTGTCCCGCGGGGCCGAGTACGGGATCCTCTACGCCTGCTTCGGGGTGGGTGCAGTGTGCGGGGCGCTCTCTATCGGCACCGTCTTCTCGGGCACCTCCAAACCGCTGCTGGTGCGCGTCTGCCTGGTGGGTTACGCCGTGTCGCTCACCGCCTTCGCGCTCGAGCGCAGCCCGGTACCGGCCGACGTCAACGTGGCCGTGCTCGGCGCCTTCTACTTCGCCTTCGTCACCGCGCTCAACACCACGCTGCAGGCGCGCCTGCACGAGAACGTGCGCGGCCGGGTCCTCGCACTGTGGATGATGGGCTTCGGCGGCACGGTCGGCCTGGGCAACCTGCTCATCGGGCCCGTGGTGGCCGTGGTGGGCATCACCGACGTGCTGCTCTTCGGGGCGGTGGTGGCGCTGGTGCTGGCCTGGTACGCCGACGTGCGCAACCCGCCGGACGTTCAGCCCGTGCTCGGCGCCGAGTTCGCCCAGTAGGCGTCGCGTAGCACCCGCTTGTAGAGCTTCCCGTTCTCACCCCGGGGCAGCTCGTCGACGAAGTCGACCGAGTGCGGGCACTTGTAGTGCGAGAGGTGCGCACGGCAGAAGGCGATGAGCTCCGCCCCGAGCTGGGGACCGGCGGACGCGCCCGGCGCGGGCTGCACCACCGCCTTGACCTCTTCGCCCATCTCAGGCTCGGGCACCCCGAACACGGCCACGTCGGCCACGGCCGGGTGCAGCACCAGGACGTCCTCGACCTCTTGGGGGTAGATGTTCACCCCGCCAGAGACGATCATGAAGAGCTTACGATCGGTCAGGTACAGGTAGCCCTCGTCGTCCACGTGACCCACGTCCCACAGGGTGGCCCACCCCCGGTCGTTGAAGGTCTGGCGGGTCTTCTCGGGATCATGGTTGTACTCGAAGGTGACACCCGCACGCCCGGCGAAGTACACGACGCCGTCCTGACCGGCGGGGAGCTCCTCGCCGTCGTCCCCGCAGACGTGGACCTCGCCCCAGATGGCGCGCCCGACCGAGCCAGGATGGGTCAGCGCCTCTTCGGACGTGATCCAAGTCATCCCCATCCCTTCGGTGCCCGAGTAGTACTCGTGGACGACGGGCCCCCACCACTCGATGATCCGGCGCTTGACCTCCGGGGGGCACGGGGCCGCCGCGTGCACCACCGAGCGCAGCGAAGAGACGTCGTAGCGCGCCCGTACCTCGTCGGGGAGCTTGAGCATGCGGACGAACATCGTGGGGACGAACTGCGCGTGCGTCACCGAGTGCTCCTCGATCAGCCGGAGGCAGTCCTCCGGGTCGAACCGCTCCATCAGGACGACCGTCCCGCCCATGCGCTGCACGGTGGACGACCACACGAGGGGCGCCGAGTGGTAGAGCGGCGCCGGGCTCAGGTACACGTCGCCGGCCCGGAAGTCCATGATGCGCTCGAGCATCGGCACCAGCGTGGCGGCGGTACCGAAGGTCTCGCCGCTCAGCGGCCGGCGGATCCCCTTGGGGTGCCCGGTGGTGCCCGACGAGTAGAGCATGGCGAATCCCTCGGTTTCCTCGGCCAGCGGCTCGGCCGGGAAGGGCGCCACGAACTCGTCGTAGGAGGTGTGGCCGGCGGGGACGCCACCATCGCCGATGCTCAGGCGCAGGTCGACGTCGGGCGTGAGGGGGACGAGCGCCTCGGCGAGGGTCGCGAGCGCGGCCGAGGTGATCAGCGTCCGGGCCTCGCAGTCCACCACGATGTAGGCCGCCTCCTCGGGGGAGAGGTGCCAGTTGACCATGGTGTAGTAGAGACCGGCGCGCTGGAGCCCGAACACGACCTCGTGGGTGCGGTGGTCGTTGGGCAGGACCACCGCCACGTGGTCCCCGGGCCGCAGCCCACGGGCGGAGAGGGCCTGGGCCAGCCGGCACGAGCGCGCCTCGAGCTCGGCGAAGGTGACGACCTGTCCCGACGCAGTGATGACGGCGGGGCGGCCGGGGTCGGCCGCGACGTGCGGGGCCAGGCGGTAGGGCGCGTCCGGGGCCGCAGAGGAGCCGGGGGAGTCGGGGGTCACGGCACTCTTTTAGCCGCTCGGCTCGGCCCACGTCGTGCCGGGTGCTCAGCCCCGCATGGCCCGTTGGGGCCGAGCAGCGCGAACACCTCGCCAGGCTGCACCTCGAAGCTCACGTCGCGCACGGCGACGTTCCCCCCATAGGACTTGGAGAGGTGCTCGACCTGGACGGCAGGCTTCGCCATCACCCGTGCCCAGAAGCGGTGCGGGTCACACGCGCGTGGCCGCCCCCACCTCGACGGGCGCGGCCGGCCGGAGCCCCGGCTCCGAGACCGCCAGCACCTTGTCGAGCAGGTCGCGCAGCTGGCGCAGTTCGGCGGGGCGCAGGGACGCGAACCCCGCCGGCGGGACGGCCAGCGTGCGGTTGATCTCCGTGGCCAGCGACCGGCCGGCGTCGGTCAGGACGACGATCTTGACGCGGCGATCGTCGGGTGCCGGCTCCCGGCGGGCCAGGCCCCGGGCGTCGAGGTCGTCCACCAACGCGGTGGCGTAGGAGGGATCGCACCCGATGCGTCGCGCCATCTCGCCCATCGAGACGCCCTCCTCGTCGGCCAGGCGCATCAGCGTCTTCGTGAGCCCCGGGGACAGCTCCAGGCGCACGCTGAGCGCGGCCATGCGCTCGGTGATCTCGCCCTCGAAGGCGATCCGACGAAACCGCTCGAAGGCCTCCTCGGCCATACCCATGAGCGCGATTCTCGCATCCCCGAGGATCTTTGACAATCCCATATTTTTGAGTATCCTTAACTATCTCCATGGCCTCGCCCTCCGCCGGTACCGCCGCCTCGACGAAGTTCACCCTGTCCCCCGAACTTCGCCGCACCTCGAGCGTGGTCGTGCTGGGGTCGATCATGTCGATCCTCGACACGACGATCGTCGCCGTCGCGTTGGCCACACTGGGGCGGGACTTCCACGTCTCGGTCACCACCATCCAGTGGGTGGCCACCGGATACCTCCTGGCGCTGGCCATGGTGACCCCCGTGTCGGGCTGGGCCGTCGACCGCTTCGGGGCCAAACCGATGTGGACGATCTCGCTCGTCCTCTTCATCGCCGGGTCCACCCTGTGCGCCATGGCGTGGTCAGCCGACTCGCTCATCGCCTTCCGGGTGATCCAGGGGATCGGTGGCGGCATGCTGCTCCCCGTCGGGCAGTCGATCCTGGCCCGGGCGGCCGGGCCGCAGCGCATGGGGCGCGTCATGAGCATCATCGGCGTGCCCATGGTGATGGGTCCGATCCTGGGCCCGATCGTCGGAGGCCTGATCGTCTCCAACGCCAGTTGGCGCTGGATCTTCCTCATCAACGTGCCGATCGGCATCGTCACCCTGGCCCTGGGGCAGCGCTGGCTCAAGAGCCCGACCGACGAGGAGCGCTTCCCGACGTCCTTCGACACGCTCGGGTTCTGCCTCTTGTCCCCCGGGCTGGCCGCCCTCGTCTACGCGCTGAGCGCAGTCGGGACCGAGGGGACGATCACCGGTGCCCCCGTCGTGATCAGCTTCGTGCTCGGCCTGGTGCTCATGGCGGCGTTCGTGTTCCACGCCCTGCGCCGCCGGCACCCCCTGCTCGAGTTGCACCCCTTCAAGAACCGCAGCTTCACCATCGCCAACATCTGCATCTTCGTGATCGGCGCCACGCTGTTCGGCTCCATGTTCCTCCTGCCGCTCTACTACCAGGTGGCGCGGGGCCAACCGGCCTGGATGGCGGGACTCCTCATGGCGCCCCAGGGCATAGGGGCGGCCGTCATCATGCGCTGGGCGGGCAGCGTGACCGACCGCGTCGGGCCACGCCGCATCGTCCCGTTCGGCATCCTCCTCATGGCGGCGGCGACCGTGCCACTGGCGTTCGTCACATCCTCGACGAGCGAAGTCGTGCTCGCAGCGACGCTGTTCGCCCGCGGCCTCGGGCTCGGCATGACCATGATGCCCGTGACCGCGGCCGCCTACCTCGACCTGAGCCACGCGGAGATCCCCAAGGCCTCGACGGTCATGAACATCATGCGGCTGGTGGGCGGCTCGGTGGCCACCGCGCTCTTCGCCGTCGTCCTCGAGCGCCAGATCGTGGCCAACCTCACGGCCGTCGGGAAGGCGGCCGGCGGGTCGGCCGTCCTCGGGTCGGTCTCCAAGTTGCCGGCCGCCGTGGCCGACCCCGTGGCGGCTGCGTTCGCCCGGACATTCTGGTGGTCGGTGGGCGCCATCCTGATCGTGTTCATCCCGACGCTGTTCCTCCCCAACCACGGCGCGCTTCAGTCGCTGACGTCCGAGGGAGCGGGGGCCGAGGCCGAAGGACCGGGCTCCACCGAGGGTGAGCCCTCCGGGGCCCGCATCGCAGGAGCGATGCTCGACTGAGCTGGGCTCGACCGGGCGCTGACGGGGACGACGCGCTCGCCGCCCTGGCGGCGCGCCTGGCGTCAGCCGGCTGTGTGGCTGCCGAGGAGGAGGCGCTGGAGCTGGCCGGTGCGGCGCGGGGGAACGGGGCGCTGCTGGCCGCACTTGCCGACCGCCGCCTGGCCGGCGAACCGCTGGCCTGGGTGACCGGGCGTGCCACGTTCGCCGGCATCGGGCTGCGGGTCGACCGGGGTGTCTACGTGCCGCGCTGGCAGAGCACCGAGTTGGTCCGCCGGGCCACGACGCACCTCGGGACAGGCGGGGTGGCCGTCGACGCCTGCACCGGGACCGGGGCCGTGGCGGCAGCGCTGCAACGGGCGCGCCCCTCGGCGCGGGTGCTGGCCACTGACGACGACCCGCGCGCCGTGGCCTGCGCCCGGGCGAACGGCGTCGACGCACGCCTGGGCGACCTGCTCGATCCCGTGCCGCCCGCGCTGGCGGGCCGGATCGACGTGGTGGTCGCCGTGACGCCCTATGTGCCCACCGGCGCGCTCGGGCTGCTCCCCCGCGACACGCTGCACTTCGAAGAGCGCGCGCACTACGACGGCGGCCCCGACGGCACCGACCTCCTCCGGCGGCTGGCCGCCGCCGCCTGGCCGGTCCTGCGCCCCGGGGGCGTCCTCCTGCTCGAGCTCGGCGGTTCGCAAGACGGCGCCCTGCGGCCCACGTTGGAGGCGCTCGGCTACCGCGACATCGAGGTGTGGGCGGACGAGGACGGCGACCTGCGTGGTATCGAGGCGCGTCGCCCCTGATGGTCCCGAGGCGGCCGGGCTCAGCCCGGTTGCCGGGCGAAGACCAGCGCCACGGACGTGCGGTCGACCACCCGCCAGCGCGGGTCGTGGGCGAGGAACACCGACAGGGCCGTGTGGGGCGCCCACACGACGTAGGACACGTCCCAGGCATCGAGCACCCGGTCGGGGTCGGTAGCGAGCGAGGACACGGCGAAGAACTCGTCGAGCACCCGGCCCTCGAACAAGTCCGTCCGCCCGTCGACGAAGGTGGCACGGTGCCGGGCCACCGAGTAGTCGCCCCAGGCGTACTCGGTAAACACCCGACCCGGGTGCGCCTCGAGGTGGTCAAAGGCTCGCACCGGGAGCTCGGGCGAGACGGTTCCCGCCGGCACGGCCGGCGCCGCCAGGATCACCACGGCCAGCACGACCAGAGCGCCTCCCGCCCACCGGCGCGCCACGGGCCCCCAGGCCGGACGCTGCGGTAGCACGGCGGCCAGCCCGGCCGCCACCACCATCAGGTAGACGACGAGGCGTTGCGTGCGCAGAGCCTCCACGAAGAGGAGGACCGCGAGCGTGCCCTCCAGGGCGGGAACCCGCCGGACGTGCACGCAGGCCACGAAGACGGCCAGTGGCACGCAGTACACCAGGACCACCATCAATTGGTGGAAGTCGGGCGAGTTCCACTCGCTGATGGAGCGGGCGATCTGCGGGTCGCGCGCCACGCCCAGGTCGTAGGCGAGGAGCCCGGGCCCGTACGGGTTGATGCAGGCGGCCAGCGCGCTCGCCCCCAGGGCGGCGACCAGGGGGATCCGCCACGGCGAGGGGTGCATGGCCCGCACGCGGGTCACGAACCGCAGCGGCGCCATGGACCAGGCCAGCTCGACGGCCAGCACGCCCAGCCCGAGCAACACCGAGCCGTGCGTGTTCGCCCACGCGACGAAGAGCGGGGGCAGGGCCACCAGCCAGCGCGCGTCGTGCCGTGCCTTGGTGAGCACCAAGAGCTCCAGCGGGAGCCAGACGAGAGAGAAGTCGAGGCCGCGGTCGCTGACCAGAGTGCCGGCGAGCCCCAGCGCGAGCAGCAGCACGATGCTCGCCACGCGCCCCCGCGGGCACCGGCCGCCTTCACGTAGGCCGTGCACGCGGTCAGGCTCAGTGCACCGAGCGCGACGGCGTACACGTCGTAGGCGGCGGCGCCGAAGAGACGGCCCAGCACCGCCAGCGCCACCTCGGAGCCCCACTCGTCGGTCACCCAGTGGCGTTGGGCCTCGGTGTAGCTGAATGGGTCGAACCCGATGAAGGAGTGGTGCGCCAGCATCCACTGCCCGGCGGCCATCGACCACAGCTCGTCGTTGGAGAGCGTGTGATCCAGCGCGACCGCGGCCACGAAGCCGACCCCCAGCGCCAGACCGGCGATCTCGATCGCCCAACGGGGCAGCCGCGGCCGCTCGGCGGGGCCGGCCCGCGACGCCGCCGTTCGAACAGGGGCGGCGTCGGTCGTCGGCCCACCCGGTGACCCGACGACCCGGACGCTCGCCTGCACTGCTCCCCCCTCGCGCCAGTCCCCCTCCGGCACCCTGGCGGCACGGTACAACGCGCACCTCGGCACCGGCGTGGCAGGACGGTTGCCATCGCGTCGCGGTGCGGAGCCGGGCGCAGCGAGGGCTCAGCAGCCGTCGGTGAGGAGCAGCGTCTTCACCAACGCGCCCCACTCGTAGGCGATGTCACGCACCCAGCTGGCGAGCCCGGGCGGGGTGGATGCCACCACGAGCAACCGTCCCGGGTAGCACCAGCCGACGCGCAGCCGCGCCCGGGTGGCCTGCGTCACCGGCATGACCACGATGATCCGGTGCCAGCCCTTCTCGGCGGCGAGGCGGCCGATGCCGCGCGCCTCGCCCTGCGTGGTGCTCGGGGAGGGACGGAAGCACATGACATGCACCCGCGGCAACGGACCTGGCACAGGGGGGCACGGATCGGCCCCGTTGATGGAGAACGCGATCGTCGGGGCGTAGCCCTCACGGGCCAGACGGACTCCCGCCGCCTTCGGTCCGTCGCCGTTGCCCCCGAGGACCACGATGGCGTCGGAACGGAGTGGCGCGTTCAGGTCGGGGAACACGAAGAGCCGGAGCGTGAGACCGGCGAAGGCCGCCACCGCGACGACGACCATCACGGCGACCGCGACCGTGCGCGCCCGCCGGGAGAGCCGTGCCATGCGGGACACTCTGGCAGGCCGCGGGGCGCAGCACAGACCGGGCCACGCGGGCGACGGTCGGCCACCGGGCGCCGCCCGCGGGGAGGAAATGGAGCCATGGCCGAGCTGTACGGCAGTTGCGACGAACGCTTCGCCAAGGTACGCGACACCCTGGCCGACCAGCTCGAGACCGGCGCCGACCTCGGCGCGTCCGTCGCCGTCTTCCATCACGGGGAGCCCGTGGTCGACCTGTGGGGAGGGTGGGCCGACGCGGAGCGGACCAGGCCCTGGGAGCGCGACACCATCACCAACGTGTGGTCGACGACCAAGACGATGACCTTCCTGGTGGCGCTGATGCTGGCCGATCGCGGCGGAGTTGGACTTCCACGCGCCGGTGGCCACCTACTGGCCCGAGTTCGCCGCGAACGGCAAGGAGCGCATCGAGGTGCGCCACGTCATGGGTCACACGGCGGGCCTCTCGGGCTGGCAGGAGCCCCTGGCCTCCGAGGACCTGGCCGACTGGGAGCTGTGCACCTCCCGCCTGGCCGCCCAAGAGCCGTGGTGGGAGCCCGGCACGGCGTCGGGCTACCACGCCGTGACACAGGGCTTCCTCATCGGCGAGATCGTGCGGCGCATCACCGGGCAGACCATCGGTGCGTTCTTCGCCCGTGAAGTGGCCGGACCGCTCGGGGCCGACTTCCACATCGGACTGCCCGAGAGCGAGGACCACCGCGTCTCGAACGTGATCCCCCCGCCGCCGCTCGACCCGTCCTCCTTCGAGGGGCAGGTGAGCGAGCTCATGCTCCGGACCTTCGTCAACCCGCCCATCGACGCCACCATGGCGCACCACGAGTGGTGGCGGCGCGCCGAGATCCCGGCCGCCAATGGCCAGGGCAATGCGCGCTCGGTGGCGGCCGTCCAGTCCGTCGTGGCCGGCCGCGGTGAGGCCCGCGGCGTGCGCCTCCTGTCCCCCACCGGCACCGACCCTGTCTTCGAGCTCCAGGCGGAGGGGATCGACCTCGTCCTCGGCGTGCCCGAGCGCATGGGCATGGGCTACGGCTTGCACAACCCGCCGGAAATGCCCATCGGCCCCCGCGCCTGTTACTGGGGCGGGTACGGCGGCTCGCTGATCGTCATGGACCAGGAGACCGAGCTCACGGTCTGCTACGTCATGAACCGCATGGAGTCGGGCCTGACCGGCGACACGCGTGGCGCTGACATCCTGGCGGCCGCCCAGGCCGCGGTGTCGCCCTAGCCCCCCGGTCCCGCGCTCCCGGGCCCGGCTGGCACCACCGCTTCGGCCTCCACCTCCACTTTCCAGGCGGGGTCGAGCAGCGCCGCAACGACCACCATGGTGGCGGCCGGTCGCGCCGCACCCAGCACGTCGCGGTGCACCGCGCCCACGGCGTCGGCGTCGGCGGCAGACGTCACGTACATACGGGTGCGCACCACGTCGTCGAGCGACGCGCCGGCCTCGGCCAGTGCGGCCGCCACGATCTCGAAGCAGCGCCGGGCCTGCGGGCCCGCCCCGTCGGGGCACCCGCCACCGTGCAGCACCGGTCCGGTGCCAGAGACCAACACCCGGTCCCCGACCCGCAGTGCCCGGCTGAAGCCGATAACGGGCTCGAAGGGCGAGCCCGACGCCACGTGCCGACGCTCCCCGTGCCCGGTCCCCGCCGCTGCCTCGCTCACGGGCCCGCCGCGCCTCAGGCCAGCTCGAAGTCGGACAGGTCGGGTTCCTTGGTCCGCTCCCAGTACGAATGGAGGTCGAAGGGCCAGTTCTGGGTGACCTTGCCCCGGGCGTTGCGGTACCACGAGGGCACGTCGGCCACGCCCCAGACCATGCGAGCGTTCCCCTCGTCCATCTCCTCCCCGTAGCGCACATGCACGTCGCGCCGGCACGACATGGTCCGGGCACCGGTGCGCAGCAGGGCACCGACGGCCTCGACGACGTAACGCACCTGGCACTCGACCATGACCAGGATGCTGCCGTTGATGACCAGGTTGGTGTTCGGCCCGTAGAGCATGAAGAAGTTCGGGAAACCCGGGACCGTGATGCCGAGGTAGGCCCGGGCGTCGCCGCCCCATTCCTCGTTCAGCTCCACGCCGCCCGCTCCGACGACCTGCATGGGGGCCACGAAGCCCGAGGCGCGGAAACCCGTCCCGTAGATCAGGACGTCGGCCGAGTGCTCAACACCGTCGGTGGTGACCACGCCCCCCGGCGTGATGCGCTCGATCGGCGTGGTGACGAGGTCCACCTCCGGCCGCGCCAGGGTGGCAGCCCATCGCCCGTCGTCGCGCAGGGCCCGCTTGGCGAAGGGCGGGAAGTGCGGGACCATCTTCTCGAAGAGCTCGTCGTCGGCCACCTGGGAGCGCAGGACGCCGACGAGCATGGCACGCACACCGTCGTTGGCGGCGCTGACCGCCTCGGTTCGCTGGTCCCACTCCGGATCGACGCGCGCCGCCGAGAGCATGCCCTCGTGCAGCAGCCAGAACTGCCAGAGGCGCTCCCAGCGGCCGTACCCGGGCAGCACCGCCACCAGGTCGGTGAAGGCGGACGGTAGCGGGTCGCCGTAGTTCGCCGTGGGCATCATCCACGGCGGCGTGCGCTGGAAGACGTCGAGGTGCGCCACGTCGTCCGCGACGAGCGGGATGAACTGGGCCGCGCTCGCCCCCGTCCCTATGACAGCCACGCGTCGCCCGGTCAGCGGCACCGAGTCGTCCCAGGCCGCCGAGTGGAACGACGGACCCGCGAACTCCTGGCGTCCCGGGATGGACGGGAACGACGGCCGGTTGAGCTGGCCCACGGCGCACACCACAGCGTCGAAGGCGTCCGTGTCCTCCGTCTCGTCGCCCCGCCGCACCACGAGCGTCCAGGTGCCCGCCGCGTCGTCGAAGCGCGCCTCGGTGACCTCGCTCCCGAAGCGGATGCAGGCACGCACGCCCAGGTCGTCGGCGACGCGGCCGAGATAGGCGAGGAGGTCGGGCTGTGCCGAGTACTGCGACACCCAGTCGTTCGTCTGCGCGAAGGAGAAGCTGTAGAGCTGGTTGGGCACGTCCACCCGGCAGCCGGGGTAGACGTTCTCGCGCCAGGTACCCCCGACGCCCTGGTTCTTCTCGAAGACGGTGACGTCCACCCCGGCCTGGCGGAGCCGGTGCGCCGCCGCGATCCCCGAGGCACCGGCGCCGACGACGGCGCAGCGGAAGGTCCGTCCGAGATCCGAGAGCTGCCAGGAGGGCCGGCGGGGATCGGTCCCGGCCGGGGCCAGCTCCTCGGTGAGGAACTCCTCCCAGCGCTCGGCCCGGCGCGCGTTCCCGGTCAGGAAGCCGTAGAGCTGCCGCAGCCCGCCGGCGTCGAGCGCCAGGCTGGGCGCCCCCGCGGCCAGGTGGGCGCCGAGGGCGGCGGCGGCCATGGCACGGGCCTGGGCCTGCATCTCGGGCTCGAGGCCCCCCCCGGGTGCAAACAGCTGCCGCTGGTCGGGGGCGAACTCGTCGCGCAGCAGCGAGAGGTCGCCGGTGGCCTCGGCCACGGCGCACAGCAGCGGGTGGACGTCGGCGGCGCCACAGGCCGCCTCGATCCGCTCCTCCTCCACGCCCGGGGAACCTAGCGCGCCATGTGCTTGGCGATCTGCGCGATCTGGCTGGTCACCTCCACCGTCCGCGGCAACGCGTCCATGGCGCCGGCCAGCGACTCGGGCGTCCAGCGATCGTCGGTCTCGACCGAGTCGGCGATGGACCACCCGGCGTAGATCCCCACCGAGCCCCCGTACACGCTGAAGACCTGGCCGTTGAAAGGGCATGTCTCGGCGGCCAGCACGGCGACCAGCGGCGACACGTTCTCGGGGTCGAACACGTGCTGGCGCATCGGGCCCTCCATCCCCGGCGTCTGCATCGTGAGCCTGGTGCGGGCGACCGGGGCGATGCAGTTTGCGCGCACCCCGTAGCGGTGCAGCTCCATGGCGTTCACGATCGTCATGGCCGCGATGCCCGCTTTGGCAGCCGAGTAGTTCGTCTGGCCCACGTTGCCGTGCAACCCGGCACCCGAGCTCGTGTTCACGACGGCCCGGTCGGTGGTCGTCCCCTCCTTGGCCGCCTCGCGCCAGTAGCCCGCGGCGTGGCGGGTGACGTTGAATGTGCCCTTGAGGTGCACGGCGATCACGTCGTCGAACTCCTGCTCACTCATGGAGACGAGCATGCGGTCGCGCAGGATGCCGGCGTTGTTCACCACTACGTGGAGGTCGCCGAAGGTCGAGACGGCCTGGTCGACCAGGGCCTTGGCCCCCTCGAAGGAGCTCACGCTGTCGGTGTTGGCCACCGCCTGCCCGCCCGCTGCGGTGATCTCGTCGACCACCGCCTGGGCGGCGGACACGTCGGCGCCCGAGCCGTCGACCGCCCCGCCCAGGTCGTTGACCACCACCTTGGCCCCCAGGGATGCGAAGAGCAGCGCGTGCTCGCGGCCGATGCCCCGCCCCGCTCCGCTGATGACCGCCACTCTGTCCTGCAACATGGGTGCTCCCGTCCTCTCGTGTCCTCGTGGGCCCGGACCCCGGCGGCGGACCGGGCGAGACCATGGCAACGGTGCCCGGGCCTGTCAAACCGGACCAGCAGGCGCGCCCTCCGACTCGCTCGCCCGGCGTTCGAGGTAGCGGCGCTCGGCCTCGGTGCCGGCCAGCGCCAACGCCTGCCGGTAGGCCAGGGCGGCCTCCGGATCACGGCCCAGACGACGCAGCATGTCCGCACGGGCGGCCGGCAGCAGGTGGTAGCCACCGAGCATGCCGCCTGCCACGATTGCGTCGACGAGCGCCAGCCCCTCCTGGGGGCCCTCGTACATCGACACCGCCACGGCGCGGTTGAGGGCGACGACCGGCGAGCCCGTCATGACCCACAGGGCGTCGTAGAGCGAGGCGACCTCGGCCCAGTCCGTGTCGCCTCCGGGGTCGACGTGGCACGCGGCGATCTCCGCCTGCAGCTGGAAAGCGCCCGCGCGCCCGAGGCGCGCCGAGGCGTCGAGGACCCGACGGCCCTCGGCGATGGCACCGGCGTCCCACAGCGAGCGGTCCTGATCGGCCAGCAGGACCAGCTCGCCCGCGGGCCCGACGCGCGCCGCTCGGCGGGCGTCGTGGAACAGCATCAGGGCGAGCAGGCCGAGCGCTTCGGGCTCATCGGGCATGAGGCCGCAAAGCACGCGGCACAGGCGGATCGCCTCGACTGTGAGCCCGCTTCGGACCAGCTCGGTTCCCCCGCTGGCCGAGTAGCCCTCGTTGAACAAGAGGTACAGCACGGCGAGCACGGCGCCGACCCGCTCGACCAGCTGGTGCGGCGGGGGCACAGCGAACGGAATGCCGGCGTGGCGGATCTTTCGCTTGGCCCGGACGAGCCGCTGGGCCATGGTCGGCTCCGGGACCAGGAAGGCCCGGGCGATCTCAGCCGTGGACATGCCGGCCAGCGTGCGCAGCGTCAGCGCGACCTGCGCGTCCGTCGACAGTGCGGGGTGGCAGCAGGTGAACATCAGGCGCAGCCGGTCGTCGGGCACGTCGTCGTCGTGCCGCGGCTCGTCGTCCAGAACCGACATCACGGCGACCTCCTGCTCCTTGGCGGCGCCCACCTGCCGGCGCCGCATGCGGTCGACGGCCCGGTGACGGGCCACCGTGGTGAGCCACGCGCCGGGACGGCGCGGGACGCCCTCACTCGGCCAACGCTCCAGCGCGGCGGTGAAGGCATCCTGCGCGCATTCCTCGGCCAGGTCCCAGTCACCGGTCAACCGCACCAGTGAGGCCACGATGCGGCCCCATTCGTCCCGGAAGACCGCGGCGACTGCCGCCTCGACGTCCGACGTCACATCTCCCAGATCGGCCTCACCTCGATCGACCCGTGGGCGGCGCCGGGAATGCGGGCCGCCACCTCGATGGCCTCGTCGAGATCGGAGCACTCCACGAGGAAGTAGCCCCCGAGTTGTTCCTTGGTCTCGGCGAAGGGCCCGTCGGTGGTCAACACCTCACCCTTGCGCACGCGCACCGTGGTGGCGTCGCTGCTCGGCCGCAGCCGCTCTCCGCCGCGGAGCACGCCGCGATCGGCCGTCTCCTTCATGAACTGCTCGTAGAGGGCCATCTCCCCGGCGGCGTCACCGGGCTCGCTCCCTGTATCCGCCGTCTCGTCCGTTGCGATCATGAGCAGGTAACGCATGTGTCCTCCTGGGCATCTTGGCCGGGCGGTGTCCCGGCCTTTCGTCTGTCGCACCTACGACGAACGAGAAGGGCCCGGATCGACACCCTCCGCCGCAATTCTGCCCGGGAGCCCCGGCCTACGCTCCGGGCGTGGCTGGCGAGGAGGGGACGGGACTACTCGAGCTCGAGGTGGGCTCCGTCGCCGGGGGCGGCTCCTGCGTGGCCCGAACGCCCGACGGGAAAGTCGTGTTCGTCCGCCACGCGCTCCCCGGCGAACGGGTGCGGGCCCTGGTCACCGCCGTCACCTCGTCCTTCCTGCGCGCCGACGCCGTGGAGGTCCTCGACCCTTCGCCGGACCGGGTCCGACCCCCCTGCCCGCACGCGGGCCCGGGCCGATGCGGGGGATGTGACTACCAGCACGTCGCACCCGCCGCGCAGCGGCGCCTCAAGGCCACCCGCCTGGCCGAGCAGCTGGCCCGGCTGGCCGGCACCGACCGGACGGTCGAGGTCGAGGCGGTGCCCGGCGACCGCGAGGGGCTCGGCTGGCGCAGCCGGGTCAGCCTGGCCGTGGCGCCCGACGGCACGCCGGGCTTTCGCCGCCATCGCTCCCACCGGCTCGAACCTGTCGACGACTGCCCGGTGGCCAGCCCGGCCGTGGGCGCGACCGGCGCGCTACGGGCACGATGGCCGGGCGTGAGCCGGATAGAGGTGGTGACGCCGACCGGCACCAGCACGCTCGGCGGGCCCGGGCCAGGCGACGCCGTCGCGCCCGGCGAAGCGGTGATCACGGTCGCACCCCGCGGCCGCGCTGTTCCTCCGCTGCCCGACGTGCGCGCCGGCCTCGTGGTGCGCGGCAGCGTGCGCCGCCCGCCCGGAGCGGTGCACGCCACCGTGGCCGGGCGCACCTACCGCATCTCGGCCGGCGTCTTCTGGCAGGTCCACGTCGGAGCGGCGGAGGCGCTGCTCGCCGTCGTCCTCGACCTGGTGGGCGACTGCAGGGGCGCCCATGTCGTCGACCTCTACGCGGGCGCCGGGCTGTTCTCGGTCCCCCTGGCCGCAGCGGTCGGACCAGGCGGGTCCGTCCTCGCCGTCGAGCGCGACGCGCGGGCGTGCGCCGATACCCGACACAACGGGGCCGGCGCAGGCCCGCTCCGCGTACTGCGGCGCGACATCGGCCCCGGCCTGGTCGCGGCGGGGATCGGGCGCCCCGAGGTGGTCGTGCTCGACCCGTCCCGCCAGGGGGTTGGCACCGCCGTCATGGGCGCGCTGGCCTCGCACGCGGGAACGCTGCGCACGTTGGTCTACGTCTCGTGCGACCCGGCGACCTTCGCCCGCGACGCGCGGGTGTTGCTCGATGCCGGGTGGCAGCTGCGCTCGCTGCGCGCCTTCGACATCTTCCCCATGACCGAGCACCTCGAACTGGTGGCCGGCTTCGCGCCGCCGGAGGGATCCGCTCAGCAGGCGTAGATCGTCACCTGCCACCCGGCGCTCGGCGACCAGGTGGCCGAGAATTCCGGGCCCGTGGAGCCGGACGGCCCGATGGTGCCGTCCGCCTGCTGCGGGTAGTCGGCCGTCGCCGGCCTCGGGACGGGGTACCAGGTGATGACCGGCAGCGTGGTGTACCGGTACCCGCCACAGCTGGCGCACCCGAGGTTCTGCCCCTCGAGGTAGGACAGAAGGAGCCGGACGTCTGCCGCATCACGGGACTCTGATGCCAAAGGCGTGAGCGACGGCATTCCGGCGGCGGTGGTGGTCAGGGCACGCACGTCGGCCGCGTTGGACGACGCTGCCGTGCCGCCCCTCGAGAGGCAGGCCAGCGCGTCCGCGGCGGCGGGATCGGTCCGGGCCACCGGGGCGATCCCGCCGATCCTCGAGTAGCCGACCAGGGAGGCCCAGCGAGAGACGAGGTCGCTCTGCACCAGCATGACCCGGCCCAGCAGGTTGGCCGGGACGCCGGCGGGGATGGCGTCACCCGCCCCCGACGGGCTGGCTGCCTCAATGGCCGCCTTGGTGGCGGGGCGCAGGTCGAGGGTGCCGGCGCCGACGTCGCCATTGACCGCGGCCGCCGCCTTCTTCAGCGCGGCGTCGACCGCCGCCACCCGGAGCAAGTACGGCCCCAGGGTGTCGAGGGCGCTGGGCGAGCTCGTGGTGGTCGTCGAGGTCGAGCCCGGTCGCGCCAGCGTGGTGCTCGATGCGGACGGGGTGCGCCCACTCCCCTGCCGCCCGGGGCTGCTCGCGGTACTGCAGGCCGCTCCGATGAGGGCGGTGAGGATCAGTGCGAGGGCGATCCGCCGCATGGCCACCTCCATCTCGCCGTGCTGCCATGGTCGTGCACCGGGCCCCGGCCGAACAGGGTCGCAAGTCCCGGGAACGTCCGCCACGCCGCGTCCCTAGGCGTGGCCGCCGAGCTCGTGCTCGATGTGCCCGGCCGACTCGAACTGCAGAGTCGAGTGGGCCACGTCGAAGTGGCCCGAGAGACAATCCTGCAGGTGGTCGAGGACACGGCCGGCCTCGCCCGACGTGAAACAGTCGTCGGAGACGACCACGTGCGCGGTGAGGATGGGGAGCGAGGAGGTGAGCGTCCAGGCGTGCAGGTCGTGCACGGACTGCACTTCGGGCAGCTCCAGCAGGTGGCGCCGCACCTCCTCGAGGTCGATGTCCTCGGGCGTCGCCTCGAGCAGGATCCGCACCGTCGGGCGCAAGAGCCGCACCGCCGCCGTGACCATGAGCACCACCACCACGAGCGACGCCACGGCGTCGGCCCTGTCGAAGCCCCACAGCACGATCACGATGCCGGCGAGCAACGTGCCGATGAACCCGTAGAGATCGGTGAGGATGTGGCGGAACGCACCCTCGATGTTCAGCGACCGGCGGTCCGCCCTGGCCAACGAGAGCGTCGCCACCACGTTCACCGCCACCCCCACGGCCGCCACGACGACGAGGACGGCGCCGTCGACGGCCGAGGGGTGCACCAGGCGCGCCACGGCGTCGTAGCTGACGAGCACCGAAACGAGGAGCAGCGCCAGGGCGTTGACCGCTGCGGCCAGGATCTCGACCCGCTTCAGCCCGTAGGTGTGCGAGCCGGTCTCGGGCCGGGCGGCCAAGCGGATGGCGACGAGCGAACCGGCGATCGCCCCGACGTCGACCAGCATGTGCCCGGCGTCGGCCAGCAGCACGAGGGAATTGGCGACGACAGCCGCCGTGACCTCGAAGGCCATGAAGGCGACGAGCAGGACCAGCGCCACGACCAGCGCGCGGCGGTCACCGGCGGCTGAGCCCACCGGCGCGTGCGTGTGCCCGTCCCCGTGCCGGTGCCGGTGCCCGGGCCGGCCGTGGTCACCCATCGGCCGTCACGTGGTCGGCGTGCTGGAGCACCTCTTCGACCAGGCGGCGGACGTGCGCGTCGTCCAACACGTAGAAGATCCGCGTCCCCTCCCGGCGGCTGCGCACCAGGCGGGCCAGGCGGAGCTTGGCCAGGTGCTGCGAGACCGCCGCGGGCTGGGCGCCCACCTGCTCGGCCAGCTCGTTGACCGAGTGCTCGCCCTCGAGGAGGGCCCAGATGACCTGCAGCCTGGTCTCGTCGCCCAGCAGCTTGAGCATGCCCACGGCCGAGTGGAACTCCTCGGTGGTCGGGACACCCGTTATCTGCGTAGTCACGCAGATAATGTGCCAGCAGAACCGGCCTGGGTCAAGGGCTCCCGTGCCGGGTCGAGCGCAAGCTGAAGCTCTCGCTCACGGTGAGGGCCAGGGCGAGGCTCAGGGTCCCGAGGTGAACTGCGAGTCCGGCACCGGGGGCACCGTGCAGGGCTGGCTCACCGACGACGGCGGCACGGCGTACTGCAGGATCCGGTTCATGATCGGCCCGGCGATGCTGGCGCCGTCGGAGCCCACGTACTGCTTGGGCACCACCACGGCCACGGCCACCTGGGGGTGGTTGGCCGGGGCGAAGCCGATCATCCAGGTGTCGTTCTGGTTGTTCTGGCTGGTCAGGCTGGTCTGGGCCGTCCCCGTCTTGACGGCCGCGCACAGGTAGGAGGGGAACCCGACCCCCGAAGCCGTGCCGCTCGTCGCCACCGACTCCATCAGCGCGGTGACCTGCTGGGCCGTCTTGGCGTTCGACACGAGCGCCGCCGCCTTGGGCTGGTACGAGGTCACCTCGGCCCCGGTCGACGTGCGGATGGTCGACATCAGGTGCGGCGTCATGAGGACGCCGCCGTTGGCGACGCCGGCCGCCACCATGGCGTTCTGGAGCGCGGTCGTGGCCACGTTGTACTGGCCGATGGCGCTCTGGCCGAGGAACGCCTGGGAATTGAGGGGCAGGTTGGGAAACACCGAAGGCACCGTGCCCGGCAGGTCGATGCCGGGGACCGCGTTGTAACCGAACAGCTCGGCCTGCTTGGTCATGATGGGCACCCCAAGCTGCACGCCGAGCTCGGCGTAGCCCGGGTCGCACGACGCGGGGAGCAGGTTGTTGAGCATGGTGCCGCCGCACGGACCACCGAGGTCGCACAGCTGCTTGTTCGAGTCGCTGAACGTCTGGCACTGCTGCTGCGGGTAGTCGAAGCCGGCCAGGGACGGCTTCAGGTTGTACACGGCGGTGCTGGTCACCACCTTCATGGTGGAGCCCGGCGGGAAGGTGTCCCGGGTGGCCATGGGCCGCAGCGGGGCGAAGCCCTCGTGGTCGCGCTGGATGTAGCTGAAGTAGGCCACCTTCTCGGCCGGGACCGTCGGGGCCACCATGGCGTTGGGGTCGAAGGTCGGGTTGGACACCATGGCCAAGATGTTCCCGGTCGAGGGCTGCATCACCACGATCGCCGCGTCCTGGTTGGCACCAGGCGGCGACGCGGACGAATTGGTCAGCGTGTCCCAGACGTACTGCTGCAGCTGCGGGTTGACGGTCAACGTGACGTTGTCGGTCGTGCGCGACGTGCTCTCGCGGAACAGCAACTGGCTGAGGGTCTGAGGCGCGGCCTTGTGCGGGCCCAGGTACGCGTCGTACTCGAGCTCGATGCCTTCCCGGCCGTAGAAGAGGTCGGAGTCGTAGCCGGTGATGCCGGCAAAGAGGGGGCCCAGGGGGTACTGGCGCTGGTACTGGTACCCGTACCCCGTCGTCGCCTTCACCGAGGCCGGCGTGGGCACGGACTTGGCCAGCACGGTGCCGTCGGAGGCCAGGATCTCGCCGCGGGGGTTGACGTACTTGAGTGCCGTCACGCGGGGGTTGCTCGACGAGTCCTGGAGCGACTTGGCCTTCACCAGCTGGATGTTGACCAGCTGGACAACGACCAGGCCCAGGCAGGCGACCATGATGACCCCGAGCCAGCGGATGCGCCGACCCATCAGCCGACCACCGCGGCGGGGAGCGGGTGGGTGAGGGAGCCGCTCACCCGCAGCATGGTAGGCGCCGCCGTCCCCGAATTGGCTGCATCCCCGGCCCGGACCGGCGATGGCGGGGAACGGCCCGACACCCCCGGTGCAGGGGCGCCACGGCGTTCAAGGCGGTGCGGCGGCCTGCCGACACATCCCTCATGGGACGTCCTCACGCCTCTTGGTCCGCGCTTGGAGGCACACCGGCGTCCCGCCGCCCCCGCCGGCTCGTCCTCACGGCCTCCTTTGCCGCCGGGGCCACCGCCCTGGCCCTGCCTGCCACCATCGCGGCGGCTCCTGCCGCGGGCGCGGCCGAGGTGGCGCACGCCGCGGGCTTCACGGCCAACCAGAAATGGACCGTGCAGCTGAACGATCCCGGCAACCCGATCGCGCTCTCCTCTCCCAACGTGGCCAACCTCGACGGTCAGCCGGCCGTGGTCGTGGGTGACCGCGCCGGCTTCGTCTACGCGCTGCACCTGGCCAACGGGTCGGGGGTGGCAGGGTGGCCCTACTACGCCGGCGCTCCGGTCGACTCGTCGCCCTCGGTCGCCGCCGGCATCTTCGGCCTCGACTCGGTCTACGTCGGCAGCGGCAACGCGGCGACCCCGACGTCGGGCGGGTACCAGGCCATCTTCCCCGGCGGTGGCAACCAGTGGTACGTCCAGGAGACCAACCCGCCCACGGACCCCCAGCCGCACTCCGCCGTCGCCGCGTCCCTCACTGTGGGCAGCTACGCGGGTGGCTTCGGGGTCGAGGCAGGTTCGCTCGGCCAGAACACCGACGCTCTCGGTGCCGCCAACGGGGCCACCCTCGCCGGCTTCCCGTGGTTCCAGGGTGACTCGGTGTTCTCGACCGCGACGGTGGCCGACCTCTACTCGGACGGCAATACCGAGATCGTGTCCGGCGGCGACTCGACCGCCGGAATCGCCTACGGCCACGCCTACGGCAACGGCGGCCACATCCGGATCCTCTCCAACGCCGGCAATGCCGGGACCGGGGACCCCGCCGGCGGCGTCCTGTGCCAGTACGACACCAACCAGAACATCGACCGCTCCTCGCCGGCCGTGGGCCAATTCCTCGCCGGCGGTGGGGTCGGGATCGCCATCGGTGACGGCAGCTACTACCCCGGCGCCTCGGACTCCAACAAGGTGTTCGCCGTCAACACCGGCTGCGGCCTGGCGTGGAGCGACACCCTCAACGGCGTGACGGCCGACTCGCCCGCCCTGGCCGACGTGTCGGGCAACGGGCAGCTCGACGTGATCGAGGGGACGACGTCGAACACGATCTACGTGCTCAACGGCACCAACGGTGGGGTGGTGTGGCAGGCGGGCACGTCAGGCCAGGTCATGGGCTCCCCCGTCACGGCAGACCTCACTGGCGGTGGCTACCAGGACGTGATCGTGCCCACCACGAACGGCATCGACATCTTCGACGGTCGCTCCGGTGCTTCGGTGGCCACCCTGGCGCCCAACGACGGCTACCAGAACTCGCCGCTCGTGACCGACGACCCCAACGGCCACGTCGGCCTCACCGGCGCCGGGTACGCGGTCGTCGGCGGCAACCTGGTCAGCGTCGTCACCCACTGGGAGATCGACAACACCGGTGCGGTGGGCGACAACGTGTCGGAGAAGGGCGCCTGGCCTCAATTCCACCACGACTCCCAACTGTCCGGTGACGCCGGCACGCCGCCGCCGCCGCCGCTCGAAGTGCCGTGCAACGCGCCCACCGGCGGTCCTAACGGCTACATCCTCTCCGCCTCCGACGGTGGCGTCTTCGACTACGGCAACGTCCCGTTCTGCGGGTCGACCGGGGGCCACCACCTCAACCGTCCGATCGTGGCGTCGGCGCTGACCAAGGACGGGGGCGGCTACTGGGAGGTGGCATCCGACGGCGGGATCTTCGCCTTCGGCGACGCCGGGTTCTACGGCTCCATGGGGGGCAGGCCCCTCAACGCCCCCATCGTCGGCATGGCGGCCACCCCCGACGGCGGCGGGTACTGGGAGGTGGCCTCCGACGGCGGCATCTTCAACTTCGGGGACGCCGGGTTCTACGGCAGCGCCGGGAGCCTCCCGCTGAACCGGCCCATCGTCGGCTTGGCGGCCTCCCACGACGGGCGGGGGTACTGGCTCGTGGCCTCCGACGGCGGCATCTTCACCTACGGTGACGCCTCTTTCGCCGGCTCAATGGGCGGACACCCCCTGGTGGCGCCGATCGTGGGCATGGCCGCCGACGCGCAAACGGGCGGGTACTGGGAGGTGGCGGCGGACGGCGGAATCTTCGCCTTCGGTGCCCCGTTCTACGGGTCCACCGGCGGCCTCCGCCTCAACGCGCCGATCTCGGGCATGGAGGCCAACCGCGACGGCTCGGGCTACCGGTTCGTGGCCTGGGACGGCGGGATCTTCGACTTCCACGCGCCCTTCTACGGGTCCATGGGCGGCAAGCCCCTCAACAAACCCGTGGTCGCCATGGCGGGGAGCTGACGGCGCGGTGCTCACGACCTTCACCCTTCGGCTGCTGACCGGCGACATCGCCGACCCTTCCACCTGGTTCGCCGCCTGGCTACCATCGCACCAGCTCCCAGGCGGCGCACTGGCCGGACGGGAGCGACCCGAGGAGGTGGCGACCGTGACCGTCGACGAACACCCGCACGACGGCGTCCGCGGCACGGCACCGCTCCCGGACCCCACCGGACGCCGGTAGGCCGGGCACCCCGTGGGCCCCGCGCAGGCACCGGGTGCCGGGAGCCCGCTGGTGCGGACCGCGCGAGACGGCAACGTTCTTGTCGTCACTATGGACCGCGCCGCCAAACGCAACGCCATCGACCGGGCCATGGCCGACGCGCTCGATCGCGCGCTCAACGAGCTCGACGACGACGAGTCCCTGTGGGCCGGAGTCCTCACCGGCACCACGGAATGCTTCAGCGCCGGGAGCGACCTGACCGCCGGAGGCGACTACGTCACCGAGCGCGGCGGTGAGTACGGCATCATCCGCCGCCCCCGCCGCAAGCCATTGGTGGCCGCCGTGGAGGGCCCGGCCCTCGGAGGCGGGCTCGAGATCGTCCTGGCTTGCGACCTCGTCGTGGCCGCCCGCACGGCCCGCTTCGGCCTGCCCGAGGTGAGCATCGGGGTCATCCCGACGTGCGCCGGCCTCTTCCGGGGTCCGCGCGCGCTCCCCCTCAACGTCGCCCGCCAGCTCGTCCTGACCGGCCGGCCCCTCGACGCCTCCCGGGCCCACGAGATCGGCCTGGTCAACATCCTCACCGAGCCGGGTCAGGCGCTGGCCGGGGCCCTCGACCTGGCGGCGCAGATCTGCTCCAACGCGCCAGTCTCGGTGCAGGCCTGCCTGGCCGCCCTCAACGAGGTCGCTGGTTCCGACGACGAGCTGGGCTGGGACGCCACGTCGAAGGCCCTGCGGACGGCCTCGGCATCGGCCGACATCCGCGAGGGCGTGCGCGCCTTCCTCGAGAAGCGGCCCCCCATCTGGTCGGGGCGCTGAAGCACGGACCGGCAGTCGGGCGCCGCCCCGGTCCGGGCTCAGGACGGGATCGGACCCGGCGCGGTGCGCCCGGTCACCTTCGGGGTCACGACCGCGCGGTCGGCGGCGCGGTCCGACAGGCCACGTTCCCGCCGGGCACCAGCGCGCGAGTTGGTGAACACCCCGGCCAGCTGCCCATCGACATAGGCCCGGCACTCCTGGGGCAGCAGGCCACCCACGACCGTCTTGCGTACCTTCTCGATCAGGACGTCGTGGCGCTCCTTGCGCCCCACCGAGAAGCCGAACCGCTCGATGCGCCGCAGGCTCAGCGCGTCGAGCTTGGAGACCACTTTGCGTCCGTCCACGGTGATGTCGAGGGGACCCCAGACCGAATCGAAACGGAACGCGACGCGATGTGTCTCGGCCTCCCCCACCTCGAATTCAAACTGCAGGTAGCGACTGGGCATGACGATCCGATTCCACCGTGTCAACCGTGCAGTATCGCCGCTCGGCCGGCACGCCGCCGGGATGGCGACCCTCCCGTCGTCCCGCCTCCTCCGCGGGGCCCCGAACAGGGCCCTCTTCGCTGGGACACTTGGCGGCGCACGGGCCTGGGCCTAGGGTTCACGGGTCGCAGGCACCGCCCGTCGGGTTTTGCCAGAAGCCCGGGAGTGACCCGGGCCGGCGACACGGGGAAGGCGGGGCGGATGAGCCTGCGCGTGGTCGGAGCCGGCGTCGGACGAACGGGGACGCATTCGCTCAAGGTGGCGCTCGAGCGACTCGTCGGCGGCCGCTGCCACCACATGATCGAAGTCTTCGGCGACGAGGGCCAGATCGCGGGGTGGTCGGCGGCCTTCCGGGGTGAGGCGGTCGACTGGTCCGCACTCCTGGGCGACTTCACCGCCCTCGTCGACTGGCCCGGGGCCAGCTTCTGGCCTGAGCTGAGCGCCGCCAACCCCGACGCGCTGGTGCTGCTGTCGGTACGCGACCCTGACGCCTGGTACACGAGCGCCTCCAACACGATCTTCACAGCAATGTCGGGAACCGACGACGAGCTGGGGCCGTGGCTCGCCGCCATGCGCCGCCTGCTCGCCGAGAGGTTCTCCGACCAGTTCGCCGACCGGGACGCCATGGTCGAGGCCTTCGAGCGACACAACGAGAGGGTCCGCCGCGAAGTTCCCGCCGACCGGCTGCTCGAGTGGACGGCGACCGACGGCTGGGGACCCATCTGCGAACGACTCGGCGTGCGGGTCCCCGACGAGCCGTTTCCGCTGACCAACACCACCGAAGAGTTCCAGGCCATGCTGGCCGCGGCGACCGAGAGCGGGCCCCTCGGGTCGGGTGCCGCGGCCCCGGATTGAGCAGACCCCGGGGGCCTCAGGCTGAGAACAGCCTGCGAACCGTCGGGGCCGGATGTGTGGAATGAGGCCGGAGCGGTTACCTTGCGGGTGCCTGATTCGGAGTTCACAAGGAGGCGCTGGGGGTGGCCATCAAAGGAAAGAGGGTGCCGTATGCACGGCGCTCGGTGTGGTACGCCATCATCGCCATGGCGGTCGTCATCGTGATCGGATTCGGCCTCGAGGGTTACGCGATCTATCACCTGCACAATCAGGTCAACGGGCTCGAGACCAACGTGGCCGCGCTGCAGAAGGGGGTGGGCGACCTCTACGCAACAGTGGTCGCGCTCGCCGCCAAGGTGGCGGCGGCGTCGCCGGACACTGAGCGGCCGTAGGGCCTTCGCCTGACGCCTTGAAGACCGGGCCGGGTAGGCGTGACGGTGCGCGCCGTCGGCACCTCCGTCGCACAGAATGGCGCGATGCCGAAGCGGCGAACCAGCCGGAGGTCGACATCGCGCCAACCGTCTTCGGATCGGCCCGTGCGCCTGGGATCCCACTTCCGCGCCGACGGCCGACCCAAGACGGCATTCTCCTCGCAGCGCGAGGCCGCGGCGGCGGCCGATGAGCGGCGTCGGGAGTCCGGCGCCCAACTGCACGTCTACCAATGTGAGGTATGTGCGGCGTGGCACATGGGGACGCCGCGATCGCGTGCGTGAGCACGCAACCCGACGACACCGCTAGACATACGCCCATGAGCCTTCGCGTGGTGCAGTGGACGACGGGGAATGTCGGGCGGCGCTCCGTCCGAGCCGTGGTGAGCCATCCCGAGCTTGAGCTGATCGGCTGCTACGCATGGTCCGGCGACAAGGTCGGTCGCGATGTGGGCGAGCTGTGCGGCCTGGATGCGATCGGGATCGCCGCCACCGACGACGTGGAGCACCTGCTCGGCCTCCGGCCCGACTGCGTGGTCTACAACCCGATGTGGCAGGACGTCGGTGAGCTCATCCGGATCCTCGAGGCAGGTGTGAACGTGGTGAGCACGGCAGCCTTCATCAACGGCCGGGGCCTCGACGGTGACCGCGCCCGGCTGGTGCGTGCCTGCGAGCGAGGCAAGGCGTCCCTGTTCGGGACCGGCGTCAGCCCCGGCTTCGTGGAGCTGCTCGCGATCGTCACCGCCGGCATCTGCGACCGGGTCGACAAGGTGACCATCGCCGAGGCGGCCGACACCACCCTCTACGACTCCCCCACCACGGAGATCCCCGCCGGGTTCGCCCGACCGATCGACGACCCGGACCTGCCGGAGATGACGGCGAAGGGCACGGCCGTGTTCGGCGAGGCCGTGGCGCTGGTGGCCGACGCACTGGGCATCGAGCTCGACGACGTCACGTGCACGGCGGAGTACGCCCAGACCACCGAGGACCTCGTCATGGAGTCATGGACCATCCCTGCGGGGTGTGTCGCCGGGATCTCGGCCAGCTGGCAAGGAAGGGTCGGCGGCCGCGCCGTGGTCGAGATCACCCAGCGCTGGAAGAAGGGCACGACCCTCGAACCGGACTGGCCAATGGAGGAGGGCTTCGTCGTGGAGATCGCCGGCCGGCCCACGGTGCGAACCACGTTGCAGTTCCTCCCGCCACCGGACTTCGAGGCGACGACATTCGCCGACTTCATGGTGCTGGGCATGATCATGACGGCAATGCCGGCGATCAATGCCATCCCGCTGGTCGTGGACGCCCCGCCCGGCATCGTCACCTACAACGACCTGCCGCTCCCCCTGCCGCGGGGCTGGGTCCGCGACGGCAGCGGCTGAGCGCGCCAAGTCCGCCAGGGCACGTCCCTCAGCGGATGGGCTCGTCGCCGCTCATAGTGGTGCGGTGCAGCTCACGGGACGACTCCGGGTCGTACGGGCAGGCCCGGTGGAGCACGCCCGTGTTGTCCCACACGACCAGGTCCCCGACCTCCCACACGTGGCGGTACACGCACCCGGGGTCGGTGGCACGATCGAGCAGGTCGCCGAGCAGCGCTCGTCCCTTGCTCTGATCCATGCCCACCACATGATCCGCCGTGGCGCCGATGACGAGCGAGCGCCTGCCGGAGCGGTGCCGCCAGATCAACGGGTGCTCCCGGTCGGGCTTCTCCCGCCAGCGCAGCACCTGCTCGGGCGTGGGGTCGGGGTTGACCAGTCGCTGGGAGGCCTCGAAGGAGTGCAGCACCCGCAGGGCGTCGAATCGTCGCCTTTCCTCGGCGGACAGCGCTTCGTAGGCCCCGTAGGTGCTGGCGAACTCTGTCTCCCCGCCCGACGCCGCCACGGCGTGCGCGCTCAGGACCGTGGCCTTGGTGGGCACCTCGTCCTGGGCGCCGTCGATGTGCCAGAGGAACGTCCCGCGCAGGTACTCGGCAGAGGCGTTCTTCCCGGGATCGAGCGTGATCACGAAGACCCGTGGCGGCTCGACCGGCGACGCCTTGCCCACGTCGTCGAGCCGCTTCGAGAAGGCGACCTGGGTCTCGTCGTCCACGTGCAGCCCCCGGAAGACCAGGACCCCATGCTCCTCCAGCGACGTCATGCACGCCGTCGGGAGCGTGTCGTCGGAGAGCAGGTCCCCGGCCTCCACACCGAGGACCTCTGCTCCGACCCGGCCCAGCCTCCGCATGGTGACGACAGTCATGCCCCAAGCGTCGTCGCAGACGACCACGACCACAAGTCGATCGCGGGAACCTCGGCGCCGGGACGAGTCAGGAGACGCCGACCTGCCCAGGCCGACGACATCGCCGAACTACGAGCCCCCGTCCGGACGGTCCGGCGATCCGTCGACGAGGACCACCGTACGTCCGACCGTCTGGCGGTCGGCCATGGACTGGAGGGCTCCGGGCACGTCGGCGAAGCCAACCGCGCGACCCACCACCGGCCGCACGCTGCCGCCGGTCACGAGCTCCAGCACGCGGGAGTGAATGCGCTCCCCGTCAGTATGGGAAAGGAAGTTGAACCCGCTCATCTCCTTCATCGCGAAGGAATCGTCCACATAGGCGAGGCAGACCCCGTAGAGGGAGAAGTTCCCGAAGAGCACCGGTCTCGGCACGATCCCGACATCTTCAGCCTCGATGCCCGACGCGAACCCGACCAGGAGATGACGGCCGTTGAACGCCATGCTGCGGAAGGTCTCCGTCGTGACGTCTCCCCCGACCGAATCGAAGGCCACGTCCACACCGCGACCGTCCGTAGCCGTGAGCACGGCCTCCACGAAGTCCCGCTCGACGTAGTTGATCGCGACGTCTGCACCCAGTGACAGGCACGACTCGACCTTCTCGGCCGACCCGGCAGTCGCGATCACCCGGGCTCCTGACCGCGCCGCCAGTTGCACCGCGGCCGAGCCGACCCCGCCAGCAGCGGCGTGGACCAACACGGTCTCGTCGGCCTGGATCCTCGCCCGCTCGTGCAGGGCCAACCACGACAGGTGAAACGGCAGGTAGACGGCCGCTGCCGCCGTGTCGGGCACGACCGACGCGGACGGCATCTCGAACGTCATGGCGCACGGGGCCACAGCCAGCTCCGCATACCCCCCGAACGCCCCGACCGGCACCGCAACAACCCGCTTCCCGAGCCAGGCCTCGGCACCGGGGCCGGCCTCCTCCACCGAGCCCAGCACCTCCATGCCGGGGGTGTACGGCAGCGGCGGACGCACGGTGCGGTAGCGGCCCCGCACGCCGTCCACGTCGTTGAAGTTGAGTGTCGAGGCCGCGACGCGCACCAGGACCTCACCGGGACCAGGTCGGGGCGCAGCGAGCTCCTCGAGCCGGAGCACGACCTCGGGCTCACCGAATTGGTGCACTCGCCAGGCCTTCATGTCTGGCCACTGTGACACAGGCGTCAGATCGGATGGCGTCCGCAAGGACCGTCGACGACGGCCAGATGGCGTTTCGTCGAACCTCTCTGATGAGGGCGGAGTCTCCATGGTCATGGACGAGCGCCCACAGAGCTCCGGCTCCCGTGGTGCTGGTCAGGCCGCCTCCCTCATCGGGGCCGTATTGGTCCTGGTCGCTGCGGTGACCCCAGTTCCCGGCCAGAGAGTCCCGAACGCCAGTGCACAGCCCTCCGTCATCGTCGCGAGCGGCTCGGTCCCGGTCGGCGGCTGTTCTGCCGTCTCCATGCGGGCCGCCATTCGCCGAGGTCCGTACCGCCCAGGCCAAACCGTGGCGGTGTTCGGCTCCGTGCGCAACCGGAGCAATCGCACCTGCGTTCTCATGGGGACACCGCGCTCGCCGAGTCAGTACATCGGGCCGTGTGGCGCCTTCTCGATGACGGTCGTGGACAGCCGTGGGGTCAGCGTGTGGCCCGGACCCGTCGCGTACTCCTGCCCCGAGATGGGCGCGGTGGACCTGCGCCCCGGCGCACGGATCTTCGCTTCGGGGACCTGGCCAGTCAGTGTCGCCGTCCCGAGTATCGGCGCAGCACCAGTCGGGCGGTACCGGCTCCGTCTCGGTCCAACGCTCGGCTTCACGGTCGTGGTATTACCGCCGTGAGCCCCACCGCCTCGGGAGGCTCTGTGCCCAGTTCACCCTGAGCGATGTGTGGCATTCAAGAATTCGACGGCGGGTTGCCGGTGCCGGTCGACCGCCGACCCGAACCAAGCAGGAGGCCTTTCCACGGATCCTTCGCCGCGCGGGCCATCTCGCGATCGAGCATCCACAGCGTCTCGCACTCGGTCAGTGACCGAACGAGGTCGGCCGGCACGACAAAGCTCCCCTCGAACGCCGACATCACGTCGTGCGTATGCAGGGCGAGCTCGTACGCAGCTCGAGCCCGCCAATCCGCTGGGGCCAGGACGAGGAACCCGTCCGAGGCAACGGTGTCCTCGGGCGCAGAATCGAGAACGGCAGTCAGGGTGACGACGACACCGCGCAGTCCACGGATGAGGTCGTCAGGCGTCGCGCCGGGAAGCGCATGGAGCGCGTCGAAGGGCAGAAACCCCGAAGTGGCACGTGCCGCTACCTGAAAGGCATACGAGAAGAGACAGTCGATCACATGATCGACTGTCTGCCAGCAGGTCCACTCCAGGCCCAAGGCCGGCCTCGACCAGTCTTCGTCCGAGACGGCTTCGAGTGACCGCACAGCTTCGACCGACAGTTCGCGGAACTCCTGGGAGTCCATGTACCATTCTCCCACCGGGAGCCACGTACGCCTTCGCCCGATGTGAGCCCGTTTCCAGCCTACGGCGCAGCCCATGGGGAAGAGTGCCTCTCGGGACGGCCTGGCAGCTCGACATGGGCGGCAAGCGACGCAGGGACGACGAGGCCTGTTCGGGTTGACCGTCCTCGCGGGTACGGCCGTAACGCTGGCCGTGAGCAGGAGTGCGTCTGCAACGGATCCTGCCGCGCAGGCGACGTACGATCGTCGGCGTGGATGTCGAACACGACAGTTGGCATTCGGCGGACCTGTGACCGAGCCGACTTACGACCGGCGCTTCTGGGAGGATCGATGGTCGCAAGTTGTGCGTGACCATTCGGATCAGGTCGCGCGCCGCCCTCCGAACGAGTGGCTCATCGCCGAGGCCGCGCACCTGCAGCCGGGGCTCGCCCTCGATGCCGGATGCGGTCACGGATCGGACGCGCTGTGGCTCGCAGCGCGCGGGTGGCAGGTTACTGCGGTCGACTTCTCGGCAACTGCGCTGGCCCTCGCCCGCTCGACGGCCGAGACGGTGGGCGCGGAAGTCGCCGAGCGAATCGACTGGGTGCAGGGCGACCTCTCGACGTGGACCCCTCAGCCATCGCACTACGACCTCGTGCTCTCGCTGTACGTGCATGTGGCGGATTCGGTCGAATCGATGCTGCACCGATTGGCAGCAGGAGTGGCCCCTGGTGGGACCCTATTCATGGTCGGCCACCGCCCGATCGACCCGACCTCCGGAGCCGCCACGGCGGCGGCCGGTCAACTTCAGGTTTCGGTTGACACCGCGACCGCAGCGCTCGATCCCAACCGCTGGACGTTCCTCGTCGCAGAGGACCGACCAAGGCCCATGGCAGGGACCGGCGTCGACGCCGTCGTCCGCGCTCGGCGCCACTCTTGACGCTGCACCTCCAAGACGCCCCATCGGCAGGTCCGACGTCCGCCCGGGGTTGTGGGTGCTACGACCAACCGAGCTCGTGCAGGCGGGCTTCACTGATGCCGAAATGGTGGCCGACCTCGTGGAGCAATGTGACTCGCACTCGGCGGGCCAACTCCTCGGTCGTCACAGCAGACTGACAGATAGTGGCCAGAAACAGAGTTATCCGGTCAGGATTGGCCCCCACATAGTTGCCTCGGTTCGTCAGCGGGACGCCCTCATAGAGACCATAGAGCGGGCCCGGCGGGCTCTCGTCATCGATGATGATCGCTACGTTCTCCATCTCCGAGCGGAGATGGTCGGGAATCGTCGACAGAGCTTCGGCAACCAAGGCCTCGAAGGCATCGACGTCGATTGGTTCCATGTGGATACGTTGCCATCGCTGGGAACCCTCTGTCTGCGCTGGCGATGGCGCTGTACTTGGTGCGACTGAGCCGGCGGCGGGGGCACCGTGTTTCACTGCCAGGAACAGGCCTGGCGGGTGCAGTCCCATTGCCACGACGACGGAGCTGTCGGCAGACTTGTCGCCGTGTCGGAGCGAATGCACAAAGACGAGATTGAGGTGGACGAACATCTTGTCCGCGACCTTCTTCGTTCGCAGATGCCGGACCTTGCGCAGCTGCCCCTTGCCATCGTCGAACCATGGGGCACCGACAACGCCATCTGGCGGCTGGGCACTGAGCTCGTGGTCCGTCTCCCTCGCATTCATTGGGCGGCGGGGCAAGTCGAACTGGAAGCGCAATGGTTGCCACGACTGGCCCCGCACATTCCAGTTGCACTACCCGAGCCCGTCGGCATCGGAAGGCCGACCAACGACTACCCGTTTCGTTGGGCAGTCCATCGATGGATCTCTGGCGAGGGGGCTGCGCTCGAGCGCATGGGTGATCCCGTCACGTTCGCAGTGGACCTGGCCAAGATCGTTCAGATGCTGGAACGAGTATCGACGACGGGAGCCCCACCGGCGACGAATCGTGCCCGACCGTTGGCGGAGTACGACGAGACGACCCGGGTGATGATCGAGCGTGCGAGCCACTTGATCGATGCTGGTGCTGCTCTCGATGTCTGGGATGAGGCATTGGCGGCTGCGCCACATATGGGTCCTCCTGTCTGGGTCCAAGGTGACTTGGAGGGCAACTGCATCGTCCGGGAAGGACGACTGTGTGGCATCGTCGATTGGGGATCGGCATGCGCTGGCGATCCCGCCGTCGATGTACAGGTCGTCTGGTCGCCGCTCTTCACCATGGATTCTCGCCGTGCTTTCCTCGACGCGCTCGAGGTCGACGACGCCACCCTCGCTCGCAGTCGCGGCGCTGCAATCAACCAAGCCTGTAGTGCATTGCCGTACTATCTGCATACCTATCCACGCATAGTCGAGCGGTCCTGGCACAAGCTCGCCATGCTTGGTGTACAGCCATTGACTTCTGAATGACCACGGGTCAACTCGCTGCGGTGACAGGTGGTCAGATCAGGGCCATGATGACCAGATGAAAGTCTGTCGGACGGCTCTGGTCGGCATGGCACTTCTCGTGGGCTGGGGCGGAGTCGCCGGGGCAAGCGGGTCCTCGTTGGCGCCTATCAGAGTTCGCGTTGCGCTTCACCACAATCGTGTCGTCGCCGGGTCACCCATCAAGGGCACGGTCGTACTCACCAATACGACCTCCAGACAGATCACCGTTGAGAGCTGCGCCCAGAATGGCTGGTTACAGGTCGGACTCAAGGGCCGTGGGTACACCTATCAGCCCAGCAGCACACTGATCGCGTGTCCACCCTCAATCCGGCTCGCACCAGGCGCCAACCGATTCCCGGTGATCGTTCTGACAACGTACGAAAGTTGTCTCCAACCCGGAGGGCACTCAGTCACACCGTTGCCACCATGTACGCCAATCGGCCCACCGCCATTGCCCCCTGGGAGGTACTCCACGACCGTCTTCATCATCGGCCTTCCGCATATGACAGAAGCTCCGCGTCCCATAAGCGTGACTCTCCTACGGCACGTGGAACCGAAGAAAGCGCCATCAAGCGTTCCCAGGTGCCCGAATTGTCCAACCCACCCGGCGTACGGGCCCACCCCAATCCGGCGATAGCGGGCACGGAGGGGTCAGTCAGAGCGGACTGATCGATGCTCCCGGAAGTGGGTTGGTTCGGGATTGCGATTCAATGGTGCCAATGGCGAATCGAGAAGAACTACGGACGGCTCTCGAGAGCGCCCACAACACCGTGACCAGCTTCCTGGAGCAGCTTGTCGGTGAAGATATCGACGCTCAGGCTCATCGTCACGTCATAGTCCGGGCCCTCACTTCGAACGATCTGGGGGTTGCAGAAGGGGAACCACTGCTTCAGCGGGCTGCCACGCTTCGGGGTCGCATATCTGGAACTCCGTACGTCTACGCGGAGAGCGTCATCGTCGCGAGTCGCCTGCCGACCAGGTTCTGTGTCCGGCTCGAGGCCAGCTTCGATCCGATCGGCCGCATTCTCGACGAGATGGGGATACCAGTCACCCGGGAGAGCCTGGTCGAGCCACATGGATTCGCCACTTCTCGACCCAGTGGAGACATGGAGCTCGACGACTACCTTCTTGTCCGGACCTACCGCATTGACTCCGAACAGATTCCTGTCATGGTCATCACGGAATGGTTCCTGAAGACGCTGAACCCATTCCTTTCGTCGGCATGAATGCGGTGCGACCTGGGGGACATGGTTCTTGGAATGCCGTTCGATTGGCGCCGTTCTTCAATTCTCAGGGCCGAGACAGCACCAGCCAATGATCCGAGTGTCAGGGTCTGAGGAGATATGAGCCGGGGCGTTTGGAGGTCGTGCGGAGCGATGGTTCCCCGACGACGCTCCAGGTGCCCGGAACAGGCCGCGGTGGCACTCCCCACCCGATCCTGCGAAGACCGGGCGCGGGGTGCCCCATACCGGCACGAGTGGCGCAGTGTGAAATGGACCTACTCACCCACCGCGGGAGGTCGATTCCGGATGACCCTTCCGGCCTCGGCAATCGCGACGCAGGCGGCGGCCAGCGCCGCGACTCGATCGGCCCACCACCATCCCAGTTGGCCATTGGCGAGCAAGCCGAAGAGAGCCAGGACTCCGAGGCCTGCACCAATCCCACTGAGGGTTCCATCGCCCTTGAGGGCGCTGCTGGCGAGTTGCGAACCGACCCGGTTCTTCGCCAGGCCGAGAGGGGCGAGGACAAGCGCCGCAACCGCCGCCGAAAGCATCGCAGAGAAGGAGCTATCCGGAGCCGTTTCGTGCACCAGGGCCTGGACCGATGCGACTGTGAGCACTGTCGCCGTCACGAGCAGCGCTGCTGCCACCACCACGGATGCGAGCGCCTCCGCTCGATCAGCCGCTGCCGGATCGAAACGCTCGCGTCGGAATCGCCAGACAAGGGTGGCTGACCCGGCAACGTCGGCAAGGAGGTTGAGTCCGAGGCCGAGAACGCCGAGGCTCCCGGCCAGCAATCCCGCAGTGATGGACCACATTCCGGCCACGAGGCCCCAGGTGACCGAGACCGTGACGAGCAAGAGCGCCCTGCGCACGAGTGCATCCCGCTCGGCGATCTGGGGTCCGTGGGCGCCATCCCGCTGGGGCATCGTCGAAGTTTCCCGCACCGTCCTCACCCTGGCCAGAACGCCGGAAGTGAGCGGCCCGTACATGTATTCGGCCTCGTCGGTCGTAAAAGAGTCATTGGACCCTGCCCGGCTGTCGAAGCAACGCTGACGCTGACATGAGAGCCGTCGGGGCCATGGGAATAGCGCCATGGACGTGTCCAGACCATCTCGAGGCGCTGACGGGCCTCAGGGAGTTCAGCCGACGCCCAGGCTGTATCCGCGAGGTCGGGGGGCCTGACGTGTACCGTTCGCCTAGTGTCTGATTCCGCTGCGGATGGCGCTCGCACTCGGGTCAAGCCGAAGGACGTTCCCTACCACTACGGGGGTGGGAAAGTCACCGTGGCAGATGCTCTCTGGGAGCGTGCAATGGCGCATCTTGAGGCGCTCCACGTTCCTTTCGCCATCCTCGACGATCTCGAGAGTGCGCACAGTGCACTGATGTACACCGCGGTCCAATACGGGACGGAACTCGGACCCGGCGTTGACCCGCTACTCGAGTTCCCATACTGCGGGAAGCGCCGAACCCCAATTGATCCAAAGCCTTGACCCTGGCCAGCATCCCATGGACTTGCGGACAGTCCGCAGCCCCGTTTACAGCCCAAGGGTCGCAGCAGCCGATCCACGCCCTGATTCGAAGACCGATAGACCTTTCGGCGCATGACCCGCTTGCCCCAGGCAGGGCGTCCCTTCTCGGCCGCTTCGGCGTTGCCGAAGTGCGCGCGGACTCTGCGCGCGTCTGATCAAACGATCGCCGACGGACTGCCCAGTTCCCCGGCATTGTGTCGCCACTTGTGACGCTGTTTCCGGCATCCAGCTCGGAGTCACTCGTCTGCTCGTCGGCAGGTCAGATAGATGGTTTCCGTATTGTGCTCGTGAGGCAACGGGTCGCGATAGCGGACTTCTTCGACCACGAAGGACTGGCTCCGGAGTGTCGCGAGAGGTTCATCGTCACGGTAGAGAGTGCCTCCAACGGTCTCAATGTGGTGACCCAAGAACTCGTCGCTGTACACCTCCGCTTCCCCCAAATGCGTGGCGACGACGAAAGTGCCCGATGGCTTGAGGACTCGGTGGATCTCGGCCAATGCAGCTCGAAACGCCGGTCGTGGAAGATTGTGGACGGAGTAGAAGGCGGCGACACCTGAGAACGCTTCCGAACGTACCGGGATCGAACGCATATCACCACAAACAACGCGACCGTTGCCCGTGCTTCGGCGCGCCACAAGGAGCATTTGGAACGCCAGATCCATGCCGACCACCCGAAAGCCACGTTCTGTGAGGTACTAACCAACCGGGCCAGGACCACAACCGAGATCGAGAACGGACTCACCGGCAGCGATCGGCGCGATGAAGGTATCAAGGACCTGGCGGTCCAATGGGAGCTGGAGGAGATCCCCGGCAAATGCCTCTGCGTAGTCCTCGGCAACCGTGTCATAAGCGGCACGCACTACCGACGCGTCGAAGGGTTCCATCAGCGGAAGTCTGTCCCCTCAAGTCTGCTCTGCCAATGCGTACCGAGAAGATTGCGGCATCTCACCTCTCGATCTGCCGGTGGTCATCGCACTCGTCCTGGAACTACACGAGGAGTTCGGGATCCTGATTCCTGGACCCACCGACCCTGCGTTCGCTCACCTGCGGCGGCAGGAGTCCATGTCGCATTTGGGTCGTCAGAATGGATCGAGTTCTGGCCTACCTCGGACACCAGTAGCCCCTGAACCAGTTCGCCGGGAGCGGACAACTCAGACACATGCCCTGATCGGGAAGGACCTGATCAAAGCAACCACGAACCCGTGTTGGCACCCCCAGCGGGAATGGTCGCTCATACCGCGCGATTCGTGTCCACCCCCTCTGAGGCTCCGGTTCGGCAAAATCTCTAGAGGTAACCGATAACCTCGGCGTTCAGCGCTCCTGGAGGAGAGGAACAGGTGTATCGAGTCGTGCAATGGGCCACCGGACCCGTGGGTCGTCACGCCGTTGCGGCTGTGGTTGATCACCCCGAGCTCGAGGTCGTGGGAGCGTTCGTGTACAGCGAGGAAAAGGCGGGTCGCGACGTCGGCGACATCTGCGGTATCGGACCCATCGGGGTGACGGCGACGAAGAACCGGGCCGCAGTTCTCGCCCTGGAGGCAGACTGTGTCTTGTACATGGCCCAGGGTGACGCCAATCCCGACCCTGCTCTCGACGACATCTGTGATCTCTTGTCCTCAGGAAAGAACGTCGTATCGACGGCCGTGCAATCGTTCATCTATCCCCCCAGCGCAGGACCGTCTGTCGTGGAGCGCTTGGAGAAGGCGTGCACCGAAGGTGGCTCCTCGTTCCACGCCACCGGTATCGAACCGGGTTGGGCGTCCGAAGTCCTGCCGCTGACGATGTCGGGGCTCTTTCGTCGGATCGACTCCCTCACGGTACAAGAGCTCTTGGACTACTCCTCCTACGACAATTCCTTCATGCTCGGTGACGTCATGGGTTTTGGGCGGACGGCAGACGCGAATGTCCTTGGCTCAGATCCCGCTGTACTGGGAGGGGTCTTCAGGGCGCCCCTCATGCTGGTGGCCCAGGGTCTGGGTGCGACGATCGACGACTTCGTATTCGAACGCCACGTCTGGCTGGCCGAGGATGCATTTGACGTCGCCGCCGGACATATCGAGGTCGGCACGGTTGCAGCCATGCGCTTCTCTGCGTCGGCAATCATCGAGGGTCGACGTGCGCTCACAGTGGAACACGTCACGAGACTCGGCGAGCATGCCGCTCCTGACTGGCCCCGCGGCCGAGGATGGAAGGTGACAGTCGAGGGTCTCCCCTCGATGGTTCTTGAATCACAGATTGCCGTACGCGGCGAGGACGAGAACGACCAGGGTTGTCTTGGTACCGCGATGCACGCTGTCCATGCCATCCCGCTGGTGTGCGAAGCGGAACCCGGGATACGGACCTTTCTCGAGCTGCCAACAATCATCGGACGTCACACGTTGAACCGAACATCGATGACTCGGCCACCACTCGTATGACCGGTGAATTCTTGGAAGTCAGTTCGACGGGTTGGGCAGGAGTGGCCGTCTTCTCATTGCCACTCCTTCACCGCCGATCTTGGACTCCGACTCCTCACGCCCACGGCAGATCGCGGTAGCGATGTGGATCGCGTCGGGTGCCGGCGGGATGGACGACTCACGGCCGGCCGAACACACCATTGGAGGTCTTCAGTCGGTGAGATGACATCTGTTCCATGGAGTTCCCGGAGTGCAAAGGCCGACTGGTCGAGCACCTCGACCGGTCGATCTGGTTCTGCGCCTCGATCGAATACCCGGACGGCAGTTGCTCGGGCTACGACTTCGAGCACCGAGCGGGCCCAGAGCCGTGCTCCATCGTCGAAGCTCCCTGCCCGGCTGCGAAGCGACCAGGTTGTAAGGCAAATCCGGAGTGCCAGTTCACCTAACCGTCACTCAAGGAATGCTGCCTTCCGGTCCTCGCCCTACCCTTTGCCTACGTGGACGCCGATACCGGCGCCGAGGCGGTCCTCATCGATCATGTCCTCGAGCGGGACGACATAACGACGAGCCTCAAGCGCCGTCCGCTCGATGAGCCGCTCTGGCACCTCATCGACGGAGTCCGCGCTTTGACTTGGTGCGGAATCGACGTCGGCTACGGAGCTCGTCGGCGGCTCTGGGCTGAAACCCCCGAGGACGACCGCTGCATGATTTGCGTCCAGCGCCTGCGAGGAGTGCCTGCCGGTTAGGACGTGCCAGGGAAGGAGCGGCGGTTCTTTCCCGATGAGGTGGCGGATGCGCTTGACGCATTCGGAGATGGCCATGGGAATCCGCCGGGCAGCGCCAGGCTCGGACAGCAGTCCGCACCCGAACCAGCGGCAGGGCCACCCGCCCTCCGACGTGCGGTCGAGCACGAGACTGCGATCCGGGTTACGGTTCGCCAGCGCCCCTGCAAGATCGCAAGGGTGAACCAATGGGAGAAATCAATGGCGAAATACATCGTGAGCTGGAAGACGCGATTGGGCGGAACGGCTCAGCAGAACCACGATGACGGGAAGAAGCTGCTGGACACGTTCGCCAAGTGGCAGGCTCCCGCGGATCAGACCTTCCGAGAGTTCGTCGCGCGAGTCGACGGCCAGGGTGGCTATGCGGTCATCGATACCGACAACCCGGAGAGCTTGGCCGACGCGCCGGCGAAGTTCTCCACCTGGCTCGAGTTCGACGTTGTCCCAGTGATCGACATCATGGACAATGTGACCGTGACGGCTGCGGGAGCTGAGTTCCGCGAGTCGATCTGATCGCTCTACCGGTCAGGCAGCGTGGAGTGCGATGTCCCCACAGTGGGCTGAGATGCCTCCCAAGGGCGCCGCTTGCGAATGGCCCTCGGCTTCGGCCGGGGGTCCTTTCGCGTCTGTGTGTATTTTCGGAAGGGGGCATGTGAACTTCCCGGTGCTGACCTTGCAGAGGTTCTTGGGGGTGAGTGCACCGGCCTGCTCCTGACCCGCCGTCGGGAGCGTGCGTGCAGGCTCGCGACCGAACGAAGGTGCCAGAAGCGCACTCGGCGGCTGGGTTGGATGCCTCATTGACAGAGGCGTCCGTTACGAGCTCGTTCAAGACGTCCATCTCTCTTGCTCCGGATTGATGCACCTTTGCTCAACCGATCCCAAGCTCCTCCAGCGACGCACGACGTGGCCGAAACGCAGGAGTCCGCACTGAGCCTGGTGCTCGACCAACCTGGTGGGATCGGCAACGTTCTGTTCGCCCATTGGTCGGGGGTCCATGCACCGGAACTTGGTGTACTGACCCCAGCAGAGATGGCAAGCAGGCATGCGACAAGGTCGCGGTTCTCGCCGCGAGGTGTAGTCCACTGCGAACGGACGTGGCACTGATCATCGTGAACCCCAACTGGCGGAGGGGTGGCGCTCAACAGCACGCCTGGACGGCGCATAGGGGGAAATGTCGGGGACCTGCGATAGCCCGTATCGGACAAGCGCGGACTGACCGGCTGGCCTGCGGAAATGTGGTGACACAGAAGAAGGCAGGAAGCGGCCCGAACCCGGACAGGACGGCCGACGGACGGCGCCAGCCGGACCGGCGGACCGGCCGGAGCGCTTTGGAAGGTGCGGGGCGGGTTGCGGTTGAGCAACTGCATTGCGCTTGACCGGGCACGGCCGACTTCCCTGACCCCTGCCCCAGTACGAATCCTCTTTGAGTCAAGACCCCAATTTCGGGCCCTACAAGGCGCGGCAGGTCGAGCCGCCACCGAAGGACGTGACTGCGTAGGCTTCTGGTGGGCCCGGGAGTGACTTCGCCGAAGAGCCGGCCATTCAGGGTGCAGAGCCGGCCACGCAGGCTACGAGTCGTTCCCTGGTGTCCTCCCGGGCCTCCTATTGGGCGTCGATGACCAGCTGGCGATAGACGGCGTTGCTCACGTGGCGCTTGAGCGAGCGCAGTGCCTCTCGCTTGGTCTTGCCCTCGGCCACCTTGCGATCGAAGTACGCCCGCCCCGCGGAGTGGGGCTGGCGGATCTGCGAGATTGCCACCATATGGATGGCGTTGTTGAGCCGACGATGGCCACGCAACGAGAGCCGATGAAAGATCCGCCCGCCCGAGGAGTGCTCGACCGGAGCGATGCCCGCATAGGCGGCGAAGCTGTCCCGGTTGGCGAAGCGACCGACGTCACCGGTGTAACCGATCAGCGAGCAGGCCAGGACCGGGCCCACCCCGAAGAGGTCGGTGAGTGACGTCTTCGACGCCCGCACGGCGGTGCGGATGCGGCGGTGCGACTCTTTGATCTGCTCGTCGAGGCGGGCCACGTCGTCGACGAGCTCGAGAGCAAGCTGGTGACGCATGTGCTCGATCGGCGTGGCCGGCTCGAAGGAACCGAGGAGCTCATTGGCATCAGAAACGTAGAGTTCCTTGGCGATTGAACCGTCCTGGGTCTGATGGAGACTCGGGTTATTGGATTCCAACCAGTTCCTGGTCGGTCTGTTGGGCAGCATAAGCCGCCTCGAATTCTGCCGGCGGCACGTAGCCGAGGTACTCGTGCAGCCGCTGCGTGTTGTACCAGTGGACCCACGCGAGGGTGGCCAGCTCTACGTCGTCGACGTTGCGCCACGGCCCTTGACCCGGTCCCCGGATGAGCTCGCTCTTGTAGGCGGCGTTGACGGTCTCGGCCAGCGCGTTGTCGTACGCGTCGCCCACGCTTCCGATGGAAGGGACGGCTCCGAGGTCGTCGAGGTGCTCGCCATAGCGAATCGAGGTGAATTGCGACCCCGCATCGGAATGTGACACCAGCCCTTCGAGGAAGGTGCCCCGCCTCCAGCGCGCCATCTCCAGGGCGTCAAGGACCATGTCGGCTCGCATGTGGCTGGCCACCCGCCAGCCGACGATCATCCGGGAGAAGGCGTCGGTGATGAAGTACGCGTAGGCGAAACCCGACCAGGTCGCCACGTAGGTCAGGTCCGAGACCCACAAGGCGTTCGGGCGCTCGGCACTGAAGACCCGCTTGACCAGATCGGGGTGCCGCTCAGCGGCCGGGTCGGCCTTGGTGGTCTTGCGCTTCTTGCCCCGGCGCAGCCCCTCGATGCCGGCCAGTCCCATCAGGCGGGCCACCTGGTCACGTCCGACGTCGTGGCCGGCCCTCCGCGCCGCCTTCCAGAGCTTGCGCACCCCATAGACCCGGAAGTTCGCCTCCCAGATCGCCACCAGCAGCGGGATCAGCGCCGCATCGCGCCGGTCCCGGGCCGACGGCGCCCGGGACCTCGCCGCGTAGTACGTGCTCGGAGCCACCTGCAGATCCCTGCAGATGGGCTCGACCCCGAGCTCGTCACGGTTGGCGTCGATGAACTCGACGATCACTTCCACGGGCGGTCGAGCTCCGCCTGGGCGAAATACGCCGAGGCCCGACGCAGGATCTCATTGGAGCGCTTGAGCTCGCGGTTCTCCTTCTCGAGCTCGGCGATCCGCTTGCGCTCTTCGGTAGTCGTCCCCGGTCGGTCGCCGGCGTCGATCTGGGTCTGCTTCACCCAGTTGCGCAGTGATTCGGTCCCGACCCCGAGCTGCTCGGAGATCCGGGTGATGGCTCTGGTGTCGTTCGGATCGGCTGCCCGGGCCTCGAGCACCATCCGCACCGCCCGCTCTCTCAGCTCAGGCGGGTACCGCTTCTGTGGGTCTGCCATGTCTCCATCCTCGCTTCCAAGGTATGGAGTCTCCAAGAAACCCAGGACGGTTCAGACCGGTGACGATTCCGGAGTTCCGAGCGACTTTGTCGAACGAATGAACAGCATACCCAAGTACGTGGCATCAACGACTCTTCGAGAGACAGTGTGGAATGCCACCGTCATCGGCGGGGATGTGGCCTCGTTCGTGGCGGACCTGAAACAGCAGCCGGGCGGCAACATCATCAAGTACGGGAATGGTCCACTCGATGCCACCTTGATGGAGCACGGTCTGATCGACGAGTTCCACCTCTTGATGACGCCAGTCGCCGTAGGACGAGGCCAGCACATGTTTGAGGCAATCGAAAACGGACCCGCATTGAATCTTGTCGATGTAACGCAGTTCAGCAACGGGGTCGTGATACTCACCTACACCCCACGCTGACACCGACGTAGGTATCCCCTATCGCCGGTATGGGGCGCGGCTTGGCAGGTGGATTTCAGCGGATCCCGGTATCGCAGAAGATATTGGCTTGGACGGTGGCCCCAGCTGATACGGCCACTTCCACCGGCGGGCACCTCGGCAGGAGCGAACCGGTCTGGACATTCACGGTGTAGGTCCCGGCTGGCACCGCGACCCGGTACGTTCCGTCCTTGCTGATCGTGCTTGTCAGCGTGGTCCCGTCTGTTCGGCGGGCAGCGACAGCCCCCGAGACCGGCCGGGGCGGACACGGAATGCCGGCTTGCTCGACCGGGCAGGTGGGACCGGCGGTGACGGTGCCTCGGACTGCCCCGTATGTCGCCGGCACGGACATGGATTCCGGTGTACCGGAAGGAGACACTTCGTTTCACGCTCGGCGTCGAGGATCGAGGTGAGCTGAGCGTCGCGGTTGTCGGCGGCCCCCGTTGTGTCGCTCCTCCGGATCAGCGGTCAAGTTATGGAGCTCGAATATCGGACAGGTCCGAGGGTAGTGACGACCCCCGTCAGGAGCGAGCAATCGGAACTGACGAAGAGCGCGTTTCAATCATTAGTTGGGCGTCCAAGGACGGCTCAGCCAGCGGCTCGTAGCTTGTTGGGAGCCAGTCGTAGGTGACTACAGTCCCAAATGCTACGTCTTCGAGACCTCGATTTCGGCGGTTCACCAAGGCCAGCAGAAGCGCCGGGAAGAATGAAGCGCAGAGGAGCGCTCGAAGAAGCGCTCGCGAGAAACGAAGAGGACTCCCATCCGAACGGACGACTCGTAAGCCCAGCATCTGCTTCCCAGGTGTGCGTCCGGCGGACCACCAACCGGCTGTCAAGTACACGACGAGAAGAATCCACACCAACAGATCATTCAACCAGTGGGGGGGAGCCGCAATGGAAATCGATTTCGAACTCGAAAACAGGAGATCCCAAGCAATGCTCACCATGATCACTCCAACGACATAGATGCAGAGAACGAGGACGACATCAGTCCCGCTCGCCACGGCCCGAGAAACGAAGCCGGCCCGAAGACCCTGGAGCTGCTGCCCTCGCTCGCTGCGGATCTCGCGATGCCGACTCACGAGACGACCTCAGGTTTCACACGCTCAGGTCGAGCAATGCCATTCCACGGGACCGCCAAGTCACGCGGTTCTTTGCGCCGGAGAATCCTGTCGACCAGTCGGGCACTCCACATATCCATGGCCATGAGCCCGGCACGGCTAGCGTCGAGTGTTTCTGCACCCAGTCCGGTCGTGGACTCACGGATGACCCCCGCGAGGTCGATCTCATCGATTACCCCTGGGAGGTCGACTCTGGCCACAACCTTGTTGATGGGCACATGATCGATCAACTGCTCCATGTCCAGCATGTCGACAACCCCGACGACGACCCGATTGAGCACGGACTCCGCAGCTTCGGCCACGTTGTCTCGATTCTCTCTTTCGCTCCTGTGGGCGTCGCTCTGACGCCGTCCGAGGTGTCGCTCAACTGTGTCAAGAGGGCCCTCAGCAATCGACGCGGGTACGACGACTCTCGCGATTCTTATGGATCTGCTAGTGATCTCGACAGCCATGAGGGTCGCCGCGCCGACCCCCACCTTGGCAGTCCCTGCGATTAGGTTGACGATCCGCGAACCCGCCTTCAACGTAGACCCCTGCGGTCCTGACGCGACTTGCCGCGTCGGCACTTGGGGAACTGCCCCATCCGGAGTCAGCGCATTCGGTGCCTGCATTTGCTCAGCGGGCTCAGGCACGAGGTATTGATCCATCAGCAGGTGCGTGGCTCCACCGCTACCGAGAATGGGACGCCGGTGCGGATGATTTGGGGCCTTCCCCCTTGAGCGTTGAACCCGTAGGCCGTGTAAGTCGCTGGTGAGTACGGCCAGCCGACCGTGTCTGGAACGATGACACCGGGCTGTGGTGACGCGTCATAGGTAGTTCGATAGTCGCGACCATCGGCAGGGCAATCCAGGGGGACCGCCTTTGGACTCGCAGCGCTCGCTAGCGATCCGTGCAGTGGAAATAGCGTAGGGGTTGCCAGGCCCGGCATCGTTAGCGTCACTCCGCATTGCCGGCTCATCCCTAACCTCCCCGACAAGCCTTCGATACGGAGGCTACGCCTCCACACGGGTGGTCCAAAGGGCCGTTCGGCCCTTTTGAAGGTGTCCCACTTCGCCGGCTCGGGGATGGGGCTATCGGCTACCAAGCTGCCGAATCCCGGTCAACCCTTCGAGGTGCTCTGGACAGGCCCATACCCGGAACCACTTGTTACCCATTGGGGGTGAAGCAGCGGGTCCGTGTAGGCCGGCGCCTCATGGCGGTGCGTGGACTTGGGCGCTGTGGACGAGCATCTGCGACGTTGAGGTAGCCGGGCCTTCGCTATCTGCCGAGCGTGTTGAGGTCGTGCGGCCGGCCGCAGGTGGTCGACGCAGGACTGCTGCCCAAGATTCGTCCTTGCATCCAGCGAACGATCGACGGGGTACCGACGAAGACCACTGTGTTGTGGGTGGCACCCATGACGTGGAGGTACTCCACCGTGTCACCGATCTTGCACGCCGTGCCGCTGACGAAGGCGTCGGTCAAACCTGGTGGCACCGTCATGTCCTTGGTGCCTTGCAGGATCAGCATGGGTACGGTGGTTCGAACTCGGCCGGGATCGTTGGCCTTGGCGTGGGCGATCACGATCGGGTTGGTTTCAGAACTCGTCAGGAAGACCTGCCCCGGCGTCAGATGGCGCCTGCCAATCGCGTTGGCGACCGAATCCAGGCACCCTTTGGTCACCTCCTCTCTGGCGAACTGCTCACCAGTTGCTGTGAAGACATCAGTGATCGGCAGGTCGTTGTAGGTCTGTGACCACGCATACGACGTGGGGATGCTGAATGGGAGGAACTGCTGGCCGGTCGAGGTACCGACGATCGAGATAAGGGTGCTGAGTCCCGTCGCCGGCGCGGCTGCCACAACACCGACCACATGGAGATCGGGAGCGTAGGTGGGCGCCATCTCCCCAGCGAACAGCGCGGCGTGGCCGCCTTGTGAATGACCGTAGACAACCACGGTGTCGGAAGTCCGGAGTCCGGGCAGATGCCTGCTCGCCCGTGTGGCGTCCAGTACAGAGCGACCTTCACTGTCCCCGAGGAGGTAGGGATGGACCCCATGCGCGACGCCCAAGCCCTGGTAGTCGGCCGCAGTCACGACGAAACCGGCCCGGAGATAGTTGGCCAGCCCAGGAATGAGATACGGGCCGTTGCCTCCACCAGCGTTGGTGAAGAGCGATGGCGCACAGCGGGCTGCGAATCCGGTGGTGCCGTGCGCCCAGGCGATGACCGGGTAACCCGTGGCCGGCGGCGGCGCTCCCGGTGCGATGACGTAGCCGGACTCGGCCAGGTCGGCTCCGTAGATGGTGGTCGAATGGAACAGGATCCGCCAGACGGTGGCTCCAGCCGGCACGCCCGGTACGCCGGTCACCCGGGTCGAGCGAATCAACGTTCCAGGTGGTGCGACCGGTAGTGGACGGGGCGGGACGTAGAAGGCGGGGATGGCACTGGTCGCGCCAGGCGCTCCTGACGTCGTCTTCGACGACGCTTCCGCTCCCGAGCTGCACACACCCGCTATCGCAATGAGCGTCACCAAAGCCAACGTCCAGCGGACCGCCCTTCGCATCCGGGCCATCGATCGCATAGTCATTCCTCCCAGACTCCCGCCAACGCTGGCGAAGGTACTCCGATGGTTCCGGTTATGGCCATCGCCTACTCGAGAATGGTGCGAGGGATGACCGAGCGGTCGGTGGCGTGAGGCGGGCATCAGCCGCCGAACTGCCGGAAGCCCGTCAAGCCCTCGAGGTGGTCTGGAGGCCCATACCCGGAACCAGCGGTCATCCTTCGGCGTGAACCAACGTTCCGTCCGCGACGGCTTGCAGGGGGTGTCCCGATCGCCGGACTTGGGCGACCGACGCACCAGCTGAGAACTGCGTGGCGAGTCCGAGGGAAAGGGCTATCTCAGCTTCTACGTTCGTGTGGCCGCCACCTGCCAGGCAAGGGCTCCAGCGGGATCCCAGGTGAGGTCGATGACGGTGGGTTCGATGGATTCGACTTCCCATCCATCGGAGAAGGCAGCCCGAATCTCGTCCTGAGTGACTCGGCGCGGTCCCCAGTCACCCGGCTGGCGCTCGCTGAAACAGAGCATGTGATAGCGACCACCCGAAGACACCACCGCAGCGAGGCTGTCGACGTAGCGCTCGCGCTCGTCGTCATCAAATACGTGGAAGAGCCCGCAGTCCAGCACCGTTTCGAATTGCTCACCTAGATCAACAAGGCGCAGGGCATCCGCCACCAAGAATCGCGCCTCAACGCCCCGTTCGGTTGCCTTCGCCATGGCCAACTCGATGGCTTTCGCCGAGAGATCGACTCCCACCACTTCGTGGCCGAGTGAAGCCGCCAGAAGGGCGTGCTCGCCGGTGCCGCATCCCGGATCGAGCACACTTCCGAGCAGGGCCCCGGCCTTGGCCAGGCGGTCGAAGGCCGGCTGAGGTCGCCCGATGTCCCAGGGGGGCGGGGTTTCAGACGCATAGATGGCATCGAAGTCGTGCCGTGGGCGCTGCACGGAAACCCATGCTGCCAGGGATCGGCCTGGGGTGCCCCCATCCGCCGGGACGGTGGGACACTCCAGCCCATTCGGCTAGGCGGTCACGCCCTCATCCGGCGGGATCGCTCACGAAACTGGACCGCCTCGCTTGGCCCTGGGAGAGGTGCAGCTGAGAGTGGACGGCGGCGATGAACGCTATGGGACCGACCGACCCCCTTCAGAGCGATCCACCGGAAATGTCCTGGTAGCCGATCCTTCGGGACGTTCGTCCCTACCAATTCAAGTCGGCCACGCGCAGGCTTACAGTGTCGGCTGACCAAATCGAAAGGGGTAGATGTGGCCGAACAGATTGCTGAGCTTGTCTCTCACCATTCACTCCTCAGTGGTCTGCCCGGTGACACCGTCGAACTCGTGGCCGGATGCGCGCAGAACGTCGTCTTCGCGGCGGGCAGTTTCTTGCTGCGCGAGGGTGAAGCGGCCAACTCTCTGTACTTGGTGCGCCGAGGGAAGGTGAACCTCGAAATGCACTCCCCCGGTCGGGGCCCGATAGTGGTCGAGACCGTGGGTCCGGGGGACGTGGTCGGATGGTCTTGGCTCTTCCCGCCCTACCGCTGGCATTTCGATGCTCGTGCGTTGGAGCCGGTGGGAGCGATCGCGGTCGACGCCGCCTGCCTTCGCGGCAAGGCGGACACGGACCCCGCGTTCGGCTACGAGATCATGAAGCGGTTCGCCAGCGTGATGCTCGAACGCCTCGAAGCTAGCCGTCTTCGACTCCTCGACCTCTACGGCTAACGAACTTCGTATCAGCCACATCCCTCGCGGCCCGCAATATGAGGTGCCACATCGTCGGATCGAGCAAGGTCGCCCAGTACGCCGGGACGGTGAAGCATTTCTGATCAGTCTGCGATGGCCCATTCCCACGTTCCACCGAAGGCGCGGTCCCGGCGGTGCAGTACCGTTCTATCCAACCTCCCGTTCAGAAACCGAGGAACGTCCATGAGTGTTACCACCGTGACCCGATTTCACGCCGCTGCTGGCCAGGAGGCGACGCTGCTCGATCTGCAGTCCGAGGGGCGGCGACGCATGTTGGCTGCCGACGGATGCGAGTCATTCGATATCCTGCGCGATCAGGCCGATCCGCGATCCTTCGCCTTTGTTCAGACCTGGTCATCACGCGAAGCACACGACGCCGCTTTCGGTGAGCTAATCATGGCAAGCGGTCACCTGGAGAAGGTGCTTGCCACGCTCGACGAGGGCGTCGTCCAGACCTTCTACGACGTGGTCTCCTGACGGGGTCCCGCCTGCCCCAGTACGCCGGGAGTGTGGCACACTCCGGCAGTTTGGCGGCGTTGTACTAGGGAGCGTCAGCCTTGCCTTGGCTTAAGCAGGTTTCGTCAAGCACGCGGCAAGAGGACGTGGTGAGATAGGCCCGTGGATGGCGTGCACGACCTCGGCGGGACGCAGGGATTCGGCCCGGTTGAGATGGAGGCAGACGAGCCCGTCTTCCACGTTGACTGGGAACGCCGGGCGTACCGGCTCACGATCGCCTCCATGATGGCGGGGCACCTGAACGGGCGGTTCCGGCACGCGATCGAGCGGATGGACCCGGCGTGGTATCTGGCCTCGCCATACTACGAACACTGGCTCACCGCCACGGCCACCGGCCTCGTAGAAGGCGGGCTGATCACCCAGGAGGAGCTCGACGATCGGCTCGGGGCTCCCTATCCAGTGGCCCGGCCGGCGCGGGCTCCACGACTCGACGATCCGGGTCCTTCGGTGGAGGTCCACCGTTACGGGGTCGGCGAGGCGGTGCGAGTACGCGAGTGGCATCCCCTCGGCCATACCCGAGCCCCCCGGTATGTCCAAGGCAAGCCCGGCATCGTCGTCCGCCTCGACGGCGTGTTCTCATGCCCCGACGTGGAGTATCACTGCGATGCTCAACGCATGGAGCCGACCTACTCCGTCCGCTTTGCGGCGTTCGACCTTTGGGGTTCGCCGGGTGACCCGGTACATGTGGATCTCTGGGAGAGCTACCTCGAGCCCAGGGAGGCATCTGCGCATGGGTGATGGACACCATCATCCACTGCCAACCACGCCCGTCGAAGATCGCGTCGTGGCCCTCGAGTCGCTGTTGGTGGAGAAGGGAATCATCGATCCCGCCGCTCTCGACACCGTGGTCGAGTACTACGAGCACGCAGTGGGCCCAATGAACGGTGCCAAGGTCGTCGCCCGCGCCTGGGTAGACGACGCCTACCGGGAGCGACTCCTGGCCGATGGCACGGCCGCTATTGGCGAGTTGGGCTTCTCCGGTCCCGAGGGTGACCACATGGTGGTAGTGGAGAACTCCCCCGCTGTGCACAACGTCGTCGTATGCACCTTGTGCTCGTGCTATCCGTGGCCTGTATTGGGGCTCCCACCGAACTGGTACAAGAATCCGCCGTACAGATCCCGCATGGTTCGTGAGCCGAGGGTGCTACTAAAGGAGATGGGCTGCGCTGTTCCCGAAGAGCGCGAGATCCGGGTCTGGGACTCGTCTGCGGAGATCCGCTACCTCGTGCTACCAATGCGACCCGAAGGCAGCGACGGGCTTTCCGAGGACGAGCTCGCCGGACTGGTGACCAGGGACGCCATGATCGGTGTTGCCCAGCTGTGACAGGGGCCCACGTATTCGACGAGGGGTTCGCCGAACCTACCGTGCCCCGGTCCAACGGGACCCCAGCCTTCGACGCACCCTGGCAGGCTCGAGCGCACGCTTTGGCCGTCCTCTCGGTCCAAGGTTCCGGTCGAGAATGGGAGGACTTCCGTCGTCACTTGATCGTGGCCATAGACGGTGATGATCGACGACCGTATTGGGACAGCTGGGTGGTAGCCCTTGACGCATTCCTTTCCGAGTGCGGTCTTCTCGCCTGATTCTCCGACTGACCTACTAAGCAACAACCACAGCTCGGAAGTGCCAGGGGCGTCCCGGAAGCTGGAGTTGACAGGGTGCCCCGTACGCGGATAGCCGGGATGCCTCCTCGTCCCCACCCGGAAGCCGCCAATATGCACTGGTGCCAGATGACGCCTTCATGGTGATTCGATCTGTCAGAGATATCCCACCCGGAACTTCTTTCGGGCGTCGTGTCGTGGTCACTGGCGGGGCCGGAGCTGGCAAGAGCACGTTCTCACGAGCCCTGTCAGCCAAGACTGGAGCTCCCGTCGTCCATCTCGACGTGCACTTCTGGAAACCGGGCTGGGTGGAGCCTTCTGAGGACGAGTGGAGCGAGAAGCAGCGTGACCTGATTACCAGCGATGAGTGGATACTCGACGGCAACTACCACGCCACACTTGAGCTTCGGCTCGAGCGCGCAGACACGGCGGTGTTCCTCGATACGCCATGGTGGGTCTGTGCATGGCGAGCACTCGTCCGAGGCGTCCGCAAGCGTCCAGTTGGCTTCCAGCTGCCCAACGGTTGCGACGAGCCGGCTTCGCGCCGGTTGCGGGAGGAATGGTCGCTGGCCTGGCGCATCTTGCGAGACCACCGATCTGAGCGCGAACTAGAACTCGGAATCCTGTCGCGGCACGCGGGCCATGTGGCGTTGTACCTTCTCCGCTCCAAGCGCGCGGCCCGTGACTTCTCTAGTACATGAGTGTGGTCGATCAGAAGAGTGCCCCGTACGCCAGGACGGGGAGTCACTTCTGAAGGCGTCTCCCTCATCTGAGCGGCTCATCGCTCGCCTGCTCGATGTTGCGTCTAAGCACCGCGAGCATCCGTGCCTGCATGATCCAAGTCACCGGGACGTAAAGCCAGTAGAAGACGACACGCCCGACCCAGTATGGGCGTATGGCCTGGTAGCCGGTGATGACAAGACGGGTGCGTCCTCCGGGGAGCTCCTTGAGCAAAAAGGCCCATAGTCCCTCGATGTAGGCCGATGGCCGCAGCTGCGTCGAGTCGAGCATGCGACCGCGTATGTCGTACAACCCCCGCAGCCTCAAGAACCGGTTGGGCTCGAGCGCGGCCACCTCCCACGCGTCCACAGGGCCAGCCGATCTCCAGTACTTCACGAAATCGCCGACAGCAAGGTCCTGCCACTCTGGATGGACCTTCGTGGCACTTGGCCGCCCTCCGTTGTCGAGGCGGTCCCAGGAGTACCAACCCCCTCGATCTCCACCCATCTGGACGAGCCACGGCCACACCTGATCCGGTGGCGCATCGATCGTGACGGCCATTGTGGCCGCCCTCTCGCCGTTAGGTACCAGTCAGCACCAGGAAATGGCTCGATGACTTCCTCGTCTGTCGCCCCCCAACGGCAGAGTCTCGGGCGAACGCAGCAGGCATAGACGCCGGCCGCGATGCCCGCAGACACGACGACTTTGCGACCTAACGTCATATCAAGAGCTTGAGCGGTCCAGCACTGCCCGAGAAGTGGCCATTGTCACTTCTCTTGCCCTCGATCGCTGGGAAGACTGTCCCAGTACATTGATACTTCTCCGAGGGTCCACGGCGTATTCAAGGGGTGAGCGCACGAGTCTCGGTGAGTCTCTCTGACGGTTGTCGGGTATCCGAGGGTCATGCGAGGACGATCATTGAGGCTTCGAGCGAACCCTGCCACGATCTTTCTCGCTGTGGACTGCAGAGAGCAGCAACAGATGGTCAGACGGTTGCGTGGAGAAGGCCATGACGTCTGGCAGAAGCGCGGCCAGGGCGGTGGGATGCTCCTTCACGTCGGCGTGGTTTATCGGTGAGGGCCGGGGCGGTCGCCGTGCTCGACCCGCTTCGTCGACCCCACGGCCCAGGAGATGCTTGACCATTGCCGACCGTGAAGAGATCACGATCGGCTTGGTCAAGGGTGAATCCTTCACCGCAATTGCCCGGCGGATCAACAAGGTGCCGTCCACGGTCAGCCGGGAGGTGGCGGCCGATGGCGGTCGCGACGACTACCGGGCCTGGGCGGGCTACCTCAGGGCCGAACAGCGATGCCGGCGGCCCAAGCCCACCAAGCTGGCGTCGTGCCCGGAGCTCTTGTCCGAGGTCACGGCCGGACTCAAAGGGTTCTGGTCGCCCCAAGAGATCTCTCGCCGCTTGCGCATCGACTTCGCGGACGATCCGATGATGCAGGTGAGTCACGAGACGATCTACCAGTCCCTCTTCGTCCAGGCTCGAGGCGAGCTCCGTCGAGAGTTGACTCGGTGCCTCCGAAGTGGGCGAGCGATCTCGACGGCCTCAGGGCAGCAGAAGCAAGGTGAATTTCCGGATGCCCAACATGGTGATGATCTCTGAACGCCCCGCCGAAGCGGCCGACCGGGCAGTGCCTGGCCACTGGGAGGGCGATTTGATCATGGGCAAGGACAACCTCTCTGCAGTGGGCACGCTGGTGGAGCGCTCCACTCGCTTCACACTGCTCTTGCACCTCGGTGCCGGCAAGGACGCCGTGTCAGTCAAAGAGGCCATGAAGAAGGCGATTCGCACCCTGCCGTCAAAGTTGGTCAAGACCATCACCTGGGACCAGGGGTGCGAGATGGGCCGACATGTCGACTTCACAATCGAGACCAATATCCCCGTCTACTTCTGCGATCCCCACTCGCCTTGGCAACGCGGATCGAACGAGAACACCAATGGACTGCTGCGCCAATACATGCCAAAGGGCACCGATCTCTCAGTCCACAGCGAGAAAGATCTGGCTGGGTTCGCTCGAAGCCTCAATGATCGTCCTCGCATGACCCTCGGATATCTGAAACCATCAGAGAAACTCGCCGAACTAATTGCGCTCACCCCTTGAATACGCCCACCGCTTGATTGCTGGTCCTCAATAGCTTCGGGAGTGCTGGCGGGTTCGGTCTGACTTGGAGTCCCGTGACGTTGCAAAACGTCGTCGACCGGAACCTTCCAGCCGCACATTGAAAGACGGCACGTCCCGTCTCGAAGTTGGGGTGATTGGTCCGGGTTGCAGCGAACAACCCAGACCCCCGTCGCTCCGATCCGGAACGGCCGTGCCATCCCTCACACCTTTGAGAGAAAGGGATGACCATGACCATCGTAGAAGCTGCGCGCGGGATCACCGGTGGTGTCGATACCCACCGCGACCTCCATGTGGCCGCAGCGCTCGATCCGCTCGGGGGACTACTCGGCACCGAGAGCTTCTCGACCGATGCCAACGGCTACAAGGCGCTGCTGCGCTGGCTCGAGACCTTCGGAGACGTGACCAAGATCGGCGTGGAGGGGACGGGTTCCTATGGCTCGGGCCTGGCCCGCCACCTGCGTCGTGCGGGCGTCGAGGTCATCGAGGTCGACCGAGCGGATCGACAGAAGCGCCGGAGAACCGGCAAGTCCGATCCCCTCGACGCCATCGAAGCCGCCCGGGCCGCCCTAAGTGGTCGAGCGAGGGGCAAGCCCAAGTCGCGTGACGGAGCGGTCGAGGCCATCCGTGTCCTCGTCGTGGCCAAGCGTTCTGCCAGACAGGCCAGGGGCAAGGCCCTCGTCCAGATGCGCCACCTGGGCTATAGCGCTCCTGAGCAGCTCCGTTGCCGCCTCAAAGGCCTCTCGGTGCCCGCCCTGGTCGCGGAGGGAAAGGGGCTGCGACCCAGTCGCTCTCCCGATCCGGTGACCGCGGCCACCAAGGCATCACTGTCTTCGCTGGCCCACCGGATCAGCACGCTCGACCGTGAGCTCGGCGAGCTCGGCGCCAGAATCGAGGCGCTCCTCGTCGCCACCGTGCCCGACCTCCTCGAGCTCTTCGGTGTCGGACCTGACACCGCCGCGGCCCTCGTCATGGCGGCCGGCGACAACCCCGAGCGCCTCCATTCAGAGGCGGCCTGGGCCCACCTGTGCGGGGTGTCGCCCATCCCAAAGGGCTCGGGCAAGAACAGCGGCCGAGTCAAGGTCCACGACGGTGGGGATCGCCAGGCCAACAGCGCTCTGTGGCGCATCGTCATGGTGCGCATCGCGCATGACCCCGAGACCCAGCTCTACTTCGAACGTCGCGTCAAGGAAGGCAAGACCACCCACGAGGTCATCCGCATCTTGAAGCGCTACGTCGCCCGCGAGGTCTATCGCTACCTGCCTCGCGGCTAGATCCCTGGGCCGGGGGTCTGGCTCTTCCCAGTTCTGTCGCCCTCCGGGGCTGACTTTCCAGCGATTCGCCGACCCTCAGCCCGGGCCACCATCTCGAAACGCGTGACCCAATAAGAGCCTGTCCTCGCCTCGAGTGACTCATAAATGTTCTGTCCGCTGTTTTACTCCCGAGCCCCCGAAGAGGGGTTGACAAGTGATAGGAGCGTCGCCGGATAGTGGCGACGGTGGATCGCTGGTCACAAGTTCGAGATCGGGCACATAGAGATGCGCTGGGTGAGTCTGCAACCCTAAGAGCGCCGTTGCTTGGCAACCTTCATCCTGGGAGGGGGCCGCCAAGAAACGCATCCAGGATCTCGGGTGGCCCGTGCCCGGAGAGGCCAGCTCAGGCGATCATCTGCCGGGATATTTGTCGGGATTGGAACCAAACGGGGCCCCTAGGGATCTGGTACCAGTAATGCAGATCCGCTCTGCGCCAGAGGACTCCGGAAGGGGATATTGATCCTGCATGTCGGTCGTATGTACAGCCATCCAGCGCCGCCAAGTGTTCGAGGAGACCTTGCGCGACGACGCAAAGCGGCTCACCCAGTTGGCATTCTGCTTGTGTCGAGACAGGACGAAGGCCGAAGACATCACGGCCGAGGCGTTTGCTCGCGTCTGGGCACGGTGGCGAGATGGCAAGGTCGAGGAGTTGCGGCCGTACTTACGTAGAACGGTAGTCAATCTTTGCAAGAAGTCGTGGCGTCGCGAAGCGGTGGCCCGTCGCTACCAGTCGCAGCTCGCAATGCTTCTCCCGAACGAGACCGGTACCGGTGATCTGGATCTTGTCGATGCGGTCCTTCGGCTGCCTGGACCGCAACGGGCAGTGATCGTCTTGCGCTATTTCGAAGAACTCAGCGAGAAACATGTCGCCGAGTTGCTCGGAGTTTTCCAGTTCTCCAATGGTCAGGTAGTACCTGAGACTCCGATCCCGCCAGTTGAACAGTGTGGATCAAGGCAGGGATCAACCCGAAGGACGTTTCCGTGCACGCTGGCCACACCTCGGTCGCCTTCACGCTGGATCGTTACGGCCACCTCTACCCGGACAACGGGGATGCGTTCTTGCGTGCGTTGGACGCCGCAACGGACCAATCGCTCGGAATCTCAGGGCACGACTCAGGGCACGAAATCGCACCAGTAATTGACATCAACTCCGTGACCAGCGAAAACGAGTGGGCGCTGCGGGACTCGAACCCACGACCTCAGCCGTGTGAAGGCTGCGCTCTAACCAACTGAGCTAAGCGCCCCGGACCAAAGGGCGGGCACCACCGTAGCCGGTGCGCCTCCCGACCCCGCACTCGGTGGCCGCACCCGGGGGAGATTTGGGGGGTCACGAGACCGCCGGTACCCTGAGGTCCGTAATGGCTCCTACCAACGACGACGAGACCCCCGGCACCTCACGGATCGCCGAACTCCGGGAGGTCTTCTGGCCGAGCACTCCGAGCCGTGACGTGGAGGACATCGTCCCGGCCAGTGAGCGCAAGGCGGTCATGACCTCGCTCGACTCCACCGAGGTGAAGATCGGGGTCGGCGCGCTCCTCATCTCCTTCGTCTTCGGCATCGCCATCCCGACCATCTACAGCCTCGAGCACAAGGTGACGCAGCGGGGAAAGCATTCGGTCACGGTGGCCCCCGATGCCTGGCTGGTCGGCGGGGCAGTGGCCGTGCTTGCCGTCCTCGGCCTGGTGGCCGTCTGGCGTCGGAAGCGGACCATGGTGACGTTCGACCTCGTCCTCATCGGGTTCGCCTTCACGCTGTTCATCGGCCTGGTCGGATTCGCCTTCATCTTCCTCGGAGGATGGCTCTTCCTGCGGGCCTGGCGCCTCGGGCGGTACGGCACCACGAGCGGCAAGGTGGTGGCGCGCCAGACGGCCGAGCGAAGAGCGGCCAAGAAGGGTGGTACCACCACACCGAAGTCCACGTCGAGGTCCAAGGCCTCCTCGTCGGCTCCGGGCGAGCGCAAGCCGCCCACCGCGAGCAAGCGCTACACGCCCAAGGCCGCACCCAAGAAGAAGATCCCGAAGCCGGCCAAGTAGCCGGACCGGCCCGGCGGCCGAGTCGCCAAGCGTTACCGGACTCGAGCCGGTCAGGGGCCCGGTTCGATCAGCAACGCCGATCGGAGCAGCCGCAACACGTCAGACCGACGCCGCACCAGCGAGCGCGCGGTGGGTTCCTCGCCCAGGGCTCGTAACACCTCGACCTCGGTGACGATGCCGATCACCGTCGAGTAGATGGCAAGGAGGAGCAGGCGCGGGTCGTGCCGCCGCATGGTGCCGGCATCCATCTCGGCTTCCAAGAATGACGACGCACGTTGGACCAGCGGGTCGAGCGCGAGCGTCATCTGCGTCGCGGCCGGTGGCCCGAGCCGCCCAACTTCGCGCAGCAACCCGAGCAGCTCCGGCTGACGGGCGGCCAGGCGGAACACCGAGCGCACGACCGCCTCGACACGCTCCCACCCCTCCCCCGCTCCGGCCAGCGCCGCCTCGAGCGCACCCGAGAGATCCGACGCGCTCCGGGCGATCACCGCCTCGAGTAGCGCGTCCTTCGAGGGAAACCAGTAGAGGATCGACTGCTTCGTCAGCTCGAGCCCCTTCGCCACCGAGTCGAGCGACGTCGCCTCGTAGCCACGGCTCGCGAACGAGGCCAGCGCGGCGTCGAGGATCCGGTCGCGCGTCGACCCGCTGGCCTCCGGAGCCGGGGCCCGACGGGCCCGGGCGCCGGCTCCGGCACCGCTTCCACCTCGCGCGCCCACAGGTGACCTGGCCACTTACCAAATGGTAGACAGAATCGACCGCCGGTGGTAGACATGCTCGATGTCCATCGAGCGGGACCTGTCGGGGAAGCGCTTCTTCGTCACGGGCGCTACCGGCTTCCTGGGCACCGCGCTGGTCGAAAGGATTGTTCGTTGTGTGCCCGAGGCCCAGGTCACGGTCCTGGTACGGCCGGGACGCCGGGCCGACGCCGCCGGGAGATTGGCCCGCGAGGTGATCAAGAACGACTGCTTCGATCGCCTGCGCGCCGAGCTGGGTGACGGCTTCGCCGACGAGATCGCACGGCGCGTGAGAGCCGTGGCTGGCGATGTCAGTCGCGACGGCCTCGGGCTCGACGACGAAGGGCGTGCCGCGTTGGCAGCGGCCGACGTCGTCATCCACTCGGCCGCCACCGTCTCCTTCGACGCCCCCCTGACGCAGGCCGTCGAGATCAACCTGCTCGGTCCCTCCCGGGTTGCCGGCGCCATCGTGGACACTGGGTCGAAGGCTCACCTCGTCGCCGTGTCCACCGCCTACGTGGCGAGCACGCACCAGGGCGAGGCCAAAGAGGAGCTACTGAGCGAGAACCGCTTCACCCTCGACGTGCCGTGGCGCGACGAGGTGACCTCGGCCCGGCGGTTGCGCGACGACCTCCAGGCGGAGTCGCGCAAGCCCGAACGGCTCGCCGGCTACACGAAGAGAGCGCGCACCGAGGTCGGTGCTGCCGGCGACCACCTCATCGCGGCACGGGCCGAGAGGCTGCGCGAGGAGTGGGTGGGCGACGAGCTGGTCAAGGCGGGGACGGCACGCGCGCTCTCGCTCGGCTGGCCCGACGCCTACCCCTTCACCAAGGCACTCGGCGAGAAGGCGCTCGTCGAGCAGTACGAGGGCACGGTGCCAATCACCATCGTGCGGCCCTCCATCATCGAGTCAGCCGTGTCCGAGCCCCGGCCGGGCTGGATCCGCGGCTTCCGCATGGCCGAGCCGATCATCATCTCGTACGCTCGCGGCTTGCTGCGCGAGTTCCCGGGAGTACCCGAGGGCATCGTCGACGTCATCCCCGTCGACATGGTGGTGGCCGCCATCCTCGCCGTCGCCGCCCGGGGCGCCCGGACCGAGGAGCGACCACGGGTGTACCACGTCGCTTCAGGCGTGCGGAACCCGTTGCGCTACGGACGCCTGGTCGAGCTGGGTCAGGAGTTCTTCGGCCGCAACCCGCTCTACGACGACCGCGGGCAACCCATCAGCGTTCCGGACTGGTCCTTCCCCGGTCGCGGCCGAGTGCAACGGCAGCTCAAGCGCGCCGACTCGGTGATGACGGCGGCCGAGCGACTGCTGACCGCCCTGCCGATCCGCGGCCGGCAGGCACAGCTAGCGGCGCGGATCGAGGAACGCCACGCCCTGGCCCAGCGGGCGCTGGGCTACGTCACCCTCTACGGCGCCTACACCGAGACGGACGCCCGCTACCGGGTCGACAACCTGCTCGAACTCTGGTCGACGTGCGACGACGACGACCGGGCCCGCTTCGCCTTCGACCCCGGTGCCATCGAGTGGGGCGACTACGTCTACAACGTCCACCTGCCGTCGGTGCTCGAGCACACCCGGGTGCGCACCAAGCCCGGCACGTCGGTGGTGGACAAGCGCGCCGATCGGCAGCGCAAGGCCATCTTGGCCCCCGAGCGGCACCTGGCCGTGTTCGACCTCGAGCACACGCTCATGTCGTCCAACGTGGTCGACACCTACGCCTGGTTGGCCAGCCGGCACCTGGGCCCGGCACGCCGGGCCCGCTTCGTGGCCGACCTGGTGCGCCAGGGCCCGTCTCTCCTCGCCCTGGACCGGCGCGATCGGGGCGACTTCCTGCGGGCGTTCTACCTGAAGTTCGAGGATGCGCCGGTCGAGCAGCTGCGCCGCGACACCTGGGAGCTGTTCAATCGCCAGCTTCTGACCCGGTCCTTCCCCGACGGGATCGCCCGGGTGCGCGCGCACCGAGCCGCCGGCCACCGGACACTCCTCATCACCGGGGCGCTCGACTTCATCATCGACCCGATCCGTCCGCTCTTCGACGACATCGTGTGCGCCGCCATGGAGGAGCACGACGGCCGACTGACGGGCCACCTGACCACGCTGCCCCCGATCGGCGAGGCCCGCGCCCTGCTGCTGGCTGACTACGCCGAGCAGCACGGGCTCTCGCTCGAGGAGTCGGTGGCCTACGCCGATTCGGCGAGCGACCTGGCCATGCTCGAGGCCGTCGGGTTCGCCGTGGCGGTCAACCCCGAGGCGCGGCTGTCCGCCATCGCCCGGCGCCGGGGCTGGCACGTCGAGCACTGGTTCAAGGCCGAGGGCGGTTCGCACCGTCCGCTCCCGCTCGGTCCCTTCGACGTGAAGTCACCCCGCGCGGTGATGGGCCGGTGAGCACCCTCGTCTTCGAGCGGTCGCTGCCCCGCTTCGCCGCCGCCCGCGTGGTCTCTGCCTTCGGTTCGGGCAAGGGGGCGGGTGTGGGCCCGCTGCGTCTGGTCCAGCAAGACGCCCCGCCGGTACCAGCGGACGGCTGGGTCCACGTGGACCCGCTGCTCGCGGGCATCTGCGGCTCGGATCTCTCCACCCTCGACGGCCGCAGCTCGCGCTACTTCGAAGACATCGTCTCGTTCCCGTTCGTCCCGGGCCACGAGATCGTGGGCACCCTGCGAGATGAGAGCTCGGGGGCGGGCGGGTCGACCCTGTCCGCCGGCAGTCGGGTGGTGCTGCAGCCGGTGCTCGGTTGCGCGGCCCGCGGCATCGTGCCGCCCTGCCCCGCGTGCGCGACGGGGGACGTGGGCAACTGCGGGCGGATCGCCTTCGGGCACATCCGGCCCGGCCTCCAGACCGGCTTCTGCGCGGACACCGGAGGCGGCTGGTCCAGCTCCGGACTGGTGGCGCACACCAGCCAGCTCTACGGCGTGCCTGCCGAGCTGACCGACGCCGACGCCGTCACCGTCGAGCCCACCGCGTGCGCCGTGCACGCCGTGCTGCGCGCCCCCGTCGAGGAAGGCGACGTGGTGGCCGTCCTCGGGGCCGGGACTCTCGGCCTGCTCGTCACGGCCGCAGTGAGCCACCTGGTCGGCGAAGGCCTCTGCGCCAGCCCGTCGGCCCTCCTCGTCGGGGCCCGTTACGCGCACCAGCGGCGGCTGGCCCGCGAGTTCGGTGCCGCCGAGGCCTTGCCACCCGACCAGCTCCCCCGTGCCGTGCGCCGCCTGTCGCACTCGCTCTCCTATGGCGGTCCGGCCGGCGCCACCGCGTCCCTCTCCGGAGGCGCCGACGTGGTGTTCGACTGCGTCGGCAGCGCCGAGTCCCTGACCCAGTCGCTCGCCATGGTGCGCCCCCGGGGCACCGTCGCCCTGGTGGGCATGCCAGGCAAGGTGACCGTCGACCTTGCCCCCTTGTGGCACCGCGAGGTCCGACTGGCGGGCGCCTACGCCTACGGGACCGAGCCCGGACGAGCCGGCCGGCCCGCCGCGTCGACGTTCTCCCTGGCCTTCGAGGTGGCGGCGGCGCAACGCACGGGCCGCCTGGTCTCGGCCACCTACCCGCTCACGCGCTTCGAGGACGCGCTGTCCCACGCCGGCGCCGCGGGGCGCCGCGGCGCCGTGAAGATCGCGTTCGACGTACGCGACACAGAGAGAAGGAGACTTGCGCGATGAGCCGCCGACCCGGGTTCGTGCTCGAGGTGGACCGATCGACCCCACCCACGCTCGTCTGGAGTGGCGAGGGCTTCGGACTCCAGACACTCCCTGAGGGAAGCCGCGTCATCTACGCGCCCGAGCCGGTGAAGGCGATCGCGGATCCCTACGCAGCCATCCGCCATGCGTTGCTGCACCCGGTGGGCGACCGGGATCCCCTGCCCGCCCTCCTCCGGCCCGGCATGAAGCTGACCATCTGCTTCGACGACGTCTCCCTTCCGCTCCCGCCCATGGAGGCGCCCGACGTCCGCCAGATGGTCGTCGAGACCGTGCTCGACATGGCGGCCGAAGCGGGCGTCGACGACGTCGTGCTCGTGGCGGCGCTGGCCCTGCACCGACGCATGACCGAGGAGGAGCTGCGCCACGCCCTGGGCGACCGCGTCTACGACGCCTTTGCGCCCCACGGCCTTCTGACGCAGCACGACGCCGAGGATCCGGACAACCTCCTGTTCATCGGTGAGACACCCGAAGGCGAAGAGGTCGAGATCAACAAGCGGGCTGCCACCTCCGACTTGCTGGTCTACGTGAACATCAACCTGGTCGCCATGGACGGCGGGCACAAGAGCGTGGCCACCGGGCTGGCCAGCTACCGGAGCCTGCGCCACCACCACAACCCACACACCATGCGGCACTCGAAGTCCTTCATGGACCAGCCGGCCTCCGAATTGCACTCGTCGAACTGGCGCATGGGCCGGCTCATCGCCGAGTCGGGCGTCAGCGTGTTCCAGATCGAGACCACCTTGAACAACGACACCTTCCCGTCGGCGTTCCAGTTCCTCCAGAAGCGCGAATGGGAGTGGTCGTTGCGCGACCGGGCCAAGTACCTCGGCACGTCGAAGGCCCTTGGCCGGACTCCACCACGGCTGGCCCGCCAGATCCTGCACGGCATGCGCTCGCCTCACGCTCTCACCTCGGTGCAGGCGGGCGAGGTCGAGGCGGTGCACGCCCGCACCCTCGAGCACGTCTGGGCCCAGCAGGGAGTGGAGGTCGAGGGACAAACCGACATCCTCACCATGGGACTGCCCTACATCTGCCCCTACAACGTCAACTCCATCATGAACCCGATCCTCGTGGCCTGCCTCGGCCTCGGCTACTACTTCAACATGTACCGCGGCCGGCCTCTGGTGCGCGAGGGCGGCGTCGTCATCATGTGGCACCCGACCCGGCCTGAGTTCCACCCGGGCCACCACCCGAGCTACATCGACTTCTACGAGCAGGTGTTGACCGAGACGGTCGACCCGACCCTCATGCACAAGCAGTTCGAGGAGTCCTTCGCCACCGATCCGTGGTACGTGCACCTGTACCGCACCGGGCACGCCTACCACGGCGTGCACCCCTTCTACATGTGGTACTGGTGCGCCCACGCGCTGGCGCACGTGGGCCGCGTGATCGTGGTCGGTGGGGACCCCGGCGCAGTGCGCCGGCTCGGCTTCTCCCCCGCAAGCTCGCTCGACGATGCGCTCGAGCTGGCTGCGGACGTGGTGGGCCCGTCAGCCACCCTCACGCACGTACACAACCCGCCGCTCTTCATGGCGGACGTTCGCTGATGGGGCGGCCGCGCTCGGGCGCGCAGCGGCTGGCGGGTCAGCTGCGCGCCGCACGCTTCCCGCTGGCCGCGCCCACCTGGCCCACGTCTGTCGAGCGCCCCGACCCCGAGCGCAGGGTCGGCCTGGACTACGACCACGAGTGGTCGCGGCGCTACCCGGTACGGCTGGCCCGAGCGGTGGTCATGGACAACGTGGCCCGCCCCGCGGCGCAGCTGGTGGCACCGGCCACCGTGCGCGGCCTCGAGCACCTGCAGCACCTGGAGGGGCCGGTCATCTTCGCCGCCAACCACGCCAGCCACATCGACACACCTTTGCTCCTGACCAACTTGCCCGTGGCGTTCCGCCACAAGACGGTCGTGGCGGCAGCGTCCGACTACTTCTTCGACCGCACCTGGAAGTCCGTCCTGTGGTCGTTCGCCTTGGCGGCCGTCCCGATCGAGCGCAGCAAGGTGAACCGGCGTTCGGCCGACACCGCGGCCGAGCTGCTCGAGGACGGGTGGAACCTGGTGATCTTCCCCGAGGGAGGCCGGTCCCCCGACGGTTGGACCCAACCCTTCCGCGGCGGGGCCGCGTATCTGGCCCGCCGCACCGGGCGGCCGGTGGTGCCTGTCTACCTGCACGGCACCCGCCACGTGCTGCCCAAGTCGGCCGGGGTGCCCGAAGGACAGGCGCCTGGCGGATCGGGCACCGAGGCGCGCGGCGGCGGCCGCCTGCGCCGCTCCCCCATCGCCGTGCTGTTCGGCCCGCCCATGCGCCCCGATGCCGACGAGAACGCCCACCGCTTCTCCGAGCGGGTGGAGGCTGCCGTGGCCACCTTGTCGCGCGAGGTCCACACCGACTGGTGGCAGGCGCCGGCGCGCCGTCAGCGCGGTGGCCCCGGTGCCCGGCGCCGAGCGGGCCCACCGCGGTCCCGAGGCCTCACCGTGGCGGCGTGCCTGGGCCCTCGACGAGCCGCCGGCGCGCCGCGGCGCCAGGGAGTGGCCGGCCTGACGCGGCGACCGCCCGGACGGGCTGCGTTCAGCCGGGCAGCAGCGCCTTGGTGACCAGCAGCGCGGTCTCGGCCAGGCCGGCGTCACGGTGCACGAGGGCGGCCTGGTAGTCCGGGTCGCGGATCATGTCGACGAACGCGTCGACGCTCGGGTACTGCATCACTGCGATCTGGTCCCACGGGACGTCGCGGCCGATCAGGACCAGGTGCACCTGGTTGTACAACGTCAGGGCGCCGCCGCGCCGGGTCACGTGGGCGAGGGCCACCGCCCCGTAGCGTCCGTAGGCCTCGGCGCCCGACAAGCCCGCGCCCGCCAGCTCGTGGCCCTCGGGGTACACCGCCTGGTCCCGGTAGGCCAGCAGGTTGACGAACTGCAGCGGGCCCGCCTCGCCCGACTCGAGCAGCGCGCCCAACTGCGCCTCGTCGGGGTTGATGCCGCCCAAGCCGTGGCCGGCCAACTCCGCCCTGATGTCGTCGATCGTCGCCACGACCCCACCTCCCCGGCGGACGTCACACGCGCCGCCGCCGGATGGTAGCAACGTGGCATGCAGACCATCGTCCTCGGGAGCGGGAGCCCCCTGCCCGATCCCGACCGGGCCGGGCCCGCCACCCTGGTGCGCACGTCCGCCGGCGATCTCCTGTTCGACTGCGGCCGCGGCGTGCTCATGCGGGCCGCCGCGTCGGCCTCGGGTGCCGCGGCCCTGCAGGGGCTGTTCCTCACCCACCTGCACAGCGACCACACGACCGACCTGAACGACGTGATCACGTCACGGTGGATAACGTCCTTCCAGCCGAACCCGCTGCGCGTGTACGGCCCGGTGGGGACGGGCGCGCTCGTCGCCGCCACCGAGGCCATGCTCGACCTCGACATCGGCTACCGCCTGGCGCACCATGCCGACCTGACGTGGCGCCCGGGCACCGAGGTGACCGAGTGCGAGCGCGGCGAGGTGCTCGCCCAGGGCGCGGTACGGGTGACGGCGGCGCCGACCGACCACGCGCCGGTGCGGCCCACCGTGGGTTTTCGCGTCGAGGACGGCGGCGCCTCGGTGGTCATCGCCGGGGACACCGTCCCGTGCGGGGGCCTCGACGAGTTGTGTGCCGGCGCCGATGTGCTCGTGCACACGGTGGTGCGGCCGGACCTGATCGAGCCTCTGGGCCTGGCCCGGCTGCTCGACGTCCTCGACTACCACTCGAGCGTGGAGGACGCCGCCCGCACCGCCGCCCGCAACGGTGTGGGGACCCTCGTCCTCACCCATCCGGTCCCGGCGCCCCCGCCCGGGGGCGAGGAGGAATGGGCGTCGCTCGCCCGGGCCCACTTCGAGGGCACGGTCGTGGTGGCGCACGATCTGCTCGCCCTCGACGTCGCGCCGGGCGGCTGAGGAAGGGTCGCCCTCCTAACGGCGGGCCCGTCGCCGGCGCCCGCCCACCGCCTGCAGCCGCTCGGCCCGGAGTTCCTCGACCGCCGCGTCGTCGAGCGCGGCGAGCGGGGCCGCGCCCGTGGCCCACGAGAGCAGCAGGTCGGCCAGTGCGGGGTTGCGCGCCAGCACCGGCCCGTGCAGGTAAGTGCCGAGCACATGGCCGCGCACCGCCCCCTCGCTGCCGTCCCCGCCGCCGTTGCCCACCCCGACCACCACCGTCGCCAGCGGGACCGTGTCGCTCCGCGGCATCACGGACGTGCGGCCGCCGTGGTTCTCGAAGCCCGTGAGGACGGGCACACCGTCCACGCCGGTCGGTTCGGCCAGCACCTCGCCCACGGCGCGTCGCCCGGCACCCTTGACCGTCTCGATGTCGAGCAGCCCGACGCCCGCGTGCGGCTCCCCGTCCGCACCGGGGAAGCTGCGGCCGACCACCTGGAAGCCCGCGCACACAGCCAACACCACGGCGCCGCCCGCCACCCGGCCGGGCAGGCTGCCGTCCTCGATCAGGGTCCGCGCGGCACGCACCTGCGGGCCGTCCTCGCCTCCGCCCAGGCAGTACACGTCCGCATCGGGAAGCGCACGGTCGGATGGGGCCTGGAGCAACCGGGCCTCCAGGCCGCGCCACTCGGCCCGCCGGACCAGGACGAGCCCGTTGCCGCCGTCGCCGTAGGTGCCGAGCAGGTCCGGGTAGACCACCGCCACCCGCAGCGGCATGCCCACCCCGCTCACGCCGGCGCTCCGAGCAGGTCGTGGAAGGCCGTGTAGTTCCCGATCACGTCGACCACCACGTCGCGACCGGCCGCGGCGGTCACCACCGCCTCCATCGGGTCGGGTTCGCTCCGGTGCGCCACCCCGGCGTACTGCAGGCGCACGGCGAGGTCGCGCACGCGGTCGCCGGTCGCGACCACGGTGCGCCCGGCCAGGCGCTCGTAGGGGACGTCCCACAGCCAGCTGGGGTCGGCGCCGTCGGCCACCCTGGCATTGATGCTCACCACCACGGGGGCGTCGGACTCGGCCACCAGGTCGAGCAACTCGTCCCATCCCGCCGGGTTCTTGGCCAGCATGAGGCGGGACCGCACGCCACCCACGCGGCGCACCGTGAACCGCCCGGCCACCTCCACCACGTCCTCCATGGCCCGCAACGCGGCCGCCGGGTCGACGCCGCAGGCCTCGGCGGCCACCGCCGCCATCGCCGCGTTGGCTTCGTTGAAGGCGCCGGGGAGGACGAGGTGGAGCGGCAGCGCCCGCCCGTCGGCGAAGACCAAGCGCGCCGGTGCGCCCGGTGCGCGCTCGAGCCACGCCACGGGCGCCGGCTTGGCGAAGCCGCACGCCGTGCAGGCCCAGGTGCCCTCCCCGAACTCGATCCGCCCCTCGCACGACGGGCAGCCTGCCGCGTCGAGCTGCCAGCGCAGCCCCACTCCGACCCAGTGCACGTGCCGCGCCGCGCCCGCCCCCCAGACCACCAAAGGGTCGTCGGCATTCGCCACCACCTCGGTGCGCGGCGCCGCGGCCAGTGCGGCGCGCCAGCGGCCGGCCACCATCCGGACCTCGTTGGTGCGGTCGAGCTGGTCCCGAGAGAGGTTCAGCAGCACGACCGCCTCCGCCGCGGTCGCCGTGAGCACGCGGGGAAGGTAGACCTCGTCGGTCTCGAGCACGGCCCGGCAGGCGGCAGACGAGGCCAACGCGGCAACGTGCCCCGGCGGCATGTTCGACCCGGTGTCGTTGCTCACCACGGCGTCGCCCGAGGCGCCCAACCCGACCGCGACCAGGCGGCTGGTGGTGGTCTTCCCGTTGGTGCCGGTGACCAGCACCACCCGGCGGCCCGCGCTCAGGTGCTCGAGCATGCGGGGGTCGATTCGCAGTCCGACCCGGCCGCCGGCCACCGTGCCCTGGCCGCGTCCGAGGCCCCGGGAGGCCGCATTCACCGCACGCGTGGCAGTGCGGGCGAGTCGGGCCCTCACCGGGGAGGCTTGGCGCGCGCCAGCTCTTCGGCCGTCGGCTCGTGGTGCTGGCGCGCCTCGGGGGGCAACAGCGCGGTGATGGCTCCCATGATCGAGTCGGTGTCGGCCTTGGCGTCGGTCAGCGAGAGTGGGATGGGCCGCCCCACGCGCACTGTCACCGGGGGTGGATGGCACACCAGGGTGAAGTCCGGTACCCGGGCCGAGCGCGGCCACACCTTTTCGGTCCCCCACAGGCCGACCGGCACCACGGCAGCGCCCGTCGAGGCGGCCAGGCGCGCCGTCCCGGTCTTGCCCCGCAGCACCGGGTCGAAGAAGTCGTGGCCCCGCGGAATGGTCCCCTGCGGCAGCACGACGACCACCTCGCCCGCCTTGAGCGCGGCCTCGGCGGCCCGCAACGGCTCGTCGGACCCGCTGCCGCGGTCGACCGCGATGCCGCCGATGGCCCGGGCGATGACGCCCACCACCGGCGCGTCGAAGATCTCCTTCTTCCCGAGGAATCGGACCGGTCGCCCGATCTCACGCGCCACCAGGGCCAGCGCGGCCACGTCGAAGTAGCTGCGATGGTTCGACGCCAGGAGCACCGGTCCGCGCCGCGGCACGTGCTCCACGCCGCGGATGTCGAAACGCGGCGTAGGGGAAGCTCAGCGAGCGGACGACGGGGCGTAGCACGTGGTAGGGCTCGAGGCCCAGCATGCTGGGGACCCCCGGAGGACGGTCCCAGTGCTCCACGGGCCAGCGCCGGGCCGTGGCCACGATCGTCAGCGAGGGGTCGGGGTTGACGGCGTGAGGCGATCCGACGCTCGAGAGCAGCGGGACGTCGAAGATGCTGTCGCTGCAGGCGTGGCTGCGCTCCAGTTCGACACCATTGGCCCGAGCCCACGCACGCACCGCGCGCAGCTTGCCGGTGCCCCACACGAAGCCCTCGTAGAGCCGGCCCGTGTAACGGCCGCCCCGGGTCTCGTACGCGGTGGCGATCAGGCCGTCGAAGCCCATGGCCTCGGCAAAGGGCGCGATCATGTCGATCGGGGTGGTGGTGGCCAACACCAGCAGGTGGCCCTCCGAGCGGAGGGAGGCCAGGCGCTGGGGGGCGAAGGGCGCCACCAGCTCGCTCAGGGCGGGCACCGCCCGACGGCCCGCCTCTTGCACCTGGGCCTGGGGCCATCCCTTGGCCACCCGCGCCGCCGCCCGCACCAGGCCCATGGAGAAGAGGTTCTCGCCGAAGCGGTCGTTGACGGCGTAGAGGACCCGGTCGCCGGGCAGCGAGCGGCCCTCGGGCAGGACCCCCTCGTCGACCAGGGCCTGGTTGATGACCTGCCCCGAGGCGCGGTTCAACAGGGTCCGGTCGAGGTCGATGAAGGCGGCGCTCTTCGCCACGGCAGGCAGCCTAAAGCAGTTGCCCTCGTGCTCCGGGGGTTGGGCCGGGCCACGGGGACTGGGAGCGTGAGCCCGAAGAGGGCCCGGAATTGGGAGAAGGGATCGCCGGGGGGGAGGGCGATCCCTTCTCAAGACTCACGAGGGTAGGAGGGGGGGTTCCATGTCCCTGCGGTCTGGAAACCATTCTGGACCCCTCTCGGCAATCAGTCAAGCAGTTATGAGAGATACTTAGCATCACTTATACTGATCAAAAGACGCACTCCCGCGAGCGGTTCTCAGGAAGGTCGGCATTGGAACTGAAACACCTGCAAGCACTCCTCGGCATCGCCGACACGGGCAGCTTCTCGGCCGCCGCCCTGTCGATCGGCACCGTCCAGTCCAACGTCTCGGCCCACGTGGCTCGCCTCGAGCGCGAGCTCGACGTGCAGCTCGTCGACCGGGCCTCGGGGCGTGTGACCGACGAGGGCGCCGTCGTGGTGCAGCGGGCGCGCCGCGTCATGAACGAGCTCGACGCCATGGTGTCCGACGTGACCGCACTCCGGCGCGAGGTGGTGGGCACGGTGCGGCTGGGCATGATCGGAACCACCGGGCGCTGGCTGGTGCCCCAGCTCTTCGACCTGCTCCGGGTGCGTCACCCCCACGTCCACCTCAACGTGGCCGAGGGCACGAGCGTCCAGCTCGAGCAGCAGCTGGCATCCGGCCAGCTCGACCTCGCCGTGGTGACCTTTCCTCTGAGCGGCGACGAGATCATGGCGGCGCAGCTCTTCGACGAGGACCTCATGGTCGTGGTGCCCAAGGACCACCCGTGGGCCGAGCGTCGCATGATCCCCATGGAGCGCCTGACCGAGCTCGAGCTGCTCCTCCCCGCCCCCGGCACCGCCCTGCGGGCCGAGATCGACTCCGCCACCGTGCCCGCCCGGGTGACGCTGCGCCCGGCCATGGAGCTCGACGGTGTCCGCCTGATCGCCTCCCTGGTCTTCGACGGCTACGGCCCGGCCATCCTGCCGGCCACCGCGGTGCCCGGGCGCCTGCGCGAGCGTTTTTCCCTCGTTCCGGTCGAGGGTCTGCCCCGCCGCCGGGTCGGCGTGGCGCAGCGCCGGCGCGGTCTGCCCTCGGCGCCGGCCCGATCCGTGATCGACGTGTTGGGCGAGGTGGTCAACGACGCCCTGTCCATGCCCGAGGGCATTCATCCAACCTGACGGCCGTCGGCGGCGACCGGCGTCAGGCGGCCGGACGGGGGGCGCGCCACATGGTCCAGATGGGCGGACCGTCACCCCCGAGCGATACCTCCGTGACGACCTCGAACCCGTGGCGCCGATAGAACGGCACGTTGCGCTCCTTGGACGACTCGAGGTAGCACGGAAGCCCCTCGGCGTCGCAGTGCTCGAGGACGGGCCGCAAGAGCGCACTGCCGATCCCCTGCCCCTGCCGCTCGGGCGCCGTACCGAGACTGGCCAGGTACCAGTGGGGCTCGTGGGGGTGCAGCGACTCCACCGTGTTGAGCAGACGCAGGGTGGTCACCAGGTTGGACCACACGTAGGGCAGCACCGGCAGCATGGTCACCATGGCCCGCAGCCCGGTCAGCAGCGGCTTGCCCGCCGGCGCCCAGACGGCGGCACCGGCGTGATCCCCCGTCGTGTAGCACCCACCGAACGGCAGGTAGTCGGCACGCATCTGCGTGCCGAAGTACGCCCGGAGGGCGGCCCCCCGCCGGTCGGCTTTGGGGAAGATGTAGGAGGTGACCGGGTCGTCCCAGAAGGTCCGGGCCAGTTGGTCCGCGACGGCGTCGACGTCGGCGGCCGTCGCCCGCCGGACTACTGGCAGGGAAGTTTCGAGAACCATGACGGCGTCGATGGTGGCAGAGCTCCCACCCACGCGCCACCCGGCGACGCCACCGCGTGCGTCTGCCCCAGCGCGGCCAGCTCGGGCGCCAGGTGCCGCCCGACGAAGATGCCGCCCGACTCGCTGAAGTGCACGCCGTCGGCGCAGCGCACGTTGATGGAGCCGACCGTGGCCGAGAACTGCCCGGCCGGTGTGACGAGCGAGTTGAGGTCGAACACGTAGACCTTCCCGCCGCTGGCGGAGGCCGAGGTCACGGCACGGATGGTGGCGTTGTCGGTCACCACCCGCGAGGGATCGTCCTCGGGCCAGTGCGAACCCGCCGAGTTGAGCCCGCTGTTGTAGAACGGGGTGGTCATCAGCACCACGCTCGCCCCTTTCGACCCGAGCACTTGGATGGCCTGGCGGAACCGGTCGGCCACGTAGCCGTCGAAGGCGCGCTGGCCCAGGTTCTGCCACTGCCCCCAGACCTCCTGGTCGAAGGTCTCGCCCCGGCCGACGTAGACCACCACGTCGGGGTTGAATGCGTTGACCCATTGGCGCCACGTGCTGAGCAGCGCGTCCGGGTCGCCGCCGGTGTCACAGGGCGGGTCCGGCGACACCGTGTAGTAGAGCGCCTTGAACTGGCTCTGCATGGAGAGCGAGCAACCCGGCGTCCCCTCGTTGACGAGCTGCACGCCGTACTGCTTGGCCTCCTCCGAGAGGCCCACGCCCAGGGTGCCGGCCACCGAGTCGCCGACGAGCAGCACCTTGACCGGCTTGGTGGTCGACGCGGCCGGGAGCGCCGGCGTCAGGTAGGCACCGGCCGGGCCCTGGCCCGCCGGAGGCGCCGTGGTGGACGAGGGGGGCGCGGAGGTGGAGGTGGCGGGCGGGGCGGACGTCGAGGTGTTCGACGCTCCCGAGGGGTCGCCCGCGGTCACCGTGGCGGCGTCGGTGGCCACCAGGTGCTCGGACCTGGCCCGGGACGAGGCGGCATCGGTCACGTGGAGCTGGGAGCCTTGGAGCACCGTCGCTCCCGCCGGCACCAGCGTGCTGACGAACATGGCCCCGACGGCGACCGCGGCGCCGGCGGGCAGCGCCACGCGCAGGCGCAGGCGTCGCAGCGCGCCGTGCTGCACAGGCACCTCCACCAGCTTGTAGCTGAGGAAGGCGATCCCGGTCGTGAGGAGGACGCGCAGCACGAAGAGCGGGTACGCGCCCCAGTGCAGCCGCTGGGGGCTCGTGAGCAGCAGCACCGGCCAGTACCAGAGGTAGATGCCGTAGGAGATCCGTCCCATCTGTGGCAACGGCCGCAACTCGAGCAGGCGCGCCACGAGTGAGTCGGGGGCCACGGCGCAGCACAGGACGACGGCGCCTGCGGCCAGGCTGGCGGCGAGGAATCCGCCCCGGAAGGAGAAGGTCGAGTCCTGCGAGGTGGTCATCCACAGTGCCGCCGCGCCCACCAGGCCGGCCAGCCCGAGGGCGGAGGCGAAGCGGACGAACCCCTCGCGGCGGCTGCGCTTCTTCCACAGCCGCAGGCCGATCGCGATGGCCGCCCCGACCAGGATGGCCTGGGCCCGGGTGTCCGTCCCGTAATAGGCGCGGGCGGTGTAGCCGTGCGGCGCCACCCAGGCCATCAGGGCCGCCGAGGCCACGGCGCCGGCGCAGGCCAGGGCCAGCAGGAGGCGCAGCCGCTGGCGCTTCGTCCAGGCGCGGTCCGGGACCACGGGCACGCCGGCCACCTCGCGCAGGCGGGCCCAGCGCGTGGCCCCACCGTTTCGCGTGGCGACGCCGACCGTCAGCACGCCCAGCAGCACGAGCGGCCACACGAAGTAGAACTGCTCCTCGATCGCCAGCGACCAGGTGTGCAGCAAGGGCGAGGGTTGGCTGGCCAGGTCGAAGTAGGGCGCGCCGGTGTGCAGCGAGTACCAGTTCGAGACGTCGAGGACGGTGGCCAGTGCCACCCCGATGGCATGGGGCGTCGAGAGGGCCTGCGGGAAGACGGCCATGACGAAGCCCACGAAGGCGACGAGGAGGAAGAGGGCCGGCAGCAGCCGCCTCGCCCGCCGGGCCCAGAAGCCGCGCAGATGGATGGTGCCGGTCTTCCCCCACTCGCGCAGGAGCAGGGACGTGATGAGGAAACCGGAGAGGACGAAGAAGGCGTCCACTCCGTAGAAGCCGCCGGGCAGCGAACTCAGCCCGGAGTGGAAGGCGATGATGGACAGGACCGACAATGCCCGGATGCCGTCCAGCCCACGGATGTGCCGCAGCGCCGGTTGCTCCACGCGTGCGTTAGCGTCCGTTCCCGAAATGCCTTTCATCCCTCCGCCGGCCGCCTCGCCTTGCCCGCCTCATGCTACGGGAGCGCCAGCCTTCCCGCCCACCACTGTCCCCCACGCGGGACCTGTGTGCAAATGACCCCAGCCGGCCCTCAGGGAGCGTGTTGAGGATCGGGATCCTGGGCGCCGCCAGGATCGCCCCCGCCGCCTTGATCAAGCCGGCCAAGCGGACCGGCGCGGCGGTCGTCGTGGCCGTTGCCGCCCGGGACCGCGACCGGGCCGAGGCGTTCGCCCGCAAGCATGGCGTGCCCCGGGTGGCCGGCAGCTACCTCGAGCTGATCGAGGACCCCGAGATCGATGCCGTGTACAACCCGCTCCCCAACGGCCTCCATGGCCACTGGACCAGGGCGGCGGTGCAGGCCGGCAAGCACGTGCTGTGCGAGAAGCCCTTCACGGCCAACGCCGACGAAGCTCGCGCCGTGGCCGAGGTCGTCAACCTCAACCCCGGTGTCGTCGTCATGGAGGCCTTCCACTACCAGTTCCACCCGCTGGCCCGCCGCCTCGTCGAGATCGTCCGCTCGGGCGAGCTCGGCAACGTCACCAACATCGACGTGGCGTTCTCGGCGCCTCTCTGGCGCAAGGGCGACATCCGCTACCAGCTCGGCCTGGCCGGTGGCGCCACCATGGACATGGGCTGTTACCCCATCAGCCTTCTGCGGCTGCTGGTTCCCGGGCCTCGGGTGATCAGCGCCGAGGCGAAGCTCTCCTCCCCCGCGGTCGACCGGGCCATGGACGCCCACTTCTCGCTGCCCGATGGGGGGAGCGCCCACATCGGCTGCTCCATGTTCTCGTCCTCCGTGCTGCGGATGCACACCGTGGTGCAGGGCGACGGGGGGAAGATCTCGGTGTTCAACCCCTTTGCACCGCAGTACGGGCACCGCATGAAGGTGACCACCTCCCTCGGCTCGCGCAAGGAGCGCTTCAGCCGCCGGCCGACCTACGACTATCAGCTCGACGCGTTCCGGGCCGCCGTCGAGGAAGGGGCGCCGTTCCCGACCACGGCGGTCGACGCCATCCGCACCATGGAGCTCATCGACGCCATCTACCTCGCCGCGGGCCTCCCCGTGCGAGAGCCCACGCCCGTCGCCTGATGCCGTTGGACGACGACGAGCTGGTCCGCCTGGCCGACGCCGCACTGGCCGCCGCCGCCGGCTGCCAGGTGGCCGAGCTCCGGGTCGAGCGCATCAGGAACCAGTACGTCAGCCTCCACGACGCCCACCCCGAGACCACGGTGGACGACACGGAGTTCGGCATGGGCGTGCGGGTGGTCGTCGACGGAGCCGTGGGGTTCGCCGCGTCGGTCGACGTCACGCCCGGTGAGGCGGCCCAACTCGTGGCCCGGGCCAGGGAGATGGCGCGCCTCACCGGGCGGGCCGGCGACGGGCGCTTCGATCCCGCGCCCGAACCCGGGCACGGTGACGTCGCGTGGTCGAGCGCCTTCGTCGTCGACCCGGTCACCGTCCCCATGCGCGACAAGGTGGCGCTGCTGGCCGACTGGAGCACCCGGTTGGGCGCGGCCGACGCAGTGGCGCACACGACGGCGTCACTCCGCGCCGCGTCGGAGCGGACCTACCTGGCCGACCTCAACGGGACCCGGGCCACCCAGCACCGCGTGCGCCTGCAGGCCCAGCTCGAAGTGCTCGGCGTCACGGAGGCGGGCTTCGAGACGATGCGCACCCTGGCCCCGCCCGTCGGGCGCGGGTGGGAGTACCTGACCGGGCCACCCTCGGCGGGGAACTGGGACTGGGAGGCCGAGCTGACCCGACTCCCCGGGCTCCTGGCCGAGAAGCTCGGCGCGCCCTCGGTCCGCCCCGGCGCCTACGACCTGGTGATCGACCCGTCCAACCTCTGGCTGACCATCCACGAGTCCATCGGGCACGCCACCGAGCTGGACCGGGCCGTCGGTTACGAGGCCGCCTTCGCCGGCACCTCCTTCGCCACGTTCGACCGCCTGGGCTCCCTGCGCTACGGATCGCCGGTCATGCACGTGACCGGCGACCGCACCGTGCCCCACGGATTGGCCACCGTCGCCATCGACTCCGAGGGCGTCGAGGCTCAGTCGTTCGACCTGGTGCGCGAGGGCGTGCTGGTCGGCTACCAGCTCGACCGCTCCATCGCCGGCGCCATGGGGTTCGCGCGTTCCAACGGCTGCGCCTTCGCCGACTCACCCCTGCACGTGCCCATGCAGCGCATGGCCAACGTGTCGCTGGCCCACTCGGGCGCGACCGGACCGAGCACCGAGGAGCTGATCGCGGGCGTCGACCACGGCATCTACGTCGTGGGCGACAAGAGCTGGTCGATCGACATGCAGCGCTACAACTTCCAATTCACCGGGCAACGCTTCTACCGGATCGAGCACGGCACCTTGGCCGGGCAGGTGAAGGACGTCGCCTATCAGGCGTCCACGACCGACTTCTGGGGCGCCCTCGAGGCGGTGGGCGGCGAGCCGACCTGGGTCCTCGGCGGGGCCATGAACTGTGGCAAGGGCCAGCCCGAGCAGACGGCGCCCGTCTCACACGGCTGCCCCGCGGTGCTCGTGCGCGACGTGCGGGTGCTCAACACACGCCAGGAATCGGGGCGGTGATGCCGGTGCGCCCGCGAGACCTTCGCCGCACCACCGGCACGGCGAGCGGGTCGCCATCGTGATCGGGGCCCAGGAGCTCGTGGTGCACGGGCTCGCGACGGCAGGCGAGGCGGGCGCGGACGGATGCGTGGTGCTGGTCTCAGAGACCAGCCACGCCGACGTCCGCTTCGCCCTCAACTCCACGACGACCAACGGTTCGACCCGGTCGCGCTCGGTCAGCGTGGTGGCCGTGGCCGGCCGCTCCGTCGGGACGGCGAGCCGTTCCGGGGTCGTCGGCACCGAGGGCGTCGACGACATGGTCCGCGCCGCGCTGGCCGACGCCACCGCCGCACCCGCGGCCGATGACGCCGTGGCCCTGGCCCCTCCTCCCGGCGCGCCGCTCGGGCGCGCCTTCGACCTCCCGCCCGAGGAGACCGGCCCCGCCGACCTCGAGACCGTGCTGGCCGCGCTGCCGGGCGCGTTCGCCCGCGCGCGGCCCGTGACGCCGTGCTGGCCGGCTTCGCCTCGTTGGAGCGGACGACGACGTATCTCGGCACGTCCACCGGCGTCCGGCTGGCGCACGCCCAGCCCACTGGGATGGTGCACCTGGTCGGCCGCACGGCGGACGGCTCGGGCTCGGCCTGGACCGGCGCGCCCGCCGTCGACCCGGACCTCGAGGAGATGGAGGACGAGGTCTGGCGGCGGCTGGACTGGGGGCAGCGCCGGGTCGCCCTCGACGCCGGCCGCTACGAGGTGATCGTGCCGCCGTCTGGCGTCGCGGACCTGATGGCCACCCTGAACTTCTACGCGCTGGGGCTCCAGGACGCCGAGGACGGGCGCACCGTCTTCTCGGGGAGCCAGGGCCGGACCCGTCTGGGCGAGCGCGTCGCGTCCCTCCCGTTCACGCTCTCTGGGAATCCTGACGAACCCGGTGCCGAGTGCATCCCCTTCGTGGCGACCGGGGCCAGCTGGTCGGAGGTCTCCGTCTTCGACAACGGGTGCCCGGTCGGGCGGGTCGACTGGGTGCGCGACGGCGTGCTCACGAACCTGCGCGCCCACCGGGCGGGTGCCGCCCGCTCGGGCGTGCCCATGGCGCCCTACGTGGACAACCTGGTCCTCCGGTGTGCCACGGCGACCGGCGGCAGCGTCGCGGACATGGTGGACCGGACCGAGCGCGGTTTGCTCCTCACCTGCCTCTGGTACATCCGCGAGGTGGACCCGTCCACGCTCCTCGTCACCGGGCTGACCCGTGACGGCGTGTACGTCGTCGAGGACGGTGCGGTGGTCGGTGCGGCGAACAACTTCCGCTTCAACGAGAGCCCCGTCGACCTGCTGGCCCGGGCCACCGAGGTGGGCACGCCGGTCCGCACCCTCGGGCGCGAGTACGGCGAGGACCTCAACCGGGTCGTCGTGCCCCCGCTGCGCATCCCCGACTTCAACATGAGCTCAGTCAGCCAAGCCAGCTGAGGGCGTCCGCGCCCCGTCCCTCAGGTGTTGCCGGTGTTGCCGGAGAAGGTCGTGGTGCCGAGGTCGTCGAGCAGCCTCGGCACGTCGTTCTGGTACGTGTCGATGAGCGTGCTGACCTGGCCCTGAGTGGCCTCCGACCGGTACTGCGCCAGCGACGACGCCGTGGCCAGGCGCGCGAAGAAGCTCTGCAATTGTTGGACGTCAGCCTTGACGCGCGCCGCCGATACTGTCGCCTGCGACGAGAAGTGCATGGACGAGAGGTCGTCGGCAAACGCGGCGAACTGATCGGCGATGCCCTGGTCGATCGCCTGCAGGCAGGCCAGCGTCGTGCACGACGCGTACGTACCGTTGTTCCCTCTCGTCCCGACCGCCCTGTTGACGGCGTTGACCGTGTGGTCGTAGTCGTGGCGCACCGTGTCGGCCTGCTGCGCGTTGACGACGGCCTGGTGGATGGCCACGCCGATCCCGATCGAATAGCCGACGAAGATCAGGCTGCCCCAGACGATGGCGAAGATCATCCATCCCCGGGCGGCCCCCACCAGGACGAGCCGGGCCCAGGGCGGCAGCTGATCGCCCCGGTCGACCGGCCGGGCGGCATCCGTCCAGACCGGTGGGCTCTCCGTGGCACCCGGCGGCGGGAACGGCTCGACACGTTCCGCCGAGGGTGCCGGAGGCGGGAAGGGTGGCGGAACCGACGGGGCTGCCTCGACCGGTGCCGGAGGCGGCCACGTCGGTGGCGGCTGTGGGGGGGTCCCGACCGGAGGCACCTCGGTGCCAGGGGTCTCCGTCGGAGGGGTCTCCGTCGGAAGGGTCTCCGTCGGAGGGGTCCCGACCGGTGGCGAGGTCTGGATGGCCGTCGCGCCGCCGTACGCGTAGGGCTGCGGGACGGGGGGCGGGGACCACGAAGCAGGCGGCGCCGCGGGCGCGAGCCCGGCTGGCGCCGCACCGGCCGGGTCGCCGCCGCGATCGCCGAGCATCCCCCACGGGTACTCGGAGGTCAGCAGCGTGAGGTACGACGTGAAGCGGGCGCCGTAGCGCAGGAGCGCGGCGTAGGCCGAGTAGAGGGCGGGTGGCATGCGGCCCGAGACGATGGTGATGATCCAGGCCACGAACAGCAGGGGGAGGACCAGGCCCACGGCGACGAGCTGGTAGAAGACCGCGGCGGGGATCACCAGCACGATGCGGAAGAAGACGGCCCACCGGTTGAGCCGGCCCGGTGGCGGGATCATCGGGCGGACCGGGTAGTCCTCGTCGTCCAGCGAGAACGGCGGGTAGGCGTCGGTCAGCAGGAGCACGTAGCCGCCCACCCGGATCTGCCAACGCACCACACCGCTGGCGAACTCGTAGACCCAGTTGGGCAGCCGACCCATGAAGAGGGCACCGAACCACCCGATGACCACCACGATTTCGAGGGCGATGCCGAGGAAGTACAACACCAGATATTGCGGAACCACCAAGATCATGCGGAAGGCCACCGTGAGGCGGCGCTGCGGCGCCGACCCGGCGTACCACATCTCGATCCGGCGGCTCGGGGCCGGCCCACCGGCACCCACTGTCATCGCCATGTCGCTCATGTGCCCCCTTGCCGCGCCGGCGGAGCCTGCATCCGGAGAGTCCGTCCCGAACAGGGAGAACGTTAGAGGACGCCCCCGGTGGACGACGGGATGGGCGACCCCGGCTCAGAGGGCCCCGTACACCGAATCGATCAGAGCCCGGTTGCGCGTGCTCTGCCACCGCGGGACCACGTCGTTCATCACGTAGCCGAAGGCGACCCGGCCCACCGGATCGGCGAAACCCACGGCGCCGCCGGTACCGAAATGGCCGAAGCTGCCCGGATTGGGCCCGAAGGGACGCCGGGGCGTCGTGGGTTTGAAGCCGAGTCCGAACGTGACGTCGTCGTGGAGGATGGGGCAATACCCCTCGGACTGGGGTGAGGTGGCCTCCGCCAACAGGTCGCTCGAGAGCAGCCGCCCGGGCTCGAGCAGCGCGGTGTAGAGACGCGCCACGCCGCGTGCGCTGCCGTGCCCGTTCGTGGAGGGGACTTCGGCGGCGCGCCACGCGGCGGTGTTGACCACGCCGAGGGAGGCGTAGCCGGGCGGATTGAAGTAGCTCAGCATCTCCATGCGAGCATCGCCCTCGAGCGCGTCGAGCTCGGCCCACGCCAACGGTCCTGGCGCATGGAAGAGCACCTCGGCACAGCGGTCCGCCGCGGCGCGCGGCACCCCGACGTGGATGTCGGCGCCGAGCGGGCCGGCCAGGGCCGCCAGCCTCGCCGAGCAGGTATCCCCGCTCACCCGGCGCACCACCTCGCCCACCAGGTGCCCGTAGGTGTTGGTGTGGTAGGCGTGCCGCGTCCCTGGCACCCACCAGGGCTCGGTGGCCGCCAGGGCGCCCGTCATGCGCTCCCAGTCCCAGAGGTCCGCGTTGGTCAGCTGCGTGCGGATCGCCGGCACGCCGGCCCGGTGGCACAGCGCGTGGCGGAGCGTGGCGGACTCCTTCCCTGCCGCGGCGAACTCGGGCCAGACCGAGCGCAAGGGGTCGTCGAGCCCGACCAGCCCGACGTCGACCAGTTGGAGGGCAAGGAGCGCCACCACCGCCTTGCCCACGGAGTAGTAGTCGACGAGGGTGTCGGACCGCCACACCCTGCGTCGGGCCGCGTCCGTCCATCCCCCGCACAGGTCGACCACTGTCGTGCCGTCGACGACGACGCACACGGCGGCGCCCAACTCGCCTCGCTCGGCGAAGTTTCGGGCGAACTCCGTGCGGACGCTGGCGAAACGCTCGTCACAGCGGCCGGCCATCGGGACGTCCACGCCTCCGACTCTGGCGTGACGTGCACGCAGGCGCAAGCCGACAGTGGCGCGGAGGCGCGAGCCGACAGGGGCGCGGAGCCGCAAGCTTGTTGCGCACCAGGACTGGCACGGCGGGCACGTCAGGCACGTCGGGCACGGTCCCGCCGATCCGAGCGGCCGGCTCAGCCGCCACTGAGGGCGACCCGTCGGAGGACTGGTGCCCAGTCCCCGAGCCCGCCGGCGTGCAGCCCGTCCACCTTGGCGCGGTCGTCGGCCCGGCGCAGCTCCACGGCGTCGGCCGCACCCGCCCGCGCCGCGAAGGCCGCCACTTCCGCCTCCGACATGGCGCCACCCTGGTGAGCCAGCGAGGCCACGCTGTCGGCGCGCAGCACGTCGCAGTACGCGTCGTCGACCGCAACCAGGTACCGCTTGGCCTCCACGTGCAGGGCCACCGCCCGCGCCACCCGCTCCCCCAGGGCGGGAGCCACGGCCTCCGCTGCCACCTCGGCATGCAGCTCGTCGGTGCCACCGGGGAACAGGTGGCCGAGGTCGTGCACGAGGCCGGCCACGGCCAGGTCCTCGTCTCCGGGCCTCGTCCGGGCCAGGAAAGAGGCGGTCTGGAGGGCATGGTCGAGCTGGGTCACCGCCAGCCCCGCCAGCAACGGGACGGCCGCGCCCGAGGAGAGGACGTCGAGGATCTCATCGACGGAGAGGCTGGCGACGCTGGGCACCTGGCCATTCTCCCCCAATCGGTCGCTGCACCTCGCCGTACCGGCACTGCCACGTCCGCGCGGTCCGGACGCCTCGAGCGGATAGTGGCGCGGCGCGGGTACCGTGACCCGCCGTGCCCTGGACCCCACCACCACGCAGCTCCTGGACCGAGCGGATGATCTCACTCGGTCACGGACTCGGCGACGACGGACGCTCGCTCGTGTCACTCCGTCCCGAGGACCTACGGACGTCGGCCTGCGCCAACACCGGCCTCGACGACTTCGGTGACCCGTGGTGGGAGGGGCCGTTCGAGCTCTTGTGCACCTCGCTGGACGACAAGGCCGGACTGCACCTGCCGGGCCGCGTGCGCACACGCGGCGAGCTGCAGCTGATCCTGCAGAACCGGCTGCGCATGGTCGACCTGTGGAAGCGCGAGCCCGCCGCGTTGCGCGAGGAGGTGCGCGGCCCCATCGTCGTGACCGGGCTGGGTCGGTCGGGCACCACGCTCCTCCACGAGCTCCTGGCGTGCGACCCCGACAACCGACCGCCGCTGCTCTGGGAGATGCTGCACACCACCCCCTACGACGACGCGTCGGGCGACCTGTGCCACGACGAGATCATGCTGATGGAGGAGCTTGTCCCGGCCTTCGCCGAGATGCACGAGAACGGCGGGCGGCTCCCCAACGAGTGCATCTTCATCTTCGCCCACCAGTTCTCGAGCGACGTGTACACCGGCCTCTACGACGTGCCCGACTACACCATCTGGCGCAGCACGACGGACCAGTCGCCCATCTACGACTGGCACAAGCGCCATCTCCAGACGTTGCAGTGGGTCACCGGCGAGCCGACCACCCGCTGGGTCCTCAAAGCACCCTCGCACCTGTCCGCCCTGCCCCTCCTCTTTGCCACCTATCCCGACGCCCGGGTTGTGGTCACGCACCGCGACCCCCTGCCGCGTCATCGGGTCGCTGGCCGACCTGATGGCGACACTCCACTGGATGCACGCCGACCACGCCGACTACGAGGTCCTGGTGCAGTTCATGGCCATGGGCTTCGAGATGCAGATGGACCACGTCGCGGCCGAGCGCGACGCGGGCACCATCCCCGAGGCCCAGATCTCCGACGTGGTCTACAAGGAGATGGTGGCCGACCCAGTGGGTGTCGTGGAGCGCCTCTACCGGACCTGGGACCTCGAGGTGTCCCCGGAGTTCCGCGCCGCCCTGGACGCCTACCTGGCCGCCCGTCACCAGGACCGCGCCGTGCGCCACGACTACTCGTTTGCGGACACCGGGCTCGACCTGGCCGAGCACCGCGCCCTGGTCGGGCCCTACATGGAGCGCTTCGGCGTCCCGGCCGAGGTCTGAACGTGGGTGGGGGCCGAAGGGCCTCCGATGAGTCCCGGACGCTCCAAGCGTCTGACCCTCCGAGAGCACTCCGAGCCGCCGGCACCGGACGCTGGCACGCAGGAGAACGGACGACCAAGCGACCAAGGAGGTCCGACCCCGATGGACTGGAAGCTCGAGCTGATCGTGGTGCCCGTGGCCGACGTCGACCGCGCCAAGGCCTTCTACGCCGAGAGCCTGGGATGGCACGTGGATGTCGACCACCGGGCCGGTGAGGACTTCCGGGTGGTCCAGCTGACCCCGCCCGGCTCGGCCTGCTCGGTCACCTTGATGCGCAACGACGCCGCACCGGGGTCGCTCCAGGGGCTGCACCTCGTGGTGTCCGACATCGACGAGGCGCGCCGCACGCTGACCCGGCGCGGGGTCGATGCCACGGAGGTGTTCCATTTCGAGGAGGGCGGCCAGGCACCCGGCCCCGACCCGGTGCGGGCCGACTACGGGTCGTTCCTCACCTTCAGCGATCCCGACGGCAACGGGTGGATGGTGCAGGAGGTGCCCAGCCGGGGGCGCTGACACCGCCCGCCCGTGCCCGGGGCACCCGCAGGAAGCCTCGAGGAGCTCGAGGGCGTCGGCCCAGGTCCAGGGCCCGCTACGCGGCGCCCGGCGGCCCTGCTGGGGCGCAGGAGGTAGCTTCGCGTCGTGACCGCCACCGACACCGCCACCGACACCGCCAGCACCGCGGAGCTGCTCAGCGACCTGCGGGCCTGGTTGGGTGACAACTGGGACCCCGACCTGACCGTGGGCGAGTGGTGGGAGCGCCTCGGCCTGGCCGGCTGGGCCGCACCGGGCCTCCCGACGAACGCCTACGGCAAGGGCATGGCCCGGGCCGATGCCGTGCAGGTCCAACAGGAGATCTCGTCGTTCGGCGCGCTCGGCGCGCCGGCCGGGCTGGGCCTGCTGCTGGCCGCGCCCACCATCGCCACCCACGGGACCCAGGAACAGATCGACCTCTACGTGCGCGACATCGTGACGGGCAAGAAGGCGTGGTGCCAGCTGTTCAGTGAGCCGCAGGCCGGCTCCGACCTGGCCGGGCTGCAGACCCGAGCGGTGAGGGACGGCGACGAGTGGGTGGTCAACGGCCAGAAGGTGTGGACCTCGGGCGGCCAGTACGCGGATCTCGGCATGTTGCTGGCCCGGACCGACCCCGACGTGCCCAAGCATCAGGGCATCTCGTACTTCGCCTTCGACATGCACCAGGGCGGGGTCGACGTGCGGCCGCTGAAGGAGATGACCGGCCACGCGCTGTTCAACGAAGTCTTCATCACCGACGCCCAAGTGGCCGACTCGGCGCTCATCGGCGGCCTGAACAAGGGCTGGGCCGCCGCCAACACCACCTTGATGAACGAGCGGGCCGGACTCGGCTCGGGGGGCGGGAACGCAGCGGGCGGCGGGGTCGGCGCCCAGCCGGGCACCGTGCTCGGGCACCTGGAGCGACGCGTCGGAGACTGCGTCCCGTCACGCGACGAGACCGACCGGGCCAAGAAGGCGTCGAAGGGGTCGGGCGGGGCGTGGCGGGCCATGGCCAGCGGCGCCGCGCTGCTCATCACCCAGGCGCGGGCCCGCGGCGTCGAGGGCAACCCCGGCATCCGCCAGGACCTGGCCCGCCTCTACACGCTGGGCGAGCTCGGCCGCATGAACGGCCTCCGGCTCAAGGCCGTCAAGGAGCAGGGCGGCGACATCCCGGGCATGCCCAACGTGGCCAAGCTGTCCATGAGCCAGATCGTGCGCCTGACCCGTGACCTCGGCCTGCGCATCCTCGGACCCGCCGGCATGCTCCACGCCTACGACGAGGACGACAAGGACGCCCTCAAGCACGCCAGCGGCGACCCCCTGGCCGGGGGCATCACCGAGATGGCGCTCTTTGCCCAGGCGCCCCCCATCTACGGTGGGACGGACCAGGTGCAACGCAACATCATCGGCGAGCGGGTGCTGGGGCTCCCCAAAGAGCCCAACAACGACCGCACCACCCCCTTCGCCCTGCTGCCCAAGAACGCCTGACGGCGGACGCGAGGCACGCCGGCGGGGGGCGCACGAGGCGTCGAGGGTGCGCCCGGATGCTGCCTGGCGGCCCGACGCCCGACCCGCCTGCCCGGTGCGACCGCAGCGCCCGAACGCGGGCCCGGTGCGGTCTTGGAGTGCCGGGCACCGGGTCGGCCTAATTCGCCACCTGAACCGGGACCGGCGAACTGAGGCCGACCCCGCCGTTCATGCTGCGCGCGCGGCTGCGCAGCATGTAGGTGCCGTTCGGCACCGCGGTGGAGTTCCAGACCGAGATCCAGCCGACCAAGGTGGGCTGGGCGACCGCGACCACCTTGTCGTTGTAGCCGTGTCCCGTCAGGAGGAATTCGACGTGGCTCCCCCCCGGGACGAGGGCAATGGCGGACAAGGCGACCATGCCGCTCAGGACGGCACCGGGCCTGGGCAAGATGACCCGGGTCGACACCCGCCAGGCAGTGTCGGTGCCGGGCGGCAGCCTGAGGGCGTCGGCCATGACGCCGTCGAGGAACGCGGCATACGGGCCCATGACGTGTTCCTGGTTGAAGTAGACCTGGTAGTGGCTGATCACGGCGGTGCACACAGCCGAGCAGAACCACGGGGTGACGTCGACGTAGCGACCGCCCACGGCGCCGACCGCCGCCGCCTCGGCCTGGCCATAGGGGCTTACGGCGTGGGCGCGCGCCGCCGAACATGCCTGCACGTCGGAGGAATGGGCGCTCAGGCATTGGGGCGGGTCCGAAGGGAGACGCGGGATGTTCCCGATGACATCGAACTGCACGTTCGGCGTCGTGATGGACGAGAAGAACCGGATCAATCCTGCTTGCCACTCGGTAGCGCCGTAGTCCGCGCCACCCGGGCCCGGGTGGGTCTCCTGGGTGACGATGACCAGGTCGGGCCGAAGCTGGTTGATGCGCGCGATGGCGTTCGTGTGCCACTGGTCGCACTGGGTGAACTCGCCACCTTTGGAGCCGAATCCCCCGGGATTCATCATCGGCAGAAGCTCGACCGGACAGGCAGACTTCCCGAGATACCACAGCCTCCAGTGGGCCCTGAAAGCGATGTAGTCGATGGTCTGGAACCACATGGCAGAGTGCGAGTCCCCGTAGAGCACCATTGTCTTCGAGCCATGAGGATCCCCAGAGAGGCACGGAGTCATCGAGGTCTGCGCGTACCCGACGGGATTGCACGACGCTCCGAAGGGGTAGCCGATCGTCGGAGCGTCGAGCGAGGGCACCAGGGGCGTCGGGAGGGACGTGATGGCCGGGGCCGCGCCGACGAGCCGCTCGACCGTCGCCGCGTCAGCGCTGGAAGCGTAGCGAGCACTGTTCGTCACCTCTGAGGTCGGGCCAGCGAACGCGATCGCCACACTCGACACGACCAGCGTGAGGGCGATCAGCCCAATGCCCAGGCCGATGGTCGCGCCGCGCCGCGTGCGGAGCCAGTTCGAATGGCGGACCGGATTCTCCACGATCCGGTAGGTGACGACGGAAGCCGCGAGCGCAACGAGCAGCCAGAGGAGGTTGGACGACACCGGCAGGCTCGCCATCCCTCGTGACTCCGCAGCCAGGATCAGAATCGGCCAGTGCCAGAGGTACATGGAGTAGGAGAGCCGTCCGAGCCATCGGAACGGCCTCAACCCGAGCAGGGTCTCGGCACCTCGGACTGGATTGGCGGTCCCCCCGACGATGACGAGCGCGGCTCCGACCACCGGGACGGCGACGAGGATCCCCGGGTACGGGGTCTGGGTGTCGAACAGGGTTCCGGCGAGCATGATGGCGGCGAGGCCGCACCAGGTGAGCACCGAGGCCACGACCGGCGGCACCTTCCGACACAGCGGCGTGGCCAGGGCCACCATGGCGCCAAGGCCGAGTTCCCAGGCTCGCGTGAAAGGGGAGAAGTACGCGTAGCTCGGGTTCGTCTGGGTCTGCACGACCGACCAGGCAAGCGAGCACACCGTGAGCGCACCGAGGACGACGAGCATCCGGGTGCGAAGTGTGACGCGTGTCCGAAGGCCAGCGACCACCAAGAAGAGCGTGGGGAACACCAGATAGAACTGCTCCTCGACCGCCAGGGTCCAGAAGTTCTGCAGCGGCGACGGGCGAAGCCCGGCCGCGAGGTAGTCGGTGCCGGCCCAGGCGAAATGGAAGTTGGCCAGGAACACGGCCGCCCATTTCGCGTCGTCGGCCGTGCGCGCGCCAGCAGGCCGGCCCAACACCAAGTACGCGGCCACAACGGTGACGACGAGAACGAGGGTCGCCGCGGGGAGGATGCGGCGGCACCGCCGGGCATAGAAGCCCAGCAGTGAGGTCGAGCCGGCGGAGGACCGTTCGCGCAAGAGGACACCGGTGATGACGAACCCCGAGATGACGAAGAACACGTCGACGCCCACGTACCCGCCGGAGAGCCCGCCGACGCCGGCGTGGAAGAGGACGACCAGGAGCACGGCGACCGCGCGCAGACCTTCGACATCGGGCCGGAAGGCCCGATCCTCGGGTGCGCTTCCTGCCTCGTCCCCCGACGGGAGTAGTCGCGCCGCGTCGACATCCGAGTCGGGACCACGACCCCCGAGCTGCACATCTGAGACCTTCACCAAACCCCCGACGGCTCCGTCGTCGACCCCGCGATGTGTTAGCACACAGCGGAGTCAGGCATGTTTCGGCTGGTAGTCAGGGCACCGGTGTCATATGCGCACCGACGGGTGCGGTGAGTGCGCTTCCTTGTGGCTCGACGCCTGGTGATGACCAAGGCCTTGCACGACCGAGGGCCGGGCCGGGTTCGCCGGGCCCGACTCGGCGGCGCACGGCGTGGTGCAGCAAGCTGCGAGACTGTGGGGGCCATGACCGCGTGGACCCGGATTGCCGAGACCGCTGGTGTCGTGCCTCCTCACCGCGTTCGTCGCCGCCGGCGCGCGCGACTGCCCGATCGAATGGCAGAGCGGAGCCGGCGGACCCCGACGTGAGCCTCTTTCGTGACCACGGCGTCTTCCTCCGCAGCGACGCGTCCGACTCGACCCGTATGGCTCCGCGCGTGAGGTCGGGCACGTGAAGTCGGGCACGTGACAGGGGGGGAGGACAAGAGGCAGGCAGCCGCCCGCGGCATGCTCCACGCCTGGTGGGCGGCGCGCATCGGGAACCGCCCGGCGCTGCAGACGCCACACGGGGACCGCACGTGGGCCGAACTCAACGCCAACATCAACCGCCTGGTCCGCGCCCTACGCGCGCGGGGCGTGCAGGCCGGCGACGCCGTGGCGATGATGTGCACGAACGGCCCGGAGTTCATCGAGGTCCTCTACGCCGCGCAGCGCGGCGGCTTCCGGCTCACGCCGATCAACTGGCACCTGACCGGCGAGGAGGCCGGCTACATCATCGGGAACTGCGAGGCGAAGGCCTTCATCTGCTCGGCCGAGCTGGGCCCGGCGGTGGCCGGCGCGGCAACGGGCGCCCGCGGGCCGGCATTGGCCCGCATGGCAGTGCATCATCCCCTCGCCACGGGCGCGGCGGCCGGCGCGGGCCCACCGGCCGGTTTCGAGGACTACGCGGCGGTGCTGGTGGCGGAGGACGGCGCGGACCTCGACGACCCGGTCCTCGGCTCGCAGATGCTCTACACCTCGGGGACCACGGGGCGGCCCAAGGGCGTCCACCGCGACTCCACGGCGCCGGCGAGCGCGCTGGGAGCGGTGAACTTCTGCGGCTACGACGAGGATTGGGAGGCGTCGGCCGACGCCCACCTGGTCACCGGACCGCTCTACCACGCGGCACCGCTCGCCTTCTCGGTCGCGGTGCCCGCCCTCTACGGGGTGCCGCTCGTGATCATGGACCATTGGGACCCGGTGGAGTTCCTGCGCCTGGTGGAACAGCACGGCGTCACCCACACGCACATGGTCCCGACCATGTTCCACCGCCTGCTCGCCGTCCCCGAGGAGGAGCGCGCACGCGCCGACACCTCGTCTTTGCGCTTCGTGATCCACGGCGCTGCGCCGTGCCCCGTGCCGGTGAAGCAGCGCCTCATCGACTGGCTCGGCCCGGTGGTGGTCGAGTACTACGCCGCTACCGAGGGGCTCGGCACCCTGGTGGACTCGGCCACCTGGCTCGCCCACCCGGGCACGGTGGGACGGCCCATGGTGCCCGGGTTGGTCAAGGTGGCCGACGACGCCGGCACCGAGCTGCCCCGCGGGGCGATCGGCCTGGTGTTCCTCCACGCGCCGCCATCGACCACGTTCGACTACTACGGCGACCCGGAGAAGACGGCCGGCGCCTTCCGCGGCGACTACTTCACCCTGGGCGACATGGGGTACATGGACACCGACGGATACCTGTTCCTCACGGACCGCACGGCCAACCTCATCATCTCGGGCGGGGTGAACATCTACCCGGCCGAGGTGGACGCCGTGCTCCTCGAACACCCTGCAGTGGGTGACGTGGCCACCATCGGCGTGCCCGACGAGGAGTGGGGCGAGGTGGTCCTGGCCGTGGTGCAGCCCGCTCCCGGGACCGTGCCCGACGACGAGCTGGCGGGCGAGCTGGTGGCCTTCTGTCGCGACCACCTGGCCCACTACAAGTGTCCCCGCCAGGTCGACTTCGTGGCCGAGCTCCCCAGGGAGGATACTGGGAAGATCTTCAAGCGGAAGCTGCGCGAGCAGTACCGGGCGAGCACCACAGGCAAAGGAGCTGAACGTGGGAATCTGTGACGGACGGGTGGTCGTGATCACCGGAGCGGGTCGGGGCATCGGGCGCGAGCACGCCATCGAGTACGCCCGCCAGGGCGCCAAGGTCGTCATCAACGACCTCGGCGGCGAGATGGACGGCACCGGCTCCTCCACCGGTCCAGCCGGTGAGGTGGTGGACGAGATCCGCGCCATGGGGGGCGAGGCCGTGGCCAACGGCGACGACGTCTCCGACTGGGACGGCGCCGGCCGCCTGATCCAGAGCGCCGTCGACGCGTTCGGCACCATCGACGTGCTGGTGAACAACGCCGGGATCCTGCGCGATCGCATGCTCGTCAACATGACCATCGACGAGTGGGACGCGGTGATCAAGGTGCACCTGCGCGGCACGTTCGCCCCGACACGCCACGCCGTCGAGTACTGGCGCAACCGCACCAAGGCGGGCGAGACCAACGATGCCCGGGTCATCAACACGACGTCGCCCTCGGGCATCTACGGCAACGTGGGCCAGACCAACTACGGCGCGGCCAAGGCCGGAATCGCGTCGTTCACCATCATCGCCGCCATGGAGCTGGGCCGATACGGCGTCACCGTCAACGCCATCGCTCCCGCCGCCCTCACCCGCATGACCGAGAACCTGGGCATGGCCGACGCGTCGCGTGACCTCAAGCCCGAGCAGTTCGACCCGCTCGATCCGGCCAACATCTCGCCGCTGGTGGTGTGGCTCGGCAGCCCCGAGTCCAAGGACGTCACCGGCCGTGTCTTCAACGTCATGGGCGGGACCATCTCGGTGGCCGAGGGTTGGGTGGCCGGGCCCGGCCAGGAGAAGGGCGACCGCTGGGACCCGGCCGAGCTGGGCTCGATCGTCCCCGACCTGGTGGCCAAGGCGGCGCCGAACGCCAACATGGGCGGCCAGCGCAAGTAGCCGTGGCTCCCGACGAGACCCCTCCGATCCCGGGCCGGCGGGACGCCGAGGCGGCCGTCCAGGTCGTCCGCGACCACTCCGACACGCTGTTCCTCTGGGACTACGAGCGTGACCGGGGCCAGCTGGTCACGCTCTACGACAAGGCCATGGGGTCGCAGTGGAACAGCGTGACCGACCTCGACTGGTCCATCGAGGTCGACCCCGAGCGGCTGGTGGCCGAACAGGCGAACCCCATGCTCGAGGTGGCCCGGGGGGCCGGCACCCTGCCCGGATCCCCCCTGGCCTCGTGGGGCGAGCGCGAGTACGCGCAGCTCGGCCTCGAGCTGCTGAAGGCCAACCTCTCGCAGTTCATGCACGGCGAACAGGGCGCCATGCTGACGGCGGCCAAGATCGTCGAGACGGTGCCGTGGATCGACGCCAAGTACTACGCCTCGACCCAGACCATGGACGAGGCCCGGCACACCGAGGTGTTCGCCCGGTACCTCCGCACCAAACTGGGCGACGCCTACCCGATGAGCCCGTTCCTCAAGGCACAGGTGTGGTCGCTGCTCGAGGATCCGCGCTGGGACATCGCCTACCTGGGCATGCAGATCGTGATCGAGTCGCTCGCCCTGGCTGCGTTCGGCGACATGTTGCGACGGACGAACGAGCCGCTCCTGCGCAAGCTGCTGCGTTACGTACTGTCCGACGAGGCCCGCCACGTGGCCTTCGGGGTGCTGACACTGAGCGAGCTCTACACGGATCTCTCGCAGGCCGAGCTGCACGAGCGCCAGGAGTTCCTCGCCGACGCCACGCTCAACGCGCGGGGCCGGGCCACCACACCCGAGGTCTGGGAGCGCATGGGGACGACGGCCGACGCGGTGGCCCCCTTCATCGCCGAGGCGGCGCAGAAGGCGAACGTGAACCCGATGCGCGGCTTCGCCCGGGGCTTCTTCTCCAAGCTGGTGCCCAACGTGCGCAAACTGGGTCTCCTCGACGCCAACGACGGCTGGCTGCGCGCGCGGTGGGGCGAGGCCGGGCTGCTCGCCTTCGAGTTCGCCGACGACACCGGGTCGGACTACGGGTCCTACGACGCCGTGGCGCAGGACCGGGCGGCTGCAACGAGCGACGTCAGCGGGCGGGCCTGAGCGACACTAGCTGCGCGCCCATGCGCTCGTGATAGTCGACGCTGCCCTGGCCCATGGCCACGCGCTCCTGCTCGCGCACGACCAGGCCGTCGGCCGGCAGCACCCAGTAATCCGTCGGGTTGGTGCCGTGCACGGACCCGGCGTAGGTGAGGGTGACGCGGGTGTGCTCGACCGCCACCGGTCGCCCGCCCACGGTCACGGTGGCCCGGCCCAACAGCTCCCCGTCGAGCACGACCTGCTCGGCCGGATCGGCCAGCGAGCAGGCGGCGCGCCAGCGGGGCGCGTCGCCCGACGGCGGCAGCAGGTAGGCCGTCGCCGGGCAGCGCACCACCGACGTGGTGGTCGAACCGGCGATGGACTCATTGGTCACCAGGCGCGGCGTGCGGAGCGCGCCGGCGGGCCCGGGGCACACCACGGTGGACTCCGTGTGCTGTGCGATCGGGACCCACGACACCGTGGCACAGGGGCCGTCCGCCACGATCATGGAGGAGGACGAGGGGAAGGACCGCTCCACCCCGACCAGGTTCAGCCCCTCGTCCCCGGTGGTGCGGTAGGTGTACACGCCCGAGACAGGGAGGCGTTGTCGCGCTGCCGCGGCGCCGGGCGACCCCTGCTCCTTGCGGTAGGCACGCAGCGCGTCGCGCAGGCTGACCGGTGACGAGACGGTGCGGAAGACGATCGCCCAGGCCGTGCCGCCGCCGCAGATCACGATGACGAGCGCCAGCACGAGGACGGAAAGGGCACGGTGCTGCTGCACCCACCCCCAGAGGATCACGGGACCGATGCTACGGCCGGCGGGCGCGACGTGACCATCAGCGGGGGTGTGACCTGCGGGGGCGGGTGTCCGCTCAGGCCGGGTCGGGCACCCAATTGCCGTGGAACCCCGCCGGCACGCGCTGCGGCAGTTCGACCACCGCCTGCGGGTCGCCGCCGACGTCCCGCGCGTCGAGGATCCACAGGGCCGACGTCCCGCGCCCTGCGTCGTAGGCCAGCATGAGCACCCAGCCGTCGTCCTCGTCGGCTTCCTCGGCGCGAGGCACGAAGACGGCCTCACCCACCTGGGTGCCCGGCCCGAAGGAGCGCGCCTCGCACGTCCCGCGCTCGAAGTCGTGGCGGAGCAGCACCGACTCCGAGCCCAGGGCGCCGTCGGCCTCGCTCACGCCGACGGCGTAGCCGTAACGGTGCCGCAGGCCGACCCGGCGCTCGTCGACACGGGGGAACTCCTGCGCCCGGTCGTCGAGACGCTCCTCCTTGACCGGCCCGCCCCGACCGTCGAGATGCCAGCGCTCCAGCGTGGGCGGGCCCTCGTTGGGCCCGAGCACGTTCGTGCGGAACATCGAGGCGTGCCGAGCGACGTCGAGCACGACGCCCTCGCCACCGGGCTCGTCGTAGGCGTTCATGGGGTGGAACACGTAGCAGGGGTCCACGTCGTGCCAGACCGGCTCGACGGACTCGGATCCACGCGCCAGCAGCCCCACCCGCGGCCGGTAGTCGTCGAACCAGCGATAGGGGAAGTTGGAGCCGGCCTGCGCCGCGCCGAGGTCGAAGAGCACCGGGAGGTCGAGCAGCACGATCCAGCGCTCGGTGATGGCCGTGTCGTGCACGCTGACCGGACCTCCGAGAGCCACACGCCGGGCCGAGCGCACCCGGGCGTCGAGGTCGACGACCGTGACCTCCACCTCGTTCCCCCATCCCCAGTAGTACGAGACAGCGACCAGCTCGCCCGTGCGCGGGTCGCGCTTGGGGTGCGCCGTGTAGCCACCCGCGAGGGTGCCGCCGAAGTCGCACCGGCCGACGGTCTCGAGGTCGTACGTCAGCTCGTAAGGCCGCGACCCCGCCTCCACGATGGCGAAAGTGCGCCCGGCATGCCCGACGACGTTGGTGTTGGGGGCGAAGTCCATCCCGCCGAACACCTCGCCACCGGGCACCGGCTCGCCCAGGGCCTCGGCCACCGGGCCCGAGCGGACCCAGCGGTTGCGGTACCACTCGGCCCGGCCGTCGCGCAGCCGGATACCGTGCACCATCCCGTCGCCGGTGAACCAGTGGTAGGTGGAGGGTTCGGGCGGGGTCACCGGATTGGGCCCGTTGCGCAGATAGCGGCCGCACAGCTGGTCGGGGATCTGCCCGCGCACGCTCAGCTCGGTGGCCGTGACCTCTTCCGTGACGGGCGCGTAGTTCCCCTGCAGGTACGGGTTGGTGGTCACGGTCATGGGACCCTCCTCGGCGAGCGCTCGGGCGTGGCGCCCACGCTAGGTGTCCGCGCCGGGGCCGACAACGGGCGGTGGGGTGAACAACTGGTGACGCAGGCGAACGAGGAGCGGGCGCAGGGGGAAATGAGGCCGGCCGGCAGCGACGGGCCGTAGGATCCGGTGCCCGGCGTCCCGTCCCGCGCTAAGGTGGATATCCGAGGGCATCACCACAACGCAGTTTTGGAAATCCCTCTGGCCCGATGTGGGCCACCGGCCATGACCCCCCAATGCGACAACGGGGTCGAATCCGGCCAGGAGAGGAGTGGATTTTCAATGGCAACTGGTTCTGTGAAGTGGTTCAACGCCGAGAAGGGCTACGGCTTCATCTCGTCTGACAATGATGGCCCCGACGTCTTCGTGCACTTCTCCGCGATCTCCGGTAGTGGATACCGCAATCTCGAGGAAGGTCAGAAGGTCGAGTTCGAGACCAACGAGGGCCCCAAGGGGCTCCAGGCCGCCAACGTCCGTCTGATCTGACGTCCCGGCGTTCCGTCTTGCAGGGCCCCGTCTCCTCGGAGGCGGGGCCCTGTGCAATTCAGCCTCCCCAGGCAATGCAGCTTCCCGAACGCGGGCGCTACCAGATGGTCCGGTCCCGGCGCGTGGTGACCTCGAGCACGGCGTCCGCGTACTCCTTCCGGCACACCACCAGGTCGGGCAGCCAGGCGTCGGGGTCGCCGTAGTGCAGCGGCGAGCCGTCGAGGCGGCTGGCGTGCAGCCCGCTGGCCAGGGCGACGGCGGCCGGCGCGCACGAGTCCCACTCGTACTGACCCCCGGCGTGCACGTAGATCTCGGCTGCGCCGAGGATGACGGCGGCGATCTTGGCGCCGGCCGAGCCGAGCGGGATCATCACCGCGCCGAGCGCCTCGACCACCTCGTAGGCGACGTCGGGTGGCCGGCTCCGCGACACCACCACCCGGGGCTGGTCGCCCTGGGGGAACGGCGGCACCACGGGCGGCTCGCCCGTGGAGAGCACCAGGCCCATGGCCGGGAGGGCGACGGCGCCCACCACCGGCTCGCCGCCGATGGCCAGGGCGACGTGCACCGCCCAGTCGCTCCGCTCGCGCTGGCGGAACTCGCGGGTCCCGTCGAGCGGGTCGATGATCCAGAGGCGGCCCTCACCCGCCACGTGCTCGAGCCCCTCCTCGGAGCGGACGTCGTCCTCCGGGTAGAGCCGGGCCAGCTCGCCCACCAAGAGCCCGTGGGCGAGGCGGTCCCCCGCCGCACCGAGGTCACGCATGGCCGGCGGGGCGGCACGCAGTTCCAAGAGGGCCCGGCCGGCGGCCTCGGCCAGCGTGGCCGCGTCGCGGTGTTCGGCGGCCAGGTCCCCGGGCATGGCCCCCTGTTCTAGACCAGTCCTAGACGAGGCGCCTGTCCGCGGCCCAGCGCGTGAGCTGGTGGCGCGTCGAGAGCTGCAGCTTGCGCAGCACCGACGACACGTGGGTCTCGACCGTCTTGACCGAGATGCCCAGGTCCCGCGCCACCTCCTTGTAGGTGTAGCCGCGGGCGATCAAGCGCAGGACCTCGCGCTCGCGCGGCGAGAGCTGGTCCAGCTCGGGATCGAGATCGGGCCCCGGCGCCGCGCCGCCGGCCTGGGTGAAGGCGTCGAGGACGAAGCCGGCCAGCCGGGGCGAGAAGACGGCGTCGCCGGCGGCCACGCGGTGCACCGCCTGGAGCAGCTCGGGACCCGAGATCGTCTTGGTCACGTAGCCCCGGGCCCCGGCACGGATGACGGCGATGACGTCCTCGGGCGCGTCGGAGACCGACAGGGCCAGGAACTGCACCTCGGGGTGGATCGGGTGCACGCCGGCCAGCACGGCCCGGCCCCCGCCCCCGGGCAGGTGGACGTCGAGGAGCACCACGTCGGGCAGGCGCTCGCTGATGAGCTCGACGGCGGCGTCGGCCTCGTCGGCCTCCCCGACCACCTCGACGGCGTCGCCCAGCTCGGCCTTGACGCCGGCGCGGAACATGGCGTGGTCCTCGACCAGGAAGATGCGGAGCCGCCCGATGTCCCCGGGCCCGGGTGCGGCGGCGGGCGCCCCGGCGCTCACGCCGCCCGGTCCCGGCGCGGCATCGAGAGCTCCACCTCGGTTCCCTCGCCGGGAGCGGAGCGGATGACGGCCGTGCCGCCGTAGCGCGCCATGCGGGCGCGGATGGACCGGGCGATGCCCTGGCGGTCCGCCGCCACCGCATCGGGGTCGAAACCCCGGCCCCGGTCGCGCACGAAGAGCATGACCGTGGCCGGCTCCACCTCGGCGTACAGGGAGACCTGGTCCGCCTCGGACCACTTGGCCGCGTTCACCGTGGCCTCCCGTGCGGCGTCGAGGAGGGCGCCGAGCGCCTCGTCGAGCTCGCAGTCGCCCACGACGACCACCTGCACGGCGATCCCGAGGTCGGCCTCCTCCACCTGGCGCTGCAACAGGCCCACGCCGCGGGACACGGTCGTGGCCTCCTCGCCGAGCGTCCCGGGCGCCCGGCCCTCGAAGAGCCACGCCCGCAGCTCACGCTCCTGGGAGCGGGCCAGGCGGACCACGCGGGCGGGGTCGTCGGCCGAGCGCTGGATCAGCGCCAGGGTCTGCAACACCGAGTCGTGCACGTGCGTGGCCATCTGGGCCCGCTCCTCGGCGAGTGCCCGGGCCTGGCGCTCGGCGATCAGGTCGCGCACGAGCCGCAGCCACCACGGGCCGAAGATCACCACCGCCGCGGCGACGACCAGGACCGCTCCGCTCACCGGGCGCAGGGCCGCCACCTCGTTGTGACCCTCGACGAGCAGGGCGACCCCGAGCGCCCCGAGGACGACGCCGAGCGCCACCCGGACCGCGAGCGCACGCCGTCCCTGCCCGTGGGTCCCCGCCCCGATCAGGGGCATGACGTCGTCGTCGATGAACGAGCGCTCCGACTCGCCGGCGTTGCGCCAGATCAGGATCCCCACGGCCAGGGCGAGCAGGGTGGGCCAGCCGAGGAAGCCCACGAAGGCGACATGGAGCGAGCTGGTGATCAGCTGCACCAGCACCAGCACCGGGATGAACACGGCGGCCACCAGCCGGATGCCCCGGCGGTCGCCGACGGCCCGGGCGAAGACGTTCGTCTCCTCCCCCTCCATGGGGACGAGCAACCAGGCCAGTGCGTACACGAAGACCATCACGCCGCTGACCAGGCCGAGCAGAACGAATCCGATTCGCACCCATGTGGCGTCGATCCCGGTCTCGCGAGCCACGCCCCCGCAGATCCCGCCGAGGACGCGGTTGTCCGGGGTCCGGCGCAGGCGCGGAGCCGGCCGCCGGACGCGTGGCGATGCGGCCGGCCGCGACGGTGGCCCGGCCACCACGCCTCGTGGTGCCACTCGTCGTGACCGGCCGGCCCGCGGGGTGGCGAGGGGGTCGGGCGTCCGCCACCGTCGGCGAGCGGGCCCGCGCCTGAATCCGGTGCCTGTGCGATAGCCCGATGATCGCGCGCCCCGCCGACCCCAGCCATGGGGGTCATCCCCGACCGGTGTCGCCCGGACTCGGGGTCGGCTCAGGGTCGTCTTGGGGGCTTCCCCGATTCACAGCCGGCGTCGTCGCCGTCAGGCTGGTCCCATGACCGACTCACCCCTCGAGAGCCCCGGCCCGGAGCGCCACGACGAGCCCGGGGCCAGCATCCTCGACCAACCCACCACCCCGGTCACAGGGGACGTAGCCGAGGCAACCGGATCGCCCGGATCGCCCGGATCGCCCGGATCGCCCGGATCGCCCGACGGGCGTCACGCCGCAGCTGCGCCTGCACCGCAGCCTGCACGGACGCATGCTCGGGGGCGTCGCCGCCGGCCTGGCCGACTACTTCGACGTCGACCCCACCGTCGTGCGCATCGGCTTCGTGGCCCTCGCCTTCCTCGGCGGCCTGGCCGTGCCCCTCTACCTGGCCGGCTGGGCCCTGATCCCCGACGAGGAGACCGACGTGTCCCTGGCCGAGGAGCTGCTTGCCCGCGAGCGCACCCGCGGCGCCTGGTAGGCCGACGATGCGCTACCGCTGGGACCCGCCCTACCCGACCGGGCGCCGCGCCACGCCTCCCGACGCCGCGTTGCGGGCGTCGGACGACGAGCGCAACGCCGTGGCGGACACGCTCTCCCGCCACTACGCCGAGGGCCGCCTCGACGAGCCCGAGTTCAAGGCCCGCCTCGACACGGCCATGTCGGCCACCACCCGGGGGGACCTGCACGGTCTGTTCCACGACCTGCCCCGGCTGTCCCGCGAACCGGCGCCCTCCCCCGCCCGGCACCGGCGGATCCTGCCCTGGGTGGCCGTGGTGGTGCTGGTCGCCATCGCCGCCGGGGCCTCGCTGCCCTACTCCCCCTTGGTCCATGTGCCCTGGCTGCTCGTCGCCGTGCTGGCCTTCGTGGTCTGGCGCCACACCGGCCGGCCGCGGCACCGCCACGGTGGGGCACCCGAGGGCGGGGGCGCGGCGAGCTCCGTTTTCGAGCACTGAGCACCGGAGCGTGGCCGCGCACCCGACCGAACGGGTGACTCGTCCCGACGGGCCGGGCCGGTACGATTGACGCCGTACACGGACGCCGGGGGTGGCGGTGTCACGACCCCGAGGAGAGCCCGTTCCATGCGCACCCTGGCCGGGTGGTGTGTCCGTCACCGTCGCGTCGTCGTTCTGCTCTGGTTGTTGGTCCTGGTGTTGTCGAGCTTCCTGGCCAAGTCGGTCGGCACCCAGTTCTCGAACAATTTCAACTTCCCGCACACCCAGTCGTTCGACGCCATCCACCTGTTGAAGTCGGCGGCGCCGGCCCAGGCGGGCGACACCGAGCAGGTGGTCTTCGGGACATCGGGCGGGGCCACGCTCACCGACCCCGCCATCGGCCAGCGCATCAACTCCATGGTCGACGGGATCAAGGCACTGCCCCACGTGTCGGTGGCCGCGAGCCCCTACGACGCGGCCGGCAACCTCGTCAACACGGCGAACATCAACCACGACCGGACGGTCGGATGGCTGCAGGTCAACTTCGACAAGCAGCCGAACCAGCTCTCGAACGCCGAGGCCAAGCACTACGTCGCCATCGTCACGGGCACCTCGGGCCACGGCCTCACGGTGGCCGACACCGGCCCCCTGGCCGAGAACGCCAACAACCAGTCGTTCGGCAGCACCGGCCTCGGCGTCCTGCTCGCGCTCGTCGTGCTGCTGCTCGTCTTCGGCTCCGTCTATGCCGCCCTGCTGCCCATCCTCTCCGCCCTGCTGGCCCTGGGCACCGCCTACGGCGTGATCGCACTGGTGAGCCATGCCATCGGCATGCCGGACATCTCGCCCGAGGTCATGCTCCTGATCGGCCTGGGTGTCGGGGTGGACTACGCGCTCTTCATCGTGACCCGGCACCGCCAGGGGCTGGTGGCCGGCCGCGACCCCGTGGAGTCGATCGTCAACGCGGTCAACACTTCCGGGCGGGCGGTGATGTTCGCCGGCATCATCGTGTGCATCGCGCTGCTCGGCCTCTTCGCGCTCGGGATCAGCTTCCTCTACGGCCTGGCTCTGGCTGCCGCCATCGGCGTGGCGCTGACCATGATCGCCTCCCTCACGCTGCTGCCGGCCATGCTCGGATTCATCGGGCCGAAGGTGATGAGCCGCAAGCAGAAGAAGCACCTGGCCGAGCACGGGGTGCGCATCGTCGGCGCCGACTCCACGGGCTTCTGGCCCAACTGGGCCGACCGGGTGCAGCGCTGGCCGTGGCTCGCGGCGGGCGCCGCCCTCATCGTCATCGTGGCCCTGGCCCTCCCCTTCTTCTCGCTCCGGCTGGGCTCGGCCGACCAGGGCACCGATCCGGCCGGCACGCCGACGCGCACCGCCTTCGACATACTGTCGAAGGGCTTCGGGCCCGGGTACAACGGACCGCTCATGCTCGTCGCCTTGGTGCAACCCGACCAGCGGCGGGTGATCGACTCGGTCGTCCACACTGCGTCGAGCCAACCGGACGTGGCCCGAGTGGCCCAACCCGTCTACATCCCGAGCAAGACCGGATCGGGTGACGTGGCCCTGGTCGACGTCTACCCGCGCTCCGCCCCGCAGGACGGATCGACCACCGACCTCGTCAACACCCTGCGCTCAGAGATCCCGCACGTCACGCAGGGCACCGGGGTCAACGTCCTCGTCGGGGGCAACACCGCCATCTACATCGACTTCGCCGACGTGCTGAGCTCGAAGCTCCCGCTCTTCGTCGGCGTGGTCGTCCTGCTCTCGTTCCTGCTGCTGATGACGGTGTTCAGATCGGTCGTGATCCCGCTCACGGCGGCCGTGATGAACCTGCTGTCGATCGCGGCCGCCCTCGGGCATCCTGGTCGCCGTCTTCCAGTGGGGGGACCTGGGCTCGCTCATCGGACTCCAAGGGACGGGCCCGGTCGAGGCCTTCCTCCCGGTGATGCTCTTCGCCATCCTCTTCGGCCTCTCCATGGACTACCAGGTCTTCCTGGTGGCCCGGATGCGCGAGGAGTACATCAAGTCGGGGGGCGACAACGCAGTGGCCGTGCGCAACGGCCTGGCCGCCACGGGCAAGACCATCACCGCGGCCGCGCTCATCATGATCCTGGTGTTCGCCTCGTTCATCCTGGGCGGCAACCGGGTCATCAAGGAGTTCGGGATCGGGCTGGCCGCCGGCATCGCCGTCGACGCCATTTTCATCCGCATGGCCATCGTGCCGTCCGTGATGATGCTCTTCGGTCAGGCCAACTGGTGGTTCCCCCGGTGGCTCGACCGCGTGCTGCCCAGGCTCTCGGTCGACCCCGAGGGGATGGAGCCCACGCCGGCTCTCGGCGGGGCCGGCGGTGCCGCAGGTCGGTCCGGCGGACGGCGCGGCGCAAGAGCCGGAGTCGGACACGGAGATGGCCGGCTCGCGCTCGAGCCCTCACCAGGCGTAGTCCTCGGGCGCCGTCCGGTGCCCGGGGAAGATCTCGTCGAGCCGTCGCAGCACGCTCTCGTCGAGGTCGACCTCCACGGCGTGCAGTGCGCCTTCGAGGTGCTCGGGGGTGCGGGGCCCGACGATGGGCGCGGTCACGGCCGGCCGGCTCAGCAGCCAGGCCAGCCCGACGGTTCCCGGGTCCTCACCCAGTTCGGCGGCCAGGTCCTCGTAGGCCTCGAGCTGCGGGCGCTTCTCCTCGAGCGTCCGGCCGAGGTGGCCGGCGTAGCGGCGTGAGCCTTCCCGCTCCTTGCGCACCACGCCGCCGAGCAGTCCGCTGGCCAGCGGCGACCAGGGGATGACGCCCAGCCCGTAGGCCTCGGCCGCCGGGAGCACCTCGAGCTCGACCTGGCGCACCAGCAGGTTGTAGTGCGACTGCTCGCTGACCAGCCCGAGCAGGTTGCGCCGGGACGCCGCCTCCTGGGCCCGCGCGATGTGCCAGCCGGCGAAGTTCGACGAGCCGACGTAGATGATCTTGCCCTGCGTGCGCAGCACCTCCATGGCCTCCCAGATCTCGTCCCACGGCGAGTCCCGGTCGATGTGGTGCATCTGGTACAGGTCGATGTGGTCGGTCTGCAGCCGGCGCAGGCTCGCCTCGCAGGCGCGCCGGATGTTGAGCGCCGAGAGCCGGCCCTCGTTCGGCCACTCCCCCATGTCGCCGTACAGCTTGGTGGCGAGCACCGTCTTGTCGCGGCGGCCGCCGCCTTGGGCGAACCAGCGGCCCACGATCTCCTCGGTCGCCCCGCGGCCCTTGGAGCGGCCGTACACGTTGGCCGTGTCGAAGAAGTTGATGCCCGCCTCGAGGGCCGAGTCCATGATGGCGTGCGAGGTCGCCTCGTCGGTCTCGGGACCGAAGTTCATGGTGCCCAGGCAGACGCGGCTGACGGAGAGGCCGGTGCGGCCGAGGTGTGTGTAGCGCATGGCGCCGAACCTACCGTGCGCCTGCCGGGCGTGGCGCGGCATTGGATCGTGTCCTCGGCGCGGTGGGGCGCCGGTAGGCGCGGTGGGCGCGATCAGATGGGCAGCTTGCGGCGCACCTCGCGGGCGTGCTTGCGGAAGCCCTCGGGCATGGCCTCCCACAGCTTCCACTTCATGGGCAGCATCCGCTGGTGTTCCTCGTAGCCGGGGTGGGCCACGTCGAAGGGGCGCGACGGCTCACTGGCCAACGTGCCCGGGCGCGCGTACAACACGGTGTTCTGCGCGTACCAGAACTCCACCGCAGGGTTGTCCCACGCCTTCCAACGCACGTCGTCGTGCGGCTCGAGCCCCTGACCGTCGAACTTGCGCGCCCAGTAGCTCTGCCACTGCTCGTTCACGTGACCGACCCCGCCCTGGCCCGGGATGGCCGCCGAGAAGGCGACGACGTCGGCGTGGCGCACCAGGCTGGCCACGAACTGGTCGGCCTTGTCCTCGGGGAGGTGCTCGGCCACCTCGAAAGAGGTGACGAGGTCGAACCGGCGGCCGAGGTCGAGTGGCTCGGACAGGTCGTGCGCCTCGAAGCGCTCCGGTGGCACCAGCAGGGAGACCCGGTCGACGTAGTCGCCGTCCACGCCGAAGAAGTCCTCCACGCCGGCCCGTTCCCACTCGGCCAGCCAGGCGCCCATGCCACAGCCCACGTCCAGCACGGACCGCACCGTGCCGACGGCCTCGAGGAGCAACGGGACCATGACGGCGGCCGACGCCCGGGCGGGCGCAGCCTGCCAGGCGTAGAACTCGGCGTCGTACTTCCCCCTTGTCCCCATGGATCCGACGCTACCGAGATTGCCCCGTCCCGTCTCGTGCCGCCCCGGCGAGGAGTCGGCGCGGGCACGCACGATTCCGTCCCCGCCGGCACCCGGCTCGGCGGAAAGGGTCGGCGCCACGTATCGTCACGTCCACAAGGGCACGCCGGGGCGGTTCGGGGAGCCACGCAGCGCCAATTTGGCCCGAACCGGGCCGCCGACATGGCCCGAACCGGCCGCCGACATGGCCCGGCCCTCCCCGCCATCGTCCCCACCACGGCCCGAATTCGCTGGTCGCCGGGGGCGACCACTACGGTGAGCCCGGAGAGAGATCCCGAGTCTGGGGGCGACATGGCGCAACAGATCCCGCTGGTGGACTACCTGGTGCTGGGCGACGACCCGCACCTGGTGGCCAACGAGTGCACCTCGTGCGGGGCACGGTTCTTCGACCGCCGCAACGCGTGCGCGTCCTGTGAGGGCACCGAGTTCAAGAGGGCCGACGTCCCGACGACCGGCGAGGTCCGGGCCTTCACCATCGTGTCGTTCGCTGCGCCGGGCATCCCGGTACCCTTCGTGGCAGCGTTGATCGACTGCGAGGGCACGAGCGTGGGGGCGAACCTCATCAACGTGACGCCTGACCCCGAGCACGTGTCGCTCGGCATGAAGGTGCGGCTGACCACCGAGGTGATCGGGACCGACGACGAGGGCACCGAAGCGGTCGGCTTCGGCTTCGAACCACTGGGAGGTTGAGCTGATGGCATCGGCATCGGAAGAGCTGTGGATCCTGGGCATCCACATGACCAAGTTCGGCAAGCACCCGGACAAGGACGTGGTGGACCTGGCCTCGGAGGCCGTGCAGGGCGCACTGGCCGATGGGGGCGTGACGATGAAGGACATGGGGATCATCGGGGCGGGCAACCTGATGGGTGCCGCCGCCCCCACCGGGCAGATGGTCCAGAAGCAGCTGGGCCAGACGGGCATCCCCGTCTTCAACGTGTCCAACGCCTGCGCCACCGGTGCCACGGCGCTGCGCGTGGCCGCCATGGCGATCAAGGCCGGCGAGACCGACATGGGCCTGGCCTTCGGTGTCGAGAAGCTGGCCGGTGCCGGCCTGCTGGCCGGCGGCAGCCGCTCAGGTGACTCGAACACCTGGACCCCGCACGGCCGCTACGGCGCGGTGGCGGCGGTCGACGGCCGCATCGGCACCCAGACCATGCCCGGCGTCTTCGCCCAGATCGGCATGGAGTACGGCCACAAGTACGGCGGCACCAGCTTCGAGCTCTTCGCGCAGATCAGCGAGAAGAACCACTCGCACTCGACGCTGAACCCGCTGGCGGCCTACACCAAGAAGATGACGCTCGAGCAGATCATGGGCGACGTCATGATCGCCTACCCCGACACGCGGCCCATGTGCTCGGCCAACTGCGACGGCGCGGCTGCCGCCGTGGTCGTGTCGGGCTCCAAGCTCAAGACGTTGTCGCTCGAGCAGCAGAAGCGTGCGGTCAAGATCTCGGCATCGATCCTCACCACCGACCCGTTCGAGGAGGCCTGCCAGATCCTGCCGAACGTCAACTCGCTGACACGCAACGCGGCCACGCAGGCCTACGAGCAGGCGGGCGTGTCGCCCTCCGACCTGAACCTGGTGGAGCTGCACGACTGCTTCGCCACGGCCGAGCTGGTCCACTACGACAACCTGATGCTCTGCGAGGAGGGCGGCGCGGCTGACTTCTTCAAGTCGGGCGCCACGTGGCGGGACGGGAAGACCCCGGTCAACGTCTCGGGCGGCCTCGAGTCGAAGGGCCACCCCATCGCCGCCACCGGCATCGCCAACGTCTGGGAGGTCGCCACGCACCTGCGGGGCGAGGCCGGCGACCGCCAGATCGAGGGCGCCAAGGTGGGCATGACCCACGTCATCGGGCTGGGCTCCGCCTGCGGCGTGCACATCCTGGAGAAGTCGGCGGCCTGAGCGGCCCGGGCGTGCGGACGCGACGAGGGTGACCTCGACCGTGCCGCCGCGCCTGCCTGTCTACGACACCATCGGCCGGGGCTACACCGCCCACCGGCGCCCCGACCCGCGCTGGGCGGCCGCCATCGGCGCGCAGCTGGGTGACGCCGGCGTGGTGGTGAACGTCGGTGCCGGGACGGGCTCCTACGAGCCGGCCGGGCGCGACCGCGCCGTGATCGCCGTCGAGCCCTCGGCGGTGATGGTGCGCCAGCGGCCGCCGGGCGCCGCGCCGGTGATGCGGGCCAGCGCCTCCGCGCTGCCGCTGCCTACCCGGAGCGCGGAGGTGGTCATGGCCGTGTGCACAGTCCACCACTGGGACGACCCGGCGGCCGGGCTGGCCGAGCTCTGCCGGGTGGCGCCTCGTCGGGTGATCCTGGCCATCGACTTCGACGTTCACGCGCGGTTCTGGCTCCTCGAGGAGTACCTGCCCGAGGTGGCGGCGACCACCCGGCGCGCCGGTCCGGGCGCCCATGCGGTGGCCGACGCCATCGGCGCCACCGAGATCATCGACCTCCCGGTGCCACGCGACATGCGGGACGGCGTGCTCGGCGCCTACTGGTGTCGGCCCGAGGCCTACCTCGACCCGGCCGTGCGGGCCAACTGCTCGGGCCTGGCGCTGGCCGACCCCGACGTCGTGGCCCGGGGGGTGGCGGCGCTCTCCTCGGACCTGGCCAGCGGCGCCTGGCGCGCCCGGCATGCGGACCTGGCCGGGACCGACGCCGTCGACATCGGGTACCGGCTGCTCATCTCCGACGAGGGCTGATCCGACGAGGGCTGCTCCGACGAGGACTGTGCGCGGCTACATCATCGAGGATGCCGCCGCACGAGGGGCGCCTGGTCCTGACGGCGCGGCCAGCGGGACGGGCCGCGCCAGGCTCCAGCTGAACGTCTCGGGGATGTCGTCCAGCGCGATCGGTTCGGCCAGGTCGGCCACCGTGGGGCCGACGCGGTCGGCCACGGCCTGCAACAGCGCCCCGTCGAAGCCCCACAGGTCGATGGCGTTGCCCCCGAGCATGCGGCGCACGTCGTTCTCGGGCATCCCGCCGAAGATGTAGCGCAGAATCTCACGATGCACGGGTGCCGCGCCCTCGACGTGCGGGTAGTCGGCTCCCCACATGAGCCGGTCGATGCCGATCTCGTGGCGCATCTCGGCCTCGTAGCGCTTCATCAGGGAGCCGCCGAGCCACACGTGCTTCTCGAAGTACTCGCGAGGCCGCATCTCGAGGTAGCGGCGAACCGGCGCACCGCCGTGGGTGTCGAAGAACGACTCCATGTCCCGGATCAGCGAAGGCAGCCACTGCACGCCGTTCTCGGTCACCACGACCCGCAGATCGGGATGGCGGTCGAACACACCACCGAAGATCAGGAACCACAGCGGCCGGCGGGTGAACACGAAGACCTCGTAGAGACCGAGCATGCCGCCGTGCTCAGGGTCGTAGAGGTACTTGGCGTCCGTCGCCCCGCCCGACGCGCCGGTGTGCAGGTTGACGACCATGCCCAGGTCCTCACACGCGCTCCAGAAGGGCTCGTAGTACGCGTCGGCGTATCCGGGCAGCTTGGTGGACACCATCATGGCGGGCAGCATCACACCGCCGAAGATGCCGTGCTCCCGCGCCCACGCCACCTCCTCCACCGCCCGGTCCATGTCGTGGAAGTCGATGGGCATGCAGCCGGCGCGCCGCCCGGGTGCGGCGGCGCAGAAGTCGGCCAGCCAGCGTACGTAGGCGTGCAGGGCGGGCCACACCACCTCGAGGCCCTTGTCGGTCCGGCCGCCGAGATACATGGCGGGAGAGATCCCGCCCGCCAGGATGGGCCCGGGCAGGGTCACCTCGGCGTGGATCCCCTGCTCCTCGAGCACGGCCAGCCGCCGCCCGTCCCCGTCGCCGGGGATGACCCAGTCGGCGTCGTAGTGCGCCAGCCACCCCGCCGCCGCCCGCACGTCGACGCCCATGCCGGCCAGGCGCCGCGCCGCGGTGGCGCGGACGGGGTCGGGGTCGTCGACCTCGCCCGGGTCGACACCGCCGAACGCCGAGATGGCGAGCGCCGAGAGGTCACCGAAGGCGGCCACGGCCTCCCGGTGCGCCGGGTCCACGTACGACAAGAAGTGGTCCAGGCTGTCGGGCGCCGCGTGCGTGTCCGCCGACACGACGACGTAATTGCGACCGTCCTCACCCATGGCAACCGTCCTCCCCGTGACCGGGAAACCCCAGGTCAACGACTCGCCAGCACACTACCGCCGCACGGGGCGCGGGGCGGGTCCGGCGGCGGCGTATCTTCGGCGCGGATGCACACGTCGTCGACGCTCGTCCTGGTCCTGGCCGTCTTCTTCGCCAGCCTGGTGGAGATGGTCGAGGCGCTCACGCTGGTGGTGGCCGCCGGCGTGAGCCGGGGGTGGCGCTCGGCGCTCGAGGGCGCCGCGGCGGCGGCGCTCGTGCTCGGGGTGCTCGTGGTGGTGGTGGGCGTGCCCCTGGTGCGCTACGTCCCGATCGACACCCTGCGGGTCGTGGTGGGCGCGCTGCTGCTGGTCCTCGGGCTCCAGTGGCTGCGCAAGGCCATCCTGCGCTCGAGCGGCCACAAGGCCCCGCACGACGAGGACGCCATCTTCGCCGAGACCGTGGCCGAGCTGGGCTCCGCCGACACGCCGGACGCACTCGGGGACACGGGGGGCGCGAGCGCCGGACCGGGACGGCCACGCGGGCGCCGCGACGGCGTGGGCTTCGTCGTGGCCTTCAAGGGCGTCTTCCTCGAGGGCACCGAGGTGGTGCTCATCGTGATCAGCCTGGGCGCGGCCCAGCACCGACTCGGCCTGGCCGCGTTGGCGGCAGCGGCGGCCGTCGTGCTGGTGGCCGTGGTCGGCCTGCTGGTGTCCCGCCAGCTCGGCGAGGTGCCTGAGAACACCATCAAGACGGTCGTCGGCGTGATGCTGAGCAGCTTCGGTGTCTTCTGGGTGGGCGAGGGCGCCGGGGTGCACTGGCCCGGCAGCGACCTGGCCATCCCCGTGCTGGTCGGCTTCTTCGCCGTGACGTACCTCGCCTTCACCGCGCTCATGCGCGCCGCGCTGCCCGCCCCGCTCCCGCCGCCCGTCGAGTCCCTGCCCGAGGCGGCGTCGTGACCGCGCTGACGGCCCTCGCCCGAGCGGTCCGCGCCTTCGGGCGCTTCTGCTGGGACTTCGTCGTCGGCGACACGCCCGAGCTCGCCGTGGCCACGGCTGCCGTCGTCGGGCTGGCCTTCCTGATGGCCGGGGAGGGTGCCTTCGGCGCCGTGGTGCTGCCGCTGGCGGCCGCCGGGTTCCTGCTGTTGAGCACCTGGCGGGGACGCCGGCGCGCACCGGACAGTTGACCGTGGTGGTGGTGGCAACCCCGGCGACGGGACCGGCGGGGCGGCGGGTCTCGGTCTACGCGTTCAGCGCGGACACCGGCTCTCGCCACTGCGACGGCGCCTGCGCCCGCGCCCGCGACTTCACCCCGTTGACCACCGCCTTCGGCGGCACGTTCACGCTGGTCGGCCCGTAGTCCGGCGAGCGAGGCAGATGTGTCACCGACCGGCGGCCCAGGTGACGGCATCCGCCACGTCCGCGGCGCCAAAGGTGGCGACCTGGCCGGGCATCATCCAGCGGAACAGCGCCACCGCATGCCGGAGCCAGTGGACGTCGGTGACCACGGCGCACCGCTTCCATTTGGCCAGGTCGCCGTGCACGACCTCGTCGACGTAGAGCATGGCGTCGGCCGGCGACCCGCTCTCGGTCAGGCCTTCGAAGGCGTCGCCGAAGAGGACGACGAAGCGGATCTCGCCCGTCCCGTCGATGAGGTCGCGGAGTCCCGGCAAGATCACCGTGTCGTAGTCGTCCCGGGTCAGCATGCCCACCACCTCGACGGCCAGCACGCCGGGCGGGCTCGAGAGCATCCTGATCACGTCCTCACCTTCCCGGGCCGGTGGCGTCGACGGGATGCGTCGGTTCCCCGGTGTCGGGCCCCTCACGGGTGCGCTCGGGCAGCAACAGCACGGCACCGGCCAGGAAGCAGAGCGCGCCGACGAAGGTGCCCAGATTGGTGAGAGCCAGGCTGACCAGCTGGCCGCTGGGCTCGACGTAGGAGGCCACGGCCGATACGCCGAAGGCGATGGAGCCCACCAGGTTGAGCGCGGTGATCCACCACGCGTACCGCCGGGGCTGCCACGCCCACGACCCGTGGCACTCCTCGGCCCACGCGAGCCAGCTCGAGACCAAGAAGCACACGGACCCGAGCACGCGTCGGGGCGCCAGATCGGGTGGTGCGCCGATGACGCGCCCGTGGCGACCACCAGCGCGCTGAAGGTGGTCCGGTTGAAGAACAGGGTGCCGAGGAGCTGCACGGCCGCCGCCCACCAGTCGATCCGGTGGTGCTGGACCCGCAGCAGCGACCGTGGCCCCAGGCGCCGCCCGCCCACCAACGCGGCAGGGGTCGAGGCCGTCTCGTAGTACTGCAGGAACGACGCCGTGGTGAAGAAGATGGAACCGATGAAGTAGGTCCAGTTGTCGGCGTCGGTCCCGACCGCGGTGGCGTACGGCGGGAAGGAGCCCAGGGCGAAGCAGATCGAGCCGATGGCGAAGAGCAGCCCGATCCACCAGCCGATGGCCCGCCACGCCCACCAGGTCGATCCCGCCGAGCCCACGTGCGGGTGCTTGCGGTGCCAGCGCGACTCCCACGACAGCGACGACCCGTCGGGCAGCCGGAACGCCTCCCGGGTGACGAATGGGCCGAGACCCCTGCCGCCCGAGCGCCGCCAACCACGGGGTACCTCGATGTAACCCGCGCCGGCCATGGCCGCTCACGATACGAGGCCCAGCGGTCACAGCACCGCGCTTGACTGTCCCCCATGGAGGACCCGAGTCATCTCCCGCCCGACGACCGGCGCGCCCGGGTGGACGGGGACGCCCCCGGGTTCTCGGACCGGCCCCTGCTCCGACAGGTCGTGCTCGACGCGACCGACGCCCGGGCGTTGGCCGAGTTCTACCGGGAGCTCCTCGGCTACGCCTACCGCCCCGGGGACGAGCCGCCGCCGGTGGGGGTGGACGACGCCAAGGGGCGCGACTGGCTCGTGCTCGTCCACGCCTCGGGCGCGCCGCGGCTCGCCTTCCAGCAGGTGGCCGCACTCGCCGTCCCCACCTGGCCCCGTCCGGGCACGCCCCAGCAGCTCCACCTCGACCTGACCGTGCCGGACCAGGCCGCCCTGGCCACGCAGCACACCCGAGCCCTCGAGCTGGGGGCTCGACTCCTGCTCGACCGCTCGGACGACCCCGAGGAGATGCTCTTCGTCTACGCCGATCCCGCCGGCCATCCGTTCTGCATCTTCGTGGCCGGCGTCGACGCCTGACGGGCCGGGCCGGACCGGTCACCGCGGGGATCGGGCATCATGTGAGCCCGGCCGGGGGCACCTGGGGTCGCCCCGGGGAGAGGAGCAACCGATGGCACAGCAGGTGCGCGGCGTGGTGGCGACCAAGAAGGGGGCGCCCGTCTCCGTCGAGACGATCGTCGTCCCCGACCCCGGCCCCGGCGAAGCCGTGGTCGCCGTCCAGGCGTGCGGTGTGTGCCACACCGACTTGCACTACCGCGAGGGCGGCATCAACGACGAGTTCCCCTTCCTGCTCGGTCACGAGGCGGCCGGCCTGGTGGAGGCCGTGGGTCCCGCAGTGACGGGCGTGGCCCCGGGCGACTTCGTGGTCCTCAATTGGCGCGCCGTGTGCGGCGAATGCCGGGCCTGTCGGCGGGGACGCCCGTGGTACTGCTTCGCCACCCACAACGCCACGCAGAAGATGACCCTGGCCGACGGGACGCCCCTCTCCCCGGCGCTGGGCATCGGCGCGTTCGCGGACAAGACGCTGGTGGCCGCCGGCCAGTGCACCAAGGTCGACCCGTCGGCCCGGCCCGAGGCAGTCGGGCTGCTCGGCTGCGGCGTCATGGCCGGGCTGGGCTCGGCTCTGTTCACCGGCGCCGTCGGCCCGGGCGACTCGGTCGCCGTCTTCGGCTGCGGCGGGGTCGGGTGCGCCGCCGTGGCCGGCGCCAAGCTCGCCGGGGCGGCCACCGTCATCGGCGTGGACAAGGACCCGCGCAAGCTGCCCCTGGCGACCGAGTTCGGCGCCACCCACACGGTGGACGCGTCGAGGACAGACCCCGTCGAGGCCGTCCGCGCCCTGACCGACGGCAACGGCGCCGACGTCTGCATCGAGGCGGTCGGACACCCGGCGGTGATGGAGCAGGCGTTCTTCGCCCGCGACCTCGCCGGCACCTTGGTGCAGGTCGGCGTGCCGACGCCGGACATGCGGATCGACCTGCCCATGATCGAGTTCTTCGGGCGCGGCGGGGCGCTGAAGCCGAGCTGGTACGGCGACTGCCTCCCGGCACGTGACTTCCCCATGCTCGTCGACCTCTACCTGCAGGGCCGTCTCGAACTCGACCGCTTCGTCACCGAGACCATCGCCATCGACGAAGTCGAGGAGGCCTTCGCCCGGATGGACCGCGGCGAGGTCCTGCGCTCGGTCGTCATCCTGTGACACCCCGCCGTTGAGCCTGCCCCTCGCCCCGTTCGGGCCGCGCACCGGGCTGCGCGGCATGGTCGCCGCCGCCGACCAGCTGGCAGCCGCGGCCGGGCTCGAGATGCTGGCGCGCCACGGTTCGGCCGCCGACGCCGCGGTGGCCACCGGCGCCGCCATGGCAGTCGTGGGGCCGCACATGAGCGGGCTCGGCGGTGACGTGCTGGCCGTGGTGGCGGCCCCCGGCGCACCACCCCAGGCGCTGCTCGCAGTGGGCCGCGCCGGCGCCGGCTCCGACGCCGCCGCCCTGCGCGCCGAGGGATCGGCCGTCATGCCGGTCCGCCGGGACGTCCGCAGCGTGCCGGTGCCCGGGGCCGTCGACGGCTGGCTGGCGCTCCACGCGCGCCATGGCCGGCTCCCGCTGGAGGTGGTGCTGGCGCCGGCCGTCGAGCTGGCCGAGGAGGGATACCCGGCCTCGGTGCTGCTGGCGCTGGCGAGCCACCTCGTCCACGACGTGCCCGGCGCGCGGCGAGCTGTGCCCACACGGCCCGCTCGAGGTGGGCCAGCGCGTGCGCCTGCCGGGAATCGCCCGCACGCTGCGCGCCATCGCCCGGGACGGCCGGGACGGCTTCTACGGCGGAGAGTTCGGGCGCGGCCTGCGCGAACTCGGACGCGGCCACTACTCGCCGTCCGACCTGGAGCGGGACCTGGCCGACTGGTGCGAGCCGCTGCGCCAGCGCGTGTGGGGCCACGAGGTGTGGACCGTTCCGCCGCCCTCCCAGGGTTACCTCACCCTGGCCGGTGCCGCCGTCGCCGAGCGCGCCGGGCTCGGCGACGACCCCGACGACCCGGCGTGGGCGCACCTGTTGGTCGAGTCGTGGCGCGCCGTCGGCCACGACCGCCCCGCGGTGCTGTTCGACGGTGCCGACGGCACCGCGCTGCTTGCGCGAGGAACGCCTGGCCGCCGCCGCGGCCCGGGTGGACCGCGCCGCGGCGGCACCCGCCGACGTCCGGCCCGGTTCGGGCGCGCCCGGCGGTGCGGGCTTGGCCCGCCTGGGCGACGGTGACACGACGCACCTGTGCGTGCTCGACGCCGACGGGCTCGGCGTGTCGCTCACGCAGTCCAACGCGCTCGACTTCGGCTCGCACCTCGTCGAGCCGGGCACCGGAGTGTTCCTCCACAACCGCGGACTCGGGTTCTCGCTCGAGCCCGGCCACCCGGCGGAACCGGCGCCGGGCCGGCGCCCGCCGCACACGCTCTCCCCTCTGCTCGTCACCACCTCAGAGGGTGTGCCGGCGTACCTCGTCGGCGCCATGGGCGGTGACGCCCAGCCCCAGATCAACAGCCAGCTCCTGGCCCGACTGCTCGCGGCCGGCCAGGACCCCTCCGCCGCGGTGGCGGCGCCCCGACTCGTCCTCGAGGCCCCTTCCGCCGGGCCCTTTCGCCTGTGGTGGGGCGAGGACCTGACCGTGCTAGTCGAGTCCGACGCGCCCTCGGCGTGGCGTGACGGCCTGACCGGGCGCGGCCACCGGGTCCGCGCCATCGGCGCCTTCGACCCGGTGGCCGTCGGCTGCGCGCAAGTGGTGGCCACGTACCGCGAGCCCGGTGGGGCGACGGTGCTGGTGGGCGGGTCGGACCCCCGCAGCCCGGCCGGGGCGGCGCTCGGCCGATGACACGCGTGGCGGGTACCCCCCTGCGCGTGGCCGCGCTGGCCAAGCAGGTCCCCGTGGCCGAGTCACTCCGCCTCGAGGGCGGGCGCCTCGTGCGCGCCGACGTGCGCTCGAGATGAACCCCTACTGCCGCCGGGCCGTGGCCCACGGCGTGACCCTGGCCCGCCAGACGGGCGGCTCGTGCACCGTCTTCACGCTCGGGCCGCCCGAGGCCGAGGACGTCCTGCGCGAGGCGGTCGCCTGGGGGGCCGACGGCGGCGTCCACCTGTGCGACGACGCCTTCGCCGGCTCGGACACCTTGGCCACGGCGCGGGCGCTGGCCGCCGCGCTCGACGCTTCATGGGCCCTTCGACCTGGTGCTGCTCGGGCGCAACTCCATCGACGGTGAGACCGGACAGGTCGGGCCCGGAGCTGGCCCAGCTCCTCGGGCTTCCCTTCGCCGACGGCGTGCGCCAGCTGGAGGACCGGGGCGAGCACCTGCTTCTGCAGCTCGAGCACGACGACGGCACCCAAGTGGTCGAGATCGACCTGCCCGCCGTCCTCACGGCGGCCGAGCGCCTGTGCGACCCCTGCAAGGTGGACCCCGAGGGCCGGGCCGCCGTGCCGCCGGCCCGGCTGAGTCGGCTCGCCGCCTCGGACCTCGGGTCGGGCCCGTGGGGCGCGTCGGGCAGCCCGACGGTGGTCGGGTGCCACACGACCCATGGAGCACGACCGCGAGCGTCGCGTCCTGGCGGGGACGGTGGCCGACCAGGTCCACGAGGCCGTGGGCGCGCTGGCCCGGCGGGGCGCACTGGGTGGCGCGAGCCGAGACGCCCGGCGCCGGCGCCGGCGCGGAGGCCCGTGCGGTGGCGGTCACGACCCCAATGCCGCCGGCGCCGAGTGGCCGGGGCGTCCCCCGGTGGCGCCGTGCTGGCCGAGGCGGGCCGTCCCGAGGTGGCGCGCGAACTGCTCGGTGCGGCCGCGGAGCTCGCCCGGGAGTCCGGCGGAGCCGTACACGCCCTGTGCCCGGGGAACGCCGACCTCGCTGGCGACGTCGCCGACGTCGTCGTCGTCCTGGAGGGGCCCGACGTGGCCGAGGATGTCGCCGACGCGCTGGTGGCGCACGTCCGCGCCACGGACCCGTGGGCGGTGCTGGCGCCGAGCACCGCCTTCGGCCGAGAGGTAGCCGGCGCGTCGCTGCGGCCACCGACTCCGGGCTGGTCGGTGACGCCGTCATGCTCTCGGTACGCGACGACGTGCTCGTGGCCGCCAAGCCGGCGTTCGCCGGCGCACTGGTGGCCGACATCACGTGTACCAGCCGGGTGCAGATGGTGACCGTGCGTCCCGGCGTCCTTTCGGCGCGCCCGCCGCAACCCGGTCCGGGTCGTGCGAGACGCGCCTCGCTCGGGCGCCGCGGCCGGGTGCGGGTCCTCGACGAGACGCGGGACGACGACGTCGAGACGCTGGCCCGGGCGCAGGTCGTCATCGGCGTCGGCCAGGGTGTGCGGCCCGACGAGTACGCGCAGCTCAGCCCACTGGCCGCCCTCCTCGGGGCAGAGCTGGCCGTCACCCGCAAGGTCACCGACAAGGGCTGGGCCCCACGGGCCCGACAGATCGGGGTGACCGGCCGCTCCCTGGCCCCCCGGCTCTACGTGGCGCTCGGGCTCAGCGGGAAGTTCAACCACATGGTCGGGGTCCGCGCCGCCGGCACCATCCTGGCGGTGAACGAGGATCCCGACGCGCCGGTGTTCGAGCACTGCGACATCGGGATCGTGGGCGATTGGCACCAGGTGGTGCCACTGCTCGGTGACGCCCTGCGCGCCAGCCGCTGAGCGAGCACCGAAGCCGGGCACGCCCGAGGGTGCGGTCGGCTAGCCCGCCAGCGCCTCCCAGCGGAAGATGCGCGTGTCGGGCGTCTCGCCCGTGCCCCGCCTCGGCCACCATCGCCTCGAAACCTTCGGGGGGCAATGGCCGCGAGAAGTAGAAGCCCTGGGCCTTGTCGCAGCCCAGGGTCCTGACCTGCTCGAGTTCGGGCAGCGTCTCGACACCCTCGACCACGGTCGTCGCGTCGATGGCGTGCGACAAGGCGATCACCGCCGAGACAATGGCGGACTTCACCGGGTCCTGGTCGATGTCGCGGGTGAAGCTGGGGTCGATCTTGATCACGTCGATGGGGAACTGCGCCAGGTAGCCGAGCGAGGAGTGCCCTGTGCCGAAGTCGTCGATGGCGAGCCGCACCCCGAGCCCGTGCAAGGTGGACAAGATGGTGGCGGTCTGGTCCACGTCGTACATGGCCAGGCTCTCGGTGATCTCCAGGCAGACCTGCGACGGGTCGACGCCCGTGGCGGCGAGCACCTCGGCCACCTCCACCTCGAGGCCCGGTTGCTGGAATTGGCGCGACGACAGGTTCACGCTCACCTCGAGGCGCACGCCGAGCGTCTCCAGCCACGACGTGGCGAGACGGCAGGCCTGTTCGAGCACGAAGCGCCCGATGGGCAGGATGGCACCGTTGCCCTCGGCCAGTTCGATGAACTGCGGTGGCGCCAGCATGCCGTGCTCGGGGTGGTTCCAGCGCACCAGGGCCTCGGCGCCGACGATGTGCTGATCGGCCAGCGAGACCACGGGCTGGAAGTGCACCACCACCTCGCCGCGCTCGACCGCGTGCGAGCAGCGCGGTCTCGAGATCGGGCGGCACCTCGGTCGGCCCGGCCTCGCCCGGTCGCGCGCTCCTCGTCGAAGAAGGCCACGCGCCCGTCCCGGCCGCGCTGCTTGGCCCGGTACATGGCCACGTCCGCCGCGTGGATGAGGTCGTCCCGGGTCGAGCCGCGTGGCCGGCTCAGGGCCATGCCGATGCTCATGGTGGCGACGACCTCGTGGCCCCCGCTCAAGAGGACCGGTTCGCGCAGGGCCTCGCGGATCCTCTCGGCCACCTGACCGGCGTCCTCGTGCGAGGCCATCCCCTCGAGGACGACCACGAATTCGTCGCCCCCGAACCGCGACAGGGTGTCGCCGGGCCGCACCGCGCTGCGCAGCCGGTCCGCCACCACCCGCAGCAGCTCGTCACCCACCTGGTGGCCCAGGCTGTCGTTGACCACCTTGAAGCAGTCCAGATCGCCGAAGAGCACCGCCACCCGCGTCCCGCTCCGCTGCGCCTGGAGCAGCGCGTGGTCGAGGTGATCCAGCAACAGCCGCCGATTGGCCAGCCTGGTCAGGGGGTCCTGGAACGCGTGCCGTGCCAGCTGGTCCTCGAACGCGCGGCGCTCGGAGGTGTCGCGGAAGACGATCACCGCGGCCGCGGGATCGCCGTCGTCGTCCACCGGCGCCGCGGTCAGGCTGGCTGGGAACTGGGTCCCGTCGGCCCTCTCGAAGCGGATGTCGTCGCTCACGACGTTGTGGCGCAGCGCCATGGCCCGCCGGGCCGGGTCGAGCAAGAACCGCGGCGTCACCGTGCCGGGCGGCACGCCGCCCTCGTCCGCGCTCGCGTCGGCCCATCCCAACAGGCGTGCGCCTGCAGGGCTCATGGAGGTGATCCGCCCGGCGCGGTCGACGGTGCACACACCCTCGCCGATGCTCGCGGTGATCACGGCCAGGTCGTCGCGCTGCTGCTTGGCCTCGGAGTAGAGCTCGGCGTTGGTCAGCGCGGTCGAGCCCAGTGCCGCCAGGGTCCCGAGCATCTCGCGATCCATATCGTCGAACGGCTCGGTCCGTCCCTCGGGCGACGCCCAGAGCCACAGCCGCCGGCCCGGAAGCTCCACCGGCGAGGCCAAGGCGTCGTCGGGCCGCTCGGCCGTGATCGACACCTCGACGGCGCCGAGCAACCCGGCCGTGGCGCGCAGCAGACGCGTCCTTGGTCTCGGAGCGGAGGCGACGCCCAGCGGGGACGGCCGGTACGCCCTCACCACGAAGAGGAGTCGGCTCGCTCCCGCCTTGGTCCCCCATCAACCCACTTCCGTCCCGTCCTGCGTGCGGACCCCTGCACCGAGGGTTCCGACGACGATTCATCCACAGTTGTCGGCGCGAACCGGACCCCGCTTGACCGTGAGGAACGGGCTGCCGACGAGAGGAGGACTGAGCTGGGGAAGCAGCTGTCCGTGGCGCGCCGGCGGCAGGTCGCCGACCCGGGCCTCGGCTGGCGGACGACGACGGTAGCCGACGAGCGGCCTCAGGCGGCCCGGCCGACGGCGCCGCCGTGGGCGCCGGTGTCTGCTCCTTTCGGTACTCGCGGTAGCGGTGCACGAAGACCACGACGACGGCGACGACGGCCAGCGCCGCAATGACGTAGCCGGCGTAGCTGAAGGCCTTGAGCACCTTCTCGTAGCTGCTGCCGAGGCTGTAGCCGAGTGAGCAGATAGCCGTGACCCAGATGACGCACGCGGCGGCGGTGAACACGGTGAACTTGCCGATCGACATCTCGCCCAGACCGGCCGCGAAGGACACGAACGAGCGGAGCAGCGGGATGAACCGACCGAAGAACACGACGGGCTCACCCCGGCGGGCGAACCAGGCATCGGCCCGGTCGAGATCCTTGTGGGTCAAGAGCAGGTACTTGCCGAACTTGTCGACCAGGGGGCGGCCGCCGTAGCGGCCGATGCCGTAGCCGGCCAGCGAGCCCAGGACCTCACCCAGTGCGCCGGCCACGATGACCAGCGCCAGGGACAGAGGCCTCACTCCGTTCGCGTGCGCACCCGCGGTGCTGGCCAGCACGCCCCCGAAGATCAACGCCAGCTCGGCCCCGACCGGCAGGCCCATGGACGAGATGAAGCTGAGTGTGAAGACCGCTGCGTAGCCCACCGAGGCCAAGAAGCCTTCGAGGCCACTGGTGTGACCCGTCGATGCCAGAAGGAACTCCACGACCTACCCTGCTCTCCCATTGTCGGGCCCCGAGTGCGGGCAGGCCGTCGGCGACGTCGCGCCTCCTCAGGCTGCCCGGTGCGGCGAGTGTAGACGGCCGCCAGGTGCGGGAGGTGTACCGGCGCCGCTGCGCCGGAGCGGCCGTCACCCCGTAGCGTGGACGTCCATGTCGCCACCAGCTCGCCTCCGGTCAGGCGGCCCGGGACGCGTCATGAGGGTCCTCGTCGCCGAGGACGATGCCGGACTGCGCTCCGTGATCGAGCGTGGGTTGAAGGAGCGGGGTTACGTCGTGGACGCGGTGCCCGACGGGGCGTCGGCCCTTCGCCACCTGCGCGCCTACGACTACGACGTGGCGGTGCTCGACTGGCGCATGCCTGAGCTGACCGGCATCGAGGTGGTGCACGAGGCCCGCCGCGCCGGCGACCGCACGCCGATCATGATGCTCACGGCGCGCGACGCGGCGGGCGACCGGGTGCAGGGACTGAACGTGGGCGCCGACGACTACCTGGTGAAGCCGTTCGACTTCGAGGAGCTCGTGGCGCGGATCCAGGCGCTCCAGCGCCGGCCGCCGCTCGCGCTCGATCCGGTCCTCGAGTGCGGCGACCTCCGCTTCGATCCCGCCACGCGCCAGGTGACCGTCGGCGACGACGCCGTCACGCTCACCGCGACGGAGACGGCGCTGGTCGAGCTGCTGCTCCGCCGCTCCCCGGCCGTGGTCACCCGCCGGATCATCGCCGAGCAGGTCTGGGAGGACGAGGCCGAGGCCGTCGGGTCGAACACGATCGACGTCCACGTCGGTCGGTTGCGGGCGAAGCTGTCGGGGAGCCAGTCGCGCATCGAGACGGTGCGAGGCACCGGGTACCGGCTGGTGCCGCAGTGACTTCCGGCCGCGCCCATCGGCGCCACGCGCTCCGGGTAGCCGCCGTGGCCACGCTGATCGTCATGGCCGGCTACGTAGTGGCCGCCCTCGTCCTCAACCTCGTGGTGTCGCACCACCTCGTCACCACGACCGACGCACGCCTGACCGACCGACTGCACGACGCCCAACGGCAGACCCTGGCCGCTGCCCGGTTCGGGCGGCGAGGGCGGACCCGGGACACAACAAGGCCACGGCGAGTCCGACGTGGACGATGCACCGGTCTACCTCTGGTCGATCGCGCGGTCAGGCGCCGTGACTCCGGTGACGCCTGCCTCCCCCACGCTGCCGGCACGCCACTGGGACACCGCGCCCGTCACGGTCCGGGTCGGTTCGTCCACCTTCCGCTTCGACGAGGTGCGCACGGGCAGCACGCTCCTGGTGGCCGGGCAGAGCGTCGCCAGCGGGTCCAGCGTGCGGTCCGCGCTCCTCACCGTCGAGCTCGCCTTCGGCGTGATCCTCGCCGTGGCCGTGTTCGCCGGCGCGACCGTGGTCGGCCTGCGCGCCTCGGCACCGTCGGAGCTGGTGCGCCGCCGCCAGGCGGACTTCACCGCCGACGCCTCCCACGAGCTGCGCACGCCGATCTCGGTGATCGACGCCGAGATCGGCCTGGCGCTCAGCCGCCCACGCGGCCCCGAGGAGTACCGCGAGGTGCTCGAGCGCGTCGGCGCCGAGAGCGGGCGGCTGCGACAGATCGTCGAGGACCTGCTCTGGCTGGCGCGAGCCGACGACCAACCACCCACGAGCGGCGCGGCCGGAAGTCGCCGACGTGGCCGAGATCGCCGAGAGTTGCGTCGACCGGTTCGCCTCGCTGGCCACGCGCCGGAACGTCGCGCTGTCGATGCACCGGGTCGGAGCTGGCCCGTGCACCGTCACGGCCGAGTCGGACCTCGTCGACCGGCTGGTCGGGGTCCTGGTGGACAACGCGTGCAAGTTCGCCGGCGAGGGCGGGCGGGTCGAGGTCACGACCCGGTCGACGGGAGGGCGCGTCAGCCTGCGGGTCGACGACTCGGGGCCGGGCATCCCACCTGACCAGCGTGAGGCGGTGTTCGACCGCTTCCACCGGGTGTCCGAGTCGGCGTCGGGCACCGGGCTGGGGCTCGCCATCGCCGACTCGGTGGTCCGGGCGACGGAGGGCACCTGGCACCTCGGCGTGGCCGACCTGGGCGGGGCCCGGATGGAGGTGTCCTGGCGCCGGCACGCCCCTCGGAGGCCGGGTCCCGACCACGACCAGGGCCTGGAGCGTCCCGACTCTTAGCGAATCCTTACCCCTCCGTCCCCGTTCTTCATAGAGCCGTCAGATTCGGTCCATACCCTGCTGGTCATGGCACGAGTTCGACCAGCGGGCCGCGACCAGCGGCGGCACATCGGCGCGCTACGCCGGGACACGGCCCTGAGCAGGCTCTCGAGCATCACCGCGGCCATCGCGGTGGCCACGCTCGGGGCCGTCGGTGCCATCGGCGTCTACGTGGCCAAGGCCTCGCCGGGCCATCACACCACCACCTCCACCAGCACCGGCAGTGGCACCTCGTCGGGCACGGGGAGCCCCACCTCGCTCGGCAACAGCGGCAACACGGGGAACAGCGGGTCGGGCCTGAATCCGCCCGCGTCGGCTCCCCAGAGCAGCTCGAACCCGCCCCCGGTGACGAGCGGTTCGAGCTGATGCCCGGCTCGTCCGGCTCGCCCACCGGCGGGCCGGCACCTGTCCCCTGCACGTTCCGGACCAAGGCGATCGGCACCATCGCCGAGCTCTTCGTCACCGACGGCGGCGCGCTGGTCGAGGCGTCCCGGCTCCTCGAGGCGGAGCTGGCCCGCATCGACCGGGTGGCCAGCCGCTTCCGCGACGACTCCGAGCTCAGCCAGCTCAACGCCCAGGCCGGCGCTGTCACCCCCGTCAGCAGCGACCTCCTCGAGGCCGTCGGCGTGGCGCTCGCCATGGCCGAGGCCACCGGCGGGCTGGTCGACCCCACGGTCGGGCGCCGCCATGATCGGGATCGGCTACGACCGCGACATCGACGAGGTCCGCGGCGGCCGCGACGGCACGATGCCAGACGAACAACCGGTTCCGGGCTGGCGCGGCGTCGTCCTCGACGAGGAGTCCCGCACCGTCGCGCTGCCCGCCGGCACCGCCCTCGACCTCGGCGCGACGGCCAAGGCGCTGGCCTCCGACCGCGCCGCCGGCGTCGTAGCGGAGCGGCTGGGATGCGGCGTGCTGGTCTCGCTCGGGGGCGACGTCGCCACGGCCGGGCAGCCGCCCGCCGAGGGATTCGTCGTCGGTCTCGCCGACACCTGCACGTCCCCGGATGCCGCCGAGACGGTGTCCATCCGCTCGGGCGGGCTCGCCTCGTCGGGGACCGGGTCACGTCGCTGGCGGCTCGGGAACGACGACGTCCATCACATCATCGACCCATCGACGGGCCGGCCGGCCGTCACCTGCTGGCGCACCGTCTCGGTCACCGCCGCCACATGCGTCGAGGCCAACGCCGCCTCGACCGCGGCCATGGTGCTCGGGGCCGGAGCCGTCGCGTGGCTCGACGAGCTCGGCTTGCCCGCACGCCTGGTGGCCGCCGACGGCAGCGTCAGCCGGACCGCCGGATGGCCCGAGCCCGCTGCCCGCCGGGACGCCGAGCACACCCGCACTCCCGCCGGCGTGGCCCCGTGATCGCCCTCGTCTCGACCGTTGGACACGGGTCGAGCGCCCTGTGGTACCTGACCCGCTCCTCCGGACTGGTGTCGCTGATCCTCCTGTCGGCCACCGTGACGCTGGGCGCGATCGCCTCGGTCGGTTGGACGACGGAGCGGTGGCCGCGGTTCTTGTCCCAGTCGGTGCACCGCAACCTCTCCTTGTTCTGCCTCGCCCTGATCGGCGTCCACATCGTGTCGACGGTCGGCGACGGCTACGTGCCGATCGGCCTCGCCGACGCGGTCATCCCCTTCCGATCCCCGTACCGACCGGTCTGGGTCGGCCTGGGCGCGCTGGCCTTCGACATGCTCCTCGCCGTGGCCATCACGAGCGGGTTGCGTCGCCGGGTCGGCACCGGCGTCTGGCGCGGCGTGCACTGGCTGGCCTACGCATGCTGGCCCCTGGCCGTCGTGCACGGGCTCGGCTCGGGCTCGGACACTCGATTGCCCGGCTCGTTGCTCGTCACCCTCGCCTGCATCGGCACCGTGGTGGCGGCCGGGGCATGGCGATTGACCGTCGGCCGCGCCCGCTCGACGGGATGGCGCGCCGGAGCGGCCCTCGCCGGCGTGGTGGTGCTGGTCATGATGGCAGCGTTCGCCGTGGTGGGCCCGCTGCGGCCCGGCTGGGCCCACCGTGCCGGTACCTCTCCCGCGCTGCTGTCGCAGCTGGCAGGTGCGACCACCACCACGAGCGCCGGGTCGACCCCGCAGAGCGCCGGGACGGGATCGACGGGATCGACGACGTCCGGGGCGGGCGCGGCCACGGCGTCGGGCACCCCCACCACCCCGTTCACCGAGGCCGTATCGGGGACGGTGCACACCACGCCGCCGGACGCCAACGGCATCTCCGTGGTGACGCTCACCATGCAGCTCCAGGGCACCACTTCACCACTGGTGGTCAAGATCAGCGGTCCGGCGGTCGACGGCGGCGTCTCCATGCGGCAGAGCTCGGTGTCGTTCGGCTCCCTGACGGGGCACGTGACCGCGCTGGAAGGCTCCAGCATCGCGGCAGTGGTCAGCGGGTCCACGGGCTCGGTCGACCTGTCGATGAACCTCTCCCTCGACCCCAACGCCGGCACGGTGCAGGGACAGGTGTCCGGCACCGCGGCGCAATGAGCACGGTGAAGGCTCCCCGCCCACCGGCGCCCGAGACCGGGACCAGGCTCCTGCTCGGTCTGGGCACCGCCGGCGACGACGACGCCCACCTGCTCCAAGAGCACCTGGCGCGCTGGGGTGCGCCGCCCCGGCCCGGGCCGGGCCTGCTCGACGAGCTCGAGCTGAGCGGCCTCGTGGGCCACGGCGGTGCGTGGTTCCCGGTCGCGACCAAGTGGCGCAGCGTCGCCGCCGGGTCACGCCGGCGCCCCGTGGTGGTGGCCAACGGTGCCGAGAGCGAACCGGCGAGCCGTAAGGACGCGCTCCTGCTCAAGCGGGCTCCGCACCTCGTGCTCGACGGACTGTCGCTGGCGGCGGGCGCGCTGCGTGCGCACAGGGCCATCGTCTACGTCCCGGCCAACCTGCACGCCGGTGTCGAGCGCGCGTTGGCCGAGCGCAAGCGGCTGGGCCTCGACGAGACAGAGATCGAGATCGCGGAGTGTCCCCACTCCTTCCTGGCCGGCCAGGAAACCGCCGTCGTCAGCCAGCTCGGCGGCAGCCGGCGCGGCGCGTTGCCCACGTTCCAGGGGCTCACCACCATCCGCGAGCGCGGCGTGGGAGGGAGGCCCACCCTGGTCCAGAACGTGGAGACGCTGGCGCACGTCGCCCTGGTCGCCCGATTCGGCGGCGCCTGGTTCCGGAGCGTCGGCACCGACGACACGCCGGGCACAATGCTCCTGACGGTGACCCGCCCGACTGGCGTGCACGTCGTCGAGGCCGTGCTGGGGACATCGCTCCGCCAGTCGGCCCGGGTGAGCGATCAGGACCTCGCGGCCACCCAGGGCGTCCTGCTCGGAGGGTACGGCGGCGGCTGGGTCTCCGCGCGCGACTTCGCCGAGCTCCCCACCACCGAAAAGGCAGCGCGGCGGTTGGGGTCCACCCTGGGCGCCGGCGTCCTGGCCCTCCTCCCCGGCGACGTGTGCCCGCTGGCGGAGATGGCTGACGTCGTCCGCTACATGGAGAGTCAGGGTGCGGGTCAGTGCGGACCATGCATCCACGGTCTGGCCGATCTGGCCACGGCGTTCGAGGCGTTGACCTGGGGTGGCCCAGGATCGGTGCGGACAGAGCGTATCCTGGAGGTGTGCAACCTCGTCGAAGGACGCGGTGCGTGTCGGCACCCCGACGGCGTGGCTCGCTTCGTGCGATCGGGACTCGAGGTCTTCGCCGGCGAGGTCACCTCCCATCAGCGCAACGGCTCCTGCGCCAAGGTTCGCCGCGCCGCGGGTTTTGCCGGGCACGGCGACCGACACGGCACCACACCGGTCCCCGGCACCCGTCGCCGGGACCGTCGCCGCTCGTGTCCGGCCGCAGGTTGGTGAGCCGGTCGTGACGACGCGCTGGAAGCTCGAGCTGGTCGTCGATCCCGTGCTCTGCGACGGTCACGGGGTGTGCGCTGAGGTCTTCCCCGAGCGCATCGAGCGCGACCCGTGGGGCTACCCGGTGATCGACGCAACCGACGTCACCCCCACGCTCCAGGAACATGCCGAGCGCGCCGTGCGCGCCTGCCCCCGGCAGGCGCTGCACCTCGTTGAGCGCCGGTGCTGAGCCCGCCCATCGACGAGCTCGAGGCAGAACGCCCAACGCCATCGGGGCCCCGGCACCGGGCGCGCCGGCGGGTCGCACTGGTCGCAGTCCACCGTGCACCGCAGGCGCCGGCGCGTGCTCGCGGCCATCGCCGCCGTCCTCGCCGTGGTGCTGCTCTGGCTGGCCATGTCGCTGGGCTCGGCGCTGACCAATCCTGCTCTCGGCAGCTCGTATGGCGCCAGGGCCGCCGAGTGGTTCCGCGAGCACGGCGGGGCGTCCATCGTGACCTGGACCGAGAACTGGTGGTACTCGCACCACCAGCCGAAGGTCGGTGGTGCGCTGCCCAAGGGCACGATCCACGCCCCGGCCGCCACGTCGACGACCACCCCGGTGGCCACGGTGGCCCACCTGCCGTCGCCGGCGCCCATCGTCCCGCTGGCCAGCCCACCCGTGGCGGGCGAAGGCCAATGGACGCCGGCAGGGCGACTCGTCCACGGCATCCCTGCGCTCTACACGACGGAGCTGCGACCGAGCGCCATCCACACCAGCTACGTCGTCAGTGTGGCTTGGATGGACAGCAAGCTCCTCAGGGCGACGCTGTACTCGGGCAGCCAGATCCCCGGTGGAGGGCCCTACCCGCACACGGCTCCGATCTCCCCCACCGACGCCACCTCGCTGGTCAGTGCCTTCAACGCCGGGTTCCTCATGTCCGATGCCAACGGCGGCTACTACACCGACAACCGGGCGGTGATCCCCCTGCGGGACGGCGCCGCGTCCTTCGTCGTGTACAAGGACGGCTCCTCCACGGTCGGGCAGTGGGGCCGCGACGTGACCATGACCTCCAACGTGGCTTCGGTCCGTCAGAACCTGATCCTGCTGGTCGACCGCGGGCAGCCCACCCCCACCGTGTCCGACGGAAACTCCTCGCAATGGGGCGCCGCGCTGCACGGTGGCCTCTATGTGTGGCGCTCTGCACTGGGCGTCACCGCCAACGGCGCGCTGGTCTACGTCGGCGGTCCCGGACTGAGCATCTCGGACCTGGCCACCATCATGGTGCGGGCCGGGGCGGTGCGCGCCATGGAGATGGACATCAACACCGACTGGGTCAATTACAGCTACTTCACCCCTGCGACGCCCAACGGGCTCGCCACCCCGGCCAACGGTACGCTGTTGCAGTCGGGCATGACGGGCGGCACCGGGCGCTTCTTCGCCTCCTGGTGGACCCGCGACTTCATCACCATGTCGGCGGCCCCCTCGACAGCACCGATAGCGTCGTCATCGGCAAGATGACGGCCGGTCCCGAGCCGACGAGCGCCGAGGAGGTGGCTTCCCCCGTGTGGTCACCCGACGAGGCCCGGCCCTGGCGCAATTCGACGGCGTTCCTGCTCGTCCGCGGCCTCCGCCCGCGCCAATGGAGCAAGAACCTCCTCGTCTTCATGGCCCCGGCGGCCGCCGGCGTCCTCGGCCATTGGCACGTGACCATCCGCGTCATCGGTGCCTTCGCCATCTTCTGCGTGGCCGCATCGGGCACCTACCTCGTCAACGACGTGGCAGATGCTGCCTCGGACCGCCACCACCCCATCAAGCGGCTACGCCCCGTGGCCAGTGGCGCGCTGCGGCCGGGCGCGGCCCTCGGGGCCGGAATGGTGCTCGTGGGCCTCGCCCTCGTCGGCGCCGTCCTGATCGGGCCCTGGGGCTTCGCGCTCGTCGTCGCCGTCTATGTCGCCGTGAGCGTGGCCTACACCCTCCGGCTCAAACAGGAACCGGTCATCGAGCTCGCCGTGGTGGCGTCGTGCTTCGTGCTGCGCGCCGTCGCCGGCGGCGTCGTGGCACACGTCCCCCTGTCGAACTGGTTCCTCGTGTTCACCTCGTTCGCCGCGCTGTTCGTGGTGACCGGGAAGCGCTGCGCCGAGCACGCCCGGCTGGGAGAGGGGCGTGGCGTGCACCGACCCGTGCTCGACGAGTACTCCGACTCGTTCCTGCGGTCGACCCTCATGCTGTCCGCCACGGTCACCGTTGCCTCCTATTGCCTGTGGGCGTTCGACCGCACCGGCCTGCTCTCCCACGCCGGCCACCACGTCGTGTGGGTGGAGCTCACGGTTGTCCCGCTGGTGCTCGCCGTCCTGCACATCCTGCGCCTGCTCGACGCCGGGAAGGGCGGTGAGCCCGAGCAGCTGGCCCTGCACGACCACGTCCTGCAGGTCTACGCGCTCATCTGGGTCGCCCTGATGGGCGTCGGACTGTACGCGTGAGCGCTGCGCTCGAGACCTCGCGGGAACCGCTCAGTGGCTGGGGCCGCACCGCACCCACCACAGGAGAGGTGTGCCGCCCTGGCGACGACGCTGCGACCGAGAAGATCTTGGCCTCGCCCCCGAAGGCGCTGATCGCCCGCGGCCTCGGCCGCAGCTACGGCGACGCCGCCCAGTGCAGCGGTGGCCTGACCGTCGACGCCACCAGCCTGCGCTCCATCGGGGCGGTTGACGCGCGGGCGGCCACCGTCCGCGTCGGGGCGGGAGTCAGCCTGCACGACCTGATGAGGGCGGTCATCCCGCAGGGGTGGTTCGTCCCGGTCACACCCGGGACCCGTTACGTGACCGTAGGCGGGGCCATCGCGGCGGACGTCCACGGGAAGAACCACCACCGCGACGGCAGCTTCGCCCGGCACGTGACGGAGCTCACCCTCGCCACCCCGTTGGGCACAGTGCCGGTGTCGCCGGACCAGGATCCCGAGCTCTTCTGGGCCACGGCCGGCGGCATGGGCCTCACAGGGATCGTGCTCTCCGCCACCGTCGGACTCATCCCAATCGAGACCACCTGGATGCAGGTCGAGAACCGACCGTACGCGCGGCTCGACGACCTCATGACCGAGATGGAGAAGACCGACGCCAGCCACCGTTACAGCGTCGCCTGGCTCGACTGCGTGCGGCGGCGACGCGGCGACGTGCGCTCGATCCTGACGCGGGGTGACCACGCTGTCCGCCGACGCCCTGCCGGCGCGCCTTTCGGGCCGGCGTCTCGAGATCCCGGGCGATCCGCGCGTGGGGGTGCCGCTGTCGCCCCCCGGGTGGCTGGTGAACCGCCACTCGATGCGCGCCTTCAACGAGGCCTGGTTCCACGCCTTCGGGCCCGCGAACGAGACGTTCAAGCCTCTGGCCCCGTTCTTCCACCCGCTCGACGCCGTGGCGCGCTGGAACCTGCTCTACGGTCCCGGTGGCTTCGTGCAGTACCAGTTCGCCGTGGGCCCCGACCGGGGACACGTCGTGGAGCGGGCGGTCGACGCCATCTCCGACTCGGGCGTCCCCTCCTTCCTCGCGGTGCTCAAGCGCTTCGGCCCGGGCACGCCGGGTCCGCTGTCGTTCGCCCAGGAGGGCTGGACCCTGGCCCTCGACTTCCCGGTGGGCCCCGCCGGGCTGCCCGATTTGCTCGACCGGCTCGACCAGGAGGTGGCCTCGGCCGGGGGCCGCGTCTATCTGGCCAAGGACGCCCGGCTGCGCCCGGAGTTGCTGCCCGTCATGTACCCGCGGATCGACGAGATGGCGGCCGTGTGCCGACGGGTCGACCCCGAGGGCGTCCTGGCGTCGGACCTGTCGCGGCGGCTGGGGATCGCACGGTGATCGACGCCTTCGGACACCCCCAGTCGATCGTGGTCCTCGGCGGGACCTCGGACATCGCGGCCGCCATCGTGACCCGACTCGTCGCGGCCGGGCACTGCCGCACGGCGGTGCTCGCAGGTCGCGACGGTCCCCGTCTCGCCGCCGCCGCCGAGCGACTCGCCGGTGAGGTGCCGCAGGTCCGCACCGTGGCCTTCGACGCCATGCACCCAGACTCTGCTGCGTCCACGGTCGCCGACTGCTTCGACGCCGCCGGCGAGCCGGTCGACCTGGTGGTGCTGGCGGTCGGCGAGCTGGGCGACCCCCTGGCCGACGAGGCCGACCCGGCACGGGTGGCCGCGCTCACCACGGTGAACTTCACCTGGCCCGCCGCCGCGCTGACCGCGGTGGCGGGGCGACTGCGCCAACAAGGACGTGGCCGCGTCGTCGTGCTCTCCTCGGTCGCCGGTAACCGGGTCCGGCGCGCCAACTACGTGTACGGGTCGGACAAGGCGGGCCTCGATGCCTTCGCCGTGGGCCTCGGCGAGGCGCTGCGCGGCTCGGGCGCCTCCGTCCACGTGGTGCGGCCCGGGTTCGTGCACACCAAGATGACCGAGGGTCTGCCCGCCGCACCTTTCTCGGTGGGACCCGAACGCGTGGCCGCCGACGTGGCGCGCGGCCTCGGGCGCGGTGACGCGGTGATCTGGTCACCGGGCGTCCTGCGCTGGGTGTTCGGGGTCTTCCGCCTGCTGCCTCAGTCCGTCTGGCGCCGCCTGCCCGGCTGACCCCGGTCTCAGGCGAGAGCCGCGGCCAGGGCGAGCGAGCCCAGGTCGCGTATGGCGGCACACGATCGGCGGACCATTGCAGCGAACATGGCGTCACCGCGCTCAGTGCGGGTGCCGTAGGCGGCTCCGAGCACGATGATCAGCGGGCAGTGCAGCATGCCGAGCCGGTAGTCGTCGAAGCACTCGTCCCAGGCGTACCCCTCGACCCCGTGGCGGCGCAGGTCCGCCCAGTACGCGCCCACCGCTTCGGTCTCGCCCGCACGCCGCTCGGATGCAGTCAGGCTGGTCCCGAGCAAGTAGGCCAGGTCGCGAGCGGGGAGGCCGAGGTCGAGCGTCTGCCAGTCCACCGCGGACACGCTCCCTTCGGGGCCGAAGAGCAGGTTGTCGAGCCGGTAGTCCCCATGGATCGGCGCGAAGCGTTCTGGCCGGGCCGACAAGAAGCCGGGCAACGCCTCGGCCGCCTGCTCCAGCGTGGCTCGGTCGGCCGCCGAGAGAGCCGCGCCCAGGCGGTCCGCCAGCTGCGGCAGCGCTCCGCCCACGAGCTTGGCGGCGAACCGGTGCGCGTCGGGCCCCTTGGGCTGCGGCCACCGGGCGTCGCGCAAGGTGGCGTCGCACCAGCGCGGTCCGTGCAGGCCGGCCAGGTTCCTGGCCGCGCTCGTCACCGCGTCCAGGGTCGCGCCGGCCACCTGGTCGCCCTGGGCGGCCGGCGCCAGGTCCTCGAGCAGCAGGGTGAACGACGAGGCGTCGTCGTTGGAGAGCGCCAGGTAGCACTGCGGTGCCCGCACCGCCACGGTAGGCGCCACCTCCTCGTAGAAGGCGATCTCGGCCCGGTACCCCGCACAGACCAGCTGGCGCACGTCCCGGTCGGGCGACGGGATCTTGACCACCACGCTGGCGGGCAAGCCGGCGACCGGGGAGGGGGTGTCGCAGCGCACCCGCAGGCTCACGCTCATCTGACCCGTGCCGATGGGCTCGACCTCCACCCCGCGCGAGCACGACGTCGAAGCCGGCCGCCCGCAGCGCCGACTGCATCCAGCCCACGGTCAGCTCGGCCGGTTCGTCAGCCGGCCCCGGAGTGGGCGCGGCCGCGCCGCCGCCCGCCGTCACGGGCGCACCCGGGCGCGCCCGGGGTTGGGATCCAGCCCGTCGAACTTCCCGGCGGGTCGGATGGCGCGGTAGGCCTCGACGACCGGCGCCAACTCGTCGGGCGTGGCCCCGTGCATGATCACGCCGTCGACGCCCAGGTCGAACTGGCGCAGCACTCGCTCGGCGCACCGCTGCGCGGTACCCGTCGCCGCGGGCTCGAGCCATTGGTCGGGGATGAGGCGCGCCACGTGCTCGAGCGTGGCGGTGTCCGCCTTGGCGTCGAGGGCGCCCGGGAAGCTGGCGACGACCTCGTCGGCCCTGAAGCGAGCGAGCACGGCCGGGTCCCACCCGTTGGTCGAGACCAGCAGGTCGCCGTACCCCTGGAGGTAGGTGGCCAGACGCCCGACCGTCTTCTTGAGCCGCAGCTCCTCGGGCAGACCGTCGTGGACCGTGGCGTAGCAGGACCAGATGCGTACCGGGGCAGGATCGCGCCCGGCCCCCTCGGCGGCGCGGCGCACCGTCTCGACGGCCCGCACCACCGTCTCGTCGGTGAAGTAGGTGTGCAACACGACCATGTCCATGGCCCGACCGCACAGGGCGAGCGAATTGGGCCCGAAGGCGGTGAAGCCGAGCGGGATGTCCTCGTCGAACGAGGCGTCCAGATGCAGCACCGGGTAGCGCCCGATCGGCCCGTCGTGCCCCACGATGACCTCGCCGCGGAACAGGCGGCGCAGCACGCCGACGAAATCCTCGACCTGAGCCGTGGTGATCCGGGGAATCCCGTAGGCGTCGAACAGAGGCCCGATGCCCCGGCCGAGGCCGAGGGTGAAACGTCCACCGGTGAGCCGGTGCATGGTGGTGGCGAACGAGGCCGTGATCACCGGGTGCCGGGTGTTGTGATTGGTGGCGGCGGTGGCGATGCCGAGAGTGGACGACACGGCGCCGACCGCACCCGAGAGCGTGGCTGCCTCCTTGATGTTGTACCGCTCGGAGACGAAGGCCGATCCGAGCCGCAGCGCCTCTCCCACCCGCACCTCGTCGCGGAGCTCGGCCGGGGACTTGGGCGCGCCGGCCAGCGTGTAGAAGCCCAGCTCGTTCAGTTGCCCCGGTCCGCCCACCGGCCCCGATCCGCCCACTGGCCCCGATTCGCTCGATTGCGTCACCGTCCCTCCCTCCGATCAGGCTCGTGAGTCTTCGATAAAGTATCCACATCCGATGCGTCACCCGGACCCGGTGCTCCGGGGGAAGAGCCGCCTGACCCCTCCCCCGTCCCGGACTCTGATTCAATGACGCCTCGCACGGCCGTTCCGCGGCCGGGGGCGCGGCCGCAGGCGCGGCCTATAGGGGAGGTTGAGAATGGCAATGCGGAAGATGGTCGCGGCAGGCCGGCGCACGGCACTGTCCCTGGTGGCGGCCACGGCTCTGCTCACCGGCACGTTCATCGGCCTGGCGTCGTCACTGGCTGCGCCCGCCGGAGCCTCCGCACCGGCCACCAACGGCCAGTGGGCCGGCGTGGGCAAGATCTGTGAGCCTGGCCCCGGCGGGTCGTCGTCCGTGCGTGGCGTCGGTCCCAACACGATCCACATCGCCGTGTTCAACGACCAGTCCAACTCGGTCCTCCCCGGGCTCGAGAAGGAGTTCGTCCAGTTCGGCAACGCCTTCGCCGCGTGGTGCAACGCCTCGGGCGGGATCAACGGCCGCCACGTCGTCATCGACAACCGTGACGCTGCGCTGTTCAACGCGGCCCAGGTGACCAACGACTCTTGTCAGAGCGACTTCATGGCCGTCGGCGGCGGCATGGCACTCGACCAGCCGGCGGTCCCCGTGCGGGTGGGGTGCGGGCTGGGACAGATCTCCGGCTACGTGGTCTCCGACGCCGCCACCACCGCCCCGTTGCAGGTCAACCCCAGCAACATCAACCCCAAGTACGTCTCCGCCGGGTGGTTCGCCGCCCTGGCCAAGAAGTACCCGAAGGCCGTGAAGAGCGCCGCCTTCGGAGCGGAGAACAACCCGAGCATCCTCGAGCCGGAGCACAAGTACGCCGACGCCGCGACCGACATGGGCTGGAACGTCAAGACGTTCCAGGTCGCTCCGCTCAACGTCAACGACTGGACGCCCTACGTCCAGCAGTTGTCCACCGGCGGGTACCAGGCGGTGTGGCCGTCGGACACCGGGAACCTCGGCCCGTACCTGCAGGCCATGAACACCACCGGGTACAACCCGGCCTTCCTCATCGCCGGGGTGCAGTTCTACAACCAGGCCACGATCAAGTCGCTGGCCGGCCTCCATCTGCCCCCGCTGTACATCTACACGAACTGGTGGCCCCTCGAGATGGCCTCCCAGAGCCCGGGCACCGAGCAGCTGCTCCAGGTCATGCACACCTACGCCAAGGGCACTGCGGTCAACTTCGACGACGAGGAGGCCGCGGAGGCCTGGTTGTTGTGGGCCAAGTCGGCTTCTGCCTGCGGCGCCACCCTCACGGTCTCGTGCGTGCTGAACAACGCCGCGGCGACGAAGAACTGGACCGCCGGGGGCATCGAGGCTCCGCAGGCGACCCTGACGATGGGCAACGAGAACCCGGTGCCCGGACCTTGCTTCGCCCTCCTCCAGGCCACGGCCCACGGCTGGGTCTACGCCAAGTCGGTGACGCAACCCACCCAGTCCATCTGGAACTGCAACCCGAAGAACACGGTCACCCTCACGGGCCAGCAGCTCCAGGCGCTCAACGGCTAGGGCCGCCCACGCCAGACCGGCCGGCGCTGCTCGAGGAAGGCTACGACGCCTTCCTCCGCGTCGGGCCCGGCCATCAGGCGGTGGTGGTACTCAGTCTCGAGCTGCTCGACGCGCTGGGGGCTGAGGCCCCACGACTGCCAGAGCAGCTGCTTCGAGAGGGCGACCGCCTGCGGGGCCGTCGAGACCGCGATGTCGCCCGCCAGCTCCAGCGCCATTGGCAGGACCTCGTCCTGCGGGAGGGCGCGGCTGCACAGCCCGAGCTCCATGGCCTCGCGACCGTCGAAGGTGCGGCCCGTCAGGAGGAGGTCGGCAGCCACCGAAGTGCCGACGAGCCTCGGCAGCGTCCAGTGGACGTATGCGTCGCCCATGACACCACGCCGTACCTGGACGATCCCGTAGGTGGCGTCCGCGGCGAAGATCCGGATGTCGCACTGGAGCGTGAGGGTGAGGCCCACCCCGATGGCATGGCCGTTGACCGCGGCGATCACCGGTTTGCGGACGCGCCAGGCCGGCACGGCGACGGCGGCGGCGCTGAAGGTGGCCTCGTCCGGCGCCCGGAAGGTATCGCCTCCGCCGGAGAGGTCGGCACCCGCGCAGAAGGCGGGCGGGGCCCCGGTCACGACGACTGCACGGACGGCGTCGTCCTGGTCGCATCGGGTGTAGAGCGCCGCCAGCTCTCGGGCCATCTGGCCCGAGAAGGCGTTGCGCTTCTCGGGCCGGTCGAGGGTGACCAGCGCCACCCCGTCCTCGAGGTCGAAGCGGACCTGGTCGCTCACGTGGCCGCCTTGACCTCGCGGGTGAACTCGGCGATCAGCTCGCTCGAGGGCTCGTAGCCGGGGAAGTAGGCGCAGATGCGGTCACACCCGGGGAACCGGCACGCAATCTCCCCGGCGCACTCGGCGGGCGTCCCGTGGACCGCGATCGTCCGGAACACGTCGTCCTCCACGAGTGCGACCATGTCCTGCCACTGCCCCCGCTTCGAGAGCGTGTGCAGCTCCGGCTGCAGGTCGCCCCATCCCTCCACCTCGAGCACGGGCCGGTAGGCCGGCGTCGAGCCGTAGAACGCGACGAGGGTGCGCGCGGCGTCGGCCGCGGCGAGCTCCGCCTCGGTTCGACCCGTCGCCACGATCACCTCGGCGATCACCTCGATGTCCTGGCGTCGCCGCCCGCCCGACGCCAGCCCGGCCTCGATGGCCGGGACCGTCCGCTCGCGCATGTGGCGTCCGGTGTTGAACGGCATCACGAGGACCCCGTCGGCCACCTCCGCCGCCATGGCGTTCATGCGGGGTCCCAGCGCACCGACCAGGACCTTGGGCGCGCCGAACGGGTTGGGCCCCGGGTCGAACACCGGCGTCATCAGAGTGTGCTTCGTGTAATCGCCGCGGAAGTCGACGCGGGTGCCCTGCTCCCAGCTCTCGAGAACCGCCTTCGTCGCCACCACCATCTCGCGCATGTGGGCGACGGGCTTGCCCCAGCGGGCCCCGTAGCGGTTCTCGACGTGGGCGCGCACCTGCGAGCCCAACCCCAGTCGGAACCGGCCCCCGGAGAGCGCCTGGAGGTCCCACGCGGCGTGGGCCAGGTGGACCGGGCTGCGCGGGAACGCGATGGCCACGTTCGTCATGAGGTCAAGCGAACACACCGGAGCGGCGGCGACCAGCGGGAAGAAGACGTCGTGCGCGTTCTCGAAGGTGAAGACCCCGTCCACCCCGGTGCCCTCGAGCTCGACCGCCCGGCGCGCCGCGTCCAACACCGAATTCGCCAGCCAGACGTCGACACTCACGGCCACGGCGCCACCCTCCCCGAGCGGTTTCCGGGGAGTGCGCGCGGCACGCGCATCCAGCGCGCCCGATTGCCCCGGGTACTGTCTGTGACTGTAGGGGTCGTCCGAGCAGGGACACAACGACGCCACCGCGGTGGCCCGTCGTCGTGCCCGGCAACCGGCCGCTGCGCCCACAGGGGGATGAGGATGCCGAACGCAGCTGACTGGGACGACACGCTCGGCGACCTGGCCGACCGGCGGGCGCGGGCGCGTGCGATGGGCGGTCCCGACCGGATCGAGCGCCACCACGCCGCCGGCAAGCTCGATGCCCGCCAGCGCGTCGAGCGCCTCCTCGACCCGGGGTCGTTCGCGGAGATCGGCACGCTCGCCGGCGGCGACGTGCCGGCCGACGGCATCGTGGCCGGCTCCGGCACCGTCGAAGGCCGCCCGGTGATGGTGGGCGCGGAGGACTTCACCACCCTCGGCGGCAGTATCGGCCCGGCTAGCAACGCCAAGCGCTACCGCATCGCCGAGCTGGCGCTGCGCAATCGCATCCCGCTCGTGATCCTGCTCGAGGGGGCCGGTTTCCGCACCACGGGCGAGACGCACGGACGCTCCCCCACCGACCTGCTCATGCAGTCGCAGTGCTCGGGCCGCGTGCCCGTGGTGACGGCCGTCCTCGGCGCGTCCGCCGGCCACGGCGCGCTCGTGGCGCCGATCTCGGACTTCTGTGTCATGACCCAGCGGGGCGCCATCTTCACGGCCGGACCGCCCGTGGTGAGGGAGTCGACCGGCGAAGTCGTCTCGAAAGAGGACCTGGGCGGACCCAACGTCGCCCTGGCCAGCGGTCTCGTCCACAACCTCACCGACGACGACCCCGATGCGCTCGACCTCGTCCGGCGGTACCTGTCGTTCTTCCCCTCGAGCGCGTGGTCGTACCCGCCGGACGAGCACGCCGACGACGGACCGCGGCCCACACCAGAGCTCTTGGACCTCATCCCGCGCGACCCGCGTCGGGTCTACGACATGCGCTCGGTCCTCGACGCCGTCGTCGACCACGGCGACTGGATGGAGGTCCAGCCCGCCTTCGGGCAGTCCGTCCTGTGCGCCCTGGCCCGCTTCGGGGGGCGGGCGGCCGCGGTCGTGGCCAACAACCCGTCGCACCTCGCCGGGGCGGTCGACGCCGAGGCGGCGGACAAGGCGGCGCACTTCATCTGCGTGGCCGACGCCTTCCATCTTCCTCTCGTCTTCCTGGCCGACAACCCGGGCGTGTTGCCGGGAAGTCAATCGGAGCGCAAGGGGGTGCTCCGCAGCGGGGCGCGCATGTTCGTCGCGCAGACCTTCGCCACCTCCCCGAAGGTCCACCTGACCCTGCGCAAGGCCTACGGCTTCGGCTCGGTCGTGATGTCCCTCATCGGGTTCGACGGTCAGGTGGCCACCTACGCCTATCCCGGCGCCACCCTGGGGGCCATGGGCGCGGGGGCCTCGAGCGAGGCTGTCCGGGCGGACGAGGAGCTGGCCCGGGCGCTGCGTGACGCCGAGGCGGAGGCCTCGTACCGCTCGGCGTCGGGCCTGGGGTTCGATGAGCTCCTCGATCCACGCGAGACGCGCAACGCCATCCTCGAGGCTCTCACCCGGGCCTCGGCCTCACGGCAGGCGGCGCCTGCCCCGGTGCTGCGGCCGCCGATCACCCCCTGAGCGGCGTCACCGCGCCCCGGTGGCGCCGGGCGCCGCGGCTGTCGACCCGACCGGTCCGCTCACCCGATGTGCCCAGCCACCCAGGTGAACGGCTGCCGCACGCCTGCCGGTGTGATGTGCACCTCGCGCCGCGTCGTCACCACGGTGACGAGCTCCCCCAGGGTCGCGGCCAGCGCCTCGGCGGAGTAGCGAGCCACCGGGAGTCCCGAGCAGTGGTCGGGCCCGTCCGGTGCGAACGTCGCCAGCACGACGCCGGCGCCGGGCAGGGCAGCCGCCTCGAGCGTCGCCAGGTATCGCTCCTGGTCCGCCTCGTCGGTCAGGAAGTGGAACACCGCCCGGTCGTGCCACAGCCCGTACCGGCGGCCGGGCCGCCAGGCCAGCACGTCCTCGTGCAGCCACGTGACCTCCGACCGCGGCCCGAGACGCCGCCGGCCCTCATCGAGGGCATGGGTCGAGACGTCGAGCACCGTGACATCGACGAACCCGGCGCCCACCAGGCGGTCGACGAGCAAGGAGGCTCCCCCACCCACGTCGACGACAGCGGCTGTGGGCTCGACGCCGAGCAGTCCGATCATGGCGAGCGACGCCGCTGGCTCGGCCTCGAACCAGCTCACGCCCTCGACGCCGCGGGACCGGTACGCCTCGTCCCAGTGCCCGGACCGCTCCGAGCTGGTCCCCACGACGCCAGCGTACGCCGGGCGACTAGGGCTGCTGGAGCACAGTGATGCGACGGGCCAGGTTGACCGCGTGGTCCCCGATCCGCTCGTAGAACCGTGAGAGCAACGTGACCTGCGCGGCCACGGTTGCCGCCATGGCGCCCTTGGCGATCTCGCTCGTGAGGCGATCGTGCAGGATGTCGAGCTCTTCGTCCTCTTCCTCGAGCTCGAGCATGGCAGCGTCACCGGCGACGTAGGCCACGCCGACGGCCTGCCACATCTCCGCCGCCACCTCCGACATCCTCTGGACGATCCCGCGCGCCACGGGCGTCATCTCCGCACCGATGTTCGTCAAGGCGCGCTGCGCGATGTGCTCGGCGAGGTCGGCACTGCGCTCGAGCTCGGGCAAGATGAGGAGGATTCCGACCAGCTGGCGGAGCCGCTGGCGCTCCGGGTCCTCGGCGTCGATACGGGCCCAGACCATCAGTTCGAGCTCCGACGTCAGGTCGTCGACCTCCTGGTCGCCGTCCACGACGTCTTGCGCCAGCACCCTGTCCCCGTTGAGGAGGGCGAAGGTGGCGCGAGCCATGGCCTCGCGCACCTGGGCAAAGAGCTGCACGACCAGATCCTCGAGCGGGCGCATCGTGAAGAAGATAGCCAGGTCACGGACCTGAGTTTCCAGCTTGTTCGCGTGAAATTCACTGTGCTGTCACACTGGGGCGACCAGGGGTTGGGCACCTTCATCCGGGTTCTTCCTCGTCCCGCTGGTGCAGTCGGGGATCGGGCTGCGCGGCATGCTGCTCGTTGCAGGGGGGGCCTCCATCGGAGGTCTCGTGCTCACCGTGCTGCTGCCCGAGACCAGCCGGCCAGCCTCGACGACATCTCGGGCGAGTCGCCCACCCCTCTGCCGGGCTCTCGGGGAGGGGCCCCCTCGGAGCGCTCGGACACGCTCCGGGCAATCGCGGACGCCGCCGAGTCAGCCTGAGAAGCGGGCTTCGCCCGGCCCCGGGCGAAGGGGCCCGCCCCATCCCGTTTTGGTTCCAAGGGGCTGGAGGGTGGCGGGATGGGGCGAGCCAGCACCTTCCGCGCCCCGAGACCGACGGACAACACGGAAGACGTTGGTCCGGTGATACCCCTGCCCGATCGGGGACAAACACCACCGACGGCCAATGTGGACCGTGCGCCTCGCCTGACCCCGGCCACGGCCTCGCAGTCCCTCACAGGGCCGTGACCAGCGAATTTGGTACCGACCAGGCCGCCCGGCGCCGGCCGTGCGTGATCGCGCTTGCAGGCCACCCCGGTTGCGGCTAAGCCTTCGGGCCGGAGAACCGATCCGCTCGGGGGGAACACATGCGCAAATTGACAGTGGCCGGACTGGTCCTGGTGGCGGCGATCGCCGCGGCCGCGTGCAACGTGGTGGTGACGCCGTCGGCACCCGCCGGATGGTTCTTCCTGAACGAAGGGGCCAACGGCAGCGGCCAGTACGTGAACGGTCCCGGCAGCCCCCCGGCGGGCCGCGGCAGCGCCATGCTCACGGTCGACGGCACCGGGCGAGAGGCCATTGCCACCGGCAGCTACACCGGTCAGGCACTGGCGTCGCTGACCCAGCTCCAGTACTCGACCTACCAGGCCTTCTCGGGTTCCCCGAACGAGACCCCGAACCTGGCGTTCGACGTGGACTACGACTCCACCGACAACTCGACGGCCTACCAGGGACGTCTCGTGTACGTCCCCGCAGCGGGCGGCGCCGTCGTGCCCGGCCAGTGGCAGACCTGGAACACCATGTCCGGCGGAGCGGCGTGGTACTCGTCGGGCAGCGGCTCCTCCGCGTACCGGCCGATCGTCGGTGGCGTCGCACAATCGAACCCGCCCTGCACGCAGGCGTCGTACTGCACCTGGGCGCAGATCCTGTCCAACTACCCGAACGCACGCATCCGACCCACCGTCAGCGGGGTCCCGGGCCTGTTGATGGTTCGCGCCGGGGGCCCCATCACCGGCGGATTCGTCGGTGCAACGGACAACGTGATCGTCGGTGTCGGCAGTCTCGTGGTCAACAACAACTTCGAACCCGGTGACGGCAACGTCGTCGTCAACCAGTCGAATGCGGCCAGCCTCGGCTTCGGATTCGTCCAGGAGACACCGACCGGCAGCGGGTCCTTTGTGACCGGACCCAACGGCTCGGACGGCACGGGCAGCGCGCAGCTCACCGTCGACTCCACCGGGGGCGAGGCGCTGGCCAACGACCTCTACGCCGGAACCCGCCTCGATCACCTGACGTTCCTGTCGTACAAGACCTATGAGGCAAACCCCGGACCCAACGCCACGACCCTGCAGTTGGACGTCGACTACGACTCCACCGACGGCACCACGGCGTTCCAGGGCCGCGCCGTCTTCGAACCGAGCCTGTCGGGACAGGCGCCAGTGACGAGCCAGACGTGGCAGACCTGGAACCCGCTCACCGCTCCGTCCGGCTGGTGGCAGACCGGCAACCCGATCGTGGGCGGAGTGACGGGCACCAAGGCCTGCACCGAGGCGGCACCGTGCTCGTTCACCCAGCTGCTCGCCGCGTATCCCAACGCTGCCATCCGGCCGATCACGAGCCAGGCGGGTGGGCAGCCCGTCGCCGGGGGCATCTGGTTGAAGGCCGGCGGCGGCTGGTCACCCGGATTCACCGGCAACGTCGACTCGCTGACCATCGCGCTGAACGTCGGTGGCGTCAACGGGACGGCGACCTACGACTTCGAGCCGTAAGGTACCCACCGGCACGGAACGAGGCCCCGGACCCGGGGACGAGGACCAGCAGGGTCACAGAGCGGGACTTCCTCCCCTATCCCGGCGTGGCCGTCCATCCGCATACTGAGCCCATGATGACGCCACGTTCGGGCTGGGGACCCCGTTCGGCGTTGCCACGGTCGGACGGGTCAGGCACGTGAGCGAGGTCCGGTCGCGCTCGTTCCTGCGCCTGGTGGTGCACAACCTGACCACCCGCAAGGCCCGGACCCTCCTCACGTCGGCCGCGGTCGCCATCAGCGTCATGGCCATCGTAACCCTCAGCATCGTCACTCAAAGCCTCCAGGATTCCGCCGCATCCGTCCTGCAGGCCGGGCGAGCCGACTTCACCGTCGCCCAGAAGGGCGCGGCCGACGTGCTCTACAGCGTGGTGACCGACGAGCAGGTGGCCCGGGTGGCCGCGACGCCAGGGGTAGCCAGCGCGATCGGGGTCCTCGTCACGACGACCAACCTCGGCCCGGACCACCCGCTGTTCCTCCGGATCGGCGTCGCACCCGACGCACTGACCCCCTTCGGGGTGAAGGTGGTGGCCGGCCGGCCCTACACCGCGACGGCCACCAACGAGATGATGCTCGGGTGGCAGGCCGCCGAGGACCTGGGGAAGCGCGTCGGAGACACCCTCACGATCGACCGGACCGTCTTCACGGTGGTCGGCATCTACTCGATCCGGCAGGTGTTCGGCGATTCGGCCTCCATGTTCCCGCTGATCCCGCTCCAGGCGTCGGAGCGCAAACCCGGAACCGTGACGCTGATGGCGGTCAGGGTGTCCCCCGGCGCCAGCATCCCGCGCGTCCGCCAGGAGATCGAGCGGACGAATCCGAACCTGGCCACGGTCCGGCTCGCCAGCGAGTTCGGGCGTGTCGACCGGAACTTCGTCTTCCTGAAAGCAGCACAGGCAGGGGCCACCATCATCGCCCTCGTCATCGGGATCATCATCGTCATGAACACCATGTTGCTCTCGTTCATCGAACGCATGCGCGAGTTCGGGCTGCTCCGGTGCGTCGGCTGGTCGCGGCTGCGGCTCCTCTCACTGGTGATCCTCGAGGCGCTGGGCATCAGCCTGCTCGGCGCGGCCGTGGGTGTCGCCCTCTCCTTCGCCCTCATCTTCGCCCTGGCTCGGTTCACGACGTTGCAGGGACTCCTCGAGCCCCAGTTCTCCGCGGGAATCTTCTGGACCGCGCTGTACAGCGCGATCGGCATCGGGCTCCTCGCCGCGCTGTACCCCTCGGCCCGCGCCGCGGCACTGAAGCCTGGCGTCGCTCTCCGGAGGGAGTGAGGATGCCGACCGACGAGCCCCTGCTCCGGGCCTCAGACGTTTCCAAGCGGTTCGGCACGGTGACGGCACTCGATCACGTCGACCTCGTCGTCACCCCCGAGGAGTGGACCGCCATCGTCGGACCGTCGGGATCGGGAAAGACCACGCTGCTCCAGCTGCTGGGGGCGCTGGAGGTCCCCGACGAAGGTTCCGTTTTCTGCCGCGGGCAAGATGTCAGGAAGATCCGGCTGAACCACTACCGCCGCCGGACCATCGGTATGGTCTTCCAGCTCCACAACCTCCTTCCGCACCTCGACGTGGCCGGCAACGTGGAGATCGCCCTCTACGGCACACATCTCCACGGTCAGCGCCGCGCCGAACGGGTCGCCGCGCTGCTCGACGAGGTGAACCTGGCCGGCCTGCACGACCGCAAGCCCCCCGAGCTCTCGGGTGGCGAACGGCAGCGGGTCGCCATCGCGCGCGCCCTGGCCAACGAGCCCGAGGCACTGCTGGCGGACGAGCCGACCGGCTCCCTCGACCGAGACAACGTCGAGCTCCTCCTCTCCCTCCTGGCGCGGTACAAGGCCGATCACGGGATGGCCATCGTGATGGTGACCCACGATCCCGCCGTGGCCGCCCGGGCCGACCGGATCGTCACGCTGCGTGACGGCCGGATCGGGCAGGCGGCGGAGGTCCGCGGCACCGCCGACCCCTGACGCCCCGCCAGCTGCAACCCCCAGGGAACTGGCCTTTCTCGCCACGCACCGCTCAGCCTTGGTTCTCTGTTTGGGCCGCCGTGTCACGGGTATGTTTGGCCCGGGGGCGAGTCCGGGTCACCATCTGGGGTCTCGGAGATGTGCAGGGGCCGCAGGGCGCGAAGGGACGGGAGGGCGGAAGGTGTCATTCATCCGACTGGTCAGGATCGGCCTGATCACATCAGTGTTCACCTTGTCATGTGGCGCAGCAGCCCTCGCGACCTCGACGGCTTCGAGTGGTGTCGCGCAGGCGGCGACAGGTCCGCAGTGCACGTTCAATGGGAGCGCGCTCCCGTTGGTGACCGGGGTGTCCGCCGGCGACAAGCTCGCCGTGAGCTGCACCGGGTTGCCACCGCTCCACCCCTACCTGCTGGTGGGCACCAGCCTGGTCCTCGCGATCGATCCAGCAGCAGCGCCGCTGTTCTCCGGTCAGATCACCTCACTGGCGGCACTCAACGGGCTGCTGTCGGCGCTGAAGGAGATCGATCTGGCCTCGGCTACGACACCAACGTCCGACCTCTCGGGGAAGCTCAGCGTGAGCTGGACCGTGCCGACGTACCAGGCGTTGGATCCGAACGCTTCGTGCCCTCCGACCCAACAGGAATTCAACTCGGGACTGCTCGGCTGTGCCCTGGCCATGATCGACCTGACCAGCTTCAAGCCGGTGTCAGCGGGGAGCGCGCTCTTTGAATACAAGGGTTTCCCCGTGTTCCCCCCGAACCCGACGGTCGCCCTCTCGACGGCACGGGCGGCGCCCGGCCAGACGGTGTCCCTCAGCGACGTCACCGGGGCGACGACTTACTGGTGGCTGGCAACCCTCGACGTCCTCCAGTCGTCGCTCGGTGGCGGCGCCGGCTCCCCGCCCACGGCAACGGTCACCGTGGTGGACTCGAAGGGCCGCGCCGTCCCCGCGCAGTCGAACGCGCAGGTGGCGCCCGCATCGTACAACGGAGGCGTGTTCAAGCCGCCGGTGCTGTCGGGTGGATTCACGGTCCCATCGACCGTGACCGGTCCAGTGACGGTTCAGGTAGCGCTGACGGCGCCGCTCGACGGCATCCCCCTCGCCATCGTGGCCTCGGCTCCCTTCTTCGTCGACAACCCGCCAACGACCAGTGTGCTCCTCCCTTCGAACGGCGCCACGCTGGCCGGAACCCCATACCTCGATGCGACGGCGTCGGACTACGGCACCCTGACGAAGGTCGAGTTCCGCCTCACCGGCGGCTCGCTGAACAAAGCCCTCGTCGCGACCGCCAGCCCGACCTACTACGGATGGCTCGCCGCGTGGAACACGACCACGGTGCCGAACGGGACGTACGCCTTGCAGAGTGAGGCGTACGACGCCGCTGGTCTCAGCTCACTCAGCACGGCAATCACGGTTCATGTGGCAAATGCACCGCCAAGCACTTCTGTCCTGATCCCATCGAACGGCGCCAGCGTGAAGGGCAGCCAGGTGCTGCTCGACGCCTCTGCCGCAGCGGGCGTGAGCCAGGTCTCATTCACTCTCAGTGGGGGGTCGCTGAGCAATCAGGCGATCGCAACCGCCGTCCCGACCGTCTACGGCTGGCTCGTGCAGTGGGACTCGACGACCGTACCGAACGGCACCTACACCCTTCAAAGCGTGGCCTCCTACCCCGGCGGCGTCAGCGGAACCAGCCCTGGGGTCGCGATCACGGTTGCCAATTAGGCCGGAGGAACGTCATTCGTGCTCGCCGCGGCGGAGGACGGCGACCGAAGCAGACGCCTTGACCGGTCGGGAGGTCTGCGTCCGCAACGACGGCACCGATGCTGCCTGAGCGCGGCCCGGACGGGGCCCGTAGCATTCGGGAGATGCTCAAAGGGCCTACCGTCCTGACGCTGGTCGCCATGGCTATGTGCGCGGCCGCCTGCACCAGCGCTCCACGAGAGGTGGCACGGACCGCGACCGCACCGACCTCGACGATAACGACGATCACGACGACGTCGGTGCCTCTGACGACCACCACCGCTCCGACCTTCGGGATCAGGGGCTTCTCCGTCTCGGGTGTCCTCCTGACCGGCGGAAATTGGCTCACCGTTGGGCTGCACCCCACGACCGTACCGGTCGAGCTGCATGTGTCGGGAGCGAACGGGCTCGAGGTCTGCCCGGCCGGCCTCGACGGCGGGCTGAAGGACAGCTCATGGCCACGCCGTTCGATCTTCACCGGCTGCAGGGCCCTCGACGCGACCGGCTCGGCGACGCTTCCCGCCACCAACGGTTCGACCCGCGTTGCGTTCGCCATCAGGTCTGCATCGAATGCCGCAAACCTGAGCTCGCTCGCGGTCACCGTTGCCTACGACGCCGCCGACTCCTTCGTCGAGGTCATACCACCGGCGACCACGAGTCACACCTACCTGACAGTCACCTACACCCCGACGTCGACCACCACCGCTGTCTTCGCGGCCCCAGTGAACGGGCTCGTCGCGGCACCCGGCTATTCGTTCGACGTGATGCAGGCCGGCCGAGCACTCACCCAGACGCCGACGTGTGACTTCCCCACCGACTTGCGCTCGTGCTACGGGGGCGTCACGCCTGGTGTCGTCGTCTCGGCCCAGCTCGTCGGTCAGGGTGGTCCCGTCGTGTTCAACGTCGGCTGGAAGTAAACGGATCACGCTGGCGACGCACCATGTCAACCGCTGAGGAAGGTCCTCCTCTGTAACCGGCAGTGTCGGATCGCCCCGACTCGTCGTGCTGGTGGCCTCCGGGTGCTATTGCTGGACGAAGTCAACGATCGGCATGATGACGGGCGGCTGCGCGAGCTCGATGCCGAGGTCTTCCATGACCGGCCCGAGGTACGTCAGGAACTCATCGAAGGCCTCCTGGCTCTCCCAGACATCGAAGACCTGAAGCTGCCCATCTTCACCGAAGCAAGAGTGGAGCTTCATGGCGTCTTGTGGCGCCCCAGCCTCGCTGAGACGGTCGCGTCCCTCGGCGTGCTGCTCAACGGTCATGTTCTTGGTAACGATGTAGATGGCAATCACGAGAGGTGAACTCCTTGTTCGTTGGCATCGTCGATGATTCGCCGGTCGGTGTTCGGCTGGATCACTGGATGTTCCAAGGGCGCCAATCCAATTCGTCTGGGAAGTGCACCTGCGGACTTCCCCGTGTGGACCTTCGCGGCGGACGTGCCGATGTCGGTGGGCTCGGGGGTATCCCTGACGCCGGGTAGGCAGGTCGTTGGACGTGGACCAGTCTCAGCCAGGCGATGGGTGGAAGACGCGAGGGGGAGCCTGCCCGTGGCAAGGAGTTCCGATCCCGATATGGACCTTGCGGGTTTCATGGCCCGCCTTGAGGAGGACCGATACGCAGGCGGGGTACTGACCCAGAAGCCACCAGCGAAGGCGAGCCATCGGCGGGCCGGAGAAGACTGACTCGGACTTGGCATCCAGTGACAGCCCGAGACCTTCAGGGTCAGTGGTCCGTTGGGCGGGATTACCCCATCCAAAGCTGAGCCGACGTCGCCACCCGGGCGGGACGACGCGTTCGAATGACGCTCCAGCTCTGATGTCCAAACCTTGCTTGCCCAATACCGCGCGTCGGGATCAGGCTCTGTCGAAGGGGTGACTATGACTGACCAGACAGAGGTATCCAAGGCGCTGCTGCGTCGAAATGCCAAGACTCGAGAGCACCGGACGCGAGGGTTACCGGACCTCGGTCGAACTGGTCCGAGAGGCCTTTCCGGATTGCCAGCAGTGCCCAGTGGCGGGCGATGGGATCCCATCGCTTCGTTAACGGTCAGGCCGTCGAGCGCTGGGGGCGTCGGAGACTCGATCGCCTTGATGCAGCAAACTCGGAAGAGCGGAAGACGGAGCTCGAACCTGCGACCCTCGCCGTTGGCCAGGTGTTTGACCAAGTCAATCAGGTTCCGACTAGTGCCCCGGCCTGCGGTTCAGTTTCCACCTCATCCATCGTCATTGGCCGCAGTATTCCACTGTGAAGACAAAATCTGAGCACATTCTGCTCAACAAACGAGACCGTCGAGCCGACAATCGGAAAGGCCAATGTCAACTCAATGATGCTTGACGCCCGGCCCTGAGTGGCTCTGGTGCACACACGGACAATCTGGGCTCTTGCCCGGCGGGTCTCATCCAGGCGGGTCTGATGTGGTCGCAACTCAGCGAGGGAGGCCCTATGACGGCCAGACGGAAACGCCGACTCAGCACTTGGCTGGCACGAATCGGAGGGCTTTGCGTGCCGCTGGCCGTGCTTGCCTGGCCGTCTCCCGCATTCGCCTTGCCGTCACCCGTCTCGATCTCCGTGGCGTCGTCGGCCAATCCGTCTTCCTTCGGCCAAGACGTCACCTACACCACCACGTTGACGACCTCGGACTCGGGCAGCATCGACCCCGGGGACACGATCGAGTTCCAAGACAATGGAAACGACGTCGTCAACTGCAATTCCCAACCGCTCGACGGCACTGGGACCCCGGGAACCTACACGGCCACCTGCGACGAACCGAACACTTCCTTGTCGATCGGCAATCACAACATCACGGCCATCTTCCATGGTGACCCGAACTACTCTTCCGCCACGGGATTCCTGCCCACCCAGACGGTGGATCAGGCCGCCACGACGACGACGATCACCTCTCCGTCCCCCGGATCGTCGATCACCTACGGCAGCGAGTCGCAACAGTCCTTCGGCGTGACGGTCGCCGGCCTTCCTGGCGCCAGCCAGGCGCCCACGGGGGCCGTCAACGTCTTCGACGGCCCCCCGGGACCGGGCACCTACCTCTGCTCGACGTACGTCAATGGCGGTGGCGGGAGCCAGTCGAGTGGGAACTGCAACATCAACGACACCCAGTTGGGCTCCGGCCCCTATGTGCTCAGCGCGGTGTACGGGGGCGACAACAACTACTTCGGCTCTTCTTCTGCACCCCAGGACCTGACGGTCGATCAGGTGATGACCCAGATGCACGTCTTCGCGGTTCCGGGCTACGCCATCTACGGCGCGGAGAACGGCAACTTCTTCATCGTGGGTGTGGGCGGCAACAACAACGGCAACCCCACCGGTTCGGTCTCCATCACCTCAAATGGGGTAAACCTGGTCGCCCCCGGATCGTGCTCGACCAACAACGGAGGCGGGAATCCCTGCTATATCGAGTCGGCCACGGCGCTCCCTGCCTCCACGACGCCCTACACCGTGACGCTGAGCTACCCCGGTGATGCCAACTTCGTCCCGGCATCGACCACCGTCCCTCTCTCGATCTTCCCGACGACGAGTTCGACCTCACTGACCATCTCGCCCTCCACCACCTCGTACGGCAACGAGGGCTCGATGGTCATCTCGGCCACGGTGACCTCGGGAACGACAGGCGCTCCCACCGGGTCGGTCACGGTGCAGAGCGGGGGCACCACCATTTGTACCCTCCAGCTTCAGCCGGCAGGCCCGAGCACCGCTGCGGGGAGCTGTCCGACGCTGAGTGGCACCCAACTGCCCCCCGGCAGCTACGGCCTGACCGCCAACTACCCGGGTGACGGGAACTTTCAGAGCTCCGTGTCGTCCGCCCGGCCCCTCACCATCGCCGGCGGACCCACACAGGGCTATTGGCTCACCGGCTCCGATGGGGGGATCTTTCCCTTCGGCTCGGCCCAGTTCTACGGCTCGACCGGCAACCTCAAGCTGCAGCGACCCATCGTCGGCATCGTGCCCACTCCTGATCACGGAGGGTACTGGCTCGTCGGTGCGGACGGCGGCGTCTTCTCCTTCGGCGACACGCCGTTCTACGGCTCGATCCCGGGCATCGGGCTGCACCCGGCCGGATCGGGCTTGCCGAGCTCGCTCGACGCCCCGATCGTGGGCATGGTGCCCTCCTTCGACGACCATGGCTACTTCATGGTGGCGTCCGATGGAGGGGTCTTCGCCTTCGGTGACGCCCATTTCACCGGGTCATGCCCAGGCATCGGAGGCTGTGCCGGTGCGGCGGTCGCGGTCATGCCCGATGCCACTGGCAATGGCTACTGGTTGGTCACCCAGAGCGGGAACGTCTACACGTTCGGCGACGCTGCCTATTACGGCGCCCCGGGAACTTCCGGATCCCCGGTGACCTCGGCGGTCAGAACACCTGATGGCCATGGCTACTGGATCCTCACGGCGAATGGCTCCGTCTACAACTACGGCGATGCGGGCGATTACGGCCACGCTGCAGGCACCTTCGGTGGATTGAACCCCGCCACGGCCATCTTCACGACGTCAGACGGCGGCGGCTACTGGATCGCCTCGGCTGACGGGACAGTGGACCAGTTCGGGGATGCACGCAATGACGGCGGCTTGGTCGGTACCCACCTCAATGGGTCGATCATCGCTGCGACCGGGTTCTGATTTCTCTCTAGCGTGGTTTCAGTGGGGGCATGCCCGACATTGCGGCTTCTCAGTCCGTGTCGGGTCAGCCCAACCTGTCCACACCAGGACTGCAAGTTCTTGGACGCAGACGACGCCGTCAGAGCGCCTTCGACGCCCGGCGAATACGGTGCCGGGCCATCCGGGAGAATGCAACGCGGTGCACCGGCGCGAGCAGCTTCCAGTAGAGAAAGCCGGCTATGCCTCGGGGGCGGAACGCCGCTACCTGGCGAACCGTACCCCGCTGGTGCGATACCCCAGCCACGCGTCACCGAGGAACCATCCGACGCTACGCAAAACCAACTCGCCCGACCCGATGCCTGAGACGAGTTCGGCCACGATCTCTGCTGCTGGTTGGACACCCCGAAGCTACGACTCCCCTAACCTCTGCGGCATAGCCGCAAACAACCCGACCATGAGGAGCGCGAACGATGACGAACACAGCCGTACCGATCCGCCACGACAACTGCTTCTTCATCGGCGGTGCGTGGGTCAGGCCCTCGTCCGCCGATGTCATCACGGTCATCGATTCGGCAACTGAGGAGCCCTACTTCAGCGTGCCCGAAGCTCGGGAAGCCGACATGGCCCGAGCGGTCGACGCCGCACGCGAGGCATTTGACCACGGCCCGTGGCCGCGGATGTCGCACGCCCAGCGGGCCGAATACCTGCGGGCCATCGGCGAGGGCCTGCGGGGCAAGGCCGATGAGGTCGGTCAACTATGGCCCCGCGAGTCAGGCGCCCTCTTTGCGATCGCCCGGTACACGGCTGGCGGCATGGCCGGCGTCTTCGACTTCTACGCAGGTCTTGCCTCGACGTATCCCTTCGAGGAGCGGGTCCAACCAACCATGGGAGGTGAATATGGCCTGCTCGTCCGCGAGCCCGTCGGCGTCGTCGGCGCGATCATCCCGTGGAACGGACCGCTCAGCCTCATCTCATACAAGATCGCTCCAGCGCTCATCGCTGGATGCACCGTGGTCCTCAAGTCCTCCCCCGAGGCACCGGGAGACGCCTATCTGTTCGCCGAGATCGCGGAGGACATCGGCTTGCCCCCGGGCGTCCTCAACATCGTGACCGCGGACCGCCAGGTCTCCGAGCTTCTGGTGCGCAACCCCAGCGTCGACAAGATTACCTTCACCGGTTCCACGGCGGCCGGCCGGCGTATCGCCTCCCTCTGCGGTGAGCGGATCGCGCGCTGCACCCTCGAGCTGGGTGGGAAGTCCGCCGCGGTCGTCCTCGACGATATGGACCTGCAGACGGCCGCCGGTGCCATCTCGGGTGCGGAGTGCTTCCTTTCTGGCCAAGTCTGCTCCTCTTTGACCCGCATCATCGTGAGCCGCTCCCGCCACGACGAGCTCGTCGATGCCCTAGCCGGGACCTTCTCAAAGGTGAAGGTGGGCGACCCCTTCGATCCGCAGACCCAGATGGGGCCACTCGCCATGGACCGCCAGCGCGAACGCGTCGAGGGCTACATCGCAAAGGGAATCGCAGAAGGAGCAAGCCTGGCGACGGGCGGAGGTCGGCCGAAGGACCTCGAGCGCGGCTACTACATCGAGCCGACGGTCTTCGGGAACGTCGACAATCAGTCGACCATCGCCCAGGAAGAGATCTTCGGACCCGTGCTCAGCGTGATTCCGGCCGACAACGAGGAGCACGCCGTCAACCTCGCCAATGACACGATTTACGGTCTCAACGCCTCCGTCTTCACCAACGACATCGATCGCGCGCGGGAGGTCGCCGGTCAACTCCGCTCCGGCACAGTCGGGCACAACGCCTTTCGCACCGACTTCGGGATGGCGTTCGGTGGCTTCAAGCAGTCGGGCATCGGTCGGGAGGGTGGGACCGAGGGCCTGCTGCCCTTCCTCGAGACGAAGTCAGTGATCCTGAACGGCGACCCTTCCAGCTCCTCATAGGAAGCCTACGTTTGCCGCGCTTGGCGGCATAGATCGAGGCTAGTCAGGCAGCCCCAAACGCCGAGTCGGCGCTCAAATCGAAGACGCTGCCACGCGGGCTCGACGCCCCGATCATGTGTGCGGGTCAACGTATGGCGCGCCCAGCTGGACCGCGACCCACACTGCGCTGTTGTCGCTCAGCGCGTGGGAACTTCCCCGTGGGCTCGACTGGCGGAGCCATCGCCCTTACCGATCGCAGCCGCCGGCACGTCGGCGCTCGTGAAGTGATACGAGCCGGCGCCCACTTCGACAACGGCGTAGTCGCCGTCGATGGACGCCGACGTGACCCCTTCCCGCCTGCTGAGCGCCATGCCCGACTCGCGGACGTTGTCCAGGGCGACGGCTGGGAAGCTGACCCTCGCCTTCGTGTTGGCCGGCACAGTGACGTCGACCTTGAAGGGCCGGGTCGCGACGGCCGGTCGGCTCCACGCCACTTCGATGGCTCCATGGGGAGTCGGCACCTGCCCCGATGCGTAGCTCAAAGCATGCAGCGGCACCGTGACGTCGAACGAGGCATATCCCGGGGCCGTAGGGATGACTCCAAGCATCGTCTGCTGGATCGCGACCAGCACGTTCGAGCCGAACCCGTGTGAACGGCTGTCACCGTTGCCGAGGAGCGAGGCAAGAGGTGGGGTGAGGACATCCTGGTCCTGGGGGTTCCACATCTCCCAAGCGAACGTTCCGCCCTGGGCCAGGATGTTGGCCCAGCCGGGTTCCGACGCGTCCGTGAGGATGTGCAGGATGTCGCTGTCCCGACCGGTGATCCGCAGCGCGTCGAGGACATCGACGGCACTGACGACCGGCGGGGAGAACGGCATACTGAGGATGTAGTTGCTTACGGTCGCGAGGTCGGACGGTGGAACGACCCCGAACTGCACGGCAAGCGCGTTGTTGACTTGCGGAGAGACCGCGCCTGAGCACGTGCACAGGTCGTCGTTTGGCGCAACCGGTCTGCCCTTGGCGTCCAGTCCGTCGGTGTAGTAACCCGCCGGCAGCAAGAGGTGGGCGTTGACGGCGGTCGCCAGCTCGTGGGCTCGCTCGCGCTGTTTCGCCACCTCGGCCGCCGGACGGCCGAGGGCGTCCGCCATGTCGGCGACGCGGTTGAACACGTTGTCCGCCAGCAGGTTGAGCTGCGTGTCGGTTGGGAACTGCGGAACGTCAGTTGGACCGGGAATGGTCCCGATGAGACCGTTGGAGCCGATATTGCTCCAGAAGAAGTCCGACACCTTGACCACGACGGGATACAGCGCCGTCAGCAACGCCCTGTCGCCGGTGTGGATCCAGTATTGCCAGACCCACTCGGGGTAGTACGCGGTCCCCTGGGGGATCTCCTGTGCCCCGAGCGCGGTCGGGTAGATCTTGTTGATGGCACCGTTCGGCCAGAAGCGAGCCTGCGACTGGGCGAACTCGAGCAGGTCCTTCCGCGTCAGATTCGTCTCGCCGAAGGCATCCATCGCCGTCTCCGACTCGTTCGCTCCGTCCCCGAGCCACGGGCCCTTCTCCCGCGTAGGGGTGTCGACGAACTGCTCCTGCATCGTGAACAACGCCGAGTGGCGGCCGAGGTCGAAGACCGCGTCCACCGTCTTGTCCGAAGATGTGAAAGTTCCGGCGTTCTCGTCGGGGACAGCATCGTGCCGGGTGAGGACGACGATGTCCTTCGTGGTGAGAGTCTCGCCCGGGTCGTCGATCTGGAGGTACCGGAAACCGAGGTAGTCGAAGGGGCGGAAGGTCTCGCGACCGCCGCCCCGCTCGACGTAGGAGTAGCTCATGTTCGTGTGTTGCGTCCCCATTGTGGTCGAGACGTCACCCGACCGGTCGAGGAGGTACCCGGCGTGCATCGTCACCCGCCGGCCGGGCAGCCCGCGGCTGAAGGTGACCGAGGGGATCGCGGCGTAGACCTTCCCGAAGTCGGCCACGACGGCGCCAGATGCGAGGCGGGACACCGAGACGGCGTGGACCGGCTCGTAGACGATGCGGGTCCGCACGGATACCAGATGAGTCCAGGGTGCGGTGGGATGAGGACCGATCACCATTGCCGGCTGCCACCCCGAGGCCCGGTAACCGGCCTCGTCCCAGCCGATCGGCTCGGCCGGGCCGTTGATGTTCTCGGTATAGTCGACCGGGTCGCCCTCCTCGTCGCGCTGGACGCCCGGCAGCCACGCACCCGGCAAGACCTCCCACGTGCCATCGGTCGTGATCACGTCGACCCTGCCGTCGGCGTGCAACACCGTTATGCGGGCGATAACGCCCGGCGTGCCTTCCGGTCGCCCCTTGCCGGGGCCCTGCCAGTCGTAGATGATTCCGAAGGCGTTGGCCTTTCCCGCCACGAGGAGGTGGGTGATGTCGGTCGTCTCGTAATACTGCGAGTCCGGGTACGCGTACGCCTCGCCCTTGGCGGCCATCGACCCGTTCACATAGAGCTCGTACTGCTGGTCGGCTGACACGTACGCTCGAGCCCGGACGATAGGAGAGCCGCCGAGCTTCGCCTCCTTCCGGACGTAGCTGTACTCGTCCTTGTTGGCCCAGATGCCGGTGGTGTTCTGGACGTTGAACGTGTCTGGGGTGTCCAACACCTCGACCGTGGGTCGTTTGATCCAGTCCGCGTGCCAGTCGCCGTCGTCCAAGCCAGTGTCGAATGTCTCAACGCGCGCCAGCGGCCCGCTGACCCCCGAGCCGTCCCAGGTCTGAACCGTCCACCGGTAGGTGGTGTCCGGCGCAAGGCCGCGTCCCCCATACGGCACGAAAGCCTGCGCCGCGGACGGGACCTTGCCGCTGTCCCAGACCACCGGTGCCGCGCCGCGTCCCGGACCGCCGAGAGCGGGGCGGGAGACCACGATGCGGTACGCGCTCTGGACCGCGCCCCGCCGACTGTCGCCGACGTGCCATCCGAAGTACACGTCGGTCAGCCCGATCCCCACCGGCGCCGCCAGGTCGTCCACGGTCAACACCCGCGGAGCCCCCGGGCCGCCGGACGTAGCTCCCGCCACGCCGTCGGACACGAGCGGCGCCAACAACGACACGGCCCCGACGACCACACCCAATACAGCGCGGCCTTGACACCCCACCTGCATCGGCCGAGTATCGCATGGCGACAACCAGGCGGGTCCGACCATGTCAACCTGATGCCCCGAACGGGGTTCAGGCCATTTCGATGCAGTGAACCGAGGACGGGCGACGGGACAGATTCGGACCGACGTCAGTGCTGAAGTGCAGACCACACAACTTCTGCTTCTGATGGAGGTCTTCTCGTGCTCGCGGGATCGGGAGCGACGGACCTCATGGACGGCGTCCCGGGCGTGCAGGATGGACTCAAGCGTCTTTCGCCGCGAGCCCAGCCGGTAGGGCGTTGCGAACGGGTGAGACGTGCAAGTCGCTCCTGCGGGTGAGCACGTCTGCGACCTGGCGCCCGATGCGATGACTTCGAGCCTTATGGCGTGCGTGAAGAACCCGCCCCCCGACCTGCTCCAATGGAGCGGAAGACGGTGTGCGGGTTCAGGACATAGGACACCGCCTCTGGGCATGTGTCAAGACATAGGACACCACCAGTGAAGGGGTGCTCCTGTGGACATGGGCAGGTTTCTGATCGAGACGCATCTACGGACGGGGCGGCCGATCAAGGAGCTGGCCAGGACCCACGGGGTGAATGTCCGCTGGCTCTTCACGCTCCTGCGCCGCTACCGCCTCGAGGGCCCAGGCGGCCTCGAGCCACGCTCCCGGCGACCCAAGAGCTCGCCGACCCGCATCGCCGACCTCTACGAGGACGAGATCGTCGCGGTGCACAAGGCGCTGGCCGACGACGGACTCGACGCCGGTGCGGCGACGATCCACTTCCACTTGGCCCAGCGCTACGGTGCGCCGCCGTCGGTCTCGACGATCTTTCGGGTGCTCAAGGCCCGGGGCTTCGTCGCCCTCTCACCGAAGAAGCGTCCGAAGAGCTCGTTCAAGCGCTTCGTGGCCGACCTGCCCAACGAGTGCTGGCAGGCCGACATGACCCACGTGGAGTTCGGGGGAGGCCACATCTACGAGGTGCTCAACATGATCGACGACCACTCGAGGCTGTGCGTGGCGTCTCGAGCCATGAAGGTGGTCAAGGGCAACGACGTCGTCCGCGTCCTGCACAAAGCGGCCGAGAGCTGGGGCTACCCGGCTTCGTTCCTCAGCGACAACGGGCTCATCTTTTCCACACAGCGCCACCACCAGGTGGCCGGGGTGACCGAACAAGAGCTCTTCGCGCTCGGCATCGAGGCGAAGCACGCCCGGCCCTACCATCCCCAGACGTGTGGGAAGGTCGAACGTTTTCACCAGACCATGAAGAAGTTCTTGGCCAGGCAGGACATCGAGAGCCCCAAGCAACTCCAGCGCCAGCTCGATCGCTTCGTCGACTACTACAACGAGGTGCGACCGCACCGGGGCATTGGACGCAAGACACCGGCGGCGGTCTACAACGCACGGGACAAGGCGCTGCCCTCCCCCTCATTCGTCAAGGTGGGTGACCGACGGCTGCGCTTCGACCGGGTGGACAAAGCCGGCCGGATCACCCTTCGCCACCGGGGACGGCTCCACCACATCGGGATCGGGAACGCCTACGCGGGCTGGCGGGTCGCCATGCTCATCGACGGCCTCGACATCGAGATCGTGGGATTCGACGGCTCACCGCTGCGACGCCTCGTTCTCGACCCGACCAAGGACTACCAGCGCATTCCCTGAGCGACGGCCCAGGTCTATGGTGTGTCCCAGACGTCGGTGCTCGATGTCTTGAGACATCACAATGGAGCGGAAGACGGGATTCGAACCCGCGACCCTCACCTTGGCAAGGTGATGCGCTACCGCTGCGCCACTTCCGCGTTGCATCGCATCCTAGCGCGACCTCCCCGACGGGTGGGCCCGGCATCGCCAAGGACACCCGCCGATTTCCGGCCTTGACCTGGACTTGTGGTCCTTTCGATCCTCCGAACCGGTCAGTGTGGGGACGTCGCTAGATTCACCCACATGAGCGCTGACCACCCCAACCTGGCGCTCGCCGGCTCCTTTGGCGCCGTCGCCCTGGACTACGACCGTCTCCGCTCGCAACCGCCTGCCGAGGCCTTGGACTGGCTGCTTCCCTCCAGTGCCGACGCCGCCCTCGAACTGGGGGCGGGCACAGGTCTGCTCACCACGATGCTCGCCGCACACGTTCCCCGCGTCACGGCTCTCGAGCCGGATTCCCGGATGCGGGCGGTGCTGATGGCAAAGGAGGCCGGGATCGTGGTCCTGGCCGGACACGCCGAGGAGATCCCCGTTTCCGACGCGTCGATCGACGTGGTGATCGCCCAGTCGGCATGGCATTGGGTCGACGAGGCGCGCGCCGTCCCCGAGGTGGCTCGCGTGCTGCGTCGCGGTGGTCGCTTCGCACTGGCGTGGACCGGTACCGACCGCTCGGTGGACTGGATGCGCACCTTGTGGGCCGGTGGCGTCGAACAGGCTCCGCAGGGGTTGCCACGCGACGAGGCTGGCCAGAGGAGGCGCTACGAGGCGCACCTCGACCACCGCGGGCACAACGACTTCCTCGAGCCCGAGACCTCGCTGTTCCATTGGACGCAACCCATGTCCAAGGCGGACCTGGTCGGACTGGCCACGACGTACAGCTCGGTCATCGCCATGGACGAATCGTCCCGCGGCCGTCACCTCGCGGGCATGGAGCGCTACATCGAATCCCAGGCCCGCTTCGCCGGGACCGACGTCATCGACGTCCCGATGCGGTCCTACTGCTGGCGGACGAACCGTCGCTGAGGCTCGGCGTCGGGCATCTTGGCTCCTCCGTCCGTCAGCCCAGCGTGACGTCCGCCGACCCGCCGACCCGCCGACCCGCCGACCCGCCGACCCGCCGACGAGCACATCCTGCGACATTCCACCATCATGGCGCATGATCTGACCACATCCCACGTTCGGCACGCCTAAGAATTGTGCATCAAGACCAGTTTGCGCACGTTTCCACCGGTTGCGGACTACAACGTTGTGACAAAGGTCCCTGACTCCACCGCCACTCGCGGCGTACCGTCCACTGCATGGTCCTAGCTGCGTTGTTCGGAGCGTTGATCAATCTGAACGGAGACGGCCACTACGTCCACTGGGGATTCATCCAGATCTCGGTTGCAAACGTGATCGTGATCCTGTTGATGATCCTGGTGTTCATCGTGGCGATCGTGCTCCCGTTCCCGAAGCGGAAGGAGGGTGACGATCGATGACGGACATCCCGATCGCACCGGCGCCCGGGGCGGCCGACGACCCGGCCACCGCCCACCAGTGGACGGCGCGCATCCGGCGCCGTACCGTGGCGGCGCTCCCGCCCGAGCAGATGCTCCCCGACCGCCAGCCGGCTTTCATGGCGTCGTGGATCTACGTGTTCGGGGTGTTGACCCTCGTCAGCCTGGCCTGGGTCATCATCAGCGGCTGCATCCTCGCCATCATGGGCCCGACCTGGTGGCACGTCTCGTCAACCGGGCACTTCATCAACTCCACGCACCTGTGGAGCGTCGAGTGCTTCTTCTTCTTCATGGTCATCCACCTCTGGGGCAAGTTCTTCATGGCGGCCTGGCGCGGGAACCGCAAGCTCACCTGGGCCACCGGGGTGATCTCCTTCCTGGTGTCGGTGGGGGCCGCCTTCACGGGCTACGTGTCGCAGACCAACTTCGACTCGCAGTGGATCTCCACCCAGGCCAAGGACGGCATCAACGCCACCGGCGCCGGGTCCCTCTTCAACGTCCTCAACTTCGGGCAGATGCTGATGTGGCACATCGTGTTGCTCCCGATCGGGATCACGATCATCGCAGGCCTGCACATCTTGATGGTTCGGCGGCGCGGCATCGTCCCGCCCTTCGATCCCCACCCGAAGCAGGGCCCCGTGGTCACCGAGGCCGCAGCAACCGGAGTCGCGTCGTGAGCGCCGAGCGCGCCAGGCGGCGCCGTTTCAATCCCGACCGCGACGTGCACGATTGGAAGGGGAAGTACCTTCCCTACGACATCGTCAAGGAGGGCTTTGTCGCCCTGCTCGTGGTCGGCATCCTCATTGTGGTCATGTCCGTGGTCTTCTCCTCGCCAGACGAGGCGGCGATCACCTTGAAGCGTTGGTCCGTAGCCAGCCCGGTCGACTTCGCGCAGACGGCCATCACCGAGCTCGACGGCTCGAGCGGGACAGCCACATACGGCCCGCCCTACAACAACAGCCCCGACGTGTCGCAGCACATGGGGTTCTTCGAGCCGCAGCAGTGGTTCGGCGTGCACCAGCCGGTCGACACCGCGCAGGACTTCGTGATCGGTCCCCTGCGGACATTGCCCCATGAGCCGCTGACCCAGGCGGCGCTGAACCTCTACCTGTCGGCACCGACGGCGCAGCAGAGCGCCTGGACCACCGCGTACGAGAAGGCGGTCGCCAACGCCTCCGACGTGAACGGCCGGCTGCACGTGCCGGCAGGGCGTTACGGCCCGGTCGGGGTGATCGTCGGATCCCTGACCGACATGGCCCAGACGGGCGGCCTCGACGGGACGCTGCTGAGCGAAGGCGGGTTCTACAACACGAACTACACCAAGCCGCTGCTCTTCCTGGCCGACGGCACGTACCTGGCGGACAAGGCCACCGCCCAGCACCTCTCGGGTGACCAGTGGGGCATGATGAACGAGACCGGGAACTACCCGGGGCAGGCCTGGCTGTGGCTGTACACCATGTGGTACCAGGTGTACCCCATGAACCAGTCTGATCAGGCCGACCTCGAGGTGTGGGTCATCATGATGGTGCTCTCCATCGCGCTGATCTTCCTGCCGTTCATTCCCGGCCTGCGCTCCATCCCCCGCTGGACCCGTGTCTACCGGTTGATCTGGCGGCGTCACTACCGGGAGCTCGCCTCAGGCTGATCACCGCGGGTCCGACGGGCAAGTACCGGTTCAGGCGGTGCGGCCGCGGGCGTCGAGCGCATGGGCGACCAGCTCCGCCAGCGCGTCGTCGACGTGCAGCGCCAGCTCGTCGAGCTCGGGCACGAGCCGGCGGCAGGCCAGCAACCCGAAGTAGACCCGGTCGAGGTACGAGAAGACCGTCACGTTCAGCCCGACACCCTCTGCCATGGGCCCGACGGGGAACGTCTCGACCACGCGGCTGCCGGCGCAGAAGAGCGACACCTCGGGGACCCGCACGCTCGACACGGTGACGTTGAACGGCGGGCGCAACTTGTCGAACAGCCGGGAGCCGGCAACGGCGCGGGCGACCCGCGAGGTCAACGCGGGCAGCGCCAGCTGCGCCAAGTCTCCGAGCAGTCGGCCCCGGTGTAGCTTCTCCTGCTCCTTGGCCAGGCGGGCCGACTCGGAGATCGCATCGAGGCGCTGCACGGGGTCGTCGACGTCGGTGGCCAGCGACACCAGCATCCCCGAGATCTGGTTCCCGAGGTGGTGCGCCTCCTCCTCGGCTCGCGTCGACACCGGCACCATGGCGACCAGCGGTCGCTCGGGCACCTCGCGCCGGGCGGCCAGCAGTCCTCGTAGCCCACCCGACACGCAGGCCAGGAGGACGTCGTTCACCGTGGCCTCGAACACTCGCCCCACCAGCTTCACGTCCTCGAGCGGCACGGTCAGCCCGGCGTAGCGCTTGCGGTTGGAGACGGCGCCGTTGAACGAGGTCCGGGGCGCGGCGAAGAAGCCCGGTGGTGGCTGTTCGCCCCGCCCGACCAGATCGCGGTTGTGCATCCCCAAATCGGCCACCGCCTCCACCCCAGCCTGGATGGTGCTGAGCGCATCGGCGGGCTGCTTGGCCAGCGACGAGGCAGCATGCCGCAGCATCTGGGACTGCGAGGGCAGCGGAGCAGGGTCCCACTCGTCGCGCAACGGCACCAGCCGCGACCGGGGCGTGAGGTCCAAGAACGCGGCGAGCACCGACGCCCCGCTGACCCCGTCGAGGATGGCGTGGTGCACCTTGGCCACCAGCGCCGTGCGCCCGCCCTCGAGTCCCTCGACGATGTGCATCTCCCACAGGGGTCGGTCCGGGTCCAGGCGCCGGCTCATGACCGTGGCCACGAAGGCGTCGAGCTCGGCCCGCCCGCCGGGCGAGGGCAGGCTGGCCCGACTCAGGTGGTCGTCGAGCTCGAAGTCGGGGTCGTCCACCCACACCGGGTGGTGGAGCCCCAGCGGGACCCGCATGGCCCGCTGGCGCATCTGGGGGACCAGGTGCAGGCGCTGCTCGATCACCCGGCGGATCTGGGCGTAGCGGGTGGAGGCTGAGAACAGGGAGCGAGTGCCTTCGGGGGGGTCCATCACGAGCGCCACCCCCACGTGGAGGGGGGTCGTCGGCGTCTCGAGCGAGAGGAACGCGGCGTCCATGCCGGCGAGTGATCGCATCAGCGCCCCTTCTTACCCGCTGTGCGCGTGGCCGTCATGCGCCTGTGTGCCCGAAGCCGCCCGCGCCCCGATCGGACTGGCCCAGAGCGTCCGCGGGCACCAGGTCGAAGGCCGCCTGCTCCACCGTGACCAGGACCAGCTGGGCGATCCGGTCGCCCCGGTTGACCTGATAGTCGTGGCCGGGATCGTGGTTCACCAGGACCACCTGCAGCTCGCCGCGGAACCCGGCGTCGATCAGCCCGGGTGCGTTCAGGCAGGTGACCCCGTGACGAGCCGCCAGCCCGCTGCGGGGTAGGACGAGGCCGGCGTGGCCCGGCGGGATGGCCACGGCGATCCCTGTCGGCACCAGGGCGCGTCCTCCGGCGCGGGCCAGCATCACGTCGGTGCGGGCAATCAGGTCAGCCCCGGCGTCGCCCTCCTTGGCATAGGCCGGTGCGGGCAGCTCGGGGTCGAGCTGGTGCAGGGGGATGCGGAGCACCGCCGGACCTTAGCGGCCGGCTGCCGTTCATCCGGCCCGGACTTCCTGACGACCGCCGTGGTCCTCCGACCCGCCGGGGTCCGCCGAACCGCCCGGGTCCTCCGACGGCCAGACCACCGTCGCCGGCGGGAGCGACCGGTAGCATGCGGCGCGTGCTGGCCTGGATCGATCTCGAGATGACGGGGCTCGATCCCTCGCGCCACGCCATCGTCGAGATCGCCACGCTCGTCACCGACGACGACCTGACGATCGTCGAGGAGGGCCCCGACCTGGTCGTGCACGCCTCGCCGGCGCAGCTGGCCGAGATGGACGACGTGGTCCGCACCATGCACACCAAGTCGGGCCTGCTCGCCGACATCGAGTCCTCGACGCTCAGCCTGCCCGACGCCGGGGCGCGCACGCTCGCCTTCTTGCAGAAGCACATCGCAGAACCGCACACCGTGCCCCTGGCCGGCAACTCCATCGGGACGGACCGGCGCTTCCTGGCCACACAGCTTCCCACGGTCGAGGACTTCCTCCACTACCGCTCGGTCGACGTCTCGACCGTCAAGGAGCTCTGTCGGCGCTGGCTCCCGGGCGTCGTCCGGCACGCACCGGTCAAGAAGGGCGGGCACCGGGCCCTCCAGGACATCCGCGAATCCGTGGCCGAGCTGGCCTACTACCGCGCCGCCGTCTTCGACCGCGTCCCCGCCAACGGCAAGGAGGCCACGTGACCACCACTCCCGACAGCGGCAGCCACGACCGTGGGCCCGGGCGCGACCCGGACACACCCGCCATGTCCGTGGCCGAGGCCAACGCCGTCCTCACGGCGCCGGGCCAGCTCTTCGAGATGGAGGAGATCGACATCCGGGACGTCCCCACCCGGATCTGGAAGCACGCACCCACCACGCTGCGTCAGATCATCGACATGTCCGTGGGGCACGGCGACGCCACCTTCCTCGTCTACGAAGACGAGCGCATCACCTTCGCAGAGCACTACCGAATGGCCTCCAGGCTGGCCCACAACCTGCGCACGACGTTCGGCGTCTCGCCGGGAGACCGGGTGGCCATCATCATGCGCAACCTGCCCGAGTGGGTGGTGGCGTTCTGGGGCGCCGCCCTGGCCGGCGCCGTCATCGTGCCGCTGAACGCCTGGTGGAGCGGTGAGGAGCTCCGCTACGGCCTGGAGGACTCGGGTTCGAAGGTCGCGTTCGTCGACACCGAGCGCGCTGTGCGCATCCGCCCGTTCCTCGGCGGGCTCGACGACCTCGGGACGCTGGTCGTCGCCGACGAGCACCGCACCCCGCCCAAGGCCCCCCTCGAGGTCTATCGGCCCCCGGGAGGGGTGCCACCGGTGGACGAGTGGCCCTTCCCTCTCGCCCTCGGGACGGTCGACGAGGACGTCACGCCGCCCGAGGTCGCCATCGACCCGGAGGATGACGCCACCATCTTCTACACCTCGGGCACCACCGGCCGGCCCAAGGGGGCCGTAGGCACCCATCGCAACATGGGCACCAACCTCATGAGCCTCTTCTTCATCAACCAGCGGGGCGCGACCCGCTACGGGCGCCCGCTCATAGAGGTGGACGACGGTGCCGGGGACGGCCCGCCAGCACCGACGCGGCCGGCACGGACGAGAAGGCGCCGAACGCCTTCTTGCTCTCGGTGCCGCTCTTCCACGCAACCGGCTGCCATTCGGTCATGGTCTCGAACCTGGCCGCCGGCGGAAAGCTCGTGATGATGCACCACTTCGATCCCGAGCGCGCCCTGGAGCTGATCGAGCGGGAGCGGATCAGCACCTTCGGCGGCGTGCCCGCCATGGTCATGCAGGTGCTCGACTCCCCCAACTTCGCCAAGTTCGACACCTCCTCGATCAAGGGCGTGTCCTACGGCGGCGCACCTGCCCCGCCGGACCTGGTCCGGCGGATCCGGGCGGCCTGGCCGATCGGCCAACCCTCCAACGGCTACGGGCTGACCGAGACGTCGTCGGTCACGTCCATGAACTCGGGCGGCGACTACATCGCCAAGCCCGACAGCGTCGGGCCGCCCGTGCCCGTCTGCGACGTCGCAGTCGTCCCGGAGGACTTCTCCGGTGCGGAGCCCGACGACACCATCGAGCGCGGGCCGGACGTGCGCGGGGAGCTCTGGATCAAGGGCCCCAACGTCGTGCGGGGCTACTGGAACCGCCCCGACGAGACGGCCAAGACCTTCAGCCGAGGCTGGCTGCACACCGGCGACGTGGCCAAGCTCGACGCGGAGGGCTTCATCTACATCGTGGACCGGGCCAAGGACATGATCATTCGTGGCGGTGAGAACGTGTACTCGGTCCAGGTGGAGGCCGCGCTCTTCGAGCACCCCGACGTGGCGGACTGCGCCGTCATCGGGGTCCCCCACGCGACGCTCGGCGAGGAGGTGGGCGCGGCCATCGTGTTGCGCCCCGGGGCCAAGGTGACGGCCGACGAGCTGGGGCTCCACGTCAAGGCGCGCCTGGCCGGCTTCATGGTGCCCACCCACATCTGGTTCCTCAAGGAGCCTCTCCCCCGCAATCCGCAGGGCAAGGTGCTCAAGCGCACGCTGCGCGACGAGCTGGTCCCACCCGGCGCCTGAGGCCGTCGCCGGGTGGCGCGCCGTCGCCCGCTCAGCCGGGCTGTCGGCCCGTCACACCGAGCAGGCGGTCCAGCAGCGGGGCGTCCTGTGGCACCGACACCGCGGGGGGAAAGACGCCGATGGCGCGCCACTCCTCCACGTGGGGCACCAGCTCGTCCCAGATGCCCTGCACCAAGGCGTCCGGAAGGCCGGCGTCGAGCCCGAGGACCCGAGCGATGTCGTGGGCGCGCAGGGCGCGGAACTGGTTGATCTGCCAGAAGTACTCACGCACGGAGTAGTCGCCAAACGACAGGTGCGCCACGGCGTCGAGGTCGGTCACCGCCCGTGCCGCGGCGCAGGCGCGCTCGACCAGGCTCTGGAAGCTCGCCACCGGGTCGTCCCCTAGGAGGTCACCGTCGAATTTGTCCCGGCCCGCCTTCTCCATGGTCAGGCCGGCCAGCACGTCGGGCACCCAGGCGTCGTCGTAGGCGTGGTAGTTGACCAGCTCCCGCAAGGTGGGCCTCTCGGGGCGGGCCCGCGTCGCGAAGGTGTCGGGCATGACCATGCCCCACTGCTCGGGGCGGATCCGGGCCACCACACGGGCGATGGCCTGGTCGGCCAGCACGAAGACCTCTGGTTCGTTCATCGCGCCATCATCGCCCGTGGGTGTGACGGCGCGCGGACGTGCCGGCCCCGAAGGGCCGGCACGTCACGGGTCTCGCGCCCGCGGGGAACGGGTCGCGGGGGCTCAGCGGTTGGGCTGGGGCGTCACCCGCAGGTAGGGCTTGATCGCCTTCCACCCCTTGGGGAAGCGGGGCTTGGCATCCTCGTCGCTCAGCGCGGGGACGATGATCACGTCCTCGCCGTCCTCCCAGTTGACCGGCGTGGCCACCGAGTAGTCGGCGGTCAGCTGCAGCGAGTCGAGGACACGCAGGATCTCGTCCACGTTGCGGCCGGTCGAGGCCGGGTACGTCAGCGTCAGCTTGACCTTCTTGTCCGGGCCGATGATGAAGACCGAGCGCACGGTCAGGGTGTTGTCCGCGTTCGGGTGGATCATGTCGTAGAGGTCCGACACCTTGCGGTCCTCGTCGCCGATGAGCGGGAAGGCGAGCGCGGCGCCCTGCGTCTCCTCGATGTCGCCCGCCCAGCCCTTGTGGGACTCGACCGAATCGACCGAGAGGCCGATCAGCTTGGTGTTCCGCTTGTCGAAGTCGGCCTTCCGCTTGGAGAAGGCGCCGAGCTCGGTCGTGCAGACGGGCGTGAAGTCCTTAGGGTGGGAGAAGAGGATCCCCCAGCTGTCGCCCAGCCACTCGTGGAAGTTGATGGTCCCCTCGGTGGTGTCGGCGGTGAAGTCGGGCGCGGTGTCCCCGAGTCGAACTGCCATGTGTCCTGCCTCCTGGATTCGGGATTTCCCTGTGTGCGGGCAGAGACCTTACCGGGCGCCGAGACAATTGTCGACATGATTGGTCATATTTCTCGTCCCTCTGCCGGGCCCACCGGACGGCCCCCTTCACCTGGGGCGGAGCGGGACCCCATGAGCGAGGCCCGGCCGTCACCCGTGCGACAATGGACCCCATGTGCCCACAGAGCGACGCAGGACAGGCCGCGGGGGCGAGCGGCCCCGGCCGACACGCGAACGGGCTGGTCGTGGAGCACGACGGCCCGGTGACCGTGGTCACCATCGACCGGCCCGAGCGGCGCAACGCCGTCGACAGCGTGTGCGCCGACGCGCTCCGCGAGGCCTTCTTGGAGTTCGACCACGACGACGACCGCTCGGTGGCGGTCCTGACAGGATCGGCGGGTGCCTTCTGCGCCGGCGCCGACCTCAAGGCGGTGGCCGAGGGGGACCGTCGGCCCATCCCCGACCACGGCCCGGGACCGATGGGGCCCACCCGGCTCGACCTGTCGAAGCCGGTCATCGCGGCCGTCGAGGGCCCCGCGGTGGCCGGCGGGCTCGAGCTGGCGCTCTGGTGCGACCTGCGGGTGGCCGCGGACGACGCCGTCTTCGGGGTCTTCTGCCGCCGCTTCGGGGTGCCGCTCTGCGATCTGGGCACGGTTCGCCTGCCCCGCATCGTGGGTCACGGCCGAGCCATGGACCTCATCCTGACGGGACGGCCCGTCCCGGCGGCCGAGGCGCTCGACATGGGACTGGTCAACCGGGTGGTGGCGCACGGTCAGGCGCGGGCGGCGGCGGTGGCCCTCGCCCACGAGCTGGCCGCCCTGCCCCAGGTCTGCCTGCGCTCGGATCGCCTGAGCGCGCTCGAGCAGTGGGGGCTGACCGAGGAGGAAGCCGCCGTGAACGAGGCCCGCCGCGGGCGAGACGTCGTGCGCAGCGGCGAAACCCTCCAGGGGGCGACGCGATTCTTGGGGGGTGCCGGCCGCGGTGGCTCTGCGCTCGCCTGACCGGCCGTCGGACGGGCCGCCTGGCGCGGACCGCCCGACGGTGGCCGCCTTCGACTTCGACGGGACGCTGACGAACTCGGGCAGCGTGTTCCCCTGGCTCATCGCTTTGCGCGGGCTCTGGCCGGTCGTGCGGACGGTCGTGCGGCTCTCCCCCGGTCTGGCGCGCGCCGCGGTGATGGGCGGGGTCGCGGCGGACGAGGTCAAGGAGAAAGTGTTCACCCGGCTCTTGGCGGGGCTGTCCGTGGCCGACGTCGACCGGCGGTCGGCCGCCTTCGCTCGCCGGCACCTGCTGGGCCACCTGCGCGAGGACGTGCGGCGGCGGCTCGAGTGGCATCGCCACCAGGGCCACCACGTCGTGATCGTGTCCGCCTCGCCGGAGTGCTACGTCGGCCCGGTCGGGGCCGAGATCGGAGCCGACGGCGTCGTGGCCACCAGGCTGGCCGTGGGCGGGGGCGGGCTCCTCACCGGCGGCTACGAGGGCAAGAACTGCCGGGGTGCCGAGAAATACGCCCGATTGGTGGTCTACCTGCGCTCCCAGGGCCTGCTGTCGGCCAGCGGGGGGGCACACCCGGTCCTGTGGGCCTACGGGAACAGCCGCGGCGACCTGCGGCTGCTCAACGCAGCCGACCACGGCGTCGATGCCGGACGCCTCGGGCCGCTCGGTCGGCTGCGCACCTTCCCGCGCCTGGCCGAGGTGGCGGCGTCAGCCGGGCGTGGCGGCGATGCCGACGGCACGCCCTGAGTAGCTCGGCACCACGGTGCTGATGTCGCCGAACCACGGCGCGTCGCCATAGGCGAAGACCTGGCCGCCGGCGTCCACCGCGTCGAACCCCTGCCCCGACACGTCGCCGACGAGCCCGACCATGGGGCTCGTGCGCCCGCCCAATCCCGGCGAGTTGCCGATGCCCATGGCGGGCGCGTCACCGAACGCGTGCACGGCGCCGGAAGCCTCGAGCATCCAGTAGCCCCCGCCGGTCGGCGTGGGCGCCACACCCACGATCGGTGATGCGGGCGGGGTCGAGCCGAGAGACCCGTAGAACCCGGCATCGCCGAACGCGAAGAGGCCGCCGTCCGATGCGATGAGCCAGTACCCGCCGCCGTCGTGGGTGGGCACCATGCCGATCACGGGGCGGTTGAGCCGGAGGCTCCCGGTGCTGCCGTGGAACCCGGCGTCGCCGTAGGCGAAGATGCCGCCGTCCGAGGCGACCAACCAGTACCCGCCGCCGTCGGAGGCCACCGCCATCCCCACCACCGGTTGGTTCAGCCGCATGCCGCCGGTACTGCCCCAGAAGGTGGCGTCACCGAAGCTGAACACACCGCCGTCGGAGGCCACCTCCCAATAGCCGGCTGCGTCGTGGGTCGCGGCCATCCCCACCACCGGTTGGTTCAACCGCATGCCGCCGGTGCTGCCATGGAAGACAGCGTTGCCGAAGCTGAAGACCCCGCCGTCCGCCGCGTTCAGCCAGTAGCCGCCCACCCCGCCGCTCGGCTGCCCGGCCACGGCGAACCAGTTCGACTTGAGGCCGAAGGAGGCGGCGAAGGAGTCCCCACTGACCGACACCGAGCCGCTCGATCCCACGACGGTCACCTGTTGCACCCGCCCCCCGAGGTCGCCCAGCCCGTTGCGCGCCGTGACGACGATGTTGCTCAACGTGCCGATCTGGGGGTAGGTGGCCTCGACCGTGGAGACCGAGAGCGACAGGCTCCAGTCGTGGTTCGGGTTGCAGGCACCGGAGACACACACGGCATCCCCGTCGTCGGGCACGGCGGGGAACTGCGCACCCGCCGAGTACCCACCCGAGGACGAGGAGTACTCGGTGGTTGCCACGGTGCTGGTGCCGTCGACGACCATCACCTGCCCGGCGGTGTCAGCCGCGGCGGACGCCGAGGACAGGGTCTCGTACTTCATGCCCGGATAGGACTGGCAGGTCTGGTCGCACGTGTCGGCGTAGCCGCCGTACCCGAGCGGGTTCGCCTCGACGTACGACCGGGCGGCCACGGTCTGCGCCTCGCTCTGCTGGAACCCCCAGGCCAGTCCCTGAGGTCCCGCACCGCCGAGGAGCGACCAGCTCGAGGGGGACTCGGCCGGTGCGACGTCGGCCACATACTCCTCGATCGGCACCGTGTTGACCGTGCGCGCCGCGCCGTTCGAGTTGGGCACGGCGCCCACCAGCCCGTGGAGCTGCAGCGTGCCCGATGTCGTGCAGAGATCGACGATGCTCGAGGCGACTGTGGCCCCGTCCGCGTGGGCGGTGGGGGCGGCCACGCCGGCGGCGACCAGCGCCCAGCCGCCCTGGCCGGCGCAGCCGCCGCTGGTGAAGACCTCGTAGGTCGACCCGGACAGGCGGAAGAGGAGCGCCGGCGCCGTGATGCCGGTGCCGATCACGTTCACGTTCCCCGATGGAGCGCTGACGATGGTGTCCGCGCCGTTCGCCTCGGTCATAGCCACGATGACGTTGCCGCCGTGCATGGCAGAGCCGTCGGGGACGGTCTGCAGCGACGAGGCGCCCGCGCCGCCGTGGCCGTCGTTGCCGTAGTAGTGGGTGAGGATCCACTGGTAGGTCTGCGGGCCCAGCCCGCTGTCCTGCCCGATGGCGTAGCCGAGGGACCCCCACTGGCCCATGCCGATGCCGTGGCCCCAGCCGTGCCCGCTGATGGGAACGGTGGGTGACGGGTAGGCCGCCGCAGGCGTTGCCGGGACGACCAGTGCGGCCGGCCCGGCGAGGGCGAGCACGAGGCCCGCCACCGCGAGCACCGTCGGGACACGGCCGCGCGCCACGTGATGGTGTTCCGACACGATGCGCCCGATCGTACCGGTGCCGGCGGCCCGATCCGGTGCATGCGGCGCCACCCGGGGCGCAATCCCGGTGCACGGTGCACCGGTACACTGCTGCGCCGTGCGAGTCGACCAGGTCATACCGTCGCTCGCCAGCCGTGACGCCATCGGGGTGCACACCCTGAACCTGCGCGACGGACTGCGCGCGGCCGGCATCGACTCCGACGTCTTCTACGGCAGCCACACGCCTGACGTGGCGCGCGAGGGGCGCCCGGTGACCGAGCTCGGGCGAGGGGCGCGCGACCGCTGGCTGCTGTACCAGGCCTCGATCGGGAGCCCGGTGTACGACATCCTGGCCGCGCGTGGCGAGCCCAAGCTGGTGAATTACCACAACATCACGCCCGCCGAGCTGCTGCGCGACTGGGAGCCCGCAGTGGCCTACGAGGTCGCGCTCGGCCGCACGCAGTTGGCCCGCCTCGCCCCTCAGAGCCGCTTCGCCGTGGCCGACTCTTCGTTCAACGAGTCCGAGCTCCTCGAGCTCGGGTACCGGGACACCGCCGTCGTCCCGCTGCTCATCGACATGCACGCGAAGAGCGACGAGCCCGACCCGGCGCTGGCGGAGTCGCTGGCACGACGCAAGGAGCGCGAGGGCGGGGCCGACCTCCTCTATGTAGGGAAGATCTCGCCGCACAAAGCGCCCCACGACCTCGTCAAGATGCTCTACGTCCTGCGCCGGAGCGACGACCCGCACGCCCGCCTGCACATGGTGGGCTCCCCCCTCGGCGAGACCTACGAGCCTGCGCTCCGGTCGTTCATAGAGGAGCTCGGCCTGGTCGACGCGGTCAACTTGGCGGGCTCGGTGACCGGCGCCGAGCTCGAGGCCTACTACCGGGCCGCCGACGTCTTCGTGTGCGCGTCGGACCACGAGGGATTCTGCGTCCCGCTGGCCGAGGCCATGGGCCACGGCGTGCCCATCGTCGCCTACGGCGTCACTGCCGTCCCCGAGACGGTGGGCGGGGCCGGGCTGGTGCTCCCCGACAAGGCGCCCGTTCACTTCGCCGCGGCCGTGGCGCGTGTGGTGCGCGACGGCGGGTTGCACGAGGTGTTGGCCGACGCGGGACGGGCCCGCGCCGCGTCGTTCGACCTCGCGGCGTCGACGCAACGATTCGTGTCGCTGGTCCGCCAGGCCGTGGGCGCCTGAGACCGACGGCGGTACCGTCTGTGCGGCCGGACACGCCGTGGTCGCCTCAGAGCGTGAGTGCGGCAGCGCCTCAGCCGCCTCGGCGCGCCGACGCCGGGCCCAGACCCAAAATGAGGTCCACGGCACGGTCCCCGGCCGAAGACAGGTCGAGGGCGCCGAGCGTCCGTGCCGCACCCCGGGCGAGCCTGTCGCGCACGTCGTCGTCGTGCAGGGCGCGCGCCACAGCTCCTGCCAACGCGTAGGGGTCGGCGGCATCGACCAGCAGACCCCCGTCGCCCACCACCTCTGCGAGCGCGCCGGCGTTGTTCGCCACCACGGGCAGCCCGCTCGCCATGGCCTCGAGGACGGGCACGCCGAAGCCTTCGTGGCGCGAGGTCATCACGTACACGTCGGCCCGCGTCAGGGATTCCCCCAGCTCGGAGTCGCTCAGGGCCCCGCGGAACGTCACGGCGTCGTGCAGCCCGAGCTCGTCCGCGAAGCGGCGCAGGGCACCGTGGTACGAGGCGACGTCGGGCCGGCCGACCACCTCGAGCGTGGCCGCCGAGTCGTGATGCGCCCGAGCGACGAGGAGTGCGGCGAGCGCGTCCTCGATGGCCTTGTTCGGGGCGAGTCGCCCCACCGTGATCCACCGGGCCCCCGATGCAGGCGGCGGGCGGCGTCCCACCGGACCCAGCGCGGGCAGCACCGCCGCCGGTGGCACGACCGCCGTGCGAGCGAACCCGGCCGCCTCCAGCTCGGCGGCGTTGTAGGCCGACACCGCGAGGCCGAGCGCGGCCCGTGGGGCCAACAGCAGCAGCTCTCCCTGGGCCCGCAGCTGGTGCCGGGCCAGGCCGTTGTCCCACGGTGCGTAGTGTTCGGGCGGTGTCACGTTGTGATAGTTGACGACCAGCGGCTCGGCGCGGCCGGCCAGCCTGCCCGCCATGGTGGACGCGGTCGCGAACTGGTAGAGCAGCACGTCACCGGGCCTGGCGTCGTCGTCATAGGCGGCGAAGGGCCGCGTCTCGTCGGCCGTGTCGGGGTCGACGAGGTCGACGTAGATCCGAGACTCGATCCCGCGGCCGGTGAACACCTCGTGCAGCCGCAGCGTGTGCCGCCCGACGGCGTCCGCCCGGTGCAGCATGGGGACGAACTGGTGGACGGCGCGCACGTTCACGGAGAGGTGGTGCGCCTCACGTCCGACCGGAGGCGAGCGGCACCAGGAGGTCCACGAACCGGTCGGCGGCGGTGACCAGACCGAGGTCGCGCACCCGCCGGCGCCCCGCGGCGGACAGGGCCCGGCGGCGCTGGAAGTCGGCCAGCAGCGCGTCGATCGAGCCGGCGAGCGCGTAGGGATCCTTGTCGGCCACCAGCACGCCGGCATCCCCCAGGACCTCGGGGATGGCGCCCTGGTCGAACGCGACAACGGGGAGCCCGGCCGCCATGGCCTCGACCACCGGGACGCCGAAGCCCTCGTGCTCGGACGTCACGACCAGCACGTCGGCATCCGCGTAGGCGGCGGACACCGATGCGTCGCTGGCGTGGCCGCTGAAGTGCACGGCGTCGGCCAGGCCGAGCTCGGCCACGTAGCGGCGGAGCGCGGCGTCGTAGGACGCCGTCGCCGGCTTCCCGACGATCCGCAGGGTGGCGCCATGGTCGCCGTGGCCCCGCGCCACGGCCAGCGCGGCGATGGTGGCCTCGAGCGCCTTGTTGGGTGAGACCCGGCCGACGGCGAGCCACCTGCCCCCGGCGTGCGGTTCGGGGTCAACGCGCCCCGCGGCGGCACCAACCGCATCCGAAGCCGCTGCTGGGGGCGGTGGGGGCGGTGTCCCCGCTGCGCCCGGTGGGGCGTCGAGCGCCGCCGACGGTGCGATCACCGCCGTGGCGGCGAACCCGACCTCGACGAGATGGGCCTCGTTGTAGGCCGAGTCGGCCACCGCCAGCGCGGCACGTGGCGCCAGCAGCGCCAGGTCGCCCTGGGCACGGAGCTGGCCGAGGGCCAGGTGGTTGTCCCAGGGGGCCATGAGCTCGGGTGGGGTGATGTTGTGGTAGTTCACCACGAGGGTCTCGGGCCGGCGGGCGAGCCAGGGGGCCATGGCCGAAGCCGTGGCGAACTGGTACACGACGACGTCCCCCTTCTCCGCCGCGTCCGGGTAGGACAGCACGGGCAGGACCTCGTCGGCCGTCTGCGGGTCGACGGTGTCGACGTAGATCTCGGAATCGAGGCCGCGGGCGCGTGTCGCGTCACGCAGTCGCATGGTGTGCCGCCCGACGGCGTCGCCGCGGTGCAGCACGGGGACGAAATGGTGGACGCCGCTCACGAAGGGGTCGCGGCGGTGATCACGAAGCGTCCGTCGCCACCTGCACCGTCGAGCAGGGGTACCACCTCGACGAAGCCGGCGCGCCCGAGCAACATCTCCCACGTCGCCTCGTGGAGGGGCCTGCCCGCCACCAGGTCCTGGGCCTGTGCCTCGCGGCCGGCAGGCGCCCCCGCCGGCTCGGACACCACCACGAGCGGTGCGGACAGGGACAGGGCACGCCGGGATTCGGCGAGGAGTGGGAGCAGCCCGTGCAGCGGCAAGCGGTCGACCACACCGCTCAACACGATCCCGCCCAGCGCGGCGTCGGCCACCCCGGCCAGGTACTCGGACGCCTCCCCGATCATCACCTGGCAGCCCCGCTCGAGCGCGTGCAGTGCCACCGCGCCCCGCGGCTCGACGCCGCACCCCGAGGCTCCCCGCTCGGCCAGCGCGCGCAGCAGCGCACCCTCACCGCAATCCGCGTGCACGATCTCCCCGCCCGGCGTGCACGCCAGCAGGTGCGCGGCCACCGGGCCGGCCCACGGGCCGAGCTCACGCGCCGGCGCCAACCAGGCGGCACCCTCGACGGGACGGTCCTCGTAGGCGAGCCGTTGCTCGAGCACGCTCACCCGGGCCGCGAGGAACCGGAAGGCCTCGACCACGTGCCCCATCGCCTCTTCGAGCTCGCTCGTGCCCGACCCGGCGGCCGGGGCGCCGCCCGCTCGTCCGCGCAGCCGGTCCAGCCGGCCGGCGCGGCGGGCCGGCCGCGTCGTCTCGGCGAGCGCGTCCGACAGTGCCGACGCGCCGGGGTGGTACGGCCCGTAGCGGTCCCCGAGGTGGGTGAAGGCGGCCTGGTAGTTCCAAGGGTCGCTCCCCTGCGGCGCCAGGCGGGTGAAGGCGTCCCGGAGCGCGGCCGCCACACGCTGCCTGTCGTCGGGGCCGGGGAGCCCGCCCGAGATCTCCTGGCCCAAGGTCTCCGGGCCCGTGGACTCCCGGGCCGAGGTTTCCCCGGATCCCCTCGGGGGCATGGCGGAGGACGAAGGAGCATCGGCCACGCCGACCGATGCTACCGGCGTGGCCCTCGGGCCCGGGGTCCCGGGTGCCCCCCTTTGCGGGGAGGCGTTAGGGTCGCGCGACGAACCCAGGCGGGAAAGGGAAGGTCGTACGGCGATGAACGCGCGCTCGCTCACGACACACCTCGTCTCCGCCGTCGCCCTGGCGGTGGGGACCGTCGTGACACTGGGGACGGCGACCGCCCCGGCCGCGGACGCCGCGCCGGCGCCGCTCACCCTCAACGAGACATGGAACTCCGGCGCCGGCGTCGTCCTGAACGACGCGCCGTGCGGGGTGGCCCTCGCCTCGCCGATCGCCTTCCAAAACGGCGCCACGCGAGGGGTCGAGGTCGGCGATCGCAGCGGGCACCTCTACGGTCTGTCGCTGGCCACCGGGTCGGTGCTCCCCGGGTGGGGCAGCGGGAGCGGCGCCGTGATCGGCCCCGCCCAGGGGTGCACCGGTACCCCCAGCGGCGGCACCCCGGCCATCGGTATCAATGGGATCGCCGTACCGGGGAACCCGCCTGTCGACTCCACCGCGTCGGTTACCGCGGCGGGCACGCTCACCTTCGGCGCCGGCAACGCCGCCGCACCCGTGGACGGCGGGTACTACGCCTACTCCCCCGCTGGCTCATTCGTGTGGAACCGGGTCGTCGTCAACCCTCCGACCGACACCGCTCCCGACGGGGGCGTGCAGGCGTCGTTGCCGGCCGCCAACCTAGGCACCCTGGTCGAGGGCGGATCGCTCGGACAGGTGACCGACGCGCTGCACACCGCGGACGGGTCCTCGGCCACCGGCTGGCCGCAGTTCTCGGCTGACAGCGTGTTCTCGACCGCGGCCACGGGGGACCTGTACGGCACGGGATCCGACGTCTTCGTCGCGGGTGGTGCCTCGAGCGTGGGCTTCGCCTATGGCAGGCATTACACCAACGGCGGCCACCTCCGGATCTACAACGACCACGGGGGTCTCGTCTGCGCCGCGGACACCAGCGAGGAGATCGACTCGTCTCCGGCAGTGGGCCCGGTCCTGCCGGGTGGGGCCTACGGGATCGCCACGGGGACGGGCAGCTTCTGGCACGGCGGCGACCAGGACACGGTCAAGGTGTACGACGCCGGCTGCCACCAGATCTGGAGCGTCAAGGTGGACGGGACCACCGGGGGCAGCCCCGCGCTGGCCGACGTCCGTGGCAACGGCAGCCTGGCCGTGGTCGAGGGCACGGTCTCGGGACCGACCAGCGGGTCGGTCTGGGCGCTCGACGCCGCCACGGGGGCCACCTTGTGGAAGACGTCGCTGCCCGGCGCGGTGTACGGCTCGGTCACGACGGCCGACCTGGCCGGCAACGGGACCCAGGACGTCATCGTCCCGACCGACCTGGGCCTGTTCGTCCTCGACGGGCCCACGGGACAAGTGGTGGCCCACGTCGACGACGGCTCGGGCGGCGGAGGGATCCCGCCGGGCGAGGTCTTCGGGTTCCAGAACGCCGCGCTGGTGACGGCCGACGCCAACGGGACCATCGGGATCACGGTGGCCGGGTACTTCGCCGTGTCCGGGGGCAACTACGTCCAGGGGATCGTCCAGCACTTCGAGGTGTCCGGGTCGGACGGCGCCCGGGCCGGCGCCCCGGGCGGTTGGCCCCAGTTCCATCACGATCCCCAGCTGACCGGCTTCGTCGGCGGCGGCAATCCGCTCCCCCGCTGCGCCCGGCCGGCGGCGTCGCAGCGCGGGTACCTGACGGTGGCCTCCGACGGCGGGATCTTCGCCTTCGGGCAGGACTTCTGCGGCAGCACCGGGGGCCTGGCCCTGAACCAACCGGTGGTCGGAGCGGCGGCCATCCCCGGCGGCAGCGGCTACTGGCTGGTGGCGTCCGACGGCGGCATCTTCACCTACGGAGGGGCCGGCTTCTACGGGTCGACCGGCTCGCTGCGCCTCAACCAGCCCGTGGTCGGCATGGCGGCGACCCCCGACGGCAAGGGCTACTGGCTCGTGGCGCGCGACGGCGGGATCTTCTCGTACGGCGACGCCGGGTTCTACGGGTCGGTGGCCGGCGCCCGCAACCTCGACGTCGTCGGCATGGCGTCCTCGCCGGACGGCCAGGGGTACTGGGAGGTGAGCTCGACCGGGCGGGTCTTCCCCTTCGGCGACGCCACCACCCCCACACCCGGCGACCTGAGCGGCGTCCACCTCAACGCGCCCATCGTCGGCATCACGCCCGACCCGGTGACGGGGGGCTACTGGCTGGTGGGCTCCGACGGTGGCGTCTTCTCCTTCAACGCCCCCTTCTTCGGCTCCACGGGCGCCATCCGCCTCAACCAGCCCGTGGTCGGCATGCGGGCGACGGCCGACGGTGGTGGGTACTGGTTCGTGGCGGCCGACGGCGGCATCTTCGCCTACGCGGACGCGCCCTTCCGGGGCTCCATGGGCGGGCAGCCGCTCAACCGTCCCATGGTCGGCATGACGGGGTTCTGATCGGGACAGAGGTCCCAGGGAGCCGGCACGGCGGCATCTAGAGTGACGGCCCATGTCCCGGCGTGATTCCGCGGGCAGGGCGGCGCCATGACCGACGGTCGCCGGCCCCTGCTGCCCTCCTACCCGCCGCACGGATACCTGGGTCAGCTCGACCCCGGCTTCCAGGCCGCGCTGGCCGAGCGCCGGGCCGGTGCCGACCTCAGCGACTTCGTGTGGTACCACGCGACCGAGCTGCCCGACGGCACGGTCCTCCCGGGCGTCTGGGACCTGCGCGGGCACGAGTCGACCTACCTGGGCGGCGTCGACCTGTCCGGCGCGCGCGTGCTCGAGCTCGGCCCCGCCACCGGGTACCTCACGTTCTACATGGAGCAGATGGGCGCCGAGGTCGTCGCCTTCGAGGCCGGGTTCGACGTCTCCGTCGACGTCCTGCCCCTGCGCGGGCGGGACCTGCCCGAGGAGCGGCTGAAGGTCATGCAGGAGACCATCGACCGCAACCACGACGGGTGGTGGCACCTGCACCGCGCGTTCGGCTCATCGGCGAAGTTCGTCCAGGGGAACATCTACGACATGCCCCCCGACCTCGGGACTTTCGACGTCACCGTCGTCGGGGCCATCCTGTTGCACCTGCGCGAGCCCTGGGGGGCCCTGGCGGAGGCGGCGCGCCGAACGACGCAGACGATGATCGTGACCGAGCCGCTGCAGGACGACACGGACCCGCCGGAGTCGAACGTCATGCGGTTCTCCCCCTCGGCCGAGCACCACCTGACCAACTGGTGGTCGATCTACCCGGGGGCGGTCGTCTCCATGTTGTCGCGCCTGGGCTTCGGCGACACGACGACGACCCTGCACAGCCAGCGCCACCACCTGGCGCACGACATCGCGGCGGACGCCATGGATCAGAAGATGTACACCGTGGTCGGCCGCCGCACCACCTGAGCCGGCTGCGTCACCGGCGGCGGGGTCAGAAGAGTCCGGGCCTGCCCCGCCCCCGCTCCGCCACCGAGCGCAAGAAGGCGCCGTAACGGGCGATCAGCACTGGCCAGTCGAAGTGGCGCTCGACGTACATCCGCCCACGGGCGCCCAGGGCGGCCCGCAACGAGGCGTCGCCGACCAGGCGATCCAGCGCGGCTTCGAATTCGGGATAGGACGTGAACCACAGCCCGCCTCCCGAGTTCTCGCAGTGCTCCCGGGTGGGCCCACAGGCGCCGTTGACCAGGACGGGGACCCGGTCCACCCAGGCCTCGACGACGACGAGGGAGAACGACTCGAGGGCGGAGGGCGAGACGGCGACCAGCGAGTCCCGCACGATGTCCCACTTGTCCGCCTCGTCGACCGCGCCGGTCACGACGATGTCGGGGTGGTGTGGCAGCCCGACCGAGACGGGCCCGACGAGGGCCAGCGCCAAGGGTCCCGGGTGTCGCTCCTTATAGGTGGCGAAGTAGGAGGCCAGCATTTTGGAGCCCTTGTGCTCGTCCACCCGGCCCACGCTGACGACGTAGGGCCTCTCCCCCAGACCCAGAAGCTCGCCCCCGGGGCGGCCCACGCCGAGCGACTCGCCCACGCCGAGCCCGAGCACGATCTGGGGTTTCTCGGCCACCGGGTACATCCGCTCCACCAGTGCCCGTTCCGAGGCGGTGTGATAGCAGAAAGCGTCGGCATCGCCGAAGGTGCCACGGAACACCGGCAGGTACAGGGCCGGCTCGTCATGGGCCGCGGGGTGCAGCACGGCGGGCATCGGGACCCTCCCGATGGTCGCCACCGTCGGGTGGTACAGGTACGGGTAGAAGGCGACCACGTCGGCGTCGGACGCGCACACGGCGTCGACCAGCTCCGGAGAGACCGGGCCGTTGTAGTCCACCCAGCGCGTGCCCTGCTCCCGCGTGGCGAGCCGGGGGGCGAGGCGCACCATCCCGTCGAGGCCATAGAAGTCCGGGAGCCGCCCGTGGGCCGACGGGTGCCGGTGCACGGGCACCCCGTTCACCTCCGTCCGCCCCGGGGTGAGCTCGTCGGCCCAGGTGTGGGGGTCCATGGCACACGTGGTGTGCACCTCCGACGCCCACCCGGTATGAGCCCGGAGGTGCTCGGCCAGCTGCCGCGCCGCCGTCTCGGCACCCCCCATCACCTGGGTGCCGTAGCGCGGGGTGACGAACACGACCTTGCCGCTCACGACCGTACCGCCCCGCTCACGGCCACCCGACCACCGACGCGACCGCCTCGACGATCTGCTCGGCCGCGGCGTCGCCCGAGAGGGCGGCGGCGCGCCGGCGGCCGGCAGCGACGAGAACGGCGCGCAGGCGCTCGTCCGTGCAGGCCCGGTGGAGCGCCGCCGCGACGTAGGCGTGGTCGTCGGCCCGCAGCACGAGGGCGGCGGCGTCGACGGTGTCGGGCACCGCGCCGACCCCCCGCGTGACCACGGGCACACCCGCCACCATGGCCTCCACGAGCGGCACGCCGAACCCCTCGTGCGCCGAGAGGGAGAGAAAGACATCGGCCGCGGCATAGTGGGCGGCCAGGGAGGCGTCCGACACCTCGCCGGCGATCCGGACCGCGCCGGTGAGCCCGAGGTCCGCGACGAAGCCGAGCAGCGCCTTGGCGTACTCGTAGCTCGACGTACCGCCGAGCAGGTGGAGCCGGGCCGGGCGGTCGTAGAGGCGGCGGTAGGCCCACAACGCCTTGATCAGCTCGTGCTGACCCTTCGAAGGCACGACGCGCCCTACGAAGAGGATGTCGGCACCTCCCGCGGCACGCGCCCGGGCCAGCTCCGCCGCCACCCGCGGATCGGGCGGTGCCAGCACCCGCCCGTAGTCGGCCAGCACCGGGACGACGACCGAACGACGGCAGCCGGCCCGTCGCAGCTCCTGCCGGCTGAACTCGCTCTTGGCCAACCCGAGTTCAGCCCGGGGGGCCAGCGTGGCCAGCTCCTCGGCCGCACGGGTGGCGCGCACCACGTTGTGGGGCTCCCACCCGGTGAAGTGCTCGGGCCCGGTGAAGTTGTGGAAGTCCAAGATGAGCGGCAGGTGGTGCTCAGCAAGGTAGGCGGCCACCGGCGAGGAAGTCGTGAACTGGTAGATGGCCACGTCACCACGCGCCGCGTGCTCCGGGTAGCTCCAGTGCTTGTAGGCGGAGCCGGCCAGGTCGTCGTGGATGGCTTCGGCGAAGATCTCCGACCGCCATCCGGCGCGGCGCAGCGCCTCGCGGAGGCGCAACGTGTGCGTGCCGGTGGCGTCGTGGGGGTTGAGCGTGGGGACGAACTGGTGGACGGCAACCGGCCCCCCGGCGGCCCGGATCACCGTGCGACGGGCGCCCCGGCCGTCGTCAGGTCAGACCGGACCGCGACGACCAGGTAGTCGGCGCCCTCGGGCCCCGGGTGCGCTTCGGCTGCGTAACCCAGCTGCTGCAGCAGTCGGCACCACGACTCCGGGCGCAGGGGTCGACCGGGTGCCAGGTCCGTCTCGGGCGGGGCGTCGTCCGCTTCCCAGGTCCCCCGGGTGGCCGAGTGGACGACCAGGGTGCCGCCGGGGGCGAGCCGCGTGCCCACGGCCTCGAGCAGTTGCGCGCGCTCGCCACCCGCCATTCCCTCGACCAGGCCGCTGAGCACGACGGCCCCGAGGCCGGCAGCCGCCACCGCGCGCAGGTGCTCGGCCACGCCGTCGGCCCGGAGGTCCAGAGCGCCGAGCGCGGCCGACTCGACCAGCTGCGACCTCGGGTCGATGCCGTACGCGTCGCCCCCCGCCGCCTCGATCCGGCGCACCAGCCAGCCGTCGCCACAGGCCGCGTGCAGCACCCGTCCCGGGGCCTTGGCCGTGGCCGCCACAGCCGGCTCGACCCACCAGGCCCCCGCGCCATGCTGTCCGTCGAGCTCGACCACGCCCGCCGGCGGGACCCTTTGGGCGTCGACTTCCCGCTGAAGCGCCCCCAGCCGCTCGTCGACCACGTGCAACGCCCGGCTGACCGCCGAGGCCGACTGGCTCATCTGGTGCGTGAGCCAGCCCACGTACCACAAGAGCGCCGATCGCATGCCCTTCTTCACGAACGACCCGGCGGCCCGCTCCGACTCCACCGGCACCACCGGGTCGATAAAGGTGGCGGCGTCGACCATGCGCAGTGCGTCGGCCAGGTCGCCGCCCCGGCCCGCCACGGGCGAATGGGCCAGGAAGAGCTCGTCGAGCTCGCGCTCGAGCTTGGGGGGCAGGTCGCCCGAGGCGCGCCGGAGCCGGACCTCCTCGGCGATCTCGGCCATGACCTGCGCCACGTAGGCCTGTGGGTCCTCGGGCAGTGTCGTCTCGGTGTCGCTCACTATGGGCTCCTGATCAGACTGACTGTGCGATGGAACGGGACCGGCCGTCAGAGCGGCTGGGCCAAGGCGGCGGCGCCCAGCTCGCTCTCGGACGAAATCAGCGCGGCGTGGACGTTCATGTGGACCGACCCGGTGGCCTTGCCGGGGTTCATCACCTCGAAGTGCCCCGCATCCTCCTGCCAGTCGTAGAGGATCCCGCCCCGGCTCTGGATCCCGACGGCGAAGGTGAAGGAGCCGTCGAGGAGCGGCATGTCGACGATTCCGAAGTGCATCACGCTGGTGCCGCGCGGCGCGTTGATGACGACGCCGACGATGGAGGTGTCGGTGCGCATGATCGGCCCGCCGTCCTCGCTGCGCACTTCGAGCGAGAAGACGACGTCGTCAACCGGGTGCAGCGCCTCGAACTCGACCCGGATGGTCACGTCGTCGCCGGTGCGCATGTAGGGCACGGTGTTGTCGCCCGAGTACACACGGTGGACCGAGCGCAGGCGGACGGGCCGAGCATCGTCGGGCAGGGACTCGAGCGCCCCCACCGTGGCCGGCGTGGCCGCCACGGCGGGCTCGGCCAACGACATGCCGGCGCCCTCCGCCATGAGGCGCTCCCGGAAGATCCGGGTGGCCTCGCCCGGCTCGCCCTCGGCCACCAGCCGGCCATGGCTCAGCACGACGCCGCGGTCGCAGATGGAGCGCACTTGGTCGGCCGAGTGCGTGACCAGGAGGATGGTACGGCCCTCCCGCTGGAATTGCATGACCCGGTCGATGCACTTGCGCTGGAAGCGCTCGTCCCCCACCGCCAGCACCTCGTCGACGACCAGGACGTCGGGATCGACGTTCACCGCCACGGCGAAGCCGAGCCGCACGTACATGCCCGAGGAATAGAACTTCACCGGGCCGTCGATGAACTCCTCGAGCTCGGAGAACTCGACGATGGCGTCGAAGACCCGGTCCACCTCCCGCTTGGACATCCCGAGCAGCGACCCGTTCAGGTAGATGTTCTCGCGGCCGGTGAGGTCCTGCTGGAAGCCGGCGCCGAGCTCGAGGAGCCCAGCCAGCTTGCCCCGGACCGCCACCTCGCCCTCCGTGGGCTGCAGCACGCCGCAGATGCACTTCAGGAGGGTCGACTTCCCCGATCCGTTGCGCCCGAGGATGCCGACCGTCTCTCCCTCCTTGACGGTCAGGGACACGTCGCTGAGCGCCCAGAAGTCCTCGGTCGACTTGCGTCGGCCACCGTGGATGAGGCGCTCCTTGACCGAGTTGTACTGGCCGTGGGCCAGACGGAAGCGCTTGGAGACGCCGCGGACGTCGACGGCGAAGTCGCTCACGTCACAGCTCCTCGGCGAAGTTCCCCTCGAGCCGGCCGAAGATGGCCAGCGCCACCACGAAGAGGACGGCCGACAGGGCGAGTACCCCGAGGTCGAGGGTGACGTACCACAGCATGCCGTTGGGAGGCAGGACGTTGAACGGCTGGCCACTCACGAGGACGGTGGTATGGGCGTAGATACAGCGCTGGAACGAAAGGACGAGAGGCACCAGCGGGTTGAGGAAATAGACCCAGGTCAGGCTCCTCGGACCCAGCTTGGGCTCGATCTGCGCCTCGAACGAGTAGACGATCGGGCAGGCCCAGAACCAGGCCGTCAGGATCACCTCGATCAGGTGCTGGGTGTCGCGCAGGTAGACGTTGACCGCGGACAGCAGCACGGCGATGGCCGAGGCCAGAACGACACCGGCGACCAGAGCGAGGAGCAGCACCGGGATGTAGTCCCAGGCCGGCGCCAGGCGCAGAACGACGAGGAAGAACACGAGCACGATGGACTGGAAGAAGAAGAAGACGCAGGCGGAGCCCACCGATGCCAGGGCCAGGATCTCCCGGGGGAACGAGACCTTCTTCACGATGCCGGCGTTGTTCACCACGGTGCCGGTGCCGGTGAGCACGCCGAGCTGGAACAGGTTCCACAAGAGGAGACCGGCGAACAGGAAGATCACGAAGTTCGGGATCTTGGTGCCCAGGACGACCGAGAACACGAACCAGTAGATCAGGAGGGACATCGCCGGGGCCACCATCGACCAGACGAGGCCCAGGACCGAATTCTTGTACTTGACCTTGATCTCCGTGCGGACGAGGTACATGACGAGCTCGCGCGTAAGCCAGAGCTCGCGCAGCCGCTTGCGCACGCTGATCGTCGGGGCCACGATGCGGGTGACCGAGCCGCGTGCCGCCTGGCGCGGACTCAGGCCGGCGGCCTCGGCCGCCATGGCGGTGCCGTCCGCCACCCTCACCTCGGTGTCCTCCTCGAGCTCCCGGTCTTCGTCCATCGGGGAGGCCGGGACTTCCAAAGCCACGTCTATTTGTTCCCCGCCGTCGCCGTCGCCGTGGCCGTCGAGCGCTCGATGACATGGTCGATGAAGCCGTACTCACAGGCTTCTTCGGCGGTGAACCAGCGGTCTCGGTCCGAATCCGTCTCGATCCGCTCCACCGGCTGGCCGGTGTGGAAAGCGATGCGCTCGGCCATCATCCGCTTCAGGTAGATGATCTGCTCGGCCTGGATGGCGATGTCGGCAGCCTGGCCCTGCATGGCCCCCGATGGCTGGTGCATCAAGATGCGGGAGTGGGGCAGGGCGAACCGCTTCCCGGGTGCCCCGGCGCAGAGCAGGAACTGCCCCATGCTGGCCGCCAGCCCCACGCAGATGGTGGAGACGTCGGGGCGGACGTACTGCATGGTGTCGTAGATGGCCAGGCCGTCGGTCACCGACCCCCCGGGGGAGTTGATGTAGAGCGAGATGTCCTTGTCGGGATCCTCGGCCTCGAGCAGGATGAGCTGGGCGCACACCATGTTGGCGGTGGTCTGGTCGATGGCGCTGCCGATGAAGACGATGCGCTCCTTGAGGAGCTGCGAGAACACCTGGCCGGAGGGGTCGAGGTTGGCCCCTGCGGCCGTCACGATAGGGGTAGCGGATCCGTGGGCCATGGCCACGAGGCTAGTGGCCGGAGGGCGCGGCCTGAGGCACACCGCCGTACACTCCCAGGTCACCCGCTCCGCGGGGCCGCTGCGGGCGTGGCGGAATCGGTAGACGCGCCGGGTTTAGGTCCCGGTCCCCGCGAGGGGGTGGAGGTTCGAGTCCTCTCGCCCGCACCAATCGGGGCCGGCCGGACTGCCGCTGCCGCCGCTGGCCGGAGGAAGTCGGGGTCGGCTGCTACCGTCCCGCGGATGCGCAGGACGTGGGCCCCCGTGGCTCTCGCGGCGGTGGCCTACGCGCTGCTCTCCGCCCTGCCGAACGGCAGCGCCTGGGCCCACGGCGTGACGCACTCCCTGCAATCGTCGGGTGGCAACGACGTGGGAGAGGAGGTGTGGTTCCTGGCCCAGACGCCCTGGGCGCTGTTGCACGGCCACAACCCGTTCGCCAACAACTGGCTGAACGCGCCGGGCGGGTTGAACCTCATGGACAACACGACCATGCCGCTGCTCGGGTTGCTCTTCGCCCCGATCACGCTCCTCTTCGGGCCCATCGCCACGTTCAACGTCGTGCTCGACTTCTCCATCTGGGCCTCGGCCATGGCCTTCTTCGTGATGGCCCGTCGCTTCGTGGCCTGGTGGCCGGCGGCCTTCGTGGGCGGCCTGCTGTTCGGATTCTCACCGTTCACCGCGGCGGTGGCCAACGCACACCTGTTCCTGCTCTTCCAGGCTGTCCCACCGCTCATCGTCTTCTTCGTGGACCGCTTCCTCCGCGAGCCGTCGGTCTCAGCGGTGTGGAGCGGCGTGGCGGTGGGAGCCTGCTACGTGGCCCAGCTCTACGTCTCGAGTGAGGGCTTCGCCACGTTGGTGGTGATGACGGGGTGTGCAGCCATCCTGCTCGGGGGGTACGCACTGGTGCGCCGCGTCCGGCTCGATGCCCGACGACTCGGCGTCATGGGCGCGTGCGCGGTCGGGGTGGTCGCCCTCGGCGCCGGCTACGGCGCATGGACCGCGCTGGCCGGGCCCGAGCACATCCACGGGCCCGTGCAGACGGCGACAGCCATTGCCGGCATGTCGACCGATCCGGTCGGATTGGTCGTGCCCACCATCGACCAGCACTTCACGTTCGGCCACGCCGGGCTGGGCGACTCACTGGTGGCCGCCAGGGACCCACAGTGGAACATCGTCTTCGAGTCGCCGGTCGAGAACGGGACGTACTTCGGTATCCCGCTGGTGGCCACCCTCCTCGTAGGCGTCGTCGCCCTGCGTCGGCGCCGTATCGTCGTGTTCTCCGCCACCATGGGCGCCATCGCACTGGTGCTCTCCCTCGGCACACACCTGCACGTCGACGGACACCGGACCGGCATCCCGCTCCCCTACACCGTCCTGGCCCGGCTCCCGCTCATGGAGAACGCCATTGCGTCACGTTGGATCACCTATGCGTGGCTCTTCGCCGCCCTCATCCTCGCCCTGGTGCTCGACGCGCTGCACCGCCGGCTCGACGCCGGTCCCGGGCCGCGCCACCCGTGGCGCCGCGTCGTCGCACCCGTTGGCTGTGGCGCCGTCGCCTTGGCGATCCTGCTCCCCCTCGTGCCCGCCTGGCCCTACCCGGCGCAGGCCGTCGAGGTGCCGGCCTGGTTCACGGGTGGGGCCAAGACGCTGCCGGTCGGCACGACCGTCGTGGTCTACCCGCCCGCCGACCCGGCCAGCACCTCGGCCATGGTGTGGCAGGCCATGGCCGACATGCGCTTCCGCATGACGGGCGGGTACGGCATCTTTCCCACCGCGACGGGCACCGCCACGTTCGAGCCCGAGCCCACGGCGTTGCACGCCGCCCTGGCCGCTTGCGCCGCCGGCGCCTCGCCGGTGCTCGCGCCGGCTGCAGTCCGCTCCGAGCTGCGTGACGCCGGCGCCTCCGTGGTGGTGGTCGTGCCCGGCACGCCCGGCGCCCCGTGTGCGGCCCGGCTCGTCACGCGCGCCCTCGGCCCGCCCCGGGTCACCGAGGGCGTGCTGCTCTGGCGGGCCTGATCGGCCCCGCCGCGTCCGGGCCAGGCAACGCCACGCGGCCGTTGGCTAGCTTCCTGCCCGTGCCGCACCTCGTCGCCGCGCCCGACAAGTTCCGGGGCACGGCGACGGCCGCCGATGTCGCCGCGGCCGTCGCCGGGGCGGCCCGGGAGGCCGGCTGGAGCGCCGACGAGGTGCCGATGTCCGACGGCGGCGAGGGTCTGCTCGACGCTGTCGGGGGCGCGCTGCGCACCGCCACGGTCGAGGGCCCGCTCGGCCGGCCGGTCGAAGCCGAGTGGCGCCTGCTCGGCACGACGGCGGTCATCGAGATGTCGCGCGCCGCCGGTCGCGCCCTACTCCCCTCCCCCCGGGGCGACGACCCGCTACGCGCCGGCACGGCCGGAGTGGGACAGCTCGTGCTGGCAGCCCGGGACGCGGGCGCCACCCGCATCGTGGTCGGGTGCGGAGGCTCGGCCACCACCGACGGCGGCCGGGGTGCCTACGACGCCGTGGGCTCGGCCGCGGCGCTATCCGGCACCGAGCTGGTCGTCGCCTGCGACGTCACCACCCCCTTCCTCGAGGCCGCCACGGTCTTCGGCCCGCAGAAAGGGGCCAGCCGCGCCCAGGTGGAGGTCCTGGGGCGGCGTCTCGAGGAGGTGGCGGCCCGGTACCGGGCCGAAACCGGCGTCGACGTGTCGTCCACGCCCGGCGCCGGGGCGGCCGGTGGCCTGGCCGGCGGCCTGCTGGCGCTGGGAGCGCGCATCGAGCCCGGCTTCGCCCTGGTGGCGGGGCTCACGCACCTGGCCGAGCGGATGACCCGCGCCGACCTCGTGGTCACGGGCGAAGGTCACCTCGATCCCCCGTCCTTCCAGGGCAAGGTGCCCGGTGGAGTGCTCGCTCTCGCTCGCGCCGAGAGCTCGCGGCCGGGAGCCCGGCCCCTTCGGGTCCTGTGCATCGCCGGCGGCGCCGACCACTCCCTTCTCGCGTCGCCGCCCGAGGGCATGGACGTCGTCAGCCTCACGGCTCGTTTCGGCGGGGGCCGGGCTCGGCGCGAGACGCTGGCGCTGGTCGGACAGGTGACCGCCGAGGCGCTCGGTCCGCCTTCTTGCCCCTGAGCGGGGCCATCGGCCACACTGCCACCACCGCCGGCCCGAGTGGGGCCGGCGTGCGGCTCGCAGGCACAGGAGGCAATCGACATGGGACTGCTCGACGGCAAGGTGGCGGTCGTCACCGGCGCGGGACGGGGCATCGGGCGCGAGGAGGCGCTCCTCCTCGCCTCGGAGGGCGCACGCGTGGTGGTCAACGACGTGGGCGCCGGCCTCCACGGCGAGGGCGCAGGCGACGTCCACCCGGCCGAGGAGGTGGTGGCGCTCATCAAGGAGAACGGCGGAGAGGCGGCCGTCAACGGCGACGACATCAGTACCTGGGACGGCGGCAAGAACCTGATCGACCAGGCCGTCGACACGTTCGGTTCGATCGACATCGTGGTGAACAACGCCGGCATCCTGCGCGACAAGATGCTCTTCAATATTGAGGAGTCCGACTGGGACGACGTCATCCGCGTGCACCTCAAGGGCCACTTCGCCGCCACCCACTTCGCCGCCATCTACTGGCGGAGCAAGGCCAAGGCGGGCGAGGACGTGTCGGGCCGCATCATCAACACGTCCTCGGAGGCCGGCCTCTTCGGCAACGCCGGACAGGCCAACTATGCCGCGGCCAAGGCCGGCATCGCCTCCCTCACCTGGGTGGAGGCTCGCGAGCTCGGCCGCTACGGCGTCACGGCCAACGCCATCGCCCCCCGGGCGCGCACCCGCATGACCGAGACCCTCTTCGGCGGGGACGGCATGGCCGCCCAGGAGGGCGCCTTCGACGCGTGGGACCCCCGGAACATCGCCAACGTCGTGGGCTTCCTCGCCGCGCCGTCCTCCGCGGACGTGAACGGTCAGATCTTCGTCGTCTTCGGCGGCGAGATCTACGTCATGAGCGCCTTCCAGGTGGCCAACAAGCTGATCCGCGACGGAGCCTGGACCCCGTCGGAGCTCGTGGCAGCCAAGGGCGACCTCTTCAAGGACGTCGGCTCCGAGGTGCCGGCCTTCAGCTTCATGTAGGCCCCCGGGCCTGACCGGCCCGGCATGCGCCGCCCGATGTGGGGCACCATGGCGGCATGGCACACGACCGCAAGTTCCGCTTCGCCGCGCAACTCAGCCGGGGGCCCGACGACACGGGACGCTCCTGGGTCGTGCAGGCCCGCAAGGCGGAAGACCTCGGCTACAGCGCCTTGCTCATGCCGGACCACTTCGGGGACCAGCTGGCGCCGGTGCCCACGCTGGCGGCCGTGGCCGCGGCCACGAGCACCCTGCGCATGGGTGCCCTGGTCCTCTGCAACGACTACCGCCACCCCTTCGTGCTGGCCAAGGAGGCGGCCACGCTCGACGTGCTCAGTGACGGCCGCTTCGAGCTCAGCCTGGGCGCCGGCTGGATGCGGAGCGACTACGACGAGTCGGGGATCGCCTACGACCACCCCAAGGTCCGGGTGGACCGATTCGAGGAGGCGGTCAAGGTGGTGCAGGGGCTCCTGCGCACCGACGGCCCCTTCAACTTCCACGGCGAGCACTACGAGGTCCTGGGACACACCCTGTCGCCGCGCCCCGTGCAGCGCCCGGGTCCTCCGCTCATCATCGGGGGAGGCGGGAAGCGTGTGCTCTCCTTCGCCGCCCGGCATGCCGACATCGTGAGCATCAACGTCAACCTCCGGGAGGGCACGGGTGGCGTGGAGACCGCGGCGGACGCCACGCCGGCTCGCACCCGCACCAAGGTGGCATGGGTGCGCGAGGCGGCCGGGGACCGCTTCGAAGACCTCGAGCTCAACGCGCTGATCGGCTTCGTCATGGAGACCGACGACGCCAAGGGCCTGGCCGAGGGGATGGCACCGGCATTCGGGATCGAGCCCGCCGACGCCCTGCACGTCCCCCTGGCCCTCGTCGGCACGCTCGACGAGATGGCCGAGGAGCTGCAGTGGCGGCGAGAGGAGTACGGGATCTCCTACTGGTCGATCGAGTCCGAGGCCTGGGAGACGCTGGCCCCGGTCGTGAGCAAGCTGGCCGGCACGTGAGCACGTCGCTGAGCGCCCGGGAATGGGAATCCCTCGGCACGGTGCGCCGGTTGTGCGGCGAACCGGTCTTCACCGTCGACGCGCCGGCTCGAGGCGCGGAGCGCCACCCGCCGCTGCTCGTGCTGCACGGGTTCCCCACCTCGTCGTACGACTACGCGGCGGTCCTCGACGACCTGCGCGACGGTCGGCGGGTCCTGCTGGTCGACATGCTCGGCTACGGGTTCTCGGCCAAGCCCGACCGCACCTACACCCTGGCCCTCCAGGCCGACGTGGCGGCCGCCTTCGTGGCGGCGCTCGGCATCGACCGCATCGACCTGATGACCCACGACATGGGCGACACGGTCGGGGGCGAGCTCCTGGCGCGCCGGGGCGAGGGCACGTGGCCGGTCGAGGTACGCCGGCGCGTCGTGACCAACGGGAGCATCTACATCGGCCAGGCCCACCTCACCGACGGCCAGCAGCTCCTGCTGAGCCTGCCCGACGCGCAGCTCACCGAGGCCGCCCCGCTCGATGCCGCGTCGCTCGCCCGCAGCCTGCGCGACACGTTCAGCCCGGTGACGCCGGCCGTGCCCGCGGGCTGGACCGAGGACCCGGTTCCAATCGCCGCGGCGATGATCGTGCGCGAAGGCGGTCAGCGGATCCTGCCGCGCCTGATCCGCTACATCGAGGAGCGACGCGCCAACGAGCGCCGGTTCACCGGTGCGATCGAATCCGATCCGGCGCCGCTGCACGTCGTCTGGGGCCTCGACGACCCCATCGCCGTCCCTTCCATGGTCGACACGCTGCTGGCGGCCCGCCCCGACGCCTCCTGCGTGCGGCTCGAGGGCGTGGGCCACTACCCCATGGTCGAGGCCCCGCAGCGCTTCGTCGACGCCATCCTCCCGGGTCTCTCGTAAGCGGGGCCGGGCGGTCCCGGCGCTCACTCCGACGCCAGCATGCGCCGGAGGTCCTGCTCGAGCTCCACCATGAGATCGGCCAGCAGGCGCAAACGCCCGGCGGTGTCCGGCGCGGCGAGAAGCCGCTGCGCGTCGTAGGCGCTGAGCGGTGCCGCACCGCACAGCTGCCAGGCCGCCACCGCGGCGTCACCGCCCCCGTCGAGAGCCGCATCGGGCGGCAGGGGCGCGCGGCCGCCCTGCTCGGCCAGCAGGGCCCGGGCCCGGCGGACACGCCCGGCGGATTCGGTCAGCAGCCCGGACATCGCGCCCTCGGGCGTCACGGCGGGCACCTCGCGCACCGTGGCCCGGGGGTAGGGGTCGTCGGGCAGCCACTCCTCGACTCGCACGACCGCCTCCCCGAGCACCTGGAGCAACCACCGCCCGTCGGGCAGCTCGCCGGCGCGGACGACGACGGAGCGGGTCCCGAGCATGGCGCGCTGGTCCCCTCCGCCCACCTCCGACCCGCGCTCGATCAGCACCACGCCGAGCCGGCGCTCCCCGGCCAGGCAGTCGCGCGTCATGGCCCGGTAGCGCGGCTCGAAGACGTGCAGCGACATGGCCGCGTGGGGGAACAGGACCGACGAGAGCGGGAACATCGGCAGTAGTGCCGCGACCATGCCCCACCTTGGCATGTCTGCGGCATGGCACACCGGCCAGAGGGGAGAAGCCACCGCCCGAAGGCCGGCCTGACGCGAGAAGGACCGGCCCGAAGGCCGGTCCTTCCGATGATGCCAACGTTGAGAACACCCCACGGCTCCAGCCTGCGGCGCAGCAGGTGCGGGGGCCGCCTTGTCGGCCGGCCGGCACACGCACCGGACCGAGCGCGGCCATGGACAGTCGCCGGGCTTCACGCCACGCGGGGTGCTTGCGGGCGTCACCGGCACGGGGCCGGTGACGCGACCTCAACCCGGCGGATCGGCCTCCTCGGTCGAGCATGTCGAGCGCATCGGCTGCTCCTTTCGCTTCGGGCGACGGCGGTGCTCCCATTCGAACCGTACGCCTCGGTCCAGTATCCGCCCCGGAGCCCCGGCTGTGAACCCCACGCGAGCAGGGCATTCGCGAAGCTCCTGGTGAGCTGCGCCGGGGCGTGGCGAAGTTCATGCGGCTGCAATCAGGCCCCTGGTGGCGCGTCGGCGGACGAGCGCGACGAGGTGACCGGCGGACGCGCGTCTCGTACGCTGCGGGCATGACCCTTCCGGCACCATCCGAACGCACCACAGCGATCGTCACCGGGGCGTCGTCGGGCATCGGTGCGGAGATCGCCCGCCAGCTGGCGCGGCGCCACCACGGCGTCACCTTGGTGGCCCGGCGCGAGGACCGGCTCAAGGCCCTGGCCCACGAGCTCGCCGACGCCCACGGCGTGCGCGCCGAGGTCATCGCCGCGGACCTGACCGACGCCGGGTCGCGCGCCGCGCTCCCGGGCGCCCTCGACTCGCTCGGCCTCACGCCCGACATCCTGGTGAACAACGCCGGGTTCTCGACGATGGGCCCCGTCCAGCGCGCGGAGCGCGACCGTGAGCTGGCCATGGTGCGCACCAACGTCGAGGCCGTGGTCGACCTGTGCACGCTGTTCGTGCCGGGTATGACCACGCGACGTCGCGGTGCGGTCCTCAACACTGCGTCGACCGCCGCCTTCCAGCCTTTGCCCGGGCAGGCGGGGTACGGCGCGTCCAAGGCCTTCGTGTTGTCGTACTCGCGCGCGCTCGGGGCCGAGCTGCGCGGCTCGGGCGTCACCGTTACGGCGCTCTGCCCGGGACCGGTGGAGACCGGGTTCGTCGCGGCCTCCGGCCTCACCGACGAGGAGGCCGCCGAGACGCTGCCCCGTTTCATGTGGGTCCCGGCTGAACAGGTTGCCGCGGCTGCAGTCCAGGGCCTCGACGCGGGGCGCGCCGTCGTGATCCCCGGCGCGGCCAACTGGGCCGCGGCGGGTGCGGCCCACCTCATCCCGAAGTCGCTGCTGCTGCCCTTCATGGCAAGGGTGCACCCGTCGCTGCGCCCGACGCGGCCCGCCGCCGCCCCGGAGCCAGGGGCATGAGCGCCACAGCCGCCGCGCCCGAGGCCGTCGCCGATCTCGATCTTCCCTTCCTCGACTACGTCGGATTGGAGCGCCGCGAGGCCATCGAGGCCATCCGAGAAGCCCGCGCCCGCCACTGGCTGGCACGGACCGAAGCGGGCTACGTGGTGACGCGGCTCGAGGACGTCACGGCGATCCTCCGCGACCAGCGCTTCCACTCCGCACTCTCGTTCATCACCCAGTCCCCCGAGATGCAGGACTCGGACTATCGCGCCGAGCGCGGCGAGTCGATCCTCGCCATGGAGGGGCCTCCGCACGCCCGCCTGCGCCGACTCGTGGCACCGGCGTTCACTCCGGCCGCAGCCAACCGGCTGCGGCCCGCCATGCGCGACGTCGTCAACGCCCTGGTCGACCCCGTCGTCGGCGTGGGGAACTGCGAGCTGGTCGCCGACGTCTGCGAGCCGTACCCGATCCACATCATCTGCCAGCTGCTCGGGGCACCGCCCGAGGACTGGCGGCTGTTCTGAGCTGGGCCACCGATATCTTCCGCATCTTCAACAACAACCTGCTCGAGGACCGGCCGCTGATCGAACGGGCCGGCGCCGCGCTGACGGCGTACGTGAACGACCTCATCGACGACCGGCGGCGCGCTCCCGGCGAAGACCTGCTGAGCGACCTCATCGCCATCGAGGAGGAGGGCGACCGGCTCTCGACCGACGAGATGACCATGCTGGCCCAGGCCGTGCTCATGGCCGGCACCGACACCACACGCAACCAGCTGGCCTGCTCGGTCGCACTCTTCGCCGAGCACCCCGACCAGTGGGCGCTCCTGGCCGAGCACCCCGAGCTGGCCGGGCGGGCGGTCGAGGAGTCGATGCGCTACCTCGGCGCCGTCCGCGGCACGGCACGGGTGGCGGCCGAGGACGTCGTGTACCGCGACGTCCTGTTCCCGGCCGGGACCTTCGTGGCCACCTCGCTGGCTGGGGCCAACCGGGACCCGGACGCCTTCGAGGACCCCGACGAGTTCGACATCACCGCGGAGCGCAGCACGGCGCAGATGACCTTCGGTGCGGGCGTCCACCACTGCATGGGCGCGGCGTTGGCCCGGGCCGAGCTGCAAGAGGCGCTGCCTCTGCTGGCGCGCCGCCTGCGGCACCTGGCCATCGACGGCGACGTCGAGTGGAAGCCCTCGACTTTCGGGATCTGGGGGCCGGCCCGGCTGCCCCTGCGCTTCGAGCCGGTCTGAGCACCGGCCGACCCGACGAGATCCGCGAACAAGATCGACACCCTTCCAGCGTCAGCCACTCAGCTCACCCGATCCACGATCACGACCCCGGCAGGAGAGTGTGCGCCGGTCTTCGAGGTGGCCGGGTGCTCCTCGCCTGGGCGACCATGGCCCGCTGCGCCAGCGGCCCCGGCTCGACGCCGCCGTAGACGCTCGCCTCAACCGAGCGGGCCAGGCGCCTCCAGGTAGTCGAGCCGGGGCCCGTCAGCTCGTCGAGGGTGACGGCGTACTCGGCCAGCGTCTCGCCGGGCCGGCGGGGCCGGCCCGCCCGCCGTCCTGCCCGCTCGGCGCTCCGCGCCACCTTCGCCGCCCAGGTCGGCGGCCGTGACCGGCGCCACCGGATGACGGCGACGAGCAGAGCGCCCAAGACAGCGGCGAAGACCACCGGCTTCCACGGGACCCGGCGCAGGGCCGCCGCCGCGTCCTTCAGCGCGGTGGCGCCCGGACTGGGATTGGTGGCCGGCACCGCCGCGGTGGGGTCGAAGTCCTGCCATCCGTACTCGGGGAACCACACCTGCACCCATGCGTGTGCGTCGTCCGCGTGGACCTGCCAGAGGTCGGTGATCGGGTCGTACCCGCCGGGAACGTACCCGACGACCTCGCGGGTCGGGATGCCCAGCGAGCGCAGCATCACCACGAGCGAGGTCGAGATCTGTTCGCAGTACCCGACCCGGTTTCCGAAGAGGAACTCATCGACCGTGTCGGCGCCGGGCGGCAGCGGAGGGATCTCGAGAGAGTAGTGGGTGTGCCGTCCGATCCAGCCGATGAGCGACTGCAACTTGGCGTAGGTCGTCGCGTCACCGGCAGTGACGGACCGGGCCAGCGTCAGGGCGCGGGGGTAGGGGTGCGGTAGTTGCTCGTACTGCTGCTGCGCCGACGACGGGAGCGTCGCCGCGCCCGTGTCGTTGCTGAGTTGGGCGGCCGTGGGGGCGTTCACCTGAGACTCGACAGTGTAGATGGATCCGCTGCCGAGGCCGATCGGCGAGACGACGGTGCCGTCGCGGGAGTAGAAGACTCTGGACGTGGGGAACCACAACTCGTCCGCGGTCCCTGCGTGGAACACGAGGTCGGCCGTGGAGCTGGCAACATAGAAGGTCTGTAGGTCGGACTGGCCGAGCGGGACGTCACCGACCGAGAACGGCAACACGAACGGTGAGCCCCCCGTCAGTGGGTGCGACGTGGTCTGCGACTCCGTCCAGCTCTGCCCGCCCCACGTATCGAACGTCTCGCCCACCCAGTACGAGGGACGTTGGGCGCGCACCTGCATCACGAGGGTCGTGGCCAGGGCGCCGCGCAGTGCCGTGTCGAGGCTATTGGCGAAGCCCAGGTAGCCGCCGACGCGGATCGGCGCGTCGGGGTTACCGGCCCGGGACAGCTGGGCAGGCGTCCCCGAGTCACCGGCGAGCGTTCCGGGGACGCCGACCGAGCCACCCTCCCCGGCTTGGGCGAGGAACGAGACCCGGGAAGCGACGACCGGAGCGGGCAGGACGAGGAAGACCGCGGCGGCCGCGGCACACATGGCGCTCAGCGCGCACACCAGCCCCGTGGCCGAGATCCGACCCCCGCCGCTCGACGATATCCACATCTCGGTGAGGTCCCACAGGCCGAAGCCGGCCCAGGCCGCGACGAAGAGTCCGAATCGGAGGTCGATCGCCTGCGCGCCCGCCACCGCCATGAGGCCGGAGGACGCGGCGAGCGAGAACAGCAGGTCGCGCCGGGAGGGCACGTGGAAGGAGTGCACCACCAGGACCGAGACCAACAGCAGGCTAAGAGGAGCGTCGACCGTGGGAACCCCGGAGGCCGAGGCCAGGGAGTAGAAGAACCATGTGAAGGCGCCGAAGGCACCCGCGGCCACCACCAGCTTGACCCATGCGGGAGGCCGCACCCGCGTGCGGTAGGACACAACCATGCCGACCGCGACGAGCGCCGTAGCGACGCCGGCCGTCAGCGCCGACACCTCGTCCACGGACTCGCAGGCGGCTATCGCCACCAGGACGGCGCCCAGGCAGGCCACCCGGAGGCGGACTGAGTCCTCGGGCGGTCCAGGTCTGTTGGCCCGGCGGACCGCGTCGAACGCCCTCACGTCGTCGCGCCGCCCGCCGCGGTGTCACCGGTGCGCGCGACGGCCCGGGCCAGCCGGCGTCCCGCCGCCCGGCGATCGGCCACGGGCGCGAGCACAGGACCCGATCGCTCCACGGTGCCCAACAGAACGGGTGCGCCCACCTCGAGCAGGTCCACCACCGTGCCCAATGCCCCCTCCGCTACGAGCTCAGCGTCGTCCGGGTCGTCGGGTAGATCCACCGTCACGGTGATCGGCCCCGCTGAGGGGCGCTCCAGCTCCCGCACCATCACGTGGCCGGTGTGCGCCGTCGCCTGCCAGTGGACGAGGCGCCGACTGTCACCCGGCAGGTACGGACGGGCGCCCCGGGGAAAGCCGATGTCGCTCCGAGGCCGGTCCACCACCTCGCCGGACTCCTCGTTCGGAGTCGCGAGTGGTCTCGCCGGCTGCCCCCGACGGGGCGAGACGTGCAACGCGGCCGGGAGGGGTACCCGGACCCGTCGGGTCCACCACTGCAACGCGAACGGTGCCGCCGACGCGATATCGAGCGTCAGCGAGTCATGCAACCCGTGCCGGGTGGGCTGCAACGTGACCCGGTCGTCCTCCGAGTCCCGCCGCCCGGCGGGCCCGATCAGGACCTCGACGCCTGGCGGCTCCACTGGGCGCACCCGCAGGCGGGTGGTGGCCCCGACACGCACCTCAACCGGTATCCCGGCGACGGCATCGGCCGGGGCGCTCCGCACGTGGACCTTGGCGCGTGTCACGACCACCCAGGGCCCGGCGATCCCGACGACGAGTGTTCCGAAGACGAGATCCCCGAGAACCTGTACCCAACCGGCGCCGCCGTTGTGCGCAACCAGCCACCACAGGGCCACGATCGTGACCGCCACGCCGATGGGCGCCCACGGGCGGGCCGGGTGTGCCCAGCGGCTCATGGTCTGGGCGTCGGCGTGGCCTCGAGGAGCGTGCGGATCACCGCCGCCGATTGTCCGATGGCCTCGTCGCCCTCGACCGTGAGGACGCGATGCGAGAGGCACGCCACGGCGACCGCCTTCACATCGTCTGGCAGTACGTAGCCTCTCGACGAGAGGACTGCGTGCGCTTGTGCGGACCGGATCAGCCAGATGGCGGCCCGAGGACTCGCCCCCAGGTACACCCCCGGCGCTGTCCGGCTGGCACGACAGATCTCCACGGCGTACTCGGCGATGGACTGCTGCACGTGTACCGACTCGGTGGCACACTGGGCCTGCGACCATTCGTCCGGCGTGCACACGGGCAGGAGGTCGGCCAGGGCATACGTGCCGCCGGCATGCAGTACGAGCCGAGCTTCGAGATCGGCGTCGGGATACCCGACAGACGTCGCGATGGCGAACCGGTCGAGTTGGCTCTCAACGAGCGGGAACGTGCCTCTCTGTGAGCGCGGGTTCTGCGTCGCGATCACCATGTGCGGCTGCGGCAGCGGACGGGCCTCGCCGTCGATGCTGACCTGGCGCTCCTCCATCGCCTCGAGGAGCGCCGCCTGCGTCCGGGGAGGGGTGCGGTTCAGCTCGTCCACCAGCACGACATGGGCGAAGACCGGTCCCGGTCGGAACTCCCAGCTGCCCTTGTCGGGCTGGAAGACGGAGACTCCCGTGATGTCCGACGGGAGGAGGTCCGGATGGCCCTGGACGCGCGGACAATTCGGCCCCCAGCGAGAGAGCGAGGGCGCGGGCCAGGACCGTCTTGCCGACGCCGGGAACATCCTCGACCAGGAGGTGCCCGCCGGCGAGGGCAGCAGTGGCGGCGGCGACCAGCGCGTCACGGGAACCGAGCACGATCTGTTCGAGGTTGCGCACCAGGGCCTCACCGAGGGCGATGGCGCCGTCGACGTCACGCAGACGCGCGTCCAGCGCGCTCACCCTCGCACGGCATTCGGCGGGATCATGGGATCACAGAATATGGCCGGTAACCCCCGGCTCCGGCGCCGGGGGTTACCGGCCCCTCACATTCACAAGGGATTCACAACGGTCGTGGGGCCCCGCCTTCAGGGGAGCGCGGCCGTCGCCTGGCCGACGAGCTTGTTCTCCCCATCGGCGTTCGACAGCGTGACGTCGAGGTCCACCAGCTTCTTGCCGTCCTCTTCGCGCTTCGCGGTGACGACGATCTCGGTGGAGAGCACCTCGTCGGGCCACGTCTGGCGAGCGAAGCGCACCTGGTAGCGCAGCACGTTCCCGACGCCCACGTAGTCGGTCAGCGCGGACCCGAGCAGGCCCATGGAGAACATCCCGTGGCCGAACACGCTCGGCTGCCCGGCCTCCTGGGCCTTGACCTCGTCGTGGTGCATCGGGTTGAAGTCCCCCGACGCCCCCGCGTACTTGACCAGGTCGGTGCGCGTCAGCGTGTGCGCCACCACCGGCGCCTCGTCCCCCACTTGCACGTCGTCGTAGCTCAGCTTCTTCTCACCCATCGTCACGTCCTCCCGTCGGTCTCTCGTCTTCCCCTCGGTACCGTCGCTTCGCCGCGCTCAGGCGCGGTGGATGATGTTCGAACGCACGGTCACGACGGGTTCGCCCGACTTCTCGTCCGTCCAGTCGACCTCGGTCACGATGAACGTCATCGTCCGGGCACCGGACTCCTTCTGGTAGGCGTCGGCGATCTTCCCCTCGCCCACCAGGACGTCGCCCACCAGCACCGGCCGGTGGTACACGAACTCCTGCTCGCCGTGGAGAATCAGGCCCCCTTTGGCCATGAGCTGCCCCATGGCCTTGCCCATGGGGTTCTCGACCGGGGCGGCCCCAGTCTGGATGTCGTCGAATCGGCCCGAGAACTCCATGGCGAAGGGCCAGGTCGGCGGGGCCGGGATGTCGCGGAAGCCGGCCGCCCGGGCCGCTTCGGGGCTGCGGTAGATCGGGCTCGTGCTCAGGACGGCGTCGGCGAAGTGCTGCACGGGGCCCCGCTCGACGACCACCTTGGACGTCCCGGTGGGCTGCCCGATGATCCCCTTGAGCACCTCTTGGATCGGTGCGGCGTCGTCTGCCACGGTCAGCCTCCTGTCCCCCTCAGCTCAGTGCGGTCCACCTCGCCGTCGGCCACACCCGGGCGGCCCTCGGCGGCGCCAAAGGTAGCCGGTCGCCGTGCTCGGTACCATCGGGGCTCCCATGCCCGACTTCTTCGAGGTGGTGCACACCCAGCGGGCCGCCCGCACGTTCCGGCCCGACGACGTCGACGACGAGACGGTCGCCCGCGTACTCGTGGCGGCCACCCACGCGCCGAGCGCCGAGAACAGCCAGCCCTTCGTCTTCGTCGTGGTGCGGGACGCGTCGGTGCGCGCCGCCATCGGCGAGCTCACGGCGCGCCTGTGGCAGGGCGGCGCACGGGCACTCGAGGAGGACCGGCTCTCCCCCGCCTTCCTGCGCGACGTGGACCAGGGCGCCATGGGGGGCATCGCCGCCGCTCCCGTGCTGGTGGTCGTGTGCGGCGACACCCGCCTGACCTTCGAACAGTCCCTGCCGGCCTCGGTCTTCCCGGCGGTGCAGAACCTCCTGCTCGCCGCCCACGCGCTCGGCCTGGGCTCGACGCTGACGACCTTGCCGGTCCTCGGGGGCGGTGCGCTCCGCGAGCTGCTCGACCTCCCGGACGAGGTGGTGCCCATGGCACTCGTCCCCCTGGGACACCTGCCGGCACCGCTGGGACCGCCGCGCCGCCGGCCCCTGGCCGAGAGGGCCCACCGCGACCGGTACGGCACACCCTTTCCCTGACCCGCCGGCCGGACTTCTCCGGGGGCCGCCCCGCCACCACGGCGCTCAGGAGCCGGCGATGCGCTCGAGGAACGAGCAGTAGCGGTCGAGCACGACCGGCCAGGCGTAGTTCGCCGCCACGTAGCGACGACCGTTGCCCGCCATGGTCCGGTGGAGCGCGTCGTCGCTCGTGAGGAGGTCGAGCGTGGCCTCGAACCCGGCGAAGTCGGAGAACCACATACCGGCCCCCGACAGCTCGCAGTGCTCCCGCGTCGCCCCGCACACCGCGTTGACCAGCACTGGCACTCCGACGCTGAGAGCCTCGACCACGCTGAGGGAGAAGGACTCGTGGGGCGACGGGGCCAGCAGTGCGCGCGCCCCGCCCAGCAGGTCCCACTTGGCCGCCTCGTCGACCGTGCCCGTGACGACGATGTCGTCAGCCGGCTCGGGCGGGTCGACCACCTGCCCGACCAGGACGAGGTGCAGTGGGCCGGGCCGGCGCTGCTTGTAGGCACGGAAGAAGCGCCACAGCAGGCCGGTCCCCTTCTGGTCGTCCACCCGGCCGATGCACACCACGTAGGGCACCTCGCCCAGGCGGCCGAACACCGCCGTCGTCGCGGCACCGCCCTCGCCGGGCCCGGGCCCCTCGACCCCCAACCCCGCCAGCACCTGAGGCGTGGCGGCCACGCCGAAGCGGGCCTGGACGAGTGCGCGCTCGCTGCGGCTGTGGAAGGCGAACCCCCGGCACCGCGCGAACAGCTCGTCGAAGAGCGGCAGGTGGAGCGCTGGCTCCTCGTGCGCGGCGGGATGCATGATCGCCCGCTCGCGCACGAGCGGCAGGCCGCGCACCGTCGGGTAATAGAGGTAGGGATAGAAGGCCAGCACCTGGGCGTCGCTGGCCGCCACCGCGTCGAGCAACGCGGGCGAGCGCGGGCCCTGTAGGTCGATCCACCGCTCCATGTCCGCCACGGAGGCCGACGCCGGGTCGTCGCGCAGCCGGGCCCACAGCGGGTGGAAGGAAGGGTCGCGCCCCGCCTCGGACGGCACGCGCCGGACCCTGACCCCGTTGACCACGACGATCCCCTCCGGCAGCTCGTCCTGCCACGTGATGGCGTCCCGGGCGCACGTGGTGATGACCTCGACGTCCCAGCCCCGATCGGCCACCAGGCGTTCGGCGAGCATCCGTGCCCCGGTCTCCGCGCCACCGCGCACGTCGGCGCCGTAGCGCGGCACCACGAAGGCCAGCCTCACCGCCGCCACGTCCCCGAGCGCCGCCGGCGCCATGCTCGACGGGGCCCGGGCACGGCGCCGACCCTACCGGCGATCGGCACCCGCGGCATGCTGCGGGCTCCACCCGCCGTGGACACCGTCGTCGGCGGTATGGTGAGCCGGTGCAGGAGCACCACTACCACGTTGACATCGACGCCACGGTGGACGAGCTGTGGCAGCTGTTCTGGGCCCGCGTCCCGCATACCGAGAACGGCGACGTGACCATCGACATCCTCCATCCCGGCGACGAGGTCGGCGAGGGCCTGGTACGGCACTGCACCTTCCGCGTCCCCCGGTACCTCCTCAGCGGCGGGAGGGGCCAATCCTGGGAGTGGCTGACCGAGGTGCGGCCCAAGGTGTCGTGGAAGTACAACGCAGTGGGCCGGCCCCTGTGGTCGGAGGCCGAAGGCCGCACGCGGCTCGAGGACCTCGGCGACGGGCGGACGCGTGTGCATTTCTCCGAGACGTACCACACGTTCAACCCGATCACGCGGCGGCTGCTCGAGAAGCGCGTGCACGCCTTCATCTCGAAAGACAACGACCGGCTGATCAAGCAGTCGTTGGAGGCCGGCGTGCGCTACCTGCGCAAGGCCAAGGCCAAGGCCAAGGCGGGTGCCCACTCCGACGTCGAGGCGGACGCCGCGGCCAACGCCCACGCGGACGCCGACGGCACCGGCTCCGGCACCGGGACGTGACGGATCCGGCCGACCTCGGCCGGATCGGCATTTGGTGGAGCGGCTCGTGGGGCGTCCACGGGGAGCCCCCGGAGCATGCCGCGGCCGAGGTCGAGGCGCTCGGGTACGGGACCGTCTGGTCCTCGGGCCTGTTCCAACCCGGGCTGAGCCGGCACTTCGAGCACATCCTGGCCGCCACGAGCCGCATCACCGTGGCCAGCGGCGTGGTGAGCATCTGGGCCGGCACCCTCGACGAGCTCGTGCCGTCCGTGGCTGCGCTCGAGGAGCGCTTCCCGGGACGCTTCCTCCTCGGCCTCGGTGCCAGCCACGAGACCATTGCAGCGGACTACGCCAAGCCCTACACCCGCATGGTGGCCGTCCTCGATGCACTCGACGCCATGGGCCCGGCGGTGGCGGCCGGGCGTCGCGTGCTCGCTGCGCTGGGGCCCCGCATGCTGGAGCTGGCGGCGGCCCGGTCCGTCGGCGCCCACCCCTACTTCGTCCCCGTCGAGCACACGGCCACCGCCCGCGCCATCCTCGGGGACGGCCCCTTGCTGGCGCCCGAGGTGGCCGTGGTGCTCGAGACCGACCCCGGCCGCGCCCGCGAGGTCGCCCGCTCCTATGCCGCCATCTACCTGCCGACGCCGAACTACGCGCGCAACCTGCGACGCTTCGGATTCGGTGACGAGGACTTCGCGGACGGAGGCAGCGACCGCCTCATCGATGCCGTGATCCCCTGGGGCGACGCCGCCGCCATCGCCGCCCGGGTCCGCGAGCACCAGGACGCGGGCGCCGACCACGTGTGCCTCCAGGTGGTGGCGCCACTCGACTCGTTCCCGCTGGCGGCCTACCGGGAACTGGCACCCGCGCTCCTCGCGGGGTGAGCCGCGGCCTCCCGGGGCCGCGGCGACGGGTGCCCGCCTCAGGCCCGGGCCTGCGCCTCGTGCTCGGCCAGCTGCCGGGCCAGGGCCCGGAAGGCACGGCCCCGGTGCGAGATTTCGGCCTTCTCGTCGGGCGCCATCTGGGCGAAGGTCCGGCCGTCGCCGCCCTCCGCGGGCACGGGCGCGAACACGGGGTCGTAGCCGAACCCGCCCTCACCCCGGGGCGCGTCGGTGATGAAGCCCTCGACAGCACCTTCGGCCCAGACCTCGCCTCCATCGGGGAAGGCTGCCAGGGCGACGGTCCTGAAGCGCGCCGTCCGGTGACCGCCGCCGTCTGCGAGCGCCTCCAGCTCGGCCAGGAGCTTGGCCACGTTGTCGGCATAGGTGGCGTCCTCGCCGGCGTAGCGCGCCGAGTACACGCCCGGCGCGCCGCCGAGCGCGTCGACCTCGAGCCCGGTGTCGTCCGCCACCGCCGTCGCGCCGGTGGCCCGGGCCAACGCACGCGCCTTCAGTCGAGCGTTGCCGAGCAAGGTGTCCGCGTCCTCGACCACCTCGGGCACGTGCGCCGGCCGCGGCACCAGGTCGACCTCGAGCGCGGACGAGAGGGTCGCTGCGATCTCCCTGGCCTTGTCGGGATTGGCGGAAGCCAGGACCAGACGGAGCCGTGACCCGCTCAACGCCGCTCCGGAGGGTCGGCGAGCACCGCAGCCTGTAGGCCAGCCAGCTCCGTGATACCGGATTCGGCCAACCCGAGCAGGGTGTCGAGCTCGCCCCGGGTGAACGCCATGCCCTCTGCCGTCCCTTGGACCTCGACGAAGCGACCGGCGCCGGTCATGACCACGTTCATGTCGACCTCGGCGCGCGAGTCCTCCGCATAGGGCAGATCGAGCATGGGAACACCGTCGACGATGCCGACTGAGACCGCGGCCACCGAGTCGGTGAGCGGGTGCGTCGAGATGGTGCCCGCCTGCACCAAGCGCGTGCAGGCGTCGTGCAGGGCGACGTACGCGCCGCAGATGGAGGCCGTGCGCGTGCCTCCGTCGGCCTGCAGCGCATCGCAGTCCACGGTGATCTGCACCTCGCCCAGGGTCACCAGGTCGCACACGGCGCGCAGCGAGCGAGCGATCAGACGTTGGATCTCTTGCGTCCGCCCCGACTGCTTGCCCTTGGCCGCCTCCCGGGCGGCCCGCTCAGGGGTGGAGCCCGGGAGCATGGAGTACTCGGCGGTGACCCAGCCCCTCCCCGTGCCGCGCATCCACGGTGGGACCCGCTCCTCCACCGATGCCGTGCACAGCACCCTGGTGCGCCCGAAGGTGACGAGCACCGACCCGGGCGCCATCACCGTGTAGTCGCGTTCGAAGGTGACCGGCCGCAGCTGGTCCACGGTGCGCCCGTCCGGGCGCGCCGTGCGGTCGTCCCCGCTCACGTCGCTCGCTCCCACTGTGCTCCTCTCGACCGCCCCGGCTGGAACCCCGGCGGGGACACCGTAGGCGACGCCGGTCGCCAGCAGCGACGCCTGCTTCAGGGGGACGGGATCTCGAGCGCCGCTGCCGGGTCGCGGTAGGTCTTGAGCTCGATCACGTTGCCGCTCGGGTCGGCCACCTTCCCCTTGGTCTGCTCGGTGAGCGAGCCCGCATGGTCGGTGGTGACCGGCACCACCCAGTCGACGCCGCGCGCCCGCAGACGCGCCACCAGGTCGTCGAAGGCCGGTCGCCCGAGGGTGACCCCGAAGTGCCGCGAGCCGCCCGGCCAGGCGGGGGCCACCTCGCCGGGCTGGTGCTGCAACGTGACCTGCAAGCCGTAGAACCAGACGTCGGCGAACCCCTGGCGGCGTCGAGCCGGTCGGCACCCAAGCGCGTGCACGTAGAAGTCGAGCGCCTCGTCGAGGTCGCGCACCGCGATGGAGAGGTGCAGCACCGGCTGCATCAGGTCCCACCCGATCCGGCCAGCACGCAACGAGACATGGCCAGCGGATGGCCGCGTTCGGGCCGTGACCCCGCCTGGGCCCGGCACCCGGCCAGCGACGCGCCCGTGGCTGGTGGCGCCGGCGGCCGGCCCCGGTCCAGCGTCCACACCCAGGCGCGCTGCTCGAAGAGCGGCGCTCGGCCGAGGGCCATGGTGAAGAACCCCGAGGTGTACACCGGGTCGCGGCTGGCCCCGGCGATCACGACCTTCTCGACCTGCCACTGCCGCAAGGCACCTCGGACCCGTCGCAGCTGGCCCGGTGTACCTGCCGGGAGCGGCGAACCCGAGATCGTCAGGTCGCTCAGGATCCGCCGGGCCGACCCGGGGGCACCGCGCTGCACCGGTCCCCCGCGGGACCCGGGGGTCTTCAACCCGGCGCCGGCCAGCCGGAAGTGCATGGCGCCCAGAGCTTGCCACAGCATGGGAGTCGTCGACCCGGAGAACGCGAACGGCACGGTGAGCACCACGGTGTCCACGGGCAGCGTCGGCGCCACCTGACGCAGGTAGGGCGGCGTGTGGACCTTCACCACCCGGTAGGGAACGTCGAAGGTGGCGAGGACCGGCACCAGCGCCAGCACCGCCACCACGGCCGTCACCGCGGTGGTGATCCCGAATCCACGTGCCGGGAACCACGAACCGCGCCGACGACGCATGTCGGCGAACGCGTCGAGCCCGACGGCGAGCAACAGGGCGACGAAGAGCGTCACGAAGGGAGCCAGCTGGTTGGGCAGGATCTCGCGCAGGACCGGCAGCGTCGAGAGCTCCCGCCAGGGCAACCACAGATGCCCGAGCAACGGAGGCGCGCTGATGAGCACCTGACCAAGGGAGAGCCAGAGTGCCGCCAGGGCCAGGGTTAGCAGGATCCAGGCCACAGGCCGGCGGCGTGCCACCACAATCGACGCCACCGAGAACACGGCCAACCCACCGCCGAGATAGTCCGGCGGCGGCCCGGTGCGGCCCAGATAGCCACCGAAGCGGATGTACACGTTGGCCAGGTCGGAGTAGCGCCCCGGGACGAGGACGCCTGAGAGCGGGACGCCGGAGAGCGGGGCCAGCGCAAAGAGGACGCCGCTCACCGCCTGCGGCCCGGCCAACCCGAACCAGGCCGGGTAGGCCAACACGACGACGGCCGACCCGGCGCCCAGGCCGAGGGCACGCGCCGCGTGCCCGGATTGGGCGGGGACCCGGCGCCATCCGATGGCCGCCGCCACGCCGAGCCCGACGGCGGCGAACATCAGGCACATGACCAGCACCTCGGGCGAGATGAAGAACTGCACCACGAGGAGCAACCCCAGCACGAGGCCGTCGCGCCACACGGTGCGCCCCTGACGGGCGACGATCTCGTACATGGTGACGAACAGGAGCGGCGGCACCACCAGCACGGTCACCGACACATGCCCGTAGGCGAGCGACGTCACGATGGCCGACGAGTAGCCGAACACCAACCCGGCCGGTACGGCGGCGGGCGTCCAACGCACCAGTCGGCGCGCCGCCAGGTAGCAACCCCACGCGCTCAGCGCCGGCGCCATCGTCAGCGCCACGTTCGTGGCCACCACCGGTCCCCACAACCATGTGACCGGAGAAAGCACGACGCCGACGAGCGTCCCGGAGGTGTTGGAGAGGAGGTTGGCGCCGTCGGGGACGTTCACCGCACCCGAGAAGACGAGGCTGTGTCCGTGAGCGATGGCCCAGGCCGGCCACGCCGTGAACCAGACCTGTTGCGCCGGGTCGCCGCACCCGCAGGTCAGCGTCGAAGCCGGGTGGCCCGTCCACACGTGCCACCACAGCACGAGGGCCGGCAGGGTGAAGGCGGCCAGGACAAGGAGCTGCCACCCGGCCCGGCGCGCCAGCCGGCCCAGGTCGGGCCGGGAGTGCGCCGGCTCGTCGCGCCCCTGGGGAGGCGCCGCGATCTCCTGGTGCTCGGGAACGGGCGCGTCGCCGTCGTCGAGGAACGAGCTCGGCGCGTCCGACCTGGTCGTCACTGCTTTCAGGGTACCGTTCGCACCGACGTCGTCTCTATGATCTGCGCCGTGCCGGCCACGCGTCGTTGCATCGTGGTAGGGGCGGGACTCTTCGGGCTGGCCGCCGCCCGGGCGCTGTCGGGGCGGGGCTGGTGGGTCGAGGTGCTCGAGTCCGGACCGGCGGCCGGGCACGAGTGGTCGGGCTCCAAGGGCGGCGCGCGCATCTTCCGGCTGGGCTATCCCGAGACGCACTACGTCGACATGGCGCGCCGAGCAGCCAGCCTGTGGGCGGCGCTCGAGGCGGCGTCAGGACGCCGGCTGCTGCGCCGCACCGGGCAGGCCGGCATCGGAGACGAGGCCTCGCTGCGCGCCGTGGCCGGGGCGCTCGAGGTGGCGGGCGTCCCCGCGCGGTGGCTCCCGCCCCGCGAGGTACGGGAGCGGTTCCCGCACTTGCGGTGCGACGGCCCCGTGCTCTTCGAGCCCGACTCGGGGGTCCTCGCCGCGGACGAGTGCCTACGCGCTCTATGCGAGACGGGCGGCTTCGAGGTGCGCGGCCACGCCCGCGTCGCCGAGCTCGACGAACGCGCCGACTCGATGACCGTGGTGACCGCGGACGGCCATCGGTCCCGGGCGGACGTCGTCGTGCTCTGCGCCGGTCCGCACACGCTCAGTCTCCTGGGCCAGCCCGTCGGGGTCTCCGCCAGACCCTCCGCGCCGCAGGTCGCCTACTTCCGGCCGGCGCGCGGGCACGAGCACGCGGACCTCCCGGTGTTCATCGAATGGGGTGCCGACATGGTCTACGGCCTACCTGTGCGCGCCGACACCGGCCACGGGGAGACGTTCAAGGTCTCCCACCACACCCCATACGAGCCGCTCGAGCTCCACCAGGTGGGCCACGGCGCCCCACCCCTACCTGACCACGGCGCGCTCTTGGCCGTGCTCACCGGTGCCGTGAGCCGCCTCCTCCCTGCGCTCGACCCCGTGCCCGTCGCCACGGAGCGCTGCGTGTACGACAACAGCACGGACGGGAACCTCGTGCTCGACCGGGTGGGCCGCGTGGTGGTCGGCTGTGGCAGCAGCGGCCACGGCTTCAAGTTCGGCCCCCTCGTCGGTGAGGTCCTGGCCGACCTCGCCGAGGGCGTCGCGCTGACGGTGGACGTCGCGCCCTTCGGCCTGGGTCGGCCAGCCGGCCACTAGGTTGCCCGGCATGGCACGGCACGTCGCCCTGTTGCGTAGCGTGAACGTGGCCGGCCACGGCCGCGTCGCCATGGACGAGCTCCGAGCGTCCTTCGGACGAATCGGGTTCGGCGACGTCACGACCTACATCCAGACCGGCAACGTGATCTTCACCACGCCGAAGCGGAGCGAGAAGGCCCTCGTCGCCGCCATCGAGGCGCAGCTGGCCGCCGACCTCGGCGCGTCGCCGGCGGTGATCGTGCGCTCGGTGGACGACCTCATGCGGATCGCCGAATCGAGCCCCTTCGCCAAGGCCGGTGCCGATCCCGGTGGCCACCACGTGACCTTCCTGACGGCCACGCCTGCACCGTCGGTCCTGTCCGCGCTGGAGCTGCCGCCGAGCGGACGAGACGAGCTGGTGTTCGACGGGCGTGAGGTCTACGTTCACACCCCTGACGGCTACGCGCGCACCAAGTACTCCGGCACCTTCCTCGAACGGCGGCTCGGCATGCCGAGCACGACCCGCAACTGGAACACCGTCACCAAGCTGGCCGCGCTGGCGGCGAGCGGTGCATCCGGGGAACGCCCGTAGGATCGCCACGTGGACACGGTACGGACGGACGGATCCGACGACCCCAGGGGCCGGGACGGCCACGACGGTGACGACGCGAGCACCAAGCACATCCCCGAGGACTCGAACCTTTGTTTCGTTGAACGAGACAGAATCACACGAGTCTGCCCCTCGGAACTGATGAATTGAGTGGGCGATGATGGACGTGTGCCGACTGAGGGAGTCCTCTTTGACTGGCGTGGGACCCTTGTCAGAGATCCAGATGACGCGTGGTGGGTCCGGACGGCTCTGGCGCGAGTACAACGAGGCACGGGCGATCGCGAGGTGACCGAAATCGTCGATCGCCTGCGTGAATCCCGTGGGTTGCCTCGCGTCGTCAGGGCACAGTCGGCGGCGGACTGCTCTGCTGAGGAACACCGTGCAGCGACAATGCTCTGGTATTCAGAAGCCAATCTGGACACTGCGTTCGCCGAGGCTCTCTATGCCCTCGACTTAGAGCCAATCGCCCATCCCCTCTTTGAAGACGTGCCTGAGACACTGCAGCGTCTGAAGGCGTTCGGCATCAAGGTCGCCATCGTCAGCGATGTCCATTTCGACCTACGGCCCGAGTTTGCCCTTCGTGGGATTGATGGGCTGGTGAATGCGTACGTTCTCTCCTTCGAGCACGGGGTCCAGAAGCCAGATCCTCACATCTTCAGGCTGGCGCTCGAATACCTCGGTGTGTCAGCTTCTGCGGCCCTCATGGTCGGTGACCGCCCCGAGAGAGACGGTGGAGCTGTTCACGCTGGGATTCGTACGCTGCTTCTTCCACAGCAGAACGGACCAAGGAGGGATCTACACTCCGTCCTCGCCCTGGTCGAAGCATGACCAGCCATGCTCGGTAATGCAGAGTTCGACGATTACCTACAGGCATCCTTGTCGTGGGCACTGACTGCTTTGGCTGCCGCGACCACGGGCGAGGTGGCTGACGGCGAGCCGCTGTCAGTGCTGGGGAGGAAATCGCCGATCCACACCACGCAGTGCCCGGTCGCAAAGTACGCGTTGGCGACCGTGCCTTTCGTACCAGTGGCGGTGAAGGACTTCGCTCCGGCGACTCCAGCGTTGAACTGCCAGAACGGCGCTTGCGAGTGCGCATTGGAGGAGTTCTCGTAGGCGGCAAGGGACGTGGCCCCCCTCGGCGTCTTGAGGTACCACACGGCGGACCCCCCGTCGCCTGCAGGTGACCCGACGTCGAAGAGAGACCCTCCTGCAGGGCCGCCACGAAACCGGACTTACGTAGCTGCGCGGCCTCGACTCGGGACACTCCTTCCATCTGGGCCCACTGAGCCAGGTTGCTGGCGCTCTGAGGGTTGTTGCTCGGGGTGAATTCGGGCATCTCACCACTCTGGACTACGAGACCCTGCAGGTTGGGCGTCGCCGCCCCAGCGTCGCGGCGGTGAGTCCGAAGACCACCACCATTCCCACTGCCACTGCCACTGCCACTGTCCCCGCCAGCCGCACGGCGCACGCCCCTACCGGTCCGTTCGTTCCATCTCTCAGCACGGTCGCCCCGTTCCGGATTCCAACTGCAGTTGCCACGCTCCAATGCAGGATAAGGCAAGTCGTGTGGGCATGCAACGGGTGTGCCTCACGTGCACTCGCTTCGCCCCTTCAGAACCGAATTCGCACTCCGGACAGGCGTGCCGGTTGCCACCCAACACATCAGGAGCACGAGAGATGGGGTCCAGCCCTGCCGAGTTTCCTGCACCAGACCCTCGGCACGAGTGGATTGGTCTCGCCGGACGGTGGCTGGCAAGCGTCGTCATGGGGTCGACGCCGCTCAGCGGCCCCAACCGAACCAACCTCGGACTTTCGGCCCTGGTGACCTCTCCAGGTACACGCGGAGGATGGACCAATGGGTGGGCTTCCGCGCGTGCTTGGTGGTCATGTCAGGGTAGCGGCCGTTGTCGGCTTGCTCGGTGGAATCTCGGTCGCGGGGTCGATCGTTTCTGGCACAGCAGAAGCTGCGTCAGCCAACAGGGTGACCATCACGCGTGACAGTTCGGGCATCCCTCACATCACAGCCGGCAATTTCTCGGCGCTCGGGTACGGCGAGGCGCTGGCGTTCTCTCAGGACAACTTCTGCACGCTTGCCCAGGACTTTGTCACCGTCAACGGCCAGAGGTCGAAGTACTTCGGCCCGAATGGCCTGAGCCTCAACTACTCGGCGGGCGCCTACGACACGAACCTCAATTCGGACTTCTTCTGGCGGTCGGTCAAGTCCAGCGGCAGGCTGATCAAGGAGATGCATCAGCCCCCTCCCCTCGGGCCACTTCCCCAGGTCGTTTCGGTATACAGCGGCTTCGTCTCCGGGTACAACGCGTATCTGAAATCAGGCAGACTCAGGGACCCTGCATGCGCTGGCAAGGCGTGGGTCCGACCCATCACCCTCTCGGACATGTTCCTGAGGGGCTACCAGGTGGTCATCGAAGCGTCCAGCGCACAGTTCATTTCGATGGAGACAAAGGCCACCCCGCCGAAGGCGTCCTCCGGGGTGACCTCGCCGTCTTCGACGGCCACAACTGCCTCCTCGGGTTCTGCAATCCCGAATGAAGCAACGCTCATCGCGGCTCTTGGGTCCAATGGCAACGACACGCTGGGGTCGAACGGAATCGGGATCGGCTCCCAGGACACCGCAGCCGGCGACGGCATGTTGCTGGCCAATCCGCACTTCCCATGGCGCGGCACGGAGCGTTTCTGGATGGCGCAACTCACCATACCGGGGCAGTACAACGTCGAGGGCGGAACGCTCGAAGGGTTCCCGCTGATCGGGATCGGATTCAACCAGCACCTGGCCTGGACCCATACCGTCTCGACCAGCTTCCGTTTCACCTTCTACCAACTACAGCTGGTTCCCGGAGACCCGACCAGCTACTACGTGGACGGAAAGCCCGAGCAGATGGGCCGCGTTGCCGTCGCGGTGGACACCGGGCACGGCTTCGCAAGGCACACCTTCTACACGACCCGGTGGGGCACCGTTGCAGACATCGCTCAGGCGGGATACCACTGGACGAACACGACGGCCTACGCCGTTGCCGACTCGATGGAGAACGATAGCTACCGGGCAGCCAACCAGTACCTGGAGATGGGACAGGCGACGTCTGTCCAGGACCTGCTCTCGGTCGAGTCCCGGTACCTGGCGATACCCACCTTCAACACCATCGCCGCCGATGACAGCGGACATGCCTACTACGGTGACGTCGGCAATACTCCGAACGTCCCGCCGTCTCTGATCAACTCCTGCACGCCGAGCGGGCTGCCCAAGCTGGTCTACAACGTCAGCGGTGTGGTCACCCTCGACGGATCTCGCTCCTCATGCGCATGGGAGACCGACCCAGGCACCCCAGTGCCCGGCATCTTCAACGCATCCAATGAGCCGCACACGATCAGAACCGACTATGTCGAGAACTCGAACGACTCGTACTGGCTGGCCAATCCCAGTGCTCCCTTTCCCGCATACTCACCGATCATCGGTGATATCAACGTTGAGCAGGGGCTGCGGACCCGGCTCGGGAATCAGATGATTGCCCAGCGCATCACCGGTACCGACGGGTTCGGACCCCCAAGGTTCACGCTGGGTTCCCTACAGACGATGTGGGAGAGCAATCAGTCCTTGCAAGCGCAACTGGTCCTCGGCTCACTCGTGGAAGCGTGTCGTGCCACCCCCAAGGCGAAGTCGTCCAAGGGGGTCATGGTCGACTTGACCGCCGCCTGCTCTGCGTTGGCCAGCTACGACAAGACTGGCAACCTCGATGCGAGCGGGGGCTGGCTGTTCTCGGAGTGGTCCGCCTATGCACCGTCGAAGAACTACTGGTCCGACGCCTTCGCCCCGACCCAGCCGCTCACGACACCCTCGCAGCTCAATACCGCCAATCCGGCCATCCTCACCGCATTGGCCGATGCAGTGGTGAACCTGCGGACCCACCACATACCGCTCGATGCCACATACGGTGACGTGCAGCACGTGACCCGCAATGGGACGACGATCCCTATCCCAGGATGTGACACGGGATGCTTCAACGCCATCTATGCCGCCGACGGCCAGGGCGGTCCGCTGGCCGCCGCACCCTACGGTGAGGTCTACGACGGTTCGTCACTGGTCATGACCACCGAGTTGACCTCGGGGGGCCCCGTGTCACAGGGCGTTCTCACCTATTCGCAAGCGACAGACCCGACCTCGCCCTGGTATGGCAACTTGACCAAGCTCTACTCGCAGAAGAAGTGGGTGTCCCTCCCGTACACGGCCACACAGTTGGCCCGGGACCATGGCGCGAAGTCGGAGACAGTGATCGCTCCCTGAGCAGAGTGGCCCCTGTCTGGCCCCATAGGCCGATCACTTGCGGTTCGGAACGACAACGGCGTGGCCGCCATCGCGACCTTCCCAGGACGTTGGCGGTCACACAAAGGCGCCCGAAGCTCATGCCGGCGGACAGCCGAGGGCTTGGAACGACGCCTTGGTCGTGTACTGACCGTTAGGGAGATAGCTACCCATGACAAGCGATTCCCGACCGGGTTGGGCGACGTCTTGAATGGCAGCAGCGAACGAGGGTGAAGGCAACATGTTGCGCAGGATCAACGTTCCGTCCTCGCGGTGGCCCGCCCCGTCTCCCCTCGTGGGCCAGGGGATCCAGCCCACATCGCACTTGGCCGTGGCATTGGCCGGGCGATCGGAGGGCAGGCTGCTCACGATGGTGTAGTTACGGTTCTTGTCCAGGGGCACTTGCTCGTCGTGGAGGCACGCGGCGACGCGGGTGGTGGCAAGCGACTCGTTCTGGCACAGCGACCAGTAGCGCAGTTGGGTTCCGGATCCCATGACTGGGTTCCGGTCGTAGGTCGAGGGTGTCGTCGGCATCTTGCCGCGGAGGACGAGGACGGGACCCGCCGAGAACCCACGATCGACCGCGGCGATCACGTACGCGTTGTCCAGGTTCGAATACTGCCCCGGACTGAGTTGCGGTGTGCCGCCGCACGATCCGCGGTAGATGCAGCCGACCAGGGCGGTCACGTTGAACACCCGCCAGAACGTCGGTGGGTTCAGCGCCGGGAACGTGGGCGGTTGCCCGGCCTGGTTTCGCAGGGAGAGGTAGGTGGTCAGCGGGAACTTCTGCGATGGCGGGAACCTCTTCTCGGCGTGAACGCCCTTGCACATGACGCTGCCGGTCGACACGGCGCCGTTCGCCAGCGTGACCGATACCTGTGGCAAGCCGACCCCGCCCGCTGAGTCCTTCCCCTTGTCGGGGACATAGACCCGGTAGATGAGCACTTGGGTGGTTTGGCGGCTGACACCTGCGGAGAGGGTGTTGGGCGGGGCCTTGCCCGACGGCACTTGGTTGAGCACGGTCAGGCTGTAGTCGCGACGTGTGGCATTGCGATCGGCCCCGGGCACGAAGGGATCTGTCGACCCCTTCGAGGGAACGATCGCCGCGTCGTCGATGTGGTCGGTGGCGACCCCGCTCCGGTCGTACGTGTTGAACGACATGTAGCGGGAATAGGGGAACTGCCCGGTGATCCCGAGGCGTGCACCGACAGGAAGCGAAATGGTTGCCGTCCAGTAGGTCACGGCGGTATCGGGGAAGGCGTTGTTGATGTGCGTGGCATCGACCGGGCCGCGCCAGAAGCAGGTCGACAACTCGGTCGTCGATTTCACCGAGCCACCAGGGCTACCCATGGCCCATGACGGCTGGCCCAGAGGCATGCCGGGAGTGACGAACAGCACGGCCGGCAGGGCAAGCACCGACCAAAGGGCCCTGGCTCGATGACTCATGACGAACCCTCCCTTCACCGCTCGTGACCGGCAGGAATCGCGAGGTGTCGGGAGGAATCCTCGCCGCTACCTCGGACGGTGTGTGGGTGAAGGATGCCAGCTGCACGGTGCCCGGGTCGACCCGCGCGCACCCGTGTCGGGTGTGAGCCGGCATATCGAGCTGGAACGACCCGGGCCGTGTCACTGCGTCACGGAGGCCGACCGAACCCGAGCCGAGGGGAGCCCCCATTAATCCTCGCTGCCGGGTAAGTGACACGCTGACCCGCCCGTGGCACCGAGGTGGTTACCACTCGTGACGTTTGGCGAGGGCCGCCGTCCGGGGCGCCCACCTGGCCAAGAACAATCTGCTGCGAGACGCGAACGTCCCGGTGGCGCTGATGGCCATCATCGAGCTCTGCCAACCAACGGCCACCCGTGGCGACTGCCCGGGGGGACGAGGACGCAGCGGTGACGGCGCTGCCCGGGATGGGCGGGCCGCCGTAGGGTGTCGCCGTGCCCCGGGAGCGCTTCCATCCCCAGCGATTCGACGGTGAGGTCGCCGTGGTGACCGGTGCCTCGTCGGGCATCGGCCGCGCCATCGCGCTGACGCTCGCCGAGCGGGGCGCGCGGGTGGTCGGGTTGGCTCGCCGGGCCGAGCTGCTCGCCGACCTCGAACCCGACCTCTCCCGACGAACGGCCCGCAGCGGCACCGCTGTGTGCGACGTGGCCGACGCCGAGGCCTTCCGCCGGGCGTTGGAAGACGTCGAGGCCGAGCACGGGCTCGTCGACATCCTGGTGAACAATGCCGGGATCGACCTCATGCTGCCGATGCCAGGGGGCGACGCGACCACCGTGCGGCGCGTGTTCGAGGTGAACTTCTTCGCCACGGTCACCGGGACGCTGGCCGTGCTCCCGGCGATGGTCGAGCGGGGACGCGGCATCGTGGTGAACGTGTCGTCGGACACCGTGCGTGCCCCCGAGCCGCGGCAGGGTGCCTATGCGGCCTCGAAGGCGGCGATATCCGCCTTCAGCGAGTCGGTGGCCCACGAGGTAGCACCGCACGGCGTCCACGTGCACCTGCTCTACCCGGGCTGGGTGCCCACCGCCATGGGGCTGTCGGGCAACGAGGACGGCGGCTCGCTGCCGCCGCGGGCGGTCCGGCGCACAGCGGAGCAGGTGGCGACCCTGACGGCCAACCGCATGGGAGGACCACGTCTGGACATCAACGCGGCACGGCTACCGCTGGCCGCGGTCTTCGCCCGCGCGTTGGCTCCGGTTCTCTACGCCAGGGCCATGCGGCGCATGGCCACGACGGGTGATCCTCAGAAGTAGATGATCTCCTTGGCCCGCCTGGTCACCTCGTCGAGGTCGTCGGTCCAGGCGCCGGTCGAGAGGTACTTCCAGCCCCCGTCGGCCGAAACCACGACGATGGAAGCCTCCTGCCCCTTGGGCAGACCGGCAGCGCACTTCACCGCACCGGCCAGCGCGGCCCCCGTCGAGATGCCGGCGAAGATGCCGACCTCGGTCAGCCGCCGCGTCCACTCGATCGACTCCCGTGGCCGCACAACGGTCTTGCGGTCGAGGAGCTCGGCGCCCCCCAGCTCCTCGAAGATCGGCGGGATGTAGCCGTCATCGAGGTTCCGCAGTCCGTCGACCAACTCCCCCGCCGGGGGCTCCACGGCCCAGATCTGGACCTTGTCCCCCAGCTTCTCGCGCAGGAAGCGTCCCGCGCCGAGCAGCGTTCCCGACGTGCCCAGTCCGGCCACGAAGTGGGTGATGCCTGGGCAGTCCCGCAGGATCTCAGGGCCTGTGTTCTCGTAGTGCGCCCGGGGGTTGGCGGGGTTGCCGTACTGGTAGAGGAAGACCCACTCGGGATGCTCCTCGGCCAGGCTGCGGGCCATCCGCACCGCACCGTTCGATCCCTCGGAGCCGGGTGACTCGATGATCTCGGCCCCCCACAGCTCGAGGAGCTGGCGTCGCTCGACCGAGACGTTCGTCGGCATGACGGCCTTCAGCCGATAACCCTTGACCCGGCACACCATGGCCAGGCCGATGCCCGTGTTGCCCGAGGTGGGCTCGAGGAGTACCTGGTCGGGCTTCCCCGGCACCAGTACGCCCGAACGCTCGGCGTCCTCGATCAGCGAGAGCGCCACCCGGTCCTTGACAGAACCGCCCGGGTTCTGACCCTCGAGCTTGATGGCGAGGCGGGCCGCGGGGTTCGGACTGAGCGCACTGATGTCGACCATCGGCGTGTTGCCGATGAGGTCGAGCACCGACTCGGAGAGCGTCATCGTGTTCCGTCCTGCCCCGAGGGCCTCACCCTCCGGCCACGGCCGGCAGGATGGAAACTTCGGCGCCGTCCGCGACCGGGGTGTCGAGCCCCTGCAGGTAGCGCACGTCGTCATCGTCCACGTAGACGTTCACGAACTTGTGCAAGGCCCCGTCCTCGGTGAGGACCTGTCCCGCCATTCCCGGGTGCTCGGCCACGAGCTTGCCCAGCACTTCGCCGATGGTGGCGCCGTCCACCGTGACGACGGACGCGCCGCCGGCGCTCTGGCGCAGCACGGTCGGTAGGCGGACTTGGATGGCCACGGGGCTCTCCTCGCTTGGCTGGGCCGGCGCGATCGGGCAGCCCAGGTGATGTCGGCGGAATTGTTGACTGATCCGGTAACGATTCTACAAGGAGGGGCTGGCGGCGGGGCCGACGTCCAGATCCAGGCCGGGAACCCCGAGTCCGGGCACCACCACCTGCTCCTCGGCGATCCGCCCCTCGGCGATCCGGTAGCTGCGAACGACGGGGTGGGTGTCACGCAGCGAGACCAGGACGTAGTGCCAGCCGGGGTCGGTGGCCTGGGCCACGTCGGTCGGCGACGGGAAGGCGTCGGTGTGGGTGTGGGAGTGGAACACGCCGGCGATGTCCGCCCCCAGCTCCTGGGCGGCCCGGTCCACCTCGAGCAGGTCCTTGGGGGGAATCTCGTAGACCATGGCCGAGGCAGCCGCGTTGGGGGTCACGAAGAGGTGCCACACCTCGTCGCCCCCGTAAGGGCCGACCAGGAGGCCGCACGCCTCGTCGGGCAGACCGGCGAGGCAATGGGCGACCATCTCGGTGTAGAGGTCCCGGGGCAGGCGGAGCACCCTCTCACGGTACCCTCGTACTCTTCATGGCCAGGGCGAAGAAGCAGATAGCCAAGCGGGCGGCGGCCCGCGACGAGCGCAGCGGCGACCGGGTGGTCGCCACGAACCGTCGCGCCCGGCGCGAGTACGAGTTCCTCGAGACCTTCGAGGCGGGCATGGTGCTCCACGGCTCGGAGGTGAAATCCCTCCGCCAGGGCAAGGCCCAGCTCAACGAGGCCTACGCCCGGGTCGATGACGGCGAGCTCTGGCTCTTCCAGATGCACATCCCGCCCTGGCAGTTCGGCACCGGCTTCGGGGCCCACGACCCCGATCGCAAGCGCAAGCTGCTGCTGCACCGGGCCCAGATCGACGAGCTGGTGGGGAAGACCCAGCAGCAGTCGCTCACGCTGATCCCGGCATCGGTGTACTTCCGGGACGGCCGGGCCAAGGTGCAGCTGGCCTTGGCCAAGGGCCGGCGCCTCTACGACAAGCGAAACGTGCTCAAGGCCCGGGACGCCGAGTTGGAAGCCGCCCGGGCGGCCAAGGAGGTCAGCCGTTGGGTCTGAGGCCCGTCCCGTGCGCCCGCAGGCCGGTCCTCCCGGGCCGGGCGATCCCGTAGAATGAGGGAACCGGTCAAGTCGGCCGGCTCCAAAAACACGGGGGTGATCGGTTTCGACTTCGGTCGTCAAGGTAGGAGAAGCGAGCCGTGGTCTCCGGAGCCACGTTAAAGAGCCGGAACCAAAAACAAACGCCGAGCAACCACAGCTCGCGCTCGCTGCTTAGGTAGCGACGTCCGACCGGTCCCAGCCCTACGGATCGGATCTCGGGCGTCATTCTGTAGGGCTTACTCAGAACCTCGCACCAACTGAGGTCTGAGGACACCATCGTTGGTTACGGGCCGCCGCCGCCGCCGGCAGAGGCGTCGTCCCCGACAATCTATTGCTGGCTGCGCTCGGAGAAGGCCTATTGCGGCACCGGAGGACGCGGGTTCGATTCCCGCCACCTCCACGATGCCCTGACCTGTTTTCCCGCAGGTCGGGGCATTGTTCTTTGTCGAGAGGAGCCCACATCTGCCCCAGAGGGCACGAAAAGGGCACACCAGGGACACACCTACGGGCCGATGACGCTGCCGGGGGTCTACCGTCGACCCATGGATCCGATGCCTACCCGCGGCGACCGTTCGCCGGGATTCATGGCCGAACCCGGGCGGTGTTGGGCGCTGGTGTATTCCAAGCAGCTCCAAAGCACACACTGCCGCGCTGAGCCGGCCTACACGGGCCGCTGGTTCACGCCGAAGGGAGACCGCTGGTTCCGCGTGTGGGCTTGCCCCGAGCATCTCGAGGGGTTGACGGGGGTCCGGTAGTTCGGGGGGCGGCGAAGCTGACGTGCGGCGCGCCGAAGGTACTGCAGCGCCGGCCTTACCAGGCGGCCACTGTCTGCGACTGGAGGTTGCTGACCGCCAGAAGATCTCCGAGGCGGTCGATGATCGCCTCGGAGTCTGCGGAGGGATCGGTGACCGCGCGCTGCGCGGTGAGCGCGACTTCAGCGCATGTGTTCAGCATCAGGGAAACGCGCTCTCGGAGCTCCACATCCGGGCAGGATTTCATTGCCGTCCACAGCGTGGCATCCCAGGTGGCCACCTGCAGCTCGTCCGCCGCCGCCAACATGGTGACTTCGTTCACTCTCATCGAGATTGAAAACCGGCTCTTGGCGCTGGTCACGCGTTCTAGGACAACAGTCGCCTTGATGAGCCAGTCCTGTGTGGTTGGTGTGTCACCCATGATGACCAGTTAGTGGGCAGTGCCGTGGCGCCCCACCCGAAGTGACCGCGCCTCGCCCCACGTAGGGATTCTGGCGACCGCTTCCGATGCCCCATAGAGCCGTTCGGACCCCGGGGCGGACAACCTCCTCCCAACAAAGAAGTGCGGGATCCTCTCCCGCGATCGCTGGTTCCGGATGTGGACCTGTGCAGAGCACCTCGAGGGGGGCAGACGGGGATGCGGCAGTTTCGCGCTCTTCGCTGACGGTCAGGGCCTAGCAGGAGCCACCACGCCGCCACCGCACCCGGACTGGATTCTATCCTCGCGGGTTCAATAACCTCCGAGTCGGAGGCGCTTCTCGAAGTGCTCGAGGGGTACGTGTCCGGGCTCGAGAGTCCCGCCGTCCATCGCCGCCGCGACATGGTCGCGTGTCACGAAGATTGACTGAGCGCCGTGTCGAGAGATGAGCAAGAGGTGCCAGCCGTCGGGGTCGGAGAGGAGCGACGCTTCGGTGGCCTCTTCGATGAACGGAACGTCGAGACTCATCTGATGCAGCCCACTTTCCGACAGACGACCCTCCGCCCGCCTGCTATCCAACTGGTGAGCCTGCCCCCCCAGGCGGTAGGGCGGGGCAGGCTCACCCCCCCCACCCTGGAGTTGGCTTAGAAACGAAATACGGCACTTTCCCCCGGGGCAGTCGCGCATCCTGACACCTGAGATTCAGCTGAGCAAACAGGTTCGGCTTTGGGACGATTGCGCCGGTCGGGCGGGCGCAATCGCGGCGGGACGGCCGACCGAGGTAAGCGAACCCGACATTGGCTCGGTCGGGGGTCGTTGGGCGACAGGGTGCCTCAGTCCGGCACATAGGTAGGTGACACCCTCGCCGTCCTCCGAAGCAAGTCTCTTCAAGCCGAGCGGGCACGCGGCGGGTTGAACAACGCTTGATCAACAGGTGGGCTTCTTGGGAATGATTATGACCTTTTTCCTATGGCCGTTGCACCACTCGATGGAGAAGTGTCCACTTAGGCCCAAGTCGGCATCAAGCGATTCCAAGGGGGTTTGACCATGGGAACTCGGCGGTTGGCTCGTGTGCTGTTTGCGCCGGTGCTCGCTCTCGCGACCATCTGTGCGCTCTCGGTGGCCGGAACGAACGTCGCGGGCGCGTCGCGCCCATTTGGTGGCCTCTCGTTCGGCGACAACCCCGGAGGCCATTTCGGACATCATCCTTACCCGCCTCCATTCTTTGGCAACACCTACACGTGCAACGGAGCCAACGGCGGCATCATCCCGCAGGGTACCTACGGGTCCATAATCATCACCGGTACGTGTTACATGCCTGCGGGCAACATCACCATCAGGGGCGACCTCAACATCGCGCCTGGCGCACTGCTCGACGCCGTGACGCCCGGTGACCCGACAGGTGCCCCCGTTGTGCCGGCAACTGTCGTGGTCGGCGGCAACGTGAACGTTGGTTGGGGCGGTGTCCTCCTCTTCGGCTGCTCGCCGAATATCTCGTGTTCGAACCCACCCGGAGTCACCTACGATCACATCGCGGGCAACCTCACGGGGTACGGGGCGCTCGGTGTCGTGGTCCACTCGGTAGCCGTAGGAGGCAACATCAGCCTACTCGGGGGCGGTGGTGGTGCGGCGGCTGCGAACTGCTCTGCGGTGACGATGCCGCAGTCCGGCCCCTTGCCTCCTGCACCTTGGTCACAAGACCCGAACTTGGCCTTCACTCCCGTCTACAGCGACGTTGAGGACGCCACGGTTGGTGGCAACTTCACGATGAGCGGTCTGACTTCCTGCTGGCTCGGGTCGCTGCGCGACCAAATCGGTGGGAGCGCATCATGGGTCAACAACACCATGGGCGACCCCGATGCCATGGAGATCGGGAGCAACGTCATCAACGGCAACATGACTTGCTTCGCCAACTCGGCGGGTGGAACCTCCGGCGTGCAGTTCGGTGATGGTGGCGCCGCCCCGAGCACCGTGGGGGGTCTTGGTATCGGACAGTGCGGGTTCAACGTGTTGCAGCTGAACCCATCGCCGGGAGCTCTCTCAATGCAGAAGCCTCCGCAGACCTGCACCCCGACAACGTGCATCCCCGAACACGTGTCGGTGAGCAAGTGGAGCCTGGCTACCTACCAGGGGACGCACACTCAAGTCGGGCCGAGTCAGGTCTCGCTGAGCCTCGGCACGACCGAATCGGGCGACACGTTGGCTGCGGCTGTGAACAACGTTATCCTTGGCGGGAACGGTCTGACCGGATCAGAGACGTATGACCCCTCCCAGCAGCTCGGTTCGACCGGTGAAGCCGTTGCGGTGACGATCTACCCGAACGGATCCGAGTCGTTCACCGCTTTCGACAACTGTGCCTGCACCTTCGCGGGCCAGAGTGGCACAGTGTCGATCAGGGCGTACGGCACCGTGTCACCGAACGGCACGACGAATGGCACTTTCCTGATCACTTCGGGTGGTGCGAGCGGCGGTGGGTTGGCAACTCTTGCTGGCTACGGAACGTTCTCCAGCTGGGGTCAACCGGCTGGGACACTGAGCCTGATGGAGCACCTCAAGATCACCTAACAGGGCGAATAACCTGGTCAGTGCGCCCCCGAACGCCGGGAAGGGGTGCGGGCCGAACCCCCTTGGGTCCTCATGTGAGGATGACGACCGGGACGCTGAGGGTTGACGCGGCGAGCGTCAGGGTGGCCGCGGGAACGCCAGCCAGCGCCGACCCAGAGGTTCCGGCGAGGAACGGCTGGTTGGTGGCGTAGCTCTTACGCGCGAGCAAATCCCGGAATCGCATGAGACACTTCGGTCGGCCTCCGTTTGAAGATTCGCCTCGCCAGGCGAGTGCGGTGCCAGGGGGTCGCGATGGCCCCGGCCGCGATTGCCACCGGCCGGGGCCGATTCGCGTCGGCGTGCTGGGACCGACAGGGTGTCCCCGTACGAATCCTCTTTGAGTCAAGACCCCACTCTCAGGGCCTTCAAGGCGCGACGCGTCGAGCCGTCACCGGAGGGCGCAGCTGCGTAGGCTTCTGATGGGTCCGGGAGTGACTTCGCCGAAGAGCCGGCCATTCAGGGTGCAGAGCCGGCCACGCAGGCTATGAGTCGTTCCCTGGCGTCCTCCCGGGCCTCCTATCGGGTGTCAGCGACGAGCTGTCGATAGACGGCGTTGGAGATGTGACGCTTGAGGGCTCGGATCGCTTCCATCCTCGTCTTGCCCTCGGCCACCTTGCGCTCGAAGTAGGCCCGGCCCTCTGAGTCCCTCTGGCGGATCTGGCAGATGGCCGCCATGTGCAGGGCATGGTTGAGCTTGCGGTTGCCCCGGCGAGAGAGCCGGTGCACCACCCGACCGGCCGAGGAGAACTCGACCGGAGCCGTTCCGTTGTAAGAGGCATAGGCGTCGCGGTTGGCGAAGCGGCGGACGTCGCCGGAGTAGCCGATCAGCTCGGCGGCGATGATCGGGCCCACCCCATAGATGTCGGTGACCGAGGTGCCCGAAGCCTTGACGGCGACCCGGATCCGGCGATGGGACGCTTTGAGCTGGGCGTCGAGACGGCGCACGTCGTCGATGAGCTCGAGCACCAGGTCGAAGCGGAGCTGCTGCGCCGGGGTCTCGGGCGTGAGCCTGGCCATGAGGCGCTCGGCGTCAGATACGTACATTTCCTTGGCGATTCCGCCCGGGGCGAGCTCGGCGAAGAGCGCATGGAGTCGGCAGATGACCCTGGTGCGGTGATAGCCGATGTCCATGTTCCGCTTGGCCAGCAACCTCAGCACCTCGACGTGGTTGGCCGGCTCCACGCTGCGCAGGGTGGCCGAGCGCATGGCCGCGATGGCGATGGAGTGGGCGTCGTTGGGATCGTTCTTGTTGGAACGCTTGGTCGCCAACAGCCGGATCCTCGACGCCAAGGTGGCGGGGACGTCGAGGACCTCTTCTCCTTGGGCGACGAGCTGTTGGGCCAGCAGATACCCAAGACCGCCGACGGACTCGATGGCCCAGGTCCGCTTCTCGAAGGGCTCGGCCCAAGCGAGGAGCTGTTCGACCTGGCGACGGGTCGCCCTGACAGGGACGCTCGAGAGCTCGTCTTCGCCCTCGCCGATGGCCACCGCGGTGTGCGAAGCCTTGTGAGGGTCGATGCCGATCACAACTTTCATGACTACCTCCTGGTCTCGCTGGAACCCACGGGGGCACTCCTGCTTGCGGACGGTTGGTGCTCGATCCTCTTTTGAGCCACTCCGTGGCGAAGCCCTGGCGGGAAGCTCTTCGGACGAATGCCAACCGGCTGACACCGGCGGCAGGCACTTTGCGAGCAATCCCGCCAGGGACCTCTAAACGCTACGGATCAACCGCAGGGCCTGCGCCAAGTCTCAAGCAGGCACATCGGGGACAGTCCTTAGGAGGGCACGAGGCGTACCGGCAGTTCCTCGTGACGACGAACCATGAGGCTGTTCACCCATCTCGGTCGCAGATGAGGATCAAGGCTGACGTCTCTCGTTCGGGCAAGCAGAACGCTGAGCACGTTTCTCGCCTCAATCCGAGCAAGCGGCGCCCCAACACAGTGATGGATGCCTCGACCGAAGGCCACATGTCGGCGTGGTGCCTCTCGGGTCAGATCTACGGTGTCGGGGTGATCGAACATTGCGGCGTCACGGTTGGCCGCACCCCAGAGCAGTAGGACGGTTGCTCCGGCTGGGATCTCTACGCCACCGAGCGCGGTGTCATTCCGTACGTGGCGCATGTGATAGCGGAATGGGGGCTCTAACCTCAGTGCCTCCTCCACGAACATGGGGATCAACTCGGAACTCTCACGCAGCTGACTCTGAAGCTCTCGATCTTCAGCCAGGATACGGACAGCATTCCCGATCAGGCTTGTAGTGGATTCACCACCAGCGCTCAGCAACGTATGGAGGATGACGACGGCCTCGACTTCGGAGAACGCCTGATTGTTGACACCTTCGGCGACGGCCCCGAGAAGGTCATGGGACGGCTCGCTCATGGCGGCGGAGAGCTGATGAGATACCCATTCCTCGATTTCACCTGTTCGGGCAATGTGGGCGACCAACTCATCGTAGGACAGGGTCGATCCCAGCATGGCGGTCGAGTCGAAGGCTGCATTCAACAACTGGTCGAGGTCACTGTCGTGGAATCCGATGAGGCGACTGATCATCGTGATGGGGACGACGTTGCCGATAGCCGACATGAAGTCCACAGATCCTTCGTTGAGAGCCTGGCCCACGCAGTCCTCGGCGATCGCTACGACGTCCGGTTCCAGAGCAGCCATACGCTTGGCCACAAGTTCAGGAAACACGGTGCCTCGGTGCAGTGCGTGCATCGGTGGATCTGCCGTGGCCAGCGCCTGGACTCCAGCATCGCCGAACGAGAGCCGACAAGGCATCCCGTCGGCGTCTCGGTACAGGAGGCAGTTCAGATTTGACGAAAAGTCCTCCACTCGGGCAGCAGCTTCAGCGAGGAGTTTGAATGTGGCCACCGTGAAGATCCCAGTGCCGGGTACTTCCCACACCGGCGCATCAGCCCGCAGCTCCTCGTAGAAGCCATACGGCTCAGCGATCACTGTGGGGTCGAGCAGGTGCGTTCCGGAGATCGTTGGGACCACGTCTCTAGTTTGTCACTACTGCCTTTGGGGTGCCCCAGTACGCCGGGACGAGGACGATGCCAGTCAGGCTCGTTCGGCTCAGCTCCAAGAATTGCCTCGTGAGATGATGTGCTCCCATGAGGCTCGAACCACCCGAGCGAACCCGGGAGTACCGCAACCACCATCTCGACAGCACCCGTTGGGACCACTTCGTGCCGCGCGACGACGACATCTTTGTTACAACGGCGTACAAGGCCGGGACGACCTGGACGCAGCGCATCCTCGCTGCCCTGATCCTCGGACCAGAGCCCCTGCCTGCGAGATGACTGAACCGTCCTGGGTCTGATGGAGACTCGGGTTATTGGATTCCAACCAGTTCCTGGTCGGTCTGTTGGGCAGCATAAGCCGCCTCGAATTCTGCCGGCGGCACGTAGCCGAGGTACTCGTGCAGCCGCTGCGTGTTGTACCAGTGGACCCACGCGAGGGTGGCCAGCTCTACGTCGTCGACGTTGCGCCACGGCCCTTGACCCGGTCCCCGGATGAGCTCGCTCTTGTAGGCGGCGTTGACGGTCTCGGCCAGCGCGTTGTCGTACGCGTCGCCCACGCTTCCGATGGAAGGGACGGCTCCGAGGTCGTCGAGGTGCTCGCCATAGCGAATCGAGGTGAATTGCGACCCCGCATCGGAATGTGACACCAGCCCTTCGAGGAAGGTGCCCCGCCTCCAGCGCGCCATCTCCAGGGCGTCAAGGACCATGTCGGCTCGCATGTGGCTGGCCACCCGCCAGCCGACGATCATCCGGGAGAAGGCGTCGGTGATGAAGTACGCGTAGGCGAAACCCGACCAGGTCGCCACGTAGGTCAGGTCCGAGACCCACAAGGCGTTCGGGCGCTCGGCACTGAAGACCCGCTTGACCAGATCGGGGTGCCGCTCAGCGGCCGGGTCGGCCTTGGTGGTCTTGCGCTTCTTGCCCCGGCGCAGCCCCTCGATGCCGGCCAGTCCCATCAGGCGGGCCACCTGGTCACGTCCGACGTCGTGGCCGGCCCTCCGCGCCGCCTTCCAGAGCTTGCGCACCCCATAGACCCGGAAGTTCGCCTCCCAGATCGCCACCAGCAGCGGGATCAGCGCCGCATCGCGCCGGTCCCGGGCCGACGGCGCCCGGGACCTCGCCGCGTAGTACGTGCTCGGAGCCACCTGCAGATCCCTGCAGATGGGCTCGACCCCGAGCTCGTCACGGTTGGCGTCGATGAACTCGACGATCACTTCCACGGGCGGTCGAGCTCCGCCTGGGCGAAATACGCCGAGGCCCGACGCAGGATCTCATTGGAGCGCTTGAGCTCGCGGTTCTCCTTCTCGAGCTCGGCGATCCGCTTGCGCTCTTCGGTAGTCGTCCCCGGTCGGTCGCCGGCGTCGATCTGGGTCTGCTTCACCCAGTTGCGCAGTGATTCGGTCCCGACCCCGAGCTGCTCGGAGATCCGGGTGATGGCTCTGGTGTCGTTCGGATCGGCTGCCCGGGCCTCGAGCACCATCCGCACCGCCCGCTCTCTCAGCTCAGGCGGGTACCGCTTCTGTGGGTCTGCCATGTCTCCATCCTCGCTTCCAAGGTATGGAGTCTCCAAGAAACCCAGGACGGTTCAGAGCTCGCCGGATAGGGGTGCCTATGTGCGGCACTACGCGGGCAGTCCTGCAGAGTTGACCTTTTGCCAATCAGCAAGAGGTCGAGCCCCAGCAAGACTCATGGCCAAGATCCAGCTCGACGCCGTCACGGAAGGTCGCCGTGTGCAACTCCACCACCTCAACGCTCATGGCCTTCGGCGGCGGGATCTAGCGCTGGCGTAGCACGGCGACCATGGCCCCTCACGGGACCTTCGCCCCTGCCGAACCTCGGTATCTGGGAACACGATTGGGACCATGAGGAATCGGCCTCTCTCGTTTGCTGCGGCGCTGGGGGTGCTATCTATAGGGGTCGTTGCCTGCAGCAACAACGCTTCCACACCATCTTCTTCATCGTCGACGTCGACGACCGCTGCGGCAACGACGAGCACCACGTCGCCCGAATTTGCAGCGTGGACGGCAGTGTGGCCGACAGCGGCGAGCAGCATCCGCTACCGCACGCCAGAAGCAGCCGCCATGGGGTTTGCGACCGACTACCTCCACATGGTCAATCCGGTGATCGGCCAGTTCCAGCAGGGCGATGCCCGCTCGGGGGAGGTACCCGTCCAGCCGAGCGCCACTGGACCCGTGACGACCGTGTTGGTGAGGGAGCTCGGCTCCGACAACTCATGGCGGGTTCTTGGAGCGGGAACGACCGCCATCAGCCTGACCGAACCGATTTGGAACGCCTCGATCACGTCTCCGGTCACCTTGAAGGGGACCGCCATGGCGTACGAGGGCACCGTCCAGACGCAGGTGCGCGAGGACGACAACGGCAAACCCCTCGGTGAGGGCCACGTCACCGGCAGGAGCGACGCGATGGGTCCGTTCAGTGGCTCACTCGCGTTCACGAAGGCCACCTCGAAGTACGGAGCCGTAGTGCTCTACACGATTTCCGCTGAGAATGGGGCCGTGATGGAGGCGTCGGTCATCCGAGTGCAATTCGGCTAACCGGGCTCGGCTTGCGTCAATAGCACGCTTTCACAGCGTGGGATCGAATAGGTGCCTGGGCGCTTCGGCGAATATGCGAGCCCAGGTCATCTGCCACTACCTGCCCCCGTACGCCTGCGTCCTCAAGGGGTCAACGCAACGGGACGGGGACACCCGGCGGCTCAAGTGGGATACCCCGCCAGGCCATCCATCATCGGTCGGGACCCGAGGGTTTGCGTCGTCAGCCGACCACGCCAGTCTTCCTCAGCGCTGCGATGCGCGACTCGTCGTACCCCAGCCAGTTGAGGACGGCTTGGGTGTCCTTGCCCCGAGTCGGCGCCCCTCGCCATACCCGGGACGGCGTGCCCGAGAACTTCGGGGCGAGCCCAGTGCCCTGGATCGTTCCCCCGATGTCGTCATCCCATTCGATAAGCATCTCCCTGGCCCGATAGTGCGGGTTTCGGGCGATGTCGGGCGCAGCCATCACTTTGCTGCAGGGAATGTTGTGAGCGTTGAGTATCTGCTCAGCCTCGTCGGCGCTGCGGTCGGCCAGCCAATGCACGACGAGTTGCCTGATCTCCTCGGCGTAGACGATCTGGTCGACGATTGTCTGGAGCTTGTCCTGGTCAAGGCCTGGGACTACCTGCTTCAGTCGGAGGAACGGCCCCCCCATCGCCCCGATGCTGATGTAGCCATCGCCGGTCGGATAGATGCCGTAGGGCTGCAGGCCTGACGGGTCGTTGTTGCCGGTCCGGGGGTGCTCTTCGCCCAGCATCAGGTAGTCCATCACTACACAGGCCAGGAGTTTGAATTGGCACTCGTACTGGGCCACGTCGACCACCTGACCGCGACCGGTGCGCTGCATAGAAATGTACGCTGCCAGCGCCGACCACAGGGCGAACAGGGCCGTCACGTAATCGTTGGCGTAGGGGTTCGACTTCATCGGTGGGCCATCGGGATCGCCGTTTACGTCCATGAAGCCGCTGAACGCCTGCCCGATGACGTCATAGGACGCCCGCATGAACGTCTCGGGATCGCCGTCCTGGCCGAAGCCCGAGACGTGCACTACGACGAGTCGGGGGTTGTTGCTCAACGCCCACTCATCCGTGAGCCCGAGGTGCTCGGAGTAGGTACCCGGCCGAGACGACTCGATCCAGATGTCCGCTCTCGCCAGCAGGGCGCCGAGGATCTCCTTGGACTCGGGCGTCGTGAGGTCGAGCACGATGTCGAGCTTGTTGCGGTTCTCCTGTGCCCACCAGGTTGACACCGACGCTCCGCCGTTCTGCAGACGGTATGGCGACAGCTCGAGAATGTCGGGGTCTGGAAGAGAAACCCGGATCACTTGCGCGCCGGCTTCTGCCGCGAGCTCGCAGGCGAAGGGCGCGGCGACGACCGTGCCGGTGTCGACCACAGTGAGTCCCTGCAGGGCCCCGAAGAGTGGGAATCCGTCGAGCACGTGCGGCCTACCGGGCCTGTCGATCGGGGCGTTCATTGCGAATAACCTCCTCGTTTGGGTCCTCGGCATTGTCGTCGGGCTCGCTCGTCCTGACGCTCTGCCTCCTAGCCACTGTGAGGAGTGCCCGTCAGGGGCTGTAGGGCACTTGGTCCCGATGTCGAACGGACCGACTGGCTGGGCTCATCCCTCGCGGAAGTCTCTGGCCTCCTTGCCAAGAGCGTGAGGCCGTGGCGGCAGCTCCTGTGAACGGCCACGGCGGGGGGTTAGGCACACCGCGGTATCGGCAATTCCGCTGGGATCTTGCATCTGCGCATCGCGAACTGGATCAGGTGTGACCGGGCAGGTCCCTGGGTGCCCCACTTCACCGGGACGGTGGGGCAGTGAGGCACTGCTGTGGCATTCGCTCACGTAGAGCGCAGCGACCGACCATGGCGCCGCTCTGCGGGAGAAATGCCCGACTATTGGGAGAACCGAACTCTCAGTTCACGCCCGTCGCGAGATAGATACCGATAGCGACTATGGCCAGCAGGCAGGCGACAGCTGCGACCACTGCTGGCCACCTGGTGGCATCGAGCGGATCGCCGTGGTCGGCGAGGAGAGCGGTGACCTGGCGGTACTGCACAAGGCCCAGAACCAGTAGCAACGCCGCTGCGGCGACGAGAACTAGGCCGACTATCCGGGCCGCTTCTCCGCTTGTCGCCGTACTCGCTGAACCTGATGCAGGAACAAGTTGAACCGAGCGACTACGAAGCCGAGCGCGCTCAGGGCGATGCCGGTGCGGATCCAGGCGAGAAGCGTCTGGTCGGCTGCGAGCTGCTGGCGGACGTCGACGTGTGCCGGTGTGAGTTCCCCGTCCTGGTGAGGTCCTCGATCCGGCCGCTGAATCTCCATCGTGACCATCCTCCATCCTCAATGGAAAGTCTCCGCACGTAGTCCCAGTCGCTCGATTCTCGACTGCCTGGAGCAATTGAAAGAGCTGCCATACGGAACACTGGTCCGTATCCACGCTGGCTCGTTTTGGGATCGCAGTGACGGTGATGGGACTCTACCGTCGGCGCGTCCCGTACGATGCTCCTATGGGCTGTCAAGCCCCAACTTCTGGTGAGGTAGCAGGCCGTACACCTCCCGGGCCACGTAGCGCTTGAGGCACCGGACGGCCTCCTTCTTGGTCAGACCCTCGTTGATGCGCCGCTCGATGTACTCGGTGGTGCGCGGGTCATAGACCATGCGGGTGATCACGATGTGCCACAGCGCCGAGTTGGCCTGGCGGTCGCCGCTGCGGTTGAGGCGGTGGCGTTCTTGCTTCCCGCTGCTGGCGTCGATCGGAGAAGCGCCGCAGAGGTGGGCGAAGGCCGCTTCGTTTCGCAGCCGCTCGGGGTTGTCGCCCGCGGCGACGAGGAGCGTCGAAGCGGTATCGGTCCCGAGGCCGAGCGTGGCCACCAGCTCGGGTGCGGTCTCATTGACCAAGGGCGCCAAGATGGCGTCGATCTCGGTGATCTCCTCTTCGAGGGCGATGGCGCGCTTGGCCAGCATCCGCAGCGTGAACTTGGTCAAAGAGACGATGTCGCGCTTGGCGCCGGGTCGATAGGTCGAGGCCCGCTCGAGGAGGTGCAACACGTTGAGAGCCCGGAGCTCGTCTCGGATCGGCTCGGGCGCAGTCGAGATCAGGCCGCGCATCTGGTTGAGCGCCTGGGTCCGGCCTTTGCGGGCCGAGGACCGAGCGACGCGCAAGACCCGCATGGATTCCACGTTTCCGTCCCTGGACTTGGCCTCGCCGGCGGCGTCGCCCGAGAGGGCGGCCCGGGCGGCTGAGATGGCGTCTTGGGGATCTGACTTGCCCTTGCGCCGGCGGCGTTGGCGATTCGGCCGATCGACTTCGACGACGCGGATACCTTCGGCCCGGAGGTGGCGGGTGAGGCCGGCGCCATAGGACCCGGTTCCTTCGATTCCGACCAGCTCGACCGGGCCGAAGTCACTCAGCCAGCCCAGCAGCAACTTGTAGCCCTCCGTCGTCGTGGCGAAGCTCTCGACGCCGAGGAGGGCTCCTCGGTCGTCCAGCGCCCCAGCTACATGGACGTCGAGGTGCGTATCGACCCCGCCGGTGATGCTCCGTGCCAAAGTGGTCACTGTCATCCCTTCGTCGGATTGGGTTGGGGTGACACCGCACCAAGCGGGACGACGGACAGGACAGCGACGGGCCTGTACAGGCAGGCTCCTATGAGGTCACTCCGTCCGACCGGCGGGTGTCGAGTGGGTGACCGGGCCAGGCCGACGGATCGTACGAAGGACAGTCCGCAAGGACGTCAGCCGGATGTTTGGAGTCAGACCTGGCCTGGGCACCCACCCACACGCTGACCAATCCATTCACCGAAGTGGTGGATCACTCAGCGGCCGCTTCAATCCTCGCTGCCGGGCTGGGGATACGTCGCAAGCCGCTCGTCGCCGCCCTCGGTGGGACGGCTCCTTGCTGCCGTGTCGTGTCAAGCCTCCGGTCCCGGCCCAGAACCGGTCGAGCGGGGAGTTGGGACCCAAATGGCCACCAAGCCGGTGGCGGCGCACCATCATGGTGGCGTATGGCGTGCCCGCGGGTTTCGAGAAGTGTCCGGCGCAACCGCACGGTGGCCGGTTCAATCGTCATCAGCTCCTTGATTGCTCTGGGTGTGGCTACCAACTCATGTGGCGGTCCAGGTCGCACCATCGCTCCCAAGACAGAGCCGCGGGTGAGGTCAGCGACGACGACGTCGCAGTTCTCCGGCCCAGGGACAGGCTCTGCGCATCTGGCGCCAGGGTCCGACACGAGTGTGCTCCCCGGTCCCGTCTTGATGGCTGATGAAGGCAACAACCGCTTGATCGTGGTCGACGCCCAGGGCCGGACTCTCTGGACATGGCCACAGCCGGGCGACCTTCCTCCAGGAGTCTCGTTCAAGAGCCCAGACGACGCATTCTTCACTCCGAACGGGAAGCAGATCATCGCCACCGAAGAGCAGTACTCGGTGGTCACCTTGATCGGCGTGGCCTCGCGCAAGATCCTGTGGCGCTATGGCACGCCGGGTGTGCCGGGTGACGGCCCAAACCAGCTCTCAAACCCCGACGACGCGCTGGTCCTCCCCGACGGTCACGTGTTCACGGCCGATATCAAGAACTGTCGCCTCCTGTTGATCGCCCCGTACGCACCGGTCCCGGCCCGCATCTACGGCACCACCACCCAGGCCTGTGAGCACGCACCGCCGGCACGCTTCGGAAGCCCGAACGGCGCTTTCCCCATGGCCAACGGGCACTATCTCGTCACCGAGATCAACGGGGACTGGGTCGACGAGATGGGCCTGGCTGGGACGATCTACGCCTCATGGCACCCTCCTGGGGTCAGCTACCCGTCCGACAGCAACGAAGTGCGCCCCGGTACCTACCTGACAGTGGACTACTCCGAACCAGGTCAGATCGAGACCTTCGACGCCAGTGGCCGGCTCCTATGGCGCTACCGGCCGACGGGCGGCTCCGCCCTCAACCACCCCTCGCTGGCCCTGCCGCTCCCCAACGGGGACGTGATCGCAACCGACGACGCCAATGACCGGGTCATCGTGGTTGATCCGAAGACCAATGCCATCGTCTGGCAGTACGGGGTTCGCGGTCAGTCGGGCGACGCTCCGGGGTTCCTCAACGCGGTGGACGGACTTGACCTGGTGCCCCCGTACTCCGATCTCGTGGTCCACGCCCCAACCATGGGTCTCCCTCCGGCTTCGACGGTGTCGACCTACGCCACGCCCTGAGTTGTCGAACCGCCTTATGAGTGTCGGACACGGTTCGCCCTGTCACCAAGCCCTTCTTCGGTCGGCGCCTCGTCGCCTTACGCACAGCTCCGGCGCCGTGTCCGTTGGGGGCTTCAGCAACATGACGTAGCGGCTGTGACGCTCGTTCCGCGTGCCGGGGTGCCTGGCGACGCGCTTGATGGGGATCCCCGCCTCATGCATGTTCCAGATGGTCTGGGGAAGGGCCTCAAGGAGCGACACCGTTCGGCACCCGGGCGCTAAGGATGAGGGCGGAGATCACTCACTGGCAGGCGTGTCCTTTCAAACCACCCAGTAGGGGTGGGTGCCCCCGAACGCCGGGACGGTGGGGCAATTCGGCACAGCGGGGATACCGTGACGCTGTGGATCTTCCAGAGTTGTTGGTCGCTGATGCTGCGGAATGGCGGACCTGGTTGAGTAGCAACCATTCCAAGTCGCAAGGAGTGTGGCTCGTCCTTGCCAAGAAGGGCACTACACACCCGACAACGCTCTCCTACGATGACGCACTCGACGAGGCGATCTGCTTTGGCTGGATCGATGGGCAGCTCGAGCGTCGCGACAGCGCAACGTTCCGGCGACGATTCACGCCCAGAAGTGCTCGGAGCCCTTGGTCTCAACGGAACGTCACCATCGCCGAGAGGTTGAGCACCTCAGGCCGAATGCATCGATCAGGGGAAGACGAGGTTCGCCAGGCAAAAGCCGATGGTCGATGGATTTCCGCTTACGCCGGACAAGCCAGCATGGAAGTTCCAGAGGACCTGGCAAACGCCTTGGCTGCCAATCCCCGTGCTCGCGCGACGTTTCGCAAGCTCACAAGTGCGAACAGGTACTCCATCCTCTATCGAATCGGAAGCGCAAAGAAGGTCGAGACCCGAGCGAGACGCATCGAGCAGTTTGTAGAGATGCTGGCCCGGGGCGATACTGTCCACCCGCAAGGTCCATGATCGCCTCAGTAGTCGGTGAATCTGACAGAGCCGACGCCCCCGTTCACCGGATCAGTGACCCCATGCTCAACTGAGGTAGTCGCTGTAGCCTCTGGTCGCCCTGACGACGACGAGGGAGACCGATGTGGCGAGGCATCGTTGGGTCACCGCGCTGGCGCTTCCTGCCGGTAGCCGTCCTGGCTACTCTCGGCCTTCTGGCGGCCGTCCTCGGTGTCGCCCAAAGCACCGCACCCCAACGGGAAGCCGCACCGGTCATCTCACCCCCGACCACGACCTCACCGAGCATCCCCAGCACATCGACAACCACCCCACCGACAACGACAACGAGTTCGTCGCCGCCGGGCACCGACGGTACTGCAGGGATGACGTGGTACAACCTCGTCAACGGGCTGAACATGGACGCGGCGGTCGTCGACTGTCCGACCACGACGCTCTGTGTCTTCACCGGAGGAACCCCAATACCCGGAACCTTTGGTCGGTACGAACAGGCGGTTGCCGTGAGCACAGGACCCTTCGGTCCTGGGAGCGCGGTCGTCGGACATCTCACGCTCTTGCCAACCGCTCAGAACGAACCGGCCTACGTCTCGTGTCCGAGCGCGACCCTGTGCGTCCTTTCTACCTTCGGGGCCATCTTCACCTCGACCTCGCCCCTTAGTGGGCAGTGGGTTCAACAGGTGGTCGCGACTGCCCCGGACAGCTTTGCCGGAGTCTCCTGCCCGACAGTGACGTTCTGCGCCGTCGCAGTGCGGGATGGCAAAGTCGAGCTGACCCGCGACCCCACAGGGGGTTCCGGTGCCTGGTCCACCGCGATCGTGACCCCAACAGCCCAGCTGACGTTGAGTATCAGCTGCCTGGCCGACGGAGTATGCGCGATGGGAGGATTGGGCCTCGACAGCACGACGGGCTGGCTCGCCGTTTCCCAGACTCCAGGTGGCGGGCCGGGCGCGTGGTCCGGCGGGGACCTTCCTGCGCCTGGGCTCGCCGAGCACTCCGGCGCTTTCTTGACCACGGTCGCCTGCCTCACTCCGTCGTTCTGCACCGCGCAGAGTGACGGCGTACTCGTGACCACCGACCCCGCTGGCGGCCCGTCGGCGTGGCGGCGAGTTTCGACAGGTCCAGTCCCGCCCGGAGTTGCCTGGTGTGAAACCAACGGAAAGTGTTCGGTCAGCAGCCTCGGAACATTCCAGACAGCAGGATCGACGACCGGTGTCGCTGGCTTCCCTTGGCCTGGGGTCTCCTGCGTCTCCCGGTCGTTCTGTATCTCGGTTGACGCAACATCGAATCGCCAAGTCCAAGTGGGAGGCGTGACCCCCTAAACGCAACTCGCGCTACCCATTACCGGCGCCCGTCCCAGAACGCCGGGACTGGGCGCTCGCCGATCACTGACTGAGACCCGTCGCGGACAACGAACAAGCCGGGGGAAGATTGGTGGCTGGCTGTGTCTGAATGACAATGACAGCGGCCTGTACCGAACTCTGAAGCTGCTCCAAGGTCTGCGTTGGGGGAATCTGAGTGCCGGCTCTCTGATCGAGTCTGGCTACCGTGCCGGTGGAGGGGTCGTAGGACATAACGCCGCGAACACCCCCAACGATGCACGTTCTGTCGTCCGTCGTGTCTGAAGCCCAGAAGAAGATGTACGTCCCAGATGGGCTCAGTTTCGCAGCATTCACCACGTCAGCACTTACGAAGATCTCGTTTCGAGGATCTTGATCGCTCAGGGTCCGTTGTACCTGTATCTGGTAGTACGTGGTCGGCGTACCATCCTGACCTGTGCCGGTGACCGTAGACCCGGACCCGAACGTTCCCAAGACAACGTAGGCAGAATCTCTGACAAGCTGAGCAATCGTGTTGTAGCGCGGATCGTAGGGATTGGGGTAGTTGACGATCGCGGTTGGCATGGTCACGGGGTCCGGTCACGGGCGTCAAGGGAGTTGAGGTAGGTGAAGTCGGAAGGGTTGACGACGGAGCCGTCGTCGCCGAGTGCTTGACGGCGAGGTGCGAAACCCCGACTCCCGGCGACCCACAGGAGGTTGTGATCAACGCCAGCAGGGCCCCGAGAAGGACCAATACGGTGCTTCTGGAACCGCGTGTCCCCACGGGATTGATTCTCGCGCCAGGACCGGCGGGGGTGCCCCAGTACGCCGGGTTGGCGGGTGTTAGGAGCAGAACTGCAGGTATTGCCTGGTTGCGTTGGCTCGCCCCGATGGCAAGGCCGCAAGAACCGCCTTGTTGAGTGCGCAATCAGCCTTGAAGTCCCCTGCCCGCTGGCCGCCGATGGTGACCCCGACGACTCCTGGGGTAGGGCAAGCGTCCTCGCGTGCGACGTCACGCGGGTGGGTAGTGCGTTTCAGCAAGAAGCCGATCGAGAACGTATCAATGGTCTCTACACATGAACCCGGTGGGAAGAATGAGAGCGCTCTCAGCGCCTTGTAGATCGCAGCCCTGTTTCGAGCGTTCACGGTAACGGTCACGGGGCTCTTGGATCCTCCGGCAAATGAGATCTGGTCATAGCCGGTCAGGGTCATGTAGCCAGGCTGTGGTGCAGGCCATGCGCTCACAGGTTGAGCGAGGGCCCCGATCAACAGCAGAACGCCTACGCCAATCACGAAGCCTCGCAGGGGCGTGACATCGTCAGACGTTGGTGGTGTCCCCGTTCGCCGGGATGGTGACGCCGTTGATGAGGTTAGACGGAGCCGCGTTCTACCTTCTTCCTACTGGACCGTTGAGGCTTTCCAGAGTTGCCCGGCGTCGGTCGTGACGAACGCAGTGGCTCCTGACGCGTTGCCCGCCACAAGGACGCAGTTCGACGCGGTAGTGCACGTGATTCCGAGCAGTGGCGTAGCTGGCAGACCTCCGAAGGTCTGACCGCTTGGCCCGGTGAACGGGGCTCCTGGCGGGTGGGATCGCCCTTGGCCATCCGATCAGGAGTAGCCGCAGGGTGCCCCAGTTCGTCTGTTGTAGGAGTCAGCTATACCGACCCTCGCCGGTTGTCCTCGGACCACCATGGCGCGACGGACGCGCCTCGTATTGCCCTCTCGGTATGGTCGTCAAAGTCAGCCGAAGAACACCTCGGCCTCCGCAAACAGCGCCGGTGATACCAGCTTGAGAACGGCCGTCGCTTGGGCCAACGGCACCAGCTCAATGGCGGTGCCATGCAGGGCCACCATCTGGCCCGAGTGCCCGTCGTGCAAGGCGTCAACGGCGTGAAGCCCGAAACGGGTGGCAAGGACCCGATCGAAGGCCGTGGGGGTACCACCTCGCTGCACATGACCCAAGACGGTGGCGCGCGCCTCTTTGGCGGTCCGCCGGGCGATCTCCTCCTCCAGAAACGTCCCGATGCCGATAAGCCGCTCATGTCCGAACGCGTCGACCTCATGCGGGCGCGTGGGCATCGTGCCCTCTATCGGCAACGCACCCTCCGCCACCACGACAATAGGGGCATATTGGCTGGCGAATCGCCGCTCGATGAACCCGCACACTTCCTCGATCGAAAACGGCCTTTCGGGAATCAGGATCACATTCGCCCCACCGGCCATGCCGGAGTGCAAGGCGATCCAGCCGGAGTAACGCCCCATGACTTCGACTATGAGCACCCTATGGTGGCTCTCGGCCGTTGTGTGGAGGCGATCGATGGCCTCGGTGGCGATTGTGACCGCCGTGTCGAATCCGAACGTGTAGTCGGTTCCATTCAGGTCGTTGTCGATGGTCTTGGGCACCCCGATAATCGGTAGGCCGGCGGCCGCGAGCCTTGTCGCCACGCCGAGGGTGTCTTCACCGCCAATGGCGATGAGAGCGTCGAGACCCAACCGTTCTACGGTCTGGAGGACACGGTGCTCACCGTCCGCGGAGTTGTATGGGTTCGTACGACTAGAGCCAAGGATGGTCCCGCCACGAGGCAGGATCCCTCGGACATCGGAAACATCCAGCGGTGCGGAATCTCCATCGAGCACTCCGCGCCAACCATCGCGGAACCCCACGAATTGGTCTCGGTGAACCTGAACGCCCTTCCGGACAACAGCCCGAATAACGGCGTTCAGCCCCGGGCAGTCCCCGCCACCAGTCAGCACACCGATCCGCACTCACGATGAGTGTAGCGACCGGGACGACCGAGCCCTCCGGGAGACCGACGGGTGGTCTGAGCACCTGTCACGCTTGAGGATCATGCGACAAAGGCGTTCACGGATGTCTGCGCGTTGCGGTAGGACTTGAAATGTGCCTCCGAACGCCGGGACGGTGGGCTACCTCTGCACTTGGGCAGGAGGGTGTTCACCTGGCAAACGTCACCGGAGCGCCCGCACGAATGTCTCCCTCGTCGCCTGCCACCACCGGAGTCGGCGCTCGTACCGCTCCATCCCACCCATCTCGTCGAGCATCCGAATGAAGTTGGGGTCGCCAGCTTCAACCCGTCGCTGGCTGAACGAACCTCCGCTCTCCATCGGCCCGTCGAGGAGTTCGACCAGGGAGTGGCGAACCTCGGCGTCGAGTCCATAGGTGTCGGCGACGAGTCGAAGGCGTGCGGGACGATCCAGGTCCTCAAACCCAAGGCGGCTAGCGCTGAGGTCGTCGTCGATCGGCACGCACATCCGAGCAAAGGCTGCGAGGTCGAAGAGGGGCCGTCCAGGTGCGGCGAAGTCGAAGTCCAAGAGTGCGACGGCTTCACCATCTCTGAAGACAACGTTCTCAAGGCACACGTCGTTGTGACAGATCACGGTCCCACCGCACGGATCAGCCAGTTCGTCGCTCCACTTCGCTGGCATGACGGGCAGTCGGGACGAAGCCTCGTGGAACGACCTGATCAGGGCCGTCATCGAGGAGAGTGCGTGGTCAGTCTGCACCCAGGCCGGGAACGGGGGCACCGCAACGTCCCCTTCAACGAATACCAGCCGTTCCCGCCCGTCCGCCTGGATCTCGATTGGCAGCGAAGCCCCCTCGAATCCAGCCGACCAGAGTCCACGAAGGAAGGCGTGCACGGCCTCGGAGTTGGGGTTCGAGGGGCGCAGGATGAAGTCACCCTTTCGGACCACACTTCCAGCGTTTGCAATGCCGCCGGGCAGGATCTCATCCACAGGATCAGTCTCTCAAGGACTGACCCCGTACGCCGGGACAGTGGGACACTTCAGCACTTCGGACTAGGCCTCAAGGGCCCAAAGCGCTGTCACTCGTAGGCGGAAATTTCGAGCTCCTGGCGGAAGTGGTGGAACGGCGAGCCCGGCCGGTAATCCTCGGGGACGTCGTCGATGCTGTCATAGACGGCAACGTCAAAGACGTTGGACGAACGGATGTCCTCTTCGACGGCCACCCCGCACAGTCGCATCTCCTTGGCCGTGTCGAAGCAGTTGACTAGCAGCACGACCTCGTCGCGCAGTTCCTCATAGCGCTGGCGGGAGATGCGGCCCAGCAGCGTGTACTCGCAGCCGCTGGGCGAGGAGCCGACGCGGCGGCCGATCATGGCGTGGTGCCGGCCGTCGTCGATGCAGTAGAGGGTGTAGTCGTCGGCATCGAGGCACTCGCGGATCCGCTCGTGCTGCTCGTGGGCCGGCAAGAGGTGCCACTGTGTGTGCCGGCGCTCCTTCATGCCCCACAGAGGTCCCGGCGGGATGGTGTGCTCGGGCTCGTCTTCTTCGAGCGGAGTCGACACGTCGTGGCCGACCAGGGGACCAGGGGCCATAGCCAGGCCAGACTCGGTGATGATGTCGCCTGGCTTGGGCCGGCCGGTCGAGGCCGGGACGGCCTCTCCCCACTCGTGGACCTGCTCACTCTGCTGCTCGTCACCCTGGCCCGTCATCGGTGCCCTCCCGTGGTCCGCCGTTCGGCGCTCGGCTTGGTCCTGACCCTACCGGCCGTCGGGCCAGCCGGGGAGCGGCAACTCCGACGTGGGCCAGCGATCGGCTTATGTGTCCCAGTCGCCGGGACGGTGGGGCAGTTCGGCATCATCGGGAGGCAATCCCAGTCCGGTTGCCGACAACGCAGTCGATGTGAAACTCCGCTGCTAGCGCAGTTCTACAAGGAGGAGCTCGCGGTAGCTGTCGCCACCGAAGGCGACACCTCGGGCGGTAGCATCCTCGCGGCGAGCGAGAGCCCCGGCAGCGGCGGCTTTCATCGCCGCTTGATCCCGCCACACGGAGCCAACAATGCCTTCGCCGGTCTCACGGTTGATCATGTTCCGAAGGGCCTGGTATCCATCATTGGCCTTGATCCGCGGCAGCACATCGCTCTTGAAGAACCTAAGGTTCGCGTCGATCTTGGTCGCCTCCATGCTGATCCGGGTGACCATGAGGGCAGCACCGACCGCAGGTACCTCATTGATGTCGGCGACGAGTTCCTCGAACGATTCGATCGTCATCTCGGCACCGGTCACTTCGACCCCTCGCTTGCGAGCATTGGCCAATGCGCCGAAACTCGCCTCTCGATCTGCCGCGGTGTCCCACAGAGACAGGACTCCGAGGACACCGCCGGATCGGTCCGCGCTCACAGTGGTGCCCCGATAGCCCTTCTGTTCGTGAAGCACGGGCACCACCTCGTCGCGCACCAAGGCGATCCCACCCTCGAAGTCCTTGACACCGGTAAAGGTAACGACACGAGTGTGCATCGCAGCCTCCTTCCTATGGAGATGGACCCACCATAGGTCCGGGTGAGGCGCTCGCAAAGGGCTGTTGGCGATACCGAGCGGCCGTGAAGGGGTGCCCCCTACCGCTGGCATGAGGTCATGCCGCCCGCTGCTCGTCGATCTAGCGTTGGGGCCATGGCCCGTTCGGCGGCTCATTAGCCATGATGAGCTTGTTCATGGCGTCGAACTGTTCTTGGTTGATGCCGGGAAGAGTCGTGTGGATGCGGACAGTCATGGGACGGTGATCCCTTCTCGTGTGGACAATCGCCGAACTGTACGACAGTGGCGCTCTCGCCACACGCCGGTTGGGAGCGTCCAGCCTGACCGGGCATCCGCACCCAGCCTAGATCTGAAGGGCCCGACGACTGTCGCCGTCCCGGCGTACTGGGACAGCTTCGTCCTCGACTTTTGCTGAGTCGCTTCAGCCGTCAACAACTCACTTGTGATTGACACGCGACGACGGCACGACGCCCCATCCGAAAGGGCGTCGTGCCGTTAGTCGCTATTGCCGTGTCAGGCCGGAATGATCCAGCTTCAACCTGTGCATCCAACGATGCTCGATATTGGCTCACAGTTGTCGATGATGTTCCCATTGACCGACGTGGAACTCAGTGAGACTGTGCCGCCCGTGACGTTATAGATCCCGCCACCGCCCAGAGTCGCACTATTGCCGGTCACCTGGCTGTGATTGATCGAGAGGGTGCCTGGGATCGGCATCTTGGGGTTTGGCAACCCATTGAGGATTCCGCCTCGAGGCCGCCGGCACTGTTCCCGTTCACCTGGCTGAAGTTGATTGTGAGGACGCCACTGACGGGTGCACCGGTGAGCTTGCTGATGTTTGCGTTCACGATTCCGCCACCCGATGCCGTGCCGCCGGTCCCGGCAGCCGTGTTGTGGTTCACCTCGGACCAGTTGACGGTCATCGTTCCGTGGTTCACGATGCCCGCACCGCTGGTGGTGGTGGCCGTGTTGCCCTCAACCTCGACGCCATTGAGGACCGCATTGCCGCCGTTCGCGATGCCACCCGCCGCGATTGGGGGGCCCGTTCCCGGCGCTGGGACTGGCGCCGTTGCGGTGTTGCCGTTCACCTGGCTGAAGAAGAGCGTGAGCTGTGCGGTGCCAGGAGGTGGACCACCGGGACCGCCGCCAGCGCCGTTGCCGCTCGAGATTCCCCCACCGTTAAGGGAGGTGTTCCCGTTCACTTGGCTCACGTTGATCGCAACGTTGCCCGCCAGGTTCTGGATGCCACCGCCCCCAGCGTTCGGTGCTGTGTTGTTGTTCACCTGGCTGAAGTTGACCTTGAGCTGGCTGGTGGGACCAGACGCATCGTGACGCAAGCTATACGGTGGGCGCGAGGAACTCGGCTGAGTTCCGTGGGCGCCGCGGTGTCTCGTGGTCGCACCTGTGTCTGGCGGGGTCTCACGAGACCGGCAGCGCGATCGTCGTGGCGTCAGCCGGCAGCTCGTCAGGACGCAGGTCGTGCGAGAGGTCCAAGACCGTCGGCCCGATGCGGTCGGCGATTGACTGAAGCTGCGCCAGGTCGAAGCCGTATGCCCGGGACGCGTTCAATCCGAGCATGAGGGCGACCTCGTCGGGCTCAACGTCGTGGAAGACGTGACGGAGCACGGACCGGGTGTGAGGGAAGGTTCCTTCCGCGTGTGGGTAGTCGGATCCCCACATGAGCCGATCTATCCCGGTGCCATGCCGTGCCTTGCTGTCTCTCCGGCTGAGGAAACTGGCACCGATATAGCATTGGCGCGCCCAGTATTCGCTGGGTCGCAGTTTGACCTTGTCGTTGATCATGTCACCAAAGAAACCTTCGGCCGCACCCGGTCTTGCGTTGACAATGCGGTCGTACATGAAGTCCAGCTCGGCGAGGGTACCCGGCACCCACGAGTTACCGGTCTCGGTCATCACAAACGTGAGGTTGGGGTGCCGTTCGAACACGCCGCTGAAGATCAGACGTACGAGCGGCCTCTGGCAGTACCAGCCGAACTCGAGGAACATCATCACAAGCGATGTATCGATTTCGCCGTAGGTCGTCGGGCCGCCACCTCCTCCGTGGCTATTGACCACAACCCCCATGTCCTCGCACACAGTCCAGAGCGGCTCGTACGCTGGTGAGTGCAACTGCGGGGTCGTCCCGTCGACCGGGGGATTCGTCAGCATGATCCCGCCGAAGAGGCCCGGCTGCTCAGCGACCCTACGAACCTCCTCGACTGCCCTCTCGACGTCGTCCAGGATGATCTGGGCTATTCCGGCGCGACGTCCAGGGCGCTGGGAGCAGAAGTCGGCCAGCCACCGGTTGTGGGCGCGGATACCGGCCCAGCGGAGCCGTAGGTCCTCAGCATCCTTGGGCGCGGGCGGGTTGAAGATAATGCCCGAGGGATAGAAGGGTGGAATCGTGTTGGGAAACAGAACCTCCGCCACAACACCGTCGCCCTCGACGTCCCTCTGACGGAGCGCATCATCGAAGTTGCGCTGGTACTCGAGCGATTCGGTATCCCGTAGATCGGCGAAAGGATTCGAGTATTCCTTCCGCCACGCGTCGAAATTGTCGCGAAACGCAGGATCGAGATACTGGCGATAAGTATCCATGGAAGCCCCGGCATGCCCATCGGCCGATATGACGACGTAGTGGTCAGAACTCTCCATGAACTCTCCTGCCTCTAGCGACTGAAGTCAGTCGATCGAACGCGGTGAATACCTGCGATCCTACGCTTGTCGAGGATCTTCTGTATCTTCGTCCACAAACAGGGTTCGCTGCTCCCAAGACGATTCTCAGTAGGGGAAGGATTGCCAGAGGATGACGCCGCCAGTGCGCAAAGCGACTCGCACCGACATCAACTTTGCTGGGGACGTGTTGGCGGCAGCCATGGCCGCAGATCCGATCGCGTGCTGGATAATCGGCAAGGAGACGGACGTGGAGCGGCGGCTACGCCTAGTGTTCCGCGGCCTGATCCGCGTGGCCACGCGTGCTTCCGACCATGAGGTCCACCTCACTGACGACGGGTGGACCGTTGGATTATGGCACGGCGTTGGTAGGTGGGATTTGCAGCTGATGGACTTGATGCGTGTCTTCCCGTCCTCCTTGCGCTCCGGTTTCGTGAACAGGCGTGGCCTGCAGCTGACCGATGCCATGCACAAGGCCCACCCCCGCGAGCCGCACTATTACCTGGAGGTACTGGGGACTAGGCCCGATCGGCAAGGCCACGGCGGTGGGTCCGCGGTCATGACGGTAATGGCTGAGCGGTGTGACCGCGAAGGGGTCGCCGCCTACCTCGAGAACTCGAACCCGCGAAATGATCTCTTCTATCGGCGGCACGGCTTCGAGCTGATGCCTGCATTTGGCCTACCGGCAGGCTGCCCGCCTCTGGTCCCGATGTGGCGCGAGCCGCGCTGAGCCACGCGCGTCGACCCCCGCCGCGGGCCCGGCGGCGGGACCCCGCCTCAGTCACCCAACCCGCGACGCTGATCTGGCGACCACCCCGGGCGAGAGCTGAGGTCCGGCCAGCGAAGTGGTGGCCGACGAGTGCTTGCGGCCGGCCGCGACCAGGGCCAGCCTGATCGCGGCCCTCAACGGCGACCAGTGTCCCGTGACCCTGAGGACCCTCTGCGACGCAGCTTGTTCTCGGACTGGGCGAGAGCTCTCGGCTACGTCTTCCTCCACCTCGGACTTGTCGCGTGCACTGCGTGAGGGTCATAAGACCGCACGCAGGGCAGGCCAGCTGGGGCGAAGGCTGCGCAGCAGCTAACCGCCCAGAGCAGCCACCTGGTGGCGGGTGAGCTCGTACTCGTTCTTCGGATTGCAGTTCCAGATGGACTGGGTGGGTTGGGTGAGCGCCTTGTCGTAGACGAAGCCACTCGGCTTGGCGCGCAGAAGGGCGAAGCACGGCGAGGAGTGCGGATTCTGGTCCGACATGGTCAGCTGGGCCACCGGGGCCTCGATCCCGGCGGCCGACCAGTCCCTCTGTGCCGCCGCGTTGTTCAGCACGCACGACACCGAAAGGTTGACCCCGCATGCCGAGGCGGCTTTGGCCCACAGGAGCCAGGCCTCGGCGGCTTCCTCGTCGTCGAAGTCGACCGTATCGCCGTTGGCGTACCTGTGCATCACCTCGAGCAACTGCTCGGTGGAGGGGTTCTGGGAGGCCATCTCGAGCGGCCACCAGGACGTCTCGACGTAGACCGGAGGCAGGTGCAGACCGGCCATCGCCTTAATGGTGGAATCGGCGTAGAACTGGACGCCGAGGGCGACGAAGGCCGGGTTGTAACCGACCGTGCTCATTGCCTGGAAGTACGGACCGATATCCCCCGAATCCGATGGCCACACCGCCTGGTACCCACCGGTGGCCATCTGCTGGACGTAGGGAGTCCAGTCGCTCACGGTGAGCGGCGCCGTCTGGAAGGTCTTGACGTCCCAGCCCATGGCTTTGGCGGCGTCCTCGTACTTCTCCTCCGGCTCGAGGATACTCGGGTTGTTCTCTGCCCCCATGGCGGCGTCCTTCACCGCCTTGGGGTACTTCTTGGCCAGTGTGGCGAACCACCCGGCGTCGACTTCTTTGGGGTTGACGTTGCTTGGGTTCACCTGCAGCGAGGCTGCCGTCGCCGCGTCGGAGACCGTGTAGCCGGTAATCTGTCCCAGTCCGCACCCTTCCCGCACGGGTACAGCGGCCTGGTCGAGCACCAGTCCGCCCCCGACGGCCATGAAGTCGCTCTGGCACGCCTCGTTAGTGACCTGAGCTGAGTTGAAGAGGGCCGCGTCACGGTTGTCGATCACGATGTGGCGACCGTTAATGCCGCCCGAGGCGTTGCACCAGTCGGCGAAGGCGCTGGCGAACTGGACAAACTCCTTCTCGAGGCCGGGCACAGCGGTGTTGGACTCGTCGTTGAAGACGGCGATGTTGATGGTCTTTGCGCCGACCCCTCGTACCGAGGAGGTACCGCCCGCCCCGGACTCGCAGATCTTGCCCAAGCCGGCCCACTCCCCGTTGGTGGCGAGCGAGGAACTCGCCAAGGTGCCGGTGGAGGCGACCGACGCGCCCGCCGCCGACGTCGTGGCGAGGGCCATCGGACCCGTAAGCAGTGACGTGACCACGACGAGTGGCAGAGTCCTGCGTCGGATGCTCTGCGTGATCGTGTGCAGCACGTTGGTCCCTCCCCGGCTCGTGCGAGCGAGCACTCAATCAGGATCTCGTTGCCATGGGCGTCGCCCCGCGAACGCCTCCGTGTCGAGCGCACTGTCCGTCGCAGCGAGCCCGGCACCCGGAGCGTCAGTAGGCTATATCCGAGGGATCAGTCTTGTGGGTCAAACGGCCGGAGCACCGTCTTGGCCGGCGCGATGTCGCTCGTCGGCTCTCTCGCCATCACCTGCCCGGTGTCGCAGGAGATGTCCGTGCTCGGGATGGACACGTTCGACCCGATGGTCCGCATAGGTGAACAGCGACATGTGCCGCACACCTGCAAGGCTTCGGCTGGAGCGAGATCCAGGACATGGTTAGTCGGCTCCCGCCTGAACTGATGGGCGCCTCCGGGCCCACCGCTTCCGGCCCCTCGTCGAATCGGTCACCATCGGCCGAATTTCACAGTTGCCGGTGCAACAGGCTTTCGGTACAACCGCTTGCGTGCCCGACGAGCGCCTGCCCGAACTCACCGCTGAAGGTTGGGAAGCGATCCATGCCGTCGGCGGGAGAATCAACGCCGGCCAGTTCGACGCCTTCACCGCACTCGGTCTCGGATGCGGCTGGTGCCGTCATCCGATTCGCCTTCGAGGTGTCGTCGTTGCCGATGACGTGCAGCGTTCCATCCGGTACACCACCGCCGGGCTCCCCGACGGGGTCACGTTGAAGGCCTGCGGGAGCCGGAGTCAAAGTGTGAACCAGTGGTCGAGGGTCCTCGCATAGATCCGGCGACTTGATCGTCGTTCCGATGCCCGCCCCCACGTTGCCACTCCTCTGATACAGAGCGACGTGCACCCGCTTCTCTGACGACGGATCAATGGCCGGGGCGGTATGGCTTGAACCTCAATGAGATTTCGACTTCTTCGGCAGCCGAACTCGTTGGCAACCGCCCCGACTGTCGATGCCTGCCGAGATCAAGGAACAACGCAGTGACGATCGGACCGTCAGAGGTCACATGCCATTCGAGGTGCCACTCTGTCCACTCATCAAATCCACTGGGTACCTTCAGAATGGACGCGGCCGTCCAAGCTGCATACAGGCCAGCCGAGATCGGCCGGGCTATCAGCGATGAGCCGAACGGTACCTCACCCATCCGGCGTACGGGGACACCCCCACACCGAGAGCGCGCGGGGATCGGTACCGCACACGGCAAGCAGCGCCCAGGCACCTTACGCTCTGGGGATGGCCGATCAAATAGACCCTGAGACCACAGAAGTTGAGGACGAGGCTCAGCCTCTTTTTGGATGGGAAATTCCAGAGATCGCGGCCATGACCGTGCTCGTCGCCTTTGCGGTACTCGTTGTGGGCGGATTGGTCGCCGGTATCATCGCCAGCACAGAAGCCAGTGGCCCATTCATTGGCACCCGACACGTCACTGGGGCCGCGCTGACCTACGGAGCCACATGGGCTGGACCCTTGTTGGCAATCGCTCTGCTTGGAGTTGTGGGCGTGGGTTGCTGGCAGATCGAGGTCTGGAAACAGACAGAGGAAGAGGAATCTCTAGAGCATGACGATTGCGAAGTCCGGGGTCATATAGGACGTGCTTGCCGAATTGGCGTTGCCGCTCAGGTCGCACTGATCCTGACACTGGTCGGGAGCATTGCCGCATTGATCGGGAAAGTCATGTTTAGTCTCGGAACCGGAGCTCAAGACTGGGTGCGCTATGTCATTAGCGGTGCGAGCGTGATTGCAGTCTTCGCTATCACTGCGGGCGGCTGGAGGATTGGTCACAGCGCCAGAGCGGCGGTTCCTCGGGGCACTGCCTAGCATCCCCATGGTGCCGAAGTGTCCCACCGTCCCGGCCAACGGGCGCAGTGGGTCGCCCGTATAACCGGCGTAGTGGGCACTTCGAGGTCGAAGACCATTGCAGGACCCGACGAACCAACTCTGTCGAAGTAGCGTCGTAGATGTCGTGAGACGCCCAATCGGGCTCAGGCCCAGGGCCCGCTACGGGGCACTGATCACGATCGTCATACTCTGCCTCGCGGACGGGGTCTGGTCACTTCCTGCACGTGGATCCGTCAATGTCGTCAGGGTCAGTGACGCCACGCACCGGCCCGGGCCCGTCGTCAAGAGTGCGACTATCGGCCTGGGGACCTGCCGCGCCCCGAACGTCACCATCAGAGTGGCCGTCGCGCGTCTGATCTACGCGCCTTCCCAACCGGTAGACGTGCTTGCCGTAGCTCGAAATCAAGGGACGAATGCCTGTACATATTCCGGATATCCCGGCACCGGTCGAGGCGATGCGCTCGTCGGCCCTTGTGGAGCGTTCCCAATGAGTGTCGTCAACAGCAGCGGAACCTCAGTGTGGCCTGGCTCCTATTCATGCCTAAAGATTGGGGCAGCTCGTCTTGCACCCGGCGCGCAGGTCACTGCAAGCGGAGTTTGGCCGAAGCTGGTTCTCACGAGCGCCGGCTCTTCTCCTGCGCCGAGTGGAACTTACAGACTCGTGATCGCGAACACGGTTTCGTTCGTTATCAAGCTGAGATGAAATGGAAGCTCTGGTGATTCGAGCATAGTCCCGGCGTACTGGGATAGCTCGATCCGAAACCGAAGCAGTCCTTTCAACCTAGAAGAGGGATACCGCGACCGGATCGGGAGCGGGCAAGGGGACTCCCGATCCGAGGAGCACTGCGTAGTACGTACCTGGTGGAAGCGCAGGGAGTCCACCGCTCACACAAGCCGGAGTGACGGAAGGATCTTGGGACGGCGACGCGCAGTCAAACGTCGTGGTAGGAACCGTCATGCGCCAGCGGTTCGTTCCAGGATGGATAACCGCTACCGGAGTCGTAATGCAGCGAGATGACGTCCCGCCGAGTGGTGGAGAAGCGACCTTCGGTCTGACGTGATGGTAGGCGCGTCGATCCGACGCGTCACCGGGGCGTGATTCAGCCCCAGAAGATCCCGGTGGGGTCGGTCTCGATCTCCTCGAGGATCACGTCGACGGGCTGGTGGCTGTCGAGGTCGAAGTACATGACCCACTTGTTGTTGCGGTCGCCGAAGTAGAGCGTCCAGGTGCCGTCGCCCTCATAGCGGAGCTGGGCGACAGATGTCCTGGTCCACTCCCCGGGCGCGCCCTTCCAGATGGGTCGGCACTCGTGGATGGAGATGCTCCTGCCCCGGGTGGTGGCTTCGATGCGGACCTCGTCCTTCAGGCGCTCAGGCACCTTGCCACGGCAGTAGCGCTTGACCTTCTCGACGTCGATGTCGGGGAGGACGGTGGCCACGCCCCGAGGGTAGTGACCTCAGCCGGCCAGCGGCCTGCGTTCGAGGGTCCCCTCGGGTGCCTCCACGAGGGCCGCCGCCTCCATGCGTCGGAGCAGGGCCATCGATGTCTCCGAGAGGTAGCGGCGCTCGGCGACCTGCCACTCGTCGTGGGCCTCGACCACCACGGCGGTGACCAGTCGCTCGACACTGGCGTCGTTGGGGAAGACCCCGACCACGTCGGTGCGCCGCTTGATCTCGCGGTGGAGGCGCTCCAAGGGATTGGTCGACCAGACCTTGCGCCAATGGGCCTCGGGGAAGGCGGTAAAGGCCAACAGATCCTCTCTGGCATCGGTGAGCATGGTGGCCACATCGGGGAATTGATCGTCGAGGGTGGCCACGATCCGTTCGAACTGCTCCGCCACTGCCCGGGCGTCGGGCTGGGCGAAGATCGTCTGGATGGCGGCGATCACCATGTGGGTGCTGTTGCGCTTGACCCGGGTGAGCACGTTGCGCATGAAGTGCACCCGGCACCGCTGCCAGGCCGATCCCACCATTACCGCCTCGACGGCTGCTTTGAGGCCGAGGTGCTGGTCGGAGATGACGAGGCGGACCCCCGAGAGCCCCCGGGCCCGCAGGGAGCGGAGGAACTCGGTCCAAAAGGCCCCGTCTTCGGAGTCCCCGACGGCGCAGCCCAGCACTTCTCGGTGGCCGTCCATGGACACGCCCGTCGCCACCACCACGGCCCGGGAGACGACCTGGTGGTTGACCCGGCCCTTCAGGTAGGCGGCATCGAGGAACACGTAGGGGAACTCGATGTGGGCGAGGCTCCGGGACCGGAACGCACCGAGTTGCTCGTCGAGCTCAGCGCAGATCCGGCTGACCTCGGACTTGGAGATCCCGGACTCGAGACCCAGGGCGGCCACCAGGTCGTCGACCTTCCTCGTGGAGACCCCGTGGACATAGGCCTCCATCACCACGGCAAAGAGGGCCCGATCGATCCGACGCCGGCGCTCGAGGATGGACGGGAAGAAGCTGCCCTGGCGGAGCTTGGGGATCTTGAGCTCCACGTCGCCCGCCTTGGTCGAGAGCAGCCGGTCCCGGGTGCCGTTGCGCTGGGTGGTCCGGCTGTCTGTCCGCTCGAAGCGGTCGGCACCGATACGGGCGGTCGCCTCGGCATCGATCAGGGCCTGGAGCATCAGCTCCACGCCCTGGCGCACGACGTCGATGTCGCCACCGGCACGGATGGCAGTCAGCAGTTCGTTGAGGTCAGTATCGGTGATGGCCACTGGGTGGTCCTCATTGGTTGAGCTTGCCGGTTCAACCGAAGATCACCCGGTGGCCACCTCACGGTGGTGGACCCCGGGAACTACACCACTCGGGGGGACATCAACCATCTGGGTCGCAATATGTCCCACCGACCTGCCGATAGGGGACGCCCCCGTAGTTCATAGCCGAACGCCTGAGTCAAACAGGAGGCATCCAAGAGTAAGTTTGCGCACCACTGGCGTCGAAGGCGGTGATTAGGGGACGTTCGTCACCCGGCCAGGTGACGCCGAGCCACCCTGGCCCTTTGGTGACATCGGCTATACGTGTGGCGTCACGGCGTTCAATTTTCACCGTTGTCACATGGGGTCCGCACAGGAAGACGGCTTCGTTGCGTTTCCCATTCCACCTGACATGCATCCGCAGACGCAGGTTGGTTCTGTCATTGACACCCATCCGCTGACGGTCATCCAAGGTATAGCTGCCACCAGCCCCGCCATCCCAACGTCGCCAGGCACCCTGCCACCGGTCGAAGGTCGCAGAGCATATGCACTCGGTGTGCAGCGCGGGTTCTTCCCCGAATGCGACGACTATCGCCAAGTCCCTGTATCGATCCACGTCTAAGGGCACGAACAGCCCGTTGGAGCTGGGGGCGGGATCCGGCCATGGCCCCTCACTCTCGATGAGTGCTTGGGCAGCCTCGGTGTGACCCCACCCTTCTGGGAAGGCCTTCACAACGGGCTCATGCATGCACCTCATCTTGCCGGAGCCCTCGGCTTAGCGCCACGGACCAGACCTCAGATCCGGCGTTCTGGGGCAGGGTGCAAACTTGTGCTGATCAGCTCCTCCACAGGATGCTCCCCGACCTCGCCTGTTTAACGACGAGGGTTCCGCTATCCAACAAAGCCACAGACGACACTGGCCAGTCGAATGTGCCCGAATCCCAGAGAGCGCTGGTCGGTTGTCCAGGCGCTGGAGCAGACTTCCCACGCGGATAGACCACGAGGTTGCCGTCGGCCTGCATGACCACATAGGCACCAAAGTTGCCGCTGGTACCACTCTGCCATCTCACCTGTTTCGCCGGTTCGCCGTAGATCACCAGATTGCCGTCCGGTTACATCAAGAGCATGAAGTGTCCATTGGGGGATCGGATCGACTGATCGGGCTGGAAGAATCCACCCGAAAGAATGGTCCCCGTCTGCGAAGAGGGCTTCGCCGCGTTGTGATGGTTCAGAGACCAGGTGAGGATCCCACCACCGATCAGCAGGCCCAGTCCCACAAGGACCCAGGTCCCGATCCGAGAGGATCTCGCTCGAAAGTCTGACCTATTGACCAGTGCTGGTGGCGCCTGCCCAGTTCTTGAAATGCGAGGTGTGCTCTCGCAGTCCTCAGATGCACTCTCGTGGGTGTTCTCCCCGGGGTCGGGGACCAGAGAAGGTGACGCCAAGCTTCTCAGCGACTCCTCGCCGGCATAGGGGACGAACGTCGCTCGCATCTCGTCCGCGTTGGCGAACCGCTCGGGTGGATCCGTGGCGAGTGCCTTGATGACGGCCTGTGAGATCGCTTCGGCAGTCTCGGGTGGGACGTTCGCCAATGTCGGTGAAGTATCCAGTTTCTCTAAGAGAGCCCGGCGGTCCGCTTCGTCACCCACCTCGGGAGGGGATCCGACCAGGCATTGAACAAGCACGCAGGCGAGTGAGTACAGGTCGGAGGCCGGACCAGTCGTGGCCCCTGACCTCTGCTCGGGCGAGGCGTAGGCAGAGGTTCCGACGAATACCCCGTCCGCAGTGAGCTCGGTGGCCGCTGGGTCGAGGGACTTGGCTATCCCGAAGTCGGCAACCTTTACGGTTCCCCCAATCTCGATCAGGAGGTTGGCAGGCTTGATGTCGCGGTGGACGATGTTCACCCGGTGCGCCAAAGCCAAGGCAGACAGCACCTCGGCGGCGAGCGCGGCCGTGGCGTCGACGGGCAGGGTTCTCGACGACGCGAGGACCTGACGAAGGGATGCTCCCCGCACGTATTCCATGACGAGATAGGCGTAGTCACCCTCAGTACCAGCATCGAACAGTTTGACAATGTTGGGATGAGACAGGGCGGCAAGGGCCGCGCGTTATGGGCGGTCTCCCGCCTTTTAGTCACGCTCAGTGAAGGTGATGTAACGGCACCTTGCCCGTGGGGCGGCTCTACGTAATCAAGGCCGGAACATCTCGTGGACGGCGAACTCCTCAACGCTCGGGGGTTGACAGTCGGCACGTCTTGGGCTGGGACGCAAGGCCAGCCAGGTGGACGGCGTGCCAGCATGGGGCCATGGATAGCGTGACTTCCCAGCGTGGCGCGACCGGCGACGTTGCGGGGTGGGACCTCCGACCCATGGCCCTCGACGACGTCGAAGCGGCGATGGCCGTAGTCGAGGCCGCCGATGCCGCGCAGGCAGAAGCGGGTCAGCTCCCGCCGCGCACCCCACCGAGCGACGACCAGTTGGAGGCCCGCCGCGTGGGCCATGCCCGTTTCGTACAGCGCGACGGGCCCGGAGCCTGGGTGGCGGTCTCGGAGGGGCAGGTGGTGGGCGTTGCCGAGTCTGTCCGACGGGAGAGCTTCTGGGGGCTGTCCATGCTGTTCGTCCACCCAGAGTTCCAGAGCCGCGGGGTGGGTGGGCGGCTCCTCAAGGCGGCCGTGGGCTACGCCGCCGGCGCCACCCAACGCATGATCCAGTCATCGCCCGACCCCCGGGCCATGCGCCGCTACTTCCTGGCCGGACTGGCGATGCACCCGACGGCCGAGATGGGAGGCCAACCCGACCGCCGGGCCATCCCAACCTCGTTGCCTGGTCGGAATGGCAATGAGGGGGACCTGGAATTGGTGGCCGAGGTGGAGGCACAGCTGGGTCGTTCGCGTCCCGAGGATGTTGCCTTCGGGCTGAGTGACCAGCGTTTCCGCCTTGACGTGGTGGACCGCGGCCCCGGGCGAGGGTGGGTGCTTTGGCGCCCGGACCGACTGGCCATGCTGGGCGCGACTGACGAACAGACAGCCGCCGTCCTCCTGTGGCGGTTCCTCGGCGGCTCCGAGGGAGAGATCCTTGTCCATGGGCTCACCGCTGCGCAGCAGTGGGCGTTCGACGTACTCCATAAGGCGCGTCTCACGGCGCAGATACGTGGGTCCTTGTTCGTTGACGGCATGGCCATCCCGGTCCCCTGGATCCCTTCGGGCTGGTACTTCTAGACCCTGATCTGTCCCCGCCCAGCTCGGCGCCCCTTCTGAACAAGTCTGAGACTTGGGAAGCAGACTGCCCTACCGCGTGCTCCACCGAGACCCTGTTGCGCCGATCCGGCGTTCCTTGGCTCCCTATCCGCGTCGTGCCGGAGTGCCCCACAGTGTCGGCGTTCGGGGGCAGTCCTAGTTACCAGCAGCTTGGGGCAGAGGAAGCCGCCAGAGCCAGGTACTTTGCCGGACAGGGCCATGGACTACGAGACTTCTAAGGTGGACATCGCGGTCGTCGCCACGAGCCGAGAGCAGCAGCACCTAGCCGAGCGCCTTCTGGATTTGGCAATCGAGTTCGTAGAAGCTGGCGCCTCCACAGCGGACGTTGTCACAATCCACCGGATGGACCGTGGTCTCAGGATCCCGTGCCAATCGTTCCTGTCGGAGGACCCGATTCCATCCGGCGGGCCGACGATGCTCGGGACGAATACTTCGACCCACAACGCGCCGTCGATGCGGCACAAACCACTGCGGATGCCATCTTCCCTGGTGGAGGCTCATGGGGGGCCACTGGGCGCAAGACGATCTGGAAACCAGCGAAGCGGCGTTCCAGGGAAGCCGATCGTTAGGCAGTATCAGGTCGCACCGGCCCGGCGACGCTCCTATCACTTGTCAACCCCTCTTTGGGGGCTCGGGAGTAAAACAGCGGACAGAACATTTATGAGTCACTCGAGGCGAGGACAGGCTCTTATTGGGTCACGCGTTTCGAGATGGTGGCCCGGGCTGAGGGTCGGCGAATCGCTGGAAAGTCAGCCCCGGAGGGCGACAGAACTGGGAAGAGCCAGACCCCCGGCCCAGGGATCTAGCCGCGAGGCAGGTAGCGATAGACCTCGCGGGCGACGTAGCGCTTCAAGATGCGGATGACCTCGTGGGTGGTCTTGCCTTCCTTGACGCGACGTTCGAAGTAGAGCTGGGTCTCGGGGTCATGCGCGATGCGCACCATGACGATGCGCCACAGAGCGCTGTTGGCCTGGCGATCCCCACCGTCGTGGACCTTGACTCGGCCGCTGTTCTTGCCCGAGCCCTTTGGGATGGGCGACACCCCGCACAGGTGGGCCCAGGCCGCCTCTGAATGGAGGCGCTCGGGGTTGTCGCCGGCCGCCATGACGAGGGCCGCGGCGGTGTCAGGTCCGACACCGAAGAGCTCGAGGAGGTCGGGCACGGTGGCGACGAGGAGCGCCTCGATTCTGGCGCCGAGCTCGCCGAGCTCACGGTCGAGCGTGCTGATCCGGTGGGCCAGCGAAGACAGTGATGCCTTGGTGGCCGCGGTCACCGGATCGGGAGAGCGACTGGGTCGCAGCCCCTTTCCCTCCGCGACCAGGGCGGGCACCGAGAGGCCTTTGAGGCGGCAACGGAGCTGCTCAGGAGCGCTATAGCCCAGGTGGCGCATCTGGACGAGGGCCTTGCCCCTGGCCTGTCTGGCAGAACGCTTGGCCACGACGAGGACACGGATGGCCTCGACCGCTCCGTCACGCGACTTGGGCTTGCCCCTCGCTCGACCACTTAGGGCGGCCCGGGCGGCTTCGATGGCGTCGAGGGGATCGGACTTGCCGGTTCTCCGGCGCTTCTGTCGATCCGCTCGGTCGACCTCGATGACCTCGACGCCCGCACGACGCAGGTGGCGGGCCAGGCCCGAGCCATAGGAACCCGTCCCCTCCACGCCGATCTTGGTCACGTCTCCGAAGGTCTCGAGCCAGCGCAGCAGCGCCTTGTAGCCGTTGGCATCGGTCGAGAAGCTCTCGGTGCCGAGTAGTCCCCCGAGCGGATCGAGCGCTGCGGCCACATGGAGGTCGCGGTGGGTATCGACACCACCGGTGATCCCGCGCGCAGCTTCTACGATGGTCATGGTCATCCCTTTCTCTCAAAGGTGTGAGGGATGGCACGGCCGTTCCGGATCGGAGCGACGGGGGTCTGGGTTGTTCGCTGCAACCCGGACCAATCACCCCAACTTCGAGACGGGACGTGCCGTCTTTCAATGTGCGGCTGGAAGGTTCCGGTCGACGACGTTTTGCAACGTCACGGGACTCCAAGTCAGACCGAACCCGCCAGCACTCCCGAAGCTATTGAGGACCAGCAATCAAGCGGTGGGCGTATTCAAGGGGTGAGCGCACGATCTCGGTGAGTCACCGACACTTGTCGGGACGAACCGAGGAGGTTGGTTGTGCGCCCTGCACGTCCTGCTTTGACGCAAGAGCAGCAACAGATGGTCAGACGGTTGCGTGGAGAAGGCATGACCTGGCAGAAGGCGGCCAGGGCGGTGGGATGCTCCTTCACGTCGGCGTGGTTTATCGGTGAGGGCCGGGGCGGTCGCCGTGCTCGACCCGCTTCGTGGACCCCACGGCCAGGGAGCTTGACCATTGCCGACCGTGAAGAGATCACGATCGGCTTGGTCAAGGGTGAATCCTTCACCGCAATTGCCCGGCGGATCAACAAGGTGCCGTCCACGGTCAGCCGGGAGGTGGCGGCCAATGGCGGTCGCGACGACTACCGGGCCTGGGCGGGCTACCTAAGGGCCGAACAGCGATGCCGGCGGCCCAAGCCCACCAAGCTGGCGTCGTGCCCGGAGCTCTTGTCCGAGGTCACGGCCGGACTCAAAGGGTTCTGGTCGCCCCAAGAGATCTCTCGCCGCTTGCGCATCGACTTCGCGGACGATCCGATGATGCAGGTGAGTCACGAGACGATCTACCAGTCCCTCTTCGTCCAGGCTCGAGGCGAGCTCCGTCGAGAGTTGACTCGGTGCCTCCGAAGTGGGCGAGCGATCCGACGGCCTCAGGGCAGCAGAAGCAAGGTGAATTTCCGGATGCCCAACATGGTGATGATCTCTGAACGCCCCGCCGAAGCGGCCGACCGGGCAGTGCCTGGCCACTGGGAGGGCGATTTGATCATGGGCAAGGACAACCTCTCTGCAGTGGGCACGCTGGTGGAGCGCTCCACTCGCTTCACACTGCTCTTGCACCTCGGTGCCGGCAAGGACGCCGTGTCAGTCAAAGAGGCCATGAAGAAGGCGATTCGCACCCTGCCGTCAAAGTTGGTCAAGACCATCACCTGGGACCAGGGGTGCGAGATGGGCCGACATGTCGACTTCACAATCGAGACCAATATCCCCGTCTACTTCTGCGATCCCCACTCGCCTTGGCAACGCGGATCGAACGAGAACACCAATGGACTGCTGCGCCAATACATGCCAAAGGGCACCGATCTCTCAGTCCACAGCGAGAAAGATCTGGCTGGGTTCGCTCGAAGCCTCAATGATCGTCCTCGCATGACCCTCGGATATCTGAAACCATCAGAGAAACTCGCCGAACTAATTGCGCTCACCCCTTGAATACGCCGTGGACCCTCGGAGAAGTATCAATGTACTGGGACACCCGAATTCGCCGGGTATCTGCACGTCCCGGACACCCCGACCGAAGGAACCGACTTGGCCTAGCCCTAATGGGCATGCGACATCATTACGGATGTGGTCGCGACGCAGTTGCACGGGACGTTCGGCCCTAACGCAATCGGGCAATGCTGTGCGACCGTGAGCACTGAGCCGTGAACGAACCGCTCACACGGCAGGAGAACTCATGGGCGACAACGGGGAGACGCAGGCATTCGAGTACATGACCTTCGACCTCGCGAAGCCGAATAAGGACGTTGAGAGTCTCAACCGGCTCGGTCGCGACGGGTGGGAAGCCGTCGCCATGGTGTCATCGTGGGGCGTGGGTTGGCGCTTCGTGCATCCCATTGTCCTCCTGAAGCGGCGGGTCGCGGAGTGAGTGTTCGGTGACGATGTCCGAGCCGAAGGCCAAGCCTCGACTTCCTCCTCGCTGGTTCATCCGGCTCTTCTGGTTCACCCATCGCCGCCTGTATCGTCTAACCGGTGGCCGTCTCGGTCTGTGGCGGCCGAAGCCCAACCGCTGGGGCGCCATGCGTCTCAACATTGTCGGGCGGCGGACCGGCCTCGAACGCAGTGTCATGGTCGGCTACTTCGAGGATGGGCCGAACCTCGTCACCATGGCCATGAACGGGTGGGGCGAGGGCGAGCCGGCATGGTGGCTGAACCTGCAGGCCCACCCCGAAGCTCGGGTCGATCTTGCCGACGGGCCGCGTCTGATCACCGGCCGGGCCGCCCGCGGCGAGGAGCGGGAGCGTCTGTGGTCACAGTGGCGAGAGATCGACAAGAACCTGGACGCCTACGCGGCACGCCGCTCGACCGAGACCGCGGTCGTCGTCCTGGAACCGCGGCCGTGAGGTGCTGAGGTCAGGAAGCGGATCCTTGCCGGCGCGAAGTCACAGTGACACCCCGTCCCGGTGATCTGGGTCACATCTGCCGAGGGGCGGGCCCTGACATTGTCTAGCCAGCTCCGGCGCCATTTGTCTGGAGTTGGTTTAGATTCACGACGTGGCCAAGGCGGGCGACGTGAAGATCTGGGCGGCGTATTTCCCGACCGCCAGCGATCTCGTGGCGATCGGCGCTGGCCTGTTCGGCGTTGTCCTGCTCGTGATGGTGCCCATCGTGGCCATCAGCGCCGGGTACGTCACGGGAGCCGTGATTGGCTGCGTCGTTGGTCTGGGGATGATCGGCGGGGGGGTCTGGGTCGTGTTGACACCAGCACGACGAGTGGAGGTTGATTCGGAAGGCGTGGCCACCTTCATCGGTCGTAGACGGTCCCTTGTGGTAGCGCCGGGCGAGTTGGAGTCCATCTCTGCTGTCCAACCGTTCGGTGCCAGCGACCCAGGAAGGCGGTCTCCAATGCTCGTGGTCGCCAGAAGGGGCAAGTGAGTCTTCAGACTCCCGCCGACTCTGAGGGATTGTTTAGAGTGCTGGCCGAGAGCAATCCGGAAGCGCACCTGGACCGGGCTCGGGATTGGCTGTGAGATCCGAGATCAACTGATGTCCAGGCAGTGTGTACGCTCTGGATGGTCCCTCGTGGGATAACGTCTCAGACCCCGGCGAACAGGGGCACCCAGTCAATCCGACCCCGATCCTTTGAATGCTGAAAGAATCACCGCTGTGGAGCACGATGACCCTGGAACGGGCTGGCACCGGTTCCGCTACTGGAATGGCGGTGAGTGGACAGCAGGAGCCGAGACTCGCACTGATTCCAAGTTGGCGGTTTACGTCGCGGCACACGGACACTTGAAACCGCGCAGGGCTTTGGTGGCTCACCTGATTCGGAAACCGATCACCTTCCACGTGATCGCTTGGTTCGATTGCAACGTGCCATTCGCCAAGGGTCGGCTACGTCGGTTCATCACGCCGGTGGAGCTGCGGACCCTAAATGAAGTGCGGGGCCTTTGAAGCAATCCGGAATGATCGCACCCCTTTCCGGCGTACTGGGGTAATCGGCAACACCTACCGAGCGAGGTATACGCTTCAACCGTGGTAGGAGCGGTGCCACTGGCAACACGGGTGAACACCTGGCGAAAGCCGTTTCACTATGCCGACATCGTCATCATTACGGTGGCTGCGGCGAGCTTGTTCGTGGGTGCGCTTCTGCCGTGGTACCGCTTGACGGCGAGTGCGTGTGGCGAATCTCATTCGTTAGCGGTCTCACTGGTGTCTGCCGGAGGCTGGTGGCTGGCCATGCCCATCGTCGTGTTCCTGACCTGGCTCGCCTCGCTTTCGCAGGGGTTCCGACTGGCGGTGATGATTGGAGCGTGGGCGTCCTTCCTGATGACACTCATTTGGGGATTTCTCAGTTCGCCCGTCTTGGAACTGCACTGGTTGTGTCCGAAGGAGTCTCCATTCAACTTCTCCAACTTGCCTGCGGGTCCTGGACTTGGCGTTGGGGTGTACCTCTGCGTAGTGGCCGGACTGGCCATGGTTTACGGAGCTCATCTGCGCTCCCGAAGGCTTGTTATCAGCCACAAGAGTTCCCTCTAGACGCTCACATACCCGGCGTGCTGGGGGGTCTACCCCCCGTCTCGCACATTCGGGGGGCCATACGACACGGTCAGCACGGCTTCGATTCCCGTACCCAAGATGGTCCCGGGAGCCGGTGCTACCGAGATGAGGTGACCCTCAGGGATCACCCGGCTTTGGGCTCGGGAGATCCGATAAGGGATGCCAACTGCGTCCAGGGCGGCTTCCGCCTCTTCCAGGGGCAGGTGCCACACCTGCGGCATCTGCACGACCTCCGGCACGACCATAATTCTGCCCCGTGATTGTGACCCAGGCCCGGCGAAGTGGGGCACCCTCCCCGCAGCGTTTAGGGGACGGCCGGTGAGCTCTCAAGTTGTTCGGTCAGGAGCTCGAGCGAGCTGTGCAGCTGAGCGAAGCGACGTGGCCCGAGGATCTCTTCGATCTGCTGCTGCGCCGCCCCCGCCTCGGCGTAAATCGTGTCTTGGAGCCGCAGTCCCTTGGCGGTAAGTCGGACCATACGAGCCCGACCATCGACCGAATCGGGGACGCGCAATAGGTATCCGTGTCCTTCCAGATGCCCGAGCAGGTCGTTGACCGACTGTTTCGTGATCCCCACACGATCCGCGAGCTGACTGGGACGTACTCCCTCGAGCCCGGGATAGCGCCAGAGCGCGACATGCGCTGCGCTCAGATCGTCGAATCCTGCCGCAACGACTCCCGCATACAGCTGAATACGCACCCACTGCCACACGACACCGAGCATGGCGCCGACGTACGGGGGGCGCTGGCCGTTCGGGCCGGAGGAATCGCTTGACATAGTCGTAAGGTTACCATACGATCTAGATCGTAAGGATACCTGACGACCTCTAGGGGACACGTTTTGACTAGGAGGTGGCCGAAGTGACGACAGCAGTTGTTGACTCCCCCGAGAACGAGCAGGCGCAGGCATGGTGGTTCCTCGACACCTTGGTCGTCGAGCACCGCTGTGCACCCGGAATGGACACCGTGGTGCTCGAGATGACCCTGCCTGCTGGTTCGTCGCCACCGCTGCACATTCACGACGACCTGGACGACACCTGGTACATCCTCGACGGCCAAATGGTGGTGCGCTGTGGCGACGAGGAACTGGTCGTCGGCGCCGGGCATTGGGTTTCCATGCCCCGCGGCGTGCCGCACACGTTCCGGGTGGTCGGCCAAGATGAGGCTCGGATTCTCCTGGTGCATGACAACGCCAGCTTCCGCGACCTCATTCGAGACCTCAGTAGTCCTGCCGCGGCGAGGGTCGTTCCGACCCAGCCGCTGTTCCCGCCCATGGAGGAACTGGCGCGGATCGCTGCCTCACACGACCTCAAACCGGTTGGCCCGCCGATGAGCGTCGAAGAGAGCGACAACGTACGTGCCGCCGTGGGCTAAACCGTCGTCGCACATCGCGAGAGACCATACGGTGGAGGTGCAAGCGCTCGGCCACGTCGTCCTCAAGGTGCGGAATCTCCAGCGTTCCGAGGCCTTCTACTCGGGAACCTTGGGCATGCGGGTCATCTCGAGGCTCTTCGATCCGCGAATGACGTTCTTCACCATTGAAACCACAGAGAACCACCACGACTTCGCTCTAATGGAACTCGGCCCCGTCGCGCCAGCGCCGGCGGGTGACGCCACGGGACTTGCTCACGTGGCCTTCAAGGTGGGGAGCTCACTGGAGGAGTTCAGCCTGGCACGAAGTTTGATCGATGATTCGGGGACCCCGGTTCTATACGAGGCGCAGCGCGGCTTCTTCAGGAGCGTGCACGTACTCGATCCGGACGGGAACGAGGTTGAGCTTTACGTCGATATCTCAGGCGACCGACCAGTCGGGTCCCCGTGACGCTCCGGGACAGCCGACGGCGCCGCAGTCCCGGCGTACGGGGGACACCCTGGGACTATGGACCGGGGGCCAACCGGTCGTACATTTCGGGTGGCGTGCCTGGCCTAGGAAGTCGGGCGATGTCAATGAAGACCGTCCCGTATGACGTCTCCGTCTTCCATAGATCCCACTGATCCAGGTCGAACTCGCTGTATCTGCGAAGCAGGGACCGGAGTTCCTCAAACTCCCCGTCGGACAAGTTGCCATCGGCCATGCTCCCAACGGTATGACACGTCCATGACACGGCGAACGGGGGCACCCTGGGCGAAGAAGTTGCGCCCGTCCAGTCGACCTGCAGGAGCAAGAGGGACAGAATGGAGAGATGGCAAGTCGAAGTGCCCGGAGGGCCCTGTCCAGAGCAGTCGTGATTGCACTCGTCCTTCTCGGCCTCTTCCTGGGTCACCGAGTAAGGCAGCGTCGCGCTCTGAGCACGGGCGGTAGTGGAGCCTCGGTATAGACGTTAGGCGTGCATTTCAGCGCCCACTGTCCCAGTGTTTGGGGGCACCTCACTAACGGTAACCTAAGGGCTGGATCTCTGCTCTCCTTGAACTGCTGAGCGACCAGAGCGGAGCACTCAAGGTCCCATTGGGTTATGGCGGATTCCAAGTCGGCAGCGGACATGGTTAGTGCGTACAACTGGGTCCGTCTGTTGTGGAAGGTGACAGTCAGAATGATTGAGTTGGCTGAAGTTAGGATCCCTCAGCCCGACATGTGAAGCGCCTCGGCCGCAAGGCGCTCGATCCGCCCGTACCCGTTCTGGGTCGAGGCGGAACGCGCCTTCTCGAGCAGATCGCGTGCTCGTTCCGTGTCCCCAGGTCGACCGCGCTGCAACAGCATCTGGCCCCACCACAGATTGTTGTCTGCGTTGAAGGTCTTTATCCGACCGCGCTCGGTGATCTCGCGAGCCTGCACGAAGTGGGCCTCGGCCTCGTCATAGGGAGCGAGGAGTGCCGCCAAGGCGCCAAGGTGCTGGGCCACGGTGGGTTGCAGGATCAGGCCGTTGCGTGGGGTCTGGTCTGAGTGCGGGAGCAGCAGTTCGAACAGTCGTGCCGCGTGGTCCGCCAATCCGAGCTCCCACGCCACGCGCGCGCAAGACCCCACCCCGTCGAACCAAGCAGAGTCTTCGGTGAACACGAACGACGACGACGCCAACTCGTCGAGCAAGGCCCTGGCAGACGTCGTGCCGCCGGCGTGCAGATGTGCCTCTGCGAGGGCGGCCTTGTAGCTCGGCATAGCCGGATGCTGCTCCACGGCATCGGCTATGGCCCGACGGTCTGATCTCGTGCGGGCGGCGGCGTCGCCTCCGGCTGCCTCCGCATGGGAAGACGAGCGGGTGTTCCGACCACCCCTGGTCACGGCCCGCTTGGAGCTGCAGGCGCGCACCGCGGGCGACCTCGACGACCACCAGCACTTCTTCAGCGCCGAAGGGACAGTCGAGGGGAGGTGTACGACGCGAGGTGATCCCCGGTGACGAGAGCCCGGCCCCAGGGCTCCCTGATGCACTGTGTTCGTCAGACCCTGGTCACGCCAGCTTCACGCGGCAGACCTTCTGCTTGTTCGAGCCTGCGATGAGCATGCACGAAGATTGGGACTTCCGATGGTCGAAGCGGCCTTGAGTAGAGGAACCCCTGGCCTGTCTCGACGTCCTCGTCACGTAGGCGATCAAGCTGCTCGGTTTCTTCGATGCCTTCGGCGATTGTCTCGAGGCCAAGCGTCTTGCCGAGCTGGACGAGGGTATGAACGATCGCCTCGGCTTCGCTGTTCGTGACCAGCGACGCGATGAATGACTGGTCGATCTTCAGGACGTCCACCGGAAACTGTCGGAGCCGAGAGAGGGATGAGTAGCCAGTGCCGAAATCGTCGATCGCAATCCTGATCCCAAGCTGCTTGAGTGCATTGAGGCGGACTTTTGTATTCGGAACATCGCGCATGAGGGTACTTTCCGTGAGTTCGATGATGAGGTGGTCTGGACGCATGCCCGTCCTCTCCAGAATGGACCTGAGGTCATGGCTCAGAGCGTCGTCATCGAATTGGCGGGCTGACACGTTGACCGACACGGCAACGGACAAGCCGTCGCGAAGCCAGTCCGCACCTTGTCGGCAGGCTTCGTCCATCACCCAGAGCCCCACTGGCACGATCAGCCCCGTATCTTCGAGAATCGGGACAAATTCTGCTGGCGCGATCACCCCGCGTGTGGGGTGCTGCCAGCGAATAAGGGCTTCGACTCCCGTGGTATCCCCGTTGTCGATGTCAAACGTCGGCTGGTAGACAAGGAAGAACTGGTCGCTCCCTATCGCATCGCGAAGATCCATCTCAAGTTCAAGCCGGCTCGCCACCACCTGGTGCATGTGCGCGTCGAACATGGCAAAGCAATTTCTGCCTGACGCCTTGGCTTGGTAGAGGGCAACATCTGCGTCTCGGAGCAAGTCTTCGGCACTGGAACATGGCCCTCGCGCGATACCGATCGAAGCAGTGACGATGATGGTGGTCTCGTCAGGACCGAGGCGGAAGGGCCGACGGAGGACGTCGAGCACCCTCTCCGCGATCAGTTCGGGACTTGAGGCAAGCCGTGCTCCCTCGACCAGGATGACGAATTCGTCACCCCCGAGGCGCCCGACGCTATCTGCTTCGCGGACGGTGGTCGTCAGCCGCTCTGCAACACCACGCAGAAGCTGATCGCCGGCGCCGTGCCCGAGGCTGTCATTGATCTCCTTGAAGTTGTCCAGGTCGAGGAACATTGCGGCGATCGGTTCTCTGCTGCGTCGGCTGCGAACGAGCATCTGCTCAGCCCGGTCGAGAATGAGCGCCCTGTTCGGCAAGCCGGTCAAGCCATCGTGGAGTGCTTGGAAGCGGAGCTGGCCGGTTCGCTTGTCCACCAGCCGCAACGCACGTACCCTCGAGCGACTGGCGACCAAGAGCACGACGAACAGCAATACACTGACAAGGACTCCGAGACCTCCGATGACAAGCGCCTGATTCCACGGGTGCCCGTCGAGTGTCTGGGTGGTCCGGATGTTCCATCGTCCACCGTCCAGGGTGATGCCCTCATTGTGCGTGAGCGAGCCCGCGCCTCCCTCGACAGAACCTTGCGACGCCACCAGCGTGGTGCGGCCATTGACGCCCACTTGAAAGATTGATGCCTGGGATCCTTGCTGGGCCTGGCCCAAAACGGAGCCGAGGAGTGAACGCGCACCGAAGGTGCCGATCGTCCAACCCACGAGCTGGGCGTTGCGACCTTCGACCGTTGTGGGAGTTGCTCCAGATGCGTAGGTGGGGTCGAAGACAATGAACAGGTCTCCGAGAGACTTGGTTGACGGGTAGCTAGCGGCGGACAAGACCGTGGGCTGCCCGGTTGTTGCCGCCTCTGTCAGAAGTGGCGGAAGCGGGGACGACTGGCCGTCCGGCAAGACCGGACTACAGAAATCGAAGCTAGGAGGAATCGACCCGAGCATCTTGAGATCGAAGACGGTCGAGTACCGTTGTAGGCAGTATTGGGAGCGTGGCGATGGTGGGATGACCTTGTAGGGGGCGGTTGTCGATCCGTAGTTCAGAGGATCGGCAATGACGGCAGCACCAAAGGCCGCGAGTCTTGCGGCTGGGACGCTTTCAACAAACCCGAACCCTATGGTCCCTGGATAGCGGTCGTGCACGTGAAGCGCTGCGTACCACCTGACAAGTTGCTTGTTGGTCAACTGTGGCAGCGCGATGAACAGCGCGTCCTGGCTGTTCACAAAATCCATGTCGCGCCCGAGAGCGGAGGCCAGCGCAGCGGACTGAGCTCTTGCCTGTGACCGGGCGCTTCCCTCCTCCGAGCGGAGCGCCGACCGGTGCGAGATCCATGCCCCGGTCGCAGATACGCCTAGTCCAGCGGCGAGGACGATGACTGCAACCACGAGAAACGTCCATGGCCGCCATGTCTTCTCTTGAGGATCAGTGGCCGAATCCGGACCAGGAGACTGATCCACAGGTGATCACCACTTCCGTTCTCGTGACTGCCTCTTCTAAGGGAATCGGCACCGGGAAGAGGTTCTTGAGGGACAATCATCACGAGCACTGCCGAACTATCGATCACATCGTGGGTGGCGGGCGAGACGCCAGGACGCCACGGACCCGGGAAGGGGCCCGATCACGATCTCAACGATCACTCCAGCGGACGAGCAGCAGGTTCGGACGGCAAGAACAACGACAGGGCGGTCCCTCGAGCCCTGGAGCTTTGAGCGCTCGACCTGCGTCCATTGTGCGAGATCCTGGTCCAGACGGTCGACGAGACTCGCCATCGCACCGAAGAGAGGCACCGCGGCGCCACAACGGGCTCCGGACGGTCCTTTCAGGCGGATCGGACCACCGCTAGCCTTCGGGGGACACGGGACCCGCTCCCAGCGGATCATTCGACGAATGGAGGGGGCGGCTATGAGGCTCGGGAATCTGCGACACCGGTGGGCTGCGGCGGGTTGTGCGATCGCCATGGTGGCTGCGGGATCACTCACGCTCACCGTCGGCGGCCCGACACCCGATGCGAGCGCGGCGGCGCCGGCGTTGAGCGCGTCGAGCACCCAACTCGACTTCCGCGAGGTCACGCTCGGCACCTACGTCGGGCCGCTCGACGTGACCCTGACGAACACAAGTTCCAGCAGTGACCGGGTGACCGGTTACGAGTTCGCCGGCGACAACGACTTCGTGTTCGACAACGCGCAGGACCAGTGCGCCCAGACATTGGCTCCCGGTGCGTCCTGCTTGTTGGAGTTCGATTTTCTTCCCGGATCCCTCGGCACGCGCAACCTCACCTTGAGCGTGATCGACACCGCCAACTCCGGACTCACCATCTCGATGACCGGGGTCGGCAGCATCGGCTACTACCAGGTCGACGCCCAAGGTGCCATCGGCTACGCGGGCGATGCCGCCTACTACGGCGACACCAGGAACCTCCCGCTCAACCACCCGGTGGTCGGGATCGCGCCCACCGGCGACGACGGTGGGTATTTCCTCGTGGCCTCCGACGGGGGGGTCTTTGCCTATGGCAACGCCAACTTCTTCGGGTCGCCCGCAGGTCACCCCCTCAACAAGCCGGTCGTCGGCATGGTCGTGAACCACAACTCGAACGGTGGCTCGGGCTACTGGATGGTGGCGTCCGACGGCGGCATCTTCGCCTACGGCGACGCCCAGTTCTACGGCTCGACGGGCGGCATGCAGCTGAACCGGCCGATCGTGGGGATGGCCATGACCCGGGACGGGAACGGCTACTGGCTGGTGGCGTCCGACGGCGGCATCTTCGCCTACGGCGACGCCCAGTTCTACGGCTCGACGGGCGGCATGCAGCTGAACCGGCCGATCGTCGGCATGGCGCCCACGCCCGATGGCGGCGGCTACTGGTTGGTGGCCTCCGACGGCGGCATCTTCTCCTACGGCGACGCGCGCTTCTACGGCTCGACCGGCAGCGTCGCCCTCAACCAGCGCATCGTCGGTATGGCCGTTATGCCCGACGGTGGCGGCTACTGGTTCAGCGCGGCCGACGGCGGCCTCTTCAACTACGGGACGGCACCTTTCTACGGGAGCGGGGTTGCGTTTGGCTTCGGACAGGTGGTCGGCATGGCCACGGACGGCGTGCCCACGTTCCAGGCGGCAACCGACCAGCCGGCGATTCGCCACCTCCGGCCGGACGATCTGGGCATGGGATCCCGGCCTGGCACGCCCCGCTTCGCCGGCCGGTGACTTCTGATGGGAGGGTTGCCGACCGATCCGCCCTGGGGCGAATGGGTGTCTGCGCTACAGCGAGTGGCGCGTGGCGTAAGACACGGCGACGATGAAGCAAGCGGGAAGGGATGACGACTGGCAACTCGGGGCAGCTGCCATCTACCAGCTGTTGAACGAAGCGCTGGAGTCTGCGTCACGTGTGGACGATTTGGTACGCAAGGATGGGATCGGTGTCGACACGACCGGACCTGCCTCTGTCGAACGACGGAAGAGTGTTCTTGAAGCGAAGAGTTCAGGCTGCTATCGGCCGGTGCGCTCGCGGTGCTTGCACCCTGGCCAGCAGCAGGGCCGACGCTGACCTTCCTCCAGCTCCTCCTGCGTCCGCCGAATGCGGCGTTCTCGGGTCATCTCCTGCTTGGCATCCTCGACCCAACAGATGAACTCGTTGCGGGCCAGTGGCGTGATGTCCTTCCAGGCGTGGAGTGCCGTGGGGTTGGCGATCAGCGCTTGGCGCAGGTCTCCAGGAAGCTTGTGCACCACCCCATCAGGCACTCGCGAGCTGCTCATGGGGTCACGGTAGCGAGTCTGGGCGAGCCCAGTCACCATCCAAGCGGCCCCGAACGCAACACGAGAACTTGCTCATGGGGCATGCCGTGATGCCGGATAGATCTGCGTCTCTCGTCGCACTGGGGTAACCCCTACCCATTTGTCGCAACGGCCACGATCGTGTCGAACGCCAGGCGGGGTGGGAATGCATGCCGCACCACGAAGGTGGTTGCCCTGCGCAACCTGGTTGGGCTCGTGTGGCCGGTGAAGGAAATGTCCACCGCCGAGAAGCCGTTTCGTTCTAGGAGGGAACGCAGGGTGTCTTCACAGAACCAGCAGGTGTGTTCTGGATGGACCTGCCCATGTCCACCCCAGCGGTAGAGGAAGTTGCCCACGTAGAAGCCATTCGGGGTGGTGAGGACCAGGCGGCCACCGGGGCTGAGGTGTCTGCGAGTGCTTTGGAGAAACCCATGGAAGTCATCGAGATGTTCGATCAGTTCACCGGCGAACACCGTGTCAAAGGTCCGCTCGAGGTCGAAGTCCTGGGCGTCGGCCACGCGGGCGTCGAAGCCCTGGCCCTGCAGCTCGCGGATCGTCGTCTCGTTGATGTCGATTCCGACCAGGTCGGAGATCTCCACCCTGAGCAGTCCGTGCAGCCAGTCGGGCTTGCCGTATCGCGATGCGCAGCCAACGTCGAGCACGGAGCTGCCCATGATGAGTGGCCTCACGGCCTCAAATCTGTCGCGGAGGGAACCGGTTCCCCAAGGGTTCTCGACCCATTTGGGCTGGAGAAAATGCCCCGTGGCCGGGCCTCCCGAGGGTACGAGGGGTTGTGATGTCTCGGATTGGTTGGTCACAGACATCACCACACTCCCCGCACCTGTGCGCCGGGTCCCATCCGTGCTCGTCCGCCGTCCAAGCTCGAAAGGAAAAGAAGAGTCCCACTCCTTGCCATTGTCAATGTAGCGCGCACCGAGCGCTTGCAGCAAGGGCCCGGTCGGTGCGCAGAATCTCCGCTCCGAACCAGAACTCCTACCGAAAGAGAGGGGGTGGCGAATGACCAAGCATGCAGTGGTGATCGCAGTAGGTGGTCCGACGGGGATGATGCTGGCAGCTCAATTGGCGCTTGTGGGGATTGATGTCGCAATCGCCGAGCGGCGCGCGAGCCAGGAGCTCGACGGCACGCTCTGACGGTCTGCACTCGCGCACCATTGAGGTGCTCGATCAGCGCGGCATCGCCGATCGGTTCCAGGCGGAGGGCAGGCGCTGCAGGTCCAGGCGTTCGCCGGGATCCCCCTGGACATCAGCGACTTCCGCACCCGCCACAACTACGGGCTCGCGCTGTGTCTGAGCCACTTCGAGCGCATACTGGCCGCCTGGGTGAGCGAGCTGGGGGTGTCCATCGCTCGCGAACGTGAGGTCACAGGCTTCGCGCAGGACGACGCCAGCATCGACCTCGAGCTGTCCGACGGCCAGTCGCCTTGGCGCGGTCACCGACCCACTGCCGTATTGATCCGGCCCGAAGGATATGTCACCTGGGTGGGGGACGGAACAGAGGCCGGATTGCGTCAAGCCCTGACGACAGGGTTCGGCGCACCATGACGAGTCGCGACGGTCGGTGGATTCGACAGACCGGCTGATGCCGGCAATCGGTCACCCCCGCGCGCCATCACCGCGGAGCTGGCCCACGCACACCTCGCAGCGGCGGTCAGCTGGCGTATCGGCCCATGGCAGGCGAGGATTCCCATAGCCGACATCGATGCCGCACAGGGTGAACGCCCGCTCAGAGCTCGACAGGTGCCACAGCGACGACGTGCCGTCATCGCCCAGAAGGTGAAGAAACACGCCTTCCGGCTCCATCTCGACGGCCACGCATCAAGCGTAGGCGGCGCAGTCGGGCTCAGGATCAGGACGCTCGAGGACGGAAGCCCTCTCGTCGGGAGCGTCGCCTGGTTCGATCGACCGTCGTCATGAGGCGTATCCACGCAGAGCCTGACGGTACGAACGCAACGGGCCCACCTCGCAGTATCCGAGGTTGCTCTCGAGGCAGAACGCTCGGACAAGATCCCGGGCGCGGGCCAGGTTCGGTCGGGGCATCGTTGGAAAGAGGTGATGCTCTATCTGGTAGTTGAGCCCACCCAAGACGAACCCCGTGCACCGACCGCCGGTGACGTTGCGGGCGGTGATGATCTGTCGTCGAGCGAACCCCATCTTGGCGTCTTCCTCGATGATCGGCATGCCCTTGTGATTGGGAGCGAAACTGCATCCGAGATACAAGGAAAAGACGGCCTGGTGCACCGCGATGAAGGCAACCGCCTCGGGAAGCGGAAGCACCAAGAAGACCGCTGTCAGGTAGAGCGTCACGTGCCCGGCGAGCAGCAGCCACTCGCCGAAGGCACCACGATCCCGGCGGCGGAGCAGGTCCCTCGCGCCCAACACGTACAGCCCGGTGCTCCGGAGAAGCATCAGCGGCACGAAGAGCTGGGTTTGCCGCCGTGCCAGACAATCAGAGAGTCGCGAGTGCCGTCCCGCATCATCGCCGGAGCGGGTGTCCATCGAGACGCCGAGGTCCGGATCGCGGTTGACCTGGTTGGGGTAGGCGTGGTGGGCGTTGTGCTTGGGAACCCACCAACCGAAGCTCAAACCGATCAACCCGTTCCCGATCCCGAGACCGAGCCGGCGATTGGCGCGCCTGGACTTGAAGATCTGTCCGTGTCCCGCATCGTGACCCAGGAACCCGAGTTGGGTTGACATCACGCCAAGGAAGACGGCGATACCGAGAGTGGCCCAGGAGGCTCCGACGACGATGAAGCCCACCCAGCCCGCGACGAACGCCACGCCTGTCGCGACCAGCTTGAATGAGTAATAGCCCAGCCGTCGATCCAGGAGGCCTGCCGCTCGGACCCGCGCAGAAAGCGCGCGAAAGTCACGAGTTCCGCCGGCATCGAGTGCGGACGGGCTTGCGACCTCGCCGCGTTGGATCAGCGGCACGTCGAAGGGTTCGGGGACATCGGTTCGCGGGGTACGGACAGCGGGGTCACCGTGGAGTGTGCTCCGCATCAGTGCCGCCGTGCCGATGCACGCCGAGGGGTCCGCCATCGGCGGGCTCTCAAAACGAGCGCCGTCATGGCCGAAGCGTCAGAGCGCTCGGACGTTCTGAGCCTCAGGTCCCTTGCGGCCCTCCCCCAGGTCGAACTCAACCTGCTGGCCTTCTTCGAGGCTCTTGAACCCGTCACCCACGACGTTCGAGAAATGGACGAAGACGTCCTTCTGCCCGTCGGCCGGAGTGATGAACCCAAAACCCTTGTCGTTGTCGAAGAACTTCACTGTTCCAGTTGCCATGATCTCTCTTCTCTTCTCTTCTCTTCTTCTCTTGCTTGATTGGTTGGTTGGTTGGTTGGTGCTTGTGCGGTGCTGGTCGTCAGGATTTGCGCACGGTCAGCTTGCCGAACTGCTGTCCACACGGAGAGGTTTCACCGACCTCCCCATAGATACGGCAATGCTCGTCGTCACACCACCCGATGAGCGCGGTCCCCGAGCTCACGTCGACGGCGTGTTCTAGGCAGAGCGGAATGTCCGGCAGGACGACCGTCACCGAGTAGGACGGATCATCAGGATCAGGGCCACGGCCGAGGGTGCGACGCGGGGGTTCAATCGTCACGGTCGCCGGTTGGCTGCAAAGCGAACATGGCGAAGCCGAATCCAGAGGCGAAACCGAATCCAGAGAGGTCACAGGCCAATGGCCTCTCGGAAATTGGTCACACCACGTAACCGCCGTGTGACCTTTGTGGCGTCAGCGCCATCTCGGTCCCGAATCCTCTCCTCGAGGCGGTTGAGACGGGCTTCCTCGTTGTCGATCAGTCGGCGACGATCGTCGCCGTCATGCGCATTGAGGGCACGAACGAAGCACCGGTGTGCGTCAACCGCGCGGCCCAGCTCCAACACGCGAGCGATCGCTGAGAAGGAGGTACCGGCCTCACGGAGCGCGAGAGCTTGCGCATCGACTTCCGGAGCGGTGAGTCGTTGCCTTCGCGGCGATCCCCCGCGCTCGGGTTTGGATATCGATCGCCGCTTTGACCGTGGGCTGTGTGTGTGCCTAGGCACCGGATAGCCCCTGACGCGCCCCAAAGGGGTCGCTCATGCGCTGGAAGATGTCGGACTCCGTTCGATTCGGGCCAACTCGGGATCTCTCGAACGGGCCACGTCGGCTGAGTGCCGACGACACCACCACCGTATCAGCTCAGAAGCGGAACGTCAGCGCGCTGGCTCGACGGCCTGACCCTCCGAGCTGATGCGGCAGCAATCAACCCCTCTGGGGTCGATCAAGAGGACCAGCCGTCCGCGGTGGGATGACGCAGCTTCGACATGGCCCGAGCTTCGATCTGGCGAATCCGTTCGCGGGTGAGACCGAAGAAGACCCCCACCTCGTCGAGGGTACGCGGCTGACCCCGGTCGAGACCGAAGCGCAACCGCAGGATCTCTCGCTCACGATCGTCGAGACCGACCAGGAGCTTGGCGACCTCGACCGGCAGGAGCGCAGTGGCAGCGGCGTCGAACGGAGAGACGGCTCGCTCGTCTTCGACCAGGTCACCGACCTCGCCGTCACGGTCGTGGCCCAAGGGTTCGGACAACGAGAGTGGCTCCGAGACGTGTCGGAGCACCTCGACGATCCTTTCCTCGCGGACCTCGAGCTCCACGGCCAGCTCAGCGGTGGTTGGCCGGCGGCCGTGCCGAGCCTCGAGTCGAGTCCGAGCCTGCGCAATCTGCTTGAGCAGATCGGCGGCATTGATCGGCAGGCGAATGGTGCGGCTGCCCTCCACGATGCCCCGGCTTATGGCCTGGCGGATCCACCAGGTGGCGTACGTGGAGAACTTGAAACCCTTTCGCCAGTCGAACTTCTCCACCGCATGTATGAGCCCGAGATTGCCGTCCTGCACGAGGTCGAGCAGCGGTACGTTCGCAGACTGATACTTCTTGGCGATCGACACCACGAGACGGAGGTTGCCATTGACGAAGGTTTCGACCGCAGTGTCGCCGGCTGCGGCCACCCGGCGGAGCTGCCGTTTGCGAGCCACGGAGAGGTCCGTTCGGTTTGCCAGTTCGACGCGCGCAGCGCGGCCCTCCTCGGCCGCCTGAGCCAGCCGGACCTCGTCGTCCTTGCTCAACAGTGCATGGCGTCCGACGTCGTTGAGGTAGAGGCGGACAAGGTCCTCATCCGGGGACTGAACACGCTTGTTGGGCACTGGCACTCGTCTCTGGGTCGCCAGGGCGGATGGCGAGCGAGCGCTTGCCTACCACACGCCTGACTGCTTCGACGACCGCGGCGGGCGGCCTCCGCGTGGAAGCACGCCGGCAACGCGGTCCATCGGCGGCTCCGGGTCACCCTCTGCGTCCGCTATGCTGCAAGCGAGACCCCGGGGCCCACCCGGCGGCGGCTGACGATCGGTGTCGGCCAGGCCCACGAGACATGCTTCGAGTCGGCCTTTCCCTTCTTAGGACCGACTGGAGTTTTCGTGCCTACATCTTCCAATACCACCGCGCCCCCTCGCGTGCCTCGCTTCGAGGATCTCGGCCTGTCTGAACCGCTGACCGCGGCCCTGGAGCACGGGGGCATCACCGCACCTTTTCCGATCCAGGCTGCCACCCTCCCCGACTCGCTGGCCGGGCGCGACGTGTGCGGCAAGGCTCCGACCGGATCCGGCAAGACGCTGGCATTCGGGCTGGCCCTCTTGTCCCGGCTCGAGGCAACCTCACGGGCTGGTCGGCGGGGTCGACGCCACCCGTCGGCGTTGGTCCTGGTCCCGACGCGAGAACTGGCGGCCCAGATCCAGAGCGACCTGGCCCCCCTCGCTGCAGCCATCGGCGCCAGCGTGATCTCGGTCTACGGCGGCGTCGGCTACGCCAAGCAGTTGGCCGAACTGCGAAACGGCGTCGACGTCCTCGTCGCCTGCCCCGGCCGGCTGGCCGACCTGGTCGAGCGGCGAGCCGTCGAGCTGTCGTTCGTACAGGCCGTGGTCATCGACGAGGCGGACCGGATGGCCGACATGGGCTTCTTGCCGGCGGTCCGGCGACTCATCGACATGACGAGTCCGACCCGGCAGACGTTGCTGTTCTCCGCCACCCTCGACGGACCCGTCGACAAGCTCATTCGCCAGTACCAGCGCAACCCGGTGCGCCACGACGTGGAGCCCACGAGCACCGACCGGGGTCTCGTCCATCACCACTTCTGGCGCGTCGACTCACAGGACCGGATCGAGGTGACCGCCGAGACGGTCTCGGCGCATGGTCCGGCGATGGTGTTCTGTCGGACCAAGCGTGGAGCGGACCGCCTGTCACAACGTCTCGCTCGGTCCGGTCTGCAGTCGGCCGCCATCCACGGAGACCGCAGCCAGGTCCAACGAGAACGCGCTCTCGCTGCCTTCCGATCCGGCCGGCTCGACGTGCTCGTCGCCACCGACGTAGCAGCCCGAGGTATCCACGTCGATGCAGTGCCCCTGGTTGTCCACTTCGACCCGCCTGCCGATCACACGGACTACGTGCACCGTGCCGGCCGGACCGGCAGAGCCGGTGCCGACGGAAACGTCGTTTCGCTGATCACCCATGAGCAGCGATCGAAGAGCGGTCAATTGCAGCGACGGCTGGGCATCTCCGGCACGATCACCTCACCAGACGTTCGCTCGCTTGCACTCGTCCTTTCGGGTCCCCACCCCCAAGATGAGCACGCTGATCGGCGGACACGCATGCCCGAGCGGGCAGCCGGCAACACCCCGCCTCCGGGGAACCCCCGCCGAACCGGCGCGAAGCCGGCGCGCCCGGCCCGTCGGCGCAACCGTCGATCGACGCGGGCCTGAGTTCCGCCCGCGTTGGTGCCCACACTTTGCTCCGCGAACCGTTGCGCGATACCCGGCATCCGCTCCACGAAGTTCTCGGGTACTGAGACGTTGAGCATGCCCGCACGCTCCGAGCCACGGTCCTCGAAGTCGCGGGTCACGTTCCCGGGCACCAGGAAGAACGAACCGCTGCCCGCCTCGACCCATTCCGCCCCGACGAGCACGCTCATGGTGCCGGCGAGGACGTAGAACACGTCGTCCTCCGGATGCGAATGCGCGTCGGGCCCCTTCGTGTGCGGCTCGAGCCACCACTCCGAGATCGAATACATCTGCCCGGTCTCCGCGCCAGCGGCCTTGAACACCGCCGAAATGCGGTCGATCGGGGTCCCGCCCTCGGCGGCCGCTAGCCTTGCCCCATGAGGCGCATCCCGGTCGCCTGCACGCTCGCCGAGGACGACGCGCACACGCGGGTGACCGAGTGGCAGCGGTTCCTCGGCGCAGAGGTGACGGAGGTCGAGCGAACGGGTGGCGTCGTCCGCCTCCAGCTGCGGGACGACGATGCGGCGCTGCTCGCCGCGGTCGATCTCGCCCGCCGCGAGACAGTGTGTTGTGCCTTCCTCGAATTCCGGCTGACCGTCCTGGCCGACGCCGTCCGGCTCGAGATCGAGGCCCCCGAGGAGGCCGCTCCGATCCTCGACGGGTTGATCGGCTGCCTTCAGGCTGATTGAGGCCGAGGTGTCGGGGTCGGGGTCGTCTTGAGACGCCGGGCGAGCACTGCGGGAATCGGGGTGATCGTCCCGGTCCTGGTGCTGGCGGTCGCCACGGGGTGCTGCGGTGCCGCGGCAACGCAGCGAGTGCTGCACACAACGGGCCGCGTCCCGTTGGCTCCAGCGACGCCGACACTGTCGTCCCAGTGCGCCACCGCGGCTGACACCCTCGGATTCAGCGTGCCCTGCCCGTCGGTGGTGCCCACAGAGCGTGGCATCCCCATGGACTGTCCGGGACCGCAAGGCGACCAAGTCGTGCCGTGCGTCGGCTACGAAGGGGCAACCTACTATCGCGTCTTCGTCCTGCAACTGAGTGGCTTCGACGTGCCGAGGGGTTACGTCGGTGCCGGCGCACGAGGCATGGGGCACTTCGTCCTCGAAGCTCGTCCGGTCATCGACAGCCCGAAGAGCCCGTGCATCGGCGCCATGCGACTTGGGAGCAGGTCTCTGGCTGGGCGGAACACGTCCGAGTTCACGTGCCCGAGCGACAATCTGACCGTGGAGCGTGAGGCTCGCCATGGTGAGGGCATCGACGCCGGACACCTCCTCCTCGAGTGGCGGGTCGCAGGGGTCGACTACACCGCGAGCGCGCACGGACCAACCACCACAAACCTCGCTCTGCTGGTTGCCCTGGTCCGGTCCATCAAGCTCGTGACGCCCCGGGGCGCAGGTTCACCGGCACAGGCTCAGAACACCGTCGGGACCTAATCCACGTTGGCCACCAGCTCGGGCAAGGTGTGACGAGGAAGAACTCCATGTCGGTGAACTGGACGAACCCACCGTCGTTGACCAGGCCTCGCGCACCTTCGGATTCGACATCGGTCAATTTGCTGGAGGGTGACTCTGCAAGATCGCGTACTGGGGCATGATGTCGAACTCATCTCGGCGGCGGCCACAGGTTCGTCCGTGCGACCCGTCCGGATCATCCGTCGGGCGTCGCCGCCTCGCCCCCGCGGGGTGTCGCCCGCTCCCCCACTTGTGCACCCGCCGTCCGGGCGACGTCCTGGCCATCCGCGCGCGACCGGAAGAATCCCCTCAGCCCCACCGCCATGTCCGCGCGCACGAATGCACCCGAGAGCACGACGTCGACCATGGTGAGCGACGTGTGCGTGTGACCGCGGGCACGCAGGTGCAGCACCTCGTTGCCGGCCTGGGCCAGCGCGGCAGCGTACGCCTCACCCTCGTCCCGAAGAGGATCGAATTCAGCGGTCACGACCACGGCCGGCGGGAGGGCGGCCAGGTCGCCCCGCAGCGGCGACGCCCTTGGGTCGCTGCGGTCCGGCTCGTCGGCGTACTGATCCCAGAACCACCGCATCAACGCGGTGGTGAGGATGTACCCCTCGGCGTTCTCCACGTAGGAGCCACGGCTGAGGTCGTAGTCGGTCGCCGGGTCGACGAGCAGCTGGCCGGCGATCTGAGGGGCGCCCGCGTCACGCGCCATCTGGCAGGCCACCGTGGCCAGGTTGGCGCCGGCGCTCCAACCCGCCACCGCCAGCGGCCCGGGTGCGGCGCCGAGGGCAGTGCCGTGCTCCGCAAGCCACGCCACGGCCGCCCACGCGTCCTCGACTGCAGCCGGGTACCGGGCCTCGGGCGCGTGCCGGTAGTCGAACGAGACAATCAGGCATCCCGACCGGTTGCACAGGTCACGGCACAGCGGGTCGTCGGACGTCTCGCTCCCGAGCGTCCACCCGCCACCGTGGAAGTAGGCCACCACCGGGTGCGGTCCGGGCGACGCCGGCCGGTACAGCCGGAAGCGAAGGGGACCGGCGGCGCCGGGGAACGTGCCGTCGAGGACCTCGCCCACCTCCGGTCCTGGTGGGCTGACGGACCCGGACGCCTCCATGAAGGCCCGGGCACCCTCCACACCCATCGACTCGATGGGCGGAAGGCCCAGGCTCTCCATGGTCTCGAGCACCATGGCCACGTCGGGCTGCAGTCTCCTGACGATCCCGTCGTTGCAGCGCATGCCGTCAGGCCCGGAGATCGAGAATCCCAGATAGTCGGCCGCCGCCACCTCGTCGCACGCCACCCGATAGGCATCGACCCCTCCGATGTACGGCAGGAACACCTTGGGCTTCCCGGGGACGTTCGCCCCCATGTACCAGGAGTTGGCCTTCGGGTAGAGGGTGATCGCCGCGCAGTCCTGCACGTGCCGGTTCCAACCTTCTTCGGCCAACGCAGTCGGCTCGATCGTCTCGAACCCGCGCGACCGCATGTACTCGAGACAGTCGGCGACCCACTCGACGTGCTGCTCGATCGACACCAGCATGTTCGACAGGACGGAGGGACTTCCTGGACCGGTGATCGTGAAGAAGTTGGGGAAGCCGGTGGTCGTGAGCCCGAGGTACGTGGACGGACCGTCAGCCCACTTCTCTCGGAGGGATACCCCACTCCTCCCCCGGATATCGACCGACACCAACGGCCCTGTCATGGCGTCGAAGCCGGTGGCAAAGACGATCGCGTCGAAGGGGAGTGACTCGTCGGGGAGGTCGATCCCCGTCTCCGACACGGCGGAGATCGGATGTTTCCGGAGGTTGACCAGTCGGACGTGGGGCTGGTTGAACGTCTGGAAGTAGCCAGTGTCGAGGCAGGGCCGCTTGGTCCCGAACGGGTAGCCCGTCGGGCAGAGGTCCTCGGCCGTCCCGGGGTCGTCGACGATCGACCGGATCTTGGCGCGGAGCATCTCGGCCACGATCTCGTTCGAGGCCGGCACGAAAGCCTGGTCAGCGAAGACTCCCAGGATGCCGAACAGCTCGCCCAGTTCCCACGCCTCCTCGAAGCGATGCCGGCGCGTCTCCTCGTCGGCAGTGACACCCACGACGGTGGTCGGATCACCCGGGACGCCGCCACGGGAATTGCGGGCGGCCGTCCGGTAGGCGTCCCTGTCCTCGGCCAGGGCGGCCCGGCGGTCGGCCGCCGGCGGCCCGTTGTGGGCGGGGATGGAGAAATTGGGCGTCCTCTGGAAGACCGTCAGCTGCGACGCTTCCTGGGCGATCAGGGGGATGCACTGGATACCCGAGGAGCCGGTTCCGATCACGGCCACCCGCTTGCCGGTGAAGTCGACTCCTTCGTGCGGCCAGCGACTGGTGAAGTAGACGTCTCCCCCGAAGCGCCCGACTCCCTCGATCTCAGGCGCCTTGGGGGCGGACAGGCAGCCGGTTGCCATGACGAAGAACCTGCATGCGACTTCCGTCCCGGTCTCGGTCCGTACCGTCCAGCGGCGCGCCCCCTCGTCCCACGCTGCTGCGTCCACAGGTGTGGAGAACTCGAAGTGGCGGCGGAGTCCGAGGCGGTCCGCGATGAATTCGATGTAGGCGAGGATCTCCGGCTGCGTGGCGTACTTCTCCGACCAGGTCCAGAGCTCCTCGAGCTCCGGGTCGAAGCTGTAGGTGTAGTCCGTGGTGGGGATGTCGCAGCGCGCCCCGGGGTAGCGGTTCCAGTACCACGTGCCCCCGACGTCAGCCGCGGCCTCGAAGCCCTGCACCGTCAGGCCGAGCCGGCGCATCCGGTGCGCGAGGTAGAGGCCGGAAAACCCCGCTCCGACGATCACCACGTCCACTTCGACCTCTTTGGCGTCGGGTCCGCTCACGCCTTCCACCCCCTGTCGGTGACGGGAACAGCCCAGCCACGTGCGGGCGGGCCCCCCGGGCATTATGGCGCGAGGACCGTGCACGAAGCAGTGCGACCTGGGACAGCGGTCCGGGGCCGGCTGACACGGCGCTCAGGCGAATGGCTGCAGGCGGTCCCCCACCACCCACATGCTGAAATACTGCGAGTTGGCGCCATAAGCCATGGCGAGGGCGGTGCGCGCACCTTCAACCTGGTGCTCACCCGCGGCGCCCCGGACCTGGTTGGCCGCCTCGGCGAATCGCAGGAGCCCCGAAGCGCCGATCGGGTTCGACGACAGGACGCCGCCCGAGCAGTTCACGGGGAAGGACCCACCCAACTCCGTCGAGCCGTCATCGACCATCTTCCAGCCATCGCCCACGTCGGCGATGAAGTGGGTTTCGAGCCACATCGGCTCGTGCCACGAGAACGGCACGTACAGCTCGGCCATGTCGAGTTGCTCCCGGGGCCGCGTGATGCCGGCCTGGGCGTAGACGTCCTGAGCGCACACAAGGCAGGCCTGCGGGCGCACGGGGTCGCGACCGGGGAACGACGGCGGTTCCGAGCGTGAGGAGGTGCCGAGGATCCAGGCGGGCGTGCGGCCCCTGGTGCCCGCCTCGTCGGTGATGACGACGGCGCAGGCCCCGTCAGACGAGGGGCACGACTCGAGGAAGCGAATGGGCTCCCACATCATCGGGCTGTTCCTCACCTTCTCGATCGAGATGTCCTCGATCTTCAGGTGTGCGAACGGGTTCTTCAGCGCGTTGAGGCGGTCCTTCACCGCGACCTTCCATCCGATGTGCTCAGGAGCGCCCGAACGGTGGATGTAGGAACGGATGAACGGGGCGAAGGCGCCGCCCGCACCGAGCGAGGCGCCCCGTCCCGAGCCGAGAGCGAACTGCGCGTTGCCCTCGGATTGCTTCTCGAACGCTACGGCGAGCACAGTCTTGTGCTTCCCGACCTGGACGTGGCTGGCCGCGACGATGGCGGTCGACCCTCCCACCGAGCCCGCAGTGTGCACCCGGAACATCGGCTTTCCGACGGCGCCGAGGGCATCGGAGAGGTACAACTCGGGCTTCATCACGCCCTCGAAGAGGTCCGGAGCCTTGCCGAGGACGACGGCGTCGACGTCCTCCATGGCCATTTGCGCATCCTCGAGGGCACGGAAGACGGCCTCGCGGACGAGGCCACCGAAGGAGACGTCGAGGCGCCGAGTCTTGTGATGGGTCTGCCCGACCCCGACCACTGCTGCGGGGATCACGAACGTCCCTCCAGGATGCAGATCAGGTTCTGTTGCAGGCACGGACCGCTGGTCGCATGGGCCAGCGCCCGGGAGCCGCCACCGAGGATGTGGTCGGCCGCGTGACCGATCCGGCAGAGGCCGGTGGCCATGATCGGGTTGGAGCGCAGCGCACCCCCAGAGGCGTTCACCACCACGTCGCCCCCCAGACCGAGCACGGAGCGCAACAGCAGTTCCTCGTGAGTGAACGCCGCCTGCAGCTCGGCTACCTCGACCGGGCCGTCACCGAGCCCGGCAGCCTCGGCGGCCAACCGGGCCGAGGGCGAGTCGTCGAGGCGCCGGAACGACGGGTTGTGGCACTCGGTGCGGTGGTCGAAGCCGGCAACGTAGGCCGGCCGGTCGACCAGCCGACGCGCCCGATCCCCCGTAGCGAGCACCATGGCCGCCGCGCCATCGGTGATGGGCGGCACGTCGTGGCGGCGCAGCGGCTGGCGGACGTACTCGGCGCGCAGGAGCTCGTCCACTGTGCCGGTGCCCCGCGAGCGAACGGCCACCTCGGCCATCGACCGCTCGTCGGCGATGCCCGCCGCGATGACCGCTCGGGCCTGCAGCGCGGCGAACGTCAACGGGTCGGCGCCGATGGGCGCCAAGTAGTAGGGGTCCATCTCCATCGGGTAGATGAGTGCGGGGTCCCCGGTCGACGATCGTCCCGACCCGGTCACGACCGCGATCTCGATGTCGCCCTCCTGCAGGCGCAGCCATGCCTCGTAAAGAGCCCAGGCTCCGTCCATCTCGACGTGACTGTCGCGTTTGGGCGGCCAAGCACCGATGGCGTCGAGATTGGCCACGAAGGAGAACGCCTGCCCGGTGATGTAATCACAGGAGCCGAGGCAGGTGAAGTCCACGTCCGCCCGGGTGAGGCCCAGTGGTTCGAGAGCGCCGGTGACGGCGCGGAGCAGGAGCTGCGTCTCGCTCAGCTCGGTGTGCCGCACCATCTCGGCCTGGGCCCACCCGACGACGGCGATGTCGGTCGACGGCGCCATCAGAAGATCCTGTTCACCAGGTCGGGGTCGTCCACTGCGGGCTCGCCGAGCGGCATCCAGCCAATGAGGCTCCCCCACGTGCCCCCCATGCCGCCGCCCGCATCGGCTGCTTCGGCGGCAGATGCCCAGACCGCTGCCACCCGCACACCGACGGCCACGTCCTCGACCGGCAACTCGATCACCGGCTGGTAGCTCAGAATGACGTCGGTGCCGTCGAGCAGCACGAACACCCGGGCGAAGGGCTCCGTCTCGGTCTGGCCCGGATACTGCACGGGTGTCACGATGACGAAGTTGGTGATGGTACCCGTGTGCGGGAGGTCGACTCCCTCGACCGCGGTGAACTCGTAGGCATCGATCGGGCACACAGCACGTCCACCGACGTACACGCGCTCGCAGACCGGACAGCGGAACCCGAGCAGGCGCTGCTGCCGGGACGCTTCGATCACCAGGTCGAGCACGGGCGGCACGGGGTTGCGGTAGGCGATGGAGGCGACGTAGTCCATGATGGCGACCGGCTCCGCCGCCGGGCCCATGTCCTCGCCCTCGACCTCGGGCGCCTCGCCCGCCACGAAGCAGGCGATATCGGTGATGCGGCCCACGCGCTCGCCACGCCAGCGAGGAGCTACCCGCATGCCCTCGGACATGGCGTCGGGCGAGCCGGCGTCCACTGCGCCCAGCAACGGTGTTGACGCGCCGTCGAGACGAATCAACGCGAAGGCGAACGGCTGGTCGAGCGGGTGCTGCTCGGTCGGTTGCGGCACCCATGTCCACGATTCGACCGTGCCGGCAGGACCGACCTCGACCATGTCGCGGGCCAGGGAAGCGCCGGTGGCCGGATCCCACTCCATGGGCGGCACCAGCACACCATCGCCGTTGCGGATCCCGAGGATCCGCTTCTCCGTCAGCGCCGTCATGAAAGCGCCGGTCACGGGCCCGAGCGAACGGCGGTACGGGAAGGTGATGAGGTTTTCCTCGAGGCGTGCCATGCCGCTCCCAGTGATGCGGGCGTCGTCGGTGGCGCACCGGCGTGCGCCCGGCGGAGCATAAGCGCCGGGATGCTGCGTATTCCAACCAACGGTGGCCGGTCGGTGGGCCGGCGCTGCCTGTGGCAGTCTCACGCCCGGTTCTGCCCGAAGGAGGCACGAGGCGATGTTCAACGACTCGGTGGTGGTCGTGACCGGCGGGGCGCACGGGATCGGTGCCGCCACGTGTAGGGCGTTCGCCGCGCGGGGCGCCAGGGTCGCCGTGATCGACCTCGATGAGGAGGGTGCGGTCGCCGTGGCCACCGGGTGCGGGCCAGGAGCAACGGCCCACTGCACCGACGTGACTGACCAGGCCGCCGTGGCGGCGATGGCCGACGCCGTGCTGGAGGCACACGGACGGGTGGATGTGCTGGTCAACAACGTGGGGCACTGGGTCAGGGTGACGCCGTTCCACCTGGGTGGTCCCGAGCACTGGGACCGGCTGCTCGCGATCAACCTGACCCAAGTCTTCTCGGTCACCAGGGCGTTTCTCGGGCAGATGCTCGAGCGCAGGCACGGAGTGATCGTGAACGTCTCCTCCGTCGAGGGAGTGCGTGCCTATCCCAGCGACCCCGTGTACGCGGCGGCGAAGGCAGCGGTCAACCAGTTCACGGCGTCCATGGCGCTGGCCTACGGCCACAACGGCGTACGCGTGGTCGGCATCGCCCCGGACATCACCGACACCGAGCAGGTCCCGTACGACGACGACACCCGGGCCGATCCGCGGTGGAGGTGGTGGGCCCCGCTGGGCCGGTTCGGCACCCCCGAGGACAACGCCGACGTGATTGTGGCGCTGGCCTCGGAGCAATTCCGCTTCGTCACCGGTACGGTCGTCAACACCGATGGTGGCACGGTCGTCGCGGGCGGCTGGTTCTGGAACGAACGCGACAAGCGCTTCGTCAACCGGCCGGCCGGGCTCGAGCGTGGGTCGGTGACTCCGAGCGGCGACGACGAGGGGCGCCGATGACCGTGTGGCCCCTGCGTCGTCAAGGGGACTCCCGTCACGCCAGCGGCAGGCAGTACTCCTTTATCACGACGAAGTGCAGGAGCGCACCGACCAGGGTGCACAGGTGGAAGAGCTCGTGATAGCCGAAGGTCCGCGGCCACGGGCTCGGCCGTTTCCGCGCGTAGACGAGCGCTCCGGCCGTGTACGCGGCACCACCGGCGAGCAGCAGGGTGAACCCGGCACCGCCGAGAGCCCGGAACAGCGCCGGCGCCACGAGGAGGGCTGACCAGCCCACGACGACGTAGGGCAGCGCGATCGCCCACTTCGGCGCGTCGAGCCACGCCTGCCGGAGCGTGATGCCCCCCAGGGCCCCGACCCAGACGACCACGAGGATGGTGGCCTGGGCCCAGCCGCTGAGGGCCAGTCCGGCGACGGCGGTGTACGTGCCGGCGATAGCCAGGAAGATGGTCGAGTGGTCGGCTCGCCGCATGCGACGCCTGGCGGAAGGCGACCATCGGATCATGTGAAAGGCGGCGCTCACGCCGAAGAGGGTCGCGATCGAGACGACGTAGACCGTCAGAGCGGCCGTCGTGGCGGCGGTCGGGGCCTCCGCGACCAGCGCCGGGCCGGCGATGCAGATGGCCACGAAGCCGAGTGCGTGCAGCCAGCCACGCATGAGCGGTCGGGGCGGGGTCTTCGCCCCCACCGGCGTCACCGCTTCGCCGGCCAGCAGGTCGGCGGTGCCCGGCGAGTCGACGTTCACCAGATCGCGCTCGAGTGCGCCGGGTCGGGCTGTGGCCGCCATCGATGGCATGGTAGCTGCCGCCCCTTACGATGACGCCCCGCCCCCGCGACCCTCACGCGCCCGACGCCGGTCGGCGTCCACCGCGTGCAGGCGTTTCATGGTGCCGAGGGGGTCGGCCCGGAACGCCTGCACGGACGCCTGGTGCCCGGCCAGCGCCTGAAACTCCGATCCGGCCCGGATGGCGGCGCGCACCCCGAGAATCTCTGCTTGGCGGTGCACCATGCGCTTGTTGAGTTGGACCAGGTCGGTGGCCACCCCGGCCACGGCGGACGCCACGTCGAGCACCTCGTCCTCGAGCTCGGCCGCCGGGAAGGCCCGATTGGCCCAGCCGATCAGAGCGGCTTCGGTACCTGTCATGGCTCCTCCGGTGAGCATGATCTCCATGGCGCGCCGAAAGCCGAGGAGCGGCATGTGGTACCCGAAGTCGGGCGGGCTCGCGACACGCACCACGGGGTAGTCGATGTGGGCGTTCTCGGCCACGTACACGAGGTCACAGGCCTGGGCCAGCTCAGTGGCACCGGCGATGGCGTAGCCGTGCACCTGGGCGATGACGGGCTTGGCCAGGTCCCACAGGGCGAACCAGTTGTCGGTGACGTGGCGGCTCCACGCCCCGTCGCCCGGCGCGGTGTGGAAGGGGGGATCGTCCATGAGCCCGCCCCCGAGGTCGTAGCCGGCCGAGAAGCAGTCGCCGGCGCCCCGTACGACGGTCACCCGGACCTCGTCGTCGCCGTCGTTCGCCTCGAGCGCGGACAACAACTCGGCGCGCATCGGCGTGGAGATGGCGTTGCGCTTCTCAGGCCGGTTGAGCGTGATCCGGGCGACGCCTTGGACGGGGTGGTCGACCAGCAGCGTCCGGTCCTCGCCGCTCGCGTCCGTCACGCGCGGGCCTCGGTGGCATCCCTGGTGCCGGCCAAGTCGGCCATGAGCTCGAGTGCGGCAGGGTCGTCGCTGCGGACCACGACTCCGGTCAGCCCCCGACCGGTCCACGGCTCCCATCGGGAGCGAATGCGCCGTACCGATCCGAACAGGCCGCCCTCGTCGAGGTACTCGTCGGGCACGGCCGCCACTGCTTCGTCCCGGCGCCCGGCCAGCCAAAGTTCGTGGATGCGGGCGGCCTCTTCGGGGTAGCCACGCCGGGCCATGGCTTCGCGGTGGTAGTTGTGGGATGCCGAGCCCATGCCGCCGACGTACATCGCGGTGAGCGGCTTCATGGCGTCGAGCTGTGCCTGCACGTCCTCGGTCACGGCGACGCCGAGGTTGGAGAAAATCTCGAAGTTCGCAGGCCGGCCCCCGCGTGCGGCGAACCCCCGCTCGAGGGCCGGGCCGTACGCACCGGGGCCTTCGGCACCCCACCCCATGGGCAACATGCCGTCGGCAACCTCGGCGCTCAGCGCCGTGTTCCTCGGACCGCCGGCGGCCAGCCAGATCTCCACCTGTCCGGCCGGGTGGAGGATGGAGCGCAAGGGCTTTCCCTGGCCGGTGCTGCCGGGCCCGTCGTAGGGCAGCGGGAGCTCGGGGCCGGGTCCCGTCAGGGGCTCTCGCGCGAACACCTTGCGCATGATCGCCACGTATTCGCGCAGCCGGCGGTTCGGGCTCCCCCACGGCTGGCCGTACCAGCCCTCGACGATCTGAGGGCCCGACAACCCGAGGCCGATGACGACGCGGCCGCCACCGGCGAGCGCGTCGATGGTGAGCGTGTGCATGGCCGTGGCGGCGGGGGTACGGGCCGCCACCTGCACCACGCCCGTGGCGAGCTTGATGCGAGAGGTGCACGCGGCCAGGTAGGCCAAGGGCGACAAGGCGTCAGCGCCGTAGGCCTCGGCCGTCCACACCGAGTGGTAGCCGAGCCGCTCGGCCAGGCGGACGCGCTCGACGGGTACCTCCAGGTGGGCCCCGCGATAGAGGTCGAGGCCCAGCCCGAGTTTCATGGTGGAAGTCTGGCACCTCGCCGGTTCGTCACCCGCGGATCCGGTGCCGGCGGATGGGGCTGGTAGAACACCTTCGAACGATGTCCGATCTCACCTGGGGACGAAGGTGCCCGCGCACGCCTTGAGATGACGCCGACGTGAAGCAGATCCGCGTCCACGGACCGAACGACGTACGCCTCGACGACCTGCCCGATCCGCGACCGGGCCCGCGCGACGCGCTCGTGCGGATCGCCGCGTGCGGCATCTGCGGCACCGACGTGTCGTTCGTCCACATGGGTGGCATCATCGGCCGGCCCCAGTGCCTGGGCCACGAGATGGCGGGCGTGGTGGAGTGGGTCGGCGCCGATGTCGTCGGCGTGGGCGTCAACGACCGTGTGATCGTCTGCCCGACCGACATCGGGAGCGGCCCGCTCGGCAGCGGCGCGCCCGAGGGCGGGCTGACCCCGGTGCTCCTCGTCCGGGAGGCCGCTCATCCGCGTCGGCTGTTCCGGGTTCCCGACGGCATGCCCTTGCGGGTCGCCGCCCTGGCCGAACCGCTCGCCGTGGGGATGCAGGCGGTCAACCAGGCCGCCGTGACCGCCGGTGACACGGTAGCGGTCTTCGGGTGCGGCCCGATCGGGCTCATGGCCATCGCCACCCTGATCGACCGCGGCATCGACGGAGTCGTGGCGATCGATCCGAGCGCCCGGCGCCGCGAGCTGGCCCGCAGCCTCGGGGCGGACCACGCCCTCGACCCGGCCACCGAGGACGTGTGGGACGAGTTGGCGCGGCTGCACGGCACGGTGCCCTTCATGTTCGGCCCGACCCCTGCCACCAACGCCTACATCGAGGCGTCGGGGTCCGACGGCGTCATCGGCGAGATCCTGAACCACGGCCGCTTCGACGGCCGTATGTCGGTCGTGGGCCTCCACTACCAACCCGTGCCGACCAACTACGCCATCCTGCTCATGAAGCAATTCACCATCCGGGGCTCGTTCGAGTACCCGTCCCGGTTCGAGGACGCAGTCGAGCTGCTGACCCGTCGCGACCTGTCGCATCTCGTGACGCACACGATGCCCCTCGAGGACTTCGGGCCGGCACTCACAGTCCTCGAGGGCTCAAGAGACTGCGGCAAGGTCATGATCACCATGGGGGACGACGGATGACGAACCGGATGCACTTCGATTTCGACGGCACCGTGGTCCTGGTCACAGGGGGCACAAGCGGCATCGGCCACGCCGTCGCCACCGCCTTCGCCACAGCCGGGGCTTCCGTGACCGTCACCGGCACCCGCGCCGACGCCTCCGGGTACGAACGCGATCTGTCCGGCTTCGCCTACCGCCAACTCGAGATGCGCGACCACCAAGCGGTGGACGCCCTGGCCGTCGGGCTGGGCCTCCTCGACGTGCTGGTGAACAACGCCGGGGCCAACTTCCCCGACGGCCAGGACGAATGGGAACCCGACGGGTTCTCGGCCGCCCTCGACCTCAACGTCGAGGGCGCCATGCGCCTGACCGTCGGGGCCGGGCCCGCCCTGTCGGCCAGCTCGATGGCCGGCGGGGCCAGCGTGGTCAACCTGGTCTCGATGACGGCGTTCCGCTCGACGACCATCGTGCCCGGGTACGCCGCCGCCAAGGCCGCGCTACTCACGCTGACCCGTAACCTGGCCGTACGCTGGGCGGAGGACGGCATCCGGGTCAACGCCGTAGCCCCCGGCCTGATCGACACTGCCATGACCGCCCCCATGCAAGCCTTCCCCGAGCTGCTCGAGAGCGAGCTGTCGCGCGGTGTATTGCACCGGATGGGGACCGCCGAAGAGGTGGCCGCAGCCGTCCTCTACCTATGCAGCGACGCGTCCTCGTACACCACCGGCTCGGTGCTCGCCGTCGACGGCGGCTATCTGGCGCGTCTGAGGAGCTGTGTGGCCGAGGAGATCCGCATCGACGACCTGGCCGATCCGGTGCTCAACGAGGTCCAGCGCATGGGGGTCGAGTACGGGGAGACGAGGCATACCGAGCTCAGCGTGGACGCCGTGTGCCGGGCCGCCGTCGCCCGCACGGGCCTCGAGGGCTTCGGTCCGGACGATTTCCGTGAGCGGCTGAGAGTCCAGTTGGCCGAGATGGACGCCGACGACGAGCGCACCGGGCTCGGCCGGATGCTCTTCTTCGGCGACTGCGTCCGCTACGCGTCGAACCGCCTGCGCATCCACGACCTCCTGGCCCGCCACCCTGAGATCCTCGACGTGCCCATCGCCGCGCCGGTGATCGTGATCGGGCTCCCGCGATCGGGCACCACCCATCTGGTGAACCTCCTGGCCGCCGACACGCGCTTCCGCTCAATGCCGCTGTGGGAGTCCTACGAGCCGGTCCCCGACCCTGCCGAGACGGTGAGCGCCGAGGGCGTCGACGCCCGCTGGACCCGCTGTCAGCAGGCGTGGGAGGCCATGCAGGCAGGCGCACCCCTGGTGGCCGCCATGCACCCGATGGCACCCGACCACGTGCATGAGGAGATCGAGCTCCAGGCTGCCGACTTTTCGAGCTACAACACCGAGTGGATCGCCCGGGCGCCCGTGTGGAGGGACTACTACCTGGCCCACGACCAGACACCCCACTACGCCTACATGAAGTCCGTGCTACAGGTCCTGCAGTGGTACCGCCCACGGGAGCGTTGGGTGCTCAAGTCACCGCAGCACCTGGAGCAGATCGGTCCGCTGCTCGCCACCTTCCCCGACGCCACCATCGTGGTCACCCACCGCGACCCGGTGGCGGTGGTGCAGTCGACCATCACCATGCTGTGCTACGGGTCACGAGCCGCCTACCGAGCGACCGAGCCAGGGTGGTACCGCGACTACTGGACCGACCGCATCGGTCGGCTCCTCGATGCCTCACTGCGCGACCGCCACCTACTGCCCGAGGAGCGGACGCTGGACGTCCTGTTCCACGAGTACATGGACGACGAGATGGGCATGCTCGAGCAGGTGTACGCATCCGCCGGCATCGAACTGACCGGTCGGGCGCGGGCGGAGATCGAGGACTACCGCGCCACCCACCCACGCGGGAAGGAGGGTCAGGTCGTCTACGACCTGCGACGCGACTTCTCCACGACGCCCGAAGCCGTCCGATCCCGTTATCGCGGGTACCTGGACCGGTTCCCAGTTCGAATCGAGGTCACGTGAGCATCCAGCAAGAAGTCGACCACCTCATCGATACGCGGCCGGGCCGAGAGCTCCTGACTCCCGTGTACGACGACCCCGCACATCCGGTCGTGGACGGGCTCGTGTACCGCTCGGGCGGCACGACGGCCGCCTACCTGGTGCTCACCGACGGCGGACGCCTCATCGTCAACACCGGCATGGGATTCGAGGCGCCACACCACAAGCGGGTCTTCGACGCCATCCGGCCCGGCCCCACCCACCACGTGGTCACGACGCAGGGCCACGTCGACCACGTCGGGGGTGTCGACCTCTTCAAGGAGCCTGGCACGACCTACATCGCGCAGGCCAACAACCCGGTTTGTCAGGACGACGACCGGCGGATCCAGGGACTGCGCATGCGAACGGCGGGCATCTGGTTCGACATGCTCGGCACCGACGCCCGCCGCATCGCACAGCAGAACCCCGGAGTGTCGATGCGCCAGTCGCGGCCGACGCCTGACATCACGTTCGACGACCGGCTGAGCCTCACCGTCGACGGTTTGCGCGTGGAGCTGCTCGCCGCCGTGGGCGAGACCGTCGACTGTGCGGTTGTCTGGCTGCCCGATCAGCGGGTCGCTCTCGTCAGCAACCTGTTCGGGCCCCTGTTCCCGCACTTCCCCAACCTCAACACGATCCGGGGCGACAAGTACCGGTTCGTCGAGCCCCAGCTGGAGACCAACCGGATGGTGCGCGCGCTGCGCCCCGAGGTGCTCGTCACCGGGAGGCACGATCCGATCGTCGGGGCCGCCCTCATCGAGGCCTCGTTGGAGCGCCTACACGACGCCGTCGACCACGTGCACCGGCGCACCCTTGAGGGCTTCAACGAGGGTGTCGACGTGTGGACCCTGATGCGCGAGATCGAGTTGCCCCCCGAGCTCCGGGTCGGCCAGGGTTACGGGAAGGTCTCCTGGGCCGTACGGACCTTGTGGGAGTCCTACGTCGGATGGTTCAAGCTGCAGTCGACCACCGAGCTCTACCCCGAGTCCTCGGGCACCGCGCTGGCGGAGCTGGCCGAGATAGCCGGGGCGCCGGCCGTGCTCGACCGCGCCGAGGTGGCACTGGCCCGGGGTGACGCAGTCGTCGCCATCCGTCTCGGCGAGGCCCTGGCTGCCGCATCGCTCACGGACACCGACGGATCGCGGCGGCGAGCGCTCATGGCGGACGCACACCTGCGGCTGCTCCACCACGGTGGGAACGTCAGCTTCTGGGAGTACGGCTGGCTGACCGATCAACTCCGACGGTGGGAAGTCACCTGACGCACCAAATCACGATGATCGGGGTCCACCAGCGCAGTTTTCCCGCTGGTTAGCCTCAGGCGCCATGGATGGTGAAGGCAGCGCCCATCCCCCCGCGCGTGCCGTCGCAATGGTGCCGGGCTGGTATCCCGACAGGTTCCGATCCAACGAACAGTGCTACTGGACCGGGACGTCGTGGTCCGCTCGCCGGCGCTGGGTCGTCGACACGTGGATCCGGGTCGACGAACCACCCGAGACCGTGCCGCTGGGGCGGCCGGACCCACCCCGGTCCCGTCGTCCCTGGTGGATCGCGGCGGCCGCCGTGTGCGTGGCCGCCGCCGCGACGACGGCCGCGTTCGCCGCCGGAGCGCGCTGGTCCGGCACATCCGCACCGTCGCAGTCCGCCACCCCGCACCCGGCGAGCCCGGCGACGCTGCCTGGCATCAAGACCTCTCCCGGCCTATGGCACCCCCGGCAGCCCGTTTCGCAGTCGCCGGCCTCGGACTCCCCGGGCAGCTGCACCGTGTCGACACCCTCCGACGCCTACCCGGTGTCGGGCCGCGGCATCGACGCCATCAAGTCAACACTCCCTTCGCGGTCCTACCTGGTGAGCATCATCGGAGGGCTCGTCGGTGCCGTCGACACGTACCCGGGCACGACGGACGCCAGCGGGAACGGTCTGGGGTCGTTCACGGTGCCGGACCTCGGTCAGCTCGGGTCCGTCATCGTGACCTTCGCGTCGGGTACGAGTTGCCACGCGTCGTTCATCGTCGAAGCGAAGACGTAGGATTCAAGGGACGAGGGGGGCGAGCACCGTGACGCTGACGCCGATGCAAGAGGAGCTCTGCCGGCAGAGCCGATGGGACTTCTCCGATCTACGGGCACTCTTCGTCAACTGCACACTCAAGCGCACCCCTGAGATCTCCCACACCGAAGGACTGGCGCGGATCTCGCAGGAGATCATGCGGAGCCAGGGCGTGAGCGTGGACTCGCTCCGGGCGATCGACCACGACATCGCCACAGGGGTCTGGCCCGACATGACCGAGCACGGGTGGGAGCATGACGCATGGCCGGCCATATCCGAACAGGTCATGGCCGCCGACATCCTCGTCCTGTGCACTCCGATCTGGCTCGGGGAGAAGTCGTCGGTGTGCACCAAGGTCATCGAGCGGCTCTACGGCAACTCGCACCTGCTCAACGACCATGGGCAGTACGCCTACTACGGGAGGGTCGGTGGCTGCCTGGTCACTGGCAACGAGGATGGCGTCAAGCACTGCGCCATGAGCATCCTCTACTCGCTCCAGCACTTGGGATACGTGGTCCCTCCCCAGGCCGACGCCGGTTGGATCGGTGAGGCGGGCCCCGGTCCCTCCTACCTCGACCCGGGGTCGGGCGGTCCGGAGAACGACTTCACCAACCGCAACACGACGTTCATGACGTGGAACCTCCTCCACCTGGCCCGCCAGCTCAAAGATGCCGGCGGTATTCCGGCCCACGGCAATCAGCGCGCGGCGTGGGACGCCGGCTGTCGGTTCGACTTCCCCAACCCCGAGTACCGCTGAGCACGACCCTGCAGGCCCGCGTGCCCGGTTCGGCAGGAGCACGAGACTGACGCTAGACGGTGCCCGTCTCGGCGGTGTGCGCGTCGCGCAGCGTCACGAAGCGGAAGCCGCGTGCCAAAGCACCCTCGATGATCGCCGGCAGGGCTTGGACCGTCTTCGACCGGTCCCCTCCCCCGTCGTGCATGAGGACGATCCCGCCGGGGGTCAGCGACAGGAGGACCTTGCGGGCGATCGTGGCGGCCGTGGTGCCCGGTTCGAAATCACGCGCGTCCGCCGTCCAGAGCCAGGTCGCGAGACCGAGGTCCTCGAGCCGCGAGACCAGCTCCCCGTCGTAGATACCCTTCGGTGGACGGACGTCGTGGCATGTGACGCCAGTGAGCTCCCGCAGGAGCTCGGCGGTCCGGTCGAGGTCCTTGGCGAGGACCTCGGGGCCCAATTCGGGGAACGGGGTGTGGCTCCAGCCGTGGATGCCCAGGCCGTGACCTGACGCCGCGATGGCCCGCACCGCCTCTGGGCGTGACGCGGCCTCGTCGCCGAGGACGAAGAACGTGGCCGGCACGCCGTACCGCTCCAGGACGTCCAGCACACCAGCCGTGGAGTCCGACGGACCGTCGTCGAATGTCAGCGCCAGGGTCTTGTCCCCGTCGGTCGCGGTGCGGCGGCGGAGGGGAGCCCGCGTGGGACCAGCTCCGTCGGTCCGGGTGAATGCCCCGGTGCGCCTGTAGGCGTACTGCTCGCGGGCCCAGCCCAGTGTGTTGGCACCCAGCCCGACGGCGACCCAGGGCATCGTCGCCGTCAGCTCGCTGCGGTCGGGCGCGGAGCGCCGCAGGTTCCTCGAGAGGAATCGGAGCCGCACGAGGAGATGCCGAGCGGTGCGGAGCACGACGGCGACGGTGAGGAGCCCGGGACGGGACTCCACCTTGGCCCGGATCGCACCGGCGGGACGGGTGACGACGTCGCAGCGGGCTTGACGGCGTCCGCGCGCCGCCTGATCACGCAAGAGGTCGCGCAGGCGCTCGGTGCCCACGTGTTCGATGCACACCGACGGCGAGAACCATACGCCGACACCGACCTCGCGGAGCCGCTCGGCCATCAGCGTGTCCTCCTCGATCCGCAGGGCCTCGTCGAAAGGCCCGGCACGACGAAGCACCTCACGGGAGAACGAGAGGCCGAAGGAGCGCGGGATCCCCGCGGGGCCCTCCGGCGAGTTCTCGAGGCGGTTGTCGTAGCACAAGAAGGCCGTCGCCCGGGCCGCCGCATGCTCCGGATTGGCCACGGCGACGGCACTCGCCACGGCGCCGTGACCGGCCCGGTGCGCCGCCACGCGGTTCGCGATCCAGCCGGGTCGGGCGATGCAGTCCGCCTCGAGGAAACCCACATAGTCCCCCCGGGACACACGGATCCCGAGGTTCCGCGCCCCGCCGGGCATGAGCCTCTCCCGACGCTCGACCACCTGCACCGCCGGGAAGATCTGCCGGACCATGTCGGCGGTCCGGTCCCCACCAGACGTGGCGACGATCACCTCGAAGGGCTCGTCGAAGTCCTGCTCCACCAGGGAGGAGACGGCGCGGAGCACCGTTGCCTCGTTGCGGTAGGCGAAGACGATCGCGCTGAAGACGGGATGGTCAGGTGCCGCGGTTCCGCTGTCGTGGGCCACGTCAGATGATACGACACCGGTGTCGGTCGCTCTTCGGCAGCCCGGGCTTCAAGCCCTCGTCGGGTCAGGTCCCGATGCGCTCACGGAGCAGCGCAACACCGTCCCCGCTCACGTCGGCCAAGGCCGCCGGCCGCCCGGCCGCGGCGAGCACGATGGCCTCTCCCGGCCCCTCGACGACCGGGCCCTCACCGCCGGACCACCCGACGTCGGTGGCGTGGAGCGTCAGCCCCGCCACGGTCCGCTTCGGGTTGAACAGCGTGTTGCCCTTGCTCCGAACGAGATCGAGCGCGTGGCGGAGCGTCTCGGGCGGAACGGTCCTCGACATCCCGGTGGGCCGGCGGATGTCCTGGTTGTGCACGAGGTGGTCCAGGAAGCCGGCTCGGAACGGGATCAACTTCGAGATCCCCTTGCGGGGGTGCTGCGCCACCATCACACCGTCCCAGAAGGCGCGGATCTGGTCTGGGGACTTCCCGGCGAACATCGTCTTCGACTCGCTGAAGGACGCCTTCGGGACGTTGAACCCGTACCGGCCGATCCTCACGACCATGGCCGGCATCGGCGTGGTGTGGCCCAATCCCATGTGACCGAGCACGTCTCGAACCGTCCAGCCCTCGCACAGGCTCGGAGTGTCGAAGGCATCGTCGTCGAGCTCGTGCAAGAGCCGTCCGATGTCCGCCACCTCGCCCCACATCAGTGTCTCGTCGCTCATCGGTGCCCTCCCGCGCTCTCGTCTACGGGGGCATTCGACCGGTCGACGGACTCTGGATCACGGCGCCGGGTGCACGGCCCGGATGATCGCACGCCGTCGGGCGCCGGCCAGGGCCAGGCCGAACCGGACGGAGGCGCTCAGCCCACCGGGGTGAACTCGAGCGTGAGCTTCTGCAGGCCGCGCAAGATGTACGTCGGTGCGTACTCGTAGCGCCGCGCGGCCACCGGCCCGTGTACCGCTTCGGAGATGCGAATGTCATCCATGCGTGCCAAGAGCCGCTCGATGCTGATGCGCGTCTCGGCCCGCGCCAGTGGCCCTCCGGGGCAGGCGTGCTCGCCGCGGCCGAATGCCAGGTGCTCCTTGCTGTTCTCCCGGGTGAGCCGGAACTCCTCCGGGGCATCGAAGCGCCGCGGATCGCGGCCGGCCGCCCCGTTGAGCACCATGAGGGTCGTGCCGGCCGGCACGTCGACGCCGCCGACCGTCGTGGTGCGCCGGGCCAGGCGGAAGTCGCCCTTGACGGGACCCTCCACGCGCAGCACCTCCTCGACGAAGTCCGGTATCAGCGAGCGGTCGCCGCGCAGCTCTCGTTGGAGCGCGGGGTCCTCACCGAGGATCTTGAACGATGCGGCCAGTAGTCGCACCGTGGTCTCCTGCCCGGCGGTGAACAAGTTCGCCGCCACCCGCACGACGTCGATCACCTCGGGCATCGAGCCGTCGGGGAACGTGGCCGTGGCCAGGCCGGTGAGCACGTCGTCACGAGGTTCGCTGCGGCGGTCGTCCACGTAGTCGGTGAAGCGTTCGTAGAGGAACTCGAGGGGCGAATGCCCGAGGGAGCCCGACCCTGTGCTCCCCAGTGCCTGGTCCCGGCGCCGGCGATCCCCCTGGAGCTCCTCGCGGAACCACTCGTGGTCGGCCTCGGGCACCCCGAGCAGGTCCGCGATGACGTACAGCGTGAACGGCCCCGCGAAGTCCTTGATGAACTCGCACGAACCCTTGGAGACGAACTCGTCGATCTGGCGGTCGGCGTGCCGCCACATGAAATCCTCGTTCTCGCGCAGGCGCTTCGGGGTGATCAGACGCATGAGCATGCCCCGGTGCGCCTTGTGCTTGGGCGGGTCCATGGTGGTGATCTGGTCACTGAACGGCAGCTGATCGCGGTACTGCTCGATCAGGTCGCTGACGTCGTCACCCTCGAGCGGGACCGGGAATCCCGGGAACGGGCCCGTCACCGAATTGCACGAGGAGAAGGTCTTCGGGTCGGTGTACACGGCCACGGCCTCGTCGTAGCCGGTGACCATCACCACCCCGTGGTGGGGCTCACGCTGCACCGGGCACTGCCGGCGCAGGTGCTCGTAGTAGGGGTACGGGTCTCCGATGAGCTCGTTGCCCCTGAAGAAGTCGATGGCGTCGAAGTCGGTCATGAGTCCTCCTGCCGGGCACCGCCAGCCCAGCGAGAATTAGATTCTCGTGATCGGAGAGCACCCTACCCGATCCCCGCTCGTCCCGCAGGCGGCAGACTCACAGGTGTCGCACGTCCCGGTCGGGCCAGACGAGGAGCCGGAGCCTCCCGCCCCGACCGGCGCGCCTTCCGGAGAATCGTGCGACCCGGCAACGGGTGACGGCCAGCGCGCGCCCGGCCCGGCGGACGGTGGACGCGTGCGCCGCTGGGTCGACCAGGGGCGGCACTGGACCGACACCGAACGGACGCGAGTCGGGGCCGCCCTCGAGGGACGGCGCCACACGTCGTCGATCATCGGTGCCGGCTTCGACATACGGGAGCTCGACGTGCACGTCGGCGGGGGCATCCTGGCGGGAGCCGTCGCCTTCCGGATGTTCCTGTTCCTGGTGCCCTTCGTCTACATCGTCTTCAGCCTGGCCGGCCTCACCGCCCGGACGCTCAGCGAGGACCCGGCCCAGTTGGCCAAGACCGTCGGGATCACCGGCGTGCTGGCGAGCGCGATCGTCGACAGCCAGCACATCAGCTTGATCTCGCAGATCACACTGCTTCTGGGCGCCACCTTCGCACTCGTGCTCACCGCCAACAGCCTGGCCAAGACCCTCTACGTGGTGCATTGGCTGATCTGGCGCTTCAGCCGCGCCAAGCCGCCCGGGTGGCGGCCCCCGGCCGTCACCGTGGCGGTGGCACTGGTCATGACCGTCCTCTCGGTGGCCGGCAACAAGCTCCGGGGCGATCTCGGCCTGGTGGGCTCGCTGCTCGCCGTGATCGCCGTGACCGCCGTGTCGTTCGCGGTCTGGTGGTGGGTGTCGTGGCGGCTGCCCCACGCACCGCTGCCTCCAGGCGCGCTCTGGCCGGGCGCACTGTTCGTCGCGCTCGGGACCCTCGTGTTGCACGCCCTGACGACGTACGTGATCGGCCCCTACGTGTCGCACAAGTCCAGCACCTACGGCGCCGTCGGCGTCGCCCTGGCGGTGCTCCTGTGGGTCTACGTGTTCGGCCGCATCGTCGTCGGTTCGGCCGGCCTCAACGTGACGCTGTGGCGCCGCAGCGATGGCTCGTCCGTCCCCGATCCGCCGTAGGCGGCGAGGACGGGTCGTTCAGCTGCCCGGTCGATGGTGCGAGACGAGCTCGATCCACGTGATGCTCGACGGCGGGCCGGTGATCCCACCCTCGGCCAAGGCGGCAGCCAGACGCTCCTCCATGAACCGGGCCTGGTGCTGGGGCGTGTCCCACACCTCGGTGACGACGAGGTGGCCGTTCTCGTTCAGGCCGGCGGCGTGGAGCTGGAGGCCGTCGGGCCAGTTCCCCTCGCCGCTCTCCATGTCGATGCCGAGTGCCGCGTTGACCGCTTCGTACTCCTTGATCGTCACGCCTTCGAACTCGAGGATGACCTGTGCTCCCATGCCGTGCCCCTTTCAGTCGTGAAGCGCCGCTGTCGACGCTTCGCTCGCCTCGCCACCGATGCCGCGCCCGTGGGGCGTCCGGGTGTCGTGCCGTGGTGCAGTATTACCCGTCCGGGCCCGCTCGTCCCGGGCGAGGTGTCCTACGCTCAGTTCATGCGCGCCGTGGTGTTCGACCTGGCCGACCAGGAATTCCCCGCCTCGTTGCACGAGATCGACGAACCGTTGCTGCCCGGGCCCTCGTGGGCCAGGGTGGCGGTCAGCACGGGAGGCATCTGCGGGAGCGACCTCCACCTGTTCTCCCACAACGTGGGACCGTCGCCCGCGCTGGCCGGCCTGGGCGTGCTGCCCTTCGTCCTTGGCCACGAGACCGCCGGGCGAGTGGTGGAGGCCGGCCCAGAGTGCCCGGTCACGGTGGGGACCCGGGTGGCGGTCGACCCGTGCATCCCCTGCCTGCCGCGCGGCATCGACCCGCCCTGCGCCAATTGCGCCCGTGGATGGGCCTCGTCCTGCTTGAATCTCGACAGCCACGTCCTCAGCGCCGGGCGCTCGCTCGGATACACCCAGGGCCTCGGCGGTGGCTGGGCCGAGTCCGTGGTGGCACACGGCTCGATGCTCCACCCCCTCCCCGACACCGTCGAGGACCGCGGTGCCAGCCTCTACGAGCCCGTTTCCATTGCGTGCCACGGGGTCCTCAGGGCCGGCCCCGTCGACGGTGACCAGGCACTGATCGTCGGCGCCGGCATCATCGGGTTGGCCGCGCTCGCTGCGCTCCGTGGCCTCCACCCGAGCTGCGAGGTGACGGTGCTGGCTCGCTACCCGCATCAGGCCGACGCGGCGCGGGCGTGCGGGGCGGACCATGTCGTGCTCAGCGACCCGGACAACGGGCACTGGGAGACGCTGGCCGAATTGTCGGGCGCCCGCGTGGTGGGCCGGGCGCGCCACAAGATGCTCATGGGAGGGTTCCCCTACGTGGTCGAGGCCGTCGGTGCCGCGCAGTCGGTCACCGAGGCGCTGCGCGCCGTGGCCAATCGCGGCACCGTCCTCATGCTCGGCGCCGGCGGCGTCAGCGAGGTGGACCTCACGCCGGTCTGGTACAAGGAGGTCGCCCTGGTCGGCTCCATCGACCACACGGTCGACGCACACGGCGCGCCCGGACTGGCCGGCGCGGCCGGCCGGCACTCGATCGACCGGGCCATCGACGTCCTTGCAGCCGGCTTCCTCCCACACTCGGTCGTGGTCACCCACGAGTTCGCTCTCGAGGACTACCGGCAGGCCGTCGCGACCGCCATGGACCGCACCGCCTCGCGGTCCATCAAGGTGGTGTTCCGGCCCTAGGCCGGCCGCTCAGGCCTGGAAGCTCGCAGTGGTCTCGGCCGTGTCCTCGCTGCCTCGGTAGTAGACGACCCTTCCGTCACGGAACTTGAAGTAATGATGCAGGTGGTGGGCCATGGGCTTGCCGGTGGCGCGGTTGGTGGCTGCGCAGCGAACCACGGTGAGCACCTCGTCCTCCGTAGCGGCGAAAGCCACAGGCACGAACTCCGTCACCTCCATGGTCGAGCCGAACGCGCCGAAGAAATCGCGCACGCCGGCGGCGCCCCGGTGCGGCCCGTACCAGGGAGCACCCCGACCGTTGGCTTCCGTCGCCCAGTCGACGTCGTCGGTGACGTAGGCCAGGATGGTCTCGAGGTCGCCCCGTCCAAACGCTTCGTAGAGCAGTTGGATGGTCTTGACGTTGACATCGGCGCTCATGGCTCCTCCTTCACGCGCTCGGTGCCCCTCATTCGCCCACGACCGCGGCCTGGATCAGCCGGGCCGGTGATCCGGGGTGGGGCCGTGAGCCGAATGGCACACGTGACGGCTCGGCTCCGGCTCAGGGAGATGGCGGCCCCGGCGGGGGTCGGGCCGTCTCCCGAACGGCCGTTCGCCGGAGGGCCGCGGACGCGGCCGGCACCTGGGCCGGGCGGCCCCGGCGTCGATACGATGCGCCTCGTGGACGCGGTGCACGGCGTCGCAGACGCGTTGCGGGACGAGGAGCCATCACACAGTGACCGCGCCCTCTCGGCGCGACTGGCGGCCCGCGACCCCGATGCCCTCGCCGTGCTCTACCAGCGCTTCTGCCCCGTCGTCCTGGGCGTGGCGCGCCGTGTGCTGCGCGACGGCGCCCTGGCTGAGGACGTCGCACAGGAGGTCTTCACCTACTTGTGGGAGCATCCCGAGCGCTACGACCCGGCGCGCGGCAGCCTCAAGTCGTGGGTGGGCATGCTGGCCCACCGCCGCAGTGTCGACAAGGTCCGCACCGAGGGACGCCGCACCCGCTCCGAGGCGCGCACACCCGAGCCCGCCGGCTCGGTGACACCCGAAGAGGAGGACCGCGTGGACGTCGAGTGGATGTGCGACCGGGTGCGCCGGGCGCTCGAGTCCCTCCCCGACGAGCAGCGCGAGGTCCTCGTGCGCGCCTACTTCGAGGGTCGCACCTACCGGCAGGTCGCTGCCGACCTGACGATCCCGGAGGGGACGGCCAAGTCGCGCATCCGGCTGGCCCTGGCCCGGTTGCACGAGATCCTGCGCGCCGACGTGGGCGAAGAAGGAGTGCTGGCATGGACTTGAGCCGGGAGAGCCTCGTCGAGCTGGCCCTCGACTCGGCCGCGGCCGGAGCCGACGGCCCGCCCGCCGGCCTGTGGCAGCGCGTCACGGACGTCACCACGAAGGCCCCCCCTGGCGCGGGCGCGCCGACCCGCCATCCCGGGTGGGCCCGGCCCGAGGTGGCAGGCATTGCCCCGCTCGACGCCTTCGCCGACACGGCCGCCGAATTCGGCCAGCTCCTCGACTCGCTCGACGCCGGCGACTGGGAACGACGGACCCGGGTGGAGGGCGCACGCGTCCGCCAGCTGGCCGAGCACCTGGTCGGCATGGAGCGCTACCTCCTCGGCCAGCTCGGGCGGCGCGACGCCCTGGTCGCCGACCGCCGTGAGGACCACTGGGCGGTGACGCGTGCGGCCTCGGCGGACCTGTCCGGCGAGACAGACGAGGCCGTGGCCCGGGCGTGGTGGCACTCGCTCCTCGAGGTGATCGGCGCCTGCGGCGAACTCGGGCCGGACCAGCCCGTGCGGTACCACCACCTGGCCGGCACCGTTCGGACGTTGTGCGTCTCGCGCACCTTCGAGCTGTGGGCACACGGCGACGACGTGCGACAGGCGGTGGGCCGGCCCCTGGACCTGCTGGACGAGCCCAGGTTGTCGCTCATGGTGCGCGACCTGATGGACGCCCTGCCCGTGGGGACACTGCTCACCGAACAGCCCCGTCCGGGGTGCACGGCGCGCTTCGAGCTGGGGGGTCCGGGCGGCGGGACCTTCGACGTCGCGCTGGCGTTCGGCGAGGCACCCGGTGACCCCGACATCGTGGTGCGGACCGACACGATCGGCCTGTGCCGCCTGGCGGCCAACCGCCTGCGGCCCGACGAGCTGGGCGCGTCGATCGAGGGCGACCGCTCGCTGCTCGCCCCGGTGCTGGCTGCTGCCGGCGCCTTCGCCGCCGACTGACCCACTTTGGCGAGGCCCGGGACGCCTAGCCGGCCCGGCGGCCCCGATTTGGTCCTTTTTGACCCCTAAGGCCCGGTGGCAGGCCGTCCGACATTGTCGATGGAAGCGGACGCGCCACCGGAGGGGGTTCGATGGAAGCTGCGGCCTGGGCCGTGCCCGCCCGCCCGGGCGGGCCCTGCGTGCACCTCGCGCACGCCGGATGCCGACAGGCGCGGCGAGCGCGCGCCGGCGCGGCGCGGCGGGCGCCGAGGCCTCCCGCAGCGCCCCACCAGGTCGAGGTGGTCGTCCCCGTGCACAACGAGGCCACAACGATCGCGGACACGGTGCGCGCCCTGCGGCACTCCCTCGACCAGTCGTTCCCCTATCGCACCGTGGTCACGGTGGCCGACACGGGCAGCACGGACGGCACGCGCCAGATCGCCCAGCACCTGGCCGCGACCATTCCCGGGGTCCACGCCCTTCTCCTCTGCCGCGAGGACGGCGCCCACGCCCTCCGCATGGCCCTGGCCAGCAGCCGAGCTGACGTGGTGGCCTGCCTCGACGCCGCCTCGCCCACCTCGGCGGCACGCCTGTCGTCGGTGGTGGGCTCGGTCCTGTCAGGTATCGGCGAGCTGGCGGTGGCCACACGTCCTGCGGAGCCCGATGGGGCGTCCGGAGCGGACGTCGCCGCCCGAGCGGGCGGCCTGCCCGCCCGGGTCCGTCGCCAGCTGGCCCGACTGCACACCCGTAGCCGCGTCGGCCGCGTCGGCGGATTCGACGGGGGGACCACCGCCATCCGCCGCTCCCGGGCGCTCGAGATCCTGCCGCTGATCGAGGACGACGGACGATCGCTCAGCGCCGAGCTCGTCGTCGCCGCGGCTCGTCGCGGCCTGCGCGTCACCGAGATCCCGTCCGAACGATGACCGACGTCGTGCCGGCGGCGGTGACGACCCCCGCCGGCCCGACCGGGCCCGCGTCGGCGGTCGACGTGTCCACGACCGGGCCGCCGTCAGCGCGCCGCGCCGGGCGTGCGGGGACGCTGCGGCAGCTGGCGCGGCCCGCCTGTTTCTACCTGGGCTCCCGACTCATCGTGCTCGCCGTCACGTTGACCGCCGCCGCGGTCACCCGAGGACTGCACCCGGTGCACACGCTCGGGACGATCTTCGACGGGCGCTGGTACGTGATGATCGCCCAGCACGGGTACCCGCACCAGCTCTACCAGGAGGGCGCCGGCAGCCGCTGGGCCTTCTTTCCCGCCTTCCCGCTCGTCATCCGCGCCTTGGCCGAGGTGACCCGGATCCCCATGGCCGGCGCCGCCGTCCTCGCCGCCTTCGTCCTGGGGCTCAGCGCCGCGTTGGCCGTCTGGCTGGCCGTGCGCGAGGTCCTCGGCGCACGGCTGGCCGACGGCGCCGTCCTGCTCCTGGTGTTCTTCCCGACCGCCTACGTCCTGTCCTTGGCGTACACCGAGGGACTCTTCCTCACCGCCGCCGCGCTATGTCTCCTCGCCCTGACCAGGCGCGCCTGGTTGTGGGCCGGGCTGTGCGCGTGCGTGGCCGGGTTGACGCGCAACGCGGGCGCGGTGGTGGTGCTGGCCGTGGTGGCGACCGCCCTGCCGGCCGCGTGGCGAGGTCGGACGTGGCGCCCCTTGGCCGGCGTCGCCATCGCCCCCCTGGGACTGGGTGCCTTCATGGCCTACGGATGGACGACGGTCGGGACACCCACGGCCTTCCTGGCCGCCGAGCGGTTCTGGTACGGCCAGCACTTCGTGTGGTTCACGACACCGGTGGTCTCCACCGTGTCCGCGCTCCGGGCCGGTCCCTTCGGGCCGGCCTTCGTCCCCGACGCGCTGGCGGGCGCCGCGCTGGCGCTGGGGTTCCTCGGCGTGTGGTGGCTCGACCGCATGGCCGCCGAGCCCGGTGTGCTCCTCGACGCCCGGCGCAGGTCGGTCCCCGGCTCGTGGTGGGTCTACACGGTCGGCTCGCTCCTGGTGGCATACAGCGCCTACTTCTCGGTGAGCATCGCCCGCTACACCATGGCCGCCTTCCCCCTCTTCGCCGCGCTGGCCTGGCGACTGCGCCACCACCGCCTCTGGCCGGTCGTCGCGGGGATGGGACTCGTCCAGGCCGCCTTGTTCCTCGACGTGCTGCGCGCCGTGCACCCCGTGGTCGACCCACTGGTGCCCTAGAGAGCGACCGGCCCGTCGTCCGGGGGGCGACGCGGGCCCACGGGTACTGGCATGGCCCCACGCGACCCTGCAGACTTGGGGCCCGCCCACCGGTCGCGAGTCGGGTGGCATGGGGCGAGCGGCGGCGACGGCCCAACGTCAGGGCTCGCCGGAGGAACGTGAAGGAAGGTCCACGTGCCAGCAGCGACACCAGGGGGGCCGGACGGAGGGAATGCGGAGGTGACGTCAAAGGCACCGGCCCGCGAAGGCCTGGTCCTCGGCACGCTCATCCTGGTCGCGGCGGTGGCCAACTTGCCGTTGGCTTCGGCCAACGTCGCCCTGCCGGACATCGGCCTCCACTTCAACGCGTCGCAGACGCAGCTGAACATGGTGGCCGTCTCCTACTCGCTCGGCCTGGCCATCTCGGTCCTGTGGCTCGGTGCGGTCGGCGACCGCTACGGCCGCAAGCAGATGATGACGTTCGGCGTGGTGCTCTCGCTGCCGGCCTGCCTGGTCATGGCCTGGGCGCCGAACATCGGGGTGCTGATCGCCGGTCGGCTCGTGGGGGGCGTGGCCGCAGGCATGGCCTACCCGACCACGCTGTCGCTCATCACCGCCTTGTGGAGCGGCCCGCGCCGCACCCGCTGCATCGCCCTGTGGTCGGCCACCGGCGGCGCCATCAGCGCCCTCGGGCCCCTCATCGCTGGCCTGCTGCTCTCACGGTTCTGGTGGGGCTCGGTGTTCCTCATCACCCTGCCGCTCATCGTCGTCGCCATCCCCCTCACCATCCGCTTCATTCCGAGCCACGTGAACGAGAGCGACGAGGCGGTCGACAACCTGGGCGGACTGCTCTCCGCGGTCCTCGTCGGCGCCGTGATCCTGGCCATCAACTTCGCCGTCGTGCCCAACAAGGGGGCTCTCGTGGTCGGGTTGGTGATCATCGCCGTGGCTGCCGTCGTCGGCTTCGTCCTCCGGGAGCGGCGCGCCCGCCAGCCGCTCTACGACCTGCACATCGCCGGGCGCCGCATCTTCTGGGTGGCCGCCTGCGCCGGCATCATCGTGTTCGGCAGCCTCATGGGGGCGATGTTCATCGGGCAGCAGTTCCTGCAGAACGTGCTCGGCTACTCGACCGTCGACGCCGGCTTCGCCATCCTCCCCGCGGCTGTGTTCATGGTCCTCATCGCGCCGCGCTCGGCCAAGCTGGTCGAGGCCAAGGGGGCCCGGTTCACCCTCCTCGCCGGCTACGTCTTCATCCTGCTCGGCTTCCTGACCATGTTCGTGCTGTGGAAAGAAGGCATCCCGTACTGGAAGGTGGGCCTGGCCTACGCCCTGGTGGGCGCCGGGGTCGGCTTCGCCGGCACGCCGGCGTCACACTCGCTGACCGGCGCGGTCCCCGTGACGCGGGTCGGCATGGCGTCGGGGACCGCCGACCTCCAACGGGACCTGGGCGGAGCGATCATGCAGTCGATCATGGGCGCTCTGCTCACGGCCGGTTACGCCTCGGCCGCCTCGAAGGCCATCGCCAACTCGCCTGAATCAGACCAGGTCACCGCCAGCGTGCAGAGTGAGCTGACCAAGTCCTTCGACGGTGCGAAGGCCATCGCCCAGCAGTACCCGCAGTACGCCCCGCAGATCACCCAGGCGGCCAAACAGTCGTTCATCCAGGGCCAGCACTGGGCCTATGCCTCGGGCATCTTCGCCGTGCTCGTGGGGGGAGCCGTCGTCGGCCTCTTCTTCCCGAAGGCGGGGGGCGAGAAGGAGCTCCTCGCCTCCTACGCCCGTGAGGACGCGTCCCGGCCCGACATGGCCCAGACCGGTTAGGGGCCGGCCGGCGTCGCGCCCCGCACGCTCGTCCGGAACATCTCGCGGCGCACCCCGCTGTAGTCGTTCAGCGCGTTGTGCATGGTGCAGCGGTTGTCCCAGATGGCCAACATCCCGGGCCCCCAGCGCAGGCGGCAGGTGAAGTTCTCGTTGACGGCGTGGCGGTAGAGGTGCGCCAGCAGCGGGGCCGACTCGTCCTTGGTCCACCCGGCGAAGCGCACCGTGTACACCGGGTTGACGAACAGGGCTCGCCTCCCCGTGACGGGGTGCACCGCAACCGCGGGGTGCACCTGCTCGGCGTAGGCCTCCCGAGAGGGCGCGATGGCCATGGAGGTCAGGTCCTTGACCTGGTCCAGGACGCCGCCCGTCCCGTAGGCCCACCCCGCGGAGTGCACCGCCGACAAGCCGTCGAGCGTGGCGCGCAGGCCGGTCGACAGCGTCTCGTAGGCCAGGTACTGGTTGGACCACAGCGTGTCGCCACCGTGCGGCGGCACCTCGCGTGCGTGCAGGAGCGTGTACGACGGTGGGGTGGGCAGATAGCTCAGGTCGCTGTGCCACGCGTTGGCGAAGTTCAGGGCGTCGGTGGGCTCCTTGACCACTCGGATCACATAGGGCCGATCCTCGAGCGGCTCGACATAGGGGGTGACGTCACGGCCCCCGAGCAGGTCGGTCAGCCGTTCCAGGTCGTCGAGGTCGATACCTTGGTCGGGCAGGAAGACCACCAGGTGATCGGCCAGGGCGCGCCGCAACGGCTCGAGTTGCTCCGTGTCGCGCACGACGGTCAGGTCGATCCCGGTCATGACGGCGCCGAGCGCGCCGGCGACCGGCTCCACCCGCACCTCGTGCCGTGCCCCGGCCACATCCCCCACGACGTCAGGCCAGGCCAAGGAGCTCGGCCCCGTTTTGCCAGAAGAAGCGCTCACGTGTCGGCTCGTCGAAGTGGGCCACCGCCTCGCTGAACGCTTCGAAGGGGCGGCGGCCGCCCTCGGGGTGCGGGTAGTCGGTGGAGAACATGAAGAGGTCGGGGCCGCACTGCTCCACGAGCCAGGCCGTGTCCTCGAAGGGGAAGGGAGTGAAGCGGACCTGCCGGCGCAGGTAGTCCGACGGCGTGAGGGTGAGCTCGCCCAGAGCCGGCTCGAAGCGGGCGAACGAACGGACCGCGTGGTCCACGTTGCGCAGCAACCCCGGCACCCAGCTCGCCCCGAGCTCGATGGCGCCCGCCCGCAGCGCCGGGTGGCGCTCGAAGACCCCGTCGAGGACCAGGCAGGCCAAGAAGCGCTCGGGCGAGTGGTGCAGCACCGGGAAGTCCTTGGCGCGCAGGTTCTCCCCGCCGCCCAGCCAGTCCTTGGGCCGGGGCCGGCCGTTCTCGTGGAAGGCCTTCGGGAGGAGCTTGCCTCCTCCCACGTGCAGGACGAACGGGACGCCCGCCTCGGCCAGGGTGGCCCAGACCGGCTCGAGGTCGACATGGGTGGGAGAGAACGCCCCCGGGGCCTCCGAGGGAACCCAGAGCGCGGCAATGCCCTCCTCGAGGGCCGCGCCCAGCGCTCGCCGGGCTCGCTGCGGGTCCTGCAGCGGCAGGTAGCCCACGGCCTTGAGGCGCGGGTCGGGTCGGCAGAACTCGACCATGGCCCGGTTGAGGGCCTCGGCGCCCCCGTAGAGGAGGTCGGGTTCCTTGCTGAAGGCGAAGTGGCCGAGGGCGAAGGTGGGGAACACGAGCTGGGCCTCGATGCGGAGGGCGTCGAGGACGCGCGAGCGCACGCTGGTGTCCAGCGCGCCCGGCGCCATCCAACCCTTGGGGCCTTTGAGCACCTCGGGGCCGATCTCCTCGTGGCGATGGGACTCCCACAGCTCGGGGAGGCTCGCCATCAGCTCGGCCGCTCCCGTTCCGGCACCCTCCAGGCCGAGCGGGGCCAGGCGGTCACGGATCCCCGGCTCGGCGTACTCCCCCAACCATGTGGGTGTCTCCATCAGGTGACTGTCGGCGTCGAAGATGGCCGCTTCCACCGTCCCCCCGATCCTCTGTGTGCTTCAGGCAGCGTAGACCCCGACCGACATTCCCAGCGGGAGCCGGGTCCCGAGCCCCGTCCCGGGCGGCGGGACCGCTCCGGGGGAGGTCACGGCCAACATTTATGTGGGTCATAGCTTTCTCTGACCTGGCGTTCAGGACCAACCGGTGCAATGGGACCCAGCAGGAGGCCCACGGAGACCGGGGCTCGCACGGAGGACCGCACACACATGGCAGAGGACAGAAGCGACCAGCACGCGGATGACACGGACGCCTCGGACGGACCGCCCGAGGCCGGGATGGCCAAGGATCAGGCGGCCGAGAGCACCGGGGCGCCCATCGCCCTCCCGGCCACCACGCCCGAGCACTCCCCCGAGCCCCCCGCCGCGCCCGGGCCGGTGAGCGCAGAGGCACCGGGCGCGTCCGCGGCGCCCATCCCGGTCGAGCCGACCACCCCCCCGATGGGTGTGCCCGAAGGGGCCCCCACGCCGCCGCGAGGCACGGCCCCGGGTACGCCGGCCCAGGGCAGCTACGCCATGGGCGCATTGGCCGGCAACCCGGCTCTGGGCGCCGCACCCGGAGCGCCGGCGAGCCCGCCACCCCCCTCGGTGGGTACCCCCGCCTGGGGCATGCCGGCTGCCGACGGGTCGCCGAAGAGCGCCGAGGACCACCGGCTCCGCAACGGCCTCCTCGCCGGCGCCGCCGCGGTGGCCGTACTGGCCGCCGGTATCGGCATCGGCCACGCGGCGTGGAACAACGGCGGATCGAGCACGCAGACCTTCGCCCCGGCATCGGGCAGCGGCAACTCCAACGGCGGCAGCTCCAACGGCGGCAACTCCTTCGGCAACGGCGGCAACGGCTCGGGGTCGGGCAACGGCTCCCCCTTCGGCGGCGGCATCTTCGGCGGTCAGGGCAACTCGGGCAACGGCTCGGGCGGTTCGCCGAACTCGTCCGGCGGGCCGAGCGACGTGGACGCCATCGCGGCCAAGGTCGACCCCGGCGTGGTGGACATCAACACGACGCTCGGCTACCAGCAGGAGCAGGCGGCCGGGACCGGCATCGTCCTGACCAGCAACGGGGTGGTCCTGACCAACAACCACGTCATCAACGGCGCCACCAGCATCAGCGTGACGGACGTGGGCAACCAGAAGACCTACACCGCGAGCGTGGTGGGCTACGACCGGACCAAGGACATCGCGGTCCTCCAGCTGCACAACGCCTCGGGCCTGCAGACCGCCCCGCTGGCCAACTCCAACTCCGTTTCGGTGGGCCAGCAGGTGGTCGGCGTGGGGAACGCGGGCGGCACGGGCGGCACGCCGAGCGCGGCCGGTGGCACCGTCACCGCACTCAACCAGTCGATCACGGCCAGCGACGAGGGCGACGGCACCTCCGAGCAACTGAGCGGATTGATCCAGACCAACGCCGGGATCCAGCCCGGTGACTCGGGCGGCCCCCTGGTGAGCACCCAGGGCCAGGTGATCGGCGTCGACACCGCCGCCTCGGCGGGGTTCTCGTTCCGGTCGTCGGGTAACGAGGGCTACGCCATCCCGATCAACACCGCGCTCTCCATCGCCCGGGCGATTGAGGCGGGGAACTCGTCGGCCACCATCCACATCGGGCAGACCGCCTTCCTCGGCGTCGAGATCAACCCGCAGGGCTCGAGCTCGTCGGGCTCCGGCTCTTCGGGCGGCGGATTCGGCGGGTTCGGCGGGTTCTTCGGCAACTCGGGGAACACCGGCAACTCGGGCGGAGGCGCCACCACGTCCGGTGCATCGGTGGCCGGTGTGGTCACGAACGGGCCGGCCCAGGAGGCAGGGTTGGCCCAGGGCGACGTCATCACCGCCCTGGGCGGCAGCACGATCGGCTCGGCCAACGACCTCACCAACGCCATGAGCCAGCACCACCCTGGAGACAAGGTGAGCATCACCTGGAGCGACACCAACGGGCAGACCCACACCGCCACGGTGCAGCTGTCCTCGGGCCCGCCGCAGTAGGCGGGCGGCGACGCGCCAGAGGCGCCCGAACGGACGGCCCAGACAAGGGACCGCAGGGAACCGGACCAGCAGCAGCGAGTCGAGCGGCGGAGCGATCCGCCGCTCGTCCGCGTCAGGCGTGGCTTCCGGACGTCTTGCGACTAGCGCCGCCGGCCCATCAGCCGGGCGAGTGACACCAGCATGGCCAGGGCGGCCGCGCTCAGCGTGCAGATGAGCCCCCAACCGACGCTGACGCTGGGGTTCACGTCGCTGGGGAGCTGGGAGATCTTCTGGACGACGCGAAAGACGTCATAGATCGCGAAGACGAGGACCACCAGCGACACCAATGTGGCCAGGACGGCGAGCAACGTCTCCTCGCTGGATATGGCGAGCCCACCGAAGACGAGCAGCACGACGCCGCCGATGAACGTGATCCAACCGTTGACCCCGATGAGGTTGGTGATCGCCTGATCGATGCCGTTGACCGACACGCGGAAGTCCGCAATCCCGAGTGAGCCGTTGACGTGAATCCACGTGCTGACGGACCCGACCATGAGAGCGATCCCGCTCACCATGAGCAACAGTACGGCGAGGCTGAAGGTGGCCGGAAGGGACCGGTCCGCCACGGGCGACGGCGGGGCGGGGGGCGTCACGTACGGGTTGGCGCTCAACCTGGATGCAGCTGCGGCGGGTGCACGTGGCGACCCGGGACCGCCTTCGACCCATCCCATCCCGCTCGTCCAACGACGGACACCGGACCAGCGCTCCCCGTCCCAGTACGACTGCTCGTTGGGGTTGGATCCCAGGGCGTACCAACCGGGTTGCCGCTCGTCCTTGGCAACATGACGCCCGATCGGCGTGGAAGCCGAGTCCTCGGGACCGGCGCCCTCACTCACATCGGTCACTGAGCACCTCGCTTCATCGTCCGTGGACGCAGGGAACGTTCGGAGACGCACTGCGGGCCTCCAACCTCGAAGTATGCATCGCGCTCGGCCCGCATTCGCGGATATCGAACACCGGCCCGCCGCGCCGGGCCCGCACGGTGCCCGAGGGCCTACTGCACGGTGTGTTGCACGACCGACGGTCCCCCGGTTGCACAAGGCGTGACCGGTAGGCTGGACAGGTGCCCCGGCGTGTCCGGTTTGACCCCAATTCCCCCTCCGTCGAACAGGGCCGTCGGGGCCACATCTCTTCGGACGACCAACACCACACCCGCGCCAGCGCGCCTGACGACATCCACCTGACGCCGACCGTCGGCGAGGGCGACCGTCGGCGAAAGCCACGAGCGTGGGTCAAGGACGCCGCCGTCCCGGCCTCGGCGCGTCGGGCACCGATCCTGTCGACCTCACTGTGCGAGTCCCAGCGCGCGGGTCGAATGGTGCGCCGATGGCACCTCGTGAAGGCGGACAGGTGCCCGTTCCGAGTATTTGTTGCGCCGTTGTGATTCGGCCCGGGTGTGCGCGGCGCGCAGAAGTCTCGACTTCAAGCGGAGATCGAGCCCGCCGGCATTGCACCCGCGATATGCCACGGCAACGGACCGAACGACGGCACGCCGCGATGATCCTGGTCACAGCCGCGCGGCTCGCGTCCCACGCCGGGAAATCACCGGCCAGCAAATTGCCGCTCAGGTAAGTCGGAGCTGGGGCCGAAGCTTAAGAAGCCCCAGGTCGCGCCAACCGGCCCGGGTCAAATGGCGGTGTTCGCATCGCATGTTTCACGGTAAGTTTCGGGAGAGCTCACGTTACGTGAGCAAGTCGGGCGTAGGCGGTCCGCTCAGTAGGAGCAGTGCTTTGGCGAAGCGGGGAACCGACAGGGGACGGACAGTGTCCGGGCAACGCGCAGCGGCGCGCGCCCGGACCTTCGTCCACCCGGTCGTGGCGGCACGACGCCGCCTGCGGGCCCGCATGGCCGAAACAGGAAGCGAACAGGGCTTCAGCCTGATCGAGCTGCTGATCGTCGTCGCCATCCTCCCCATCATCATGGGCGGCCTTGCCGCCGCGCTGCTCGCCGTCTTCGGGCTCCAGAGCAGGACGATGGCCCGCATCGGCGATTCGAACGACGCCCTCGTCGCCTCGGCGAACTTCAACAAGGACATCCAGAGCGCAGAGCAGATTACGACGGTCGCCAGCCCCACCGCCTGCGGGAGCGGCACGCAGTTGCTGGCGCTGGCCTGGAGCTATAACGCGTCGGTGCCCGGCACCTTCCCGTACCAGACGGTGGTCTCCTATGCAGCCGTCCAGATCCCCGGCGATCACCCCATCGGTGGCACGGGCTCGAGCTGGGCGCTGGTGCGCCAGCTGTGCACCTTCGGGCCCTCCTCGACCCCGAGTTCGAAGATCACGCTGGCACGTGACATCGGGACGCCCGGGCCAACCATGGTGTCCATCACTCCGTCCGCCGTCCAGACCGCCGCTGCCGCAGGTTGGACGTCGGCCCAGGGCGTCACCAACGTGACGTTCGACATCAACGCGCCGGGCAGCGGCTACCACTACCAGCTCGTAGGCCTCCCAGGCCAGAGCACCTCGACGGGGGCGGCGACCCAGTTGCAGCCGACCGGCTCGTCGGGCTGCAACTTCGCCAACGCGGGCACGGGCCTGCTGGCCAGCACGCTGTGCTTCGGCGACTTCACCAATTGGGCGAACAACCCTTCGCCCGACGGGACAACGTGCCCAGCGAGCGACAACATGTCACTCGGCATCGCGAACACCCCCTACACGCTGAGCTTCTGCGCCTTCGCGGTGCAGTCCAACACGGTCATCTCCGCCAGCATCCCGACCTACTACAACCCGAGCGGGTACAACAGCGAGGCCTTCCTCGGGAACAACGGCTTCTACTCGGGCATCCCTGGGAAGCCGGCGGTCTACCAGTCGGGCTGCGGGTGCTCCAACGGCGCGCTGACCACCGTCTACTTCTCCAACATCCAGCTCAAGAACGCCCAGGGCGACCCAGTGACGGGCTGGACCATCGTGACGGGTGACGCCGAGTCGACGGACACCAACGAGTGGATGGTCTTCTCCTCGAACGTGAACTGGGACATCCTCCCGAACAACGGCGCCAACGACATGTGGGGCAACGACTGCTACAACTCCAGCGCCCCGAACGGCTACGCCTACTCGGGGCTCCTGCAGTACACCGGCTCGATGCCGGCCACCGGCGCCTCGGTCGCCTCGAGCACCGCACCGCTCCTGATCAACGCGAACGCCAACTACGCCACGGGGGTCAACCAGATCCTCTGCCAGGCCAACCAGCAGCTCAACAAGACCGGCACCATCATGTTGGCCGCTCCTGAGCCCGCGAATTCCGGGGCCGCACAGACGCTGACCGTCAGCATGCAGGGCGCCGGCTACCAGGGCCTGTTCCTCGGGGTGCTGCTGTGAGTAGGGTGCACGACGGGCTCCTGCGGGCGTTGCGGCGCTGGCAGCTGGGCCGCGCGCAGGCCGAGGCGGGCACGGAGGCCGGTGACACCCTGGTCGAGGTCCTCCTGGCGCTCATCGTGCTGGGACTGGCCACGACGGCGCTCCTGTTCGGCTTCGCCACGTCCATCACCGCATCGGCGCAGCACCGTTCGCTGGCCAACCAGGACGCGTCGGTCCGCTCCGCCATCAACCAGGCGATCGCCCTGGTCCAGACCAACGAGGCTCAAGCGTTCGGTTCCTGCCCGAGCACCTGGACCCCGACCTGGCCGACCCTGACCGGCAAGTTCGAGGTCACGGCGTACACCGTTCAGTACTGGAACGCCACCTCTTCGAAGTTCGGCGCCGCCTGCCCGACCACGAGCGCCCAGAGCGCCCCCCAGGAGTGGTCGCTGACGATCTCGAACGCCAACTCGGGCGCCCAGCAGAAGTACACGACGCAGGCGAGCACCGTCATCTACAACCCAGCCGCCCAGGCCGGGTCCGGCAGTCTGAGCGCGTCGAAGCTGGTCTGGCTGCAGTCCCCGACGGCGGGCACGGCCGGGTCGCCGGTGACGCCCCAGCCGCAGATCGCCGTGGAGGACGCCAACAACAACATCGTCACCAACGACTTCTCGCAGGTGACGCTGTCGGTCTCCTCGGGCCCGAGCGGTGGGACCCTCTCGAGTAGTTGCTCGGGCATCGAGTCCTACGGCGTGGTCTCGTTCGCCAACTGCAGCCTGAGCACTGCCGGCACCTACACGTTGAAGGCGAGCGACTCGACGAGCGGGATCACCCCGGCCTTCAGTAGCGCCTTCACCGTCGGCACCTCGCCGACGGCGCGGATCGTGCTCTCGTCAGGCACCACCAGCGGGACTGCGTCGCAGACCGCCAATATCGGGCCGATCACCGTGCAGACCCAGGACCAGTTCGGCAACGCGACGACGGCCGGGGCCACGGTCGCCCTGACCTCGAGCTCGGGCAGCGGGGTGTTCTCGCTGACGCAGAACGGGCCGGCCGTCACGTCGGTGACCATCGCGGCCGGGTCTTCGTCGGTCAACGTCTGGTACGGCAACACGGCCGCGGGCACACAGACGCTGACCGGGTCGGCGACCAACCTGGCCCCCGGGACGCTCGGCGTGACCGTCAACCCCGGGCCGCCCTCGAAGGTCGCGTTCGCCTCGAGCCCCTTCACGGCGGCCACCAGCTCGCCCCTCGCGGCGACGCAGGCCTTCACGGTCAGCCTCGAGGACCAGTACGGCAACGTCACCAAGGCCACCGCCAGCACGCAGGTGACCCTCTCGGTCAGCGCCGGCTCCTCCACGGGCAGGTTCGCCTCGAACCCCGGGGGCAGCGCCAGCACCCCGCTCAACGTCAACATCAATTCGGGCTCGACGGGCGTCACCGCCTACTACGGGGACACCGCGGCGGGCACGCCCACGCTGAAGGCCACCACGGGCTCCTACGGCTCGGCCACCCAGCAGGAGACGATGGTGGCGCCACCCACCAAGCTCGTCTTCCTCACCGGCCCCCTCTCGGGCCCGGCCTCGAACCGGGCCACCCTGGGCCCGGTCACCGTCCAGGAGCAGACCGCCGGCAGCCAGGCCACGACGCTGCCCTTGACGGTGACGCTGGCGTCCACATCGAACGGCGCCATCTTCTCGCTGACCCAGAACGGCAGCACACCCGTCACAACCGTCACCATCCCGGCCGGGTCGTCGACCGCCACCTTCTACTACGGCGACACCAAGGCCGGGTCCCCGCGCATCACCGCCTCGTCGGGCGCGCTCACCGCGGCGACACAGAACGAGACGATCAGCGCCGGACCGCTCAGCCAGCTCGTGCTGTCCACGCCGTCGCCCACCGCGGGCACCCAGTTCAACGAGTCGATCACCGCCGCCGACGCCTACGGCAACACGGTGACATCGGTGACTGGGCCCCAGGCGTTCAGCTTCAGCGGCCCGTCCAACTCCCCGAACAACACGGCACCGACCTACCCGGCCACCGTGACCTTTGCAGCCGGTGTCGGCTCGGCCCCGATGACCCTCTTCGACGCGCAGACTGTGACGCTCACTGCCACCGGCGCCGGTGCGACGGGCTCGGCCAGCCTCACGGTCAGCGCCGGCGCCACCACCCTGTTCAGCATGCCCGCCCCCATCCCCACGGCCGGCGTCCCGTTCACCGAGATCATCACCGCCACCGACAACTGGGGGAACACCACCCCGGGCTACGGCGGCAACCAGTGCCTCACCTTCTCGGGACCGGCCAACTCGCCGAACAACACGGCACCCTCCTACCCCGGCCGTGGATCCGGCTTCACGCGCTGCCCGACCGGCCAGTCCCAGGTCGCGTTCACCAACGGCGTGGGCAACGCCACGATTACCCTGTACGACGCCCAGACCACCACGCTGAACGCCGTGGCGGGCGGCGTCTCGGGCGCCACGCCCCTCTTCACGGTGGTGAGCGGCGCACCCGGAGCGTTCACCGTGGCCAACCCGGGGACGCAGACAGCCGGCGTCGCTTTCAACGTGACGATCACCTCCACCGACGCCTACGGGAACACCGAGTCCGGCACCCAGAACGTGACCTGGAGCGGCCCGGCCAACTCCCCCAACGGCACGGTGCCGCTCTACCCGAGCTCGCTCACCTTCAACGCGTCGGGACAGGCCACGGCGTCGGTCACCCTCTACGACGCCCAGTCGACGACGCTGACCGTCCACTCCGGGGCCGTGCAGGGCACCTCGACCTCGTTCACCGTCCGGGGCGGCCCGGCCAGCGCGTTCACCCTGCCCACGCCGGCGACGCAGACCGCCGGCACCCAGTTCAACGAGACCGTGTCCGCCTCCGACACCTGGGGGAACGTCGCCACCGGCTACACCGGCACGCAATGCGTGGCCTTCAGCGGACCGCTGGCCAGCCCCGGCGGCACCCAGCCGGCCTACCCCGCCCGTGGTGCGTGCGCGGCGGGTAGCTCCTCCCTGACCTTCACGAACGGCTCGGTTTCCGTCCCGATCACGCTGTACGACGCCGCGACAGGCGTCGTCCTCACCGCGACGCAGGGCACCTTCACCGGCTCGACCAACGGGTTCACGGTCAACAGCGGGGCGGTGGCCAGCTTCGCCATCCCGTCTTCGCCGGGCACCCGGACAGCGGGAACGGCCTTCGCCGTCACGGTGACCGCCTCGGACGCGTTCGGCAACGCCTACTCGGGAACGGTGAACGCGGTGAGCTTCACCGGGCCGGGCACGTCGCCCGCTCCGGCCAGCCGGGCTCCGGCCTATCCGACGTCGCTCACGTTCGCCGGAGGTACGGCATCGGCCACCATGACGCTCTACGACGCGCAGGCCGGCATCACCCTCACGGTCAGCGCCACCGGCGTCAGCGCCGGCACCTCCCCCGCGTTCAGCGTGAACCCCGCGGCCACGAGCCAGTTGCTCTTCACCACCCAGCCGGCCGGCTCCGTGGGCGAGGGCACCGCCTTCACCACCCAGCCCGTGCTCACGGCCGAGGACTCCTACAGCAATGTGACGCCGGGCTACGCCAACGCCGTCACATTGAACGTCAACACCTACACGGCCGGCGGTGGCGGCAAGACCCAGGGCACGCTCGGCTGCACGGCCAACCCGGTCACCCCGGTGAGCGGCGTGGCCACGTTCGCCGCCTGCAACATCACCGGTACGGCGGCTGCCGGCACCTACAACTTCAAGGGCACCGACGGCACCATCACGTCGGCGGCCTCGAACAACGTCACCATCACCGCGGGTGGCACCGCCACGCAGCTCGTCTTCAGCGCCCAACCCGTCGGCGGCGTGACCGAGGGCACCAACTTCGCCACCCAGCCCGTCCTCACGGCCCAGGACGCCAACGGGAACACGGTGACCAGCTTCGCCAGCAACGTGACCCTGAGCATCAACACCTACACGGCCGGCGGCGGCGGCACCACGAAGGGGACACTCGGCTGCAACGCCAACACGGTCGCCGCCGTCAACGGCGTGGCCACGTTCGCCGGCTGTGACATCAGCGGCACCGCGGCCGCCGGCACCTACACCCTGACCGGCGCCGGCGGCAGCCTGACCTCGGCCGCGTCGAGCAACGTGGTGATCAACTCGGGCACGGCCACCCAGCTCGTGCTCACCACCCAGCCCGCCGGCCCCGTGAGCGAAGGCACCGCGTTCAGCACCCAGCCCGTCCTCACGGCCGAAGACGCCAGCGGCAACACCGTGACCAGCTTCAACGGCGCCGCCGACAACGTGACGCTGGCCATCAACACCTACACGGCCAGCGGCGGCGGCACCACCAAGGGCACGCTCGGCTGCACGGCCAACCCCGTCACACCCGTGAACGGCGTGGCCACGTTCGCCGGCTGCAACATCACCGGCGCGGCCGGTGCCGGCACCTACAACTTCAAGGCCACCGGAGGCGGGCTGACTTCAGCCGTCTCCAACAACGTGGTCGTCAACGCCGGAGCGGCGACCCAGCTGGTCTTCAGCGCCCAACCCGTCGGCGGCGTGACCGAGGGCACCAACTTCGCCACCCAGCCCGTCCTCACGGCCCAGGACGCCAACGGGAACACGGTGACCAGCTTCGCCAGCAACGTGACCCTGAGCATCAACACCTACACGGCCGGCGGCGGCGGCACCACGAAGGGGACACTCGGCTGCAACGCCAACACGGTCGCCGCCGTCAACGGCGTGGCCACGTTCGCCGGCTGTGACATCAGCGGCACCGCGGCCGCCGGCACCTACACCCTGACCGGCGCCGGCGGCAGCCTGACCTCGGCCGCGTCGAGCAACGTGGTGATCAAGGCCGGGACCCTCTCGGCCCTGAGCATCCCGACGGCCCCGAGCTCGCCACAGACTGCAGGTACCCCGTTCAGCATCTCGGTAACCGGGACCGACGCGTTCGGCAACGGGATCTCCGGCACGGTGGCGGTCAGTTTCGCCGGCGGCAACACGGCGCCCAACACCACCACGCCCACCTACCCCAGCTCGCTGACCTTCACCAACGGGTCGGCCACGGCGCCGGTCACCCTCGTCGCCACCCAGAACGGCGTGCAGCTGACCGTGAGCGCGACCGGCGCCAGCGCGGGCACCTCCCCCGCCTTCAACGTGGTGGCGGGCAGCGCCGGCTCACTGAGCTTCTCCACCCAGCCGGTCGGCGGCGTGACCGAGGGAACGGCCCTCGGGACCCAGCCCGTGCTCAGGGCGCTCGACGCCTATGGCAACGTGGCCACCTCCTTCGCGGGAGCGGCCGACAACGTGACCCTGAGCGTCGCCTCGTACACCGCGGGCAACGGCGGCACCACGCAGGGCTCGGTCTCCGGCTGCACCGCCAACCCGGTGACCCCGATCTCCGGCGTGGCCACCTTCGGCGCCTGCAAGATCACGGGGAGCGCCGGAGCAGGCACCTACACGCTCAGGGGTGTCGGCGGCAGCCTCACGTCGCCGGCCTCGAACAACGTGGTGATCACGGCCGGGACGGCAACCACGCTCACGGCCACGTCAGGCTCGGGCCAGAGCCGGGTCACCGGCAGTGCCTTCGCCAACCCGCTGGTCGCCACCGTCACCGACGCCAACGGCAACGGGGTCTCCGGCGTGACGGTGACGTTCACGTCCCCGTCCAGCGCCGACGCCACGTTCGCCTCGGCCGGTTGCGTCAGCAACAGCCCCACGACGGTGTGCACGGTCAACACCGGCACCAACGGCCAGGCCACGTCCTCGCTGTTCACGGCCGGGGCCACGGCGACCACCTACAACATCACGGCCAGCGCCACCGGGGTTACCTCCACGACGTTCTCGGAGACCAACGTGGCCCGGCCGACCGTGACCAGCGTGGCGTCGAACAGCAGCTTCACCGGAACGAGCGGCACCACGGGCACCTTCACGCAGACCAGCGGCGACACCTACATCGCCACGGCCTTCACCAACAGCTCGACGCGCTCCCTGCCGGCGCCGACCGTCACCATCGGGGGCCAGGCCATGACGCTCCTGAGCGGGTCGACCAACAACTTCGGGGGTACCAACTCGCCCAACTGCCCGACGGCCAACGTGTACTGCTACGAGTGGACCTGGACCTTCACCGCCGCCACCACCGGGACGGTCAGCGTGAACATGTCCGGCGTGTCGGGCAACGCCGGGACGAGCCTCGACGTGCTCCGGGTCGTGAACGCTGACCCCACCACTCCGGTGGTGCAGGTCAACGTCGCATCCGGGTGCAGCAGCAACAGCTGCTCCCCGAACACCTCGACCGCGACCGCCAACCTCAGCGGTGCCCCTGGGACGGGCAGCGTGACGGTGGAGGTCATCGGGAGCGACTACTTCGCCAGCACCATCGGCACGCTCTCGTGGACCAATGGCGGGACCAATCTCTTCAACACCAGCAACGGCAACAACTCCCTGGCGACGTACGTCACGTCGCCGGCCCAGCAGAACAACAGCGCCTCGGTAGCCGGGTGGTCGACCGCCCGGTCCCGGGCATGGGGCACCATCGCCCTCGAGATCGGGGGTGCCTAGATGGCGTCCGGACGATCCACCCTCCTGGCGCGGTGCCGCCGGCACGTGGCGGCGGCGCGCCTGCGGCGCGGCGACGAGCGCAGCTCGGCGCTCGTCGGGGCCCGCGACGAGGCCGGGGCCGTCCTCGTGCTGGCCCTCGTGTTCCTGGTCGCGGTCAGCCTGATCGTGACGGCGCTGCTGACCTGGGTCGGAGGCAGCCTGGTCGCCTCGGGCGCCTTCGCCAACGAGCGGTCGATCGAGATCTCGGCCACCAGCGCCGTGAACCTCGCCATCCAGAACACGCGCTACACGTTCAGCTCCGCCATGGTGAACGCGAGCCCACCGGTGAACTGCTGGGACACGTCGGGGACGTCGTCGTACACCAACCCCGACCCTTCAAATGGCATCACGGTGGACGTCTGGTGCTCCATGCTCTGGCAGCCCAAGTCGGTCCACACCCGGACCATCACCTACTCGGCCTGCGCCATCACCTCTGCCAACCCCTCCCCCACCGCAGCGTCCTGTGCCCAGGCCCCGCTCCTCCAGGCCCAGGTGACCTTCGACGACCTTCCCTCCGGAGCGCCGCCGGCGTACTCGGTGCAGTGCTCGGGACCGGGCAACAACGGGACCTGCGGTCTCAGCCTCACGCAGAACAGCTGGCTGTGGCACCCGGTGGTGCCGTCGGTGACGTCGCTGTCGGCCACGTCGGGTCCGATCTCGGGGCAGGTCGGCGGGACGCCGGTGACGATCACCGTGAACGGCAACGGGCTCGTGCCCGGCACCACGGTGAGCTTCGTGGAGGAGACCGGGGCCAACCCCATCCCTGGCTCCGTGCCGTCGACCCCCAACGTGCCCGCCACCCCTTCGGGGTCCCCCGAGGGCGTGATCGTCCCGGCGACCGTCGTGACGAACTCCGGCTGCAGCGGGCCGAACAACACGAACTGCTCGGTGACCGTGGACCTCCCGGCGGTGACGTCGGGCCCGTACTACTTCGTGACGGTGACCACGCCCAGCGGCACCAGTGCCTACCAGAACGCCGGCAACTACATCGAGTTCACCTACACCGTCGCCGCGCCGACCGTGTCGGCCATTGGTATCAGCGGAGGCTCCGGGGGGCCGATCACCGGAGGCACGCTGATCAACGTCACCGGCACCAACTTCTACAGCGTGCCCAACTTTGCCACCGCGGTCACGCTCTGCACCGCCCTGCCCTGCACGACGGGCGGCAGCGGCGCCAACGGGTACGCCGCGACCAGCGTGCACGTGACCTCGTCCACGTCACTGACGGCGATCTCGCCCTCGGTGCCGAACCCGAGCAGCGGGTCGCTCACCTACTTCGTCCAGGTGTCCACCATCGGCGGCTCGAGCACCACCACCAGCGACACCTACGTCTACGGGCTGCAGGTGCCGATCATCTTCTCGCTCACTCCGACGCAGGGACCGGCCGGGACGGTCGTGACGATCAGCGGCTACAACTTCATGCCCAACTCCCAGGTGGGCTGGGTCCAGGTCAGCGCCAACGACCAGTCGGCCACGCCGACCAACGTGGGCCCGGCCACCTACAACCCGGCGTCGGGCTCGGCGCCGGCCACCCTCACCGTGACCGTGCCGTCGCTCCCCACCGTGAACACGTACTACATCCCCGTCATCGAGGATCCGTCGCCGTACACACCCGCCAACGGCTATCCCTACTCGCAGCCCTACAACCAACCGGCCGACGAGTTCTACTTCACCTGATGACAGGGGCGGGACTGCTTTGCGGGCCCCGCTCTGCGGGGACGCCCGGGGGCGGATGTGACCAGGGTTGGCGCGCGGCGCCCATTACAATTTCGGCAGCTCAACCCCCATTGTGGAGATTGTGTACAGAAGCGGGGAAAGGGTGCCGATACGAGGGGGTGGGAACCCCTGTCGGGGGAGAAACAGTGTCCAGAGCATGGGTGGAGGCGGAAATCCACCTGGAGCGAACGATGGCGAATTGGCGAACTGAGACTCTCCAGTCACCGGGACACCGGGCACCTGCCGCAGCACGCCCGACCGCTTGGGTTTGCTCACTCCCTGCACCGGCGCGGTCGCAGGCAGAGGTCGACGTGAAGAGGAGTATGCAATGGCCGTGAGAGGGAGAAGGGGCAAGCACCGGACCGACGCGGACGCCTTCGAAGGCCAATCGACGAATGGCAGCGGCGCGAGCGCCAACGCCACCAACGGGCACGGCAACGGCCACGGCACCGTGGGCACCCTCGACCGCACGTCGAGCATCGGGCTGCAGCAGGAGCTCGTGCGGCGGGGCCTGGTGACCGAGGAGCAGGTGGACCAGGCCTTCTCCGCCCAGATCGACGGGGGCTCGGACTTCGGCGAGATCCTCGTCCGGATGGGCGCCATCACGGAGCCCGACCTCTACGCGACGAAGGCCGAGCTATACGGGATGCCCATGGCGGACCTCGGGACGGCCTCCCTCGAGCCCGACATCCTGGCCCTCATCCCCGACGGCATGGCCCGCGAGCACTTCGTGATCCCGCTCGCCCGCGACGAGACCGGCCTGCAGGTCGCCATGGCCGACCAGCCCTCGGCCGAGCTCATGTCGCTCCTGGCCCAGACGACGGGTGCGCGCATCGTCCCGATGCTCGCCCCCCTGTCGGAGGTCCGCCGGGCCATCGACAACAAGTACCGGGCCATCAACGAGCTCGACCACCTCGTCCAGGCGTTCGAGGCCGTCGAGGGCACGCGTCGCCAAACGACCGACACATCCGTGACGACCGAAGCGCTCGGCGACGACGCCCCGGTGGTGCAGGTGGTCAGCCGAATCCTCACCCAGGCCATGCGCGACCGCACGTCGGACGTCCACATCGAGCCGTCCGAGGAGGGCATCCGGGTGCGCTACCGCATCGACGGAGCCCTCAAGGAGGTCCTGACCCTCCCTTCCTCCATGGGTGTAGGCCTGATCAGCCGTATCAAGATCATGGCCGGCATGAACATCGTCGAGCGTCGCCGGCCCCAGGACGGGCAGCTGCGCACGGTGATCGACGGCCGGGAGGTCGACGTCCGGGTGTCCACCCTCGCCACCATCTGGGGCGAGAAGTGCGTCATGCGGATGCTGGACCGCACGCGGTCGGTCCTGAGTCTGGACGACCTCGGGATGCCGCCGGACTCGGCGGCCATGTACTCGAGTTTCGTCAAGGCGCCGTTCGGCATGGTGCTGTGCGCCGGTCCGACCGGGAGCGGCAAGACGACCACGCTCTACGCCACCTTGAGCGAGATCAGCGACCCGGCTCGCAACGTCATGACGATCGAGGACCCCGTCGAGTACGTCTTCCCGTCCATCAACCAGATCCAGACGAACGAGCAGGCCGGGCTCACCTTCGCCACCGGCCTGCGCTCGATCCTCCGCCAGGACCCCGACGTCATCCTCGTCGGCGAGATCCGCGACGTCGAGACGGCCCGGATCGCCGTACAGTCGGCGCTCACCGGCCACCTCGTGCTGTCCTCGCTGCATGCCACCGACTCGGTGTCGGCCCTGCACCGCTTCCTCGACATGGGGATCGAGTCGTTCCTGATCGCCTCCTCGGTGATCGGCATCGTGGGCCAGCGCCTGGTGCGACGCATCTGCCAATCCTGCAAGGTGCCTCACACGTTGACCGACGAGGAGCGGGCCTTCTACGAAGAGAGTGGCGGACCCGAAAAGAACGACTTCGTGATCGGCGCGGGCTGCAACTTCTGCAGTGGGACCGGGTACCAGGACCGCATCGGCGTCTACGAGCTGCTCCGGATCACGCCTGAGATCAAGCGGCTGGTCGTGGGCTGGGCCACCCAGGACGAGCTCAAGCGACTGGCTGCCCGTCAAGGCATGCGGACCCTGAGGGAAGAAGCGATCAGCCTGGTGGCTCAGGACGTCACGACCGTGTCCGAGGTCATCCGCAGCATCTACAGCTTGTGAGGTGAGGAGAACGCGATGACGATCCTAGAGAGTTACCGCTACACCGCTCTCGACGAGAGCGGGTCGAAGGTCAGCGGCACGGAGAAGGCACCGTCGGTCAGCGCGGCCCACCTTGCCCTCTTGCAGCGCGGACTCGATCCCATTGAGATCAAGGAGCAGAAGAGCGTCCTCAAGTTCGAGATCACCAAGAAGACGGTCTCGCGCAAGGAGGTCATGCACTTCTCGCGCCAGATGAGTGTCTTCGTCGAGGCCGGCATCCCGATCATGGAGGCACTCGAGGTCATCGCCGAGGAGACGTCGGACAAGCTGCTCAAGAAGGTACTCCTGGACATGATCACCCAGCTCCAGGCCGGTGACACCTTTGCGGCCGCCGCCGCGGCCCATCCCGAAGCCTTCCCGCGCTACTACGTCGCCGTCCTGGAGTCGGCGGAGCTGACGGGAACACTCGACACGGTGCTCCAAGACCTGGCTGAGTACCTCCAGCGGGACATCGATGCCCGTTCTCAGGTGACGTCCGCCTTGATCTACCCGGCAGTGGTCGCGTGCCTGGCCGTGGTCACCGTCGTTGTCCTGGCCACCTTCGTACTCCCCCGCTTCAAGACCTTCTTCGACTCCCTGAACGCCCAGCTGCCGCTTCCCACCCGCATGCTGCTCGCCGTGTCCGGCTTCGTCACGAACTGGTGGTGGGCCATCCTGCTCGGCGTGCTCGGCATCGCCGCAGCCATCATTGCCCTGCGCCGCTCAGACGTCGGCCGGGCCCGGCTCGACGCGTTCCTCCTCAAGGTCCCGGTCGTCGGAGGTCTCCTGGAGGCCGCCATCGTCGAGCGCATCTGTCGCGTGCTGTCGTCGTTGGTGATGGCCGGCGTCGATCTGCCCCGGGCCCTCACGGTGACAGCCGAATCGTCGAACAACGCGGTGTACAAGGATGCGCTCCTCGGGGTGCGCGATCAGATGATGATGGGGAACGGACTGGCCGAGCCCATCGCCAACACCCACCTCTTCCCGGGCGCCGCCCGCCAGATGTTCCGGGTCGGTGAGGAGACGGGCACCCTCGACAAGCAGCTCGAGACCGCCGCCACCTACTACCACCGCGAGCTCGAGTTGCGGGTGAAGCACTTCACCAGCCTCTTCGAGCCCGCTGTGATCATCTTCATGGGCGTCATCGTCGGCTTCGTCGCCGTCGCGCTCGTCTCCGCCATGTACGGCGTCTACCGCCAGGTCAAGGTGGCCGAGATCCTGCCGCTGCTGCACGTGGTGATTTCGCATTTCTGAGCGGATCTCACTTTTCTTTTATCACCAGCAGCATTTCCATTTTCACAAGGGATCCACAACGCACTAAACGGAGCTCTTGTCGGGATGATTTGGACCATATCCTGCAGCAATGTAGGAAAAACTTCCCATTCTTGCGCTCAATTTGGTTGAATCCCTGCCGATGGAATAGTTAGCATGAAGTACCTCTCGGGGTGGCGATCCCGGGAGCAGGGGAACTCAATTCGGGGACCTCATCACACACAAACCAAATGGGTCCTTCTAGCGATGGTGCCCAACACAGAAAGGCGGTATCAGCGCGTGATTGAGCGTTATCGCGAACTGCAAGCGCGCAGGGCGAGCGGGGAGTCTCCGGAAGTTGGATTCACCCTCATCGAACTGCTCATCGTCATCGTGGTGCTGGGCATCCTGGCTGCGATCGTCATCTTCTCCCTGACCGGAGTGACCGGCGAGAGCAAGGCTGCCGCGTGCAACGCGGACGCCAAGACCGTCGAGACCGCGGTCTCGGCCTACCAGGCCGAGAACAGCGCGGCCCCGGTTAGCTACGACAACCTGACGACCGCGGCGGGTGACCCGTCTGGTCACGGTCCGTACCTGCACTCGAAGCCCTCGGCGACCCTCGCTGCGAACGGTTACACCGTCCAGATGGCGAATGGCGTCGTCAGCGTGACGACCAGTGCCGGCACCAAGGACTACGACAGCACCAACCTCTGCACGGGGCTGTAGGACTAGTCCCAGGGCAGTCAACAGTGATCGAAGCGCCCGGCCCTCTGGGCCGGGCGCTTCGATGATCACCACTCGGCAGAAAGACGGGACAGGCACCGTGAAGACATCCGTGAACGACCGAATCAATCCCTGGCTCGAGCTCCTCTGGGAGCACCGGGGGTCCGACCTCCTCCTGACCGGAGGTTCCGCGCCCCGCGTGCGCATCGACGGCTCGCTGCAGCCCGTCCCGAATGCCCCTGCCCTCACCAGCAACGAGATCGAGGGCATCGTGCTCAGCATGCTCACGACCGACCAGGCCAAGGTGCTCGAGGAGCATCTCGACGTCGACTTCTCCATGACCTGGCTGGACCGGGCCCGCCTGCGCGGGAGCGCCTTCACCCAGCGGGGCGAGATGTCCCTGGCGCTGCGGATGATCCCCTCGGACATCCCGGACTTCGAAGAGCTCGGTCTGCCCCCGGTGGCCGAGTGGATGGCCCGGCTGCCGCGCGGCCTGGTCCTCATGACGGGCCCCACGGGTTCGGGGAAATCGACCACCCTGGCCTCCATCATCAGCCGCATCAACGAGACCCGCGCCGTGCACATCCTCACCATCGAGGACCCCGTCGAGTACGTGCACCAGCACAACCTCTCCGCCGTCTCCCAGCGCGAGGTCGGGGTCGACACGCCGTCCTTCGAGCGGGCGCTCCGCTCGGCGCTGCGGGAGGACCCCGACGTCCTGCTCGTGGGCGAGATGCGCGACCTCGAGTCGATCAGCCTCGCCCTCACGCTGGCCGAGACCGGCCACCTGGTCTTCTCGACCCTGCACACCAACGACGCCGCCCAGGCCCTGGACCGGATCATCGACGTCTTCCCGGCCTACCGTCAGGAGCAGATCCGAGTTCAGCTCGCCGGCTGCCTGAGCGCCGTCGTGGCACAGAGGCTGGTGCCCAAGATCGGCGGTGGTATGGTCGCTGCGTTCGAGATTCTCGTGGCCAACAACCCGGTCCGAAACCTGCTCCGTGAGGGGAAGACCAATCAGTTGCTCAACGTCATCGCCACCAATGCCGCAGAGGGCATGTGCACAATGGAGTCGAGCCTGGTCGGCCTCATCCAGAGCGGTGTGATCACCTACGACGACGCGATGGCGATCTCAGTACACCCCAAGGAGCTCGACCGACTGCTCGCTCACCGGGATGCCATGCTGACCACAGCGTGAACAACGAGCTGCGGATGCGCCGCGGTCCCGACCTGCCCTACACGCTGGTCGCCGGAGTCACGCCGTGCCCGGGCGGCTGGTTGGTCGCATCGGCCAAGGTGATGGGCACGGTCTTCGCGCCCGAGGAGCCGATCAAGCTCGACAGCTTCATCGAGGTCCTCGACCAGCGGCCCTCCTACTCGACCGTGGCGCTCAATGCACCCATCGGGTGGCCGGACAAATCCGTCCCCGGTGGACGGACGTGCGACCAGGAAGCACGAGCCATGCTGGGGCGTCGGGGTTCGTCCATCAAGAGCGCGCCGGTGCGGGTCGACGACGGCCGCCAGATCGACCTCCTGCCCGACCACATGGACGCCATCACCCGGACCTTGCTCCCCAAGTACCGCGAGGTTGCTGCGGAGATGGCACCGTTCCGGCAACGGACGGTCTTCGAGGCGCACTCGGACCTGACCTTCTACCAGATGAACGGGGAAGAACCCCTGCAATGGTCGAAGGAGTCGGCCAAGGGGGTCGAGGAGCGCACTGACCTGCTGGTGGCCAAGATCCAGGGAGTCGAGCGGGTCCTCGAAGCCGAGATCCCCGACGTGACGATCGCGCACCTGCTCGACGTTGCCGCCTTCATGTGGACCGCACGCCGTATCTTCACCCATTCGGGTGTGCGGATCCCGGCCGACCCGGAGTGGGACGATCAGGGCCTCCGGATGGAGATGTTCCGCTAGTCAGGGCCAGCTCGCGCCCGTTGGCGTGCTGCCGCGCCGTCGCGCGCCGGGCGGGTCAGAACGAGAGGTTCTCGAAGGGCTTGAGGAGCACCGGCCCGGCAAACACCGCGACGACGCACCCGAGCGCCAGGAAGACCCCGTAGGGGATCCGGTCGCGCCGGGCCATGTGCTGCGTCACGATGAGGCCCACCCCGATCACCGCGCCGATCACATTTGCCGCGAAGAAGCCCAACAAGGCGTACCAGACCCCGAGCCACCCGAGTCCGAGGCCGAGCACGAGGGAGAGCCGCACGTCGCCGAAGCCGAGAATGCGCGGGCTGGCAAGGTTCATGGCGAGGAACACCACGAACCACCCGACCGCACAGGCCACGGCCACGCCGAAGTCCCGCCACTCCCCCGTCGCCGCCGCGGCCATCAGCAACAGCAGCAAGACAGCAACGGTCAGCGGGTAGACGATCTTCTTCGGGAGGAGCATCAGCTCCACGTCGATGCAGGAGAGGGCCAGCAGGCCGGCGAAGAAGACCAGGTAGGCCGGCAGGTCCCAGTGCCACCCGAAGCGAGCCGCCGTCGCCGCGAAGACCGCCCCGCACATGAGCTCCACCAGCGGATAGCACGCCGAGATGCGAGACCCACAGTCGCGGCACCGACCGTGCAGCAACAGCCACGACACGACGGGGATGTTGTCCCGCTCACGGATGGGTGTACCGCACGAGGGGCAGGCAGAACGTGGCGAGACGATCGACTCTCCCCGCGGCACCCTGTAGATCACGACGTTGAGGAACGAGCCCACGGCCAGGCCGAGAATGCCGCACAGAACGATCAGACCGATCAAGACGCCGCTCTCGGGGTCTGAACACTCGCAGGCATGCGCTCACGCTAGTGGCTCACCTCTGTCGTTCCCTGGCATTCGCGTCCTCGCCACGAGCGTCCGCATCGTCGCCACGGGTGCGTCGAGCGCGGCACGGGAGGTCGAGTCAGGGGTTCCCGACTGAGGTCACCGTCACGTGCTCGAGGACGCACCGGACGTCACGCGGCGCGGCGAACGCCGCCTGCACGGACCACAAGGTGTTGTTGCCGGGTCGGAGCGTCACCGCCGTCGAGGCCGACGCCAGCCGGCGACCGGATGCAGCAACGAAGGCGACCACGATCGCGTACTGCCCGGTCCGGGTGCCCCGGTTCACCGCCACACCCCCGGCGGACCAACCGTCCGGCGTCGCGTTGCAGTTCAGCATGGTCACCGCCCGCGGCGGCGACGTGGTCGTCGTCGAAGGATGCGGGGTCGCTTGCTCCGGCAGGGCCACGAACGACGCGTCGCGCCCGAGGGTCCCGGCTAGGTGCCACGTCACCGCGAACTGGTTGAACCGGCCGCCCACGATCTGACTGGTCCAGGTCAGCACGAAGGCGCGCGTGCGCGCGTCGTAGGTCCCCCGGACCGCTCTGGTCTCCCCCGGCCGCCGGCCCCCGGGCTTGGGCGAGCCCTGGTTGATGAAGACCCTGTCCCAAGCCGCCGAGACCGCCTGGAGCTGCCCGCTCAGCCTCCCGGCGCGGTAGACGACGACGGGCGCGGGAACGCCGCGGCCGGACTGCGGGTCGACCGAGGCGGTGGAGAGCGAGAGGCCGACGCCGGTGAACGAGACCGGCCGGATGATGGAACCCGCCCGGGCGTCGCCGCGGCGGGTGAAAGCAACCGTCGGGGCCGGTTGGAACGAGCCCGTGACCAGTCCGCCGTCGGATCCTGGCCGCACGAGGGTGTAGGTGTTGTCCGCACAGCGCGAAGTGGCGTTGCGGAACCAGCGGCTCTCCCCGGGCGCGCCCTGGGGGAACGCCAAGCGGAACCAGCTGCCGGTCACCGTGCCGGTCTCGGGATCGCAGTACCCGGGAGCCAGCCGGAAGGTGCCCACCACCGAGGAGGCGCCTCGGGGGGCGGCCGCGGCGGCGGATCGAGCGGTGGGAACCGGGACGGCGAGGCCCAGGACGGAGAGGCCCAGGACGGCGAGGCCCAGGACGGCCGCACCCAGCGCGCCGGAGCGGGCGCGCCGGGCGGCGTCACGAGCGCGTCTTCCGGGCCTACCCGCCGCTCGAGGGCGGCACCCACCGTGTAGCCACTCCACGCTTCCCTCTCCGCCCACCCGCCTCTGTGGTCGTCCCCATCAGAAGTCCCTGGTCAGAGTAGCCCAGCGCGGTCCGTGAGACCTCACGGCGCCTCCAGACCCGCTTGCGGGCACCATCGAGCAGACATAGCATCTGACACATCGGACATGGTGTCCGGCGATGCAGAGGAGTTGTCAGCACCATGAGCACTCTGACCGACGTGGCCCCGGTCGACCTGTCCGATTCCCGGTCCTACGCGAACGGGGTCCCCCACGCCTGGCTGGCGCACCTCCGCCGCACCGATCCCGTGTCCTGGCAGGAAGAGGCCGCCGGGCCCGGCTTCTGGGTCGTCAGCCGCTACCACGACTGCGTGGCGGTGAACCGCGACTGGGAGCGGTTCAGCTCGGCCACCCGGGGCGTCCTGCCCATGGAGATGCCCGAAGAGGAGCTCGAGCAGCAGCGCCTGATGATGCTCAACATGGACCCGCCGCTGCACACCCGCTACCGGCGCCTGGTCAACAAGGGCTTCACCCCGCGCATGGTGCGCGACCTCGAGGAGAGCATCCACCGCGCCGCGGACGCCATCATCGACGACGTCATCGAACGCGGGGAGGCCGACTTCGTCACGCAGATCTCCGCCGAATTGCCACTCCAGGTGATCGCCGACCTCCTTGGCGTGCCGCAGCAGGACCGCCACAAGATGTTCGACTGGTCGAACCACATGGTCGGCAACGAGGACCCCGAGTACCAAGAGACGACCGACATGGCGGCCAACGCGGCCATGGAGCTCTATGCCTATGCGGCCGAGCTGTTCGGGAAGAAGCGCATCGATCCTCATGCCGACCTCATGAGCGTGCTCACCACGGTCGAGGTCGAGGGCGAGCGCCTGACCGAGCTCGAGCTGGAGCTCTTCTTCCTCATGTTGACCGTGGCCGGCAACGAGACGACCCGGAACCTCATGTCGGGCGCCATGCACACCTTCTTCCGGTTCCCCGATCAGTGGCGGCGGCTGCTGGACGACCGCGCCCTCCTGCCCACGGCTGCCGACGAGATGCTCCGCTACGTCTCGCCCGTCATGAACTTCCGCCGCACCGCGTCCGTCGACACCGAGCTGAGCGGGCAACGGATCTCTGCGGGCGACAAGGTCGTGTTCTTCCACACTTCGGCCAACCGCGACGAAGAGGTCTTCGACGACCCCGACACGTTCGACATCGGCCGGGACCCCAACCCCCACATCTCGTTCGGGGGCGGCGGACCGCACTTCTGCCTGGGCGCGAACCTGGCCCGGATGGAGATCAACGTGATGTTCGAGCACCTGCTGGACCGTCTCCCCGACATCCGCCAGGACGGTGAGGAGCGGCACCTGCAGTCGCAGTTCATCAACGGCGTGAAGCACCTGCCCGTGGCCTTTACCCCCGGCCGGCGCGTCGGCTCCTGAACCGACGGCGAGAGAACGGCAGGGTGCCGGTGGCCCGGCGATCGTCAGAAGCGCTGAAGGAGGTCCTTCGCGACTTCCGGCGCGACCAGATCATCGAGACGGCCCGCCGGCTCTTCGGCGAGCGCGGCACGACCGACGTCCCGATGGAGGACATCGCGATCGAGGCGGGCGTCGCCCGCTCGACGCTCTACGTCTACTTCGCCAACCGCGACGAACTGTTGCGTGCCTGCGTGCAGAACATGTACGACCGGTTGCAGGACGCGGTGGCTCTGGTCGACGATCAGCGCGCCACCCCGCGTCAGCGCCTGTCCGGGCTCGTCCTCGGGGTGCTCGAGCAGATCGACGAGAATCCTGCCTTCTTCCGGCTGGCCATGGCCACCCAGGGCACGGGCGCAGAGGGGTCGGCAGCGGTGGGGGGCGCCCTCATGCTGATCGGGCTCGACATGATGCGGGTGCTCGAGCAGCTGGTGGTGGCGGGCGTGGCCTCGGGCGACTTCCGGCCCGGACTCGACCCCGGGCGTGGCGTCGTGCTGGTGGGCCAGCAGATCTACGGCGCGCTCTCGGTACGCGCCGGAGAGCCTGAGCCGATCCCGGCCACCCAAGCCGCAGAGGAGATCTGCCAGTTCGTGTACCAGGGACTGGGAGGCCTGCGGTGAAGTTCGACCTGTGGATGCCGACGGCGAGCCCGATGACGACGCCCGAGCTGCTCGATGCCGTGGCCGAAGGGGCCGAGGCGCGCGGCATCGGCACCATCTGGGTCGGTGAGCACGTGGTGCTCTTCCGCGACTACACCAGCCGCTACCCCTATGCCGACGACGGCCGCATCCCCGCCCCGCCCGGGAGCGGGCTGCTCGAGCCGCTGCTGACCCTGACCTACCTCTCGGCGCGCACCTCGAGCGTGCGGTTGGGCACGGCCATGCTCCTCCTCCCCCAGCGCAACCCGGTCTACGTGGCCAAGGAGGTGAGCACGCTGGACTGGCTCTCGGGCGGCCGGGTCGACCTGGGCATCGGAGTTGGATGGCTCCGGGAGGAATTCGACGCGGTGGGTGTCCCCTGGGAGCAGCGGGGGCGACGGACCGACGAGTACCTGTCAGTGCTCCGCACACTGTGGACCGACGAGACCTCAGCGTTCGATGGCGAGCTCTTCGAGCTGCCCCCCTGCGAGATGTACCCCAAGCCGGTGCAGCGACCTCCGCCGGTCCACGTCGGTGGTGAGACCAGGGCAGCCCTGCGCAGGGCGGCGCGCCTCGGCCAGGGCTGGCACACGTTCAACCGGTCACCAGCGGAGTTGGCGGCGGGGCTGGCCGAGCTGGACGTCGAGCTCGAGGCGGCGGGCCGCGCCCGGGCGGACCTGCGCATCACGGTCTGCCCGTACTTCAACCAGCTCACGCCCGAGTGGGTCGAGCGCTACGCCGAGGTCGGGGCGGACGCGGTCGCCGCCCTCTTCTTCGCGTTCACCCCCGACGACGTCCAACGCGCCTTCGACGACCTCGAGGCCTGCCGGGAGGCAGCCAACCGCACCGGGGCCTGAGCAGCGGGGTCTGAGGCAGCGGGGTCTGAGCGGCGGGGCCGACCACGGGCGGCGCGGGCGCCGGCACACGCTCGGGGCGGACCGTGCCCGCCCGCCCGCACCGCCCAGTGGACTGCAGCTCGAACGTACGGCCGGTCAGCGGGCCCGAGCATCGTTCCGGGGGATGATCGGCGCGGAGCGCGTTCATCCCTGCGGACGATCCCCCCGGTCGTCGCCGCCGGGGACGCTGGAGCCGTGCGTCCGTACTCCCCCGCGCGCAGAGACCCAGCTCAGGGGGCACTACCATGGTGGTCCCGCTTGGGAACGAAGGATCCGATGGCCCCCAGCTCACCCCACCCCCACCCCGAGTGGCTCTGGGACCGCCTCCGTGCTTTCGACCGCCGCTACGCCACCCTGGTCGACGTCGCTCTCGCCACCGTCCTGTTCGTACTCTCCACCGGCTGGGTGGTCGAGCGGACGCACCAACAGCCGAGCCTGTGGTTCGTGGCCGGCCTGACGGTGCCACTGGTCTTCCGGCGCCGGGCCCCCATGATCGTCTTCATGGTGCTGTCGGCCGTTGCAGTGTTGCAGTGGTCGGTGAGCGTGCCCGGGCTGGCCGACATCTCGCTGCTCGTCGCCCTGGCCACGGTCGCCCTCGAATCCGCCTGGGTGCACGTCCTGGTCGCCGCGCTCGTGATCGAGGTGGGCGTGGTCATGGCCACGGTGCGGTGGACGCCGACGGGGAACCACGTCAAGTCGTTCGTCTTCCTGACCGGCCTGGCGCTCGCCGCGCTCCTCGGAGGCCTGGTCGTCCGGGCACTGCGCAGCCAGCTCGATTGGCTGGCCGAGCGCGCCGAGCGCCTCGAGATCGAGCGCGACCAGCAGGCCTCGCTGGCCGCGGCGGCCGAGCGCGCCCGCATCGCCCGTGAGATGCACGACGTGGTCTCGCACAACCTCCAGGTCATGGTCACCCTGGCCGACGCCGCCGCGACCGCCCAGGAATCGGACCCGGCCCGCTCCGCCGAAGTGATCCGCGAGGTGTCGAGCACGGGCCGCCAGGCGCTCGGCGACATGCGGCGCATGCTGGGGGTGCTCCGCGAGGACGAGGCGCCGGGCTCCGCCGCGGACACGACCGGCGACGGGGCGGCGCCGCTCGCCCCCCAGCCCGGGTTGGGCCAGCTCGACGCTCTGGTGGAGCGGGTCCGCAGCACGGGCCTCGACGTGTCCCTGGTGCGCCGCGGACGGCCGTTCTCGGTCTCCGAGGCCGCCGGGCTGACGGTCTACCGCATCGTCCAAGAGGCGCTGACCAACGCGCTGAAGCACGCCGAGGACCCGCAGCGGGTCGAGGTGTGCCTGGGCTTCGACGATCCCGACGTCGCCGTGCGTGTCACCGACGACGGGCGGTCCGGCAACGGCAACCGGAACGGCAGCGTGACCGTGCACGCCACCAACGGGACCAACGGGACCAACGGGACCGATGAGACCAACGGCCACGGCGTGGCCGGCATGGTCGAGCGCGCGGCCGCCTTCGGCGGCACGCTCGAGGCCGGCCCCCTCCCCGCCGGCGGCTGGGAGGTGCGGGCCACGTTGTGCGAGTGCAAGGCGCCGGCGCGCGCGTGAGCGTCCGGGTCGTGCTGGCCGATGACCAGGCGTTGCTGCGAAAGGGATTCCGCATGATCCTCGAGGCTGAGGAGGACATCGAGATCGTGGGCGAGGCAGCCGACGGCACCGACGCCGTTCGCCTGGCCGAGCTCTACACGCCCGACGTCGTGTTGATGGACGTGCGCATGCCGGTCCTGGACGGCATCGCAGCCACCCGGGCCATCGCCGACTCCGAGGCGGCCGGGGCGACGCGCGTGCTCATCCTGACCACCTTCGACCTCGACGAGTACGCCTTCAGCGCCCTGCGGGCCGGAGCCAGCGGGTTCCTCCTCAAGGACGTCCCGCCGGCCGAACTGGTGGCCGCCATCCGCACCGTCGCCCGCGGCGACGCCGTGGTGAGCCCACGCATCACCCGCCGCCTGCTCGAGGAGTACGCCCACACCCTGCCCGAGCCGGCGGGGAGCGGGGAGACCCCGGGCCCCGAGACCGGGCACCCGGCGCTGGGCAGCCTGACCGAACGCGAGCGCGAGGTGCTCCTCTGCGTGGCCGAGGGCCTCTCGAACGCCGAGATCGCCGAGCGGCTCTATGTCTCGGAGGCCACCGTCAAGTCACACGTGGGCCACGTGCTGGCCAAGCTCGGCCTGCGCGACCGCGTCCAAGCCGTCGTCTTGGCCTTCCAGTCCGGTCTGGTCCGGCCCTCCCCCCCGGCCCCGTAAGGTCCGATCCTCACCCGCACGACGATCCGACCCGAGGAGCGACACGACGTGACCAGCGAGCCCAGCCCGTCCGGTCGGTCCGACGACGTGGCCATCGCCGCCTTCACCGACCACGGACCCTGGCTCGTGGACCCCGGCACCGTGCGGTGGCGCCGGGGTCTGGCGGCCACGCGCCAGAGTCTCGGCGACGAACTGCCGCGCCTGACCCGCCAGCGCGTCCTGCCCCCGTGGCGGCGGCTGGGCACCACGCTGTGGCACCTGGGCGGCGCGCTGGCGACGTGGTACGTCACCGAGCGCCGACAGGGCGGCGCGGGGTCGGTGGCCGGGCTCTCACGCCGGATGCGGGTGGCGGCCGAGGCGCTCGGGTCCACGTACATCAAGCTGGGTCAGATCATCGCGTCGGGTGACGGCATCTTCCCGCCCGAGCTGGTGGCCGAGTTCAAGTGGTGCCGCGACCAGGTCCCGGCCGAGCCCTGGTCCGTGGTCGAGCGGGTGCTCGTGGAGGAGCTCGGCGGGCCTGTGCGCTCCGTTTTCTCCTCGGTGGAACGGGAGCCGCTCGCCGCGGCCTCCATCGCGCAGGTCCACGCGGCGACGCTGCGCGACGGCACGCCGGTCGTGATCAAGGTCCAGCGGGCCACGGTGGCGGCGCGTGTGCACCAGGACCTGGCCGTCATGGCGTGGCTGGCGCCGCACCTGGTGGGGCGGATCCCCGTGGCCGCGCTGGCCAACCCGCCCGCGCTCGTCGAGCTCTTCGCCGAGACCATCACCGAGGAGCTCGACTTCCGCCTCGAGGCGGAGAACATGCTCGACATCGCCATGACCTTCGCGGCGCTCGACCAGCGCGACTTCGTGGTCCCCCGGCCGCACCCCGTGCTGGTGACGCGACGGATGCTCGTGATGGAGCGACTCGACGGCTTCAACTTCGGCGACGTCGAGGGCATGCGCGCCGCGGGCATCGACACGGAGGCGGTGGTCCGCTCCGGGATGATCGGCTTCCTCGAGGGCTGCATGCTCCACGGGATCTTCCACGGCGACCTGCACGGCGGGAACCTCTTCGTGCTGCCGTCCGGCAAGATCGCGCTGCTCGACTTCGGCATCACGGCGCGGCTCACCGAGCCCAAGCGCCTCGCCCTGCTCTCGCTGCTCGTGGGCGCGTCCAACAACGACATCCCCACGCAAGTGTCCGCGCTGCGCGACCTGGGGGCCTTCCCCGACGACGTCGACGTGCAGCATGTCATCGACGTCCTCGGCCTGGACCGGCCGCCCGTCGACCCCACCACCCTGACGGCCGACGAGCTGGTGGGCGAGATGCAGCGCTCGGTCAAGACGCTCCTCGGGCTCGGTGCGCGCCTGCCCAAGGAGCTCATGCTCTACGTGAAGAACCTCATGTTCCTCGACGGCGCAATCGCCACCCTCGCCCCCGACCTCGACCTCTTCGCGGAGGTGGAAGCGATCGCCCTGCTGTTCGCGACCAAGCACGGCGAGCGGATCATGGCCCAGTTGGGCCTCGAGCACCAGGAGCAGTGGGCGCCCGACATGGCCGGGATCAAGGCGGGCTTCGGTCTCGACGACTCCACCGAGCGGCTGACGCACCGCGAGCTCCAGGAGCGGCGGGCCCAGGTCCGCGACAAGTTCGACGGACGCCAGGGCCGCCGTCCTCGCCGGCGGTCGCGGCGGTCCCGGCGCTCCCCGGGGTAGGTCACCCCGCCACGGGTCCTGGCCGGACGGCAGGGCCCATCCGGAGGGGCGGTGCGCGGGCGTGGCAGGCTGGGCCGGTGGGCACCATCCGGGCGCTGCAGGCCGACGACTGGGACGACTGGCGGGCGCTGTGGGGCGGCTACCTGGCCTTCTACCGGGCCGAGCTCTCCGATGCCACCACCCGGGCCGCCTTCGACCGCCTCTGCGCGGGCACCCACGGCTGCTTCGGCCTCCTCGCCCTCGACGACGCCGGTGGCGGCATCGGATTGGCGAACTGTGTCGTCCACGCCACGACCTGGTCCCGCAGGCCGAAGTGTTACCTCGAGGACCTCTTCGTCGCCCCGGCCGCGCGTGGGCACGACCTGGGCCGACGGCTGCTCGAGGCGGTCAAGCGCGCCGCCTCCGAGCGCGGGGCGCCGCGCGTGTACTGGCACACCCAGCAGTACAACGGCCGGGCCCGCTCCCTCTACGACGTCGTCGGCCACCCGACGTCCTTCGTCGTCTACGAGATGTGACGTGGCGTCCCACCGACCCACCTTGTGACAGCCCTTCCCTAACCTGAGCACCATGCCGCCACGACGCCGCACGCCCACCTCGACCTCGAACTTCGGCGTCGGCCGCCGGGAGTCGCACGTCGCCGACGCGTTCTACGCGCGCTTCGAGGCGCCGGAGCTGAGCGCGGACGAGCACGTCACTCCCCACGACCCGGGCATCGCGTGCCTCTGCGGCGACGCCCGCAACATGGACGCGGTGGCGGACGACTCGGTGGCTCTCGTGGTGACCTCACCCCCCTACTTCGCCGGCAAGCAGTACGAGGAGGAGCTCGACCGCGCGGGTGTCCCGGGCTCCTACATCGAGTACCTCGCGCTGCTGCGTGACGTGTTCGCCGAGTGCAAACGGGTGCTCGAGCCGGGCGGCCGCATCGCCGTCAACGTGGCCAACCTCGGCCGCAAGCCTTACCGGAGCCTGGCCGCCGACGTGACCGCCATCCTCCAGGACGACCTCCACCTGCTCCCGCGCGGAGAAATCGTGTGGCAAAAGGGCGAGGGTGCCTCGGGCTCGTGCGCCTGGGGCTCGTTCCGATCGGCCGCCAACCCGGTGCTGCGTGACGTGACCGAGCGCGTGGTCGTGGCCTCCAAGGGCCGCTTCGGCCGGGCGCGCAGCCCCAAGGAGCGCCGGCGCGACGGGCTGCCCCACCTGAGCACTGTCGGGGCCGACGACTTCATGGCGCTCACCCTCGACGTGTGGGACATCCCGCCCGAGAGCGCACTGCGCGTGCAGCACCCGGCACCCTTCCCGGTGGAGCTGCCGCAGCGCCTGATCGAGCTCTACACGTACCGGGGAGACCTGGTCCTCGACCCCTTCTGCGGCTCCGGATCGACCCTGGTGGCGGCCGCCCGCTGCGGGCGCGACGCCGTCGGCTACGACCTCGACCCGGCCTATGTCGAGCTGGCGGCGGCCCGCCTGGCCGACGAAGCCGGGACCGTCCCCGGGCAACGGACGGGCGGCGGGGCGGCGCCGCGCCACGCGCAGGGGATGCCGCCAGGCGAGGGCGCATCGGCCACGACCCTGGCGCGTGCCGCGCTCGAGGCGGTCGGGTTCGCCGACGTCCGTCCGAACCGCCGGGTGCCGGGGCTGGGCCTGACGGTCGACTTCACCGGCACCGACGCTGCCGGAAGGACATGGCACTTCGACGTCGCCGGGCCCAACTCGGCCTACCGGGGCGGCATGACGCGCTCCGAGACCGTGTGGCGGGCGCTGGGCCGGGCCCATGTGCTGGCCGCCGGCGCCGTGGCCCCCTTCGTGGTCCTGACGACCCAGCTCCCCCGCCCCGGCACCGAGAGCGACCGGGCGCTGCGCGCCCCGGGCCCCGGGGGGCTCTTCGACGTGGTGGACCTGCTGGCGGGCGACGCACGCTCCCGCCTGGCCGCGTATGCGAGCGGGCGATCCGCGGCGCCGCGGCCGGGCTTCTGGTCGTCCGCGGACCTCGCGCCCGGGAGCGTGTGAGATGGGCGCGGTCGTCGCCTGTGCCGTGGTGCGCGACGACCCGCCACGCGTCTTCGTGGCCGAGGACCTCGAGACGCTGAACTGGGTGCTGGCCTGCCAGCTCGTGGCGGCCACACCGGGCCGCGACCTGCCGGCGGGCGAACGCGCCGCCCTGCGCCGTGCGCTGCGCGAGGAGCGCTGGGGGGACGCCGTGTTCGCCTTCATCGCCCGCACGGGGACGGCGGTCGACGTCTACGAGAGCACCGAGCTGCATCTCGCCGCCGACGCCGCCGTGGGACCGCTCGAACTCCAGCTCACCCCCCTGTTCACCGACTGACCCCCTCGTGGGGCGCGGCCCGCGACGTGGGTCCGGGGTCCGTTCGGGCCGGTGAGGGGTCGTGGGAGGATGCGGAGATGCCGAGCGAGCGCACCACGGTGACCGAGCTCGGCACCGGCCTCGGCATGCTGGGTCTCGCCGGGGTGGACGAGGCAGTCCGGACGCGCCCGGCCGTCATGCGCAGCGTCTCCCCCGAGATGTGGGAGCGCCTGGCCGCCCTGCGCGACGGCGGCGCCTACGACGCGGACTTCCACGCGGCATGGGCCAACGGGCAGGCCTTCCTGGCCGCCGCCGACGGCCTGCGCGGCCGGCTGCCCCTGCTCGTCGAGTGGAAGGGCGCCGGGCGCGCCCCGGGGGACGAGGTGGCGCCCATAGACCTGCGGGTGGACCACGTCTACCTGGTGAGCTGCAAGTACCTCTCCAAGATCCTCTTCAACACCTCCCCCACCCACGCCTTCGACGCCCTCCTCACCGGCGGGTCCGGCCGCACCACGCGGGCATCCCGCGACGAGCAGCCCGGCGGTGGCGGGTGGTACGCGGAGGTGGCCGGCTCCGAGTACCAGGCCCTCTACGAAGCGGTGCGGCGGGCCGCCCTCGTCGACGCCGCACCTGCACCCGGTGCGGCGCCCGGGGCCGGGCCGGGGCCCGATCGCCCGGCGCCTGGCCCACGGCACACCCGGGCGGCGGCGGCGGTCTCCCTCCCCGGGCTCGGGGCCCCGGGCGGCCCCGCCACCAACGGCGCCTCGCCGTCGGCGACCGGAGCCCGCAGGACGGGCCGGCGGGCGCGGGAGCTCGCACCTCCCCCGGCGGCCCTGCGCGGCCTGCCCGCCCGCGCCGTCGAGCTGACCTCGGCGCAGCGCGACGCGCTCGGGCAGTGGCTCCGGCCGGGTTGGCCGCCCGACGCCGCGCCGGCGTACGCCGCGCTCTCGGGCGCCGTGGCGCACGCCTCGGTGCGCCGCTGGGAAGCTGCCATCGCAGCGGAGGGCGGCACCGGCGAGGCCCTGCTGTGGCGGCTGCTGCGCATCGGCAGCGCGCCGTACTTCGTCCTCGGGTCCTCCGAGTCGCGCTCCCTACGACTGCGCATCGCCACCTCGTGGGACTGGCGACGCCAGTACCGGCTGGTCGCCCTCGACGTGGAGGCCCAGCACGGCGGCCAGCCCCGGGTGGGTTGGGTCGCCACCGTGCGCGACCGCGCCTCGCACGCCGAGCACACGGTGAGCGGCCACATCGAGGTGCGCTGGAGCCACCGGCGCTTCGGCGGTCCGCCGGAGGCCAAGGGCTACCTCGACACCCCGCACCACCTCGTCCCTGGCTACGTGACGCTGCGATGACCTTCGACCTCTCCGCCTTCGCTCCCCCGCTCCTCGTGCCGCGGCTCCACGCCCCGCCGGTCCTGCTCCGCCCGTGGGAGGCCTCCGACGTGTCCCTGGTGGCGCGCGCCTCGCGGGACCCGCAGATACCGTCGATCTCCTCGGTGCCCCGCGCGTTCACCGAGGAGGCGGGCCGGGTGTTCGTCGAACGCCAGCTGGCCCGGGCCACGCGCGGCGACGGCTACTCGCTCGTCATCGCCCTCGAGGACGACCCGGGTGCCGGCATCGGGTCCATCGCCTTGTGGCTGAACGAGATCGAGGGCGGGCGGGCGTCCATCGGCTACTGGCTCGTCGCTGCGGCTCGTGGCGGCGGGCTGGCCGCGCACGCGCTCCGGGCCATGGTGACCTTCGGCTTCGCCGAGCTGGCCATCCCACGCCTGCATCTCTTCGTCGAGCCCTGGAACGTGGCCTCGGCCCGCACGGCGGAGTCCGTCGGGTTCCGCCGCGAGGCCACGCTGCGGCACTGGGAGCGGATCGACGGGGAGCAGCGGGACGCCGACTGTTTCGCCCTGCTCCACGCCGAGTGGACCCGCGGTGGTTGAACCTGTGGGCGCACCGGCGCCTCCTCTGGAAGACTGCCGCGTCCGGGAGCTGCGCGCACGGTGGTGCGGGCCGACCCGGCAGGCGCCGGGGACCCCGCTCGCGCGATGGCACACGAGGAGGAGTTGCTGATGCTGGTGCTCGTCGAGGTCGAGGACCGGGTGGCCACAGTCACATTGAACCGCCCCGAGGCGCGCAACGCCCTCTCGCCCCAGCTCCTCGCCGAGCTCCATGAAGTCATCACCGGCCTGGACGCCCGTGACGACGTCGGCTGCACGGTGCTGACCGGAGCCGACCCGGCCTTCTGCGCCGGCGTGGACCTCAAGGCCCTCGCTGGCGAGGAGCGGGGGGCCCAGCAGGAGCGCCTGCGAGCCCCGACCGGGCGGACGTTCATGGTCCCCCCGCACGAGACGCCGATCATCGGGGCCGTCAACGGCCCCACCGTCACTGGCGGGCTCGAGCTGGCCATGGCGTGCGACTTCCTGATCGCCTCCGACCGGGCGCGCTTCGCCGACACCCACATCCGGGTCGGCGTGATGCCGGGCGCCGGCATGACCATCCGGTTGCCCCAGCTGATCGGGATCGACCGGGCCCGGCGGATGAGCCTGACGGGCGACTACATCGACGCCGACACGGCCCGCGACTGGGGCCTGGTGGTCGAGGTCGTGCCCCATGCGTCGCTCCTGGCTCGCGCCTGCGAACTGGCTGCCACGGTGGCCGCCATCCCAGCCGACTACGTCCGCGAGTTCCGGCGGGGCTACGACCGCAACGGTGCACTGCTCGGCGCGGAGGCTTTCGAGACCGAAGCACGCTGGTCGCGCGAGTGGATGGCCGAGCGCTTCGACCAGTCCCGCCTCTCCACTGAGCGTGAGCGGATCGTGGCGCGCGGGCGGGCCCAGAGCTCGGGGCCGGCCGGCTCGACGCCGTGAGGGGCTGACCGTGAAGGTCTACTCGGGCATGGACCCGCGGCTGGACCTCCGCCAGGCCGTCGCCCACGCACAGCGGGTGGAGCGGCTTGGCTACGACGGGCTGCACGTGGCCGAGACGGTGCACGACTCGATGGCCGTGGCGCTCCTGGTCGCCGAGCACACGACTCGCATCACGGTTCGCACCAGCGTCACCCTCGCCTTCACCCGCAGCCCCACCCTCCTGGCGTACGCCGCCTGGGACCTGGCCAAGCTGAGCGGAGGACGCTTCGAGCTCGGTCTCGGCACCCAGATCCGCCAGAACATCGAGGAGCGCTACGGCGTGCCTTTCGGGGACGACCCGGTCGCCCGCCTGGGCGACTACGTGGGCGCGGTGCGGGCCGGCTTCTCCTCGTTCGCCACGGGCCGCGCACCGGACTTCGAGAGCACGCATTACCGCGTCACCCGGATGCAGCCCTATTTCAACCCGGGACCGGACCCCGACACGGCCGCCCCGCCCGTCTACCTCGGGGGCGTGCAGCGTCGCGCCTGTGCCCTGGCCGGGGCCGTGGCCGACGGCTTCGTCAGCCACCCGACGAACTCCAACCCGCGCTACCTGCGCGACGTCTGTCTTCCCGCACTCGCCCAAGGTGCCCGTTCGGTCGGGCGCGACCTGGGGTCAGGTTTCGAGGTGGTGGTGGGCACCTCGGTGATCACCGGCGCCTCCCACGACGCCGTCTTGGCCGAGCGCGAACGCCAGCGCCGCCTGCTGGCCTTCTTGTACTCCACGCCGGCCTACGCGCCCACCCTCGAGCTCTACGGGTGGGCCGGGCTCGGGCCCCGCCTGCGTGAGCTCACCCGCCGCGACCGCTGGGACGACCTGGGACAGGTCCTCTCCGACGAGGTGCTCGACACGCTGGTCCCGACGGGAACGTTCGACGAGCTGCCCGGGGTGCTGCTCGAGCGCTTCGCCGGCCTCGGGCACGGCGTCGTGGTCTCGCCGCCGGCCGCCACCGCCGACGACGACGCCTTCGCCGCTGTCATCGCGGCGCTGCAGCGGGCCTGAGGAGGCCGCCGTCCGGGCGGGACGAGGCCCGGTACGACCCGGCGCGCCAACCAGCTCACCGGGGCATGGGGAAGATCAGCTCCTCGGCCGCCATGGCGTCCACGGCGGCCTGGCGTGCGCTCGCGTCCAAGGGTGCAGCCTGCTCCGCCGCCGCGAGCACCCGGGGCAGGAGGGCCCGGTCGCCCGGCGTGCAGAAGGCGTGCACCCCGGGCGTCGAGAGCCCGAATTGCACGCCCCGCTCGATGCCCTCGTCGGACCCTTGCGGCTCGTACCACGAATCGGCCCAGCGCTGCGCCGTGGCCGGGTCCCCGCTCACGGCGTCGCCCAGCGGCCGCCCGTCGGCCCAGGGGCGGCGCGCCACGGCCTTGATCACCATGACGCCCAGGTCACGCGCGGTGCAGAGGTCGAGCAGCTCCTCGGCCGGCTCCCGGTACTCGGGCCGCGCCCACAGGGACGGGTAGACGGGGAACATCACGGTGTCGAGGTCGAAGCGGTGCAGGGCCTCGAGGTGCACCCGTGGCACCTCCATGTCGTGGCCGGTGATGCCGGCGAAGCGGGTGTGCCCGGCGTCGCGCAGCGCCAGGATCCGCTCGAGGGCGGGCGAGCGCCGGTCGAGCTCCGCGAGCGTGGTCACGGCGTGCGCCTGGTAGAGGTCGAGCACCTCGGCGTGCAGCAGGCGCCGTGTGGCGTCGAACTGCTCGGTGACCCCCGCGGGGTTGGCCCGCAGGGTCTTGCCGGCCACGAAGAGGTCGCCGCGGCGTTCGGCCAGGTGAGGTCCCACCACCGACTCCGCCGCCCCGTACTGCGGGGCGATGTCGAGGTGGTTGACCCCGTGGTCGAGGGCCAGCCGGAGCCACTCGCCGGCCTCCTCGACGGATGCGTCCCAACAGGCGGCGCCACCGAGGACGGCGACGCTGCTCTCGTGGCCCGTACGCCCCAGGCGCCGGCGCTCCACGCCTTAGCCCTTGAGTTGAAGGACGTTGAAGACGGCGCCTTGGTCGTCGGCCAGCACGGCGAAACGGCCCGGCTCGATGTCGGTCGGGCCCATGAACAACGAGCCGCCCAGCTCCTCGACCTTGGCCACGGCAGCGTCGGCGTCGGCCACGGCGAAGTAGACGCCCCAGCTCGGGGGCATCTCGGCGGGCATGTCGGCCGTCTTGGCCATCATCCCGCCGACAGTGCGCTCACCCAGCTTCCACTCGGTGTACGCGTGCGCCCCTTCGGGGGTGGTGGCGTCCGAGGCGTCCCAGCCGAAGACCGCCTTGTAGAAGGCCTTGGCGGCGTCGAGGTCCGTGGTGATGAGCTCGTTCCAGCAGAAGGCGCCCGGCTCGTTCGCCAGCTGCGCCCCGAGGTGGGTTCCCGGCTGCCAGAGACCGAGGACGGCGCCGACCGGGTCGGCGAAGATGCACATGCTCCCGACGTCCATCACCTGCATGGGAGGCATGAACACCGTGCCCCCGTTTGCGGACACCTTGGCCGCCGTGGCCTCGGCGTCGTCGACGTTCACGTAGGACATCCACACGGTCGGGAAGTCGGGGTTCATCTTGGGGCCGAGCCCTGCCACCGTCTTGCCCCGCAGCTCACAGACCGTGTACCCGCCGGCCTCGGGCGGTCCCTCGGGCGTGTCCCAGCCGAAGAGCCCGCCGTAGAAGGCCCTGGCGGCGTCCAGGTCGGGGCTCCCGAGGTCGACCCACGAGGGGACCCCGTCGTCGTAGCGATCGATCTGCATGCCGTCCCTCCTCGTCTCTGTCCGTGCCACCGCGACCGTACCCGAACCAGTTCCCGCCCACACCGGTCCGGGTGCCATGATCACGGGAATGTCACGCAGGCCCCTCACCCCGTGAGCCCCAGCCCTTTCCTGCGGGCCGAGCAGCTGGCCCAGTCGCTGGCCGAACGCATCGTCCCTCTGATTGTGGACGCCATCGACGTCGACGCCATCATCGACAAGGTCGACGTGGACAAGATCATCGAGCGGGTGGACGTCGACAAGATCATCGAGCGGGTGGACGTCGACAAGATCATCGAGCGGGTCGACGTCCAGGCGATCATCGACCGGGTCGACGTCCAGGCGATCATCGGGCGGGTCGACATCAACGCCGTGGTCGAGCAGGTCGACATCGACTCCCTGGTCGAGCAGACCGAGCTCGGCGCCATCATCGCCCGCTCCACCACGGGCGTGCTGACCGAGATCCTCGACGTGATCCGGGCGCAGGGCGTGGGGTTGGACGACTTCGTCCTCCGCTGGGGGAACCGCGTCATCGGACGCGGCCGGCGGGTCCACTCCTGGCCGCAGGGCCCACCGCTCCTGGTTCAGCCGGAGGTCGCCGGCACCGGAGGTCCCCGGCCGTGACCACTGTGCCCGTGCCCTCGGCGGAGCTCACCGTCGGCCGCCAGGGCCACTATGCCGGAGCCGTCAGCCGCCTGGTGGCGTTCGCGGCCGATGTGGGGGCCTCCTGGGGCGTTTACACGTTGGCCGTGGTCCTGATCGCCGACGCCATCAAGTTGGTGACCGGCCAGACCTACAACCTGAGCAAGCACCCCCTGGTCGCCGGCGTGAGCTGGTTGGTGTGGGAGTTCGTCTACTTCGCCTACCAGTGGGCGGTGAGCGGCAAGACGCTCGGCATGGCCGTCTTCGGGTTGCAGGTGGTCACAAAGGAGGGGGCGCCCATCGGTGGGCGCACGGCCGCCCTGCGCACCATCGGCCTCGGGATCACGCTCCTGACGTTGGGCATCGGCTTCTTGGGCATCGTCTACCAGCGTGAGCGCAGGGGTCTCGAAGACTTCATCGCCGGGACCGCCGTCGTCTACGACTGGGACGCCCGGGCCGCCCGGTTGCGGTGGATGGCGCGCAGTGAGGGGCCGCTCAAGCGTGGCCCGCAGCACAAGAAGTCGCGCCGCTAACCGCGCGACACTCGAGCTTCGGGGGGGGTCACCGCCCGGCCCATCTACGATGCCGCGCATGTCCTTCACCGATGTCAGCCGGCCCCATCCCCAGGTCGCCGTGGTCACGCTCAACCGACCGGAGCGCATGAACGCCATGGCTTTCGACGTCATGATCCCGTTCCGCGACGCTCTGCAGGAGATCGGGCGCGACAACAGCGTGCGCGTCGTCGTGATCACCGGCGCCGGACGCGGCTTCTGCTCGGGCGCCGACCACGAGAACCCCGGCACCATGCCCAACATCGACGGGCTGACGCTGCCGACGATCGCACTGCGCTCCATGGAGATGCTCGACGAGGTGATCGCCGCCATCCGTCGGCTCCACCAACCGGTGATCGCCGCGGTGAACGGTGCCGCCATCGGGGGCGGGTTCTGCCTGGCGTTGGCTGCCGACGTGCGCATCGCGGCGAACGTCGGCTACTTCCGGGCGGCGGGCATCAACAACGGGCTCACCGCGGCCGAGCTCGGCCTCAGCTTCCTGCTCCCACGCGCCATCGGCCAGGCCAGGGCCGCCGAGATCATGCTGACCGGGCGCGACGTCGATGCCTACGAGGCCGAGCGGATCGGCCTGGTGTCCCAGGTGGTGGCCCCGACCGACCTGCTCCCCACCTGCTTCGCGCTGGCCGACCGCATCAACGGCTGGAGCCGGCCCGGGGTGGAGCTGACCAAGCGGGCGCTGTGGAACAGCCTGGACGCCAGCAGCCTCCAATCCCACATGGACGCCGAGGGCACGGCCCAGCTGTTCGTCCGCATCACCACGCGGAACTTCGAGGAGGCTGTGGCGGCCCGCAAGGAAGGACGCGTGCCCGACTTCAAGGATTGAGCCCCGCGGCGTGGGCAGCTCGACGACTGGGCCGGGCGACGGAGTGGCGCGCTCAGACGACGTTGACGAGGCGGCTCGCCGCCATTTGGAGGTACTCGCGCAGCGTCACGGCGTCCTCCTCGGAGATGCGGCCGGACTCGTGCAACTCGTGCACGGCACCGAGCATGTGGCGCAGCCAGGCGTCGCGCTCGGCCGGCCCGATGACGAACGGCGCGTGGCGCATGCGCAGCCGCGGATGGCCCCGCGTCTCGTTGTAGGTTCCCGGCCCACCCCAATACTGGATCAGGAAGAGCGCCAGATGATGGGCGGACTCGACCAGGTCGTCGGGGTAGAGGGGGCGTAGCAGCGGGTCACCGGCGACGCCGAGGTAGAAGCGGTCGACCAGGTCCACGAAGAACTGGTCTCCCCCGACCCGGTCGTACAGCGCGTCCACGGAAAGGAGCGTATTCGCCGTAGACTCCCACCGGTTCCGCGGCCGTAGTTCAATGGTAGAACCTCAGCCTTCCAAGCTGATGATGCCGGTTCGATCCCGGTCGGCCGCTCTGCTCGTCGCTGCAGCCCAGAGGCGCTCTGGTCAGTCAGCGGCTTGGAGCGATACGTCGTTCATCCCACCGATTATGGCGCGGACGGTTGCGAACGGCGACGTGCGCGCCGCCTCGGCGAGTCCCGAAAGGACGCGCTCCGCCGGGCGCGCTGTAGAGTCCCGCTGTGTCCGTGCAGCCACCGGCGGCGACGGCTCTTGCGCGGCGTTCTCGTCGGCTCTGGACGCGGTCACGGCGGCCATAGAGGTGAACCGAGCCGCGCGGTTGATGGCCCTCGCTCACGGTGGCCAGGTGCTGGCCTCCGACACGGCGGAGGTCCTCGAGCGCAGCCGGGTCCTCCTGCGACCCCTGGGTGACCACCCCCGACGCCGTCCGGTCGCGGCCGACAACCTCTCCCTCATCGAGCCCTTGACATCTCCTTGAGAACTGTTATCTTGTTATCAAGATAATTGGCCTCAAGGAAAGTAGGCCATCGAGAGAGAGGCAGGCACATGGCACAGGCAACGCTGCTGGTTCGGCACGAGGTCGCGGACTACGCCGCTTGGCGCTCGGCTTATGAGAGCGTGGACGGACTGCGCAAGAAGCACGGCTGCACCGATGACGAGGTGCTGCTGAATCCGACCGACAAGCAGGACGTCTACGTCCTGCACCGCTTCCCCACCCTGGAGCAGGCCCAAGCTTTCGCCGGCAGCAGCGAGCTCCGAGAGGCCATGGGGCGCGCCGGGGTCAAGGGTGCACCCCGCATCGAAATCGCAGTGGAGGCGTGACCTGAACCCGTCTCCATCACACGGGCGAGGTGGCACACGCAAGGGTGCCACCTCGCCCGTCCCACCCGAAGTGGCGACATTCGAGAAAGAGTTCCCCGGCGCGTCCTGGCTGTCGGCCCAGGTCTTCCGGGAACTCGAAGGAGTCGGAGGCCAGGCCGAAGCCCTCATTTCGTCGGTGGCACGTCGTCATGGGCTGTCGCACGCAGCCCTCAATGCCCTGGCCGTCATCGAAGGAAACGCAGCTCCGATGGCCGCCGGCGAGGTCGGCGCTCGCATGCACATCACCAGCGGAACCATGACAAGCGTGCTCGACACCCTCGAGCGCAACGGGTACATCGAACGCCTGACGGATCCCGATGATCGCCGCCGAGTCCTCGTCGAGGTGACCCCCGAAGCCCAAGCGGTGCTCAATCGTCTGCTCCCAGAGGTCGTCCAAACCACGACCTCCGTGTTGGCCGGACTCGACGACAAAGAGCTCCGCGATCTCCTGGGCACCCTGGCTCGCATCCGCGACGCGATCGCCGCCGCCCCAGAAGACGTGGTGCCTCAGGCCCCCCGCCGGACACCACGCAACCTCAAGCGTTCGTGAACGGAGCAGGCGTCCCTCCATAGGGCGCAGCTGCGAACGATCGGTTGTCCCGGCCCGTCAGCCCATGGACTTCGCTCCGTCGATGGTCTCGCGGATGATGTCGGCGTGACCCGCGTGTTGGGCCGTCTCAGCCACGATGTGCAAGAGCACCCGGCGAGCGGACCAACGTGCCCCGGGCTCGAACCACGGGGCCTCGGGGAGGGGGTGGGATGCGTCCAGGGAAGGCAGGGCGGCCACCACCTCGTCGGTGCGCCGGGCCACGGCCCCGTAGCGGGCGATCAGGGCCGGCAGGGTCTCCCCGTCCGTCAGGCGAAAGCCGGCGGCATGGGCCTCGTAGGCGGCCTCGTCGGCGGGGCCCATGGAGTCCGGACCCTCCTCGATGAAGAGGACCCAACCTTCTTCGACGAGGGTGACGTGCTTGATGATCCCTCCTAGGCAGAGCTGACTGGCCGTGGGAGTCAGCCGGGCCTGATCTTCGGTCATGCCCCGGACGGTGCCGAGCAGGAGGTCGCGGTGTTCGCCCAAGGCATTCACGAGGTCGTTCCGCTCGAGGTTCGTCACGGCGGAGGAGGTGTCGGTCGTCATGGGATGGCCTTTCGGAGAGGGCATTTGCCGGTCAAGTTTCCACAGTACGGCCGTTAGCGGCCAGATTCTGGCCTCAATCCCGCGATAATTGGCACGATGTCCACCCCAGGCACGCGAACCCTCCGCCTGCTGTCCCTCCTGCAATCCCGGCGCTACTGGGCTGGGGGGGACCTGGCCGCTCGCCTCGAGGTCTCGCCTCGCACGCTCCGCCGTGACATCGACCGCCTCAGAGACCTGGGCTACCCGGTGGAGGCACGGCGGGGCGTGGACGGCGGCTATCAGCTCGCGGCCGGCGCGGTGCTTCCTCCCCTCCTGCTCGAAAACGATGAAGCCGTGGCCATCGGTGTGGGGCTGCACTCCGCCATCCAGGCGGGCACCGTGACCGGTATCGAGGAGTCTTCACTGCGGGCTCTGAGCAAGGTGATCCAGGTGATGCCGTCCTCCCTCCGCCGCCGCATCGACGCTTTGGCCGCCATGACCATTCCCGTCCCTTGGCAGGAGTCCGCCGCCAGCGTCGATGCAGATGTGCTGGTGTCGGTGGCCCAAGCCTGCCGAGACGGCGAGCGCCTGGAGTTTGCCTACACCGATCACAGCGGCGAACCGAGCACCCGCGAGGTCGACCCGCACCGACTGGTCCTGCTGAGGAGGCGCTGGTACCTCGTGGCATGGGACCTGACCCGCTTCGACTGGCGGACGTTCCGTCTGGACCGAATGGCAGAGCCGAAGGGCACTGGTGCCCACGCCATCCCTCGTCAACCGCCCGCCGAGGATGCTGCGGCGTACGTCCGATCCAGTATCGAGAGCGTCACGGCGCGACATCACGTGGACGTGCTCATCAATGCACCTGCGGCCGTCGTCCGAGAGCGCGTCGGGCCGTGGGGCAGCCTCGAAGACGTGGCCTCCGGGCAGTGCCGATTCCGCATGACTTCGGACTCACTTGATTGGCCAACGCTGGCCTTGGGAAACGCTGCCGCCGAGTTCGAGGTGCTGTCCCCGCCGGAGTTGCTAGATCACCTCAGAGAGCGCGCAAGTCTGTTCGGGCGTGCCCTCGAGCGGGACCGTCGGTTACCGAGCGCTCCTGAAACGAGCTGAGCACGACTCGCCGTCCGTAGCCTGTCCGGACCAGCGCACCGACCCGGTAGGAGAGGATACCTAGGTGGGAGACTGGCCCCCGCGGAGTCCTCTGACGATGAGCTTCGCATCGCACGGGCTCGAGGGGAGCACTCAGTGAAGGTCGTCGTCGCGGAGATACTCCCGCTGGCCATGGTGGTGACCATCTCTCCGATCAACGTCATTCCTGTCATCCTCCTGCTGTTCACGAAGAGACCCCTGGTCAATGCGTCATGCTTTCTGGCTGGGTTCATTGCAGGTGTTGCTGCCGTGTTGGCGGCATGCGTCGCAATCGCAGAAGCCGTCAACCTCTCCTCTGGCTCTGGCCATTCGACCTGGGTGGCCGTACTGAAGGGTGTCCTCGGCGTGTACCTCATGGTGGCCGCAGTCCGGAAGTTCCGTGGTCGGCCTCGAGCTGGTGAAGAGGGAGCGATGCCGAAGTGGATGGACGGGATTGCCGCGTTCAGCCCCGGAAAGTCATTGGGTGCGGGCCTCGCGCTGGGTGCGGGGAATCCAAAGAACGTGGTCGTAGGGCTGGCTGCGGCAGCGACCATCGCATCCGTTTCCATCTCGAGTGGTCAACGGATTGCAGCGATCACCATCTACGTCTTCGTTGCCGTATTGGGTGTGGCGGCTCCGATTCTGGTGACACTCTTCCTCGGAGACCGGTCGCACGAGGTTCTGGACGGATGGAAGGCGTGGCTCGGTCAGAACAATGCAGTAGTCATGTCGGTTCTCTTCCTTCTCTTCGGGGTGGTCCTGATCGCCCAGGCCGTCGGGGCGGCTTAGCCCAGCCCGACAGTGCGGAGCGAACCACCGGGAGGTGTAGTCGCTGGCCCAGAAGGGACGAGCGTTGGCATGCCCGGCGTCCGCTCGGCGTCGACAACGGAGACCCGATCCGCGTTGCCGGGGTGCCACCCTTGTGCCGCGCCAGGCACTCAAGCGACTCAAGGAGGGATCCCCGATCCGTGGGTCAGGGTTCTCCCCGATACCCAGAAGACCGGACGCCGTGCAAGGCTGACCGGGTGATAGAGGCCCGGGGGCTCTCAAAGCGATTTGGCAACGTCGCGGCGGTCGACGATCTGTCCTTCGACGTGCGACCAGGGACCGTGACCGGCTTCCTCGGGCCCAACGGGTCTGGCAAGTCGACCACGATGCGCATGATCATGGGCCTCGACTTGCCGGCGTCGGGCTCGGTCACCGTGTTGGGTCGGCGTTACCATGACCTCCCCTGGCCGCTACGGGAAGTGGGTGGGCTCCTCGAAGCAAAGGCCATCCATCCCGGTCGTTCCGCCCGCGCCCACCTGCTCACCCTGGCCCGGAGCAATTCCATCGCTCGGGCGCGCGTCGACGAGGTGCTGGAGCTCGTGGGTCTCACCTCGGTGGCCGGCAAACGGGTGGGCAAATTCTCGCTCGGGATGGGTCAACGCCTCGGCATCGCGGCCGCCCTGCTCGGCGACCCCGGAGTGCTCCTGTTCGACGAACCCGTGAACGGCCTCGATCCCGAGGGTATCCGCTGGGTGCGCACGCTGTGCAAGAGGCTCGCCGGCGAGGGTCGGACCGTGTTCGTGTCGAGCCACCTGATGGCAGAGATGGCGCTCACCGCCGACCATCTGGTGGTCATCGGAAAGGGCAGACTGATTGCCGAGACTTCGGTGGCTGACTTCGTGGCCGGAAGCTCTCGGCGGTCTGTCAAGGTGCGCGCGTTGTCGCCGCACCAACTGGCCGATGCAGTCACCGATGCAGGCGGAACCGTCATCGATGATCCAGACGGGTCCATGACCGTCGCCGGCCTTTCGGCAGCTGAGGTGGGCGACTTGGCCGCGGCGATGAGCATTGCTCTCCACGAACTGACCCCTGTCGCCTCGCTGGAAGACGCCTTCATGGAGCTGACTGACGAAGCCGTCGAGTTCCGAGGTGGATCGTGACTGCCGTGCTCGGGTCTCCGACCCCCCTCGCCTTCGAGCCTCCGCCGGGCCGCATCGGTCTGCGCGGTGCCATTGCCGCCGAGTGGACCAAGCTGTGGTCGGTCCGTTCGACGATGTGGACGCTCGTCGCCACGGGGCTGGCCGTGGTGGGCTTGTGTGCGCTCGGTACTGGCACGGTGAGCCCGTCCGACGTCGTCGAGGATCCAACCCGCCGGAGCCTGGTCGGCATCTTCCTCGGCCAGCTCATCTTCGGTGTCTTGGGCGTACTGGTCATGAGCGCCGAGTACGGCACCGGAACGATCCGTTCCACGCTTTCGGCCGTGCCTCGACGGCCGCTCGTGCTCACCGCCAAGGTCCTCGTGTTCGGTGCCGTGGCGCTTGTGGTGAGCGAGATCCTCGCCTTCAGCGCCTTCGCCCTCGGCCAGGCCATCTTGTCGGCCAAGCATGCCGTCGGGTCGTCGGCGGCGGTCGCGCAGCGTGCCCAGCAGCTAGGGGTCAAGGTCCCCCACAACGTCCAGGCCGTCCTCTCGAGTGGCTCAGCAACCTTGGGGCAACCCGGCGTCCTGCGGGCCGTGGTGGGTGGCGGACTCTACCTGGCCGTGCTCGGGTTGCTGGCGCTGGGACTGGCCACGATCGTCCGGCACACCGCAGGCGCCATCTCGACCTTCGTCGGGGTGGTACTGGTCCTGCCACTCATCGTTCAGGCACTGCCCACGTCGATGAGCAACGCCGTGGCCCGCTACCTGCCGGCCAACATCGGGCTGGTCATGTTCTCCACCCATGGCGTGCCCGATCGCGTCGGACCGGCATTCAGCCCATGGACAGGCTTCGGTCTGCTCGTGCTGTACACCGTTGTGACCCTAGGGATCGGCTGCTGGGTCCTCGTGCGCCGCGACGCCTGAGCATCGGCAGTCTCAGGACAGTTCCCTCATACGTCTTCCATGTCGAACGGGAGTTCGGAGGTCGCCAACTTCCTCGCCCGTCGTGACCTTGGCCTCTAGTCGAGGTGAGGCCGGCGAACGATGCTCGATCGTGAAGAGCCAGGTCGGCGAGAGGAACGCTTCCTATGATGCATTACCCCTACTACGACAATGGCGGGACCCACTGGGGAATGTGGATCGTCATGATCGTGGCGATGTTGGTGTTCTTCGGCATTCTCGCCTGGGCCGTCGTGAACATCGTTCGCCAGAGGGACGCTCACGCCGCTGGGGGGTCCCCGCCACCCTCCAGTGCCATTTCGGATCCCCTTCGTATCCTCGATGAGCGCCTCGCCCGCGGCGAGATAGACGTAGACGAGTACGCCCGGCGACGCGACATCCTCAGAGGGAGCGGTCCGGCTGCGGGATCGCAGTGACACCCCGCTCCATCGTCGTTGCGTCGGTGGTGGCGATCGTGGCGCTGGCCGTTGCATCGGGAGCGTTCCTTGTCCTGCTGACCGGCCGGGTGGTCCCACGATTGACAGCACCTACGGATCGACCACGTGTTCGATACCGCACCTCGCCGGATCGACGGTGAACGTGTCGTTGACCGATGCCGGCGACGCAATGATGAATCAGGAACCCATGATGGCGACGATCACCACCGGCGCCACCGCAGTTCACGCAGGCAGCGTGTCCTTTGTCGCCTCGAATGGTGGTGCGCTCGTCCATGAGTTGGTGGTGCTCCCTCTCCCTTCGGACGGTCCGGGGACGAGGCCGACCGGAGCCGACGGCAAGACCAACGAGGCCCAGAGCCTGGGCGAGGCGTCACGGTCGTGCGGATCGGGTGTCGGTGATGGCATCGCTCCGGGAAACGTCGGATGGACGACACTGAGTCTCAAGCCAGGGCGCTACGGGCTGGTCTGTGACGAACCGTGGCACTACGCCGCCGGGATGTTCGTCGAATCCACGGTGCACTAGGGATCTCCGCGGTGCACGAGGAATCTCCGCTGATTGTCCCCTCCCGCCCGGTCGGGCACGATTGCGTCATTCTGAGGTCGACCGTGGGCGAAGGGCCCCTGTTCCCTCCCTGACGGCATAGACCAGGAGGACGTAACCAGCGACAGGGTCGGCCCACCACCACCCGAGGGTGGCGTTCAGGGCGAGCCCGACCATCACGGCCGTCGCGAGCATCCCGTCGACGAAGGTGACCCGGCCTTCGGCACGGAGCACCGGGTTGTCGAGTTTGCGTCCGGTGGACTCCTTGCCCGCCGCGAGGGCGAACATCACGACAGCCGTGACGAGTGTCCACACGATCCCGAGCGGGCTGTGTCGGGGTTCGAAGTGGGTCACCAGTACGACAGTGCTCTGGATCGCCAGGTAGACAGCCAGGAGAAGGAACGCGGTCCCGACGATGCGCAGAGCGTTGCGCTGGCGCTCGTCGGCGGAACCCGAAAGCTCCCAGATGACCACGGCGCTTGCCCCGATCTCGATGAGCGAGTCGAATCCGAAACCGCCGAGTGCAACGGAACGGGCGGAGATGGCCGCGATGGCCAACACCACGACACCCACCACGTTCCATCCCAAGGTGATGTACTCGAGGACGAAACCCCGATGGAGGAGGACTGATCTATTCACCGGTGTCAGGCTCTGGACGATCCGCTTCGGGGAGGCTGGCGTAACGGTGAAGGGCGATGACGCACCAGATCGCCTCGACGACCCCGAAGGGCCACACTCCACTCACGAATCCGTAGCTGCTCGAGAGTGCACACCCGAGAGCGAATGCGAGGATGAACCGCCGGTCACGTGGCTCCAGGGCGTACATCGCCATCATGAACGTCAATGCGACAACACCGTAGACAGTCAGCACGAGATCACCCTAGGCGTGGCGCCATGCGTGGGTAGTCCGGCACGAACTTCTTGAACGCCAGCTCCAGCGCGAGCGCCATGCAGTGTGTGGTCGTCGTCGGCGGCATCGAGGCGGGAAGCGGTCTCGATCGATCCATCCTCACGACGGCCGACGACGGTGGGACTTGATCAGGTGAAGATGATTTCCCCGCCCGCAGCCTTCTCGTAGAACTCGCCGACAGTGATGATGTCCTGCACGCCGTCGATGAAGTCGTCCTTGGTGAAGCCGAAGAGATCGACGGACGCCTTGCACGCGTAGATCCCGCACCCGGTGTCGATGATCAGCTCCATGAACTCGGGGACGCCCGGGATGTCGTGGTCAGCCATCTTCTTCTCCATCATGCGGGTCGCGATGGCCGACATCCCCGGGAGGACGCCGATCAAGCTGGCCATGTGCAGCCCGGGATTGCCCACCGCGGCCACCTTCAAATGCTCGAGGCGCTCCTTGTGGATGGCGTCGAGGCCGAAGAAGGTGAAGAAGAGATTGGCTTCGATGCCTTCTGCCCGGGCGCCGTTCGCCATGATCAGGCCCGGGTAGACCCCCTCGAGGGAGCCCTTCGAGATGATGATGGAGATTTTGTCGATCGTCTCGCCCATCGTTCGCTCCTTTCGCTGGACGCCACGCAGGGTTTCAGATGCAGCCGCGGGGCTTGGGGATGCCGGCGATCTTGGCGGCCAGCTTCGCCGGGCCCTTGGGAAAGAGCTCATAGAGCTCCTTCACCGGCACTCCGGAGGTCTTACCCAGGACCCGCACGGTCGGGCCGGTCCCGGTGGTTGCGAACTGCTCCCGCATGAAGCGGATCACCTGCCAGTGGCGCTCGGTCAACGGGTCGATGCCTTCACGCCGGGCCAGTTCCACCGCCATCTCCTCGGTCCACTGGGACGGGTCCACCAGGAACCCCTCCTCGTTGCGCTCGACGACGGCTCCGGCGATGGTGTCGGTTGTCATTGCAGGACCTCCTTCGGCTCGTGGGACATGCCACTTCGGTCCTTGCCGTGCTGCGGCATGGCGCTGTGCACGCCCGGGATGTCGCGCCCCGGAAGGAGGCTGTGCCAGTAGAACCATTGGAAGAGCAGCTTGCCCAAGTGGTTGAGATGGGATTCCTTCATCAGGGGTAGCCCTACGGACGAGGGGAACCGCCCGGGCAACGGTTCGGTGTCGTAGTTGAAGTCGATGAGCATCGCCTTCGAGAAACCCGTCTCGATGAAGCAGTTCGCGTGCCCGTCGTACGATGCGTCGAGGCTGAGCCCGGCCAGGAAGCGGCGGACGTTCTCCACCAGAACCTCTCCCTCGAAGTGGGTCACCGAACCGGCCTTGGACGTCGGCAAGGCTGCAGCGTCACCGAGGGCGAAGATGTGCGGAGACGCCTGTGCCTGCAGTGTGTGCTCGTCGGTCATCACGAAGCCGAGCGGGTCTCCCAAGCCCGGAGAGCGAGTCACGTAGGACGCCCCATTGTGGACCGGCACCACGACGGCGAGGTCGAAGGGCACGCAGCGCTCGTCGTAGGAGATCAACCGGCCACCCGCGCCATCGACCTCGCCAGTGTTGAACTCGGTGACAAGCTCGATACCCCGCTCCTCGAGCATCCCGCCCAGCCGCTTGCTGGCGACCGGCTTGGTGAAGGCCCCGTCGAGTGGTGTGACGAACGTCAACGAAACGCGGTCCCTGATCCCGCGCTCGCGCAGGAACCAGTCGGCCAGGAAGCAGAACTCGAGCGGGGCGACCGGGCACTTGATGGGCATCTCGACCACGTTGACCACCAGTCGACCCTGATCGAACCACTCCAGCTTCTCGGCCAGCGCCTCGGCACCCTCGAGGTCGTAGAAGGTGAAGACCTTCTCGAGCCAGCCTTCGCCCGTGAGTCCCTCGGTCTCCTCGGGTGCCAGGGTGGCGCCGGTCGCCACCACGAGGACATCGTAGGGCAGGCTCCTCCCGCCTGACAGGTGGACGGCGCGATCGGGCACCTCGACCCGGTCGATCCCGTCGACCACGTACTCGATGCCGCGGTGCAGCTGGCGGCCGCGCGGACGGACGATGTCCTCGGGGTGCGCCATCTTGAACGGGACGAAGAGCAACCCGGGCTGATAGAGATGCCGGTCGTCCTGGTCGACGACCGTGATCGACGCTTCACTCTCGGTGTAGGCGCGCCTGAGGCGGTTGGCGGCCAACGTGCCACCGGTTCCCGCTCCCAGCACGACGATGCGATGCATGCCCACTCCGTTCTCCGGTGCCCATCGTGTGCGCGGTCACCCTGGTCCGGAAGGGTCGAAGGTCCCGTGCGCCACCGAAGGACGCGTCCGTGCCTCGGCGTCACCGCTGTTTCAGGCGGCTGGCTGAAGATTGAGCTGAGCCGCGCCTGGGGCGACCGTGTTCCGGGCACAACCGACCCCGTACGGACGGCTCGGCGACGTGGGACTGGCCCGCCGGTGGCGGCGAGGACCAGGAACTGACGGCTTCTGGGCGACCCTCCCGCTCGGAAGCGGCGCCGCTCGGTAGATTGCCACGCCGGTGACCGAGACGGCAGGCGACGCATCTGTCGAGACACGGCCGGCGCCGGGACGGATCCTCCTGTGGTTCGTGTGGGCCGCCGTGGGTCTCGCCTTCGTGGTCGGTGTGGTCCTGCGGCTCTGGTACGTCACTCACCAGTCGACCAACTCCGACAACGCGATCGTGGGACTCATGGCCCAGCAGATCCTGCACGGGCACTTCTCGGCTTTCTACTGGGGTCAGGACTACGGCGGCGTCGAGCCCTACGTCGCTGCCGCGCTCTTCGCCGTGTTCGGGCACAGCTCGGTCGTCCTCAGCCTCACGCCGGTACTCCTCAGCCTGGTGGCAGCCCTCCTCACCTGGAGGATCGTCCTACGGCTCCAGCCCTCGCGGCTCCTCGCCCTCGGGTCGGCGGCCTTCGTGTGGGTCGTCCCCCAGGTCAGCCTGTGGGACTCCACACGCGAGATGGGCTTCCACGAGGCGCAGCTCGTATGCGGGTTGACCGCCATCCTCTTCTCGCTGCGGATGCTCGACGGCAGGCTCGGCCCGGGCCAGTTCGCCGCGCTCGGCCTGGCCGCCGGGATCGGCTGGTGGTCCTCCCCCGAGGTCGTCTACTTCCTGGTCCCCGCGGGCTCGTGCCTCGTCGGGGCGATCGTCGTGGCGACGCGCACGTCACGGCCCGCCGCCTTCTGGATCGGGCGGGCGGGTGCGCTGCTCGGGGGGTTCGTCTGCGGTGCCTTGCCGTGGCTGTGGGCCAACGCCCACTCGCACCTGGCGTCGTTGCGGGCCGGGGCCTTCCAGGTCCCGCCGGGGTCACCGGGCTATCTGGGCCGGCTCGGGAATTTCTTCATCGCGTCCTTCCCCATGCAGCTGAACCTCCGAGAGCCCCAGCTCGGGCTGTGGTGGCACGGAACACGTGTAGCGGGTGCGCTCACCGTGGTGGGCGCCGCTGTCGTACTGGTGCTCCTCGCCGTCGCCGCCCGGCAAGGTGGCCGCAACCTCGCCTTCGTCGCCGCAGTGGCCGTGTTCCCCTTCGTCGAGGCGCTCGTCCCCGGGTCGTGGTCGTGGAACGACGGTCGGTACACCCTTGCCTTCGGCTACCTCCTGGTGCTCGCCGTGGCGCCCGGGATCGCCGAGGTGGGCAGGCTGGCGCGAGGCCGCAGCCGTCGTCCGGCGTTGACCGTGTCGGTGCTGGCCGTCCTCTTCGGGCTGGGCGTCGTCGGCGCATCGCTCGGCAGCCTGCACAGCTTCCAGCAGTTCCGCCCGTTCGTCGATCCCGGCGCTTCGTTCTTCTCGGATTGGGGCAACCCCGACCGCGCCACCGGGCCAACCCTGCAGGCCCTCGCGCGGTCCGGGGTCACGAACGCCTACGCCGACTACTGGGCCGCCTACAGGCTCGACTTTCTCTCGGGCAACCGCGTGCACGTGACGACCGTCCCGCCGGACCTCGACCGCTGGCCCGCCGACGACCGGGTCGTGGCACGCACCGGGCGACCCGCGTGGATCTTCGTGCCGCTCACCGCGACGTCGGTCTCCCAGTTCCAGAACGCAAGCATCGTGGGGCCCGGCGGGTGGACGCTCGAGCAGTTCGAGCAGCGGCTGCGGGCCCTGGGCATCCGCTACCGGGTGCACCGCGCCGGAATGGTCGTGGCGGTCGTGCCCGACCGGCGCGTCACCTCCCTCCTGGGCCCGCCGCCGGCCGCCTGATCGCATCCCCGGTGGCGGTTGCCGTCCCATCCAATCTTGACTAAATTGGTCGGGATTCGGCGATCGGCGGAGCTCGATCGATGATCAGGGACAGAGACGAGATTCGAGGTTCGAGATGAGCGACTGGGGATTCGAGACACGACAGATCCACGCGGGCACGCAGCCGGACCCGACCACGGGCGCCCGAGCGGTGCCCATCTACCAGACAACCAGCTACACCTTCCGGGACACCGCCCACGCGGCAGCACTCTTCGGCCTGGAGGAGCTGGGCAACATCTACACGCGCATCATGAACCCCACCCAGGCAGCGTTCGAGGAGCGGGTGGCCTCCCTCGAAGGCGGCGTGGCCGCGCTGGCGGTGGCCAGCGGGCAGGCCGCCGAATCATTGGCGCTGCTGAACCTGGCGGAGAACGCAGGGCACGTGGTTTCCTCCGCTTCTCTCTACGGCGGCACCTACAACCTGTTCCACTACACGCTGCCCAAGCTCGGCGTGAGAGTCACCTTCATCGACGACCCCGACGATCTCGACGCGTGGCGCGCCGCCGTCCGGCCCGACACCAAGGCCTTCTTCGCGGAGACCCTGGGCAATCCCAAAGGTGACGTGCTGGACTTCGCCGGCGTCTCGCGTATAGCGCACGAGCACGCCATCCCCCTCGTGGTCGACAACACCGTGGCTTCGCCGTATCTGTGCCAGCCGCTGGCGCACGGCGCCGACATCGTCGTGCACTCGGCCACCAAGTTCATCGGCGGCCACGGAACCTCCATCGGTGGCGTCATCGTCGACGGCGGCACCTTCGACTACGAGGGCAGCGGCCGCTTCCCGGGCTTCACCGAGCCGGACCCGAGCTACCACGGCCTGGTCTTCTCGCAGCTGCCTGAGGCCCTGTTCCCGGCCCGCTACGTGCTCAAGATCCGCCTCCAGTACCTGCGGGACATGGGACCGGCCATCGCACCCCTCAACTCTTTCCTCTTCCTCCAGGGCCTCGAGACCCTGAGCCTGCGCATGGAACGACACGTCCAGAACGCCCAGGCCGTGGCCGAGTGGCTCCAGGGACGTGACGAGGTCTCGTGGGTGACCTACGCCGGACTGCCGTCGAGCCCGTGGCACGCCCGCCAAGAGGAATACCTCCCACGCGGTGCGGGAGCCATCTTGTCCTTCGGCATCGAGGGTGGTGCAGAGGCCGGTCGTCGCTTCATCGAGGGCCTGGAGCTCTTCAGTCACCTGGCCAACGTGGGCGACGTGCGCAGCCTGGCCATCCATCCGGCCTCGACCACACACTCCCAACTGACCGAAGCCGAGCAGCTCACGACGGGCGTGACGCCCGACCTGGTCCGGCTCTGCATCGGCCTGGAGACGATCGACGACATTGTGGCGGACCTCGAAGCCGGGTTCCGTGCCGCCAAGGGGGCCTGAGCACGGAGCCCACGCAGATGGTCAGCGGCGCCTGGGCGCCCGGAGACGAGCAGGGAGACCGCCGCTTCGTCGCCCTCTTCGGCCCCCAGGCCCTCGAGCTCGAGGCGGGCGGCCGACTGGGGCCGGTGACGGTGGCCTACGAGTCATGGGGCACGCTGTCCCCCCGCGCCGACAACGCGGTCCTCGTCCTCCACGCCCTGACGGGTGACTCCCACGCGACGGGGCCGGCCGGGCCCGGTCACCCTTCTCCGGGCTGGTGGTCCGGGCTCATCGGCCCGGGCCGCGCCATCGACACCGATCGGTGGTTCGTGGTGTGCCCGAACGTGCTCGGCGGTTGCCAGGGATCCACCGGCCCCGCCTCGCCCGCGCCCGACGGGCGCCGGTACGGCTCGCGCTTCCCGGTCGTCACCATCCGCGACCAGGTCCGCGTCGAGGCGGCACTTGCGGACGCACTCGGGATCGACCGCTGGGGCGCGGTCATCGGCGGGTCCATGGGCGGCATGCGAGCCTTGGAGTGGTCGGTGATGTACCCCGGTCGAGTGGAGCGGGCCGTCGTCATCGCCGTGGGCACCGCCGCCACGGCGGAGCAGATCGCACTGTGCTCGCTCCAGGTCCGCGCCATCCGCTCCGACCCGCACTTCGCCGGAGGCGACTACTACGACCGGCCCGTTGGGCCCGGCGCGGGCCTGGCGCTGGCCCGCGGCCTGGGACAGATCAGCTACCGGACCGCGGCCGAGCTCGGAGCACGCTTCGGGCGGAGACCCCAGGGCGAGGAGCAACCGCTGAAGGGTGGCCGCTACGCGGTCGAGTCCTACCTCGAGCACCATGGCGAGAAGCTGCTCCGCCGCTTCGACGCCAACTCCTACGTCGTGCTCAGCGAGGCCATGAACCACCACGACGTGGGGCGGGGGCGGGGCGGCGTGGCCGCCGCACTGGACGGGGTGGAGGCTCGGACCACCGTCGTCGGCATCACTTCCGACCGCCTCTACCACCTCTCGAGCCAGGAGGAGCTGGCTCGGCTGTTGCCCGGGCAGCCCGAGGTCCAGGTGGTCCCGTCCGGCGTCGGTCACGACGGCTTCCTCGTCGAGGTGGAGGCCATGAGCCCCCTCGTCGCCCACGCATTGCGCTGAGCCGCAGGCGGGAGAGGTCGGCACCGGCCGGCTCCCTATGATCGCCCCACACCGAGACAGGGGGGCACATGACGACCGAGACCGAGGCAGCGTTCGCCGACCTGCTGTCCGAGGTGTCCGCCACACACGCCCGCATGGTCGACCAGCTGGCCGGGGACGAGCCCTCGCTGCTCGAGGCCCACAAGTGGGTCCTCTCGATCCTGCAGGTCGCCGCGGACGTCCAGGTGTGGGCCGACAAGGCAAGGCCGCGCTTCGTCGAGATCGTGGGCCCGTACAAGAAGTGGGGCGGCGACAACGCCGACGCCTTCTACTGCTACGCCCCGATCGATCCCTCGCGGACCTACCGGGTGCGCTGCGAGCCAGGCGACGCCGTCTACCTCTCGCTCTCGGTGTACGGCGGACCCGACGACGGGCGCTACTCCACCCGCATCGTGGGCACCGCCAACAGCGTGGATGCCCCCACGGGTCGCGACGGGTCGATCACTATCGTGTTGTCCACCGAGCAGCCCACCGAGCCGGACGTGGCTTGGATCCGCCTGGAGCCCGACGCGGTGGCGGCCGTCACGCGCGACTACCTCGAAGACCCCGTCTCGGGCCGGCGCGCCGCGTGGTCGATCAGCTCAGACGACCCGCCCACGGTGTGGCGCGAAGACGACGCCGACCTGGCGCGCCGGCTGCGCGCCGCGACCACGTGGCTACGCGAACAGGCGTCCATCGTTCCCATACCTCTCGGCACGCCCAACACCGTCGACCCGCCCTACCCGGTTCCGACCGAGACCTTCGGCTGGGCCGCCGGCGACGCCGCCTACGCCATGGGCGCCTTCGAGCTGGGTGAGGACCAGGCCCTGGTCATCCGCGGCCGATCGCCCGAGTGCGCATTCTGGAACATGTGCCTTTGGAACCGCCTGCTGCACACGTACAACTACGACTACGAGCGTGTCACCCTCAACGGCGCCCAGGTCGCGTACGAGCCCGACGGGTCGTGGGTGATCGTCGTGTCCCCCGGCCCGGCCGACCACCCCAACTGGGTGTCGACCGCCGGGCACCGGACGGGCCGCATCTGGTTCCGGTGGTTCCTCCCGGCCGGGACCCCCGCCCAGCCCGAGACCGAGGTGGTAGCTCTGGCCGACGTCCCGCGGGAGACGGACTCCGGCGCATACGGCGCATGAGCGGCGTGCCCGACGGAGGCCGCCCGGCCCCCGTCCGGATCACCGACTTGGCAGAGCCCCACTTCGACGACGACGCCCGGGCCGTCCTGGACTTCATGGAGGAAGCTGGCTCGGCCCTCACGCTCGACCCCGCGCTGCTGGTCGAGGCCGCCTGCTCAGAGACCGGACTGGACGACTTCGGCGCCCGTGACTTCGTGCCCCGACTGGAGCTGCTGTGCCGGGCCATGACGGACGAAGGTGCGTTCAACGCAGCCGGCGTCCTGCAACAGCACACGTTCATCCTGGGCCTGCTGAAGAATCGCCTCCTGATAGAGGATGTGCTGCGGCGGCACCCCGAGATCCTCCGCGAGCGGATCGTCGCTCCCATCATCATCTGCGGGCTCCCGCGCACGGGGACCACCCACCTGCACAATCTCATGTCGGCCGACCCGGGGCTCCGCTCGCTCCCCTACTGGGAGAGCCTCGAGCCCGTCCTGCCCGGACGCGAAGCGCCGGCCGCGGGCCGGCCGGACCCCCGGCTCGAGCGCACGGCGGCCGCCCTGTCGTTCATCGACCTCGCCATGCCCTACTTCAAGCGCATGCACGAGATGACCGTCGGGCACGCCCACGAGGAGATTCAGCTCCTCGCCATCGACTTCTCGACCATGCTCTTCGAGACGACGGCTCCCATGCCGAGCTGGCGCGACGCCTACCTGGCCCGGGACCAACGCCCCTCCTACGCGTACCTCCGCCGAGTGCTCCAAGTGCTCCAGTGGCAGCGGGGCGGGTCGCGTTGGGTCCTCAAGTCACCCCAGCATCTCGAGCAGTTCCCCGCGCTCGTCGAGGCGTTCCCCGACGCCACGTTCGTGGTCACCCACCGCGATCCCGTCTCGGTCACCGCCTCGATGGCCACCATGGTCGCCTATTCGGCCCGGCTCTCGCGCGACCGCCTCGACGTCGGAGCGTGGGGCTCTTATTGGGCGGACCGGCTCGAGCGCATGCTGCGCAGTTGCGCCGCCGACCGTGACGTTCTCCCCTCCGAACAGTCCATGGACGTGCACTTTGACGAGTTCATGTCCGACGACGTGTCCATGGTCGAGCACGTCTACGAGCTGGCCGGCCAGCCCCTGGACGAGCGCGCCCGCTCCGCCATGGCCGCGTTCACGGCGGAGCATCCTCGCGGGAGACACGGCACCGTCTCGTACGACCTGGCCCAGCTCGGGCTGGACCCGGCCGAGCGCCGTCGGGCGCTGCGCTTCTACAGCGACAGGTTCGGCATCACGCTCGAGTCCTGACCGAACGCCTGGTCGGCCCGGCTCAGAGCGCCTTGAGCACCTCGTCCACCGAACTCACGTTGAGCCCCGGCCCAGGCTCGACCGCCAGCCAGGTGACGACCCCGTCCTCGAGGATGGCGGCGAACCGCTGGACACGGGTGCCGAGCCCGAACCCGGTGCCGTCCATTGTGAGGCCCATCGCCTCGGCCAGCTCGCCGTTGCCGTCGGCCACCAGCACCAGCGAATCGCCGACGTTCTGGTCCTTGGCCCAGGCCCCCATCACGAAGGGATCGTTCACCGAGACGCAGACGACCGTGTCGACGCCCTTGGCCCGCAGGTCGTCCGAGCGCAGCACGAAGCCAGGAAGGTGGTGGTCCGAGCAGGTCGGGGTGAAAGCTCCTGGTACGCCGAAGAGGACCACCTTGCCCGCGCCCAGCACGGCCGCCGATGTCGTGGCCTGGGGGCCGCTCTCCTCGTAGGTGAACACCTTGACGTCGGGGACCCGGTCGCCGACTGCGATCGCCATGTCCGACACTCCTCTCGATCTGCACTGTCATTCGTATCTCTGACCGGTCAAGGTTGGCACATGCCCGCGCGGCTTACCCAACTCCCCTGCCCGCCACGCTGGTTCACCAAGCGGTAACCTGCCGCCGTCGCCGCCCTCCCAGCGACGACAGGCATTGCTGCTTGCAAGATCGGGATCGGACCTGTGGGGGGTTGCGATGACGCAGTCATTTGATCGTCGGTCGTTCCTGGCGGGCGGACTGGCTCTCGGTGCCGGCGCCGCGGCGCTCGGTGCGCTGGGAGACGCGGCCGGCGATGCCGGCGCCGCGCTCACCAACGGCCCCGGCCGCAACGGGACGTCCAACGCCAAGCCCAAGCAGGGTGGCTCCATCACCTTCGGTATCGACACCGAGGAGTCCGGCTTCAGTCCGGTCGAGGCCCGATGGGACGAGGGTGGCTTCCTCTACGGCCGGACCCTCTTCGACCCCATCGCGATCGTGAACGCCGCCGGAGGGGTCGAGCCCTACCTGGCTCAGTCGATCACCTCGAACGCGGACTACACGCAGTGGACGATCACCTTGCGTCCCGGTATCTCGTTCCACGACGGCACGCCGCTCGACGCCAACGCGCTCAACCTCAACCTCGAGAAGCAGGCGACCTCGCCGCTCGTCGGGCCCGCCTTCGGCAACAACATCGCGTCGACGTCGGTGAGCGGCCCTTTGTCGGTCGTCCTCACGATGAAGTCCTCGTGGGCCCCCTTCCCCTACTACCTGGCCCAGGCGCAGACCGGCTACGTCGCCGCGCCGTCGATGCTGAACAACCCCAACGGCAACACGAACCCGATCGGCACCGGGCCCTTCATGTTCCAGGACTGGGTGCCTAACAGCCACATGACGGCGACGAAGAACCCCCACTACTGGCGCAAGGGGTACCCGTACCTGAACAGCATCACCTACAAGCCGATCATCGACGCCAACTCCCGGGATCAGGCGCTGCAGACCGGGGAGATCGACATCGAGCACACCGGGACGCCGTCCTCGATCCTGCAGTTCCGCGGCAATCGCAAGTGGTCCTACTACGACAACAGCGGTCAGGTCATCGGCCAGCCCACAGTGCAGTGCATCATGCTCAACACCTCCGCGGCGCCGTTCAACAACCTCAAGGTGCGACAGGCCATGGCCAAATGCATCAACCAGACGCAATTCGCCGCGGTCATCAACAAGAAGGTCAACGCGCCGATGCACGGGCTGTTCATCCCGAGGAGCCAGTACTACTCCTCGACTCCCTACCCGACCTACGACCCCTCGGGAGCGGCCAAGCTCGTCAAGCAGGTCGGAACGGTCAGCTTCACTCTGAACTCCACCAGCAACCCCGACGTGCTGCGGGCGGCTCAGTTCCTTCAGCAGGCATGGCAACAGGCCGGGATGCACGTGTCCATCAACATCCTGGCCCAGTCCGCCCTCATCAACAACGCGCTGGCGGGCAAGTACCAGGCCACGCTGTGGCGTCAGTTCGGCGCGGTGGACCCCGATCTGAACTACGTGTGGTGGATCCCGTCGCTCGCCTCGGGTCCGCTGGCCCTCAACATGGCCCGCAACATCGACCCGCGCATCCAGACCGCCCTGAACACGGGCCGCCACACCTCGGAGCACGCGGTGCGGGTCAAGGCCTACCAGCAGGTGAACACGTACCTGGCCCAGGACATCCCCTACCTCTGGCTGGCGCGCGACACCTGGGCCGTGGTGGCCAACCCCAAGGTCCAGAACTTCACCAACCCGCGTACGCCGCAGGGATCGAAGGCGGTCGCCTTCGACGAGGGCGTGCTGTGGCCCACGCAGATCTGGGTCAACTGACAGCCCCGAAGGGAACCCTCAACGCATCTCGACCTCCCCGAGGTACTCCTCGCGCCAGTGCGTGAAGCGCTCCTCGGGGAGGTGCAGGCAGTGGGTCGGCCGCAACGCCTCCACGAAGCCCCGCTCGTGGCTCACCGCCACGACGGTGCCGGGCCAGGCGCCCAGCATGGTTCCCACGGCCTCGATGGACGACGGGTCGAGGTTGTTGGTGGGCTCGTCGAGGAGAAGCACGTTGGCTTCGCCGGCCGAGAGCATGGCCAGGCCGAGCTTGGCCCGCTCTCCCCCTGACAGCGTGGCCGGCATCTGCCCCGCCGCCTTCGAGGGCAGGCCGAAGGAGCCCAGGAGGGCCCGTCGATCCCTCTCGGCCCTCAGGACGGCGTCGCTGACGTTGTCGAGCACGGTGCGCCCGGAGTCGATCTGCTCGTGTTCCTGGGCGAAGTAGCCGACGCAGACGTTGGACCCGAGCTCCACGACCCCGTTCGTGGCCTCCTGCACGCCGGCCAGGCAGCGCAGCAGGGACGACTTGCCGGCCCCGTTGCGCCCCACCACGACAACGCGGTCACCCCGGCCGACGTGAAAGCTCACGCTCCGGAGGACCTCGTGCTCGCCGTAGGTGACGCCGAGCTTGGCCACCTCGAGCGGGACGGCACCCGACCGCGCCGGTGCGGGTAGCGCGAACCGCGCCGCGCGCTCGCGCCGCTCGACGCGGGTCCGCTGCGCCTCGAGGCGCTCCACCCGGCGGTCGAGGGACTTGGCCTTGCGGGCCCGCTTCTCGGTGCTGGCCCGCATCGAGTCGGCCAGGGACGACAGGCGTGAGATCTCGCGCTGCTCGAGCTCGGCGGCGCGCTCGCGTTGGGACTGGTCGGCCTCCAGCTGGGCGGTGAACTTCGAATAGTTGCCCTTCCACTCGGTGAGCCGCTGGTGCGCGATGTGCAGCACCTTGGTGATGGCGTGGTCGAGCAGCTTCAGGTCGTGGCTGACCACGAGCAGGGCCCCGTCGAAGCGCGCCAACTCGTCGAGGAGCCAACGCTTGGCCGTGCGGTCGAGGTGGTTGGTGGGCTCGTCGAGGATCATGAGCTCGGGCTCCTGGAAGAGCACCCGCATCAGGTCGACGCGGCGGCGCTGGCCCCCCGAGAGGTCGTCGATGTCCTCGAGGAGCAGTTCCTGGCGTAACCCGAGGCCATCGGCCAGCCGGGCCATGACCGCTTCGGCCGCGTACCCGCCGTTGGCCTGGAACTGCTCCTGCAGGTCAGTGAAGAGCTCGATCCGCTCGGGTGACGGGTCGTCGGCCATGGCCCGGCGGGCCGTCCCCAAGGCGTCGTCGAGGACGTCGAGGCCCCGGGCCGAGAGGATGTGCGAGAAGCCGGTGGGCTCGAGCCCCAGCCCACCGGGCACGGGGGCCTGGGGCAGGAACCCGAACGAACCGAGGAGGCGGACGTTGCCGTCCACCCGCAGGTGCGCCGGCGCCTCCCCGACCAGGACGGAGATGAAGGACGATTTGCCGGTCCCGTTGCGCCCGACCAGGCCCACCTTCTCCCCCGCCCCAACGACGAAAGAGGCGTCGGCCAGCAGGGTGCGGTCCGCGATCTCGATGGTGAGCCCCGATGCGACGATCACGGCACATTGTACGGGGCGCCCGCACGACCGGGAACACGGGCTCGGTACACTCCGCGAATGCCCACTCTGGAACGCAAGTGGTGGACCCTGATCGCCGTCTGCACGGCGGTGTTCATGCTGCTGTTGGACATCACGGTGGTCAACGTGGCGCTGCCCGACATCCAGCAGTCGCTCCACTCCACCTTCTCGGACCTCCAGTGGGTGGTTGACGCCTACTCCCTCACGCTGGCCGCGTTCCTGCTGACCGCCGGAGTCATCGGCGACATCTACGGGCGGCGCGAGGTGTTCGCCGTCGGCCTGGGGATCTTCTCGATCGCTTCGCTGGTGTGCGGGCTCTCGACCACTCCGCTCATGCTCAACCTGGCCCGTGCCGTCCAGGGCGTCGGCGGCGCGGTCATGTTCGCCACCTCGCTGGCACTGATCGCCAACGCATTCGTGGGCCGCGACCGCGGGACCGCGTTCGGGATCTACGGCGCCGTCATCGGCGGTGCCGTCGCCGTTGGACCGCTGATCGGCGGCGCCATTACCAGTGGCATCGGGTGGCGGTGGATCTTCTTCGTCAACGTGCCCATCGGGGTCGTCGCCGTCGTCATCACCTTCGCCCGGATAGTCGAGTCGAAGGACCCGAGCGACCGTCGCATCGACTGGATCGGCTTCATCACCTTCTCGGCCAGCCTCTTCGCGCTGGTCTTCGCCCTGGTACGCGGCAACACCCTCGGTTGGGGCAGCGCCACCATCGTGGGCCTGTTCGTGGCGTCGGCGGTCCTCATGGTGGCGTTCTTCGTCAACGAGCGGCTGACCCGGGACCCGATGCTGGACCTCGGCCTGTTCAAGATCCCCGCCTTCGTCGGCCTGTCCGTGGCCGCGTTCACGCTGGCAGCTTCGATCTTCGCCATGTTCCTCTACCTCACGCTCTACATCCAGGACGACCTTGGCTACGGCCCGTTCGCCGCGGGCCTGCGGTTCCTCCCCATGACTCTCGTGACCTTCTTCGTCGCGTTCTTCGCCGGACGGCTGACGGTCAGGGTCCAGTCGCGACTGCTGCTCGGCACGGGGATGCTCATCGTCACCGGCTCGCTCCTCCTGATGGGCACGACCGAACCCAACTCCACCTGGACGGTGCTCCTTCCGGGCTTCATCCTCGGCGGGTTGGGCATCGGCGTGGTCAACCCGGTGCTGGCCTCGGGCGCCGTCTCGGTGGTCCAGCCGCAGCGTTCGGGCATGGCCTCGGGCGCCAACAACACGTTCCGGCAGGTCGGCATCGCGACCGGGATCGCCGTCCTCGGTGCCGTCTTCCAGAGCCAGATCGTGAGCCACACCTCGGCGGCGCTCAACAAGTCGGCCGCCGGGCATGAGGTGCTCCGACGCGGCGGGGAACAGCTGCGTGGCGCCATGTCGTCGGGAGAGGTCCGGCACGTGGCCGCCGCGATCCCGGTCGCCTCGGCCCGCCGTGCGCTCGTCGACGCCTATCACGTGGGCTTCTCGGCCACACTCAACCACCTGTTGGACATCGGCGCCGTCCTGGCATTCGTGGGTGCCGTGGCTGCCTTCGTCCTCGTGCGCCAGCGCGACTTCGTGATGCCCGGGGCGGGAGGAGGCGGCGGCCATGGCGACGTGCCAGGTCACGACGGCCAACGACCTGGCACCCAGGAGCCGGCGGGCTCAATCCCCGCCGCGCATGCCTGAGCCGCTCGTCCTCGAGGGAAGGTTCGTCCGCCTCGAGCCGCTGAGCCGCGACCACGTCCCCGCCCTCGTCGAAGCAGCGTCGGCCGGGCGCGCCAACTTCGGCTGGACCTACGTGCCAGACGGGCCGGAGGAGATGGCCGACTACGTCGGGCGCGCCCTCGAGAGCGCAGCCGCAGGCTCTCAGCTCCCGTTTGTCACCGTGCGCAAGGGCGGCGAGGGCGACGGTCTCGACACCGTGGTCGGGACGAGCCGCTTCTGCGAGATCGGCTTCTGGCAGTGGCCCCCGGGCAGCACGCACCAACGGGAGGGACGTCCGGACGTGACCGAGATCGGCTGGACATGGCTGTCCGCCCCGGCCCAGCGCACGGCGGTGAACACCGAGACCAAGCTGCTCATGCTCGGGCACGCCTTCGAGGTGTGGGAGGTCCACCGCGTCTCGCTCCGCACCGACGTTCGCAATACCCGCTCGCGTGCCGCCATCGAGCGGATCGGCGGGCAGTTCGAGGGCCTCGTCCGCGCCGACCGGCCGGGTGCCGATGACACCGTGCGCACCTCGTGCCTCTTCTCCATCTTGGCGGGCGAGTGGCTCGAGGTGAAGAGCCGCCTGGCGGCACGGCTCGCCGCCGGGACGCATCCCGCCTGATATCGGGCGCGCCCAGGCGCCGTCGGAGAGGACTCCGGCGTCCGTGCCCCCTCGGGTTCCGGCAGCTCGCCTACGCTGGCGCCGCGATACTCTTCAGGTCTTGATCTCTCGCCGGGTTGCGAGCCGCCGTGCGGTGCGCCACGGCATCACCCTGTCGGCGGCACTCGGTGCGGCCGTCCTCCTCGCCGCGTGCGCCAGCGGATCGACGGGACGGACGGGCACCCCGGCCACGCGGTCGACCACGCCCGCCCAGGCGCTGGCCAGCCTCGAGTCCACGCTGCGCAACCTCGAGAACGCCACCCTCACCCTCCGGACGACGCTGGTGTCGATGGAGGGTGCCGCGCTCACCGGCGGCAGATTCTCAGCCTCGGACGTGGAGTCGGCGACCGCGCCTCTGACCGAGCTCCTCGACCAGGCCTCCCGCGAATTGGAGACGGCCAAGCCGGCCCTCCCCCCGGACCTGGCGCCGCAGGTGCACTCGCTCGAAGGCGCCTTGGCCAAGGCCGAGATCGACTTCAGCGCCACCAAGGCCATGGCGGGCGCCACGTCCTCCACTCCGGGCAACGGGGCGGCCGCCGTGGCGCCGTCGACGGGGTTGAGCACGCTCATCAACGCCTACCTGACCGACGTGACCGAGCTGGTGACGTCGGAGCAGGGGGCGGTCACCCAGTTCCTCGCGGTCGGTCGGCGCACCCACGCACTAGTCGCCCGGGGGGCACTCCGGGTCGGCTGCGAGCCCGGACCCGGGCTAGGCGCGCGCCATTGTGGCCTGGATCTTGCGCAGGTGCAGCGCGTGCACCGCCGCCTCGGCCTCGTCCTTCGGGCGCACCGCCGCCACCGCCTTGCCGGTCCGGTGGATCCGCCACGCCAGTTCGTCGGCCCGCTCCACCGTGTGGCCGAAGATCTCCACGAAGGCCTGGATCACCGTCTGGAACGTCGTGACATCGTCGTTCCAGACGATCACCGCCCACAGGTCCTCGAGGGCGAAGAAGGCGTCGAGGTCCTCGTCCGCCACGACAGGGAGGTCGAGCACGGTGGAGTCGAGGGTGGCGATCATGTCGATTTGGGCCCGGAGCAGTGTAGTCGAGCGCTGTAGCCTGCGGCCATGCGAGCAACCGTTCTCGAAGGGCCGCGCACTGTCAGCGTGCAGGATGTCCCCGATCCCGTGCTCCCGGGACCCGAGGGCATCGTGATCGAGGTGGAGTGCACCGCCATCTGCGGTTCGGACCTGCACCTGTACCACGACGCACCGACGGGGTCGGGCATCCACCTCGGGCACGAAGCCATCGGACGGGTGGCCGAGGTGGGGCCCCAGGTGCACGGGCTGCGCACGGGTGACCGCGTCGTCGTCTCGGGCGTGATCGGCTGCGGGCTGTGCGCGCCGTGCCGCGCCGGAAAGCCCAACGTGTGCCTGAACGGGAAGACCACCGCTTTCGGCACGCTGCCCGACGTGCCTGGCGGCCAGGCCGAGGCCATGGCCGTCCCCTTCGCCGACCTCTTCGCCCTGCCGATCCCCGAGGGAATCGGAGACGAGGAGGCCGTGCTCCTGACCGACATCCTCCCCACCGGGTACCTCGGCGCGCTGCGGGCTGACATCGAGCCCGGCTCGACCGTCGTGATCGTCGGGCTGGGCCCCGTCGGGGTCATGGCACTCAAGTGCGCCGCTCTGTTCGGTCCCGCCCGTATTCTGGCCGTCGACGTCGTGCCGGAACGCCTGGCCCGGGCCGAGCTGCTCGGCGCCGAGCCCATCGACGCCTCGGTGGCGCCGGGCTCGGCCCAGGTGCTCGAGGCCACGGGAGGACGCGGTGCCCAGAGCGTCATCGAAGCGGTCGGCGCCGACGCCACGGTCGTCGACTCCGTCTCGTGTACCGCCCCGGGCGGCACCCTGTCGGTGGTCGGCGTCAACCTGAATGCGGCCCTCCCGTTCCCCTTCGGCGAGGTGCTCTTCAAGAGCCTCACCGTGCGGGCCGTCTTCGCGCCCATCCCCGGGACCTGGGCGGCGTTGGTGCCGCTGGTGCAGTCTGGCCGCCTCTCGGGCCTGGCGGACACCTTCACTCACAAGATGGGCCTGTCGCTGCGCGCCGAAGCCTACGAGTTGTTCGACTCCCGGTCCGACGGTGTCCTCAAGGTCTTGCTCGACCCGAACCACTGAGCCCCGCCGGGCTGGTCGGGCGTGCGGTTCATCACGAGCGGGTGGCGGGCTGCGCCGAGTTCGGGCCGGTCGGGGAACCATGGCGCCGGCGGCGGCACGACAAGGTCCGCCAGGGCGTCCGCGATCGCCTCGTAGTTGACCCGCCAGCCCTGGAAATGGCGCCACGCCTCGCCGACGTCGCGCTCGACGGGGAAGGCGAGCGCCGCCAACCGCCCGTAGCCGTCGTCGAACTCGGCCCGGGTGAGCCGGATATCGGCGGTGGGCAAGGGGTCCTCGTCATAGGGGATGCGCAGCGCACGCGCCATGGAGCGCAGGCAGGTGATCCCCATGCGCAGGCAGAGCCTCGCCTGGCGCGGCGCCTGGTCGGGGCTCACCGCGTGGAAGAGCGCGGCTGAGTCCATCATGGCCACGAGCGCCACCAGCCAGCTGCGCGTCGGGACCGGCGAGCGGAACCAGATCAGAGCCGGGTAGTTGGCGTGACTCTCGGAGACCGCGGCGGCCCACCGCTCCCAGTCGGCGTAGAGCGGGGGCAGTTCGTCCATCGTGTCGAGCCAATGGTGCCGGGCCAGGATCTCGGGTCCCCACGCCGGGTTGCCCGAACGGGCCTCGAGCAGCGTCACCTCGGTCTCCCGGGCCGAGAACTGGCTGTAGAGCGCAGGCAGGTAGGCGATCTCGAGTGCCACCACGAGCAAGCCGACGCCCGCGGCCACCACCTCCACCGCCCGAGGGCCCGCCCGGTCTGAGGACACGATGCCGAGCGTGAACACCGACGAGCCCGAGATGCCGAGTGCGCGGGCGAAGTCGACCCCGGCCGCCCACCACTCGATCAACGCGATCCCCAGCACCAGGAGGCACAGCCACACGACGAAGAGGGAGACCATGGCGGCCGGACCGACGTAGGACATGGCGCGGTCACGCCCCTCGTAGGTGCGCAGCCGCGGAGCCAGACGCTTCGCCGCCCAACCGAGGAACCTGGCCAGCCCGCGCATGGCCGCCGAAGAGGTCACCCTCGGCACGACCAGCGCGCTGAAGACGCTCCAGACGGTCAGTGCGACGAGGAGGATCCCCGCAGCCAGGGCGACCGGGCGGGCGACCGTCTCCACGACGCCCATGTTGCCACGCAGGGCCGGGACGGCGGTCGGCCCGCTCAGCGCGCGGCGAGACGCGCCGCCGGGGCGCCACCGGCGACGAGCGCGGCCGGGACGCGCACCGGCCGCCCCCGCAGCATCTCGCCCAGACCCTTGGCCTGGGTGTCCAGGCGGAGGTTCGACGCCACGCCCCAGCCCAGGATCCCGTGCACCACGAAATTGACCGCGCGGAGGTTCGCCAACGCGTGCCGGCTGATGGCGTACGGCGCCGCTTCGGGCAGCAGGGACCGGAGCAGTTCGACGGTGAGCTCCTCCTGCAGCCATGCGTCGACGGCGTCCTCGTCGGCCCACAGGCCGATGTTCGCGTCGCCCCCCTTGTCGCCCGAGCGAGCCCCGACCAGGACGCCGAGCGGCACGTCCACCTCCACCGTCTCGACGCCCCGTGGCCGCCGCGTGGCCGGCGGGCGGGGACGCGACGCGCTCGGTCACCGGGGCGGTCTGCCGGGCCTGGGGCGTCACGGGCACCTTCGTCCCCTCGCAGACCACGAGCGGCGTGACGGCCGACGCAGCCACCGTCGTCGGCCAGTACCGGGCCACCCCCTGGGCCCGGGAGGGCGGGCTCGTGAAGAAGGTACCCGGGTAGCTCGACAAGCTGGTCTCGATCACGGCGTCCGAGAAGGCGCGGCCCACGGCGTGCTCGTCGTCCCCCCGCACGGCCAGACGCAGGTAGGCCATCCCGCCCCCATCGAGGTCGCCCGTCAGCTGCTCCTCCGTCTCGGAGAAGGCGTCCCGGCCGCCGGGGACCCCGGCCCACACGGCGTCAGCGGCGAACCGGGCCTTTTCCCCCACCTGGTCGCCGGTGAGAGCCAGCGTCATGGAGTTGCGCCAGCCGCCGTCGAGGTTGGCCGTCACCTTCAGCGTGTCGGGCGGGGGCTCGCCGCGGACGCCCGAGATGCGCACCCGGTCGGGCCCCTCCTGCGCCAGAGCGATGGTGTCGAACCGGGCCACCGCGTCGGGGCTCAGATAGCGCGGCCCGCCGATCTCGTAGAGGAGCTGCGCCGTCACGGTCCCCACCGTCACCATGCCACCCGTGCCGGGGTGCTTGGTGATGACCGACGATCCGTCGGCGTGCACCTCGGCCAGCGGGAAGCCGATCCGCTCCCGCCCGGGCACCTGGTCGAAGAAGGCGTAGTTGCCCCCACAGCACTGTGCCCCGCACTCGATCACGTGGCCGGCCACGACCGCCCCGGCGATGGCGTCGAGGTCCGAGTCGGCCCAGCCGAACGCGTGCATGGCCGGGCCCACGACGAGGGCGGCATCGGTGACCCGGCCTGTCACCACGACCTGAGCCCCGGCGGCCAGGGCATCCGAGATCGGGCGTGCCCGCAGGTAGGCGTTGGCGGTGACCACTGCAGCGTCCTCGGGCAGGGCTTCGCCGGTGTCGAGGTTGACGAACGCCTCGCCCCCGGCACGCAGCTCGCCCAGCCGGGGCGTGACGTCGTCACCTGAGACCGAGGCGACGCGCACCTCCACGCCCTGGCGCGACCCGAGCTCACGGACCGCGACGGCCAGCGCCTCGGGGTCCAGACCACCCGCGTTGGACACCACCGTGATGCCGCGCTCGACGCACGTCGGCAGCACCGCCTCGAGCTCGCGGAGGAACGTGCGGGCGAACCCGCCGCTGCGCTGGCGCGTCTTGTGGAGGATGTACATGGTCAGCTCGGCCAGCCAGTCGCCCGTGAGCACGTCGACGGGCCCGCCCTCCACCACCTCGCGGGCCGCCCCGGCCCGGTCCCCGAAGAAACCGCTGCAGTTGGCCACTCGAAGCACACCCGTCGCGCCCGCCGTGCCCGCTACGGCGGCGCTCACGGGGCCTCCAGCGCCACGAGGAGGTCGTTGGCGTCGACCTGCTGGCCCGGCGCGCACAGCACCCGCGAGACGGTCCCTGTGCCGTCGGCACGCAGCGTGTGCTCCATCTTCATGGCCTCGAGCACGACGAGCGGGTCGCCTGCGCCGACCGTGTCCCCCACTGCCACGACCACCCGCGTGACCGAGCCGGGGAGTGGCGCGCGACATTCGCCGGCCACACCGCCGGACTCGTCGGAGTCGTCCTCTCCGTGGAGGGAGAACGAGGTCTGTCCGTCGGGGCCGTTGACCTCCACCTCGTGGGCGCCGATCCGGACGCGGTGGCGCCGACGCACCCCGTCGACTCCCAGGAGGTCGACCACACCCCGCACGGCCGAGCCGAGCGCCCTCCCGACCGGCTCCCATCCGCCACCCACCTCGTGGTCCGCCTGCTCGTCGCCGACCGACCGGACGAGGACGGGCGCCCCGGGTGCGGACACCCGAGCCTCGAGCGTCCCCGACGCGTCGGTGAGCCGGTCTGCGTGGAGCGCGGTGCCGACGTTGCGCCAACCGGGGGCGTCGAGGGGGACCAGGCTGCGCTCAGCTCGTCGGGCGAGCAGCGTGCACGCCGCCGCGGCGGCGTGGCGTCGACGAGCGTCGTCGTCGGCCTGGGCATCGCGCAGGTCGTCACGGCGCTCGAGCCAGTGCACGTCGACCGTGCCGGCCCGGAAGTCGGGATCGTCGAGCACCGCACCGAGGAGCTCGCGGTTGGTCTCGAGTCCGTCGAGCTCGAGCGAGCGCAACGCCTGCGACAGGGCGCCGGCGGCCGCGGCACGGTCCGCCCGATGCGCCATCAGCTTGGCCACCAACGAGTCGTAGGCGTGGCTGACCACGCTGCCTACCTCCACCCCGCCGTCGGCGCGCAGCCCGTTCCCTTCAGGCCACCGCACGTGGGACACCGAGCCCGGGGTGGGCCGGTAGCCCTCGCGAGGCCGTTCGGCGCAGAGGCGCACCTCGATCGCGTGGCCGCGAGTCGTCACCTCGGACTGACCCAACGGGAGTGGCCGGCCGGCCGCCACGGCCAGCTGCAGCCCGACCAGGTCCAGCCCGGTCACCATCTCGGTGACGCCGTGCTCCACCTGGAGCCGCGTGTTCATCTCCAAGAACCAGAAGTCGTCGCCGTCCACCAGGAACTCGACCGTGCCCGCGCCCACGTAGTCCACGGCGCGCGCCGCGGAGAGCGCCGCCTCCCACATGGTGCGGCGGACGGCGTCGGGGACGAGCACGGCGGGCGCCTCCTCGACCACCTTCTGGTGTCGGCGTTGCACCGAGCACTCCCGGTCGAAGAGGTGGAGCACGGTCCCGTGGGTGTCGCCCACCACCTGCACCTCGACGTGGCGCGGCGTGGCCAGGAAGCGCTCCACGAAGAGGTCGTCGGATCCGAACGAGGCCGCCGCCTCCTGCCTGGCCGCGGCCACAGCGTCGGCCAGGTCGGCCTCCCGCTGTACCGGGCGCATGCCGCGGCCGCCGCCGCCGGCGGAGGCCTTCACCAATAGCGGGAAGCCGACCGAGGCACCGGCCACCGCGACCTCCCCGGACGTCCCTCCCGAGGGCAGGACCGCGCTCGGCAGCACGGGCACGCCCGCCCCCGCCACCAGCTCCTTGGCCCGCGCCTTGTGCCCCATTCGGCGCATGGACTCGGCCGACGGTCCGACCCATACGATGCCCGCCCGCGCGCACGCCTCGGCCAAGCTCGGGTCTTCGGACAAGAAGCCGTACCCGGGATGTAGGGCGTCGGCGCCGGCCAGCTGTGCCGCCTGCACCAGCGCCACCGGGTCCAGGTAGGTGTCGGCCAACGCACCCCCGGGCAGCGGGACGGCGAGATCGGCTTCCCCCACGTAGGGCGCCGTCGCGTCGTCCGCGGCGTACACGGCCACGGCCTCGTAGCCGGCGTCGTGGACCCCCCGGACGAGGCGGCGGGCGATCTCGCCCCGGTTGGCCACCAGGACGCGGCGGAATGGACCGGCGGGCGACGCCATCAGTGCCGCACCACCCCGAAGACCGCCGTCCCCTCGACGGCGGCCGAGTGGACCGCGGTCAGGGCCACGGCGAGCACCGTCCGCGTGTCGCGCGGGTCGATCACGCCGTCGTCCCACAGGCGTCCGGTGGCATATTGCGCGGTCGACTCCTCTTCGATCTGCTGCTCGGTGCTCAGGCGCAGCTCCTCGTCTGCCGCCTCGTCGAACGGCCGGCCGGCCGCCTCCGCCGCGTTGCGCCGGACGATGGACAGAACGCCGGCCAGCTGCTTGGGGCCCATGACCGCGATGCGGTGGTTGGGCCACGTGAAGACGAATCGCGGGTCATAGGCCCGGCCCGCCATGGCGTAGTTGCCGGCGCCGTAGCTGGCACCCACCATCAGGGTGAGGTGCGGCACCGCCGAGTTCGAGACGGCGTTGATGAGCTTGGCGCCGTCCTTGATGATCCCGGCCTGCTCGTAGCGCGTGCCGACCATGAACCCGGTGATGTTCTGCACGAAAAGGATCGGCGTGTCGCTGCGGTTGCACAGGGCGATGAATTGGGCGCCCTTCTGCGACTCAGGTGAGAACAGGATCCCGTTGTTGGCCACCACGCCGAGGGGGTACCCGGCCGAGCGCGCCCCAACCGCACACGAGTTGGGGGCCGTACGCCGGCTTGAACTCCTCGAAGCGGGACCCGTCGAGCACACGGGCGAGGATCTCGCGCACGTCGAACGGGACCCGGACGTCCACCGGCGCCACCCCGAGCAGCTCCTTAGCGGGGTAGAGCGGGTCGTCGGCCGGCGCCGCCGGCCCTGGGCCCAGACGCGGCCAGCGCAGGTGCGCCACGATGGCCCGAGCCATGCGCAACGCCTCCGCCTCGTCGCGGGCCAGATAGTCGCAGAGCCCCGACACGTGCGCGTGCATCGCCGCACCGCCGAGCTCCTCTTCGTCGGCCTCCTCGCCGATGGCCATCTTCACCAACGGAGGTCCGCCGAGGAAGACGCGGGCGCGGTCCTCCACCATCACCGTGTAGTCGCTCATGCCGGGGAGATACGCCCCACCGGCAGTGGACGAGCCGAACACGACACAGACGGTGGGGATGCCCCGTGCCGAGAGCTGCGTCAGGCGCCGGAACTGCTCGCCCCCGGGGACGAACACGTCCGCCTGGTGGGGCAGGTCGGCCCCGCCGGACTCGACCAGGATCACCACCGGGAGGCGGTTCTCCTCGGCCACGTCCATGGCGCGCAGGAGCTTGCGGATCGTGGTCGGGCTGGTGGTCCCGCCCCGGACGGTCGGGTCGTTGCCGATGACGAGGCACTGGGTGTGGGAGACCTCGGCCAGCGCCACCACGAGGCCGCCACCCACCGGATCCGCCGTGTGGAGGCCGGCCAGCGGGCAGAGCTCGAGCACGGGCGTCCCGGGGTCGACGAGCGCCTCGAGCCGCTCGCGCACCATCAGCTTGCCCCTCGAGCGATGACGCTCGACGTAGTGCGCCCCCCCACCGGCCAGGACCTGATCGTGCAACGCGCGCACCTCGTCGACCAGAGCGCCCATGGCCACCGCCTGCTCGGCGAATTGGTCGGTGTCCGTCGCGATCCGCGACTGCAACGGCGTACTCACGTCAGGGCCCTCACCGTGCCGGCCTCACGTCGTGCCGTCACCGAGTCGGTCCCACGACGGCGCGCGCTTCTGGAGGAACGCCTCCATGCCCTCCGACGCCTCGTCCCCGGCGAACAGCTCTGCGGACAGCGCGGCGGCCGCGTCCATGGCTTCGCTCCATGACTGGTCGGGCAACTCGCGCAACAACCGCTTGGTGGCGCGGAGGGCGCCCGGCGCCGCCTTGCGCAGGGCGTCGGCCCGGGTGCGCACCCACGCATCGAGCGCCGGCTCGTCCTCCACCACGGCCGTGAGCAGGCCAGCCGATGCCGCGTCGGCGGCGACGAACCTCTCACCGGTGAGCACCATCTGGGCCAGGACCCGTCGCTGCATCACCGCCAGCGCGGGGACCATGATCATGGCCGGGGCCACTCCCACCAGTACCTCGGTGAAGGCGAACGTCGCCGCGGCGGGGGCCACGGCCAGGTCGGCCGCGGCCACCAGGCCGATGCCGCCGGCGCGGGCGTGCCCGTTGACTCGGGCGATGACCGGCACCGGGCTCTCGACGATGGCGGTCAGGATGGTCGGCATGCGGTTGGGCGCGGTCCGATCCGCGTTCGGAGAGGTCGGCGCCCGAGCAGAACACAGGACCCGACCCGGTGAGGACGACGGCGCGCACCTCCGCGTCCGCGCGCGTGCCGCGTCGAGCGCGTCCGCCAGCTGGTCGAGCAACGCGGACGACAGCGCGTTCCGGTTGTGCGGCGAGTCGAGGACGATGGTGCGGATGCCGCCGGCGTGCTCGACCCTGACCAGGGTGTCCCCGCCTGCCTCGTCCGTCATGGGCGCAGTGTAGGTGTGGCCGGACCGGGCCCGCGTCCTCGGGCGGCGCGCCGGGAGAGTGCGCGGAAGCCGGTGGTATCGTCAGCCAGTGATCGAGACCGACGAACACCGGCTGTTCCGCAAGACACTGCGCGACCTGTTCGAACGGGAGATCGAGCCCCACGTCGACGAGTGGGAGTCGGCGCGCATCTTCCCCGCCCACGAGCTGTTCCCCAAGCTCGCCGCGGTGGGGCTGCTCGGCCTCGAGTACGACGAGGCCTACGGCGGCATGGGGGCGGACCACAGCTACACGCTGATCGCCGGCGAGGAGATGGGCCGCATCAGCTGCGGCGGCGTGCCCATGGCCGTGGCCGTCCAGATGTCCATGGCGACGCCGGCCCTGGCCCGCTACGGCTCCCACGAGCTGAAGGAGCAGTTCCTGGTTCCCGCCGTGCGCGGTGAGGCCGTGACCTCCATCGCCGTGACCGAGCCCGACGCCGGCAGCGACGTGGCCGCCATCCGCACCCGGGCCGTGCGAGACGGGGACGAGTGGGTGATCAACGGCTCCAAGCTCTACATCACAAATGGTACGCAGGCCGACTGGCTCTGCCTCTTGGCCCGCACCTCCGACGACCCGGGGCACCGGGGTATGTCGCTGATCATCGTGCCCACCGCACTCGACGGGGTAACGGTCTCGCGCAAGCTCGAGAAGCTCGGCATGTGGTCCAGCGACACCGCCGAGCTCGCCTTCACCGACGTGCGCGTCCCGGTGTCCAATACCATCGGCGAGGCCGGCCGGGGTTTCCAACTGCAGATGGCGCAGTTCCAGACCGAGCGGCTCATCACCTTCTACAAGCAGGTGGGCTCCATCGGAATGGCGCTCGAACGCACGGCGGCGTACCTGCGGGAGCGGCGCGCCTTCGGCTCGCCGTTGTTGGCCAACCAACACATCCAGTTCGTCCTGACCGAGCTCACGGCGCGCCACGACGTACTGCGGCACTACGCGCGCACGACGGCGGAGTCCGTGTGCCGGGGCGAGGACGCCACCCGCTACGCCACCATCGGCAAGCTGCTCGGGTCGCGCCTCCAGCGCGAGGTGGCCGACACCGCGGTGCAGTTCCACGGCGGCCTCGGCTACATGGAGGAGACCTGGACCTCGCGCTACTTCCGTGACACCCGCCTCGACTCCATCGGCGCCGGTGCCGACGAGGTGATGTTGCGGATCTTGTCCCGGCTCGACGGCTACACGACCGGCTGAGGCGGCCGCCCGGCGGACTGGGTGTGGCGAAAGACGGCCGTGAAGGTGGCGGTGGGCCGGTAGCGGACCCAGGTCCGCCAGGTGGGGGCTCGGGGCGTGGCGCCAGGTCGTCGGGATCGGAAGCGGCGTCGTACCCGCCGCAGGGCCCCCAGATCTCCCAGTTGGGGTAGACGGCGGCGCGGTGGCGGCTGTCACCCACCGGCTCGGTGGCCGTCTGCTCCCCCAGGTCACCCATCCCCGCGCCGCCCCTCCCACTGCGCACGCCAGAGCTCGGTCACGACGACTCGCTCGCCGCGGGGCCCAGTGGTGTCGAGCCAGGGCGTGAAGCCGAGCTTCTCCATGACGCGACCCGAGGGGGCGTTCTCAGGCTCGTAGATGCTCACGATCCGCTCCAAGCCGCCGGCGGTGAAGCCGAACTCGACCGCGGCGGCCCCGGCCTCGGTGGCGATGCCACGGCCACGGGCGGGGCGGGCCAAGCGCCAGCCGACCTCGACAGCGGGCAGGATCTGGGGCAAGAAGTGCGGGACGGCCAGCCCAGCCCATCCCACCAGCGACCCCGTGGACCGCTCGACCACCGCCTGCAGCCCGAAGCCGTCGCGCTCGTAACTGGCGAGGACTCGATCGAGGAAGCCGGCGGTCTCCTCGGCCGTCATGCCGGCGCGCAGCGGGTACCACCAGAACGACTCCTCGGCCTGGATCTCGACCAGGGCGACGAGGTCGCCCCGGTCCATGGGCCGCAGCACCAGCCGCTCCGTACGCAAGGTGGGGATGCCGGGGGTCGTCACGTGCCGTCCTGGACCGTCCGGCCGGCTCAAACCAGGGGGAGGCCGGGAGCGTCGGCCAGCGACGGGTCGTGCCCAGGGCGGGCCGAGGGCGCGTAGAGCTGGTCGGGCCGGAACGACCGCACCGCCCGGTCCCCGACCCGGCCCCCGACCACCTCGACCCAGCTCTCGCCGGTCTCGGAGTTGGTGACGTGCGCCACGAACGCCCAGGTGGCGCCCCGCAGGCGGGTCCCCTCCACCTGCACGGGATCACCGGGCCGCAGCCCGGCCCACGCGGTGACGCGTCGCAGGTCGGCCATCGGGCCATTTCTACCCGCTCGGGCTCTCCCCCCTCGACTGCCCAGCCGGTGCCGCCGCCCGGTGGCACCGAGCCGCCGTTCCGCCGCCGTATCCTGGCGGGACAATGGCGCTCGAGCCCCCGCGTACGCTCTCACCGTCGAAGGTCAGTGCCTTCACCAGCTGCCCCCTGGCCTTCCGCTTCTCCCAGATCGAGCGCCTGCCCGAGCCGCCTTCACCCCACGCTGTGAAGGGCACCCTCGTCCATGCAGCCCTCGAGCGGCTCTACTGGCACCACGCGCCCGGCGCCCGGACGGCGGCCACGGCGCAGCGGGAGCTCGAAGGGGCCTGGGCGGCGCTCCAGGACGATCCCGAGTTCACCGAGCTCGGGCTGGGCCCCGAGGAGGCGGCGGCGTTCCTCGCCGACGCCCGGACACTGGTGGCCAACCTGTTCGAGCTCGAGGATCCCAACGCCACGCGGACCGTGGGCGTCGAGCTGGGCGTGGAGGCGCACGTCGAGGGCATGCGACTGCGGGGCATCATCGACCGACTGGACGTGGACCCCGACGGGCGCCTCGTCGTCGTGGACTACAAGACGGGCCGGACGCCGGGCGAGCGCTACGAGCGCGGCAGCCTGGGCGGCGTGCACACGTACGCCCTCTTGTGCGAGAGCATCCTCGGCCAGGCGCCCGCCGAGGTCCGGCTCCTGTACCTCCGCCAGCCCGTCGCCATCTCCACCGCTGCGTCCGAGCAGACCATCCGCGGCCAGCGCAAGCGAGCAGTGGCTGTCTGGACGGCGATCGAGCGAGCCTGTGCCTCCGAGGACTTCCGGCCCAACGTGAGTGCCCTGTGCGGCTCGTGCCACTTCAAGTCGACCTGCCCCGCCTTCGCCGCGTGAGCCCACTGCCGTGAGCACCCTCGACGAGGCGGTCGACGCCGCCTTCGATCCCCTGCGGGGGCGACCCGCGTTCGACCGCGCCGCCGTCATCGTGTCGAACGTGGCCGACTACGGCTACGTCTGGGTGGCCCTGGCCGCCATCAAGGCGCGCCGGCGGGGTCCCGACCGGCGCCGTGCCATCGTGGCGCTCGGTGCCGCCGGCGTCTCCTCGCTCGTCGTCAGCCGCGCCGTCAAGGCCGCCGTGTCGCGCCAGCGCCCTGACGACCACCTCGACGCGGCGGTCCGCACCCCGTCGACGAGCAGCTTCCCGAGCGGCCACACCCTGGCCGCCTTCTGCACCGCGTTCGTGCTCGGCGACTCCGATGCCGGGACCGCGGCCAACGTCTGCTTCGCCGGCGCCGTGGCGGCCAGCCGGGTGCACCTCCGCGCCCATCACCCCTCCGACGTGATCGGCGGCGCGGTGATCGGCTCGGTCCTCGGGCTCGGCCTGCGGCCGATCGTCGACCTGGTGGCTCCCGGGAGCCGGGGACGGCGCCCCCCGCCGTTCGGCCTCGGGCACGGCGGCAACGGCGGGCGCACGCACCCCAGGGGACGCGGGGCGCGGTGGGGGCGGGGGCGGGGAATCAGCAGGGCACCGGAGCGGTTGGACGAGGCATGAAGCAGTTCGCCGTCACCTGGGACTATCGGTGTCCCTTCGCCCGCAATGCGCACGAGCACATCGTCACCGCGCTGGCGGACGGTGCGGACTGGAAGGTCGAGTTCCTGCCCTTCTCGCTGAGCCAGGCCCACGTGCCAGACGGCGGGACCCCGGTCTGGGAGGACCCGGCGAAGGCGACGGACCTCCTCGCGCTGGGGGCGGGCGTCGTCGTCCGTGACCGGTACCCGGACCGGTTCCTGGGCGCGCACGACGCGCTCTTCGCCGCACGCCACGACGAGGGACTCGACCTGCGCCATCCCGAGGTGCTGGCCAAGGTGCTCGACGGCGTGGACCTGCCGGGCGACGAGGTGGTGGCCCAGGCCGCCGGCGCCGATGTGGTCGCCGAGCTCCGCCGGGCTCACGAGCGCGCCGTGGACGAGTGGGAGGTGTTCGGCGTCCCGACATTCGTCCTGCACGACCGCGCCGTCTTCGTGCGCCTGATGAGCCGGCCCCGGGGCGACGCGCAGCTGGCGCGCCGGACGGTCGAGAGCGTCCTCGGACTGCTCGACACCATGCCCGAGCTGAACGAGTTCAAGTACACGACCATCAGCAAGTAGCCGGCGCAGGTCCGGGGCTTCGTCCCCCTGCCCTGGGCCGGTGCGCCGGGTTCAGCCCCGAGCCAACTCGCTCAGCAACGCATGGCCGCGCTCGCGCTCGGACCGGTCGCCCACGACTGCGGCGACGAAGTCCGTGGCTCCGGCGTCGGCCAGCCGCCCGATGGCAGCCGCAACCGCCTCCTCGCCGCCCACCAACGCGATGTCGGTGGCGTCCCCTGCGCCCTCGCGGTCCAGCATGGCCCGGTAAGAAGGCAGGTTCGGGTAGATCGAGAACGCCTCGGCGATCGTCGCGCGCGCCCTGTCGGCGTCCGCCGTGACGGCCACGGGCAGCGACACCACCACCCGCGGCGCCGGGCGGCCGGCGGCGGCCGCGGCCGCCGTGATGCTCGGAGCCACATGGTCGCCGATCGTCTTCGTGCCCGTCATCCAGGTGATGGTGCCGTCCGCCACCGTGCCGGCCAGCTTCAGCATGGCGGGGCCGAGGGCGGCCACGAGCACGGGCGGGGGCTCGATCCCGGGCTGCTTGGCCACGTCGAGCGGGACGAAGGCGTTCATCGAGACCCTCTCCCCCACGCTCTGCACGGTCTCACCGTGCAGCAGGGGTACCAGTGCGGCGAGGTACTCCCTCATGTAGGCGGCCGGTTTCTCGTAGCTCAGCCCCCACATCCCCTCCACCACCACCTGATGCGACAGGCCGATGCCCAGGAGAAACCGGTTCCCGGTCGCCCACTGCACCGTGAGGGCCTGCTGGGCCAGCACCATGGGGTGGCGCGGATACACCGGGACCACGCCGGTTCCCAGGTTGATGCCGGGCACGTGCGAGCCGGCCACGGCCAGCAACGTGAGGGCGTCGGGCCCGAAGATCTGGCTGGCGAACGTGTGGTCGAACCCGGCATCGGCATGGCTCTGGAGCTCGGCCACCACGTCGGTCAGCGGCGCGTCGACGTTCACCATCGTCCCGATGCGCAGGGCTTTGGTCATGCCGGTGGTCTCCTCGCCTAGTCTGCCGGTTGTGTTCGCCCCACTGTCTAGGCGAATCCCGTGCCGGGGGCGAGTGCGCTGAGCAGGTGTGACCTTGGATTCGTCGGCGCCGGCCAACTGGCGCGGATGGGGTGCGAAGCCGCCAGCGCGCTGGGGTTGCGGGTGGCCGTTCTGGCCGAGCGCCCCGACGACGCGGCGTGCGCCGCGGCGGCCGAGGTGGTCGTCGGGTCGCCGTTCGTCGCGGGTGACCTCGACGCGCTGGCCGCCCGCTGCCCTGTCGTGACCTTCGACCACGAGCAGGTCGACCTCGACCTGGTCGCCGCCCTGGCCCGCACCGGGACGGCCGTGCACCCGGGCGCCGCCGCGCTCGAGTTGGCGGTGGACAAGGCCCGTATGCGGGCCGTCCTCGACCAGGCCGGCGTGCCGGTGCCGGCCCATATCGTGATCGACAGTGGTCCCGCGGGTCACCTCGACCCGCACGCCGCCGGCGCCGTCGACGCGTTCGCCGGCGCCCACGGCTGGCCGCTCGTGCTCAAGGCGGCCCGTGGCGGCTACGACGGCAAGGGCGTCTGGCCCGTCGGGGGCCTGGCCGAGGCCGAGCGGGTGCTGGCCGGAATCGGGGGACGGCCGTCGCGGAGGTGCACGTCCCGTTCGAGGCCGAGCTCGCGGTGATGGTGGCCCGGCGCCCCTCGGGGGCATCGCTGGCCTGGCCCGCCGTGGAGACGGCCCAGGTGGACGGCGTGTGCCGGGAGGTCCTGGTGCCCGGCCGCCTCCCGCCCGACGTCGTGGACGCGGCGTCCGCTCTGGGCCAGAAGGTGGCCGAGATCGCCGGCGCCGTCGGGGTCATGGCGGTCGAGCTCTTCTGGTCCGGTGGGCGCCTGCTGGTCAACGAGGTGGCGACGCGGCCGCACAATTCGGGCCACTGGACGATGGAGGGAGCGGTGACCTCCCAGTTCGAGAACCACGTCCGATCCGTGCTCGACCTGCCCCTGGGCGCCACGGGCCTCCAGCACCCCCACGTGGCCAGTGTGAACGTGTTCGGCGGCCCGGGTGCCGAGGACCCCGCCGAGCTGCTGGGCCGCGGCCTGGCCGTCGAGGGCGCCCACGTCCACCTCTATGGCAAGGGAGCCCGGCCAGGGAGGAAACTTGGACACGTGACCGTGTGCGGGAACGACCCAGACGCCGCGCGGCGGCCGCCTGGGCGGCCGCCGTGGCGCTGGGCACCCCCGTTCCCGAGTCGATCGAGCTGTCCCGGGGTGTGACGGCGTGAGCGCCGCAGCTACCGGCGGTCCCCTGGTGGCCGTGGTGATGGGGAGCTCGTCCGACCTGTCCGTCATGGCGGGGGCGGCCGAGATCCTCGAACGCTTCGACGTCCCCCACGAAGTCCGCGTGGTCTCGGCCCACCGCACGCCCCGCCAGATGCTCGCCTTCGGCGAGGAGGCGGCCGGCCGCGGGCTGCGGGCGATCATCGCCGGAGCCGGAGGGGCGGCCCACCTGCCCGGGATGCTCGCCTCGGTGACCACCCTCCCGGTGATCGGGGTGCCGGTGGCGCTCGACAACTTCGACGGGCTCGACAGCCTCCTGTCGATCGTTCAGATGCCGCGGGGGGTCCCGGTCGCCACGGTGGCGGTGAACGGCGCCCGCAACGCCGGGCTGCTGGCCGTGCGCATCCTCGCCGTGGGCGATCCCGCCCTGGCGGCGCGCATGGCGGCCTTCCAGGAGGAGATCGCGGCCGAAGCCCGGGCGCAGGACGCGAGCCTGCCCGGCTCTTCGGCGGAGAGGCCCGTCGATGGCTGAGCCCACCCTGGCCCAGCGCCTCGGATACGACGCCGGGTCGAAGCTGGTGATCATCAACGCGGACGACCTCGGGTCGTGCCACTCGGCCAACGTCGGCGTCTACGAGTGCCTGGCCACCGGCACGGTGACCAGCGCCACCATCATGGTGCCGGCGCCGTGGGCCCGAGAGGCCAGCAGTCGCTACCGGGGCGAGGATGTCGGCGTCCACCTGACGCTGAACGCGGAGTACCCGCTCTACCGATGGGGCCCGATTACGCACGCCCCGTCCCTGCTCGGTGGCGACGGGGGCTTCCCGCGCACGATGGAGGACGTGTGGGACCACGCCGACCTCGACGAGGTGCGGCGCGAGTGCCGTGCCCAGGTCGAGCGGGCGATCCTGTGGGGCTTCGACGTGAGCCACCTCGACGCGCACATGGGGACGCTCCAGATCCGGCCCGAGTTCTTCGACGTCTACCTCGACATGGCCGTCGAGTTCGGCCTGCCGCTGCGCATGGTGAGCGCCGCCATGGAGCGCTACGTCGGGTTCCCGGCCCGGGCCGTGGCCGCCGAGGCCGGCGCTGTCTTCTCCGACCACTTCCGCCTGGTCCCGGGGGTGGGTTCCCGGGGGATATTCGAGAAGGACATCGCGTCGCTCCGCCCGGGGGTGACCGAGTTCTACCTCCACCCGGCCGTCGACAGCGCCGAGCTGCGCTCCCTGGCCACCGACGACTGGGAGGCGCGCGTCGACGACCACCGCATGATCTGCGCCGAGGACGGGGTCCGCCGGGCGCTCGACGAGGCCGAGGCGACGCTGATCGGCTACCGGCCCCTGCGCGAGCTCGCACGGGCAGGCGGATGAGCGGGCCCGTGACCGCGACCGCCACGACGATCCATGACGTCTGGATCTACACGAAGCAGCGGCGCCGCAAGCCCGACGTGTTCGACCTCTCGCTCTCTCCGGCCGGGGTGGTGGTGCTCCGGCCCGGGCGCACGGCCCAACGGCTGGGCTGGGACCGGATCTCGGAGTGGGAGATCGAGAAGCGCCAGGGGTACGTGCTGCTCACCCTGCGCGGAGGCGGGTCCACCACCCGGCTCGTCATCACGGGGTGGTCGGTCGAGGATCTCGATGCCGTGATCCAACAGGCCATGCACGGCACGGCCGCGCCCGGAGGCGGCGCCACGAAGGCTCCGTCCCGCACCACGTCGGCGAAGCCGGCGGCGGCCGCCGGTGCCGCCAAGACGGCCGGAGCCCCCACGTCGGCCGCCACGTCGGCCGCCAACAAGGCTGCGGCGAGCAAGGCGGCCACGCCCACGCAGCCGGCGACCAAGGCGCCGGTCCCGCGCTCTGGAGCGGCGGCGCGCGCCACACCCCGGCCCGCAGCACCCGCCGCCCCCGTGACCGCCACCTCCGTGACGGCCGCCTCGAGGACAGCCGGCTCCGGAGCAGCTCCGGCGCCGGCCGCCGCGCCCGATGCACCCGAGCCGGAGCCCGCCGCGTGGGAGCAGCTCTCGTCGTGGAAGCCGGTCGTGACCGTGGTGCTGATCGGCGTCCTCGCCTTCGCGGTGATCGTCGTGCTCCTGCAGAGCGCCGGAATCATCGACTGGGGTTTCCTCGGACCCACCGCCTGAGGGGCGGCTCCCCGCCCCGGCGGCTCAGCGCACCCCGGCGAACAGGTCGTTCTCGGTCACGTCGGTCGGCCCGACGCGGCTCCAGGCCAACCGGAACTCCTCGAGCGGGTGGATCTCGCCTTGGACCTCGGGCGGGAGGCCGAACCAGAACTTCGAGGTCGGGTCGACCTGCGTGGCGTGCGCCTTGAGCGCCTCCGATCGGACGCGGGTGAACCCGGTGATGTCGATCGTGGTGGTGTACGGCTCGGTCCGGGTCATCCGCTTCAGCCACGTGTCGTCGAAAGGCGACTCCAGTCCGAGCTCGAGGAACTTCTCGTGGATCTTGCGGAAGCGCTCACCCGACCAGACCGAGTAGTAGAGCTTGGCCGGGGCGAACGGCGTCCCGGCGGCCGGGAAGCGGCCCGGCTCACCCGCGGCGTCGAAGGCCAGGACGGAGACCTCGTGCACCCGCAGGTGGTCAGGGTGGGGGTACTGGCTCTGGTCGTCGCCGTAGGTGATGATCACCTGCGGGCGCTCGCGCCGGATGATCGCCACCAATTTCCCGACCGCCTCCTCGATGTCGGCCTGGGCGAAGGAGTCCGGTCGCCGGTTGGCCTCCGAGTCCGGCATGCCCGAGTCGCGGTAGCCGAGCAGCACCGTCTCGTCGTAGCCAATGATGGCCGTGGACGCCTCGAGCTCGGCCATGCGGATGCGGCCGATATCGGCCCGCACCTCGGGGGTGTCCATGGCGGGGTTCAGGATCTCGCCCTCTTCGCCGCCGGTGCAGCAGACCAGCACCGTCCGGACCCCTTCGTGGTGGTACCGGGCCACCGTGGGCGCCCCCTTGGATGCCTCGTCGTCGGGGTGCGCGTGCACGCTGAGCAGGCAGAGGCGTTCGGGCACGGGCCGACCTTAGCGGCGGCCCTGGCCGGGCCGGCCGGTGCCCGGGCCCGCGCCGGCGTCCGTCCCGGTGCCATGGCGGTCCCGCTGGGCCTTATGCTCGCGGGTCATGGCAGGCATGTTCAGTCGCATCCGCGACATCTTCCGGTCCAAGGCGAACAAGGCCCTGGACAGGGTCGAGGACCCCCGCGACACGCTCGACCTGTCCTACGAGAAGCAACTCGAGCAGTTGCAGAAGGTCCGGCGCGGGGTGGCGGATGTGGCCACGGCGCGCAAGCGGATCGAGCTGCAGGCCCAGCAACTGCAGAAGCAGGCCGACAAGCTGCAGGCGCAGGCCAAGTCGGCGCTGCAGCAGGGCAACGAGGACCTCGCCCGCGAGGCGCTGTCGCGGCGAGCCGCGCTGGGCGAGCAGCTGGTCGAGCTCAAGACCCAGCACGACCAGATCGTCGAGCAGGAGCAGAAGCTGGTCCAGACCTCCCAGGAGTTGCAGACGCGCGTCGAGCGCTTCCGCACCCAGAAGGAGACCATGAAGGCCAGCTACACGGCGGCCGAGGCGCAGACCAAGGTGTCCGAGGCCGTCTCGGGCATCTCGACCTCCACGCGTGACGCCGGCGCCACCATGCAACGGGCCCAGGACAAGATCGACTCCATGCAGGCCCGCGCCGGCGCGCTCGACGAGCTGCTGGCGTCGGGCGCCCTCGACGACCTCACCCACCCGGTGGACGACATCCAGAAGGAGCTCGACAAGGTGTCGTCCACCAGCCAGGTGGACAACGAGCTCGCCGCGCTGAAGGCGGAGCTGGGCACGGGTGCGGGCAACGGCGCCGACGGCTCGGCGGCGCTGCCGGCGGCGGAGGGGATGGGGACGACCGAGCAGGGCGGGACAGGAGGTGGGAGCGCCTAATGGCCATCTCACGCAACATCAAGTCGGACCGAGGCCTCACCTACCGGATGCTGATGACGGGTTTCTTCATCGTCCTGCTGTACGGACTGTTCATCGGCGTGCTGTTCTACTTCCTGCACAGCCTCGTGCTGGTGCTGGTCATCGCCTTCGGGCTGCTGTTCGCGCAGTACTGGTTCAGCGACAAGATCGCCATGTACGCCATGCACGCGAAAGAGGTCACGCCCGAGCAGGCGCCCGAGCTCCACGGGGTGGTGGACCGGCTCTGCGCGCTGGCCGACATGCCCAAGCCGCGGGTGGCCATCGCCCAGACGGACATCCCCAACGCCTTCGCCACGGGCCGGAGCCCCAAGTCGGCCGTCGTGTGCTGCACCACCGGGCTGCTGCGGCGGCTCGAAGAGCCCGAGGTCGAGGCGGTGCTCTCCCACGAACTCTCCCACGTGGCGCACCGTGACGTGGCGGTGATGACCATCGCCAGTGGGCTGGGCATGATCGCCGGCCTGCTGACGCGGGTGATGTTCTACTCGGAGATCTTCGGGGGCGGCGGCGGGAACAACAACAACTCGCAGAGCCAGGCCGTGTTCATCGAGATGATCATCATGCTCGTCTCGGTGGTGGTCTACTTCATCAGCTTCCTCCTCACCATGGCGCTGTCGCGCTACCGCGAGCTGTCGGCCGACCGTTCGGGCGCGCTGCTCATCGGCCGGCCGGCGCTGCTCGCTTCGGCCCTGGTGAAGATCACCGGCGAGATGGGCTCGGTCCCCACCAAGGACCTACGGGCGGCCGAGCCGTTCAACGCCTTCTTCTTCACGCCGGCCGTGGCCCAGGGGGCCACCCAGGGCGGCGGGGGCGGCTTCAGCGTCGGCCAGCTCTTCCGCACCCACCCCACCCTCGAGAAGCGCCTGGCCCAGCTGGAGCAGCTCGAGCGCCAGCTCGGCCAGGCCGGATGAGCCTCGGGTGGGCCTGCTCGACACGATCCTGGGGCGCTCCAAGCCCGTCCGGGCCAACCTCGACGCCCTCTTCGCCCTCCCCACCGCCGCACTGACCCTCCAGAGTGCCGGCGGACTGCTGTCGTCCGGCCACGCCGGCGTCTGCTGGAAGCCCCCGCCCGGGCAGGCGACGGCGGACGCCCAGAAGGAGATCGGCGAGCTGGTGGACGACGGGTTCGGCCAGGCGGTCGACTCCTTCGACTACGGGTGGCTGCTACTCGACGACCCCGACCTCGAGGAGCTGGTCACCAAGATCCACATGGCCAACTCGACCCTCCAGGACAACGGGTGGGGACCCCAGCTGCTCTGCTCGGTCTTCGGCTTCGTACCGGGCCCCGACGCCCCGTCAGACGCCAAGGCATTCCGTCTCGTCTACCTGTTCAAGCGCGGCACCTTTTACCCCTTCGCCCCGGTGGACGCGGCGAAGGAACGGCGCGACACCGAGCTCGAGCTACGCGTCCGCACGATGGTGGGGGCCGACCTGCCCGTCGAGTCGGACCTGACCCGCTGGTTCCCCCTGTGGGACATGCCCGTCAGCTGACGTGACCGGTTCCCCGTGAGCGACGTCGTCGAGCGGCTCATCTCGCTCGAGGGGGCGGTCAACTTCCGCGACCTGGGCGGCTACCCGGCCGCCGCCGGGACGCGCACCCGCTGGCGCACGCTCTTCCGCGCCGACGGCCTGGGCGAGCTGACCGGGCCCGACCTCGAGGTGGTGCGGGCGCTGGGCATCCGGACCGTCATCGACCTGCGTTCGGGCGACGAGCTCGAACGGGGGCGCTTCGACGTCGACGCCCACCCGGTCGCGTTCCACCACTTCCCGTTCATTGAACAGCTGCCCGACGCCGCGGAGTTCGAGCGCCGTCCCGGCCTGCTCGGCGCCCAGTACCTCGAGATGGTCACCGGCGCCGGGAGCCAGATCCTGGGCGCGCTCGAAGCGCTCGCCGAGCCCGGCGCGCTCCCCGCCGTCTTCCACTGCACCGCCGGCAAGGACCGGACCGGGGTCCTCTCGGCCATCGTGCTGTCGCTGTTGGGCGTCGACGAGCCCACGGTGGTGGCCGACTACGCGCTGAGCGGCGAGGCCATGCTGCGCCTGCGGGCCAAGCTCGTGCGCAAGTACCCCGAGGGCCGCGACGCCATCGAGAACATGGGCGAGGTCTTCTCGGCCGAGCCGGCCCAGATGGAGCAGCTCCTCGACCACGTGCGGTCCGAGCATGGCTCGGTCGAGGCGTACGTGGCCGGCCTGGGGGCGGGCCCCGGCACGGTCGAGCGCCTCCGGGCGACGCTGCTCGAGCCGCTCAGCCTCTAGAAGAGATTCCCCGCGGCGTCGCCGCGATCCCGGACGTCGGGGCGCAGCCGGTCGATGGCCGCTGCCAGCGCCAGGTCGAGCAGGGTGAGGCCGCCGGCGTCGTGCGTGGTGAGCGCCAGGCGGACCTTGTTCCACCGGATGTCGATGTCGGGGTGGTGGTTGGCCGCCTCGGCCGCCGCGCCCACGGCGTTGACGAACTCGAGCGCGGCGCCGAAGTCGTGCAGCGTGACGGCCGTGATCAGCTGGTCGCCGTCACGGGCCCAGTTGAGGGCCTGATCCTCCACGGCGGCGTCCACCTCCGCGTGGGTGAGCACGGACTCGCTCACGGATGGGTCATGCGCTCGGGGCGCACGGCCTCGTCGAACTGCTCGGCCGTCAGCAGGCCCAGCTCGAGGGCGGCCTCGCGCAGCGTGGTGCGTTCCGTATGGGCCTTCTTGGCCACCTTGGCCGCATTGTCGTAGCCGATGATCGGGTTGAGCGCGGTGACCAGCATGAGCGAGTTCTGCAGGTGGCGGTCGATCTGTGTGTAGTCGGGCTCCAGGCCCTCGACGCAGAACTGGCGGAAGGCCCGGCAGGAGTCGGTCAGCAGGGCGATCGACTGCATGACGTTGCTGGCCATCACCGGCTTGCACACGTTGAGCTCGAGGTTGCCCCGGCTCCCGGCCGTGGTGACGGCCACGTCGTTGCCGATGACCTGGATGCCCACCATGATCATGGCTTCGCTCTGCGTCGGATTGACCTTGCCCGGCATGATGGACGAGCCCGGCTCGTTCTCGGGCAGCCGCAGCTCCCCTAGGCCGCTGCGCGGGCCCGAGCCGAGCCACCGCAGGTCGTCGGCCACCTTCATCAGGGACACAGCCAGCGTCTTGAGTGCGCCGTGGGTGAACACCAGCGCGTCGTGCGCGGCCAGGGCGGCGAACTTGTTCGGCGCGGTCACGAAGGGGAGGCCGGTCACCTCGGCGATCCGCCCTGCCACCCGCTCGCCGAACTCAAGGTGCGTATTGAGGCCCGTGCCCACCGCGGAGCCGCCGGCCGCCAGCTCGTAGAGGCCGGGCAGTGTCTGCTCGATGCGCTCGATGTCGGCCGTGAGCTGGGCCACGTACCCGGAGAACTCCTGACCCAGCGTGAGCGGGACGGCGTCCATCAGATGCGTGCGACCGATCTTGACCACCTCGCCGTACTGCCCGGCCTTGACCTCGAGGGCGTCACGCAACGCGGCCACCGAGGGCACGAGCCGGTGGACGATCTGCTCCACCGCCGAGATGTGCATGGCTGTGGGAAACGTGTCGTTGGACGACTGCGACATGTTCACGTGGTCGTTGGGGTGGACCGGGTCCTTGGAGCCCATCACCCCGCCGGCCAGCTCGATGGCCCGGTTCGAGATGACCTCGTTGGCGTTCATGTTGGTCTGCGTGCCGCTGCCCGTCTGCCAAATGCGCAGGGGGAAGTGGTCGTCGAGGGAACCCTTGGCCACCTCGCCCGCCGCCTGCTCGATGAGGCCGGCCCGGGTCTCGTCGAGCTTGCCCAGGTCGCGGTTGACCGAGGCCGAGGCGCCCTTGAGGATGCCGAAGGCCCGGATCAGCGGCTTGGGCATGGTCTCGTCGCCGATGTCGAAGTGGTGCAGCGAGCGCTGGGTCTGCGCCCCCCAGTAGCGGTCGGCGGGGACCTCGATCTCCCCCATGGAGTCGCTCTCGACGCGTGTGGCGGTCGTGCCCGGGTTGCTCGGCGTGCTCAATGTGTTCGATGTCGTCACGAAGGCAGCTTAGGACCGGCCACGCGAGCCCGACGGCGGCGTCGGGCGGCGCCACGCGCCACCGCGGCGCGGGCGGCGTCGAGGTCCTCCGCCTCGGCACCCCGGCCGTGCCCGGGTGTCTCGAGGATGGCCGGCAGATCGGCCAGCGCCGGGTGCGAAACGAGCCCGCCGAGCGCTGTCGCACCTATGGTGCCCTGGCCGATGTTCTCGTGGCGGTCCGCGTTGGCGCCCAGAGCCACCTTCGAGTCGTTGAGGTGGAGGCAGCACAGGCGCCCGAGGCCCACCACGGCCTCGAAGCGCGCCACCACCTCGTCCGCCTTGGCCAAGGACCCGTAGTCCACGCCCGAGGCCCACAGGTGCTGCGTGTCGAGGCACACGCCAAGCCGGACGCCGGTCCCGGCCCCTCCTCGATCGACGACGGCGCTGATGACGGCGGCCAGCTCGTCGAAGCTGCGCCCGACGGTGTCGCCGGCGCCCGCCGCGTTCTCGAGCACGATCCGGCACTGCCCTGCCGGTTGTGCCGCCAGCGCGGACACGAGCGCGTCCGCGACCTGCCCCAGGGTGCGGTCGAAGCCGGCACCGCGGTGGCTGCCGACGTGGAGCACGAGGCCCCGTGCGCCCATGGCGGTGGCCACGGCGAAGTTGGTTTCCAGGCAGGCGCGCGACCGGGTCAGGACTTCGCGGTCGGGGGCGGCCAGGTTGATCAGGTAGGTGGCATGACAGTAGGTGGCCAGCACCGTCGGGTGCTGCTCTTGGGCCTGCCGGTACGCGTCGAGGACCTCCTCGGCATACTGCGTCGGCTTCCATGCCCTCGGGCTCTGGGTGAAGACCTGCACGACGTCTGCCCCGATCTCGGCCCCGCGTCGCAGCGCCGAGAGCAGGTCGCCGCCGGCTCGGACGTGGGCACCGACCGGCACCGGGCCCGCCCTCAGGTGTCGGCGGCGCGCGGCGCGCCCGGCGGGGCGTCGAGGAGCTTGATGGCGTCCTCCCGCGTGGGCACGCCCAGCTTGCGCAAGATGGACGAGATGTGGCTGCGCACCGTCGTCGGCGACACGAAGAGCCGCTCGGACATCTCTGCGGTACTCGCACCCTTCCGCATCAGCTCGAGGACGTCCCATTCCCGGCCCGTGAGCCGGGCCGCCTGTCCTGAGGGGACCGCGATACGGCGGCTCTCGCGGTCGCGGAACTCGTCGACCAGCCGCGCCACCAGGCTGCCGGGCAGTGTCGCCTCGCCGGCAAGCACACGCCGCAGCGACTGGGCGATCTCGCCCTCGTCGAGGCCCTTGAGCAGGTACCCCGAAGCGCCGGCCCGCAGTGCGTCGAAGAGATCGTCGTCCTGGCGGGACACGGTGAGCATGACCACGGCGGTGTCCGGCACGGCGTCGGAGATCTCGGACGCGGCCGCGATGCCGTTGCCGGGCATGTTGATGTCGAGGAGGCACACATCGGGGTGCTCACGCTTTGCCCCCTCGACGGCGGCGGCGGCGTCCGCCGCTTCGGCGCACACGTGGAAGTCCCCGGTCCCTTCGAGGGCGGTGCGCACCATGGCCCGGGTCCGGGCGTGATCGTCCGCCAGGAGGACGGTGATGGGCGCACTCATGGGAACAGGACGGTAACGCGGGTCCCCCGACCGGGCGCCGCGTCGACACGCAGCCCCGCCCCTATCGAGGCCGCCCGCTCCTGCATGCCGAGAAGCCCGAACCCACCGGTTGCCCCGGGCCGCTCCGGATCGAACCCGCACCCGTCGTCCTCGATCACCAGCCGCATCCGCTCGGCTGCGACGAGCTGCACCCGCACGCGGGTGGAGCCCCCGTGGGTGGCCGCGTTGGTGAGGGCCTCGCGCACGATGCGCAGCAGGCTCTCGGTCACCTGTCCCGGGACCTCGATCCCGTCGGCCAACTCGAGCTCGACCGCCATGGCGTAGCGCGTCCCCATGTCCTCGGCCGTCTGCGCGATGGCGTCGTCGATCGACTGCGGCCGGGCCACCGACAACACGGTGATGGCGCGCCGGGCCTCGTCGAGGGCGCGGTCGGCCGCGCCGGCCACGGCGCGCACGTCGAGGGCGGCGCCCGTGCCGGCCCGGGCGCCGCGCGTCTTGCTGGCGATGAAGGCGAGCTCGTGGGCCAGCCCGTCGTGCAACTCCCGGGCGATGCGCCGCCGCTCGTCGAGCGTGGCCTGTTCCTTGAGCTTCTCCTGCGCCGACCAGTTGGACAGCGCCAGCTCGAGAACATGCCCCAGCGCCACCAGCGTGTTCACCGACTCCGGCGGGATCGGCTCCCCCGTCCCGGCCACCCCGAGGACGCCGTGCACCCGGTCGTCGACGCACACCGGCACCCACGCCCCGTACGTGACGCCCAGGCGCTCGAGGGAGCGCCGGAGCGTCGGTCCGACCTGGTCGGGGTCGAGGCGGCTCGCCACCGGGAGCCGTGTTGTCACCGCCCGGCGCAGCTCGGGGTGCTCTCGGAGCAGCCAGTCGTCTTCGAGCGGGTGGCCCACGGGCACCTCGTGCTCCATCAGGTGAGCCTGCCCGGACTCGTCGATCAGGTCCTGCACGACGACGCAGCCGTCGAGGATCCGGTAGTAGCAGGCCCGGGGCAGGCGTGCGTCGGGCCTGAAGGCCGTGCTCATCGCCAGCTCGACGCCGAGAGCCGTCATGGCCGCCGGGTCCGTGAGCGCGACCAGCCGTCGGATGGCGTCGTTGCCCGCCTCGGACCGCCGGAGGAGTTGGGTGGTGCGCCCGTTCGACTCGCGCAGCCGGTTCCGGAGGGCGTGGATGGCCACGGAGAGGAAGGCGGCGATGCAAGTGAAGAAGAAGACGCGGCGCGGGCCGGCCGCGGCCATGGCGGACCCGGCGACGAGGGTGACGGTGAGGATGCCGATCAGGTCGAGGGCGATCACCGCGATCGACTCCCAGACCTTTCCGTAGAGCGCCACGCCGACAACGGGTACGAAGAGCAGCGCGCCGAGACCCGTGTCCATCCCTCCGGTCGAGATCAGCAGCACACCCACCGACGCCACGTAGGTGGCCGACATCACCAGCCACGTCCCCCCCGGCCACCGCGGCAGCCACACGATCAGCCCGATCGACACCAGGAGCAGCACGGTGCTGGCCCAGAAGGCGCCCCGGTCGGTGGGGCCCGGTGGCCAGAGAGCGCTCAGCTGCCCGAGCACCCCGACCACGACGAACGGGAGGTAGCGGGCGTGCGGGTCACGCGAAAGGGCCAGGTGCATACTCCCATTTGTATCGGCCCGTGAGCCCCCAGAGCTGTATTCCGCACGAATCCGTCACCCGTCCAAATGCCTCAACACCCCTCAAGGGGGGTCGGCGGGGCTCCGACGACATCGAGGTCACGCACAGACACCACGCACGAGACGACGAGTCGCCGCCGAGCCGGCGAGACAAGGACGCACACGTGAGCACTGGGAACCTCGAACTGGGCCGCACCACGCCGGAGAGCGGCACGCCCCAGACCGCCACCATCAGGAGCTCAGGGCCCAAGCACGCTGCGCAGCGCCCCGGGAAGCTGGGACGGGCCAGGGATCGCTTCGCCTCGACCACCACGAAGCTCAAGGTCGTCACCGCCGTCTGCGGCATCCTCGTGGCCGGGGTGGCGGCCTATGCGGCGACCAACTGGGTCGTGGGGCTGAACGCCGGTTCGTCCGGTGAGGGCCAGTCGGCCACGATCTCGAACATTTCCATCAGTGCCGTGGCCTCGCCGTCGGCTTCCAACCTGCTCTACCCCGGCGGGACCGGTGACGTGGTGGTCACGATCGCCAACACGAACCCCTACCCGGTGACCATCACCGCCGTGCAGCTGCCGACCAACGCCACGTACGCCACCGGCTACACCACCTCCGCACTCACCACGACGCAGACGGGCTGCCTGGCGGCGACCCCGAGCGGCGTCGTCTGGAACTTCTCATCGGCCACCAGCGGGAGCACGCACACGTTGACCACGCCGCTGACCGTCGGCGCCAGCGGCCAGGCCAACAACCCGCTCGTGGTCACGTTGACGAACGATGCCAACATGACCGCGGCGGCACCGGCGGCGTGCGCCAACACCTACTTCTCCATGCCGTCGCTCACCGGCGTCACCGCAACCGGTGGATCGGGAACCTCGACCACATCGCCTGCGACCGACGCCTGGACAGCCTGATCCGACCTCACGGCCCCGTTGAGGACGACACAGGCGAAGGACGACGAGGTGGGGCCGGAGTGCAACGTCGCCCCCGCCTCGTCGTCTTCGTGGGAGCCGCCGTCGCCCTGAGCTGCCTGGCGCTGGCGTCCACGCTGGCGTTGGCATTGGCGTTGGCATTGGCGCAGTCCGCGTCCGCCGCCACCAACTGGGTCGTCCAGCTGACCGCCGGCAGCTCGGGCCACGCGCAGGCGCAGGCCCTGCCGGTCGCTCCCGGGTCGGTGACGGCCACGTGCAACGCGCCCACCACCTCCAAGGTGGTCAAGGTGACGTGGGGCGCCGTGACCCACGCCACCAACTACTCCGTCTACCAGGCGACCTCGACCACCTCCACCCCGGGCACGTACACCAAGGTCACCACGGTGACCACCACGTCGTGGACCAGCGGCACCCTGACGGCGGGCACGAACTACTGGTTCAAGGTCGCCACGACCATCGGCACCAACTGGGCCGGGGCGCAGTCGGCCGCCACGGCCGAACGGAGCATCAACGCTGCCAACCCCTTCTGCGTGTAGCGGGCCGACTCGACACGACCGGGGCCGCGAGCCAACCTCCCCGACGCGGTCAGCCCGCCGGGTGGTCGTCGGGGCAAGCGCCCGGCGGGTTGTTGAAGTCCGGGTCCGAGGTCCACGCTCCCTGCGACCAGTTGCCGGTGGCAGGCGGGAGGTGGAAGATGCCGGTCATGTCGGCCAGCAGGGCGTCGGCGTAGCGGGCGCTGCCCTCGGGGCACAGATGCACGTTGTCGAGCTTGCGCACCCGGATCCACTGGCTCGCCGGGGTGCGCGGAGCGCTCTCGGGCGGGAGCCAGGGCGAGAACCTCCCGTCCAAGGTCAGTGAGCTGGCCGTTGGGAGGAACATCACCTGACCGGGGAAGTACTTCGGCATCTTCTCGGCGATCGCGTTCCAGGCATCGAGTCCCTGCCGCCGGGCCGCGTTGTACGCCGCCGTCACTGCGGGCGACGACCCCTCGATACGCCCGGACTTCGGAAACTGGGTGAAGATCACGCCTTCCACGCCGTTGCCGGGCGTGAGCATGGTGGCGACGGCCCGACGTAAGAGCGCCGTGTACTGCGCCGGCTGGTGCAGGGCGTTCGGGGTGCCCGGGCCGGACTGGTCCCAGCTCCACGAGGCGACGACCAGCTGGGCGCCGGTCTCCTTGATGAGGTTCGGGAGCGAGGTCGGCCAGTTCCTCGCCGTCGTGAGCCCGAAGCCGGGGAAGGTCTTGGTGCTGACGACGACGGTCCCGGTCGCGCCCAGGGCCGCCGTGATGCCGAAGGACGCGTCGTGCATGACGGAGTCCCCGATGATCATCACCCGGAGCGGTGTCGCCGCCGTCGGAGCGGCGCCCAGCGTGATGGGGACCTGTCTCAGGTACCCACCCTGGCCGGGCACGCGGACCGCTGGGCCGGCGGTCGTCAGGTGCGAGGTGCCGACGACCTTCCCCGGGTCCGCGACGGCGGGAGCCGTCGCGGCAACGATCAGCACTGCCGTCGCCACTCCGGCCACCGGCGCGCCCCAGACGCGCACCCACCCGCGCGGATGGGCCAGGCGGATAGGCCGCTCCACCAGGTAGTAGCTCGCCGTCGACAGCGCCAGCGTTGCCGCGACGCGCGCCACGTCGAGCGTCCATCCCGAGAGCCCGGTGCGGGTGCCGTTGAGGTAGACGATCACCGGCCAGTGCCACAGATAGACGCCGTAGGAGATGGTCCCGAGGAAGTGGAGCGGCCCCCACGCCAGGGCCCGTGAGAACCACCCGGGCTGCACCAGGCGGGCGTCGGCCACGACCAGGCCGGCCAGGGCGGCGCAGACGAGGAACCCGCCCTGGAACATGAAGTTGGTGGGCAGCCCCGTCGGCGTGCCCGCCGTGACCCAGAAGACGGCCAGCACGGCGGCCGCCAGGGGGCCCAGCGCGTGCCACGCCCGGCGGGCCCCTTCCCCGGGCTGCGGTCGCGAGGCGGCGGCGAACGCCAGGGTGGCGCCGGCCATGAGGTCGAACAGGCGCGTGTCGGTGCCGAAGTACACCCGCGACGGGTCGCTCCCGGGGTGGAACAGCAGCGCCATCAGCACGGCGGAGAGGACGCCGAGGGACACCGTGAGGACCATGCCGGCCCGGCGCCACCGGCCGGGGGCCAGACGCAAGAGGAGCAACAGGACCAGTGGCCAGACCAGGTAGAACTGCTCCTCGATCGCCAGGGACCACGTGTGCTGCAACGGCGACGGCGTCGAGAACTGCGCGAAGTACGACTGGTGCGCGTAGATCAGGTGCCAGTTGTTGGCGTACAGCAACGTGGCGATGGACTCGCTCCGCAGCCCCGACAGGTCCACGTGGCCGTTGGCCCCCGGGCCCCCGAACCGTCCGTTGAGCACCAGGTAGAGGGCCAGGGCCGCCAGCACCAGGAAGAGCGCCGGGAGGAGCCGCTTGGCCCGCCTCCCCCAGAAGGCGCGCAGATCGACACGACCCTCGCCGGCCCACTCCTCGAGCAGCAGCGTGGAGATCAGGAACCCCGAGAGGACGAAGAACAGGTCGACCCCCAGGTACCCGCCCGATGCCCAGCCGAGCTGGAGGTGGTAGGCCACCACGCCGAGCACCGCGACGCCCCGTAGCCCGTTGAGGGCGGGCAGGTGGCGACCGGTGACAGCCTCCTCGGCGGTGGCGAGATGGTGCGGCTCGCGCACCATGGTGGTGTCGGTCACGCACGCTCCATGCGGCAGAGGGTGCGATCGGGTGTCGGCCGGAGGATGAGGTCCGCCACGCCGAGCAGCACGGGAGAGGCGTCTGCTCCTGCGGTCAGGTCCAGTGCCACCAGAGGACTGTGGTCGGAGGCGGGACGGGGTCGGTTCACCGCTCGGGCGACGGGGAAGCGTTCTCCGCCGTCGGCCACCCCCTCCCGCCAGAGGGCCCGGCAGAGGGCGATGGCCTCGGCCACTGCGTCGTGATCGTCGAATGGGGGCACCACGCACAGGAGTGCCCGGGCGCCGCAGACGAGGTCGAGGGACGTCAGCTCACGGGCCAGGACCGCCGGGTGCCGACCCGACGTGAGCGACGTCCGCACCCCGAGCAGCGCCCGGTGCACCCACGAGGCCAGCCCGGCAGCCAGCACGACCGGGTCGCCCAGAGGACCGTCGCCCACGATGAGCGCTGCAGCGCCCGACGCCTCGGCCCCGACCGCTACGTCTCGCAACGTCGGCACATCGTCAGCCTGGAGCAGGCACCCGTCCACGACGTTGCAATTTACGGCCCCGACCTGGCCGAATCGGGGTCATCCCCGCTCCCACCACCCCCCGACGTCACGAGCCAGGCCCTGCTGGGCCAACCGCTCGAGGCAGCCGGACAGTTCCGGCAGACCGAGACCGGTGTCCCTGGCCAGCCCCTCGAGGGGGGCGGGGTCCGGCGAGAGTGCCTGGTAGACCGCCTGCTCCGCGCTTCCCGGCGGCAGCCGCAATGGCGGTTGCCGCTCCGCGCGTGCCACTGCCCCGGGCAGGTCCGCGCCGTACAGCGACAGCGCCACCAGGACGTCGGCCGCCGAGCAGACCGGGAACGCCCCGTCGGCCAACAGCGCGTTGGTCCCCTCCGACGTGGCGCTGCGGATGGAGCCCGGCACCGCGCCGACCGGGACGCCCCGCTCGAGCGCTGCCTCCACGGTGTGCCGCGACCCGCCGTGGTGCCGGCTCTCGACCACCACGACGACGTCGCTGAGCGCCGCCAGGAGCTTGTTCCGCACGGGGAAGCGCCACTTCTCCGTGGGCACCCCGGCGGGCCACTCCGAGACGATCGCCCCCTCCCCCGCCACCCGTGCCCACAGGCGGGCGTGATGACGCGGATAGGGATCGTCGAGCCCGCCCGCGACGACGCCCACCGGCGGCGCTCCGGCACCGCATGCCCCCTCGTGCGCCGCGCCGTCGATGCCGAGGGCCAAGCCCGACACGACGCTCACACCGGCCGCCGACAACTCCGCCCCGAGCTGTGCCGCCACGCCGATGCCGTAGCGGGTCGGGGCGCGGGTCCCGACGATCGCAACCGACGGCCCGGCCCCGAGGGCGGCTGGGTCGCCCAGGCAGAAGAGGAGCGCCGGCGCGTGGGGGTCACCCGCCAGGCGCGACGGATAGTGCTCCGACCCCCGCAGGAGCACGCGGATACTGAGTTCGACGTGGCGCTGCCACAGCGCCGTCACCTCGGGCCCGCGACTCCCCGTTTCGGCGGTGGCAGCCCAGGCCTCGGCGGGGCGGTGCGACGCGAGGAGGCGGCGGAGCCGGGCCGGGCCGACCGAAGGCAGGGTGGCGAGCGCCACTGCGTACGCCTCTTCGGGAAGCTGCGGGCCACCCGACGCGCCGCGCTGGTCGTCCCCGTCCGCTCGGCCGGGCCCACTCATGGCGACACCACCGCTCGGCCGGCTCGGAGCGAGAGCGCCTCGGACACGTGCTCGAAGGACACGACCTCCTCGCCGGCGAGCGCCACGATGGTCCATGCCACCCGCTGCACCTTCTGGAGGCCTCGCGGTGTGAGCTGCCCCTCCCGGAGCTTCGACCCCAACAATGCCGAAGCCTCCGAGGTGAGCCTCTGGCCGACCGCGGGCGCGCGGGTGCCGTGAAGGCCTCGACGCAGACGCGCCCGAGCCGTCGCCACCCGGGCCGCCACGGCGGCGGTCGCCTCTCCAGGATTGCCGGAGAGGAGCTCGTCGGGATCGGGTCGGCTCACCGGGACCACGAGGTCGAACCGGTCGACCAAAGGGGCCGAGACGCGACGCCGGTATCGGGCCCGGTCGACGGCCGAACAGTTGCACGCCCCCTCGTAGACGCCTTCACCGCAGGGGCAGGGGTTCATGGCGGCGACCAGCTGGAACGCGGCCGGGAAGACGACGGTGCCACCGGCACGGCTGACCCTGATGACCCCCTCCTCGAGCGGTTGGCGCAGCGCCTCGAGCGCCGCGACGGGGAACTCGCCCAGCTCGTCCAAGAACAGGACTCCATGCGCAGCGAGGCTCACCTCGCCCGGCCGCAGGGACCAGCTCCCCCCGCCGACGAGGGCGACGACCGAGGACCGGTGGTGCGGGGCACGGAACGGCGGTCGGTCGAGCAATGCACCCTCGGACAGCGCGCACCCGGCGGCGGAATGAACCCGGGTGACCGTCATCGCCTCCTCGTGCACCAACGGCGGCAACAAGCCGGGCAGGCGCTCCGCCAACATGGTCTTGCCTGAACCCGGGGGGCCGACCATCAGGAGGTGGTGGCCGCCGGCAGCGGCCACCTCGAGGGCCCGGCGCCCCACGGCCTGACCGCGCACGTCAGCCAGGTCCGGGACCGGCATGTGCCGGTTCTGGGCCTCGGGCGGAGGCGGTCCCGGCCATGGGAGCTGGCCGCGCAACATCCGCACCAGGTCGGCCAGCGTCCCGGCGCCCCGTACCTCGGCTCCGCGCACCAACGCCGCTTCGCGCAGATCGCACAACGGCACCACGAGGCCACCCGGTGCCGCCACGGCATCGGCCAAGGCGATCATGCCCGGGACGTGCCGGAGCGAGCCGTTGAGCCCGAGCTCGCCACAGAAGGCCAGGTCACGGCACGTGCCCGCTTCGAGTTCCCCGATGGCGACCAACAGCCCGACCGCGATGGGCAGGTCGAGGCCGGCGCCCCCCTTCCGGACGCCACTGGGCGCAAGGTTGATCGTCAGGCGTCTCAGCGGCCAGGAGAAGCCGCTCGTGAGGAGAGCCGCCCGGACTCGGTCACGCGATTCGCGCACGGCGGCATCGGGCAGGCCAACGATGGTGAAGCCAGGCAACCCATTGGAGACGTGGACCTCCACCGAAACCTCGGTCCCGACCGTGCCGCGCAACGTGGCGGAGGGGATGACGGCGAGCACGCCCGAAGAACGGTCGGTCCAGGGGGGAGTTGGGATGACTCGCTTCTGCGCTCGCCCGCGACATGGGTGACCTTCGGCCCTAAACGGGACGGAGGCGCCGACGTAGCGTCTGTCGAGAACAGCCTTAGAGGAGATATCCGTGAGCGACCTGCTCAATGTGTTCATGCGGGACACGGACGCGTTCTCTTGGTACCTGGAGAAGGACCCAGGCCTACGCGCAACGATCATTGCCGTCACCTGGCTCGACCGGTCCCCGGACTTCAAAGCACTCTCCGCGCGACTCGACCGAGCAACACGGCTGGCTCCACGCTTCCGCCAACGCCCGGTGGACCCGCCAGGTCGATTGGCGAACCCGCGCTGGATCGACACGGACTTCGACCTGTCACTGCACCTTCGGCGCATTGATGCCCCCAAACCGCACACGAGAGCCACGGTGCTCGACTTCGCTCGTCACGAAGCGATGACGGGCTTCGATCGATCACGACCGTTGTGGCAATTCACCCTCATCGAGCACCTGAAGGGCGGAGGGGCGGCCTTCGTCATGAAGGTCCACCACTCCTTGACCGACGGCATCGGCGGGATGCAGCTGGCACTTCTGCTGTTCGAGGCCACCGAAGAGTCCGAAGGAGCTCAAGATCGGTCACTGCCGGAGATGAATGAACAACCTCCGAGCACCGCCAAGTTGGTTCGAGAGTCGCTCGCCTATGACTGGCACCGGGTCTTCGAGACCCTTCGCGATGGACTCTCAGGTGCGATCCCCGCAGACGCGCCACGTCGCCCGGAATCCCTTGCGTGCAACCACTGAAGCGATGGCGACAGCACGCTCGGTCGCTCATTTTGTGGCGCCGGTCAGCGAGACGCTGTCACCGACGATGACCGACCGCAGCCTCGACCGACGCTTGGCCACGCTTGTTATCGACCTCCACGACCTGAAGCAGGCAGCAAGATCGGTGGGCGGCACGCTCAATGACGCCTTCGTAGCCGCTCTGACAGGTGGACTGCGGCTCTATCACGAGCGCCATGGCGCCCCCGTGGATGAGCTTCGTCTTACTCTGCCCATCTCGATCCGCAAGGAGGACGACCCTCCCGGAGGAAATCGGATCACTCTCGAGCGATTTGCCGTGCCAGTCGGGCTCCGGGATCCTGCTGAGCGCATACGTCGCACCGGTGAACGGTGCAGGGCGGCTCGAAACGATCGGGCGTTGCCGCTCAGCGATGCGATCGCCGGCACATTGAACCTTCTGCCATCGAATGTGGTCGGCAGCATGCTCAAGCACGTTGACTTCCTGGCCAGCAACGTTCCGGGCGTCGACGTGCCGATCTACCTGGCGGGGGCTCCCGTATCGGGCTACTTCGTCTTCGGGCCGACGACAGGCTCGGCGGTCAACGTTACGCTCCTCACCTATTGCGGAACCTGTTGTGTTGGTTTCAACACCGATGCCGCCGCCGCACCCGACAACGACGTGCTGATGGAGTGCTTCCGCGAAGGATTCGAGGAGGTTCTCGCCCTCGCGGGAGCCCACCATCCGGTCGAAGTGCCGTTCCAAGGCCCTCCTGGTCGCTGAGCCCCCAAGCCCGGCGATGTGGACCTCGACCGAGAGCCCCCTGGATCAGATCGTGGGCACCTGGTCGCGGTGCTCGGTAGCGAGGCGTCGCCAAATCCGCTGCAGTGTGCGCCGATCGGTCGGCGACGTCTCGCTGAACAGGGTGCGGCGGAGCACATCATTGTGCGTCCGCCGAGCCTCCCGCAGAGTCCCGTCCCCCTCCGGTGTGAGAACGGTGAACCACTTGCGGCGGTCGGAGGGATCGACCTCTCGCCGCACCCTTCCGTCGCGTTCGAGGCGCGTCACCAGGTGCGTGGTCCCGGCCGGACTCAGCAACACCCGATCCGCGAGCGCCGACATCCCGAGGCGCTGATTCGGTGCATTGAACAGCGTGATGAGCACGTCGAACTCGGAGACCGCGATGCCGTGCCGGCTGCGCAACTCGGCGTCCAGGGCCTGCAGCACGGTTCGGTTCAGCATCATCAACGCGCCCCACGACTCCCATTCCTCGCGGCCGAGGAATTCGTGACCATCGACGCTTGACTTCTCCACGAACACGAGTATATTTCTTTTCGTAAGAAAATACTACCGGGAGGGTCCATCAATGGCATTCGGAGTCGTACACCACTTCCCCGGCGGGACGAAGGAGAACTACGAGGCCTCGGTCGCCGCCGTGCACCCGGGTCCGGGCGTCCTGCCGGACGGGCAGATCTTCCACGCTGCCGGTCCATCGGCGGGAGGGTGGACGATCGTGGCCCTCCACGAGTCCCGGGAGAGCTGGGAGCAGTTCCGTGACGGCATCCTGCTCCCCCGGCTGCAGGCGGGCGTCGAGGGTGGCTTCCCCACCCCGCCGCAGGAGACCGAAATCGATATCGACACCTTGATTCGTTGAGCTGAGGGCACGAAATGGTCAGGCACAACAGGATCTCCGCGGTGCTCGTTTCCACCGATCTCGAGCGCGCGCAGCGCTTCTACGAGGACAAGGTTGGCCTCGAGCTCTCTGAGGAGACGATCAAGAACCACCTGGTGTTCGAATGTGGGGAAGGAACGTCACTGCTGGTCTACGGCCGTCCAAGCGGCAACCGGGCCGATCACACTCAGGTTCGCTTCTGGTCGGACGACATCGAGAAGGACGTGGAAGAGCTCGTCGCAAATGGCATCGAGTTCGAGGAATATGACACGGAGACGTTCAAGACCGTCCATCATGTGGTGACCACGCAGGGTATCGGGCGTTCTGCGTGGTTCAAGGACCCCGACGGGAATACGATCGCGCTGTTCCAACCGGAATGAACACCCGATCATCGCAACGGCTCTGATCCATGGGGCGATCGCGAATGCCCCACGACCCCCCGATCGGCGATCCCTGTGGTCACTTGCCCGATGCGCGGTGACCTTGGGGCGGTCCGTCCTGATGACCGAGAGTCGATTCGAACGTGGCCACATAGCGTTCGAACCGCGGCTGCCATTCCTCGCCTTCGACGCCGAGTTGCAGGCGATCCAGGCACACGTCCCACCCCGCCGCGTTGCGTGCTGCGTGGTTGGCGTCGAGCTCCTCGGTCAGGACGAAGTCGGTTCCCCCGTCGGGAGCTGGCGTCAGTTCGAAGCTGATTGTGTCGGCCCCCCAGGTGAAGCTGACCCGGCGAGGGGGGTCCCACTCCAACACCGTCCCTGGACGTGGATCGAAGGCCGGCTGATCGAAGTAGTGCGTCAACGACGCTCCGACCTTCCACTCCCCTATCTCGATGCGTGTCGGAAACCATGACCGCATCTCGATCGGATCGGTGACGGCCCGCCAGACAGCCTCGACTGGTTTGGGTAGGTGCCGTTCGAACCGGAGCACTGGCCGCCTGCCGGACTTCATCAGGGTCGCTTCGCTCACGATCGCTTCCTCCTCGTATGGGGTTCGGGTCTTGTCAGGTGCTCTTCGAGCTTGTCGAGGCTGGTTCGCCACATGGTGCGGTAGGGCTCGAGCCACGTGTCGAGCTCGACGAGCGGTTCGGGACGAAGGCTGTACAGACGTCGTTGGCCGTCTGGGCGGACCGAAACCAGCCCCGCGTCGCGCAGGACACGGAGGTGCTTCGACACAGCCGGCTGAGCCATGGAGAGCCGCTCGACCAAGGCGTTGACCGGTTGCTCTCCGCCGAGCAGCTCGTCGAGGATGCGGCGACGGCTGGGTTCGGCGATCACCTCGAGTGTCGTGCCGGCGAGCATGGGGGTCATTATGCCCCCACTAGTATATATCTGTCAAGGCATACATCGACGGGCCTTCCCCAACTTCCGGTTGTGCCACGTGCCCGTCTACAACTCGGCCTCCCTGCCCGCCCGTCACCGGCCAAGGCCAGCAGTCTGACCTTCACCTACGAGGAGGACTCGATCGACTTCGTCTTCGCGCACTCGGCCTTCACCCGTTGGGTGACTTCGCACTGCACGACCCTTGGGTGCGACCCTTGGGTGCCCGCGACCGCGGTCGCCGACCGCGAGGGTGACGTCCTGGATCTCTCCCGCTCGTGTGGCCACGCGCGGACCGCTCCCCCGCCGCCCGGCACGAGCGCCGCTCCGACCCCTGCCCCCCTCGGGGCCCGGACGCAGATCCTTCGGGACATTGGTGCGCGCCCGTATACGGGCACTCCCGGGAGAGTGATCGCGGGCTCCATACGCGCTCTCTCGAGACTTCTCGCGGCGCGTATACGGGCCGCCCAGGGACGTGTGGCGCGCCGTATACGCGTGGCGGATGGGCGCGTATACGGGCCGCGGACGTGTCCTGACCCGGGGGCTGGGCGCGGCCGCAGGCCGAGCGGCGGGAGAGCGCCCCGAACTAGTCGCGGGGCGCCGTGGGAGGAGGCGGGGGCGGAAGCTCTGAGCCGGGCGCCCGGGCCGCGCTGGCGGCGCCGGCCGGCGCCGCGCCGTTCGTTCTCGCGGCAGCGAGGTCCTCGTTGCGCAAGGTCGACAACAGCACCTCGGCCGCGCCCATCAGGCTGGTCGCCTCGTAGGGCACCACGACCTTGGCGTTGTCGGACGCCGCGATGTCCTGGAGGGCGCGCAACTGCAAGACCGCGAGCGTGTGCGGGTTGATGGCGACAGTGTCGATGGAGGTCAGCCGGGAAGCCTCGCCCAGTCCGCGCAACTCGAGCGCCTTCTTCTCCCCCTCGGCCCGTAGCTCGAGCACCTTCATCTCGGCCTCGGCGCGCAGAATGGCGGACTGCTTCGCCCCCTCGGCCTCGAGCACCGCTGCGGACTTTCGCCCGCCGGCTTGGTTGACGGCGGCCTGCTGCTCACCTTCGGACTTGAGGATCAGGGCCCGCTTGTGCTGCTCGGCCTCCTTCTGCTCGGACATGGCCTGCACCACGTTCATGGGCGGCGTGATGTCGAGGATCTCGATCCGGTTCAGGCGCACGCCCCACTTCGCCGTCGGATCGGCCATGTGGTCCTGCATGCGGCTGTTGATCATCTCGCGCTCAGAGAGCGCCTGGTCCAGCGAGAGCTCGCCGAAGACGGCCCGCAGGGCCGTGCGCGACAGCTGGTCGACCGCCAGCTGGAAGTCGTTGATCTCGAACAGCGCCGACTTCACATCGATGACCTGGCAGAAGATGGTGGCACTGACCTGCAGTGACACGTTGTCCTTGGTGATCACCGCCTGCTGGTCACCCGTCATCGGGAACTCTCGCACGTCCACCTTGACCATGCGGTCGACGAAGGGCATGAGGATGTGCAGGCCAGGCTGCTCGACGGCCTTGAACTCCCCCAGGCGCTTGACGACGCCGACGCTCCCCTGCTGAACGATCTTCAGGAAGCGCGACGCGAACAAGGACACCAGCCCGAGGCCTGCCAGCGCGGCAACGATGACGACCCCCAGCACTTCTCCCGCCGATGCGAACATGAACGCCTCTCCTCTACGTGTCGACGGCGTAGACGACGAGCAGACCGCGCTCGACGTCCGCGACGACGACGTCGGTCCCGACGGGAATCGTCTCGTCGGGGTCGAGAGGAATGGCCATCCACTCCTCCCCCCGGGCTCGGATCCGGCCCGGGTTGTGCGCGCCCTCGATGGCCTTGGTCACCAGGGCCGTGTCGCCGATCATGCCCTGCACACCGCTCAACACGGTTCCGAGGCTACTAGCGCCCCACGTAAACCGGGTCCCGCTTCTCCTTGAAGGCGGCCAGGGCCTCGACGGTGTCCTGGGTCGAGAAGTTGAGGGACTGGCAGCGGGCCTCGTCCTCCACCGCCTGCTCCATGGACCCCATGGACGAGGCATGGAGCAACGTCTTGGACATCGACAGCGCCAGCGGTGGTCCGGCCGCCAGGTCGGCAGCCCATGCGTCCACGAAGGCGTCGAGCTCGTCGACGGGCAATACCCGGTTCACCAGGCCGATCTCCGCGGCCTCCCCGCCGCTCCACATGCCGCCGAAGAGCGCGATCTCCTTGGCCCGGGCCAGGCCGACCAGTCGGGGCAACAGCCACGACGCACCGTTGTCGAGGGACAGGCCACGCTTGGCGAAGATCATCGACAGGCGGGCACGGTCGCTGACGACGCACAGGTCGCAGCCGAGGGCGAGCGACAGCCCTGCTCCCACCGCCACCCCGTCGACCTTGGCGATGGTCGGCTTGGTGCACCGGTGGAGGGCCAGCGCCACATCGCCCAGGCGCCGCATGCGCACGAGGCCGGCACGGGTCGGGTCCGTCGCCGGGCCGTCGGGGTCGGAGAGGTCGGCGCCGGAGCAGAACGCGCCGCCCGCGCCGGTCAGGACCATCACGCGGTCCTCGGACCGGTCCTCCACCTCGGTGAAGATCTGTTGCAGCTCGACGAGCATCTTGCCGTTGGCGGCGTTCTTGCGCTCAGGGCGATTCATGGTGACGGTGACCACTCCGTCCTTGCGCTCCACGATCAGTGTCTCCATGGGCCGCGACCCTAGGCGGCGGACCCTCAGAACGCACTTTCCACGACGTCGAGCATGCGCCCGGTGACGGCGACGACGTCGAAGCGGACGTGGTGGAAGCGACCGCCCTGGGTGCGCAGGAACGCGGCGGCTAGCCGGCGCAGTCGCCGCTGCTTGGCCGGCGTGACCGCCTCGAGCGGGTGGCCGTGAGAAACGGACGACCGCGTCTTGACCTCGCACACGACGAGGACTGGCGCGTCGTCGCGCCCGCCTGGTTCCGTGCGGGCGCACAGCAGGTCGATCTCGCCTTCGGCGCAGCGCCAGTTCCGCTCCAGCACCTCGTAGCCGTGCGCCAGGTACCAGCGCGCCGCCGCCAGCTCGCCCCTCCGGCCCAGTTCACCTCGCCGATCGACCCCTCCGGTCACGCGGGGGAACGGTCGGGCACACGCCGAGGCGGCCGATCAGAGCTCCTGTTCGGGCAGGCGCTCGATGTTCACGTCACGGAACGTGACCACCCGCACCTCGGGAACGAAGCGGGCCGGGCGGTACATGTCCCAGACCCAGGCGTCGCGCAGCTCCAGCTCGACGCACGCCGGCGTGGTGTCGGACCGCACGGTCATCGACACCTCGTTGGCCAGATAGAAGCGGCGCTCGGTCTCGATCACGTAGGCGAAGACCGGCAGGACGGCCCGGTACTCTTGGACCAGCCCGAGCTCGATCTCGGCCTCGTAGCGCTCGAGGTCCTCCTCGCTCACTGGACGCCGGGCCTACTCGCCCGCGGCCTCCTCGGCGGCGGCCGCCTCGTCGGTGATCTCGACGCCCTCCGCCGCCACCGCGTCGTCCGCCTCGACGACGGCCTCATCTGTGACGTCCACCACGGACTCGTCGGTGACGTCCACCACGGACTCGTCGGTGACGTCCACCACGGCCTCGTCGTCCACCACCGCGTCCTCGGTGACCCCGACCTCTACGGCCGCCTTGCCGCGGGCGACACGACGCTCTTTGATCTTGGCCGCCTTCCCGTGCCGGTCACGCAGGTAGTAGAGCTTGGCCCGTCGCACGTCGCCGAGCGTCGTGACCTCGATTCTGGCGATCGTCGGCGAGTGGACGGGGAAGGTCCGTTCCACGCCGACGCCGAAGCTGACCTTGCGCACGGTGAAGGTCTCCTGCACGCCGCCGCCCTGGCGCCGGATCACTGCCCCTTGGAAGACCTGCACACGCTCCCGGTTCCCCTCGACCACCCGGACGTGGACCTTGACGGTGTCGCCGGGGCGGAACTCGGGGATGTCGTCGCGCAGGCTGTCGCGATCGATCGTTTCGGTGGGGTGCATGGGGGCGTCCTTCGCTTACTCCGGCCGGTGATCCCGCTCACGGGTCTCGGCGCTCGTCTGCGCCGGGCCGGACGGAACATCGTAGCCCTGTGCGGCGAGTGCCCGCACGTCGGCGTCGCTGAGCGCCGAGTCCTTGACCAGGCGTTCGAGCAGGTCGGGCCGCCGCTCGGCGGTCCGCAACAGGGCCTGGGCGCGCCGCCACGCGACGACGGCGCCGTGGTCCCCCGACCGGAGCACCTCGGGCACCACCCAGCCCCGGAACTCGGCCGGACGGGTGTACTGCGGGTACTCGAGCAGCCCGCCGGCGAAGCTCTCGTCCCGAGCCGATTCCTCGTTGCCCAGCACGTCGGGCAGGAGCCGGGCCACTGCCTCGACCACCACCAGCGCCCCCAGCTCGCCCCCGGCCAACACGAAGTCCCCCACCGACAGCTCGCCGTCGACCAGGTGGTCCACCACCCGTTGGTCCACCCCCTCGTAGCGCCCGCAGAGGAGCGAGAACCCGCTCGAGGGCCCGGCGGCCAGGCCGGCCAGCTCGGCCGCCACGTCCTGGTCGAACCGCCGTCCGCCCGGGCTGAGCAGGAGGAGGGGCCGGGGCAGGTCCGGCACCGCCTCGACGGCGCGGAACAGCGGCTCGGGCATCAGCACCATGCCCGCCCCGCCGCCGAAGGGGCTGTCGTCGACCGAGCGCCGCGGGTCGTCGGCCCCGTGGCGCAGGTCGTGCACGCGGACGTCCAGCGCCCCCGACGACACGGCGCGCCCGAGGATGGAGGCGCCGCAGTAAGCGGCCACCACGTCGGGGAAGATGGTGAAGACGTCGATCCTCACGGGTCGAGCAACCCCTCGGGGATGTCCACGTCCACCGTCCGCGCCGCCGCGTCGTGACCCGTCACGAAACGGACCGGGACCAGGCCCCCCGACTCGAGCACGAGCAGGTCGCTGGCCGGGTTGGCTTCCACGGCCACGACCCGGCCGAGCTCGGCGCCCGCCGCGTCGCGCACGACGGAGTCGACGAGCTCGTGCACCCACAAGGCGCCGGGGACCTCGAGCGGCTCGGCCTCGAGCGCCACTCCCCGCAGCGCCTCGGCGGCCGTGCGGTCATCGACCCCCTCGAAGGCGACGATCCAGCGGTCGCCACGCGCCCGCCGTGCCGCGACGACGCGCAGGACGTCGTGCCCGGCCTGGAGCTCCGACCCGGGCTCGAGGCGCCGGACCTGGTCGGTCCAGAGGTCGACGGCCACCTCGCCGCGCAGGCCGTGGGCCCGGGCGATCCGGCCGACCGTGAGCAGGTCAGTCGTCGACGATGTCCACGCTGGCCTGGACACCGTCCTTGGCGCCGGCCACGTTGACCACGGTGCGAATGGCCTGCGCCGTGCGCCCGCGCCGGCCGATGACCCGACCCATGTCGTCGGGCGCCACGTGGAGGTTGAGCCGCATCCCGCCGCGCCGCTCCTCCGTGTCGATCACCACGGACTCGGGGTCGTTGGCCAGCGCCTTGGCGAGATACGCCAGCACCGCCACCGGCGTGCCCCCGTCCGCCTCGCCACGTTCGTTGCCCTCGCCGGCGCCCTCGTCCGCCAGGTCCGGGTCCGAAGCACCGCCGTCGGCCTGGTTGATGTCGCCGGCCTCGTAGAGGTCGGTCACTTGGCCGCCCTCGCAGCCGTGAACTCGTCCCAAGCACCCGAAGTCTTGAGGATCCGCTCCACACGCTCGGTGGGCTGCGCGCCGTTGACCAGCCACTTCACGGCCTTGGCGTTGTCGATGTTGATCACGGCGTCGGGTTCGGCCACGGACGCGCCCCGGGGCGCGTAGGTGCCGACGATCTCGAGGAAGCGGCCGTCACGGGGCGACCGGCTGTCGGCGGCGACGACCCGGTAGGTCGGCTGCTTCTTCTTCCCCATCCGCACGAGGCGGAGCTTCACTGCCACGGAACTGGTTCCTCCACTCTTCGAACACTCTTCGGATCGGCTCATCGGCGGACGCGCCGGACGGTCCATTCTGGCAGATGCGCCAGGTGGCGGGTCCACCGGGTCGGCCGGCCCCTCCCCGGAGGTCCGGCGACCCCGGGCTAACGCCCCTTGGGCGGCGTGACCCGCCCGCCCTTCTTCTTCTTCTTGGTGCCCTTGTTGACGCTGACCACGGGCCGCGTCTGGCCCGGCGGAGCGGCGCCAGGCAGGCCGGGGAAGGCGTCGGGCAGCTCGGCGCCGTCGCCCATCAGCTGGGACAACATGTCGAAGTCGGGCTGGCCGTCCGGGCCGGCACCGAGCCCGGGCAGGCCGGGGATGCCGCCACCGGCCGCCGCCTGCTTGGCCATCTTGCGGGCCGCACGTGGGCTCATGCCGCCCAGGTTGGGCATCCCGGGGAGGTTGGGCATGGCCCCCGAGGCCATCCCCTTCATCATCTTCTGCATCTCCTTGAACTGCTTCAGGAGCTGGTTCACGTCTTGGATCGAGGTGCCGCTGCCCCGGGCCACCCGGCTGCGGCGCGACCCGTCCATGAGCGCGACGTCGTCACGCTCGGCCGGCGTCATGGAGCACACGATGGCCTCCACCCGGGCCACCTCGCGGTCGTCGATCTGCCCGGCGGCCTGGCGCATCTCCTTGCTCATGCCCGGCATGAGGCGCATGAGCCCGCCGAGCGAGCCCATCTTCTTGACCTGGCGCAACTGCGAGAGGAAGTCCTCGAGCGTGAACTGCCCCTGCATGAGGCGGGTGGCGCTCTTGGCCACCTCGTCGCTGTCCATGGTGCGCTCGGCCTGCTCGATCAGGCTGAGCACGTCGCCCATCCCGAGGATGCGGTCGGCCATGCGATCGGGATGGAACAGGTCGAAGTCCCCCAGCCGCTCGCCCGTGCTGGCGAAGGCGATCGGCCGACCCACCACTCCCTTGACCGACAGCGCAGCACCACCGCGGGCGTCGCCGTCGAGCTTGGTCAGGATCACGCCGTCGAGCTCGAGCGTGTCGTGGAAGGCGCGGGCGGTGGCCACGGCGTCCTGGCCGATCATCGAGTCGATGACCAGGAACGTGTAGTGGGGCCCGGTGGCGTCGGAGATGTCACGGATCTGGTCCATCATCTCGGCGTCGACGGTGAGGCGGCCGGCCGTGTCGATGATGCAGATGTCCCGGCCGAGTCGCCGCGCCTCTTCCAACCCGGCCTGCGCGCAGCGGACGGGATCGGTGGCCTCCGAGTAGACCGTCACGCCGGCCTGGTCGCCCAGGACGCGCAGCTGCTCCACGGCGGCCGGCCGCTGCAGGTCGGCCCCGACCAGCAGCGGGTTGCGCCCCTGCTGCTTCCACCACAGCGCCAACTTGGCCGAGGTGGTCGTCTTGCCCGAGCCCTGGAGGCCGGCCATCAGCACGACGGTCGGGGGCTTCGACGCGTAGTGGAGCTTGAGGGTCTCGCCGCCGAGGACGCCCACCAGCTCCTCGTGCACCGCCTTGACCACCTGCTGGCCCGGGGTGAGGCTCTTGGACAGCGACTCGATGCTGACCCGCAGGCGGATCCCGTCGCAGAAGCGTCGGGCCACCGAGAACTCGACGTCCGCCTCGAGCAGGGCGGTCCGGATCTCGCCCAGGGCCTCGTCGAGGTCAGCGTCGCTGATGCGCCCCTTGCCGCGCAGGCGGGTGGAGATCCGCTCCAGGCGGTCGGACAGGGCGTCGAACATGGAGGTCCCAGATTACCCGGGGCACCCGCAGCGTCGGCGCCGATGCGACCCGTAGCATCGGCGCCGATGCGTGTGCCCGCTGCGGCCCTCCGCTACGTCCCTTGGGTGAGCTGGTCGGGCGCCCCCACGTGGTCGTCGACGGCTCCCCCACCGACGGGACGGTGCTGTGCCTGTCGCACTGGCCGGGCATCGCGGTGGCGCCCGGGCTCGAGGCGGACCTGTCGGCCGAGATGGCGCTGGCGTATCTCGGCCGCTTCGACCGGCACGGCGGCGCCGGCGCGGTGTCGAACAACCACTACGACCAGGACGGCCTCGTCGGCGTCTTCGCGCTGGTCGCACCCGACGACGCGCTCGCCCGGCGGGACCTGCTCGTCGAGGTGGCGCGCGCCGGCGATTTCGCGGTGACCACCTCGCGGGACGCGGCGCGCGATCTCGATGGCGTTAGCCGCCTACGCTGACCCGGCGCGTTCCCCGCTCGGCCTGGTGCCCGACGACGACGGCGAGGCCACCGCGCTCTTCTGCACCGAGCTCCTCGGACGGCTGCCCGAGCTGTGCGACCACCCGGCACGTGCCCGGGACCTGTGGGCCGAGGAGGACGCCGTGCTGCGCGCCAGCGAGGCCGCCATCGCCGCTGGCGCCGTCACCATTGAGGAGGTGCCCGAGCTCGACCTGGCCGTGGTCAGCGCACCCGAGGACGCCCCCGACGGCGGCGGCCACCGCTTCGCCCACGACCGGGCTCCGGGCCTCCACCCGATGGCCGTGCACGGGGCGACGGCTCGCACGGCGCTGCTCACCGTGCGCGGGCGGCGCTGCACCTTCGGCTACCGCTACGAGAGCTGGGTGCAGTTCCGCTCCCGGCCGGTGCGACGCCGGGTCGATCTCGCCCCCCTCGCAGCTCGGCTCGACGCGGCCGAGTCCGGACCGACCCACTGGGTGGCCGAGCCCGTCTCCGCGCTGACCCCCGCCCTCGCGCCGGCCGACGGCGCCGAGAGCAACCTCGACCCTCCGGCCGTACGCGCCATGGTCGAGGAACACCTGCGCACGGCGCCGCCGGCGTGGGACCCATTCTCCGCGACGGGGTGACCTCCCCGTCGACCTCCCGTGACCCTCGACGACACGAGTGGGCGGGCGGGCCTGCTCTCTCGCCGGCACCCGCACCGGCTACCGTCTCTGCCCGATGCCGCTGAGCCGCCGTGGGCGCGTCGTCGCCACCCTGCTCGTGCCCGTGGGCGCGCTGATCCTCGCCGCGTGCAGCTCCTCGTCGTCGCCCTCGGCCACGACCACCACCGCCAGCGGCTCGGGCCAGGTGGCCGGCCCCACCTCCACCACCGCGCCCGGAGGCGGCGGGCTGGTGGCCATCGCCCCGATCGCGACGGCGGACCGCTCGCCCGCCGGCACGTGGGGCACCGCACCCACCGTGACGGTGCCGCCGGGCACGCCGCCCACCGGGCTACAGAGCGCGGACCTGATCGAGGGCACGGGCAATGCGGCGGCGCCGGGCGACACGGTGACGGTCCAGTACGTGCTGGCGACGTACTCCGCGGGCAAGGTGGTGCAGTCGTCGTGGACGAGCCAGTCCTTCACGTTCACCCTCGGGACCAACCCCCCCCAGGTCATCCCGGGCTGGGACAAGGGTGTGGTCGGCATGAAGGTGGGCGGGCGCCGCGAGCTCATCGTCCCGCCCGACCTCGGCTACGGCACCAGCTCACCCGGTCCGGGCGTGGCGGCCAACGACACGCTGGTGTTCGTTGTCGACCTCTTGCAGGTGCACCGGGGACAGTGACCGGGCCATGACCGGGAGCGGAACCCCCGACGTGACGGCGCACCTCGACGCGCTGTGCCGTGAGGGCGCGCTCATGTCCTCGGCCGCCGCGGCAGCGGACCCGGGGGCGCCGGTGCCCACCTGCCCCGACTGGCAGGCGCGCGACCTGGTCCATCACACAGGAGGGGTGCACCGCTGGGCCACCGGTGTCGTGGCCGACGCCCGCACCGAGCCCTGGGCCGTCCCGCTCGACGAGGTGGTGGGCACCTGGCCCGGCGACGACGAGCTCGCCGACTGGCTCGGCGCGGGCTGCGACACCTTGGAGGCCACCCTGCGCGGCGCGCCGGCCGACCTCGAGTGCTGGACCTTCCTGCCGGCCCCGTCCCCGCTGGCCATGTGGGCCCGTCGCCAGGCCCACGAGACGGCCATCCACCGGGTGGACATGGAACGGGCGGCCGGCACCATGGTGACGCCGTTCGAGGCCGCGTTCGCCGCCGACGGGGTGGACGAGCTCCTGACCTGCTTCGTGCCCCGTCGCAGGACGGGCCTGCGCGCGGAGGAACCGCACACGCTCGCCGTCGCGTGCACCGACGCGGACTCCTGGTGGCTCCTGCGCATCGGTGAGGAGGGCGTCACGACGTCGGCCGGCGGCCCGGGTCCGGCACCGGCGGCGGGCTGCGCCGTGCAGGCCGCCGCCTGCGAGCTCTATCTGGCGCTGTGGAACCGGACCGGCGCCGATCGCCTCACGGTGAACGGCGACCCCGGCGTGCTCGACGCGTTCCTCGACACCGTCAGGATCCGCTGGTCCTAGCCGGACGAGCGCCCGTCGCGTCGGCGCCCGACGAGCCAGTAGGCCGCCGACCCCGAGGTGTTGAGCGTGGCCACCAGGCCCCAGATCCACTTCGGACCCCGCACGGCGGCCGCCGGGCGGCGCCGCAGGTCGCGCAGCGTGAACACGACGACCACGGCGTGGACCACCAGTGCGACGGCCAGGATCCGCTTCTGCTTCTCGGTGAGCGGCGGCCGGCCCCCGTGCCCGGCGTGGCCGGCGTGCCCGTCGCCAGTCTCGTCGGTCGCGCCGTCGCGCTCCTCGGCGCTCCCCGCGTGCCCGTTGCTCTCGGCACCAGCCGCCATGGCAGTCCTCCTCAGTCCGTGGACAGCAGGGCGTCGACGAAGGCATCCGGGTCGAACTCGACCAGGTCGTCGGGTCCTTCGCCCAGGCCGACCAGCTTGACCGGCAGGCCCAGCTCGCGCTGAACGGCGATCACGATGCCCCCCTTGGCCGTCCCGTCGAGCTTGGTCAGCACGATGCCGGTCACCTCCACCGCCTCGGTGAACTGGCGTGCCTGGATCAGCGCGTTCTGACCCGTGGTGGCATCGAGCACCAGCAGGACCTCCGTCACGTTGCCCGGATCGCGGTCGGCCACCCGCCGGATCTTCTTCAATTCCTCGACCAGGTTCACCTTGGTGTGCAGGCGCCCCGCGGTGTCGGCCAGCACGAGGTCGTTCCCACGTGCCGCGGCGCGCTGCACCGCGTCGAAGACGATGGCGCTCGGGTCGCCGCCCTCGGCGCCGCGCACGATCTCGGTGCCGGTGCGCTCGGCCCAGGCGGCCAGCTGGTCGGCCGCGGCCGCCCGGAACGTGTCGCCGGCCGCCAGCAGCACCGAACGGCCGTCCGCCGTCTCACGCTTGGCCAGCTTGCCGATGGTGGTCGTCTTGCCCACCCCGTTGACGCCGACGATCAGCCAGACGTCGGGCGCCCCCGCCGTGCCGTCGAAGCGCAGGGTGCGCGCCCTCGACGTGTCGAGGAGGTGGCGGATGGACTCCCCCAGCGCGGCCAGCAAGTCGTCGCCGCCCCGGAGCTCCTTGGCCTCGACGCGGGCCCGCAGGTCGGCCAGGAGTGCCTCGGCCGTGGCCACGCCGACATCGGCTCTGATGAGCGCCTCTTCGAGCGAGTCCCACGTCGTGGCGTCGACCTTGCCGGACCGCAACGCCGTCACGGCGCCGCTGAAGAGCCCGCGCACCCCGCCGAGGCGACTGCGATAGGTCGGAGGTGCGGGTGCCTCGACCGCCTCGACGACTTCGGCCCCCGGCTCCACCCCCGCCTCCGGTGGGGCGACGGAAGGCGCCCCCTCCGGAGGGGCAGCCACCGGGGGCGCCGTCTCCGTGGGCGCGCCGGGTGCCGGTCCCGTTCTGGGCGGCGGCGCCGGCGGCTTCGTCGGGGGCGCGGTGGTGACGCCACCCGAGCGACGACGGGCACGGGTGGCCGCGACGCCGCCGGCCACGATGGCCAGCAGCGCCACCACGACCACGATGATGATGATCGTGCCGACCATGGTGGCGATCACGACGACGGGCCTCCGGTCAAGTCATCGGGCGTGTAGGCCTCGGGGTCCTCGTCGTAGTCGCGCAGGCGGCGGCGCGACGCCGCCATGCGCGTGACGGCCATGACCACCACGAGGAGGGCGACGGCGATGAAGACGACAGTGAGCATCAAGCCGGCTCGCGCTCCTTGTCGCGTTCGGCCTCGCGATCCTCGGCCACCTTCTGGCTCACGACCTGCGAGGAGCCGCCCGGAGCCATGGTGACCCCGTAGAGGGCGTCACCCGTCTCCATGGTCCGCTTCTGGTGGCTCACGATGAGCAGCTGGGCCTCGTCGCGGAACTCGTGCACGAGGGTGAGGAACCGGCTCAGGTTCACGTCGTCGAGTGCGGCCTCGACCTCGTCCATCATGTAGAAGGGCGAGGGCCGGCTGCGGAACACGGCGAACAGGAAGGCCAGCGCTGCCATCGAGCGCTCGCCTCCCGAGAGCAGCGAGACCCGTCGTACGTTGCGCCCGGCCGGGCGCACCTCGATCTCGACGCCGGTGTTCAGCAGGTCGTCGGGGTCGAGCACCACCAGTCGGCCGGTCCCGCCGGGGAACAGCATCGAGATGAGCGTCGAGAAGTGCTCGTTGACGTCGGCCGCCGCGGCGGCGAACGAGCTCATGATCTCCTGGTCGAGGGTGCGCACGACCTCGTGCAGTTCGCGCCGCGCCCCGCGCACGTCGTCGACCTGGGCCTCGAGCTCCTTGTGCCGTTCCTCGAGAACCGAGAGCTCCTCGAGTGCCAGGGGGTTCACGGGGCCGAGCGCGGCCAGCTTGCGCTCGAGCTCCTCCGCGTGGCGGGCGTGCGTGGTGCCGTCAGGGACCTCGGGCTCGGGCAGGTCGGCCAGCTCCTCCAGCGCGGCGCCGAGCTCCCGGGCGATGTGCTCGTGCAACGACTCGGTGCGCAGCTCGACCTCGTTCAGCTCGAGGTCCAGCGCCCGGGTCCGGTTGCGCACGGCGTCGAGCCGCTGCTCGGTCATGTGCCGGTCCTGGCGCAGCTGCTCGAGCCGCTCGCCGCCGGCGCGCACCGCGTCGACCTGGTCCTGGTAGTCGTGGCGCAAGGATTCGAAGACGCCGTCGAGTCGGGCGTGCTCGGCCGCGACGAGCACGTCGAGTCGGGCCAACGCCCGCCCCTCGGCCTCGAGGCGCTCGCGGCGGGAAGCCGCGGTGGCGCGCTCCTCGGCGTGGCCGGCCAGCCGGCGCTCGACCTCCGCCAGCCGCTCGGAGAGCACCCGGCGCCGCTCGGCCACGCCCGCAACGCGCACCTCGAGCTCCTGGTGCCTGGCCGCCGCTTCGACCCGGCGCTCCTCGAGGGCTCGCCATGCGGCAACCGCATCGTCGATCTGGGGCAGCGTGCGGGCCAGCTCGGCCTCCTCGGCCGTGACCTCGGACAGGCGCCGTTGGGCGGCCGCGCCGGCCTCGCGGCCGTCGCTCAGCTCCTCAGCCAGCCGGCGCTGCTCGGCGACGGCCCGTGCGACGTCGGCCCGGGCGGTGTCGCAGGCCGAAGTGTGACGGTCGAGTGCCCGCTCAGCCGCGGCGCGCCCGTCACGGGCGCGCCCGAGGGCGATACGGGCCTCTGCCAGGGCCGCCCGGGCCAGCTCTCCCGCCGCGGCCGCCTCGGCCGACCGGCGTCGCGCATCTTCGACCGCCGCTGCGGTGACGACACCACCGCCCGAGCGCACGCGCCACCCGGTGGCGGCGAAGCGGTCACCCTCCGGGGTGACGACCACCAGGTCGTCGCGCGCCAGCGACAGGTCGATGGCCTCCTCCCAGCCGTCGACGCGCACGGCGTGCCCGACCAGCGTGTCGAGCACCGACTCGGCCACCGCGCCGCCCCGCCGGACCCGCACGTGGCGGCGCACCGGCTCAGCGCTGCTGCCCGGCGGGAGCGAGGGCCCGCCCTCGGGCCCGGCCTGGCGGGGGGCGAGCACGGCGCCCGTGACGCCGCGCTCGCGCAGGGTGGCCAGCGCCACCCGGGCCGAGGTGCGCCCGTCGACCACCACCGCGGCCACGCCCGCTCCGGCGGCTGCCTCGAACGCGGCGTCCCACCCTTCGTCGATCTCGACCAGGTCGACGAGCGAGCCGACCACGCCGTCCACCTCGCGCAGCAGCTCGCGCCCGCCCGCTCCCTGGAGATCAGCCAAGGCGCGCTCGAGCGCCTCGGCGCGCGCCGCCGAGCGGTGGCCGGCGTCGACCGCCTCATCGGCCGTCGCCTGGGCCAGCTCCGCCGCCTGGGCCGCGAACTCGAGCTCGGCCGACCGGGCGGCCAGGTCGGCCTCGAGCCCGGCCGTGGCCTGCTCCAACTCGGCGGCGGCGTTGGCCAGCAGGTCGGCGCGCACCGCCGCGCCGGCGTTCGCCTCTTCGAGCGCGGCCACCTTGGAACCGAGGGCGTCGATGTCCTGCTGCTCACGGGCCGCTGAACGGGCCACCAGGTCGGTGCGGGCCCGGGCCCGAGCCAGTGCCTGCTCGGGGTCGGAGGCCCCGGCGAGGACGCCCGACCAGCGCTCCTGGAATGTCCGCGTCTCCTCGTCGAGCGCGGCCAGGGCCTCAGCCAGTTCGGCCCGCTCCGGCGCCCCGCCGGTCTCCTCCTCGACCTGGGCGGCGGTCAGGTCCGCCTGCAGGCGGGCCCCCTCGGCCTCGAGCGTCGACACCACATCCTCGTCGGCCGCGGCGTCGAGGGCGGCCACCACGGCCCGCCCACGCTCGCGCAGCACGCCCGAGAGGCCCCGCGCCCGCTCCACCAGGCCCTGGACGCGTCCGAGGGCGTTGGCCAGGTCCTCCTCGCGGCGCGACGACAGCTCCGCCGTGGTGGAGGTCGTCTCCGCCTCGAGCTGCTCGAGCGCCGCGTGCAGCTCCTGCTCCTCGTCGCGGCAGACGCCCATGTTGGCGGAAGCGGTGCGCCGGCGCGCGGTGAGATCGGCCAATTCGGCGCCGGCCAGGTAGCGGCGCACGGCCAGCAACTCCGACGCCACGGCGTCGTGCGAGCGCGCCGCCGCCGCCTGCCGCTCGAGGGGTCGGATCTGGCGACGCACCTCCCGCACGAGGTCGCCCAGGCGCTCGAGGTTCTCCGCCGTGGCGGCCAGACGGCGCTCGGCCCGCTCGCGACGGCGGCGGTGCTTGAGGACGCCGGCCGCCTCCTCGATGATGGCCCGTCGGTCCTCGGGGCGGGCGTTGAGCACAGTGTCGAGCTGACCCTGCCCGATGATCATGTGCTGCTGGCGACCCACTCCCGAGTCGCTCAGCAGCTCTTGGATGTCGAGCAGCCGGCACGGCGCTCCGTTGATGGCGTACTCGCTCTCACCCGAGCGGAACAGCGTCCGGGTAATGGTCACCTCGGACAGGTCGACCGACAGCTTGCCCGACGCGTTGTCGATGGTGAGCGAGACCTCGGCCCGTCCGAGAGGCGGGCGCGACGAGGTGCCGGCGAAGATGACGTCCTCCATCTTCGCCGAGCGCAGCGACCGCGGACCCTGCGCCCCGAGCACCCAGGTGACGGCGTCCACCACGTTGGACTTGCCGCTGCCGTTCGGGCCGACCACCACGGTGATGCCGGGCTCGAACTCCAGCACGGTCGGGTCGGCGAAGGACTTGAAACCCTTCATGCTGAGCGACTTCAGGAACATCCCGAGCGACCCTACAAGCTGCCCGCCCCCCGGGTGGACCCCATCGGGGACCGCACGGACGGCACGCACCGCTCCAGCCTGGCGGCCGTCCTCAGACCTGGCAGTGGTCGCAAAGGAAGGTGGAGCGGCCGCCTGTCTTGACCCGAACGATCAGGTTGCGGCAGCGCCGGCAGGGCTGACCCTCGCGGTCGTAGACCTGGTGTGAGCCCTGGAAGTCGCCGAGCTCGCCGAAGAGATCGCGGTACTGCTCGTCGGCCAGCGAGGAGCCCCGGTGCTTGATGGCGTCGGCCAGCGTCTCGACGATGGCCCGGTAGAGCCGCCGCACCTCGGTCGCCGTGAGCGAGTCCGCCGTGCGGTCGAAGCGCAGACCGGCCTGGTAGAGCATCTCGTCGGAGTACAGGTTTCCGATCCCGGCCGTGAAGCTCTGGTCCATCAGCAGCGACTTGATGCCGGCGTGGTGCTGATGGAGCAGGGCCCCGAAGCGGTCCCAGCTCATGAGGTCCTCGATGGGGTCGAAGCCCAGGTGAGCAAGCTCGGGGATGGCCTTGCGGATGGCCCCGCCGTCACCGCCCGCCGTCCCCGAGACCGGGCTGAGCGGGGTGCCGTCCGCCTTGAGGGGCGGCGTCGAGACGAACAGCTCTCCGAAGGTGCGTGGGTCGACGTAGCGCAGCTCGCCCCCCTGTGTGAAGGTGATGACGACGTGAGTGTGCTTGGGTTTCGGGTCCTTGGCCGACTTGACCCGCAGCAACTGCCCGCTCATCCCGAGGTGCACGACCAGGGTGTCGCCATTGTCGAGCGTGAGCAGCAGGTACTTGCCCAGCCGGCCGACCGACTTGATGCTGCGGCCCTCGAGCAGCGACCGGAACTGCTTGGCCGAGGGGTGACGCCGTACCGAGCGGCCGTTGCCGACCGAGACGGCCTTGATCTTGCGGCCCACCACCTCGCGCGCCAGGTCCTGGCGCAGGGTCTCGACCTCGGGCAGCTCAGGCACGCTGCAGCACCTCCCAGGCCGCCCGAGCCGCTTCCTGCTCGGCGTCCTTCTTCGAACGGCCCTCTCCGGTGCCCAGGCAGGCACCACCCAAGAACACCTGGGCCACGTAGGCGCGGTCGTGGTCGGGCCCCGAACCCTCGACCACGTAGCGAGGGGTGCCCTCGCCGTCGCGGACGGCCCTCTCCTGAAGCCGGCTCTTGTGGTCGAAGTCGTCGGGCTCCTCGCCCGCCCGCCCGATGGCGTCCCCCAGCTCGCGCAGCACGAGGCGCTGGGCCGCCGCCCAGCCGGCATCGAGGTACACGGCGCCCAGGACGGCTTCGAAGGCGTCGGCCAGGATCGAGGCCTTCTCGCGGCCGCCCGAACCCTCCTCGCCCTTTCCGAGCAGCAGGACGTCGCCCACCCCGAGCCCGGCCGCCACCTGGGCCAACACACGGGCGTTGACCACGGCGGAGCGGACCTTGGCCAGCTTCCCCTCGGGGAACTCGGGGTAGCGCTCGTAGGTGTGGCTGGCGACGATCAGGCCGAGCACCGCGTCGCCGAGGAACTCGAGGCGCTCGTTGGAGGGCGCACCGCCGTCCTGCTCCCCGCACCAGCTGCGGTGAGCCAGCGCCTGCTGCAGCAGCGTCAGGTCGCTGAAGGCGTGGCCAAGTCGATCGGCCAACGCGGCCGCCCCCTCGGCGCCCGCCTCAACCCGCCTGGAGCTTGGCGTAGACGTAGTCAACAGCGTCCCGGACCGTCCGCAGGTCCTCGAGGTCCTCGTCGTCGATGCGGAAGCCGACCGTCCGCTCCCCCAGCTCCTCCTCGAGGGCCTCGACCAGCTCGATGAGCGCCAGCGAGTCGGCATCGAGGTCCTCGGCGAAGGAGGCGCCCTCGGTGATCGACGAGGGGTCGGTCTCCAAGATGTCGGCCAGCTGGTCCCGGATCAGCTCGAAGACCTGGATGCGATCGAGCGGGCCCTGATTGGTGTGGGTTTCGGCTGGCACGGGACCCAGTGTACGTTCCCCGCACCCGCAACCGCCTGTTTCCCTAGGCTGAGCTGGGCTTTCAGTCGGTCTCGCCAGGTCGCACCGCCGCCGCCACGTGGTCCACCAGGCCCCGGGCGGCGCACTCGTGAGCCACCTGGACGGCGTTGCTCATGGCGGTTGCATTCGATGAGCCGTGACTGATGACGCACACGCCGTCGGTGCCCAACAGCATGGCGCCGCCGGTGTTCTCCGGCTCGAACTGGGCGGCCAGCGGCAACAGGAGCGGCAGCAGGACGCCGGCGGCCTCTCGGGTGGCGTCGTCGGTGCCGAAGACGCCGAGCATGGTGTCGAAGAGAAAACGCAGCGAGCCCTCGAGCGTCTTGAGCGTGACGTTGCCGGTGAAGCCGTCCGTCACGATGACGTCGGCCGGGGAGGGCAGCAGGTCGCGGCCCTCGAGGTTGCCGACGAACTCGAAGCCACCTCCGCTCCCGTCGGCGCCAGCACCCCGGTTGGCGGCCTCGGCGAGCAGGGCGTGGGTCTCCTTGACCAGCGGCGTGCCTTTCGTGGGCTCCTCGCCGATGGAGAGCAGGCCGACGGTGGGCGCCTCGGTGCCGAAACGGGCCGAGACGTAGGCCGCGGCCATCTGGGCGAACTGCACCAACATGGGGGCGGTGCACTCGGCGTTGGCGCCGGCGTCCACCAGCACGGCCGGGGTGCTCCCGAGGCGGGGCAACGGGGTGGCGATGCAGGGCCGCACCACACCCGGGAGGCGTCCCATGCGCAAGAGGGCCGAGGCCATCGTGGCGCCGGTGTTGCCGGCGGAGACCATGGCGCAGGCCTTCCCGTCACGCACCAGCTCGGCCGCCCGCACCAGGGACGAGTCCTTCTTGCGGCGCACGCCGCCCGCCGGGTCCTCATCCATGGAGATGACCTCGGTGCATGCGACCAGCTCGAGGCCCCCGGTGTCACCCACCTGGTCCGGGAGGCCGACCAGGAGGACTCCGATGCCGTGCAGCTCGGCTGCATGGCGCGCGCCCTCGACGATCTCCGAGGGAGCCTTGTCGCCGCCCATGGCGTCCACGGCGACGGGAAGCGTGGCCAGCGTCTCGGGCGACGGACGCTCGCCCCGGCGGCTCAAGTCAGTCGACCTCGACGGCCTGGCGCCCCTTGTACCAGCCGCAGCTGGGGCAGACCACGTGGGGGGTCTTGGAGGCCTGACAGTGGGGGCACACACTGCGGGCGGGGCGGCTCAGGCGCCAGGCCGCGGCCTGATGACTGCGGCCCTTGGCCTTGGACTTCTTCTTCTTCGGGACAGCCATGGACGGTCTCCAACTCGCTTCGGGTGCTCCGGCACGGCGGCGTGCTCCGCGAGGAGCACAGATCCGGCACTGCGGGGCCGGAGTCGGCCCCGCGACGGCTACCGGAGCACGTCGAGGTTAGCCCACCGGGGGTCCCGCGGGGCAACGCAGCCGCACTCGCCCTCGTTACGGTTGGCCCCGCACTGGGGGCAGAGCCCGGCGCAGTCCTCGCGGCACAGGGGCGCCATGGGCAGCTCGAGCACCAGGGCGTCCCGCACCAGAGGGGCCAGGTCCAGCGTGTCGTCGGTGATCGGGTACAGGTCGTCGTCGGAGGGGCCGGCCAGAGCGGCGCCGGCGAAACGCTCGTGCACCGGGATCCCGAGCTCGCCCGACACCGCTTCGGCGCAGCGCCGGCACATCCCCTCCCATGGGGCGCGCACCGTGCCCTCCACGTCGATCCCGCCCTCGAAAGGGACCAGCTCGACCTCGACCTCGGCATCGGCGCCCGCCGGCACCACGCTTCGCCCCGGGTCGATGCCCTCGTCGTCGAGCGGACCGGCCAGGGCCACCTGGCCGCGCCGGACCTCGTGGAGGGACGCGACCTGGCCGCGGCGCAGGCGTGCCACGTGGACGACGAACGGGCCGGCCGTCATGCGCGCCGGCCCATCAGGTCTGGTCCTGGTCGAAGAAGCCGTCCTCCGACCCGGCGTCGTCGTCCTCGGCCGCCGCCTGCACGAGCGGCGCGGCCAGCTTGGCCCGGCCCGCCTGCACAGTCCGGGTCAGGCGGTCGAGCACGATCTCCATGCCGGCCAGCTTGGTGTCGACGAAGTCCTCGGCCTGATTCCGCAGTGCCCGCGCCTCCTCGTTGGCGTCGTCGAGGATGCGCTGGGCCACCGCGTTGGCCTGCCGGACGATCTCGGTGCGCTGGACCATCTGCTCGGCCTGGGCCCGCACCTCGCTCATCAGCGCCTCAGCCTCACGGGTGCGCTCGGCCATGAACTCCTCGCGCTCGTGGAGCAGCCAGCGCGCCTGGCGCAGCTCCTCGGGCATCGCGTCGAGCGCGGACTGAACGAGGGCGGTGACCTCCTCGCGCGACACCATCACCGAAGACGACAGCGGCATCGATTTGGCCGTGGCCACCACGTTGAGCAGGTGCTTGAGGATGCCGTCGACGCTGTCGTGCTCCTCGAAGGGCTGCTCCTGGTCCTCGAGGTCGAGAAACTGCTCGGTCATGGCTCCTCACCCCCCTTCTCGAACTGCTCGTACTTGCTGGCCAGTGCATCCGCGACCGCCTTGGGGACGAAGGCCGACACGTCGCCGCCAAAGCGCCAGACCTCGCGGACCAGCTTGGAGGCCACGAACGACCATTCTGGGCTGGTCGGGATGAAGATCGTCTCCACGCCCGAGAGGTGGTTGTTCATCTGGGCCATCTGCATCTCGGCCTCGAAGTCGGAGACGGCCCGCAACCCGCGCACGATCGCTGACGCCCCGACGTCCCGGGCCACGTAGACCAGGAGGGTCGAGACCGAGACGATCCGTACCGAAGGCAGGTGCGAGACCACCTCCTCGAGCATGGCCTGGCGTTCCTCGAGGTCGAACAGCGCCGTGCTCTTCTGGGGGTTGCGCAGTGCCGCCACAACGACCTCGTCGAAGAGCCGGCTCGCCCGCTCGACGATCTCGAGGTGCCCGTTGTGAAAGGGGTCGAACGACCCGGGGAACAGTCCGACCTTCACGCCTGGACCCTCACGAGTCGGCACCGCTGCGCTGAGCCACGGTGACGAGCGTACCGCCGTACCGGCGCTCCCTCACGACCACCCAGCCCTCGGGCAACGCGACCGGGGTTGACGATTCGGCCACGACGGTGGCGGCCTGCAGTGCGCCGAGCAGGGTGGGCCAGTCCGCGAAGTCGTAGGGCGGGTCGCACAGCGCGAGGTCGAACTGACGGGCCGTCGCGGACGTGAGCCACCCGGGGAGCAGGGCGCGGACCACGGTGGCGGGCTCACCGTCGAGCCCGGCCGATCGGAGGTTCTCGCGCACCGCGGCAAGAGCCTCGGGGTCCTGGTCGACGAAGGTGACCGAGGCGGCGCCGCGGGAGAGGGCCTCGACGCCGAGCGCGCCGCTGCCGCAGAACAGGTCGACCACCCGCAGCCCCTCGACGCCCCCCCGCGACCCGAGGATGTTGAAGACCGACTCGCGCACCCGGTCCGAAGTCGGGCGGACGGTCCTCGGGAGCTTGGCGGCCAGGCGCCTTCCGCGGCTCCGGCCTCCGATGACGCGCATCGGCCCCACCCTACGTCCGGCGCGTCCCCGGTCATGCCCGCCTCGGCCGTCGCCCGTCAGGCCGCGCCCGTCAGGCCGCGCAACGAGAGCGCCCGCTGCCCGGGGGGCACGAGGAGAACGGTCGCGGAACGTATATGACGCGCGCGGGGAGTTCGACTTCGCGCCGACTACGGCGCCTCGGGCATGTGTCTTCGTGCCGTATATGGGCCTGCACGGGGCGCGTATACGACGCGCGACAACTCCGCCGAGGCGCCGTATACGGACCGAAGCCACCGTGTCGGGGACCGGGGCCGGGGGCGGGCGATCCGGGGGCGGAGTCGGACGGGGTGACGCCAGGGCGGGGGACGCCGGGCGCGGCCCGGCTCAGCTCTTGAAGAGGTACTCCCCCTCGTCCTCGCTGAGCAGCAACCGGACCTCGTCAGCCACCTCCGGATGCGCCTGCAACTGGGGATCCTCGTCGACGACGGCCTCGGCCACACGGCGCGCCTCGTCGAGCAGCTCCATGTCGGAAGGATCGGCGAGGGAGGCCAGGCGCAGATCGCTCTGACCCTTCTGGCGGGCGCCCAGCAGCGTCCCCTCGCCCCGGACCCGCAGGTCCGCCTCGGCGAGCGCGAACCCGTCGCTCGACCCGGCCACCGCGGATAGGCGCTCGTTGCCCTCCTCGCCGCCCAGCAGGTAGCACCAGCTGGCTGCCGACCCGCGCCCGACCCGGCCCCGCAGCTGGTGCAGCTGCGCGATGCCGAAGCGGTCGGCGCTCTCGATCACCATGACCGTCGCCTCGGGGACGTCGACGCCAACCTCGATCACGGTCGTGGCCACCAGCACCTCGATCTCTCCGGCGCGGAACTGCTCCATGACCTCCTCGCGTGCGGCGGGTGCCATCTGCCCGTGCACCAGCCCGACCCGCAGCCCGCCCAGCTCGCCAGTCGCCAGTCGCTCGAACTCCTCCGTGGCCGACTTGGCCTCGACGCGGGGAGAGTCACCGACGAGCGGGCAGACGACGAAGGCCCGGTGGCCCGCCGCCACCTCGCTGCGGACGCGTGACCAGGCGGCGTCCTCGCCCAGGTGTCCCTCGCCCGGCAGCCACTCGGTGCGGACCGGGATGCGGCCGGGGGGCAGTTCGTCGAGTGTCGTGAGGTCGAGGTCGCCGAAGATCACCATCGCGGCTGTGCGCGGGATGGGCGTCGCCGTCATGACCAGCAGGTCAGGGTCGCCGTCGGCCCCCTTTGCCCGCAGGGTGGCGCGCTGCTCCACGCCGAAGCGGTGCTGCTCGTCGATGACCACGCAGCCGAGGGAGCAAAACCGCACCTCCTCGGTCAAGAGCGCGTGGGTGCCCACGACGATGCCCACGGAGCCCGAGGCCAGCCCGTCCAGGACGGCGGTGCGCGCCCTGCCCTTGACCCGGCTCGTGAGCAGCTCGACGCGCACCGCACCACCGCCCATACCGCCCGGACCCTCGAGGTCGCCGAGCAGCGCGCGGACGGCCGAGAAGTGCTGTTCGGCCAGGACCTCGGTCGGGACCATGAGTGCACCCTGGTGGCCTCCCTGCACGGCGGCGAGCAGCGTGGCCAGGGCCACCACCGTCTTGCCCGAGCCGACGTCGCCCTGGAGCAGCCGGTGCATCGGGAAGGGCCCACCCATGTCGGCCACCACCACGGCCAGGGCGCGCCGCTGCGCCGTCGTCAGCTCGTAGGGCAAGCGGGCCAAGAAGCGGGCCATGAGCGTGTCGGACACGGCACCGGTGACCTCACGCGGCGAGACCTCGTGGTGCAGGGCGCGGGCGTTGACCTCAAAGGCGCGCCGTCGCAGCACGATCGCCAGCTGCAGCCGGAGCAGCTCGTCGAACTTGAGCCGGCGGCGGGCCGGCTCGACGACGTCGGCAGACTCGGGGAGGTGGACGGCCCGGAAGGCCTCGGTGCGGTCCCAGAGCCCGAGCTCCGACCGCCACTCGTCGGGGAGCGGGTCGAGGAGCTCGCCGGCTCGCTCGAGCGCCTCCTCGACGAAGCGGCCGATCTCCCAGCTGGTCAGTCCGGCCTTGGCCGAAGCCGGGTACACCGGGAGGACCCGCAGGGTGCGGCGGGCCGCCCCGGCGCCGGCCACGACGTCGACGACCGGGTTCACCATCTGACGGGTGCCCCGGTACTCCCCCACCTTGCCGAAGAAGATGGCCTCGGTGCCCGCCTCGAGCTGCTTGGCCCGCCAGGGCTGGTTGAAGAAGACGATGGCCAGCCGGCCCGTGTCGTCGCGCACCGAGACGTCGACCACCGCCCGTCCGGTGCGGGCCCGGCGTACCCGCGCCGAGCTCACCGTGGCCAACACCGCCGCCTCGTCGCCCACCACGAGGTCCGAGACGTCGGCCTGGCGCGTGCGGTCGATATAGCGACGCGGATAGGTCATGAGCAGGTCGAGCACGGAGCTGATGCCGAGGTCGGCCAGCTGCTCGGACTTCCGGTCCGAGACCGCGTCGAGCCGTGAGACGGGAAGCCCGCTCAGCGCCAGGAGCTTGCGACCGCTACTCAATCCCCAACAGGTACGGGTAGAGGGGTTGGCCGCCTTGGTGCACCTCGAGCGCGACGTCGGGGTACTCGTCGCCGAGCCAGTCCTCGATGAGCCGCGTGTCGGCCACCCGCGCCCCCTCCCCCTCGATCAGGGTGACCAGCTCGTAGGACGACTCGTCGAGCAATCGGCTGAGGAGGAGCCGGGTGCACACGACCACATTGTCGGCCACGGCGACGACGCCGTCGCGCGAGATACCGATGAAGTCGCCCTCGTGCACCTCACCGGCGTCGGTCATGGAGTCGCGCACCGCCCGCGTCACCTCGGCCGGCACGACCCGCGCCGCCGACTCGGTCATGGAAGCCACATTGTCGTCGGCTCCCGCCGCGGGGTCGTAGGCGAGTAGCGCGGCAAAGCCCTCGACGATCGACCCCGTGGCGACCACGCGCACCGTCTTGGAGGCCAGGCCGTCGACCTGCTCGGCCACGGGCCGGATGTTCTTGTTGTTCGGCAGGATCACCACCTGCTCGGAGTGGATCGCCTCCACCGCCTTGACCAGGTCGGCGGTGGCGGGGTTCATGGTCTGGCCACCGACAACGAGGTGGTGCACGCCGAGCGAACGGAAGATGCGACCGACGCCGTCGCCCGAGACCACGGCGACGACGTCGGTGACCGGCGTCGGCCCCGTGCCCTCGACCGGTGGCCCGGCACCCGGGGCACCCGCGCTCTCGCGCACCCAACGCTCCTCCTCGACCTGCTCGTCGAGGTCGCTCACCCTGATGCGCGAAGGCCGGCCGATCTCGAGGGCGGCCTCGACGGCGGCACCCACGTCGTTGGTGTGGATGTGGCAGTTCCACAACCCCTCGCCACCGACCACGACGATGGAGTCGCCGATGCCCGCCCAGACCTCCTTGAAGGCCTCCATCGACTCGTCGGGTGCGTCGTGCAGCAGGTACATGACCTCGAATCGCAGCTCGTCGACCGGCCCGGTGCCACCGTCGTGCTCGGCACCTTCACCGAACTCGCCACCGGCACCGAAGCCCTCGAGGGCGGAAAGGTCGGGTGCCGCCACACCGGAGGGTTGCGGCAGCGGGCGGCCGTCGACCACGAGGAGGAAGGCGTCGAGGAGGAGGAGGAACCCGGCGCCGCCCGCGTCGACCACGCCGGCCTGGGCGAGGACGGGGAGCATCTCGGGCGTGCGGGCCAGGGCGTCGGCCGCCTCGGACTTGGCGCGGTCCGCCACGCCCACCAGGGAACCATTGCCGCTCCCGGCCGCACCCCGGGCCGCGGCGTCGGCCACGGTCAGGATCGTCCCCTCGACGGGGCGCACCACGGCGCGGCGGGCCATCTCGGCGGCGTGGGTCAGCGCCTCGGTCAGCACGTCGGGCGCCACATCGTCGGAGCCCGCCTGCGCCATGCGCTCGCTCATGCCGCGCAGGAGCTGGGAGAGGATCACGCCCGAATTGCCCCGGGCCCCCATGAGCGACCCGTGGCTGATGGCCTTGCAGACCTCGGGCAGCCCGGCGTCGGGCGGGAGGACATCGAGCTCGGCGATGACGGACTCGAGGGTCAGCGCCATGTTGGTGCCCGTGTCGCCGTCGGGCACCGGGTAGACGTTGAGGCGGTTGACGTCGTTCTGGTGGAGCCGAAGCGCATCTCGGAACCCCCCCATCACGGCACGCAGGTCGCCGGGACCCAGCGTCGCCGGGCGCTCGGTCGCCGGGGAGGTCATGGCAGGGGATGCTAACCTTTGTGCCGTTCGTGACGGCCTGCCTGGTCATTCAGACCGTCGGCCTCCCCCAGGAAGGTTCTCCCCATGGCATCTGTGTGCGACATCTGCGGCAAGAAGCCCTCGTTCGGAATGAACGTCAGCCACTCGCACCGGCGGACCAAGCGGCGCTGGAACCCCAACGTGCAGCGGGTGCGGGCCCTGGTGGACGGCACCCCGAAGCGCCTGCACGTGTGCACCTCGTGCATCCGGGCCGGCAAGGTCACCAAGCCGGCCCGCCGCACCTACCAGCCAACCGCCTGACCGCAGCCTGACCCGGCAGCCGCCGGGTCCCGTGGGTCAGCGCCGGACAGGCCGTCCGGACGCTCACCCCGGTCCGCCCTTCAGGCGTCCGCCGACGCCAACCCGCGTCGCCGCCGGACCACCAGCGCGGCGCCCCCCATGCCGAGCGCCGCGGCGGGCAACAGCGGCAGCCAAGGCACCTCGGGAGCGCCTGCCGGCGGGGTGAAACCGGTGCCGGGGGTGAACGACACGCCCCGGACGACCTGACGCGTCGTGGGCGCCATCACCGTGTTGAAGGTCTCGCCCGACGGCATCCACGTGACGGGACCGCGGAAGGTCCCGGTTCGATCGCGGTCCCGTCAGACGGACCCCGCTACCCCACTCGGTGCTGCCACCCGAGTCGCCCCAGCGGCGCGCCTCCCAGGAGCCTTCGCTCCGGGTCGGTCACCACGACCCCGACTCGGATCGGGCGCCGGAGGCCGGCCGCCACGAAGGCTTCGCACAACGCAGCGTCAATTCCAGGCGGAGCCGCCAGCACCAGCTCGTAGTCCTCTCCCCCGCCCAGAGCCTCCTCGAGCGTGGCGCCGGGCGCGACCGGCACCTCGTCGAGCTCGAACCCGACACCCGAGGCATCGGCCAGCCGGTGCACGTCGAGCGCCAGCCCGTCGGACACGTCGATCATGGCGCGCACCCCGCTCCGCCGGGCCAGCTCCCCTTCGCGGAGGCGGGCCACGGGTCGCCGGTGGGCGCCGGCTCCGTCCGCACCCGCGAGCCCGGCGCGCAGCTCGCGCAGGCCGGCCGCCGCGCCGCCGCAGGGACCGCTGACGAGCACCACGTCACCGACGAGCGCACCAGACCGCGGCACAGCACCGAAGCCGCTCCCGGGCGGGGCGTCATCCGATCCCGGACCCGGCACCGTGCCGAGGACCGTGACGGCCACCACCAGCTGCGACGCCCCCGACACGTCGCCACCGAGCACCGGGCAGCCGGCCGCCACAGCCGCCTCGCCGGCCCCGTCCATCACACCGAGGGCGAGCGTGCCCTCGCCCTCGCCGCCCGGCACACACAACGCGATCAGCGCGGCCAGAGGCGATGCCCCCATGGCCGCCAGGTCGCTCAGCGCGCCCATCACCGCCTTCCACCCGGCATCACCGGGGCTGCAGAGCGAGAGGTCGACGTGGACACCCTCCACGACGCTGTCGACCGAGGCCACCAGCGCCGCACCGGACGGCAGGCCTTGAAACCCCAGCACGGCGGCGTCGTCACGCCAGCCGAGCGCCTCGTGGCCGGCCGCCCCGAAGCGGTCCCCCAGTGACGCCCGAATAAGCTCCACGACGTCGTCTTCGCGGGAGCCCGACGCGGTGCGCCTCGGATTGGGGGATCCCACGGCACATGCCTAGCATTGGCCGTCACCGAAGCCGGCCTGACGCACGGACACGCAAGGAGTTGATCCCCCGACATGGCACCAACGAAGAACGCGAAGCTCCTGGCCTGGGTGGACGAGATCGCGGCGCTGACCACCCCGGACAGGGTCTACTGGTGTGACGGCTCGGCGGAGGAGTACGACCGCCTTTGCCAGGAGCTGGTCGACTCGGGCACCTTCACCCGCCTGAGCGACGCCAAGCGGCCCAACAGCTACTGGGCCGCCTCGGACCCCGGCGACGTGGCCCGCGTCGAGGACCGCACGTTCATCTGCTCGGAGCACGAGGTCGACGCCGGCCCGACCAACAACTGGCGGGACCCGGCCGAGATGCGCCAGACCCTCGACGGGCTCTTCGGGGGCGCCATGAAGGGCCGCACCATGTACGTGGTCCCCTTCTCCATGGGCCCGCTCGGCTCGGACATCGCCCACATCGGCGTGCAACTGACCGACTCGGCCTACGTGGCGGTCTCCATGCGAATCATGACCCGTATGGGCAGCGGCGCCCTCGAGGTCCTGGGTGACGAGGGCACCTTCGTCCCCTGCCTGCACTCGGTGGGGGCGCCCCTCGAGCCGGGCCAGGCCGACGCGGCGTGGCCCTGCAACGCGGAGAACAAGTACATCGTCCACTTCCCCGAGACCCGCGAGATCGTGTCCTACGGCTCGGGCTACGGCGGCAACGCCCTGCTGGGCAAGAAGTGCTTCGCACTCCGCATCGCGTCGGTCATGGCCCGCGACGCCGGCTGGCTGGCCGAGCACATGCTGATCCTCAAGCTGACGTCCCCCGAGGGCGAGACCCGCTACATCGCCGGGGCCTTCCCCTCGGCGTGCGGCAAGACCAACCTGGCCATGCTCATCCCGACCATCGACGGCTGGAAGGTCGAGACGGTGGGTGACGACATCTGTTGGATGAAGTTCGGCGCCGACGGCCGCCTCTACGCCATCAACCCCGAGGCCGGCTTCTTCGGCGTGGCCCCGGGCACGAACACCCACACGAACCCCAATGCGATCTTGACCCTCGACGGCAACTGCATCTTCACCAACACGGCCAAGACCGACGACGGCGACATCTGGTGGGAGGGCATGACCGACGAGCCCCCCGCCCACCTGACGGACTGGAAGGGCCAGGACTGGACGCCCACCTCGGGCACCACGGCCGCCCACCCCAACGCCCGCTTCACGGCGCCGGCGGCCCAGGACCCCGCCATCGCCCCCGAATGGGAGGACCCCCGCGGCGTCCCCATCAGCGCCATCCTCTTCGGCGGCCGCCGGGCGTCGGTCGTGCCGTTGGTGTTCCAGGCCAACGACTGGGAGCACGGCGTGTTCCTGGGTTCGATCATGGCATCGGAGACCACCGCCGCCGCGGCCGGCGCCGTGGGCAACTTGCGTCGAGATCCCTTCGCCATGCTGCCCTTCTGCGGCTACAACATGGCCGACTACTTCGCCCACTGGCTCCGCATCGGCGCCGATGCGCCCAACCGCGACGCCCTGCCCAAGATCTTCTACGTGAACTGGTTCCGCAAGGACGCCGGCGGGAAGTTCCTGTGGCCCGGCTACGGCGACAACTCGCGGGTGCTCGAGTGGATCTTCCACCGGGTGGCGGACAAGGCCCCGGCGGTCGACACGCCGATCGGCGCTCTGCCCACGGTCGAGGCAATCGACACCGAGGGGCTCGAGGTCACGCCAGAGCACATGGCGGAGCTCCTCCGAGTGGACACCGACGGCTGGCGGGCCGAGGTGCCCTTGATCCGCGAGTACTACGCCCAGTTCGGCGACCGCCTGCCATCGGCGCTCGCCACCCAGGTCGACACCCTCGAGGAGCGGCTCGGCTGACCACGCTGGCCCGGCTCCGGATCAGGCTCCGGATCAGGCTCCGGCTCCGGCTCAGGCCCCGGTCCCGCCCGCCTCGCCCATCTCGCCCATCTCGCCCATCTCGCCGAAGTCGCCGAACTCCCGGGCCTTGCGGCCGTAGGCGCGCTCGCTGCGCGCCGCACGCCGCCCCGACACGTACGTGACGCCACCGATGGCAGCGAGCACGGCCATGGTGGCGTCTCCCTGCGGCAGGGTGAAGGCGATGATCACCGGGATGAGCGAGCCCACCACCCACACCAGCTGCTGGCGCATCCCGAAGCGGGCGAAGGCCCGGCCCTGGGCGGCGAAGGGGATGTAGCGCTGGGTCATGGCGTCGAACGAGGGTTGGGCCACCGCCCCGCACAGCCCGACGACGAAGGCCAGGACGACCTGGGCGAAGAGCGTCCCCCACACGGCGCACCCGGCCGCAGCGATCGAGATGAGCCACAGCGCGCCGAGCAGGAGCTGCTGCTCGCTCAGCCGCTTGCGCAGCCGGCCCACGAGGACCAGCCCGACGATGGCCCCCGCCCCGCTCCCCGCCAGCACCAGGCCGTACCACCACAGGCCGACGCCGGGGATCCTGCGTAGGCCGAAGGCCAGCATGAAGGTCATGAACCCGGTCAGGCCGCGCACGATGCACATGGCGGTCAGCCCGAGCATGACCTCGGGGTTGGCGATCGGCCGCAGGCGCTCGAGGTCATCTTGGAGGGCCTGGGCCTCTCCGGCCGCTCCGTAGTCGCGCACCCGGTGCGCCTCGCCCCACATCCGGTCGGCCCGGCCGCCCGACATCACCGGCAGGCGAGTCCCGCCGACGGTGCCCGCCACGAAGACGAGCGTGGCCAGGATCAGCACGGCCGGAGACCCGCCCAGCTTGTAGAGGATCACGCCGGGCACGGACACGACGAACCCGGCCAGCGTGCCGAGGAGCGTGAGGCGGGCGTTGAGCGTGGCGTACCCCGCCTCACGCTCCTCAGGGCGGTCCAGGGCGGCCATCTCCGGGACGAGCGCGCTCTTGGTGACCAAGTACAGCTTGGAGCACACCAGCACGCAGAAGGCCAGCGGAAACAAGTAGAGGCTGTGGATGTGGGTGGCCATGAGCGGGCAGAGCACGGCCCGCCCGACGCCGGAGGACACCACCATCACGCGGCGGGCGCCACGGCTGCGGTCGATGAGCGGGCCGAGGAGCGGTGACACGATGGCGAACGGCGCCAGGGTGAACAACAGGTAGAGCAGCACCTGGTGGCTGGCCGCCTTGGGCGAGATGGAGAAGAACAGGGAGCCGGCCAGCGAGATGGTGATGAGCGTGTCGCCGCCGAGCATGGCGCACTGGACCAGTGAGAGCCGACCGACCGGGTGGGACTGGTCGAAAAGGTCGCGCCGGGCCTGGCGGGCCAGGTCCTTGAACTGCGCGATCCTGGGCGACGTCGCCACCACGCCAATGTACGGTGTGCTGTGAGCGTCCACGCGTACGTCCTGATCCAGACCGACGTCGGCAAGGCCGCCCAGGTGGCACAGCAGGTGCACGCCGTCGACGGCGTGGTCGTGGCGGAGGGGGTGACGGGCCCCTACGACGTCATCGTCCGGGCCGAGGCCCCGACAATGGACGACCTGGGTCGGATGGTCGTGCACCACATTCAGTTGATCGAGGGCATCACCCGCACCATCACGTGCCCGGTCGTCACCATCTGACGGCGTCACTGGCGGCGGCGCTGAACGCGGCACTGAACGCGGCACTGAACGCGGCACTGAACGCGGCACTGAACGCGGCACTGAACGCGGCACTGAACGCGGCACTGAACGCGGCACTGAGCGCAGCACTGACACTGAACGCGGAATTGACCGCGAACCCTGGCGCGGCGGGAGCGCCGAGGGTACGGTGCCCGGACTCCGATGTTTCGGGGTGCTGTGCAGCGTGAGCTTCGCGAGGGGGTGACGGCCACGAGACAGAAGGAGACAACCATGAACGTGATGCACGGGCAGGGGCGGCGCTCCCACCGGGGCGCGGTGGGGCGGACGGCGGCGGTACTCGGTGCGGTGGTCGGCACGCTGCTGCTGACGCTGGGGCTGGGCTTACCCGCAGGCGCCGCCAAACCGTGGGGCCCGCACGACCCGGGGCCTCGTGGCGCGGCGCAGCCGCCGGCGGCGGCCGGCCAGCACCCGCACGCCCTGACGCCGCTGACGCAGGCCAACATCGTGGTGGCGGACCTCTTGACGGGTAACGCGTCCGTGCAGCGCTTCAGCAACCCGGCGCCGCTGTACAACTCGAGCTGCAACACAAACACGACGAGCCAGTTGTGCATGACGTTCGGCACCGGGGCCGGCACCCCCAACGGAGGCACCTTGGAGGTGACCCCCACCGGCACGCTCGCGCCCGGCCTGACGAACTTCTCGTCGTTGTCGGTCTCCGTCGGCGGGGCCAACTGCTCGACGTCCGGGGGCGGCACCGCGGCGGCGGAGCTCGACCAGTACACGTTCATCCCCGGTGCGACGCCCGTCCGGACCGTGGCGATCCAGTTCGTCTGCACGATCCTCTTCGCGGAGGTCGTCGGGACCATCGCCTTCAACATCCAGCCCACCGACCCGAACAGCGGGTACTACGTGTTCGGGCAACAGGGCGAGATCACCGGCTTCGGCAACGACAATTACCTGGTGTACCTGGACGGGGCGCAGTACTACAACCTCAACGCGCCGATCGTCGGCATGGCGCCGACGCCCGACGGCGCCGGCTACTGGATGGTCGGCTCGGACGGCGGGGTGTTCTCGAGCGGTGACGCCGGGTTCTTCGGCTCAGCCGGGAGCATCCACCTCAACCAGCCCATCGTCGGTATGGCGGCCACGCCCGACGGCAACGGCTACTGGTTCGTGGCGGCCGACGGCGGGATCTTCAGCTACGGCGACGCCCAGTTCTACGGCTCGACCGGGAGCATCCACCTCAACCAGCCCATCGTGGGGATGGCTGCCACCCCGGACGGCAAGGGCTACTGGCTGGTGGCCTCCGACGGCGGGATCTTCTCCTACGGGGACGCCCAGTTCTACGGCTCGACGGGAAGCCTCAACCTGAACCAGCCCGTGGTGGGCATGACACCCACGCCGGACGGAGGTGGCTACTGGTTCGTGGCGGCCGACGGCGGGATCTTCGCCTACGGCGACGCCCAGTTCTACGGCTCGACCGGGAGCATCTCGCTCAACGCGCCCATCGTGGGCATGGAGAGGACCTACGACGGCAACGGCTACTGGTTCGTGGCGGCCGACGGCGGGGTGTTCAACTACGGCGACGCCGGCTTCGCCGGCAGCCTGGGCGGCTCGGGGATCTCGGACGTGGCCGGGATCTCATTGCCGGCCGGGGCGCGGTTCGTCTAGGGGGCCTCACGACCCGGGGGCACCGTCGCTAGCTGAGCGCGCCAGACTCGCGCAGCTTGGTCACGGTGCCCTCGGGCACGCCCCACTCGACCAGTCCCGAGACCGTGTCCGCGCCAGGCGGCGAGGGCGGCTTGGACACCGACGACGGTGTGCGCGAGAACCGCGGCGCAGGCGCCGGCTGCACGGCCCCGTCGACCTCGATGTAGGTCCCGCGGGCCCGGACGTGCGGATGCTCGTGCACCTCCCACGGCGACAGCACCGGGACGGTGCAGGCGTCGGTCCCGTCGAAGACGGCCGTCCACTCGTCGCGCGTCTTGGTCTTGAAGACGGCGGCGAAGCGTGCCTTGATCGCCGGCCAGTCCTCCTTGGACTGCTGCGGCGGCAGTGACTCGTCGTCGGCCAGCCCCAGGCCTTCGAGCAGCGCGGCGTAGAACTGGCGCTCGATGGCACCCACGGCCATCCACTTCCCGTCGGCCGTCTCGTAGACCTCGTAGAACGGGGCGCCGGTGTCGAGCATGTTGGCGCCACGCTCCTCGTTCCACAACCCGGAGCGGTGGAAACCGTGGATGATCGTCATGAGCGACGCGGCACCGTCGACCATGGCGGCGTCGACGACCTGGCCCTGACCGGAGCGGGCTGCCTCGAGCAGGGCGGACACCATGCCGAACGCCAGCATCATGCCGCCGCCGCCGAAGTCACCGACCAGGTTGAGCGGCGGGACCGGCGCGGAGTCGGCCCGGCCGAGCGACCACAGGGCGCCGCCGACGGCGATGTAGTCGATGTCGTGGCCGGCCATGTCGGCCATGGGACCGTCCTGGCCCCACCCCGTCATGCGTCCGAAGACGAGCTTCGGGTTGCGCGCCAGACAGGCGTCGGGGCCGATGCCCAGGCGCTCGGCCACTCCCGGCCGGAACCCCTCGATCAGCCCGTCCGCCTCCTCGACCAGGCTCAGCACCAGCTCCACCGCGTCGGGGTGCTTGAGGTCGATGCCCACCGAGGGTCGCGAGCGGTTCAGGAGATCCCAGTAGGACCCCGCGCCCGAGGCGCGGAACGCCTCCCCTTGCTCCACGGCGCCGGGTGCGGCGCGCTCGAGCCGCAGGACCTGGGCACCGGCGTCGGCCAGCATCATGCACGTGTAGGGCGCCGGGCCGATGCCGGCCAGCTCAATGATCTTGATCCCGCACAGGGGTCCGCTCCGGTCGATCATGCGCAGGAGCCTGACCCGTGGCGCCGCCGGCGGTCAAACGGCGGCGTGCCGGCGCGCCAGAGTGTGGGCCATGCCTTCCGCCCGCGCCCCAGGACGGGTCACCCTCATCGGCGACCACACCGACTACAACGCCGGCCTGTCGCTGCCCATGGCCATCGGGCTGACCACCGACGTGACCTTCCGGCCGCAGCCCGGGAGCTTCCTGGTGGGCATCGACTCGGACCAGTTTCCCGACCGCCCACTCGAGATCGCGTTGGGCGACACCGCCCCGGTCGCGCCCGGAGCCGCCCTGGCGGCCGCTCTGCTGCGCCTCCGGCCACCCGAATCAGGCGGCAGCGTCCGCGTGGTGAGCACCCTCCCGGTGGGGGCGGGGCTCTCGTCGAGCGCCGCCTTCTCGGTGGCGCTGCTGCTGGCCCTCGGGCACCCGGGCGACCCGCTCGCCCTGGCCCGCGACTGCCAGGAAGCCGAGCGCGCCGCCGGCGCCAACGTCGGGCTCCTCGACCCTCTGGCCATCGCCGGCGCCGTGGAGGGCCACGCGCTGCACATCGACTTCGCCACCCTCGAGACGCGCCCTGTGCGCGTGCCCGAAGAGGCGGCGTTCGTGATCGTGCACAGCGAGGTGCCGCGGCTGCTGAGCGGCACCCCCTACGCCACGCGGCGCTCCGAGTGCGAGCGGGCGGCCCACCTCTTGGGCAAGCCCCTCGGGCGCTGCGAGCTCAGCGACCTGAGCGCGCTGCCCGACGCCGTGTCGCGGCGGCGGGCCCGCCACGTCGTCACCGAGTGCGCGCGGGTACGCGAGGCCGAGCGGTTGCTCGGGCGGGGCAACCTGCGGGACCTGGGCGCCGTGATGACCGCAGGTCACCGCAGCCTGTCGGCCGACTACCGGGTCTCCGTCCCCGCCGTCGACGAGCTGGTCGAGCACCTGCTGGCCCAGCCGGGCGTCCTCGGCGCCCGCATGTCGGGCGGAGGTTTCGGCGGGTGCGTCCTCGCGCTGTGCGAGCCCGACTCCCCGGCCCTCGACCCCGCTGCGCACGCGCCGCGGCGGGCCTGGCGGGTCAGCCCGGCTGGCGGCGCAGTGCGTCTTGCGACGTAGCGACGAGCGCCTCGAGCACCCCCAAAGCCCGCCCGCTGTCGATCGACTCGGCCGCCAGCGCCAGCCCCTCGGCCAGTCCCGGCACGCGGTCGGCCACCAGCAGCGCGGCAGCGGCGTTGAGCAGGCCGATGTCGCGGCACGCGCCGCGCTCGCCCTTGAGCACCGCCCGGATCACGCCGGCATTGAAGGCTGCATCCCCGCCCCGCAGATCCTCCAGGGTGGCCGGCGGGAGGCCGAGCGCGGACGGGTCCACCCGCCACTCGCGCACCTCGTAGGACCCCGACCCGTCGCCGCGGACCTCGAGCACATCCGCCGGCGAGGTCACGCTCAGCTCGTCGAGACCGTCGTCGGCGTGCACGATGAGCGCGTGCCGGCTGCCGGTGGCGCCGAAGACGTCGGCCATCACCGGGGCCATGGTCGGGTCGCTCACCCCGACCAGCTGGTACCGGGTACGGGCGGGATTGGCCAGCGGGCCCAGGAAGTTGAACACGGTCGGCACGCCCAGCTCCGCTCGGACCGGGCCCACGAAGCGCATGGCCGGGTGGAAGCGCTGGGCGAAGCAGAAGCCCATGCCAGCTTCGGCCACACAGCGAGCCACGCCCTGGGGCCCGATCTCGATGGCCACCCCGAGCGCCTCGAGCACGTCGGCCGTGCCCACCGAGGACGAGGCGGCGCGATTGCCGTGCTTGCACACGGGCACGCCGCACCCGGCCGTCACGAACGCGGCCAGCGTCGTCACGTTGATGGAGGCCAGGCGGTCCCCGCCGGTGCCGACGAGGTCGACCGCGACGTCCCCGGCCGCGGCGCCGAGCGGACAGGGCACCGCGGCGTCCACCATGGCCCGGGCCAGGCCGGTCACTTCCTCGGCCGTCTCCCCCTTGGCGTGCAGCAGGGCGAGGAAGGCGCCCACCTGCGCCGGCGTCGCCTCGCCGGCGAGCACGAGGCCGAGCGTCTCCTCTGCTTCGACCGCGCTGAGTGACGCGCCGGCCGAGAGGCGGGACAGGACTTCGGGCCAGCTCAGCGCCATGCGGGAGTCAGTCCCACCACAGGTCCCGGTCCAGCACGCCCCGGGCGATCAGGCCGAGCTGGACCTGCGAGGTGCCCTCGACGATCGTGAGCTGCTTGGCGTCCCGGTACCACTGCTCGGTGGGGTGGTCCTCCATGTACCCGGCCGCGCCCAGCAGCTGCACGGCCAGCGACGAGGCGCGCACGGCCAGCTCGGTGGCGTGGTACTTGGCCATCGAGAGGAACGGGACGTGCTCCTTGGTGTACTTGCCCTCGTCAGCCAGCACGGCGGCCCGGTAGGTGAGGAGCCGCGCCGCCTCGATGTCCACGGCGCACTTGGCGATCTCCCACTGGATCCCCTGGAAGTCGGCGATGGTCTTCCCGAACGCGGCCCGTTGCTGGACGTACTCGGTGGCGTACATCAACGCGCCCTCGGCGAGGCCGATGCCGCGGGCGGCGACGACGGGGCGCATGGCGTTCAGCCCGAGCATGGCCAGCCGGAAACCGCCAACCTCCCCGATGACGTTCTCGGCCGGCACGTGGACGTCGGTCAGCACGAGCTCGCCGGTGTCGACCCCGCGGACGCCCATCTTGTGGTCGGTCCGCCCCACCTCGACGCCGTCCCACGCCCGCTCGACGATGAACGCGGTGACCGAGTCGTGCGCCCGGCTGGCCGGGTCGCCCGTCTTGGCGAAGACGGTGTACCAGTCCGCCTCGCGCACACCGGACATCCAGCACTTGGTGCCGTTGAGCACCCAGCCGCCCCCAGAGCCGTCGGACTCGCCCGCGCGTGCGCATGCCCATGACGTCGCTGCCAGCCTGGGGCTCGGACAGGCCGAAGGCGGCCCGAGCGGAGCCGTCGCAGATGCCCGGCAGGTAGTGCGCCTTCTGCTCGTCGGTGCCGGCGATCATGACGGGCCCGGTGGGTAGGCGGGTGAGCAGCAGCATGAGCGCCGCCGTGTTGGAGTACTTGGCCACCTCCTCGATGGCGAGGGCCAGGCCGAGGATGCCCGCCCCGGAGCCGCCGAGGGCCTCGGGGATGCACAGGCCGAGCAGCCCAGCGTCGCGGAAGGCCTCGAACACGTCCTGTGGGTAGGCACCGTCCCTGTCGATGGCCCGGGCCCTCGGCTTGACCTTGTCCTGGGCCAGGCGCCGCACCGAGTCGCGCAGCTCCCGCAGTTCGTCGGGAAGTTCGAAGTGCACCGGTGAAGGCTATCGGACAGTGCGGAGCACTACGTTCTTGGTTCTTGGCCCCCGACGACCCCGAATCCCCCGGACTCCGTGCCCCCGAGCCGACGCCGGCCGAGTCGGCCATCACACGGACCGACCGGAGCGCCGCTCGGCGCGAGGAGCGCAAGCGGCGTCACCGGTGGCGCCGACGCGCCCTCTACGCGCTGGCGTTCGTCGTCCTGTTGGCCGCCATCGGCGCCGGCAGCATCTACGTGTACGCGTCCTACCGCTTCGACCAGATCAAGAAGATCCACGCCAAGCACCTGGTGTCCACGGCGTCGGTGAGCCAGCAGCGACCTTTCAACCTGCTGCTGGTCGGCTCCGACTCGCGCGCCTTCGTCCAGAACTCGACCCAGGACAACGCCTTCGGCAACGAGTCCACGGCGGGCGGCCAGCGCAGCGACGTCACCATGGTGGCCCGCTTCGACCCGGTGGCCAAGACCGTCACCGTCTTGTCCATCCCCCGCGACCTGTGGGTGGACATCCCCGGGAACTCGTCGGTCTCGGGGTGGAACCGGATCAACGCCGCGTTCGACTCCGGGCCCGACCTGCTGATCCAGACGATCGAACATGACCTCGGGATCCCGATCAACCACTACATGAGCGTCAACTTCCCCGGGTTCTCGGGCATGGTCGACGCGCTGGGCGGCGTCACCATGGACTTCCCGAACGAGGTCAAGGACGCGTACACGGGCCTCGACGTGACCACCACCGGCTGCCAGGTGGTCAACGGGACCAACGCGCTCGAGCTGGTGCGCAGCCGCCACCTCGTCTACCTCGACTCCAACGACTACTGGCAGGGGGACGGACTGTCCGACTTCAGCCGGATCCAGCGCCAGGACGCCTTCTTCCGCGCTGTGCTGGCCAAGTTGAACAGCATCAGCCTCGACCCCCTCACCATCAACGCCTTCATCGGAGCCGCCGTGGGCAACCTGACCATCGACGACACCTTCAGCAAGAGCGACATGTTCAACCTGGCGCAGGACTTCCGCGGGCTGTCCTCGTCGCACCTCGTCACCGAGACGCTGCCCACCACCAGCTTCACCACCGACGGCGGCGCCGCCGTGCTCAAGGAGGCCCAGCCCTACGCCCAGCAGGTGATCGACGCCTTCAATCAGATCGGCACCACGACGACCACGACCACCACGCCGGGATCCGCCACGGCCGCCGCACGGTCGACCACCACCACGGTGCCGGCCGAGCCCCACGGCAAGGTGAGCGTGGACGTGCTGAACGCGTCCAGCGTCAGCGGGATCGCGCACTCGACGGCCGCGGCGCTCAGCGCCCAGGGCTTCACGGTGGCCGGGATCGGCGACGCGTCCGCCCCGATTGCCGCCGGTGCGCCATCGCAGATCCGCTACGGGCCAGCGGGCTACGAGGCCGCGGTGACGCTCTCGTCGGTGCTCGGGGGGCCCGTCTCCCTCGTCCCCGACGCCAGCCTGAGCGGCCAGGCGGTGACGCTGCTCGTCGCCGGCTCGCAGCTCACCGTGAACACGCCGGGCTCGGCCGCCACCACCTCGGCAACGGCACCGACCTCGTCGACGACGTCGACCACGACGACCATCCCGGGGGACGTCTACACCAACACGCAGCCCGAGCCCTGGAACCCGTACCCCTGCACCATCGGGCAGCGGACCGGCACCACGTCCACGACGGTGCGATCGGCCGCCGGGAGCCGGCGCTAACGAGCGGCGGTGTTCAGGCCGACTTGCGGCGCTGACGCACGATCCGCCTGCGCTCGCGCTCGGTGGTGCCACCCCAGACGCCTTCGCGCTCGCGGTGGGCCAGCGCGTGCTCGAGGCACAGCTGGCGGACCGGGCAGACGGCGCATACAGCCTTGGCCTCGGCCGAGTCGGCCTCGTCCTCGGTGACCGGGTAGAACGCCTCGACGTCGAGACCCCGGCAGGCTGCTTGCTTTCGCCACGTGGTGGCGCTCATGGGAAACACATCCTCGTCACAGGTAGGCGGATACCAACACTCGCCCTGGTCGGAGGCCCTTTCGGCGCCTTCGCAGGCACGGGGGAACCCCCGAAAAGGGCGAACATCGAGTATCTCGCACTTCCCGAGCGCCTGTAAAGACAGGCGCACAGAATTGTCCTACTTCAGCCGATCGGTAGCGCTTTTGTTGTGCCGCGGAGGTCACCGAGGAGCTCTTCACGCACCATGGGCGCCAACACGGTCGCGGCGTCGTAGGCCGGGTGGGTAGAGACGAGGGCCACCTCGGCGGCGTCCGCGAACGCATCCACCTGGGCCCTGGTGAACCCGAAGCGCAGGTAGTGGACGGCCGGCGTCACCGTCTCGCGGGTGAGGGCGGCAGCGTGGTCGGCCTCGGGCACCGAGCGCACCAGGTCACCGTCCACGGAGAACGCCACTTGCCGCTCGATCCCGACCAGCGCCGGCAACCAATGCCGGAGCTCCTCGTCGGAGGTGAGCTCGATGAACAGCGTGGCCGAGAGCTCCCCCGGCCCCGGCAGCAGCCGGTTGTAGACGTCGAGCTCGACCTGGATGGCCTCGTCGCTGATGATCTTCTCGACCCGGGCCATCTCCTGGACCTGGAAACGGACCGTGTCGAGGCACTCGAAGACCAGCGTCACGATGGGACCGAGCCCGACGCGACGGTTGCGCTTGCGGGCGATGACCCGGGCCCGGTAGTCCTCGCGCACCCGCTCGTAGGCGCGCAGGTCGAGCACGTCCTCGAGCGTGAGAGCCGGGGGTCCACCGGCACGGGCCGTCACGGCGCGGCGCGCTCCTCCTCGCCGGCCAGGCCGTACGCCCGGGCCACGAGTTCCATGGGGTGCATCGGGCGCGTGCCCGTCTCCTGCTCGATCGCCCCGTTGGCCAGGTGGCAGTCGCCGCACACGACGTCGTGCCCGGCCGCCTCGATCTCCCGGGCCATCGGCGCGGCCACCTTGCGGGCCAGCTCGTAGTTCTCGGCCCGGTAGCCCCAGGTCCCGTCGATGCCCGAGCAGCGCTGCACCAACGAGCACGTGACCCCGGCCACCTTCAAGAGGTCGCGGCTGCGCAGTCCCGCGTTCTGCGCCTGCAGATGACAGGCCACGTGGTAGGTGACCTCGCCGGGCACCGACCCGTCGTCGCGGCCGGGGAACCCCTCACGCAGGGTGAACGGGTCGTCGGCGTCGCGGTGGCGGCGCACCAGGTACTCGGCCGGGTCGTAGGTGTGGGCGGCCACCAGATCGGCGTCCTCACCCTTGGCGTAGATCGGATAGTCCCTCTTGAGCACGTAGGCGCAGGTCGGCTGGGCCACCACCACGTCGCGGCCGGCGCGCACCTCGGTGGCGAGGGCCTCCACGTTGCGGCGGGCCGCCTTGGAGAACTCCTCGACGTGGCCCGAGTGCAGCCAGGGCGCCCCGCAGCACTTCGTGCCCTCGGGCAGGCCGCACGCCACGCCGTTGTGCTCGTAGACGTCGACGATGGCCCGGCCCACGCCGGGATCCATGTACTCGACGAAACACGTCGGGAACACCGTGACCGCCCCGCCCGACCCCGGCGCCACTGGCGCAGCCGGCGGGACGACCCGGGCCGGGCGGCGCTTGAACCAGGTGGTGAACCGCTGCCTCGCGTAGGGCGGCAGCAACCGCTCCGACGCCAGGCCCACCGTCTTCTCCATGAGCCGGCGGGTGAGGGACCCCGGCGTGCCCGTGGCCCGGTTGACCACGGGCGCAGCCAGGACCGAGACCTTGCCCATGGCGTCCGTGCGAGCCAGGAACTGGTCGGTGAGGCGGCCCTTGACCCCGACGCCCTGCTTCTGGCGCACCGCGTGCACCCGGCTCATGAGGCGCGGGAAGTCGAGCTCCCACTCGTGCGGGGGCACGTAAGGGCACTTCACGTAGCAGAGCTTGCACTGGTAGCACTCGTCGACGACCTGGTCCCGCTGGGCGTCGGTCAGCGCCGACACCTCGCCGTCGTGCTCGTCGACGAAGCGGAACATCGACGGGAACGACGGGCAGAGGTTGAAGCACAGGCGGCACCCGTGGCACAGGTCGAAGACGCGGTCGATCTCCTCACGGAGCGCGGCCGGGTCGAAGTACGCCGGATCGGTGGGGTCGTACGTCGCGGTCACGGTGCGTCGCCGCTAGGAGACCGACTCGAGCCCCTTGGTGAAGCGCCCGGCGTGCGACTTCTCGGCACGCGCCAGCGTCTCGAGCCACTCGGCGATCTCGTCGAAGCCCTCGTCGCGGGCGGTCTTGGCGAAGCCCGGGTACATCTCGGTGTACTCGTATGTCTCGCCCTCGATGGCCGACTTGAGGTTCTCCTCCGTGGCGCCCACGGGCACGCCGGTCACCGGGTCGCCGACCTCCTTGAGGAAGTCGAAGTGCCCGAAGGCGTGCCCCGTCTCGCCCTCCGCCACCGAGCGGAAGAGCGCCGCCACGTCGGGGTAGCCCTCGACGTCGGCCTTCTGGGCGAAGTACAGGTAGCGACGATTGGCCTGGCTCTCGCCGGCGAACGCCTCCTTGAGGTTGGACTCGGTCTTGGTGCCCTTCAGTGCTGGCATCGCTGTGATGTCCCTTTCTTGTCTTGGTTGTGGTTGTGATCGGTCTTAGGGGTCCTGCTGATCGGTGGCCTGCAGTCCGCGCACAGGCCGCGGAAGACCACCTCGGCGCCCTCGACGTGGAACGCCTGGGCGCGGCGGCCGGCGACGTCGAGACCGGGGACGGCAGTGGCGAAGTCCCGCACCTTGCCACACGCCCGGCACACCAGGTGGTGGTGAGACGTCTCGACGTTGGGGTCGAAGCGGGCCGACCCGGTCCCGACGTCGAGGACGGCGATGGCCCCGAGCTCAGCGAGGTCGTTGAGCGTCTGGTAGACGGTGCGGAGCGAGACGTTCGGCATGTCCCGGCGCACCACCTCGTGGACCCGGTCAGCCGTGGGATGGGTCACGTCGCCCTCGAGCGCCCGGAAGATGCACTGGCGCTGCGCCGTGATCTTGCGCCCGCTGGCACGGAACAGATCGGTCAGGGCCTCCGGGGACTGCATGGCGGGGCCACCATAGCGGCCCGGCCGGAGATTTCGACAATCGTTGTCGGTATTACCCTGCCCCCCGGGGCGGGATCGCCGCCCCGGGGGGCTCGAGCTCCCGCATGGTGAACAGCGCCCGCAGCGCGATGCCCTCGGCCGCCAGCACGCTTGCCCCACCCCCCTCCCGGTCGATGACGCAGAGGGCGGTCTCGACCAGGGCGCCCTCAGCCCGCAGGTCCTGCGCGGACAACAGGAGCTGCCCACCCGTGGTCACCACGTCCTCGACCATCACGAGTCGGCGCCCGGCGACGTCCCCGCCCTCGCAGACGCGCTCGGTGCCGTACTTCTTGGGCTCCTTGCGGACGAAGAAGGCGGGGAGACGGGTGACCGACGAGAGCATGATGGCCAAGGGGACTCCTCCGAGCTCGAGCCCGGCCAGGCCGTCGGTCCCCTCTGGTACCAGCGGCACCATGGCCCGGACGATCTCGGCCAGGAGCACGGGATCAGACTCGAAGCGGTACTTGTCGAAGTAGTGCTCCGCGGTGCGACCAGAACGAAGGACGAAGCTGCCGGTGAGGTGCGACGCTGTATAGACCCGGGCGGCGAGCGTCACGCACCCAGTCTGCCCCGCCGGGCCGACTGGGGCTCTTCTAGACGGAGCGGTTGATCCGGGCGTGGCCGAGCCGGAAACGCAGGTGGGCGCGGCACAGACCGGTGGCGCCGAGCGCCCAGTTGTCGAGTGTGATCGGCCGCTGGAGCATGGCGCAGTCGCCGCACTCGTCGCCCGGCAGGCCATCCACCTCCGTCACCAGGGTGGCCAGCTCGAGGAATTCGTCCATGGGGAGCGAGCCGGATTGGCACCGCTCCCAGAGCTCGGTCAGGCGGATCTCGCGGCCCAGCTCGATCACGGCCTCGGGATCCGGGAAGAGGAGACCGACCTCTCCCGGCACGAGCGCGCCGGGCAGCTCCCAGACGGCGTCGGACCACGTGCGGCACCGCTCCTCCTCGGCCATCAGGCTGAGGTACAGCGCCTCGGGATCCGACCCTGGCTCCAGCTCGGGACCGAATGCTTCGTCGAGCTCTGACCCGAACTCTGGGTCGTACTCCCAGGACTCGTCGAAGCGTTCCATCAGGCTCCCCTCCGCGGGGCTCGTGTACGACGGCCACCCGTTGTTCCTGGCCATCGAATCGGCGCACCGCAACGGCAGCCTGAAGCATTTTGCGCGGCTGTTGGGTGTTGCCCGAGGAGCCTCCCCGCCGGGTGACGTCGTCGAACGCGCGCCCCGCTCAGGTCGTCCACGGCCGACGCAGCGCGCCGGCGATGCGGCCGGCGCCCGCCGCGGCCAGGACCAGGCCGACGACCATGGCCAGTCCCGTGGCGAGCAGCGCGGCGGGCACCCGTCCGGCCAGGAGCGGGGTCCCGGGGCCCATGCCGTCGCGTAGGACGCCCGGGGCGCGCACGGCCTCGGCCACCCACCAGGTGAGCACGCCCGAGAGCACGAGGACCATCAGGGCACCCAATCCCAGCGCGACGATGCCCGCCGCGCGCAGCACGGAGCGAGACACCGGGGCATGCCGGGCCACGGCGACGGCGGCCCTCGCGGCGGACACGAGCGCGACGGACCCGGCCAGGCCGGTGAGGACCCACAGGGCGCCGTACGCGGGGAGCGCGCCATTGCGCTGCGCCGCGTCGAGGTGATGGCCCCACGCCACCGTGGCGCCGACGAGCACGACGGCGAGCGACGCCGACGCCACGGCCCGCACCACGGGCCGGCGCACGGCGCCCCAACCGGGGCCGCGGGCCAGGCGCACGAACACGGGGAAGACCGCCAACGCCGCGCCCAGCACGACCACGCTGCCGAGCACACCGCACGCGACAACCACGCCGTAGCCGGTGCTCGCCACGGCGCGCCCTGCCGACGGCGTGCCCGCCATCCAGTTGTCGGTGAACTTGGCGAAGATCACTCCCCCGACGAGGAAGGCGCACCAGCCCCACAGGACAAGGGCCGACCCGGTGCGCAGACCGTGCTCGGAGTGCTGCGCCGGTCCCACCAACCCGGCCTCGCGGGCCCGCTCGGCCATGCCGGCGCGCGCCAGTCCCAGCCCGCAGCGGAACGGCACGCGGCCGTCGCCGTAGGCATCCTCGAGGAGGGCCGCCATCTCGTCGCCGTAGCGGTCACGCCACGCGGCGCGGATACCACCGGAGCAGGCGCTGGTGCGGCTCCGCGCTCACGCGGGTGCCCCCGGAGCCGCCAGGTCTCCAGACCCCCGGCCCGGACGCCTCAGACCTGCGCCGCCCAGGCGGAGACCGAGCCGGCGCGCGCCGACATCGGCCAGCGATCGCATCCCCCGCACGGCCTCTTCGAGTGCCACTCGCCCCTCGGCGGTGATCCGGTACGGCCGCCGCCGAGTGCCACCGCCGTCGGACTCGGGCTCGATCAGGCCCCGCTCCTCGAGGCGGGCGATGGCGCCGTAGAGCGTCCCAGGCCCGAGGGTGACCCCGGCGAACTGCTCGATGTCCCTGGTCAGCGCGTAGCCGTGCTTGGGGCCGTCGGCCAGGCTGGTGAGGATCAGGACGGGCGGCTCGTTCGGGCGCCCGAGCCCTCCGGGCGTTCCCCTGCGACGTGGCATGCCCGCCACATTACTACGTCTGGCGTAGTAATGACAAGACCCGGGACCGGTCCCCGGGACCGGGGCCAGCTCACACGCCCAGCACCCAGCCTCCGGTCTCGCGCCGTCCGCCGTGACACGACACCGTGTCCCAGCTCGCCGGCGTCCACACGAACACGGCATCCTGGCGGTAGCGGGCGGCCACCTGCAGCACGACCTCCTCGTCGACACCGCTGACCGCCACACCCTCTTCCCGACGGCCTGTCACCGGGTCGGTCCCGACCGCGACCCACATGTCCCGCACCAGAGGCCTCAGATCGTCCTCGAGCGCGACCTGCCGCCGGCGGTTCACGAGCTCCCCGGGCCGGTCGTCGCCCGGATCCCACGCAGTGACCAGGAACACGGGATCGACGGTGGGCCACGGCCACTCGCCCCCCGTGCCAGATTGGAGGGGCCGGACCACGACGTCCCCCGCCCCGGGTCGCTTGATCGCGACGACGGTCCGGGTGTACCCCTCCCAGGAATCGGGAACCTCGACCACGGCGGGAGGCTAGGCCGGGTGGCGGCACCGCCTCACGCCCGGCCGAGCCACACGAGCGATGTGGCAGGCTGGATCCGTGCACTCCTTCCGTCGCGACGACGCGCTGCGGCGGCTGGCCGAAGAGGAGTTCGACGTCCTGGTGATCGGGGGCGGCGTGACCGGTGCGGGCGTCGCGCTCGACGCGGCCAGCCGGGGGCTGCGCACCGCCCTGGTCGAGAAGGGTGACTTCGCGTCGGGGACCTCCTCGAAGTCCTCCAAGATGGTCCACGGCGGCATCCGGTACCTGCAGCAGCGTGAGTTCCGGCTCGTCTACGAGAACCTGACCGAACGCCAGCGGCTGCTCGACAACGCGCCGCACTTGGTCTCACCGCTCCCCTTCCTGATCCCCCTCTTCGGCCGCGACGGCATGGTGTCCAAGGCCGTGGCGCGCTCGTACTCCTCGGCGCTGTGGATGTACGACCTCACGGGCGGGTGGCGGATCGGGGAGCGCCACAAGGAGGTGACGAAGTCCCAGGCCCTCGGTCACCTGCCGACGCTGGACACCGAGCACCTCGTGGCTGGCTTCCTGTACTTCGACGCCCGGGCCGACGACGCCCGCCTCACGCTGACACTGGCCCGTACCGCTGCGCTCGAATTCGGCGCCGCCGTGGCCAACTACACCCCGGCGGTCCGGCTCACCTCGGATTGGGGCGGCCGCGCGTCGGGCGCCGTGGTGCGGCCCGAGTTCGGCGACGGGGACGAGCTCGAGGTGCGCGCCCGCGTGGTCGTCAACGCGTCGGGCGTCTGGGCCGACGCCGTGCGCACCCTCGACGAGGGCGCCAACCCCCGGGCCATCCGCCCGGCCAAGGGTGTCCACGTGACCGTGCCCGCCGAGCGCCTTCCCTGCGACGTCGCTGCCGTGATCCCGGTCCCCCACGACCGCCGCTCGATCTTCGTCGTGCCCTGGCCCGAGACCGACCTCGTCTACCTCGGCACCACCGACACCGACTACAGCGGCCCACTCGACGAGCCGGCCTGTACGCCGGAGGACGTCGACTACCTCCTCGACGCGGCGAACGCGATCACCACGTCGCACCTCACCCGCGCCGACGTGACCGGGGTGTGGGCGGGTCTGCGCCCGCTGCTGGTGCCACCCAAGCAAGGCGGGCACGTCTCGGAGCGCACGTCGGACCTGTCGCGCCGCCACACCGTGCACACGTCGCGCCACGGCGTGGTGACCGTCACCGGCGGCAAGCTCACGACGTACCGCAAGATGGCACAGGACACGGTGGACGCCGTCGTGCGCGAGCTCGGACAGTCGCCGGCCCGACGCCGCTGCGTGACGAAGAACCTGGCACTGCGGGGGGCCACCACCAAGACGCGCGACCCGGTGTCGATGGCCCAACCCGGGGCCCGGCTCCTCGGGCGATACGGGACCGAGTCGGAGCGTGTCGTGGCGCTGGCCGACGGCCACCCCGAACTGCTCGAGCCGACCATCGCCGGGCTGCCCTACACCGGCGCCGAGCTTCTGTATGCCGCGCGCGAGGAGATGGCCTGCACCTTGGCGGACGTCCTGGCCCGACGAACGCGGGCCTCGATCCAGCGGACGCGGGCCGCGGTGGACGCCGCGCCGGCGGTGGCCGCGCTCCTGGCCGCCGAGCTCGGTTGGGACGCCGACCGCACCGCCGAGGAGGTGGCCGCCTTCACCGGCTCGTGCCAGAAGGAGCTCCTCACCGCTGGTCTCGAGCTCTCGTGACCACGAGCCCATGCGTGACCCATCCGTGACCCACCGCGACCGACCCCGGGGGAGCCGTGACCGAACCCACCCCCGTCACCCCCATCGACGCCGACCCGGCCGACGTGACCGATCGCCTGGGGGCGACTGCCGTCCCGGTGCCCGACGACGTGCTCGAGCGCATCGCCTCGAGCGGCGCCACCGTGGTGACCGACGACGAAGCCCGCGCCGAGGCCGGGCGTGACTGGTGGCCGATCGCCATCGGCTGGGCCACCGAGGGTGCCGTCCCGCAACGACCCGCCGCCGTCGTCCGCCCCTCTTCCACCGACCAGGTCGCCGCGGTGCTCGCGGTGTGCCAGGAGGCGGGCGTGCCGGTGACACCGGCGGCGGGCCGCAGCGGCGTGTGCGGTGGCTCCATCCCGGTGCACGGCGGCATCGCACTCGACATGACCGCCGACGCGGGGCTCCGCCGGGTCGACGAGACGTCACTGACGACCGACGTCCGCGCCGGGCACCTTCGGCCCCGACCTCGAAGCTGCCCTCGGGGCCGTGGGGTCCGGCTACACGCTCGGGCACTGGCCCCAGTCCATGGACCTCTCGACCGTGGGTGGGTGGCTGGCCTGCCGCGGCGCCGGGCAGTACTCCACCCGCTACGGAAAGATCGAGGACATGGTCCTCGGGCTCGAGGTCGTGCTGGCCGACGGCCGCATCGTGCGAACCGAGGGCAGCGGCCCGCGCGCCGCCACCGGTCCCAACCTGACCCAGCTCTTCGTCGGCAGCGAAGGCACGCTGGGGGTGATCACCGAAGCGCGCCTGCGCATCCACCCACTGCCGACCGCCCAGGAGCGGCGCGCCTTCGGGTTCGCCTCGTTCGAGCAGGGCCTCGAGGCCTGCCGCATGATCCTCCGCCGCGGCGCCACGCCGGCGGTGCTCCGCCTCTATGACCGGACCGAGTCGGGTCGCAACTTCGAGCAGCCCGACACCAACCTCCTCGTCGTGCTCGACGAGGCCGACCCCGAGATCCTCGCTGCGAGCATGTCGGTGGTCGACGCCGAGTGCTCGGCGGATGCCGGCGCCCAGGCGATGGACCCCGAGCTGGTGGCGCGCTGGCTCTCGCACCGCAACGACGTGTCCGCCCTGGCCCCCCTCTGGCGCAACGGGATCGTGGTCGACACGGCGGAGGTCGCCGGCCCCTGGGCCGCCCTCCCCGCGCTCTTCGAGGAGGTGATCGCCGCGCTCGACGGCGATGGAGGGAACCCTGGCCGCATCCGCGCACCAGTCGCACGCGTACACCGACGGGGCCTGCCTCTACTTCACGTTCGGCGGGCGGGGCCCCGAAGGCGACGCCGCCTGGCGCGAGGACTACTACCGGCGGTGCTGGGATGCCGTCACCTCGGCGACGCTGGCCCACGGGGCGGCCATCAGCCACCACCACGGCATCGGGCTCAACCGGTCGCGCTTCCTCCCGGGCGCGCTCGGGACGGGGTTCGACGTCCTGCGGGGGCTCAAGGCCACCTTCGACCCGTCCGGGATCCTCAACCCCGGGAAGTTCGGCCTTCCCTCCCCCTTCGGGCCCCCGCCCTGGGCATGACGGCGTCCGGCTCGCGCACGACGGATCGGTGGGCGTGAGCGCGCGCTCCACCAGCATCTTGGTCGTCGACGTCGGCACCTCGAGTGTGCGCGCGGCGCTGGTCCGGCAAGACGCCACCGTGGTCCACGAGCACCAGGTCCCCCTCCTGCCCGACACACCCGCCCCCGGGATGGTGGAGTTCGACGCAGCCGCCATGGCCGACGCCATCCTCTCGGTGACGCGGGCGGCGCTCGACGCCGGGGGCCCGGTCGCCGGCGTGGGCATCGCCAACCAGCGGGCCTCGACCGTCGTGTGGGAGCGTGCCACCGGCCGACCGGTGGCACCCGGCATCGGCTGGCAGGACCTGCGCACCGTGGGCACCTGCCTCGCCTTGCAGGCCGAGGGCATCCGCCTGGCACCCAACACCTCCGCCACCAAGCTCCTGGCCGTCCTCGACGCCGCCGACCCCGACCGGTCCAGGTCGGCCGCAGGCGAGCTGTGCTTCGGCACGGTGGACAGTTGGGTGGCCTGGACGCTGTCGGGCGGCGCGGCGGCGGGCGGCGCGGCACTGCACGTCACCGACGCCACCAACGCCGCCGTGACCGAGCTCGTCAACCCGGCCACCATCGCGCTGGGACGAAGCGCTGCTCTCGAAGCTCGGCATCCCCGCGGCCATGTTGCCGTCGATCGTGGACTCCTCGGGCCACGTCGGTGCCGCCACCGCCCTCCCGGGCGCACCGCCCATCTGCGGCATCGCCGGCGACCAGCAGGCCTCGCTGGTCGGCCAGGGCTGCACGCATCCGGGGATGGCGAAGGCGACGTTCGGGACGGGCGGGATGCTCGACCAGTGCACCGGCCCCGGCGCCGGCCCCGTCGAGGCCGGTCGCGGTGACGCGGGCACGTTCCCCATCGTCGCGTTCCGCGTCGGTGGGCACACCACTTGGGGCACGGAGGCCGTCATGCTCTCGGCCGGGACCGCCGTCGAGTGGCTCCGCGACGACCTCGGCATCCTGGCCAGCTCCGACGAGTCGGCGGTGCTGGCCGCCCGGTGCGAGACGTCCGGAGACGTGTGGTTCGTCCCGGCCCTCCTCGGGCTCGGGACGCCGGTGTGGGACTTCGGCGCCCGCGGCGCGCTGGTCGGCCTGACCCGAGGCACGGGCAGACCCGAGATCGTGCGTGCCGTGCTCGAGGGGGTGGCCCACCGGGGCGCCGACCTCGTCGAGGCCTCGGAACGCGACAGCGGCTACCCCATCGCCTCGCTCCGCATCGACGGCGGCATGGCGGCCAACGAGATCTTCGTCGCCGCGCTCGCCGACGCCATCGGGCGTCCGGTCGAGATCTCACCCGTAACCGAGGCCACGACGCTCGGCGCCGGGCTCCTCGCCGGGCTGGCGGTAGGGACGTACGCGTCGACGGACGACCTCGCGGAGACGTTCGAACCCCGGCGCGTGATCGAGCCCCGCAACGACGACACCGCCCGCGCCGCCACGCGTGTGCGCTGGCTCGCCGCCCGAGTCAAGGCCGAGGCGACCATCCCCGAGCTCTCGGGGATCTCCTTCTGAGCGGGAGCCACCCCGCTCAGAAGGAGATCACGCTCCGAGCGGGGTCCCCCTTCCCGAACCGTCGGCTCCCCGGCCGTTCCTCGCTTCGCCGCCACCAGCCGCGGCGTCCTTGCGTTTCGTCGCGCAGGGTGCGTGTGAACGGCGCATGCGCGTCAACCGTCCCGCCGCCAGGGGCCGCACGACCGGATCACGAACCCGGCGACCGACCACGTGCCGGCCACGCACGCCGTGCCCGTCCCGACAACCAGGCGCGTGGCTCCGCCGACGACGCGCACCGGGATCCTCATCGCCTCCACGGGCACCCGAACCATGGCGCGCACGAGCTCGTCGACGCATGGGGTCGATCCGACCACCCCCACCCCGGTGACAACGATGCCGGGAGGAGCGTCCGGTGGACCTGCGTCGTCCGCATCGACGCCGAACAACTCGGCGAGCTCGCGGACCTCGTCGACCCAGTCGTGTTCCACGTTCTGGTCGAGCTGATCGGCCCGGTCCGCCTCGCCGCTCTGCCGAGCGTGCCCGGAACGATCCGACCCAGCGACGTCCATGAACAGGAGGTTGTCTGCGCCGCGGCCACCGACACCGGTCAGTTCGATGTCCTCGGCGTCGTCGAGCAGCTCGTGGCGGTGCCGGCGCGGACCGCGGACGCCACGGCGAAACGCCGCTGGGTGCCGCGAGCGGCCTGTCGACCCCCGAATCTGCACCTTGTCACGGTAAGACGGGGGTTTCACGTGCGGAAGGGCCGACCGACCGGGCCGAACGGCTCATTCGCGCTCACGACGCCGGCGGGCCAGGCACGACGTCGCGGTCTCTCGACAACGCAGCGTCAACTCGTCAGCGGTGGCGGTTCCTCAGAGGACACAGCGACCGGACGACGGAGCTTGCAACCGAATAGGCGCCGGCGACGCACGCGGCACCGGTGTCGACGGCCAGCCGCGTCACGCCACCAACCATCTGCACGGGGAACCTGACCGCCTCCATCGGCAGTCTCGCCGCCCGGCAGCCTGCAGGCGCGCCCGACGGCCGTACTCGGTCGCCCTCCGGACCGGCGTCGCTCGGAACCCTGAGTCGCGGCGCCGGCCTGGCGGTCGTCGGTCCTCGCATGCCCATCAGGTCCGCGCCGGCCCGCTGCGAGACCCGGAGCGGGCGCACCTCACCGCGACGGTGTCCGACGAAGTCCGTGTCGTCGTCGTAGACCCAGTCGAATTCGTCGTCCTCGTCGTCCTCGTCGTCCTCGTCGTCCTCGTCGTCCTCGTCGAGACCGCCTGGCCGTTCGTCGCGCTCCCATGCGTGGTCGACCACCTCGAGCTCCTCGGCTCCACCCGTCTCGGCGCCGGACCAGTCTTCGAAGTCGTCTTCTTCGTCCGCCACGTCCTCGAGCGACGAGACGCCACCGAGCGGCGCCACGTCACCACCCGGCGCGATGTCCTCGAGGTCATCGACGTCGGCGACGTCGTCGACGTTCTCTCCTCCGCCTCCGGGCTCGGTGCCGAGCTCGAACCGGTCGGAGTGGGCACCCGTCTCGGCATCTGGCTCGGCACCCGTCTCGGCTCGCGGCCACCCGAACAGCTCGATCACCTCGTCGGCCACGTCCTCGGAGATGCCCTCAGCGGCCGCCTCCCCCGCGCCCTCGTCGGGGACCGGGCGCAGGGTGCGAACCGGACCGGTGACGTGACGCGGGCCCGGCTCGCCGAACGGGTCGTGCCAACCGTCGTGCATTCTGCGGCCCGGCACGCCGACGTGGTCGTCGGAACCGTCGTCGACCGCGTCGAAGTCGCCCACACGGTCGGCGGTCCCGAAGGTGCTCACGGAGACCGACGCGCCCTCTTCCGCCCCCATGGCGGCGTAGCGCTGGGTCGAACGGTGCTGCTCCACCAGCTTGCAAGCCCGGCGCTCGGAGATCCGGTAGTGGTGGACCAAGTAGTCCACCGCATCCCTCCGCCGCGCCGGGCTTAGAATTTTCCCCGGTTCAAGTCCTGCAGCATCTGGATGTCACGGGCTTGCTCGGCGATCTGGCGTTTCAACCGGGCGTTCTCCTGCTCCAGCTCGTGCAGGCGGTGGGCCTCCTCGCCCCGCATGGAGCCGTAGCGGGCCTTCCAGCGGTAGTAGGTCTGCTCGGTGATGCCGAGCGTCTTGGCCGCCAACCCGACAGACATGCCGCCCTCGGTCAGCTGCTCGATCTCCGCCAGCTTGGCGATGATCTCCTCGACGGTGTGTTTCTTGGCCGGCACGTCAACTTCCCCCTAGTCCCCGACCGTCCGGATCGGGGCTGAGTCCGACACGAAGTTGTCGACACGTTGTCGACCCCCATTTGCACAACGGGATCACAATTCTCCAGGTCCGAGGGGTGTGGGGCGCTGTCGGACCCGTTCTCAGCAGGGGAAATGCTACCCGGCGCCCGGCCGGTGACGGTCGACCCTCAGGCGCCGGCGGCGTGCGCCAGGGCCTCGTCCCAGCTGGCGCCCGAGTGCAGCAGAGGCCGGAACCCCATGAGCTGGCGCGGCCGCCCGATGGCCATCACGGCCCGCAGCCGCCCCGCCCGCCCGAAGGCGGCCACGAACTTCCCCTCCTCGAAGGACCCGTCGACCACCTGCACGTCGTCGTCGCCCCGCGGGCTGCCCAGCACCTGGAGGCGGATGCCGAACTGGTCGGACCAGAAGTACGGGATGGGCGAGAAGGGTGCGGCGTCGGAACGCCCCGCGAGCAGGCTGCGCGCCGCGGCCACACCCGCCTCGGCCGCGACCTGCCAGTGCTCGATCCGCACCAGCTCGTCGCCCTCGGGGCTCCGCCACAGCCAGCGTGCCACGTCGCCCGCCGCGACAACCCGGTCGGCGGCGAAGAGGCGGTCGTCGCAGACCACCCCGTTGTCCACGGTCAGTCCCGAGTCGGCCAGCCAGTCGACGGCGGGTGCCACCCCGATGCCCACGACCACGGCATCGGCCCCGAACGCCTCACCGTCGGCCAGCTCGACCACGAGTCCGGCTCCGTCGCCGGCCGGGCGCACGCCGGCCACGGACACCCCGGTGCGCAGGTCCACCCCGTTCGCGCCGTGGAGCGAGCCGCAATACTCGCCGAGAAGGGGTCCGAGCACGGGGCGCAGGGGGATGTCGAGCGCCTCGAGCACGGTGACCCGGCAGCCCAGACCGGCACAGGTCGACGCCACCTCGGCACCGATGAATCCGGCACCGATCACGACCACCCGGGCCGCCTCGCTGGCCGTGACCGCCGCCCGCAGGGCCAGCGCGTCGTCCAGGGTGCGCAGCGTGAAGAGGCCGTCGTGTTGGCCGAGCGCCTCGGTGCCGGGCAACCGACGGGGCGACGCGCCGGTGGCCACGACGACCCCGTCGGCGCGCAGCGTCGTGCCGTCTTCGAGCGACACTGCGCGCCCCGCCACGTCGAGGCCGACGGCGCGTCGCCCGAGCACCTCGTGTACCCGGAGCTCGCTCGAACGCCGCTTGTCCGCCAGCACCGCTTTCTCGGGCGGCCACGTGCCCGCCAGCACCTGCTTGGAAAGCGGTGGCCGGTCGTAGGGCAGGTGCTGCTCCTGGCCCACCAGCGAGATGGCGCCCTCGAAGCCCTCGGTCCGCAGCGTCTCGACGCAGCGCCATCCGGCCAGCGAGGCACCGACGACGACGACCGTGCCGTCCGCGGGCAGCCCGCCCCCGGCGCCGTGCGCGGCTGGCGTCACTGGCCGAACATGGCCATCCACTCCTGCGCGGAGCGGGGGCGGAAGACATAGTTCCACCGGCGCGTCTCGCCCATGGACGCCGACGGATCGGCCGAGTAGAGGTGCCCCGGGAACAAGATGGCGTCGTCGGGCACCTTGGCCAGACGGGTGTGGAGGGACTCGTACATGGCCAACGGGTCGGCCCCCGGGAGGTCGGTGCGCCCGCAGCCCTCGAGGAACAGGGTGTCGCCGGCCACCAGACGGCCGTCGACGAGGAAGCACTGGCTGCCCGGCGTGTGACCGGGCGTGTGGATGAGCTCGATCCCCACCTGTCCCACCCGGACCAGCTCGCCGCTGTGGTGGGCCACCAGGTCGTCACGGCCGACGCCCGTGGTCCGCTCCACCCAGGGCACCTCGTCGGCCTGCACGTGCACCGGCACCTGCTCCCGCTCGAGCAGGGCACCGATCCCCTCGACCGACCAGCCACCCATGTGCCCGCCCAGGTGATCGGGGTGGTAGTGGGTGCCCAGGACGCCGACGAGGCGCATGCCGTCCGCCTCCACGATGTCGAGCAGCTCCCCGACGGCGTAGGCCGGGTCGACGACGACGGCCTCACCGGTCTCGCGGTCGCCGATGAGGTACACGAAGTTGACCATGCCACGCGCCATCTGGTCGCCCCGTGCGAAGTCGCGTCCCGAGAGCAACTGGCGGAAGTAGAGGCGGTCGCCCGGGGCCGCCCCCGGAATCACGGCGTCGTCACCCATCCACGCTCACCCCCTGCGGCGCCGGTCTCCGCCGCCAAGACGTCGAGTCGCGGCACAAGCTCCTCGACCTGGGCCCGCGTCCGGCGCAGCCGACGATCGAGCTCGTCGATGAGCGCCGTGGCTCGCTCGAGGCGACCCACGAGCACGTCGACGTCGACCTCTCGCTGCTCGAAGAAGTCCACGATCGCATCGAGCTCCTGGCTCGCCTCCGTGTAGCTGAGCTCCTCCACTGGGACGGGTTCCTCCGCCGTGCTCACCCTTGTCCACCTGCCTCTCCCCGTGTCCCCGCATCGTCCACATCGACCGCCTCGACCGCCTCGACGCGACTGCGGACGGTCCCGTCCGCCAAGCGTGTCACGATCTCCTGGGAGGCCACCAGCTCGCCGGCGCGGCGCACCAGGGCGCCGTCGGACGTGAGCGTGAGGGAATACCCCCGTTCGAGCTGGCGCTCGACGTCGTAGGCGGCGACCAACCTTCGCCACGCCAACAGGCGCTCGTCCTGGCGGCCGAGGTGTCCAACGGCCAACGGGCCCAGGCGGGCGGCCCGGGCGCGCACCCCGAGCTCGCCCGACTCGAGTCGTGCCGGGGCACCGCGCCCGAGCGCCGAGGCCCTTCCCAAGAGACGCTCCCGGTGCACCCGTAGCTGATGGCGGGCCGCCGCCGTCAGGCGGCCGCGGGCCTGGGTGTCACGCGACTCGGCCGCGTCCAGGAAGCCCGGCACCCGCCGGGCGAGTCGGCCCGCCGGCTCGGCCACCCGGGTCTCCCACCAGCCCTGCGCCGTCGCCACCAGTTGCTGGCCGCAGGCCGTGGGGGTGATGCACGCGCGCGACGCGACGATGTCGGTCACCGTCTCGTCGCCGCTGTGGCCGATGCCGGTGAAGACGGGCTTGGGACAGGTCGCCACCGCGCGGGCCACGGCCTCTGTCTCGAAAGCGGCGAGATCCGCCTTCGCCCCTCCCCCCCGCACCATGGCGATCACGTCGCAGTCGCTCCGCCCCAGCATGGTCACCGCACGCGCGATGGAGGCCGGGGCCCCCGGCCCCTGCACAGGCACCTTCACGTGCGAAACCCAGAACCCGAGACCCGACCCGAGGAGCTGGCCCAGGAAGTCGCGGCACCCCTCGGTCCCGGGGCTCGCCACCAGCCCGATCCGCAACGGCACCGCTGGCAGCGCCAGGGAACCGTTCTTGGTCAGTAGGCCCTCGTCCTCGAGCCGGCGGAGCAGATGGGCCCGGTCGGCCGCCATGCGGCCCAGCAGGGCGGTGACGTCGACCTCGACGAGGACAAGGCTGACCTCTCCCTTGGCCCGCCAGAGGTCCATGGTGCCGCGCAGGACCACGACCATTCCCTCGGACAGCTCGATACCCTCCTTGGCCAGCGTGTGGCGCAACGGACCCCAGGTGGTGCGCCAGCACTTGACCTTGAGCGTGGACTCCCCGCCACGGCTGCGGCTCCCTGTCCCGACGTCGTCGGGGTCCACCAGGTCGAGGTAGAGGTGCCCCGAGCGGTGGTCGGACAGGTGGGTGATCTCCCCTCGGACCCACAGGGGCCGGTTACGGGGGAAGGCCCGGGTGAGCGCCCCCTCCACCGCGTCGTAGAGGCCGCCGATGGTCAGGACGTCGGGGTGCGTGTCGCCGTGCACGGCGGGGTCGAAGGCGTGCCTCTCGCCGGAGGATTCGGTCCCATCCGCCCCCTCGACCTGGGGCGGGGACTCGGGGTCGAAGAGCTGACGGGGGCCGCCGGGCATCGGGGACACCCTACCGACGGGCTGTGCTGTGACCGGTCGGACAACCGAGGGACGAGGGGCGCCCCGCTTCGGCCGCGCAGGTGGACGGCCGCCCCACAGGACTCGGGAGTGCGGTACCGTCGAGGGGGAGGGAAACCCGTGAGGAGACGAAACGGGAGGGGGGCGGTCGCATTCGCTGCCACCGCAACGATGTGGCTGGGCCTGACGGCGATCGGTGCGCCGAACGTCGCGTCGGCCGGCGCGCCCTTGCCAGGCGCGCCCAACTGCCCCATATTCCCGGCCGACAACGTCTGGAACACCCCCATCGCGAACCTGCCAGTCGACGCACACAGCGCCCAATGGCTGGTCAGCATGAACAGCGCCACAAGCAACATCCACATGGTCTTTGGTCCGACCTATGGGATGCCCTCAACCGTTGTGGACCCTTCCCATCCCCAGGTGTCGATCTCATTCAAGTACGCGGCTGAGAGCGATCCGGGGCCGTACCCGTTCGGTGTCGACACGCCGATCGAGGGCGGACAACAGTCCACTGGAGGTGACCGCCACGCCATCATGGTCAACCCGGCCACGTGCACCCTCTACGAGCTCTACAACGCGCAGTACAACCCCTCGGGCTCGACCGCCGGAGCGGGGGCGATCTGGAGCCTCACCTCCAATGCCCTCCGTCCGGCCGGATGGACGTCGGCGGATGGAGCCGGCCTCCCGATCCTGCCGGGACTCCTGCGTCAAGACGAGGTGCAGTCAGGCGTCATCACCCACGCGATCCGGGTGCAGGCCGCGGCGACGGACACGTCCTACATCTGGCCGGCCCGCCACCCGGCGACTTCGTCGACCAACCCGAACCTCCCGCCAATGGGTGCCCGGTTCCGGCTCAAGGCCAGCTTCAACATTTCGGGCTACTCGCCGCAGGCCCAGGTGGTGCTGCGCGCCATGCAGCAGTACGGCTTGATCCTGGCAGACAATGGCCCCACCTGGTCCTTCTGGGGAACGGCGGACCCGAACTGGCCCATCACCCTGGTCAACGAGCTCGACACGGTGCCGGCCAGCGCATTCGACGCGGTCGACGAGTCGGCGCTGATGATCGACCCCAACTCGGGACAGGCCCTCCAGCTTGGGGCTCCGGTCAACTCCGCGTCCCAACCGGGATACCGGATGGTGGCTGCGGACGGCGGAGTGTTCGCGTTCTGTGAGCCGTTCCTCGGCTCCATGGGCGGCAGGCATCTCAACGCTCCGATGGTCGGCATGGCCGCGACCCCGGGTGGCGGGGGCTACTGGTTGGTGGCCTCCGACGGTGGCATCTTCTCCTACGGCGACGCGGCCTTCTACGGTTCGGCCGGGTCCATCCACCTCAACAAGCCCATCGTGGGGACGGCGGCCTCCCCAGACGGCGGGGGCTACTGGTTGGTGGCCTCCGACGGTGGCATCTTCTCCTACGGCGACGCGGCCTTCTACGGTTCGGCCGGGTCCATCCACCTCAACAAGCCCATCGTGGGGATGGCGGCCTCCCCAGACGGCGGGGGCTACTGGTTGGTGGCCTCCGACGGTGGCATCTTCTCCTACGGCGACGCGGCCTTCTACGGTTCGGCCGGGTCCATCCACCTCAACAAGCCCATCGTGGGGACGGCGGCCTCCCCAGACGGCGGGGGCTACTGGTTGGTGGCCTCCGACGGTGGCATCTTCTCCTACGGCGACGCGGCCTTCTACGGTTCGGCCGGGTCCATCCACCTCAACAAGCCCATCGTGGGGACGGCCTCGAGCACGTCAGGGCTGGGGTACTTGCTGGTGGCCTCCGACGGGGGAATCTTCAACTACGGCGATTCCGTCTTCCACGGCTCGACCGGCGGCATCGCGCTTGCCGCTCCGATCGTGGCGATGGGTGGCTGAGCCGCGGGGAGCCGCCGCTCAGGTGATGCAGGTCCGTCCGGTAGGTCATCGGGGCGGGCCTCGTCGAGGTCCCTACGCGGCCATTGCGCGCCATCGAGAAGCTCGTCCGGATCGCCGACGGCGTCTCCGGATCGGCCAGCCCGTCGTCGTTTGGGTGATCGTGGCTCTTGCAGCCGTACTGGTGGTCACGCTGCAGCTGACGAGCAACAGCGGTGCGACGGGGATGGCACCGCCAGCCGGCTACTCAGTCGATCGGCTCATTCTCGATGACCAGTTCACCGGCACGTCGCTCAATTCCGCCAACTGGAACACCGTCATGGGCGGCCAAGGTGACGCGAGCTGGAACTCCGACGGCCTTCCGGCCGGAGATTCAGCCGCCGGGACCAGCTTCCATCAGACCTATTTCTCCCCCTCGCAAGTGACCGTGAGCAACGGACTCAACCTGAACATGGTGCCAGACATGAAGTACTCATCGCGAGGCTACGGGTACCGATCCGGCGTCGTGACGTCAGAAGGCAAGTTCACGTTTGCGGGCGGATACGTTCAGATCAAGGCCAAGATGCCCGACACGTCGAGGGGAGTTTGGCCAGCCATCTGGTTCATCGACCCCAACGGCGGGGGCGGCAGTCAAGAGATCGACCTCTACGAAGGGGGATTTGCGGCTTCTGAAGCCGGACTGCCGAGTGGCACTCCCGTGAACAAGGTCTTCGTATCGACGTACCACACACCATCGGGCAGGCAATCGGCCTTCAGCTATGCCACCTCCACTCCCATGAACGCTGGATTCAACACCTACGGGATGGAGTACATCCCTGGCCGGTCCATCAAGACCTTCTTCAACGGCAGGATCGTCGGTTCGTGGAGTGAGAACATAAGCACCACTCCCTACGAGATCGTGATCTGGAACGCACAGTCGAGTTTCAATGCCTCGGACTCTCGCACGACGAGCGCGCCTGCGAATCGCTCGGTCATGAGAGTGGCCGAAGTGCAGGTGTATGCCTTGTCGCCGTGATCCGGCAGCTCGTGTTGCGTTTCTGGTGCGCGGATCGTGGGAGGCATCGGCCACCCATTCGTCGCTGAGATGGTCCCAAACCGAGGCCATTGGGCGAGCTGACGGCCCTGCGGCATCGATCAGGACTCGGCACCCGATGATCCAGGGCCCATGCGGCCGGTGCATGGTCTCCGGACGTCTGGGTATTGGTGCACCATCCTCAAATTCCTCCCCACCACGGTCATGCCGGTGGGCCCTTCTGCCGAATACCCCCGAGAATGGCCGTGACTCCCCAACACGTTTCCGCCCTCACTCTGTGCGGCCTCCGGTTGTCCTGATGCCCCAAGGACGGGACCGCCGTTTCCGTGGCGCCCGTCGCCTGACGATTGCGGTCGTGACGATCGTGGTCGGGCTGTCCTGCTTGATCCCAGTACTGCCCACGACTCAACCGCATGCTTCGGCGAGTATCGGCGCATCGACCTCGGCGATCGGCTACCGGCTCGTGGCCTCCGACGGCGGCATCTTCAACTACGGCGACGCCGGCTTCTACGGCTCGACCGGGGGGATGGCCCTCGCCAAGCCCGTCGTGGGCATGGCGGCCACCCCCGACGGCCGGGGCTACTGGCTCGTGGCCTCCGACGGCGGCATCTTCAACTACGGCGACGCCGGCTTCTACGGCTCGACCGGGGGGATGGCCCTCGCCAAGCCCGTCGTGGGCATGGCGGCCACCCCCGACGGCCGGGGCTACTGGCTCGTGGCCTCCGACGGCGGCATCTTCAACTACGGCGACGCCGGCTTCTACGGCTCGACCGGGGGGATGGCCCTCGCCAAGCCCGTCGTGGGCATGGCGGCCACCCCCGACGGCCGGGGCTACTGGCTCGTGGCCTCCGACGGCGGCATCTTCAACTACGGCGACGCCGGCTTCTACGGCTCGACCGGGGGGATGGCCCTCGCCAAGCCCGTCGTGGGCATGGCGGCCACCCCCGACGGCCGGGGCTACTGGCTCGTGGCCTCCGACGGCGGCATCTTCAACTACGGCGACGCCGGCTTCTACGGCTCGACCGGGGGGATGGCCCTCGCCAAGCCCGTCGTGGGCATGGCGGCCACCCCCGACGGCCGGGGCTACTGGCTCGTGGCCTCCGACGGCGGCATCTTCAACTACGGCGACGCCGGCTTCTACGGCTCGACCGGGGGGATGGCCCTCGCCAAGCCCGTCGTGGGCGTGGCCGTCCCGGGCGCCCCCAACGTCCGCACCTCGCTCGCGACGGCGACGACCTCGACGACTGGAACGACGGGAACAGGTGGGGCCACCTCGACCACGACGGCACCGACGACCACCACGACCGCACCGGTGACGACCACGACGACGGCCACATCACCTTCCGGCGCCATGGCGCCCCCGCCCGGCTATACGGCGAGCCAGCGCATCTTCGACGACTCCTTCTCGGGCACCGCTTTGGACTCGTCCAGGTGGGGCACGGCCCTCGGCTGTTGCGGGACCACCTGGAACGATGCCGGTGAGCTCCCCCTGCCTTATTCGGGACCCACGTCGCCCCGAAACGGTGGACCGGGGTACAACGAGTCCATGTACGCGCCCTCGCAGGTGTCGGTCGACAACGGCCTGACCCTCACGGCCCAGGCCAACACCAACCAGTGGTCGTCGGAGTTCCCCTGGATCTCGGGCATCGTGACCACGGAGGGCAAGTTCACGCTGCCGACCTCGGGTTGGTACGTCCAGGCGAAGATCAAGATGCCCGACACCAGCCAGGGCATGTGGCCCGCGCTCTGGTTCCTCCCCCCGGTCGGAGGCACCCCGTTCAACGAGATCGATGGCTTCGAGGGGGGCATGAACGGCGGATCCGGACCTGCGAACCAGCAGGGCAGCTCCAACTACTTCGCCGACCAGGGACAGCAGGGAACGCTGTGGACGACCAATGGTCCCGACATGTCCTCCGGCTACCACGTCTACGGCGTCGAGTGGCTCCCCGGGCAGTCGATCACGGCCTTCTTCGACGGTTGGCCCGTGTGGCGCGTGGCGGCCTCGCCGAGTGTGACCGTCACCGCGCAGCCGTACCAGATCATGGTGGAGTTGGAGGTCGCGTCACAGAAGGCGGCCGGGTGGCACACCGCGGCGGGCGCGGGGACGCCGTCCTCGTCGATGCAGGTGGCTGAGGTACAGGCATACTCCTGACTGACGCTCGAAGCAGGGCAAGCGGAAGAAGCCGTCCTAGGATCCGGCGGTGGACGCGCCTGCCCTGCTCGACATCGCCGACCTCGGCGAGTGGCGGGTCCGTTGGGACGAGCTCGTCGTGTCGTCGCCGCTCCCCTCCCCCTTCCTGCGATCGTGGTGGCTCACCGGAGGCGATGATCCGGGTCGACACTTCCTCCTCGTCGTCGACGGGGAGCACCTGCTCGGAGGCCTCGCGCTCGAGGAACGCGGGCGGACCTCGAGCATCCACATGATGGGGGACGGATCGCTCTGCCCGGACCACCTGGACCTGCTGGCCTCCCCGGGTCGCGAAGCGGTCGTCATCGACCTGGTACGCGGCTGGCTGGGACGCCCCGGGGGCCGCATCTACGACCTGCACGGGCTTCCGGCGGGGTCGTTGGTGGCCGACGCGCTTCCTGGGCGCGTGCGCCGACTACCCGAGGGCGTCGCTCCCTACTTGCCGTTGCCCGAGACGGCAGGGGCGTATCGTGCCGCCCTGCCCTCGCAGTTTCGGCGGAACCTGCGTCGGGCCGACGACCGCCTGACGACCGAGGGCGTGACCCACCGGGTCCTGCGCCGCCATGCGGTCCCCGGTGGCCTCGCCACTCTGCGCGAGCTCCACGAGAACCAATGGGGAGATCGTTCACAATTCTTGCCCGCTTTCGACTCGTTCGCGTCCCGGTGCACGTCGGGCGCCGCGGTCGACGAGGTGGCCGTGCACGAGCTCGCCACCGACCAAGAGGTGGTCGCCACGGTGGTCACGTTCGAGCTGGCCGGTCGCGTGAGCCTGTACCAGAGCGCTCGCCGCATCGATCCCCGTTGGCGTGATGCCACGACCGTCCTCCTCGCAGGCGTGATCGACGACGCCTGCGAACGGTGCTTCCGTGAGGTCGACTTCCTCCGAGGTGACGAGCCCTACAAGAGCCGGTTCACCCCGCACCGGCGGGAGCTGGTGCGTCTCGTGGCGGGCACGGGCTTGGCGGGAAAGGTCGGTGGCGTCTCACGAAGCGTGGCCTTTCGCCTCAACGGGGTCGCCGTGACCGGCGGGCGGGCCGCACGCTCGACCGCCGCACGGTGGAAGCATCCCTGGCGCGGTCCGGGCCACGGCGCTCCTTGAACATTCCGGGTGGGCGATGGGACACTGGGTCGTCGTCCCGGCCATCGCCGTCGAGGGCGCGGGCGGCCCGGGGCCGCACCGGGGAGGAGACGAGATGACTGCTCGTGGGCGCCGCGTGGTGCACGACGATGCGGGCGTGAAGACGGGGCCCCCGGCGCTGCACGACGCCGCCATGACGCCCCGCCCGCTCGACCGATCCACGCCCCGGTCGGTGACGGTGGTCGTCTCCGCGTACACCGAACGTCGCTGGAGTCTCCTCGTGCGCGCCATCGCATCCCTGCACTCACAACGGAGGACTCCTGAGCAGATCGTCCTCGTGGTCGACCACAACGCCGGATTGCTCGAGAGGGCCTCGTCCGCATTCGGGGCCGGGGTCGAGGTCCGGCCGAACCTCGAGCAACAAGGACTGTCGGGGGCGCGCAATACGGGCATCGGGTGGGCCAGCAGCGACGTCGTCGCGTTCCTCGACGACGATGCCGAGGCGGCGCCCGGTTGGGTCGAGGAGTTGCTCGCTCACTACGGGTCGGGTGTCGCGGGCACGGGCGGGGTGGCGGTCCCCGAGTGGCCCGGCCGTGGCCGCCCTCTGTGGTTCCCGCGCGAATTCGACTGGGTGGTGGGCTGCAGCTACGTGGGGCTGCCGGACTCCGTGACGCCACAGCGCAACCTCATCGGATCGACCATGTCCTTCCGCCGCGCCGTGTTCGACGCGGTCGGCAGGTTCGATACGGACATGGGCCGCATCGGCTCTGTCCCGCTCGGGTGCGAGGAGACGGAGTTCGGCATCCGCCTGCGGCGCGTCCTGGCCGGTTCGCAGCTCCTCCACGTGCCGACTGCCCTCGTCCACCACCACGTGGACCCCGATCGGACCCGAGTGCGCTACTTCCTGCGGCGGTGCTACGCCGAGGGGATCTCGAAAGCCGCCGTGACCCGGCTCGCCGGCGGCGAGCAGGCGCTGTCGAGCGAGCGCGCGTATGTGCGCTCCACCCTGCCCCGGGGCTTCGTCGAGGGCCTGCGCTCGGGAGCACGCGGCGACGGCTGGGGGCTCGCCCGATCCGCCATGCTCGTGGCCGGGTTGCTGACCACGCTGGCCGGCTACACCGTCGGCAGGGCTCATGACGGCGTGCGCAGCGTCGGCGGTTCCGCTCCGGGTGGGTCGACCGCGGCATGAGCCCGACTGGGGCCCGGGCGCGGCCCGGGCGACCGCCGCGGCGAATCAGAAAGAAACAACGGAAGAACAACTGGTGCACCTTGCGGGTGCTCGGGCGCCAAGGAGGGGTCAAAGGGTTAACCTCGCGTGGGCGACGTCCCCGTCACACGACCACCACGCGTGATCGGGGACCGAGGAGGCGGCTCGGGAGAATGACCTTCTGTTGGGCGATACTGCCCGCAAGTGGGGAGGTCCGCGCCGCGGTACCTCGCCGCATCCGGCGGCGGCGGTCCGGGCCACCGACGTGACGACGGTGAGCATCCCTCCGGCACGCCCGTCCGGGTCGTTCCCCGGTCACGTCGCGGCGCCTGGACGTACGCCTGCTCGGAGCCCGCGACCCGCCTCGCGGCTCGGGGTGGTCATCGCGCTCGCGGCCGGAGGGCTCGTCCTCCAGGGGATCGGGGACCTCCTGGCTCAACGGGGAAACCAGGCCCCCGCGGTCCCGATGTTCTTCGCCGGGCTCGTGGCCATCTTCCTCCCCTGCGCCTGGCGGCTCACCGCGACATCGGCGTCCAGGTCCGAACGCGTGGCTGTCTCGCTGGTGCTGGGCATCGCACTCGTCGCGTCGTACTACATCCGCAGCCCGTCCATCTTCGACTGGTTCGACGAGCTCATCCACGGGGCGACGCTGAACAGCCTGCTGCGGGGCAGGTCGCTCGACGTCCACAACAGCCTCCTGCCCATCAGCTCCTACTACCCGGGCCTGGAGCTGCTGACCGTCGCTGTCAAATGGGTCACCGGGTTGCCCGTCGTCCTGGCCCAGCTGGTCGTGATCGTGGCAGCCCGGACCGTGGTCGTTCTCGGCGTGTTCCTGGTCGTCGAGCGCTTGTGCGGTTCGGCACACGCCGGGGGTGTCGGCGTCCTCGTGTACGCGGCCAACCCTTCCTTCTACACCTTCGCCTCTTGGGACTACGGCCCGGTGGCGCTTGCGTTCGCCATCGCCACCGTCTACTTCGTGCTCTCGTCGCTCGGCGCCCGGACACGCGGAGGCGTGGGCGACGACCGCAGGGACCTGATGCCGTCGCCCCCCCCCGGCCGGCACCGCTTCGTCCCCCTGCCCCGTTACTTCCTGCTGGCGCTGGCCAGCATGGCGGCCCTCGTGGTCACCCACCACCTGACGCCGTGGCTCACGGCGAGCCTGTTGGTCCTGTGGGCGGGGGGTCTGTGGGTCGACGGCCGCCGGCGGGACGCCCGGGTGGTCGGGCTCTCCGCCGCGGCGCTCGTTGCCATGGCGTCCGGGTGGACCGCGTTCGTCGGGAGTCACCTGACGTCGTACCTGGGACCGATCTTCCGTGACGCCTCCGACGGGTTCCAGAGCGCACTCGGTCACTTCCACAACAGCAGGCCCCTCTTCCACACCTACTCGCAACAAGGCGGGTCATCGAACTGGGAGATCGCGTGCATGCTGGTTGCCGCGGCCAGCCTCTGCCTGTTGCTGTGCCCGTCGGTCCTCGCGGTCCTGACGAACCGCACCGCGCTCCGGGGCCGGCGCCGCCTGCTCCCCGTGGTCGTCGCGGCCGCCTATCCCCTCGCCATGCTGGCGAGCATCTCGAGCGGCAGCTCCCAGGTGGGCGAGCGGACCACCACCTTCATCTTCTTCGGCATGGCGATCGTGCTGGCCGCCTGGCTGGTCCTCCGACTCCCTAAGCGGCGCACGCTTCTGGAGCGCGCCGCGACTGTCCTCATCGCGACGGTGTGCTTCGTCGGGAGCATGGTCTTCGGGTCCGGTCCCGACATCACCTACGTCCGGGGTCCTTATCTGGTGGGTGCGAACCAGCGGTCGATCAGCGCGCCGGTGCTCGAGGCGGCCCGTTGGGCCTCGACACATTTGGCCGCGGGATCGGTGATCGCCGCCGACCGCCAGTCCGGAGCGGTCATCGCCGACTTCGCCGACGTGCACTTGGCGACCGGCATCGGCGGATACGTCGACCCCAGTCCGCTCTTCTTCAGCGACACCTTCACCGGGTACGACCTCAGGCTCATCCTGCGGGACGACATTCGCTACATCGTGGTCGACCGGGACCTCTCGTCGTCACTTCCGCTGTTCGGGACCTACTTCGAACCGGGAGAGTCCGCGCCGGGCACGCGGCTGACCTCGGCCGAGCTGGGCAAGTTCGGCACGGTCCCTGGCCTCCGGAGCATCTACGACAACGGGCAGCTCGTCGTGTACCAGGTCCCCCTTCCCCGCGCCCTTCCGCCTCCCGGGACGTCGGCGCCCACCGGGACGAACCCCGTCGTGCTCGCCGGCGCCGCCGCAGTGGCGATGGTGTGGATCATCCGCATCCGCCGGCGCCGAGGTCACCCGCCGGTCTCTGAGCGCGTCGTGCTGCGGTGGTTGGTCGGCGGGATGGTGGCGGGGATCGCACTGGCCGCGGCCACGATCCCTTCGAGGTTCTCGCCCACCGTCATCGGCCTCGGCGGCCTGGCGATCGTTCTGGCGATCGTCCTCGCCGCCACCCGGAGCCGCCCGGTGGTGCCCGAGGCATCAGGGCGCGCTCGCCCGGGCGGCTCGCCCGCCGAACCTGCGGCCCGGGCACCCGACAAATGGTCGGAGTAACATGCTCGGGGTTGCTTCGGCAAGCCCGCATTGGCGAATTTCATTGGCGAATAGAACGGCGTACATCGGAGGTGCGTGTCGGTGACACCCCCGGCTCTTGAACAGATCCCTCTCGTGAGCGGTTTCCCCGCCCAGGTGGTTCACTTCGCCCATGACCTCCACAACGACCCCCGCATGGAGCTCGAGGCGATCGCGGGGCTCGCCGAGCGCATGCCCGATGCCGTGGTCTTCGACTCGCACGACAAGGGCCTTCTGGTCCCTCACGGCGGACCGCCGAAAGGCAAGCTGCAAGAGCCTGGCGATGTCGTCCGTCACCTCGACACCAACACCTCGTGGCTGACGTTGCTGAACGTCGAGGACGACCCCGACTACGCGATCTTGATGAACACCGAGCTCGACCGCGTGGAGCGGGGCATGCGGGAGCGACACGAGCAGATGTGCGAGCGGGCGGCGTTCATCATTCTGGGTTCACCAAGTTCCGTTACGCCGGTCCACTTCGACATCGAGTGCAGCATGCTCATGCAGGTCAGTGGCCGCAAGCGGGTGACCATCGGCCGCTGGGAAAGTGAGTCGGACAGACGCCACGAGATCGAGCGGTACTTCGACGGGTCTCACGGCCGCATGGAGTCCGTCCCCCCAGAATTCGAGCAGATCGAGCTGGAACCGGGCACCGGCGTGTTCATACCCCCCAACGAGCCGCATTGGGTGCACAATCACGACAACACCTCGGTGTCGATCACTCTGACGTTCTTCACCTCGAGGACCTTGCGGAACAGTCGGATCGAGGATCTCAACTCGCACCTGCGAAACCGGTTCCACCTCCATCCGCGCCCGCCGGGGACCTCCGCGATCTCCGACGCGGCCAAGACGGCCGTCATCGGCGCCGTCCGCATGGGGAAGCACGTCCGCTCCGGAATGGCGGCCGCCACGGCCCGCCACGAAGGCAGCCGGCGGTACTGACGGCGGTCATCGGCCCGCCCGGTCAGCCGGGTTCGGCCAAGAGCACCGCCTCGTAGAGCCTCCGGAGCTTCTCCGCGCAGTCGTCCCACGTCGGGAGGTCTGGCGCCTCACCCGCGGGCGATTGCGCCGCCCGGGCCAACGTGGCTGCCAGCACCTCGGGCTCCATGTCCAGGGGAACCGCGAGTGCCAGGCCCTCCGAGCCCAGCTCCGAGAGCCCCGAGGTGTCCGCCACGACCACCTTGCGGCCCAGGGCCAGCGCCTCCATGACGGCCACGGGGTGCGCCTCGTACTCGCTCATCAGCGCGACGACGTCGCAGGACTGCACCAGAGCGCCGAGCGCTGAGCGCTGCGACGAGTCGAACGCGGCGAAGGAGACGGCCCGTCCGACCCCGAGCCGCTCCGCTTGCCGCCGCAGCTCGTTCTCGTACCCGCCGCGGCCGACGACCGCCAGGTGCGCCCCGGGTGCCTGCCGGAGCAGCGCCGGCATGGCGTCGATGAGCCGATGGTGGCCCTTGTACCGCTCGAGCCGGGCGACCGAGCAGATCAGGGGCGCGCCCGACACCTCGGGAGGCGAGCTGTCGACGGGCAGAGGCTCCGACCCGTTGCGAATGACGTGAATCCTCCCGGGCTGGAGCCGGATCCGCCGTGCGAAGTGCTCCGCCTCGAAGCGGCACACGGCGACCAGTGCCGACGTCCGGCGCAGCAGGGGGCGCATGGCCCGCCACTGCGGGCCCCTGACCAGCGTGCGGACCCGGCTCGAGTGGCCCCCGGTGTGGAACGTGAGGACGGTCGGCACGCCAGACTGCTGCGCGGCCCGCAGTGCCAGCGGGGCGAGGAGCGTGTGCACGCCCTGCACATGGACCAGGTCGTAGCGCCCTCGCCCGATCTCACGAAGGAGCGCGGGTGCGACGTACAGGTCCGCCCTCGCCGGCCACGCTGCGTAGCGCCGCACGGTCAGCGGACCCCGATGCTCCACCGGGGGGAGCGTACCCGTGAGGTCCGTGGTCAAGACCGTCACGTCGGCTCCGTCGGCTGTCAGCCTCGCGGCCACCTCGCGCACGTGGGTCTCCACTCCGCCGACGTGCGGAGGGTAGCGGACCGTCACGATGGCGATGCGGGGCTCCTGCATGTCCGTGAGGTGGTCCCGCGGTCAGCGCCGGGGGACGAGTCTCCAGCGCAGCAGGCTCAGCCGGAAGCGGTTGCGACTCCAGTTCATGACGATGCGCCGGGGGATCCGGAGCGGGTCCATGGTGTCATCGGCATTGGCCGGGATGGTGGTGCACGCCGTCGCGAAGCCGGCCGCGCGCGCTGCCTCGACAGACTCGTCGTCGAACGCGTCGAGACCCCCGTAGGGATAGGCAAAGTGCACGACCGGCGCTCCGGTCCACCGTTCCAGCTCCTCCTTGGAAGTGCCGATGGTCCGCCGTTGCTCGGCGGCCGGGAGGCCCCGGAGGCGAACATGGTCCACCGTGTGGGCACCGATCGTCACTGCCGCCGACGACGCCAGTCGAGCGAGTTCCCCGGGCGTGACGGCGCGGGCATCCGGCGGGGCTGCTGCCGGGACGTTCCATTCCCCCGCGACAGCGTCGATCACCCGGTGGATCTCGGCCACGGGGAGCGGCAAGAGGTGACGACGGACCTCTTGGAGGTCGGCCCGGAACGAGGACCCGCCGAGCCCGATCCGCACGGCTCCGCCGGGCGTCTGCAGGGACATCTCCTCGACGCCGGGCGGACGCGCCCGTACCAGCGCGGCCATCCGGTCCCACCAGAAGCCGCGGGCGCTCCCTACTGCGCCGCTAGTGACGAAGACGGTGATCGGCACGCCCTTGGCCTCGGCGATCGGTGCGGCGTTGGTCAGGTTGTCGACGTACCCGTCGTCGAGCGTCACGACGACCCGGGGTCGCCTCGAAGGTTGGGCCAACTCCTCGAGGGTCGACGGCTCGCCGTAGCGCGTGATCTCTTCGAGGTGAGCGGCGAACATGTCGGGCGCCGCGCACAGCTGGAACGGGTCGTCGACCCCCTCGGCGACCCGGTGGTAGCACAAGACGAGCGATCGGGGACGTGCCATCAATGCCTTCCTAGAGCTCCGGACATCCCGCGAAGGCGTCCCAGGTCTTCCGGCACAGCCGCTCCACCTCGGGGTGCAGACCGGCATCCTCGGACCGATCCGACGAGCGCCGCACGCGGGCGCTGATGGAGCGGGGGGGCAACGCCACCCCGACGTACTCCGACAGAGCCTTCGCCAGCGCAACCGGTTGGCTGCAGGCGCGGTCGTAGCGGATGATCCGGACCCGCTCGTCTGCATCGAGGTGCTGCTGGAAGTAGAGCTGGTTGCGGGCCCACCAGAAGAGCGCCGCCGCGTCCAGGGGGCGCAACCCCTCACGCGCCAGAGCACCCACCGCCTCCCGTGTCTCGAGCGTGGAGCCCCGGCACCGCCAGTCCGTCCGGTCGCCGTCGCAGAAGGCCTGCAGGTCGCGCAGAGGATTGTCGGCACCGAATCGTTTGATGTTCGAACGGGCCACCCCCAGGTAGTCGCGCAACATCCAGATGGCCCGGACCGGCTCGGCGGCGTCCATGAGCTCCGTGGCGCGGTCGCTCTCGACCAGGGGCTTGGCCGCCACCACCTCGAACGGGATGGCCCGCAGCCGGCGCAGCACACCGGGGTAGTCCCGCCAGCGGGTCTCACCGGGTAGCGCGTCCCGGCCGACCAGACGCCGATCGGTCTCCTCGACGATGAGCACCCGCCAGGACCGGTCGAGAAACGTCTGCTGGAGCATGGTCGTCCCGGATCGCTGGCAGCCGAAGATGAGGACCAGCCGGCGCTGATCAGCTGGGGCTCTGACCACCGAGCGGGCCAGGTACTTGGCGGTCGCAAGCGCTCGGCGCCGCAGCAGTCCCTCCTCGTCGCGGTACCGGCCGTTCCCGGGCCTGGCGTCAGCCGGCACGTCGGTCACGTGTTCGGGTTCTTCGGCGGATCGGGTTGTCACCGCGTCTGCCCCGCGGGTGCCGTGCCGGTCCGGCGTATGCTGCCGCGCCGCATGCATGTGCTGATGGTCAGCCAGTTCTATCCTCCGGTGTCGGGAGGGCAGGAACAACACGTCCGGAACCTGGCGCACGCGCTCGCGGCACGAGGGCACGACGTCGAGGTGGTCAGCTTCGCGGCCGGGTCGCCGCCGGGAACCGCGCTCGACGGTGCCGTTCGCCTTCACCGGGTACAGACGTCCGCCCAGCACCTCCTCCCCCGGCTCTACAGCGAGGCGTCGCGGCCGCATGCGATGCCGATCGCGGACCCTGCGTTCAGGAGCGCCGTCGCGCGGCTGCTGCACCAGGGGCGATTCGAGGTCGTGCACGCGCACGACTGGAGCGTGAGCTCGGTCGTCGGGCCAGCCGGTCGCGCGCGGGTGCCCGTGGTGCTGACCCAACACGACTACAGCCACGTCTGCGCGACCAAGCGGCTCATGCGCGGCGATCGCGTGTGCCCAGGCCCGGCACCGGCGGCGTGCGTCCGCTGCGCGTCCGGGCAGTACGGTCCCGTGGTCGGACCGGGTGTCGTCGTGGCGAACGCCATGGCTCGACGCTCCCGTAGCCGACGCATCGCCGCGTTCGTCCCGGTCAGCTCCGTCGTGGCGCTCCGCACGGGCCTCGCCGGGAGGACCCCCTACGCCGTCATCCCGAACTTCATACCCGACGAGCTCCTGGCCGAGGAGGCCAGACCGTGCCCGGAGGGTCCCATCGTGTTCGTCGGAGACCTGAGCCGGGACAAGGGCATCGAGGTCCTGCTCGAGGCCCATCGGAGGCTGGGGGGGCGCCCCCGGCTCGTACTGGCCGGGCGGGTCCACGAGGAGACGCCGCGCCACCTGCCCGACCAGGTGGAGCTGCGCGGCTTGCTGGACCACGACGCGGTCATCGAGCTGATGCAGGAGGGGTGCCTGGTGACGCTTCCGTCGATCGTTCCCGATTGCTGCCCCACGGTGGTGCTCGAGGCGATGGCCCGCGGCCGACCGGTCGTCGCCGCGGCCAGCGGGGGGATCGTCGACCTGGTGGACGACGGCGTGACGGGGCTCCTGGTGCCGCCCGGCGACGCCGCCGGCCTGGCGACCGCGCTGGCGTCCGTCGTCGGGGATGCCGGCCGTGCGGCCCGCATGGGCGGGGCCGGACTCGACCGGGCGCGTGCGTTCACCGCGTCGGCCGTCGTGGGACGCGTGGAGGAGCTGTACCGACGCCTGGTGTCGGGCCTTTCGTTGCCCGCCTGATCCGCGACACCTCACGGCTCAGCCCGCCTCGCCCGTCACGTCCACCGCCGGCGTCGACGATCGTCGATAGACCCGCAGCACCCCGGGGACGAGGAACACCGCCTCGACCGACGCCGCCACCGCCCAGCCGGCGCAGATCCCGATGAGGCCGCCCATCACCCCACCCACGACGGCGCCCGACACCTCCACGACCGTCCCAACCGCCATGACCCGAGAGGCGTGGGAGAGCCGTCCCTGGGCGCGGCAGATGGAGACGTAGTGGTCCTTGATGACGTAGGCGGGCCCGCACAGCACCAGGACCCGCAGCGCCGTCGTCCCGTTCTCGGCGTACGCGGGGCCGAAGAGCCGCAACGCGTACGGCGCTGCGATCAGCACACCGACCACGATTGCGACCGACAGCGCAAACCCGAACGACAGCGTGCGCCGGACGTGGCGGTGGAGCAGCGCCGGATCGCCCGAGCGCTCGGCGAACAGGGACAGCGCGAGCAGGTAGGGAATGACCAGCACGGTGGCCGAGAGGAGATACGCAGCGGAGAAGTAGGCGACCTGCTGGGGCGAGATGAGCAGAATGGCGATGAGCGGGACGATGTACGAGACCGAGCTGATCGAGAGGTTGAGGACGTGGTGCTGCAGCGACAGCTTCCCGTAACGCCGCACCAGCGCCACCCGATGGGCGGCGGACCCCTCGCCGTCTCGGGCATGGCCCAACTCGAGCATGGGCACGCACACGAAGACTGAGATCACCACGGCCAGCGTCCACGCGAAGATCAGGCCGGCGCTCGTGCGGATCGAGACCAACACCAAGATGCCGACCAGGCCGAGCTTCAAGAGCGCGCTGAGGCTGCCACGGAAGAGCTGTGCCGCACCGCGGTGCAGCCCTATGGCAGCGTTGTCCACGGTCAGCCCGGCCACGGTGGCGACGGCGCCGATGACGAACAGCCCGGCCGTCACGGGATCACTGCCGATCAGCCTCAGGCTCTGGCCGAGGAACGGAGACAACGCCATGGTGCCGAGCGACAGGAGGAGGACGACACTTCCGCTGACGGCGATACCGGTGGTGAACACCACGCGCCGCTCCGTCTCCTCCATCGTGCTCAGCTCGGCCAACAAGAGGAGCGGGACCCCGAGCGCGCCGAGCGCACACAGGAGCATCGCCGTCGACGCCGCCGCTGCCGCGAGACCTACGTCCTGCGCGTCGAAGAGGTGCGTCGCCACGGCCCAGTAGGCCAGGCCGATACCGGCCGTGGCGCCCTGCTTCGAGACGAGATACCCGAACGTCGTGAAGAGGCGCCGACCCTCCGACACCTCCTTCGGCGCCCGGCTGCTGAAGAGCTTCATGTGCACCGTGACGCCACCCGGGGCGCGCCGCGGCGCCGACGCGGTCGCGCATGCACGCGACCGAACGCCGGCAGAGACCGGCATGACCGAAGGGCTACCGCCACCGCCCACATCAACCAACGATCCTAAGTCGCATCCTCATCTGGCGCCTCTGCCGCGACCCGATGGTCGCCGGGACTTCGTCTCGATGTCGCTGCCACGGTGTCGGCCACCATGCGCCACGCGTCGCGATCGCGCTCCCGACTCCGTCATGTCTTCGAGTGCCCACCGCACCGACGATGGACGCGCCGCGCCGAGCGGCGGCACGACATACCAAGGTTAATCTCAGATTGAATGCAGTTGTCCAAAAGTTGATCTTGATTAGGTTCGATCGGCTCTACCCGGGATGCAATCAGTGGGCAAACATCAAGTGACGGACAACTCTGGTCTCGTCGTGCCCACTGCGCGCGGCTGAAGGAGGGAGCGGGCGACCAGGACCTGTCTGCTCAACGGTTCCGTGAGAAGCCAACTTCCTCCTCGGGGTGGAGGCGGAAGTCCAGGGAGGCGCCAACGTGCCAGCGAAGGAGGGGCTCGCGCCGATCAGGCGAGCCGACCGCGCATGACGTTACGGCGGCGCGTCAGCATCGTGATCCCGGCCAAGAACGAGGCGCGCAACCTTCCACACGTCCTGGCAGGGCTACCCCAGGGGTGCGAGGTGATCCTCGTCGACGGCCACTCGACCGACGACACGGTCAGGGTCGCCCGGCGATTGCTACCCGACATCATCGTCATCACGCAGACCCGCGAGGGGAAGGGCAACGCGCTGGCGTGCGGGTTCGCCGCGACGACGGGCGATCTCATCGTGATGATCGACGCCGACGGCTCCAACGACCCCGACGAGATCCCACGTTTCGTGGCCGCACTCGAGGGTGGAGCCGACTTCGCCAAGGGATCGCGATTCCTCGAAGGGGGTGGGAGCCAGGACATCAGCACGCTCAGGAGGATCGGCAACTTCTGGCTCAACAGGATCGTGAACCTGCTCTACGGGACCCGCTACACGGACCTCTGCTACGGCTACAACGCGTTCCGGCGCGAGTGCCTCACGGTCATGATGCTCAACCCACCCTGCCTCGAACCCACGGAACCCGGGGCCATGCTCTGGGGTGACGGTTTCGAGGTGGAGACCCTCATCAACGTGCGGACCGCCAAGGCCGGGCTCCGGGTCGTAGAGGTGCCGAGCTTCGAGGCCGTCCGCCACTTCGGCGCCAGCAACCTCAACGCGTTCTCCGACGGCTTGCGCGTCCTCCGGACGATCCAGATGGAGCGCAAGAAGACGGCGCACTCGACAGCGGTCGGTTTCTCATGGAGCGATCGGGCCGGACCTTCGATTGCAATCGACGAGGCCGGCTGACCGGGATACCGGGTGGTCACCGGGCCGCCGGTCACCTCGGCCGCGTCACCCCGGCCGGGTCCCGCGACCCACTCAGGCGACGTTGCGGCCCGGGGGACGTTCGGTCTCGGCGACGGGGGTGGTGCCCGAGGCCGCCGGCCGCTCGCCGAAGAGCACACCGAAGCACTCCTCGCACAGGCGGCCGAAGGCCCGCCCAGTCCCCGTCCTGCGCCGATCGGCCCGCCGGACCTTCGACACGGGACCGGACCAACCGCAGCGATGGCACACGCCTGGCCGGTGCTTCCGAGGACGGCCGCGCGCCGGTGACGGCTCCGTCGTCGACTTGTCGTGGAGTCCCATGACGTACCCTCAGAACTTCATCGGCCTCCCCTGCACCATACTGGACCTCAGTTGTTGCAACGTGCATCAATCGGAGTTGGGGATGAAGGGAACCGTCGGGCGCCATGTTCGTGACGAACCACGTACTCTCTGGCGTCGTCATCGGCCGGCTTCTCGAGCGGCGGCCCGTCACTGCGTTCGTCGTGGGCCTGGCGTCCCATCTGGCCCTCGACATGGTGCCCCATTGGGGTTGCGAGATGCGGAGCGTCGAGGGAAGGGCACTCTTCCTCCGCTACGCGCAACGAGACGGACTGGTGAGCCTGGCCACGGCGGCGGGTGCCATCGCCGCGGTCGACCGCCGGGTGCGACCGGCCACTGTGGCCGCCATCGCCGGTGCGGCGCTGCTCGATGCGGACAAGCCCGTGATCCACTTCTTCGGCCGCAATCCGTTCCCCCGTTTCGTCCGGCGGATCCACGCCCGGGCCCAGAACGAATCGCCCCGCGGCCTGCCGAAGGAGTTCGCGTTCGGCGTGTCGTGCGCGGCCGTCGACGTGATCATCACCACACGCGGGCGGCGCCGCCATCGAGGCACCCGCTTCCCGGCCAGTCCGGCGAGCACCGTTGGGTCATGACCCCGGGTCGCCCGGCGGGCCTTGGCCTTGCGGGGCGAAGGGTCGGGAGGCGCGGTGCCTTCGGTCAGTGAGAATCGCGACTTCTGGAACAGCGAGCTGGGCTGGCCGCATGCCGGTGACGCTGGTCGAGCCGGTGGGGCTCGCCGGAGGCGCAGTGGCACGGTTCGATCCTCCCCCGGATCCACCGCTTCCTGCGGAACCCGCACTTCGTGGACGAGGGTCGCTCCGTGGGGAACTACAGCCCGGCCTACGGAGCAACCCCTCGCTCGCCTGCGGCACCCTCGCCGCCCCGGAGCAGCCGCGTCCCGGGGCAGCCGGGCCATGGCACAATGGCGTCGACGGTGAGCCGGCCGGGTGGCCGCGGCACGGACCGGAGACGGGATCGTGTCGAGGAAGGTCGGGACTCCGCAGAGCAGGGTGCTGGCTAACGGCCAGTCGGGGTGACCCGCAGGACAGTGCCACAGAGAGGAAACCGCCGATGGCGGGCTCCGGCCCGCACAGGTAAGGGTGAAACGGTGCGGTAAGAGCGCACCAGCGGCGGGGGCGACCCCGCCGGCTCGGTAAACCCCACCCGGAGCAAGGCCAAGCGTGGGAGACGGGCTGCTCGTCCGCCCTCGAGAGAGGGCACTCCCCAGGTAGGCCGCTCAGATGGATGGCCACCCCGGTCTCCGGCCCTTTTGGGGGCGGGGGCCGGACAGAA
>CAWCCM010000001.1:0-702239 GCA_963794145.1 uncultured Acidimicrobiaceae bacterium | reverse complement strand
CCTGCCCATCCCCAGGGTTGACCGGTAGCTCTCGATGGCGAGAGTGCGGATCGTTGCATTAGTCCTCGTGCGGGGACTCCGGTTGGACTCGTGGCTTCCTTCAGCCTCCCCCGCCATTGAATGAGGCTATGCCCCGACAGCGAGTACGTGCTCACCGGCACTTCCTAGGGATCCCAATGAGAGTGCCCCGTACGCCGGTTGGGTGGGACACCCGTCCTGAAGTACCGGCACCCATGCCCTTGGGCAATACCTTCCAGCCTGCTACGCCTGACCACCGACCTCATAGAGCTGACTCGAAATCAATTGCGGCCCTCCAGGCGGAGGCTTAAGGACACCTTGCGCCGCTCCGGCATCCTCCGCGGTCGCGAACACAACTACACCCATCCCATTGCCTCGACCATCGTGCAGCCAAGTGCCGTTCTGAACCCTGCCTGAGACTTTGCCAGGGGAATCACAATCTCCTCCAGCATGCGTTGAGCGTCATCAGGGCTTCCCGCTTGAGGAAGCTTCACCTGCATCACAACTGCGTGAGCCATCTCTCGATCCTCCAATTTCATGCCACATCAAGTGGCAGCCGTACGACCCTAGGACGTTCAGAAGCGGCGTGCTCCGAGACTGTCTTCAAGGTCGAATCGATCGCATGTCGGAATGGTGCGCGACTGGTCGAAAAGCGGATGGCTGTCGGCCCCGCAACGCCTGAGCGGTGCCCCCGAACGCCGGGACGGAGTGCAACCCTGCGCACAATTGGGGCATCCCGGGGAGGCCGCTGTCCTGCAGGGGGGTCAGATCGCCCCTGGATAGCGATGGCTACCTCGTTGGGCTGCAATCGAGCTAGCGATTTGCCGTGCCTCCATCACTGTGACTCCGATGCCGCTCAACTCTTCATGCCCCTGGTCGGATAAGCCCGAGATGGCGTCCCGGGCAACAACAATCCGAAAATCACGCTCGCTTGCCTCGTAGATCGAAGCACGAGGACAGTTGGGGAAGTTGCAACCGGCGAAGACCAACGTTTCGACGTAGTTGGCTTCGAGATATGCCTCGAGTGGAGTCCGATAGAAGGCTCCCCATCGGGGCTTGTAGATTGCAACCTCGTTTGATCCGAGGCGTTGAATCTCGCCTCCAAGGAGGAGATCGTCGTCGAGGTCTGGTGCTTGAGATGCCAGGATCGCGGGAGCTATGCAGCGACCAAGATGGCCTGGACGAAGTACGGGTATCTCTCCGCTGACCAGCGATTTGCGGAAGGGCTCAGCATTGCTTCCGTCAGCGAGGTAGAGGCGCACAATATGGATGATGGGCAAGTTGCTCGTACGAAACGCGTGACAGAGCAGAGCGATGGATGGAAGGACGGCGGAAGTGCCGGGGATCTCAAGGGGCTGGCCGTCCAGGGTGTCAATCTGCGTGTCGATCGTGATGAGGGCGGACCGTCCGAAGTCCGGGAAGGTCGATTGATTGGGCATGATGACCCCTTGGAGGAGACCCCACGACTCTAGGTGTGATAACGGCGAGCGTGCCCCGTATCCCTCAACGGCATTTCAGGAGCCGGGAACTTGCGCTCTAGAGCCGACAAGTTGACTGCTTCGTCACGTGGACGGCGGCCAGCCAACGGGCGGCTCACTGATCCTGGAAGCGTCAGCAAACCACCCTGCACCGTGGTCCGGCGTGGTCTGTCCGCGGTCTGTGGTCAGAAGCGAGACGCCAGTCCCTACAGCAAACGGCGGACCACCAGGGCTTTCGGGTGGAGGTGATGGGATTCGAACCCACGGCCTCTACATTGCGAACGCAAGACTCCCCTACTCCCCCCACCTGCGGGAACAAGCTATTTCGGGTTTCTGGCTGGAGTTCTGGTTTGACCGCACGTGACCGACTCTGACTGTTCTTGAACTCCGCTCAGGGCTTTTTCGGGGTCTGTGAGGGCGCCCCGCTGCCGGCGTTTGGGGGCAGTCTCTGGACTTGGAGCGCAATGAACAGTCGTATCTGAGAACCCGGGTGAGTGGGTCTGGCCCACTAAACGTTTTGCCTCGATCCGGCCTCTATATCTAGTGAGATGATGGCGCCTACGCCCGACTGTTCCTTTGATCAGTTCTTCGAGGCCCAATACCCGCGGATCTGTCGAGCGCTGTGGCTCGGCCTCGGTGGGGACTGCGAGCCAGAAGACGCTGCCCAAGAAGCGTTTGCCCGGGCCTTCCAGAAATGGAGTTCGTTGTCGCGCCTTGAGCGACCGGCGACCTGGGTCTTCGTCGTTGCAGTTCGCCAGGCGAGACGGAATCAGCGGCGCCGTGATCGCTCCCTCAAGGCCTCCGGGTTGGCCGCGGAAGCTCTGCCGCCGACTGAGAATGTCGCCTCCCGGCTGACCGTCGCGACAGCACTCGCTCAGTTGGCGCCTCGGCAACGTATGGCCATCGTGCTGCGCTACTACGCCGACCTCCCAGTGAAAGACATAGCCAACGCGATGAGCTGCCGGGAAGGAACCGTGAAGGCGACGATCCATTCGGCACACGATCGCCTTCGGTCCCTTCTTCCTGATGACCGCACCATTTCGGAGAGTGACAATGCCTGACCACGACATCGCCCAGCTTCTCGATCGAGCCAGTCTTTCGTACAGTCCAGACACATCAAAGGGTCTGGCTAACGTGAAAACACGAGTGGCGCGTCGCAAGCGCGCTCGAGCGTTGGTGTCAGTCGTCTTCGCCGTGGCGTTGGTTGTGGCACTGCTCACCGTGGCCATTGTGGTGCCGGGTCAAGACTCCGCCAATGCAGTCCACTATCTGCGGATCTCTCCAACTGCTCGGGTTGTCGATCTCTCAGGACCCTCAAACGGACTCACCGACGTGTACTTCGCCGACTCGGCAAACGGTCTTGGGCTGGAACAACACTGCGTGTTGTCTCCGACGACCAATACTGCGTGCTCGCTCGCCATCGTGCGAACAAGCGACGCAGGCCGGACGTGGAACCCAGTCGGTTACACCCTCCACATCACCTACCCTGATAGTCGCGCTTCGTATCCGTTCATCGCCTTCGCCACCAACGGCAAGGACGGGTGGATCTATGGCTCGAGAACTTTCGTCACCCATGACGGAGGCAAGACCTTCGAGAAGGAAGGTCCGGGTGGGCTGGTGATAAGTCTTTCCATCGAGGGCAACGAGACGTGGGCTGTGAGTCGGCCGTGCCCACCTGGCACCTTCGGGTGCAGCTCGACGCTCTTCTCTACACCTACGGGGGGAGGACCCTGGAAAGTCGAACGGGCAGCGCCTGAGCTTGAGTACCCATATCTCCAGCTTCTCCGTACTTCTCCTAAGAATGCGTTCCTGGCGGCTCAGTCCACCGATGGAACGCTCTATGCCACTGACGATGGTGGGCTCTCGTGGGAGAGCCACCCGCTTCCACCTCTGTGCAACCAATTACAACATCTGACGGCCTTGAATGCGAACGATGTCTGGGCGCTCTGCAGCGCAGCGACGCCGATGGATACTCAATCAAAAGAGCTCTATCACTCAGTCAACGACGGTCGCACCTGGGTTCTGGTCGCTACAACCAGCCCCAGCCCGGCGCCAGGCGTTGGATCGTTGCCAACAGCTGGAATCGTCACGCTGCTGACCTCTGTGGCACCGGACCGTCTCCTCATCGCATTCGATCAGGGGCCACCAATCGCTTCAACTGACGGAGGCACGACCTGGATGCCTCAAGGCCTGCCGGCATCGGGTGGCGTTGAGCAGCTGACGTTCACTGATTCCCAACACGGCTGGGCCATTCTCCTTCCGAATGACACTCTCTACCGAACGTCCGATGGTGGAGTTCATTGGTCCATGGCGTCCAGCCAATCGGGATCTTGACCGGAAGAGTCCGATCGGATTCACGACTCGTGGACAAGTGCGCCGTTCCGGGGTATTCGTTTGCAAAGGGGGGCAACCCCGTGGTGCGGAACTGCCCCACCCTCCCGGCGTACGGGGGCAGGTGAGGGGTCGACCTCCGCGTTTCGATTCTGGCCATGTTCGCCTCGTGGTGTCGGTGTCGGTGTCGTCCGTCAGGACCGCACGGCTAGATGGCGGCGGCCGAAGGCAAAGGCTAGGCCGTATAGGACTGCCACCACCACGAGAAGGAATCGAAACCCCGTGATCAGCGAAAGGTACGCGAGCACTCCTCCGACGATCGCCCCGAGCAGATTTGCACCGAAGGCAGTGGTGGAAGAACCCACATCCTTGAAGCGTTGGGCGAAGACAAGGTTGGCGATGAAGATCGGGGCGAACGCGAGCGCTGTCGCCGCCACGAAGCGCAACACGACTGGAAGATCCAGCAACGATTCTTGCGGGACGACGAAAGATGCGCCCAGAGATACGAGCAACGCAAAATACAGCAACATCGGGCGCGGGAGCTTCACGTGTCGCGTGGTCTCGATCGCCGCGTAGACGCTCAGCAACACACCGGCGAACACGAGCGAGTACACGAACCAAGTCGTTCCGAACAAGAGGGCGAACTGTACGATGTTCTTTGACTCGAGCAACAAGAACGCCGCTCCCATCCAGAACAGGTCCACGAACGGAGCCATCTTCCTGAGCGGCCCGCTCGCTACCCGGACCACGAGCAGGGACGCCGCCAGGATCAGGCCTAGGACCAAGAGGTAGAAGTTCGGGATCGAAGGAACCAGCAGGTACGGGTACGGACGGTCGTCTGAGACCGGCGCCACCTCCTCTCCGTTCCAGAGGCTCGAACAGTTCGGAGTGTGGCCATCGAGCGCGACCGTGAGAACCGCCTGGTCGCGTCCGCCGAGGGTGTCTCCCACCTCGACACAGGGACGTGAGCCGAACACATCGTCGAGGGTCGTCGCATAACGATCGAGCAGGAACGGCTGGTAGTAGTTGTACATGACGAAGGTGCCGCCGGGGGCCAGGTGAGATCTCGCAACTTGAATGGCCTGGGTCGTGAGCAAGTAGTTCTCGAGGCCGACTGGTGCCGACTGGCCTGTCAGCGCTGTCTGGGAGTCGGGCAACGCATAGAGGATCAGCGAGTAGCGCGTTTCGCGGCCTGAATGAACGCCCGCCCGTCGTCAACATAGACGCTGACGCGCCCACTCTCATACGCGTGCTCTGGGTTGTTCCGCTTCCCGAGAGCCACGAGCTCCGGGTCGATCTCGACGGCGTCGACGTGGCGAGCACCAGCTGCCAGTGCCACGCCGACGTCATTGCCCGTGCCCGCTCCGATGACGAGCACGTCGGAAAGTGACCTGCGTGTCACGTGCCGGTAGGGAAAGAAATAGAAGGGCTCGATCTTGTGCAACGTGGTGAATGAGTACAAGGTCTGGAAGGGGATGTTGTTGGCCGAGACCGACACCCCGCGGTAGCTATGGCCGTCGACGGTCGTGGTGGCCTGACTCGTTGTGATCTTGTAGTAGGGGGACCACACATCCACGCTCGAGAGCGATTCGGCCAGCAGCATCAGCACCACGGCAGCGATAATCCCCCACTGCCACCACCGCTCCCTTATGCCTAGAAGCAATACGAACAACGCGGCCACCACCGCACCCCAGGCGATGGGCGGGAGCCCGACAAAAGAAAGCGCCGAAAATAGAGCGATCCCTCCGATACTGCCGATGATGTCGAAGCGGTAGGCGTCGAGCGGCTTGAAGTGTGCGAAGGAGCGCGCGACTGCCTGGCCGAGACCGGCCATCACGAGGACCACCAGCGCGAAGATCACTGGCAGGTTCACCCACTGCGGCAGCGGATGGTGCCCCGAGAAGCCCTCGAACGTGTGAGGTCCGTGCAGGGTGACGAGCTTCACGGGGAAAATGAGCGCGAACGCGACAAGGACCGCGAGGGTTGTTGGCGCTAGGCGAAACAGATTCTGTGACGAGTGAGCGCGCAGGAACCCCACCCCGATTCCCAAGAAGCTGGCCAAGAGCACAAAGTTCGGGATGTTCGACAGGTGGACGTTGTTGGCGGCCGTCCAGCGGATGAGTGCGAGCTCGAGGAAGAGCGTGAGCATGCTCAACGAGACGAGCCGCCACGGGCTCCGCTCGAACGTAAAGGCAGCAGGCCATGCGATTGGCTGGGGTGAGGTTTGGCCTCTGGTGACGTTGGTAGTCGTGGTGGCCATCAGTCGGTGTGGGAGCCATACGGATGCCATCGGGCTTCCCGGCGTCTTCGTCAAACATTATCGAAGCGCGGATCGGGATCTAGGAAGGCTTGGTATAGCTGTCCCCCATGCGCGCTATTGCGGGCCGAGGGGTGCCCCCAGGGTGCCTGATTGAGACTTTGAGCAGACCCTGCGGGTGATCCGTAGCGTTTAGAGGTCCCGACGGGCTGGCTCCCTTAAGTGCCTGCCGCCGGTCCAACCGGCTGGCTTTCTTTCGAGATGCCACTCGTCTGGATCTCGCCGCGAGTGGCTCAAAAGAGGAGTGTGTGCACGAGATCCGAATCGGGAGTGCCCTCGCGGTTGCCGTCAACCCACGAGGAGGTACTCATGTCGGTGATCATCGGGGTCGATCCCCACAAGGCCAGCCACACGGCGGTGGCCATCGGTGGCGATGAACGCGAGGTGGCCAAGGTGACGGTCCGGGCCACCTGCCAGCAGACGGCCAAGCTCCTTGCCTGGGCCGAGCCGTTCGAGAAGCGGACGTGGGCCATCGAGTCGGCGGGGGGCCTGGGCTATCTGCTGGCCCAGCAGCTCGTCGATGCCGGCGAGCACGTCCTCGACGTGCCACCGACCCTGGCCTCGAGGATCCGGGTCCTCGGCACGGGGCGTTCGGAGAAGAACGATCCCAACGATGCCTTCTCGGTCGCCGTCGCCGCCTTGCGCTCGAGTGGCCTGCGCACGGTCCAGGCGGCCGACCACAGCGAGATCATGCGGCTCTTGGCCAAGCGCAACCATGACCTGGGCCGACTGCGAGCCAAGCTGGTCTGTCGGCTCCACAATGCCCTGGCAGATCTCTCACCAGGAGGAATCGCCAAGGAACTGTAAACCGTCCTGGGTTTCTTGGAGACTCCATACCTTGGAAGCGAGGATGGAGACATGGCAGACCCACAGAAGCGGTACCCGCCTGAGCTGAGAGAGCGGGCGGTGCGGATGGTGCTCGAGGCCCGGGCAGCCGATCCGAACGACACCAGAGCCATCACCCGGATCTCCGAGCAGCTCGGGGTCGGGACCGAATCACTGCGCAACTGGGTGAAGCAGACCCAGATCGACGCCGGCGACCGACCGGGGACGACTACCGAAGAGCGCAAGCGGATCGCCGAGCTCGAGAAGGAGAACCGCGAGCTCAAGCGCTCCAATGAGATCCTGCGTCGGGCCTCGGCGTATTTCGCCCAGGCGGAGCTCGACCGCCCGTGGAAGTGATCGTCGAGTTCATCGACGCCAACCGTGACGAGCTCGGGGTCGAGCCCATCTGCAGGGATCTGCAGGTGGCTCCGAGCACGTACTACGCGGCGAGGTCCCGGGCGCCGTCGGCCCGGGACCGGCGCGATGCGGCGCTGATCCCGCTGCTGGTGGCGATCTGGGAGGCGAACTTCCGGGTCTATGGGGTGCGCAAGCTCTGGAAGGCGGCGCGGAGGGCCGGCCACGACGTCGGACGTGACCAGGTGGCCCGCCTGATGGGACTGGCCGGCATCGAGGGGCTGCGCCGGGGCAAGAAGCGCAAGACCACCAAGGCCGACCCGGCCGCTGAGCGGCACCCCGATCTGGTCAAGCGGGTCTTCAGTGCCGAGCGCCCGAACGCCTTGTGGGTCTCGGACCTGACCTACGTGGCGACCTGGTCGGGTTTCGCCTACGCGTACTTCATCACCGACGCCTTCTCCCGGATGATCGTCGGCTGGCGGGTGGCCAGCCACATGCGAGCCGACATGGTCCTTGACGCCCTGGAGATGGCGCGCTGGAGGCGGGGCACCTTCCTCGAAGGGCTGGTGTCACATTCCGATGCGGGGTCGCAATTCACCTCGATTCGCTATGGCGAGCACCTCGACGACCTCGGAGCCGTCCCTTCCATCGGAAGCGTGGGCGACGCGTACGACAACGCGCTGGCCGAGACCGTCAACGCCGCCTACAAGAGCGAGCTCATCCGGGGACCGGGTCAAGGGCCGTGGCGCAACGTCGACGACGTAGAGCTGGCCACCCTCGCGTGGGTCCACTGGTACAACACGCAGCGGCTGCACGAGTACCTCGGCTACGTGCCGCCGGCAGAATTCGAGGCGGCTTATGCTGCCCAACAGACCGACCAGGAACTGGTTGGAATCCAATAACCCGAGTCTCCATCAGACCCAGGACGGTTCAGACATCCATGCCCGCTCGCGGGGCACCTACGGCATCTTGCGGGTCAAAGCCGCCTTGGAAATCGAACAGGGGCTCATCGTCAACACCAAACTGGTCAAGCGGATCATGCGTGAGCTGGGCCTTCGAGGTCTTCCGGGGCCGAAGAGGGGCTACAAGAACCTCACGAACGCACCCACCTGCGAAGACCTGGTCCAGCGCCAGTTCAAGGCCTCGGCCCCCAATGACCTGTGGTTGACCGACATCACCGAGCACCCCACGGGCGAGGGAAGGCTCTACTGCTGCGTGGTGCTCGACCTCTACTCGCGCAAGGTGGTCGGTTGGGCCATCGATCGGCGCTGTGAAGCCGTCTTGGTCAACGACGCCTTGGCCAAGGCCAGCGACGCGAGACCGACGAGTCCCGGGACGGTCATCCACTCGGACCACGGCAGCCAGTTCACGTCCTGGGCCTTCACCGAGAACGTCCGACGCCTCGGGCTCGTCAGCTCCATGGGCACCGTCGGCGACTGTTACGACAACGCCCCCATGGAGTCGTTCTGGGGCTCGATGCAGATCGAGCTGTTCAATCGCCAGAAGTGGCGGACCAATCTCGAGCTGGCCATCGCCATGGCCGACTACATCGAGCACTTCTACAATTCGGAGCGCCAGCACAGCTCACTCGGCTACCTCACTCCGAACGAGTTCGAAGCGGCGCACTCAACACCCATCCAGCAGGCCACTTTGTCCTAAAAAGTGGTCCACCGAATGGGGTCAAGCCCACCGGGTGGAGGTGATGGGATTCGAACCCACGGCCTCTACATTGCGAATGTCTAGGTCGTGGCCTTTTGACCAGGGCGTTTTCTAGGATCTTTCTGGTCGGGGGCTTTCGATCCCCTCAGGTTCCCTCACGATCCCTCCCCTTTCCTCTCGATAAGGTCACGTAAGGTCACGCTGGACGGGCCCCTTTCGGACCTGCCCGCGGATCGGTACCCAGGTCCGATCGTCATGCGCTCGCCATGCGCAGCGAATAGCGCCTGTTCCCTTTCGACGACGATCACCTTCTTCGGCGAGCGACAGGACATCTTCGACCCTGAAACGGCCGTGCCTGTCGCCTGGATGGTTCGCTCTGGCTCACTCTTTCGCCGTCGGGCACAGCAGCCGCCAGATGGCTAGTGCTTCGACCGGCGACGTTTACGCCGTCGGAAGCCTGTGCCCCATGCGCGAGGTGCGCTAACCCGCGTTTCGATGGTGGCTGCAACATCCATAAATCTCTGATTCCGACGAATTCCTCCTCAGGGATGACGGCTGGCTTCGAGTAGCTCTCCATACCATTTTGGATCGCTGACGCACGTAGACACGAAGTCGGCTACACACGTGTCGCCGCCAAACTCCGCAGCGATATGGATCTCCTCGTAGCCAAGCATAAACAAGTTGTCCTTTACCAATTCTGGCTTGAGATCGACCACGATGAACTGCTGTCGACCGGCGGCGGTCACTTCGGCGTGAACGTTCTCCCGCAGCATTGCCGTGAATACAAGATCGGTGATGGGCATCGAGTAGCCCATCAGAACGATGACCTTTGTTGCGTCGAGAGCTGCGGCAGCACGGCTCCATAACTCTCTCGTGATTGGGTTCGTATAGTACGGCGACTTGACTGCTGTTGGCGGGACGATAAATGGTTCTCGGCCGGGGAGGCGTCGTGCGATCTCCTCGATATCGGGCTGCCCTGGGTGTTCCCACTCACCAGTCAGATCGAGCCTATTAAGGGTGGCACCCGACTCGTCGCCTGGGCTCCATCGCCAGTCGAGTGAGCCGTGGAGCTTGAGGAGCTGCAATGTCTTCACAAGGCGTCCACCGAGTCGACCTGGCTGTGGAGGATACGGAGGCAGGTCACCAAGGATGTCCACCGGACGGACACGTCGACGCTCGGTTCCGTCGGATCCCTCGAATTCTTCGGACATCACGACGTACTCAATGAGGTTGTCGTAGTTAAAGGTGATGACCGTGCTCTCGAAGCGATGAAACCAGTCCACAAGCTCGGCCAGCCAAGGAGGGCATGGCCACATGAGAGCGCTTCGCTGTGCAGTATCGAGCATGCGTGCGATCGCCTCGCTAGCTCGAGCAAACACCCCCAAGTTCTCAGCATTAGTCGCTGCTGAGTAATCGGGCTGGTCCGTAGCGAGTCGGGATAGCCATTGCTCGAACAGCCCATTGGTGAATCGGGGCGGGAGGCGTTCCTTGTGTCCGGCCGCTTCGAGCAGGGGACGGCAAGATTCTCCGAGTTCATCGATTGTCGGCATCTGCTGCGAGATTGCCTTCGAGAATCCGGCACCGAGCACACACGCCGGAGACAGGCCAAACTGAGTCACAGCAGAACCCCTCGCGAGCTTGATGTTCCCGCCGGCTCGAGACAAGTCACCTACTGTTCCTCCATGCGGGCGATGATCCCTCGCAGTCTTCTTACTTCCTCCACCAGTTCCAGCACGACCCGATCCATCAGAGTGTGACGTTCCCGGGCTCCGTGCTCAATGTTCGCCAGACGCTCCTCGGTCAGGCTAACTTTGCCCGATACCACAATAACGAACATACGTTCGTATTCTGAATCTGTCAAGGGTGGGGGAGTAGTGGCCTGTGACGAACAGAAGCGTCGACAATGCCCTCATTCGAGTTCGTGCTCAGAGGCCGGGGCTGCGCTCACCTCACCCACCATCTCGCTGTGCTGGGGAGAACTTTCCACATCGAGAACACCACGCCGCCGGGGACCGTTCGTCGGAAACGTGGACCAACGCTCGACAGCCGCTGCATCGCCAAATCACGGCCGACTGCTTCTGAGTCTCAGACACCGAGCCGTCCTTCTTGAGTACCAGGGATAGTTAATCTCGGCAGGGATAGCGAACGCAGATCGTACCGTCGACCGCGGATCCCGGTGAGCTGTCGGGCCTACCTAGACGACCCAAGTCACTTGTCCCGGTCGACGCCGGAACAGAGTTGGCTTGTGTCACCAAATCGGTACTCACGTCCGATCGGCAAGCGCTCGTAATGAGCAGCGAATGGCACTCGTTCCAACTGGGCGACGATCACGCTCCTCGGCGAGCGACGGGACACTTTTGACCCCAACGCGGCGATCCTTGGCGCCGGGCGGACAACGAAACGCCAAAGTTCTCTTGGGGGGACATCCATGCCGCCGAGTGCTACACCCGACTCACTGCGCCTTCGATTTCGCAGCGCTGTACGGGAGCGCCTCATCCCAGTCAACAAGCCTCAGAACGCGAGACTTGTACATCGGGTGCCCGGGAAATCTGCCATTGCCGACCGTGCAGAGAGCGAGTCGTGGACGGCCTTCTAAGTATTCAAGGACGGTGCGCTCACGTGACAATTCTCGTGAGTTCAACTCATCATGATCTTTCTTCCACGTCCCAAGCTCACCCCAAGCAACTGCAATCGCGTCAGCCGACTGGACGGTCTCCTTCAAGACTGCGTCACCTTCGCCGATCGAGTCATCTCGTAGTAGCGTGCAAGCCTTACAAGAATCTCGCCAGGCAAACAGATTTACAACTTTTAGACCCCCGAACGGTACGGGTGGTGCCTGGAAAAGTAAAAGATCTGGTCGATCGTCGGATCGGGAACTATCTCGTCTTCTCGGTCACCCCTGTCGGCATCCGAAGGATTGAACATGACCCAAGTAATTGTTGGACCTGATGCCCACCGACACCAGAGCCAGTACCGATAGTCCATATCGTCAGACAACACCATTCCGCCCTTAACGGGCGGGGACCGCCTCGGTATCGTCTTTGGCCCGTTGGATGCAATACCGCAGATGTGATTCCGCTGGAGGAATCGCCTGTCTGACACAGTCATCCGCCGGCCCGTTCGTTCGCATAGCGTGTGGGGTTAGTGTCCCAACGTTCGTGGAACGTAGCGAAGATGACGTCCAATTCATCGCGTGCTGGCCACTTAGCTTCAAGATCTCTGAATTCTGCGTCGTGCCCCTCGCCCGGCAGTAGGTGATGCAAGAGTTCATGAAAAAGCAAATATTCAATGAGGGCATCAGGAGCAACACGCGGAGTCGTTCTGAGAAGACGGTTCACTCGGATTGTCTGTTTTCCGACACTTCGACCCCTCAGTCGAATGCTCCAATGGCCCCAAGACGAAGATACGACCCGGCGGGTCCATCCAACTTCGATATCTGGCTTCTCAGCAAGACGTGAGCGGATCTCCGGCGGCAACAAGATACGAGCTTGCCGCAAGGTTGATTGCCAACGGGGCTTCAGTTCACGATCAGCCGATGGTCGTTTCTTGAACTTCGCGCTATCCAGCGTCTCAAGAGGAGCTTCCGGTGAGCGATAGCTGCGGCGGCGGGCTCGAAGTTCCTGCTCCACTGCTTCTTCGAAGAACTCCAGTGTGCGGTAGGTCGTTCGGGCGAGAGATGATTCGTACACGTCACGAATCAATGCGTATCGCTCTGCCTCATTGAGCGCGCCAGCAGCCAGAAGTTTGTCGACCGCCACACTCGGCCCGACAACCGCATCGAGGTGGACGAATGGTGGCGCTCCATTGATCCGAGCAAACTCCACCAGCTGAACCAGACCACTTTGCGAAGGGTACGGAGGATGGGTGTCGTCGAACAATGAAAGGAGTGGACGCCCCCGCAGGTCGAATTCAATTGCTGACTCGATCAGGTCGACATAGGCGGCCTTTTGGTGTTCAAACACTGGCAGATTTCGGTCAGGAAGTCGGTAGTAGCCCACGAGCCGAGAAGTGACCAAGAGAGGGTCGACTGGAATCCACCCTTCGTCAGGATTGCCGTCCCTGTCGTCGTCTCGCGCTGGGAGAGATTCGGGTGCGAGCTGGACGGCAATCTCAGCCTCTAGGTCGAGTGAAATGTCGACGCCTTGATCGTCAAAGAGATCGGGAAGTTCGCGTTCGATACCGTCAGCCTCAATGCGGGTTCGAATTGCCGTTGGCAGGACCGTCGACGGATCAAGCACCTCGCCGAAATTTTCCCATTCGTCTTCGAACCACACAATATGGGCTTCGGCAGTGCCATTGGCACTTGGACCGCGCAATACCCGACCAATCATCTGTCGCAGCAGAATTCGGCTCGCCGTTGGGCGGGCCAGAAATGCCGTTGAAGCGTCTGGGAGGTCCACTCCCTCATTCAGCATGCCGACCGAAATGAGGACTGGCTTCTCCTTGGACGTCTTGAACCATTCGAGCGTGGAAGCTCGATCGCTATCTGATCTTGAATGCACCACCCGCGCTTCGGCACCCAAAGCTACAAATTCAGCTAACAGTTCGTCGGCGTGGTGGATATTGCAGGCGAATACGAGCGACTTGCCCCATCTCTCAGAGTCCAGCGCCCATTGCTGGGCCACGGCGTGGTTTCGAAGTGGCATGTCGAGACGCGAGAGGGTCTGCGAGCTGAAGTCACCATTTTCTGCTCGATGACGCTCCTCGGCATCGAGATGAATCCGTAGACCTGTCTTAACGGTATGGAGAACGGAGCGAGCGAGGATTCGTCGAGCCACCAATTCCTCGGGGCTCACGGTTATCACGGTACGCAGAAAGCGTTCGTGCAACCTCCGGTGTGCCGCCATCGAAGTTGGCCATGGAGTTGCAGTAAGACCCACCACTGCTTGCGCGCCGGTCTCCTCGATTGCGTCTAGTACTCGGGAATAGGACGGCGACGCGGCATGATGCGCCTCATCCACCACCACGTAGGTAGGCCGAGATAGAAACTTCGAAAGCTTTGACCGGCTCCGACCTGTCACGAGATGAGTGAGCGTCTGGATGGTGACCGAGGCAATGTCAAGTTCTGCTTCGGCCAACGTGGCTCCATCGGACGCGTTGCCATGGATTGCACGGGCTCGGCGAACAAATCCCTGCGGCCGGCCAGTCCCACACGCAGCGAAGCGCAGGATGGCCTGGTCGACCAACTCTTGTTGCTGGACGATCCAGAGCACTCGAGCCGACGGATCTTCCTCAAGTCGATCAAGGAGCCATTCCACAAGGGTTTCAGTCTTGCCAGCACCAGTTGGCAACACCACGAGTGCACCCTCTCCCGGATGATCAAGCAGGTGTCGATCAAGCGCTCGCCTCGCCTCGACTTGATGTTGCCAGGGTTCAGGTCGCTCGCCGGCATGTCCCTCAATCATCTTGAGGCCCTGCCGATCGCGAGTTCCCACCGACCGGACCGGAACACGAACTGATTCCTTGTGTTCAGACAGAAACGACGACACGAGATTGGCGGTGAGGTTCTTGTTCAGTCGTCTTTCATTGATAAAGGCAAGGGCAAGGGGCTTCGTATCAATCCTGGCTCGACGAGCACTTCCAGTAGTGATGTGCTGAATCGTGAGTGCCAGATCTTTGGCGACGTAGGCGGGCGCCAGAGGAAGCCAGACTTGGCGCAACACACCAGCCAGTGGCTTTAGTCGTGATCGACCCCCAGCTCTGCCAAATTGCTGAACTGCTGCACTTTCGAGATCGCGCTCGATGAGGTTTGCTTGGGCGCCGTCAGCGAGGAGCAGTGCCCGGATAACGGGCGGCTTCACCAGTCCCCAGGAGAACGTTGAGATATTGCGCAATCTCGGCGCAGTCTTGTTGGGGTCAGCTTCGATGAGTTCGTTCTGGACCGGCACAACAATCATCCTGCCACATGCCCGTGACGTCCACTCAGCGCTGTTTACACGTCCTGAAAATCAGCAACCGCTCCAGGCATTTTACCCTTGGGGAGAGACTCCGAGTACGCCCGTGACGGGGCCGATGGGTCCGAATACCAATAGTCCTTAACCACCTGGAACGACCATGGAATGTCGAGCGCTTCGACCTGAGCCTTGTTGAAATGGTTCACGTGATCTGATCCATCTTCCTTTGCTCCAATGACGTAATGGACGACGACCTCGGAACGCTTCGGAGCACCAAGACGTTCCTTGAGAACCGACAAATACGCCTGAGCCCAAACGTAGTAGTCCAAGCCCTGGAAGATCAGCATGGGGTCGGAGTTGGCGGCGAGCTTGGTCTCGACCAGGCGAATGTCCCCGCTGCCGTCTACACCGAGCAGGTCGATAAATCCCCGCCCCCATTGCTTCTTGCGGGCCGTGCTCCCTTGTGGTCGCCAAGCGGGCACTTCACGTAGTGCGGGCTGCTCTACTCCAACCAATGAGGGATCGTTCCGGATCACTGCTTGCAGCCAATGTTCGTCCTGCCGATGCAGCTTCCCTTCGAGGCGCTCTTTTATTCCGCCTTCCACGGCTTGCTGGATACGTTCCAGCTGACGCCCAGTGAGCACAGCTCCATGAACCACAACCGCGGGTTCAGGTTTCTCTCCGTCCTTCGTGTAGTGGACACCGGCGGTCACGGCAATCCCTTTGGTGGTTCCTTTGATTGACAGCACTTTCTGCCCCAGGCAATGCCACGAGCGCTCACTACGGCGGTGCGAAGGATCCAACAACGGGTGTGCGGTCGCCCAATTGACCAGTTCGATCACTGCATTCGACCGGCGACCGAGATACGCAGGAGCGGTCGCGTCGCGCAGTTCGTCCGAGAGGGTCTGCGATTTGGCCAGACGCTTCTTGAATTCTTTGATCGTGTCATCCTGACCCGGCATCTTGCAGGGAGTCAGCTTTCCGCCCGAATGTATGAACACGTGGGGTCGCACTGCGCGCTTGAGCCACGGGGCTCGCTGAAGCGTTGGAAACTCAAAACCCTTCGGCAGCAAGAGTGTGAGGCGCAATTCCCTCCGGTAGGTGAGCCCAAAAGCGAGTGCAAGGTCGACGTTGGTTCCTTCTTGTCCGCCTGCGACAACAACAAAACGACTATTGCTGGTGAAGTAAGCAAATCGAGATGAACCCTTCCCCTTCCAACGCAGCCGACCACCGACCTCCGCGGCCAGATCGACGGCATCTTCGTCATTGAAGCGGCTTCTGGAGCCAATACTCTCAGCCACGACGAGACCTTCTCTCATTTTCCAAGGGGAACAATCCAGGGGTCACTCGCAAATGCACAAGAGAGGTCATACGTCCCACCACGCACCGTCGTCCTCCTGAGCAACATTCTCGAAGAGATCGATGAACCTTTCGGGGCCGAACGAATGGATCGGGACGACCCGCTGAGCACTGATTGCCTTGGCCAGACGCTGTAGGTCGGCAATGGATGCGTGACCAGACGTGTGTTGCTGTACGAAGGGGATCTTGTGGTCTTCGAGGAATGCCGTGAGGCGCAGACCGGATGGTTCGGTGAGGTAGCCGTTCCAAAGTGACCATATGCAACTTGCCCCCTCGAGCGCACCCGCCTTGGCAAGCACTGGCGCACTGTTCATGCTGAACATCATGACGAGTTTGGAACGATGTTCGGCCAGGTACTCCTCGTAGATGCGGAAGGGCTTTATATCTTCGACGCGATCGAAGGCGCGAGCCGTTTTGACCTTGACTCGTTGCCACATGGGGACGTACACGTGTACTCGGGGCCAGTCCGGGCCAGGCTGGGGAATGTTGGTGTTCTGTGTGGCTCGGACAATGCTCGCTCCGTAGAGGTCCATCACCAGGTCGCGACCTGACTGGAGCGCAGCACGGTAGATGGTCACGAGCCGGTCAATATTTTGAGCCGATGACATGACGAGCGTCATCCCCGAGGTGCTGCGCATGGTCGCGGCCATGGCATGTTCCACGTCGGTCTCGCTCATTTGTGCTTCACCAACTGTTCCACCGGGCCGGATGTTGGTGCCTTCCATCAAGAGAACATCGACATCGGTGGGTGGATCGCGCACCAGCTGTTCGAAAATCGCGGCCTTTCGGCCGTGTCCCCGGATGTCACCGCTGTAGAAGAGCTTGGTGCCGTTTGCCTCGACGAGTATTGAGTAGGCGTCAAAGGCACTGTGATCGTTTAGATAGGGGGTAACTCTGAATGGGCCCAGCTCAAACGGCTTTCGGTGCTCAAGGTAACCGGCCGGCGAAACGACGAGTCCTTCGGTCCAAAAGGCGGCCTCGGCGAGAATGCGACTTGTTGCGGCTCCCATGAAAATCGGAACGCCACTCGGAATTTGATCAGCCAGTCCCCAGTGATCTTGGTGGGCGTGACTGATGACCACGCCAACGAGGGACGGGTCGTCGGATCCGAATCCAGCGACCTCTGGAAGCGGGATGACCTCTCCTCGTTCGGCGTTGAGAGGCCGGCCGACGTCGAGAACAAGGCGGTGACCTCCCGCTTCGACCTCGACGCAACTACCCCCGATCTCGTGGGCACCACGGTGAATGCGAACTCTCACCGGGCTGACTCGCTCACGTTGTCCCGGACGTCACGGGTAGCGCCGTGAGGGTCAGGCGACACTCTGGGGCCTTTCGACGCCGAAGACCATTCAGACGCCTTGCTTGCAGGCCCGACGCGACTAACACCGAACTCATGCTCTCTCCGGAAAACCGCTGCTAGCACCCCCCTAGGCTGCCACGTCCTTGTGTCAGAGGTTGCGGAGCTAGCTTCAGCTGGTGGAAGTGAGCCGGCAACTCCGTGAGATTGCTTCGTGGCGCATCGCCACCGAACTCATCCGCCGACACCCGAAGAAGCTCACCATTTTGGAGACCCATCCGGGAGGTGGACAGTACGACTGTCTCACCCTCATCAAACGCAAGTTGGACAGCGGCTCGCCGGTGCGTCTCATGGACATGAACCGGGTTGGAAGTCTCCATGTGCACCGGACCTTTGCGGACGAGCTGGACGAGCCCGTTCACTGGTCGGATATCTGGGAGGAGATGTCAAGCATCGAGGACCCCAAGGTGCTCCTCGACCGCATCGAAGCGGCGATCGGCCTCTCCCACCACGGCAAGCCTCCCGTTAGCAACGGCGAGGTGCTCGCATATCGCGTGATTACCGCACTGCTGTCGACCGCCGCGTACGGTCGGGTCCTTTGGGAGTGCCGCAACGGCTATGTGGATACTTCGGGGTACGGAGGGGGTCCCGAGGAGCGGTACTTCGCTGACTTCCCGGTCACGCGAGCCTGGTTGGAGGACACCCCCAACATGCCCTTTGGCATCGCGCACTATGGATTCTGGTTCCTCTTACGAAAGGACACCCCGGTGCTGTGTCTCCATGTCACAGGACGTGTGGCAGATCGCGTCGGCAACGTCTACGAACTCGTACCCCTCTACCAGAAGTACGGGCGCATCATGCCCATGGCGGTCAAGATCGCAGGAACAGCTCTTCGATGACCAGACCAGGTGGCCAACGGAACGGACATCGCCCGGGTGCTCTTTGAGGAGGCAGCGTGAAACTCGAGCAGGCGATGGAACTCGCCCGTCGCTTCCATCAGGGCGCAACCGACAAGGCAGGCGAACCATACATAGGTCATGTGCAGCGTGTCGTGGACGCAGTCGACTCCCACGACGAGAAGTTGACTGCCGCCATGCATGACCTATTGGAAGACACCGAACTATCGGCGAGCCACCTTCGGTGTGCCGCTTGTCCCCCACACATTGTCGCAGCCGTCGAAGCCCTCACACGTGCGCCCGGAGAGGACTACGAAGCCTTCTGTCGACGGGCCGCTAAAAACCCCATCGCCCGAATGGTGAAGTTGGCAGACGTTGCCGATAACGCCAACGAAGACCGGCTCGCCTTGCTCGAACCTAAGGTGGCAACTCGACTTCGTTCGAAGTACGAGCGTGCCTGCTCCATCCTCCTGCAGGCACCCGAACCTCAATCGGAGAAGACGCAGCGGGAACTTGAGTTTGAATTCGCTGCCATCGGTATCCAGCAAGAAGAAGGCGTGGCCTGGACCACATTCTGGTGCGATGCATGTGGTCGGCCTGCGGGTACGGTCACTCTCGTGCAATCAAGAGGAGCAGATTTGTTCGGTGGTGCCCTGGGTCACCGATTAGTGGCGTCGACATTCGTGGCGAGTATGGCGGTATCGGTTGGAGCCGAAGAGATTGAGGGTGTTAAGGCGCTATTTGAACAAGGCGATGCTCAGTCTTTCTATGACCGCGACTCAGAACTTGTCCCATCTTGGTGTCGGGATTGTCAGAAGTCCTATTGCGGTCAGCATTGGCGAAAAGAAACCAGGTATGACGATGGGTTTTTCGATGACATCGTCGGTTGGTGTCCGCTTGGTCACAAGCGAATACTCATGGATTGAGTCCCAGCCGGCCGAGACTTTTGGTGCTGACCGAGCCCCAGCCTCTTTTCATCTGATCCAAGCTGCGATCCGGCGGATGCCGAAGCGTTTCTCAACTTGGCCCTGGAATGCTGCGATCGCTGGTGCGCAGGCGGTGGAGGGTCCCCAGTCACCAAGATTCATGCCAACGGCCTGGGTGACCGGTCCCGTAGCCCAGGCCTCCTTTGTGGCGCTTCCAACGTGCGGACCAATGAGCTCGCGGGTCGCTGCGTAGGCGGTGGCGACCGGGGGACATTCGGTGGCGATCCATGCCTGGTGGCAGGCCAGGCGTTCTTGTAGATCGTGTCCGAGTCCGGCCAATGTGGACAATGTGGCCGCATCGTCGTCAGTCCGGCGCCGGATTCGGTAGGGAAATTCGACCCAGGCCACAAGTGTTTCCACGGCCTGCGCATATCGATCCCTACGGCGGTTCGCCGCATCTCCTGCTCGGTTGATCAATAGGGCAGCCGCTGCCGTCAATGCCGCGACTATGACGGGAATGATGACCGAGTTGAACAAGGTTCCAGTCGTAGTGCTCAGAAGTATTGTCGAGAGCGTCGCCATCAGGCGCTTCTGAGCATCGGTGCCGCAACGGGGTGGGGCTTGCCATCAGGCCGGTAGCCGTGTGGAGTGTCTTCTGCCGGCCAATGATGATGTCGCCGGCAGTATTCTTCGGCCCAAAGGTGGCGCTGCACCAGCTGAAGATAGGTGTCAAAGCTTTGACCCCAGTGCCAGCGCAAATGGACCGGGTCATCCGGATACCAAAGACATAATCCACCGCATACAAGGAGCCACTGCAGGGGTGCGTCCGGACTCTGATTTGTAATCTCCGCCGGTGACCACCGGGGATACCGGTGGAGCCATGTTCGGTCTCGTTCACCTACCGGGACGGCTACGACGGTGGTGGGTCGATAGCGCCGGCTCCCCGCATGCCTCGACTTCTTCTCTTCTTTGCCATCCCGACCCCGTCCGTCGGGAGACCACTATAAGACCGATAAGGTCACGTAAGGTCACGGCGGCCCATTTTGGGCCTCATGACCTTGCGGGGAGTTTCCACCTTCAGTCCGTTGACCTGGACTTTCTTTGGTGGAGGTGAAGGGACTCGAACCCTCGGCCTCTACATTGCGAACGTAGCGCTCTGCCAACTGAGCTACACCCCCGGGGGGAGGGTTCCAAGATAGCCCGTGAACGGGTACCACCAGACCCGGGAGTGAGGCCCGGGCCGGACCGGTCCCAGCACCGGGACCGGGCGCCGGACGTCAGCGCGCGACCACTCTCGGCAACTCGAAGTCGTCGGCCTCGCCTTCCCACACCTCGTCCCAGCCCATCGTCAGGGTCTGCTCCCGGCTCCAGGTGCCAGCCGCAGCGGCCGGATCGATGGGCTGGACTGTCTCCCCCCAATCGCGTCGGTCCAGGGCCGGCGGCGCCTGTTGCATCCACCGGGCTTGCTGCTGCTCTGCTTCCAACTGCTTCGCGTACGCCATCAGCCCCAGGAGCGAGAGCAGCGCCGCCGAAGCCAGCCCCGTGCAGACCCACGCGAGGTGCATCCCGGGGAGGACGCCGATGAGGCCGGTCGACACGACGACCCCGCCCAGGCAGCGGAGCAGCATGGTGCAACGCCGGCGGGCCTGTTCCCGCCGCATCGCGCGGAGGTCGACTCCTGCGTCGGGGAGGCACGCAGGCTCGGGTGGGTCGAGCACCTGCACGCGCTCGTAGCGGGCGCCGTGACCGTCTTCGACGTCGGCCGCCGCCATGTCGTCGGTCGGCCGCAACAGCACCAGCTTGGGACGCGACGAGTCCACCGAGGAGATCTCGCCTTCTTCGGCCGCCGGGCCGTTCGAGGAGGCGGTGTGGAGGCGATACGCCGGTGACACGGTCTTCGGGCCGGCGTGCTCGAGCAGTTGTAGCTGGTGATGGAAGTGGTCGATGGAACCGACACCCTGGCGCTCGCTGAACCGACGCCAGATGCTCGGCGCCAGGACGGCGATCCAAAGCAGTGCTACCAGGACCAGCAGGATCACAGAATGGTCACTCCCAGACGACCTACCTTCGCTCCTCGGCCAAAAATTGTACGCAGCCCCAGGTGCGACGTGGTGGATGGTATGGACGAGGATCCGGTCCACGAGGCCCGGCGCTCGCGTTCGACGCGCGTCAGGACCGCCGGACGTGCATCGGACGCGCGCCTGGGCTACGAAACGCGCGTCGGGCGCGCGCGGAGATCGTCAAACGCGCGTCATGGGCGTCAGTCGGCGCGGCTCCACCACCTGCCATCGGTGCACCCGACGGAAACGGCCACGTCGAAGCACGACGACACGTGCGCCGACGTCACCACCTGCTCGAGCACCCCGGCGACGGCGAGCCGGCCCCGGTGCACGAGGCCGGCATGCGTGAAGCCGGGCGGGATCTCCTCGCAGTGGTGCGTCACAAGCACCAGGGGCGGGCTGGCCCTGTCGGCGGCGAGCTCGGCCAACCGGACCAGCAGGCGCTCGCGGGCCCCTAGGTCGAGCCCGGCGAAGGGCTCGTCGAGCAGGACCAGCTCGGGATCGCTCATCAACGCCCGCGCCAGCAGCACCTGTTGGCGCTCCCCCTCGGAGATGACCCCGAACGTCCGCTCCCCGATGTCCCCGACCCCGCCCTGGGCCAAGAGCCGGTCGGCCATCGCCCAGTTCTCGGCGCCGTAGTCGTCCCACCACGTCTCGAGCGCGCCGTGCAGTCCGCTCACCACGACGTCGCGCGCCGGGAGGTCCGGCCGCAGCTGACGGGTCACCGACCCGCTGACCAGCGCCACACGGGGCCGCAGGGTCCGCACGTCGACGTGCCCGAGCCGGGCACCGAGGATCTCCACCGAGCCAGCGGTCGGCCACAGGCGCGCCCCGGCCACCTGCAGCAGCGTCGTCTTCCCGGCCCCGTTCGGACCGAGGAGCACCCACCGGTCGGCGGCGCCGACGGTCCAGTCGACCTCGGACAGGACGGCGACGCCGTCACGCCGGACCGAGACCCCACGCAGCGCGATGGCCGGGCCGCGCCGCGACGGTCCGCTCACACCCCGGTGGGTGCGCGCTCGCCCAGGCGTCGGTCGACGCGGCCGATCAGGCCGGAGCAGCACTGGACCCACGTGCGCTCCCCGGCCAACCACAACCAGATCTCCCGCCCGTAGCCGCGGACGATCTGTGTGAGGTCCTCCTCGGAAAGGCCGCTGGCAGCCAGTGTCCGCCAACGGGACCAGAGCCACGCCGCCACACCCCCTGTCCCAGAGAGGACGTCGTCGAGCGGGGTCCCAGCGTGCAGCTCGGACAACCACCCGTCGGCCAGCGAGGTGGGCTCGTCGGGCATGTGCAGCACTGGACGCGGTGTCACGGTCAGTGCCGGATGATGAAGACAGGCTGGCGGTCGGTGCCCTCGTACGCCTTCACGTGCTCGTCGAACTCGATGAAGAGGGGGGCGTCCGGATCGAGCTTGCGGGCCAGTGACCGGTCGGCGATCTTCTTGTCGAGCGCGTCGAGCCGGAGCAGGGCCGCCGGATCGTCGAGCCCCCGCACGTCGAGCTTCGGCCGGGCCGCCTGGAAGGCCAGGCGTCCTCGCTCGGTGCGGACGATGAGGCTCGTCCATCCCGTCATGGACCCCACGCTCCCCACAGTGATGTCGGCCGAGCGCCCGAGGAAGTCCGCGCACTCGTCACACCCCTTGAGCGCAGCGCCATGGAAGTCCTTGACCGGTTCGTCGACGGCCACCTCGCCGTCTCGGTACTCGACGATCATGCGCCCGCGGATGACGTCCATCTTCGAGACCCGGTCGAGGTCCACGCCCCGCTTGTCCCGCAGCTCGCGCAGGGTGAGCGCCTCATAGTCGAAGTTCTTCGTGCACATGAGGGCGATGGTGAGGACGACGGCATCCACCCGGTGCACGCCGGTGGGCCAGCGACGTGCCTGCATGGCCCGCAGGCCCTGGACCTCGCACGGCGTCCCGACGACGGCGATGCGCGGCTTGCCCGGCAGCGTGTAACGGGACAGGTCCAGCTCGGCCAGTGCCATGGTCTGGTTGTAGAAGCTCCCTGCCGCCGCCCGGATCTCGTCGGCCGTGGTGGCGACGGTGGCCACACCCTTCCACTGCTCGTCCGGGTCGGCGCTCGGCTTGGAGACCAGCGCTCCGTCGATCTCGCCGGCGGCCAGCAGACCCATGAGCAGCGCGCTCACCGCACCTCCGTCCTGCGCGTCGTCGAGCTCGGTCGAGGCGCGCACGGCATAGGTCTCCACAACGGCGCCGAGGCCGTCGGCGGGCGGGCCGCCCGTGATCTTCCAATAGGTGTCAGACGAGTCGGAGCGGACCTGGGCTGGCTGGACCTGGGCGTCCTCGTCGGCCGACATGGTCGACGGCGGCCAGAGGGCTTCGTAGCGCAGCCCGCCGCGGGGACAGAAGTCCCAGCACAGTGAGCAGCCCGTGCACATCTTGACCAGCTCGGGCAGGTCGGAGTCCTCGTCGACGCCGATGGAGTTCGAGGGGCACACCGCGACGCACGTCCCACACTGGATACAACGCTCTGCCTCGATGACGGCCGCCTCGAGCTCCCAGAACCAGACCTTGCCTGGCGGTTCGGGGATCCCGTTCATCTGCTCCCGCAGCCGGTAGCGCTTCACGACGTCACCACCTCGGCCAGGCCGGTCACCGTGGCCGACAGCTCCGGGAGCGCCGTTCGGCGCGCCCACTGGTAGAAAGGCTCGCCGGCGCGTTGCTCCTCGCGGTAGCGCCGAACCAGGCGCAGCAGGGCATCGGGCACGCGGTCGACCGGTAAGGCACCGGCGACCCAGTCGATGAAGGCCGCATCCGGCCCGAGCGAGCCGCCCAGTCCGATGTCGACCGCCTCCTCGATGTGCTCGTCGACGTGCGCCACGTCACCACGGAAGCCGATGTCCGCGATCTGGGGCTGGGCGCACGAAGCGGAGCAGCCCGAGAAGTGCATCCGGATGACCCCTGCATCCCCCGAGGCGCCGTCCCCGAGCTGATCGTCGAGCTCGCGCGCCCACTTCACGGCGCGCTCTTTGGTCTCGACCACGGCAAAGCGGCAGAACTCCGACCCCGTGCAGGCGACGACGCCTCGGGTGAACGGCCCGGGGAAGGGCGAGTAGGTCTCCATCAGGGGCTCGGCCAACAGGTCGTCCAGTCGGTCCTCGGGCACGCCCGACACAATGAAGTTCTGGTCGGTGCCGATGCGCACGCTGCCGTCGCCGTACGTCTCGGCCAGGCGCGCCAGATCGATCAGCTCGATCCCGTGCATCCGCCCCACCGGGACGGAGCAGCCGACGTAGAAGAGTCCGGGCTGCCGCTGCGGGTGGACGCCCACGTGGTCGCCCCGGAAGGCGTCGGTGAGGTCGCGGCCCGCGGGCAGGAGTGTGCAGTTGGTGCGCTCGTCGAGTGCGGCGCGGAACCCTTCGGGCCCGAGCTCCTGGACCAGGTAGCGCATGCGGGCCAGGCCGCGGTTCTCCCGGTTGCCCAACTCGCCGAACACCTGCGCCACGCCCCGACACAACTCCACGGCCTGGTCGGGCAGGATGAAGACGTCGATGTCCGAGGCCATGCGCTCTCCGTCGGAGAGGCCGCCGCCGACCAGGACGTTGAAACCGGTGGTGCCGTCGTCGAGCTCGGCGGGCCACAACCCGATGTCGTTGATCTCGACGCGCGCGCAGTCCTCGGTGCACCCCGTCACGGCGACCTTGAACTTGCGGGGGAGGTTGGCGTACTCCCGGTTCCCGGTGAAGAAGGCCGAGATGGCCTGGGCCACCGGCAGGGCCTCGACCACTTCCTTGGCATCGATCCCCGACACTGGGCACGAGCACACGTTGCGGGCGGAATCGCCGCACGCCTGGACGGTGGTCAGCCCGACGTCCCAGAATCGCTGCCAAATACGCGGTACGTCGGCGATACGGATCCAGTGCAGCTGGATATCCTGGCGCGTGGTCAGGTCGGCGTAGCGGTTGCCGAAGACCGGGCTGTCGTCGGGACCCTCGGCGAAGGCGTCGGCCGCCACGCCCACCTCGCGCACCTGCGCCGCCGTCATGACGCCGCCGGGCACCTTGATCCGCATCATGAATGCGTCGCCACCCTGCCGCTGCGGGTACATGCCCACCCACTTGAGGCGCTCCACCTCGCCCGGCACGGCAGCGATGGAACCTGGCCCCTGCTTGGAGTAGATGTCGATCACCGACTGCGCCACCTCGAACGGGTGGCGCGACAACTTCAATTGCTCGACGGAATTGAGCTCTCCGATGTTGCGGTAGGGCCGGACGAACTTCAGGCCCCGGTCACGCCGCCCCCGGAATTCGATCCCATAGGGATTGTCCAGATCACGCGGCACTAGATGTGCAGGCCACACTCGGACTTGTCGAGACCGGACCACCGGCCGGCACGGATGTCCTCGCCATCTGCCACCGGACGCGTCGTCGGCGCGCATCCGATGGAGAGATATCCCTTCGGGACGAGGGGGTGCACCGGCAGCGCGTCGTTCGCCAGGTAGGACATGACGTCATCCTCCGTCCACGTGGCGATCGGGTTCACCTTCACCAGCCCGAACGTCGCGTCCCAGCTGACGATGGGCGCACCGGCCCGGGTGGGGCCGTCGGAGCGCTTGAGGCCGGTCAGCCAGGCGCGCTTGCCGTCCAGCGCGCGCCGGAGCGGCTCCACCTTGCGGAACTGGCAGCACTGGTCGCTGCCGCACGGGTGCGCGGCGGCCTCGGGACCGGGCTTCGTCACGGTCAAGTTCAGGTCGTAGCGCCGACGGACCGTCTCGACGAACTCGAGCGTCTCGGGGAAGTGCGCCTCGGTGTCGAGGAACACCACCTCCACATTCGGGTCGACCTTCGTCACGAGGTCGATGATCACCAGGTCCTCGAACGATGAGGCGATGACGAGCGAGTCGCCGAAGGTCTCGACCGCCCAGCGGATGATCGAGGTCGCCGGAGCCGCCTCGAACGCGTCGCTGATCGCCGTGAGCTCGTCCTCACCCAGTTGCTGCTCCGTCACGCACGCATCGGCCACCGGCTGTCACCTTCTCCTCTGGGTCGCCGCCTCGGCGGTCCTCATCTTCTCAACGCAGCCTCTACTATATCCGACCATTCTGGTCAGGAATCAACCGGGTTGGTGATCACATGAACGAACAGGTCGATGCCCCGAACCTCTACCCGGTGGCGCTCGACGTCGCCGGGCGCCCGTGCCTGGTCGTCGGCGGGGGCCCCGTCGCCGCCCACAAGGCCCGCACTCTGGTGGAGTGCGGTGCCGCAGTCACTGTCGTGGCACCTGCCTTGTCCCAGGAGATGGCGGAGCTGAGCCCGGCCTTGCACGCCGTGGAGCGGCGCCCCTATGCCGACGGCGAAGTCGGATCGTTCCGCCTGGTGGTGACCGCCACCGGCCGGCCCGCCGTGGACGGCGCGGTCGCCGCGGACGCCGAGGCGGCAGGCGTGTGGGTGAACAGCGCGGACGATCGCGCCAATTGCAGTTTCATACTGCCGGCCGTACACCGCCAGGGGCCGGTGACCGTCACCGTCTCGACGGCGGGGACCAGCCCAGCCCTCGCCTCCTGGCTCCGCACCCGGCTGGCCGACGCGGTCGGACCCGACGTCGCCTTGCTCGCCGGGCTCCTCGACCGGGCACGCCATCGGCTGATCGACGCCCGGGTCGCCACCACGGCCGTCGACTGGGCCGGACTCCTCGAGGGGCCGCTGCCGGCGCTGGTCCGAAGCGGCGACCTCGATGCCGCCCGAGCCCTGCTCGACGACGCGGTGCAGCGCGCCCTGGCGGGCGGCGATCCGTGAGTCGCGCCACCCTGGCTGTCATAACGCCTGGCGAATGCCGCACGCTGCCTCCCGACCCGGGTCGGCGGGCGCGCCGTTCGCGCCACTCGTGATGTCACTCATGCGGGACGCTCCCGCGTGATGGGAGACCCACCGCCGCGACGGCCGCGGCTCATGCCGGAGCACCGCGGACAACCCCTCCGCAATTGCCCGGACGTGGCGGCGCCGTAGTCCTTTTGTCCCTTACGGATCGGATGCGGCGAACACATAGTTGGTCCCATCTGATTGCAGGTTCGGCCGGAGGGGGCTTCATGGGACTGGCAATGGCACGCGACAACGGTAGCGGCGGCTTCACCGCCGACCGTTGGGAGGACGCAGCCGGACCGGCGGCGGCTGGTGCCGCCTCACGCCGTCTGGCCCTGGCCTTGGCGATCGCGCTCGATCATGGGAAGCATCGGCATCTTGTTCTCACCCAGCACCAAGGCCGGCGCCACCACCGTCTTCCAGTCGGGTCAGGTCTTCGCGTCGACGGGTGCGGCGACCGTCAGCGTGTACGACCCTTCCTCGGGCAACCTGCTCAGCTCGCTGACCGACAACACCGGCGAGCCCTACACCGCCGGCACGGCCTGGGACTCCAACGGAAACCTCTACGTCGCTGACGACACCAGCGGCGAGATCAGCGTCTTCAACCCCGACGGCACGCTCGACACCCAGTGGAACAACGGCGCGTTCACCGCGGGCTCGACCAGCGGCAACGGCGTCTTCGCGTACAACCTCTCGAACCCGCTGTCGCTGGTCTTCGATTCCTCGGGCAACCTCTACGTCGGCCAGCAGACCACGCCCTACATCGCCGAGTTCAACTCGAGCGGTCTGCGCCAGGCCGACATCGGCCCGGTGCAGACCGAGCTCTACGGCGACGACTGGATCGACCTCTCGAGCGACCAGTGCACCTTCTACTACACGACCGAAGGCAGCAACATCCACACCTTCAACAAGTGCACCAACACCCAGGGGCCGAACTTCAACACCACCGCCTTCCCCACGATCGACACCAGCACGCAACTGCCCGTCCAGGCCTTCCAGCTCAAGATCCTGGCCAGCGGCAAGGTCCTCGTGGCCGACTCCAACGCCGTCCTGCTGCTCGACCAGAGCGGCAACGTGGTCCAGACCTACCCGTGCTCGGCCCTGCCCAGCTGCGGCGGCCAGCTCTTCGCGGTCAGCGTGGACCCGAGCGGCAACTCGTTCTGGACCGGCGACTCGGCGTCGGGAGAGATCTACGAGATCAACATTGCGTCGGGCAACTTGATGCAGAGCGTCGCCACCCACTCGGGCACCCTCTACGGGCTGTCGGTCCTCGACCAGCTCGAGGTGGCGACCCCCCCGCCGGTGACGCAGACGGTCCCGTCGACGCTGGCGCTCCAGCCCGTGACGGGGAACTTCTCGTCGCCCACCCCGGTGACCGCCGTGCTGACCAACCCCAACACGGGGACGCCGATCGTCAACGAGCCGGTCACCTTCACCTTGAACGGCACCCAGACCTGCACGGCCACCACCGACGCCACCGGCACGGCCACCTGCACCATCACGGCCGGCCAGCCGGCGGCGACCTACACCCTCACGGCGTCCTTCTCGGGTGACTCGTCGACCACGGTGCCCATCGGCTCGAACAGCTCGTCCACGAGCTTCACCGTCACGCCCGACACGACCTCGCTCGTCTACACCGGGCCCACGACGGCGGTGAACGGGTCGCCGCTCACGCTCTCGGGCACGCTCACGACCGACACCCCGGCAACCGGCACCCCGCTGCCCACCAAGGTGGTGACCTTCACCATCGGCTCGGGTTCGACGGCCCAGTCGTGCAGCGCGGTGACCGACGCCACCGGCAACGTGACCTGCCAGATCCCAGTGGTCAACCAGCCCACCAGCAACGTCACCGTCAGCTCGTCCTTCACCGGTGACGTCTACGACACGCCGGCCACCGTCGCCACGCCGGTGACCGTCACCGAGCCGACGACGCTCACCGTCAACACCGGGACGAGCGACTACTCCGACGCCACCTCGGTGTCGGGGGTGCTTAAGGACGCCGTGACCAACGCACCGATCCCGGGCGAGCCGGTGACGCTGCAGCTCAACGGCACCGAGAGCTGCACGGCCAGCACCGACGCCACCGGCACGGCCACGTGCACCGTCACCCCGGGCGAGCCCGCCGGCACCTACACGCTGGCCGGCTCCTTCGCCGGTGACGCCACCGTGCCCCTGCAGCTGACGTCGTCGAGCGGCTCGGCCAACTTCGTGGTTACCCTCGAGGAGACGGCCCTCACCTACACCGGACCGCTGGTGGCCCAGAACGGCCAGCCGCTGACGGTGTCGGGTGTGCTGAGCACCGACAGCGCCAGCGCCGGTGTGCCCGGGCGGATGGTCACCTTCACGCTCGGCAGCGGTTCGTCGGCCCAGACGTGCACCGCCACCTCCACCAGCACCGGAGGCGTGTCGTGCACCATCAACGTGACCGGCCAGCCCCAGGGGCCGATCCCGGTCTCGGACGTCTTCGCCGGCGACACCTACTACCAGACGGCCAGCGCCAGTGCCACGGTCAACCTCCCCGAAGGGACCAAGCTGACCGTGACGCCGACATCGGGTCCCTACAACGGGCCGACCACCGTCTCGGGCACCCTCATCAACACCTACACGAACCAGCCGGTGCCCGGTGAGCCCGTCACGTTGACCTTGAACGGGACGCAGACCTGCACGGCCACCACCAACGCCAGCGGTGTGGCGTCGTGCACCATCACACCCACATCGCCGCCCGGGTCCTACTCGGTGAGCGGCTCGTTCGGCGGCGACACCTCGACGACGCCGGTGCTGTTGTCCTCGAGCGGGACGGGCACCTTCACCGAGACCAAGGCGCCGACGACCCTGACCTACACCGGTAGCACCACGACCACGAGCGGTCAGGCGCCCAACCTGTCGGCGACGCTGACGTCGGGCAACGGCACGCCGCTCCCCGGGCAGACGGTGACCTTCACCCTCGGGTCGGGGTCCACGGCGCAGAGCTGCACGGCGACAACGAACGCCGGCGGCGTCGCCAGCTGCCACATCTGCAGTTACAACCAGACGGCGAGCCCGCTCCCCGTGACCGTCACCTACGGCGGCAACACGTACTACTCGGGCTCGAGCACCTCGAAGTCGGTCACCGTGGTGACGCCGACCACGCTGGTGGTGAACGCCACGACCGGAACCGACGGCCAGCCCGTCACGCTCTCGGGCACGCTGGTGAGCTCCGTCACGGGTCACGGCGTGCCGGGGCAGACGGTCACGCTGACGCTGAACGGAACCCAGAGCTGCACGGCGACGACGGACGTCTGGGGCCGCGCATCGTGCACGGTCAACCCCGACGAGCCGACCGGGACCTACTCGGTGACGGGGACGTTCGCGGGCAACACGGGCACCTCGCCCCAGCTGGTCGCCAGCACCGGGTCCAACCAGGTGGTGATCACCGGCGCCCCGACCACCATCACCTACACCGGTGCGACGAGCGGCACCAACGGCTCGTCTCTTACCCTCTCGGCCCAGCTCACGAGCAACGGCACGCCGCTGAGCGGCCAGCCCGTGACGCTGACGCTCGGCTCGGGGTCGTCGGCCCAGAAGTGCACCGCCACGACCGATGCCTCGGGCGTGGCGTCATGCACGATCTCGTCGGTCAACCAGGTCGCGGGAACGGTGACCGTCACCGTGACCTACGCCGGGAACAGCACCTACGCCGCCTCGTCGGGCACGGCCGGGGTGAAGATCCCGTGTAGCGGCGGGGGCGGTGGTTACCCATCCGGTGGTGGTGGTGGCAGCGGCTGCGGTGGTGGGTACACCCTGCCGCCGCCCGTGGGCGGTGGCCGGCGGTGCGGCTGATCACCCGAACAGCGAGGAAGCCGGCCGCCTGAGCGGCGCCGGAGGACGCGCAGGGCAGGGCCCCACCCGACTGGGGTCCTGCCCTGTCGCCGGCACGGCCGCGTGGGCCAGCTCAGGGCTGAGCGATCATGACGACGACGCCCGCCACCAACAAGACGAGCACGGCGCCACCGGCCCGGGCCATCGTCCGGGCGTCGCGCCGGACAGACGCCGCGTCGTCGACGACGCCACCGCATTCAGGGACGGCTGTGACGGCGCGCTGCAGGCGACGCTCGGCGGGCCACAGCACTCCTTCTCCCAGCAGCGCCACACCTGCGAAGAGAGCCAGGCCGGCCAGGATCCACGCGTCACCGAGCGCGTACGCGCCGCCGCTCATCGCCACGAGGGGGAACCCGAACACCGGGATGCCGTAGACGGCCCGACCGGCCCAGTTGAAGCCGGGCCGGAAGTACCGCCGCAACGGTTCGGGCAGAGCGGCCGCGGCCGCGGCCAGCCGCCCCAGGCGGGTCGCCGTGGCCGTGGCGGCCAGCGTGGCGACCAGACCCACGACCGCGCAGCCGACGTGCACGAGGAGGACCGCGTCGAAGGCCGCGCCGGAAGGGTGGTGCATGGCGCCATGTTCCCCCAGTCCCGGTGACGGGCGGGTGACGGGCGGGCGCCGCAAGGCGGGAGTGCCGCTCCCCTGGGCCGGGAGTGCCGCTCCGGTGGGCAACTGAGCCTGTACCGTAGAGGTGGAGGGAGGTTGGGAGAGCATGAGAACGGGTGCGATGAGGGATGTCCGGACGTCGGGCTGCACCGCACTCCGCGCCGTGCCGTCATGAACCAGCTCCGCCTCGACCCCCTCTCCGGACGCTGGGTGGTGGTCAGCCCGGGGCGCTCGGAGCGACCTCACTCCTTCGTCACCCGCTCCGCGTGGCCGGCCGACTCGCTCGGCCGCCCGTGCCCGTTCTGTCCGGGCAACGAGGAGGGCACGCCGCCGGCGCTCGAGACGTACGGGCCGAGCGGGGGCTGGCTGGTCCGCGTCGTGCCCAACCTCTACCCGGCGTTCGAAGGGGACGAGCCCTTCGTGGTGGCCAACCGGGGCCCGGTGTTCACCCAGGCCTCCGCCGGGGGCATCCACGAGATCCTGATCTTCTCTCCGCGCCACGACGCCACGCTCGGCCAGCTCGGCCGGGAACAGGTCGAGCTGGTCATGGCTGCCCTGCGCGACCGGATCGAGGAGCACGCCTCGCAACCAAACTTGCGCTGCACCCAGGCCATCGTGAATTCCGGCCGTGAGGCGGGAGCCTCGCTGGAGCACCCGCACGGGCAATTGCTCGGCATGTCATTCGTCCCGCGCGAGCTGGCGGAGGAGCAGGCGCGCTTCGCCCGGTTCGTCGGGTCGTGCCTGTTGTGCACCACCATCGACGCCGAGGAGGACTCGACCGAGCGGGTGATCTACGCCAACGACCGCGTGGTGGTCGTCTGTCCCTTCTGGAGCGCCGTCCCCTACGAGATGCTGGTGATGCCCCGAGGGCACAACCCGCACCTCCACCGCAGCCCGACCGAGGACCTCGTGGCGGTCGGCGAGGCCATCCGCCGGTCGCTGCAGCGGCTGGCCGAGGCGGTGGGTGACGTGGCCTACAACATCGTGTTCCACTCGGCGCCCTACCGGGTGGGCGAGCCCTACCACTGGCACGCCCACATCTGGCCCAAGGCGACCACGACGGCCGGCTTCGAGTTGGGCACGGGCGTGGCCATCAACGTGGTGTCCCCCGAAGAGGCCGCCGAGTCGCTCAAGGTCCCGGCACTGGCCCTCTAGGAGCGGCCCGACCGGCCTCCGCCGTCACCGCCGCCCGCCGACGGCGTGCGCACGGAGCGGGCCAGCTCCAGGAACGACACCAGGCGCCGGACCAGATCGCGGTCGAGGCCGACCAGCCCGGTGATGCCGGGGGTGGCCAGGTAGCCCGCCACGAAGGCCCGCCGGTTCCGGCGCTCCCACGCCTGCCCGAGCGCTGCAAGGCCCAGCCGGCCGGTCGGGTCCCGCTCGGCCGCGGCGACGACGCTGGCCCGGTGCATCGACCACAGGAGGTCGGCCACGTCGGCCAGCGGGGTGCGCCGTCCCGGGGCGGGCTCGTCGTCGAGGACGCCGCCCGGTCGGCAGTCCGCCACCATCCAGCCCTGGTCCGTGCGGGCCGTGCGGCCCAGGTGGAAGTCGCCGTGGGTACGGATGACCGGGAGCCGCCCCTCGGACTCGCGGATCCACTTGACCAGATCGGCCACGCCGGGCACCTCCAGCAGGGTCGGATCGGCCGCGGCGATCTGCTCCTCCGCCGTGTCCACCCAGCCGCCCACCGGCTCGTGGTGGCGCAGGAAGGCGCGGTCGAGGGCCAGGTGCATGCGCGCCGTCATCACGCCCAGCGCCCGCGCCTCGTCGCCGAAGTCGCCGCCGGCCACCTCCGGCGCCCCGCCCGACGCGTAGAAGTCGCGCAGCGAGGTCAGGGCGACCGCCCAGCCCCCCGAGCGATCGGCCAGGGGCTCCTGGACCACGCCCAGATCCCGGTCACCGGCGGTCCAGCGCACCAACGGGGCTGCCACGTGGTTGAAGCCGGCCTCGTCGAGCGCCACCAGGACGTCGACGTCGGGCCGGGGGCGGTCCTCCAGCCAGGGGAACACCGTGAGGTCCCCCCGGTCGCCGCAGTCGAGGACGGTGGCGTCCTCGTCGTCACGCAGGATGCCGACCGGCCCCGGACGGGGCGCCACCCCGCGCACGGTGGCGAGTAGGAGCGGCGCCAATTCGCGCGTCGCGCAGCGCGTCGGTGCACACCGCCAGGCCGTGGTCGTCGTCGAGCAGCCCGAGGGCACACTCCTCGGCCGCGCGCAGGAAGTGGGGCTCCTCGCCGACGGCCCGCAGGCCGACCACGAGGTGGGCCCGGCGCTCCCCCACCGCCACCACCATCTCGAGCAGTCCGGGGCGTCCCGGGCGGAGCACCTCGACGCGCTCGATGGTGAAGTCCGTCCCCGGCGCGACCCGACGCAGCCCCAGCCACGCCTCAGCAAGCGTGCGGAGTGCCTGGTCGCGCCCGGCCGTCATTCCCGCCCCGGCCTCTCCTCGGGCGCCAGGTCGAACCACAAGAAGCCGTACGGCGGCAAGGTGACCGTGTAGGGCTCCTCGGTGATGACCGGGAACGGCACGCGTCCCAGCACCTCGAAGGGCGTTGAGCCGGCCCACTTGGCCAGAGCCAACTCGGCCGGCTGGGCGAAGCGGCTGAGGTTGTGGACGCACAGGACCGCCTGCTGGCGGTGCACGACCTCGTCCCCCTGGCTCTCGTTCCCCGCCGGCACCGTCCGGGCCAGCACCGTGGCCCGACCCCAGTCGAGCGCCCCGTCGGGCGCCGGGCTCACCGGGGGGCCGGTCACCGGCGCGTTGGTCAGGATGTCGGACACCTCCCCCGATCGCATGTAGGCCAGGACCGAGGGGTTGGCACAGGGCAGCACCTCCATGGCGCCGACGCCCATCACAGGCAGGGCGCGCCGCTCGGTCAGCATGCGACGCAGCCAGTGGAGGAACGAGCCCTGGTTGCGCAGCTGGGCCTCCACGTTGAGGGCGCTGAAACCGTAGACGGGGTCCATGAGCGGCGGCAGGTAGAGCTGCGCGAAGTCCGCCTGCGAGAACCCGCCGTTGCGGTCGGGGGACCACTGCATGGGCGTACGAACCGAATCCCGGTCACCGAGGTAGATGTTGTCACCCATCAGCAGCTCGTCGCCGTAGTAGATGACGGGGCTCCCCGGCAGGGACAGGATCAGGGCGTACAGCAGCTCGGCTGTGCGGCGGTCGTTGTCGAGCAACGGGGCCAGGCGGCGCCCGATGCCCATGTGGCGCTTCATCCGTGGGTCCTTGGCGTATTCCGCGATGAGGTAGTCCCGCTCCTCGTCGGTAACCTGCTCGAGGGTGAGCTCGTCGTGGTTGCGCAGGAAGATGGCCCACTGGCAGGCATCGTGGATCTCGGGGGTCTGGGCCAGGATCTCGGTGATCGGGTACCGCTGCTCGCGGCGCACCGCCATGAAGAGGCGAGGCATGAGCGGGAAGTGGAAGCACAGGTGGCACTCGTCGCCGTCGCCGAAGTAGTCGGCCACGTCGCTGGGCCAGCCGTTGGCCTCTGCGAGGAGGATCCGGCCCGGGTAATCGGCTTCGATCTGCTTGCGGACGCGCTTGATGAAGGTGTGGGTCTCGGGCAGGTGCTCCCCCGACGTGCCGTCGCGCTGGTAGAGGTACGGCACGGCGTCGAGCCGGAAGCCGTCGAAGCCCAGGTCCAGCCAGAACCGGACCAGGTCGATCATGGTGTCCGCAACTTCGGGGTTCTCGTAGTTGAGGTCGGGCTGATGGTGGTAGAAGCGGTGCCAGTAGTACTGCTGGCGGGTGTCGTCCCACGTCCAGTTGGAGCGCTCCACGTCCGTGAAGACGACGCGGGCGTCGGGCCACTTCTGGTCGTCGTCGTTCCACACGTACCAGTCCGCCTTGGCGTTGTCCCGCGAGGAGCGAGACTCGATGAACCAGGGGTGCTGGTCGCTCGTGTGGTTCATGACCAGGTCGGCGACGACGCGGATGCCGCGCCGATGCGCGTCCTCGAGGAAACCCACCAGGTCCCCGATGGTCCCGTAGTCGGGGTGGACGTTGAAGAAGTCGCTGATGTCGTAGCCGCCGTCGCGGAAGGGCGACGGGTAGAAGGGCAGCATCCAGATGCAGTCGATGCCCAGCCATTCGATGTAGTCGAGCTTCTCGCGCAGGCCCCGGATGTCCCCAGTGCCGTCGTTGTTGGCGTCGTGGTACCCCCGGATGAGGACCTCGTAGAACACGGCATGCTGGAACCACCGGACCGAGGGGTCGAACGCTCCCTCGCCGGAGCTCACGGGGATGGGGGGCGAGCTCACTGCGTCACCGCCCGACGAAGGTCGCCTTGCCGGGTCCGTGCTCGGTGAACGACGCGATGCCACGGGCCGCGTCCTCCGTCCCGGCCGCCGCGGCGAACGCCACCTGCTCGATCCCGAGGCCGTCCTCGAGCGTGCCGTCGAGCCCCCGATCGACCGCGGCCTTGGCCAGGCCGTGGGCCAGGACCGGCCCGGCTGCGAGCTCGGCCGCCCACGCAAGCGCCGCGTCGAGGACGAAGTCGGGCGCCACCACCCGGTTGACCAGGCCGATGGCGTGCGCCTCGTCGGCGCGCACCTGGCGGCCGGTGAAGATCAGCTCCTTGGCCCGCGCCGCGCCGACGAGGCGGGGCAAACGCTGGGTTCCGCCGCCGCCGGGGATGACGCCCAGCAGTACCTCGGGGAGGCCGAAGGCGGCGTCCTCGGCGCAGATCCGCAGGTCGCACGCGAGCGCCAGCTCGAGCCCGCCACCGAGCGCGTAGCCGTTGACCGCGGCGATGGTGACTCGGGGCACCGAGGCCAGGGCGCCCAGTGCGGTCGCGAAGTTGGCCCCCACGGCGCCGGCGCCGCTGCCGTCGAGCTCGACGATGTCGGCCCCGGCGGCGAAGATCTTGCGCCCGCCCCAGAGCACCACGGCGCCCGGCGAATCGGCGTGGAGACCCTCGGCCGCCTGTTGCACCTGGGCCAGCACGGCGCCCGAGAGCGCGTTGGCCTTCGGGCGGTCCAGCCGGATGAGCGCCACACCGTCGGGCCGTCGCTCCACGGTGACGAACGCCTCAGCCATGGGGGCACCGTACCGGAACCCGCGAGTGCCGGCTCATCGCTCGATCCGGTCCGCCGCTGCGTAGGGATCGATCTCACCCGCCGCCAGCGCCTTCACGGCCGTGGCGAACTCCTCGCCCGACGCCAGCTCGTCGACCCGTGACTCGGCCCGGGCCAGGAGGACCCGGCGCAGGACCTGCGCCACGCGTCGGGCGCGGCGGGCGGCCAATTCACCGGTTACCTCGAGGTGCGCACGGTGGCGCGCCACGGCGGACCACAGGTCGGCGATGCCTTCGCCCGCCGTCGCGGTCGTGTCGAGGATCTCGGGGCGCCACGAGTCGGGCCGCGCCAGGTCGAGCATCTGCTCGAGATCGCGGCGGGCCTCGCGCCGGCCGGGGCGGTCGGCCTTGTTGATGACGAAGACGTCGGCCACCTCGAGCAGGCCGGCCTTGTTGGCCTGCATGGCGTCGCCCCACCCGGGCGTGACCACGACCACGGTCGTGTCGGCCGCCGAGGCGATGTCGACCTCCATCTGCCCCACGCCGACCGTCTCGACGATCACCACGCCGATGCCCGACGCACCGAGCAGGCGCACGGCGTCGGGCACGGCCAGCGAGAGCCCGCCCAGATGGCCGCGGGTGGCCATGGAGCGGATGAAGACGGTGGGGTCGAGCGTGTGCTGGCCCATGCGCACCCGGTCGCCGAGGATGGCCCCGCCGCTGAAGGGCGACGTGGGGTCGACGGCCAGCACCCCGACCTGGGGCACGGCGAGCGAGACGGGCTCGGGCCAGCCGGCACGCACCTCGGTGAGCAGGCCGTCGGTTAGCGTCGACTTGCCGGCGCCGGGCGAACCGGTGAGGCCGATCGTGTAGGGCACCTCGCCTCGGTAGGCCAGACGCGCCACGGCAGTGGCGGTCTCACCGCCGTTTTCGATGTACGACAACAGCCGTGCCAGCGAGACGCGGTCGCCCGCACGGGCGCCTTCGAGCAACGCGACCGGATCCCGCGGCCTCTGCCCCGCCACGCCGGTCGGGCCTGCCCCCGTGGCGGGGCTCACCGGCGCGCCACCGATGCTCCGAGCGACCGCAGCGCGCCCACCAGGTCCTGGTAGCCCCGGTCGATGTGGTGCGCCCCACTGACCACCGTCTCCCCGTCGGCCACCAGGCCCGCCAGCACCAGCGCCACACCGGCGCGAATGTCAGGAGCGCGCACCGGCGCAGCCGAGAGCCGTCGCACGCCCCGGACCACCGCGTGGTGCCCCTCGGTGCGGATGTCCGCGCCCATGCGACGCAGCTCCTCCACGTAGCGGAACCGGCCGGAGAACAGGTTCTCCGTCAGGATGCCGACCCCGTCGGCCACGGTCAGCATGGCGACCAGGAGTGGGCTGTAGTCGGTCGCCACCCCCGGGTAGGGCAACGTGGCCACGTCGACCGCGGCCAGGCGCCCGTGTGCCGCGGCGCGCAGTCCATCGGGCGTCATGTCGGTCTCGACCCCCATCTGGTTGACCTTGCGCAGCAGCATCTCCATGTGCTCTGGCCGGGCGTCGGCGATGGTCACCGCGCCGCCGGCCATGCCGACGGCGGCCAGGTAGGTGGCGGCCACCACCCGGTCGGGCACCACGGTGTGCCGGGCCGGCCGCAGCTCGTCGACGCCCTCGACCTCGATGCGCGAGGTGCCCGCACCGTGCACCTCCGCCCCCATGTCGCACAGCAGAGCAGCCAGGTCGGCCACCTCGGGTTCCTTGGCCGCGTTCTCGATCACCGTGGAGCCCTTGGCCAACACGGCCGCCATGAGGAGGTTGTCGGTGGCGGTGTGGCTCGGGTACTCGAGGACGACGCGGGTGCCCACCAGCCTCCCCTTCGGCACGGTGCCGAGCACCTCGCCGTGAGAGGACTCGAAGCGGGCACCCATGGCGGTGAGCCCGTTGACGTGGAAGTCGATCGGCCGGTCCCCGAAGTCGTCCCCGCCGGGCAGCGGCACGTGCACCGACCCGCAGCGGGCCAACATCAGCCCGAGGACCACCACCGACGCGCGCATGCGCTCGAAGAGCTCGTAGGGCCCGGCCGGCACCAGCCCGTCCGCGGCCGGGGCCGTCACAGCGACGTCGCCGTCCTCGAGCCGCTCCACCTCGGCGCCCATGGCCCGCAGCACCCTGGCCATGGTGTCAACGTCGGAGATCCGCGGGACGTTCGACAGCACGCTCCGGCCCTCGGCCAGCAGGCAGGCAGCCATGAGCTTCAGCGCCGAGTTCTTGGCGCCCCCGGCGCACACCGTGCCTTGCAGCGGCCCACCGGGCTCCACGACGATCTGGTCCTGCTCCACGCCCTCAAGTATCGCGGCTCGCCGGTGCCCTCGACGGCGACCAACTATCGTCGTGGGCCGTGGTGACCGCTCCCCAAGCCCCCGACCGGAACCTCGCCATGGACCTGGTGCGGACCACCGAGGCGGCCGCCATGGCGGCCAGCCGCTGGATGGGCCGTGGGGACAAGATCGGGGCCGACCGGGCGGCCGTCGAGGCGATGCGCACGGTGCTGTCGTCCGTCCCGATGGACGGCATCGTCGTCATCGGCGAGGGGGAGAAGGACAACGCCCCCATGCTGTTCAACGGCGAGAAGATCGGCGACGGCACCCCGCCGCTGACCGACATCGCGGTCGACCCCATCGACGGAACCACGCTGACGGCCCAGGGCCGCGGCGGCGCCCTGGCCGTCATCGCCGTGGCCGAACGGGGAGCCATGTTCGACCCGGGCCCCTGCGTGTACATGGAGAAGCTGGCCGTGGGCCCGCGGGCCAAGGGTGCGTGCGACATCCGCCGCTCCCCCACCGACAACATGCACGCGCTCTCCGAGGCGATGGGCCGGGCGGTGCGGGACCTCACCGCGGTCATCCTTGACCGTCCGCGCCACGACGACCTGATCGCCGAGGTGCGCGGCACCGGGGCGCGGATCCGCCTCATCACCGACGGGGACGTGGCCGGGGCCATCGCCACCAGCTGGCCCGGAGCGGGCGTGGACATCCTGTTCGGCATCGGGGGGACGCCCGAGGGCGTCATCGCCGCGGCCGCCCTCAAGTGCATGGGGGCCGAGATCCAGGGGAAGCTCTACCCCCGCAACGAGGAGGAGCGCACGGCGGCCCTCGAGGCCGGCTACGACCTCGAGGCGGTGCTGAGCACCGACGACCTGGTGCAGGGAAACAACTGCTTCTTCGCCGCCACCGGAATCACCGACGGCGAGCTTCTCAAGGGCGTGCAGTACCACGAGTTCGGGGCCACCACCCAGTCGCTGGTCATGCGCTCGAAGTCCGGCACGGTGCGCCAGATCGACGCCAGCCACGCGCTGGCCAAGTTGGCCGAGTTCAGTTCGATCCAGTTCGACTGACTAGCTCTTCTTGGCTGCAGTCGAGAGGCGCAGCTCGGCCCGGGCCAGCGCGTCCTGCACCTCGGCCAGAGCCAGGGTGGCCTCTGACGTCTCGCCCACCTCGATGGCGGCACCGCGGCCGGACGACACCTCACTCACCCGCTGTGTCGCCAGCTCCCGAGCCAGCTCGGCCCGGGGCACGTCGATCTCCCCGGCCAGCTCGGCCACGCCGGCCAGCACGGTCACCCGGGTCGAGAGGCCGGCCAGCGGCCCGTCCCCCTCGACCAGCCCGGCGGCGGCACCGGGGCTGGTGTCCACCTGCACGAAGCCCCCGTGGACGGCCAGGGCCAGCTCCGTTCCGTCGGGCAGCTCGACGCGGACCTCCCCGGGCACCACGTCGCCCACCAGCGGCGTGTGCCCGTCGAGCACGGTGAGGTCGCCGTCGGAGGTGGCGAGGACCACCGAGCGGGCTCCCCCGGCGAAGAGGGACTGCTCGGGGGTGACGACCTCGACGCCGAAGATGCCGTCGGCCACTAGCCCGCTTCCTTCTCGAGGCTCCGCGCCTTCTCGAGCACCGACTCGACACCGCCCACGTTGAGGAACGCCTGCTCGGGCACATTGTCGAGCTCGCCGTTGGCCAGGGCCTCGAAGGACTCGACGGTCTCGTCGATGGGCACGTTGATGCCGGGCACGCCTGTGAAGACCTCAGCCACGAAGAAGGGCTGGGAGAGGAACCGCTGCACCTTGCGGGCCCGGTTCACCGTCACCCGGTCCTCCTCGGAGAGCTCGTCCATGCCGAGGATGGCGATGATGTCCTGGAGCTCCTTGTAGCGCTGCAGGATCTCCTGCACCCGCCGGGCCACGGCGTAGTGGCGCTCTCCCACGATCTCGGGGGCGAGGATGTTCGAAGTCGAGGCCAGCGGGTCCACGGCCGGGTAGATGCCGAGGGCGGCGATCTGGCGGGACAGCTCCGTGGTGGCGTCGAGGTGGGTGAACGTCGTGAACGGGGCCGGGTCGGTGTAGTCGTCCGCCGGCACGTACACCGCCTGCAGCGACGTGATCGACTTCCCCTTGGTCGAGGTGATCCGCTCCTGGAGCTCGCCCATCTCGTCGGCCAAGGTGGGCTGGTACCCGACGGCCGAGGGCATGCGGCCGAGCAGCGTGGACACCTCTGAGCCGGCCTGCACGAAGCGGAAGATGTTGTCGATGAAGAGCAGCACGTCCTGGTTCTGCACGTCGCGGAAGTACTCGGCCATCGTGAGCGCCGCCAGGGCGACCCGGAGGCGGACACCAGGGGGCTCGTCCATCTGCCCGTACACCAGAGCCGCCTTGTCGATGACGCCGGACTCCTGCATCTCGAGCCACATGTCGGTGCCCTCACGGGTGCGCTCGCCCACCCCGGCGAACACGGACACACCACCGTGCTCCTGAGCCACCCGGTGGATCATCTCCTGGATGATCACCGTCTTGCCCACGCCGGCCCCGCCGAAGAGGCCGATCTTGCCACCCTGCACGTAGGGCTCGAGCAGGTCGATGACCTTGATGCCCGTTTCGAACATCAGCGCCCGGGGCTCGAGCTGGTCGAAGGCAGGCGCGTTGCGGTGGATCTCCCAGTAGTCGTCGGCACCCTCGATGGAATCGGTGTCGAGCGGCCTGCCGAGCACGTTGAAGACGTGACCGAGGACGGCATTGCCCACCGGTACCGAGATTCCACGACCGAGGTTGCGCACGGGGGCGCCGCGCACCAGGCCGTCCGTCTGTTGCATGCAGATGCAACGGACGCGTCCCTCGCCGATCTGCTGGGCCACCTCGGCTGCGACCGTGTGCCGCGAGCCGTCCAGCTCGATGTCGAACTCGACTTCGTGGTTGATCTCAGGCAGGGCGTGCGGCGGGAACTCGACGTCGATGACCGGTCCCGCGATGGCGACGACCCGGCCGTCCTCGAGCACGCGCGCAGCACCGGCAGCGTCGTGGGTGGCGGTGGTGGTCATTGGGTCATGCCTCCTTCGATTGGCGGAGCGCCTCGGCCCCGCCGACGATCTCCATGATCTCGGTGGTGATGGCGTCCTGACGGGCGCGGTTCATCACGCGGGTCAGGGTGCGGACGAGTTCGTCCGCGTTGTCGGTGGCCGCCGCCATGGCCCGCTGCTGGGCGGTGAAGAACGCCGCGGCGCCTTCGAGCAGGGCGGCGAAGATCTCGGCTTCCAGCGCACGGGGGGCCAACTCTGCGAGGAGCGCCTCGGGCTCGGGCTCGAACTCGGTGTACCCCTCGAGCTTGCCCTCTTCGTGGCCGACCTCTGCCTCTGCGGCCTCGGGGAGCGGCAGCGGCAGCAGCTGCAGCGGCTCGACGCGCTGGGTCCCGGCCGAGACGAAGCGGGTGGAGACCATCTGCACCAGGTCCATCTCCCCGGCCATGAAGGGCGTCCCCACGACCGTGGCCACGTGGCGGGCGTCGGCGAACTCGGGCCGGTCGGCGAAGCCGCCGAAGGACTGTGCGATGTCGATGCCCCGATAGCGGAAGTACGCCGGTGCCTTCTTGCCCACCGACCACACGGTGACCTCGGCTCCGGCCGCCTTGTGCTCGGCCACCAGCCGCTCGGTCGCCCGCAGCACGCCGGTGTTGTAGGACCCGGCCAGACCACGGTCCCCGACGATGGAGAGGATGCCCACGTGGCGGGCGGACTCGGGCGCGCCCAAGAGCTTGGCCGCTGCCACCGTGTCGGCGGCCGCCGTCACCCGCAACACGCGCTCCATGCCCTGTCGGAAGGGGCGGTTGGCCGCGATCCGGTTCTGGGCGCGCACGATCCGCGAGGCGGCGATGAGCTCCATCGCCTTGGTGATCTTCCTCGTGGACTGCACCGTCCGGATGCGCCGGCGCAGGATCCGCTCTTGGCCTCCGGCCATGGATCAGCCGACCTTCCCCGTGTCGAAGCCCTCGAGGAACGTGGTGAGACCCCGGTCAAGCTCGTCGCCGCCGGGTAGCGCTCCCGTCGTCCGGATCGTCTCGAGCACGCCCGCGTGGTTGGCCCTGAAGTACTCGATCAGCTCGGACTCGAACCGGCGCACCTCGCTGACCGGGACCGTGTCGGCCCAGCCCTTGGTACCGGCGTAGATCGTCAGCACCTGCTCCTCGACCGGCGCCGGCTGGTTCTGGGACTGCTTGAGCAGCTCGGTCAGGCGGTAACCGCGATCGAGCTGAGCCTGCGACACCTTGTCGAGCTCCGAGCCGAAGGTGGCGAAGGCCTCGAGCTCGCGGAACTGAGCCAGGTCGAGCTTGAGCGTCCCCGACACCTGCTTCATGGCCTTGATTTGCGCCGCGCTGCCGACCCGGCTCACCGAGTTGCCGACGTTGATGGCCGGCCGGATGCCCGAGTTGAACAGGTCGGTCTCCAAGAAGACCTGCCCATCGGTGATGGAGATGACGTTGGTGGGGATGTAGGCCGAGATGTCGCCCGCCTTGGTCTCGATCACCGGCAGCGCGGTGAGCGAGCCGCCGCCGCGCGCATCGGACAGCTTGGCCGCGCGCTCGAGCAGCCGTGAGTGGAGGTAGAAGACGTCGCCCGGGTAGGCCTCGCGGCCCGGCGGGCGGCGGAGGAGGAGGGAGACCGAGCGGTAGGCCTCGGCCTGCTTGGAGAGGTCGTCGTACACGATGAGGGCGTGCTCGCCGTTCTCCATCCAGTGCTGGCCCATGGCGCAGCCGGCATAGGGTGCCAGGTACTTGTACGGGGCGGGATCCCCGGCCGAGGCCACCACGACCACGGTGTACTCGAGGGCGCCGTGGTTCTCGAGGGTGGCCACCGTCTGGGCCACCGAGGAGTTCTTCTGCCCGATGGCCACGTAGATGCACTTCACGCCTTGGCCGGCCTGGTTGATGATGGTGTCGACCGCCACCGTGGTCTTGCCGGTCTTGCGGTCGCCGATGATCAGCTCGCGCTGGCCTCGACCGATGGGTGTCATGGCGTCGATGGCCTTGATGCCTGTCTGCAGCGGCTCGCTTACCGGCTGGCGACCCACGATGCCCGGTGCCTGCACCTCCATACGGCGGGTCTCGGTGGTGTTGACCGGTCCCTTGCCGTCAAGGGGCTCTCCGAGCGCGTTCACCACACGGCCGAGGAGGGCGTCACCCACCGGCACCGTCTGGATGCGCCCTGTCGCCTTGACCGTCTGCTCCTCCTCGAGGTTGTCCACCTCTCCGAGGACCACCGCTCCGATGGTGTCCTCGTCGAGGTTGAGGGCCAGTCCCAGGGTGCCGTCCTCGAACTCGAGCAGCTCGTTCACCGCCGCGCCGGGCAGGCCCGACACCCGGGCGATCCCGTCGCCCACCTCGACGATGCGCCCGATCTGCTCGGTGCCCACCATCGGCGTGTAGTTCTCCACGTTGCGCTCGAGCGCCTTGGTGATCTCACTGGCGTCGATCGTCAGCTCTGCCATCAGTCTGCTCCCTCTGTCTTTGAAGTCCCGTGCCCGTGCACTGCGGCGCCGAAGCCGGCCGGCTCCCAGCCGGCCGGCGCGAGGTGCTCGCGTAGGGCGTCGATGCGCCCGCGGGCGGTGGCGTCCACCTGCAGATCGCCGATGCGGATCAACGCGCCGCTGAGGAGCGTCTCGTCCACCTCCACCTGCAGCTCTACCGGCCCGCCGGTCAGCGTGCGCAGCGAGTCGCGCAGCTGCATCTGCTGGTCCTCCTCGATGGGCGCGGCCGCCTGCACGCGTGCGATGCGCCAGCCCCGGGCCTTCGCGGTCTGCTCGACCAGGTAGTCCAAGGTGCCCACGATGTCCCGCGCCCGGCCGCCTGTCACGGCGTAGCGAACCAACGCCACCGACGAGTCGGGAACCTTGCCCCCGAGAAGTTCCTCCACGAGGCTCTGGCGGGCTGTCACGTCCAGATCGCGATCGGTGAGCGCGCCGCGCAGGGCCGGAGTGGCGGCGACGATACGGGCGAAGCGGAAGAGGTCGTCCTCGAGCGACTCGAGCTCGGGCGTCGAGAGGTCCTCGTGCAGTGCGGTGGCATACCCGCTGACACGCCGGCGCGCCTGGAGCAGACTGAGAGACGGCTCCTCGAGGCGGCGACCCTCGGCGGCGTGCCGGACCCTGGTGGCCACCCAGGCCAGCGCACCGGGCACCTCGGGTGCCGTCACGATCATGGCGGCGAACGCGGCCAGGCGCTGAGCTTCGGGCGCCACCTTGTTCTCGAGCAGATCGAGAAGGACGGCCCGGCGGGCCGTCCCGGGCACGGCTGTGTCGCAGAGCGCGGCGCGCAGCGGTGGATGGGACAGCACGAGCCGCTCGACCGACTCGAGATCGGCCGCCACCGCACCGAGCGACGCCGGCTCGGTGCCCTCGATGACGCAGGCGGAGTACCCCTGGAGGGTGGGGTTCACTGGAAGGCCTCGGCGTTGGCCGCGGCACCACCGCTGGTGTCGGAGCGGAGCGCCTGGACCGCTTCGTCGATCAGGTCGCGGTGGGCCTCGTGGGTCACCTCGCGCCCGATGATCCGCTCGACGACGTCCATGACGATCTCGCCCATGCGGGACGCGGCCTCCTCGACGGCGCGCTGACGCGCCAAGGCGACCTCGATCTCCGCGTTGGCGACGATGCGCTCGTACTCGCTTTGTCCCCGGGCCTGAGCGTCGGTCCGCACCTGTTCGGCGGTGCGGTTGGCCGTGGCGACGATCTCGCGGGCCTGGTGGCGCGCCTCATCGAGCACGGCGCGGCGCTCGTCGTCGGCAGCCTCCGCGTCTGCCTTGGCCCGGTCGGCCGCCTCGAGCGACTCCCTGATCTTCTCCTGTCGCTCCCCCATCGCCTTGTTGATGGGCGGGAGCACGTATTTGTAGATGAGGAAGATCAGGACGAGCGAGACGGCGAGCTCGACGAAGAACGTCCCGTTCGGCAGTAGGAAGATGCCGGCAGTAGTCATGGTGCTCTGGTCTCCTGGTTGTCTCCGTCAGGTTGGCGACGAATGTCGCGTCAGGCGGTGATGCTCTTCGCCGCGAAGACGTAGACGAACACGACCATGAAGAGCAGGTTGATGAAGTACATGGCCTCCACCAGACCGACCGTCAGGAAGAAGTACTGGCGGGCCTTGGCCTCGATCTCCGGCTGCCGGGCAATGGCCGCGATCGTCTGCGAACCCGCCAGACCGTCACCGACGGCGGCGCCGATGGCCCCGCCGCCCAGCGCCAGCCCGCCGCCGACCAGCGCGCCAGCGACACGTACCGATGCTTCAACTGATCCTGCCATGTCTGTTCTCTCCTTTGTCGAGATCGAGGGTTGAGGCCCTGTGGGTGACGTCTGTGCCGGGCCGGCGACCGCCTAGTGGGCGTCCCGGCTCATGCCCATGCCGAGGTACATGATCGTGAGCAGGGCGAAGATGAAGGCCTGGATGGCGCCGATGAAGAGCTCGTCGAAGGGTTTCCAGATGGCCAGCCCGATCCACGAGGCGAACGGCGGGATCAGCGTGACGATGACCGTGATCATCAGCACACCCGAGAAGATGTTGCCGAAGAGTCGGAAGGTCAAGGTGATCGGCTTGGTGATCTCCTCGATGATGTTGATCGGGGTCAGCGCGGCGTAGGGCTGCGCGTAGTGCTTGAAGTAGCCGCCCAACCCGCGTGCCTTCACCGAGTTGTAGTGCACCGTGAAGAACACGATCAGGGCCAGGGCCAGGGGCAGGTTGACGTCACCGGTCGGCGGGGACAGGTACCCCGGGTCACCGCTCGGGATGAAGGCCAACCAGTTGCACACCAGGACGAACAACCCGATGGTCAGGCCTAACCCGACGAACGGGAGGCCCTCGGGGCCGATGGCCGACGAGGCCAGGTCGGAGACCTGCTCGACGAGCAGCTCCCAGAGCAGCTGCAACTTGCCGGGAACGCCTGAGGTGGCCTTGGCCCGCATGCGCAGGCCGAACGCGAGGACGATCGCTGCCGCGATGAGGGTCGTCCAGACCACGTCCAGGTAGATGGTCATGCCGGCGACGTGTACCACTGCGTGGTGCTCACCGATGGTGATGTTGCCGGAGGCGAGGACGAAGTGGTCTCTCATTGGATCCCCTGCGAAAGCACGACGCGCCCCACGTTGACCACGAAGAGCAACTGGAAGATGACGAGGCCCGTCACGGCACCGATGCCGAGGCCGCCGTTGAGCAGCATCAAGCCGATGCAGACCAGGGTGATGGCACCCAGGCGCGTGATGCTCTTGGTCCCCATGGCCCGCCGGAGCACCTTGTTGTTCACCTCGCCCTCGGTGTGCAGCTTGGCCACACCGGCGTCGAGGAACCGGAGGTTGACGATGGCCAGAGCCAGGCCGATGACCAGCCCGCCGGCGAACCACGGCGCAGAGAGGAGCAGCGCGACGAGGATGGCCACCACCCCCACCACCACGGCGGAGACGATGGTGCGGCGGAGCACCTTGGCCAGCGCGTTGCCCTCCAGGTCCGAGAGCCCCTCGAGCATCACCGGCCGCTCCCCCCGACCACGGGCGCTACAGGTACGTGCGGATCTGCTTGACGACGCTCAGTGCAGCGGCGGTCACACCCACGGCCAGCCCCACGAGCAAGAACACCGGCGCCGTGCCGAGCACGTGGTCCAGCCACAGCCCCAGCCCAACCCCGAGACCCACCAGCACCGCCACCGTCAGCCCCATGCCGAGGAACGCGACGGCACCGGGAAGCGGCTTCGGTCCCTCTGCCTGGGAGGATTCGTCCGGCGTGCTCACCCGGACGGGCGCGCACGTCGACGCTCACGAGACCACGCATGCGACTGCTTCCCCCTTATGCGGTGCGTGGCGCGCCGAAGTCCGTCGTCCGCCAGGCTGCGCGGGCAGCAGCGGACGAGGCGAGGTGGACAGGGTACACAGCCCTCATCTTCGCACCCCGGCCGGGACCCCGTCCAAACGGTCACGAGGGGAACCGGAGCACCCCGCTCGCCTCCTCCTCGTCCTCCCCGTTCCCCCGCCGCAGGCCCGGGTGGAAGAACGTGTAGAGAGCCGCCCCGAGCGCGGCGGCGCCGATCGGGATGTAGGCGTTGAGCTGGTGCACGAACAGCGGGACCAGGAGGAAGCTCGACAGGATCGCCGTCCAGGCCCACAGGATGATCACGCTGCGCCGGGGCCCGTGGCCGAGGCGCAGCAGGCGATGGTGGATGTGCTCCTTGTCGGGGGTGTCGAACTTCTGGCCCCGCGCCGTACGCCGCACGAAGGCGAAGGCCATGTCCACCAGGGGCACCCCCAGGATGAGCAGAGGGATGAACAACGGGGCGAAGAAGAAGTAGGTCACGCCGCTGATGGGCACGGCCGTCGGCACGCGGCCGCCGATCACCATCGTCGAAGCGGCCATGAGCAGGCCGAGGAAGTGGGCGCCGGCATCCCCCATGAACAGGCGGGCCGGATTGAAGTTGAAGGGGAGGAACCCGAGGCTGATCCCGCAGGCCAGGACCGCGACGAGCGGGCCGATGTTGTCGGCGGGGAGCAGGCCGAGCCCCATGAGCCGGATGCCGTAGACGGCCAACGCACCCCCGCCGATCGCCACCACCCCGGCGGCCAGGCCGTCGAGCCCGTCGATCAGGTTCACCGCGTTGGTGAGCAGGATCACCCAGGCGGCCGTGATGAGGGGGACCACACCCGGCGTGAGCACGAAGAAGCCGGCCAGGGGGATCTTCAGCTCGTACATGGTGACGCCGCTGAAGTACAGGATGCTCGCGGCGAGCACCTGCCCGGCCATCTTGGCCGGGGCCGACATGTCCCGGATGTCGTCGATGAGGCCCACCGCGAACATGGCGCCGGCGGCGAGGACCACGCCGGTCATCTCGGGCGATCCCTGGTAGAGGTTGCGCAGCTGGGGCACCAGGGCGGCCGCGAGCACCGCGACCAGGAAGCCCATGAACATGGCGGCACCGCCGCCGTACGGGATGGGGCGGGTGTGCACCGAACGTTCGCCCGGGTGGGCCACGTACCCGACGCGCTCCGCCACCCGCTTGGCCGGGACGCTCAGCGCGGCCGTCGCCCCGGCGGCAACGACGAGGACCAGGCCGTACCAGCCGATGTTGGGCACGCGGTTAGCGCACGAGGTCGGGGTACGGGGGGAAGGCGGAGCACAGCTCGTGCACCTGGGCTCGCACCGCGGCGATCTCCCCCTCGTCGGCCCGAGCCTTCAGCGTCCGCACGATCAGGTCGGCCACCGTCCGCATCTCGGCCGGTCCCATGCCCGCCGTCGTCTCGGCCGCCGATCCGAGGCGGAGGCCCGACGTGAGGAACGGCGAGCGCGGGTCGTCGGGGATCGTGTTGCGGTTGCAGGTGATGCCGGCCCGGTCGAGGACCTCTTGGGCCTCCTTTCCCGTCAGCTCCTCGTCGAAGGGCCGCAGGTCGACCAGGAGCATGTGGTTGTCCGTCCCACCCGAGACCAGGCGGAACCCGTGGTCGGCGAGGGCGTCGGCCAGGGCGGCGGCATTGGCGACGACCTGGGCCGCGTACTGGCCGAACTCCGGCCTCGACGCCTCGCCGAACGCCACCGCCTTGGCCGCCACGGCGTGCTCGAGCGGGCCGCCCTGGAGGCCGGGGAACACCGCCCCGTCGATCTTCTTCGCCAGGTCGGCCCCGCACAGAATGGCCGCCCCGCGCGGGCCGCGCAGGGTCTTGTGCGTCGTGAACGTCACCACGTCGGCGAGGCCGACCGGGCTGGGGTGGGCACCTCCGGCGATCAGCCCGGCGATGTGGGCGGCGTCGAAGAGGAACCGCGCGCCGACGGCGTCCGCGATCTCCCGGAACGGCCGGGGGTCGATGGTGCGTGCGTAGGCCGTGGCCCCGGCCACGATCAGCGCCGGCTTCTCGGTCTTGGCCAGGTGGGCCACCTGGTCGAAGTCGATGACCTCACCCGGCGCCGCCTCGTCTCCCGAGGCTGGTGTCACCCGGTAGTGCACGAAGCGCCAGAACTTCGAGACGATGGACGCCGGTGATCCGTGCGTCAGGTGCCCGCCGTGGTCGAGGCGCATGGCCAGCACCGTCTCGCCCGGCTCGAGCAGGGCCTGGTACGCGGCCAGGTTGGCACTCGCCCCGGCGTGAGGCTGCACGTTGGCGTGCTCGGCGCCGAAGAGTGCCGTGAGCCGGTCCCGGGCCAGGTCCTCCACCTCGTCGATGACCTGGTTTCCCCCGTAGTAGCGACGGCCCGGGTAGCCCTCGGCGTACTTGTTGGTCAGCACCGAGCCCGAGGCGGCCAGCACGGCGGGAGAGGTGAAATTCTCCGACGCGATCAGCTGCAACGTCGTCTGCTGGCGCTCGAGCTCCCGGGCGATGAGCGTCGCCACCTCGGGATCGGCGGCCAGGGCGGAGTCGTCGCTGCTCATGGGGTCCCTTCGGGTGTGGTCGGCGCAGCGGCGGGCGCTGCGGCGTGGTGGACGAGCTCCCTGCGACCCCGCGCGTTGCCGTCGGCGTCGGCGACCCCGGAGGCGTCGGCTTCGGGGTCGGCGGCGTCGAGGCCGGCCAGCTTGGCCACGCGCCGGTCGTGACGTCCGTGCTCCTCGGGTGCGGCCAGAAAGGCCTCGAGTGCGTCGAGGGCCACAAGGGGGCCGACGACACGGGCTCCCAGACAGAGCACGTTGGCATGGTTGTGACGTCGGGACATGGCGGCCGTCGTGGTGTCGTGGGCCAGCGCGGCCCGGACACCGCGGACCTTGTTGGCGGCCATGGAGATGCCGATGCCCGTCGCACACACGCACACGCCGAGTTCGGCCGAGCCGTGCGCCACCGCCCGCCCCACGGCGGCGCCGAAGTCCGGGTAGTCGACCGGGACGTCGGGGCCGTCGGCGCCCAGGTCGGCCACCTCGTGGCCGCGCGCCTCGAGCTCCGCCTTCACGATCTCCTTGAGCTCGAACCCGGCGTGATCCGAGCCGACGGCGACACGCATGGCCCCCGAGTCTACCGAGGGGAGGACCGCCCCCCTGGCCCGAGCCGGTACGCTCCCCGGGCCGTGACCGTCGACCCGCGCACCCCCGTGATCGTCGGCGTGGGACAGGTCCTCACCCCATCCGACGCCGGACTCCCGCCCTCCGAGCGGCCCGAGCCGCTCGACCTGATGGTGGCCGCACTGCGCGCCGCGGCCGAGGACTGCGACGGGGCCGCGCCGGGCGCCCCGGCGCCGGCCGGCGGGGCGCTCCTTCGGCGGGCCGACAGCCTCCGGGTGGTGGCGTGCCTCGGGTGGCACCCGACGAACCCGCCTCTGGCGGTGGCCTCCCGTCTGGGCCGCGGCGAGGGCGACGAGCCTGCGGAGCTGCTGCTCACCTCCGCCGGGGGCAACTCGCCCCAGGCGCTCGTGCACCACGCCTGCCGGGCAATCAGCCGCGGGGACCGGGACGTCGTCGTGGTCACGGGCGCCGAGGCCATGTACGCCCGGGCACTGGCCCAGCGGGACCCGGCCAAGCCCTGGCTCGAGTGGACCACCCAGCCGGAGGGAACCCCGGCGCCCACGCCCTTCGGCACGGACAGGGCCCCGGCCACCGAGCTCGAGATGCAGCGGGGTGTCGTGCTCCCCGTGCACGCCTACCCGCTGCTCGAGAACGCGCTGCGCGCCGCCAACGGCTGGACGCTCCACGAGCACCGGGCGCGCATCGGGGCGCTGTGGTCGCGCTTCAGCGAGGTGGCCGCGTCCAACCCGCACGCGTGGATCCGGACCCCGCGGGAGGCCGCCGAGATCGTCACCCCGGGCTCCGACAACCGGATGGTGGCCTTCCCCTACCCCAAGCTCTGCGTGGCCAACATGCAGGTGGACCAGGGCGCCGCGTTCATCGTGTGCTCGGCCGAGGCTGCCCGCGCCGCGGGCGTGCCCTCCGAGCGCTGGGTCTTCCCCCTGGCCGGGGCGGACGGCAACGATCACTGGTTCCTCTCGGAGCGGCCCGAGCTGCACCGCTCCCCCGCCATCCGCCTGGCGGGCGCGGCGGCGCTCGAGCTGGCCGGGCTGGGCATCGACGACGTGGCCTGGATCGACCTCTACTCGTGCTTCCCCGTGGTGGTGCAGATGGCGGCGGCCGAGCTCGGCCTGCGCCTCGACGACCCCGAGCGCCCCCTCACCCTGACCGGAGGGCTGACCTTCGGCGGCGGGCCGGGCAACAACTACACCTCCCACGGCATCGCGCAGGCGGTCGGCGCGCTGCGTGCCGCGCCGGGGACCGCAGCGCTCGTGAGCGGCCTGGGCTGGTACGCCACCAAGCACGCCGTGGGGATCTACGCCTCGCGTCCGCCGGCCCACCGGGGGAAGGAGCCGTTCGCCTGGCGGGACGTCCAGCCCGACGTCGACGCCCTCCCCCGGTGCGCCGCCGACCCCGGGGCGACCGGCCCGGTGCGCGTCGAGACCTACACGGTCACCTACGACCGCCGGGGCCGGCCCGAGCGGGGCATCCTCGCGTGCCGGACCGGCGCCGGCGCGCGGGCCTGGGCCAACATCGACCACCCCGATGCGCTGGCGCAGCTCTGCGCCGAGGAGGGTGTGGGCCGGACCGGCACGCTGGCGGCCGACGGCGCACTGGCGCTCGACGGCTGAGCGCCCGGCCGGCGCGCGCCGGAGCGACGCCCTCATGCGACGTCGGACTAGGGGCGGCGGCGGCGGCCGCGGAGCCAGCGGCGGCGCTCGCTCATGAGCATCGTGGCCTCGATGTACGCCGCCGGCAGCGCGCCCTCCTGAGCGATCCGCAGCGGCGTGGCCGTAGCGTCCACCACCGTCGGCGGCGCTCCGGGCCGGCGACCCCCGTCGACCACGCACGCCACAGATGCCACGTCGGCCTCGGTGGACGCGGCGCACGCGGCACACGCGGCGCGCACCTCGGCGGCTTCGGTGAACGGGAGCGTGGCGGCGCGCCAGGGCCCGAGCTCCCGGCAGAGCTTGCGCAACGGGCGGCCGTCGGGCTGCCCCACGATGACGGTGGCGCCGTGGCGGCGGACGGCCACCTCGACCGGGCCGGGCCAGCAGCGGGACAGCAGTGTGGCCAGTTCGTCGCCGACCTCGTCGGCCAGCGCCCGCACGGCGCCGGCGTCACCCACGAGGTAGCGCAGCCGGTCGGCGTCCTCGACGGCGGTGCCGTGCTCCCGCCCGAGCGCCCGCCGCAGCGCCCGCCCCAGCTCCACGAGCTGCTCGTCGTCGCCGGGCATCCCGGCGCGCACGGCCAGGCAGTACCCGCCCGCAGCGGGCAGCGCCACCACGGCGCCCGCACCGAGCGCGGTCGCCACCTCGGGCGCCACCGGGCGCACCAGGGGCGGGTCGGCCAACGCGGTCGAGTCCCTGCCTCAGCCCGGCAGCCGGGCCACCAACGCCCGCGACCGCCCCGCCAGGTCGACCTCCACGCGCACGGCGACGTAGCCCAGGTGCCGGGCCAACAGCTCCGCCGACCGGGCCTGGTGCGGCGCCAGCTCCACCACCACGACCCCCGCCACGTGCAGCCAGCGCCGCGCCTCGGCCAGGACTGCCTCCACGCCGGCCAGGCCGTCTGTGCCGTCGGAAGCCGGCCCGGCGACCAGGGCGCCGCGGGGCTCGGCGCGCACCTCGTGGTCCAGCCCCTCCCACTCGGCCGCTCCCACGTACGGCGGGTTGGAGACCACCAGGCCCACCGCCCCGGCCAGCCGCGCCGGGAGAGGCTCCAGCCAGCTCCCCTCCGCCAGCTCCACGGGGGGCAGCGGGGCGGCGGCACGGCGGTGCAGCTCGGCGAGGTTGGCGCGCGCCACGGCGAGGGCACCGGCGCTCGTATCGGTCGCCCAGACCTCACGCAGGGAAACCGCTCCGAGCTCGGCCGCCAACGACAGCGCGATGGCGCCCGAGCCGGTGCCGGCGTCGACGGCCACCAGGCCGGGCCCGAGCCGGCGCGCCTCGGCCAGCGCCACTTCCACCACCTGCTCGGTCTCGGGTCGCGGGATCAGTACGCGCCGGTCGACCACCAGTTCGAGCGAACGGAAGGGCCAGTGGCCGAAGACGTACTGCAGGGGCTCCCCGGCGGCCCGGCGCGCCGCGAGGGCGCGTGCCTCGGCCACCACCGAGGCATCGAGCGGGCCCCCCGGCGCCGGGCGCCCCGGCCCCGACCAGCGGTCGATCGCCTCTTCGACGACGAAGCGCGCCTCGTGCGCCTCGCCGAGCAGGGCGTGCACCTCGGCCTCCAGGGCGCCGCGGGTCGGGTCCGTGGTCGAGGTCGCACGCGGGAGCGGTGCGCCGGTCACGTCCCGGTGTCCTCCTCACCCTCGAGCTGGCGCGTGCGCTTGTCGGCCATGAGCGCATCGGTCAGCTCGGCCAGGTCGCCCGCCAAGATCTGATCCAGCCTGTAGAGCGTGAGGTTGATCCGGTGGTCGGTGACCCGGTTCTCCTTGAAGTTGTAGGTGCGGATCTTGTCGGTGCGGTTGCCGGCCCCCACCTGGCCCCGGCGCTGGGCCGACATCTCGGCCGCCTGGCGGTCCTGCTCGGCCTTGAGCAGGCGTGCACGCAGCACCAGCATGGCCTTGGCCCGGTTCTGGATCTGGCTCTTCTCGTCCTGCATGGCCACCACGGTCCCGGTGGGCAGGTGCGTGATGCGCACCGCGGAGTCGGTGGTGTTCACCGACTGCCCCCCGGGGCCGGTCGAGCGGTAGACGTCGATCTTGAGGTCATTGGGGTCGATGGCGACGTCCACCTCGGCGGCCTCGGGCAACACGGTCACAGTGGCCGTCGAGGTGTGGATCCGCCCACGTGCCTCGGTGACGGGCACCCGCTGCACCCGGTGCGTGCCCCCCTCGTGCTCGAGGCGGAGATACGCGTCGGGCCCCAACACCCGGAAGACGGCCTCGTTGATCCCGTCCTTGTCCGAGGCGTCCTGCGCCAGCACCTCCACCTTCCACTTCCGCGCCGCGGCGAAGCGCAGGTACATGTCGTAGAGGTTGCGCGCGAAGAGGTTGGCCTCGTCGCCCCCCACAGCACCGCGGATCTCCATGATCACGTTGCGACCCTCGTTGGGGTCCTTGGGCAGCAGCAGGCTTTGAAGCTGGTTCTCGAGCGTGTGCACGGATGCCTCGGCCTCTTCGGCCTCGGCGCGCATGAGCTCTCGCTCGTCGCCCGAGGCCTCGGTGAGCATCTCGCGGGCGGTGGCGACGTCCTCGCGGGCGGCAGTCAGGTCGTGCCACGTGCGCACGATCTCGCCCAGTTCCTTGTGGCGGCGTGACAGGTCGCGCAACTTGTCGGCGTCAGCCAGGGTGGCCGGATCGGCCAGGTCGGCCTCGACGGCCTCGTACTCCTCCTCGAGCGCAGCGATCCGGTCGTCGAACATGTTTGGGCGCGCGGCTCTCGTCGGTGCCGGCGGGGACGGGGACGGCCCGCCCCGGCCGGGTCAGTCCTGCGCCGCGGGGGCGGCCTTGGACTTGGCGCGGCCCTTGCGCTCGCCGTAGCGGCGCTGGAACCGCTCCACCCGGCCGCCCGAGTCGACGAGCTTCTGCTTGCCGGTGAAGAACGGGTGGCACTCGTTGCACAGCTCGACGTGGAGATCGGCCTTGGTCGAGTGGGTGGTGAACGTGTTGCCGCACGAGCACCGGACCGTCGCCTCTACGTAGTCGGGGTGGATGTCGGTCTTCATGGCGTCTCCAGTGTCGAAAGAGGGTCGGACCAGTCTAGGGGCCCGTCCGCCGGGCCCGTCCGCCGGGTCCAGTCCGCAAGGATCAGGCGCCCGGGCCCTTGGCGATCTCGGCCAAGAACTCGTCGTTGCTCGCCGTCGTGCGGATCTTGTCCATGAGCAGCTCCAGGCCGGCGGCGTCCTTGCCGTCGCTGGCCAGGGCATTGAGCACCCGGCGCAGCTTCCAGACCTGCTGGAGCTGGCCCCGGTCGAAGAGCAGCTCCTCGTGGCGGGTCGAGCTGGCGTTGACGTCGATGGCCGGGTAGAGCCGCCGCTCGGCCAGCCGGCGGTCGAGGCGCAGCTCCATGTTCCCGGTGCCCTTGAACTCCTCGAAGATGACCTCGTCCATCTTGGAGCCGGTCTCGACCAGGGCAGAGGCCAGGATGGTCAGCGAGCCACCCTCCTCCACGTTGCGCGCCGCGCCGAAGAACTTCTTCGGCGGGTAGAGCGCACCCGAGTCGACCCCGCCGGACATGATGCGCCCGGTGGCCGGGGCGGCCAGGTTGTAGGCCCGGGCCAGCCGCGTGATGCCGTCGAGGATGATGACGACGTCCTTGCCCATCTCCACCAGGCGCTTGGCCCGCTCGATGGCCAGCTCGGCCACCTGCGTGTGCTCGTCGGCGGGGCGGTCGAAGGTCGACGCGATGACCTCGCCCCTCACGGAGCGCCGCATGTCGGTCACTTCCTCGGGCCGCTCGTCCACCAGCAGCACCATGAGGTGCACCTCGGGGTTGTTGGCCTCGATCGAGTGGGCGATCTGCTTCATCACCGTCGTCTTGCCGGCCTTGGGGGGCGACACGATCATGCCGCGCTGGCCCTTGCCGACCGGTGAGAGCAGGTCGACGATCCGCGCCGTGAGGTTGTCCTTGTCGCCGGGCATCTCGAGGTTGAGCCGCGAGTCGGGGAACAGCGGCGTGAGGTCCTCGAAGCGGGGCCGCGTGCGCGCCTCGTCGGGGTCGAGGCCCGACACCGAGTCGATGCGCAGCAGCGCCGGGTATTTCTCGTTGTTCGAGGCTGGACGGCAGGCGCCCTCCACGTAGTCACCCCGGCGAAGCGAGAACTTCCGCGCCTGGCTGATGGACACGTACACGTCCTTGGAGGAGGGCAGGTACCCCTCGCAGCGGAGGAACCCGTAGCCCTCGTCGCGTAGGTCGAGCATGCCCTTCACCTCGACCATCTCGCCCGAGTAGGGCTGCTCCTGGCCGCCGCCCTGGAGCTCGCCGCCCTGGCCCCTCTCGCGACCGCGGCGCCGGCGGCTGCGGCGGTTGCCCGGCTCGCCGTCGGACTGGCGGCCCTGGTTCTGGTTGGTGCGGTTGCGGTTGCCCTGCTGGCCCTGTTGGCCCTGCCCGCTCTGGCGAGGGCCGGAGTCGGCCCCGTCGGCCAGCTCGGGCGGCTCTACGAAGACCGCCGGCCCGGCTTCGCCGGCGCCCGCCGCTTCGGAGGGGGCGGCGGCGGGGGTGGTCGGTGCGGCCTGGGCCGACTCGCCCTGCCCCGCACCCGCGTCCCCAGCCGCGTCCGCTGCCTTGGCGGCGCCCGTCGGCTCGGAATCGGCCGCCGCGGCAGCCCGCGAGCGGCGGGCCGGCTTGGTGCCGTTGCCATCGGCGCTCGGCCCGCTGCCATCGCCGTTGGCGGAGCCGTTGGCGCTGCCGTTGGTTGACCCCGACGTCACGCCGGTGGCGTCGAGGATCTGGTCAATGATGTCGGCCTTCTTCGTCCGGCTCGTCGTCTTCAACGACATGGCCTGGGCGATGGCACTGAGCTCGTCACGCTCCTTGCCTTCGAGAACCGATCGTTCGAGCTGACGGTCCGCAGTCATGAGCTCCTCATCTACGAGGGTCGTCGTCGGCCGGGTCGGTCCGCGCCTGGCGACAGGATTTCAAGGAAGGAGGAGGAGATTCGAAAGTGAAGCCCTCCCCCGAATCACCGCTGCGTGGTGGCTCTCCCGAGACCGCTTGTACCCGCGGAGAGCGCTTCAAGGCGCAGTGGGGATATCCACACTCTAGCGGGAGCGGGAGGGCGATGCCAACATCGCGCCCCAGCCGCCAGCAGGCACGATGCGATTGCAACGGGCCTGCAACGGCGGCTCCGCCCCTTCCCGGCGGCGCACTTGGGGCTGCGGGATCCCGCTCAGAGCGAAATCTCGGCCAGTACCGCGTCGAGGTCGGGGTCGATCACCGACGGCACCGAGATGGCCTTGATGGCGAGGTCGGGATCCTTCAGCCCGTGCCCGGTCAACACGCAGACAACCGTCGACCCCTCCGGCACGCCGTGCTTGAGCAGGCCGGCAACCGACGCCGAGGACGCGGCCTCGCAGAACACCGACTCCTCGGCGGCCAGGAAACGGTAGGCGGCCATGATCTCGTCGTCGGTCACCGCCGTGATGGAGCCGCCGGACTCGGCGGCGGCGGCCGTGGCCGAGTACCAGCTGGCCGGGTTCCCGATGCGGATGGCGGTGGCGATGGTCTCGGGGTTCTCGACGGGGTGGCCGAGCACGATGGGTGCGGCGCCCGCGGCCTGGAAGCCGAGCATGCGCGGCAACTTGGTCGCCCGGCCCGCCTCCTTGTACTGCAGGTAGCCGCGCCAGTACGCCGTGATGTTCCCGGCGTTGCCCACCGGGATGCAGTGCACGTCGGGCGCGTCGCCGAGCACGTCGACGATCTCGAAGGCACCGGTCTTCTGCCCCTCGATGCGGTGCGGGTTGACGGAGTTCACCACGGTGATGGGCGCGTGGTTGGGCAGATCGCGCACGATGGCCAGGAGCTGATCGAAGTTCCCGCGCAGCTGCAGGACCTTTGCACCGTGCATCAGCGCCTGCGCCAGCTTGCCCAACGCGATATAGCCATCGGGGATGAGCACCACACAGGCCAGGCCGGCGCGCGCCGCGTACGCGGCAGCCGAAGCCGACGTGTTGCCCGTGGACGCGCACACGACCGCCTTCGCACCCTCCTCGAGCGCCATGGAGATGGCCATGGTCATGCCGCGATCCTTGAAGCTGCCGGTCGGGTTGGCCCCTTCGACTTTGAGCCGCACGTCGGCATTGACCCGTTCAGAGAGGCGCGGCGCGGGCACCAAGGGGGTACCGCCCTCGAGCAGCGTGATCACGGGGGTCCGCTCGGAGACGGGCAGGAAGCCGCGGTACTCCTCTACCACGCCACGCCATCCCGCGCTCACGACCCGCTCCCGTCCTCGTCCGGCTCGCCGATGACGCGGAGCACGCCGCTCACGCGGTCGACCGCCTGGTGCCGGCGCAGCTCGTCGATGGTGGCCAGCAGGTCGCCTTCGCGGGCGACGTGCGTGAGGAAGATCAACCTCGCCTCCTCGGCCAGGCCGACCTGCTCCATGGCCCGAATGGAGACGTCGTGGTCCCCGAACACCTTGGCCACGGCCGCCAGCACCCCGGGACGGTCGGCCACGTCCATGCTCAGGTAGAAGGCAGAGCGCATGTCGCTCTGGGCCCGCACCGTCGTGCTGGTGCGCTTCGGCGCCGGTGCCGGCGCACCGGCGAGCAGGTTGCGCGCCGAGTCGACCAGGTCGCCCAAGATGGCGCTGGCCGTCGGCCCCCCGCCCGCGCCGCGGCCGTAGAGCATGAGCTCCCCGCTCTCGGCACCCTCGACGAAGACCGCATTGAAGGCGCCGCGCACCGCGGCCAAGGGGTGGGTCCTCGGCACCATGGCAGGGTGCACGCGCACGGAGACCTCGGGTCCGCCCTCGACGAGCTCGGCGACGGCGAGCAGCTTGACCGAGTAGCCCAGGCGATTGGCGTAGGCCACGTCGGCGGCGCTGATGCCGCTGATCCCCTCGCGGTGCACGTCGGCGTCGACGACGTCGCTGCCGAACGCCAGCGCGGCGAGGATGGCGGCCTTGGCCGCCGCGTCGTGCCCCTCGACGTCGGCCGTCGGATCGCGCTCGGCCAGCCCGAGCTCCTGGGCCTCGCGCAGCACGTCGTCGTAGCTGTCGCCATCCTCCTCCATGCGGGTGAGGATGTAGTTGGTGGTCCCGTTGACGATCCCCATGACGCGCAGGATCTGCTCGCCGGCCAGCGACTCGCGCAGCGGCCGGATGACCGGGATGGCGCCGGCCACCGCGGCCTCGTAGAGGAGGTCCACCCCCGACGCGGCGGCCACCTCCGCCAACTGGGCGCCGGCCACGGCCAGCAGCGCCTTGTTGCCGGTCACCACCGGCTTGCCGTTTCGCAACGCCGTCTCGATCAGTTCGTGCGCCGGGTGGAGCCCGCCGATGAGCTCGACCACCACGTCGACGTCGTCGCGGGCAACGAGCGCCGCCGCGTCCGTGCCGACGAGCGACGGGTCCACCGCAGCAGGTCGGGGCTTGGAGGGATCGGCCACCGCGATGCCGACCAATTCCAGGCGGATGCCGGTGCGAGCCGCCACGTCGTCGGCCCGGGTGAGCAGGATCTTGGCGAGTGCGCCCCCGACGTTGCCGCAGCCCAGCAGGCCGACACGCACGGTCGGCGCCGGATGGGGATGGGGATGGGGATGGGCCCCTGCAGTCGGGTCGGCGGCGGGCACTTCCAAACGGTACAGGCTGCCCACTCCGCCCTCGGCCCATCCATGGCCATCCATGGCCATCCGCGGAGCGCCGTGCGGAGCGGCCCGGGCGAGGCCGGCATCACGTCTTCGCACCAAGTGAGCGAGCCGCTCGGCAGGACCGTTAGGCGTCGAGCCTCGTGAGGTCCTCGAAGGTCTCGCGGCGCACCACCACGCGAGCCTCGCCTCCGGCGACGAAGACCACGGCCGGCCGCGGGACCTTGTTGTAGTTGGAGGCCATCGAGTAGCCGTAGGCACCGGTGACCGGTGTGGCCAGAACGTCGCCCACCATGAGGTCCTCGGGCACGAAGGCGTCGGGCACCACCAGGTCACCGCTCTCGCAATGCTTGCCCACCAAGCGCACCGGCCGCGGGCGCTGGGCCGCCGCGGCGCGCGGCAGGAAGGCCTCGTAGCCGCTGCCGTAGAGCACCGGGCGAGGGTTGTCGCTCATGCCGCCGTCGACACTGACGTAGGTGCGGATGCCGGGAAGGTGCTTCACCGTCCCGATCGTGTACAAGGTGATGCCCGCCGTGGCGACGATGGAGCGACCCGGCTCGGCGGTGATGCGTGTCGCCGGGTCGACGCCCACCGCGGCGCAGGCCGCCCGGGTGGAGGCCGCCCACTCGGCCTGCCCCGGGGCGGACTCCCCGTTGACGTAGGGCACGCCGAGGCCGCCGCCGACCACCAGCTCGGGCAGGCCCAGCGGGGCGAAGAAGGCGCCCAGCACCTCGGCCGCCTGCTCGAAAGAGGAGGCCTCGAACACCTGGCTGCCGATGTGCGCGTGCACGCCCACCAGCTCGACCGCCGGCAGCAGCTCGAGCGCCGCCACGGCCTCCGCTGCGGCGCCCGAGGAGACCGAGAAGCCGAACTTCGAGTCCTCCTGGCCGGTACGCACGAACTCGTGGGTGTGCGCCTCGACGCCCGGCGTCACGCGCACAAGCACCTTGGGCCGCTCGGGCGTCGGTGCCGCCGACTCGAGCAGGCCGCCGAGCCGGGCGATCTCGTCGAAGGAGTCGACCACGATCCGGCCCACGCCCGCCTCCAGGGCGGCGGCCAGCTCGTCGGCGGACTTGTTGTTGCCGTGCAGCACCAGGCGCTGGGCCGGCACACCGGCCGCGTGCGCCACGTGCAGCTCCCCGCCCGAGGCCACGTCGAGGTGCATGCCCTCCTCTTGGGCGAGCCGCGCCATGGCCTGGCACAAGAAGGCCTTGGTGGCGTACGCCACCCCCTCCCCCCACGCCGCCACCGCGGCCCGGCAGGCCTGGCGCATGTGCTCCTCGTCGTACACGAAGAGCGGCGTGCCGAACTCCCGGGCCACGTCGAGCAGGTCGACGCCGCCCACGTGCAGGTGTCCCGCCCCGTCCACGTCGGCGGTCGACGGCAGCAGCTGCCGCTCCAGGGGCGCCGTGACCACGTCGTGGTCCCTCGGATCCTGGTCGATGGGCATCGACGCAGGATACGGCCTCGCCCGGCGCGGGCCCGGCGGGCGGCCGCCCCGGAGCACGACGGCTACGATCGACCCCTGCTCCGCGTGCGGCCGCCTGCCGCCCGGTGCGTCCGCCCCCGTAGCTCAGTGGATAGAGCACCGGCCTCCGGAGCCGGTGGCGCAGGTTCGAGTCCTGCCGGGGGCGCCCAGGCCGGACCGGCGGGACAAGAGGGTAGGGCCGGCAATGCCGCACCTACCCCATGTCCCGCCGGTCGAACCTGTCTGGGCTGCGTCCCCCATGCCTCACCAGGACGTGGCCTGGGCTCGAATCCTCGCCCTCTCCGTTGCCTGGTCCGGGTCACGACGGCATCGAGTGTTCTGGTCACGGCAGGGCGTAGCGTGGCGCCCATCGTGTCGCTGCCACTCCCCTGGAGCTTCGGCGTAACCCTCGCCCCACGGCCATCGGGGAGCAGCGGCTGTCAGCGTCTCCCGCTCGCAACGGCCCCTAGTCCAGGAAGGTGTGATTGAGATGACAGCGACGCCAGGACTTCCCGCGGTCGGTCCCATCGCCCGCTACGAGCAGAGCATCGTCGAGCGAATCAGTGATTTCAACGATCCCCGCCAGGAGTGGCGACGGCTCTTCTCGGAGCTGCTGGGGACGTTCTTCCTCGTTCTGGCGGCTGCCGGTGGAGGAATGATGGGGCATGCGTTCCCCGGCGTGATCAGCCGCACGGCCGCTGTCGTCGCGCCGGCGCTGACGGTCATGGCCGTCATCTTGTTCATGGGCAAGGTGTCGGGCGCCCACCTGAATCCGGCGGTCAGTATCGCATTTGCCCTCCGTCGGGATTTTCCGTGGCGGCGGGTGCCGGGCTATGTGGTGGTGCAGCTCATCGGGGCCACCCTGGCAGCACTGTTCCTGCACGCCGTGATCAACGTGTCGGCCACCTACGGGTCCAACTACCCGGCACATGGTTACTCCGACATGGCCGCGTTCTGGATGGAGCTGATTCTGACCATGGGGCTGGTGAGCGTGATCCTGGGCACGGCCTCGGGAGCGCAGAACGTCGGCATCATCGGTGCGTTCGGGGTCGGCGGCTACATCGCCCTGGCCGGCCTTTGGGCGAGTCCCATCTCGGGCGCCTCGATGAACCCGGCCCGTACCTTCGGCCCCGATCTCGTCAGCACCACCTTCACCGGCTACTGGGTCTACGTGGCCGGTCCTGTCGCCGGGGCAGCGCTTGCCGTGGTGATCGCCTTCGTCCTGCGCGGTCCGGGTGGTGGCAAGTCCGGCTCGGGGGCGGCCCAAGGCGACATCTTCACCGAGACGTATTTGCCCGGTAAGTCCTGAGCCGCTCGATCGCCCGGGCCTTCAACGCCCACCGAATCTCCCATGTCACGTCAGACCCCTTCGACGGCGACAATTCGTCCGCTCCGGATGGCATTGGCAAACTGCTCGTAGTCCCGCTCGTTCTGGTCCGCGTAGCGCTTCGAGAAGTCCGTGATCGACCGGTCGAACTTGTCGCTCTTGCCGAGGTAGGCCGCCAGCGCCACCGCGTCCCCCGAACGGGCGTGGGCCCGGGCCAGGGTCCACCCGCAGAGACCGGCGTAGAAGCCGAGCGTGACGGGGGTCATCGTCTCGACCACGGCCGAGCCCTTCATGTCGCGCAACTGGCGCCAGTACATGAAGCGGCCGGCTTCGGCTCCCTTGGTCCAGCCCAGGTAGATGTCGCTGGCGGCCTGCATCAACCGCTGTCCCTGGACCACCCGCTCGCCGGGCTGGGAGAACCGGCTCTTGGGCAGATGGTCCTCGAGTACGGAGGCAGTCGCCTCCTTCACCTGGAGGAACAGGGGATCCTGCTGGTCACGTCCTTGGAGGAGGACGATGAACGCCCGGGTGCCGACGCTGCCCACCCCGACGACCTTGCGGGCCATGTCGACGACCTCGAATCGCTCGAGGAGGTGACGCCGGTCCTCTTGGAGGGTGGAGCGATAGGCCCGGAATTGTTGGTAAATCATCTCCTGCATCTGTTCTCCCGAATACCCGTACATGGCTTCGAGGTCCCGCGCCGGAATGAGGACCGGTGGCTGACTGACGATGCGGTAGTGGCCGTCGACCAGCTCGCCGAGCTTGGAGAGCGCCTGGAGGCTGTCGCGGGTGTGGGCCTTTTCCACGCTCTTCTCGGCCGTCTTCGCGCCCTTCTTGGCCTGGGCGGACGCGCTCTTGGACTTCTCTTCTTTGTTCAAGGCCCGGATCCCCTCCATGACCTCCTCTTCCGTCAGGCGGGCGTACCAGATGTCCATGTTGCCCATGGCCGCGAATTCGGCCATCGCCTCGCGATACGCGCGCACCGAGGCGAGCGTCGACGCGGAGGCATCGGCGGCGCTGAAGCCGTTGTTGCGGGCCGCGATGGTGAAGCTGGCCGCCATCCGCTTCACGTCGTACTCGAAGGGGCCAGGCAGGGTCTCGTCGAAGTCGTTGAGGTCGAACAGCAGTGTCCGCTCGGGAGATGCGAAACCACCGAAGTTCGAGAGATGTGCATCGCCGCAGAGTTGGACTTTCAGCCCCGCCGTCGGTGTGTCCTTCAGGTCGGTCGCCATAATCTTTGCGGCGCCCCGGTAGAAGGTGAACGGCGAGGCCACCATTCGGCCGTGACGAACGGGCACCAAATCCGGTTCCCGGGTGCGGTTCTGCGCCTCGAGCAGGGCCACGGGATCGGGTCGGTCACTCGCCGGTACCCATGCGCCATGTGACGTGAGCGGTGACCGGTCGCGTCCCTCCTTACCCTTCGCCTGACGCTCACTGACGCTCGGGTGAGCTACTTTCTCAGCCATTGGTCTTCTGCTTTCGTGTTGCCTCTGCGTCGTCAACAGACAAGTGACTGGCGCCTCTGCATTCGATTCGTTCAGGATTCCCGATATCGGGCACCTACGCTTCGAGCATCTGCTCCAGCAGGCTGGCGTCGTCGAAGTAGGCGCGGACCGCCTTGATCTTGTTGCCCGAGAAATCAGCGACGGCCGCAGCCCCGAGCAGGAGCCTCCTCCCGTTGGGCTCGATCACGGTCGCCTCCTCAATGACGAAGGGACCGGTGAAGTCTGCCGCAACACGGAATTCAGCCAGACCACGGCTCCCGAAGATGTCCAGAGTGTCGATTTGCAGGTCGACCTTCGAGAACGCCGCCTCGCGAAATGAGAGATTCTCCGAGAGGTCCGCAATACCGACGGCCAGCATGTTCGGCGTCCACACGGTTACATCCTCGGTGAACATCTCGCTCAGCCTCGCGATACCTTCGTTGTCCGGCGAGATGAAGGTTTCGATGGCGCGACGCAGAATGGCGCCGCGCGGATGTTCGGCCATGGTTCACTCCTCGTTCTGGGTCCCGACGCTCTAGCTAGACGCCGAGGACCTTCTGTTTGGCGGCGGAAAACTCCTCGTCGGACAGCGTGCCTGCATCGTGCAGCGAGGAAAGACGCTCGAGCTCGCCAGTCATATCGTCGGCGCTCGGCGACGGAGCCGGAGGTGCGGCGGGCGGAGGCTCCTCGTACCCTTGTTCGCTCTGGGGCTCCTCTTCCTGACCCCCTCGGTTCCGGCCGGCGGCGTACGCCATCCCGCCGGCCACCATCATCGTCCGGCGGCGGGTCCGCCGACGCACCATTCCCATGGCTGTCTCCTGTCTTCCTGTTGGAACTACCTCACTGGACGACGCCACGCAGCGGTGACGTGATGGCCAGTGTCTTGGTTCAACGGCGGTCCCGGCGGTCGTCTCTGCGGTCACCGCGGTCGTCGCGGCGGTCGTCTCTGCGGTCGCCGCGTCGATTCACGCCGTGGGAAACGACTGCAGCGGTACCCACCACCGCTGCTGTCCGGGCCACCGGCCGGCCGATCACACCTCGGCGACCCATGCGTCCTGGTCCGAGTGGCATCTCAACCTCCTTCGCTTTGGCCGTCCGCCTCGAGCGAGGCGAGGATGGCTTGAATCGGAATGCGTCCGTTGGCAATGAGTTGGCCGCCCGAGCGACGCGCGGCCGAGGCGAACGGGGCTGCCCAGGAGTTCTCCCAGACGAGCACGCCTGCCGTGGTCCCCGGCTCCATGGCCGCCGCGAGATTCACGAGGTCCTCGGCGGCGAGTATCTCTGCCAGTTGAGCCTCTGTGGTGCGTAGCTCGTCGACCTGCTCGAGGTCTTCGATCTCCATACCCTCGATCTCTCCCTTCTCGTCCTTCGTCATGACGAGAAGGTCCAGGATACGTATGGTCCCTGCGTCGACCAGCTTGGCCAACTCCGTTGCCATCTCCCCGGTGAAGTGCGAGACGCCAGGTGGGAACTCGACCACCAAGTAGTCGACCGGTCCCAGTGTGTCGATATCAGCGTCAGACATGAGCGTCAGCCTCTGCCGGCCGGGCGATGATGTAGATCAGCGCGCCGAGGATCGGAAGGAACAAGATCAAGATGGTCCATCCGGCTTTGGCCATGCCGTGGTGGTCCTTCCGGCGGAAGTTGTCGACGAAGCACCAGATGATGAACCAGATCATCAGGAAGATGCCGGCAAAAATGAGCATCGCCCAGAACAGGCTCAACAGGGGAAAGGAATAGGCGAGTAGTGCACCCACGGTGACCTCCTATTTCACAGCAAGGACAACCAAACGGTTGTTGGGCCTGTGCCTTCTCAGTCGGCGGGCTGGATTTCAGCCAACAGAAGCGAGTCTTTCATTGTTCTGGCGGGGCGTGATAGGGGCAAAGGTCCGCGAGTACATGGCGTGACGAGACTGTGAGGGCAGTCCGTGCGCGCCGATGATTCTTGACCGGCATTTACCGGTCGCCGATGACGATTTCGTCGTCAACTATTTCGACATCGAACCTCGGCGGGCCGCACAGGTCTGACACAGACTCCCTTGACCGAGGGGACGTTCGACCCTGTCGAGTTGGATCCTCGTGATATAGACCAGAGTGCCGAGGGGACAGACCTCCTGAAGGGAGTCACCGGATGCCAGTGGTCGAATACGAGCAAGGTCACCAGTTTCCGGGCGTGATCGGACGGACCGCCGACGAGTCCGAACCCGCCTGGCTCGCACCGACACGGGCCCCGAAAGGATCTCCCAACGTTGTCTTCATCGTGCTCGACGACACCGGATTCGGTCAGCTCGGGTGCTACGGCAGCCCCATCGAGACGCCGAATCTCGATGCCCTGGCGATGCATGGGTTGCGCTACAACAATATGCACACGACCGCGCTGTGCTCGCCCAGTCGTTCGTGCATCCTCACCGGTCGCAACCACCACTCCAACGCCATGGCGTGCGTCACCGAGTTCTCCACCGGTTTCCCCGGTTACGACGGAAACGTGCCGTTCGAGAATGGGTTCCTCTCAGAGATTCTGCTCACGCGGGGCTACAACACCTACATGGTGGGCAAGTGGCACTTGATCCCGGCGAGCCAGGAGTCGGGCGCCGGACCCTACGACCGCTGGCCGCTCGGTCGGGGCTTCGAGCGCTTCTACGGATTCCTCGGCGGCGACACCAGCCAGTGGAATCCCGACCTGGTCTACGACAACCACCAGGTCGATCCACCGGCGACCCCCGAAGAGGGCTACCACCTCACCCCGGACCTGGTGGACAAGGCGGTGCAATTCATCGCCGACGCCAAGCAGGTCGACCCGGACAAGCCCTTCTACCTCCATTTCTGCCCGGGTGCGACCCATGCGCCTCACCACGTCCCCAAGGAATGGGCCGACAAGTACGCCGGTCAGTTCGACGACGGTTGGGACGCCTACCGGGACCGCACCTTCGCCGCGCCAGAAGGAACTCGGGATCGTACCGGCGGACTGTGAGCTCTCGCGCCATGATCCCGACGTGCCCGACTGGGGCTCACTGACCCCCGACCAGCGCCGCCTCTATGCGCGGGAAATGGAGGTCTTCGCCGGCTTTCTCAGCCACACGGACCACCACGTCGGCCGCCTCGTCGAGTACCTGCGTTCCATCGGAGAGCTCGACAACACTTTGATCATGGTGGTCTCGGACAACGGTGCCAGCGCCGAAGGAGGCGTCACCGGTACCACCAACGAGGCCCAGTTCTTCAACAACTGCCCCGAAACAGTCGAGGACGGCCTCAAGGTGATCGACGAGCTCGGCGGTCCCAAGCACTTCAACCACTACCCCTGGGGCTGGACCTTTGCCGGCAACACGCCGTTCCGACGCTGGAAGCGAGAGACGTACCGCGGCGGGTCGACCGATCCGTTCATTGTGCACTGGCCCGCCAACGTGAAAGCACAAGGTGAGGTACGGACACAGTACGCCCACATCATCGACATGGTGCCAACGGTTCTCGACCTATTGGATATCGACCCGCCGGCGACGATCAAGGGTGTACCGCAGTCCCCCATCCAGGGCGTGAGCTTCGGCCACACACTCACCGACGGGACCGCGGCATCGAAGCACCACACCCAGTACTTCGAGATGATCGGGAACCGTGCCATCTACCACGACGGCTGGCGAGCGGTGTGCCCCTGGCCGGGCCCGTCCTTCGCCGAGGCCAAGCAGCCCTTCGGCGCACCCATTTCGGCCGACACCCTCAGCGAACTCGACTCCTCGGGCTGGGAGCTCTACCACGTCGAAGAGGACTTCGCCGAGACACGCAACATCGCCGCGGACAACCGGGATCGCCTGATCGCGCTCATCGGCACGTGGTACGCGGAAGCAGGCAAGTACAACGTGCTCCCGGTGGACGGCAGTGCCTTGAATCGGCTGCTGGTGGAACGCCCCCTGCTCGCCGCGCCGCGTGATCGCTACGTGTACTTTCCCGACACGCAGTCGGTACCGTACTTCGCGGGACCCAAGACGCTGAACCGGCCGCACAGCATCACGGCCGACGTCGAGATCCCGAAGGGGGGTGCCGAGGGAGTGCTGCTCTGCCAGGGTGCCGTCCCTGGTGGTTACGCCTTCTTTGTGCAGGACGGGAAGCTCGTCTACGTCCACAACTACGTGGGCCGGGACTACTTCAAGGTGGAGTCCACCAGCCCGCTGCCCGAAGGGCACCGTGAGCTGCGCTTCGAGTTCGAGCCGACGGGCGATCTGAACCTCCTCGAGGGAAAGGGAGCCCCGGGGCGCTTCCAGCTCTACGTCGACGGCGAACTGGTCGGCGAAACAGACGTGCCGTATACGACACCGATGATCCTGAACCCTGGAGCGCTCACCTGTGGTGCCAATCCTGGCTCGTCGGTCACCCCCGACTACGTCGCGCCGTTCAGGTTCACCGGCACGATCCACACCGTCACTGTCGACGTCAGCGGCGACCTGATCGTCGACACCGAGGCCGAGATGCGCGTGGCCATGGCTCGTCAGTAGCGTCAGCCGTGAGCGAGCTCGAGGAATCGGACGCTCAGGGCGACGAAGAGCAACACCATCGAAGACTGCACCGCGGCGTCGCTGCCGTCAGTGACAAGTACTCCGGGTCGTCGATGGAGCACCTCTGGAACCGGCTGAACGCCATGGACTTCATCAACAAGGGGATGCTCTTCGCCGCCATCCTCCTCTTGTGCTTCTTCCCCTTCATCATCGTGGCCAACGCCCTGGCCGGGCAGTCGGCGGTCACCGGCCTGATCCGGCATCTGGGGCTCAACCAGGAGGCGGCCAAGGACGTGAGCGGGCTCTTCGCGTCATCTTCCTCGACCTCCAACGCCGTCACCGGCACCGCCTGGCTCTTCTTCATCCTCGGTGGGATCGCGGCAGCGACGGCCGTGCAGGACCTCTATGAGCGGTCCTTTGAGTTGGAGTCGGGAGGCATGAAGGACATCGTCCGCCGGATCATCTGGCTGGGTGTGACCGTGGGCGGCTCAGCGTTGGCAGCGGTGGCCGGCCCGTGGTTCCACTCGTGGGGTGGTCCGGTGGTGCTGGCCATCGTGGGGTTTGGCGCTCTCACGCTCTATTGGTGGTTCACAACGTGGTTTCTGCTTGGTGGGAGGGAGTCGTGGCACGCCACGTTCCCGTCTGCGGTGGCAACAGCACTCTTCTGGGTCGGCATGGAGGTGGTCTTCTCATTCATCTTCTCCAGCACCGTGATCTCCGATGACAAGAAGTACGGCCCGATCGGAATCGTCTTCGCCCTGATGTCTTGGCTAATTGCGATTGGGGTCGTCATCATCCTTGGCGCCGTCGTCGGGGTGGTCTGGCGCGAACGAGGCCTGTCGTGGTCTGGCGCACTCCGTCGTCTCAGGAGACGACCGCATCCGAACGAACAATGACCAACCGAGCGAAGCGATCAGTTGCACACAAGGTGTCGCGACACATGGATGGGCGGCAACTTCTTGGTGTCACCAATGTCCGGGTGTAACATTCACGACTGAGCTGATGCGGAGGATACGTCAGTCCAACGGCGAATCTTCGATATCGGGCCTTCGGAAAGGTGCTGGGTGATCATATGAACGTTCCCCATGCATCGATCAGCGGAGAAGCCTCTGGTTCGTTGGCACCCCGTTGCCCACAGCGGTGGGCTGGCACCATCACATCGCCATCCTCCTTACCGCTGTTGACCTCTCAGCCCGACGTTCCTGCGAAGGCGGTACTGAGTCATGCTCGAGGCCGTTGACGTCCATCTGCCAGGCTCTACGAGGGAGGCCGTTCGTCAGCAGATCGCCCTGACGTTTCAGCCGCCGTATGAGAGCCCAGTAACGGTGGCGGTCAACGGTGCCCTCATGAGCTCGGCATGGTTCTTTCTTCCCGCATCGCTCAAGGACAAGCTGTTCACCCTCCATGGAACACTGGCATTCGCCCTCGTACTGGCGGGGTGGATGTACTCGGACGTGCCCTCAACCAATGTCCTCGGACCTGATGCACGACGAGTCATGGTAGCCCTGGACGATCCGGCGATGTTCCGCAGACTGCTCTACGCCAAGAACATCGTTTTGTGGTTCATGGTCACCCCGGTATGCGCGGTCGTGGCAGTTGTCAACGGGATCATCAATAGCTCGCTGCTGGCGACCTTCTACACGGTCGTCGCGATCGGCGTCATTCCCTTCGGCTTCCTCGCCATCTCCTCCTGGGTTGGGATCGTGTTTCCGTACCACCCGATGCCACTGCGCTATCGATGGGAACACCGCCAGCCCAGGAAGCGGATGCTGGTGCGATGGATGGCCCTTGCCATTACTCCCTACATCTTGGTTCCGGTCTTGGCCGTCCTAATGCTGGTGCCAACGCTTCTCGTGTGGGGCTTCACCTCCGCGGATGGTCTCTCTGGGAAGTTGCCGGATCAAGACTTGGGACTGGGAGTCGCCATCGCATGTCTGGTTGCGCTCGTGTGCTCGGCCGGCGGTCAGCGGCTGGGAGGGCTGATCGCACAAAGGAGGCGAGCAAAGCTCTTGGAGTTCCTGTCCGACCCCGTGAGGGGATAGACGTAGACCGCTGCCCTCCCGCCAAGGTAGTGCAATCGACAACGCCGCCGCCGTTCTGAGATGACAACACGGGCGAGACATTCCCTTGGGGACCTTGAACGCTCTCATGTGGTGTGGACGGTCTTGCGTGCCGGAATCAGGGCGATGCTGCTTGGGGCGTTGTACTACCTGTTTCCGTTGGAGCATCGAACGCATCAATCTGTTGCTCTGCGCGTGACGCGGCGTTGTTGGACCACGAGACGGCTGGTGCCATGGGGGGCATGGGGGGCATGGGGGCGTGATCTACAGTCCGGTCATGTACCGCATACGCGACGATGACTGCCGCTGGAGAGAAGATGAGACTGAAGGTGAAGTAGCCGACAAAGCTGTGACCCGTGCGACCAGCGACTCGTGCGGGCCAAGACGCGATCGCGATCCACACGATCACCAGGAGAAATGTGCCAGCGGGAACCAGCGCGAAATAGTCGCGCCTTCCATGGTCCCCAAGCAGAGGGCTGCCCTCAAGAGTCGGAGGGCGGTCGACCCGCCTACCGACCGGTGATCACGACTCCTCCGGAAATGTGGGGCGGCAACTCGAGGGTCTTTTGGCCCTAATGGAGCCCGACGCCCTCCCTAGGATTGAACACATGCTGGTGTGTCGCGGGCACGGTTTGGAGTAGAGGTCGAATGCAATGACGGAGACCGAGGCTCTCGAAGAGTCAGAAGCCGAGACGAACGAGGGGCCGACCAAGGGCCCACGGTGGCGGCGGATCACATCGTGGGTGCTGGTCGTCTTGGCCTGCCTGCTGGCCGTCGTCTCCGTGGTGGTGGTGTTCGCCCGCAACGAGTTGCTGAACACGGACACCTACGTGAGCACGATGGCGCCACTGGCCACCAACCCTGCCATTCAGGCCCAGGTGGCCACCCGCGTGAGCGATGAAATCATCGCCCGGACCGATCTCAATCAACGCGTCAAGGGCGCCCTACCGGCCCAGGCAGGGTTCCTGGCGACACCGATCACGTCCGAGGTGCAGAAGGCCACCTACGCAACAGCTCTCAAGGTGGTGCAGTCGCCGAAGTTCGAGCAGCTGTGGATCGGCGTGAATCGGGCCTCCCACAAGCAGTTGGTCAATGTGCTCACCGGTTCCTCACAGGGATCGGCCAGCACCAAGGATGGAAAGATCACCATCGACTTGAGCAAGGTTGAGGCCAACGTCAAAGAGAAGCTCGATGCCCAGGGGATCACCGTCTTCGACAAGGTGCCCGCAGTCAAGGGACTGAACTACGTCTTGTTCCAGTCCAAGGACCTTGTCCGCATCCAGAAGCTGGTCAACGTCCTCAACAAGGTGGCCGTCGTGCTGCCAATCATCACTCTGCTGTTCTTCGCCGGAGCCGTCGCGCTGACCCCGAACCGCCGGAAGGGTTTGGTGCGGGCGGCCACCGGCCTGGCCGTGTCGATGGCGCTGATCCTGATCCTCTACGCCGTCGCTCGCAACCACTACATCGCCGGTCTCCACCCTCCGCAGTCGCCTGCGGCGCAGACCGCCTTGCTCGACACCGTCACCGCCACCCTGCGAGACACGGTGTGGATCATCCTCGTCGTGGCCGCCCTGTTCGCCGTCGGCGCAGTGGTGGCCGGCAATGCCTGGGTGCGGCGCAAGGTCGGTGACATCAGCTGGGTGACGCGGGGCCCGGTCCACGACTTCGTGGCGCTCCACCGAAAGGGCCTGCAATGGTCGGTCCTGGGCTTGGGGCTCCTCATTCTGGTGCTGTGGAGCAATCCCACCACGTTGGTGGCGGTCGTGATCGTACTGATCACGCTGGGCGTGGTGGGTCTCGTGGGACTGTACGCCGGCCGGAGACCCCAGTCGGCGGTGAGCCATGAGTAGGGATGAAGAGGGTCAGCTGAAGACGTCCCGTCATGACTTCGTACGTCGAGGTCATGACCTTGAGTTCCAGCCTCCGGCAGAAGGCCAGCTCTCTTCGAGCCTGGCCAGTGGGGCGTCGTATCTCGCCGACCGGAGCCTCACCGCCACACACTTGATGTCTGGATCCTCACCGCGGTGAGCATTGTCGCCGGACCAGGAATATCCCTCTCCCTCGAGAAGCTGGCGTCGAGGTAGGACATGGAACTCTCTCCTCATACCAACCTTAAGCTCGCGCCTGGGATCCGCACACGATGTGACGGTAGAGGACATGTCATTGTCGACTCCCCCGTGGGGACAGTCATCGACATAGGGCCAAGGGGCTTCAGCATCTTGGCAATGTTCGCCCAGCCGATCCGGCTTGGTGACGCGATCGACCGGCTGGAGCGTGAATGCGGTCAGTCCACCAACTTCGCACCGACGCTGAGCGTCCTCAACATGCTCATCGAGGAAAGTGGTCTGCTCGCTACTGTCGAAGGCCAAGTGCCGAGCAGCGGTTGGGCTGACCCAGTGGAGCATGCGCGCATGCTCCACGATGAGCGCCGGACGGGGCAGTACCTGGAAGCCATCGAGGCGGCGGTACGTCCCTCCGACGTCGTGCTCGACATCGGGACCGGGAGTGGTGTCCTGGCGGTCGCCGCAGCCAGGGCCGGTGCCCGTCAGGTCTACGCCGTTGAGGCGAGTGACATCGCGGACGTCGCGATGGGCGTGTTCGAACGCAACGGAGTGCAGGACCGGGTGACCCTCATCCCCGGATGGTCCCGACAGATCGAGCTGCCCGAACCAGCCGACTTGCTGGTCACCGAAGTGATCGGCAACGAGCCTCTCGAAGAGGAGATCCTGGAGACCACCCTGGATGCCCGCGCGCGACTGTTAGCGGCTGGAGCGCGACTGATTCCCCATACGCTCACCCTGTTGGCACGCCCGGTCCTGCTACCCGAGGCGGAGATCCGGCAGCGCGCCTTCGGACGTGCTGCGATTGAGCGCTGGCGCGACCTCTACGGCATGGATTTCGAGCCGCTGCTCGAAGCCGCACTCCCGAGTCCGACGTATACCGTCACCGAAGGTGAGGTAGTCGCAACCTGGTCACCGGTCGGTCCATCCATTTCCCTGGCCACGATCGACCTAAGCAGCTTTGAAGAGCCCTCGGTTCGAGCGTCGGCGGACCTCGTCGTCGAACCCCCGGGGGTGCTCAACGCGATCGCGGTCACGTTCAGCGCCGGGTTGTATGGGAACATCTCGCACACCGTCGATCCGTGGACATGGCCCGCGTCGAGCTGGGCGACGTCGGTGTGGGTGCTGCCCGACCCCCTCGAGGTCGCGAACGGGTCGGTGGTCCGAATCCACTACCACCGTCGGGTTCCCGGCAGTGCGGACGGGCTGACCTTCGAAGTGATCGGCGCCGAGTCTGCATGATGTCGAGCGACCGATCGCCCAGCATCGTGTTCGAGGATGAGCCGGATCCGCTGGTTCTCGCCTTCTTGGAAGAGCGTCTGGCGGAAGCGGCCATCTCAGCCGCCGGCGTCGGCGACGAGCGAGAGTTCGCGGTGATCGTGCGTGACCACGGGAAGATCGTCGCCGGAGCGTCGGGCTCGATGTGGGGTGGGGGGTGCCAGATTCACGTCGTCTGGGTCGACGACACGCTTCGACATCGAGGCCTGGGTAGAGAGCTCATGGCGGAAGTCGAGCGGCAAGCTCGGGGTCGGGGTTGTCGACTGGTCATGGGCCTCACCTACGACATTCTGACCGGCGACTACTACGAACAGCTGGGCTACCGGACGGTCGGGGTCATCGAGGACTGTCCGGTTGGAACGTCGACCCGGTGGTACTGCAAGGACCTGTAGTGCTCATTTCCGTTGGTTGCCAGGCGGCCTCCAGGTAGGTCGTGGTAGGGCTCAACCAGGCCCCATATCTCACCTGGCGGGCCGTTCCTGGTGGGTGCGTCATTCCGCGGGGTGATGGCTTGTCCGTAGGCTGAGCGGGACCCGGTCGGCGGGACCAACCGGGGGTTACCCGGCGGCGTCCCCGGGTGTGCGACGCCGGCGGGCGACGAGCACCAACGCCGATCCCAACGCCACTGCCGAGGCCCCCGCCAGCCACTCCCAGCTCAGGAAGGAACCGGTGGACGCGAGCGCGGAGGTGGTGACCCCCGAGGTCGTCGTCGGCGACGTCACGGGCGAACCGCCTGTGGTCGCCGAGGCTGTGGAGGACGTCGAGGACGGACTGGTGACTACGCCCGCCGAGGCGACCACGTAGAAGATGCCCACGCCCGCACCGCCGCTCGGGACGGTGACCGGTTCGGTGGCCGAGCTCCCCGGTCCGTTCGGCGTCGACGAGCCCCCGCAGGTAACGAGCTGGTAGCCCGCCGGCGCGGTGGCCGTCATGGTGTAGCCACCGGCACCGACGCTGGTGGGCGCGAGCGGGTTGGCCGTGGCCGGCACCGTGCTCGGTCCGCTGGCGCCCAGGGTCCCGCCGCTCACCTCGGTCGTGGTCGGGTTGCTCCCGTTGCACAGGTAGATATGGCCGGCGATCGTCTGGCCGATCGGGGCCACGTAGAAGATGCCCACGCCCGCACCGCCGCTCGGGACGGTGACCGGTTCGGTGGCCGAGCTCCCCGGTCCGTTCGGCGTCGACGAGCCCCCGCAGGTAACGAGCTGGTAGCCCGCCGGCGCGGTGGCCGTCATGGTGTAGCCACCGGCACCGACGCTGGTGGGCGCGAGCGGGTTGGCCGTGGCCGGCACCGTGCTCGGTCCGCTGGCGCCCAGGGTCCCGCCGCTCACCTCGGTCGTGGTCGGGTTGCTCCCGTTGCACAGGTAGATATGGCCGGCGATCGTCTGGCCGATCGGGGCCACGTAGAAGATGCCCACGCCCGCACCGCCGCTCGGGACGGTGACCGGTTCGGTGGCCGAGCTCCCCGGTCCGTTCGGCGTCGACGAGCCCCCGCAGGTAACGAGCTGGTAGCCCGCCGGCGCGGTGGCCGTCATGGTGTAGCCACCGGCACCGACGCTGGTGGGCGCGAGCGGGTTGGCCGTGGCCGGCACCGTGCTCGGTCCGCTGGCGCCCAGGGTCCCGCCGCTCACCTCGGTCGTGGTCGGGTTGCTCCCGTTGCACAGGTAGATATGGCCGGCGATCGTCTGCCTGGGCGCGGCGCAATCGAGCTGCGACAGGTTGAAGCTGCCCGTGTCGGTGGTGGAGAAGCCGTCCGACCACCGGCTCGAGATGACGATCGAGATGGTCCCCGCGGCGGTCGCGGGCAACGTCTGGGTCAACGTCGTGGACGAGTAGGGCTGGCCGGGTGAGGCCGCGATGTTGTAGGTCGTGTTACTCAGCGTGGACAGTCCGCCGGTGACCGACACCACCGAACCGGTCTCGGGCTTCTTGAAGTCGTTGGCGATGGTCCAGGAGATCTTGTACCCGGTTCCGAGGGGGCTACTGCAACTTGCCGAGGCACTGACGACGTCGTTGTGGGCGAACGCCGGAGTCGCGAACGCGACGAGCCCGACGACGGCAAGGCCCGTAACCAGGCCCCCCTCGACGACCCGGCGCACCCGGCCGCCTCTCCGTTCCGTTTTCGCCACCTTGAGGACCCCCGAGAGAATCGGTGCTATTAGCAGGATGGCGAGGACGTTACCAGCAATGGAAGCACAATTCTGGGTTCCTCACCCATGCGGAGCAGACGGTTCCCCGGCTGCTTGGCGCGACCCGCAGGCCACCGGCGCGGCGGCCGAGCAACCGCGCGCCTCGGCTTGCCGTACCGCCTCTCTTGGGTCTTACCTCGGAGCCGCGACGAGCTCCGTGACGCCCGCGGCGAGCAGCCGTCCGTCCGCCCCGACGTCGACCACGCGAGTCTCGACGAGGACCCGCCCGTCCCCGACCGTCAGCACCCTGGGCAGGGCGCGCACCGGGCCGATCCGGCCGGGTGCGAGATAGCGCAGCATCTCGCCCGTGGGTCGCACCGGCCCGCCCAGCACGGCGCAGCCCGCCATCTCCCCGGCCACGTCGACCAGGCATGCCGTCACCCCGCCGTGCAGGATCCCCCACGGATTGCGCAACCAGTCCGCAAGGTCGACCTCGACGGTGGCATCCTCATCGACGCGGAACCCCAGCTCGCCCGCGAGAGTGGCGCCCGCCCGGGTACCTACTGCGGCAGCCCGCCCGCGGCCGTGGTCGATGGGCGTGCCCATGGGGAAGTCCAGGAACGAGCGATCGAATTCGAAGGGGAAGGGCCGGCCCGTGGCTGTGCCCCCGCCGACGCAGCGGTCCCGTGCCTCGTCGTGCAAGGAGAAGGCGGCGACCGTAGTGGTCGCCCCGGCACGCAGCACCTCCACCTCGATCCGCAACGGCCCCGTGGTGACCGGCGAGGCCAGGTGGACGTCGAGGTCGGTGGTGACGACCCACATCCCGCGGTCCAGCACGGCCACACCCATCGACATGCCGGTGGCCACGTCGACGGCGTAGGTGATCGCCCCCATGCGCAGTGCCCCGCGACGGTCCTGCAGCGCCTCCTTGACCTCGAGCGTGGTGGAGGCGGTCAGCTCTCCCGTCCGCACCGTGACGCATCCGAAGAGTGCGAACAGGTCGTCCGCGGGCGGCGTGATCGGTGGCTCGGTGGGCACCGCCGGACTGTACTGCCCGCGGATCCAGAGCCCTCGCAGTCCTCCGGACTGCCCTGGCGACATGACGCGGTACACGGCAGCGTTCGCGGCAAGGGTGCTGGAGAGCTCCCACCGGTGACCCTCGCGGCGTCTCACCGCCGGTGGGCGACCCGGCCGTGACCTGCGCCGTCGCCGTCGGCGGCACCGTCCCCGGTCACGAGCACCGTGGCGGAGGTGAAGTCGGCGGCATGGGCGGGATCCGGCCCGGCTGAGCACGCCCCGGCCACGACCACGGCCCAGCCCGGCACCAGCGCGTGGAAGGTCACCGAGAACGTTGCCGTCGCGCCGGGAGCGAGGCTGCCGACCGACCAGGCACCTGCGTGGCCGAACCACCGGAAGCTGCCCGGGGCGGAGGCGAGCCGGAGCCGGAACGGCAGCACCACGGCGGCGGACACGGACGCTGCCGTACCTGTCCCGGTGTTCTGCACCGTCAGGGTGCAGCTGCCATCGGCGCCGGCTGCCACCTCGGCCGGGCACGAGAGCGCGACGGCGAGAACGGGCGGCCCCGGGTCGGGAGCCGTCCCCACGGCGACCGCGAACGGCCCAGCCGTGGCCGTGCCGGCGTCGTTGGTGGCCGTGACCGAGTAGGTGAAGGAGGTCGTGCCTGCCGGCGGCGTGCCCGAGAGCCCACCCGAGCCGACGTCGAGGGTGAGCCAGACCGGAGCGCCGGGGGCCAGGGCGAACGTGGGCACCGGGGAGCCCGAGGCGGCAAAGGCATAGGCGTACGGCTGCCCGGCCGTGCCCGTGGTGGGGGGCGTCCCCGCCGTGAACGCCGGAGCCTGCTCGACCACGATGGACGCGCTCACCGTGGGGGCGGCCGCGAAGCTGGTCGTCCCCGCCTGGTCGGCGTCGACCACGCAGATCCCGGCAGCGGTGAACTGGAGCGTCGCTCCGTTCGGCCCGTTCGTCGCGCAAGTCGAGGCGCTGGACGCGGGCACCGAGAAGACCACCGGGTTGCCCGATCCTCCGCCGGACGCCGACAGCGTGATCGATTGGCCGACCTTGCCGGTCGCAGGCGCCGAGAAGCTGATCGCTTGGGGAGCCGCGACCACCGTGTCCGCGTCGGTCGCGTTCGGCGACGTTCCCGTGCCGACCTCGGTCGGGAGAGGGCTCGCCGTCGCCACGTCCACGAACGCGCTGCCCGCGGCGACGTTCGTGGCCACGTTGCCCATCAAGGTGAACGTGGCGCTCGCCCCACTGGCCAGGTCGACCCCGGTCCAGGCGAACGCATGCGCCCCGAGGTCGCTGAACGCCGTCCCTCCGACCGAGCTCACGTCGACCAGGGGTGTGAACCCGCCGTCGAACGCCTCGCTCACCGTCACGCCCGTGGCGGGCGATGGGCCTTCGTTGGTGACGGTGACTGTGTAGGTCAGCGACGAGCCCGGCGTGACGGTTCCGACGCCGTCGTCGATCCTGACCGACAGGGCGACAGCCGGGACCACCACGACCGTGTCCGTCGCCGTCACCGCCGCCGTGGTCTCCGTGCTGGTGGCCGATGCTTGGGTGGTGGCCGCCTCGAGCGAGGCCGGCGAGTCGGCGGTGACCGTGTACTGCAGCGTGGCCGACGCGCCCGCGGCCAGTGAAGGGATCGACCAGTGCACGAACCCACCGCCGCTCGTGGCCGACCCGATCGACATCGCGAGCCCCGGCCGCAGCGAGAAGGCGGGCGGGATGGAGACCGGCACTGACAGTGCGCTCTGCGCCGTCGCGGCCTGGTTGCTCACGGTGACCAGGTAGGTCACGTCTCCGCCTGCGAGAACCGACTCACTCGACGGCGCGGTCATGGTCGGACCGTCGGAAGAGGCGAAGGCGAGCGCCAGCGCGCCGCCGCCGGTGCCACCGGTCACCACGTCGGAGTCGACGGCGTCGAAGGTCGACGCGGTGTCCACCTGCCCGGGCGCCAGTGTCACCGATGCGAGGTTCACGAGCGAGCTGCCGGGGGTGAGGGCCGGCGGCAGGGTGGCCGCCACCTCGAACGTGGCGGTAGAGCCATTGGCCAGGGTGACGCCGGTCCAGTCGGCCTGTCCAGCGCCGAGGTCGGTGAAACTGGCGTCGGGGAGCGAGCTGCTCCCGCCGAGGGCGCCCACATCGGTTGAGAAGAGGTCGGTGACGGTGGCGTCGGTGACCGCCGACGGGCCGTTGTCGGTCAATGTGATTGTGTACGTGTCGGCGCTCTCGGGGGTTACGGCGTCGGCGCCGTCATTGACGGCGATGCTGAGCGCGGCGGCCGGCACGACGCCGACCCCGGCGGCGGCCGTGGCGGGCTGCGGCGCCTGGTCACTGGTCACCGAAGCCGTGGCCGTGTCGGATTCGGTCGCCGGCGGCGCGTCGACGGTCTCGGTGAACGCCAGGGTGGCCGTGTCGCCACCCGCCAACGATCCCACCAACCATGAGAGCGTCCCGGCCGCCGCGGTGGCCGTCCCCTGCGAGGCCGCCACGGTGGCGGGGTGCAGCGTGAAGGCCGACGACGGGATCACCGGGACCATCACGTTGGTCTGCTCGCTCGTCGAGGTGTTGGTCACCGCCACCTCGTAGGTCACGTCGGTTCCGGCCAGGACCGAGCTGTTCGGCGTCGCGGTGACGGCGTCGCCGCCGTAGGTGGTGACGTCGACGCGCAACGGTGCGCTCAGCGTGGTCGCACCGGCGAGGGGCGGACCCCCGAGCGCGCTCAGGGCGGGGGCCGATCCGAGCAGCAAACACAGCGGGGTGAGGAGGGCGGCCCAACGGTGCCTCGAGTGGAGAGGTCGCCACCCGCGCAGCTGCTCCTCGTCGGACATGGCGCTCCTCCTCGTGGCCTGACGCGGTCCACGTCCCCTGACGCTCCTCGCTCAGTATGAGAGGAGCGGCACGCCGTGTCTCTGGGAAATAAGTCCGGTTCTGCGTTGTCGCAAAGGTGTGACGGCGCACACCGTTGCGATACACACCGCGTCCCGACCCGTTACCCGGGTAGGGCAACCTTCACCGAGGATGCCCCGGTACCGTGGAGGCAGCAGATGGACGGCGACGAGACAGGCCAGCCCGATCCGGGCGGCGGTGCCGGCGAGCTCGACGCGTTCTTCGACCGGGTGGACTACCCCCTCTACGTGATCACCGCGCGTGCGCCCGATGGCGAGATGAGTGGCTGCGTGGCCGGCTTCGTGACGCAGTGCAGCATCGAGCCGCCCAACTTCGTCGTCTGCGTGTCCAAGGAGAACCACACCTACGGCGTGGCGGAGCGAGCGTCGGCCATGGGGCTCCACCTGCTGGGCCGCGACCAGGTGGCGCTGGTCCACCTGTTCGCTGAGGAGACCGGCGACCGGGTCGACAAGTTCGCCTCGGCGGCATGGCGGCTCGGCGAAGGTGGGGCACCGCTCCTCGAGGACGTTGCGGCGCGGCTCGAAGGCCGCATCCTGGGGCACATCGCCGTCGGCGACCACGACGCCTTCGTGCGCCGGGCCGAACGAGCTGCCGCCGGCAACCGACCGGGACTCCTTACGTACCGCACGACACCACCACTCGAGCCGGGGCACCCCGTCTGACTTCGGGTCAGGTCGCGGGGAGCCCCGGGTGCTCGTCACGCACCCAGGCCGGGAGACGGGCCGGGCGTCCGTCACGATCGACGGCCCCGTGCACGGTGACCGCGGTGGCCCGGACGTTGCCGTCCACCGTGAGCAGGTAGGCGATCTGGAACGTCGTCCGGGTCACTCCCCCGACCACTAGGTGCACGGTCACCTCGTCGTCGAACCGGAGCGCCTTGCGGTAGTGCACGGACGCCTCGAGCACGGCGAACTCGACCCCGCCGCCGTCGCCCTGGTCCCGCACGGAGTCGTACGGGTGCCCGATGGCGCGGAGGTACTCGACTCGTGCCTCCTCGAGGTACGGCAGGTAGGCGCCGTGATGCACGATCCCCATGGCGTCCGTCTCGGCGAACCTGGTGCGCAGACGGTGGGCGAAGGCGTAGTCACCCGGTTCCCGGGTGGGTTGCAGCGACGAGCGGGTCACGCACGGACCATGGGATGCCCCGCTACTCCCCCGTGACCCCGCCGGTTCGATTCCGGCGGCGGCTGGCGGCCATCCGGTTCACGCTGTCGCGATTGAAGATGGCGAACTCGCCCTCGGCTTCGACGGTCTCGATGCCGTCCTGCACGATGCGGCCCTTTGAGAAGACGCGCCGGTCCGTCACCTCCGTCACCCACCCCTCGAACACCGCCTCGGTGTCGATGAGGGTGGGTCGCCGGTAACGCAACGCCAGACGCACGGTCGGCCCGGTCGCCTCGGCGATGGCGTTGGCCGCCGTGAGCACGATGTCGAACGTCGCGGCGAGGATGGCGCCGTGAACGCATCCCGGCGCTCCCTCGTAGGTGACGTCGAAGGTGGCCCGACCCAGTGCCTTGGGCGGCTCGAAGTCGAGCACGACGGGGAGAGCGATGGGGTTGAACGGTCCCACGACCACGTCGTAAGGCATGGACCCACCGATGGGCAGGTCCGGTGGCGGCCCGTCGTCGTCGGGCTGGATGAACCGCGGCAGAGCATGCTGCGGCCGGTGCGCCTCGAGCTCATCGGCCACGGCCGCGAGCCTCGCCGTGAGCCGGGCCGTGACGTCCGGGGCCGGCGCCGTGCTCACGGAGAGGCGGATGAGACGCCGCAGCTCCTCCGCCAGCGCCCGCGCCTCAGGTTGCCGGCCACGCAGCCCCGGATGCCGTTCGAAGCTCGTCTCTCGCGCGCGTCGGGGCTGAGCACGGCGCCGACGCTACCTGCGGGCGCAGCACCGCCGACATTCCGCCGGATCCTGCCCGGGCGGACCGGGCGGACCAGGCGCGCTCCTAACATGGGTCGGTGACCGCCGAGCACTCCGTCCAGTTCACCTCGGGGAGCCCCGACACCGTCCTCGAACCTCTCGATCCCGAGGTCGCGGCGGCGCTCGACTCCGCCAGCGCGCTCGAGCCCGGGGCGCGGCGCCGGGCCGTCGGTGCCGTGGCCGCCCGCGACCCGCGCTGCCTGCAAGCGTGGGCCGACCTGGCCGAACTGTCCGACGACCCAGTCGAGCAGTACGCCTTCGCGCGGGTCGGTTATCACCGCGGGCTCGACGCCCTACGCGCCGCCGGCTGGCGCGGCTCGGGGTACGTGCGCTGGCGCCACGAGCCCAACCGCGGCTTCCTCCGGTCGCTCCATGCTCTCGAGCTGGCCGCCGGCGCAATCGGCGAGACCGACGAAGAACAGCGCTGCGCGCTCTTCCTGCGCCAGCTCGACCCCGAGTGGGGCACGGCCAGCACGTAGTTAGACCGTCTAACTGTATGATGGTCGAAGTGTCTGCGACCATCGCCACGCCCACCGGCTCGGGCCAACCTCCGGACCGCGTACCCGCCAACCCCCTCGCCGCCGGCACCTACGGGCGGGTGGCCGCCTGGCTGGCCAAGCGCGTCGAGGTGGCCCTGGTCGCCGTCGACCTCACACCGCCCCAGTACCGGGTGATGGGCCTGCTGGCCGAGGGCTCCTCCGCCGCGTCCGGCCTGGCCGACCGCCTCGCCGTGCGGCGCCCGTCGATCACGGCCGTCGTGGACGGGCTGGTGGCGCGCGGGCTAGTCGACCGGCGCCAAGAGGACACCGACCGCAGGCGCGTCAGCCTCCGGCTCACCTCCGAAGGAGCCCGCATCCTGGCGGAGGCCGACCGGGCCCTCGACGCGCACCTCGAGGCGATCGCCGCCAGCCTCCCGGCCAAGGAGGAGGCGGTCGCCCTGCGCTCACTCCCGCTGTGGGGGCGCGCCATGGCCGCCACCCGGGAGAGCCTCCGCGCCCGCGCCGAGCGCAACCGACACGGGCTCGCCGCGATGAGCAAGACGGAGGACAGGCTCGAGCAGGCAGGCCCTGAGCCGGACGGGCGGGCGGACGAAGCGGCTTCAGACGGCAGGAAGCTGCTGCCTCTGGCGGCCTATGTCCCCATGGGGGCCACCAGCCGCTACGCCCCGCCCAAGGCCACCGTCGACCCCGACCGCTCGAAGAAGTGGATCAAGCGCGCGCTGCCCATCCTGATGGCCCACAAGGTCCAGTTCCTCTCTGCCCTCATCTTCTCCTTCCTCGGCCTCATCATCCAGGTCTGGATCCCGCTGATCCTCCAGAACGGCATCACCAACGCGTTGATCCTCAAGACGCACCCGCTGCACACCTACGTCGAGCTCATCGCCGTGCTGGGGCTGTTCACCGGGGTCTTTGGCTACATCTCGCGCACCAACCTGTTCAAGGTGGCGTACGCGATCGAGTTCGACCTGCGCAACATCCTCTACGAGCACTTCACACGGATGTCCTTCCCCTTCTACGACCGCGTGCAGTCGGGGCAGCTGATCTCGCGGGCCAACTCGGACATCCGCTCCGTGCAGATGTACCTCACGTTCGCCCCGATGATCCTGGTGCAGTGCTCCATCGCCGTCGTCGCCTTCTGCTTCATGCTCTCCATCAGCGTGCCGCTCGCCTTCGTGGCGATGGCGGCCATGCCGTTCATCTACATCGTCGGGGTCAAGATGCGGAAGTCCCTCTTCCCGGTGTCGTGGCTCATCCAGTCTCGGCTCGCCGAGGTGGCCACCGTGGTGGACGAGAACGTGAACGGCGTGCGCGTCGTGCGCAGCTTCGCAGCCGAGCAGCAGCAGCTGCGGCAACTGGGCACGGCGGCGGACCGCGTGCAGTGGGCCTACATCAAGGATGCGGACCTGCGGGCCCGCTTCGCACCACTGGTGCAGAACCTCTCCCAGGTCGGCCTGGTCCTCGTCCTCCTCGTCGGGGGGTGGATGGTCATCCACGACAAACTGCCGGTCGCCTCTATCGTCTCGTTCAACTTGTACCTGGTGATGATGCAGGCCCCCTTCATGATGCTCGGCATGCTCATCATGATGGGCCAGCGCGCCTCGGCGTCGGCCGATCGGATCTACGAGATCCTCGACGAGCAACCGACGATCGTCGACCGGCCCGACGCGGTCGACCTCGTGGACTGCCGGGGTGACGTCAGGTTCGACGACGTGTCCTTCGCCTACGCGGCGGACAGCCTGCTCTCGAAGGCGAGCGACGAGCGACATGACATCCTGCGCCACCTGAACCTGCATCTGCACCCCGGTGAGACGGTGGCGCTCGTGGGGCGCACTGGCAGCGGCAAGTCGAGCGTGGCCCGCGTGCTGGCCCGCTTCTACGACGCCAACGAGGGCACGGTGCAGGTCGACGGGCACGACGTGCGCGACGTGACGCTGACGAGCCTGCGAGCCAACATCGGTGTCGTCCTCGACGAGCCGTTCCTCTTCTCCGTGTCAATCCGGGACAACATCGCGTACGGGCGGCCTGACGCCTCGATCGAGGATGTCATGGCGGCGGCCGAGGCGGCCGGTGCCGCCGGCTTCATCAACCGTCTGTCGAACGGCTACGACACTGTTGTGGGCGAGCGCGGCTACACCCTCTCGGGCGGGCAGCGCCAGCGCATCGCCATCGCGCGGGCCCTGCTGGTGAACCCGCCCATCTTGATCCTCGACGACGCCACGAGCGCCATCGACGTCAAGGTGGAGCAGCGAATCCACTCCTCATTGCGCGTCCTCATGGAGGGTCGCACGACACTCATCATCGCCCACCGCCTCTCGACCATCAGCCTGGCTGACCGGGTGGTGCTGCTCGACGAGGGGCGCATCGTGGCCGACGGCACCCACGCCGAACTGTTGGCCTCGACGCCGCTCTACTCCGAGGTGTTGGCGCAGGCGGCCAGCGACGAAGGCGCAGCCGTGGACGCGGCGTCCGGCGTCGAGGACCTCGGACTAGAGGATCAGGTCCTCGAGCCCGAGGGAGGTGCGATCTGATGTTCGGCGGTGCAGTCGGCCCGCCCATGGGCGGAGGCGGGGCCCCGGGCTCTCCCCAGGCCGGGCTGCCCTTCGGCGGGATCCCCTACGAGCTGCAGGCCGGTGTCGACCTCCTGCTAGCGGAGGAACCCGAGCGCGGCGAGTCCGAGGTCGTCTTCACCCAGGTCCCTTCCGAGCACGAGGCCAAACGGCTCTCGCTGACCAGCCTCCTCATGGAGTACCCGCTCATGTGCGCGTTGGCAGCGCTGCTCGTGGGGCTGATCGCGCTGTTCACTCAATTGGGTCCGAGCCTGGTCTCCTACGCCATCAACCACGGCCTGACACCACCGCACTACGACTACGCGGTCGTGGTGGCCATGGCGCTGCTCTACCTGGTCTCCATCGCCGTGTCGGCGGGCGCCCAGTGGGGGCAAGCCCGCGTCACAGGTCGCCTGGCGTCATGGGTGATGAATGACCTGCGCATCAAAGTGTTCCGGCATCTGCAGCGACTCTCGCTCGACTTCTTCACCGAGGAGAAGGCGGGCGTCGTGATGAGCCGCATGACGAGCGACATCGAGAACCTGCAGCAGTTGCTGCAGGACGGGCTGGCGCAGTTCGCCATCCAGGGGTTGACCATGGTGGTGATCACGGTCTTCCTCTTCGCCACCAACGTCACCCTGGCCGCCATCACCGTCTTCGCCGTGCTCCCGCCCCTCGTCGTGATGTCCATCTGGTTCAAGCGGGCATCGGAAAGGGGATACGACAAGGTGCGCGACGGCATCGCTCTGGTGCTGGCCGACCTCTCGGAGAGCCTGCAAGGGGTGCGCATCGTCACCGCGCACAACCGCCAGCGCTTCAACGTCGAGAGCCACCGCGACATCGTCGGCGAGTACCGCGACGCCAACAACTACACGGGCCGCATCAACGGCATCTACGGCCCGGGGTCACAGGTCATCAGCGTCTTCGGCCAGGTGCTCATCCTCGGCATCGGCGGCTCCATGTACCTGCATCACCCGCAGGAGATCAACCTGGGCCAGCTGACCGCGTTCTTCTTGTACGTCAACCGGTTCTTCTCGCCGATCCAGCTGCTCGTGCAGCAGTACAACACCTTCCAGCAGGGGCGCGCGTCGATCTTCAAGCTCCGCGACCTGCTCGAGACAGCACCCTCGGTGACAGAGTCCCCCGCTGCCGTCGGACTCCCGCCGATCGAGGGCGAGATCCACTTCGACCACGTGTCCTTCGGCTACGACCCGGCCGTGCCGGTGCTGCACGACGTCGACCTGACGATCGAGCCCGGGGAGACGGTCGCATTCGTCGGCGCCACCGGCGCCGGTAAGTCGACCATGGCCAAGCTCGTCACCCGCTTCTACGACCCCACGTCCGGGCGCGTGCTCATCGACGGTCACGACCTGAAGGACGTGACCCTCGAATCGCTGCGATCCCAACTCGGCGTCGTGCCCCAGGAGCCCTTCCTCTTCGCCGGGACCATCCGCGACAACATCGCGTTCGCCCGGCCCGGCGCGCCGGACGACGAGGTGTGGGAAGCCGTCCACCAGGTCGGCCTGGACGAGCTGGTCCACCGCCTCCCCTACGGCCTCGACACCCCGGTGCACGAACGGGGCCAATCGCTCTCGTCGGGCGAGCGGCAGCTCATCGCCCTGGGGCGGGCCTTCATGGCCGAGCCCCGTGTGCTCGTGCTCGACGAAGCCACCTCCAACCTCGACCTCAAGTCCGAGACGATGGTGGAGGCCGCGCTCGACGTCCTGTTGCAGGGGCGCACGGCGGTCCTCATCGCGCACCGCCTGTCGACCGCCATGCGGGCTGACCGCATCGTCGTGGTGGGTGACGGACGCCTGCTCGAGGTCGGCTCCCACGACGAGCTCGTGGCGCTGGGCGGCCACTACGCCGAGATGTACGCGACCTGGATGTCCCAGTCCCACGCCGCGTAGCGCATTGGCCCAGGTCAGAGGCGCGTTAGGGCGTCGAAATGGTCCATTCGATCACGACCGATCACACGACGAGTAGAGAGGTTCCGTGATGGGCACGGTCGCGACAGGTCTCATGCTCGTTGGCGATCAGTGCGGGCGAGGCCGTTGAACTCTACGCGAACAGTCTTCTTGACGTCAGTGTCCCGAAGGTAGAGCTTTCGATGGTGCGGGGCCCCACACGTTCACCTTTACGCCGGCAGTGTCGATCTGGATTGACCTTGAGACGGAGACGGAGACGGTCGTCGATCGCCTAGGCATAGGCGGGATGAGGCATATGCCGATGAATGATTACGGATTCTGTAGGACCTGCAGCCACAAACAGGGCTGACGGTCTCGAGGCGGCATCGGCAGAGGCGGCATCGGCAATTCGCCCAGATAGGCATCAGCAGACCTGCCACTGCCACGATCACGACGATGACCCGATTGAGCGGGTCCGGCATACTCGTGTGGTTGGGGGCGTTTGACGACCCTCGGTTCCGACCGGCCGATGAGTTCGAGACCGCCGCCCCGTCTGCACTCTCACACTTGCGAGAAGGGAAGAGCCATGCGAGTCGTCGTTAGTGAATTCATGAGTCTCGACGGAGTCGTACAGGCCCCAGGCGGTCCCGAGGAGGACACGAGCGGCGGGTTTCGCCATGGCGGGTGGTCGCACCCGTACTTCGATCCGGAGTTGATGGGTGGAGTCATCAGCGAGTTCGCTGAGCGGAGTACTGCTCTACTTCAAGGTCGGCGAACCTTTCAGGTGTCGGCGGCTGCGTGGCCTGAACGCGCCGGCGATGTGTTCGCGGATTGGATCAACAGTGTCCAGAAGTACGTAGTAACGGATACTCTCTCCGAAGGAGATCTCACGTGGAAGCCAGCGACAATCATCCGTGGTTCCGACCTGATCAAGGACGTATCGGAACTGCGTCGACGACCAGGTGGCGACATCTACGTCTACGGCAGCCTTTCGGTCGCGCGAGCACTTCTCGTAGCCGGGCTCGTTGACGAACTCGTTCTCATGATTGAGCCAATCACCCTCGGCGGTGGCAAGTCCCTGTTCCCGAACGATGGCGAGGCACGGAGGTTCGAGCTCGCCTCTGCCACCACGACGCCGACTGGCGTGCAGGTCTGCCGCTACCGACCTTTGCGCTAGATATTTACTCCCGGGGAGGCCACGAGACCATGATAGAGAGGGTGCTTCCCAGAACACCGGGTAGGTGGATCACCGCGTGAGTGAATCAGTGGGTGTGGCAAGGAATCTTGCTGACCATTCGTGGACGTGACTTCTATCCGAGCTGCTGTCCCTGCCGACGCTGCCTCTATCGCGGCGATCGTCAACGCGCTGTTGCCCTCTACGTCGATCGAGTGGAGACAAGAGCCATACTCCGCGGACGCCATGTCGGAATGGATGACTGCACACGAGTGTGTCCTCGTTGCTCAGCATGAAGACGAAGTCGTGGGCATTGCGGCCTTTGGCCCCTTTCGCGACATTGCCAAATGGCCCGGGTACCGGTTCGCAGTCGAGAACACTGTCCATGTACGACAGGATCGATGGGGCAATGGCGTCGGAACGGCGCTCATGACTGCTCTGATCGTGGCTGCGAGGGAAAGCGGGAAGCACTCGATGATCGCTGCCGTAGATGGTACAAATGAGAAGTCGATCCAGCTGCACGAACGACTGGGGTTCGTCGAGGTGGCTCGGATGCCAGAGGTCGGCGCGAAGTTTGGGGAGTGGTTGGACCTGGTGCTGCTAGAGCTACTGCTTGACGCCCGAAGTACACCGGGGGAGGACTGACCTCACCCTGCGGTACCGCACTCCGGTGCCCGCGGATGGGACCCTTCTAGGTGGGTATGCCGAAGAAACTGGGTGCCCCATTCGCCGGAGTGGCGTGACGAACACACGCTTGATCAGCCTCCTCCGTGGGATCGACCTGACGCTCGAGACGCTCGCGAGTTGGTGCCAGTTCGGCTCCTACAGCGACAACACGTGGTACACGACGAACGCGGGCCAGACCACGGACTTCATTAGGGCCAAGAGCACGAGCCAGAACGTCCCGGAGTGAGTGTGCAAGTAGTAACAGAGGGCCCCGATGAACCCAAGGAACCAGATGCCACCAGCTCCGCCTTTGCAGGCGGCACTGCTGCTCGAACGCTGCTTGCCGGCATTCGTGTCGTTCATCGGGCTGCCTTTCCGTCTTCCACCAGAGCGACAATGCCTCGGCTGGTTTGGAATCGACAGGGTCCAACGTCACAAGACCTGGTCCGGACTCGATGGCCAGAACGGACGTAGGCGGAGGTCAACTGATCCCGGAGGTCCTCCAGTCCGCCGGCTCGGTAAGGCACTATGTCTAGGTGGCTGTCAACTGGATCGGGAGGGGTTCCGAAGAACCAGATACGGACGCGTTCGTGGGGACCTTCGACTGAAGACGCCCGACGTAGGTGGATTCTGACTAGCTTGGCATCGCCCCAGAACGGTGGGACGAGACGCCCCATTCCGCCGGCACGGGCATACCGAAGAGCCGCAACTGAGACCTCTGACAGAGAGCTGTGGGAGGTGACTGGATCCCTTGCTTGGGGCACGAAAGGGTGAAGACCCTGAGAGTAGAAGGAGGCTCCCATGTCTGCTGTCTTCGTAGTCACCGACAGCTCTTGCGACTTGGAACGGGATGACATCGACCCGTTCAATATCGAGATCGTACCCCTCACGATCCGATTTGGGAGCGAAGAATTCACCGACCGCAGGGACCTCAGCGTGGAAGACTTCTACCGACGAATGGCGAACACCGAAGACCTCCCCCAGACGGCCTGCCCGTCCCCCGGAGCGTTTGAACAGGCCTTTCGTAAGGCAAAAGACGCCGGCGCTGAGGCAGTGGTATGTCTCACCATCTCGAGCGACTTGTCAACCACATTTCAGTCAGCTGTGACCGCGGCGGCTGCGTGCGAGGGGCGGATTGTCGTCCACGTGATCGACAGCCGGACGGTCTCGAGCGGGCTCGGCACTCTTGTGATTGAGGCCGCCAAAGTGGCCGCCGAGGGGGCCGACATCGACACAGTCTTACGCCGAGTCAGGGACCTCATACCGCGTACGCACGTGCTTGCAGCTCTGAACACGTTGGAGAACCTGAAGAAGGGTGGGCGAATTGGGGGGGCGACGGCAATGGTGGGGTCACTTCTGTCGATCAAGCCGGTCATCGACCTTTCCGGTGGCGTCGTCCACGAAGCCGGTAAGGCTCGGACTCGCAAGAGGGCGCTGCAGATGCTCTCTGAACGTATGGGCGCAGCCGGACAGATCGAGCACATCGCCGTGATGCACTGTGGCGCACCCGACATCGAGCAGTTCCTCGACCTCATCGCTCCTCGGTTTCCGCGAAAGGCCATTCGGATCGGCACGTTGGGTGCCGTCGTCGGCGTGCACGGCGGCGCCCAGATGATCGGTGTCAGCTGGATTGCAGCTGCAGAGTAGATCTGGACGCCCCACCGCCGAGTCGGTGGGACACGTCGGACACGTCGGTGCAACCCTCCGAATATGGTGACGTTGGTCCCGATGGTCGCCACTCCGATGGAACCTAGCCATGGAGAGTCATGGAATCCGAGCAGCTTCATCAAACTGGACGAACCGGTACCGGACCGTGTGACCCGTTGCGGCGGTTCTTCGCAACGTAGAGCGGCCATTTCGCCTGCCAGACGATCAGGCTTTCCCACTTACGCCAAGCACATCAACGGCTCCCGTACGGACGACAGCATGGAACGAGAGCGGTCCCTGACAGCGCGTTCGTGGCTGCTCGGCTGCATGGCACTATCCACGGCCCGCCGGTTTCTGACAGAGTGACGGACATGGGACCCGCGAAGGGACTGATTTCGGACCGAAACATGTCATCTGGCGCCCTGTTCGATGGCGAACGAACGAAGATCCGCGCATGGCGGGCGCTGGCGCTCACTGCTGCGGTGGTAATGGCGGGTGTGGTGTCACAGCACACCGGCACCGATGCCGGGGCCCAGACCGGGTCGGGCGCCCAGAGCTGGTACGTCGACTGTTCGGCTGTCGCCAATGGTGACGGCAGTTTCGTCCACCCTTTCAACAACCTGGATGCCGCGAACTCGCTCACCCTCGGACCCGGCGAACAGTTGCTGTTTCGCCGTGGTGCGACCTGTGGCGGGATGCTGGTGCCGAAGGGAAATGGGGCTCTGGGGAATCCAATCGTCATCGGAGCGTACGGGTTCCCGCTGAGCGGGCCGCCGACGATCGACGGTGCGGAGAACACCGCAGCCGTGTGGTTGGCGGACGTGTCGTACGTCACCGTACAGGACCTCGAGCTGACCAATCCTGGTGACTCGACTCAACTGCACCGCGGCGTCTATTTCACGTCGACGGCGGGCCTTGTCAGCGGAATCACCATTCGCAACCTGCTGGTTCAAGCCGTCGACAGCTTGAACACGTTCGACGGAGGAAAGACAGGCGGCGGTATCGTCGGCCAGGCTCTCAGTGCGTCCGGGCGCTTCTCGAACGTGCTCATCGAGCACAACCAAGTCCACAACGTGTCGCGACAGGGCATCACTGTCTATGGCACGACTTCGGGTACGCGTCCTCCGGCAACGAGCGCCTGGCCACAGGCGACGACTGGCCTCGTCATCCGCGGCAATACCGTCACGCAGATCCAAGGTGATGGCATCGTCCCTCTCGGCACCGACGGTGCCCTCGTGGAGCACAACGTCGTCCAGCAAGGCAACCTGGCCGGCTACAACGTCTTCAGTTCGAAGCCAAATTGTGCCGCGGGGATCTGGGCCTGGAATGCCAACAACACGCTCATCCAGTACAACGAAGTCAGCGACATGAACTTCGGTCCGAGCACCACGTCGGGATCGCTGAACGGATGCGACGGAGAAGGTTTCGATTTGGACTACAACCAGGACGGCACCATCATTGAGTACAACTACTCCCACAACAATGCGGGAGGATTCATCCTGCTCTGCACCGACCAAGCACCACGCCGAGCGGTCGTGCGGTACAACCTCAGCGTAGATGACAACTCAACCTTTAGTCCGGCTCCCTGTGCGCTCAATTTCAACCCGTCAGTGAGCAACCTCGACGGAGTGCAGATGTACAACAACACCATCGTGGCTCCCACGCCTCGCGTAACGGTTGAGCTCTACGAGTCCTTTGTACCACTGTTCCTACCGTTCTACGGGACGTTCACATTTCAGAACAACCTTGTCGTTGCGACCTCCGGCGACGCTGCGAACCACATCTTCGCCTGTGGGAGTACATGCACCAACAATCTGTTCTACGACCTGCCGACGCCCCCCACGGCGACCAACTCCGTGACATCAGATCCGCTCTTCCTCTATCCGGCGTTCCGGGGCTCCGGATTGTGGGCGGCTCTTGCCTTCCTCCTTCGTGTGGGATCACCTGCGATTAGCGCAGGTGTCACGATCCCTGCCGGGTTCCCGCCGCCGGCCACGCATGACTTTTTCGGGGCGGCTGTCGGGAATCCGCCAACCATCGGGTTTCTCGGAAGGTCCGCCGCGAGGAGCATGGCTGCTCTATCGGGGTAGGCGAGACTCGGCCGCATGACGCCGGGCGGAGGCCATGGCGAACCGGCGTTCATCGCGGCCAGACTTTGTCGCTTCTGGCTGGTCTTGCACCTTCCCGCGTGACGCTTCCGACTAGGGCAGCTCTCGGATTGCTCTGAACAAGAGCAACAGACAGAAGCAGATCTCAACCCCGGCCGTGATCTGGCGTGCATGACCAACCACAAACTCGTTCAGTCCAGACAGCACTGGGTCAGCTTTGTGTCCGAGGACTACTACCAGCAGAAGGGGCACCAGCACCGGAACCAACGTGATGAGTATCAAGATGACGACGACCACCACTTTCCCAGCCAGGTCAACCGACGAGTGGGAGATCTGGTGGAGGGCGGCAAGGAAGAGGACCAGGGTAGAGAAATTCACCAGCATGGCGAAAGCGCCGAGGCCCCAGAACGAGACCGTGCGTGCATCGAACATCCGCGAAGCCATGCGGTTGTGAGTCTCAGCCGCCGTGGGTCGACGGCGGAGGGTCCGAATCGCTAGCAGGGCCAAGAGAAGAGCTGCTCCGAGGTCAAGTGCGGCACCGGTCACCGAGTGGCTCTGGCGGTGACCAACATGCTCAAGCACGGTGAGTCCTAGCAGCGTGTAGATGATCAGCATGGCGGCTGCACCCCCCGCCACGGCCCAACCTCGGCTGATCGGATGGCGACCACCAGAAAGCACGAGAACCTCTAGAGCGAAGAGGGTCGGGCTGACAGCTGCGCCTAGTCCCAGCGGCAACACCGCTGCGAGGAGCGCGCCCACTCGGACAGCCTACGGTCCCGATGGCGGTGGCCCGGAGATGCTGATGGTCGGGGAGACCTCGGCGGTGGGATGGTCAAAGGACCTTGCTAGGGACCCCGGAAACGCCCGTGAGAAGGACTGCCCGAACGCGATGTTGCCCATCATGACGGGTGGAGTGTGGAGGGCTTGCTTCGATGACTGACCTCGAAGCCGCCTCGGCTCGACATCGAAGGTGGCACGCGAGGGTCAGGCGGCTCCATCCCGGTAGCTCCGAGGGCTGGTGCAGCTCGTCATCGCCGAGCCGCTCAGGCTCTCAACGAGACTTCGTGTCCTCTCAATGGCCGCATGGACTGGCTGTTGGTTGGCCTCGCCAGTGATTGCCACGCAACGCAGTATGGCCACGCCAGTCCATGGAGGCTTGGTGCTCCCGTACGCTGGGACGGGTGCCATTCTGCCGCCACAGCTCAGCCAAGGATCCGAAGGCAAGTATGGCGATGACGCCAATCAGGATGCTGCGGATCGACCGTGACATGGCCACTCACCCAAGTGACGGTGCCCCCAATTCGGCGGGTCGGAGCGCACGTGAGAGCTTCTTCGCTACCGTACAGCTATGTCGGGTTGGCCAGCGGTTTCTTACGATCAGTGGAACGAGACGTGCGACACGCTGCACGCGCATTCCCAGGTGCTTGGCAAGTTGGCGGTGACGCTCGCGCCACCCGAGCAACAGCTACAGCACGCGGCATTGCGTCTAACCGCTCGGGGCTGGGAAACTGCCTCACTGCCGGCACCCGACGGTTCAGGATCCCTCGTCGTTGTCCTCGACTTGCATGTCCACGAGACAAGGATCGAGCACAGCAGCGGCCGGGTCGCGCGCGTTGCGCTCACGCCCAATCGAGCAGTCGGAGTCGTGACGCGTGAGGTTTTGACTGCCGTTCGACTCCTTGGCGGGCCGTTCGAGATTGACCTGGTGCCGCAGGAGGTCCCGTGGAGCGTGCCGCTTGACGAGGACGTCCAACACGCGCGGTACGACCAAAGACAAGTTGCTGACTACTTCGCGGCAGCGACCCAGGCAGCTCTCGTTCTAGGGGAGTTTCGCGCGCCGTACCGCGGACGATCAACTCCGGTCAATGCCTGGTGGGGTTCGTTTGACCTCGCCGTAAACCTGTTTTCCGGGCTCCCGGCCGAACCTCCATCGAATGATTTCATCATGCGCAACGCCATGAACGCACAAGAGGTGGCGGTCGGCTGGTGGCCCGGTGACGCGCGCTACGGCAAGGCGGCGTTCTACGCCTACGCGCACCCAGCGCCAGAAGGCTTCGGCGGAGCGACGCTTCCGTTGCCCCATGCCCGTTGGGACGGAACCCTGGGTGAGTACATCCTCGACTGGGAAATAGTCCGCGCAAGCGCCACTCCACGAGCGCTGGCGCTGGAGTTCGCGCGCGCCGCGTTCCGTCATGCATGCGCAATATGCGCGTGGGATCACGGACTAGCCATTAGCGCTGATGGAGTCCCTCCACCGGTCGTCTGAAGGCCATAGCTCGGATCCTTCCCAGGTTGAGGGTCACATGACCAAGACTCTCCTTCCATCTTGAACCAGGCTTGTTGTTGTGAACGATCCCGCACGCCGGGCTCGTGAGACAGTTCGGCGCGAGTGGGTGGCTAGGTCCGGGTCACTATTTGTGAGCCAGCTCGAACGCGGCCCGTTGGTCACCGATCAGGCGACCGCCGGCCCAAATGAGCACTGACCCCACCCGCCGCCGTGAACGAGGGAACCGCGGTGAACGGTGATCGAGTCGGACTCGTGGCTGCCCTCGGGTTCGACGCTCATCGAGGAGATCCTCATGTCTGGCCTTGCCGAGGGCCCGTAACAATTCGGGGTGCATCGGTGCTCCTTGGGGACGGAGAAGAAGTACTGAAGGGGTGTGACAATGGGCGCGGCGACGCGGCGACGCGGCGACGCGGCGCCGGTGGCCCGAAGGCACGGGGCGGCGCTGTCGGCGGCCGCCCGCGAGCTCGATGCTGGTTAGCCCAGCAGAGCGCGATTATCCGCGGCGGCGCTGTCGGCGCACAGCATCGGCATCTGTCGCTTCGTCGACTGGATCTTCATGTGCACCTCCTCAGTGCTCGCGTTGAAGTCGTCATGGAAACATACCGGCGCAAGAATGGCGAGCGTTTCGAGCCAGAACGCAATGAACGTGCGCCGCACTCGATTGTGGAACGCCTTGAATTGCGCACAGGACCATCTGAGGCTGTCGCAGCTCAGCAACGGCTGAACGGTTACCGATCCGGCTGCGACGTGACAGAAAAAAAGCGCCCACCCCCGAATGGGAACAGGCACTTTCACTATTTCTTCTCACGCCCCCCAGCGGGGCGCTCAGAGGGGCAACCGCTCGACCTTAAGGGGCCTATCCTCTGCAGCACGCGGTGGCTGCCATCATTGCGGTACCGAACCCGAACCTCATCGGGCCATCTAGCGCCCCGCACCTCTTTGGCGTACTTCGTTGCTTGGTAGCTGGACTCACCCTCTTCCTGCTCTCTCGGACTCCTCTCAGAGGCCTCACTTCGTACAACACCTAGACCCGGTGAATTAGTCCCCAAAGACCTTGCGGACCAACACGTTCAGGCGACGCCTGGTGCAGCATCTGCGGCGGGGTGGACAATGCTGTTTGTCGCGGATCGGAGGACTGCCCCAGGTTCGCCGGGTCGGGCACATCGCCAAACCTTGTTACGAGGCAAACCGGATGGGAAGCTCCTTGGTGTCGGCTGGGTCGGTCGAGCTCGCATTGTTCACGATCACGTAACAGCTATGCGCTGCATCGCAGACTCCGTTGCCAACGGTGCCAGTGCCAACGCGAAGGATCACCGAGCCCGATCCGTTGGGGTCAGGGTGCAGAATCGCCGCGTGGGCGAAGCTGCAACCGGCTGAGCTCGCTGTGGCGATGTCCACATGAGAGCACTCGAGGATGTTTACGACCTTGCCGGACGCGTAGCCACTCCATCGAACGGTGACGGCCTGGCCATCGTGTAACCCAGTGTCAGGGGTGACGGTAGCGTGCAAACGGCCCACGGCCAGCTTGGGCACGGGAAGGGTGGCTAGGGATCCTGGGGTCCAGGCGGTGTGCACCGTTGAGAGCGAGGAGCGGCCCTGAGCCGCGACAGCCTGCAGCGCCTCGTGCTCGTGTTTCAGGAAGGCATTGAAGAAGGCCGTCGTCGACCTGATGACTGGGCCGGACGTCGGGCCGATCACCCCCGAGGCCGCCATGTGAGCAACCGACCCTGTGGTGTCAGGGTGGCTGTCCCAATCGAGCGCGAGCAGCGCTTTTGGTCCCCGCGCCTTGTCGAAGACCGCGACCGCGTCCCCATAAGGAACCAGCCCATCGTGGAGATCCTGGACGACGAACAGCGGCGGCGCCTCGGCCAAGCTGTAGTGGCCACGCCCGAGACCCTCAGTGGTGCCGGCCATGACAACCGCTGCCTTGACCCGAGTGTCACGGCAGCAACTGTTGGCGATCAGGCCCAAGGTCGTGATGGCACCATTGGAGTGGCCCGCCGCGCCGATCTCGTTCGGGTCGACCAGACCCGACAGCGGGCCGTTCGAAGAAGCCGAGGCCTTGAGCACCTGATCAATGACGAAACTCATGTCACCTGGCTGGTTGCCGATGTCTCCGCCATCAGCCCCGCCTGGCGTCTCACTGCTCGAGAGCGGGAACAAGGGGGCAGCCACCACGTAGCCTGCAGCCGCCCATGCGGCCAGCAACCCTTGGTACCCCTGGGGGGAGCCTCCCAAGCCGTGGGCGAAGACGATCAGCGGGTACGCACCGTCGCCGACTGTCGAACCCGATCCGGACCCCCGTGCGGGGTACCAGATGGTTGTCACGAGGCTCCGCGAGGCATTTCCGGGCATGCCGTTCCACGGCGGCGTGGGTCGGGACGTGTCGACGAAGGTCATCGTCGTCGTCGCCACCGGCGCCGGACCTGCGGCGCCAGCCGCCGTGCTCGTGGCGACCGTGCTGAGTTCCGTGGCGAGGAGCAGCGCGCCAAGGGCAAGCACCACTCGGAACACCGTTGGCCGTCTCGCTTCCATCTGAGCCTCCCTCCCCGACGCAGACGCCATCGTCCCACAAGGCGATGAGTCGGAACCTCACGGGGGGCCCGTACGCCGGTACGGGCGCGGTCAAACGGACGAAGTCGACGAACGTTCAGTTCGCTATTCGAGGAGCCCAAGGAGCCACCCGGGCCCCACCACATCGGCTCCGAGGGCCTCGAGCGCGTCGCCGTAGCTCGCGATCAGCCGTGACGAGTATGACCACTTCGTCGGCGGCGCTCGCGACCACGTCGACGAGCGTGTCGTCACCGCTGCCACTGGCGTGGAGCACCGTCACGCCGTCGGCGAGACCGCCCTCTGCGCCCTCGCGAGCCTTGCCTTCCAGGACCACCATGACCGGTTGGGGAAGCCGTCCCGACGCAACGGCTGCCCGTACCTGGTCCACGAACACTCGGGCTGCTCCGGCTCGGTCCCGCCACCAGCCCGTCGGACGGGACCCGACCACATTGGCAGCATCAATGAGAAGCACTCCACCAGTCTGATCGCCGCGGCGAAGGGTCCGATGCCGCCTTCCGGACAGAACCGGCGTCGCAGCGACCCCAGTGGTAGCGAACGTCGGGAAAGCCCTCCTCGTTGTCGCCGCTCGTCTCTTCGACCGCGACGAACCCATGGGCCTCGTAGAAGTCCCTCGCCCGGGCATTGCTCTGGAACGTCCAGAGATCGAGGCCGGCAGGCGACAGGCTCTTCGCTTGCTCGACGAGTCGGCCACCCGCTCCGTGGCCGACGTGATCCGGGTCGACGTAGAGCTGCTCGATCCAACCCCGTCGGAGGATCATCATCGCCACGAGAGCGCCCGCTCCGTCCAGAACCCACGTTCCGCCGCTGGGCACGAGCACGTCGGCCACCCACCGGCGCACCTCTTCTTCGGAGTGAACGGGCTCTGGGATGGACGGGACCGATGCACGCCGGGACCGAAGCCATACGGTGGCGATCGCATCCACGTCGGAGGCCACCGCCGCTCTCACTCGACCGGGGACTTCTCCCATTGACTGATCCGATCTTGTGCCCGGGCGCGAACGGGAAGTCACGGGAGCGCTCCCCTCGCCGCATCGGAACGGTACTCAGCGACGGTCGTCCCCGCACCCGCTCCCCCGAGCCGTGACCGCGAACCGATCCCCTCCGCTGATCCCGTGGTGATCCGCTCGAGGGCGGCGCCCGTAGGGACCCCACGGGGGGGCGGACCGTTGACCCCCAACGGCTCCGGGAGTGCAAACACAAGGAGGGCGGTATACATGTCCGGACATCTCACCCGTTGGGCGCGGTCCCTGCTCGTCGCGTCGTTGTGCGCATTGGGGGCAGGGTCGCTCGTCGCCGGCGTCAGCGCGTCGGCCGGCGCCGCTCCCGTCCCCTTCCTGTCGCACTTCTCGACGACCACGCAGATCGCCTCGACGGTGCCCAGCAACGGCGACCAGAACCCCTACGGTGTGGCGAACGTCCCGTTCGACCAAGGGGCGCTCGTGGCGGGCGACACGTTGGTGAGCAACTTCAACGCCAGCACCAACTTCCAGGGGACAGGCACCACCATCATGCAGGTGGCGCCGTCGGGGAACGTGAGCGTGTTCGCCCAGCTCAACCCGAACCTGCCCGGGTGTCCCGGGGGCGTCGGCCTGACGACGGCGCTCGCCGTGCTGCGGGACGGCTACGTCGTCGTCGGGAGCCTGCCGGTGAGCGACAACGGCAGCGGCACCCCCATGGCAGGGTGCCTCATCGTGCTCGACAGCCACGGCACGCCGGTCGAGACGTGGGCCGGACACGGCATCAACGGCCCTTGGGACATGACCTCGGTGCAGCTGTTCGGACCCTTTGCCGAGATGTTCGTGAGCAACGTGCTCAACGGCACCGTCGCGGCGGCCGGCAACGTGGTCGACCAGGGGACGGTGATCCGTCTGGGCATCTTCGACCCACCGGGACGCCCGCCCGTCCTCTTCGCCGCGTCCCCGGTGGCCACGGGCTTCGCCGAGCAACTCAACGCCACCGCGCTCGTCCTCGGGCCCACCGGGGTGGCGCTGGAGCCCGACGGCACGCTGGCGGTCGCCGACACCGTGCACGACCGGATCGCAGTTGTGCCCTACGCCACCAGCCGCTTCTTCCCGGCAACGGGAGGCGGCATGACCCTGAGCCAGGGCGGCGCCCTCAACGGTCCTCTCGGCCTGATACGCGTGCCTAACGGCGACCTGGTCACGGTGAACGCCAACGACGGCAATGCCGTCGAGCTGACTCCGTGGGGCGCACAGGTCGACGCGCCCACGATCGACCCGTTCAATAGCGGGGGTGACCTCTTCGGCCTCGCCGTGGCACCTGGCGGCCGTGGACTGCTCTTCGTCGACGACAACGGGGCGGCCAACTCCCTGGACCTGTTCCACTGAGCGGACGGGAGGGTCGCCCGTCAGCGGCGGCCCTCCCGGCTCCAGGAGCGCAGCGTCGACCGGTACCGGGCGTCCCACGTGTCGTAGGCCACGCGCAGGGGTGTCCCTGGCCAATCGTCGGGCAGGAGCTCCGCCGGCAGCAGCGGGTCCGCCTGAAGGTGGCGCAGCACGGCGGCCGACAGCTCGAACCCCGGCGCCAGTGCCTCCGGGCCGTCGGGGGCCAGCGCCGCCAGACCGTCGAGCAGGATCCCGGCGCGGACCGACCAGGCCGAGAGGTCCCACAACCGGGACGCCAGTCGCATCGGGTCGTCCGGCCACGCCGACATGAGCTCGACGTCCGCATCATGGGCCGGCGGGAGGGCGACGTGGATGTTGGCCGGGCGCATCCAGACCCCCTCGCGCAGCTCGCCGAGGCGGGCGTAGGCGAGGGCGGCCCGGCGCGCCTGGCGTACGTCGGCCGCGCTCCCCGTCGTCGTCACGACGGCCAAGCTCCACCGACCGTCGAAGGGGGCCGTAGCACCCGACCGGCTGACCGACTGCCGTGACTGGCGGGCCACCAACGGCCCGGCGAGCCGGTAGAGACCAGCACCGTCCGACGTCGCTTCGCCCGCGGCCACCATCCGGCTGAGGGCCACCCGCGCCCGGTTCTCGTTGATCCCGAACAGGCTGGTGAGACGCACGAGCTGGGCAACCGGGAGTTCGGGGGGGTCCATGCCCAGCAGTGCGCTGGCCAGCACCGATCGGGCCGTGAGCGGGCGGGGCGCCAGCACCAGGTCGCCGCTTTCATTACATGGTTGCGTCATCTGACTGGAGATCGTAATATGCCTTCCGTGGCGAGCACCATCGTGCCCGACGTGGCCGACCGGCCCGACGTCTTCCCGACCGACCGGCTGCAGGCCAACGGCATGGCCATCCCCGAGATCCGGGCCCGCCTCCGCCGCATCGACAACCGGCGGAACATGCTGAGCGTCTTCATGGTGTGGGTGTGGGTGGCGGTGATCGTGGGCGGAGCGGTGTGGGTCGACCAGTGGTGGAGCTACCTGATCGGCTTCCTCCTGATCGGTCCCATGTACGCCCGCTTCGCCATCTTGATGCACGAGGCGGCCCACAAGCTCCTGTTCACGAACAAGCGCTGGAACGACTGGATCGGTACCTGGCTGATCGCCTACCCGGTGTTCACGCCGATCCAGCTGTACCGCCGGTCTCACTTCGCGCACCACCGCGACGAGTTCGGGCCGGACGAGCCCGACATCGCCTACTACGCCCCCTACCCGTGCACGCGCCGGTCCCTGTCGCGCCGGCTCGTGCGCGACGCGGTCGGCATCAGCGGTTGGAAGAACTTTGTGCCGCTGGTCAAGGCGACGTGGTCCAAGTCGGCCTTCCGGCGGATCGGCCTCTCCATCTTCGGCGTCCAGGCCGTGCTGTGGGCCGTTCTGTGGCTCACCACCGGGAGCTGGTGGGTCTACCCTCTGCTGTGGTTCCTCCCCTGGATGACAGAGTGGCGAGTCATCAACCGCCTGCGCTCGATCGCGGAGCACGGTGGCATGGAGCGCAGCGACGACAGGCGGGCGACGACCCACAACGTGCGCCAGTCGATCCTGGCCCGCTTCTGGGTGGTGCCCTTCCATGCCGGGTGGCACCTGGCCCACCACGTCGACATGGGCGTGCCCTGGCGCAACCTCCCCGCGTACCACGCCGAGCTCGAGCGGGCCGGCTACGTGACCGACGCCATCACCTACCCGAGCTACCGGGCTCTGTGGATGTCGCTCTCGAGCGCCGACGGAGCCACCGAGGTCAAGGCCGTCGCTGCCTGAGCGGCGACCACACGGCGTGACGTCGCCCGCGCCGCGGCCGGCCGTCACCACTCTCGTCGTCGCTCTGGCGGCCCTGAGCGCCATCGTCGCGGTCGCCGCGGGCACACCCGCCGCTCCGCCGGCCTCGGGTGCGGGCCTGGACCGGCTCGGCGCCGGCGGCGGGTTGGGACGCACCGTGTGGTTGTGCCGGCCCGGGCTGGCCCAGAACCCCTGCGCCTACGGCCTCGCCACGACCGTGCTGGCGGCGGACGGGAAGCGGACGGTCTCGTCCTCCTCCGCGGCGCGGAACCCTCCCGTCGACTGCTTCTACGCCTACCCGACGGTGAGCTATCAGGCGCGCACCAACGCCACTCTGGCGGTCGACCCCGAGGAGGTGGCTCAGGCCGAGGCCCAGGCCTCCCGCTTCTCGCAGGTCTGCCGGGTCTACGCGCCGATCTACCGACAGGTGACCTCGACCGCACTCGGGAAGGACAACGTCCCGGCGAGCGCCGCCGTGGTCGCCTACCAGAGCCTGCTGGCGGCCTGGGACGACTACCTGCACCGGTACAACCACGGTCGCGGCATCGTGCTGATCGGCCACTCCCAGGGTGCGTCCCTGCTGCTGGAGCTGCTCCAGCACGAGGTCGACGGGCGGCCCCTCGAGCGCCGCCTGGTCTCGGCGATCCTGTTCGGCGCCAACGTGAAGGTGCCCGTCGGCGGCGTCGTCGGCGGGAGCTTCACGCACGTCCCGGCCTGCACAGCGGCCGCGCAGACCGGCTGCGTCATCGCCTACTCGAGCTTCGACCAGCAACCGCCCTTCAACAGCTCGTTCGGCCGCGTGGATACGGGCTACGGCGCGCAGCCGGGTGCCGCGGGGGCCAACTTGCAGGTGCTCTGCACCAACCCCGCGGCGCTCGCCGGTGGCGCCGCGGCGCTCAGCCCCTACTTCGCCACGCAGACCAATGTTCCGACCAGCGCCACGCCACCCCGGACGCGCGCGTCGACGCCGTGGGTCTCGTACCCCGGCTTGTACACCGCCCAGTGCATGCACGCGCAGGGCGCCACGTGGCTCCAGGTCACGGCCGACCGCAGTCCTGGCGATCACCGGCCGGTCGTCCGGCAGATCTACGGCGCCACCTACGGCCTCCATCCCTACGACGTGAACCTCGCCCTGGGCAACCTGGTGGGCCTGGTGCGGACCCAGGGGCGGACGTATGCGGCATCGTCATGACCACGCCGGAGAGACGAGCGACCGCGTCGTGAGCGCGTCATGACTACGGTGGCGCCGTGAGCCCAGAGCGACTCCCGGCAGTGTTCCTCGGCCATGGCAACCCGATGAACGCCCTCGAGCACAACCGCTACACCGAGGCCTGGTCCACGCTGGGGACGACGTCGCCCCGCCCGCGCGGCGTGCTGTGCATCTCCGCGCACTGGTACACCAACGCCACCATGGTCACGGCAATGGCGAAGCCGCGCACCATCCACGACTTCTTCGGGTTCCCCGACGCGCTCTTCGCCGTCGACTACCCGTGCCCGGGATCTCCCGAGTTGGCGGCCGAGGTGGCCGAGGTCGTCCTGCCCCGCTGGGTCGGACTCGACCACGACAGCTGGGGCATCGACCACGGCACCTGGTCCCTGTTGACCCACGTGTACCCGGAGGCCGACGTCCCAGTGGTCCAGCTCGCCATCAACGCCTCGGAGCCCATGGAGTCCCACTTCGAGCTGGCGACCCGGCTCGCCCCGCTGCTCGATCGCGGGGTGTTGATCATGGGCAGCGGCAACGTCGTCCACAACCTGCGGCTCATCGACTGGGGGCACCCCGACTCCGGGTTCGACTGGGCGCAGCGTTTCGACGACGCGGCACGCGACGTGGTGCGTTCCTCCCCCGCCGACGTCCTCCGCCTGGTGGAGCACCCCGACTACGCGCCGTCGGTGCCCACGCCGGACCACTTCATCCCGCTGATCTACTTCGCCGGCGTGGCCGCGGCGACGAGCGGCGCGACCCGGCCCGAGGTCCTCATCGACGGCTACGCCTACGGCTCGTTGTCGATGACCTGCTACCGCGTCTAGACGGCTGGGCCCCGATCCACGTTGACATCGAGCCAGCGCAGCACGGGTGCGGCCGCGGTGAAGACACCGATCACCCGCTGCTTGGTGCGGGCGGTGCCCAGCCAGGTTGCAGGAGGCCAGGAGCGCATGACGACCAGGCCCTTCATGCGGAGCAGCTCGATCCGCTCATGATCCTTCGGGTAGCCACGCGGCGCGGACTTCAGCGTCTCCATGGCGCCGACGGTCAGTCCCGCCGCCTCGGCATGGGCGACGGCCTCCTGTAGCGCCCGGCCGCTGCGGTCGGCCGCCACCGCGGCCCGGTACCGCTCGAGCTCTGGTGGCTCCATGTGGTAGCGACCCGCGCCCGCCACCAGCCCCTCGGCCGAGAGCTGGACGTAGCAGTCCCCGACGGTGGCGGCGACCGCGGTCTTATAGGGCGACTTGTCGCGGCTGAAGCGGGTGTCCCGGTAGGGGCGGAAGAAGTGCGGCTCGCCGAAGCGCGGGGCGAGCTCACCCACCAGTGCCTCCATCGGACCCTTGACGTCCCGCTCGTAGACGTCCTTGTGCGCCTGCCAGTAGGCCTTGGAATTGTCGGCCTCGAGGCCCTCGTAGAAGGTCAGGGCTTGCTCGGGCCAGCCGCGGAACACAGTCGCCACGGCCCCATCTTGCTCCGGCCGTCGTACCGTTTGCACCCGGGGCCCCGGGGCCCCGGGGAAGAATGCTCGGGATGCCCCGGAGCGCACAGCGACCCTGCACGCCACGCGTCGACGCGGACGGGCGCTGGCCGGTGCCGCCGCCGGCGTCGTGCCCGGTCGGCGTGCTGCTGCTGGAAGGTGCCGGCTGAGGCGGCGCGTCAGCCCTCGTCCACGCCGAGAGCGCGGCGCAACACCAGCGTCGTCTCGGCCTGGGAACGCCGTGAGACGGCGGCCGTCGTGACGAGCGCCGAGCCGTGGAAGGTGCCGGGGAACTGGTGCAGCTCGACCGACACGCCGGCCTGGAGGAGCCGTAGCGCATAGCCGATGCCCTCGTCGCGCAGCGGGTCGTACTCGGCCGTCGAGATGTAGGCCGGCGGAAGACCCGAGAGGTCCGAAGCCCGGGTGGGTGCGGCATAGGCCGGGACGTCTGGCGTCCCCGCCAGCTCGCCGAGATAGGCCCGCCAGCTCTGGACCGCGAGCGGGGTATTCCACAACGGCGTGTCGCTGAAGCACCGCATGGACGGCGTCTCCAGCCGGTCGTCGAGCTCGGGGATCTGCAGCATCTGGAAGCAGACCGGCGGGCCGCCCCGGTCCCGGGCGTAGAGCGCGGTGGCGGCGGCCAGCCCGCCACCGGCGCTGGCGCCCATGAGAGCGACCCGGTCCGTGTCGACACCGAGCGCCTCGGCCTCGTCGTGCAGCCAGCACAGGGCGGCGTAGCAGTCGTCGAGTGCCGCCGGGTACGGGTGCTCCGGAGCGAGGCGGTAGTCCACCGACACGACGACAGCCCCCGTGCTCATAGCGGTCAGGGCGGCACCGGCGTGCTCGGCTTCGACGCTCCCGATGACGAAGCCCCCGCCGTGGATCATCACGATGCCCGGGACCGGCGCCAAGCCGGCCGGCCGCTCCGGCCGGTACACGCGCACCGCCACGTCGGAGGCGCCGTTGACCCCGGGCACCGGTCGGTCCTCGATGGCCAGGGTCTCGATCCCTGGGATGTCGATGCGGATGGAAACGAGCAACTGCTCGAAGGCCCGGCGCGCTGCCACCGGGTCGGAGAGGTCGATCTGCGGCACCTGGTCGATGACGGCGGCCAGTTCGGGGTCGATCATCGGCTTTCTCCTCCTCGGTCCGTCCGTCTCGGGCCGGCGCCGCATCGGCGTGCCCGGGGCTACTTCGGCTGCAGGCGGGCGCCGGCGTCGATGCGGATCGACTCCGCGTTCATGTAGCTGTTGGTCAGCAACTCGACTGTGAGCGAGGCGAACTCGGTCGCGAACCCGAGCCGGTGCGGGAAGAGGACGTCCTGGGACAGCTTGCTCTTGAATGCGTCCGAGCCCTCGCCCGTCCCGTAGATCGGCGTGTCGATGAGCCCGGGGAGGATGGTGTTCACCCGGATCCCGACGACAGCCAGGTCGCGCGCCACGGGCAGCGTCATGCCGACGACGCCCCCCTTCGACGACGAGTAGGCGGCCTGACCAATCTGGCCGTCCTCGGCGGCCAGCGACGCCGTGTTCACGATGGCGCCGCGGGCGCCGTCGGCGTCAGGCTCGTTGAGGCTCATCTTGGTGGCCGCCAGCCGGACGCAGTTGAAGGTGCCGATCAGGTTGATCTCGATCACGCGCCGGTAGAGGTCGAGGTCGTGCGCCGAGGCGTACTCCCCGTCCTTGCCGATGGTGCGGCCAGCCCACCCAATGCCGGCGCAGTTCACCAGCGACTTGAGGGGACCCATGTCCAGGGCGGCGTCCACGGCCGCCGTGACCTGCTCGGTGCTGGTGACGTCGGTGTGGACGAAGATGCCGCCGATCTCCTTGGCCAGCGCCGTGCCCTTGCCCTCTTGGAGGTCGGCGACCACCACGTGCACGCCGCGGTCGGCCAGCAGGCGGGACGTGGCCTCCCCGAGGCCGGACGCCCCTCCGGTGACGATGCCGGACGTGCCGTTGAGCTCCATGTCCTGTGACTCCTCGTGTGCTCGGTGGTCAGGGCCGTGACGGGCGCGGTGCCGGCGGAGATCCGGGGCGGTGCCGCGGGCGGCCTCGTGTCCGGCAGAGGATAGGGGCCACCGCCCAGTGGGGTCATATCTGCCCCCACCACCGGGGTCACATCTGCTCGGGCGCCTCGATCCCCAGGAGTGAGAGACCCAGCTCGAGCACCCGCGCCGTCAGGTCGCACAGCCCGAGGCGCGAGGCGCGGACGGCCTCGTCGTCGACCAGGACTCGGCAGAACTCGTAGAAGGTGGTGAAGGCGGTGGCCAGGTCGAAGAGGTAGGTGCACAACCGCGATGGGCTCGAGGACTCAGCGGTGGCCTCCACGGCGGCGCCGAAGCGCAGGAGCTGCAGGGCCAGGGCGCGCTCGGCCGGCTCCCCCAGGAGTGGCACCGCGCCGGGCGCCGGCGGGTCGACGCCGGCACGGCGGAAGATTGAGCGGACCCGCGCGTGGGCATACTGCAGGTAGGGCCCGGTGTCCCCCTCGAAGGCCAGCATGCGGTCCCAGTCGAAGACGTAGTCGCGGGAACGCTCCGTCGAAAGGTCCGCGTACTTGACCGCGCCCACGCCCAACGCATGGGCGATGGCGGCCTGCCGCGCCGGTGGTAGGTCGCTCGAGCGCTCCTTCAAGGCCGCGGCGGCGCGGTCCACGCCTTCGGCAAGGAGGTCGATGAGCCGCTCCGATCCACCGGCCCGGCTGGCCAGTTTCTTGCCGTCCGTGCCGAGCACCAACCCGAAGGCGACGTGCACCGCATCGTCGGCATCGCGCAGGTAGCCGGCGAGCGCGCCGACGGCGAACACGAGGCGCAGGTGCAGTGACTGTTCGGCCCCGACCACGTAGACCAGCCGGGTGGCGCCCAGCCGGCCTGCCCGGTCGCGCACGCAGGCGAGGTCAGTAGCCGGGTACCCGTACCCGCCGTCGGACTTGCGCACGATGAGCGGCAAGGGGTCGCCGTTGCGGTTCTCGAACCCCGCCGGGAAGACGCAGAGTGCCCCGGCGTCCTCCACCAGGAGGCCTTTGGTCTCCAGCTCGTCGACCACGACGGGCAGCAACGGGTTGTAGAAGCTCTCACCCACGATGTCGTCATCGGTGAGCAGGACCCCGAGCAGGTCGTAGACCTCGCGGGCATGGCGCATGGACTCGGCCACGAAGATGCGCCAGAGCCGAAGGGTCTCCTCGTCGCCGCCCTGCAGCAGCACCACCCGCCGGCGGCTTCGCTCGGCGAACGACTCGTCCTCGTCGAACTGCCGACGCGCCGCGGCGTAGAACTCGTTGAGGTCGCGCACCGAGAACGAGTCGGCCCGATCGGCGCCGCCCACGTCGACCAGGTGCTCAATGAGCATTCCGAACGGCGTCCCCCAGTCGCCGATGTGGTTCTCACGCCGTACGTCGTGGCCGAGGAAGGAGAGGACGCGGGCGAGAGCGTCGCCGATCACCGTGCTCCGCAGATGGCCGACGTGCATCTCCTTGGCCACGTTGGGCGACGAGTAGTCGATGACCACGCAGTCGGGACGAGCGGCCGTGGCGACGCCCAAGCGGGGGTCGGAGGAGAGGCCGCCCAGCTGCCGGGCGACGAACTCGTCGGAGAGCGTCAGGTTGATGAAGCCCGGGCCGCTGACCTCGACGTGGGCGCACACGTCGTCGAGCGAGGCGGCGGCCACCACCTGCTCGGCCACCTGGCGCGGGTTGCCCCCGACCTGCTTGGCCACGGCCATGGCCCCGTTGGCCTGGTAGTCGGCCCGGTCGGAGACGCGCAGCACGGGGTCGGCCCCGGGCAACACGGTGTCGAAGGCGGGCCGGAGGCGATCGAGGAGGACGCGGGAGGCGTCGGGCATCCCTCATCTTCGCATGCTGGGCCGGGCCCGATCGCGCCGGCGAGCGCGAGCCGTGGGCAGCGTCGGCGCGCCGTCAGTCCGCGGGCGCGCCCATGGCCCCGTCGAGCAGTCCGTAGCGGCGGTAGGGGCCGAAGAAGCCGGTCTCGAGCAGGCCGTAGCCCACGCGCCCGTCGTAGCAGAACTCGGCCACCTGGTCGACGATGCCGTACTGGGCCAGGCCCTGGATCTCGGACACCGACAGGACAAGCCCCTGGGTCACGGGCTCAGGGCCGTGGTACATGCCGTGGCGCCAGTCGGCGTCGATCCCGTAGCCGGTGCCGACGGACACGAAGTTGGGCAGGAGCGGCGTGCAGGTGATCTCCAACCCCGACTCGGGAAACCGGACCACGGAGCGGTCGACCACCCGGGTGCCCGGGATCAGGTGGTGCTCGTGCTCGGAGCGGCCGAGCTCGTCGACGGGGCGGTCCGGGTCGGTCCACACCCGCTCGGCCTGCACCAGCGGCCGCTCGCCGTCGTCGCGCTCGTGGCAGATGTAGAGGATGGCGTGGTCCTCGAACTGCATGGGGAAGTAGCTCCACATACCGCCCAGCACCAGCTCCCCCTGCCGGATCCCGTCGGTCTCGGGCTCCCCGACCGGGCGCACGCCCCAGGACCGGTCACGGGTCCCCCAGCAGTTGGTGGGATCGACCGCGAGGTCCTCGCCGCCCACCCGCAGGCTCCCCGACCAGCATCCCGTCTGGGCCAGCCGCTGGGTATCAAAGACGACCTTGCCCTTGGAACGCATGTACTGCCGGGGCTCGACGACTGCCGGTATGTGCCCCTCCCAGGTCACGTCCATCGCGACGGAGTGCTCGGTCGGCCCGACCACGAAGCGCAGGCGGCGCAGGGGCTCGAGCACCTCCACCCGGAACGGCCCGACGGTCAGCTCACCCCGGTCGGTCAGTGGCGCCGAGGCGCGGACGACGTGCTGGGAATCCCCCCGGCGCACGTCGATGAATGCGTCGACCACGCCGAGGTTGGGATACTGGCCGAAGCCGAAGATGGCGAACCACTCACCCGAGCAAGGGTGCATGTTGAAGTAGTAGCGGTCGTAGAAGTTGCGGTCGCTGGTGCCCGGGTGGGCGATGAACTCGGCCGCTTGGTGGACCGGGTAGTCGTCCCAGGATGAGAGGGTCATCGCGTCGCGCGCGCTCAGCAGCAGGCGCAGCCGGCGCCGCACCCGCCCGCCACCGGCGCGCCGCACATGCCGGGCCCCGTCGGCTCCGCGGCGCGGCCCACTGTCGCGAACACCGGGAAGAGCCGGATCGCTCCCTCGTGCCCGCCCGGGCAGCGCGCCGGCGCGTCGGCGTCGGACATGGTGCGCCGCTCGTCGAAGACGACCGAGCAGGTCGAGCAGCGGAATTCGTAGACCGGCACGAGAGGACCTCCCCCGCCGAGCTTAGGCGAACGCTCGAGCAGGCGTCGAAGCATCGCAGGTCGGCGCCGCCGCACGCCGGCCGGTGCCCGGCCTACGGCTCGGCGTACGCGTAGATCGGCGTACCGTTGTACGACGCGGAGTCACGCGGGAGGAAGGGGCCGTCGAGCGCAACCGAGAGGAAGCCGTCCGCGCCGGGGCCCGAGTCACCCCCAATGGTCATGATGGCGCCGTCGGGCCACACCTGGGTCACGATGGCGACGTGTACTGAGGTCGAGGTGCTCCACGGCCCCGTGCCGTAGAGCACGGCGTCACCCACGGCCGGCGTCGCCGTCGGCGGCAGCACGCCGGTGTGGGCGGCCGCCCACGAGTAGATGTCGCCGGTGAACGCATAGCGAGGGATGGGCACGCCCGCCGACTCCCAGGCCCAGGTGGCGAACAACGCGCACCACTGCTCGCACGGTCCGTACGGGTTGCAGTAGGGGCCCTGGACGTTGGGGTCGGGCTGGATCTGCGACGCCGCCGCGGCGGCGATGGCACGCGACATCGGGAACTCGGGCTCGGGGGTGGTCGTGGCGAAGCTGTAGAGCCAGGCCTGCGGGTCGAGCAACCAGTAGCCGGTCCCGTGGTTGTTGCCGATGATGGCCGAGATCTGCGTCGCCGTCGGGTTCAGGCTCAGGCTCCCGAACGCCTGGGCGTCGCCGTAGTTAAGGACGACACCGTTGGCCGTGGCCATGAGGTAGCCGTGGCCGGTCGGGGACACCACCATCCCCACCACCGGGTCGGGCAGGTTCGACGAGCCGGCCGAACCGTAGAAGCCGGCGTCGCCGTAGGAGAAGATGCCGCCGTCGGCGCCCACGAGCCAGTAGCCGCGGCCGTCGGATGTCGACGCCATGGCGACCACGGGTGAGTTGAGCGCGAGGCTGCCCGTACTGCCGTAGAACTGCGCGTCCCCGTACGAGAAGATGCCCCCGTCGGCCGCCACCAGCCAGTAGCCCTTGCCGTCGGGGGTCGACGCCATGCCGACGATCGGCTGATTGAGGGGCCGCCCGCCCATGGAGCCGTAGAAGCGCGCGTCGCCGTAGGAGAACACGCCTCCGTCCAGTGCGCCCAGCCAGTAGCCCTTGGCATCCGGGGTCGTGGCCATGGCCACGATGGGTCCCTGAAGGGGCAGCGAGCCAGCAGAGCCCTCGAACGTGGCGTCGCCGAAGGCGAAGACACCGCCGTCCCCGCTGACCAGCAGATAGCCGTTGCCGTCGGGGGTGGCGACACCGGCGAACACCGGCGAGTTCAGCGGTTGGGGCATGGCGGGGGCGGCCGTAGTGACACTGCCGAAGCCGATCATGCCCCCGTCGTTGTACACGTGCGGCAACAGCGCGGCGCCGTTCACGGTGCTGGTCGCGGCGGAGATGTTCGGGTGCTCGGCCGCACCCGCCGCGGCCGGGGCCAGCACGGTGGCGACGGCGAGCGTCACCAGCGCGGGCACGAGGCACACCAGTCGCCTCGCGCCGCGTCCGATCGATCGGTTCACAACGAGGGGCTCCCGCACGCCCACCAGTGTGCCCCGTTGAGCGTGCACGGAAACAATCCGACCCGTTACGAAGCGGTGAACATTCGCCGTCAACGGCCGTGTCGCACATTGGTCCGAGCACAGCGGAGCCGGCGGGCGACCCTCAGGAGGCCCGGATGGCCCCGCAGAGCGCCCGGCCCGTGCCGGACTCGCCCCCCTCACGCATGGTGGCAGCGACCAGCTGGTTGTACTGGACGGAGAACGCGGCGTAACCGGCGGACTCGAGCGACGGTGACCACGGGAGGTAGGCGAAGAAGGTCCGTGCGCCGTCGAAGAACGCCACGTAGCGGTATCCCGCGTGCTGCGCGTAGCTCACCATGGAGCGGACGTACCGCTCGTCGAGGGGCTGCCAGAAGCTGTAGCTGTTGACCTTGAGCTCGAGGGGCGCCCCCGCCGGCCCGCTCCCCTCTGCCACCGTCGGCTTGTTCATCCACGTCTCGTCCATCACGAGCGGCTTGTGCGCCGACCTCGCGGCCGAGACGTCGGCCGCGAGGTTCGCACGCGCCATCGGCCCGATCACGTAGACGTGCACGTCGAGGTAGTCGATCGAGGTCTTTGCGACCAGCGCCCGGTCGATGGCCGGGCCTTCCCAGTTCCCGGTCCCGGCGCCGATCATCGTGTGGCCACGGTGCAGCCCGTCGAGGACGCCGCGCACGAAGGACACCGCGTTCGCTGGAGAGTTGACGTCGACACCCACCGTGTCGGCATGGGTATCGGGCTCGGCCAGCACGGTCAGGTACGCGGGCCGCAGGTCGTCGATGATCAGCTGGGCCTGATCGTGCTGCTCCGCCGCGTCGCGAGCCAGGGTGAGGCCGCCGTAGCTGATGTGGAGCGAGGTGAGCGGCGTGCCGCTGAAGATCGGGTTCTCCTCCACCGACAGCGTCATGTGGCGGGCCCGCACCGCCCGCGCCACCTTCTCGTAGAAGGCGAGGTACCCGGCACTGTCCGGATTGCTCGGCAGCAGGAGCGGGAACGCGACGTCGACGGTCACGCCCTGTACCCCGAGCCTGGCGAACGCGTCCAGCTCGGCGTCGACGCGCTCGACCGCCGACCGCTTGCAGCAGCCCAGCACCGATGTTGCCGTTGGCCGTCAGCAGCTCGGAGCCCGTGGTCGTCGCCCCCCGACTGCCCGCGCCAGGCCGGGGTCCCGGTGCCGAAGGACTGCAACTCGGCGGCGAGTGTGTCGTACGAGGCCTGGTACTGGGCAGGCACGGCCGCCGGCATGGTGGAGGAGGTGGTGGAGGCGGTCGAGGCAGCGTTGGCGTCCGGCGTGCCGGCGCACGAGCGAAGGGCCAGCGGTGCTGCGCACACCCCGGCGACCAGCGCCATGCGTCGCGTCATCCCCACTCGACCCAGCCTGGTGCCGAGTTGTGAGGATATCTGCGAAGGCGCCTCCCCGTTGGCGCCTCGGCGCCGGCCGGCGGATCGAGTGGCTGTTGGTCGACCCCCCGCCGGCCACGGCAGAATGGAACCATGACCCCCGACTCCCCGACGGCCGCGCACCCCGACACGTTCGGGGCCAGGACGACTCTCGCCGTGGGCGACCGCAGCTACGAGATCTTCCACATCAAGGCCCCGTCGCTGGCCGAGCGCCACGACATCGAGCGCCTGCCCTACTCCATCAAGGTGCTGCTCGAGAACCTGCTCCGTCACGAGGACGGCCCACACGTGTCGGCCGACGATATCGTCGCCGTGGCGTCGTGGGGTGCCAACCCCGAGGGCCACGGCCAGGGTGCCGGTAGCTCGGCCCACGAGATCGCCTTCACGCCCGAGCGCGTGCTCATGCAGGACTTCACCGGCGTGCCCGCGGTCGTCGACCTCGCCGCCATGCGCGACGCCGCTGGCGCCGCCTGGGGGGCCGGCCGGCCCAGGTCAACCCGCTGGTCCCCGTCGAGCTCGTGATCGACCACTCGGTCATCATCGAGCGGTCGGGCACCCCCTCCGCCTACGACGCCAACGTGTCCATCGAGTACGAGCGCAACCTGGAGCGCTACCAGCTCCTGCGCTGGGCCCAGGGAGCCTACGAGGGCTTCCGGGTGGTGCCGCCGGGCACGGGGATCTGCCATCAGGTCAACCTCGAGTATCTGTCGCGCCTGGTGTTTGCCACCGACGACGGCCGCGCCTTCTGCGACACCCTGGTGGGCACGGACTCCCACACCGTCATGGTCAACGGCCTGGGCGTGCTGGGCTGGGGCGTAGGCGGGATCGAGGCGGAGGCCGCCATGCTCGGCCAGCCGCTCTCCATGCTGCTGCCGCCCGTGGTGGGCCTACGCCTCTCCGGCGAGACCGGGCCCGGGATCACCGCCACCGACGTCGTCCTCACGGTGACGGAGCTGCTGCGCGACCACGGCGTGGTCGGTGCGTTCGTCGAGTGCTACGGACCCGGCGTGGCCGCGCTGCCGCTCGAGACGCGGGCGACCATCGGCAACATGAGCCCCGAGTACGGCGCCACCTGCACCATGTTTCCGATCGACCAGGTCACGCTCGACTACCTGCGCTTCACCGGACGCGACGAGCAACACCTGGCCCTGGTGGAGGCGTACGCCAAGACCCAGGGCCTGTGGCACGACCCCGACAGCCCCGAACCGGTCTACTCCGAGCACCTCTCGCTCGACCTCGGCGACGTCGAGCCTTCACTGGCTGGGCCGTCGCGGCCCCAGGACCGGGTGTCGCTCGCCGCAGCGCGCGACTCGTTCCGGGCCGCGCTGGACCGATCCCCACGGATGGCCGCCGGTGAGCCCGGGGCCGCGCCCCACCATCAGATGGCCGACGGCGACGTGGTGATCGCCGCCATCACCAGCTGCACCAACACCTCCAATCCGCAGGTCCTGGTTGGCGCCGGCCTGCTGGCGAAGAGGGCCGTCGAGCGAGGGCTGCGGTCCAAGCCCTGGGTCAAGACCTCCCTGGCCCCGGGCTCGCGCGTGGTCATGGACTACCTGGAGCGGGCGGGGCTGGTCGAGCCCCTGGAGCAGCTCGGCTTCTACCTCGTCGGGTACGGCTGCACCACGTGCATCGGGAATTCCGGGCCGCTGCTCGACGGCGTCTCGGACGCGGTGCACGCGGGCGATCTGTCGGTGGCGGCGGTGCTCTCGGGCAACCGGAACTTCGAGGGGCGGATCCACCCCGACGTACGGCTCAACTACCTGGCCTCGCCGCCGCTGGTGGTGGCCTACGCCCTGGCCGGCACCATGGACCTGGACCTCACGAGCGAGCCGATCGGCCAGGACGCGGACGGCAATCCGGTGCTGCTCTCGGAGATCTGGCCCTCGCTCGACGAGATCAGCGAGACCATCCGCGCCTCGCTGACCTCCGAGATGTTCCGCACCCGCTACTCGTCCGTGTTCGACGGCGACCAGTACTGGCAACAGGTCACGGTGGCCGAAGGCGAGACCTACGCCTGGCAGCCCGACTCCACCTACGTGCAGAACCCGCCGTTCTTCGGGTCCATGGACATGACGCCGGCGCCCGTCGCGGACATCGCCGGGGCACGCGTCCTCGCCGTCCTCGGCGACAGCGTGACGACGGACCACATCTCACCCGCCGGCTCCATCGGCCCTTCCACCCCGGCTGGCCGCTACCTCACCGAACACGGCGTAGCACGCCAGGACTTCAACTCCTACGGCGCTCGGCGCGGCAACCACGAGGTCATGATGCGAGGCACCTTCGCCAACGTGCGGCTGCGCAACAGGCTGGCGCCCGGCACCGAGGGCGGGGTGACCCTGCACCTGCCCGAGGGCACCGAGACCTCGATCTACGAGGCCGCCATGCAGTACGCACAGGAGGATGTGCCCCTGGTCGTGCTGGCCGGGCGCGAGTACGGCACCGGCAGCAGCCGCGACTGGGCGGCCAAGGGCACCGCGCTACTCGGCGTGCGCGCCGTGATCGCCCAGAGCTTCGAGCGCATCCACCGCTCCAACCTCATCGGGATGGGCGTCGTCCCGCTCCAGTTCTACAAGGGCGACTCGGCCGAGAGCCTGGGCTTGAGCGGACACGAGCGCTACTCGATCACCGGCCTCGAGGCGCTGAACAAGGGGGAGCTGCCCAAGGAGGTCACGGTCACGGCCGCGACCGACAACGGCTCGGCGACGGAGTTCCGAACCGTGGTACGGCTCGACACGCCCATGGAGGCGGAGTACTACCGCCATGGCGGCATCCTGCGCTACGTGCTGCGCCAGATGGCCGGCTAGTGCGAGTCGAAATCCGCCGCCAGCTTGCGAGGTGCCCGGCGGCGCCACCCCTCGGTGAGCAGCTCGCGCAGCAGCGGGACGGTGGCCCGGCGCAGATCGACACAGCATCCGCTCCTCTTGTCACCCCACCGGAGCTCCTCGACCACGCCCGGGAACTCGGTGCAGTAGGCCGGGACCTCGTCGGGATCTACGAACACGTGCACGCGGTCGCCTTCGGGCGGGACCGTTGCGAAGATCTTGCCGGCCACCCGGAAGGACGTCATGTGGTGGTGCGGCGCCTCCGCGCTTTGAGGGAGCGCCAGGGCGAGCCGCCGGACCGTCGACACGCGCACACCCATCAGGGCCGGACCGTCACGACCTGCCCGCCTCGCTGGGGCCGGCGGCCAGGGCCACGACCCGGCGCACCAGTGCGCCTCCGGCCCTGCTCACGTACGCGACGTCGGGCGCCCGCACGAACACGCCCGCGGGCAGGTGTGGGCCCCAGTGGGCGACCAACCCGGCCGTGACCTCGACGTGGAACTGGAGGCCGTAAGCCCGTGCTCCGACACGGAAGGCCTGGTTCTCGTATGCCTCGTTGCCCGCGAGGCGGACTCCGCCCTCCGGGAGGGAGAAGGTGTCTGCATGCCAGTGGACGCACGGCAACGGACTGGGCGCAGGCCCGAACACCGGGTCCTCGAGAGCGTCGGTGGTCAGGTGGACCTCGCCCACCCCGCACTCCGGCGCCGGACCGCGGAACACTTCGGCACCGAGCGCCGCGGCCAGCTGCTGCGCGCCGAGGCACACACCGAGCACGGGGATCCCTGCCGTCACCGCCCGGCGCAGCAGCGCCCGCTCGTCGGCCAGCCAGCCCAGTTCGTCATGGACGCCCATGGGCCCGCCCATCACCACCAGCCCCGCCATGGAGGCCACCTCGTCGGGTGCCGGGACCGCCTCACCCGAATCGACCCGCACGACGCGCAGCGACGCCCCGGCGTCGGCCACCGCGAGCGCCACCGCGCCCGGGCCCTCGTGGGCCACGTGCTGGATCACGACCCAGGGGTAGCCAACCGCCACGGTGTCAGGGGATCCGGGTGACCCGGAACACCTCGGCGGACGATCCCTCCGGGAGACCGGCCCGCTCCCCTTGCAGACGCGCCAACTCGCGGATGCGCTCGGTGATGCCGCCGGGGTCGGCGATCTGGCTGGAGTGACAGAGGAGGGCGGCGACCTTGCGATCCACTGTCGCCGTGGTGTCGACGGCGACGCCGTCGACACCGTCGCCGGCGCTCGATCCGGCCGGACCGGCCATGATCCACAGCTCGCGCACGTGCCACGGCTCGAGGCCCTCGACCTCGAGCAATTCAGGATGGGCGAAGGGGTTGCGGGCATCGGGGTAGACCGCGCACACGGCGGCCTCGCCGGCCGCCAGGTGGTCGGGATGACTGGCGAAGATGGCGGTCCAGTTGCGTTCTGGCGACTGGGTGACCACCCGCTCGGGCTTGACCTGGCGGATCACACGGCTGACGTCACGGCGCAACTCGAGCGTCGGCTGCACCATGCCGTCGGGGTGCCCGAGGAAGCGCACGTCGTGCACGCCGACCGTGGCCGCCGCCTTGCGCTGCTCGTCCTGGCGCAACGCGGCCATCTCCGCGCGCGACATGGCCCGGTCCGAACCTCCGGCGTCGCCGTTGGTGACGATGCAGTACGTCACGTCGAGACCGGCCGAGGTGAACGCGGCCACGGTGCCTGCGGCTCCGAAGTCCACGTCGTCGGGGTGCGCCGTGACCATGAGGACGCGGCGGATCCCGTCGTCGGGCGACCAGAGGGGGGCCGGTTCCGCCGGGACAGCCTGGCTCAGAGGACGCTCTCCTCGGCCTGCGGCGTCCAGGCCGCGAGGTCGGCCAGGCGCTGGTCGTTGGAGAACATCTCCACGATGGGGATCCGCAGGCCGAGCCGGCGCTGTATGACCTCCATCTCGACGAGTTGGTTCCACAGCGAGAGGCTGACCACCACCCCGGCCTTGCCGGCCCGGGCGGTGCGGCCCGAGCGGTGCAGGTACGCCTTGTGGTCCTCGGGCGGATCGAAATGCACGACCGCGTCGACCCCCTCGATGTGCAGACCGCGGGCGGCCACGTCGGTGGCCACCAGGACCGGCAGCTTCCCGTTGGAGAAGTCGGCCAGGGCCCGTTCGCGGTTGGACTGGCGCAGGTCGCCGTGGATGGCAGCTGCCTTGACACCCTCCTTGCCGAGGTTCTCGACCAGGCGGTCCGCACCGCGCTTGGTGCGCACGAAGAGAAGCGACTTCTCCTGGTTGCGGCAGATTGCTGCTGCCACCTTGACCTTGTCCATCTGGTGGACCTGGATGAACCTGTGCTCCATGAGGGAGACGGTCTGCGTGGCCGACGCCACCTCGTGGAAGACGGGGTCGGACAGATACCGCTTGACCAGGCGGTCCACGGCACCGTCGAGGGTGGCCGAGAAGAGCAGAGTCTGGTGGGGCTGGTTCAGCCGCCGCAGCACCCACTCGACCTGGGGCATGAAGCCCATGTCGGCCATGCGGTCCGCCTCGTCGAGCACGAGCGTCTCGAGCTCGTCGACCGCGACCTCGCCCCGGTCGCCCAGGTCGATGAGGCGTCCCGGGGTGGCGATGACGATGTCCGCTCCCTTACGGAGCTTGGTGACCTGGCGGTCGATGTCCGCGCCCCCGTACACGGCGACCGCGTTCAGGCCGACCTTCGCGGCGAGCGAGGACAGGACGTCGTAGACCTGCACCGCCAGCTCGCGCGTGGGCAGCAGCACCAGACCGAGCGGCCGTGCCGGACGGCCCGCCCCGGCGCGGTCGCCATTGCCCTGCTCGCCACGCGAAGCCTTGATCCGCTGCAGCATGGGCACACCGAAGGCGAGGGTCTTGCCCGAACCGGTCTTGGCCTTGCCGCACACGTCGCGACCGGCCAGCGCGTCGGCGACGGTCAGGGCCTGGATGGGGAACGCGCTGACGATGCCCTCGTCCGCCAGCGCCTTCGTGAGCTCGACGGAGACACCCAGGGACTCGAAGGTCCGGGTGGTCTCGTAGGTATCAGTGCCGGCGGCGTCACCGTCACCGTTCGCGGCGGTGCCGGTTTGCGCGCCGGCCGGGGCATCAACGGTCATGGACCTGCTCTCTCTGCTCGTAGGCGGGGCCCTGCGCCACCACAAAGAGACAGGATCGGCCCCGACTCGCCGGCTCGCTGCCGGCGGTCGCGTTTCCATCGTACCAGGTGAACAGCACTCCCGGGCGGAGCCGCTGTGCAAGAGTGGCCCGTCCGCCGACGGCGAAGAAGGGGAACCCACGATGGCCAAGCTCGAAGCAGGTGCGACCGCCCCCGCGTTCACACTGCCCGACCAGGACGGGAAGCCCGTCAAGCTGTCGGACTTCAAAGGCCAGCGTGTGATCGTGTACTTCTATCCCGCCGACGACACGCCGGGCTGCACCAAGGAGGCGTGCCAGTTCAACGAGAACCTCCGCGCCTTCGACAAGGCCGGGGTGGCGGTGCTCGGCATCTCACCGGACAAGGCAGAGAAGCACGTCAAGTTCCGTACCAAGTACAAGCTCAAGTTCCCTCTCCTCACCGACGCCGACAAGAAGGTGATGGAGAAGTACGGGGCATGGGGTGAGAAGACCATGTACGGCAAGAAGACCGTCGGCACCATCCGCTCCACGTTCCTCGTCGGGCCCAACGGCAAGGTCCAACGCGCCTGGTACAACGTCCGCGCCGACGGCCACCCCACCAAGGTCCTCGAGGAGATCGACGAGCGCTGAGGTCGGGCGGAGAGGGAGGGTCAGCTGTGGGTACAGGTATCGGCTCGGTCCTGACGTACGCCATCGGCGTCGCCATAAGCCCGGTGCCGATCATCGCCGTCATCCTCATGCTGTTCTCGCGGCGTGCCCGGGCGAACGGCCCGGCTTTCCTCGTCGGATGGGTGCTGGCGCTGGCGGTCGTGAGCACAGTTGTCTACGTCCTGGCGCACGACGGTGACGTGGCCACGAGCAGCACCGCGTCGGACTCGGTGTCGTGGGGCAAGATCGTCCTCGGCGTGCTCCTGCTCCTCCTGGCGCGGCGCAACTGGCGCAAACGGCCGGGGGCGGGCGAGGCGCCCCAGATGCCGACGTGGCTCTCCACGATCGAGTCCGTCTCGCCGGCCAAGGCCTTCGGGCTCGGCGTGGTGCTGGCGGGCGTCAACCCGAAGAACCTCATCCTCACGGCCGGGGCCGCGGCCGGGCTGGCCCAGCTCGGCCTGTCGACCGGCGACGCCGTGGTCGCCATCGTCGTGTTCGTCGTCGTCGGGAGCCTCACCATCGTCGGCCCCGTGCTCTACGCACTGTTCGGCGGTCAGCGGGCGCGCGCGATCGCTCGACTCGGCCAAGGAGTGGCTCACCGAGCACAACGCCGCGGTGATGACCGTGCTCTTCGCCGTGTTCGGGGTCGACCTCATCGCGAAGGCCCTCCCGCCCCTCACCGGCTGACCCGCCACACGGCCGGTGCGCCGGTGTGTTCAGCACTGGTGCGCCGGGCACCAGTACGTGCTGCGACCACCGACCGCGGCGTGGCGGAGCTCAGTGCCGTCGCGTGGGCAACGGCCCGTCGCGTGCCGTTCCTCCATCAGGTCCCCGGTGTGGGAGCCCCCGCGCCGCCCGAGCTGGCGGAGCGTGGCCCGAAGGTTCCGTGTGCAGGTGGCGCAGCTCGTCGTCCGCCAGCGCGTCACGGCGTTGCGGGTCCAGCCCGGCGCGCCACAGGATCTCGTCCGCCAGGAGGTTGCCCACCCCGGCCAGCCGTTCTTGGTCCATCACCCGGGCCTTCAGGGGCGCCGAACGGGCCCGGCCCGGCGGCAGGGACAGGGCAGCCGCCAGCTCGGCTCGGGTGACGGCCAGGGCGTCGGGGCCGAGCCTGCTCTCGTCGGGGGCCAGCTCGAGCGATCCGAAGCGACGAGGATCGTGAACGAGGAGCGCACCGCCGTCACCGAAGTCGACGCGTGCCCGCACCCACTTCTCGTCGAAGACGCCGGGGCCGTAGCGCAGACGGTCCAGCGCCTGGCTCCCGTCGACCACCAGCCCGCCGGTCATGCCGAAGCGAAGTCCCAGCGTCGGCCCGCCCGAGGTGTCGAGCAGCATCAGCTTGCCCCGACGTCGGGCTGCCGTGAAGGTCCGCCCGGCGAGAGCCGAGCCCAAGCGCCGCGGGGTGGTGCCGCCACGGCCGTAGCGGCCGTCCACCATCCAGGCTCCGGCGATAGGTCGGCCGAGCGCCCGCTCGGCGAAGGTCCGGTAGTGCTCGACTTCGAGGATCTCGGGCACCGGCGCACGGTATCGGACCGCCGCCTCCCCGCCGAATATGGTGGGCCAATGCCTCCCGAGAAGCCGCAGTGGGCCGAGCTGTTCACCGAGGTCGTCACGTCGGGGCTCTGCACCGGGTGCTCCGCGTGCGTCATCGCGTGCCCCTACGACGTGCTGGGCTACGACGACGCCGAGAGCGTCTACAAGCCCTTCCACGTCGACGCCGACGGCGGACCCGACAACTGCACCCACGGGGAGAAAGGCTGCACGCTGTGCACCCGGGCCTGCCCGCGATTTCGTACCTGGGAGCCCGAAATCGAGACCCACCTCTTCGGGCGGACCCGCACCGACGACGAGGTCGCCGGAATCTCCCGGCGGACGGTGCTGGCTCGGGCCGTTGCACCAGAGGTCTGCGGGGCGGGACAGGACGGTGGCCTGGTGTCCGCCCTGCTGATTTGGGCCCTCGAGCACGATGTGATCGACGCTGCCCTCGTCTCGGGCCTCGAGGGAGACGGCTCGACATGGAAGGCGGTGCCGACGGTGGCCCGCAGCCGCGAGGACGTGCTCGCCACGGCGGGGTCCCGCTACACCTACTCGGCCAACCCCCTGGCCTATGCCGAGGCGATCGAGGGCGGGGCCGAGCGCGTGGCCCTGGTGGGGATGGGATGCCAGGCCAGCGCACCCGGAGTCATGCAGGCCCGCAAGGCCGGCAAGATCGCCCGTCGCCTGGCGCTGTCCATCGGACTGCTGTGCTCGAAGACGTTCGACGACTCCATCTTCACGGAACTCTTCGAGGCGAAGTACGGGCTGGCGCGCCAGAACATCACCAAGATGAACATCAAGGGCGTGTTCCAGGTGTGGATGAAGGACGGCACGTACCACGAGGTGCCGCTGAAGGAGGCGCACGCCTGGACCCGAGAGGGCTGCACCAGCTGCCCCGACTTCTCTGCCGAGCACGCCGACATCTCCACCGGAGGCATCGGTGCATTCGGAGATTGGACCCTCACCATCTTGCGAACCGAGAAGGGCGAGAACCTGTTCGATGACATGGAGGCGGCGGGCGTGATCGAGACCCGTCCCATTGAGGACGACCCCGGTGCGCTGGCGCTGCTGCACAAGCTAAGTCGCGTGAGCCGCAAGCGCTGGCCGGCCACGGCCGTGCCGATGCCGGGGCGGCTGCCCGCCTCGTCCCAGGCCTGAGGTCGGCGGTGGGCGAGCTGCGCGACGACGCATTCGCGGCGCTCCTTGGGATCGAGGTCCAGCGGTTGGGAGAGGGTCGCACGGTGGCACGGCTCGTCACCGGCGCCGACCACGCCAACCCCCACGGGACGGTGCACGGCGCGGTGTTCTACGCCGTTGCCGGGGCGGCGGTGGCCGCGGCCGCCAACGACGAGGAGCGCTCGGGCATTATCTCGTCGGTCCTCGTCGAGTACCTCGAGCCGGCGACGCCGGGTGACGAGCTCTACGCCGAAGTGGCCACGGAGGTCTCGACCGAGCGCGAGGACCTGTTCACCGGGACGGTACGGCGGGGCCGGTCGGGCGACATGCTGGCCTGGGTCCGCGCCCGCGGGACCCACCGCAGCCGGCGCTGACCCCAAGGCGGGACCACCGGGGCCCTCCCCGACAACCGAGCGTTGTGCCTTCTGTCCTCCGGACCTGATGGCCGAATCTGTGGGAATGACGTCATTGACGCCATCTCTGGCAACCCACACAGTGGACTCATGCGAACGCGACACGTCGCCATCGTCGCCTTCGACGGGTTCCAGCCCCTCGACGTCGCCGGGCCTCACGAAGTGTTCTCGGGGGCCGACCGGGCCGCCGCGTCCCTCGGCCGGGCCGGCGGCTACCGCGTCACCGTGACCTCACGTGACGGTGGGTTGGTCCGCTCCGAGAGTGGGCTCGAGATCGGGACGAGTTCCCTCGGCGCGGGTCCGGTCGACACCCTGGTGCTCGCGGGCGGCTCCGGCGTCGAGGCCGCGGCCGCCGATGACGAGCTCGTCTCGTGGATCCGCGGCGTCGCGCCCGGCTGCCGTCGGGTCGCCACCGTGTGCTCGGGCACCTTCCTCGCCGCCGCTGCCGGGCTGCTCGAGGGTCGTCGGGTCACCACGCACTGGGCCCGGGCCCGACAGCTCGCTGACCTCCACCCGGGGCTGACCGTCGACCCCGACCCGATCTACCTCCGCGACGGGAAGTACTGGTCGAGCGTGGGCGTCACGGCAGGCATCGACCTCTCGCTGGCGCTCGTCCAGGACGATCTCGGTGTCGAGGTGGCGCAGACGGTGGCCCGTTGGTTGGTCATGTTCCTGCATCGCCCCGGGGGGCAGACGCAGTTCGCGTCGCCGGTGTGGGTGCCGCGCGCGGAGCGCTCCACGGTGCGGACCGTGCAGACGCTGGTGGAGAGCGCTCCCGGCGGCGACCACCGAGTCCCGGCGTTGGCCGCCGCCGCGGCCATGAGCGTGCGCCACTTCACCCGTGTCTTCAAAGCCGAGGTGGGCGAGTCCCCCAGCCGGTTCGTCGAGCGGACCCGGGTGGAGGCGGCACGGCGGGAGCTCGAGACCACTGGCGACACGCTCGACGTGGTCGCACTTCGCTGCGGGCTCGGTAGCGCCGAAACGCTGCGGCGCGTCTTCCATCGCCACCTCGGCGTGACGCCCGACGCCTACCGAAGACGGTTCCGCACCAGCCCGCGCCCCCCGTCCCGCGCGCCACCGGCCCCTCCGGGCCCACACGCCAAGAGAGGAGACCGGCATGACCACGACCGACCACGGACCACACCTGCAGGTGGCCATCCCCGTGTTCGACAGGTTCACCGCGCTCGACGCCGTCGGGCCCTACGAGGTACTCCAGCGGATTCCCTCGCTCGACGTCACCTTCGTCGGCCACGCCCGCGGGGAGGTGCGCAGCGAGAACCGCATGCTCGGGCTCAGCGTGGACGCCACCTTCGAGGACATGCCCGCACCGGAGGTGATCGTCTTCCCGGGCGGCGTCGGGACCAGGGCGCTCGAGCACGACGAGCGGGCACTGGCCTGGGTGCGCGCCGCGCACGGCGGCACCCGCTTCACCACGTCGGTGTGCACCGGGTCGCTGGTCCTGGGTGCGGCCGGGCTGCTCGACGGCCTGACCGCGACCACGCACTGGTCGTGCTACGCCGAGCTGGCCGCCCACGGCGCCCTGCCCACCCCCGCCCGTGTCGTCGAGCACCTCGACCGGCGGATCATCACCGCGGCCGGCGTCTCCAGCGGAATCGACATGGCGCTCCGCCTCGTCGAGCTCCTGGCCGACACCACGGCGGCACGGGCAGCCCAGCTGATGATCGAGTACGACCCCCAGCCGCCGTTCGACTGCGGTTCGCTCGACAAGGCCGACGACGTCGTGATGACCCGGGTCGTCGAGTACGCCTCGCAACGTCAGTAGCAGGTCCAAGGCCCGCCGCGGCGATCCCGAGCGCAGGGACCTTGTCGCGCGCCGTATACGTGCGGCGCCGGGCCGCGTATACGGCGCGGAACAACTCCCCGAAGTCGCCGTATACGGCTCGGAACGACATGCCGGAGGCGTCTGGCAATGGCCGGTGCGGGTGCCCCTGGCGTCAGGCCGTGGCTGGTGCCGCGGCGGCCGTAGCCCCGGCCAGGCGGCCGAAGATGGTGCTGTCGCCGATGGACAGGCCGCTTGCGTAGCCGAACGAGCACACGCCGGCCGTGGTGCGGCCGGCGGCGTAGAGCCCGCCGATCGGGTCGCCGCCCAGGTCGAGCACCGATCCGGCGACGGTGGTCTCGAGCCCGCCCAGGGTGAACGGGGCGTAGGGAGCCGGGCCGACGCGCAGGTCGAAGGCCCCGATCGGCGGGACCAGCGGGCGCAGCCACGCCCGGCCTTTGTGGAAGACCGGGTCCTCGCCCGCTTCGGCGTGGAGGTTGTAGAGCTCGAGCGTGGACTGCAGCGAGCCCGTGGGGAGGCCCATCTCGGCCTCGAGCTCCGCGGGTGTCTCGCACACCCAACAGGCCGTCAGGCCCATCCAATTGGGCTCGTACGTGGCTTCGTCGACGATCAGGTACACCTCGCCGTCCTGCTCGTAGAGCGCGGACTGCCCCACCCGTCCCATGTAGGTGTCCTCGTTGATGAAGCGCTGCCCCCGTCCGTTGACCAGGATCCCGCGGACGAGGTTCCGCGGCGGGATGATCGGCAGGGAGACCTCGCCGGCGTACATGTTGCGGACGGCCGCGCCGATGGCCTGGGCCATGCGGATCCCTCGTCCGTCGTCGCCTTCGGTGCCGACTTTGAACGAGCCGCGGACGAGGGGTGGACAGTGCTTGCGCAGCATGTCGTCGTTGAACACGAACCCGCCTGCCGCGAGGATCACGCCGCGTCGTGCCCGGAGCGACACCGTCTCCCCGAAGCGCTGGCCCTGGACGCCCACCACCTGGCCGTCGGCGACCACGAGCCGGTCGATCCGAGTGTCGGCGCACACGCCTGCGCCGGCCTCCATCGCCGCGTGAGCCAGATGCTGCATGAGGAGCCAGCCGGTCGAGCGCTTGGTCTTGGCCAGGTGACCGCGCGGGGCGGGGCGGGCGATCTCGTTGAAGGGATAGGCGTCCTCGCCGCCGGAGTAGACCAGACCCTCGGTACCGGTGGGCGCCATCTGAGTCTCGGCACAGAACGTCGCGTCGAAGGGCACCCCGCGAGCCACCAGCCAGTCGAAGTGGCCCAGGCTCTCCTCGACGTAGCGAGCGATCTTGGCCTCGTCGGGATCGGGCCCACATGCCGCCATCAGGTAGCGGTACATGTCGTCGAGGCTGTCTTCGAAGCCGCAGGCCCTCTGGATCGGCGTGCCGCCGCCGAGATACACGATCCCCTCGGCCAGCGCGGCTGCGCCGCCCGGTCCCCCGGTCCGCTCGACCACCAGCACCTCGGCGCGCGCGTGCGCCGCACTGAACGCGGCTGCCGAGCCAGCGGCACCGAAACCCACGACCACGACGTCGGCCGTCTCGTCCCAGTCGGTGATCTCGGACGCGTCGCACGGCGTCACGTCGTCGGGCTGGCGCACTCGGTCCTCCCCTTCTGCTCGGCACCTTCGGCGTCGCCGAGACGGTAGCCGGTGCCCGCCCCTACCCTGCTGGGGTGCCGCCCGAGCCGATGACACCAGCCCCGCCCGTCGAGCTGGCGCAGCTGGCACCGGGATGGGAGCCGACGCTCGCCTATCGCCTCGTTCCGTGGCTCACCACCTGGCGGCTCTCCGGCCCCGACGGCGAGGTCCGCTTCGCCAAGGTGGACACGAGCGGCAACACCCACGCTCCAACGCTGCGCGACGAAGCCGACCGGATGCGGTGGGCGGCGGACCACCTGTCGGTCCCCCGGGTGGTCGCGCTCGAGGAGCTCGCATCGGTGAGCATCCTGCTCACCGATGCGCTCCCGGGCCGCGACGGCACCGACCCGGTGTGGCGCCGCGACCTCCCCGGGCTCGTGCGCGCTCTGGCCGCCGGCTTGCGGGCCCTCCACGACGCGGTCCCGCCTGCGGCGTGCCCCTTCCGCTTCGAGGTCGTCCAGGCGCTCGAGCACGTACGCCGGCGCGTCGCTGCGGGCGACATCGACCCGCGCGGCTTCCACCGCGAACACACCCACCTGTCACCGCAGGCCGCGTCGGACCTGCTCGAGGCGACGGCACCCGCTCGTGAGGACCTCGTGGTGTGCCACGGCGACTACTGCCCGCCCAACGTGCTGCTGACCGACGGCGAGGTGTGTGGCTACGTGGACCTGGGCGAGCTCGGCGTGGCCGACCGCTGGTGGGACGTGGCCGTGGGTGCGTGGAGCGCCGGCTGGAACTTCGGGCGGGCGTTCGAGCCGTTGTTCTACGAGAGCTACGGCGTCACGCCCGACCCGGCGCGGATTGCCTTCTACCGCCTCCTCTACGACCTGGTGTCCTGACCGGCGCTCCCGCCGACACCCGCCGCAGCTCCCGCAATCAGGGCGCGCGCCCGGTCGAACACGGCGTCGAACATCGGCACAGTGAGCTTTCCGGTGAACGTGTTCTGCTGACTCGGGTGGTACGAACCCAGCAGGGTGGCCCCACCCGGCAACACAGACTCGGCCAGGTGTCCGAAGGCCGGGCGGGGACGCAGCCCGTGGTGCGCCGCCACGGCCTGCCAGGCGAACTGGCCGAGCGCCAGCAGCACGACGGGGTCCAAGAGCGCCAGCTCGCGGGCCAGGTAGGGAGCGCAGGCGTCACGCTCCGAGGGGTCCGGCTTGTTGCCCGGCGGCGCGCAGTGCACGGCGGCCGTGATGTAGGCGCCGCGCAGCAAGAGACCGTCGTCGCGCGCTGTGCTCGTCGCCTGCGACGCGAACCCGGACCGGTGCAGCGCGACGAACAACCAGTCTCCAGACCGGTCGCCAGTGAACATGCGCCCGGTGCGGTTAGCACCGTGCGCAGCCGGTGCCAGGCCGACGATGACCAGCGCGGCACGGGCGTCACCGAATCCGGGGACGCCGCGCCCCCAGTACTCCTGGCCGGCGAACGCCGCCCGGCCGGTGCGCGCCACCTCCTCGCGCCATGCGACCAGGCGCGGGCAGCGGCGGCAACGGCCCACGTCGCGCTGGACGGCGGCTAGCGAGTCCCGGCGCGGGCGGTCGGAGGCCACGGCGCAGAGCCTACGATGGGCTCCCGTGCCCTCGATCGCCCGCTCAGCCCCTGCACGCCGCCCGCCTGGGCGGTCCCGCAGGGGACCTCCTGCGACGGCCGTCCTACTGGTGCGCCACGGTGCCACCCCGACCACGGGCAGGCTGCTCCCGGGCCAAGCGCCGGGGCTCCACCTCTCGGATGCCGGACGTTCCCAGGCCGCCACGGCCGCCGAGCGCATCGGGTCGCTGCGCAAGGCGCCGGCGGCGGTGTACGCGTCACCGCTCGAACGAGCGCGAGAGACGGCCGCGCCCATCGCCAAGGCCCTCGGCTTGCGGGTGCGGTCCGCGCCCGGCCTCATCGAGCTGGACGTGGGCGACTGGACCGAGAAGCCGCTGGCCCGGCTGAACCGGTCCCCGGTCTGGCCGACGGTGCAGCGCTGGCCGACGGGCTTCCGCTTCCCCGGCGGGGAGTCCTTCGGCGAGATGGCCACGCGCTCCATGGACGCGGTGCTCGAGCTGGTGGCGGCGCACCCGGGCCACACGGTGGTGGCCGTATCGCACGCCGACCCGATCAAGGCAGTCGTGGCCGGTGCGGCCGGCGTGCCCCTCGACCTCATGCAGCGCCTGGTGATCTCGCCGTGCTCCATTACGTCGTTGCTGTTCACCGCGGGCGGACCTGTCGTCCTGTGCGTGAACTCGACCGGCACGCTCGACGAGCTGGTGCCGTCGTGAGGAGGCACGTCCGGTGAGCGACCAGCACGACTTCGACGCGCCCGACCACTGCACCGTGGGGGTGCTCGGCGAGGTGGGGAGCCGCCTCTTCCTCTTCTACTGCCGGCAGGGACTGGCAGAGACCACCGTGAAGGTCGAGAAGCAGCAGGTGGCGGTCCTGTCCGGCTACCTCGGCCGCATCGTCAAGGAGCTCGGCCGCCCCGGGCACCTGCCCGACGACCTCACCTTCTACGGCAACGAGGAGTTCGAGTGGGTCGTGGGGACCATCGGCGTCTCGTACGACGAAGAGCTCGACCGGGTCATCATCGTGCTCGAGGAGCTCGGCGTCAGCGAGGACGAGGACGCAGACGAGGAGGACATGGAGCGCGGCAACGTGCTGCGGGTGGCCCTGACACGCGAGCAGGCGGCCGCCTTCGCCATCCACGCCACGCGACTGGTCGAGGCGGGCCGCCCGCCGTGCCCCCTGTGCTCGCTCCCGCTCGACCCGTCGGGGCACGACTGCCCGCGCACCAACGGGCACCGGCCACCGGTGACCTGAGCCCGGTGACGGACGCCACCGTCGGGCGCGTCCTCACCGAAGGTGAGATGGAGGTGCACGGGCGCATCGCCGGCAGCTCGAACGCCACGCTGCTCGTGACCTGCCGCTTCGGCGCCGACGAGCTTCTCGCCGTCTACAAGCCGGCCCGGGGCGAGCGGCCGTTGTGGGACTTCCCCGGCGGGCTGTTCCGCCGAGAGGTTGCCGCCTACGAGCTCTCTGAGGCACTCGGGTGGGGCCTCGTCCCCGAGACAGTCGCCCGGGCCGAGGGCCCCTTCGGACCCGGGTCCGTGCAGCGGTTCGTGCACGAGGACGGGACGTCGCACTACTTCACCCTGCGCGACGAGCCGAGGTGGCACCCGGTACTGCGGCAACTCTGCGCCTTCGACGTGGTGGTCAACAACGCCGATCGCAAGAGCGGGCACGTACTGCTGGCCGAGGACCGCTTGTGGGCGATCGACAACGGGCTGTGCTTCAACCGCCTCGACAAGCTCCGAACGGTCATCTGGGACTTCGGCGGGGCCGGGCTCGAGGAGCCCGTGCTCGAGGACCTCTCCCGCCTGGCCCGCGACGGCCTGCCGGCGGCGCTGTCCGACCTGATCGACGCCGAGGAAGCGGAGGCCACCCTCGAGCGGGTGGCCTGGTTGCTGCGGGAACGTGCGCTGCCTGAGCTGGTCGACGACGGCGAGTGGCCCCCCTACCCGTGGCCCCTGGTCTGACCCCCGGCCGCGGCGGCCCAAACCGACGACTTATATCGGGCCGTCCCCTTGAAATCCAACCGAATTCATTGTATATATCAGGTTCGTAGGACTCGCCGTTGAGGCCGGTCGAAACCTGGACCGAAGGTCAGACCATGTCGCTGGACCCTTACATCGTCGTCGCCAGCGCGGTCGTCGGGTTCCTCGTCGGCATGACCGGGGCCGGCGGCGGCGCACTGATGACCCCGATGCTGATCCTCCTCTTCGGCGTCAAGCCGACGACCGCCATCTCGAGCGACCTGGTGGCCGCCGTGCTCATGCGCCCGGTGGGCGCCATCGTGCACATGACGAAGCGAACGGTGAACTACGCGCTCGTGGGTTGGATGGTGCTCGGCTCCGTCCCGGCCGCCCTCCTCGGCGCCTACGCACTGCACCTGCTCGGGCAGTCGAAGGGCACCGAGAAGGACGTGCAGATCGTGTTGGGAGTTGCGCTTCTGGTCGGCGCAGCCGCGATGGTGCTGCGCGTCCTGCTCGACCGGCGCTCGGGCCACCGTCGCCAGGGCGTCATCGGCGAGGTCGTCGTGCTGCCCCTGCCAACCGTGGCGATTGGGGCCATCGGCGGATTCGTGGTGGGCATGACCTCGGTGGGCTCCGGCTCCCTGATGATCGTGCTCCTGCTGTTCCTCTACCCGGTGATCGGGGCGAACCAGCTCGTGGGGACGGACCTGACCCAGGCCGTCCCACTCACGATCGCGGCCGCGCTCGGCGCACTGGCCTTCGGTCACGTCTCCTTCGGCGTCACCGCGTCGATCGTCGTGGGCAGCGTCCCGGCCGTGCTCGCCGGCTCGCTCATCTCGTCGCGTGCACCCGATCGCTACATCCGCCCGGTGATCACCTTCGTCATCTTCGCGTCGGGCCTCAAGTACGTCGGCCTCGGCACCACTGCCCTCGGCTGGACGCTCGGGGCCGTGCTGGTGGCGTGCGCCGCGTTCTGGCTCGCCTACGTACGTCCACATCGGCGTGGATTGGGCACCCTCCCCGCGCCGCACACGGGGGCGCCGGCGGAACCCGACCGGCGCCTCGAACAGGCAGGCCGTGCGCGCCTCGGAGAGGCGAGCTCGGGCCCCTGAAGCCGCGGGGGCGGGCCGCGCCGCTCTGGCCGCTCGGGCCGTTCGGACTCAGGGGATGCGATAGCCCATCGCCCGCAACTGGGCAATCACCTGGTCGGCCGCCACCGACCCGCCGCCGGTGGTCAGGTGGGTGCCGTCGGGAGCGCGCACGTTGATCACCTGCCCGGCGGCGTTGGTCACGTAGGCGGTGTACCCGCCCTGGGCCGCGCCCAGGGTCTTGTCGGTGCTGAGGAAGACCACCGGGGGCTCGGCCGCGGCCGCCTGGTGCTGCACCACGGCGTTGAGGTCCTGCATCTGGGCGTTCAGCGCCGGGTTCTGCATGGGCGGCATCCCCACCCAGATCACGGTGGCGCCCCCGCTGCGGGCGATCTGCATCAACTGGGTGACGCGCTGGGTGTAGAGCGTGTTCCACTGCGGCGAGCCGTAGGGCACGTCGGGCGGCCCCAGGAAGTCCTGCGCGTCGTTGGCGCCGATCATCACCACCACGACCTGTGGGTGCACCTTGGCGATGTCGGCCGCGAGCTCGGCGGGCCAGTTGAAGTAGTCGGGCCGGGTCAGTCCGGTACTCTCCCGGGCGTCGAGCGCGGCGCTGACCACGCCGGTCCCCGCCAGGTCGGACTGGAGGGGCCCGCCCAGGTCGAGCCCGACGGAGTCGCCCACGATCAGCACGCGCAGCGGCTGGGCCGCTGTCGGCATCTTCGGGTTGCCCGGCGCCGTCGTCGGCGTGGTCGTCCCCCGCGCACCGTGCCGGGCCGGGGCCGGCCCGCCCGGCCCGCCCGGCCCGCCCTGACCCTGGCCGGCGGGGCCCGAGGTGGTGAGCCCCACCGTGCCCCCTGGGAGCCGGTTCGTCCTCCCGGTGGTCGACACGATCCGAGACAGCTGCAGCCCTCGGCTCAGCGCCGCCACGGGCCCGGTGATGTCCATGCTCGCCGTGCGCCGTGTGCCGACGGGCGACACCTGGGCGTCGTGCTGCAAGGTGGGGGCGAACAGCACGAACCACACGGCGAACGCGCCCGCGGCCAGGCCCAGGACCCGCGTCCAGCGGGCTCGGAGTCGCCCGTCGGGCGGCGCCGGCAGCTCGGCGTGCGCGTGCGACCGCCACTCGTCGAAGGACTCCCAGTCCACCGGGTGGGGCGGGGTGCGTGCACTCGCCGTGCGAGGACCGGACGTGCGGAGGGAGGCCATCAGAACCGGTAGTAGATGAAGGGGGCGACGCCCACCGGACCGAATGTTGTGACCCCGAGCAGCGCGAAGCCCAGGACCCCGACCTGCACCGCGGCGCGCTGGCGGGAGAACGCCGCCTGCAGGCGCGACACCGCGTCGGGCGGCACGTACTGCAGGGCGATCGTGCCGAGCACGACCAACAGCAGCAACGGGGTGACGAGCGGCGACGGCGCACCCCACCCGGTGACGACCCGGCCGAGCACGGCGAAGGCCTGCGACAGGCCGGTGGCGTTGAAGAACACCCACCCGAGGCACACGAACTGGAACGTGAGGAACCGCTGCACCCAGTCGCGCACGGGGCCCTCCGCCACCGCCGGTAGGCCTCGCCGCTCTCGACTGGCCCGGCGCAGGTGCCCGAAGCTCTGGCCCACTCCCTGGAGGACGCCCCAGGCCACGAACGTCCACGCGGCCCCGTGCCAGAGCCCGCCCAGGACCATCGTGATCATGATGTTGCGCACGGTCTGCGCGTCCCCGCCGGCGCTCCCGCCGAGCGGGACGTAGAGGTAGTCGCGCAGCCAGCGCGACAGGGTCATGTGCCAACGGCGCCAGAAGTCCTGGAGGTTGCGCGCCGTGTACGGAGCGTCGAAGTTCTGCGGGAAGCGGAAGCCGAGCAGGAGGGCCAGGCCGATGGCGATGTCGGTGTAGCCGCTGAAGTCGCAGTAGATCTGCACCGCGTAGCCCCAGGCAGCGAAGATCGACTCGAGGGCCGAGTGCTGGCTGGGCGAGGTGAAGACAGGCTGCACGATCGCGCTGGCGACGTACGAGGAGATCACGACCTTCTTGAAGAGGCCCGCCAGGATGAGCCAGAAGGCGCGGGAGTAGTCGATCGCCTCGGGATCCCGCCGGCGTCGGATCTGGGGGAGCAACTCCCCGCCGCGCACGATGGGGCCGGCCAGGAGATGCGGGAAGAACGAGAGGTACACCGCGAAGTCGAGCGGCTTCGCCGGCTCGAGCTGGCGCCGGTAGACGTCGACCACATAGCTGATCGCCATGAAGGTGAAGAACGAGATGGCGATGGGCAGCCCGACCTGCAGCAACGGGACGGCCCGCCCGAGCCCGAGGGCGTGCGAGACGTTGTCCAGGTTGACCGAGACGAAGCCGTAGTACTTGAACCAGCCCAGGATCCCGAGCAGCATCCCCACGGTCGCCCCCATGGCCAGGCGCCGGGCGCGGTCGCCGCGAAGCGCGGCCACGGCCGAGCCGCCGACGTAGGCCACCGCCGTGGTGGCGAGCAGGAGGAGGCAGTAGCTCCAGCCGACCCAGCCGTAGAAGACGTAGCTCAACGCCAGCATGCCGAGCTTCCACCAGCCCGAATAGGGGTTGAGCAGCCAATTCACCGTGAAGGCCGCGGCGAAGAAGATGGCGAAGTCGATCGTGGGGAAGAGCATCGGGAGCAGTCAGCGTCTGCACCCGAATGTACTGCCGGGCGCGCGGCCGAACGGTGCACTCCCACGGTCCGCCGCGACGTGTCAGCCCGTGCGCGCGCCGCGACGAGTCAGCCCGTGCGCGCACCGCGCGCCAGCTGCACGTGTGCCGGGCGACCCGCCCGGCCGGGACAACCGGGCCCGGGGGCCCGGCCGGGCCTCAGCCCTTGGCCTTGAGCGCCTCGATCAGCGCCGGCAGCACCTTGTGTACGTCGCCCACGATGCCGAGGTCGGCCACGGAGAAGATCGGCGCTTCGGCGTCCTTGTTGACGGCGACGATGTTCTTGGAGCCCTTCATGCCCACCAGGTGCTGCGTGGCGCCGGAGATACCGCATGCGAGGTACACGGTCGGCTTGACCGTCTTGCCCGTCTGGCCCACCTGGTGCGAGTAGGGCACCCACCCGGCGTCGACGATGGCGCGGCTGGCACCGGCGGCGCCCTTGAGCAGCTTGGCCAGCTCCTCGATCAGCGCGTAATTGGACGCCTCGCCCAGGCCCCGTCCGCCCGAGACCACCACGGGCGCCTCGTCGAGCTTGGGCCCGCTGCGCTCCTCCACGTGGCGCTCCACGACCTTGGCCGTGTTGGTGGCCGCCACGTCGGGGACGGGGATGCTCGTCACCGCGGCGGGCGCACCGCCGGAGGGCTCCGCGGCGAATGACTTGGCCCGGATGACGAAGATGCCCGGGCCATCGCCGGTGAAGCGCGCCGTCACGATGTGGCTGCCGCCGAAGACCGGGTGCTGGCTGGCCAGTCCGTCTCCCGTCTCGACCAGGCCCGTGACGTTGGTCAGAACCGGGCGGTCGAGCTTGGCCGACAGCCGGCCGGCGATGTCACGTCCCTCGTAGGTGGCGGGCAGCAGGATCACGCTCGGCGCGTTCCCGCCCTGGATCAGTGCGGCCAGTGCGGCGGCCACCGGTACCCCTGGCAGCGCGCCGCCGAGGTCGCCCACGTCGTAGACGGCGGTGGCACCGAACTCGCCCAGTGGGCCCGCCAGCGACGCCACGTCGGAACCCCAGGCGACCGCCTCGACGGTCGAGCCGACCGCCCGGGCCTCGGTCAGCAGCTCGAGCGTCACGGGCGTGGGCACGCCGCCCTCAGCCTCCTCGGCCAGCACCCAGACCTTGTCGATCGGCATCTCAGACCACCTTCAGCTGCTCGAGGAAGGAGACGATCCGCTGCGCGCCGTCGCCCTCGTCCACCACGATCTCGCCCACGGTGCGGGCCTCGGCCTCGGAGACGTCGGTGATCTCCTGGCGGCCGCCGGCGGCGCCGACCTGTGATGCCTCGATACCGAGGTCCGCCACCGTGAGGTTGTCGACCGGCTTCGACTTGGCCGCCATGATCCCCTTGAAGGACGGGTAGCGCGGCTCGACCACGCCGGCGGTGACCGTGACGACGGCCGGCATCGGGCACACGACCTCGTCGTATCCCGCCTCGGTCTGGCGCTCCACCTTCACGGAGCTGCCGTCGACCGTGATCGCCTTGGCGAACGTCACCGACGGCAGGCCCATGAGCTCCGCCACCTGCACGGGGAGCGTGCCGGTGTACCCGTCGGTCGACTCGGTGGCCATCACCACGAGATCGGGGTTGGCCCGGCCGATGGCGGCGGCCAGCACCTTGGCGGTGCCCAGGGCGTCGCTGCCCGCCAGGGCGTCGTCGCTCACCAGAATGGCCTTGGCGGCGCCCATGGCAAGCCCGGTGCGCAGGCCGGAGGTCTCGCCGCCCGGCGCCATCGACACAAGCGTGACCTCGTCGCCCTCGCCCGAGGCGAGCTGGAGGGCCATCTCGACCCCGTAGTTGTCCGAGTCGTCCATGATGAGCTTGCCGGACCGGTCGAGGGTGTTGGTGCCCTCGTTGAGCGACCCGGGAGCGGCCGGGTCGGGGATCTGCTTGACGCACACGACGACGTTCATGGCCGTCCATCTTGGTGGACCGGGGCTGCCCGATGCCATTCGGGCCGTTCAGCGGACCGCGTCGTCTCCCTCCCCGCGGGCGACGGCCATCGCCTCGTCTAGCCGGTCGGTGATCACGGCATCCGCCCCCAGGTCGACCATGGCCTGCAGGTCGGCGGCGGCGTTGACCGTCCAGACGTTCACCGCCAGCCCCCGGCCGTGCGCCTCGTCCACCAGGGCCCGGTCGACCGAGGCCACGAAGGGGTGCACCGCCACGAAGCCCGACGACGTCGCCTCGGCCAGGCCTCGCGCCGAGTCGGCCACCAGCCCCCACAGCGCCCCGAGGCGGAGCCGCCGGTCGGCCGCCTGCACCGCCAACAGCGTGCTGAGCTGGAACGACGACACGATGACGCGGCTGGTCCACCCGGCGTCGTCCACGACCGCCGCCGTCAGCGCCGCCACGACCTCGCCCGGGTCCCACCCGGGCTCGCCGGGGTCGTTCTTGATCTCGACGTTCACCACCATGCCCTCGCACACCGCGAGCGCGTCGGCCAGGAGCGGCACGTGCGGCGGCAGGTCGCGCACGCCCAGCTGGGCCACGACGCCCACGTCCGGGACCATCGGGTCGTGGTGCACGACGAGTGCGCCGTCCGCCGTCTGGCGGACGTCGAGCTCGACGCCGTCGGCTCCCAGCCGGCGAGCCTCGGCGAACGCGCCGAGGGTGTTCTCGACGAAGCCCTGGGTGCAACCCCTGTGGGCAAAGACCGCTGTCACCGGCGGTCCCTCGAGGGCGCCGTGGCGCACATGAATCTCACGTTTCTGGCTGCTTTCGGGTCCAATTTTTCACGAAATTCTCCTTGCCAGTCTCGGAACAGCCCGTTACCCTCTCTGCGTTAACCCGCTCTTCACTGACGGGCACCTGAGGGGCCCGATCATGTGAAACAGATCACAATGCTGGTGGAGGCTCATTCCGATGGCTCTCATGTGGAACCGGACCGTCGACTGGGACGCGGACGACTGGCGGCGCGCGGCCGCCTGCCGCAGCACGGAACCCGACCTTTTCTTCCCCGTCGGCACGACGGGTCCCGCTGTCGACCAGATCGAGGCAGCCAAGCGCGTCTGCCGGTCCTGTGACGCCGTTGAGCCCTGCCTCGACTTCGCCCTCGCCACGAACCAGGAGTCCGGGGTCTGGGGCGGCACCTCCGAGGAGGAGCGCCGCAAGCTCCGCAAGGCCTGGCTGGCCGCCCGCCGGTCCCAGCGCGCCGCCTTCTGATCCGCTCCTGCGCCGGCTGAGCCGGCGGAGCCCGCCCCCGGGCCCCCCGCCGTCGGCACCACGGTCAGCGGGGCGCCCGCACGGGCACCGAGATCGCCACCCGGGTCCCGCCGCCATCCTCGGGCGGGCGCGCCTGCATGGAGATGGTGCCCTCGAGTTGGCTGACCACCAGATCGCGCACGATGGACAGGCCGAGGCTCGTCGTCCGCTCGATGTCGAAACCCTCCGGGAGGCCCAGCCCGTCGTCGCACACCGCGACGTCGAGCGCCGTCTCGTGGTGCGACAGCCACAGCTCGACGTGACCGAGCGGGGGCGGATCTGGCCGTGTGCCGCCCGATCCCGCGACCTCGCCTGCTCCGCCGGGCCCGTCACCATGGTCGGCGTGCTCGCCGCCGGCGACGTTCTCGGGGTCGAAGGCGTGTTCAACGGCGTTCTGCAGCAGCTCGGCCACCGTCACGGCGAGCGGCGTGGCCACGTCGGCGGAGACCTCCCCCAGGTCGCCGTGCACCGAGATCTCGATCGGCTGCGTCGACACCACCGAGTCCTCGGCCATCTGCACCAGTGAGCTGACGATCTCGGCGAAGGGGACCTGGTCACTCGGGTCGCGCGAAAGGATCTCGTGCACCAGCGCGATGGAGCGCACGCGGCGTTCCGCCTCGCTCAACGCCACCCGCGCCGCGCGGTCGCCGACGCGGCGCGCCTGGAGCCGCAGCAGCGACGAGATCGTCTGCAGGTTGTTCTTGACCCGGTGGTGCACCTCGCGGATGGCGGCGTCCTTGGAGAGGAGCAGGCGGTCCAGCCGGCGCACGTCGGTCACGTCGCGCAAGAGGATCATGGCTCCGGTCACCACCCCGCGGGAGAGCAGCGGGATGCAGTGGACGAGCACCATCACGTCCGGCCGGCGCTCCACCTCCTCGACCACCGGCCTGCCGGTGGCCAGGGCCCACTCCACCGCCGACTCCTCGATCTCGAGGTCGGAGAGCCGGCGTCCCTCGGGCTGCGCGTAGATGCCCATGCGGTGGAAGGCGTTCAGCGCGTTCGGCGAAGCGAACTCCACCCTCCCGTCGGCGTCGACGACCACCACGCCGTCGCCCACGCGCGGCGCCTCCTCCGTGCCCACGTCCTCGTCGGGGAAGGGGAAGGCCGACTGGGTGACCATGTCGGCTAGTCGCTCGAACACGTCGAGGTAGGTCCGCTCGTACATGGAGGTGGGGCCCTTGAGCGGCGCCAGCGACACCCGCAGCAGCACACCGATGATGCGGCCCCCGAAGCGCACTGGGATGTTCTCGACCGGGACCTGTTCGCCGAGGACGGGGTGGTGGATGCTGCCCCGGACGATCTCGCCCGTGTGCAGGCAACGTGCGGCGAGGCTCCACTGCGACTCGTTCACGGTCTGGCCCACCAGGTCCTGGTCCACCAGGGTGGGCCGGTTGGTCGGGCGCATCTGTCCGAGCACGACCAGCTCGGGGTCCTCCGCCGCGGGCCGGGCCGACGGGTCGCCCGGGCCGTCGCCGGGCCGGTCGCCGTCCTCCTCGTGGACCACCGGCACCAGCAGCAGCAGGTCCGAGAAGGAGAGGTCGGCCAGCACGCTCCAACTCCCGAGGAGGCGCTGGAGGTGCTCGAGTTCCTCCGGCTTGAGACCGGTGTGCTCCTCGGCCAGCTCGGCGGGGGTCGCCATCAGTGCGCCTCCGCCTGCGAGACCTCGACCGGGTACGGACGCCGGCGCCGGTAGCCCTGCAGGACGTCCACACCCACGGCGCCCAACAGCGTGCGCAGGTCCTCGGCCCGGTGGGCCACGTGGTCGAGGTGGTGGGCGTCCGACGCCGTCGTGAGCGGCACGCCCCGAGCCACCAGGCGCTCGAGGAGCCCGGCGGCGGGGTACTGCTCTCCCACCGGCTTGCGCCAGCCCGAGGACGACAGCTCGGCCGCCATGCCCGACGAGCCGGCCGCCTCGGCGATGCGGTCCCACCACTCGTCGGGTGCGTCGGGCACGTGGCCGGCCACCTTGATCAGGTCGGGATGGGCCAGGACGTCGCACGCGCCCGAGGCGGCGAGCTCCTCCATGGCCCGGGTGTAGGCGTCCCAGCAGTCGTCGACCTCCCGGACCGACCACTCGGCCATGGAGATCGGGTCGTCGAGGTCGTCGAAGCGCCACCCCCCGACCCAGTGGACGGCACCCAGCAGGACGTCGAAGGGGTAGTCGGCGAGGAGGCCGGCCACGGTGTCCATCCGCCCCTCGTAGAAGTCGACTTCGAGGCCGATCACCAGCGGCAGGCCGGCGTCGCGCGCCTCCTGCGCGCAGGTCACATACGCGTCGAGGTCGACGGTGGCGTGGTACTTCCAGTACTCGGCCATGGACTCGGCCAGGGCGGGAGGGATCCGCCCGTCGTCCCAGAAGCCGCCCAGAACCGCTTCGGCCTGCCGGAAGCGGAAGAGGTGCTCGGTCAGGGCCAGCTCGGTCACCCCGGCCGCCTGCGCCTGCGCGCAGTACTCGGCCAGCTGCTCCACGCGCAGCGGCGTGTCGTGCTCGTGGTGCGGCCACAGGTGCAGGTGGTAGTCGAGCACGTCCCGCGCTCCCGCGTGCCCTAGGGAGCCCGGCGGATCAGGGTGACGCCGTCACGGATGGTCGTGAGCACGCACACCACCCGCGGGTCGTCGACCACCTTGTCGTTGAAGGCGCGCAACGCCCGCGCCCCTTCGTGGGGTTGGGGCTCGGAGTCGAGGACGCCGCCCGACTGGAGTGTGTTGTCGACCACGATGACCCCGTGGGCGGCCAACTTGGGCAGCACGGCTTCGTAGTAGGCGTCGTAGGAGACCTTGTCGGCGTCGATGAACACCAGGTCGAACGGCCCCTGCAGCTGCTCGATCGACGCCACCGCCGGACCTTCGATCACGCTGATGAGGCTCTCGAGGCCGGCCGCCGCGATGTTGCCGCGGGCGACCGTTGCATGGTGCGGGTCGACCTCGAGCGAGATGATCGAGCCCCCCTTCGGCAGGCCGGCCGCCATGGCGATGGCCGAGTAGCCGGTGAAGGTCCCGATCTCGAGCACCGACGTGGCCTGGGCCGCGAAGACCAGCAGCTCGAGGAAGCGGCCCTCTTGACGGCCGACCATCATCCCCCAGGCGGGGAAGCCCTCCCTGGTGGTGGCGTCCACCTCCGCCAGGTGCGGCGGCGGCGCCGTGGTGTGCGCCTCGGCGTACTCGAGCACCTCGGGATCGATCAGCGGGGCCATGCCCCGATGGTAGGCGCCCGGCCGGTCAGGCCCAGACCTGCGCGCCGAGTGTGAGGAGCCCGCCCATGTCGTAGATGTCGGCGTCGTAGAACGGCACCGTGACGAGCACGTCGGGCGCGCCCTTCAGCTCCGCCTGCTGCTCGGCCTCGCGGCGCGCCACCACGCCGAAGTTCAAGAAGCTCTCGGCCACCTCGGCCACCACCCGGCCGGCCACCACCGGGTCGTCGGTGAGGCCCGCCGCCAGCTCGGCGGCGTCGCGCTCCATGGACTGGGCCAGCTTGTCGGACGCCAGGTCGCGCAGGTACTCGGGGAGGACCTTGTTGAGGACCACCGCGCCGAGGTGCAGCCCGCGCGCCGTCAGCTCGGCGGTGAAGAACTCTGCCTCGCGCACCGGCGTGGCCTCCAGGGTGGAGACGACCATGAAGGTGGTGCGGCGGTCCGAGAGCAGGCGGGTGACCGCATCGGCGCGCTCGACGAAGCCGGTGTACATCGACTGGAACAAGATGAAGAATTCCGAGATGTCGGCCAGGAACTGGGTGCCGAGGATGCGGTCGGCCACCTGGTAGAAGGGACGTGTCGCCACGTTCACCAAGCGGGACCGGTAGGGGACGATCAGCCAGCGCAACAACCGCGACGAGAAGAAGTCCGCCATGCGTTGCGGCGCATCGAGAAAGTCGAGGGCGTTGCGCGTCGGTGGCGTGTCCACGACGATCAGGTCGTAGGAACCCGCGGAGTGAATCTCGTAGAGCCGCTCCATCGCGATGTAGTCGTGCGACTGCACGAAGCGGCCCGAGATGTTCTGGTAGAGCGGGTTGGCCAGGATCTGCTCACGCGTCTCGGCGTCGGGCGCGTGGGTGCAGATGAGGTCATCCCAACTCTGCTTGGTGTCGAGCATGGCCGCCCACAGCTCCCCACGCGGGCTGGCCCCTGCGTCGGTGAACACCTCGTCGGGGATGCGGACCTCGTCGTTCCCGATGCCTTTGAGCCCGAGCGCGTCGGCCAGGCGGCGGGCCGGGTCGACGGTCAGCACCAGGACGCGCCCTCCCTGCTCCACCACGGCGGTGGCCGCCAGCGCGGCGGCCGTCGTCGTCTTGCCCACTCCGCCCGGGCCGCAGGCGATCGCGATGTCCTTGGCCGCCAGGAGCTGGCTGACCGTCTTGGCCGGCGGCGGGTGCCCGGGGCCGACCGCGCTCACAGGCCGAGCTCCTCGCCCAGTGCCCGTGCCACCTGCCGCGTCGTGCGGGCGCCGAAGCTCCGCACGAAGAGGTAGGGCAACAAGAGCACCGGCAGGTCCTCGGGCAGGCCGGCCCGGAGCCGCTGCAGGTGGGTCGAGCGGGTGCGCCGCAGGGTCACGGCGAGCCGGGCGGCCTCGAGGACCGGCGCCACATCCCCGCCGGCACGCGCCGACAGTTCGCGCTCGGCCTCGGGCTGTCGCAGCTGCTCGAAGATCTCCTCCTCGCGCTGGCCGAAGAGCTCGGGCAGGACGCGGTTGACCACCACGGCCGACATGCGCACCGTCGTCTCCTCGCGCACCCGCCGCTCGAGCTCGAGCGTCTCGCTGACCGGCATCTCCTCGGGGGTGCACACGGCGACCAGACCGGTCTGGAGCGGGTTGGAGAGGATGTCGAGCATCCAGTCCGTCTGGCTGCGGATCAGCCCGACCTTCACGAGGTCGTTGATGGCCTGGGGTGCCGCCAGCTGGCCCACGATGTGGCCGCTCGCCGGCGCGTCCACGACGACGAGGTCGTAGTGGCGTTCGCGCACCTCGTAGCAGAGCTTGCCGACGGTGAGGATCTCGCGCACCCCCGGCGCAGCGGTGGCCACGAAGTCGAACGCCTTGGCCAGCGGCCCGATGCGGCCCATGACCGGGATGCGCAGGTGGAGCTTCAGGTACTCGCGCAGCGACGCCTCGGTGTCCATCGACATCGACCAGACCCCCGGCGCGATCTCACGGGGTGTGAAGTCGGTGGGCGGCGCCTCGAAGAGGGCGGTCACGTCGCCCTTGGCGTCGACCTCGCACACCAGGACGCGCTTGCCGTGCTCGGCCGCCAGCTGGGCCAGCCCTGCCGCGACCGTCGTCTTGCCGACCCCGCCCTTGCCGGTGACGAACAGCAGGCGCAGGTCGAGCAGCGCCGGCGACCCGCTCACCTCGGGCACGCCCCGCCCGGCACCATCGGGGTCCTCAGGGGGCGCCGAACCCGACGCGACGATCCCCCGCCGGAGCCCCCACCTCGACGTAGGCGACCTTCACCACCGGGATGCCCACCCGCCGGCCCTTGCGGTCGGTCAGCCAGAGGACCCCGTCGCCGGTCTTGAGCAGCTTCTCGATGTCGGCCACGACCTTGTCGCGGTCGGCATCGTCGGGCATCTCCACCTCGAGCTCCTTGGGGGTGTGGGTGATGCCGATGCGCACGTCCACCTGGTTTCACTCCTTTCACGACCGCTCACGACCGTTCACGACTCTTCACGACCGTCGGGTCCCGGCCGGCCGGGCCGTCCCCGGGGGCCACCAGGACGTTACAGGGACGGGGCAGACTGCAGGACATGACGACGGGCGGCACCGGGGGCCAGAGCGAGCGCAGCGTGCGCTGGGCGGCCACCATGGCCGGGTACTCGGGCCCGGTCCGACTGGCCCATGCCGACTCGCACGCCCGGATCGCCCCGCCGCCGGCGGACCCCGGGGCGGCCGACGGCGGGGCCGCTCGGCCGGTCGTGCCGAGCAGCCGCGAAGAGCGCGAGCGCCTCGAGGCGTCGCTGCTCGCGCCGGGCGCCACCCGCGCCGCGGGCGCCGGCACCCGGGCCGGGCCCGAGCAGGCCGACCCGTGGCGCACCTGCTTCGAGCGGGACCGCGACCGGATCCTCCACGCCTCCTCGTTCCGCCGCCTGGCCGGCAAGACGCAGGTCTTCGTCTTCCCCGAGGACCACATGCGCACTCGCCTCACCCACGCGCTCGAGGTGGCGCAGGTCGCCACCGCCATCGCGCGGGCCTGCCGGCTCAACGTCGCCCTCACCGAGGCCATCGCGCTGGGCCACGACTGCGGCCACGGGCCTGGTGGCCACGCCAGCGAGGACGCGCTGCACCCCTACCTCCCGGAGGGATTCGACCACGCCCCGTGGGGGGCGAGGGTTTCGCTGGCGCCGCTCAACCTGTGCGCGGAGACCCTCGACGGCATCGCCAACCACAGTTGGTCGCGACCGGCCCCATCCACCCCCGAGGGCGAGGTGGTCAGCTGGGCCGACCGCGTGGCCTACGTCTGCCACGACTGGGAGGACGCTGTACGCGCCGGCATCGTCGCCGCCCACCAGCTGCCTCCTTCCGTGCGCGCCCTGTGCGGCGAGCGGCGTAGCCAGCAGCTCGGCGCGTTCATCGCCGGTGTGGTCTCGGCCACCTTGCGCACGGGCCAGGTCGGGATGGAGGAGGACGCGGCCGAGGCGCTGGCCGCCTTCCGCTCCTGCAACTACGAGCGCATCTACCTTCGTGACGCGTCCCTGCGCCAGGGCGAGGCGGTCGTGAGCGTGCTGCGCGCACTGGTCGAGCACTTCGCCGACCGTCCCCACCTCATCGGCGACCACGACCAGCCGTCGCCTCCGGTCGGCGTCGACGTGATGGCCGGCAGCCCCGAGGCGGTGCGCGCCGCAGTCACCTATGTGGCCGGGATGACGGACCGCTACGCGTTCCGCCAGGCCGTGGCCACCTTGGGCTGGGACCCGGCCAAGCTGCCCGCCGGCGTCGACGGCTGAGCCCGCCTCGGTCGGGCGCTGCTCCGACGGCTCAGCCCGGCCGGTCGCCGGTGTCGTCGACGGCATCGGCACCCTCGCCATCGGGGTCGCCGAACGCCGGCTGGCGCTTCTCGGTCAGCGCCGCCACCCCCTCGGCGAAGTCGGCGCCCCGCATCATGGCCGCCATGCGCGACCCGGCGTCGCGGACCGACGAGGCCGCGTCCGCGTGCAGATCCCGGTAGAGCTGCAGCTTGGTGGCCGCCAGCGACGAGGGCGCGATGTCGGCCGCCAGCGCGCCGGCGTAGGAATAGGTGAAGGGCAGCAGGTCGTCGGGGGGCAGGACGCGATTGACCAGCCCGAGCTGCTCGGCCTCCTCGGCCAGGACCACCCGACTCGAGAGCAGGAGGTCCACGGCGCGGGTCACCCCGATCAGGCGGGGCAGCAGCCACGACAGGCCGTACTCGGCCGGCAGTCCCAGCCGCCCGTGGGAGGTCGTGAGCTTGGCACCGTGGGCGGCGAAGCGCAGGTCGCAATAGCAGGCCAGGACCAGGCCGACACCCGCCGCCGGGCCGTTCACGGCGGCGATGATCGGCTTGGGGATGCCGAAGTGGTACGCGAAGTCGGCATCGAACTCGGGCCGGACGCCATAGCCCGGCATGGCCACCTCGTCGCCCAGGCCGGCGTCGTAGGAGCCGCGCTCCACGTGGCCCTCGAGGGCCCGGGAGTCCGCTCCGGCGCAGAAGCCGCGACCCGCACCGGTGACCACGATGACGCGGACCTCGGGGTCCTGTGCGGCCCGCTCGAGCAACCAGCGGTACTCGGCATGCATCCGACCCGTCCAGGCGTTGAGCCGCTCGGGACGGTGCAAGGTGATCGTGGCCACGTGGTGGCGCACTTCGTAGCGGGTGACCTTGAGGTCGGCCAGGTCCACCGGGTCGCCCCTCAGTCCAACGTCAGGTACCGGGACTGGTGCAGCGACCCCGCCTCGGCGGCGCCCTCGAATCCGAGATGGAGCGCGTCGTCGGCCACGGCCCGCTCGTAGGCGGCGGCGTCCTCCTCGCTGGCCCACAGGGTCACGACGAGCCACTCGTCGCCGCGCCGGGCCGTGGTGCGCCGCAGGAAGCCCGGTCGGGTGGGCACGAGCTCGGTCTGCACCCTGTGGTCGAGGGCCACGAAGGCGTCCTCGCTCACCCCTTCGGCGAGGCGCAGGGTAGTGATCTCGACGACGGACACCGTTCAGGCCTGCACCAACATGACGGGGTTCCCCTCGGGGTCGGTGATGGCGGCCAGCGTGGGGCCGCCGGGGACGTCGAAGGGCTCGGCGACGAGGGTGGCCCCCAGCGACACCGAGCGGGTGAGCGAGGCACGGAGGTCGGCCACCTGGACGTAGAGCGTGACCCGGGGCTGGGCGCCGGCGCGGATGTGGCCGGCGGGGCCGGGCTCGGGACCACCGACCCCGGCTGGGATCGCCATGAGCGGGCCGTCCGAGATCTGCCAGTTGAAGAGCTCTGCGTAGAACGCGCGCTGGCGCTCGGGGTCGAGTGCCTCGATCTCCCAGTGCACCAACGGCCTGGCCCAGTCCCGCACCGCGTCACCCTCCTCGCGGCCGTCGCCTCCACCGCGTCCTTCCCACAGTACGCCCGCGATCGCCCGTCCGTCGGTCCGGCCGCCGGCCGCAGTCCGGGCCCGCGCCGCCCCACATGCAATCTGCGGGGGTGGGGGTAGAGTGCGGTCAGGCCGGGTCGGGCGGCCCCGGTGCGGGACCGTTGCGCGTCACCACTTCTCGTGGCGCGCGGCGGAGGAGGGATGAGAAGGTGGGTCACTGGACCGAGGTCCTGGCGAACGTCGCCCTGGTCGAGTTCGTCCTGTTGGCCGTCCTGACCCTCGCGCAGTGGGCCCGCCACCGCATCCGCGGCGCCGGCTGGGTCGCCCTCTCGTTCGCCATCGTCGCCGCTGTGTCGGTGACCGTGAAGATCGATCCCGGGCTGGTCTCGGACCAGCACGCGGCCAAGCCGCTCGTGGCGGTCCTGCTGCTGATGCCCTACTGCCTCTTCCGCTTCGCCGCGGCCTTCCGGCGACCGGGCCGTGCCGTGCGCGCCCTCGCCGTCCTGGTCACCGCCGGCATCATCGCCTTCACCCTCGCGCTGCGCGACGTGCCGGTGCGCGGCGCACCGGTGCCGCCGTACTTCCTCGCGTACCGCATCTGCTTCCTGGTCGCCTTCGGCTTCCTGTTCGGCTACGTGCTGCTCCGGTTCCTGCTGGCTGTCCGGGGCGAGCCGCCGATCGCCGCCTGGCGCATGCGCCTGCTCGCCGTCGCCGTGGCCGGCCTCGAGGTGCAGGTGGTGGTGGCCTCGCTGCGGCTCCATGGCGCCCGGGTCCACCTGGCCACACAGGCGCTCACCGTCGTCATGGGCGTGCTGTTCCTCGTGGCGCTGGTGCTGCCGGCCTTCATCCGTGCCGTCCTGAACCGACGGGAGGACGTCGCCTTCCGTCAGGCGGTGGGCCACCTCGTCTCAGCCGGCGACTCCCAGGAGGTGGCGGACCACCTCCTGCCCCACGTGTGCGCGCTGGTGGGCGCCTCGGAGGCCGCCCTGCTGGCGAGCGACGGCACGGTCGTGGCACGCCACCCGTTGTGGCTCGAGAGCGAGCGCCCCTACCTGTGGGGCACGGACCGGTCCGGGCCGGCCGGAGCGGACCGCATCACGGTACGGACCAGCAGCGGCACCTCCCACTCGCTGGCGGTCAAGATCAGCCCGTACATGCCCTACTTCGGCACCGACGAGCTGCACCGCCTCGACGAGTTGGCCGACATGGTGGGGTTGGCCATCGAGCGCTGCGAGATGGCCGAGCAGATGGCCTTCCAGGCCTCGCACGACGTCCTCACCGGCCTGGCCAACCGGGCCCTGTTCATGGAGGGCCTCGAGGAGGCGCTCAGCCACGTCGGGCGGCGGCGTGCCTCGTTGGCGGTGCTGTTCATCGACCTCGACCGTTTCAAGCTGGTCAACGACCGGGCCGACCACACGGCGGGCGACCAGTTGCTCAACGAGATGGCGGCCCGCCTGATGGCGATGACCCGGGGAGTGGACGTGGTGGCACGCTTCGGCGGTGACGAGTTCGTCGCCTTCGCCGAGGTGGAGCACGAGGAGGACGCCGGGGACATGGCGGAGCGCATCCGCAAGGGGCTGGGCGCGCCGGTCACCATCGGCGGCGTCCGCATCATCGTCACGGCGAGCATCGGCGTGGTGGTCACCTCGGACGCCGGCTCCACGGCCGCCGCGCTGCTGCGCGACGCCGACAACGCCATGTACGAGGCGAAGCGCTCGGGGCGCGACCGGGTCGTCGTCTACTCGCGCAGCGCCCGGGACGCGGCCAACCGACGGTGGGGGCTGACCGGCGTCTCCCCCTCCCGCCTCAGCGCAGGGTGAGCTCCTTGCGGTAGACCCGTGCGGGCCCGAGGGAGGCCAGCTTGCCGGCGATGGCGCGGAAGGCCTGCGACGTCTCGCCGTCCGGATCGACCGCCGTCACGGGAGCACCCTCGTCCCCACCCACGCGCACCGCGTTGACCAGCGGCACCTGCCCGAGGAGCGGCACCCCGAGATCGGAGGCCAGCGTGGCGCCGCCCCCGGCGCCGAACAGCTCGTAGCGCGTGCCGTCGTCGCCGGTGAACCAGCTCATGTTCTCGATCACACCTCGCACCGAGAGCTTCAGGCGGCGGGCGGCGAAGGCCGAACGCTGCGCCACCCGTTGGGCCGCCGGCTGTGGCGTGGTCACGACGACGATCTCCGCCTTCGACATCACCTCGGCCAGCGTGAGCGCGACGTCGCCGGTCCCCGGCGGCATGTCGACGAGCACAAAATCCGGCTCGCCCCAGTAGGCGTCGGTCAGGAACTGCTGGATCGCCTTGTGCAGCATGGGGCCCCGCCAGATCACCGGTTGGTCGTCGGGCACGAAGAACCCCATGGAGAGGCAGCGCACACCGTGCGCCGACGTGGGGATCACAATGTCGCCGACGATCACCGGGTCGTGGTCGGTACCGAGCATCTTGGGCACGGAGAATCCGTACACGTCCGCATCGAGCAACCCCACGCTGTGGCCGGCCTGAGCCAGCGCGACGGCCAGGTTCACCGACACCGTCGACTTGCCGACCCCGCCCTTCCCCGACGACACGCCGATGACGCGAGTCTTGGACTCCGGGGCGAGGAAGGCGGGCAGGGGCGGCCCCTGCTGACGGGCGTGGCCGTGGCCGCCGTCGTGGGCGTGGCCGCCCTCGTGGTCGTGCCCGTCGCCCTGGTGGCCGGCCGGCTCCTGCCCCTCCATGTCTGCCCGCAGGCGGCGCCGCAGCGAGGTCCGCTCCTCGTCGGTCATGACCACGTACTCGAGGTCGACCTCCTCGACGCCCGGCACGTCCAGGGCCGCCCGGTGGACGCGCTCGGCCAGCTCCTCGAGCCCGGGCCAGGCGGCCACGGGCAGGGCCACCTCGACGTGGACACGTCGTCGCCGGGTGCGCACCGAGCGGAGCAGCCCGAGGTCCCCGAGCCCGAGGCCGAGCTCGGGATCCGTGACGGCCGAGAGCGCGGTCTCGAGTTGTGACTGGTCTGGTGCCATGACTCCCTCGTTCGCAGGTTCGTCTCGGGTGGTGCCCGATCAGGGGTCCCCGGGCCGCCGCGGGGCCGACGGACCGCGTCACCCCAGCTGGAAGGGCTCTTCCCCCAGGTAGACTACCCAGCGTGACCAGCGCGCCGATCACCGCCGAGACGCCGCCAGGGCTGCCACCCGCCGACGACGAGCAGGCGACCCCCGGGCCGGACGACGGCCGCTTCAGCGCCACCGTGGCCGCCGTGTCGGCCGCCTTCGGCGACCCCACCCGCCGCGACATCTTCCTGCACGTGCGCGCCGCGCCGGGCGTCACGGCCAACGAGGTGGCGGAGACCTTCTCGCTGCATCCCAACGTGGCCCGCCACCACCTGCGGCGGCTGGTCGACGGCGGCTACGTCGCCGTCCGCACCGGGCGGAACCCTGCCGCGGCGGGGCGACCCTCCAAGCGCTACTTCTGCGTCGAGGAGGACCTCTCCCTGGGCCTCCTGCAACGCCGGGACGACCTGCTGATGCGTCTGCTCGGCGAGGCGGTGCGCCGCCTCGGGCCCGACGAGGCCGAGGAGATGGCGGCACGCGTCGGCGAGGAGTACGGCCGCTCGCTGGCCTCGCGCATGACGCCGGGCGAGGGCCAGCGCACCGTGCGCGCCGCCATGCACGTGGTGGCCGAGACGCTGACCGCGCACGGGTTCGCCGCGCACGCGGAGGACCGGGGCGAGACGACCGCCGTGGTGGCCGAGCAGTGCCCGTTCGGCGACGCCAGCACCACCAACCCGGTGCTCTGCGCCGTCGACCGGGGCATGGTGTCGGGGCTGCTGGCCGGGCTCTGCGGCGCGGCGTCGCAGCAGGCGCTCCCGGTGATCCTCTCCTCGCGGGCGCGAGGTGACGACACCTGCGCCGCCTCCGCCTGAGCCCCGGTGGCTCGCGCCTACCTCGACCACGCCAGCACCACCCCACCCCGGCCGGAGGCGGTGGCCGCCCTGACCCGATGGGCATCGCTCGTCTCGGGCGACCCCGGGCGGCTGCACGAGGAGGGCCGGACGGTGCGCGCCACGGTCGAGGCCGCCCGCGACCAGGTGGCCGCCCTACTCCGCGTTGCGCCGCGGCAGGTCGTGTTCACCTCGGGTGCCACCGAGTCGGTCAACGCGGCCGTGTGGGGCGCCACGCGGGCGCAACCCGGCGCTCCGGTGCTGTGCGCCGCCGTCGAGCACTCCGCCGTCCGTGACGCCTCGGCGCGCCTGGCGCCGCTCGAGGAGCTTCCCGTCGACGGCACGGGCCGGATCGAGGTGGACGCACTGCGAGCCCGCCTGGCCTCGCCGACCCGGCCCCGGCCGGCCCTCGTCCACTGCCAATGGGCCAACCACGAGGTCGGCACCCTGCAACCGGTCACCGAGGTGGTGGCGCTGTGCCGGGAGGCCGGAGTGGTGGTGCACGTCGACGCGGCGGCCGCCTGCGGCCACGTCGTGACCGACCTGGGCGCGCTCGGGGCCGACCTGGTGAGCGTCAGCGCCCACAAGCTGGGGGCGGTGCCCGGGGCCGGCGCGCTGATCGTCCGGCGTGGCACCCGCTACGAGCCGCTGCTGGTCGGCGGCGAGCAGGAGCGCGGTCGCCGGGCCGGGCTCGAGCCCGTCCCCGCCCTGGTGGCCTTCGGCGCCGCCGCCGACGTGCTGGCCGGTGGGGACGGCCGCGCCCTCGGAGGCGAGGCGGAGGCCGCCCGCTCCCGGATCGCCGCGCTCATTGCGGCGGCTCTCGCCGTCGAGGGGGTCGAGCTCGTCGGCCCGGCGGCACCGGTGGCGCGACTCCCCCACCTGGTCTGCCTGGGCGTCGACGGGGTGGAGGCTGAGCCCGTGCTCATCGGCCTGGACCGAGCCGGCGTGGCCGTCCACTCCGGCTCGGCCTGCTCCTCGGAGAGCATCGAGCCGTCGCCGGTGCTCGAGGCCATGGGAGTCGACCCCAGCCACTCACTGCGGGTGAGCGTGGGGTGGCCGACCACCGAGGCGGACTGCGCGGCCTTCTCCGACGCCTTCCCCCGGGTGGTCGGCGAATTGCGCGCGTTGCGCTCGTGAGCGCCGGACGCGTCGATGGGCCTGCGGTCCCCCTGCCTCAGCCCGCGCCGGCGGTGGGAGGGCTCGACGGCGTGGTCGGAGCCGAGAACGCGGCCGGGAGCCGCACCCCGGCCGCCTGATAGGCGCCGGCGACGAGCGCCGCCACCTTGGCCGGCTCGCCCGAAGGCGGCCCGTCGGCCAGAAAGTCGTCGAACTGGGTCACCGCCCCGTGGTGGTCGTGGTCCTGGTTCTCCAGGACCAAACCGTCGAAGAGGTGGGCCTCGTAGTAGTTGGGCGCGTTCCGCATCGCGGTCTCGATCATGGAGCGCCCGACGCGCACCAAGGAGGGCACGTGCGCACTCGTCCCGATGTTCCACTGCAGGTACCCGGCGTAGGCCAGGGCGGCAGGATTGGAGGGGTCCTCTGAGAGCACCTTGTCGTACAGCTCGAGCGCGCTCTTGGCGTCCCCCGCGTTGTTCAAGGTGACCGCCTGCTGCAGCTGCTGCTCGATCTGCTGGGCCTGCGACAGGCTCACGCTCCCCGACGAGGGCTGGCCCGGCGTGCGGGACTGAACGAAGTGCCTCACGAGGATGCCGATGCCGAGGGCGATCAGCAGCAGCGAGGCGGCGATGCCGACCTTGCGCCACCGCGCCAGCGGCGGGCGGCCGGCGTCGGGCGCTCCCGGCGTGGAGGCCGAGACCGGCGTGCCCGGCGTGCCCGGCGTGTCCGGCGTGTCCGGCGTGTCCGGCGTGTCCGGCGTGTCCGGCGTGTCGGACCGGTCCGGCCGGTCGGCAGCCGCGCCCACCCCGGGCGGCCCCACCGCACCGAGCGCGGCCAGCTCCGCCTCGACCGCGGCCAGCCGGGCCGAGTCGCGCGCCACCAGGACGACATGGTCCTCGTCGGACAGATCTCCGGCATCGTGCTCGCGCGCCGCGTCCTGGAGCGACCGCAGCAGGAAGTCGCGCTCGTCGAGCAGGTGCCAGCGCTCGCCCCCTGATCCGGCCCGTGGCGTGCTGTTCCGCACGATGGCGTCGTCGACGTTCACGGCACCTGCACCTGCTCGTGCCGTTCGTACTGCTCGCGCTCGTCGTGGTCCACGGTGGTCGTGAGGGCACCGAAGGCCCGGCTCCGACGCCAGAAGACGATGCCCACCCCGAGCACGGCCCCGACTCCGAGCACCAGCGGGATCACCCAGATGAGCGGGATGCCGCCCGTGTCGGGCGGCACCAGCAGGATGCTCTGCCCGTACTCGGAGACCAGGGTCTGCTCGATGTCCGACGTGGAGCTGCCCGCGGCGACCATGCGCTCGATCTGGTGGCGCACCGCGATGGCCGTGGTGGCGTTCGACTGGGCCACGGAGATGTCGGTGCACGAGGGACAGCGCACGACGGACTCGATGGCGGTCGCCCGCTCGGAGACCGTTGAGGCCCTCGAGTCGAAGGTCCCGCTCCCGACGGCCAGCGCGACCGCGAGCACGAGGAGCGGGAGCCCGACACGGGCCCACAGCGGCAGGCGGCGCGGGCGCTCAGCCACCGGTCGCGGTCCCAGCCGACACCGTGCCGACGCCGGCCACCTCGGCCGCCCGCAGGTAGGAGTCGAGGTTCTTCTGGGTCGCCGGGCCCTCGAGCACCGCAACCACCTTGCCGGAGGGCCCGATCACGAAAGTCGTGGGCGGCGCCGTGACCCCGTATCGCTGCGCGATGACGCCGCCCGGGTCGGCGACGGCCGGCCACAGATCGCCGTTCTCCTTCAGGAACGAACGCGCCGTGCTCGTGGTGTCGTGGAACACCACGCTCACCATGTCCGCCCCGTCCGATCGGTGCGACTGCTCGTAGTGGAAGCGGGCGAGGTCCGGCGCCTCCTGCTGGCACGGGACGCACCAGCTGGCGAAGAAGTTGACCACCACGAAGTGGCCCCGTCGCGACGCCAGCGACACCGTGTGTCCGGTAGTCAGGTCGGTGCCCGTGATCGCCGGTGCGTTGTGCCCGAGCAGCGGGCTCGTGACGGCGGTGGCCTCCTGCGGGGTGCGCGAGGCCAGCACAACCCCGAACACCACCAGGATCACCAGGACCACGCCCGCCACCCAGCGCACCGGGTGAGCGATGCGGCGCCCGCTCACCGCACGTCCGCCGTCGGGGCCGCGGGTGCGGCCGCACCGACCGGCTCGGGCACCCTCGCCCTGCCGACGTCGTCACCTCCGGGCTCGTCGTGGGCCCGGTCCGGAGTCCCGGAGACGGGTCCGGACGCGCCCGTTACCATCTCGGACGGAGCGGAGGCCGGATCGGTGGCCCGTCGCCGCGACCCGGGTACGAGGGCGAGGAGCCCGCCGATCCCCACCAGCAGGCCACCGGCCCAGAGCCAGGCCACCAGCGGCTCGATCACGACCCCGATGGCCACCGAGCCCGCCGGGAGGTTGTCGATCGCCTGGTTGCCAGATGTCGCACCCAGCCCGCCCACGGCGTCGAACGTCAGATAGATGTCGCCGAAGAGGCCCGAGTCGATGGCGGGCGTGCCGACGACGGAGAGTGCGCTACCGAAGCTCGTGGTGGCAGGCGCGAAGGTGGCGCCGTCCACCTTGACGAGGGCCTGCTGCGCCGTCCGCGAGGGCGAGCTGACCGTGCGCTGGCCCAGGTACTCGAACCGGTGCCCGTCGAACGTCGTCACGACCCCCTTGTGCAGCGCCAGCTCCGCCTCGTGGCGATAGGACGTGGCGGCGATGATGCCCACGGCGAGGAGCACCACGCCCAGGTGCACCACCATGCCGCCGTTGGCCCGGCCGACCAGACCACGCCACCAGCCCACGTGGCGGATCCGTGCCGCGCGCACGGACAGGACCAGGGCCCGGACGACCGTGGCGGCGGCCATCGCCCCGAGGCCGAAGCCGACCAATGTGCCGATCCCGCGCAGGCCGGCGGCCACACACACCACGACGGTGCCGACGCCGACCCAAGCCGGGATGGCCACCCGGCTCCACAGCACCGCCCCGCTCATTTTGCGCCAGCTGAGGACCGGGGCGATCGCCATCAAGAAGAGCAGCAGCAGCCCGGCCGGGATGGCCACCGTGTTGAAGAAGGGTGCGCCCACGGTCACCTGCTGCTGGGTCAGGGCCTCGTAGAGCAGCGGGTACACGGTCCCGAGGAGCACCACCAGTGCGAAGCCCACGAACAGCACGTTGTTGAGCAGGAACGCGCCCTCCCGGCCGAGCGGTGCGTCGATGCCCCCGGGCGAGCGCAACCGGTCCCCGCGCCAGGCGATGAGCCCGAACCCGCCGATCACCACCGCGAAGAAGAACCCGATGAGCAGCGGGCCGAGCGACGACTGCGAGAACGCGTGCACGGAGTTGATGACGCCGGAGCGGGTGAGGAAGGTGCCCAGGATGGTGAGCGCGAACGTGGCGATGGCCAGCGACAGGTTCCACACCCGCATGAGACCGCGCCGCTCCTGCACCAACACCGAGTGCAGGTAGGCGGTGCCGCACAGCCACGGCAGGAGCGCGGCGTTCTCGACCGGGTCCCAGCCCCAGAAGCCGCCCCAACCGAGCACCTGGTAGGACCACCAGGCTCCGAGCACGATGCCGAGCGACAGGCAGGTGAAGGCCAGCAGCGTCCAGCGTCGGCACTCGATCTGCCAGCGGTCGCCGACGCGCCCGGTGGCCAGCATGCCGATGGCGAAGGCGAAGGGCACGGTGAAGAGGACCATGCCGGCGTAGAGCAGCGGCGGGTGGATGGCCACCAGGGGGTTGTCCTGCAGGAGCGAGTTGGGCCCGAGTCCCTGGGTCGCACCGGGAGCGGTGCGGAACGGGTTGGCCGGCCCGAGCATGAGGCCGAAGAAGAAGGCCGACACCACGTAGAGCACGAGCAGCGCCCAGCGGATCACCGAGTCGGCCGCGTGGGCCCGATAGCGCCACACGAACACGGTCGACACGACGGCGAGGATGAGCCCCCACAAGAGGATGGAGCCGGCCAACGCGGACCACATCCCGGTGATGGAGTAGAGCAGCGGAGTGACGGTGCTGTTGTTCTCCGCCACGAAGGTGAGCGTGAAGTCGTGGGTGACGAGCGCGTGCTCCATGGCGCCCGTGGCGAGGAGGCCCCCCACGAGCATGACGGGAGCCAGCAGTCGGCCGTCCGCCGCCCACTGTCCGCCCGGAGACCCCGATCCGGCCGCCGCCGGTGCCCCGTGGGGAGCACGGCGGCGGACCAACCCGAACGCGAGGACGACGGCGCCCGCGATGCTGGCGACGAAGGCGAGCCAGACGCCGATCGCTCCGAGGTGCGCGTCAGCCATCAGCAGACCGGCCCGGTCGTGGTGACCTTGACCCGGCCCGGATGCTGCGCGCTGTAGGTGGCCGAGTGCTTGACCATGATGGAGTTCGACACGAAGGCGTTCGACGTGTCGGAGATGAAGTGGCCCACCACCACGACGGGGATCCGGGGTTGGAACAGCGTCGGCGGACTCCCCGAGTTGCTGACCCGCACCACGTGAGGGCCCTGGCAGATGGAGAAGTCCGTGCCCGTCGCGGTGGCCCGGATGGAGCCGGGCATCACGGTGCCCTCGAGCCGGAAGGTCGACGTGCCCAGCGTGGCCCGGTGCGCGTACGCCTGGTTGACGGTGTCGAAGTAATCGAGCGAGCTGCCCAAACCCTCGACGAGTAGGAACACCAGTGCAGCGGCCAGGAGCACGAACACGGTGACCACGCGCCAGCTGGCGCGCCGGGCGCGGGCGCGCCGGGGGCACCGGCGGACCCTCGTGCACCTCGGACGTCGGCGGGCGGGGGGGCGAGCTCGGGTCGGTGGTCGTGCTCACGGGCGCTCGTCGCGGATGGGAACGCCGGCGGTGCCCGGTGCAGGCTGCTCCCACCTCTGGAGGGCCCGCTCCCAGCGTCGCCGCCGGAGCACCAGGGTCACGGCGTACAGCGCGAGGCCACTGAGCGCCACGGCGTAGCCGGCGTCGACGTAGCTCACCGAGTGCCCCCGGGCTCTGGCCGCGGCGTCGAACCGGCCCAGGAGCCCGTGGCCGCGACGAGCTCGGTGTCCTCACTCCACCGCTCGGCCAGCGAGACCTCGAGCTCTTCGCCGCCCACCGCGTCCTGGAGCACCTCGACCTGATAGCGCACGCCGAGCAGCCAGACGAACACGAGGGTGAAGGCGACGAAGCCGAGCAGGAACGTCCACGACATGGAGGGCGAAGCGTGGATCTTGAAGCCCGGATCGATGAAGGTGCCCCCCTGGTGCAGGGTGTTCCACCAGTCCACCGAGAAGTGCACCAGCGGGATGTCCACGGCGATGAGCAGCGCGGCTACGGCACAGCGGCGCGCCCGCACGGCCTGATCGGCGGGCACGCGCCGCAGGGCGAGGTAACCGATCTCGAGGATGAGGAGCAGCGCGGTCGACGTGAGGCGGGCGTCCCAGGTCCACCACGTGCCCCAGGCCGGCCGGCCCCATAGCGAGCCCGTCACGAGCGTGAGAGCGGAGAAGACCGCGCCGACCTCGACAGCCGAGGCGGCGAGGCGGTCCCAGAAGAATGATCGCGTCCGGGGCCACAGGTAGAGCAGGCTCCCTGCCGCGGCCACGATGCCCACCCAGTACAGGGCCACCGTGGCTATGGGCGGGTGGATGTAGAGCAGCCGGGCCAGGTTGCCCTGCACGGCGTCGGGGGGCGTGACCCACAGGCCGAGCCACACCGTGAAGCCGAGCGCCACGACACCGAGCGCGCCGACCACGTCGAGCCACCGCGGGCGCGGCGGCCGCAGTGCGCGCGGCGCGGGCGGCGCGGGCGGCGCGCCGGCGAGCGGGGTGGACGGACTCGGGGGGGTGCTCACGAGGACTCCTGGAGAGGGCCGTAGGCAAGGATGCCGACCACGAGGTAGACCACCGCGAAGGGCACCAGGATCTTCAGCCACTGGGTGCCCGAGGACACCTCGGCGTCCAGCGCAGCCTGCCAGACCTTGGAGCCGGCGAGCAGCACCGGCGCCAGCACCGGGAGGACCAGCAGCGGCAGCAGCGTGTCCCGCACGCGCAGGCCGGCCGAGAGCGCGCCATACAGGACGCCGGCCGAGGCCAGGCCCACCGTGGCCAGGAGGCTGGCCACCACGGCGAGCCAGACGATGTGGACGCGCACGTCGAAGAGCACGGTGATGCCGGCCCACAGCACGACCTGGAGGGCCAGGAGCTGCAGCGCCACCGCCGCCGCCTTGCCCAGGAAGATCCCGGCCGGGTCGATGCCCGAGAGGCGCAGACCGTCGCGGGTGCCCTCGCCCGACTCCACGGCCACGCTGCGCTGAACGGCCAGGACAGTAGAGAAGAGGAGCGCCACCCAGAAGATACCCGGCGCCGCGTGTCGCAGCGCCGCCTGATCGGGCCCGATGGCGAAGGCGAGCAGCACGAGGACGAGGACGGCGAAGGGGACGACCTGCCACAGAGCCACCCGCGACCGGGCCTCGATGCGCAGGTCCTTGCCCGCGACCAGGACGGCGTCATGCCACATGGGTGGCCCCCGGTTCGCCGCTACTCGTCGAGCCCTGCGCCGTCGTGCCGGGCGTGTCGGGCAGTGCGCTGAGGCCGATGCGGCGTCCGCCGAACTCCTCGGCCGTCACCCGCCCGCCGCCCATCGTCACGACGCGATCGGCCAACGGCACCGAGAGCTGCGGCTCGTGCGAGGAGAGCAGTACCGAGGCCCCCTCGGTCACGGCGTCGGCGATGAGCTCGCCGAGCAGCGCGCGCGACGGCGCGTCGAGGCCGGCGTGCGGCTCGTCGAGGAGCCAGAGCGCGGGGCGACGTGCCACCAGCGCGGCGAGGGCGACGCGGCGGCGCTGCCCGGCCGAGAGGCGCCCCGCCGGCGTGCGGCGCAGCCGACCGGTGAGCCCGACCCGCTCGAGCGCCTCGTCGGCCCGCACCACCGGGAGCCCGAGGGCCCGCACGGCGAAGCGGACGTTCTCGGTGGCGCTCAGCTCGTCGTAGAGCGGTGCCGCGTGCCCGAGCAGGCCGACGTAGCGGCGCACCGTCGTGTTGTCCTCGGTCAGGTCGACGCCCAACACCGTGGCCTCGCCGGAGCTGACCGGGAGCAGGCCGGCGCAGGCCCGCAAGAGGCTGGTCTTCCCGGCGCCGTTGGCCCCCACCACCACGACGACCTCTCCCGTTTCCAGGGAGAGATCGACGCCGGCGAGGGCGGGGAAGCGGCCGGCGAGAGCGACCGCGGCGCGGAGAGAGACGACAGGGGCCATGGCCTTCCCCGCCATGCTAGGGGGGCTGGGTCCCCCGCATCCAAGCGGGGCGCCGGCCCACGGCCGCCCCACACCCCCTCCCAACTGGGCTTCGGCGAGCCGGCCGATGCAGGTCAGCCCATGTGCGGCAGCGCCTCCTCATGGGCCACGAGCAGGTCCGCCGCCTGGGACTCCGAGGGGTCCAGCTGGCCGATGCGGCCATACAGCGGGATGAACTGGCCCGTGACACTCACGAGTGAACTCATGACCTCCTCCCGGGCCTTGGCCGCCGAGCCAGAGGCGAGCGCCTCGGCCAATCCCAACATCTCGGGATCGGGAGCGGTGGAGATCCCGGCCCGCTCGGGCGCGGGTGCGATGGCCTCCTTGGTGCGGAGCTCGAGGGTCTCGAGCTCGCATCTTGTGGGCGTGGTCGACGTCGTCGATCCCGTCGGCCATCCCCCCGAACAAGGCCTCACCAAGCACCTCACCCTGGTAGCCCGTCCCAGAGTTCTCGATCCTCTCGTCAGCCGAGAAGATCGGGGCCGGCTCCGTGTCGGCATCGTCATGGCAGCGACGCTGTCCCTCGTTGCGCGACCAGCGCACGGGAGCACTCGGTTCGGCGTCGCTAGTGTGCGTCGCACCGATGGCGACCGTCCTCATGCCGTTGCCGGCGTGCGACTTCGACCCCACCGAGGTGGCGGTCAGCTGGCAGGTCCTCGCCGCCGCCGGGCACGTCATCCGCTTCGCCACCCCGTCGGGCCAGCCCAGCCGGGCCGACGACCTCATGGTGACCGGGCAGGGCCTTGACCCGTGGGGTGCGGTGCCCGGGCTGCGCCGGCTGACTCTGGTTGGCCGCGCCCTGCGCGCCGACGCAGGTGCCCGGCGGGCATACACCTCGCTGCTGCACGACGACGGCTTCGCCGCGCCGCTGCACTGGGGCGCCGCGAAGCGCAGCGTGTACGACGCCCTGCTCCTCCCCGGCGGCCACCGCGCCCGCGGCATGCGCGCCTACCTCGAGAGTCCAGAGGTGCAGCAGATGGCGATCGACTCGTTCCGCGCCGCCAAGCCGGTGGCGGCCATCTGCCACGGGGTCCTCGTGGCCGCCCGCGCCGTCGACCCCGGCACCGGGCGCTCCGTTCTCCACGGACGCACCACGACGGCGCTCACGTGGGCCCTCGAGCGCCGGGCGTGGGAGGTGGCGCGCTGACACGCGCTTCTGGGACGCCAACTACTACCGGACCTACGTCGAGGAGCCGGGACAGCCCATCGGATTCATGTCGGTCCAGCAAGAGGTGACCCGCGCGCTGGCCGACGCAGCCGACTTCAAGGACGTCGAGCGGGGGGCGGCCGACTGGCGGCGCAAGACGAGCGGGCGCGCCCGCGACAGCCTGACCAACGACCGCCCGGCCTTCGTGGTGCGCGACGGCGCCTACGTCTCGGCCCGCTGGCCCGGCGATGCGCGCACGTTCGCACGGACCTTCGCCGGCGTGCTGGCCGAGCGGGCCTGAGGGTGCCCGTGCCGATCAGCTCCTCGACAGGCGGCCGAGACCGAGATCGTTCAGCAGGTTGGAGATCTGCGTCGACACCCAACTCACGTTGTCAGTGAGCAACAGGATCCCGAAAACCACCAGGATGACGCCGGCGACCAGCTCCACGACCCACAGCCAGGCCCGGGCCCGGGCCAGAGCCGCGGTCAGGCGACCGAAGGCCAGGCCCACGAGCACGAACGGCACGGCCAGGCCGAGCGAGTAGGCGAAGAGGAGCACCACGCCTCCGGCCAGGGTGCCGTTGCGGGCCGCCAGGCCCAGGACGGCCCCGAGCACCGGCCCGATACACGGAGTCCAGGCGAAGGCGAACGCCATCCCCATCACGGGCGCCGCCCACGCCCCGAGCTTCGAGGGGCGCACGTCGAATCGGTGCTCTCCCGTGACTCGCGACACCACGCCCAACGTCCCGGTGCCGGCGTGGGCCCAGACCCGGGCCGGCAGGGCACCGAGCAGCATGACCCCTCCGAGCACGATGATGACGACGCCGCTCACCTTGCCCAGGAGTGCCTGATGCGCGTCGAGGATGCGCCCGATGCTCGATGCCGCCGCGCCCAGTCCCACGAAGACGACGGTGAACCCGGCCACGAACAGGCCGATCCCACGGAGCACCGGGCGAAGGGCGGCCGACGGGGTGGCACCCTCGCCGCCCGCCTCCAGCTCGGCGGCCGAGAGCCCCGAGACCATAGAGACGTAGCCGGGCACGAGGGGCAGCACGCACGGGGAGACGAACGAGAGGATCCCGGCGCCGAAGGCGACGAGGACGCCGGCCGGGTTGGCCGAGATCGAGGCGAGCGGGAGCAGCGTGGCCGCCCCCGGTTACGAGAGGCTCTTGGCGACCAGGTCCATGTCGGCCTCCACCATCATGGAGACCAGGGTGGGGAAGTCGACCTCGGGCTGCCAGCCCAGCTTGTGGTGAGCCTTGCCGGGATCGCCCACCAGCAGGTCGACCTCGGCCGGGCGCAGGAACCGGTCGTCGATGACCACATGTTGCTCCCAGTCGAGTCCGGCGGCCTCGAACGCCAGGCGACAGAGCTCGCGCACCTCGTGCGTCTCGCCCGTCGACACGACGTAGTCGTCCGGCGCGTCCTGCTGGACCATCAGCCACATGGCCCGCACGTAGTCGCCGGCGAAGCCCCAGTCGCGCTGCGCGTCGAGATTTCCGAGGGCCAGCTTGTCGTCGAGCTTGTGCGCGATCCGGGCCACGCCGTGAGTCACCTTGCGGGTGACGAACTCGAGGCCGCGCCGCGGGGACTCGTGGTTGAAGAGGATGCCCGAGGAGGCGTGGAGCCCGTAGCTCTCGCGGTAGTTCACCGTGATCCAGTGGCCGTAGACCTTGGCCACGCCGTAGGGGCTCCGGGGGTAGAAGGGCGTCGTCTCCCTCTGGGGCACTTCCTGGACCTTGCCGAACATCTCCGAGGAGCTGGCCTGGTAGAAGCGGATGTCGGGGTCGACCAGCCGAATGGCGTCGAGCACGCGGGTGACGCCCAGCGCGGTGGTCTCCCCCGTCAGGACGGGCTGGCTGAAGCTGGTCTGGACGAACGACTGCGCGGCCAGGTTGTAGACCTCGTCGGGCTTGTGGTCGCGCAGGATGTTGATGAGCGACACCTCGTCGAGCAGGTCACCAGGGACGAGCTCGATCTCGTCCTGGATGTGCGCGATGCGCTCGAAGTTGAGCGTGCTCGAGCGGCGGACCATCCCGATGACGGTGTAGCCCTTCGAGAGGAGGAATTCGGCCAGGTACGAGCCGTCCTGGCCGGTCACGCCGGTGATCAGTGCCCGCTTCGCCATCGACGCAAACGCTAGTCCACCTCCGTACCGATCCCGGGCCGCGCCTAGTGTGCCGGCGTGCCGACGGCCTGCATGGTCTCCTTTCGACTCGGCGGTGGCGACGGCGTGTCGGTCGAGGCGGCGAAATGGTCCTCTGCGCTGGGCCTCCTGGGCTGGTCCGTGCGCACGGTTGCCGGGGCGGGCCCGGCGGACACCGTCCTCGAGGGGTTGGCGATCGACGCGGGCGTACCGCCCACCGCCGGCGAGGTCGAGGACGCGTTGGCGGGGGCCGACCTGGTCGTAGTCGAGAACCTGTGCTCGCTCCCCCTCAACCCCGGTGCGGCCGCCACGGTGGCCGCGGCGTGCCGGGGCCGGCCCACGCTGCTCCACCACCACGACCTGGCCTGGCAACGGCCGCACCTGGCCCACCTGCCGGCGCCGCCCGACGACCCGGCGTGGGCGCACGTCACCATCAACGAGCTGAGTCGGCGCCAGCTGGCCCAGCACGGCATCCGCGCCACGACCGTGTACAACGCGTTCGAGGCGGACCCTGCGCCGGGAGACCGGGCCGGGACGAGGACCCGCCTCGGCGTCGACGACGACACCACTCTGCTCGTGCAACCCACGCGCGCGCTGGCGCGCAAGAACATTGCGGGCGCGCTGGCGCTGTGCGAGGCGGTCGGCGGGACGTACTGGCTCCTCGGGCCGGCCGAGGACGGCTACGGGCCGGAGCTGGAGCGGCTCGTGGCGGGCGCCGCATGCCCCGTGCTGCGCGGCTCGCCACCGGGCGGATGCTCCGTCGCCGACGCTTACGGTGCGTGCGACGTGGTGCTCCTTCCCTCCCTGTGGGAGGGATTCGGCAACCCTTCGGTCGAGTCGGCCACCTTCGGGCGGCCCCTGGCGATCGGCCCCTACCCGGTGGCGACCGAGCTGGCCGCGTTCGGTTTCCGCTGGTTCGACGCCACCGATCCGGCCGAGCTGGGCGCCTGGCTGCGGGCACCCGACGAGGAGCTGCTGGCGCACAACCACGAGGTGGCCAGCACCCACTTCAACCTGGCCGACCTGCCCGGACGGCTGGCCCGGGTACTCGGCCGCCTCCGGGGGCTGGCCCGGCCCACCTGACCCTTCGGTAACCTGGGCCGATGGCGAGCGCGATGCAGGCGGCACGGCGGCTCACGGCCGAGCAGCGGCGGCACCAGCTCGTCGCCGTGGCCCTCGAACTCTTCGCGCAGCGGGGGTACCGCGCCACGACGATGGACGACATCGCCGAGGCCGCCGGCGTCACCAAGCCGCTGCTCTACCAGCACTTCTCGTCCAAGCGCGCTCTGTACCTCGAGCTCGTGGACTCCATCGCCCAGGACCTCCTCACCGCGATCGGCCGGGCCGTCGTGCAGGCCGAGGGCCCGCGCCAGCAGGTCGAGCTGGGTTTCGCCGCCTACTTCCGGCTGGTGGTCAGCCACGAGGCCGAATTCCGCCTCCTCTACGGGCGGGACCATGCTGACGACGAGGAGCTGGGGCGTGCGCTGCGGGCGGTGGAGGACGCCATCGCAGAAGCCATCGACCCCCTCATCGACGCCGGTCTCGCGGCCGACCACCGCCGGCTCCTGGCCTACGGGATCGTGGGCATGGCCGAGGGGGCGAGTCGCTGCTTCATGGAGCAGCGGCCCGACTCCGCCGTCGAGGAGGAGGCGGAGCGGCTGGCCCAACGCATGGCCGACCTGGCCTGGGCCGGCCTGCGTTCGGTGCACGCCGACTGAGTGCTCACACCAGGGTGACCAGGGTGCGACAGAGCTGCCAGAGCTCGTCGACGCACGCCGCGTAGACGTCCGCCTCCTGCCCAGCCGGATCGAGCACGTCGTCGACGTTCTCGACCTCCGCCGCGGCGAGGTCGAGCTTCTCGACCCGCGCCGGCAGGTCCGGCGGCGCCGGCGCCAGCGAGCGGCACAGGTGGCGGATGGTGGCCGTCTTGGCCGCGGCGTCGGGGAACCGACGGCGCACGAAGCGCACGTGGTCGGCCTCCATGGCGACCACCAGGTCGGCATGGACCAGGTCGACGCCGTGCACCTGCTTGCTGCGGTGGCGCCGGAAGTCGGCCTCAGCCAGCTCGGGCACTCGCGACAGCGCGGTGCGCGTCCGCAGGCTCATGGGTTGCCCGTCAACGGTGTGGGTGCCCGCCGTGACGATGCGCAGGGGGTCGCCCAGGCGGCGCTCGTTCAGGTTCTCGAGCATGTAGCCGGCCATGACCGAGCGCGCCGCGTTCCCGGTGCAGAGCACCAACAGGTCGCTCATCAGGCCTCGAGAAGCACCAGAGCGTCGGCGTCGAGCACGTGCTGGGCATGGCGCGACACGCTGGTGAGGAACATCACGTCGCCGCGCGGGGTCCGCTGGACGAGCATGGACGCCACCATCCCGATACGGATGCCGAAGTACGTGTCGCGTCGCACGTCGGCCTGCAGCTGCTCCAGCGTGTAGCCGTGCACGCCGTGGCGGCAGAGAGCGTCGTGGTAGTGCGCAAGGAGCTCGCGCTCGTGGGCGCGCCGGTCCTCGGCGGTCAGGCAGCCCCCGACGAAGTAGGCCACGTCCCCCGAGGCCGCCGACCACGACACCGTCTGCCAGTCGACGACGAGCGGGCGCCGGGTACCGGGTTGGAAGAGCAGATTGTCGAGCCGGAAGTCTCCGTGGCTGGCCGTCCGCGGCCCGCTCCGCCGCAGCGCGCCCCAGGCCGGGATCCGCTCCGCGAAGACCCGGCACACCTCCTGGTGCTCGGGGGCCATGGTGTCGGCATAGCGCTCCAAGAACCCCGGGGCCAGTGACGCCATGAGCCCGGCGAGCAGCTGGTCCGACTCGGGCGTCTCCCGGTCCAGCCACTCGAGCCGGCCCAGATCCGGCGCGTCCCAGCACGGCGCGTGCAGGCCGGCCATCTCCTCCAGAACGGCGGCGGCGGTGCCCACGTCGCACGCCTGTATCTGGTCGCCCTGGGACGCATCGACGGCATCCTCGAGCAGCAGCGTGAACCAACCCGTGGCCGGATCGACCTCGGCCACGTACGCGGCAGGCAGCCGGGCCGCCACGCGCTCCGCCACCTCGCGGTAGAAGCGGACTTCGATCTCGTAGGCGCGCAGCGCGAGTCCGGTGGCCCTGCTCTGCTCGTCCGCCGAGGCGAACTTGCCGACCACGCTCGCCGGGCCCGCGCCGGGCTGGTCGAGGGTGAGCGTGAACCGCACGGTGTCGGCCATCTGCCCGGTCCCGATGGGCTCGCTCTCGAAGGAGACCACTCGCGCGCCCTCTGCCAGCACCCCGGCCCCGCCCAGCGCCGTCGTGAGCCATTCCGCCGTGACGTCGTCAGGCCGGTGGAGCAGTGCGGGCGCGCCCATGGGATGGAGAGACTATTGCCCGGGGGCGTGCCGCCCCGTGGCGGGGCGGGCGCGGTCCCGCCATGGGGTCCGTGGTGCGGTTGCCGTGGTGTCGTCACCCCGGGCGGCCCACCTGGCGGAGGGCATCGATGTCGTGCACCGCGCCCGGGGGGCATCGACGTACGCGGCCTGTTCCACTGGACCGCGGTGGACAACGACGAGTGGCTCCACGGCTACGACGTGCGATTCGGCCTGATCGACCGGGAGCGCCGGGTGCGCCCGAGCGCGCGGGTGCTGGCCCGTGAGGCCCTCGGACCCCGACGACCGTGAGGCCGTGACCGCTACTTGATGTGGATGCCGCTGATGGCCCGGCTGATCACCAGCCGCTGAACCTCCGAGGTGCCCTCGAAGATGGTGTAGATCTTCGAGTCGCGGTGCCACTGCTCGACCGGGTTCTCACGCACGTAGCCGTACCCGCCGAGGACCTGGATCGCCTGGTCGGTCACCCACACGGCGTTCTCGCCGGCGTAGAGCTTCGACATCGAGCCCTCGCCGTTCTCGAATTTCTTGCCGGTGGCGGCCATGTTGGCGGCCCGGTGCACGAGGAGCCGGGCGGCGTCGGTGTGCATCTTCATGTCAGCCAGCTTGAAGGCGATGGCCTGGTTCTCGATGATGGCCCGGCCGAACTGCTTGCGCTCCTTCGCGTACTCGAGCGCGTACTCGTAAGCGGCCCGGGCGATGCCGACGGCCTGCGCGCCCACGATCGGGCGGGACGCCTCGAAGGTGGCCATGGCAGCCTGGGTGGACGTCTTCTTGCCCTCCCGGGCGCGGGCCAGACGCTCGTCGAGCTTCTCCTTGCCACCGAGCAGGCACCGGCCCGGGATGCGGCAGTCGTCGAGGACGACCTCGGCCGTGTGCGACGCCCGGATGCCCATCTTCTGGAACTTCTGGCCCTGGGAGATACCGGGAGTGCCCTCGGGCACGACGAAGCTGGCCTGGCCACGGCTCCCGAGCTCGGGGTCGACGGAGAGCACGAGCACGTGGGTGTTGGCGATGCCGCCGTTGGTGATCCAGGTCTTGGTGCCGTTGAGCACCCACTCGTCCTTGGCCTCGTCGTAGACGGCGCGGGACTTGAGCGACGAGACGTCGGACCCGGCGTCGGGCTCGGACACCCCGAACGCGGCCAGCTTGACGTCGTTGGGAGTGCCGAAGCATTGGGGGATCCACTCGCCGATCTGCTCGGGCGTCCCGTTGGCGAAGATCCCCGCCACGGCCAGCGTGGAGCCGAAGATGGCCAGCGCGATGCCGGCGTCACCCCAGCTCATCTCCTCGTTGACCAGGCACATGAGCAGGCCGGTGGGGTCCGAGAAGCACTGGGCGATGAAGTCGAAGGAGTAGAGCCCGTTGCCGGCCGCCTCCTTGATGATCGGCCAGGGGGTCTCCTCCTTCTCGTCCCACTCGCGGCCGGCGGGCCGGACGACGTTCTCGGCGAACTCGTGGACCCACTTCACGATCTGAAGCTGGTCCTCGTTCAACTCGAGCGAGTAGTCGGACATGGCGATCCCTCCTCGCGTGACCCGGCGCGCGGGCTCACGGCAGGTTCCACGGCGCCCAGGGGACACGACAGATCGCCGCCGCCGGGCCGCCTCCTTGTTACTCCAGAGTAACCCTGGACGTGGATATCCGTCCACCATCGGGAGATAGAGCCGATGACCAGGGCTTTCTGCGCGCGAAACAACCGGGCTCTCGTAGGATCCGGACCCTCGCGGGTCGGCTGAGGTCAGCGGCGAACGGCGGTGCCCGAGGGCGTGTCCTCGACGGTCCAGCCGCGTGCGGCCAGCTCGTCGCGCAGCGCGTCGGCCCGGGCGAAGTCCTTGGCCCGGCGTGCGTCGTCCCGCTCGGCCACCAGGCGCGCCGTCTCCTCGTCGACTTCCGCCGATCCCCCGCGCAGCGCCAGCCCGAGGGCGCCGGCGAGCACCGACGCGGTGGTGGCCAGGCGCCGGCCCCCGGAGTCGTCCCCGCCGTCGGCGGCGCTGTGCGCAGCGCTCACCAGCTCGAAGATCCCGGCGAGGGCGCCCGGGGTGTCGAGGTCGTCGTCCATGTGCCGGTGGAAGGCGGCCAGGGCGTCGGCGTCGGCGCCCCCCGCGTCGCGCTGTTCGACCACGTACCCCGGGCTCCCGGCCAGCAGGTTCGGCAGGCCGAAGCGACGGGCCAGCGTGTCGAGCCGCTTCAGGCCGTTCTCGGCGTCGGCCAACGTCGGGCCGGTGACCTCCATGGGCGAGCGGTAGTGGGCGCGCAGCACGAGCAGGCGGTAGGCCCGGCCATCGCAGCGGGAGAGCAAGTCGGTGAGCGAGGTGAAGTTGCCCAACGACTTGGACATCTTCTCCCCCGCGACTTCGACCCAGCCGTTGTGCACCCAGTGGCGGGCGAAGGCGCGGCCCTCGGCTACGGCCTGGGCCCGCTCGTTCTCGTGGTGGGGGAAGGCCAGGTCCTGGCCCCCGCCGTGGAGGTCGAACCCGTCGCCGAGGAGGTCGAGCGACATGACCACGCACTCGGTGTGCCAGCCCGGCCGCCCTGCCCCCCACGGGGCGTGCCACGACGGCTCGCCCTCCTTGGCCTTCTTCCACAACGCGAAATCGAGCGGCGAGCGCTTCTCCTCGCTGGCCTCGACGCGGGCGCCGGCGCGCAGCGAGTCGAGGCTCTGGCGGGCCAGGAGCCCGTAGCCGGGGACCTTCTCCACCTCGAGGTAGACGCCGTCGGATGTCTCGTAGGCCACGCCACGAGCCAGCAAGTCGCGCACCAGTTCGACCATGCGGTCGACGTAGGCGGTGGCGTGGGGGGTGTCGCCGGGCCGCAGCACGCCCAGCTCGTCCATGGCCTCCCACCAGCGCGCCTCGAACTCGGCCGCCACCTCCGGCTCGGTTCTGCCCTGCTCGAGCGCCCGCTTGATGATGTTGTCGTCGACGTCGGTGATGTTCGACACATAGCGGACGTCGAGGCCGCAGAAGAGCAGGTACCGCCGCAGGACGTCGAACACCAGGTTGTACCGGCCGTGCCCGATATGCGGCAGGTCGTACACGGTCGGACCGCACACGTACATCGACACCTGGCCCTCGGTGCGGGGCTCCAAAGGCCTGACGGTGCCGGTGGCGGTGTCGTGGAGGCGCAGCACCCGGGTACGGTAACCCGATCATGTCGACCCCAGTGACCGGACCGCAGTGACGGGCGCGCCGCAGGTCCCGGAGAAGCCGAGCCTCGAGGGACTCGAGGAGCGCTGGGCCGCGTCCTGGGATGAGGCCGGGACCTATCGCTTCGACGCGTCCGCCACCCGGGACGAGGTCTTCTCCATCGACACACCGCCGCCGACGGTGTCGGGCTCGCTGCACATGGGGTCCGTCTTCGGCTACGTCCAGACCGACGCCATCGCCCGCTACCGACGTATGCGGGGCTGGAAGCTCTTCTACCCCATGGGCTGGGACGACAACGGCCTGCCGACCGAGCGCCGCGTGCAGACCTTCTTCGGGGTGCGCTGCGACCCCTCGCTCCCCTTCGACCCGGACTTCCGGCTGCCCGACGAGCCCGGGAAGGACGACGTCCCCGTGAGCCGACCCAACTTCATCGTGCTCTGCCACGAGCTCACGGCCGAGGACGAGCAGGCGTTCGAGGACCTCTGGCGCCGGGTGGGGCTCTCGGTCGACTGGTCCCTCGGCTACGCCACCATCGACGACCGGAGTCGGCGGGCGAGCCAGCGCATGTTCCTGCGCAACCTGGCTCGCGGCGAGGCCTATTCGGCCGAGGCGCCGACGATGTGGGACGTCGACTACCAGACCGCGGTGGCCCAGGCAGAGATGGAGGACCGCGAGCAGGCGGGCGCGTACCACCGGCTGCGCTTTGGCGACGTCGAGATCGAGACCACGCGCCCCGAGCTGCTGGCCGCCTGCGTCGCCCTGGTGGCGCACCCCGACGACGAGCGCTACCGCGCGCGCTTCGGTACCACCGTGCGCACGCCGCTCTTCGGGGTCGAGGTGCCCGTGCTGGCCCACCGGCTGGCCGAGCCGGACAAGGGGTCCGGCATCGCCATGATCTGCACGTTCGGCGACGTGACCGACGTCGTGTGGTGGCGCGAGCTCGATCTGCCGACGCGCAACATCCTGACCCGCTCGGGTCGGATCGTCGACACGCCACCCGAGGGGGTTGCCGACGACGAGGCCTGGCGCGCCATCGCCGGCCGGACGGTCAAGCAGGCCCAGCGCGCGGTGGTTGAGCTCCTCGCGGCGTCGGGCGAGATGGTCGGCGAGCCGAAGCCCATCACGCACCCCGTCAAGTTCTACGAGAAGGGCGACCGCCCGCTGGAGATCGTCACCAGCCGCCAGTGGTTCATCCGCAACGGCGGGCACGACGAGCAGCTGCGGCACGAGCAGCTGACGGCCGCGGCACAGCTCGACTGGCACCCGCCCTACATGAAGGTCCGCTACGACGACTGGGTCAACGGCCTCAACGGCGACTGGCTCATCAGCCGTCAACGCTTCTTCGGCATCCCCATCCCCGTGTGGTACCCGCTCGACGCGGAAGGTGAGCCCGACTACGCCGCCCCCATCGTGCCCGAAGAGGCCAGCCTCCCCGTCGACCCCACCACCGACGTGCCTCCCGGGTACGCCGAGGCCCAGCGCGGCATGCCCGGAGGCTTCACCGGCGACCCCGACGTCATGGACACCTGGGCCACCTCGTCGCTCACGCCCCAGATCGCCTGCGGGTGGGAGGACGACCCGGGACGATTCGCCGCGACCTTCCCGATGGACCTGCGACCCCAGGGGCCCGAGATCATCCGCACCTGGCTGTTCTCCACCCTGCTGCGCTCGCACCTCGAGCACCACACGCTGCCGTGGCGGCACACGACCATCAACGGATGGATCCTCGACCCGGACCGCAAGAAGATGTCCAAGTCCAAGGGCAACGTGGTCACGCCGGTGGCCATGCTCGAGGAGTTCGGCTCCGACGCGGTGCGCTACTGGGCCTGCAACGGTCGCCCCGGCACCGACACCGCGCTCGACACCGGGGTCATGAAGATCGGGCGGCGCCTGGCCATCAAGGTCCTCAATGCGTCGAAGTTCGCCCTGGGCCGGCTGGGCGACGGGCCGGTCCCCGCTGTGCAGGCGGTGCGCAACCCGCTCGACACCGCCCTGCTTGGGCGGCTGGCCGCGCTGGTCGAGGGCGCGACCGCGGCTCACGAGTCCTTCGACTACGCCCGGGCCCTCGAGCTGACCGAGTCCTTCTTCTGGTCCTTCTGCGACGACTACGTCGAGCTGGTCAAGGCGCGCGCCTACGGCGAGGGGGACCGGGCGGGCACCGACTCGGCCCGGGCCACGCTGGCCCTCTCCCTCTCGGTGTTGCACCGGCTCTTCGCACCGTTCCTGCCCTTCGTGACCGAGGAGGTCTGGAGCTGGTGGCAGGAGGGCTCGGTGCATCACGCCCGCTGGCCGGAGCCGGCGGAGGTGGGCGTGCACGCCGATGCCGCCGGAGCCGTGCTCGATCTGGCGGCCGAGGTGCTCGGCGCCGTGCGCCGCGAGAAGACGGCGGCCAAGCGCTCCATGCGGGCGCGCGTGGCTCGCCTCGAGGTCAGCGGACCGCCCGAGGTGCTCCGGGCCGTCGAGGAGGCCCGGGACGACATCGTCGAGGCCGGTGGCGTCGACGAGCTGGCGTTGGCCGCGGGTGACGCCCTCTCGGTGAAGGTCGCGCTGGCCGACGAGGCCTGACGGCGGCGTGCGGCCGCGCCCGCGGCGGCGTGCTCAGAGGTAGACGGAGAGCGCTGCGGCGCCCATCTCCGAGGGCGTGCCCTCGTGAGCAATCCGTCCGTGGAGCATGATGGCCGCCCGGTCGGCCACCTTGAGGGCCGTCTCGGCGAACTGCTCGACCAAGATCACCGTGACACCGCCGGCGGCGATGCCGGCCACCAGCTCGTAGAGCTGGCCGACGACGATCGGGGCCAGGCCCATGGAGATCTCGTCGAGGAGGAGCACCCTGGTGTCGCCGGCCAGTGCCCGCGAGATGGCCAGCATCTGCTGTTCGCCGCCCGAGAGCGTGCCTGCGAGTTGCCGGCGCCGGTCCCTGAGGCGCGGGAACTGGTCGTAGGCGCGTGCCTCCACCTCGGCCGTGGTCACGCCCCCTCGGTAGGTCCACATGCGCAGGTTGTCGCGCACCGTCAAGTTGGGGAACACCCCCCGGCCCTCGGGGATGGCCACGACCCCGGCACGCGCCAGTGCCTCGGGGGTCCAGCGCGGCACCGAGACCCCCTCGATCTCGACCGCGCCGGCGGAGGCGTGCAGGCGCCCACCGATCACCTTGAGCACCGTGCTCTTGCCCGCCCCGTTGGGGCCGAGCAAGGCGAACACGCTGCCGCCCGGGACGTCGAGCTCCACGCCGTGGAGCACCTCGATCCGCCCGTACGCGGCACGCACGCCCATGGCGCGCACCGCGCTACCGGACGTGGGTGACCCCGCGGTCACACCGGGCGTGCGGGCCGCGTCGGCCGCCATGCCGCTCATGGGCCCGCCCCGCCCGTCCCGGGCGCATCCGGCTCGTCGGCGTGGCCCAGGTAGGCCTCCTGTACGGCCTTGTCCGTCCGGATCTCCTCGGGAGTCCCCGAGGCAATGACCTGTCCGAAGTCGAGCACGAAGATGCGCTCGCAGACCCGCATGACCAGGTCGGTGTCGTGCTCGACCAGGAACACCGCCCGGCCCTCGCCGGCCAAGGACGTGAGCAGCGTGCCCAGGGCCTCGGTCTCGTGGTCGTCGAGCCCCGAGCAGGGCTCGTCGAGGAGGAGGACCTTGGGGTCGGTCGAGAGGGCCCGGGCCAGCTCGACCAGCCGGGCGGAACCAGTCGGCAGCGAGGAGACGGGTGAAGACGCCTCCGAGCCCACCCCGACACGCTCGAGCAGCGCCAGCGCCGCCTGGGAGTCGGCTCCGCCCGAGGCCTCGAGGCCCACCCGCACGTTGTCGCTGGCGTTCAGCGTCGAAAAGAGCTCCAGGCGCTGGAAGGTGCGCGACAACCCGAGGCGGGCTCGGCGATGGGTCCGCCGGTGGGTCACGTCCACGCCCCCGAGGTGCACCGAGCCCCGGTCGGGCCGTTGCAGTCCCGTGATGACGTTGAAGAGCGTCGTCTTGCCCGCACCGTTCGGACCGATGAGTCCGGTGACCCTTCCCGCCTCGGCTTGCAGCGTCACGTCAGTCAGCGCGCCCACCCCGCCGAAGTTGACACTGACACCGAAGACGTCGAGCGCTGGTGCGCCGGCGGCGGCGCTGCCACCGGGGAGGACGCGCTCTCAGGCGGCACGGGCCACCTCGTGTTGCAGGGCGAGCTCGCCGGCCGGCGCGACGTCGTCGCCGAACGGCAGCGAGATCCGGCGGGTCAGCCACTCCATGCCCAGAATCCCCTCGGGGTGCCGGGCCAGCAGGATGATGCCGATGCCGGCGGCCAGGCCGGTGACGTCGGCCAGCGAGGAGGGCAGGTGCGTCTGGAGCACCGGGAGGGCCGCCTGGGTCAGCCCGCCGAGCAGGGCGCCCGTGATGGTGCGGATGCCCCAGATGCACACGAAGAGGAGCAGGGTCAGGCTGGTGATGAACTGGACGTCGTTGGCCCCGATGCCACCCTGCTGCCCGGCGTAGAAGACGCCGCCCAGGCCGGCCATGGCGGCGGAGAGGCTGAAGACGACCACCTTGACGCGCACCGAACTGAGGCCGACCGTCGCCAGCGCGGCGGGCGAGTCGCTCATGGCCACCAGCCGCCGACCGAAGGCCCGGCGGCGGATCAGCCCGACCAGCATGGCGCACAGCGCGGCGGCCACCGCCACCTCGAGCAGCTCGGTCTTTTCGCCCACCGAGTGCATGAACGGCAACGGCAGCCGTCCCACCGCGATGAACGTGCCGTCGGAGATGACGCTCGAGTTGTTGAAGAAGGCCGAGTACATGACTTCGCCGAACGCGAAGGTGGCCAAGGCCAGGTAGAGGCCGCGCAGGCGGATGGCGGGCAGCGCCACCAGCGCGCCGACCACCCCCGAGACGACCACGGCGAGGACGAGGCCCCACCACGAGCCGCCGCCGAACGCCTTGCCCATGGTGAAGGCGCCGATGCCCATGAAGGTGAGCTGGCACAGCGAGACCTGCCCGGCGTAGCCGACCAGGAGGACCAGGGAGAGCCCGACGATGCCGAAGGCCAGGCCCTGCGAGAGGGTAACGAGCGCCGTCTGTCCCGAAATCATCGCCAGGACGACCATGCCGGCCACGAGCAGCACGCCCCCGGCCACGGACTGGCGCGTCGTCACCACCTTGGGCACCGGGCGCATGGCCAGACGTCCCGCCGGGGCGAGGCGCGCCGCGGGGATCACCAGGAGGGCGACGAAGAGGAAGACGACCGGGACAACTTCGGTGAGGACCGAGGCCAGGCCCGGGTTGATGTGGCCGGGCAGGTAGCCCACGCAGTACTGCGTGACCAGCCCGAGCATCAGCGCCCCGACGAAGGTCATGGGGAGGCTGCGCAGCCGGCCGACCACCGCGGCGGCGAAGCCGTTGAGGGCCAGCAACGTGAGCTGGGTCGCGGTCAGCCCGGTCTGCCCGACCAGCGGGGCGATGAGGACGCCGGCGAGGGCGGCCAGCATGAAGCCCAGGGCCCAGCCCATCTGCGACATGCGGTAGGGCTTGGCCCCGGACATGGCCACCAGCTCGGGGTCGTCCACCACGGCCCGCATGGCCACGCCGAGGCGCACGCGGCGCAAGAACACGCCGAGTGCCACCGCGACCACGGCGGCCACCACGACGATCATGATCTGTTGCACCTGGAGGGTCACCCCGTTGGACCCGAAGAGGCGCACCGAGGCCACCGAGCCGTCGCCCGACATGAAGTACGCCGGTACCGAGCGGATGATCTGTGGGTTGCCCCAGAAGATGGTGGCGACGCCGAGGAGAATCACCAGCAGGCCCAGCGACACCATCAGGGAGCGTTCGACCGAGGCGCCGTGGATGCGCCGGAACAGCACGAACTCCACGGCGACGGCGAGCAGGGGCGCCTCGACGAGGACGATCAGCGCGATGGCCAGCAGGAAGGGCCAGTGCCAGTCCTGCCAGAGCTGCCAGTAGGAGAAGGCGGCGATCATCCCGACGGCGCCCTGGGCGAAGTTGAAGACGCCAGTGGTGTTGTAGGTCACCACCAGCCCCGTGGCCAAGATCCCGTACACGGCCCCCGTGACGATGCCGAGGACGGTGAACGAGAGGAAGACGCTCACGCGGGCTTCCCGTCCTGGTGCACTCCCCCCATCCGCTCCGTCAGCTACCGGGAACCACGTAGAAGGTCGTGTTGCAGTCGAAGCCGCTCTTGGCAGGCAGCTCCCGGACGTACTTCCCGTTCTTGACGACGGCCATGAGGTAGCAGGCGATCGGCTTCTTGGCCGCCGGGTTGGACGTGCCGAGGACGTTGCTCGCGTTGAACGTGGTGATCTTCTTGAGCTGCGCCATCACCGCGCCCCGAGTCGGGTTGGGCCCGGCCGCCTTGAGAGCCTGGACGAACAGCTGGGCCGACGCCCACCCGAAGAGGGTGTAGAGGTCGGGCGTCCAGTTCGAGTTCACCTTCTTGACGTAGGTGACGAACTGCTTGACGGCCGGCACGTTCTTGGAGTCCTCACCGAGGTACAGCGCCTGGGTCTGGCCGATCTGGATCCCGTTCGTGTTGGCCGGGCCGCCGGCGTGCGTGACGAACTGCGCCGCGTAGAGCGGTCCGCCGGAGAAGACGAGCGGCGGGCGCCAGTTCTGGGTGGCCATGTTCTGGGTGAACATGGCGCCCACCTGCCAGTCGATGTTGGTGAGATCGACCGCGGTGACACCGTGGCTCTTCATGTTGATGACGTCGGTGGTGAAATCACTCTGCAACGGGTTGACGAAGTCGACGTAGCCGAGCTTGTAGCCCTGGGCCTGGAAGGCGGCGAGCTGCCCCTGCCACTGTGCCCTGGCCGAGGCCACGTCGGACACGATGGCACCAAGCGTCTTGGCCTTGGGGTAGTGCTTCTTGTAGTACGCGATTGGCCCATTGCTGGTCCCGAGCGCCAGCGGCTGCGCGCTGAAGTCGTTGGGCAACGCGTTGGTGCCCGCGTCGAGGGTCACCGACACGTCGGGGACGGCGGTGTTCTGGGCCAGAGCGGCGCACCCGTAGCCGTCGAAGAGGGAGAAGCTCCCCACCAGCGCGAAGTCGCTGGCGATCGCCTGCTGGGTCTCGGTCGCGTTCTGAGAGCCGCTGAAGGCGTCGTCCTTGGAGTCGACGGAGAGCTTGCGCCCGTTCACGCCGCCCTGGCTGTTGATCATGTTGAAGTAGGCCTTCACGCCGATGGGGGCGCCGGCGAACAGCCCGGGCACCGGGCCGGTGATGATCGAGACGTTGCCCACCCTGATCGACTTGGCCGTCAGGCCGGCCGTCGACGCGTTCTGCGCGGAGGTGGGCGCCAGCGCCGGCACGCAGGTGCTCGAGGCGCGCACGGCGGCGCCGGCGGGAGCGGCCCCGGCGGTGGCCAGGAGCGCCCCGCCGCCGACAGCCAGCGTCCCCGCCAGCATCGAACCAGCCAAGGCGCCGCTGAGCACCTTGCCGGCCAGCCGGCGGCCGTCGCGCCGGGCCAGGTCGAACGTCCGCGTCATCGCCAGTGCCACCCTTCTCTCCGTCTCGCGCCCCCAGCCCCCTCCGGGTCGGGCCCGGCGGACACACGAGGTCAGAATTCGGGAGCTGACTCTACGTCAGAAAGAATTCGCGTGGGTGTCGAAGTCTGCTCACCGGGGCCCGGCCCGGCGGCGACGCGGGCCCCCTCGAGGAAGTCCGCCACGGCCGAGGTCGTCGCCTGGCACCGCAGCGAGGCGAGCACGTCGAAGGCGTGCTGGGCCAGGGGCAGCTCGGCGTAGGCGACCGGCTGGGTCGACACCGCCCGCAGCCGCTCCACGAACGTCCTGGCGGTCTCGACCGGAACCAGGGTGTCGTGGGCACCGTGCAGGACGAAGAACGGGGGTGCACCGTCGTGCACGCGGTAGGACGGCGAGGCGTCCCGGAAGCGCTGCGGGTCCGCCGCCTCCTTGGTCTTCATCACGATGCGCTCGAGCATGCGCACCAGTCCAGGCCCGAAGCGCGCCGAGCCGTCGGGCGAGCCGGTCAGGTCCATCACGCCGTAGAAGGGAACGCAGGCCTGCACCGCGGTGTCGGCCGCTTCGAACCCGGGTTGGAACGCGGGCTCACCGGCGGTGAGGGCCACGAGGGCGCACAGGTGTCCGCCGGCCGAGCCGCCGCTGACCGCCACGAACGAGGGGTCGCCGCCGTACTCGGCGATGTGCTCCTTGACCCACACGAGGGCCCGCTTGGCGTCGACGATGTGCTCGGGCCACGTGGCCCGCGGGCTCAGGCGGTAGTTGATGGCGACGCACACCCAGCCGCGGGCGACGAGCTCGTACATCATCGGCTTTCCCTGCTCGCGCTTGTCACCGATGACCCAGGCGCCGCCGTGGATGTAGACCATGACGGGTGCCCGGCGAGGCTGCACGAGCGCGGACTGGTAGATGTCGAGACGGTGCCGGGAGATGCCGTCGCCCCAGTAGTCGACGTCGTGGACCGCCGCCACGGCCCGAGAGCGCAGGGGGATGGCCCGGGTCACCCGCCACCAGCGGCCCCAGGTGGGTGCCGTGGGCTCGGTCGGAACGGGGAACGACCCGGAACGGACCTCGTCGAGCGCCGCCCCCGTCACGCCGCCGGCCCGCCGCCCGACCACACCGAGGCCGAGCAGACCGATCCAGTCGACGACGGCCACGGCCAGTCCGACCCACCCGGCCCAACCATCGAGGGCACCGCCCCAGATGAACAGTGCCGTGGCCACCATCTGCCACACGATGTTCTGGAAGGCCAGCTCGCCGGCGACCCAGGCCGCGAGGAAGCTCAGGACGGTGAAGGGCTCCCGCCTGATCGGGCGGTAGGCCAGGGTGACGGCCAGCAACCCGGCCAGGGTCACGGTCAGGAAGGCCACGGGCACCCCTCCATCATCCCGGACGGCGACGGGGCCTGGCGCGCCGGGGCGTCCCCGCAGGTCAGCCGGCCCCCGAACCCACCGCCGACGCGCCCGGGGGTGTGACCGGACCGGAATTTGCGCGAGGTTATGGGCATGTCACCGGAGCGGCTCACAGGGCTCGATGCGGCGTTCTTGTACGCGGAGACGCCGACGCACCACATGCACGTGGCCATCGCCGCCGTGTTCGACCCCGCCACAGTGCCGGGCGGATACACCTTCCGACGGGTGCGGCAGCTCATCCAGGACCGGATCCCGCTGGCCCCGGTCTTCCAGCGCCGGCTCGTCGAGGTCCCCCTGCGCCTCGGCCACCCGGTGTGGATCGACGACCCCGAATTCGACATCGACAACCACCTGCGGCGCGCCGCGCTCCCCTCTCCGGGAGGCATGCGCGAGCTGGCCGAGTTCTCCGCCGACGTGATCAGCCGCCAGCTCCACCGCGACCGGCCGCTGTGGGAGATGTGGATCGTCGAGGGCCTCGAGGACGGCAAGATCGCCCTGGTGGCCAAGATGCACCACAGCACCATCGACGGCGTCTCGGGCGCAGAGTTGCTCGGGGTGCTCTTCGACTTCGAGCCCCAGCCGCCCGAGTCGCGCCCGCTCTCGCCGCGCCAGCTCGACACCCGCATCCCCTCGGGGTTCGAGCTCGTCCTCCACGCCATGGTGGCCGGGCTGGCCGCCCCGTTCGACATCGGCCGGGCCATGGTGCGGACCACGCAGAGCCTCCTCGACATCCGGCGCATCCGCCAGAGTGGCACCGCCAAGGCCGCGCTCCCGCTCACCGCGCCGCGCACCTCCATCAACGCCGCCGTGCACGCCCGGCGCCGCACCGCCTTCGCCGCGGCCAGCCTGGCCGACGTCAAGACGCTCAAGAACGCCGTCGATACAACGGTCAACGACGTCGTGCTCGCCGTGTGCACCGGCGCGCTACGGACGTACCTGCTGGCCGGAGACGAGCTGCCCGAGATCCCGCTCGTCTCCGTGGTGCCGGTGTCGGTGGCGCCCGACGTGGCCGAGCTGCGGGGCTCCAACAAGATCTCGGCCATGTTCGTGGCGCTGCCGTGCCACGTCGACGACCCGCTCGAGCGGCTCCGGATCATCAGCGAGTGCACCAAGGGGGCGAAGGAGGAACACCAGGCGCTGGGCGCTTCGACGCTGCAGAACTGGGCCGAGCACGCCTCGCCCCACGTGTTCGCCTCGGCGGTCCGCTTCTACACCGGGATGAAGCTGGCCGACCTCCACCGTCCCATCGCCAACCTCGTGATCTCCAACGTCCCGGGGCCCGACTTCCCGCTCTACCTCTGCGGCAGCGAGCTGCTCGGGATGTTCCCCTTCGGCCCGGTGATGGATGGCATGGGCCTCAACATGACCATCATGAGCTACATGGGCGTCCTCTACTGGGGGCTGGCGTCCGACGCCCGCGCCGTGCCGCGGTTGTGGGACATCGCCGCGGCCGTCCCGGGGGCCATGACCGAGCTCATGGAGGCAGCCGGCCTCGAGCCCCAGCCCTTCGACCTGCCGATCCACCTCGGACCGGGCATGCCGCCCACCGCGCGGTGGAGCCGCGACGGCGAGCCGACGGCGGACGGACCACCGAGCGGGCCCGCCGGCGGCCCCACCCGCGAGAACGGGAGCGCCACGGCCCGGTCGGCGGGGGCGACGGGTAGCGTGAGCACGTGACGGTCCAGGAGCTCGGCCACCTCGTCCTCTACGTGCGCGACGTCCGCCGCTCCGCGGCGTTCTACCGCGACGTCCTCGGCTGGCGGCAGGTCATGCCCGAGCCCGGCGAGGAACCGGGTGGGGCGGCCGCGTTCTCGTCGGGACGCACCCACCACGAGCTGTTGCTGATTGAGGTCGGGGCCGACGCCACGCCGATCCCGGCCGGCCGTCGCGTCGGCCTGTACCACTTCGGGTTGAAGGTGGGCGACGGCGACGACGAGCTGCGCCAGGCACTGGCACGGGTCGAGGCGGCCGGGGTGACCGTGGTCGGGGCGTCCGACCACACGGTGACCCACAGCCTCTACATCCTCGACCCCGATGGGAACGAGCTGGAGCTCTACGTCGACGTGCCGGGCGTCGACTGGAGATCGGACCCGTCGTTGTTCGCCGCGCCGATCCGGCCGCTCGCGCTCTGAGTGCCTCAGCCGAAACCTGCGATGGCCCACCGCGCACCGTGAGGGTGGTGCACGCCGACGATGCGGGGGCCGACGAGGCAGCGTCGGCGCTCGCGGCCGGGCGCGTGGTGGTCCTGCCGACGGACACCGTCTACGGGCTGGCGGCCCGGCCCGACTGCGCCGACGCCGTCCGGGCGGTGTTCCGCGCCAAGGGCCGTCCCGAGGGTTTGCCCCTCCCCATCCTCGCCGCTGACGAGCCGCAGGTGCGTGCCCTCGGCGTCGACTTCACACCGGTTGCCACCGCGCTGGCCCGCCGGTGGTGGCCCGGCCCGCTCACGCTCGCCTTCGGCTTCGGCTCGGAGGGCGCACCCGCGCCACCAGGCTGGCTGCTCGGCCGCGACGAGGTGGCGGTGCGCGTCCCGGACCACGGGTTCCTGCGGCACCTCCTGGCACGCACCGGCGTGCTGGCTGTCACGAGTGCCAACCCACACGGTGCGCCCACGCTGCTCGACGCCGCCGCCGTGGCCGCCGCCCTGGGCGCCGCCGTCGACCTGGTGGTCGACGGCGGGCGGCTGCACGACGTGCCCTCCACCTTGGTCAACGTGCGCGGCTCGGAGCCGATCGTCGAGCGCGAAGGCGCCATCACCGCCGTCGCCGTGCGCGCCCTGCTGGCCGAGGTGCGCTGACGCGGTGACGCAGCTACTCCTGGCCATCGAGACGTCGTGCGACGAGACGGCGGCCGCCGTGGTCGACGACTCCCTGGGCGTGCGCTCCTCGGTGGTGTCGAGCCAGATCGACCTCCATGCCGCGTTCGGGGGCGTGGTACCCGAGTTGGCCAGTCGGGCCCACCTCGAGACGATCACCCCGGTCGTGGCCCGCGCCCTGGACGACGCCGGCGTGGCCGGCCCGGACCTGGCGGCCGTGGCGGTCACGCGCGGGCCCGGCCTGGTCGGCGCGCTGCTGGTGGGCATCGCCACGGCCAAGGCGCTGGCGCTCGCCTGGGGTGTGCCGCTGGTCGGGGTCAACCACCTCGAGGGCCACCTGGCCAGCGTGTACCTGGCCGACGCCGAGGTGCCGTTCCCACAGATCGCGCTCCTGGTGTCGGGCGGCCACTGCATGCTCACCCGAGCCACCGGACCCGGGTGCTACGAGCTGCTCGGCGAGACGGTCGACGACTCGATCGGCGAGGCCTACGACAAGGTCGCCCGCTTCCTCGGGCTCGGATACCCCGGGGGCCCGGTCCTGGACCGGATGGCGGCATCCGGGACCGACGTGCTCGGCTTCCCGCGGCCGATGCTCGGCGAGGGGTATGCCTTCTCGTTCTCGGGGCTCAAGACGGCGGTCGTCAATCACGTGCGCGCCGACCCCGGGTTCTCGGCGACCGAGGTGGCGGCCTCCTTCGTGGCGTCCTGCATGGACGTGCTCTGCACCAAGCTCCGCCTCGCCCTCGAGGAGTACGGAGACCCCGCCCTGGCCATCGTGGGCGGAGTGGCGGCCAGCCCCGTGCTGCGCACCCGGGCGCAGGCCCTGGCCGACGAGTTCGGCGCGCGGCTCCTGATCCCGCCACCGTCGCTGGCCACTGACAACGCCGCCATGATCGGCGTGGCGGGCTGGCAGGTGCTGGCCACCGATGGGCCGAGCCGGCCCGACTTCGGACCCGAACCCGACCTTCGCCTGCGGTTCGCCTACGCGGCGCCCCGGGGGGCCTCACGGCGACGCGCCCGCCGCGAGGCCCACCCGCTCGACGAGAGGTCGAGCAGCACCCCGAGGGCCACGATCACCCAGCCGAAGCCGTCGACCCCCTTCCCGGGCGCGTAGGCCAGGGCGTAGAAGAGCGTGGCGTAGGGCAGCAGGAGGAAACCGATCAGTCCGACCCAGCCCGAGTGGAAGGCCACGGTCAGCCGGTTGGTGAACAGCCAGAGCAAGAACAGCACGAGCCGCGGCGAGATGGCGGCGAGAATTGCGACGAGGCACCCCATCGAGCCGCGGCCTCAGAGGGGCAAGCCGCCGGTGGCGGCGTTGGTCGAACCGGTGTCCTTGTATGCAGCGATCGTGCGCTCGGCGATGCGCATCTGGTGGATCTCGTCGGCCCCGTCGGCGAAGCGCGCCCAGCGGGCGTGCTGGAGCATGCCGGCCAACGGAGTGTCGGTGGAGTAGCCCAGGGCGCCGTGGACCTGCATGGAGCGGTCGACGATGCGATTCAGGCTGTTGGCCACGAAGTGCTTGGCCATCGAGACCTCGGTACGGAAGTCCTCGCCCTGGTCGATCTTGTAGGCGGCGTGCAGGACCATCAGCTTGCACTGGTAGAGCTCCATGGCCGAGTCGGCGATGAGCCACTGGATGCCCTGCTTCTCCGCCAGCAACGATCCGTGCGAGTACCGGTTGAGGGACCGGTCCACCATCATGTCGAGCGCCACCTCGGCCTGGGCGATCCAGCGCATGCAGTGGGCCAGGCGGGCCGGCCCCAGGCGGTATTGGCCCAAGCGGTGCCCGTTGCCGCGTCCCCCGAGGATCTGCGAGTCGAGCACACGCAGGTCCTCGATCACGATCTCGGAGTGCCCGGTCGACCCGTGCATGGTCTCCACCTCACGCACGTCCTTCCATCCGTCGGCGGGCAGGTCCACCAAGAAGGCCGTGTTGGCTCCACGTGACCCGGGCGGCACGTCGGGCTCGGTTCGGGCGATGAGGATGGCGAATTGGGCCCGGCGGGCGTTCGAGATGAACCACTTGTGTCCGTTGATAACCCACTCGTCGCCGTCCCTCTCGGCATGTGTCCGGATGAGCGTGGGATCCGAGCCGGCCACCTCGGGCTCGGTCATGGCGAAGCAGGACATGGCCGTACCGTCGCACAGACGGCGCAGGTACGTGTCCTTCTGCTCGTCGGTGCCCCAGTGCAGCAGGGTGTGCATGTTGCCCTCGTCAGGCGCCTGGCAGTTGAGGATCCAAGGGCCGAGGCGGGTCTTGGCCGCCTCCGCCTGCACCATGGCCAGCTCCACGTGGCCCAGGCCCATGCCGCCCCACTCCTTGGGCATGTGCGGGAGCCAGAGGCCGGCGCGCCTGGCCTCGTCGCGGAGCTCCAAGATGGTGGTCAGGTACTCGCGCCGCGACGTCACCCGGCCCTCGTCGTCGAACTCCGCCACCCGGGGGCGCACGGTCTCGGTGATGAACGACCGGACCCGGCTGCGGATCTCCTCGTGCTCGGGTGCGAGCGTGAAGTCGATGGCCATCCTGCCTCCCCCGGCGAGGTGTCCTCGGACCCCCGCCCTCGTTCACTCGGTTCGTCGTCGGTCCGGGCTCAGTAGAGCCCGACCACGTTGCCATCCTCGTCGATGTCGATCGCCTCGGCAGCCGGGGCGTGCGAGAGCCCCGGCATGGTGCGCATATCCCCGCTGACCAGGTAGACAAACCCCGCCCCGATGCTGGCCCGGGCCTCGCGCACCGGCAGGCGCCAGCCGCGGGGCGCACCGAGCAGCGCGGGGTCCGACGAGAGGGACAGGTGGGTCTTCGCGATGCACACGGGCAGATTCCCGAAGCCGGCGCGCTCGTACAGGTCGAGCTGGCGCGCCGCGGCCGGTTGGTAGTCGACCCCGTCGGCCCCGTAGACCTGGGTGGCGACGGACTCCACCTTCTGGCGCAGCGTGGCGTCGTCCTCGTAGAGCATGCGGAACTCGCTCGGCTCCTCGACCGCCTCGGCGACGGCCTCGGCCAGCGCCACCGCGCCGCTTCCACCGTCTGTGAAGTGGGTGCAGACCGCGGCGCGTGCGCCGACCGACGCAGCGATCTCGCGTATCGCCTCGTGCTCCGAGGGGAAGTCGGTCTCCATCGCGTTGATCGCCACCACCGGGGTCACGCCGTGCCGGCGCACGATGGCCAGGTGCGCCAGCAGGTTGGCGGCGCCCTGTTGGACCTCCTCGGGGCTCTCTTCGAGCATGGCCGGCGGCAGGGGTCGGCCCGCGACCACGTGGTGGCGTCCAGAGTGCAGTTTCATGGCACGGACGGTAGTGACAACCACTGCGGCGTCGGGCACCAGCCCCGAGGTGCGGCACTTGATGTTGAAGAAGCGCTCGGCACCCATGTCGGCCCCAAAGCCTGCCTCGGTCACCAGGAACTCGCCGGAGTGGATCCCGATCAGATCCGCAACGACCGACGAGTTGCCATGGGCGATGTTCCCGAACGGTCCGGCATGCACGAGGACCGGGGTGTTCTCGAGGGTCTGGAGCAAGTTGGGCTTGACGGCGTCGCGCATGATCACCGTCATCGCGCCGGCAGTCTTGAGGTCCTCGGCCGTCACCGGATCTCCGCCGACGTTGAAGCCGACCACGATCCGGCCCATGCGCCGGCGCAGGTCCGCCAGCGAGCGTGACAGGGCCAGCACCGCCATCACCTCGGAGGCCGCGGTGATGTCGAAGCCGGTCTGGCGCGGGATGCCGTCCTGCTTGGACCCCAGCCCGCTCACGATGCCGCGCAACGACCGGTCGTTGACGTCGAGCACGCGCTTCCAGGTGATTGAGAACGGGTCGACGCCGAGCGTGTTCCCGTTGTAGAGGTGGTTGTCGAGCATGGCGGCCAGCAGGTTGTTGGCGGCCGTGACCGCGTGCAGGTCGCCGGTCAAGTGCAGATTGAGGTTCTCGAAGGGCACCACCTGGCTGTAGCCGCCCCCGGCCGCGCCCCCCTTGATCCCGAAGGTCGGGCCCATGGATGCCTGTCGGATGGCCACGGTGGCCCGGCGGCCGATGTGGCCCAGTGCCTGACCCAGGCCGACCGTGGTGGTCGTCTTGCCCTCGCCCAGAGGCGTCGGGGTCACCGCGGTCACCACCACGTACCGGGCGCGCGGGCGGTCGGCCAGGGCCTCGACCGCGTCCAGGCTCACCTTGGCCACGTGCGCGCCGTATGGCTCGAGCAGCTCGGGCCCGATGCCCATCTGCGCCGCGATCTCGGTGACCGGCCGCAACGTAGCCCGGCGCGCGATCTCGATGGCCGGAGGCAGTGGCACGGGTCACGATCATGCCAGACGTCCCGCGGCTGCCGCCCGCCCCGGGCGCGTCGTAGGATCGCCGTCTCTCGGTCACGCTCATGGTCTTCCTCCACATCCTCTCCTTCCTCGTCGGCCTGACCGTGGTCGCGTTGCTCCTCGGCTCGGCCCTCAAGACGGTCGTACTGCCACAGGAAGGATTCCCCCGTCTGTCCCAGGCCGTGTTCGCGTTGGTGCACCGCCTGATGGTGCACGAGCGCCAGGAGCAGCGGCGCGGCTCGGCGCTGCGCAGCCTCTACGCACCGGTGGCGCTGGTGAGCCTGCCGCTGATCTGGATGATCGTGATCGCGTTCGGGTTCATGTGCATCTTCTGGAGCACCGGCTCGCTCGCGTGGCAGAAGGCTTTCGAGGTGAGTGTCTCGTCGCTCACCACGCTCGGATTCTCCGAGCCGTCGACCTCGCTGCGGATCGCCATTGCGTTCATCGAGGCCACGATCGGCCTCGGCCTGGTGGCGCTGCTGATCAGCTACCTGCCCACCATCTACTCGGCCTACAACAACCGGGAGAAGGGCATCTTCCTGCTCAGCCCGGTCGCGGGCAACCCGCCCACGGTGGCGCGGTTCCTCCAGACGCTGCACCGCACAGGGGCGCTCGAGACGCCCGAGTTCTGGCGCACCCAGACCGACTGGATCATCGACGCCGAGCAGACGCACACCGCCTTCCCGATCCTCACCTACTTCCCCGAGGCGCACGCCAACCTCTCGTGGGTGGCGACGATGGGCACCATGCTCGACGCAGCAGCCGTGGTGGTCTCCGCCACCGAGACGAGCAGCCACGCCGTCCTCGAGGACGCCGAGAAGGGACCGTTGATGGCGCTGGTCTACGGCATCCCCACGGTGGACCGCATCGCCCGGGCCGCCGGCGTGCCGCTCGAGCCCGCACCCGGCCTGCTCGACCTCACGACGCACATCGCCAACGATGCGGCACCCGAGATCTGCATCTCCCGCCAGGAGTACCTCGACGCGCTGGCCGCCGTCAGCCCCATGCTGGGCCTCCCCGACACACTCGACCCCGACGAGGGATGGCGCCGGTTCGCCTGGATACGGGCGGCCTACGACCGGCCGTTGCGTGCCCTGGCCGGCATCACCCGCGCCCAGCCGGCGCCGTGGACGACCGACCGCCCGGCCCGGGTCGGCCGTCCCCGCTTCGTGCGCCGGCGGCCGCTGCCGGTGGACTGGGACGCTTCGGGCCCTGCCCCGACGCCCCGGGCGCCCGGGTCCTCGAGCGGCACCTAGAGGTGGCTGAAGCCCCCTGACTCCTCCTTGGACATCGGCACCGAGACCGGATGGCGGTCGAAGTGGGCGATGGACTCGCGCAGGTCGTCGAGCAGGAGCGTGCCCAGGTCCCGGCTCACGCCCTGTCGAACCAGGATGCGCTGCACGGAGATGTCGGACACCGATCCGGTGAGCGGGTACGCCGGCACCTGCCATCCCTTGGCCCGCATGCGGTCGGCCAGGTCGTAGAGCGTGTAGCCGGGGTCCTCGCCCTCGCGGATCCGCCACGCCACCGACGGGATCCCCTTGAGTGGGTCCGAGTCGCACAACAGTTCGAAGGGGCCGAGCTTGACGATCTCCTGGGCCAGGAAACGGCCCGTGTCGTAGCAGGTGTCGTGCACGTGGCGGTAGCCGTCACGGCCCAGCCGCACGAAGTTGTAGTACTGGGCCACCACCTGCCCGGCGGGGCGGGAGAAGTTGATCTGGAAGACCGGCATGTCCCCGCCGAGATACGTGACGTGGAAGATGAGGTCATCGGGCAGCTCCGACGCGTCGCGCCAGAGCACCCAGCCCACTCCCAGGGGCGCCAGGCCGAACTTGTGCCCCGACGTGCTGATCGACTTGACCCGGGGCACGCGGAAGTCCCACACGACGTCGGGCGCGCAGAAGGGCGCCAGGAAGGCGCCGGAGGCCCCGTCGACGTGGACGTCGACGTCGAGGCCGGTCTTCTCCTGGAGCTCGTCGAGCGCCTGGGACAGCTCGAGCACGGGCTCGTAGGCCCCCGTGTAGGTCACGCCGAACGTCGGCACCACCACGATGGTGTTCTCGTCCACCCGCTCGAGCATCTGGTCGACGTCCATGCAGTACTGACCGGGCGCCATGGGGATCTCGCGCATCTCGACGTCCCAGTACCGGGCGAACTTGTGCCAGACCACCTGCACCGGGCCGCACACCATGTTCGGCTTGTCCGCCGGCTTGCCTGCGGCCTGGCGCTTGGCGCGCCATCGCCATTTGGCCGCCATCCCGCCGAGCATGCAGGCCTCCGAGGACCCGATGGCCGAGCAACCCACCGCCTCCGCCTCCTGCGGGGCGTTCCAAAGGTCCGCCAGCATGTGCACGCAGCGCCGCTCGAGCTCGGCCGTCTGGGGGTACTCGTCCTTGTCGATGAGGTTCTTGTCGATGGCGATGTCCATCAACTTGTGGACCTCGGGCTCCTCCCAGGTCTGGCAGAAGGTGGCCAGGTTCTGGCGGGCGTTGCCGTCGAGCAGCAGCTCGTCGGCGATCGCCTGGAACACCTCGGCCGGTCCCGCCATGGAGGTGGGGAAGTCCCTGGACGGCAAGGTCTTCTTGAGATCGATGTCGGCGAAGACCGAGTCGAGCAGTTCCTCCCGGACGGACTCCCTCCGGTGCAATGGCATGCTGGTGCTCCCCGTCGTCTCGGTGCGGATAGGTCCGCCGGTACCGTACCGGGACTGCCACCCGCCGGCGACCGGGAGTCGGGACGGGTCAGCCAGCGATGAGCTGCAGGCGGCCCGGAGCCGTCCCGGGCCGAGCGTCGTCCAGAGCCGCACCGGTGACGGCAGCGCCAGCCTGGCGGGTCTCTGCCCGTGGCGCGGGCCGGCGCACGACCGGGTCCGGGCGGTCGGCCAGCTTCGAGCGGAGCTGGCGCAGCGCCTTGGTGTGGATCTGGCACACTCGGCTCTCGGTCACGCCGAGGACCTGGCCGATCTCCGTCAGTGTGAGGCCGTCGTAGTAGTACATCATCAGGACGGTGCGCTCTCGCTCGGGCATGGCAGCCACGGCGGCGATGAGCGCTTCCTTGGACTCCTTGGCCTCGAACGTGTCGACGGGGCCCGACGAGGCGTCCGGCAGCGTGTCCCCGAGCGTCGAGCGCTCGGACCGGTCGCCGCCGCGCAGGACCTCGTCGAGGGCGACCACGCCCACGGAGGAGATCTTGCGCAACGCCTTGTGGAAGTCCCCCATGCTCATCTCGAGCTCGGTGGCGACCTCGACCTCGTTCGGAGTGCGGCGCAGGGTCGCCTCCAGGTGGGTGACGGCCTGCTCGACGGCCCTGGCCTTCGTCCGCACCGAGCGCGGCACCCAGTCGATGGACCGCAGCTCGTCGATGATCGCCCCCTTGATGCGGGGGATGGCGTACGTCTCGAACCGCAAGTTGCGATCTGGCTCGAACCGTTCGATGGCGTCGATCAGGCCGATGATGCCGTAGCTGACGAGGTCTTCCTCGTCGAAGTGGCGCGGCAGCCCGGCCAGCACACGACCCGCCACGTACTTCACGAACGGGGAGTAGTAGACGATGATCTGGTTGCGCAACGGCTGCGCCCCCGTCCGCTTGAACTCCAACCACAGCGTGTCGATGCCACCCTCGGCCAGCTCCACCTCGGTGTCCTCTGTGGTGCGCTGACGAACCGTCGATCCCACGTCTGTCCCCCTCCTTGATTCGGCACCTTCCGACATGTGCCATTTCCCCCTCTGGTCAACTCAGTGACCATGCGGATTCTCCGCGTGTTGGGACAAAAACAACTCTATTGATCGAGTGATTGCGGCTCAGTTGCCCCATCGTTGTCGACCGGTTGCAGACGAGAAGCAACCGGTGCGCAACTTTTCCTCCCAGGCCGGATTTTTGCCCCCGTTGTGCCTTTCCACCTGCGTCAACGGACCGGAATCCCGCCTGACCCGCGGCAGCCGGTTGCCACGCCCGGTCCGCCGACGGGGTGGCCGGCACGGCCTTCGCCGAAGGCCGCACGTGACCAGTACTCTCCCGAATTGGTCAAATGGACTGCTCCGATCATGGCAAATGATGCCGACCGAGAGGTAGGCAATTCATCCCAGAGTCCACGCCGCGCGCGCCCATGGGCACACCGGGCGGAACGGCCGGGCCATCCCCGGCCGGCACCCGGCCGGGCCGCTGGCGCAGGGACTCCGCCACCGTCATTTCCCCCTCAAGGTGCGACGGCGCCCGTCCGAAACACCGAGCATGGGTCTCACACCCGCACTGCAGCTGGGGCACGCGGCCTCGGAGGAGGCGCTCGGCGCATGAACCCGCCTGTTGACACGGCGACGCCTGCGTCGGCCAACGACCGCAGCGCGTGGATGCGAGCTGGGAACGCCGAGGGCGCTCCCGGGGTGCTCGGCGAATCCGACGTCGTCCGCGGCAAGACCATCCTCGTCGCGGAGGACGACCACAGCTGCCGCAGCGCCCTCCACCAGTACTTCGAGCGCGCCGGTTACCGCGTCACGGAGGCCACCGACGGGCCCTCCACGCTCCGCGCCGTCTTCCAGCACTCGGCGAGCATGGTCATCCTCGACCTCGGGCTTCCCGGCTTCGACGGCATGGACGTCCTGGCCAAGATCCGCCGGCACAGCGGAGTCCCGGTGATCGTCTGCTCGGGGCGTGACTCCGAGGAGGACCGCATCAAGACGCTCAATCTCGGCGCGGACGACTTCGTGGTCAAGCCGTTCTCGTTCGCCGAGCTCGAGGCCAGGGTGCGCGCCGTGTTGCGGCGGGGCAACACCGAGCCGGTCGCCACCTCCATGGTCTACGGCGACCTGGTGATCGACCGGGACACGCGCACCGTCACCGTGCGGGACAAGGTCGTCCCGATGACCCGCAAGGAGTTCGATCTCCTCGCCTTCCTGGCCTCGTCACCCGGCCAGGTCTTCTCACGCGAGGACCTGCTCGAGCGGGTCTGGGGCTCGACCGAGGAGTGGCAGGGCCGCTCGACGGTGACCGAGCACGTGCGGCGGGTCCGCCTGAAGATCGAGCCGGACCCGGACTCCCCCCGGTGGATCACCACGGTCCGCGGGGTGGGCTACCGCTTCTGCCAGCCCGAGGCGTGACCGTCGGACGGCCATGAGACCGGCCCCTTCGTTCGGGGCCGGTGGCCGGGAGGGGCGACGGTCCCATTGGGCCAAAAGACCTATCCAGCCCCGCGGCAGACGCGCCGATACACAAGGTGGCCACGCACCACCGCGTCAGGGCCCGGTCGAGGGGGAGGCACACAGGATGCGAGGTGTCGCATGACGGTTTTCGTGGACGTTGCAGAGCAGCTCGCCGTCGCCCCCGAGCCCCGGCACGCCCTCGCCCCCGGACGGGACCTGACGTCCGTACCCGGAGGTCTCCCCGTCGCCGCGCCGGCGAGGACCATCCTGGTGGCCGAGGACGACGTCAACTGCCGGCGAGCGCTGCGGCACTACCTCCTCCGCTCGGGCTACCTGGTGACGGAGGCAGCCAGCGTCCCCTCTTCGCTCGAGATGGCGGCAGAGAGCCCGGCCGACCTGGTGATCCTCGACTTCGACCAGACGGGCACCACCGCCGACGCGCTCGGCGGCATCAGGCGCCGCAGCACAGTGCCGGTGATCGTGTGCTCGGGGCGGGCCACCGAACGTGAGCGGGTCAGCCTTTTCAACATCGGAGCCGACGACTTCCTGGCCAAGCCGTACTCCTTCGCCGAGCTCGAGGCCAGGGTCCGCGCCGTCCTGCGACGCGGGAGCGGCGCCCCGACCACGACGCTCGACCACGGTGAGCTGGTCATCGACCAGGGCACCCGCACCGTCTCGCTGCGCCACGCCGAGATCCCCATGACGCGCAAGGAGTTCGACCTCCTCGCCTTCCTGGCGTCCTCCCCCGGCCGCGTGTTCTCGCGCGAGGACCTCCTCGAGCAGGTCTGGGGCTCGAACGGTCGCTGGCAGGGACGCTCGACGGTCACCGAGCACGTGCGCCGGGTCCGTCTCAAGATCGAGGCCGACCCGGAGAACCCGCGCTGGATCACCACGATCCGGGGTATCGGGTACCGCTTCAGCAGCCCCGGCACCTAGGACCGGTCGCGGCGCCGGGCCGCTCAGGATGTAGCGGGATGCTGGCCCATCAGCAGGTAGCCGGCGCCCGTGGGCGTCGGCACGATGGCGAAGAAGCGGTCGTTCGAGGCCTGGCCGCCCCGTGATCCGAGGAAGGCGGCGTTGCCGAACGTGAACACCCCGCCGTCGGAGGCGACCTCCCAGTAGCCGTGCCCGTTGGGGGTGGCCGGCCATGCCCACGATGGGCTGGTTGAGTGGTCGTCCCCCCATGGAACCGGCGAAGGCGGCGTCGCCGAAGGAGAAGATGCCGCCGTCGGAAGCCACCTCCCAGTAGCCGTGCCCGCTCGACGTGGCCGCCATCCCGACCACGGGCTGGTTGAGCGGCGTCCCACCCATGGAACCGGCGAAGGCGGCGTCGCCGAAGGAGAAGATGCCGCCGTCGGAGGCCACCTCCCAGTAGCCGTGCCCGCTGGGGGTGCCGGCCATGCCCACAATGGGCTGGTTCAGCGGCCGTCCCCCCATGGAGCCGAGGAACGGTGCGTCGCCGAAGGTGAAGATGCCGCCGTCGGACGCCACCTCCCAATAGCCCTGCCCGCTCGGCGTGGCCGCCATCCCGACCACGGGCTGGTTCAGCGGCCGTCCCCCCATGGAGCCGAGGAATGGTGCGTCGCCGAAGGTGAAGATGCCGCCGTCGGCGGCCGCCTCCCAGTAGCCGTGCGCGCCGTGCGCACCGGCACCCACCAAGGGCCGGTTGGACGTCACCGGGGGGCCGGGAGCCGGTGCGTCGCCAAAGGCGTAGGTGGCCGTGACCTGCGGACCGAGGAACGGCGACCCCCCGCAGATCGAAACCAACGTGTAGCCCATCGCGCGTAGTCCCGTGATGATCTGCGGCAGCGCGGCGACCGTCTGCGAGCGGTCGCCGCCGCCGTCGTGCAGGTCGACCACCGCCCCTGGGAACACCGCGCCGAGCACCCGACTCACGATCGCCTGGACGCCCGGCCGCGTCCAGTCCTTCGGATCCACCGAGTAGCTCATGGTCGTGAGGCCGCGTGCCGCCACCTCACCGAGCACCGTGGCGTCGAACGCGTCGTCCGGCGGGCGCACACAGGCCGGGGTCACCCCCGTCACCGACTGGATCGCCGCCTGGGTGGCGTCGACCTGCGCGCCCACCTGCGCCGCGGTCAACGTGGTCAGGTCAGGATGGCTCCAGGTGTGGTTCTCGACGGGGTACCCGGCGGCGAACACCGCACGCACCTCCTGGGGCGATGAGGCGACCTGCCGGCCGATGTCGAAGAAAGTCGCTGGCGCGCCGTACTGCTCGAGCACCGACAGCACCGCCGGCGTGTCGGGTGCGGGGCCGTCGTCGAAGGTGAGCGCCACCACGCGGCGCCCGGCCGTGGCGGCGCCGCCGGGCGCCTGGGACGTGGTGAAAGCGGGTTGTCCGGACGTATGGGCCCGAGCCGCATGGGCCTCTGCGGCCCGGACCGATGCGGCGGGGGCGGCCGATGCAGACAGCGCCGGCAGCGCCGACAAGAGCGGCGCCATGACGAACACCCCGACCGTCGTGTGCACCCGCCGCGTCGATCTCATGCCCCCTTTGTAGCAACGCGGAGCGGGCGCCGCGGCACAGAGCATGACGACCTCAGCGCACGGCCTCCCAGATCGCCCACCCCGCCAGGGCGAAGAGGACCACGGCGGTCACCATTCGCAGGGTGCCCACGTTGACGAGGCGCAGGAGGCTCTGGCCGCCGAACACCGCCAGGGCGGCCACGGCCCAGAGTCCCAGTGCGGCCCCCACGGCGACGGAGAGGGGATCGTGGTAGTGGGCAGCCAGGTTGGCCGTGAGGATCTGGGTGAGGTCGCCCCACTCGGCCAGGAAGATGACGAGGAAGGCCGTGAGGGCGATGCGTCGGTGCGACGCCACCTCCCGCTCGACGATCTCCTCGTTCTGCCGCTCCTTGCGCGCCTCGGACAGGGCCAGCACGGCACCGACCACGAACATGGCCGCCACGAACGCATCGAGCCCCCGCTTGGGCAGGACATGGAACAGTGCCACGCCCACCGTGACGGCGATGACGACGTGGACGGCGAAGGCGGCGGCGCAGCCGAGCCACACGACGAATGGGCGCCCTCGCGTCGACAGGACGAGCGACGCAAACATGGTCTTGTCCGGGAGCTCGCCCAAGAAGATGATCGGGAAGACGGCGAAGACGACGTCGAGCTGCACATGGGCCTTTCTGCTCGGGCAAACGTAGCGTGCCTGGGCGTCAGGCCGGATGCGCGCATATGTTGTGCGCCGGGCACCCCCGGTGTTCGCGGCCGGCTCGGACGCATGCCGCCGGGCACCGGGGTCGGACCAGGGCACCGGTGGCCCGTGAGGAGGAACCATGCACATCGAGCTGACCGTGGAACAGTGCGCCGAGCTGCAGCGATTACTCGAGAGCTCGTTGGGCGACCTGAGCACCGAGATCGCCGCGACGGACAACCACGAGTTCCGCGAGGGCCTGCGTGAGCGCCGGCGAGTGCTCGAGTCGGTCCTCTACCTGCTGGACAACCCGCCGCGCGGGAACGAGTGACAATAACGGGGGGACAGGGATCCTCAGGCCTCGAGGCCACCGCCGAGCAGGGACCCCTCGCCGAGGACGACCTGGCCGTCGCCGGACGCGGCGGTCATGTCGAGCAGTGAGCGGCCAGTCACGGTGTAGACCGTCTCGTCGTCGCACCGGCGCCACATGTCGATGAGCTCCCGTGAGATCGGGTCGCACCCGTGGCGCATGGGGCCCACGGAGTCCAAGATGGCGTCCGCGACTTCCCGGGCCGCCTGGGCCGGAGGGACGACCCGCGGGTCCGCGTGCTCGCGGCGCAGCGCACCGGCGACGGTCGCCAGCGCCCGGTAGTCCTCGAAGCGGACGGCGTCGAGGTCACCCGTGCTCATGCGGAACATGTCGGTGTCGACCGGCCCGGGGAGGATCTCCACCACCCGGATGCCGAACGGCTCGACCTCGGTCCGCAGGCTGTCGCCGAAGGCCGAGACCGCGGCTTTCGAGGCGCGATAGGCGGAGAAGAAGGGCATCGCCCCCAGGATCGACGACGACGTGACGTTGCACACCGCGGCCGGCTGGTTGTCACGCAGAACGGGGATGGCGGCCGATGTGAGCGAGACGAGGCCGAAGACGTTGGTCTCGAACATGGTGCGCCAGTCCTCGATGCGCGCGAACTCGACTGGCAGATACTCGGTGTCGATCCCCGCGTTGTTCACCAGGATCCTGAGGTCACCTGGCAGGTCGTACGACGAGGGGTCGGTGACGTCGAGCCGCCGGACCCGCAACCGCCCCGCCGCCTCGTCCTCCATGCCGTGGCCGTCGGCGGGGTCGCGCATGGTGGCGACCGTGTCGAAGCCCCTCGACGCCAGCTCCAGGGCGATGGCCCGGCCGATTCCCCTACTGGCGCCGGTGACCAGCGCACTCCCGTGAATGTCCATGGCCTGATTCTGCCCGGGCCCGGCGTGGGGGTGCGGGAGGCACCGGGCCGCTACCCTTCGCCCGTGGGGCTCTACCGGGACCACCTGCTGCCACGGCTGGTCGACCTGACCTGTGGTCAACGGGCGTTGGACCCGTGGCGGGCCCGGGCGGTCGAGGGGCTCTCGGGCCGGGTCGTCGAGATCGGCTTCGGCTCGGGCCGCAACGTGCCGCACTACCCCGCCGCGGTCGATGCGGTGTTCGCCGTCGAGCCTGCCGCGCTGGCCACGCGCCTGGCGGCAGGGCGGGTGACCGGCTCACCTGTTCCCGTGGAGCACATCGGCCTCGACGGACAGGAGATCCCCCTCGGCGACGCCACCTGCGACTGCGCGCTGAGCACCTTCACCTTGTGCACTGTGCCGGACCCTGCGCGGGCTCTGGGCGAGTTACGCCGCGTCTTGCGGCCGAGCGGGACGGTGCACTTCCTCGAGCACGGCCTCTCCCCGGAACCCGGCGTCGCCCGGTGGCAGGTCCGTCTCGAGCCGTGGCAGCGCCGGCTGGCCGACGGATGCCACCTCACCCGGGACGCCGTCGTCCTACTCGAAGAGGCCGGCTTCGTCATGCGCCACGCCGAACAGCGCTACGCCCGCGGGCCCAAGCCGTGGTCGTACATGACGCTCGGGGTGGCGCAGAAGCCAGCCGTCGTGTGACCGCTGGAGCGGGACGGGGTCGTCTCATACTTCGACAACACGGGGGGAGCAGACTGCGGGTCGTGTCGCGCCGGGACCCTCGCCCTCGGCCTCGCCGCGCTGGCGGTCGTAGCCACCGCCTGCGGCACCGGGAGCAGCTCCGCCCCTCAGGCGGCGGAACGCGTCCCCGGGGGTCCGCACGGGCACTACATCGTGAACCCGGCGATCCACAAGATCAAGCATGTCGTGATCATCATGCAGGAGAACCGCTCGTTCGACTCGTACTTCGGCACGTACCCCGGCGCTGACGGGATCCCCATGAAGGGCGGCACACCGTCGGTGTGCGTGGACAACCCGCAAACCGGGCAGTGCGTGGCACCCTACGTGGACCACGCCGACGTGAACGGCGGAGGCCCGCATTCGGCGCCGAATGCCGCGGCGGACATCAACGGCGGCCAGATGAACGGTTTCATCGCCCAGGCCCAGTCCGGGCGCAAGGGCTGCCTCGATCCGACCAACCCCGCCTGTAGCAACTCGTCGCAACCCGACGTGATGGGCTACCACACGCAGAGCGACATCCCGAACTACTGGACCTACGCCAAGAACTTCGTGCTGCAGGACCACATGTTCGAACCCAACGCGTCGTGGAGCCTTCCGGCGCACCTGTTCCTGGTCTCCGAGTGGTCGGCGTACTGCACGCAAGTCGACAACCCTTCGAGCTGCGTCAACGCGCTGCAGACCCAGCCGGCCGAGCGCCCCCAGAGCGCGCCGGCGGTCTACGGCGGCGAGGCCGGCCCGAAGAACGGGGGCGGGAACCTCAAGCACCCCGGCAAGCGGCGGGTGGCGGGGCAGCCGAACTACGCCTGGACCGACCTCACGTACCTCCTGCACAAGCACAAGGTGAGCTGGGGCTACTACGTGGTGAGTGGCAACGAGCCCGACTGCGAGAACCCAGCCGCGGAGAGCTGCACGGCGGTGAACCAGAACGCCAACACGCCGGGCATCTGGAACCCCTTGCCCTGGTTCGACACTGTGCGGTCCGACGGGCAACTCGGCAACATCCAGGACGTCGACAAGTTCTACGCCGCGGCCAAGCAGGGCCGCCTCCCGGCGGTGTCATGGGTGACGCCGTCCGGCGCGGTCAGCGAGCACCCGCCGGCACGAGTGAGCGCCGGGCAGAGCTACGTGACCAGCCTGGTCAATGCCGTCATGCACAGCCCCGACTGGGACTCGACCGCGATCTTCCTCACGTGGGACGACTGGGGCGGTTTCTACGACCACGTGACGCCACCGTCGGTGGACCAGAACGGCTACGGGTTGCGGGTCCCGGCCATGGTGATCAGCCCGTACGCCAGGCAGGGCTACGTCGACCACCAGACCCTGAGCTTCGACGCCTACGACAAGTTCATCGAGGACGACTTCCTGGGCGGCCAGCGCATCGACCCCGCCACCGACGGCCGCCCCGACCCGCGGCCCGATGTGCGGGAGAACGAGAAGATCCTGGGCAACCTGGAGAACGACTTCGACTTCAACCGGGATCCCCGTGCCCGCGTCGTGCTCCCGGTGCACCCGAGGACGACGCTGACCGGGACCCCCAAGCCGTCATAGCCGTCGGCGGCGGCCAGGGCACCCGACACCGACGGCTGAGGGCCATACCGCGGACCGTGTGGTCACGGCGTCAGGAGCTGCCGCGCCACCCCGTCGGTGAGGGCGGCCTGCCGACGCCCTCCCCCGGTGCCGGCCGGTCGTCGTGGCCAAGCTCGTGGCGCAGGCACCCCTCGAGGTCCGGGTAGCGGAAGGTGTGGCCCGCCGCCGCCAGACGGGCCGGTACGACGCGCTGGCTGGCCTGCACCATCTCGCGCGCGCCCTCGGCCCCCAGCAGCAGGCGGGGCCCGAGCGCGGGTACCGGGATCACAGCCGGCCGTCGTAGGACGCGGGCGAGGGTGGCGGCGTATTCGCGGTTGGTCACTGGGTTGGGCGCCACCGCGTTCACGGGTCCGGTCAGGGTGTCGTCGGCCAGCGTCCGGCCGAAGACGTCGAGGAGGTCGTCGAGGCCGATCCACGACAGCCACTGCGAGCCCGGTGCGAGCGGGCCACCGAGGGCGGCGCCGAAGAGCGGGCGCAAGAGCTTCAGGCTCCCGCCGCGTGCCGACTGCACGATGCCGGTCCGCACGTGCACCACGCGCACGCCGGCCCGTCGCGCCGGCTGGGCCGCCGCCTCCCACTCCTCGACCAGATCGGCGAGGAAACCACCGCCCCGCCCGCTGTCCTCGACCAGCGGCTCGTCCCCGCGGTCCGCGCCGTACCAGCCGATGGCGGACGAGCAGATCAGTGTGCGCGGCCCATCGTCCATGCCGGCGATGGCCCGAGCAAGGGCCGCCGTGGGGCCGATGCGGCTGCCGCGCACAGCCCGCTTGTGCGCGGCAGTGAAGCGGCCGGCGATGGAGGCGCCGGCCAGGTGCACCACCGCGTCAATCCCGGCCAGCGCCCGCGGGTCGGGGCGTTCCGGCACCCACTCACGCTCCCCGTCGTGACGGGGCGGGCGGCGCACCAGTCGGACCACGCGGTGGCCCCCGGTCGACAGGTAGGCGTCGAGCGCCGACCCGATGAGCCCCGAGGATCCGGTCACGGCAACGGTCAGTGCGCGGCCGCCCAACGCCGCGGCGCACCGGTGCGCCATCAGGTCGCCGGCGACCTGATGGCGGCGGTAGCGGAACGTCTGGAGCAAGAAGGACGCCGGTACCGGGGTCTCCACGGTGTCGGTGACTCGCGTCTGCGCCGTACCGAGAGCCTCGAACTGGTGCGTGTGGCGCCAGTGCAGCGGCAGGTTGGTCAGCTCGTCGACGAAGCCTTCACCCGAGCCGACCTGCGGGCCGAGAGGGCGGTGCTCGGACACCCAGTGCAGCCCTCCGGGCAGGCGGAGCACGGCGCGGCCGCTCACCAGCGAGGGCGCCTCCTCAACCACACCGAGGGGCTGCCACGGGGGCATGAGGCGCCGGATGGCACCTCGACGCGCATGCCACTCCACCACCTCGTGCAAGGGAGCGTCGATCTCGGCGTGGTAGCGCAACCCCATGGTCAGACCACCCGCCCAGGCCCGCCGGCACGCGGCGCGGCGTAGCCGAGTGCCCGGCGCTCTGCAGCAGGCAGGCGCCACGGTTCGTGCACCGCCCCGCCGGCGACTCCGGAGAGCTCCTCGACGTAACGGCGGACGTAGGCCCCATCGGGATCGTGGCGCCTTGCCTGGCGCACGAGGTTGAAGCGCCGGTTGGGCCGGGTGTCGTTCCCGGTGCCGGCCACCCACTGCCAGTTGCCCGAGTTGTTGGCCACGTCGGCGTCGGTCAGCCAGTCGGCGAAGTGGTCCACGCCGATGCGCCAGTCCAGGCCCTGCTCCTTCACCAGATACGCGGCGGCCAGCATGCGGGCACGGTTGTGCACGAACCCCTCGGCACGCAGCTGGCGCATGGCGGCGTCCACGATGGGGACACCGGTCCGTCCCTCGCGCCACGCCGCCTCCGCCGCGTGGTCCCGGCGCCATCGTCTCGCCCGTGGGCGATACTCGCGCCGGGGCAGGTCTGGGAACGCCGACGCAACCTGGCGGTGGAAGTCGCGCCAGCAGAGCTGGCGGACGAAGGCTTCGGACGACTCGGCCCGCCAGGCCAGCTCGAGCGGCGACAAGCAGCCGAAGTGGAGGTACGCGCTCGAGGCGCGACGTGCGGTCGCCTGCCAGGTCGTCGTGCCCCTCGTCGTACGTGACCAGACTCCGGCGCGACCAGCGCGTCCAGCGGGCCCGTCCGGCGGACTCGCCGCCGGCCAGACGCGCCGGCGACACCGGACGGCCCGGCTCGACCAGGCGCGGCAGGCGGCCCGCGGCCAGGCGGGACGGACCCGGGACACGGCGTGGCGCGGGCAGCACGGAGCGCCACGGCGCCGCGTGCCACTGGCGCCAATAGGGCGTGAAGACCGCGTAGTGGTCCCTGCCTGCGGGCAGGACCTCCCCCGCCGGCACCACCATCGACCCTGGGTGGGGCTCGAACCGGCGGCACCGCACCGCACAGGCGCTCGCCAGGCGGTCGTGGCGCGCTCGGGCCAGGGCACTCACGTCCTCGGTGACCAGGACCGCGGCGGCGCTGGTGCGCTCCATCACCTCCATGGTGGCCTCCACGGTGTCACCCGAGCGGACGAAGAGGTCGGCACCCCGGGCGCGCGAGGGACGCGCGCAGGTCGCACAGACACTCGGCGAGGAACGCCGCCCGGTTGCCCGATGCCCGGGCCGGCACGGTGAAGGCCGGGTCGACGACGAAGAGCGGAACCACCGTGCGCGCCGACGCGCAGGCCTGCCACAGGGCGGGGTGGTCGTGCACGCGCAGGTCGCAGGTGAAGAGGACGACGACGGTGTCGCCCCTGTCAGGCCGGGTCACCCGCTTAGTTTAGTGCTAAATCATGACGGGCGTCCGCCCTCGTCTAGTGCGAGAGGGCGCCTCCCGCCTCCGGCTGGGGCACCATGAGGCCCGACGAGCGGAGGAGCACCACCATGGACACGTTGCAGGTCGACCAGCCCGACGAGGGGATCACCCGGATCACGCTGTCACGACCGGACCGCCTGAACGCGATGAACGCGCAGCTCGTGGACGAGCTGCACCAGGTGTTGCACGCACTGGCCGGGGACCGGGCGTGTCGGGCGGTGGTCGTGACCGGCGCCGGGCGCGGGTTCTGCGCCGGCATCGACCTGCACGGCTACGGGCGGGCCCGGAGGGCCGACGGCCGCGGGCAGGTCGAGGACACCTTCGCCATCCAAACCGAGATCGCCGCGCTGGTGCCGGCTCTGCGCGCCCTCCCCCAGCCCGTCATCGCCGCCGTGAACGGGCCGGCCTCGGGAGGCGGGCTGGCGCTGGCGCTGGCCAGCGACATCCGCATCGCAGCGGCCTCCGCCCGGTTCAACGTCGCCTTCGTCCGGCTCGGGCTCTCCGGCTGCGACATCGGCGTGAGCTGGCTCCTCCCTCGGCTCATCGGTGCCTCCCGGGCTTGGGAGCTCATGCTGACAGGTCGCATCATCGACGCTGACGAGGCCGATCGCATCGGGCTCGTCCTCGAGGTGGTCCCCGACGAGAACCTGATGGAGGCGGCGTTGCGGACCGGCCGGCTGATCGCCGGCAACGCGCCCTGGGGGGTCCGAATGACCAAGGAGGTCATGTGGTCGCAGCTCGAGGTGGGCTCGTTGCAGGCGGGGATCGACCTCGAGAACCGGACCCAAGTCCTTTCCTCCATGACCGGCGAAATGCGGGAGGCGGTGTCGGCCTTCTTGGAGAAGCGTCCCGCCCGGTGGGGTACCGGCGCCGCGACGGGTGCCCCGTGAGGTCCGCGCCCTGGCTACCTTGGCCACCTGATGCGGCGTCACGACGGTCTGGCGCGTCGCTCCGGCTGGCGGGCCGGGGGGCGCCTGGCGCGAACCATCGCCCTTGCTCTCGTGCTGGCGGCCGCCGCCGGCTGCTCATCGGCGGCGGGACCCGGCCGCGCGCTGTCCGACCCGCCCCAATCGCTGTCCCCCTCCCCTGACTACCCCGGCACGTGCGCGCCGGTCGGGGGTGACTCGTCGGCCGTGTGCCTGCGGATCGCGCTGCAGGCGATCGACGCCGCCCGATCCCGCGAGGCCCTCCCCCCGATGCGGCTGCCCTCCGACTTCGGCCGCCTCAGCGTGCCCGAGCAGCTGTTTGTCGCCGTCGACCGTGAGCGCGTCGACCGCGGGCTCCCCCCGTTGGCCGGGCTCAGCACGGTGCTCGATCGCGTCGCGCAGCGAGGCGCCGCGGCCGGCGGCCTGCCTTCCACCCCGGGACACGTCTGGGAATCGGCCGCCAACGAGTGGATCGGCGCCGTCGACAACGGGTTGGATGCCCTCTACCAGTGGATGTACCAGGACGGCCCGGACTCCGGAGTGCCCGGTTGCCGCGTCGGCCGGACCTCGGGGTGCTGGGCCGACCGGGGAACCCTGCTCGCCCAGATGGGGACGCACGGCCTGGCCATGGGAGCGGCCTTCGCCCCGAACGCCGACGCCGCGCCTGGTGACCGCGGGGGATCCTCACTGGCGGCCACGCTGGCCGCCGGCCCGCCGACCGCGTACGACTACACCTGGCGCCAGGCGCAGGCGGAGACGGCGGCTGGCACCCTGCAGCCGCTGCGCGCGGTCCCGAGCAACGAAGCGCCCACCGGCATCGTCGACCCGCGGCACAACATCGCCCCGGTGCCCGACTTCGTCCGGTCGTGTGCCGGCAGCATCGACGTCTCGGCGTCCTGCATGGATGCCGCCCTGGCCGCCATCAACCACGCCCATGTGCGCGAGGGCATCCGGCCCATGGTGCTCCCCGCGGGGTTCGCTCGACTCAGCGTCCCGGAGCAGCTCCTCGTCACCATCGACCTGGAACGCGTCGACCGGGGTCTCTCCGTGTTCGGCGGCCTCACGGCGGGACTGGACCAGAACGCACAGCGCGGGGCCGACGCGGCCAACGACCCTCCCGACGCCGGCCACGCCTACCTGCTCGTCGACGGCGAGTGGGCCGGGGGGTCGAGCAACGCGCTCGACGCGGTGTACGGGTGGATGTACGACGACGGATACAACAGTGGCAACCTCGACTGCCCGCGGCGCGGCGCCCCGGGCTGCTGGGGGCACCGCAAAGGCATCCTCGACGATTTCGGTTCGGGTCCCAACCTGGCCATGGGCGCCGCGCTGGCCCTGCACGCGGACACCAACCGGGGGGATGTCGGCGGCACCTCCATGGCGGTGACGCTCGCCGTGGCGGATGCACCGGTGTCCTCGTACGCGTACAGCTGGGCGCAGGCGCTGGCCGCCATGCCGCCCGGCGGGCCCTGACTTCTGGCGGTCTCCTAGGGTTGGCGCGTGACCTCGCACCCCCAGCTGTACGCGAATCCTGCGTGTTCCAAGAGCCGCGTTGCGCTGTCCCTGCTGCAGGAGCGAGGTGTGCCCGCCGAGGAGGTGCGCTACCTGGAGCACCCTCCGAACCTGGCTGAGCTCGAAGGCCTCATGGCGAAGCTCGGCATCGACGACCCGCGCCTGATGATGCGGACCGGTGAACCCGTCTACGGCGAACTCGGGCTCGCGGAGGCCACCGCCCCGGCGTTGCTCGAGGCTCTGACCCGGCACCCGATCCTGCTGGAACGCCCCATCTTCGTCGTGGGCGACCGTGCCGTGATCGCCCGACCACCCGAGCGGCTCCTCGAGCTCCTCTGACGCCCCCGCTACGCCCCCGGGGCCCGGGGGCGTCCGGCGCCGTATGGTTGCCGGAGCGAGAGCTGTGCGGGATGCCGCACGCAACGGGGGGCATCGTGGCGACAGGTTTGGTCCTCTACGGGACCTTGGGCATCGTGAGCACGATCTACGCGTTCATGGTGAACCGCAGGCTGTTCGGCCGGGAGGGGGCGGGACGCGTCTCGGCACTCGAGGCCGTCTACTACGTGGTGGGCGCCTGCTCGCTCGTCCTCGGGTGGTACTTCAACGTCCGCTACGTCCATCTCTACGGGCATCGCGCCACGTATGTCGACTACACCAAGCAGCTGTTCACGAACTGGGCGGCGGACTCGGCCGCGCAGGACTACATCATCGTCAACGTTGTGCTCTTCCCGCTCTGGAGCATCGTCGACGGGAGGCGACGAGGCGTCCGGTACCCCTGGATCTTCTTCGTCATGAGCCTCTTCACCAGCCTGGCCTTCGCCGTGGCGTTCTTCCTGGCCTTCATGGAGCGCCAGCGGCGCTACAACCAGTCGCGCACCCCGCTACCCGCAACCTCGTCGAGCACGGCGTGACCGCAGTTGTAGCCGGGGATGAAGGTCACGCCGGGACCCCCGTGGCACCCGGCACCGCAGAGGTAGAGGCCACGGAGCGGCACGGGTGCATCGGGCCACCCGCGTGGACCGGGCCGGAAGGGCCCCATGAATTCGGGCTGCAGCAGCCCGTGCGTGAAGTCGCCCCCCGTGCACCCGAACATCAGCTCGTACGTGTACGCCGGGTAGTTGAGTTGCCGCTCGACCAGGTCTGGGAAGTTCGGCGCGACCGCGGCGATCTTGTCCACGACCCGGGCCGCCATCTCGTCCCGCAATGCCCCTTGGGTCTCACGGTTCCCGATGGGGAGGTAGAAGGCGAAGCTGCTGGCGGCGTGCATGCCCGCCGGAGCGAGGTCCGGGTCCTCGAGCGAAGGGATCTGCAGGTTGAAGCTGGGCGACGCAGGGACCTCGCCGCGTAGGCAGCCCTCGAAGTCGCGCTGCATCTGCTCCGCCGTCCCGAAGAAGGTCACGTTGCGCCCCAACAACGGGTCGTTGAGCTCCTCGTAGGGGCCGCGGTACTCCGGCAGGCCGTTGAGGGCGAAGTGGGCCTGGAAGTACAGGGCCCGGTGGTCGATGGAAGCCACCCGCCGGTTGAAGTCGTCGGGAAGATCCGCAGGATCGACCAGGTGCGTGAACGTGGCGGTCGGGTCGAGGTTGGACACGACGACCGGCGCGCTGACCACCGTTCCGTCCGTCAGCGCAACGCCGGCGACCGCGCCGTCATCGGCCACGATGCGGGCCGCCTTGGTGTGGCGCCGCAGTTCACCGCCGGCGCCCTCGAAGAGGAGGCGCAGGTGCTCGGAGATGGTGCCGATGCCACCCCGGACCTTGGACATGGTCGCCGTGCCCGGTGAGGCCAGGGCGAAGGCGAGGCAGAGCGCGCTGCCCGGCGACCACGGGCCCCGGAAGGTGGAGTTGACGGCGAGGAAAGCCAGCATGCTGCGGACCGGGGCATGCTTCACCGGATCGGGAAGGTGGCGGTCCACGACGTCCATGACGCTCCCGAAGAGCGCAGTGCGGATCGCCTCCCGCTCCCCCTCGTTGGCGGCGCACTCCCACATCTCGTCGAGGGAGCGCGGCGGTCGGCGCACGTCGAAGCGCCCGATTGCGCGAGCCGGGGCCTCGGCCCAGGCCGCGATCTCGGCCATGCCGAGCACCGCCTCGATCCCGATCGTCTCCCCCAGGTGCTCCAACAGCCGCTCGGGATCCGAATAGAGGAGGATCGGCGGCCCCGTGCCGTCCCCGATGCTGGCCGACTGGACCTCCGGTTCGTAGATCGGGCAGGACCCGAGCTCGAGGTCTTCGTAGACCTGGTTGGGCACCGGGAACTGGATGGAGCCGGCCAGCTCGAAGCGATACCCCCGGATCAACTCGGTCGACGAGGCCATGCCTCCGATGAAGTGGTTCTTCTCCAGGCAGAGCACGCGCATGCCACCGCGCGCCATCACGGTGGCCGCGGTCAGACCGTTGTGACCAGCCCCGATCATGATGGCGTCGTAGTCCGGCATCGGCACCGGATGGTAGCGACCCGCCGCGTCAGACGCTCGGGAAGCCGGGAGCCGACCGGCCGTCCACCTCCGCGGGGCCGCACCCGGGCAAGACTCTCTGCATGGCCCGGCCGCAGGCTCAGCCCAGGAACGAAGCGGACGCGGCCTTTCTGGCCCGTTATCGACGCGCTCATGCGCGTTCCGATCATCACCTCCGCGCTGTTACCGCTCATCGTCGCCCCTCAGCAGGGGAATCCCGTGTCGGTCGTCATCGGAATCGTCACCTGGCTGGTCTTCCTGGTCGACTACCTCGTCCACGGCCGGCGGCTCGAGGGCTACCGCCGGACGGGCTTCGGCCGGTTCGACCTGTTCGTCGTCATCGTCACCGCACCCTGGTTCCTGATCCCCGGCGCGCACGGCGGCGGCTTCGTCGTCCTCCTCCGGCTCGCCCGCGTGGCCCGGATCCTCATGGTCAGCCGGGGATCCCGGCAGCTCTTCGAGCGTCTGGGCCGGGTGGCCGCGGTGGCCATCGGCGTACTCATCACCGCCTCGCTCGTCGCGTACTACGCCGAGCACCCCACCAACCCGGAATTTGCCACCGTCGGCGACGCGCTCTGGTGGGGGATCGTGACCCTGACCACCGTCGGCTACGGCGACATCGTGCCCAAGACCGCGACCGGGCGCTGGGCGGCCGTGGTGATCATGGTTACCGGCATCTCCGTGCTGGGACTGCTCGCCGGCTCACTCGCCAGCTTCCTGCGCCTCGAACCGAGGAGCCCGGCGCCTGCCGGGACGCAGGCGCCGGGCGGCGCGGACGGCGCGGGCGACGAAGGCGGCGACGTGTTGGACGCGCTGAGCGCGTTGTCCGCTGAGGTGACGGCCCTGCGAACCCAGGTGACGGCGCTCACGCAGCACATGGCCGACCTCGCCCGCGGGACGGACCCGCCGCAGCGGCCGGCCGGCGAAGGCTGACTCAACCGCCGAGAAAGCCGAGATCCTCGTCACGCATGCCGCGAGCCTGGATGTCGGCAAAGTGCTCCAGCCAGTCGCGCATCTCGGTGCTGCCCGTCTGGTCAGCCCACCGGCGCGGGATGGCCGGGAAGGAGTAGTCCGCCGGCAGCGGGGGCGCCGCGGGCAACGAGGCCCGGCGGGCCAGGGCTGCTTCGACGGCCGGAGCCATGCGCCCGGCCTTGGCCCGCACCTGAGCCTCGTCGCGTTCCTTGAAGGCGGGCAAGACGTCGCGCCCGAAGAGTTCGAGTGACTCGCAGATGTGCTCGTGACGGTTCCGACCGGCCTGGAGCACGAAGATGACCTGATCCACCCCCGCCTCTTCGAAGCGTTCCAGGTAGGCACGTACCTGGTCGGGCGTCCCGGTCGCCCCCCGTAGGCCGGTGCGGTCGCCAGCGGCGAGCCTGGCTCCGAGACGCTCCTGGCGCAGCGCGGATTCGACCTCGGGCGAGTACCCCTGCTCCCCGCGGCGCTCGATGTACTCGGTCCACACGTCGGTCGAGCCCGGACGGTGCTCCCCGAAGATGTAGTAGTGGCCCAGCGAGTAGCCGAAGAAGTTGCCGCCCTCGAGGCCGCGGTCGAGCGCCACCTCCTCGTCGGCATGGCACATCATCTGTGTGACGCAAGCGACGGAGGGGTTGACGGCCAGGCCGACCGGGACGCAGCGCGCCGCAAGGGTCTGTTCGTAGTCGCTGACCCACTTGCGCGCCTCCTCGGGGTCGATAAAGGCGAAGGTCAGCGCGCCGATCCCCTTCTCGGCGGCGAGCAGGATGGTGTCACGCCTCGAGCACGCCACCCACAGGGGTGGATGGGGCTTCTGCATCGGTTTGGGCACGACGTTGCGCGGTGGCATCTGCACGAACCGCCCGTCGACGCCGGTGAAGGGGGACTCGGTCATGCAGCGGAGTGCCACCTCGAGCCCCTCCAACCAGGCCTCGCGTTTGGTTGCCGGGTCGACGAGGAAGCCGCCGAGCTCCGCCTCCGAACCGGACTCCCCCGAGCCGAACTCGACCCGCCCACCCGAGATCAGATCCAGCGTGGCCACCCGCTCCGCCGTCCGCGCCGGGTGGTTGTACCCGGGCGCCGTCTGGATGATCCCGTGGCCGAGACGGATGTCCTTCGTCCGCTGGCTGCACGCGCCCAGGAACACCTCGGGCGCCGAGGAGTGGCTGTACTCCTCCAGGAAGTGGTGCTCGACCTCCCACACGACGTCGAAGCCGAGCCGGTCGGCCAGCTCCACCTGCTCGAGCGCGTCCTGCAGGAGCCGGTGCTCGCTCTCCGCCGTCCACGGACGGGGGAGCTGGTGCTCGTAGAAGACGCCGAACTTCATGCCCTCAGCCTCCTACCCACCCCGACGGGTGCGTCACGCCGCCTCGCTCTCCAGTGCGTGGAACCCGGCCAGGATGTCGGCACCGTCCCGGCGCCGCCCGCACCAGTGCTCGATCTCGGCCCGGGTGGCCCGGCGCGCCTCGTCGCGGGCTGGGCCCACGCTCTGCGCGAGCAGCGGCTCCCAGATGCGCCCGATCATGTCGCAGCCGGCGTGACGCCGGCCGCCCTCCCCGACCCAGGTGCGATCCCGCATCTCACTGAGCGCCGTGCGCAGGTAGCCGACGTGCGGAGTCTCGTCTGCCCGGATGTAGGACACCAGGCGGGCCGCCTCCCCGTCCCCTGCCACCAGGTCCGCGTCGGACATCCACGCCTCCGCCCAGGCGAAGGTGTGGAACGCCGAGATTTCGATGAACAGGACGCGCACCATCAGCGAGACCATCCACTCGAGCTCGAGCGGGATGTCGCCGGGCAGCAGGCGGTTGTCCGACGTCGTTGCGCCTCGGCCGGCGCCGAAACCCATCCGGGCGAGCATGGCCTCGATGTCGATCTCGTCGCCGGCCCGGCCGAACGCGACGTCACGGGCGGCGAACCACATGTCGCGGTGACCGGCCGCCTCCTCCCACCCCGCCTCGTCGCGGGCGTGCGCCTCGAACAGCCCACCGCCGAGGTGCTCAACGGCGGTCCCCGCGATGTCCTCGGCGAACCAGCGCTGTAGGTCCTCCGGCTTGAGAAGGCGGATATTGGCCCCGTACCCCTCGACCGTCCCGATCCGCGTGAGCGACGCCATCAACGGCTCCGGGACGCCGGATCTGATCAAGAAATGGGCCTGCTCGACGCTGGGAAACGTGCGCTCCCACCGTTCCAGGGGCACGTCGAGGAGTTCGGCGCCGAACTGGGCCGCGTGCTGCGCGGCCCACGCGCTGATCGCGGGCCCCCGAAACCGCGTCCGGGGCGGCACGTAGTGACCGTCCTCGTCGAAGCCCCCGTGGCAGCGCACGCCGCCGGCGAAGAGCGGCTCGGCTACCGGCGTGTCGGCGAGCAACTCCTCCTGGGTGAACCTCACCTGCAGCGTGCCCATGGCCGTCCCTCCCCTCGTCGGCCCCCGGGGTGACAGCCGGGCGACCAGGCGGCCGCCCGAACCGGCGCGGCGGCCACAGTCTCGCGTAACCCAGAGGGAGGTACCCCAGCACCGCGGGTAGAGTCGCCGGGCCATGGCCCCCGGACTCGAGTTCTGGCTCTACCTGCCCCAGATGCGCATGTCGCTCGACGACATCGTGACGCGTGCACGGGTCGCCGAGGAGGCGGGATTTGCCGGCATCGCCGGCATGGACCACCTCGTCCCGCCCCTGGCCGAAACGTCCCCGATGTATGAGGCCACGGTGACCACGACCTGGCTGGCCGCCCACACGCAGCGGCTGGGAGTCGGGTCGCTCGTGCTGTGCGACGCTTTCAGGCACCCGGCCGTGCTGGCCCGCGAGGCGGTCACCCTCGACCATGCCTCGGCCGGCCGCTTCGAGCTCGGCATCGGCTGGGGGTCGGTGCCCGCCGAGTTCGAGACATTCGGCATCGGAAGCACCGAGCCCAGGCAGCGGGTGGCCCGGTTCAAGGAAACACTCGAGATCCTCGATGCGCTCTGGTCCGGCGAGACGGTGGACTACGAGGGCGAGTTCTTCACCCTGCGCGGGGCCCGCCAGCACCCGGTGCCGCTCGGGAGGATCCCCGTCACGATCGGCGGCGCCGGGCGCAAGACGATGGAGCTGGTGGCCGCCCATGCCGACTGGTGGAACGTCCACATCGGCATCATGGACCGGCTCGACGAGATGCGCCCGCGGGCGGGGAAGGCCCGCTGCTCGGTGCAGGTGCAGTGCGCGCTGGTGTCGGACCCGGCGCGGCGCGGCGAGATCGCCGAGACGGCGCGGCGCCGCATGGGCGCCCAGGTGGTCGTCGGCACCGCGTCGGAACTCACGGAGCACTTCGTCATCATGGCAGCGCGCGGCGTGGAACGGGTCTATGCCTGGTTCGCCGACTTCGGCGCGCCCGAGACGCTCGTGGCCTTCGGCGAGGGCGTGATCGGCTCCTTCGGACCCGGGCGGCGAGCCGGCTGACCGGAGCGGTTCACCCCCCCGGCCTCCCCGGCGGCGGCCACGGCGCCCCGCACCACCGCCACCACCTCGTCGTTCGAGGCGCCGGGCCCCAGGACCGCGGCCACGCCGTCCGCCTCGAGCAGGGGGATGTCGTCGGGCGGGATGATGCCGCCGACGACGACCGGCGTGGCTAGGCCGGCGTCACGCAGCGCACGCACGACGAGGGGGGCCAAGGTGAGGTGGGCGCCGTTGTGCATGGACACGCCGACCACGTCGACGTCCTCCTGCGCGCTCATGGCGGCGATGGACTCGGGCGACTGGCGCAGGCCTGCGTAGACGACCTCGCACCCGGCGTCGCGCAGGATCCGGGCCACCACACGCAGGCCGCGATCGTGGCCGTCCAGCCCGACTTTGGCCACGAGGACCCGCAGCGTCACGCGACGTGGCGCTCGGTATAAGTGCCGAACACGGACTCCATCGCCCGCATGGCCTCGCCCACGGTGACGTGGGCGTGCGCGGCATCAATCAGCGCCGGCATGAGGTTGACGGCCGGGTCTGACGCCTCGGCCGCGATGCGGGCCAAGCTCCGATGGACCGCTTCGTCGTCCCGCGCCTGCTTGACAGCGGCGAGCGAACGGAGCTGTTCGGCCTCGACCGCCGGGTCGATGCGGAGCGTCGACGGCGCCACGCCGTCATCCTCCACGTAGCCGTTGACCCCGACCTGGATCCACTCGCCCCGCGCCACCTTGGTCTGGAACGCATAGGCGGCGTCTGCGATCTCTCCCACGAACCAGCCGTCATCGATGCAGGCGTACACGCCCTCGAGCACCGAGCCCGAGCCGGCCTCGAGGAGGTGGGCGAAGACCTCCTCGGCGCGGCGCTCGAGCTCGTCGGTCAGCTCCTCGACGAACCACGAGCCCCCGAGCGGGTCGGCCACGTGCGCGACCCCGGTCTCCTCGGCGATGACCTGCTGGGTGCGCAGCGCCAGGCGCGCCGCGTGCTCAGTCGGGAGGGCCAGGGCCTCGTCGAAGGCGTCCGTGTGCAGGCTCTGGGTGCCACCCAGGACGCCGGCCAGGGCCTCGACTGCCACCCGCACCAGGTTGACCTCCGGCTGCTGGGCCGTGAGCGACACGCCCGCGGTCTGGGTGTGGAAGCGCAGCTGGGTGGAGCGGCCGTCGGACGCGCCGTAGCGGTCGCGCATCCAGCGGGCCCAGATGCGCCGCGCGGCGCGGTACTTGGCGATCTCCTCGAAGAAATCGATGTGTGCGTTGAAGAAGAAGCTCAGGCGCGGTGCGAAGTCGTCCACCGCCAGTCCGCTGGCCAGCGCGGCCTCCATGTAGGCGAACCCGTTGGCCAGCGTGAACGCGAGCTCCTGCGCCGCGGTCGAGCCCGCCTCGCGGATGTGGTAGCCCGAGACCGAGACCGGGTGCCACCGCGGGAGCTCCGCCGCACAGAAGCGCATGGTGTCGGTGACCAGACGCACCGAGGGGCGAGGCGGGAAGACGTACTCCTTCTGTGCCTGGTACTCCTTCAAGATGTCGTTCTGCAGCGTGCCCGACAGCTCGGAACGATCGACCCCGTTCCGGTCGGCCACCCCGACATACATGGCCAAGATGGGCGCGGCGGCCGAGTTGATGGTCATGGAGGTCGACACCTTGCCGAGGTCGATCCCGCCGAAGAGGATCTCCATGTCGACCAGCGTGTCCACCGCCACGCCCGCTCTCCCGACCTCGCCCCGGGCCAGCGGGTCGTCCGAGTCGCGCCCGAGCAGCGTGGGCATGTCGAACGCCGTGGACAGCCCGTCGCCGCCGGCCCGCAGCAGCCCGTGGAAGCGGCCGTTCGTGTCCGACGCCGTGCCGAAGCCGGCGAACTGGCGCATGGTCCACAGGCGCGAGCGGTACATGGAGGCATAGGGCCCCCGTGTGTAGGGGTGCTGGCCCGGCAGCTCGCTCCCGGCGGGGCCGTAGACCGGCTCGAGCGGGATGCCCGACATGGTCTCGAAGCGCGGCGGCGCGCCGCGGCGAGCGCTCGAAGGCCTCCTGCCAGGCGGTGCGGTCAGCCACGGCCCCAGTTTAGTACGACGTCGAAACATCGGCCAGACACCAGCGCGTCACGTCGAACGCCGATGTCTCCATCTGGGGCGCCACCCAACCGACGGACAAGAGGAATCTACGCCACTTCGAACCGGCTCTTGCGACCGTTGCGCCCCGGCTTGCGCGTCTCGGCGCGAGATCCGACTTCTTCGAGGATTTCGTTCGATTGTTCGACATCGAACTCGTTTCCGGCTGCTCTGAGCAGGGTCAACAGGTCGACGAGGTGGCCCCGCTGTTGTTCGGAAAGACCGATGCGTTCGTAGACAGTCGAGTTGAGGACTCGCGTGACGTCCGTGGCAACTCTCCGGCCACGCGTGGTGATCACGGCCAGGGTCGTCCGGGCATCGGACGGATGCGGCGCGCGTCGAACGAGCTTGTCATCCTCCAAGCGGTCGATGATGTTCGTCACCGTGGCCGGAGGAATGCGAAGGCTCTTGCTGATCCAGCTGAGCGTCAGGGCGGTTTCAGGGTCGGTGGCCAGCCAGGCGAGCACCTCGTAGCGAGCAAAGGTCAGGTCGTGGCGACTCATCACCTCGTTCACCTGGTTGTTCAGCAGCTGGTAGGAGCGCAGGATGGCGGCGAACACGGCCATCCCCGAGGCGGCCTCCGGGTCCCAACGCTCCAGCCACACCCGACGGGAGGCTTCGACGACATCGAACGGGGCGGCTTGGAAACCCATGACGGAAGGATACGGCGCCTGCGCCCGCCCTCAGGACTCCGCAACCGGGGAGCCGCCGATGACGCCGTCTTCTTCCAACCCGTCGATCTCCGTACGGCTGAGGCCGAGCTCGCTCAACAGCTCCACCGTGTGCTCCCCCAAGAGGGGAGCCGACCGTGCGTGGAACCGTTCCGGACCGCGCGAGAACCGGATCGGGAGCGTGCTGTAGCGAGAGGATCCGATCACCGGGTGAGGCACCTCTTCGAAGAATTTCCGGAACTCGAGCTGGGGGAGCTCGGCTTGGCGGTGAGGCTGCACGACCTTCGCCACGGGCACCCCGGCGCCCCAGAGGCGATCGACCACCTGGTCCCCCGACTGGTCGCGGCACCACTCCTGCAGGTGGCTGTCGATCCGGTCGTGCTCCCGCCGGCGCCCCGCCACGGTCAGGAGTACGGGATCGGCGGCCCAGTCGGGCTCACCCAGGACGCGGCGGAGCGACAACCACTGCTCGTCGGTGGCAACGGCGATGGCGACCCAGCAGTCGTCGCGGCCGTACTCGTCAGGACCTGTGACCTGATACAGATTCTGCGGCGCCGCAACTGGCCCCCGATTCCCGCTGCGGGACAAGAGAGCTCCGTAGGCGGAGTACTCGATGGCCTGTTCCGCGGCAACGTTGAGTGCGGCGTCCACCATCGCGGCCTCGACGAGGCCGCCTTCGCCGGTCTTCTCACGGTGCCGAAGAGCCAGCATCAGGCCGAACAGCGCGTGCAACCCGGCGTTGGGGTCGCCGACGCAGTACGGCTCGATCGGGAGCAGATCCGGTTGCCCAGTGAGCCACGTGAGCCCAGAAGCGTCCTCGATCACGAACGCGAAGGCACCGACGTCACGCCAGGGACCATCGAGGCCGAATCCTGGCATCCGAACCATGATCAGATCCGGCCGAACCTCCCGGAGAGTCTCGAAATCGAGACCCAGCTGGTCCAGGACGCGCGGCGTGTAGTTCTCGATGACCACGTCACACGTGGCCACGACGCGACGGACGAGATCCACGCCGCGTGGATGACGGACGTCGATCGTGAGGCTCTTCTTGTTGGTGTTCAGTGCGGCGAAGATCGGGCCTCGCTCCCAGAAGTGGTCCTCCGTCTGCGGCACACCGCCGACGAGACGGACCCCGTCGGGACGTGCCGATGATTCGAGATGGATCACCTCTGCTCCGAGGAGCGCCAACATGTGGCTCGCCATCGGACCAGCCCAGTAGGCCGTCATGTCCAGCACGCGGAGTCCCTGGAACGGCAGTCCGGGGAGACCACCCGGCTTGCGATCCCTGCCACGCGGCTGGCGTCGTTCGATCTCATCGACCGATTGCTCCCCGAGCCCGGGTGCCGGTCTTGGCGACCGCAGCCGTCCCGACCCGAGCCGGAAGGGCGGCCGTGGGTTCGCCGCGCCGTCCCGTGGATTGGCGACGAACGTCCCACGCGAGCGGTAGTGCTCCAGGCCCGTGACGTTCGAACCGTCGGCGATGGGTGCATTGGGAATCCGGAACGCTGAGGCCAGGTCCAGCACCTCCTCGACCGAGCGTTCCGCGATCCATGCGTCGATCGTCGGTGCCAGCGCGGTGCGGTCGAGGAACAGCCTTGGATCCTTCATCCACTCCGGGTGCTCCACCATCACGCAGAAGTCGAGCCACTGTTGGCCCGTCCCGCACCCCAGCCCGACCAGCCCGTCACGTGCCGCGCCGACGCCCGGCGTCGGGACGTATCGGCGTCGCCGCATCGGCCGCCCCAGTTGGTCGTTGAAGGTCACGGGGTAGTACGTGAGGCACATGGCCAGCGTTTCGAGCATCGACACGTCGACGAGCTCGCCGCCCGGCTCCTTGCGCCGACCCGCCGCCACGGTGCCGATCGCAGCGAAGAGTCCCGAGAGCCACTCCCCGATCTGACCCCCCACGTACACCGGCGCACGATCGGGTTGTCCTCGTGCGAGCCCGATGATCCCCCCCGACCACGCCTGCAGGGTGAATTCGGTGGCCACGTGGTCGCTCCACGGGCCGTCGAGGCCGAAGGGAGTGATCGACGCCACGATGACGTGCGGGTGGGCCGCCAGGATCTGGCGGGGCTCCAATGAGACGTGTTCCGCCACCACCGAGCCTCGGGACCAGACGACCGCGTCTGCCGATGCCAGGAGCTCTTGCAGCGAGGCCAGCTCGCCCGTGCGCCGTGGATCGACGACGACGCTCTGCTTCGAGGTGCAGAGGAAGTTGAAGAGCGCGCCGTCCGTCCCGGGCGGGATCACGGCACCCGACGCCGACCATTCCCGCAGAGGGTCACCCTCGGGCGACTCCACCTTGATCACGTCCGCACCGCCGTCGGCGAGCAGCTTGGTGCAGTAGGCGCCTCCGATTCCGCTTGAGAGATCGATCACCCGGAGCTCGTGCAGCGGAGGGACGGCCGGAGTCTCCGGCGGACTCAGATCGGGCTGGGCCACCTTCAGTCGGTCTCGGCGCGCCGACGGCCGGACCTGCTCAGTCGCCACTCGGGAGGGAATGCATCGTCGTTGTCCTTGACGGCGCGGTTGAGGCCGGCATCCATCGTCTCGTTGCTCAGCGTTGCCCGTCGACCATCGTCGTCATTTCGGAGCATTCCGCCCATCGACTCGAGCCACGCACTGAGGAGGCTCCCCATGTACTCCCCTTGCTGCTGCTTCATCACCTCGAAGAACACCTTCTGCATGAACACGGTGTCGGTCGGCCTGGTGCGCGCGCACGCGAGTGCGTACTTCTCCACTTCCGTCTCGAGTTGTTCGCGCGGCACGACGCTGTTGACGAAATTGCAGTCGTACATCTGTTGTGCGGTGAACGGCCGGCCGGTGAACACCATCTCCTGGAACTTCCGCAATCCCATCATCATGGCCCATTGCCACATCCGCGGGGCGTAGCCGACATAGCGAAAGGCTGGATGTCCGAAGAGGGCGTCGTCGGACGAGATCACGAGGTCCGCGTCGGCCGCCTGGTAGAAGTGCCAGCCGTAGCAGTATCCCTTGACCTCGAGGATGCTGATCTTCTTGAAATCCTGAAGGCTCCGGCAGCCGGACCTCGTGTTGCCGTACCAGTGCAAGAGTGACGCGCCGGCGCGGTACGAGCGTGCGCTCGGCATGGTGACATCGTCTTCCTCGTCCAGACCGAATTCCTCCTGCAGGGCTATGCCCTCGGCCTGCTTTGCCATCAACTCGTCGAGGTCGGCGCCCGACCCCAGGTGGTCGCCCACGCCGCGCACGACGAGGACCTTCACGTCGTCGTCGATGCTCGCCTTGAACAGGAGATCGGCGTACCGCTTCCGGGCGCCGATCGTCGGGCTATTGAGCTGGTCGGGACGATCGAAGGTGATCGTGGCGATCCGGGTACTCGGATCCTTCTCGTAGAGGATGATCTCTTCGGGCGGCGGAACATCGACAGGTGTCATGTCAGGAACTCCTTGTGTCGCGGAACGGTGACACCGAGAGCAGCTCGGGTCCGGTTGCCGTGAGGTGCACAGGCTCTTCGCCGTACGCGGCGCCGACTCCCTCCTTCCAGACGTAGGCGGAAAGAGCGAACACCATGCCCACCTCCAAGTGCTGCTCAGCCGCCGAGATCGGGAGGTCGTGCGTCGCCAAGGGGAGGTCGAAGCCGAGACCCAAGCCTCGGGCCACGGGCATCGGAGGCGGCGCGATCCCGAGCGTGTCGTACGCGGCGAGGAGGTCGCTCAGCGGGGCGCCGGGCCGGCAGGCGGACAGGAGCCGGTCCCATAGCTCGCCCTGGCGCTGGGACAGCGCGCGGTCGATGGGGCCTCCCACCCCACAGGTCCGCCCCACCTCACCGACGTAACCGCCGCGGATCACACCGGCGTCGAACGCCACGAGGTCACCTGGCTGGGCCGGCACGTCTCGGCCCACTCGGTGCCATGGTTGCCGGCGCGACGTGATCCAGACGACGTCCTGCACGGCCGGCGTGGTGACGCCCGCGGATGCCATCGCGTGCATGAACACGCCAGTCAGGTGTCGCTCCGTGACCCCCGGCGCGAGCGCCGCTTCAGCCTCCTCGAGCGAAGTCTCGGCGATGCGGACCGATGCACGGATCGCGTCGACTTCCTCGGGCAGCTTGACTCGCCGCACCCGGCGCAGCAGGGGCTCGCCGTCGATCAGATCGGCAGACGGGAACGCCTTCGGGAGGAGTTGCGCGGAGGAGGGGGTGAGACCATCGGTGGCCACGGTCCGCGCCAAGGCCGCGCCGTCGATCATCTTCAGTGCCCGCAGGAAGTTCGTGGCGTTGAACGAGATCCCGTACAGGTGCTCGTGGGGGATCTCCTCGGGCACTCCTTCGTCCCACGTGCTCAGGAGGTGGACGGCCCCCGTGGCGCGCACGAGGACGCACCCGGGGCCGAACGCGCGGGATCCCGCCGTCCAGAGCCGGGGCGCGCCGGAGACATACCGGGCGTTCCCCTCCCGGCCCACCACGAGCACGTCGATGCCCTCGGCCTCCATCCCGGCCAGCAGGCGCTCTCGGCGCGCTACCCGGAGAGCCTTGTCGTCGGGACGGACTTCGGTGGTCGTCACTCGAGCCTCAGAACGGATCGTAGGAGTAGTCGGTCATGGGCTCCCATCCGTCCTCCGTGATGAGCAGGACCTCCTCCGAGCGGTAGCCAGAGGCACCGTCGTCCCATACGATTGGCTCGAGCACCAGGACCATCCCCTCCTCGAGGACGAGCCCTGCATCGAACGCTTCTCCGATGTCGCTCCCGACGTATGGCATCTCGGCACTGTCGATGCCGAGACCGTGTCCGAGGTAGAAGTGCGGCATCCACGGCTTCACACCCCCAGCGGCACCGATAGCGGCGGCGGTCAGGTTGGCCGCTGTGGCGCCGGCGTGCGTCACGTCGAGGACGGCGTCCATGATCGCCCGCCAGCGCTCGAACTGCGCTCGCTGCCGAGCATCCGGCTCGCGTCCGACGACCCATGTCCGCCCGAAGTCCGAGTGGAACCCCGCGTAGCTGATACCGGTGTCCACCCACAGGACGTCCCCCTCGCCGAGCTCCCGCTCGGTCGAGGAGAGCGGGCAGGCCAAGTCGCCCGTCGTCGTCCATGGCCCGTCAGCCATGCGCGCGGGCATCACCTGCCAGATCGGATCGAGCACCGTGGCGTCCGCTCCCGCATCGAAGATCGTGCGCAGGAAGGTCGCGGTGAGGTCGGTCTGGCGTACGCCGGGCTTCACCATCGCCTGCACGTCGGCAATCGCCTGCTCGGTGATCCGAAGCCCCTGGCGCATACACGACAGCTCGTCGGGCGTCTTGAGCAGCTTGGCTCGGCTGATCACTCGCCCGCCATCGACCGGTGCGTCGGACGAGAAGAGGATGGATCGCTCGCGGCGCAGTGCATTGGTCCATTCGTCGATGGCGATCACGGCATGGGCCGGCAGGAGACCAGCGAGTACCGACGCGAACAGCTGTACTCCCTCGTCGAAGTCGAGGAACACCGGGGCGTGCACGTGGTCGTCCGCCAACTCCACGAGGCGCTCGGCATCACCGCCCACCCGTGCAAAGAGATGTGGCGACTCGTCGTCGGCCAGCACGACGGCGACGGGCTGGTCGACGTTCGCCCGACCCGAGTCTGCGAGGGGCCAGATGGCCCCGGTGGCATAGACGACGTTGGTGTTGCCCAGCAGTATCAGAGCGTCGATTCCCTGCTCTCGCATGAGGGCTCGGACCCGGTCCACTCGTTGGCGCTGCATCCGGGTGAGATCGGCCTCACGTGGGATCACTGCCGACGTCGCGTCAGCCATCAGGCCCGCAGCCATCAAGTGGCCAGTCCGAGGAACCGCAGGATGTTGCCGGAGACGACGTCCGTAGCCGCCTCCGGGCCGACGGCCTGGACGACAGCCGCCAGTGACTGGCGGCTGTAGCCATAGGTGCTCTCGTTGTGCGGGAAGTCGGTGGACCACATCACCCGGTCAACGCCGATGCGGGGCAAGAGGTCGAGTCCCAACTGATCCACGATGAACGACGCGCACATGTGGTTCTCCCAGTAGTAGCCCGGTTCGTGCCGGATCTTCAGGTTGGAGAGGTGTTGGAACGACGCCGCGATGTGATCGGCGTCCTGGAGTGCCGAAGGCACCCAGTTGATCCCACCCTCGAACCACCCGATGCGCAGGCCGGGGTGACGGTCCAGAATGCCGCCGAAAACGTACTTGCCGAAGGCGTCCCGGAACGGCGCCACGGACTGGAGCATCCCGATGCTGAGGGCATTGAACTCGTTCGGCGTCGAGGGGGGGCTCTCACCGATGTGATGGGAAACGGGAATTTGCGCCTCCTCGATGACCTCCCAGACGCCGTCCATCGCCGTGCTGGCATAGTCGATCGGCCGCTTCTCCAGGTCCTTCCCGGGTGAGAGCGGCATCAGGAACGTCCTCAGGCCGAGCGCCTTCAGCTCGTTCACCGTCCGGCGGGCTCCATCTGCGTCCCACCAGTTGATCAGGCCGACCCCGAAGATGCGGTTGTTCGACCGCTCCTGGATCTCCGCCATGTGCTCGTTGTAGATCCTGAAGCAGAGCTCACGGACTTCCCTGTCCGGCCACCCGAACAAGGCCAGAATCGAGTTGGGGAACGCGAGCTCCCTGGAGACACCCTCCGAGTCGAGTGCGGACAGCCGCGCCTCGACCTCGCCCGTGTGCGACCCGGGGACAGGGTCGTACTGGGTGAGCACCTCGATGAACTCGGGCACCAGGATGGACTTCCCGTCCATTCCGATCACCCACCCACCATCGACGTTCATGACGCGGGGAGCACGGTCCTTCATGCTCTCCGGGAAATTCTCGTAGAAGATGTCCTCGGCCAACGAGATGTGGTCGTCGGCAGAGAAGACCTCGGTCCCAGGCGGGAGCCCGAGGTCACCGACCAGGGGCTCCGGACGGCGATCCTTCGGGGCACCCAGGCCCCCAGCCGGGTAGCTCAGCGTTGTCGAGGTGCCGACCATCTTCCCCCACTCCAATTCGTAGCGGATGCACGAAGATTACTTCGACACCGTAGCAATCGTCAACGGACCCTGGTAGCTTGCGCAGTGCCGAAGCATTCGTGGGGAGGGCTGAGAGGTCGTGACATGACCGGGTGGGACTCCACCGTGGACGTCGTGATCGTAGGGTCCGGCGGTGGTGGCATGGTGGCGGCGTTGACCGCCGCCGATGCCGGTGCGAGCGCACTGGTTCTCGAAAAGCAGAGCCTGATCGGTGGCTCGACTGCCATGTCGGGCGGCGTCGTCTGGGTCCCCAACAACCCCGTGATGCAGGCAGTCGGCGTGCCCGACTCCTACGAGGACGCCATGGCCCACTTCGAAGCCGTCGTCGGGGACGTGGGACCGGCCTCCACGGCTGAGCGTCGGGACGCGTTCCTCAACGGGGGACCCGAAATGGTCGCCTTCCTGCAGCAACGCGGCGTCCGGTTCGTCTACTGCCGGGGCTACAGCGACTACTACTCGAGCGCCAAGGGTGGTCACGACCTGGGGCGCGGGATCGAACCGGTGCCGTTCAACGGCCGTGTCCTCGGTGAATGGCTCGGGAAGCTGCAGCCGGGTCTCGCTCAGAGCCTCGGGCTGGCAGTCATGACCAACGAAGCCCGTTCACTCTCAAACTACAACCGAAGCATGGCAGCCTTCGCGGTCTCGGCGCGAGTCGTAGTCCGGACCTTCGCCGCAAAGCTCCGTCGTCAGGCACTGCTCACCAACGGCGCATCATTGATCGCGCAGATGGTGCAGGACGCGATCGGCCGCGGGGTCCCGATCTGGACTGACGCACCGCTCGAAGACCTGATCGTCGAGGACGGCCGTGTGGTCGGAGTCCGTACGGTGCGGGCGGGCTCACCGGCCCTGATCCGAGCCCGTCTGGGGGTCGTGCTGGCTGCCGGCGGCTTCGCCCACAACCCCGAGATGCGCGAGCGCTACGGAGGCGACCAGCCGAATCGGGCGAAGTGGTCGATCGCGAACCCGGGGGACACGGGAGAAGTGCTCCAGCTCGCCATGCGGCTGGGTGCCAAGACCGACCTGATGGACGAGGCGTGGTGGCTGCCATCGCCCAGAACCGGTCGGTTCGGGCAATCCACGCTCGATCAGGCTCGCCAACGACCCCGCACCATCTACGTCGATGCGTCAGGGCGTAGGTTCGTGAACGAGTCGAACTCGTACATGGAAGTCGGCAAGGAGATGTACGCCCGCGACAAAACGAGTCGGGCCGTCCCGTGCTGGCTGATCTTTGACGACCGCTACCGCAGACGCTATGCGCACCAACGCTCTCGCCCCGGTCGGTTCCCGAAGAAGTTGCTCGAGAGCGGGATGCTGAAGCAGGCATGGACGCTGAAGGACCTGGCCCGCATGTGCGACATCGACCCCGACGGACTGTCCGAAACGGTCGAACGCTTCAACGAGAACGCCCGGCGAGGCTTCGACCCCGACTACGGGCGAGGCGAGTCTGCCTACAACCGGGCGCTGGGGGACCCGAACCGCAAGGTGCATCCCTGCCTCGGCCCGATAGACGAACCGCCCTACTACGCCGTTCAAGTCGTACCAGGAGACATCGGCACGTGCGGCGGCCTCTTGACCGATGGACATGCACGAGTGCTCGATCACGAGGAGAAGCCGATCGAGGGCCTGTACGCCACCGGGAACGGCACCGCCACCGTCATGGGCCGCCATTACCTCGGACCCGGAGCCAGCATTGCCAACACCATGGTGTTCGGGTACCTCGCCGCGCGTCACGCCACTCGCGAGCACCGCACCGGGTGATCAAAGGTGATCAGGTCAGTGGCACGCCGTCCCGACGGATCGTGATGGCACTGGTCGGGCATTTCCGCGCGGCGGCGATGACGTCTTCCTCGGCCGCAGCGGCGGAGTCGAGGACGACCGCCACACCGTCCTCGTCCAGGTCGAAGACGCCAGGCGCCTCGTACAGGCAGTTCCCCGATCCCATGCAGGCATCGCGGTCGATCTCCACGTCGAGGCCCATGCTGGCGAGTGTACGCGTCAAGACACGATCAGAGGGAGGTCGCCCATGAGCCAATTCGAGAGCGTCAACTTCTTCACCGACCGCTCGATCCAGGACGCTCCCTACGAGTACTTCGACTGGGTGCGGGACCAGGGCCCGGTCTGGCGGGAGCCACGCTACGGCCTGTTCATCATCACGGGTCACCAGGAGGCAATGGCGGTCTACGGTGACCCGGCGTCGTTCCCGCCCGATGACCCGCCCGCGGGGACGTACTCGTCGTGCAACGTGGTGAGCGGGACCTTCGTGAAGTTCTCGGTGCCCTTCGAGGGCGACGATGTCAGTGATGTCATTGTCAAGTGCCGCAGCGAGTTGCCCTTCAGCGACCAGCTCCCGGCTTTCGATGCCCCGACCCACACGGCGCACCGGCACCTCCTGATGCGACTCATCACGCCGAAACGGCTGAAGGAGAACGAGGCGTTCATGTGGCGGTTCGCCGACGGGCTCATCGACGGGTTCGTCGACGGCGGGACCTGCGAATGGGTCGGCGCATACGCGGAACCCTTCACCCTCACCGTCATCGCCGACCTGGAGGGAGTGCCCGAGTCCGACCACTCACTGTTCCGGGAGCACTTGTCGACGGCACATCAACAGATCACCCACAAGCCGCTGGAGTTCCTCTACGAGCGGTTCAGCGGGTACATCGATGACCGGCGCCAAGAGCCGCGGAACGACGTGCTCACCGGGCTGGCGACCGCGACCTTCCCCGACGGTTCGACTCCGGAAGTCAAAGATGCTGCTCTCATCGCGGCCAACCTCTTCGTCGGAGGCCAGGAGACCACGGTGCGGCTGTTGTCGTTCGCGCTCCGGATGCTCGGAGAGCGTCCTGACCTGCAGGATCTCGTACGCGAAGAGCGCGAGCTCATCCCCAACTTCATCGAGGAGACGCTGCGGCTCGAGAGTCCGCTGCGGACTCAGTTCCGGATGGCGCGCGTGAGGACCTCCCTCGGCGGCGTGGACATTCCGGCCGGCGGAACGGTCATGCTCGTGCCCGGAGCGTGCAACCGGGATCCTCGGGTCTTCGAGAACCCGTACGAGTTCGACATAGGGCGGCCGAACGCCCGACAGCACATCGCCTTCGGCCACGGCATTCACACGTGTGCCGGGGCGCCGCTTGCCCGCGCCGAGGGTCGGGTGACAATCAACCGTTTCCTGGACCGCACAGCGGACATCCGGATCTCCGAGGACCATCACGGTCCGCCGGGTGCCCGGCGGTACGACTACCTACCGACGTTCTTCTTGCGGGGCCTCGAACGCCTCCACCTCGAGTTCCAACCCGTTGGCTGACCTCGTGACCGGTTTCCCCACCTCACGGTGTCGGCGATATGGCTCCCTCGGGAGGCTTCGCGGTCGACATGATGAGTTTCGTCTGCGCGTAGGACGGGCCGGCCGTGGTCCCACCGTCGATAGGGAGCACGATACCGGTGATTTGCGCGGCGCGCTCGCTTGCGAGGAACACCACGGCGTTGGCCACGTCCTCGGGCTGAGCCTGGCGTTCGAGCGGTTGCATGTAGCGCAGCACGGGGTCCATCTCGTACGTCGTGATGCCGGTACGGATGTGGGCCGGCGTGAGGCAGTTGACCCGGATTCCGTACGGCGCGAGATCGATGGCCATGCACTTCGTCACATGGGCCACTGCCGCTTTGGCGGCCCGGTACGAGATCATTCCGGCGCCGGCGTTGACGGCCGCGATCGACGCGTTGTTGATGATGCAACCTCCACCGTTGTCCTTCATGTACCGCGCCGCGCGTTGAGCGCCGGCGATGACCCCGAAGAGGTTCACGCTCATGATGCGGGAGAAGTCCTCGAGGTCGTCCCGCAGGAAACGCGTGAGCGAGCTCCCGATCCCCGCATTGTTGAACATGATGTCCAGCCCACCGAAGCGTTCTACGGCGAAGTCGACCACCGCCTGGATCTGGTCCACATCGCTCACATCGGTCTGCCAAGAGGCGGCAGCCTCGCCGATCCCCGCAGCAACCACTTGGCCGCGTTCTCCATCGACATCGGCGATCACGACACTCGCGCCTTCCGTGACGAGCAGTTCGGCGGTTGCCCGGCCGATACCACCGGCACCGCCCGTCACGATCGCCACCTTTCCGGCAAGCTCTTGCAGTTTCATGCCGTGACCATAGGATCTCGCCGCGATCAACGCATCGGTCATGCCACCGGAGCGCGAGCCGTTTCCGGCCGTGGTACCTCCGGCGACGGCGGCGCTCCGCTCACTGGTGCGAAACCATGACGTACGCTGGCACGGCGCCGACCGACCGCACTCCCCATACATTCCCCCAGTTCAGCGACGTGCAAGACGAACGTCGGTGCCGCAAGCAGCGACTTGCCGCGGCCTTCCGTGTGTTCGGGCGGCTCGGCTTCGGCGAGGGCACAGCAGGCCACATCACTGCCCGGGATCCCGCCTTGACCGATCACTTCTGGGTCAACCCACTCGGCATGAACTTCCGGCAGATCCGCGTCAAGGACCTGATGCTGGTCAACCACAAGGGCGAGGTCGTCGAGGGTGATTGGCCGCTCAACCTGGCTGCGTTCGTCATCCACTCGCGGATCCATGCGGCCCGCCCCGACGTGGTGTCGGCCGCGCATGCGCACTCCATCTTCGGCAAGGCGTGGTCCACGCTGCGTCGACCCCTCGATCCTCTGACCCAGGACGCATGCGCCTTCCACCAGGACCACGCGGTGTTCGACGACTACACCGGAGCGGTCTTCGACATGGACGAGGGCAAGCGCATCGCCTGCGCGCTGGGCAGCCACAAGGCGGTGATCCTTGCCAACCACGGCCTGCTGACCGTCGGGCGGACCGTGGACGAGGCTGCCTGGTGGTTCGTCACCATGGAGCGGAGCTGCCAGGCCCAGTTGCTGGCCGAGGCCGCCGGCACCCCGGTGCCCATCCGGGCCGAGGTGGCACAGAAGACGGCCGGTCAGACCGGTGGGCACCGCACCGGCTGGATGCAGTTCCAGCCGCTCTATGACCAGGTCGTCCTCGAGGAGCCCGATCTCCTCGAGGAGTAGGCCGGAGACCGGTGGCGTCTGGGGAGGCCACCGCACGCACGCTCGAAAGGACAACAAGATGACGGTGGCGCGGCACAAGTGGTCAGCTCTCCCAGTCCCGTACGCCGTCGACGTCGTGGACCGCGTTCGCAAGGAGCGCTACTTCGACCCCGATTTCTACGCGATGGAGGCCGAGCTGTTGTGGCCCAGGGTCTGGCAGATGGCGTGTCGCCTTGAGGAGATACCCGAGACGGGTGACTTCGCGGAGTACGAGATCCTCGACCAGTCGGTGATCGTCGTGCGCACCGACCAGGGCGTGCGAGCGTTCCAGAACGCCTGCCGCCACCGTGGAGTCCGGGTGGCGCATGGTCGAGGATCACGCCCAGGTGGGTTCGTCTGCTCCTTCCACGGATGGTGCTACGGGACCGACGGCAAGAACACCAGGGTGACGCAGTCGGGAGCGTTCTCGGACCACAACCTCCAGCCGCCCGACCTCGATCTGACAGCGGTGCGCTGCGAGGTGTGGGGCGGATGCGCCTGGATCAACCTCGACGACGACGCCCCACCCCTGCGCGCCTGCCTCGAGCCCATGGCCAGCGTGCTCGACGCCTGGAAGGTGGAGTCACTCCGCGCCGAGTGGTGGTACGCATGCCGGCTGCCGGCCAACTGGAAGCTCGCCGAGGAAGCTTTCGTCGAGCAGTATCACGTGCTGCAGGCGCATCCGCAGCTGCGGATCCCGGGGCGGCTCCCCACCCGGAACCCGGCGGACTTCGATCCCCGGACCTTCGTCGAAGGCGAGCTGCACTACCTACGGACGATGAACGAGGGCATGGCCGGGATGGTGCATGCCCGGGATGTCCGGGTCGCAGAGGCGTTGGCGGACGCGGAGTTCCCGGCCGAGTATGGGCTGGCCCGGACCACGTGGGAACGGCGCCTCAACGAGGCCGTATCGGAGGCCCACCGGGCGCGCGGGTGCGATATCCCCGACCTCAACGAGCTCGAGGAGCAGGGGATGAACGAGCCGATGGCGTACTGCTTCCCGCACTACTTCGTGCTGCCGATGTACAGCAGTGCGTCCTCATACCGGTTCCGGCCGCTCGGACCCGAGGAGACCCTCATGGAAATCTGGTCGTTGACCCGCTTCCCGGAGGGCGAGGCACCGGAGACACCCCCCATACCCGAACTCTGGGAGCATGACGACCCCCGCTGGCCACCCATCCCGGCCCAGGACTTCTCGAACCTGCCCCGCCAGCAGCGAGGGCTGCACGCCCGGAGCTTCGAGTACATGCGCCTGTCGGAGAAGAACGAGGGTCACATTTCGAATTACCAGCGGGTGATTGACGGGTTCCTGTCCGGGCTGCCGTACGAGACGTTGCTCCCGTCGCTGCGCCAGGTGAACGTCAATCCCCTCGAGATGCCCATCGCCGACATGGAGATGGGAGAGTCCTGAGGTTGGACGGCGCATCGAGATTCGGGCTCGACGTCGCCCAGCAGGGAATGCCCTGGGATGAGCGGGTTCAGGCAGACCGTGCTCGAGGAAGCTCTCAACGATGCCTCCGCGCCAAGAGCATGCCGGGCCGGCGCACTTGGCGGGTTGTCTAACATGACCGTCGGGAAGGCGAATGGAGGGAGCCGGAGTGCGGGTGGTCGTCGTAGGCGCATCGAGCGGGCTGGGCAGGTGCATCGGGGTAGGGCTGACCCGGCGCGGGGCGCAGACGGCACTCCTGGCCCGTCGCGAGGACAGGTTGCATGCGGCCACAGCTGAGGCCGGAGCAGGTGCGTTCGCAGTCCGCTGCGACGTCACCGACGAGGCGTCGTGCCAAGCCGCGATCGCCGAGGCAGCGGGAGCCCTCGGAGGCATCGATGCGCTGGTGTACGCACCGGCGATCGGTCCCTTGGCCCGCCTGGCCGACATGGACACGAAGACCTGGCGTGACGTCTTCGACACGAACGTGATCGGTGCCGCGCTGACGACGGCTGCCGCCCTCCCTTTCTTGACGGAGTCCTCGGGGACGGCCGTGTACCTGTCCTCGGTGAGCGCCTCCGTCACCTCACCTTGGCCTGGGCTGGGTGCCTACGCCGTGAGCAAGGCCGCGCTGGACAAGTTGGTGGAGGCGTTCAGGGTCGAACACCCGGCCGTCAGCTTCACCCGCCTGGTGGTGGGGGAGTGCATCGGAGGCGAAGGGGATTCCATGTCCGGTTTCTCGACCACCTGGGACCCCGACCTCGCCGTCGCCCTGGGCACCCAGTGGGTAGAGGACAACCTGATCAGCGGCTCCTTCGTCGACATCGAGTCGCTGGTGGGAGTCGTGGACACCTTGCTCCGCCACGGCGGCGGTATCTCCATGCACTCGGTCACTGTGGCGGCCCGTTCGGGTAACGCCCCGGCGTGAACCCCGAGCCCGGGCTTCCCAGCCGACACTGGCGCTGACGACGGGCGGCATGTGGGCATGAGGATCGAGGGCTGTCCCTATCGGGCCCGCGCCTGGCACGACGGCGTGCTCGTCGCCGAGTCGGGCGCATGCCTGTCCCTGGATCGGGACGGCGAACCCTCGGAGCTCTACTTCCCCGCGGGCGACGTCGCGCGCCTTGGGGACGGCGAGCTCGTGACGATCCTCACCGATGCGCCACCGGGGCTCGAACGCCTGCAGGACCACGGTACGTTCGACCAGGACCGGGTGCAGGTCGAGCTGGTCGACGAGCTGCCCGGTGACGACCCGCGCGGGGTGACGGTCAAGCGCTTTCCCACCTGGGGCGACGTGTCCCACCTCATCGACATGCTCGACGTGCGTCCCGATGGCAAGCGCACGTTCGTCGCCGTCACCCGCAGCGATGGCCGCCGTCCTGTCGTCGAGGGCAGCCAGATGCTCGGGCAGGCGATCGTGGCAGGCTGTCGACTGGCGCCGGGTCGGCGCGTGTTCTCGGCGCACATGCTCTTTCTGAGGGGCGCCGACGCCCGCCAGCCCCTGACGTTCGCGCTCGAGGAGCGGACCAGCGGGCGCACGTTCTCGTCGCTGGGCGCCGACGTGCTCCAAGACGGCCGCCTCGTGGCCACCGGCACCCTGCTGCTCGGCACGGTGTCGCCCGACGTCGTGCGCCACCAGGCCGAGCCGCCCGATGTCGCGGGGCCCTACGAGAGCGAGCCGTACGACATGGCCGTCACGGGCCGTGACATCCGGGTGGTCGACAGCGCCTACCGCAACGACTCCGGCGCCCCGGTCGGCCCGCCTGTGATCGACGCCTGGGTCCGCTTCCGCCAGGTGCCAGACGACCCCGCCCTCCATGCCGGGCTGTTGGCCCAGTTCACGGGCCACATGTCGATCGCTGCCGCCATGCGGCCGCACGCCGGCGTCGGCCAAGACCAGGCCCACCGCACCCTGTCGACGGGAATCAACGCCATCAATCTGGCGTTCCACAACGACGTGCACGCCGATCAGTGGATGCTCTACCGTCACCTTTCCACGTTCGCCGGTGGGGGCATGGCCCACTCGGAGTGTCGTGTGCACGACGAAGAGGGGGCGCTGCTCGCCTCGTTCACCGTGGAGGCAATGGTGCGCCCGTTCCCCGCCGGGACGGGCACGGTCGACGAACGGACCGCGCTGTGAGCCTCTCGTCCGGCCGCGGCCCCTTGAGCGGCCATCCTGCCGGGCGGTTCACCGCCACCGTGCCCGAGGGCGTGGCCTACCTAGAACCCCACCGTCGTCGCGTGCGGGCGACCAAGGACGGGCGCACGGTGATCGACACCGAGCGGGCCCTGCTCGTCCACCGGCGCGGCCGCGCTCCCGAATACGCCTTCCTCGCCGCGGACGTCATCGAGATCCCAACAGAGCCGGAGCCGGACGCTGAAGGGTACGTGCGTGTGGGCTGGGAGGCCGCCGACGCCTGGTACGAGGAGGACGAGCAGGTCCTGGGGCACCCGCGCAACCCGTACCACCGGGTGGACAGCCTCCGCTCGAGGCGGCACCTCCGCGTGGAGGCGGCCGGCGAGGTGCTGGTCGACACGACCGACACCTTGGTGGTCTGCGAGACCGCGCTCGAGCCGCGCCTCTACGTCCACCCCCGCCACGTGCGGACCGACCTCCTGACGCGCAGCACCACCCAGACGTACTGTCCTTACAAGGGGACCGCCACCTACTGGAGCGCGCGCATCGGCGACACGATCGTCGAGGATGTGGCCTGGAGCTACGAGGACCCGCTGCCCGAGTCCGTGCCCCTCGGGCACCACCTCAGCTTCGAAGGCACGCGCGTGACGGTCACCGACGACCTTCCGACCGCCGACCGGGTGCCCTCGAAGACCTCTTGAGGACGATCAGACCCCTGCTCCCTACGACGAGGAGCTGGCCGTCGAGGTCCCGGGCAGGTCGGTCCCGCAGAACGGCTGCGAGGACACGGTGGTGAAGCCCGACGCGCCGGCCTGCATCACCCAGGCGCACGTCTTGGGCAAGTCGTGCCCGAAGATGGTCGTGTAGTTGATCTTCTGGGGCAGTAGCCCGTTGGCGTCGTAGGACGTGATGCTCCGGAGGCTCTTGTTGACGGCCGCCTGCGTCGGGTTGCTCCCCGACATCTCGAGTCCCTTGATCATGAGGTCGGCACCGGTCCAAGCCTCGTACTGACCGAAGCTCGGGAACTGGCTCTTGGTGAAGTGGGCGTACTTCTGCATGGCCGACTGCATCTGCTTGGTGGCGGCGTTGGGCAGCACCCAGGGGCGGAAGGGAGCCAGGAAGTAGGAGCCCTGCAGGTACTTCCACGCCGGCGAGGTGATGACACCCGGCGTGTAGCCCGTGGCGTAGAGCGCCTTGAAGTTGACGCCGGCCTGCTTGAGCGCCGTGGCCAAAGCGTAGTTGGAGTTCCCGTCCATGGCGGGCACGATGGCGTTCACGTGGTTCTGCTTGGCCGTCAACGCCGTGCTCGTGAAGGCCACGCTGCCGAAGGGGATCGACGTGTCGAGTACGCCCACCTTCCCGCCTGCGTGCTTGAAGGAGTCAGCGGTGGAGATGGCCGCCCGGGACGATGACGGCGAGATGCCGTAGCCGTAGGCTCCGAGCACGGTGGCGCCGTGGGCCTTGAGGAAGTCGCCAATCTGCGTGTTCACCGGATACTTGGGATCGACGCTCCCCTCGTCCGAGGCGAACATGTTCGACGCATAGGGCTTCGTGCCCCATTCGGGTCCGTCGTCGTAGGAGCCGGTCACAGGGACGCCCTGCTGGTTCGGGTACTTCGACGCCAGGAAGAACAGCGGGCTCTGCGACACGATGCCGAAGGCCTTCGAGTCCGCCTGCTGCACCACCGTGGCGATGTTCGAAGGGCTGGTCTGGTCGTCGAGCACCAGCGGCACGAGCTTGTGCCCGTGGATGCCGCCCTGGGCGTTCTGCAGCGCGATCCGCGCCTGGAAGCCGGCCGGCGAGTCCCCGTCCTGCGAACCGCCCGGCCCCGTGAGCGAGCTGATGTAGGCGATGGTGATGGGCGCCGGTGCCGGCGCCGCGGATGCGGGGGTCGGCGCGGCGGCCACGAGAGCCACGGGCAGCCCGGCCGCCGCAGCGGCGAGCACGGCGCCGGCCTTGCGACGAAGCGGCGAAATTCCGGTCCTGGGTCGCACGTCCACGGTCTCCTCCCCCGGGGCTCGATTCGCCCCTGTGTGCGCACTCCCGTGTGGCGAGCGGTCGGTACACCCGCCCGACCTGCCGGAGTGTAAACGAGATTCTCAGGTTTGAGAAGCTTGGTTATTGTAACCCGTCTGCAACCTCAGCGGCGGTCGCCTCCTCGGCCTCCCCCAGGTAGCGGTCGAGCACCTCCTGGCCGGCGTCCGACGCCGGTCCCGACCAGCCCACCTGGCCCCGGTTCAGGATCACGCACGCGTCGGCCATGGCCAGGGCCCGGTGCACGAACTGCTCGCTCAGCACGATTGTGATCCCCGAGCGACGGGCCTCCTCGAGACCTTCGAAGACCGACTCGGTGACGAGCGGCGCCAGCCCGAGTGACATCTCGTCGGCGACGATGAGCTTGGGCGAGACAGCCAGGGCGCGGGCCAGGGCGAGCATCTGCTGCTCGCCGCCCGAGAGGCTGCCGGCGCGCTGGGCGGACCGCTTCCCGAGCACCGGGAAGCGGTCGATGGCGCGGTCGATGGCGGCCTGCCGGTCGCGGCGGGGCTCCTGGGCCACCGCCATGCGTAGGTTGTCGACGACCGACAGGCCGGGGAAGATGCCGCGCCCCTCGGGGATGTAGGTGAGCCCGCGTGTCCGGACCTTGTGCGCGGCGAGGCCCGTCACGTCCTCGCCTTGGAATCGCACGTGGCCGGCCGTGGGTGCCACCAGTCCGGACACGGCCCGCGCCAGGGTGCTCTTGCCGGCGCCGTTCGCGCCCAGCACGGCGAGGACGGTCCCCGGTCCGACGGAGAGCGAGACGCCGAAGAGCGCCTGCGAGGTGCCGTAGTGCACGTCGAGGTCCTGCACCTCCAGGATGGGCCCGGGCGCCGTGGCGGCGTCCCGGGTGGACGGAGTGGTCGCGGTCATGCCTCCCCTCCCGCGGCCGTGCCGCCATCCGCCGCGCGCCGCGTGGGTGCTTCGCTGTCGCCGAGGTAGGCGGCGCGGACCGCGGGGTCGCTGCGGATCTCCTCGGGCGTGCCCGCCGCGATGCGCTCGCCGAAGTCCAGCACGAAGACGGCGTGGGACAGGGCGAGGACGGCGGCCACGTCGTGCTCGACGATGATGATCGACAGCGGGTGCTCGGCCTGCTCGACGATCTGAGCGAAGACGGTGAGCAGGTTCTCGGAGGCCTTCACGTCGAGCCCGGACAGCGGCTCGTCGAGCAGCAGGACGTGGGGGTCGCTGGCCAGCGCGCGTCCGGCCTCCACCAGGCGGGCCACCCCGAGCGGGAGGGAGGCCACAGGCGCCTTGGCCACCCGGGTCAGCCGCAGCAGCTCGAGCAGGCTGTCGACGCGCTCGTTCTCCTCCTTCGAGGGTGGGAGGAGCGACCGGGGGTCGAACATGTCGCGCCAGAGTCGGGCACGTGCCACCCGGGCCCGGTGGGCCAGCACCAGATGCTCGCGCACGGTCAGCCCCATGAACAGCTCGGGCTGCTGAAACGTCCGGGCCAGGCCCTTGCTGGCCCGGGCGCGTGGTGAGGCGCCGGTCACGACCTCGCCCCGCAGCCACACGGTTCCCGTGTTGGGACGCTGCAGGCCTGAGAGCACGCCGAGCAGTGTCGACTTGCCGGCGCCATTCGGCCCGACCAGGCCGGCGATGCGGCCCGGTTCGACCTCGATGGACACGTCGGAGAGCGCGGTGAGCCCCCCGAAGCGGACAGTGATACCGGTGGCGGCCAGCGCCGCGGTGGGGGACGGGGCTTCCGTCGCCGGACCGGGGCCGCCGGCCTCGAGCGGCGTCGTCGTCACGAGACCCCCTCGACCACGCGCGGGGCCACGCCCGCGTCACCGGTCAGCAGAACGTCCCCGGGCAGGCTCGACGGCGGGCGCAGCAGCAGCCGGCGCAGGCGGCGGCTGTTCTCGGCCAGGACGCCGTCGGGGTACTTGGCGGCCGAGATCGCCCCCAGCCCGAAACCGATCGACAGGGCGTACGTGAGCCAGGTGGCCGATGGCCACCAGTCCTGGAAGAGGGCGTCGGGGAACACCAGCATGAGGCCGGCGATCAGGGCGGCCGCCGTGGAGCGCACGCCTATGGTGACCAGGACGGCCAGCCACACGACGCCGGCGAAGGTGACGAACGTCTGGTCGGGCTGGAGCGTGCTCAGAGCCATGGCGTAGAGGGCGCCCCCGATCCCGGCCACCAACGCGGCGAGCGTGCCGGCGATGACCTTCATCTGCACGACGCTGATGCCCGACGTCCGCGCCCCCTTCTCGCTCCAGCGCGCCGCGTTGAGCGCGAGGCCGGTCGTGGATCGCCTCAGGTTGACGATGAAGAGCGAGACGACCACGAACACGGCCAGGCACAGGTAGGCGAACGAGAGGTCCGAGGCGGCGAAGCCCGGGCGGTTCACCGTGACGCCGAGGCCCTGGTTGGTGAAGGTGGGCAGCGTGAAGACCAGCGTCTCCATGAGAAGCCCGAAGGTGAGCGTCACCAGCGCCACGTAGAGGTCGCCGAGCCGGATGCTGAGGAAGCCGACGACGGCGCCCATGGCGGCGGCGAGGAGGCCGCCCACCAACGCCGCGGCCAGCACCGGCCACCCGTGGTGGTTGGCCAGTTGCGCCGTGGTCAGCGCGCCGACGCCGGCGAAGGTGATCTGGCAGAGCCACAGCATCCCGCCCTCGCCCGTGACGACGGTCCACGAAAGGCAGATGACGGCCAGCGCAAAGGCCTGCGGGAAGAGTCCCACCCAGTACCCGCTCACGATCATGGGCACCACAGCGACGGCCACGATCAGTAGCAGCGGCCCGGCGTACCTGCCCGCCAGGCCCAGGGAGGCCGTCTCGACGGCGTTGCTCGTCGAGCCGGCCAGCCGGCTCTCCCCCTGTGGCGTGATGGCGCGGTCGAGCGCGCCTCCCCAACCGTCGGTCTCCCCCACCTGGCCGCCGCGCACGAGGCTGTAGACGAGGAAGACGGCGATGACGATGAAGGGGACGGCATTGATGAGGGTGGTCGTCCACTGGCTGTTCGGCGGGAGGTAGCGCTGGAAGAGCGAGGTGGCCACGCCCATGAGCAACCCGACGGCCACCGCCACCGGCAGGCTGCGCAACCGGGCAGCGATGACGGCGGCGAAGGAGGCCGCCATGAGGATGGTGAACTTGCCGATGTCGAGGCCGTTGATGGGCGCCGCCAGCACGCCGACCAGCCCAGCGAAGAACGTGCTCACAGCCCACACGCCGACCGAGATCGCCGTCGGATTGGTGCCCGACAGGTCGGTCATGGCCGGGGAGTCGACCATGGCCCGCACCTTCAGGCCGACTTCGGTGTAGCGCAGCACCAGCGCGCCGAACGCGACGATGGCCACGACGCAGGCGTAGACGATGACCTGGTCCAGCGTGACGGGGACGCCGAGGAACTGGTACACGGCCACGGGCTCGGGCGCCAGGCCCGGTGCCTGCTGGATGGCGTCGTTGCCGAAGACCCACGTGGCCAACGCCGGCAGGGCCACCGACAGGCCGATGGTGGCCACCACCTTGATCAGTGGCGACGACAGGCGCAGGAACCGGAAGAGCACTGCGTAGAGGACGATGCCCATCGCGGGCGCGGCGATCAGGATCGAGACCAAGGCCGCCGACCAGATCGACCACGCGTGCTGCGTGTGGAGGAAGTAGTAGAAGCGCGCGATGAAAAACGCCATGGCGCCGAAGGCGAAGTTGAGGATGCCCGACGACGTGTACGTGATGACCAGTCCGGACGCCGCGATGGCGTAAATCCCTCCGGGGACCAGTCCGGCGATCACGAATTGGAGCATCGAGCGGGTCCCACCCCTTCTTCCCGTCCGCTACCGCCGGACGTTTCTGACATCGACGTCGATTCCAGATACTAACGACGCCCCACCGCACCTGCACGGCCGCCGACTGGGCCTCTGAGCTGCACGAGAGGACCGCCGCGCCCGGCGGCGAGGCCGGAGTCTCGGGACCTGCCGGGCCGTTCTACGACTCGGCGCGGACAGTGTCCTTCTCGGCCGGCACGATCGGCGGGGCTTCCTTCCAATTAGGGATCCCCGAGTCCTCGAGGGCCACCGGGTAGCGGCTCTCGTTCACCCAGGCCCAGTGCGCGTGGTTGAGCTCGTGGATGGTGAAGCAGGCGTTGAGCGCGTTGTGGAAGCCCATGTTGTCGACCGTCTGGTTCACCGCCTCCTTGATCAGGAGGGAGGTGACCGTGGGCAGCTGGGCGATGCGCTGGGCGAAGTCGAACGTGCGCTCGGTGAGCAGTTCGCTCGGGAACACCTTGGACACCATGCCGAGCTGGTAGGCCTCCTCGGCGTCGATCGAGTCGCCGGTGAGGAGGAGCTCCTTCGTCTTGCGGGGGCCGAACTCCCATGGGTGCGCAAAGTACTCCAAGCCGCACATACCTAGGCGAGCACCGACCACGTCGGCGAAGCGGGTCCCTTCGGCCGCGACGATGAGGTCGCACGCCCACAGCAGCATGAGGCCCGCTGCGTACACGTCGCCGTGGGCCTGGCCGATCGTGATCTTGCGCAGGTTGCGCCACCGCAGGGTGTTCTGGAAGTAGTAGTGCCACTCCTGCAGCATGAGCTGCTCCGCGCCTTGGCGGGTGCCGCCGTTCGTGGTCCGGCTCGGGTGCTGGTTCGGGCCGGGCATCATCTCCTCACGCGACTCCTTGGAGCCGAGGTCGTGACCCGAGGAGAACATGGGCCCCATGCCGCCCAGGATCACGACGCGCACCTGGTCGTCGGCCTCGGCTCGCATGAAGGCGTCGTCGAGCTCCACCAGCAGCCCGCGGTTCTGGGCGTTGCGGGACTCGGGGCGGTTCAGCATGATCCGGGCCACCTTGCCCGAGTCGAGCGTCTCGTAGAGGACGTACTTGTAGTCAGACATCTCCGGCTCCCTGTGCGAGGCGCGCCGTCGGCGCGCGGCGTGACACTACCGTTCGGGACCCCGCGACGCCGACCCGGCACCGGCCGGGACGCAGCGCGCCGCGCCGTCGCACGCCGGTTGCTACGCAGCGACCCCCACCGGGGCGACGTTCATGATGCGGCCCAGGTTGGCACCCATGATCGCCCGGACGTCCACGTCGGGCATCCCCGCCGGCAGGTGGTCGACGTAGGTGCACGGCTCGGCCAGCCCCTCGGGGTGGGGCCAGTCGGAGCCGAAGAGGAGGTGGTCCGCCCCCATGAGCTCCGTCAGGCCGGCGATGTCGTCCTCGTGGAACGGGTTGACGTAGACGTTCCGCTTGAACTGCTCAATAGGGTTGCCGTCGAAGGTCTGCGGCACCTTCTTGTACACGTCGGCCAGGTGCTCGAGGAAGCCGGGCACCCACTTGGCCCCGGCCTCGATGGTGGCGATCCTCAGGTCCGGGAACCGGGCCAACACACCGTGGCAGACCAGGGCGGCCATGGCGTCCTCCATGGGGCGGCTGCCCTGGGTCATGTGGCGGAAGGCGTCGAGCCGGAAGGGCAGGAACTCCTGCGGGCCGGTCCAGTCGGACTGGTACCGGGAGTAGCCGCTGTCCGACGAGTGCATCATCACCGGGATGTCGGCGTCAACCACCGCCTGCCAGAAGGGGTCGAACTCGGCGTACCCGAACGAGCGCGAGCCGCGGAAGCCCGGCACCGGCGCCGGGCGCACGAGGATCGTCTTGGCGCCGTGCGCCAGCACCCACTCGAGCTCCTCGAGGGCCTTCTCGACGATGGGCAGCGTGATGACCGGCGTGAGGAAGATGCGGTCCTGGTAGTTGAAGGACCACTCGTCGTAGATCCACTCGTTCAGCGAGTGGATGGCGGCGTGGATCAGCTCGGGGTCGTCGCGCATGCGCTCCTCGAGCAGGCTGGCCAGGGTCGGGAACATCAGAGTCTGGTCGACGCCGAGCTCGTCCATGACCTCGATCCGCGGCTCGGGACGGGTGAACGCCGGGATCGAGCGCATCGGCTCGCCCACGATCTCCCGGTACGACTTGCCCTCGGGGTTCCCGTTGCGAAAGTACTCCTCCTGCGCGCCGGGCCGGGCCACCACCGCGAAAGTGGGGTTCGGGATGTACTCGCTCACCGTCCCGCGCACCATGATCTTGGTGCGGCCGTGCAGCTCGACGTAGTCGATGGCGCTCTTGTAGCGGTCGGGCAGGTGCCGGGTGAAGGCGTCCCGGGTCTCGTAGAGGTGGTTGTCGGAGTCGAAGACGGGGAAGTCACAGGATCTGGCCATGGCTCCCAGGCTAGCCACTTTTTGACTGCGACGTCAATATCAGAGAACCGCGAAGAGGCACACCTCTTCTGAGCAGGGATTTCCCAGTCCGGGCCGCCCCACCCGACCGCCGGACCAGGGACGGGGAGGCGCTGCCTCAGCGATTGGTCGGGAAGTGGAGCTCGAGCGCGCCCGGGCCCGGGTCGGGCCACCGGGAGGTCACGACCTTGGGACGGGTGTAGAAGCGCACCCCGTCGGGGCCGTAGATGGAGGAGTCGCCGAAGATCGAGGCCTTCCAACCGCCGAAGGAGTGTGAGGCCACCGGAACCGGGATGGACACGTTGACCCCGACCATCCCGACCTTGACCTCCCGTTCGAAGCGCCGGGCCGCGCCACCGTCGCGTGTGAAGACGGCGGTCCCGTTGCCGTACGGATTGGCGTTGACGAGGGACACCGCCTCGTCGAAGGTCGGTACCCGGACCACGCCGAGCACGGGGCCGAAGATCTCGTCGTCGTAGGTGCGCATGCCCGGCTTCACGCCGTCGAGCAGCGAGCAGCCGAGGTAGAACCCGTCCGGCGGGGCCGCCCCCGGCCGGGAGCCGTCCACCACCACCGTGGCCCCCTCCTCGGCCGCGCCCCGGACGTAGGAGCGCACGCGGTCGCGGTGCTCCCCGGTTATGAGCGGACCCATCTGCGACGCCGGGTCGTCACCGGCGCCGACGACCACGTCGGGAATGCGCGCCGCGATGGCCTCGACGAGTGGGTCGGCCACCGCGCCGACCGCGACGACGACGGAGATGGCCATGCACCGCTCCCCCGCCGAACCGTAGGCGGCCGAGACGGCGGCGTCCGCCGCCGCGTCGAGATCGGCATCGGGCAAGACGACCATGTGGTTCTTGGCGCCGCCGAGCGCCTGAACGCGCTTGCCGTGCCGCGTGCCCGTCTCGTAGATGTGCCGCGCCACCGGCGTGCTACCCACGAACGACACCGCCGCGACGTCCGGGTGGGCCAGCAGCGTCTCGACCGCTTCACGGTCGCCCTGCACCACGTTGAGCACGCCGTCGGGGAAGCCGGCCCGCTGCACCATCTCGGCCAGGAGGAGTGACACGGAGGGGTCCTTCTCGGACGGCTTGAGCACGAAGCAGTTCCCGCACGCCAGAGCATTTGCCATCATCCAAAGCGGGACCATCACCGGGAAGTTGAAGGGCGTGATCCCGGCCACCACACCGAGCGGCTCCAGCACGGTACGGATGTCGACGCCCGAGGACACCTCCGAGTTGGACCATCCCTTCAGCAGGTGCGTCACACTGCAGGCGAACTCGACGTTCTCTATGCCCCGGGCGACCTCGCCGCGGGCGTCGTCGAGCACCTTGCCGTGCTCCTTCGTCACCACTGCTGCGAGCTCGTCTCGGCGGGCGTCGAGGATCTCGCGTCAGCGCGAACAGCATGCTGGCCCGCCTCGTCAACGAGGTGGTGCCCCATTCGAGCGACGCAAGCAGCGCGGAGGCCACCGCGTCGTCCACCTCGGCCGCCGAAGCGAGCGCCACCTCGGCCCGCTCGACGCCGGCCGCCGGGTCATAGACGGGCGCGCACCGGCCGGACGATCCGGCGACGGGTTGGCCGCCGATGAAGTGCCCGATGCGGATCACGCCGGACGACACGGATCAGAGGCGGTACAAGGCGCGGGCATTCTCGCCGAAGATCTTTCGGCGGGCCTCCGGGGTGAGCGTCCCCATCTTCGCCTCGACGCTCTGCAAGGGATCGGGGTACAGGCAGGTCGGATGGGGGAAGTCGGTCTCGAAGAGGATGTTGTCCTCGCCCACGGACTCGATCAGCTCCGGGAGCTTGTTGCGGTTGTTCTCGAACCAGAAGGTGGCGTAGAGGTTGCTCCGGAAATACTCCGAAGGCGCTTTCGCCATGGCGGCGAGCTCACGGGGTGCGTTCTCCGACATCTCGTAGTCGAGCGTCTCGAGGATGAAGGGGATCCACCCCACCCCGCTCTCCACCGACACCATCTTGAGCGCCGGGTATCGGTCGAAGATCCCCGAGAGGATCACGTTGGTCACCACGCGCGCGTTGCCAATGAAGAGCAGGGTGCCGCCGATGGCGAGCTTGGTGTTCATCGGGTGCGAGTCCCAGGGGTACTTCCCGTAGAACGTCATGCCCGTCACGCTGGCTCCGATGTGGAAGTGCACCGGGAGCCGCAAGTCGGCGCACACCTCCCAGAACGGGTCCCAGGCCCGGTTGGCCAGGTCCGGTGCGCCGAGGTCCTGGGGGTCCGACGTCATGTTGACGCCGCGTGTGCCGAGGCCCGCCACTCGCGTGGCCTCGCGCACGCAGTCGTCCACGCTCCAGGCCGGCATCAGCGGCAGCGGGAGCAGGCGGTCGCCCGAGCCCGCCTGGATCTCGGCCATGCCGTCGTTGTAGATCTCGATGGCCAGCCGCCGCAGCGCCGGGTCGTCGACCATGCCCAGGTCCTGACCGCCCAGCCCGATGGTGCTGGGGAAGATCACCTGGGCGTCGATCCCGCACTGGTCCAGCACGCCGAGGCGAACCTCGGGGTCCCATGCGCCGACGTGGACCTGGTCGTGCGTCCAGTGGTTGAGGGCGGTGTCGGCCTCCTCCTTGTGGCCGTCGCGGCCGATCACCCCGGCCGCACTGAAGCGGCCGAGGGTGTGGCCGTCGAAGACCCACATCTGCTCGCCGTCGACCTCCGCCACCCGGGGCACCCGGTCCTTGTAGGCCGCGGGGGCCCGACTCGTGAAGAGGTCCGCGGGCTCGGCCCAGTGGGAGTCGGCGTCGACGATGAGCATGTCCTTCAACATCGACGTCGATATTAGAGTGACGGTTCGCCTCGGGCAACGGCTCGCGGACACGCGCCTGCTCCTGACCACCCTGGGCCTCCAGCTCTCAGCGGCGTAGCCTCTCCGCCGCCCGGCCCCGGGCCTAGGATGGCCGCCGATGTTCGACGACGACGTCGATGTCAATACCGGCCCGTCGGGGCCCGCGAGCCCAGGACCCGGGCGGTGACGCGTCCCCTGCCCGAGCTCTCCCCGGCCAACGAGTGGTTCTGGACCTCGGGCGCCGACGGCACGCTGCGGGTCCAGGGCTGCGCCGACTGCGGGCGGCTGGTGCACCCGCCGGTGCCGATCTGCCCAGTGTGCCGGAGCCGGTCCTGGGCGCCCGTCGAGGTCTCCGGACGGGGGACCGTGGTCGGCTTCACGGTGAACGCCCAGCCCTGGCACCCCGCCTTCACGCCCCCCTACCTCATCGCCAACGTGGCGCTGGCCGAGGACCCAAGCGTGCACCTCACCACCAACGTCGTGGGCTGCGAGCCGTCCGAGGTCACCATCGGCCAGGAGGTCACCGTCCGCTTCGAGCGGTGCGAGGACGTGTGGCTCCCCCTGTTCGAGCCGACCGGCGGGACCGACCCGGTCGACCGGATCCCCGAACCGGTGCGACCGGTCCCGCGGCAACCTGTCAGCCCGGAACGCTTCGAGCACCGCGCCGTCCTGAGCGGGATCGGCCGCTCGAGAATGGGTCGGCGGCTCATGGTCGACCCCCTTTCCCTGGCCGCCGACGCCTGCCTGGCGGCGATCGACGACGCCGGCCTCGGCGTCGACGACATCGACGGGATGTCGACCTATCCGGGTGGGACCTCGGCTGGTGGGATGGGCGAGGGCGGCATCACGTCGCTCGAGGAGGCCCTCCGCCTCCAGCCGACCTGGCACAACGGCGGGCTCGACCTGCCGGGTCCGGGCGGGTCGGTCATCGCGGCAGCCATGGCGGTGGCCGCCGGCCTGTGCCGCCACGTGCTGTGTGTCCGGACCGTGTGGGCGTCGACCTACGCCGCGCTGCACGCCTCGGGGCAACCGGGAGGTGGCGACGCCCCGGGCCGGCGGGTGTCGGGTCCCATGCAGGAGTGGCGGTCGCCGTTCGGCGCCATGTCGGCCGCCAACTGGATCGCCATGAACGCCAACCAATACCTGCACCGTTACGGGGTGCCACGTGAGATGCTCGGGCACATCGCGCTCGAACGCACGGCGCAACGCCGGCCTCAACCCGGTCGCCATCTACCGGGACCCCATGACGATGGACGACTACCTCTCGGCACGGCCCATCACGTCCCCCTTCGGCCTCTATGACTGCGACGTCCCGTGCGACGCGTCAATCGCCGTGATCGTGTCGGATGCGTCCGTGGCCCGCGACCTGCCCCACCCGGCGGTGCGGATCGAGGCGGTGGGCACGCAGATCCTCGAGCGGGTCTCATGGGACCAGGGCACGTTGACGCACGAGCCGCAGGTGATCGGCCAGGCCGCACACCTCTGGTCCCGGACCTCGTTCACCCCCGACGACGTGGACCTGGCGCTGGTCTACGACGGCTTCACCTTCAACGCCGTCTCCTGGCTCGAGGGCCTCGGCTTCTGCGGGTTCGGGGAGACATACGACTGGCTGGACGGCGGACGGCGCATCGCCCTCGAAGGCGACCTGCCCGTCAACCCACACGGCGGCCAGCTGTCCGAGGGCAGGACGCACGGCTTCGGGTTCATCCACGAGGCGGTGCTCCAGCTGCGCCACGACGCCGGCGCTCGCCAGGTGGCGGGTGCTGAGATTGCGGTGGTGACCTCGGGAGGCGGGACGCCGTCAGGCGTGCTCCTCCTCCAGCGGAAAGACGGGTGACGGTACATTGGCTCCACGGTCCGGCAACTCGGCACGCAAGGAGGCGCGGGTGACAGCCACGCCGCCCAACGGTGAGAAACCCAGTGGACCCCGGTCGCGCAAGGGCGTCGAGACACGGGCGCGCCTCGTCGCCGCGGCCAAGGCGGTCTTCGAGGAGGACGGGTTCCTCGACGCCCGGATCTCCGACATCGCCGAGCGCGCCGGACTCTCCCACGGCTCCTTCTACCACTACTTCGAGTCGAAGGAAGAGGTGTTCCGCGAGGTCGCGGCAGAGGTCGAGGGCCGGTTGCGAGCACCCATGGACAGCGTGATCCTGTCGACGTCGTCCAAGGCCAGCCCGGCCGAGCGCATCCGCCAGGGCATCAGGCTGCACCTCGAGACGTACCGGGAAGAGGCACGCATCATGGGCGTCATCGAGCAGGTTTCGCGCTTCGACCCACAGGTGACGGCGAGCCGGTTCGAGAGGCATCTCAAGGGCCGCAGTGAGGTGGCGGGGTCGATCCGCAACCTCCAGCGCCACGGCCTGGCCGACCCGCGGCTCGATCCGACGATCGCCGCGGCCGCGCTCGGGTCGATGACCTACCGGTTCCCCGAGATGTGGTTCGTCGAAGGGCTGCTCGACTGCGACTTCGACGAGGGGGTCGAGCAGCTGACGCTCATCTTCGTGCGGGCCCTGGGCCTCGAGGACGGAGGCGCAGGCGCGATCTCCGGCGAGGCTGCCCACGACGCGCGGGCTCTGCGCAGCTAGGTCCCGAGCGACTCGTCCTGCCAGGCCAGCAGCTGGGGCGCCAGCAGGGGCCAGCGGGCGAAGAGCCCCTCGTCTCGGGCTTCCTGACGCTCGATCCACTCGCGGTCCCCCCAGGGCGGTTCGACGAGGCGGGCCAGGGGCAGGAGCTCGGCCAGGGCCTCGGACGTGGCGCGGTGTGTGGAACGCGTCGCTCTCCCCACTTCGGAACACGAGAGCGGGCAGGCCGAGCGTGCGCGCGTCGGCGTCGCGCAGTCCCGGGACGTGCTCGTCGTCGCGCGGGCAGTAGGCGAGCATCCACCGCTCCATGGCGGCAATGAACCGCGCCCTGTCCTGGCCGAGGATCCGCTCCCGGTTGGACGGGTTCGCCTCGATCGCCTCGGCCCACTCCTCCAGGTCCGCCACGGCCTCCATGCCGCCGGTCCAGGCCTCGCGGAGCGACCCGCCGCAGTAGTGCGTGGCCAGGGACAGCAGACCGAAGACGCCGCCGCTGATCCACCAGATGGCCAGGCCCTCGGCCACCTCGCGATGCCGCGACGCAGCGAGCAGCGACACGCGGGCGCCCCCGGAGCCGCCCGCGATCACGGCCGGCGGCAGCTCCAGGTGACGGAGCAACGCAGCCAGCGCGTCGGCCTGCATGGCCGACTCGGAGCTCCCCTCGAAGCACACGTCCGACTCGCCGCAGTTGGGCCGGTCCCATATCACGACGCGGTTCCCGGCATCCGCCAGAGCCTGCGCCAACTGGCGTACCCCGGGCGAATCCTTGGTGAAACGCCCACCCGGGGTGATCGTCCAGGGTCGCCCCACCTCGCCGATCAGCTCGTAGGCCAACGAGAGAGGGCCGATCCCGGGCACCTCGACCTTCGCCATCGCCATGATCTCGTCCTCCTTCAGACCCGCTCCGCGGGCTAGGAATCGCTCGGACGGCTGCGCGGCACGTCGCGGAAGGGCACGTCCTTGTCCAGCGTGCGCTCCCGCGGCATGGACAACACCCGCTCGCTGATGACGTTGCGGGCCATCTCGGTCGTCCCGCCGCCGATGCTCCCGGCCTGGCGCATGAGGAAACTGATGGCGCTCGCAGAAGCCGCGCCTCCCTCGTCCCACGCTGCACCCTCGGAGCCCGCGACCTCGTAGGTGAGCGTCGCCATCCGCGCCTGCATCACGCCCTTGTAGAGGCGGCCCAGGGCCGCCACCTGGTCGGACATGCGACCGGACCGGATTGTCTCCCCCACCCTCTTGGACAGCTCGTCGCCGACCAGCTCGAGCATGCGGGCCTCCCCGACGAGCTCGCGCACCGCGGAGTCGCCGAGACGGCCACGTTCGCGGGCGATGGCCAGGACCGAGGCGGCGTCGCTGGTGCTGTGGACCATGCCCGCAGGCCACGTGACGTACGGCGAGTTGTACAGCATCCGCTCGTGGAACATCCAGCGCGTGCCGAGTGTCCAGCCGTCGTCCACCTCGCCGACGCGGTCGGTGTCGGGGACGATGACGTCGGTCATGAACTCCTGGCAGAACTCGCGCGACCCGTTGAGCATCTCGATCCGGTGCACCTCGATCCCGTCCTGGTGAATGGGCAGCATGAACACGGTGAGGCCGCGGTGCTTGGGGACATCCCAGTTGGTCCGGGCCAGGCACAGCCCCCAGTCCGACCACCAGGCTCCCGTCGTCCAGACCTTGGAGCCGTTCAGCATCCACTGGTCGCCGTCGCGCACGGCAGTGGTCAGCGCGCCGGCCACGTCGGAACCCCCGCTCGGCTCGGAGAGGAACTGCATCCACAGCTCCTCGCCCCGCAGGATGGCCGGGATATGCCGCTGCTTCTGCTCTTCGGTTCCGAATTCCAGTATCACCATGGCGCACGGCGAGAGAGTGGGCACCTGCAGGCGACGCGGATACTCGTAACCGGCGATCTCCTCGTTGAAGACCACCTGGTGCTCCGGGGAGAGGCCCTGGCCCCCGTAGGCCTTCGGCCAGCAGATGCCGGCCAGATCGGCCTCGAAGAACATGCGCTGGATCTCCCGCTCGCGCGCGATGCTCGCCAGCTCGTCCTCCTCGCTCAGCACGGCATAGCGGTCGCGGCTCAGTTCCTCGGGGGCGAGGGGACGGAGGTTGGCTTTGATGAACGTCCGGGCCCGCTGCCGGAAGGACTCGAGATCCTCGCTGTCCCCGCCCCCGTCCTGCTCGACGTGCGACGCGCTCACGCAGCCTCCTCTTCCTTGGCCTCGAGCATGGCTGCGATCCGCTGCCGATGGTCCGCCGGTGTCCCCGCCAACGCCCTGTCGACGGTGAACCTGCGCAGGTACAGGTGGAGGTCGTGCTCGAAGGTCACCCCGATGCCACCGTGCAACTGCACGCAATCCTGGAGCAGATCGGTCCCGTATTGCCCGATGTAGGCCTTGGCGGCGCTGGTCAGTTCCGCCGCCTCGTCCAGTCCCTCCTCGGTTGCAGCGCAGGCCGCGTCCGCCACGGCGTGGCTCGCCTCGAGCCAGGTCAGCATGTCGGCGAACCGGTGCTTGATCGCCTGGTAGGAGGCCAGTGGCCGGCCGAAGGAATACCGGTCGAAGGCCCACTCGACCGTCATGTCGAAGCCGGCCTGCATGGCCCCGACCGACTCGGCGGCCAGCAGCACCAGGAGCACCTGGAGCTGGCGGTCCACGTCCGGCCCGGCCGCGCCCGGCTCGCCCACCACGGCGTCCGGGGCGAGCGTCACGCCGTCGAAGGTGACAGTGCCGAAGCGACGGGACAGGTCCACCGTCTGCAGGGGGGTCACCGTGACCCCGGGGGACGACGCCGGCACGAGGAGCTGGGTCGCCCCGTGCCCGTCGCGGCAGGTGACGAGGAAGTGGCCGGCCTGGACGGCCGACTCCACCGGCCGTGCCGAGCCGTGCAGCACGACGCCCGATCCGTCCCGGCGGGCCTCCACGGTCGGTTCCCAGCCATCCGCGCCGAAGTCGGGTGCGCACCACGACGCGATCCCCTCCCCGGTGAGCAGGCCGGCGAGGACCTCGGGCGCCGCATCGGCCCCGCTCAGCGCACCCGCGACGACGTTGTTCGCCGCCAGCGGACCGGGTGCCGCGTGCCGGCCGAACTCGTAGGCGACCATGCTGAGGTCGACGAGGCCGGAGCCGCTGATGGTCCCACCCCCGTGCTGCTCGCGCACCAGCAGCGACGTCCAACCCAGCTCGGCGCCTTGCCTCCAGTAGCCCGCGTCGAACCCGGACGCGTCGTCCCTGAGCGCCCGCACCGCGTCGGGCGGCACCCGCTCGGACAGGAACCGGTCCGTCGTGTCGCGGAAGAACTCCTGGTCGTCACTCAACCCCACCAGCATCAGCGTCGCACTCTCGCGTCTCGTCTCACTTCGTCCGTCATCGTCGGGTACTGCCCATGGTGTCGCCGGTGGCCTCCGTGGCCCGTCCGAGGCTCAGACGGCGCCGACCACGCCGATCCCAGCAGCTTCGTTGCGGATGCGCCACTCGTCGCGCGACATGCGCGTGACGTCCACGTCACGGGCCCGGGACCGCAGAGCGCCCACCGTCGCCTGGTCCCTGGACATGTGGGCGAACGGGTCCCAACCGTAGAACCGACAGGCGTTCTCCCATGTGATCTTGTGGATCTCCTCGGGCGTGCACCCCGCGTCCGTGAACTCCTTCCAGGCGAACTCGGGGGATTCCGGCCAGGTGGTGTCGGTGTGGGGGTAGTCGCACTCCCAGGCGATGTTCTCCATCCCGACCCGGTGCCGCAGGGCGAGGCCGGACGGGTCGGTGATGAAGCAGGCGAGGATGTGGTCGCGGAACACCTCCGAGGGGAGCTTCCCCCCGAAGTCGCCGTGCAGCCACTCCTGGTTCGTGAAGTGGCGGTCGATCCGGTCGAGGTAGAAGGGGATCCAGCCGATCCCTCCTTCGGAGAGCGCCACCTTCAGTTCGGGGAAGCGCCGGAGCGTCGGCCCGAAGAGGAGGTCCTGGGCCGTGATGGCGCTGATCTGGCAGGCGAGCACCATGAGATGGTCGACCGGTGCCTCGGGTGCCCGCTTGATCACCTCGAACCCGGCGCCGATGTGCAGCGAGAGCACCATCTGCTCCTCGCTCAGGGCGGCAAGCATCGGGTCCCAGTAGCCGGAGAGGAAGCTCGGGAACCCTTGCACGTGCGGCGTCTCGAGGAAGCTGATGGACCGGCAACCCTTCCGGGCGACGCGGTGCACCTCCTTGGCGGCCTCCTCCACGTCCCACATGGGCACGATGCCGAGTGGAATGAACCGGCCCGGGTAGGCACCGCACCACTCGTCGATGGCCCAGTCGTTGTACGCCTGGAGCATGACGAGCGCGACCTCCTTGTCGCGCGACTCGGCGAAGGTGCGCGCGTTCCAGCCCGCCATGGTGGGGAAGCACATGGAGCCGAGCATGCCGTTGGCGTCCATGTCGCGCACTCGCTCGTGCACGTCGAAGCACCCGGGGCGGAGCTCGGTGTAAGTGCCGGGGTTGAATCCCCATTCCTCCGAGGGCCAGCCCACCGTCGCCGCCATGCCGAACGAGGTGCTCGTCTTCTCGCCCTGGAATACCCACCGGTCGATGCCGTCCTCGTGCACCACCTTCGGCGCATCCTCGGCCCACTTCTTGGGCACGTGGTTCTCGAACATGTCGGGAGGCTCGATGTAGTGGTCGTCGATACTGACCATGATCATGTCCTCAAGGTTCACGCCGCGCACCTCCCGCGCTCATGCTCCCACTCAACCCATTCCGGCCTGACCGGCGCAATTCGGGGCCGTGCCTCACGCCGTGCGCACCGGAAGGCTGTCCCAGCCCCGCACGGTCGAGGTGCGGGCGCGGCGAGCGTTGTCGTGGTCGACCTCCCAGTCGGGGAACCGCCGCAGCACCTCGTCGAGCGCCACCCGTCCCTCCAGGCGGGCCAGCGCCGCCCCCAGGCACAGGTGGATGCCGAAGCCGAAGGCCAGGTGCCGGCCCACGTCGCGGCGGACGTCGAAGCGATCGCCCTCGGGGAAGTGCCGCTCGTCACGGTTGGCCGAGCCGTTGAGCAGGACCATGATGCTGCCCTCGGGGACCCTCTGGCCATCGTGCTCGACGTCGTGCATGACGTAGCGGGCCTGGACGGGTGAAGGCGACTCGTAGCGCAGGATCTCCTCGACGGCATTGGGGACCAGGGACCGGTCCGCCACCAGGGCCCGCCGCTGGTCCGGGTGGTCACCGAGGAGCTGCCCGGTCCAGCCGATCAGCTTCGCCGTCGTCTCGTTCCCGGCCGCGGCCAGCATGTTGACGATGGTCAAGATCTCCTCGCGGTTCAGCCGCCGCACCGTACCCGTCTCGTCCTCGAATTCGACGTTGAGCAATTCGGTCATCAGGTCGTCGGAGGGGTGGTCGGCCCGCCAGTCGATGTAATCGGCGAACATCTCGGACTGCGCCCCGAAGCCGTCGTCGACGAGCTTCGAGTCGTCCCCCTCCTCGATGCGCAGGCTGCCGTCGATCTGCTGGCGAATGGCCTCCTGGTCCTGCTCGGGGATGCCCAGCAACATGCCGATGACCCGCATGGGCATCTTGGCCCCCAGGTCGGCGATGAAGTCGAAGCCGCCCGTGCCGACCAGCGGGTCGAGCGCGTCGGCGCAGAAAGCACGCACCTGCGGCTCGAGCGCGTTCATCTTGCGCGGTGTGAACACACGCGACTGCACGGAGCGGTGCACGTGGTGCACCGGCGGGTCCTCCATCAGGATCATCCCCGCAGGCATGGGGATGTTGGCCCGGATCAGCTCGAGGATGGAGCCTCTGGCGGAGCTGTAGGTGCCCCAGTCGAGCATGGCCCTGTCGACGTCGTCCCAGCGGCTCAGCGCGAAGAACTCGTACTTGTCGTTCCAGTAGAGCGGCGCCAGGTCGCGCATGCGCTTCCACACCGGGTACGGATCGGTGTCGATGTCGAAGTCGTAGGGGTCGTAGTAGATGTCGGGATCCTGAGTCAGCGTCATGCCGGCCTCCTCTCCAGTTGCGGTCCCAGGTGTCCCGTCAGCCAGCCGGCCAGGCCAGCGACTTGATCTCGAGGTACTGCTCGAAGCCGGCGACGCCGTTCTGGCGACCGATGCCGCTGTGCTTGAAGCCGCCGAAGGGCAGGTCCGGGCCGTAGGGCGCGCCGCCGTTGATACTGAGGCCGCCGGTGCGGATGCGCTTGGCCACGGCCAGTGAGCGCTCGAGCGAACCCGAGAACACCCCGCCGGACAGCCCGTACTTCGAGTCGTTGGCGATGCGCACGGCGTCGTCCTCGGTCTCGTAGGGGATGACGACGAGCACGGGACCGAAGATCTCCTCCTGGGCGATGGTCATGGAGTTGTCGACGTCGGTGAAGAGCGTCGGCTCCACCCACCATCCCTTGGCGAACTCGTCTCCGGTGGGTCGGCCGCCGCCCACGGCCAACGTGGCCCCTTCGGCCTTGCCCTTGTCGATGTATCCCAGCACGCGCTCGCGCTGCTTGGACGAGATCAGCGGGCCCATGATGACGTCGGGCCGCTGCGGGTCGCCGTATGGGACGGCCGAGAAGAGTCCCTTCAGGATCTCGACGCCCTCCTCGTAGCGGGAGCGGGGAAGCAGCATGCGGGTCTGGATGGCACAGCCCTGTCCGGCGTGGAAGCAGGCTCCCATGCCCATCAGGGTGGCCGTACCCAGGTCTGCGTCGTCGAGCACGATGGTGGCCGACTTGCCGCCGAGCTCGAGGAAGACGCGCTTCATCGTGGCGGCGCCCTTCTCCATGATGCGCTGTCCGACGGCGGTCGAGCCGGTGAACGAGATCATGTCGACCTTGGGTGAGAGAGTCAGCTCCTCGCCGATGAGGTGGTCCGAGGACGTCACCACGTTGACCACACCGGCCGGGATGTCGGTCCTCTCCGCGATCAATCGGCCGAGGAATGTGGCGTTCCACGGGGTGTCGGGCGCCGGCTTCACGATCACCGTGTTCCCGGTGGCCAGGGCCTGGCCCAGCTTGTGCGACGTCACCTCGAAGGGGAAGTTCCAAGGGACGACGGCGCCCACCACACCGACGGGCTCGCGCCAGATGCGCCGGGAGTCGAGAGTTCCCTGGATGCTGGTGGCGTCGGGCAGCACGGTCTCCCATTCGAACGCGGCGATCTCCTTGGCCGGCCAGGCGAAGGCCTCCGAGATGGGCGCGTCGAGCTGGGGCCCGTTGGTCGTCATCCGCGGGCAGCCCACCTCGAGGATGAGCTGCTCGCGCAGCTCCTCCTGTTCGGCCGCCAGGGCCTCGTGCAGCTGCTCGAGGCACTTCGTGCGAAACGCATGGTTCGTGGACCAGTCGGTCTCGTCGAATGCTCGCCGCGCGGCGTCGATGGCACGGCTCATTTCCGCGGCGGTGGCGTCCGCCACCTGGCCCAGCACCTCCTCGGTGGCGGGGTTGACGTTGTCGAAGGTCTTGCCGGAGTCGGCCGCGACCAATGCCCCGTCGATCAACATTCGGTGTTCGGGACTCACCTTCTGTGCCTCTGCCACGGCTCCCCTTCCTCTCGTACTGCGGCTGGTTCCTCTCGTGCTGCGGCTGGCGGCGGATCCCCCAGCTCACGCAGGCCGAATCGCGAGACCAGCGCGTCTCGGGGCGCGACACGCACGCCGGCCCGGAACGGCGTGGCGGACGCTATCTGACTTTGACGTCGTCGTCAAAATTGTCCACCGAAGAACGGTATGATCCGTCGTCCCGCCGCCCCCTGCGCCGGAACGGAGAAGGAGGCCCGTTGTTCACCATCGAAGCGTTCCTCGACGCGCTGACTCTCGAACCGGTCGGCCCGGACCGCTACCGGGCCTCCAACTTGGAGTCCGAGCGTCACGTCGTCTTCGGCGGACAGCTGCTGGCCCAGTCGGTGATCGCCGGCCTGGCCGACCAGGAAGGGAAGACCGTCAAGACCATCCACACCGTCTTCGCCCGGGGCGCATCGCCTGACGAGGGGCTCGACATCACGGTCGACCGGATGCACAGCGGACGCTCGGTGGCCAGCAGCACGGTGACCATCAGCCAGGGCGAGCGCCTCTGCACGCGCTCACTGGTCCTGTTGAGCGCGGACGAGCCTGACGTGATCCGACACGCCGACGAACCGAGGGCCTCCTCGCGGCCGGAGGACGTGGCCGACGTGATCCGGGGCGAGGGCGCGTGGGAGATCGGCATCGTGGGCAACGTCGACATCAGCGACCCGGACCTGGTGGGACCGCCCGAGCTCGACGTCTGGATCCGTTTCGCCGGCGCGCCCGACGACCCGCGCATCGACCAGGCCCTCGTCGCCTACTCCACCGACGGCTTCCTCATCGGCACTGCCATGCGCCCGCACGCCGGGGTCGGCCAGGCGCAGGCGCACGTAACCCTGTCGACCGGGGTTCTCAGCCACACGCTGACCTTCCACGAGCGCTGCCCGGCCGGCGAGTGGCACCTGTTGCAGCAGTGGAGCTCGTACGCGGGCCACGGCCGCAGCTACGGCCGGGGCGACATCTTCCGGGCGGACGGGCAACTGGCCGCGTCGTTCGTTCAGGACGCCATGATCCGCTCCCGCTCCGGGGGCGCGGGAGCCCTGTGATCCTCAGGTCGCGCTGAGCCCGGTCAGTCGGCGCGCCAGCCAGTCGTCCATGCAGATGGTGGCCAGCCGCACCGCCGACGAAGAGGGCGCCAACTGGTATGCGTGGGGCATCCCGGCGATCACATGCAGCTCGCAGGGCACCCCGGCCTGGTTGAGACGCTGCGCGTACGCGATGTCCTCGTCGCGGAACCCGTCGATCGCCCCGACGACCACGTACGTCGGAGGTAGGCCGGCCAGGTCGGTGGCGCGCGCCGCAGCCGCGTAGGCCGGGACGTCGTCGGACCCGTAGCGCTCGCCGAGATAGGCCCGCCAGCCGAACTCGTTCGACGCCGCGTTCCACACGTACAGCCCGGCCGCCCCGATGGAGGGCGTCAGCTGACGGTCGTCGAGCATGGGGCAGTCGAGGAGGCAGAAGGCCAGCGGCACCTCGCCGCGGTCACGCGCCAGGAGGGCCAGGCCGGCTGCCAGTCCCCCGCCCGCGCTCACGCCGTACACGCCGATGCGGCTCGGGTCGACGCCGAGCTCCCCCGCGTGCTCGTAGGTCCAGCGCAGGGCCGCGTAACAGTCCTCGAGCGGGCCCGGATACGCCGTCTCGGGCGCCAGGCGGTACTGCACCGAGATCCCCGCCACGCCGAGGCTCGGGCACCAGCGGTCGAGGAGAGCGCTGTCCATGTCGTAGGAGCCGATGACATAGCCCCCGCCGTGGATCGTCACGACCGCCGGCAGGAGGCCGTCAGCGTGGACCGCGCGGTGGATGCGGACGGCCACGGGCGGGTCACCGGGCACTTCGCGCTCAGTGCGGATGACCTCCGGCGAGAGGTCGGCGGCCGGGAACGCTGTCTCGCGCATGGTGGCCAGGACTCGTTCGTCGAGCGGCGGCAGTTCGAAGCCCGCGAAGGCTGGGCGCAGCTCGGGGTCGAGCAGGTCCGTCACGTCCACCATTCCGCGGCCCATGGTGCCTCGAGAGGCCTTCTCCCCCGTCCCTGATCCCATTCCCGTCCCTCCCCACGCCGGTCCGTCCGGCACCGGCCAAAGGCTATGCGGGGGCGGGCACCTCGAGAACGAGCGCAGTGGACATCCCGCCACCGGCGCACATCGACGCCACACCGAGACCGCCGCCCCGGCGCCGAAGCTCGTGGACCATTGAGATCACCATGCGTGCGCCAGTCATGGCGACCGGGTGGCCGATGCTGCACCCGCTGCCGAGGGCGTTCACGAGCGCGTCGTCGATCCCGAGCATCTTGCTCGTGGCCACGCTGACCGAAGCGAAAGCCTCGTTGACCTCCCATAGCGCGATGTCGTCGAGTGAGACCCCTGCTCGCCTCAAGGCCTTGGGGATGGCGACTGTGGGGGCGATCCCCGTGTCGGCCGGTGGGACGCCGACCGAGGCCCAGGCCCGCACCACCGCCAGCGGCTCCAGCCCGAGGCGTGCCGCGGTGGCGTCGTCGGTGATCACCATGGCCGCCGCGCCGTCGTTGATGCCCGACGCGTTCCCCGGCGTGATGCTGAATCCCTCGATCTCGGGATGCAGCGGCTTGAGCGCGGCCAGCTTCTCCATGGTCGAGTCACGGCGGGGGTGCTCGTCGACGGCGAACGTAAAGGAGCTGCCGTCGCGACGCGTCACGTCCAAGGGGAAGATCTCCTCCTCGAAGCTGCCGCTATCGATGGCCGCGACGGCTCGCTGGTGCGACCGCAGCGCCCAGGCGTCCAAATCCTCGCGACTCAGACCGGCCCGGACCGCGGCGTTCCAGCCGACGCAGATGGACATGTCGATGTTCGGGGCTTCGGGAGTGGCACGGTGACTCGGGGACATCCAGTCCTCCCACTCGTCGGTCCCCGAGACGCGTCGGGTCGACCGGGGCGCCGTCGACGACGACTGCACCCCTCCGGCCACCACGATGTTGTCCATGCCGGCGCGGATGGACGCAGCCGCGCTCTGCACCGCAGCCAGCCCCGACGCGCAATGCCGATTGTGGGCCACACCCGGAGCGCCCACCAAGCCGGCCTCGATGGCCGCGTAGCGAGCGATGTCACCGCCGCCGTAGAGCGACTCTCCGAGGATCACGTCGTCGACCGTCGACGGGTCGACCCCCGAGCGGCGCAATGCTTCGCCGATGGCGCGGGTGGCGAGCTCCAGCGCGTCCACGTCGACCAGCGACCCCTTGAAGGCCGTCCCGACCGCCGTCCGGGCCGTGGAGACGATGACTGCATCGGGCATTGTGCGCTCCTTCTCGTCGCGGGTGTTTCTCGCCGGTGCTTCTCACTAGTGCTGGCGCCACGCTCCACGCCAGTGGTTCCCGCCGGTGCTCGTGAGCGGTTGCTCATCCTAGGGTAGCGGCACGACGGCGGCGAGATCGGGGGCCGCTAGTGTCGGCGCGCCCCGTGGCCGGGGTACGCCGACGACACGAGGAGGACGCGTGGCACAAGAACTGGGGGCGGCGGGATTGCGATTCGAACGCGAGGGAGCGGTGGCCTGGTGCGTGATCGACCGACCCCACGCGCGCAACGCCTTCACCCCGGCCATGTACTTCGGCATCAAGAAGGCGGTCCATCTCGTCAACCAGGATCCCGACCTGGCCGCGCTGGTGATCACCGGCACCGGCGATGTGTTCGCTCCGGGTGGCGACCTCGGTGGCCGCTCCGACCCCGGTGACGAGCTGACCCCGAACATCGGCGCCGACGCCCTCCCCTTCCTGACCATTCGCGACAGCCGGGCGCCCGTGGTCGCCGCCGTCAACGGGATCTGCCAGGCAGGGGGATTGCTCATCGCCATGATGGCCGACATTGCGGTGGTCAGCGACCGCGCCTCCTTCCGGGTGCCCGAGCTCCTGCGCGGCATACCCGACGCCACCTACGCCGCCGCGCTGCCGGCGCACGTGGGGGTAGCAGTGGCTCGCGACCTGCTCCTGTCGGCTCGGCGCTTCGATGCTGCCGAGGCCCAGCGCATCGGACTGGTCACGCGGGTGGTGCCCCACGACGAGCTGCGCGATGCCGCCTTGTCCGCCGTCCGGGAGATCCTGCAGACACCGCCTATGGCGCGCGTCCAGGTGAAGCGGATGCTCAACGAGCGTTACGGCCTCGTCGACTACCAGACGATGTTCTGGGCCCTCGACGAGTCGCCCGAACCACGCGAGGGGATGCAAGCGTTCATGGAGAAGCGGGCGCCGAGCTGGCTGCCCGAGGAGTTCTGGGACGAGCCCGGGCACTGAAGCGGTCCGGGTCAGGTGGTCAGCGCCCGAAGGCAGAAGTCACCCACATGCCTGACTTCGGCGCGCGTGGGCTGCACGCCCCGCCACAGACAGTCGGACAGGAGTCCGAACGTGGCGTGTGCGGCCAGCGCAGCGTCGAATTCAGGGACCTCGCTCCCGAGGGCGGCGAAGGGCCCGTGCAACAGCGAGGCCACCGGCGCGCTGGCGAAGTGGCGCCCGGCGGCGTCGCCCACGCTGCTCCCGTTCCACAGCACGGCCAACGTGGTCGCGGCGGTGTCCTCGTCCGCCTGGGCCAGCACGCCCGCCACCCAGCAGCGCACCTGGCGCCCCGGTTCGGTGTCCTTGGCCATCTGGTGGGCCAGGTAGCTGCGCAACCGTTCGCCACCGTCCTCCAGGATGGCCGCCACCAGCGCGTCCTTGGACGCGAAGTGGCGGTAGAAGGCGTCGTTGGAGAGGCCTGCGGCCGCCACGATGTCGGCCACCCGGGGGCGTGACGACGTGCCGCACTGCCGCATCAACTCGAGCGCAGCGTCCAGCAGCCGCCTGACCTCGCTGGCGTACTCGCCTTCCCGCTTCGACAGCGTGCGCCGCACGATGCGGTCGGTCACCCCGGATTCCGCGGCGGGACCGCGGCCGGGCCCCGCCCGGCCGGCGTCGCCCCCGGGGTCGGCAGTCGAGTTGGGCTTGGAAATTGCGTTCTTGATAGTCAGAATCATATTCTGAAGCCACCGAGTGAGGGGAGGACGCGCGTGGCGTGGGACTTCGAGACCGATCCCGAGTACCAGGAGAACCTGGACTGGGTGGACCAATTCGTGCGGGAAGAGGTGGAGCCGCTCGACCTGGTCTTTCCCCACCTGCAGTTCACGCAGCTCGAGGGGAAGCGCCGAGAGGCCATCGATCCCCTCAAGGACGAGGTCCGGCGACACGGGCTGTGGGCCACCCACCTCGGGCCCGAGCTCGGCGGCCAGGGTTTCGGGCAGCTGAAGCTCGCCCTGCTCAACGAGATCCTCGGTCGCTCCCAGTGGGCGTCAGTCGTCTTTGGCTGCCAGGCACCCGACACGGGCAACGCCGAGATCATCGCCCACTACGGCACGCCCGAGCAGAAGCAGCGTTACCTCCAGCCCCTGCTCGACGGGGAGTGCTTCTCGAGCTACTCCATGACCGAACCCCATGCCGGAGCCGACCCGACGCTCTTCAAGACACAGGCGGTCAAGGACGGTGACGAGTGGGTCATCAACGGCTGGAAGTACTTCTCGTCCAACGCAAAGACCGCTGAATTCCTCATCGTGATGGCGGTGACCAACCCCGACGTCAGCCCGTACAAGGGGATGTCGATGTTCCTGGTGCCGACGGACACGCCGGGCATCGAGCTGGTCCGCAACGTCGGCCTCTACGGCGAGCCTGTGAACGAAGGGTCGCATGCGCTGATCCACTACCAGGACGTGCGCGTGCCGGCCGATGCCCTGCTCGGAGGCGAGGGGCAGGCCTTCGTCATCGCGCAGACCCGCCTGGGTGGCGGGCGGATCCACCACGCCATGCGCACCATCGGCATGGCGCAGAAGGCCCTCGACATGATGTGCGAGCGGGCCTTGAGCCGCGAAGTCTCGGGAAGCCTGCTGGCGGAAAAGCAATTCGTGCAGGGCTACATCGCCGACTCCTACGCGCAGCTGATCCAGTTCCGCCTGTTCGTCCTCTACACCGCGTGGGAGATCGACAAGTACAACGACTACAAGCGGGTGCGCAAGGACATCGCCACGGCCAAGGTCGTGATGCCCACCGTGTTGCACGACATCGCCTGGCGGGCCATGCAAGTCCACGGCGCGCTGGGGACGACCAACGAGATGCCGTTCTTCGGGATGATCCACGGGGCCGGCGTGATGGGCCTGGCCGACGGGCCGACCGAGGTGCACAAGGTGACAGTTGCCCGTCAGGTGCTGCGCGACTACCAGGCCAGCGACGACATGTGGCCGACACAGTGGTTGCCCAAGCGGCAGGAGGCGGCCCGGGCCAAATTCGCGCAGTACCTGGAGCTGGAGGTGGGGAACCTGTGAGCACGACCGGGGACGCCGCGTGGCCCGAGGGCGACGAGCCGGCAATCGCCGACGTCGACTCCCTCTGCGCCTGGCTCGATGCGCAGGGTCTGGGGATGGGAGCGCCCCTCGAGCACCGGTACATATCGGGCGGCAGCCAGAACGAGATCTACGAGCTGCGTCGCGGCGGTCTCCACTGCGCCATGCGGATCCCGCCACCGGCCGCGCCCGCGCCTCGTGACGAGGGCATCGTGCGCGAATGGCGCATCATCGAGGCCCTCAACGGGACCGACGTCCCGCACACGGAAGCCATCGCCGTCTGCACCGACCAGTCGGTGCTCGGGCGCACCTTCTACTTGATGGGCTTCGTGGACGGCTGGTCGCCCATGTCGACGCGACGTCAATGGCCGCCCCCGTTCGACACCGATCTCGACGCCCGTCGCGGCCTGGCCTTCCAACTGGTCGAGGGTATCGCACTGCTCTCCAGGGTCGACTGGCTGGCCAAGGGCCTGAGCGACCTCGGCCGACCCGAGGGCTTCCACGAGCGGCAAGTGGACCGCTGGACCGCCTTCCTCGATCGCATCAAGGGCCGCGATCTCCCCGGCTTCGACGACGCGGCCGCCTGGCTGCGCGCGCACCGCCCCATCGACTTCGTCCCCGGGCTCATGCACGGCGACTACCAGTTCGCCAACGTCATGTTCAAGCACGGTGCCCCGGCTCGTCTCGCCGCCATTGTGGACTGGGAGATGGGGACGGTCGGCGACCCCAAGCTGGACCTGGGGTGGGTCGTCCACTCGTGGCCGGACGACACAACGAGCGACCAGGACCGCGTCGGAGGGTACGTCGACATGACGGGCATGCCCTCCCGCGCCGAGATCCTCTCCCACTATGCGACCGTGTCCGGCCGGCAGGTGGACGACATCGACTACTACTGCGTGCTGGCCAAGTGGAAGCTTGCCGTCGTGCTCGAGCAGGGCTACCAACGTGCCGGTGACGACCCGAAGCTCCAGGCCTTCGGGCCGGTCGTGCTCGATCTGATGCAGAGCGCGGCCGACCTCGCCGAGTCGACCGACTACTCGGTGCCCGCCGACTGAGGTGCGCGCGGCCCTCTGCCGCTCCTACGGCGGCCCCGAAGTCGTCGAGGTCACCGACGTGCCGTCGCCGACGGTCGGCGACGAGCAGGTGCGCGTGCGCGTGGCCGTCGGCGCGGTCAATTTCCCCGACGTCCTGGTCGTGGCCAACACGTATCAGGTGTCGGTGCCGACGCCCTTCATCTTGGGGAGCGAGTTCGCCGGCGTCGTCGACGAGCTGGGCCCCGGCGTCTCGGGTCTCGAGGTCGGTGACCGAGTGTTCGGATCGGCGATCGTCGGTGCGTTCGCCGAAGAGATCGTCGTGGGCGCCGGCACGCTGATGCGCATCCCCGACGGGGTGGACGACCCGACCGCGGCCGGTTTCGGCGTCGCCTACCGGACCGCCTACCACGTGCTGCGCTCGGTTGCCGCACTCAAACCCGGCGAGGAGCTCGTCGTGCTCGGTGCGGGCGGCGGGGTCGGCTCTGCCGCCGTACAGCTCGGTGTGCTGCTCGGCGCCTCGGTGACGGCCGTGGCCTCGACGCCAGAGAAACTCGCCGCCGCCCGCGTCTGCGGAGCGGAGCGCCTGATCGACCACCGGGCCGGGGACCTGCGGCAGGCACTGCGCGACGCGTTGCCCCACGGCGCGGACGTCGTCGTCGACCCCGTCGGCGGCGACTTGGCCGAGCCGGCGCTGCGCTCGTTGCGCTACGGGGGCCGGTTCGTCACCGTGGGCTATGCCTCCGGGACCATTCCACGGATCCCACTCAACCTCGTCCTGCTGAAGGGCGTGCGCATCCTGGGCTTCCAATTCGGCTCCTTCGCCGCCCACGAACCGATGGAGATGGCCCGCAACGACCGCGAGCTGCTCGACGTCCTGGCCTCCGGGCGAGCGGTTCCGTTGATCGGGGCCACCTTCGCGTTGGACCAGGCCGGGGAGGCCCTGCGGCACGTGGCCGAGGGACGGGCGGTGGGCAAGGTGCTGGTGCGCGTCGCTGGGCCCATGCCGCTCGGCGGCGGCGGAGGCTAATGTCGACGTCGATGTCAGAATCGGCGGTGCCGGCGGTGCGACCGGCGTCGCCGGGCTCACGGACGAGACGGGGAGGATCCCAGTGACAGCAGTGATGGAGGGCGTGCGCGTCCTGGAGGTGGCCGAGCACACGTTCGTGCCGGCGGCCTCGGCGCTGCTGGCCGACTGGGGGGCCGACGTCGTCAAGATCGAGCCGGCCGAACGGGGCGACGCCATGCGCGGACTGGGCTCCACCGGGGTCGTCGCGATCTCGGGCGACGTCCACGCCCTGCTGGAGCACTCCAACCGCGGCAAGCGGAGCCTCGCCCTCGACCTGACCACCCAAGAGGGCCTCGACATCCTCTACAAGCTGGCGGCGACCGCCGACGTGTTCCTGACCAACAAGCTGCCCCACACGCGGCGCAAGCTCAAGATCGAGATCGAGGACATCCGCGCCGCCAACCCGAAGATCATCTACGTGGCGGGGACCGGCTACGGCGAACGGGGCCCCGAGGCCGACAAGGGCTCGTACGACTCCCTCGCCTTCTGGTGCCGCGCCGGGGTGGCCATCGGCGGGAAGCCGGCCGACTCCGAGGACCTCCCACCGCCTCCGGCTCCGGGGTTCGGCGACTCCATCGGCGCCATGACCATCGCGGGCGGCATCATGGGTGCGCTCTACCACCGCGAGCGCACCGGAGAACCGACCACCGTCGACGTGTCGCTGCTCGGGACCGGGATGTGGGCCATGGGCCAGGCGTTTGCCCTGTCGCTCGTCGCCGGGGTCCCCTGGCAAGGGCCGGCCAAGGCGAAGGGGCGGCCCGGCTCCAACCCGCTGGTCGACGTCTACCGGACGAGCGACGGCCGCCAGGTCTCATTGTGCTGCCTCCAGGCCGGGCGCTACTGGGCCGAGATGTGCGCTGTCGTGGGCCGGCCCGAGTTGGCCACAGACGCGCGTTTCGCCGACCACGCGTCGATCCTGTCCAACAGTGCCGATGCCCGGGAGGCACTGGCCGAGGTCTTCGCTCGTCACACGCTCGACGAATGGCGGGGCAAGCTGGCCGACTTCAGCGGGCAGTGGACCGTGGTGCAGAACACGCTCGAGGCGGCGGTCGATCCCCAGAGCACGGCCAACGGGTACATCCAGGACTGTGAGACCGCCGGCGGGACCCCGTTCAAGCTCGTCGCCGCGCCGGTGCAATACGACGGCGCGCCGGCGCCGGCCCACCGTGCACCCGAGTTCAACGAACACGGCGACGCCATTCTCGAGGAGCTCGGGATCGACTGGGATACCATCGTCGACCTCAAGGTCCGTTCCGTCACCGGGTAGCGGGCGCCAGCGCTTCGCACCCGCCCGGGCGCCATTCGCACCACTCCACACGCTCGACCTGGCTTTAGAACCGTCAGAATCACCTCAGGGAAGGACACACTCATGGGACTCTTCGATGCATTCCGTTACGACGGCAAGCGCGTCCTCGTCGTCGGCGGCGCCACCGGCATGGGCGCGGCCACGGCCGAGCTGGTCAAAGACGCCGGGGCCGAGGTCGTCGTGATGGATTATGCGAAGGTCACCCTGCCCGGCGTCACCGCCATCCACGTGAACCTGGCCGACAAGGACTCCATCGACAAGGCGGTGGACGAGTGCGGCGGACCCGTGCACGCACTCTTCGCGGCCGCTGGCGTGGCCGACGGAACACCGGGAATCGAGAAGATCAACTTCGTCGGGCACCGCCACCTGATCGACCGCATGCTGGCCGGCGACATGCTCCCGCGGGGCGCCGCCATCGGGTTCATCTCGTCGGCCGCCGGGCTGGGCTGGGAGGCGAGTCTGGGTGAGATCAAGGAGTACCTCGACACGCCCGACTTCGACTCGGGCTCGGCCTGGGCCGTCGAGCACGGCTACGCCGACTACTTCCACTCCAAGCAGGCCGTCTGCGCCTACGTGGCCCGGCAGGCCTTCCCCTTGCTCAAGCAGGGGATCCGGATCAACGCCATCTGCCCGGGACCGACCGACACCCCGCTGGCCCAGGCCAACGCCGAGATGTGGTTGGGGTTCGGCGCGGACTACCGGGACGAGACGGGGATCGCCGCCTCGACACCGATCGAGCAGGCCTACCCGCTGGTGTTCCTCTGCAGTGAGGCAGCTGCGGCCATCTCGGGCATCACGCTGATCAGCGACGTGGGCTACGTGAGCTCTGGCATCACGGGCTCGTTCCCGCCTGCGACGCCCGCGGCTGGCTTCCTGCTCGCCCGTAGCTGGGACTGAGCCGCCTCGGAGAGACGCTCCGGCTAGCCGCCCACGCTCGAGGCCGCGGCGACGCGGTCGAGGTTGGCAGCGTCCGCGGGCAGAAGGTAACCCTCCTTCACCTCGGCGGCCGTCGCCGCATCGAACTTCTTCACGAACGCGGCGTGCGTCGGGTACAGCTTCGCCAGCTTGGCCGCGCTGAAGGGCACCGTCGTGCCGAAGATTCCGCACAACGCCTGGCCGGACACGACCGATGTGTGAGAGCCCGCACGGGTGGGGAGCTGCCCCCCGGGCTGGCCCACTCCCGAGAGCGTGGCGACGGGGGCGGCCACCTGCGCGCTGTGGATCCCGCCCAGGGCGTTGCCGTCGGCATCGGTCCGGAACACGTGGTGGTTGGAGGGGTCGACCTCGAGGCGCGGCGACTGCGGTGGTGCGTGTCCGGTCTCCACCCACCGGTTGACTGCCTGCACCGCGGCCCGCAGCTCGTAGGTGTGCGAGCCCGTGTTGATGGGCTTGGCGCAGTCCACGATCCCCGGGATCGGGTGGCTCGACGGGTTGAGCATCGACGCGAACGCCTGAACGTCGGCCGAGCCGCTCCCGGTGTCGGCCCGGCTGTAGAGCAACCCGTAGCTGTCGTCGTGGGCGGTCCCCGCGGTCTCCCACTCCCTGATGTGGTCGGTGGCCGGCTGGCGGGCGGCCAGGTAGCCGAGCCCGAGCAGGTCCGACTCGGTCTCGAAGAGGAAGACCGGCACATGCAGGTCCGTGCGGATGTACGTGGGCGACGGCGTGGCGATCGTCGGTTGGGGTGACTGCGAGAGGGGGGCGGCGTCACCGCCCCGGCTGTAGACGAAATAGGCGTCGTAGATTCCCTGCGCCTGCGGCACGATCGCATCGAGGTAGGTGACGAGCCGGAAGGCGGACTGCGACTCGCCCAGCGCGATCACCCGCTTCGGCTGGAGGCCGCCGAGCAGTTGCGACCCGTCCTTGCGCACGGCCTGTCCCGCCTGCGCGTAGATACTGTAGGAGTAGCTGTCGCCGGGGTGGTTGAGCGGGCCGTAACGGGCGGGATCCACCGACTTGAGTCCGCCGAAGCCGTCCGCGCTGGCGATGGAACCGGCCTGGCCGTAGATGCCCCCCTGCTGCGCGTCGACCCCGATGAAGGCCATCCCGTCGCGGATCATCTGGGTGTGGGCGTTGAGCCACGCCGCCGGGGCGTCGATGCCGCCGGTCACGTTCAGCCACTCCACGACGACTGTCCCGTCGAAGCGCGCCGGGTCGACCGGCCGGTACACCACGGCCCGCGTCGTGTACGGCGCGGTGGATGCCGGGGTGACGTGCCACTTGCCGTCGTCCGCCAGCTTGCCCGGGCTCGCGTACGAGGTGGCCGTCCCCGAGAGGAAGAACTCGGACTGCTCGTAGCCCACGGCGGACGGTGCGAAGGTGGTCGACCCGAGGTACGAGATCCCGCTGCTCGGGAGGACTGGGCCCTCCACCGTGGGCGTCGGAACTGCGGTCCCCCCGGCCGCCGCGGCCACCGACACAGGGGGCACCTCCAGCGCCAGCAGGCCGGCCACCAGGGGGACCAGGACGACGGCCACGAGTGACGACGTGCGGATCCTGTGCATCTGGCGGACCTCCCCCGGTTCGGTCACGGGCGGGCGGCCGGTCCTGGCCGCCCGACAGGTGGCAGATTCTGCCAAGAGTGGCTCAAACTGTCAACGCTCAGGCGCGTCGGGCCAGTCGGCCTCGAGACCCTCCGCCGCCCAGGGCGCGAGGTCGCCGCCAAAACCGTGCTGCAGCACGCGCAGGCCCTGCGTCACCGTGCCCGCGAGGTCCCCGCCATAGAAGTACCAGTGGGTCTGGCCGGCCTGGATGACCCCACCGACCGCGGCGGCGAGCATGGTGGGCACGAGCGCGTCGGCCGACAGGCCCAATCGGGCGGCGAAGAACTCCGCGAACACCCGGTACGCCTTGAGCTGGATGCCGCCGACGACCGAACGCAGCACGCCCGGCGTGCGGGCCACGACGTCGGTCCACCGCCGCACGAGCTGCTCGTCCTCCGCCGCGAGCACTCCCTCGACGGCGCGACGCAACGAGTCGAACGTCGGCTCGTCGACGGGACGCTCGGCGAGCGCCTCACGCAGCGCACTGCTTCGGCGGTCGATCCGGAGCTGCAGGAGATCCTCCTTCGTCGGGCAGTAGCGGTAGAAGGTCCGGGCCGAGATGCGCGCCTCGGCCGCGATCTCCTCCACCGTCACGCCGGCGAAGCCGCGCTCGTGGAACAGGCGGAGGGCGACCTCCTCGAGCCCCGACGCCACGGTCTCCCACCTCTGCGCGCGCAGCTCCGAGACGAGTGGGGACCCACCCCCGGAGCCCGACGCCTGCTTCGCTGCGCACACCGTGTCATCCTCGCAGAAGGGTCCGTCGGCAGCATTCCCCGCCGGTGCGGTCAGGGCGGGTCCGCAGCGCACCCGGGGACCGATCCTGATCGAATCGACCCCATGAGGCCTTCTCCTGGTTCCCCACCCGGCCGGGCTCTCTTCGGACACACCCCGGCGCGTCGACGGGATCCGTCGTCGCGGTGCGCCCGTCCGCCGTCAGCTCTCGGTGGACTTCTGGGGCGGGCGCCAGTACACGGCGAGCAGGCCCAGCGCGCCGAGTCCGCCGACACCGGCCGAGATCCAGAAGCCCGGCCAGCCCCACAGGTTCTGGAACGCGGACACGTGCCCGTCGATGCTCCACTCCCCGGGACCGAGCGTCCCGACGACGACGCCGAGAAACGTCAGGGTCATCACGTATTCCCACCCTTCGCCCGGACGGAAGATGAAGAACCCGTTCCCCCGGTGGTTGGTGATCCAAGCCACCAGCATGACGCCGACGACCCCGGCCGCGCCGATGGGTGTGAGCAGGCCCAGGGCGAGCAGCAAGGCCGCGCCGATCTCGGTGAGGCTGGCCGTCCACGCGTGCAGGATCCCGGGCTTCATCCCCAGGGACTCGAACCAGCGGGCCGTGCCCTCGATCTTCCCGCCGCCGTAGATGTGGTTGTAGCCGTGCGCGAAGAAGACGACGGCCAGCACGAGGCGGGCGATCAGCAGCCCCCAGTCGACGGAGGATGCGGTGAGGTCACCCAGGAGCACATGCATCACGCTCAACCCTTCTCTCTTGGCGTACCGGCCTGGCCGTTCGGCCCAGGCGGGCCTGCTGCGCGACGGCAGTGTCCGATCTTGGGCGACAGCACCCCCGGGGGGCAAGCACCGTATGGTGACGTGCACCTCAAACTGCGCAGGAGCAGCCCCGGCCTGGTTCCACCCACCTGGGCGACCCGGCGAGACCGCCGCCTCGGCTTCGGGCCTCGGCGCGCTTGATCTGTGGGTGTGCGCCGGAACCGGTCACACCTGGCCGGGCGGGCCGCCTCGGCGACTTCACCGGCACACGGCAGGTGAGGCCAGCCACGCCGCCACGATCTCCGCCACCTCACCTTCGGATCGGCGCAATGAGTGGTCGCCGTCGACGAGCGCGACCGTGACCGGACCCGCGATGGTCCGGGTCGCGACTTCGAGCTCCTTCGGGGTGGCGAACGCGTCGCGTCGGCCCGAGACGAACAGGCACGGCACGGTGATGGCCAAGAAGTGCTCAGTCCGCAGGCGCTCCGGGCGCCCGGGCGGGTGCAACGGGTAGCTGACCAGCACGAGAGCCGCTGCCGGAAGACCCTCCGCGACGGCCATGGAGCACATCCGACCGCCGAAGGAGCGACCGCCGACGGCGATGCGGGTCAGTGGCACGGACAGCCGAGCGGCCAGGGCTTCGGCTGCCTGGCGCACGGTGGCCACGCACACGGCAGGCGGATCGGTGCGCCGCCTCCCCGCGGCCTGCCCGGGGAATTCGACGCGTTCAGTGGTGACGCCGCGCCCGGTGGCCGCGGCATCGATGGCGACCAGGCCCGACTGGCCGCGTCCGGCGCTGGCGCCCGGAGTCAGGACGAGCCCGGCCGGCGCGGTTTTCCCCGGTCTGGCCACCGGGCCATCATGCCTTCGTGCACCCGCCGTCAGCGACGCCCGGCCCACGCCAGGTCTGGCAGGAGCGCCTCGCCGCGGCCGTCGGGCGACTCGGACCCACGCGACCACTCGGTGCGGACGTGTACCTGGTCGAGGCGGCAGGCCGCTCCCTCGTGGTCAAGCTCGGAGACGGGACGTCGGACGAAGCCGACGGACTGCGCCGGCTGGCCGCGGTACCTGGCGCTCCGCCGGTGCCCGACGTCCTCCTGGCCGACCACGACCTCCTCGTCACGTCGGCCGTGCCCCAGGTGCCGCGCACCCCGGGTCACGAGGAGGACCTCGGGCGCGCGCTGGCACGCCTCCATCTCGCCCACCTCGACAGATGGGGTGGCGGCTCGTCGTGGATCGGGGCGTGCCCCGTCAGTCCAGCGACCTGGACCGACGGCGCCGCGTTCTACGGCGCTCGCCTGCACGCGCTCGCCGCCCGCTGCGACTTGGAGCGCCCGGTGGGCGGTGTCGCTGACCGCCTGTCCGACCTGCTCCCGCCGGGTGGGCCGGTCCTCGTCCACGGCGACCTGTGGTGGGGGAACATCCTGTGGGGATCGGACGGCAGGAGCTGGCTCATCGATCCGTCCGTCCACGGCGGTCACCCCGAGGAGGACCTCGCGATGCTGGCGCTGTTCGGGCCGGTGCCCGACCGCCTGCGGGGCGCGTACGGCGAGGTGCGGCCGCTCGAAGAGGGATGGGAGGCCCGGACGGCACTGTTCCAACTCGTCCCGCTGCTGGTGCACACGGTGCTCTTCGGCGGCGGATATCGCACCCAGGTCGAAGCGGCCTGTCGCAGCCTCATCCGGTGAGCGTCCCGAGCGAATCCATGATCTCGCCGGCGTGGGTGATTGGGAGGAAGTGCCCGGCCCCCGGAAGCACCCGCAGGGTGGCGGCAGGCAACGCCGAGCGCAGCACGGCGGCGTGCTCCGGCGGCACCATGCCGTCCGCCGATCCCTGGAGCAAGGTCACCGGCACGCCGACGTCGCCAAGCGCGAAGCCCCAGTCCGTAGCGACGCGCGCGTAGTCGGCCACCACACCGGCGACCCCGTTGGCCATGGCGTTGCGCATCATGGTGGTCACCGGCGCCCGAACGTCGGTCGTCAGCGCACCACGCTCCGCCTCCCCCGCTGCTGCGCGACGTGGCGCGCCACTTGAGCGACGGTGGCACCCAGCGGAGCGGTTCGAGAGCGACTCTGGCCATGCCCGGATGGCGCGCCGCGAGCGGCAGGAGCACACGGTCGGTGCGCAGGCCCAGCTCCTTCCGGCGTGCCGGGTCGGTGACCGGGCACATCGAGGCGACCAGGGAGACCGCGTCGAGGCGCCCGGAGAGGTAACGCGCGCAGGCCAAGGCGAACGGGCCGCCGGCTGACCAGCCGGCGACGGAGAACCGCCAGAAGCCGAGATGGTCTGCGCACGCGGCGACCAGCTCGGACCAGCGGGAGACGGGCCCCATCTCCCACATAGCGGACCGCCCGATGCCCGGCCGGTCGAGCGCGACGACGCGCACGCCGGCCGCCCGCGCCGCGCCGTCGAGAAACACGACCTCGGCACTCGAGCTGAATCCGCCGTGGCACCACAGGAGCGGCCGCCCGTCGGGCGCTCCGGCCTCTTGGTACCCCACGACGCGTCCGCCGGTCAGCCTGAGCACCTGGCCTGACGCGTTCACCAAGGTCATTATCGTCGACAACGTGCCCCCCGAGCGCCACCCACGCCGTCGGTGGATCGCGCTCGGGATCGTCTGCATCGGCATGACGATGAACGTGCTGGACCAGACCATCGTGAACGTGGCCCTCCCCACGATCCAGCACAACCTCCACTTCACCCAGGCCGGTCTGGCCTGGGTCATCGACGCCTACCTCATCACCTTCGGTGGCTTCCTGCTGCTGGCCGGGCGGCTGGGCGACCTCGTCGGGCGCAAGAAGACCTTTCTCGCCGGGGTGGCACTGTTCACCGTCTCGTCGGTGGCCTGCGGCCTGGCTTCGACGCAGACCGCGCTGATCGTGGCGCGCTTCGCACAGGGTGCGGGTGCGGCGTTCTCGGCCTCGGTGGTGCTGGCCATCATCGTCGGCGAGTTTCCCAACCCACTGGAGCGCACCCGGGCCACCAGCATCTACATCATCGTCGCCGTGGGCGGCGGCTCGCTCGGCCTGCTGCTGGGCGGCGTGCTCACCCAGGTGCTCAGTTGGCACTGGATCTTCTTCATCAACGTGCCAATCGGGATCGCCACGATCGTGAGCGGCGCGCTCCTCCTCGACGAGAACGTCGGGCTGGGATACCGCGCTGGCCTCGACGTGGCCGGGGCTGTGCTCAGCACGGCCGGGCTCATGCTGGCCATCTACACGATCGTGACCTCCAGCGACGACGGCTGGGGGTCGGCGCACACGCTGGTGTTCGGTTCGACCGCGGTCGTCCTGCTCGTTGCGTTCTTCGTCCTCGAGGCGCGCCTGGCCACGCCGATGATGCCGCTGCGGGTTCTGCGCTCCCGCGGCCTCGGCTCGACCAGCGTGACCCGCGGGCTGATGGTCATGGGCATGTTCAGCACCTTCTTCCTCGGTGCATTGTTCCTCCAGCGCCTGCGGGGCTTCGATCCGATCGAGACCGGTCTCGCCTTCCTGCCCCAGACACTGACGGTGGCCGTGCTGGCGACCGGGCCCACGGGGTGGCTGATGCGGAGACTGCGCCCGAAGCCGACTGCGGTAAGCGGGCTCGCCATCATCGTGGTGGGCCTGATGCTGTGGATCCCCATCGACCCGACCACCGACTACTTCCCGCAGCTGTGCCTGGCCATGTTCCTCATCGGCCTCGGGAGCTCGTTGGCCTTCACGTCGCTACTCACCGTCGGGTTGGCCGAGATACCCCAGCCCGATGCCGGCCTGGGGTCGGGCGTGATCAACGTCAGCCAGCAGGTGTCGTCAGCCGTGGCCGTGGCGGTGCTCGGCGTGGTCTCGAGCAACCGGACCAAGGCGCTGGCCGCCCAGGGAAGCTCCCTGCCCCACGCCCTGGCCGGCGGCTACCGGCTCGGCTTCGTCGTGGCCACGGCGTGCGTCGCGACCGCACTCGTGGTCTGCCTGGCGCTGGTGCCTGCCCCGGCGGAAGCACCGGAACCAGACCTCGCCCCCGTCGTCGAGTCGGTCGACATCTGACCCGCCAACCTGGGCCCCTGCACCAGGCGAATCATGACGTCGACGTCGATAGCAATAAATTGGGCGCCGGCGGCCCCGCACCGGCGCGGCCGACGCCGGACGAGGGAAAGGGACGGTGAGGTCCGTGGACGACGGGATCCCCGCGCACGCCAGGAACCACGTGCTGAGCGACCTGGGTTGGTCGGTCAATCGCACCGAGGGTGGGATGCTGGGCACGGCCGAGATCGTGCCCGAGATGTGTGTCCCGGGAACGGCGCACCTGCGCACCTCGATCCTGGCCATCTGGACCGATGTCGTCTCGGGCCTCCTGGTCGTCGACGCCATCCGACCACGGGTGCCCGTGACCCTCGAACTCGACGTCCACGCCTACCGTCCCCTGCCCGGGTCGGGGCGCATCCTGGGTCACGGGGTCCTGGTGAAGTCCGGCCGCTCCGTCTCGGTCGCCCAGGTGGACTTCGCCGACGCGGACGGCACGCCGCTCGCCTTCGGTGCCGCGTCGTTCATGGCCGCGCCCGACGCCAGCATGCGCATCGACTTCGAGACGAGCGCGGACCGGGTCATGGAGGGAGGCGGGAGGCTCGCCACGGCCTTCGCCGAGCATGCCGGCTGTGAGCGGACGGCACCGGGTGTCGCCGTGCTGTCGCGGACTGTGGGGGTGCGCAACGCGTCGAACACCATCAACGGTGGCCTCATCGCCCTCACCGCCGAGGAGGCCGCGCTCTCGCTCGAGCCCGACACCACGCTGGCCTCTCTCGGCTTGCGCTACCTCCAGCCGGCGCGCGTGGGCCCCGTCACGGGACGCGCCGTGGTGTACGACGGCCTCGGGCAGATCGAAGTGCGCGACACCGGCGGCGACGACCGCCTGTGCGTCATGGCGACGAGTCGCACGTTCTGGTCCTGAGAGGCGCCCCGCCCGGGCGCGCCGGCCGGTCAGGCGGCGAAGGGAGCCCTCATGACCTCGGCCAGATTGCCGCCCATCACCTTGGCGACATCGTCATGGGGCAGGCCGTCGAGCTCCTTGACGTACGAGAGGGGCTCGGCCATGCCCTCGATGTGTGGGTAGTCGGACCCGAACACCACCCGGTCCGCGCCGATCAGCTCGATGAGCCCTCGCGGGTCGTCCTCGTGGAACGGGTGGACCCAGATGTTCCGCTTGAGCACCATGATCGGGTCCTCGTCGTAGAGCCCGGGCTCGCGCTCATAGGAGTGGGTCAGGGCCTCGACGATCGGGCGCACCCACGCCGAGCCGTTCTCGACGGGCAGCACCCGCAGGGTCGGGAACCTGGTCAGGAGCCCGTGACCGATGAGGGACGCCACCGTGTCGAAGATGCCGCGGCTCTGAGAGTGCGCGATGTCCATGAAGGCGCTCTTGCCGCCGAAGGGGAGGTGCTCGCCGTCGTACCGCCCTTCCCACTGGTTGTAGTACCGGGTGAGACCGTCGTCGGACGCGTGCATGCCCACCGCCACGTCGAGGTCGACGATCCGCTGCCAGAAGGGGTCGAACTCGGGCAGCGCGAACGACCGGCGGCCGCGGTAGCCCGGCACGGGCGCGGGACGGATCAGCACGATCTTTGCTCCCCGCTCGACGACCCATTCGAGCTCCTCGATGGCCCGGCTCACGATCGGCAGCGTGATGACCGGTGTGGGGAAGATGCGGTTCTCGTAGCCGAAAGTCCAGTGCTCGTGCATCCACTCGTTGAGCGCGTGCACCACGACGTGGGTCGCCTCGGGATCGTCGGCGAGGCGCTCCTCGAGCAGGCTGGCCAGCGTGGGCCACATCAGCGCACGGTCGAGCCCGAGCTCGTCCATGAGCGCGAGGCGCGGACCGGGGGAGAAGAAGGCCTCGGGTGAACGCATGGCCTCGCCGATGAGCTCGCGGCGGGACTTGCCCTCGGGGTTGCCCTCCTTGAAGTACGCCTCCTGGGCACCGGGGCGGCCGACCACCTCGAACGTCGGGTTCGGGATGTACTCGGAGATCACGTTGCGCACGGCGATCTTGGTGCGGCCGTTGACCTGCACGTACTTGATCAGCCCGTCGTACCGCTTCGGGAGGAACTTGGTGAAGGCGTCCGTCGTCTCGTACATGTGGTTGTCGGCGTCGAACACCGGAAAGTCAACAACACCCTTGGCCATGACCAACCTCTCTTCACGTCTCGTCGTTCCCCGTGCTCCGACCGGAGGGCGATGCCCGGCCGGTCGCTCCCGGCGCCGGTGGCCCCACCACCCCGCCTCACACCCAGGATAGTCATTTCGACACTGACGTCAAAATTCAACGAATCACCCGGATCCTCGCTTTATGAACGAGAGGAAACGGCGCTGCCAGGCGATCCCCGCCGGGCCTCGGGGCGCGGCGCTCCCCGCTCCCCCTCGAGCCGGGCGATCCAGGCCTCCGCGAAGGCCACCGTCTCCCGGTGGCCCGCCGACATGCCCAGCATCTCCTGCTCGATCACCAAGAACCGCGAGATGCTCGACAACAGCACGGTGAAGACCAGCGGCGGGCACACGTCGGGGCCGATGCCCAAGCGCTCGAGCACCGGGCCCAGCCCCGCCAGCTGCTCGGCGCGGAAGCGCTCGGCCGATGCGGCAATCTCCGCCCGGATGGCCTTGCGATGGTTGGCCAGGGCGACGAACTCCATGGTCAACGCCGTGCCCCGCGGGTCACGGCTCATCTCCCACAGGGCCCACAGCGGTTGGGCCGACGCAAGCGCCTCGGCCTGCCGTGCCAGGCCCTGCTCGGAGCGCCGCCGGAACAGCGCCAGGAACAGGTCGTCCATGGTGCGGAAATAGTAGTGGACCAGCTGCGGCTTGAGGTCGGCCTCGGCGGCGACACGCCTCGACGTGACCGCCGCATACCCCTCCTCGAGCATCAGGCGCTCGGCCGCGTCGAGCAAGACCGCACGGGTGGCCGAGGTCTCTGCCCCGATCCGCCGGGCGGAAGGCGGGCGCGTCGTCGCCGGGGTCAGATGTACATCCCCCCGTTGACCCCGATGATCTGCCCGGTGATGTAGCCGGCCTCCTCGGAGCACAAGAAGGAGCAGGCCGACGCGATGTCGTCGGGGGTGCCGGCCCGCCCCAGCGGCACCATCCTCGCCATGACCTCGATGCTGGGGACACTGCCCGACTCCACCCCCTTCTTGGCCATCGGGGTGTCGACGATGGTCGGCGGGATGGTGTTCACCGTGATGCCGTCACGGGCCAGCTCGCGGGCGAAGGCCTTGGTCAACCCGATGACACCTCCCTTCGAGGCCACGTAGTGGGCCATGTTCGGGGCCCCGGACTGCGCGCTCGACGAGGAGATGGTCACGATCCGGCCCCACTTGGCCGCCACCATGTCGGGCACCGCGAGCTGCATACAAGTGAACGTCCCCGTCAGGTTCACGGCGAGGATCCGGTCCCACCGCTCGGGCGTGATCTCGGCGATGGGGTCGAAGGCCTCCACGCCGGCGCTGGTGACCACGATGGTCACCGGACCGAGCTCTTCGCGCACGGTGGCGAAGACCCGCTCGAGGACACTGCGGTCGGCGACGTCGGCCTCGCACGCCACGGCACGACATCCCTGGGCGCCGAGAGCGTCCGCTGCTGTCCGCGCCGCTGCACCGTCGAGGTCGACGAGCGCCACCGCATGGCCGTCGGCCGCCAACCGTTGCGCCACACCGAGGCCGATGCCGGAGCCGGCTCCCGTCACCAGGGCGACCCGCCCGCTCACTGCTTCCGTCACGATGCCTCCTCCGCCGGGGTGAACTCGATGTGCAATTCGTGCAACCCGCGCAGGACCCATGTCGGCTCGTACGCGAAGTGCCGGGCCGAAGGCAGGCCGTGGTGCTCCTCGGACAGGCGGATGTCACGCATGCGAGCCAGGATGCGCTCGATGCTGACGCGGCCCTCCACGCGCGCCAGCGGCCCGCCGGGGCACGAGTGGACGCCCCGGCCGAAAGCAATGTGCTGCTTGCCGTTGGGGCGGTCCAGGCGGAACTCGGCCGGCCGCTCGAACAGCTCGGGGTCGCGATTGGCGGCCCCATTGAGGAGCATCACCGGCGTCCCCGCCGCGATGTCCACGCCGGACACCGAGGTCGCGCGGCGCGCCAGCCGAAAGTCCGCCTTGACGGGGCTCTCGATCCGCAGCGCCTCGTCGATGAAGTCCGGGATCCGCTCGCCGTGCGCCCGCAGCTCGTCCTGCAGCTCGGGGTACTCGGACAGGTACTTGAGGCCGACCGCGAGCAGGCGGGCGGTTGTCTCCTGACCGGCGGCGAACAAGAAGGTCGCCGTCCGGACCACCGAGCTCACGTCCGGCGTGGAACCGTCCGGATAGGTCCCCAGCGCCAGACTCGTGAGCACGTCAGTGCGGGGCTCGCGGCGGCGGTCCTCGATGTAACGGCCGAACCACTCGTCGAGCCAGGACAGCGCGTTCAGTCCCTCCTGGCCTTCGCCGACCCGGTTCTCCTCGTCGCCGACGCGGCCCGGGCTGTGGCTCAGGCCGAACCCCTCACGGAATTTGCCGTGGTCCTCTTCGGGCACCCCGAGGACGTCGGCCACCACGAGCATGGCGAATGGCTGGGCGTAGGCCTTAATGAATTCGCAGTGGCGCTCGCCGACGAACTCGTCGATCTGGCGGTCGGCCAGACCCCGCATGAATTCCTCGTTCTCCTTGAGACGCTTCGGGGTGAGGAGCCGCATGATGAGCGCCCGCTCGCGAGTGTGCATGGGTGGGTCCATCGTGACCATGTGCTCGTGCATCGGCAGCTGGTCCCGGTATCGCTCCACCAGCGCGCTGACGTCGTCACCCTCGAGGGGAACCGGGAATTGTGCGAACGGTCCGACGACGGAATTGCACGAGGAGAAGGTCTCGTTGTCGAGATACACCTCGTTCGCCGCCTCGTAGCCCGAGACCGCGACCACCCCGTGGGATCCGGTGTGCAGGACGGGACACTGCGAACGGAGATGGTCGAAGTAGGGATACGGGTTCTCGACCAGAGACTGGTCGGAGAAGAAGTCCACCGAGTCGAAATCGGTCACGGCACGTTGCCCTCCCTGGTGCGACGGATGCTGAGCGAGTGCTTAGCATCCGCCACGCCGGGGGTCAACGGCACGCCGGTCCTTCGTCGGCGACCGGCTCCACGGTCACAGGTCGAGCGCCTCGAGGGTGAGCGCGTCCTTGCACGCCGCGCCGGCCGGCGTCGGCGCGGTCCGCTCCCCGTCGCCGAATGCCGGACGCCTGACCCCGGCGAGGACGGTCGCCAGAGCGGCCACGGCAAAGAGCGCCGCCACGATGAAGACCGTGTCGAGGGCGTGGACGACTCCGACGGCCGACGGGGAACCCGGAGCCAGGTGCGCCTGTGCGGCCCGGGCGCGGAAGACCGTGACCAGCACGGCGAGCCCCACGGCGGCGCCGATCTGCTGCGAGACGTTGACCAGTCCCGAAGCAGCTCCCGCCACGGCCGGCTCCACCTCGGCCAGCGACGCCGAGGTAAGCGTCACCCCATCTGCACCAACGCCGCCATCACAGCCGAGCAGAGCCGCCGCCTGATGGGCATGATCCTCGACGGACTCCGGGCCACCGCGGCGCAGCCGGCACCGGCCTGAGGGAACGCTCGGCGGCGCCGCTTCTCCCGGCGACCGTCGAGAAGCACGCCACGACCTGCGTCTGATTCGCTCGCGCCGTAGGTGGCCATCTGCTCAATCAGGTGGAAGTTGCTCCTGCTGGCTACCGGGATGCTGGCGTCGGCACACCCGTGTTCCGCACCCCGGCCGGACCGGCATTCAACGAGGGGTGCGCGCAGCGACCGAGTTGGCCCTGTCGCCCCGGCTCAAGACAGGCCTGATCATGCCGATACCCGTCACGAAGAGAACGTGCACCTTCTCGGCGGGTCTCACGCGTTGTGCGGGGCCCCCGCCGGGACACGGGGTGGTGTGCCAATGAGCGAGAGTTCCGAGATCGTCGAGTTGCTCGGCCCGGCGCGGCTGGCCCAGCGCGTCGCGGACCAGGCTCTGCGAGTGATCCCGGGTGCCGAGGGTGTCCTCATCGGCGTCAGCGACGGTCACGACGTGACCTACGTCACGGGAGCCGGCTTCCTCACGACATCCATCGGGACGACCGTCGACATGGAGCGGAGCCTCTCGGGGCTGGCCCTCCGGACCAGACAGGTCCTGCGCTCGGACGACACCGACCACGATGCCCGTGTCGACCTCGAAGCCTGCCACCGGCTGGGTGTTGCGTCCTCCGTCTGCGTCCCGCTGTACCGGGGTGAGACGGCATGGGGCGTCATGGCGGTCAGCTCGAGCAAGAGGCGCGCTTTCAGTGACGATGACGTGACGTTGCTCGGTCGACTGGCTGACTTCATGAGCATCGCCGTGGGCCTGGCCGAGGATCTGGCGCGCGTGGGGCAGGACCTGCTGCGCCTGGGCCACGGGAGCGATCCGGAGGGGGAGGACGGACCGGCCGGCACCCGACAGGATGACGGGTCCCTGGGGCGCTTCATGGTCAGTGTCTTCCGCCCCGACGCCATCTCCCGCCTGGAGGCCAGGAGGAACACGGAGCATGTGCTGGAACACCCCGAGCTGGTGACGATCGTGTTCCAGCCCATCGTCCGGGCCGCCACACGGAAGGTCGTGGGGCTCGAGGCCCTGGCCCGGTTCAACACGCCACCGGTACGCACACCCGACCGGTGGTTCAACGACGCGCACAGGTGCGGCCTCGGGACGGAGCTCGAGCTCCTGGCCATCGCCAAGGCGCTCGACCAACTGGATGAAGTCCCCGATGACTGGTTCCTGACTTGTAACGTCGGACCAGAGACGATCGTCTCCCCGCTGTTCGCCGAGCTCCTCGCCGGCGTCGAACAGCGTCGGGTCGTCATGGAGCTCACCGAGCACAGCCGGGTGGCCGACTATCACGAGCTCACCCGGTCCCTGCACCAGTTGAGGGAACCGGGCGTGCGGCTGGCCATCGACGACACGGGCGCGGGGTTCTCGAGCCTCTCGCACATCCTCAAGTTGGCGCCCGACTTCATCAAGCTCGACCGCGACCTGGTCGCCGGCATCGACTTCGACCCGGTGCGGCGCGTCCTCGCGGCCTCGCTCGTCGACTTCGCCGCGGGAACCGGTGCCGAACTCATCGCCGAAGGCGTGGAGATCGAGAGCGAGCTCCGGACTCTGGTGCACTTGGGGGTGCAGTACGCACAGGGGTTCTACACCGGCGCCGCCTCGGACCTGGACTCGCTGGTCAGCACGGCCGTCGTCCAGCCGCGGGACCGGGCCGCGCGCCGGCGGATGGTCGGCGTCGGTTAGTCGGCGACGAGGGCCCTTACGCCCCGCGAGCTCTAGGCTGCCGCCATGAGCCGGCGGGAAGAGCCCGTGCTCGTCGACGACGACGGCGCGGTGCGGACCCTCACCCTCAACCGGCCCTCCCGCCTCAACGCCTTCACCGCAGCGTCGTACCGATCACTGGCCCGGTGCCTCCTCGAGGCCGTCGACGACGCCGGCGTCCACGTCGTGCTCCTCCGCGGCGCGGGCGCGCGTTCTCGAGCGGCGTCGACCTCGATGCACTGCGCGAGCGGCCCGAGGCGGGTAGCGAGCTCGGACAGGCCTTCGACGAGCTCGTCGACACGCTGGTGGCGCTCGACAAGCCGCTGGTCGCCGCCGTCCAGGGTCCGGCCGTCGGCTTCGGTGCCACGCTGCTGTTGCACTGCGACCTCGTCCTGGTGGCCAACGACGCCCGGCTGCGATTCCCCTTCACCTTCCTGCAGACGTCCCCCGAGGCCGCGAGCTCGGTCCTGCTGCCACTCCTCGCGGGTCCCCAGCGGGCGGCCGAGCTGCTGTTCACCTCGCGCTGGGTCGACAGCGCCGAGGCGGTCGACCTCGGCCTCGCCCTCCGGAGATGCCCCCCGGATCGTCTGGGCGCCGAGGCCATCACCCTCGCCGACGCAGTGGCGGCGCAGCCCCCGGTCGCGGTCGCGGCGGCCAAGCGGCTCCTGCGATCAGGACGCGCGGATGCCGTGCGCGCGGCGTTGGCCCGAGAGAGGAATGAGGCGCACCGCCTCTCCGAGGCTCTGGGACCGATGGGGCCCCGCGACTGATCCCGAGCTCAGGCCGGCCACTCGGCCGGCGGCCGCACCACCTCGTCGCCGACGTCTGCCAGCGAGTCAGCACCGAGGAGACGCAGCGTCCGGTCGACGTCCTGGCGCATCAATGCCAGGATCTGGTCGACTCCCGGGCGCCCGGCGGCGCACAGACCGTAGGCCCAGGCTCGCCCGATCATCGCCGCACGTGCTCCCAGACCGACGGCGCGGACCGCGTCGGCGCCACTTCGGATCCCGCCGTCGACGAGGACCTCTGCGTCGTCCCCGACGGCGCGCACGATGCCGGGGAGGGCGGCGAAGGTGGCCGGCACGCCGTCAAGTTGCCGGCCGCCGTGATTCGACACGATGACCGCCGAGGCACCGTGGTCGACGGCACGGCGGGCGTCGTCGGCATTGAGCACGCCCTTGGCGATCACGGGGCCGCCGAATTCCTCCCTGATCCATTCCAGGTCGCTCCACGTCGGGGGCTCGAGGATCCACCGCAGCAGGGCGTCCGACGCTGTCGCCACCGATCCGTCAGCCCGCGGTCGCACCGCGTTCACCAGGTCGAGCTGGAAGCGCCCCATCGCCTGGTCGGCCAGCCATCGCGGCCGCCGGAGCACGAAGGGGATCATCTTGGTCACTGTTCGCCGGTCCAGGCTGAGGGGTGGCGAGAGCCCGTAACGGCTCTCGCGCCGCCGGTCACCGGGGATCTGCGTGTCCATGGTGACGACGATGGCCGCGTACCCGAGGCGGCGCGCCTCGGCGACCAGGTTCCGCGCCCCGTCCCGTCCGCCGAGGAAGTAGAGCTGGAACCACACCGGACCCGTGGCGGCGCCAATGACCTCCTCCAGGGTGTGGCCCGACATCGTGCTCAGTGTGAAGACCGTGCCGGCCGCTCCGGCTGCCGCCGCCCCGGACACGTCCCCAGACGTGTGCATCATTCGAGTGAACCCGACCGGGCTGAGGAGCACCGGCATCGACACCTCGGCGCCCAGCACCGTCGTCCGCAGGTCCGGAGCAACACCGCTCGTGGCCCCGACGCGCTGGACGAACTGCACCGACCGGACGGCAGACAGGTTCGCCCGCAGTGTCGACTCGTGGCCGGCTCCCCCTTCGATGTATCCCTCCACCGGGAGGATGACGCGCCGCCGGGCCAGCTGGCGGGCCCGGTCGACCGAGGTGATGCGGCGGGCCACCCGCACGTCGTGGCGGTCGATCCAAACCTGCGTGCCCGCGCTCATCGTCACCGCGTCACCTCACCTGAGGGTCTCCCCGCTGGCGGGGGCTGCCCGGCCGGGACCGCTCCCGGCCGGGACCGCTCCCCGCATGCTAACCATGCTCGTGAACAGGAGCTTTATTGCCGGCGCGGACCGGGACCTCAGCGAGGTGTCGCACCCGCGGGACGGCCGCCGCCCGAACCGATGCCGCTCCGGTAGCGGGCCATGTAGGCGCGGACCTCGTCAGTCCTCCCGGCCAGGTCCTGGTTCCGGTTCTCGACGGCGAGGCAGGCGTCGAGGCCGCCAGCGTCGAGGTTGGCCCACATGACCTCCTTCGTCATTCGAAGGCCCACCGACGTGTAGCCGGCGACGGTCCGGGCGACGGCCAGCGTCTCGTCGGCCAGGGTGCCGTCCTCGAAGACCCGAGACACGATGCCCATGGCGTGAGCCTCGTCGGCATCGACCGTCCGACCGGTCACCATCAGGTCGAAGGCATGAGAGGCGCCGACCAGGCGCGGCAGGAAGTAGCTGATCCCTATGTCGGTGCCGGTGAGACCGGTGCGGATGAAGGCCGAGCAGAACGACGCCGAGCGCCCGGCCAGTCGCAGGTCACACGCCAGGCACAGCGCGAACCCTCCGCCGTAGGCGGGGCCGTTGACGGACGCCATCACGATCTGCGGCGTGGAGCGGATGTGCGACGACAGGGACGAGATGAACGATTGCCCGGTCGATCCGGCCCCACGGTGCGGATGGCTACCCACCGGAGGGACGGTGCCCCAGTCCTTGAGGTCGAGGCCGCTGCAGAACGCCCGTCCTTGGCCGGTGAGCACGACCACCTTGCACGCGTCGTCACGTGCCACGTCGTCGAGGGCGTCGTGCAATTCTCCGACGAGGTCGAAGTTGAGCGCGTTCAGGCGGTCCGGGCGGTCGAGGACGATCCGGGTGACGCCCTCGTCAGGGTGTTGGACCTCCACTGTGGCCATGCGATTCCCGGTGGCGCCGAGGTACCCGGTAGGCGGTCTGCCGAGCCGACTAGTAGACGATCAGGCCCCGGATGTTCGTGCCGTTGCGCATGTCCTCGTAGCCCTGGTTGACGTCCTCGAGCTCGTACGTATTGGTCACCAGCTCGTCGAGGTGGAGGCTGCCGTTCATGTAGAAGTCGAGGATCCGTGGGATGTCACGCCGCGGGTTGGCGTTCCCGAAGATGCAGCCGACCAGCTCCTTGCGAGCCATGGCCAGCATGAAGAGATCGAGCTTGACGTCCGTTTGCGCCATCGGTGCCACCGCGGTGACGACGCCCCGGCCGGCCTTCTTCACCAAGTCCATCATCGGCGCGATGAGGTCGCCGTAGGCCACCCCGGTCGTCAGGATGGCCTTGTCGGCCATGGCCCCGCGGGTCAGCTCGCCCACCAGGCCCTGCGCGTCGGCGATGGAGGCTGCGGTGTGCGTCGCTCCGAAGCGGACCGCGGCATCGCGCTTGTTCTCGAGGGGGTCAACGCCGACGATCTTGTCCGCCCCGGCCAGTCGCGCGCCCTGGACCGCGTTCATGCCGATCCCACCCAGGCCGATGACCACGACGGTCTCGCCCGAGCGGACGTCGGCCGCGTTGACTGCCGACCCCCACCCGGTGGTCACGCCGCAGCCGACCAGGGCCGCCTTGTCCAGGGGGATGTGCGGCTCGATCTTCACGCAGCTGGCCTCGCTCACCACGGTGAAGGGCTCGAACGTGCCCGTGCAGCACATGATCCCGAGGTCGCTGCCGTCCGCCGCATGGTGCCGCGAGGTGAAGTCCGTTACCTGCTTGCCGGCCAGGAGGAAAGCCCCTAGGTCACAGAGGTGCTGCTGCCCGATGGCGCACGACGGGCAACGCCCACAGGAGGGGATGAAGCTGAGCACCACGTGGTCGCCCGGCGCGAGGTTCTGCACGTTGGGACCGACCTCGACCACCTCGCCGGCGCCCTCGTGGCCGCCGATAACCGGGAGCTGCTTCAGGCCGAAGGCCTCGGCCAGCGCCGGGTCGAGGACCATGTCCCCGGTCACCAGGTGCTCGTCGGAGTGGCAGAGGCCCGACGCCGCGAGCTTCACCAGCACCTCGCCGGACTTGGGCGGGTCCAGCTCGATCTCCTCGACGCTCCACTTCGTGTGCGTCTCCCACAGGATCGCGGCCCTGCTCTTCATGCGTGATCCCCCACTGCTCTGTCGGGAACGTCATCTCTCCGAGATGTCGCTCGGGAATGTCCTGGCGCCGGGACTGATGCTACTCGGGCATGCGGGCGGGATCGTCGGTTCGGGCCCACAGCCGGGGCACCCACCCCTCGCTCCTCAGGGCCGACTGAACGCCGGCGAGCGGTTCCCCTCGGGGATCCCCTCGTAGGGCACGGACAACTCGTCGTAGGTCGGACCGACCCGGTCCGCGATCTGTTGCAGCCGCCCGAGGTCGAATCCGTACACCGCTGCCGCCGTACCGGCGAGGAGCCGCTCCAGCTCGGTCCTGGGTGTGCCCGCGAAGGCGCGTCGCAGGGCCTCACGGGTGTGCGGGTAGCTGGACTCGTCGTGGGGGTAGTCACCCCCCCACATGAAGCGGTCCACTCCGATGTCGCGACGCGCCGCCGCCTCGCCGGGGGAAGGGAAGCTGACCCCGACCCAGCAATTCCGGGCGAAGTACTCGCTCGGCTTGAGGGGCAGCACCCGGTCGGGGGCGTACCTGAGCTCTCCGATTCGTCCGTGCCGCTTCATCTGGCCGTGATAGGAGTCAAGTTGAGCCAGCGCCGGCGCGATCCACGACGCACCTTGCTCGGTGAGCACGAAGCGGAGCTGGGGGAACCGCTCGAATGCGCCGCCCACGATCATCTGAGTGAGCGGGCGGCGTGAGAAGAACGTCGTCTCGGTGAGCCAGAGGAACCCGGCTGCGTCGTAGGGTCCGTAGTCCGGCATGCCGCTCCCGCCGGAGTGGGTGTTGACGACCACGCCGAGCTCCTCGCACACGGCCCAGAGCGGGTCGTGGTCGGGCGCGTAGAGCGGCTTGATGTGCCGCAGGTCGTCGGGGACCGGCCCGACGAGCACCCCGCCGCGCAGACCGTGCTCGTGGCACCAGCGCACGTCGGCGATGGCATCGTTGAGGTCGTTGAGGAAGATCTGTCCGATCCCGGCCCGGCGGTCGGCCTGCCCGGCGCACCAGTCGGCCAGCCAGCGGTTGTGGGCCCGGATGCCGGCCAGCCGCAGCTCGTACTCCTCTGGAGCGGGCGGACGGGCCACGACGATCCCCGTCGGGAAGAACGGTGGGATCGTGTTGGGGAAGACCACCTCGGCCACCACCCCGTCGTCCTCGAGCTCGCGGAGCCGGCGTCCGTCGTCCCAGTTCCGATCGCGCCTGCCGCCCGTCAGGTCCTTGAAGGGGTTGGCGTACGCGGCGCGCCAGGCGTCGAACTCGTCCAGGTACCTCGACTCCAGGTACTCCCGGTACTGCTCGTGGTTGCCGCCGGCGTGGCCGTCCGCCGAGATGAGGACGAGGCGCCCCGAAACGTCCGCTCCGGTCATGACACGAACGCCTCCGCGATCTCCCAGACGTAGTCGATGTCGTCGTCGTCCAGACCGTGGTTCGACGGGAGGACCAGACCCTGCTCCATCACCTCGTCGGCGTGGGGCAGGCCGCCTGCAGGCACGCGCCACGCCAAGTCCCTGAAGGCCGGCTGGCGGGTGACGTTCCCCGTCCACACCATGCGCGTGTCGACCCCGTGCTTCTCCATGTGTTGTTGGAACTCGGAGCGCTGCACTCCGGACTCGGGACGGATGACGATCGGGAACATGTGCCATGCCGTTTCCAGCCCGGGTGTCGTGCGTGCCACCCGGAAGACGTCCGGCCTCTGAGCGAACGAGGCGCGGAGGCGCTCGAAATTGCGCTTGCGCCTGGCCAGGTTCGCCTCGAGCTTCTGGAGCTGCACCAGGCCGAAGGCCGCCGAGAGCTCGGAGGGCTCGAAGTTCCAGCCCACCTCGTCGAAGATGAACAGGTCGTCGTACTCGAGGTCACCGTCGATGGACGAGAAGAAGCGGCTGCCGCTGCCCTGGCGCGACCCGAAGAGCTTCACCTCGGACCGGCGGCCCCATCGCCGCAGGAGCAAGCAGCGGTCGGCGAGGGCATCGTCGTCCACGCACACCATGCCGCCTGTACCGGCCGCCGTGATGATGTGACTCAGGGCGAACGAGGTGACCGAGATGTCCGAGCGGGTGCCGGTAGGGGTGCCGCGCAACGTCGAACCGAGCGCGTCACACGAGTCCTCGACCACGGCGAGCCCGTGCTCGTCGGCGACGGTGCGCAGCACGTCCCAGTCCGGCGCATTGCCGATCAGGTCGGGGACGAGAAAGGCGCGGGTGCGCGGGCCGATCATCTCGGGGACGCCGGCGACGTCGACGTTGTACGTGTCCGGCTCGACGTCCACGAACGCCGGGACGAGCCCAGCCCGCACCAGAGGGGCAACGCCCGTCGAGAACGTCAACGCCGGGGTGATCACCTCGTCGCCTGGCGAAAGACCCAGGAGCTCGACAGCCAGGTACAGCGCGGAGGAGCCCGAATTGCACATGATGCCACGCCGCTTGCCCAAGAGCGCCGCGATCTGCCGTTCGAATTCCCTGACGTTCCGGCCGATGCGTAGGGCCTGTGGCCCGCCCATCAGGACCTCGGTCACCGCGGCGACCTCGCGCTCGTCGTGCACGCTCCCGGCGTAGGGGATCCGACGCGTCGAGCTCATGCGTGCCCGTCGAGCTTGAAGACCCGCAGGGCGTTCTCCCGCAGGAACTTCGGCCACACGTGATCGCGGAAGGGCACGCCCGGCAGCTCCGCGAAGATGCGGACCAGGTCGAGCCCCATCGGGTAGTAGCCGGCGTACATGATCTTCTCCGCGCCCCGCGTGTTGGCGTAGTCCACGATGGCCCTCGGGTAGTACTTGGGGGCGAAGGCCGACGTCATGTAGAAGAGCCCCGGCCACTTCAGCATGAGCTTCACGGCCAGGTCCTCCCAGGGCTCGGCCCCGTGGCGCATGACGATCCGCAGATCGGGGAAGTCGAAGCAGACCTGGTCGAAGTGCATGACGTTCTGGCACTCCGAGGGGACGCGGGGCCCCGCGATGCCGGCATTGACCACGACCGGGATGTCGAGATCGATGCACGTCTGGTAGATCGGGTAGTACCGACGGTCGCTCACCGGCACCTGCGGGGAGCAGCCGGCCGGGAACGTCGTCACGGCCACGATCCCATGCTCGCCGTGGGCGGCGCGGATGCGCCGGACCGTCTTGGTGATGTCGTTGGGGTCCACTTCGAGGCTGGCGACGAACCGGTCGGGGTGCCGGGCCAGGGCCTCCAGCGTGACCTCGTTGCCGAGGCCGACCATGCCGACGGCCACACCGTGCTCGTCCATTGCAGCCAGGGTCACGTCGACCGGGTTCACCTCGTCGGACAATCGGTTCGGGACGTCCTTGAACATGTACTCGGCCGGGAACTCCATCTCCTTGCTCTCCGCGTCCTTGGCCATGGCCCGCAGGTGCCCGTAGTGGGCGCGCGGGTCCCGGGTGGGGAAACCGATCATGAGGTCGACCACCCCAACGTCACTCGGCATCATCCGGATCGCACCTTCCCTTCCTCGTCGTCGTCTTGCCCCTCTCCGCGGTAGGCCACGCTGCGCATGCCCTCGACGAGCCGAGGCAGCAGCACCGCAAGCCGACGGCGGTCCGCCTCGGACCAGCCGGACAACACGTCGGACATGTGGCGGCCCATCACGTCTCCGAGCCGGCGCCGGACCTCGCTCCCCCGGGGGGTCACCCGGACGATCACGGCGCGCCCGTCGCCGGCGTCGCGCTCGCGGGTCACCAGCCCGTCCCGCTCGAGCAGCGCGATCTGCCGTCCCGTGGCCGCCGGGTCCATGTCGCTCAGGCGGGCCAGCTCGCCGATCTGCGCTCCCGGCCCGGCCTCGTGGATGCGGCGGAGGAGCTGAAAGCCGGGCTGCGTGATCACCACACCGGCCGCGGCGGCGCGACGGCTGTGCACCTTGCGGCTGGCGTTCAGGCGGAGTAGCTGCTCCAGCGCCCGCTCGAGCGCCCCCAGGTCGTCGTGGGTCCTGCGCTCCCAGTGGCGCTCCACCGGCACCGGCTCGGCCACGACCGGCACCGTAGGATCATTTGTATGATTCTGTCAATTAGCGGCACCATCTGCATCGTCGACCGCGAGGCCGCTTGACGGTGCACCCGCCACCGCGCCATGAACGCGGTGTGAGCGAGCTGGAGGCCGCGTGTTCGGCGTTGTTCGAAGCGCACCGGGTGGAGGCCTTCGGCGGCACCTTCCACGTGCCTGACATCGACGCGTATCCCGCACTGTTCGCATGGGACAGCGGATACCACGCGCTCAGCCTTCGCCACCTCGATCCCACCATGGCGGTGCAGGAGCTGACCACCCTGTACCGGGCCAACCTGCTCCCCGACGGGCTGCTCTCCCACCAGCGCTTCGTCCCCGGAGCCGGGGCGACGCAGCGCATGATCGAGGAGCTCTTCGGCCCCATGTTCGACGGTGACCGCACTCCGTTCATCGACCCGCCGACGGCGGCCTACGCCGCGGCGCGGCTGTCGATGCAGGACGGCGCGTCGGGTCGCCACCTCCTCGATGCCGCGATCGGGCACCTGCACGCCCTCGCGGCGCACCGGGTCGTCGACGGAGGCGTGCTCCCGGTGGCGCTCCACCCCTTCGAGACCGGCACCGAGGGCAATCCCTTCACGGCACCGCTGATCGACGGACCGGGGTCGCACGCGCTCGGCCGCTTGAAGGAGCTGACCGTGTCCGCGGTCGCGGCGGGGATGTCGCCCCGGCGCGCGATGCACTCCGGCCACGGCTTCGTCGTCTACGACCCGACCGTCTGCGGCTGGTACCTCCTGGCGCTCGAGGAGGTGGCGGCGGCGTGCGGACTCCACGGCATCGACGCTGAACGGCGATGGGCGGCGCAGACGGGCGCTGCGGTGGCCGACACCATGGAATCGTTGCTGTGGTCCGGGCGTGACCAGCTCTTCGCCGCCTACGACCTCGTCGGCGGCAGGCGGCTGCCGGGCATCGGCGCCATGGGCCTGATCCCTGCCGCATCCTCCATCATGGCGGCGCGCGGGCTGTCGGCGTCGGCCGCGGCCCGACATCTTCGCCCCGGTGCGCCCATGTGGGGTCGGTACGGTTTCGCCGCAGGCGCCGTCGAACCCGGAGCCGGCGTGCGTGATTTCGTCCAGTGGGAGGGGAACGCCGTGTGGGGTGCCACCGCCTACTGGGCCCACCTGCTCGCCCTTCGCTCGGGACGGACGGTCGAGGCCCGCCGGGTGCGCGCCGAGGTCGAGCGCCTCATTGCGCGCCACGGGTTCCGCGAGTTCTACGACGCCTGGTCCGGCGAGCCCGCCGGGGCCGGCGCCACCTCCGGATTCACCTGGCCCGCATTGGTCCTCGAGATGGCTGCGAACGAGGGTCGGGCAGAGGACGTCGACAGTACGATCGAGCCGTGACGGAAACCGAACACCTGCTGGCCGACCGGCTCGAGATCGACGACGTGCTGACCCGGTACTCGACACTGATCGACCTGCGCCGATTCGACGAGCTCGATCAGGTCTTCACTCACGACGCGGTGCTCGACTACCGCTCGGCGGGCGGGATCCGCGGGCCGTTCCCCGTGGTCCGCGACTGGCTGGCCAGCGCCCTGCCCGGGCTCTCGTGGACGCAGCACCTCGTCACGAACCGGGCGGTCGACCTCGTTCCGGGCGCCCGAGAGGCTGGCGCACGGTCGCTGTTCTACAACCCGAACGGCGCCGAGGTCGACGGACGTCACTGGCTCTTCGTGGTGGGCGGCGTCTACCACGACCGGTTCGTCCGCACGGAGGCGGGTTGGCGGATATGCCTGCGGGTCGAGGAGACGCTCTGGTGGGACAACCCGCTTCCGGGGCTGCCACCCGTTCCGCCTCCGTTCCCGTCCGACGCCTTCTCCTGAGCCGCGCGTGCCGGGGCCTCGGGAACCCTGCCGCGTACGCTCCAAGGACAGGACCGGACCTGTGGGAGGAACCACCATGTCACGCAGAGCCACCGACGCCGAGGTCGAGACCTGGCGCCGCGAAGGCTGGGTCCTCCTCGACGGCCTGGTCGACCAGGCCGAGATCGATGCCGCCCTCGGAGATCTCGCGCTCGTCTTCCCGACGGAGGAGGAGTATTTCGGCGACCCCGAAGGCGTCACCGAACGCTGGCGGGGCCACCCGGCGGTGGAGAAGGAGCTGTACGTCTGGCCCGAGGACGGCCCCGGCTTCCGCGCCGACCAGCAGCGCTGGGGCGCCACCTTCCCCTTCGCTGGCGCCGGCACGCTGAACCGGCTCGCCGTGCACCCCGCGATCGTCGACTTCGCCGAGCGGGCGCTGGCCAGCACCGACATCCGCCTGTACCAGGCCCAGGCCAGCGCCAAGTACTCGGGGCTGACGAACTACGAGCAGCCGATGCACGTGGATCGCAACCACTCCTGGATCCCGGCGGGGAACGCCTCGCCGTGGTGGAACCTCCAGGGCTTCCTCTACCTCTCCGACGTCGAGGCATCGTCCAACCCGACCCACGTGGTCTCGGTGCGGCACAGCTCCGGCTTCGAATCGCCGTACGGGGTCGTCCTCGCCGGGATGGAGGGTGACGACCTCTACGCGCACGAGGGACCGGCCCCCGGGGTGCGCGGTTCGTACCTCGCGTACCGTTCTGACGTCTGGCACCGCGGCGTGGACTTCGGCACCCCCGGCCGGGCGCGCTTCCTCATGGCGCTGGCCTTCAAGCACGCCGGGCAGGACTGGATCGGCTACGACCAGCAGCAGTCCCGCTCGACCGCGCCGGAGTGGACCGCCTTCGTCGAGGAGTCGACGCCCCGCGAGCTCGAGCTGTTCGGATTCCCGCCGCCCGGCCACCCCGTCTGGGTCGAGCGGATGCTGCGCCAGACCGCGCTGCGCTACCCGGGGCTGGACCTCGGTCCCTGGCGGGCCGGCCTGGCGACCGCGTGAGCACGCCGAGCGACGACTCCCCGGACGATTCCGTCCTCGACGCGCCGGTCTGGCACTCGCTGACGGGCCCGCACGCCGGCCTGGCCCAGCGACACGGGTCGGCCGGCCGTTACGCCCCGGAGGTCTCGCCGTTCGCAGCCATCGCCCCGGACGCGGGCGCCGACGGCCTGGCGGACCTGGCCGTGCTGATCGGCCCCGGCGCGCTGGCCGTGGTGGCCTTCCTCGGGCAGGATCCCCCGCAGGGCTGGTCCGTCGAGCTGGACCGCCCGGGGGTCCAGATGGTGGGCACGCACCTCGAGGCCGCACCCGATCGCGAGGCGGTCCCCCTCGGGCCCGACGACGTGCCAGAGATCCTCGACCTGGTCGGTCGGACCCGGCCCGGCCCCTTCCTGGCCCGGACCGTCGAGCTCGGCGGTTACCTGGGGATCCGTCGCGAGGGCGTGCTCGTCGCCATGGCCGGTCAACGCATGCACCCGCCGGGCTACACGGAGATCAGTGCCGTCTGCACCGACGAGGCGCACCGGGGCCGCGGCCTGGCCTCCCGGCTCGTACGCGCCGTGGGCGCGGCCGTGCAAGCTCGCGGGGAGACCCCGATGCTGCACGCGGCGGCGGCCAACTCCGGGGCCATCGGGCTCTACGAGTCGCTCGGATTCGAGATCCGCCGCGGCGTCGACTTCCGGCTGCTCCGGGCTCCTGGCTCCTAGTCGGAGACGCGACCGGGTGCACGCAGGTCCCGTTTGAGCACCTTGCCGGAAGGGTTGCGGGGCAGCGCATCGAGGAAGGTCACGTCCTTGGGCACCTTGAACCGGGCCAGCTGCTCCGCGCAGTGGCCGATCAGGTCGTCCGCGGAGACCACCTGTCCCGCCCGGAGCACGACGAAGGCCACCGGGACCTCGCCCCACCGCTCGTCGGTCCGGCCGACCACCGCGGCCTCGAGCACTGCCGGGTGCTCGTAGAGGACTCGCTCCACCTCGGAGCCGGCGATGTTCTCACCGCCGGAGAGGATCATGTCCTTGAGCCGGTCGACGATGAAGATGTAGCCGTCCTCGTCGCGCACCCCGATGTCGCCGGTGTGGAACCACCCGCCGGCAAACGCCCGATCGGTGGCCTCGGGATCGCGCCAGTACCCCTTGAAGACCTTCGGACCGCGCAGCACGATCTCGCCGCGCTCACCGTCGGCGACCAGTCGGCCTTGCTCGTCCCAGACCTCGAGCTCGAGGTGGAGGCAGGGCCGCCCCACGCTCCCCCGCTTCCGCACGATGCTGTCCCGGTCGAGGAAGGTGTCGCCCGAGACGGTCTCGGTCAACCCGTAGGCGTCCGCGAACCACGCCGAGGGGAACGTGCGCTGGATGCGTTCGATCAAGGGGACCGGCATCTTCTCGCCACCGTTGATGATCACACGCAGCGACGAGAGGTCGCGGTTCTCGACGTCCGGCAGGGCCATGATGGCGTTGACCATGGCCGGGGCCAGCCACACCGTCGTCACTCGCGAACGCTCGAGCTCGTCCACCACGGCGGCGGCGTCGAAGGCGCGATGCACAATCGTGGTGGCCCCGGCGGCGACGAGCGAGGTCGTCGTCAGGTCGAGTGCCCCGACGTGGTAGAGCGGCCCGCAGGCCAGGCCGAGGTCGGAGCGGGTGAACCCGAATTCGACGAGGTGGGCCAGGTTCTTCCAGGCCAGGTTGGCGTGCGTCAGCATCACGCCTTTCGGGCGCCCGGTCGTGCCCGAGGTGTACATCAGCCGGTGCACGTCGTCGGGGTCGGTTCTCTCGCGGGGCGGTGCGCCGGCTACCGACTCGAGGTCGGCGAACGTGGTCCACCCGGAGCGGGCCAGCGGGGCGATCGACGCGCGCAAGGGCGGGCTCGCCATGCCGTCCATCGCCTGCTCCGCCAGCTCGAGCAGTGCCTCGTCGCAGACCAGGGCCTTGGCACCGGAGTGCTCGAGGATGTACCGCACCTCGGCGGCCGCCAACCGCCAGTTGATCGGCATGGCGATCGCGCCCAGGTAATTGGCGCCGAACACGGTCTGGAGGAACTCGGGGCAGTTGTAGGACAGGAGGCCCACGACGTCTCCGCGGCTCACCCCGCGTCCGTGCAGACCTCCGGCCAAGGCCGTGGCCCGCGCCGCCATCTGGCTGTAGCTGGTCGCCACACCTTCGAACACGGTGATGGCACGGTCAGGCTCCCGGGACGCGTGGTGGGACAGCACCCCGTACCAATTGACGTCGGACCTCATTCCCGATGGCCTTTCCAACTAGCGTCCTCGTCGTGAGCACCGGGGCCAGTGGAGACTCCCGCCGCAGCCCGAAATGGGAGCTGCGGCGCCAGGCGATCATCGACACCTCGGCGCAGGTGTTCGCCCGGCAGGGGTACCACGCCACGGGGATCACCGAGCTGTGCGCGGCCAACGACCTCGGGAAGGGCGCCCTCTACCACTACATCGGTTCGAAGGAGGAGCTGCTGGCCTCCATCCACGACCGTGTGATGGACGAGGTCATGGCCGGTGCCGACCGGGTGGTCGAGGCGGGTGGATCGCCCTCCTCGCAGCTGGCCATGCTGGGTGACGAGCTCCTCGACGTCATCCATCGCTACCCCGATCACGTGTGGGTCTTCCTGCACGAGTTCCCCGCGCTGACCGGGTCGCGGGCCGAGCAATTCCGGGTCCGTCGACGTGCGTACGAGAAGCGGGTGGAAGACGTGCTCCGGGCCGGCGTCGAGAGCGGTGAATTCCGGGGCGTCGACCCCTGGCTGACGGCGCGGGCCTGGCTCGGCATGCACAACTACACCTACCTGTGGCTCAAGCCCGGTGGCCGGCTGTCGGCTCGCTCGGTGGCCAGGCCGTTCGCGGAGATCTTCATGCGGGGCATCGCCGCCGAGGACGCCCGACGGGGAGACGGGGACGACGCAGCCGCTTCACGGCGCTGAGTACCCGCCGTCGACGACGAGGGCTGCTCCGGTCGTCCAGCGGGAGTCCTCGCCGGCCAGGTAGGAGTAGGCCCCGGCGACGTCGGACGCGGAGCCGAGGCCCAGCGGGTGGCGCGCCGCGATCGAGTCGAGCGCCTCCTCCGGGAGCCCGGTGTGGATGGCCGAGCGAAACGTGCCCGGGCAGACGCAGTTGACCCGGATGCCGTCGCGTGCGTACTCGACCGCCGCCACCTTGGCCAGCTGAATCACGGCCGCCTTGGTGGCACAGTACGGGGCCGAGTGCGACCACGCCGTCATGCCAGCGACCGAGGCCGTGAGCACGATCGAACCCGACCGCTGCGGCCGCATGACACCCACCGCGGCCCGGATGCCGTTGACGGCACCGAGGACGTTGACGCGGAACGACCGCTCCCAGTCCTCGTTGGAGAGGTTGTGGATGCGACCGTTCGGAGCCAACACGCCGGCGTTGCTGATGAGCACGTCCAGTCGTCCGAAACGCGCCACGGCCTCCCGTACCACGGCGTCGACCTGGACCGGGTCGCTCACGTCGGCCGTCAACGTCGCCGTCGGAGCCGTCGCCGCACTCAGTTGGGCCATGGTCGCGGCCAGGGACTGCTCGGAGACGTCGCTCAGCACCAGTGCGGTGTCGGGCTCGCCGGCCAGGCGGCGCGACACCGCGGCACCGAGGGCGCCGCCCGCTCCGGTGATGGCCACGACCCGTCGTGACCCGGAAGGACCCGTCATGCGACGTCCGCCGTCATGCGAGCAGGTACCCCCCGTCGACGTTGACGACGGTACCGGTGACGAACGCGGCGGCGTCGGAGGCCAGGAACTGGTATGCGCCCGCCAGGTCGGTGGACGCCCCCCACCGCTCCAACGCGGTGTGCCCCGTGATGGCCTCGGCCAGCCGCGGGGTGCGCATCCACGCGGCAGCCAGCGGCGAGTCGAACCATCCGGGCGCCACTACGTTGACCGTGATGCCGGCGGGCGCGAGGTCGAGGGCCAAGCCCTTGGCCAACCCGACCAGGCCGGCCTTCGACGCGCTGTAGGCACTGAGGCCCCGACGCGGCCGCTCGCCCAGCACCGAGCCGGTGAAGATGAGACGGCCGCCCTGGCCCATCACCCTGGCGGCCGCGCAGGCGCCCAGGAATGCGCCGGTCAGGTTGACGTCGAGGATCTGGCGCCACGCCCCGGCCCCGGTCTCCCGCGGCCCCGCCACGACGGGCGAGATGCCGGCATTGGAGATCCAGACGTCGAGCCCGCCCCACTCGGACACGGCCGCGTCGGCCACCGCCTCGTTGAAGTCCTGGTCCGTGACGTCGCCCGGCAGCACCAGAGCCGGACCGGAAAGCGCGCCGGCCACCGCCTTGAGATCACGTTCGGTGCGCGCCGACGAGGGCCACGGAGGCGCCGCCTCGCGAGAAGGCGTGAGCCAGCAACGTCCCCAGCCCCCGGCCGGCACCCGTGATGACCACCCGCTTGCCGGCTACCGCCCCGGGGGCGGGAAAGGAGTCGGGGATCTCGATCGATTCGGACATCGGCCTCACGCTTGTACCGGTCAGTACAGTACATGACCGTGACCACCGCGGACGACGCCGCTCGCACCCTGGCGGCCGGTCCCGCCCGCGGTTCGCCGGACCTGGCCCTCCTGGAGATGCACCGTCGCATGCTCACGATCCGCGGCTTCGAGGAGCGGGTGGCGCAGCTCTACCGCGACGGCCTCGTTCCCGGCTTCGTCCACCTGTCAATCGGGCAGGAGGCCGCGGCCGTGGGCGCCTGCTGGCCGCTGCAGCCCGACGACGTCATCACTTCGACCCACCGCGGCCACGGCCACTGCCTGGCCAAGGGGCTCGAGCCGCTCGGCATGTTCGCCGAGCTCATGGGCCGCGACGGCGGGACCAACCGCGGACGGGGTGGCTCGATGCACATCGCGGACCCGAAGGCTGGGATCTTCGGTGCGAACGGCATCGTCGCGGCCGGCCTCCCGATCGCTGTGGGCGCCGCCGCCGCGGCACAGATCCGTGGCGCAAACACGGTGGCCGTCGCCTTCTTCGGAGACGGCGCGGTCGCGCAGGGCGCCTTCCACGAGGCGCTCAACCTGGCCGCGGTGTGGCAGCTGCCGGTGGTCTTCTTCTGCGAGAACAACGGGTACTCCGAGTTCTCGACGACGTCGTCACAGAACGCGGCGACGCTCGAGCAACGGGCGGCGGGCTACGCCATGCCGTACACCGCTGTCGACGGGAACGACGTCGTGGCCGTTGCGCTGGCCACGCATGCGGTCGTCGACGCCGCGCGCTCGGGCGGCGGCCCCGCCGTAGTCGAGGCGATCACCTACCGGTGGCACGGCCACTACGAGGGCGACCCGGAGCGCTACCGGTCACCCGAGGAGGTTCAGGCATGGCGGGAGCGTGACCCCCTCGTCCTCCACCGGCGCCGCCTCGTCGCATCGGGCGTTGGCAACGACGAGGTCGACGCGCTCGAGACGGCCGTCTCAGCAGCACTCGACGAAGCAGTCGATCGGGCGCGCGCCCTCGCGGACCCGCCGGCATCGAGCCTGTTCGACTTCGTCGTACGCCCGCGCCCGACCGCTGCGACCGCGCCCGCGCCCGCGCCGGCGACCGACCTCGGGGTGTTCCGGACCATGGACGCCGTCCACGACGCCCTCGAGCACGCGCTGGAGGCCGACGAACGGGTGTTCCTGGCCGGCATCGACGTGGGGGACGGTGGCAACGTCTTCGGCCTCACCCGCGGCTTGCGCGAGCGGTTCGGGGGGCGCGTCCGCGACACGCCGATCTCGGAGACGGCGATCGTCGGTCTCGGCGTCGGGGCGGCCATGGCCGGCATGCGTCCCGTCGTGGAGGTGATGTACCTCGATTTCCTCGGCGTCTGCCTGGACCAGTTGTTGAACCAGGCAGCCAAGCTCCCCTTTATGACCGGGGGCGGTGCCGAGATGGCCCTGACCGTGCGGACCCAGTTCGGTGCCGGACGCTCGTCGGGGAGCCAGCACTCACAGAGCCTCGAAGCGATCCTGGCCCACATCCCCGGGCTCACCGTGGTGATGCCGTCGACGCCGGCCGACACGTACGGCCTGTTGCGGGCCGCCGTGGCGGACCCGAATCCAGTCGTGTTCATCGAGAACCGGCTGCTCTACGGCATGAAGGGCCCCCGCCCGCCCGCCGACCACATGGTGCCCATCGGCCGCTCGGCCGTCGTGCGACCCGGGTCGGACGTCACTGTCGTGTCCGTCTCGCGCATGGTGCACGAGGCGATGGCGGCCGCGGAGGAGCTGGCGGCCGAGGGCGTCTCGGTAGAGGTGATCGACCTGCGTACGGTGGCCCCGCTCGACCTGGAGCCCGTCCTGGCCTCGGTGCACAAGACGAGCAGGATCCTGATCGCCCACGAAGCAGTCGTCCCCTTCGGCATCGGAGCCGAGATCGCGGCCACCGTGGCCCGGGAGGCCTTCTGGGACCTCGACGCGCCGATCGAGCGGGTGGGGGCCGCGGCCACGCCGCCCCCGTACGCGCCCGTGCTCGAGCGGGCCTGGTTGCCGGGGCGGGCGGACATCGCGGCCGCGCTCCGCCGGCTGGCCGCGGTCTGACGGGACTCAGCAGCCCAGCGCCCGGGCGATGACCAGGTGCTGGATCTCGTTGGTGCCCTCTCCGATCTCGAGCACCTTGGCATCGCAGTAGAAGCGGGCGACCGGGGTGTCGAGCATGTAGCCGAGACCGCCGTGGATCTGGACGGCCTCCGACGCGGCCCAGGTCGCGAGCCGACTCGCCTTGAGCTTCGCCATGGCCGCTTCCTTGGCGAACGGCTCACCCGCGTCGCGCAGCGACGCCGCTCGGTAGGTCAGCCAACGGGCGGCCTCGAGCTCGGTGGCGATGTCCGCCAGCTTGAACTGCACGGCTTGGAATCTCGAGATCGGCTGGCCGAACTGCACCCGCTGACGCGCGTACTCCATGGCGAGGTCGAGCACGGCCTGAGTGAGGCTGAGCGACAGGGCGGCGATGGAGATGCGGCCGACCTCGAGCGTCCGCAGGAACTGTCCGAGCCCCATTGACGGGTCGCCGACGAGGTGCTCCGCCGGCACCCAGACGTCGTCGAAGAAGAGGTCCCTGGTGTCGAGCCCCCTCCACCCGATGCCGCGCATCTTGGGACCCATGGTGAAGCCCGGCGTGTCCTTCTCTACCACGAAGCTGGCGTAACGAGGCGCCTCGCCGCCCGCGTCGCCACCCGAGGTGCGCGCCAGCAGCGTGACACCGAAGGACATGTCGGTGCCGGCGTTGGAGATGAAGGTCTTGCGGCCGTTGATGACCCACCCGTCGTCGCCGGGCTCGGCGCGCGTGCGGATCCCGCGGGCGTCGGAGCCTGCCTCGGGCTCGGTCAGGCCGAACGCCCCGAGAGCCCGCCCTTCCGCCAGCGGGCGCAACCAACGCTCCCGCTGCGCGTCGTCGCCGAAGAGCAGGAGCGGCAGCGAGCCGATCGTCACGTGGGCCTGCCAGGCCGCGGCGACGGACTGGTCGGCCAGGCCGATCTGTTCCATGGCCGCCACGAAGCCGACCGTCGACATCCCGATCCCACCCCACTCCTCGGGCACGAGCATCCCGAGCAGGCCGAGCGCCCCCATCTCGCGCAGCAGCTCCGTCGGGCAGCGCGCCTCCTCCCAGGCCGCCGGTGCACGCGCCGCGATCTCGCGCCGGGCGAAGTCCCCGCAGAGTGCCACCAGGTCCCGTTCGGCGTCGCTCAACGAGAAGTCCACCCGCCCATCTTATGGACTGACCGGTACAACGAACGTAGACTGGCGCGGTGCCGTCCGATCGCGCGCCGCACGCCTATCCCAGGTTCGCCAACCTCGAGGATGAGCGCCGTCATCGCAAGCAGCGGCTCGCCGCGGCCTTCCGACTGTTCGGGCGCCTCGGCTTCGGCGAGGGCACGGCGGGTCACATCACGGCACGCGACCCCGAGCTCACGGACCACTTCTGGGTAAACCCGCTCGGGATGAGCTTCCGGCAGATCCGGGTCAAGGACCTGATGCTGGTCAACGACCGCGGCGAGGTCGTCGAGGGGGACTGGCCACTCAACCTGGCTGCATTCGTGATCCACTCGCAGATCCACGCGGCCCGGCCCGACGTCGTGTCGGCCGCGCACGCACATTCGGTCCACGGCAAGGCTTGGTCGTCGCTGCGGCGCCCGCTCGACCCCCTGACGCAGGACGCGTGCGCCTTCTACGGCGACCACGTGCTCTTCGACGACTACACAGGCGCGGTCTTCGACGTCGAGGAGGGCAAACGCATCGCCCACTCGTTGGGGAGCTGCAAGGCGGCCATCCTGGCCAACCACGGCCTGCTCACCGTGGGGCGGAGCGTCGACGAGGCGGCCTGGTGGTTCCTCACCATGGAGCGCACCTGTCAGGCTCAGCTGCTGGCCGAGGCCGCCGGCTCCCCGGTGCCCATCGGGCACCAGGTGGCCCAGTTGACGGCCGGCCAGACCGGCGGTCACCGCGTCGGTTGGGTGCAGTTCCAGCCGCTGTACGACGTGCTGGTGGCCGAGGAGCCCGACCTGCTCGACGAGTAGACCGCCCCGGCTCCGCTCAGTCCGCCCCGTGACCGAGGTGGGCCGTGAAGGCGGTCGACCATCCCATCAGGTCGGCCGGGATCCAAGAACCGGCATCGTCGTTGATGTCCGCCCAGTGCGCCGCTACGTCCTCGACGGTGACACTTTCCCCCCGGTGCACGTAGCCCGGCGTCTGGGCGATGAAGATCCGGGCGAAGCGCCCCGCGCCCGCCGCGTAGATCTCGCCGGTCACCGGGCAGTCCTCATGGGCCAGATAGGCCACCATGGGTGCCACGAGCTCGGGCTCCATGTCACCCGAGTCTGCGCCGCCTCCCGCCATGCGTGTCATCGCCGCCGGTGCGATCAGGTTGACCCTGATGCCGTGAGGGAGGCCGCCGACGGCCAGGCTGCGGGTCAGGCCGATCACACCCGCTTTGGCCGTGGCGTAGGAGATGTTGTTCGCCAGACCGAACACGCCGCTCGATGTCGTCATCACGATCCGGCCGTAACCCTGGTCGACCATGGACGGCCACGCGGCGCGGGCGGTGTTGAACGAGCCCACGGTGTGCACCGACAGGTGGCGGGTCAGGTTCTCCTCGTCCGCCTCGGGAAAGGCGGCCCAGCGGATGATGCCGGCGTTGTTGACGAGGATGTCGAGCCGTCCGAAGTTCTCCGTTGCGGCGGTGACCACCGCCTGCGCCCCGGTGGCGGTGGACACGTCGCTCGTGTCCGCCAGGGCCGAGCCGCCCAGCGCGGCGATCTCACCCACCACGTCCGCTGCCGGACCGGCGTCGCTGCCGGTCCCGTCGATGGCTCCGCCGAGGTCGTTGACCACCACGGTGGCGCCGCGCTCCGCCAACAGCCGCGCGTAGGCCCGGCCGATCCCACGGCCGGCCCCGGTGACGACGGCGACGCGCCCATCGAAACGGTGCACGCTGGGCGCCGGCGGCTCAGGCAGCGACCGGGGCCTCGAACCCGAGGAGGCCGCCCAGGGTGCCGCCGACGATGGCGTCCCGCTCGTCGTCGGGCACCCCGGCGAACTGCTCGGCCAGGAGCTGCCGGCTGCCCCGGAAGGTGCCTTCCGCGTGCGGATAGTCGTTTCCCCACACGATGGTCGACAGGCCCGTGATGTGTCGGCACGCCACGGCCACGGGGTCGTCTTGGAACGAAACATGGAATTGGCGCCTGACGTACTCGCTGGGCATGAGCGGGTACGGCCACTTCTCGTTCAACCGGAACAACTGCGCGATCCCGGTTTGCTCAGTCGGGGGACGAGTGTCGTCCCAGACGCCGAGCCACCAGTCAGGATCCTGGCCGATCCCGGTGACCCAGCACTTGTCCATGCTGCCCACCAGCGACGAAAGCCAGTGCGCGTTGAACTCGATGAGCGAGAAGTGGAGGTCGGGGTACCGCTCCGGCACACCGCCACCGATGAGCTCGCAGATGACCTGCTGCGGCACGATGGTGCTGTAGATCGCCTGCGTGACCATGCGTTTCGAAGCGGACTTCTCCGTCATCGGCTGGTTGACCTGTGCCGCGTTCTCCATCACGACCTTCAACGTGGTGGATGCCGGGTCGTTGACCTTCACGCCCCCGGTCTGGGTGTGGATGAACACGTGCAAGCCGTTGGCCTGCGCGGCGGCCCAGACCGGATCGAGGTCACGTGAGTAGTAGTGCGTCGGCGGCACCGCCGGCAACAGGATCCCTCGGAACCCGCCGGTGGCGACACGCTCGATCTCCACGACCGCTTCGTCGACGTCGGTGAGGGGAACGGGAGCCGTTGGCGCGATCCGCGAGAAGAACGGCGTGAACCGCTCCATGATGTAGTCGTTGTACACGCGAGCATGCGCCATGGACAGCTCGTGGTCGTCGGAGTAGAGCCCGAAGAGCGACAGGTTGGGGTGCATCACCGCCGCGTCGACGCCGTCGAGGTCCAGGTCCTCGAGGATCATCGCCGGATCGCCCTCGGGCATCCGTCCCCCGGTCTGTCGATATCGAGAGATCGTCCATCCGTCGAAACCTGGTGTGTGGAGCCGGCGGAATATGCGCGCGCCACCCTCCACAAGCGGCTCGATCTCGAAGTCCTCCTCCCACACCGCGCGGTCCCTGAGATGCTCGGGCAGGCGGGTGACGAACAGGTCGGGCGGCTCGAGGATGTGCCCGTCCGCGGAGACGACGAAGGGCTTGTCCGGCATGTGCTCTCCCTTTCGAGCTGGGGTCTCCACGCTGGCGCGGCGGAGAGTCGCGGCGTGCGCGAAGCTCCCTACCGAGACTAGACCAACCGGTCGGTACATGACAACGGTGCCGGCGTGCGAGGAGGGTGAAGGTGGCCAAACGGTGGAGGCAACGCCCGGACGGCTCGACCTGGGGCGACTGGGGTGAGGACGACGAGCTGGGCCGGATCAACCTCATGACCGCGGACAAGGTGCTCGAGGGCGTCCGGGAGGTCCGGGCCGGGATCACCTTCTGCCTCAGCCTCCCGCTCGACTACCCCGGCGGGACCTCCCTCAACCAGAGGCGCCACCCACCCGTGGTGGTCCCCACCGAGGACATGAACGGCGAGCCAGCCACCTTCTACAACGTCCGGATGAGCGAGATGGAGGGCTTCGGCGATCCCAAGTACGTCGACGTCTGGGCCGACGACGTCGTGACGCTCTCGCTGCAGTACTCGACGCAGTGGGACTCCTTGGCTCACGTCGGCGCGGAGTTCGACGCGGACGGTGACGGCGTCGAGGAAGCCGTCTACTACAACGGGTACCGGGCCGGCGTCGACCTGGTCGGCCCGCAAGCCGATGCGCGGGGCGACGGCGGCGCCCACCGGGCCTTCGCTCATCACCTCGGGCTCGAGCACATGGCCTTCCACGGGGTCCAGGGACGAGGAGTGCTCGTGGACCTGGCGCACCACCTCGGTCACGAGTGGCGCGGCGTCGACCGGGCCACGCTGGAGGAGATCATGCGGACCGACGGCGTCGTGGTCCAGCCCGGAGACGTCCTGCTCCTGCACACCGGCTTCGCCACCAAGGTCCTCGAGTGGGAGCGTGAACCCGACCCGGCGCGGATCCACACCATGTGCTCGTACCTCGACGCCCGCGACCCATCGCTCCTCGATTGGATCTCTGACTCGCGGATCAGCGCGCTCGTGGCCGACAACTACGCCGTGGAGGGGCTCCTCGGCAAGGACCGCGATCCGAGCCGGCACTCGTTCCTCCCCATCCACCACCTGTGCCTGTTCCGGCTGGGCGTTCCGCTGGGTGAGATGTGGTACCTCCACGAGCTGGCTGGCTGGCTGCGGGCCCACGGGCGCAACAGGTTCCTGCTGACCGCCCCGCCTCTGCGCTTGCCCGGAGTCGTGGGTTCACCGGTGACCCCGGTCGCCACGGTGTGACGGGCGGGACCTTCACTCAGGCGTCAACGTCGCCGGCTGGGGATGCTCGAAGGCGAAGGAGTCGTAGTCATTCGCCTTCACGTCGGCGATGACCGAGAGGAGCTTCGGCCGGCCGGCGGAGTTGAGGAGGTAGCGCCTCGGCTTTCCCGGGATGTTCGTGCCGAAGTAGTAGCTCCGTTCGCCGAACGAAAGTGGCGACTCGGCACCGCGGTCGATCATGCGCGTCCACCGCTCCTCGGCGCGTTCGGTGACCTCGACGACCTCGAACCCCCGATCCCGGGCATGCTGCAGGAGCTCGATGATGAAGTCGACCTGGTCCCCGTTGTAGCGCGGGTTGTTGCCGGCGGCGGCGTGCGGCCCGCCGGGGAAGAAGAGGTTGGGGAACCCGTGGGTCTGGACCCCGAGGAAGGTGCGGGGACCGTCCGCCCAGTGCTCTGCCAGGGCCAGCTCGCCACGGCCGACGATGCCCATCCGGGCGAGTGCCCCAGTGCCGAAGTCGAACCCCGTCGCCCACACGATGAGGTCGAATTCCCGCACGCCGTCGGTGGTATCGATCCCGGTCTCGGTGATCCGGACCATCGGCGTTTCCCGGAGGTCGACGAGCGAGACGTTGGGGCGGTTGAACGCCTCGTAGTACCCGGCGACGAAGGGAGGGCGCTTCTCGCCGAACCGGTGGTCCGTCGGGACGAGACGCGCCGCCGTCGTCGGGTCCTCGACGATGCTGCGGACCTTGGCCGCGATGAACTCGCACCATTCGGCGTTGGCCTCGGGGTTCGAGAGCAAGTCGACATAGTTGCTCGTCAACTTCATGAAGCCCGGGCTGGCCCACATGCGCTGGTAGAAGAGCTGGCGCTCGGCAGCGGTGTCGTCGAAGGCGGACCGCGCATTGATGGGGTGGTGGAACCCGTGGACCGACGTGTTGAGCGTCTCGCGCAGCGCCTCGAAGCCCGCCCGCAGGCGAGCCTGCTCCTCGGCGCTGATGGCCTTGTTGTTGAGCGGCGTGCACCAGTTGGCGGTGCGCTGGTACACCGTCAGCGATGCCACCTCGTCGACGATCGCGGGGACGATCTGCACCCCACTCGATGACGTCCCGACGACGGCGACCCGCTTCCCGACGACGTCGACCGGTGCGTCCGGCCACAGGCCGGTGTGGTGCTGCACGCCACCGAAACGGTCACGTCCGGGCACGTCGGGGGTGTACGGCACGGACAGGACGCCCGTTGCGGCGACCAGGTACCGGGCCCGCACCGCGCCGTCGTCGCTGTCGCCGTCGCCGTCGCCGTCGGACCCAACCAGCCAGGTGCCCGACGCCTCGTCGTACCGGGCCGACGTCACGCGGGCGCCGAAGCGCATGTGCCGGCGCAGGTCGAACCGGTCCACCACGTGGTTGAGATACCGCTCGGTCTCGGGCTGGGCGGCGAACTCCTCCCTCCACTCCCACTCCTCGAAGAGCTCCTTGGAGAAGAGGTATCCGTAGGTGTAGCTCTCCGAGTCGAATCGGCAACCCGGATAGCGGTTCCAGTACCACGTGCCGCCGACGCCGTCGCCGGCCTCGAGGAGCAGGGCGGAGAATCCCTCCTCCAGCGCCCGGTAGAGCTGGTAGATGCCGGTGATGCCCGCGCCCACCACGAGCACGTCGACACCCTCGGTCGCCGGGCCGTCGCCTCGGTCGCCACTGGTCCCGCCTCGATCGGCGGCCGGGTCGGGAGGGGTCTGCATCGTGATGAGCGTGACGAGGGTCCTGGCCGGCATGCATGGCGCCTCGTGGGGAGGCGCTCCGCCGGGCAAAGTTGTACCGACCGGTTAGTCTAACGACCCGAGCCACACAGGGGGGTGGGACGACAGGATGACGACCGTGCAACGCAGAGGGTCGGCCCTGAGCGTGCCGTATGCCATGGACGTGGCCGACCGGGTGCGCAAGGAGCGCTACTACGACGCCGACTTCTACGCCATGGAGGCCGAGCTGCTCTGGCCGCGGGTGTGGCAGATGGCCTGCCGGCTCGAGGAGATCCCGGCCCCGGGCGACTTCGCCGAGTACCAGATCCTCGACCAGTCGGTCGTGGTGGTCCGCACCGAGGACCTCGGGGTGAGGGCCTTCCACAACGCCTGCCGGCACCGGGGTGTGCGTGTCGCAGAGGGCCGTGGATCGCGCCCCGGTGGGTTCGTGTGCCCGTTCCACGGGTGGTGCTACGGGACCGACGGCCGCAACACCAGGGTGACCCAGCCCAAGGGTTTCTCCGCGCACAATCTCGAGCCAGCCGACCTCGACCTCACGCCGGTGCGGTGTGAGGTCTGGGGCGGCTGCGCGTGGGTCAACCTCGACGACGGGGCGCCGCCGCTCCGCCGGTGCATCGAACCGCTCGCCACCGTGCTCGACGCCTGGAGGGTCGAGTCCCTCCGTGCCGAGTGGTGGTACGCCTGCCGGCTCCCGGTCAACTGGAAGCTGGCCGAGGAAGCCTTCGTCGAGCAGTACCACGTGCTGCAGGCGCACCCACAGCTCCGGATCCCGGGCCGTCTCCCCACCAGCGATCCCACCGCTTTCGATCCCCGCTCCTTCGTGGACGCCGAGCTGCACTACCTGCGCGTCATGAGCGACGGCATGGCCGGGATGGTGCACGCCACCGACGTGGAGATCGCCGAGGGCGTGGCCGGCATGGAGCTCCCCGCCGACTACGCGCTGGCCCGTTCCACCTGGCAGCGCACGCTCAACGACGCCGTCACCCGGGCACAGCGCGCCCGCGGGTGCGACATCCCCGACCTCAACGAGCTCGAGGACCAGGGCTTCAACCAGCCCATGGGCTACTGCTTCCCCCACTACTTCGTCCTGCCCATGTACTCGAGCGCCTCCTCGTACCGGTTCCGGCCGTTGGGCCCCGAGGAGACCCTCATGGAGATCTGGTCGCTGACCCGCTTCCCCGCCGGGGCCGAACCCGAGACCCCGCCTCTACCCGAGCCGTGGGAGCACGACGACCCGCGCTGGCCACCCATCCCGGCGCAGGACTTCTCGAACCTGCCGCGCCAGCAGCGCGGCCTCCATGCGCGGAGCTTCGAGTACATGCGCCTGTCGGAGCGCAACGAAGGACACATCTCCAACTATCAGCGCCTCATCGACGGCTTCCTCGCCGGGCTTCCCTACGAGGAGCTCCTCCCCGCACTGGAGAGGGTCAACGTCAATCCCCTCGAGATGCCCGTCGTCGAGATCGGGTTCTGAGGGCCGGGCATGGAAGCCGACTCGACCTACGCGGCTGTCGTCGCCGCCGTGGGCGCCACCATCGCCCGGTACACCCACGCGCTCGACGACGGCCGGACCGACGACTTGGTCGCCACCTTCTGTCCGGACGGCTGGTGCGACATGCCCGGACTGGGCCGGCACGAGGGCCGCCATGCGCTCCGGCAGGCCTACGGCCGGTTCACGCCGAGGGTCCCGCAGCGCCACCTCGTCCTCAATACGCACGTCACGGAGTGGAGCACCACCGAGGCCCGCGCGACGAGCGACGTCGTCCTGCTGACCAAGGGTGACGTCGGCTGGGCCGTCCAGGTGGTCGGGCGCTACCACGACGTACTGCACCGCGAAGACGGCACCTGGCTCTTCCACAGCCGGGTGGCCGAGTTCGTGACCTGACGTCGCGAGAGTGTCGTCACAAACGGGCATCGCAGACCACCACTGCGCCAGAGCCGCGAGAAGAGGGAACGGTAGGGTCGTGCGATGAGATTCGGACTTGACGTGGCACAGCAGCGGATGTCGTGGGACGAGCTCGTGCGCCGGGTACGCCTGGCCGAGGACCTCGGGTTCGACGGTGCCTGGGGCTTCGACCACTTCAAGCCCATGTACGGCGAGGGCCCGGGCGAGACCTTCGAGGGCATGACCACGCTGGCTGCGCTGGCCGGCGTGACCACGCGCATCCGCCTGGGCCTGCTGGTGACGGGCGTCACGTACCGGCACCCGTCGGTGCTGGCCGCGCAGGCGCTCACGGTGGACCACGCTTCGCACGGACGCCTGGAGCTGGCCCTGGGTTCGGCCTGGTTCGAAGAGGAGCACGTCGAACTCGGGATCCCCTTCCCGTCGACCGGCGAGCGCTTCGACCTGCTCGAGGACACCCTCGAGATCGTCACCCGCCTCTGGAGCGGCGACGAGGTCTCCTACCGGGGGAAGCGCGTGTCCCTGCACGAGGCGAGCATGCGGCCGAGACCCGTCCAGCTGCCCCGTCCGCCCATCTGGATCGGTGGAAGCGGACCGAGCCGCACCCTTCCCCTGGTGGCCCGCTTCGCCGACGTGTGGCACGCATGGGGATCGCCGGGCTCGTTGCGTGAGGCGAGTGCCCGGGTGGACGAGCTCGCGACCCGGGCCGGCCGAGACCCGTCCGCCATCCTGCGGGCCGGCTCGCTGTCGCTCGATGACCTCGACGTGGCCCGCCGGCACGCCGGCAAGTGGCGCGACGCCGGGTATGGCTACCTGGTGTGCGGATGGCCGGGAGCCGGTGAGAAGCAGGTGGAGGCGTTCGCCCGGCAGGTGCTCCCGGAATTCGCCGCGTGATCACCGCGTCCCCGCTCACCGCCACCGTGGGCGCCCTGGTCGACGGCGTCGACCCCGAGATGCTCGTGCACGACGACACCGTGCCGGGGTGGACCCTCGAAGCCCTCGAAGCCCATGGGGCGCTCGTGTTCCGGGGCCTGCACCTCGACGACGCCGGCCAGATCGCGTTCAGCCGCCGGCTGGGCGCAGTCGAGAAGCTCGGGCGGGGCGAGCATCCCGAGATCTTCCGCGTCACGCTCGACCCGGCCCGCAATCCGGTGGCGTCTTACCTGCGGGGCACCTTCTGGTGGCACATCGACGGCTGCACCGACGACGTGCCGATCATGGCGACCATGCTCAGTGCGCACGCCGTTGCCGAGCGCGGGGGCGAGACCGAGTTCGCCAGCACGTACCAGGCCTACGAGGATCTCTCCGACGAGGAGAAGGATCGATTCGAGTCAGTGCGAGTCGTGCACACCATCGAGGCGACGATGCGCCTCCACACGACGGACCCGACCGCGGAGCAAGTGGCGCTCTGGCGCAGCCGGCCGGCCAAGGTGCACCCGCTGGTGTGGACCCACCAGTCCGGTCGCAAGTCGCTCGTCCTGGGAGCCACCGCCCAGGGGGTGGTCGGGATGGAACCCGAGGAGGGCCGGGTCTTCCTCGACGAGCTCCTGGCCCGGGCCACGACGCCCGGGCGGGTCTACCGCCATGAGTGGGAGGTGGGCGACCTGGTCATCTGGGACAACCGCGGCGTGCTGCACCGCGCCGCGCCCTACGACCCATCGTCGTCGCGCGACATGCACCGCACCACGTTCGCCGGAGACGAGCCGATCCAATGAGCCGCATCGAGCCGATCCCGCCCCGTCAGTGGCCCGCCTCGCTCAACGAGGCCCTCGCCACGGCCTACCGTCCGTCCAACCCGCGACATCCCGTCTCCCCCCGGGACCCGGAGAGTCCCAAGGGCCTCAACGCCATGGGAGTGTTGGCTCACCACCCCGAGCTCACGGTCGCCTACAACCGTCTCATTACCCATGCGCTCTACTACACGACCATCTCGACCCGGCAGCGGGAGCTGTTGATACTTCGGGTGGCGCACGTGCGCGGCGCGCAGTACGAATGGGCGCAGCACGTGTACCAAGCCGGCGTCGTGGGCATCAGCCCCGAGGAGGTGGCGCGGGTACGGGTCGGGCCGGGTGCGGCGGAGTGGTCCCCGCTCGAGGCATCCCTACTCCGCGCCGTGGACGAGCTCCTCGCGGACGCCCGCATCGGCGAGGAGACCTACGCGGTCCTCGCAGGGAAGCTCGACGCCCAGCAGCTCATGGACGTCGTGTTCACCGTCGGCGCCTACGACCTGTTCGCCATGGCCATGCGGACGTTCGACGTCGACCTGGACGACGACCTGCGCCGGTACACCTGACCGGCCCGGTCTTCCGACGCAGTGGCGGACCTCGGTGCGAGTCAGGTGTTGCGGCCGCCGTTGACGCCGATGATCTGTCCGGTCACGTAGCCCGCGTCGTCACTGCACAGGAACGAGACCGCCGCCGCGATGTCCTCGGGCTGGCCGGCCCGACGCACCGGTGTGCGGGCGACGGCCTCCTCCACGCCACCTGGACCGAACTCTCCGCGCTGCTCGGACGCTCGGAGCATCGGGGTGTCGATGAAGCCGGGAGGGACGGCGTTGACCGTGATGCCTTTGGGGCCGAACTCGAGCGCCAGCGACTTGGTCAGACCGTTGAGTCCCGACTTGGATGACACGTAGGGGCCGAGGAGGGCCTGCCCGCTGTGGGTGCTCGACGAGGAGATGTTGACGATCCGGCCCCATCCCGCGCCCACCATGTCGGGCAGCACGGCCTGGCAGCAGTGGAAGACGCCGGTCAGGTTGACCCGCAGCACGCGCTCCCATTCCTCCGGGGTGACCTTGAGGAACCGGTTGAAGACGGCTCCCGTGCCGGCATTGTTCACCAGGATGCCCGGACGCCCGAGCAAGCTCCGCACCTCGTCGACCGCCGCGAACACCTCGCTCCGGTCAGTCACGTCCACCGCCAGCCCGACGGCGCCCGGACCGGTCCGACCGATCGACGACGCCGCCGCAGCGGCCGCGTCGGGGTCGAGATCGAAGACGGCCACGGCGTGTCCGTCGGCGGCCAGCCGCCGGCTGATGGCCAGGCCGATGCCCGAACCCCCGCCCGTGACCACTGCTACCCGCTGCCCGTCCATCGATCCTCTGGCCTCCCCGTCGCTGCTGGCAGTGGCCGACCCTACCGACCCCGGGAGTCGCCCTCCAAGGCGCTCGGGAGCGTCCCGGGACCGCGGGTGGTCCCGGTCCCGAGACGCTCGTGGAGATGAACGACGACCGTGTCTCCCTCCCCCTTGCCGATGCGCCGGCGGAGGTCGGCACGGATGGGGAGCTTGTGCGTCCCGTCCCCGAGCGCCATGAACGAGCTGGTGAACGGCTCTCCGTCCACGGTGCCCCTGACCTTGACCAGACCCCGGGTCCCGAAGAAACGGGCCGACGAGGGCCAGACGACGTACGTCCATCCGCCCTTGCCCGGACTCGTGCAGAGGACGGCACGGAACCGCTCGTCCAACGGTGTCACGGGGTGAGGTGCGTCGACGCGCTCGAGGCGGGCCCGCTCATGAAGCCGGCTCGGCGCAGTTGAACATCCAGCGGATGCCGTACCGGTCAAGCGTGCAGCCCCAGTACCCCCACGGCTGCTCCACCAGGCCCGTGGACTCGCTCCCGCCCTCACTGAGCGCGGCGTACAGGTGCTCCGTCTCGTGGCGCGTGTCGGGCTCGAGGTTGATGGTCACGTTGTTGCCGATCTTCAGCTCGTGTCCCATCGATTCGACCATGTCCGTCCCCATGAGGACGTGCCCGTCGAGGATCGGCAACTCGATGTGCATGACGAGGTTCTTCTCGGCCTCCGTGAGCTGCGGCCCGTCACTTCCCGGCCCGAGGTCGCCACCGAGGCGGAAGACGTCCCCCATCAATTCGGTCCCGAAGACGGACCGGTAGAAGTCGAACGCTTCCTCCGTCTGGCCCATGAAGTTCAGGTAGGTGCTGACCCTGCTCATTCGCTTCCTCCTTGGTGATGTCCTCCGGCGAGAGCCGAAGTATTCCCTCGTCGGTGAGACGTGGCCGAGGAGCGAAGCTCATCGGCCACGTCTCGACCCCGCCCGATGAGTCCCCATGCCCGGCTTCGTCCTTCTGGTCATGGCTCTGTGGTGCCGACTCGCCGTATTCGACCGGGACGGCCATGAACTGGCCGCCCGGGCTCTGGCCGACCTGGACAGGCCCGACCTCGTCGCGGTGGAACGGCTGGCGGCACTGCACCTGTGGGCTCGCCGGCGCAACCTCACCTTGGTCGTGTCCGACCCCTGTCCCGAACTGGTCGCGCTACTCGACCTCACGGGCCTCACGCGGCAGGTGCTCGGGCAACCCGAAGGCCGGGAAGAGGCGCGCCGTGTCGAGGAAGCAGTGGAACCCGGTGATCCTTCCCCCTGAGATCTCCAGGACCTGCACGGCCCAGGGGCTCAGGCCGCCGGCCGGGTCCGGCTTGTACTGGGCGAACGCCGGGCAGCCGTTCGCGTGCAGCGGGACCAGGCGGGATCCGCGGCAGAGGCTCGGGCTCGGCTCGAGCATGAACGTTCCGATGTTCCCGGCGCCCTGGACCCACATGGCGAAGGGCGGCATCGACATCACGGCGTCCTCGTGCAGCAGCGCCACCAGCCGCTCGATGTCATAGCGCTCGAAGGCATCGACGTAGCGTGACAGCAGCGCCGCATCGTCGGGATCGATGTCGGGGTCCGGGCCTGCAGGCAGTGCGGCAAGTGTCGCACGCGCCCGTTGGAGCGCGCTGTTCACCGCGGCGACGCTGGTCTCGAGCAGCTCCGCGGCCTCAGAAGCCTGCCAGCGCAGCACTTCGCAGAGGATCGAGCGCGGCACGCTGACGGGGCGGCAGGTGCTGCAGAGCCGTCACGAACGCGAGCCGGATGCTCTCCCGTGTCGCCGCGATCTCCGCCGGATCGGACGTGTCTGGGACGACCCGGTCGTCGGCGATCGGCGAGATCCACCGTTCTGCCGGCTGCAGGGGACCGAGGTTCGCCTCGAACGGAGGTGAAGACGGCCCGAGCTCCATGGGCCGGGCGCGACGTTGCACCTGGCGTCCCATGTCGATGCAGACGTTGGTGGCGATGCGGTAGAGCCAAGATCGGACGGACGAACGTCCCTCGAACGTGTCCTCGGCCCGCCATGCCCGCAGGAGGGTCTCCTGCACGGCGTCCTCGGCTTCGGATCCCGAGCCGAGCATCCGATAGCAGTACCCGGTCAGCTCCCGACGGTACTGCTCGAGGTCCAGCGTCGCAGCCGGTCCACTCGTCACCACGGCACCCGAGGCTAGTTGCGCATCGCGTTCGAGCAGGTCCTGTCCCATGACACTGAGACGGCTCAGGCGTCCACGACTCATCGTTGGGCGTCGCTTCCCGGGCCCGGCGCGGTTCGTGCGCCCCGACCAGGTGCTACCTTCACGCGATCAGCGCCTCCTCCGAGATCCATCGCCCCCCACACGCGCGGCGCCGGCGCCCGCCCCTGGGGGTTGGCGTGCTCATCGCCGGGCTGGCCCTGGCCCTCACCGGCTGCTCGTCCGGCGCGTCACCGGCGGCCACGACGACCGGCTCCACCAGGCCACTCCCCGCTGGGCCCGTGCCCTCCGAGATCTCCAAGATGGTCTGCACGCCCAAGGCCCAGAAGGAGATCGCCCAGACCTTGGGGGTCAAGGCGACGGTCTCCACCCCCACGTGGACCGACCATGCCTACTCGTGCACGTATCACTACCCCGAAGGCTCCTTCGCTCTGACCGTGAAGGAGCTGTCGGGCTGGCCCGGGACGCTGGCTTACTTCACGGCGATCGGCGAGCGCGCAGGGTCGGGGCAAGGACATCCGCAACCTGGGACAGTCGGCATTCCAGACCGCCAACGGCTCGATGGTCGTGCGCAAGGACTGGAAGGTCCTGACCGTGGACATTGCGGACCTGCCGCCCCAGTTCGGCGTGCCCCCCACCAACCGGGGCGACGTGGCGGTGACGGTGGCCGACCTGATCCTGGCCTGCTGGGCCGGGGACTGACCGGCGGTCCGGCCCAACACTCAGACCGTGCGCTCTGACCCGGGAGCTCTGACCGGGAGCTCTGACCGGAGCTCGGTCCCGCCGGTCAGAAGGTGACGCTGCCCGAGCCGACGGACTTGGGCCAACCCACGGCACCCGGCGATCCGGCGGGCGGGACGGTCATGACGATCCCGAGGCACATCTCATCCGACGAGCCGTCGCCCCACGTCACGTAGCGCGGCGGAAGGTTTCGCAGCGTGGGCAGCTCCTGGCGCAGCGTCGGGTCGTAGGTGCACGACACCTGGATCTTGTCGCCCGGCACCACCGCAATGGGCTTCGCCAGGTCGTAGGCCTTCTGGAAGTGGAAGTTGTAGTTCGGGACGTTCAGGATCGTCTTCTGCGTGGGCGTCCCGGGGTTGAGCGTGATCGTCATGCCCTGCCCGAGCAGGTGCATGTGCGCGCCGACGCGCACGATTGTCCCCGGCTGGTTGACGCCCCAGTCGCACGAGGTGGTGCTCCCGCCTGGCGGGTCAGCAGCGTTGCGGCCACACACCGACTCGATGGTGTTGACAAAGCCGATCGCGCCCGGACCGAAGCGCTGTCCCAGGTCGGCCAACGACGCGGTTCGATTGCAGAGGGGTCCGGTCACCCCAGTCGGGCACGGGATGTCGGGCGGCGCCACCTCGAGGGCCAGGCTGAGTGGCCGTAGGGGAGTCGACGCCGGCACCGTGTGCAGGACCAGCTTCGACCGAACCGGCTTGTCCCCGAGGAGCAGGTTGTAGTGGATCTGCATCACGACGAGGCTCCCCGCAGGTAGCGGTTGCCCCACGCCGGCCGGCAGCACGTCGAGACCGTGGCCCGGCGCCCACGCCGACAACCACGGGGTGTCGCCGAGATGAGCGAGGTTGGAGCCGGGCAGAGCCGTTTCCCCGAAGCACGTCCAACCCTTCCCACCGACGTCGCTCGCCCGCGCTTCGGCCGCTATGGCGGGCGGCACCTCGAACAGGATGGCGTGGTGCACCTCCACGCTGTTGGGGAAGAACTGGCTCGACGCGATGAAGGAGTCCTTCGTCACGTGCGGGTCGACGAGCGTGCAGTGGTAGTCGTCAGTCCCGCCATTGGGCGGATGCGGCGTGTACGCCGTCGGAGCCTGCAGCGTGATCGTCGACTGGGGCGGCGCGCTCTGAGCGCCGGCCGGAGCGCCGACGGCGAACAGTGATCCGGCCAAGAGTGCCAGCGCGGTCAATCGGTGCAGCAGCCCACCCCTCACGTCCCTGGACTGTAGCCGTACAGCGTGTCCCGCACCGGGCAGAACCCGCTCCGGCCCGCCCGGGGCGAGCCCGGCGACGGACGCCGCCCGCCGGCGCGGTACCCGACTACGGGGTGACCGTGCGCGGGATGCCGAAGGTCACAGGCCGGTGCCCGACATGCGTCGACACCCGGAAGTGCCAGGTCCCGGGCGTGACGACCACGAAGTCGACGTAGTGATCCGGGCTCAGCGCGTACTGGCGCAGGCGCAGGGGTGCCCGGCCGTCGAGCGACGCCGTCACCACGGGCGCCGTGGACCCCCTCGGGAGCACCACGTGCAGCTCGTTCGGTCCCGGGGTACCGGGCGAGAGGTACACCTGGGCCTGGCCACCGGTCGGAAGGGTCACCGAGACGACGTCGGGCAGCGTGGGCAGGAGGCTCTGGCCCTTGGCCGGGGACACCAACTGGGCACCCACGGTCACGGCGGCGAACAGCACGATGGGCAGCACGACGGCGACGGCCAGGCCGCGCCGGCCCCTGGTGAGGCGGGGCGGTCGGACCGATGAGAGCCCGTGGCGTCCCACCCGGGTGAGGCGGAGGCTGTTGGCCACCACCAGCAGGCTCGAGAGCCCCATGGCGATGGCGGCGACCAGGGGGTCGAGGAGCCCGGCCGCGGCGAGCGGTAGGGCCGAGACGTTGTAGCCCATAGCCCAGCCGAAATTCTCCAGGATGACGGCGTAGGTGGCCGTCGCCACCCCGATGGCGGCCGGCACGCCCTCGAGGTCGTTCCCCACCAGCGCCACGTCACTGGTGGTGAGCGCGGCTTCCGAGCCGCTCCCGATGGCACACCCCACGTCGGCGGCCGCAAGCGCCGGCGCGTCGTTGACGCCGTCGCCCACCATGACCACTCCGGCCGAGCCCGCACGCAGTTCGTGCAACGCCGCCAGCTTCTGCTCGGGATCGAGCTCCCCGCGTGCCGTGTCGATGGAGAGTCGGGAGGCCACGGCACCGACCGCGACCCGGCTGTCCCCGCTCAAGATGGCGGTGCGCAACCCGGCGTCCCGCAGACGCCCGAGGGCCACAGCCGACTCGGGCCGCAAGGGTGTCGAGACGGCCAGCACGCCCACGGGTGCGTCGTCGACCACCACCGTCACGACCGTCTCGCCGCGGGAGCGAAACTCACGTGCGGCGGCGTCGAGACCGGCCGTCAGCGGACCGCCGTGTGCCCGCTCCACGCGGACCGACCGGCGACCCACCGTGCCGGCCACACCGGTGCCGGGCAGAATGGTGACGTCCGAGGCACGACAGACCGGCGCGTGGGCGGCGCAGATGGCCCGGGCGATCGGGTGCTCAATGCCGACCTCGACCGCGGCGGCCAGCTCGAGCACGTCCTCGGCCGAGGTCCCCAGGACGGGCGTCACCGCCACGACCGTGGCGATGCCCAGCGTCAGGGTGCCCGTCTTGTCGAAGGCCACCGTGTCCACGTGGGCCAGGCGTTCGAGTGCGTCGGCGTTCCGGACGAGGATGCCCAACGCCGAGGCGCGCCCACAACCCACCATCATCGCCACGGGCGCCGCCAGGCCCATCGCGCACGGGCAGGCGACGAGGAGGACGGCGATGGCGCTCAGCACGGCGGTGCCCAGGTCGGCGCCGAGGATCCACCAGCCGAGGAACGTCGCGGCGGCAAGAACGAGCACCGCCGGCACGAACACCGCGCTGACCCGGTCGGCCAGTCGCTCGATCGGCGCCTTGTGGCTCAAGGCGTCGTCCACCACCCGCTGCAGCCGGGCCAAGACCGACTCTGCCGCCACGGCTCGCACCTCAATGACCAGCACGCCGTCGCCGTTGTGCGTTCCCCCGGTGACCGTGCTGCCGGGACCGTGCTCGACCGGGAGGGGCTCACCGGTGAGCATCGACTCGTCGACGGCCGACCAACCCTCGACGACCTCGCCGTCGAGCGGGAGGGTCTCGCCCGGGAGGACCCGCAGCCGCGCACCGACGGGAACCGCCTCGGGCGCGACGATGCGCTCCTCCTCCCCCGCCGCGCCGGCGCGGACGAGCCGGGCCGTAGGCGGGCGGAGCGCCAGCAGGGAGTGCAGGGCCCGGGCGGCCCGCGTCCGGGCCCGGGCCTCGACGGCCCGGCCGGTGGCCAGCACGGCGATGATGAGCGGCGCCATCGCCCCGTGCAGCCTGGCGGCGAAGGCGCCGCTCCCGCCGAGGTGGACGTGGCGTCCTCCAAGCGCGATCGCCTCGACAGCGCTCACGGCCAACGCGGCCAGCGTGCCCAGGGAGATGAGCGTGTCCATGCTCGTCGCCCCGTGGCGCAGCAAACGGGCGGCCGAGCGGAGGAAGGGCCAGCCGCCGACGATCTCGACGGCGACGGCCAGCATCAGCACCACCCAGCCGCTGGCCGGGCTCTCGGGTGCGAAGAGGGTCACAAGGAGCGCGGACGCGGCGAGGGGCCACGACGCGAGGGCTCGCCAGCGCCACCCCTCCCGGTCAGCCGGTTCGTCCTCGGCCGCCCCCCGGTCGGGCACCGGTTCCGCCGTGTACCCGCCCGCGACGACCACGCCGCACAGGTCGTCGGCCGACACGACCGCCGGGTCGTAGGTGACGTAGGCGCGCTCGGTGGCCAGGTTCACCGCAGCACTGGCCACCGCGGGCACCCCGCGCAGGGAGCGCTGGACGCGGGTGGCGCACGAGGCGCAGTGCATGCCGCCGATCGCCAGCTCGGACGTGGCCAACCCGTCCGCGTCACCCTGCAGGCGCTCGGCCGACGGGAGGGCGGTGGTCACGGCGAAGGCGGCGCGGTGTCGTCCCCGACACGAGAAGACCCGTAGCCGAGCTCGGCGATGGCCGCCTGCAGGGCGTCGAGGCCGGTGACCTCGTCGTCGAACGTCACCGCGGCCCGCTCGCCCTCCAGATCGACCGTGGCTGCGAGCAACCCGGGCTGTTCGGCCAGCACCTCCTCTATCAACGAGGCGCACGAGGCGCAGTGCATCCCGGTCACGGCGAGCTCGACGGTCGTCATGTCGACTTGGTGACGATCTTTCCGTCAGGGGTGATCACGTACCACTTCCCACCCAGGTTGTTCACGTTCTGACCGGTCGCCTGCCCCGGAGCCGAGTCGATCACCCAGAGGTACAGCGGCCACTTGTCGTACGTGATCTGAACCGTGCCGTCGCGGCGCGTCGTCGTCCCGAGCAGCTTCTGCTGCACGCCCGGCCCGGCAGGCACCTGGTTCACCCCGGCCGGGAGCAGCAACGGTGGCCACGCCGTGGCGCACTCGCCGTAGCAGGTGGACGAACCGGACCGCTTGTCCGGGGCGAACACGTAGAGCGTGAAGCCCCGGCCGTCGACGAGGACGGTGCCCAGCTTGGGGACCTTCCCGGTGTCGACCTGATACACGGGCGCCGGGCCCGACGAGGTGGTTCCGGTGGTGGCGGCAGTGGTCGACGTCGTGGACCCCGCGGCCCGCGCAGCCGTGCCCGACGTCGTGGAGCGACCGGCCTGCGGCCCGCCGGACGAGCTGCAGGCGGTCAACAGGGCGGCGGCAACCCCGACGAGCACGGCCACCATGCCTCGTCGCACTCCGACTCCCTTCGCGCCGGTCTGGCCGCCGGCCCCCGGCGGGACGGCGCGACCCCGCGCCAAGGTACCAGTCCGCCCCGTTGACCTGCCCCGCGTGGTGATCCGGGCCTCCGGCCGCACCCGTGGGTGCACGCGAGGCGGAGGTGCGATGATGCGGAGGAGACCCGTACGCGCCAATCGCCCTGAACGGACGGCAGAGAGACGTGCCCACCGCCAAGAACATCTCGGTGATCTTCACGGACATCGTCGGTTCAACCGAGCTGTCGATGTCACTCAGCGTGGAGGAGAGCGACCGGCTCCTCCGGGCGCACTTCGCCCTGTTGCGCCACTGCGTGACGCGCAGCGGAGGGACGGAGGTGAAGTCCCTGGGTGACGGTGTCATGGCCGTCTTTCCCACGGCCTCGAGTGCCCTGGCGTGCGCTGTCGCCATGCAACAGGCGGTCGAACGCGACAACCGGACGGAGCGGCGCTCGGTGGGCCTGCGGGTCGGGATCAGCGCCGGCGAAGCCACGTTGGAGCGGGGCGACTACTACGGCGACCCGGTCATCGAGGCATCGAGGCTGTGCGCCCGCGCCCAGGGTGGCCAAATCCTCGTCGCCGACCTGGTGCGCGCCACTGCCGGGCGCCGCGCCCCGTACGAGTTCATCTCGCTCGGAGAGCTCGAGCTCAAAGGGTTGCGCGATCCCGTGCCGACGTTGAAGGTGACGTGGGAGCCGGTCCAGGACGAGGGAATGGCCGAGCGTGTGCCACTGCCTTCCCGCCTCGCCATCAAGCCGGCCACCGGAGTCATCGGCCGCGAGGTGGAGACCGAACGGCTCGAGGAGGCGCTGCAGCGCACCGTCGCAGGGGACGGGCGCCAGGTCGTGCTCCTCGCCGGCGAGGCCGGGGTCGGCAAGACGACGTTGGCGACGCAGATGGCGTCGAGCGCGTACGACGCCGGGAGCGTCGTCCTGTTGGGTCGCTGCGAGGAGGACCTCGGAGCCCCCTATGCGCCGTTCGTCGAGGCGCTCTCCTACTACGTGGCCCACGCCGACCCACTCGAGCTCGAGAGCCATGCCCGGGTCCACGGGGGTGAGCTGTCGCGCATCGTGCCGGGCCTCCGGCGCCGATTGGGCGACGTCCCCCCGCCGTTGAGCTCGGACTCCGAGACCGAGCGCTACGTCCTCTACGGGGCGGTCGCGGGGCTCCTCGAGCAGGTGGCGGCCGCTCGCCCCGTCGTCCTCGTCCTCGACGACCTCCAGTGGGCGGACAAGCAGACGCTTCAGATGCTCCGGCACGTCATCACCAACACGACGTCCGCTCGCCTGCTGATTCTGGCGACGCTCCGGGACACCGAGTTGACCCCGACCCATCCCCTCTTCGACCTGATGGCCGCGCTCCGCCGGGAGATCGGTGTGAGCCGAGTCGACCTGCCCGGGCTGGACGGCGCCGGCGTGCTGGCCTTCATGGAGGCCACCGCCGGGTACTACCCGCTCGGCCCCCAGGCGGACGACCTGGCGCGCACCCTCCATCTCGAGACCGACGGGAACCCCTTCTTCGTCGGCGAGATCCTCCGCCACCTGGTGGAGACGGGGGCGATCCTCCAGGACGACGCGGGGCACTGGACGGCCGCGCCCGGCGTGTCGACGGACTCGGTCGACCTTCCGACCAGCGTGCGCGAGATCCTCGTCGCCCGCGTGGCGCGCCTGGGCGAGCCCGTCGAGCGCATCCTCGCCGCGGCGAGCGTGATCGGGCGCGACTTCGACCTCGACCTGCTGTCCCTGGTCACCGAGCTGGACGAGGACGACCTCATCGACGAGCTGGAGCAGGCGACGACAGTGGCCCTGGTCGACGAGGTCCCCGACGTCGCCAGCCGTTACAGCTTCCGACACGCGCTGATCCAGCGCAGCTTGTACCAGGAGATCGGACCCACCCGACGCTCCCGACTGCACCGCACTGTCGCCGAGGGCATTGAGGCGCTCTGCGGTGACGATGTCACGCCCCGCGTGTCCGAGCTCGCCCACCATTGGCTGTCCGCCACGCTCCCGGTCAACGAGAGGGCGGTGCACTACGCCCAGCGGGCCGGCGAGGTAGCACTCGACGCGCTCGCCCCGGACGAAGCGCTCCGTCACTTCAACCAGGCCCTCCAGCTGGCCGAGCTCACGCCGGAACAAGACCCGCTCCTGCGGTGCGACCTGCTGCTCGGCCTGGGCGTCGCGCAGCGCCAGGCAGGCGTCCCCGCCTTCCGCCACACCCTCCTCGATGCGGCATACCAGGCCAAGGAGCTCGGCGCCACCGACCGGTTGGTGCAAGCGGCACTGGAGAACAACCGCGGCTTCGCCAGCAGCGTCATCTCGGTCGACGAGGAGCGGGTCGCCGTGCTCGAATCCGCCCTGGCCGCTCTGCCCGATGCAGACAGCAAGGAACGGGCGCTCGTTCTCGCGACCTTGTGCTGCGAGCTCACGTACGCGGGTACTTCGGAGCGCTGCCGGGCGCTGGCGACGGAGGCGAAGGCCATGGCGCGGCGCGTCGGCGACCCTGCCACGACCGTGCGCGTGCTGATCCTCTCGTTGAACGGCGCCACGGCGCCCTCCAATCTGGCCGAGCGCACGGCCGACGCCAACGAGGCGTTGGCGATCGCCGAGGTCATCGGTGATCCCGACCTGCTCTACGGCGCCTACCTCCATGCCCGGGTCAACGCCATACGATCGGGGGACTTCGACGCGGGAGCCGATCTCCTCGCCGCCATGTCCCAACTCAGCGAGCAACTCAGGCAGCCGGCATGGCTCTGGCACACCGCCATGACCCAAGCCACCGAGGCGCTGCGCCTCGGCGACAGTGAGCGAGGGCTGAAGCTGGCCGACGTGGCACTCGAGCTCGGCACCGAGAGCGGTCAACCCGACGCCTTCACGGCCCACGCCGGTCACCTGGCTTACGTGTACGCGCAACAAGGACGCATCGTCGAGCTCATCCCGCTCTTTGAGCAGCTGGCAGCCGAGAATCCCGGCCTGCGACAGCTCAAGCAAGGCCTCGCCCTCGCCTACATCGAGCAGGGCGACGACCACCGAGCGATCGAGCTCCTCGAGGAGGGCGCGGCGGACGGGTTCGCCTCCCTCCCCGAGGACCTGGTCTGGCTCTTCGGGGTGACCGCGTATGCCGACGTGGCGGCGCAGCTCGGGGCCGAGGGTCCCGCCCGGCAGCTCTACGCGCTGCTGGCCCCGTACCACGATCAGTATCCCTTGATCGCCGGGGCCTGCCAGTACTGCCCAGTGGCGACCTACCTCGGCAGCCTCGCCGGCGTCCTGGGTCGTTACGACGAGGCGGAGGCCTACTTCGCCGAGGCGGCCGACTTCAATGCCCGCGGCTCCATGACCTACTCGGCCGCCCGCACCGATGTGGCGTGGGCGCACGTGCTCCGGCTCCGCCGGGCCGACGGGGACCGCGAGAGAGCGCAGGCGCTCCTCGAGCGCGCCCGTTCGGCCGCGGAGACGATGGGCTACGCCTACGTGGCGCGGACGGCCCGGGACGAGCTCGCGGCGTGGGCATGAGAGGTCCGGGCCGGCACTCCTCCGTGGGGCGCCACCTCGCCGTATGGCCTCAGGCTGGGCGCACCCGGATCACGTGGGCCGCCTGCACGACGTTCACGTCGGCCCCGTTGCCGAGCTCCGCGTCCGCCATGGCGCAATCGATCGGCATGACCGACTTGTCATGGTCCAGCATGTCGATGATGGCGGCGCGGATGTCCTCGACGGTGCTCTCGGGCAGATCCTGGATGATGGCCTTGACATCGGGAGGCATCTGACCCTCGAGATCGAGCTCTCGGATGATCTTCAGCAGCGACGCCTTGTTCTGGTGCATCTCGCGCACCTTCTTCCGGTTGCCCGGCTGCTGCATCGCCTGGTTCGCCGCCCGGACGAACGGACTGGCTCCGGCCATGTGCACTCCACCTCCCGACCGGCGGACGCGTGCCGTCGGCTCCGCTCCCGACACTACCGACGGACGACCAAGGCTGCAATAGGGGGTGCGACAACGGGCCCCGCTGCCCGACGCGGCGGTCGCGCTTGTCGGGCACCCGGACCCGGCGCGAGACTCGCTGCAACTCCCGTGATGACACACGAGCGCACGGCCGAACCAGGAGGTCTGTCGGTGCGGACCGAAGAGGTACAGGACCTGTTGGCGCGGCACGGGCTGCCCTGGACAGCGGCGGAGTCCGAAATCTCGAGGCTCCCGATCGAGGAGAAGCGCACCCGGCTCGGAGCCCACCCGCCTCCTGGCGAGCGCACCCTCGAGGAGCGGGAGCGTCATGCCGCCGCGCCACACCGCGCCGCCGCGGCGGCGGCCCCGCCGCCGGCCAAGGACTGGCGGAGCGTCGGCGGCCAGCACTACGTGACCCCGGTCCGGAACCAAGGAGCGTGCAACGCCTGCGTGGCGTTCGCGTCGATCGCGGCGTTCGAGACGACGGCACAGATCGCTCGGAAGAACCCGCAACCTCCCGTGGACCTCTCCGAAGCGGACCTGTGGTTCTGCTGGGGACCCGCCCACGGGGCGGGCTCGTGTCCCAACGGCCTTTGGTGGCCGACGTTGGCGCTGGACGGATGCGTCGCCGGGATCGTCGACGACGCCTGCTTTCCATACACGGATGCCGGTTCGGCGTGTCAGCGGTGCCCGAGCGCCGAGGGACGGCTCACCAAGGCAACCGCATGGCACGCACTCGCCAACTCATCCGAGATGAAGCAATGGCTTGCCAACCAGGGGCCCGTCATCGCGATCATGACGACGTACGAGGACTTCTACCACTACACACATGGCGTGTACTCGCCACTGCGTGACCCGAAGAACGTCGCGATGGGTGGTCACTGCGTCTGCATCGTCGGCTACGACGATGCAGACGCAGCCTGGATCTGCAAGAACAGCTGGGGTACGGCCTGGGGAGAGAACGGCTTCTTCCGGATCGCGTACGGAGCGTGCGGGATCGACGCCGACGGTTGGTGTATCGACGGCGTCGAGGCATAGACGGCGCCGGCCTCCGGTCCCGATGCCGGGTGATCCCTTGCACGAGACGTCGGAGTTTGCTCAGGTCTCTATCGGCTCGCCTGTCTGCATCCGCTTGCGCAGCTTGAGCGGCGCCGGGTACCTGTGGGAGGTGCGGGCTTCGGATCCGGAGCTCGAGATCGAGCGACTCCCGTCGGAGCCGATGGGAACGCCGACGTCGAGCTTGGCGCACGCCGAGGTCTTCCGGATCTCTGCCCGACGGCCCGGCCACTACACGGTCACACTCCATCAGCTGCGAAATTGGGAACCTTCGAGCGTGCGCGCCGTCCATCACGTCCACATCGACGTAGCCCCTCGCTGACGTTCGCCCCACCGCCAGGCTGCGGTCGGCGGATGCGGCGGTGACCCCTATTCGGGCGCCACGACGAGGTTGCTGCCCTCCACGTCGAGATCGGGCAGGATGCGTGCCAACGGGCCCGGCAGCCACCACGCGGACCGGCCGAAGAGGGCCATGGCGGCCGGGACCATGGTCATGCGGACGACGAAGGCATCGATCAGCACACCGGCGGCGAGACAGAACCCGAGCGACTTGGTGATCGGGTCCGGGGTGAAGATGAAGCTGGCGAACACCGAGATCATGATGATCGCAGCGGAGGCCACCACCTTGGCGCTCCCGCGGTAGCCGTCGATGACTGCGCCGCGAGGCTCGCCGCTGCGGCCGTACTCCTCTCGCATGCGCGAGACCAGGAACACCTCGTAGTCCATGGCGAGGCCGAAGAGCAGACCGATGAGGAGGATGGGGAGGAAGCTCAGAATCGGCCCCGCACGCGCCAAGGCGAAGAGGCCCCCAAGGTGCCCCTGCTGGAAGACGAAGGTGACGGCTCCGAGTGCGGCCAGGACGCTCAGGACGTACCCCAGGACAGCCTTGACCGGGACGAGGACCGAACGGAAGACCACCAGCAGCAGGATGACGCACAGTCCGACGATGACCGCCAGGTACACCGGGAGCGCGGACGAGAGCTTCGCTGAGATGTCCACGTTCAGCGCCGTCTGGCCGGTGACGTAGGTGTGCAGGCCGTAGCGCCGCTGCCCCTCCGCGGCCACCAGGCGGATGCTCTCGATCAGCTTCGCCGTCCGGGGATCGTTCGGTCCCGTCTCCGGTGTCACGGGCACCAGGGCAAGGTTGTGTTTCTGATTCAGGATCGGCGTCCCGATGGTCGCCACGTCGGGCGGGTGGTGGGCGGCCACCTGGCCGTAATAGGTCGTGAAGGCTTTGAGCTGCTCTGGCGTCGGACCACCGGGCGCGTAGACGACGACGAGGAGTGGGCCGTTGGCCCCGGCGCCGAATCCCTCTGAGATCAGGTCGTAGGCGCGCCGCGTCGTCTGGTCAGTGGGCTGCGATCCTCCGTCGGGCAACCCGAGACGCAGATGGAGCGCCGGCGAGGCGACCAGCAGGAGGAGCACCACACCGGCGATCACCACCAGGAGCGGCCGCCGGATCAGTGCGGTCACATAGCGCGTCGACGCGGAGCGGTGGTGAGGTTCGCTCGCTACGGCGATCTGGCGTCTGGCGCGGCGGCTCTGCACCAAACGGGTGCCCGCCAGGGACAGGAAGGCCGGGACAAGGGTGATCGACACCGCCACCGCGACCACGACCGCGCCGGCAGCGGCCAGGCCCATGACGGTGAGGAAGGGGATGCGGACGACGGCCAGGGCAACGAGCGCGATCAGCACGGTGGTCCCGGCGAAGCATACGGCCGAGCCGGAGGTAGCGGTGGCCAGCGCCACCGCGTCCGGCGGTGTCATGCCGTCGGCGAGCTGCTGGCGGAAGCGGTTCATGACCAGCAACGAGTAGTCGATACCGACGGCGAGACCGATCATTACGGCGAGGATCGACGTCGTGCTCGTCTCGGAGATCACCGAGGTGAGGGCGAGGAGCGACAGTGACGTGAAGGCCACGCCGGCGACAGCGGCCAGCAGAGGCAGGAGTGCTGCGATCAGTGACGCGTACCCGATGAGCAGCACCAGGAATGCGATGACGATGCCGACGATCTCGGTGTCGCTGACCGTCGAGGCCTGAACGACCTGTCCGCCGAAGTTGACTGCGATACCCGCTGCCTCGGCGGGCTTCCCTGAGTCGAGCAGGGCCTGCCTGGCCGAGGCGGTGATGTCCGACACCGGGACCGGATACGCCACGATGGCATAGGCGATCCGGCCCGATTTGGACACCGTGCCCACCTGGAAGGGGTCGGTCACGGCGAACACCTGGGGGTCCTTGCGGATGCCGGCCAGGGTTTCCTCGATCGCCTGGCGCGCCGCCGGCGACGTGAGGGTCTCGTGCGCGGGGACGGAGAAGACGACCTGCGCCTGCGCACCGCCCGCTCCGGGGAATTCCTTGTTCAGCAGGTCCAGCGCTTCCTGCGCCTGCGTGCCGGGGATGCTGATGGCATTGGTCGTTGGCTGCTTCACCAACCCGGCCAGAGCGGCCATGCCCAGCACCAGCACCAGCCAGACGACGATGACGCCCCACCGGTGCCGGTGGCACCATCTGCCGAGCCGAAAGAGGATCGAACCCAACCCGTCGCTCCCTACACGTGATCGTTCTGTGCCCTGTGCGCTCCGCGCGCTGCTCCCGATCCCCATCCTGTCCGATGAAAGGCGGTGCGACAGGGACCGATGGTCGCCCCTGTGAGGTCGTCACACGATCGGCAGCCCCGAGCGGCCCGCCACCCACCGGCCCGTAAGCGCCCTCTCGTAGCGCCCCCGGCCCACGAAGCTGACCGCCCAGCGAGCGAGTGCGCCGAACCGGTTCTTGAAACCCGTCAAGAACGCCAAGTGGACGACCAGCCACAGGAGCCACCCGGCGAATCCACCGACTTCGACCGGGCCGACCTTCGCCACTGCACTGAAGCGGGAGATCACCGCAAGCGTTCCGAGGTCCCGGTAGTGGAAGGCCCTGGACGATTTGCCCTCCAGGCGCCGCCGGATGGTGCGGGCCGCGTGAACCCCGGATTGGATCGCCACCTCGGCCACACCGGGTAGGTCCCCGAGGCCCATCAGATCGCCCACCACGAACACCTCCGGGTGGCCCGGGAGGGAGCAGTCTGACGCCACTTCGACGCGGCCGGTCCGGTCGAGGGTCACGCCTGGGACCTCCCCGAGGGCTGCGCCGATGCCGGCTGCTCGCATGCCCGCCGCCCAGACCTTGGTCGCCGCCTCGATCCGCTCGCTCACACCGCCGCCGGAGGTGATCTCGACGCCGTGACTGTCGATGCCCGTCACCATGGCGTCGAGACGGATCTCGACCCCCATTGCTCGAAGGTCGCGCTCGACGCGTCGCGACAGGTGGAGCCCCATGGAGTTGACCAGGTGGTCGACACCCTCGACCAGGACGACCCGGGCTGACCTGGGATCGATGCGACGGTAGTTGTTCCGCAGGGCCCGCTGAGCGAGCTCCCGCAGTTGCCCGGCCATCTCGACGCCCGTCGGGCCACCGCCCACGACGACGAAGGTCATGAGGCGTCGACGCGCGTCCTCGTCTGCCTCCGCCTCGGCGAGCTCGAACGCCCCGAAGATACGGCCGCGCAATGCCGAGCGCGTCGTCCAGCGACTTCATGGCACAGACATGAGCACGGAACTCGTCGTGGCCGAAGAAGGAGGTCTCGGCGCCGCAGGCCACGATGAGGCTGTCATAGGGAATCGCCAGTCGGCGCCCGAACTCCTCGGCATGGACGACTCGTTCCTCGATGTCGATCCGATCGACGTCCGCCAGCACCACGCGGGTGCCGGGGTATCCCGCGGAACACGTCGCGGATCGGCGGAGCGATCTGCCCCTCGGACAGGATCCCGGTGGCGACCTGGTAGAGCAACGGCTGGAAGAGATGATGGTTCCGCCTGTCCACGACAGTCACCGAGACCGGCGCCGCCTTGAGCGCCCGGGCGGCGAAGAGGCCGCCGAAGCCGCATCCGATGATGACGACGTTGTGCCCGGCCATCCTTTGTCCCTCACCCTGCGTCGGCGGCGTCATCGCGCGGCGGCCCCACGGCACGTCGGGTCCGACTCCTCAGGGGATCCAGTCGAACTCGACCCGCGCCGAATCGATCCCGCGGACGAACGCGTTCGGGACCCAAACGGGCTCACCACCCTCTGCGATCCGCCAGCCCGAGGTCCGGCGCAGGAGCTCCTCGAAGAACACTCTTATCTCCAGGCGGGCGAGCGAGGCACCCAGGCAGAAGTGCGTGCCGAATCCGAAGGCGATGTGGTTGTTCGGCGACCGGGTGACGCTGAATCGCTCGGGGTCGGAGAAATGACCCTCGTCGCGGTTGGCAGAGCTGTACATGAGAACGACCTGGTTGCCGGCGGGAATGGTGACACCAGCGACCTCTGCGTCGGACTTGGCCACCCGGCACATGTTGTGCACGGGCGTGACGTAACGGATGAACTCCTCCACGGCGACGGTGAGATCGGCGCCTTTGCGAAGCAGCTCGAGCTCAGCCGGGTTCTGAAGGAGGTTGACGATCGTGTGGGCGATCACGGTCCGGGTGGTCTCGGCGCCACCGTCGAGAAGGAGGAGGGCATCGGCGATCACCAGGTCGTCGCTCATCGGGCATCCGTCGATCTCGGCCGTGGTGTAGTGGCTCAAGATGTCGTCACCGGGGCTCGTGCGCTTGGCATTGAAGAGATCGAGGCAGGCCCCCGCGAACTCCATCGCCGCTCCGATGCCGGAGTCGTTCATGTACTGCGGACCACCGCCGAGAGCGATGGTCGTCTCGGACCAGTGCTTGAGGCGTGGCCACTCGTCCTCGCCGAAGCCCAGGAGGCGCCCGATCATCATGGAGGGCAGCGGTGCAGCCATCTTGCTGACGATCTCGACGGACCCAGTCGACGCCTGCGCGACCCGGGCTTCGTCGAGGAGGCGAGCCACCTTGGCGCGGACGTCGGCCTCCCAGGCCGAGGCCGCCTTCGGTGTGAACCGCCGCGACACCAGCTGCCTGCGTTTGGAGTGCATCGGATCGTCCAGGCCGATGATCGCGGGGTCGGCCGGGATGTTCGGGCGGTAGCCGCCCTTCTCTGTGTCGGAGGAGATGAACGTCTCCCGGTCCTTCTCGATCCGGACGATGTCGTCGTAGCGGGAGATCCCCCAGAGCTCGTTGACCCCGTCCCAGTACACCGGCTCGTTGGCCCGCATCCAGGCGTACGTAGGGTACGGGTCACCTGCGTACAGACCCGGCGCCACGAGGTCGATGGCCGGTCTCTCCATGACATCCTCCCCTCCGGATTACTGGGCCACCCTGGATCTCGAGAGTCCACACTGTCCCATCAGGGCTCTGTATGCCAGTACCGCCGCGGGCAGCGGCCGACCCGGCGAGACTGGGCGGGTGAGTGGAAGCGCCGGAGTCCTCACGCCGCGGATTGGCGGGACGTCCCGGAGCCGGTCGTCGATGGTGATCAGCCGGGACCGACGCACGCCCGGGAGCTGGCGAGACGCGGGGATGATCCGATCCCCCCTCCGGCCGTAGTGGACTGGGAGGAGCGAGCCTGCCGGACGACGTCCGTTGTCGGCCCCGGGGCTCCTCCGACAGGTCGGATCGCGACGTTCAGAACAGGGAGGCACGTATGGAACAGGGAAAGCGCCGGCGAGCAGGGCGGAACACGAGAATCGGCCGAGCTTCTGCGATGGCCGTCACGGCGGTGTCAGTGCCCGTGCTCGCGGTCGGCATGGCCGGAGCGTCTCTGCAGGGAACCTCGAGGCTGACGGTCGTCAAGACCTCCGGGCACGGCTCCGTCCTCGCCGCGGGCAACACCGTCTACACCTTGAAGGGAAGTTCCACGCCGTGCACTGCGGCATGCCTGAAGGTCTGGCCCGCCGTGGTGCTGGCGCACGGCGCGAAGCACGCCACCGCCGGCCAGGGCGTGACCCGTTCGATGCTCGGCGTCGTCAAGGTCCCCGGCGTCGGCCTCCAAGTCACCTACGGCGGCAAGCGCCTCTATCGGTTCACGGGTGACGCCTCGCCTGGCCAGGTCACCGGCAACATCACGGACACGTGGGGCACGTGGACCGCCGTCGTCGTCTCGAAGTCGGGAGGATCGGGCTCGTCCTCGGGTTCAGGCTCCGGAAATTCGAGCGCCGGCACCGGAGGAGTCTCGTTCTGAGTGATCACTCCCTCGTCGCCCCTCTCCCCCTCTCGCGTCGCGGCCGTTGGTAGTCACCACCCTCCACCCGACCCCCCCCGCCGGGGCCGCACGCCCGACCCACGTCGCGCGTCGGCTCCGGCAGGCCGTAGGTGAGAACCTCTACGTCCCTGCTGTGGGGGTCGCACTCGCGGCGGTGCTCCTCATCGCCGCCGGATGGGTGACGCACTGGGGTGGTGCCGACTTCGTCGACTCCGCTCGGGAGTTGCACCTGGTCGTCGCGGGCCCAGTGAGCCTGCTCGTTCTCGGCGTGATCCTGGTCGTCGAGCGGCTCCGGCCCGCTCAGCAACGGTCGCTGATCTCACGTGGTCACCGCCAGGACGTGCTCTTCGCGCTCGTGCACGGGACCATCGGTGTCCTGCTCATCACCGCGCTGACGCTTTCGTTCGAAGAGATCCTCCGCCGGGCGCTGCCATGGACGGTGCTGCCGAGGATGGCTGTCGTGCCCCACATCGCCGTCGTGGCACTCATCTTCGTGGTGATGGACACGTGCAATTGGTTCGTACACCTGGCCAATCACCGGGTGCGGGTGTTGTGGCGGTTTCACGAGCTGCACCACTCCCAGGAAGACCTGAACGCCCTGACGGTCTTCCGGACACATCCGCTCATCCACGTCTCCTACTTGTTGGCACTCCTCCCAGGGATCGTCCTCCTGGCCAACGGCGGAGTGTCCGCCATGCTCCTGATCGTCTACGGCGGCATCGTGGCCTTCGCCCACTCCAACACCGACCTGTCGTTGGGTCCGCTCGGCCGGATCGTCGTCAGCCCCAATTATCACCGGATCCACCATCGGCTCGACGGTGCGCAGGACGTGAACCTCGCCTTCGTCTTCACCGTCTGGGATCAGCTGTCGCGCCGGGCCGTGTTCCCGACCCGCCTCACCGTCGGGATCGACACGGGCCTGCCTGGTCGTCCCCTCGCCGTCGAGCACGAAGGACTGCGGGCACGTCATCTCGCCACCCTTGCGGCCCAGCTCGCCGGCCCGTTCCGCCCCATGCGCCAGCCGGTCCAGCTGCCGACAGTCCGTGAGGAGTGCCGGACACCGGTCGCGGCTCGGGGCACGGCCTGATGGTCACGGCCGTACCGCCGGTCGCTGGGAAGTCGGCTCCCCGGCCGCTGCGGCTCCTCTTCACCGTTCGCCGCGTCGGCCGCCACCTCCGACGTGGCACTGGTCGTCGCCCGCGTGGCCCTGGCCTGGATCTTCATGTACTACGGCGCGGGAAAGTTGTTCGGTGCGTTCAACGGCCCGGGCCTCCACCGGATCGCGCTGTACTACTCCAACGTGGCCCACCTGCACCCCGGGGGATTCTTCGCGGTGCTCGGAGGCCTGATCGAGTTCGGAGGGTCGATCGCCGTCGCGTTCGGCTTTTGCACCCGCCTGGCGGGCCTGGCTCTCTTCGGGGACATGGTGATGGCGATGATCACCGTGACCTGGTCGACCGGCATCGCTTCGGTGAACCCACCTCCGGGGTACCAGGTCAACCTCGCCCTCGCCGTTCTGGCCCTCATCGTGACCCTTCTCGGACCCGGGCGCTACAGCGTCGACGCGTTCATCGCCCGCGGGCTCGGGCTCCAAGTCGATCAGGGCACCGTCTGACGAACTGCGTCAACGGGTGCCCGGCCCAGGGCCGTGTGCCGTTCCCGGCGGAGCATCAGAACGAGACGCCACCTCCCGAAGGTGCGGTCGTGGTCGTCGTTGTCGGAGGGGGGCTGGGCGGAGGAGGACTGGTCACCGGAGGCGCCGACGGCGTCGGGGTGGCGGGGGGCGGGCCGGTCGCGGGCATACCGGGCCGGGTCGGCATCGTGCCCGTCGAAGCCGGTGCAGGCACGCTCTGGGCCGGCGAACTCGCCGCCGGAGGTTGGGCCGGTGTCGACGACGGGACCGTGGTCTGCTGGGCGCTCCCGACGGTGCGCACGAGAGTGCCGTTCGGTCGGATCACGAACCATCGGTTGACGACACCCTGGCCGCTCGCAGCGTTGAGCGAGTGATCCCCCACGTAGAAGTACAACGGTCGACCGAAGAGGACGACCTGCAGACGCCGGTCGGGACGACGGATGGTCCCGAGCCCGCGGAGGTGACCGAGATGATGGGCCGCCTTCGCCGACACGAGGAGCGGCGGCCACGCCGCCGCGCACGCGCCGCTGCAGGAGCTGTGGCCGTGAGAGTCGCTGGTGAACACGTAGACAGGGCGGTGTCCCGACACGAGCACCGTTCCCAGACCGGCGACGGTCGCCGTGGAGACCGGCGAACGGGGCGGGGACGCGCCGACCGGAATCGGCGCCGCCACGGAGAAGGCGGCGGCCAGGCCGCCCACGACCGCTCCCCGGGCCGATCGGCTTCGGATCCCGCGCTGGGGTCCGTCGGGGCGGCTTGCTCTGCGTTCGACGATCACGTCACTCCCCTGTCGTCGTGTGGCGATCGTTCGAGGGAACCTACGGACGAAGGGTCGCGACGGATCAATCCCGCTCAGACTGTCGGACCCGTCGCCAACGGCTCACCCGCTCAACCACCTCCCAAATCTGGGGCCTCACACCGGGTGCAGCGCTCAAGGAGCCACAATCGAACGACGATGCCTCCTGCGTGCACACTGACGAGCCGCGCCCGACCCGCGGGCTTCTCTCCGGGAACTCGGGATCCGTGCAGGCTGCCGTCACTCTCGTCGGCGCGCTGCTCTGCGGACTCCTCGCGGTCACCCCGGTAGCCGTCGGTGCCGACGAGGTCGCCCACGTGTCGGGAAGTGACGTTGCGGCAGTGACGAGCATCCCCTCAGACAGCTTCTGGCTGGCCGACGCCCAAGGGGCGGTGTGGGACTTCGGCAGCGCCGGGGCCTTCGGCTCGGCCGCCAATCTGGCCCTGAACCACCCGATTGTCGCCATCACGCCGACGGGCGATGCGAACGGATACTGGCTTGTCGCCACCGACGGAGGTGTCTTCGGCTTCGGCGACGCCAGGTTCTACGGGTCGACCGGCGCTCTCGCGTTGAACAAGCCCATCGTGGGTATGGCGCCCACGCCCGATGGCCAGGGCTACTGGCTGGTGGCCACGGACGGTGGCATCTTCTCCTATGGGGATGCGCAGTTCTACGGATCGACCGGCTCGATCTCGCTGAACAAGCCGATCGTAGGTATGGCGCCCACGCCCGACGGTCACGGCTACTGGCTCGTGGCCTCCGACGGCGGGATCTTCAGCTACGGCGACGCCGGGTTCTACGGATCGACCGGTTCGATTCGCCTCAACCAGCCGATCGTCGGCATGGCCGCCACGACCGACGGCAAGGGCTACTGGATGGTGGCGACCGACGGCGGGATCTTCAACTTCGGAGACGCCGGGTTCTACGGATCGGCGGCCGGCGGTCCCAGTCTCGATCCGACGGAGAAGGTGGTTACCACCCCGGCGGGCCGGGGTTACTGGGTCGAAGAGCAAAACGGGACGGCCTATCCATTCGGGGACGCCCAGGGTGCGCCTCCCACCGAGGGGCTGCTCCTCCAGCCGGTCACACCCGGCGACAGGGCGGTTCTCTTCGGCTTCGCGCAGCTCGGCAAGCCGTACATCTGGGGCGGCAACGGGCCGGCCGGCTACGACTGCTCGGGCCTGGCCCTGGCCTCGTGGAGGAACGGTGTTGGCATCGGCTTCGCCCGCGTGGCCGACGACCAGTACCACACCGCGGGCACGCCCGTCGCGTTGACCGCGCTCTCCACGGGGGATCTCGTCTTCTGGGGCAGCTCGCAGACGGACTGGACCAGCGTGTACCACACCGCCATCTACGTCGGTGGCAACAGGATCGTCGAGTCCACCGGGAACCAGGTCCAGCTCAATTCGCTCGATCAGTGGGGCCTGAGTGACCTCATGCCCAACGGCCGGCGGCCGTAGGGGGATCCGGGCGCTCCGAACACTCGGTCAGGTGGTAGGACCGAGTACCCGCACGGCCCAGCTCAGGAGCGCCATGCGGCCGATTGCGTGCGCACCAGGGCGACGAGGTTCCCGAGCGCCAGGTTCACGTCACTGAGGTGCAGCCCCCACCGTGGCCCAAGGACGTCAGAGACCACGGGTCGGGCGACCGGAGCATTGTCCTTGACACTGACCATCAGGACGGTGGCGCCCGCCACGTCTTCACAACGGGCCGCGTACAGATTGGGGTACGTCACCCACGGCGTCCGGATCTCACTCCCGTCCCGCGTCCCCGACGTCGTGACCTTTCGTGCACCCAGAGCCACTTGGGTCGGGAAGTAAGTCTGCAGCACCCCGGATCCCCCACCGAGGGCGGCCGGGTTCGTGCACAACACCTGGAGGCTCGGGCTCGCCGGCGGCCCGATCCCGGACAGCGCGCTGATGCTCGTGCCGACCCGGCCGAAGAGCGAGTCCGTCGGTGGAGTCCCATCGAAGCTCGAGTACGCCACGACGCACCCGGTCTGCTGCGGGGTCTCGCATGCCGGGATGTGTGAGAAGTCACCGCCCACGGTCTTCCCCTCGGGAACGGTGACGTTTCCGCCGACGATGATGGCCGACACCAGTCGCTTGCGCAGGGCGGGGTCCGGGTCGATCACCCGCTTCATGAGCGCGATGAGCAGCGATGCGCCCTGCGAATGCCCGATCAGGACGATCCCACGGCCGTGGTTGTCGTGGGCGAGGTAGTCGTTCCAGGCCGACAGCACGGACAAGTAGGCGGTGGCCGCCGAGGTCGCCGTGATCTTGCCTCCGGCGATGGCAGCCCGCGTGATCTGCCGGTACATCGGGGCATAGATCCGGCAGACCTGCGAGAACCGCGCCGCCTGTGCGACTGCGACCGCACGTTCCTCGGGATCGACCTTCAGGTCGGAATTGGGACCCGGCTGGGAACTCACCGTGGGGTAGACGTAGAAGCAGTCGACCGGGGCTCGAGGCTTCGGCTTGGCCCGCACGACAGTTCCGTGACCGCTCGCCGACACGGCTGTCGCGGTCAGGCTCCCCGCACAGGGATCGTCGGCCAGGCCGGGACGGCACAGCCAGGCTGTCGAAGCCGACGACGCCGGCGCGTCCTGGGCACCACCCGGGAGGGGGACCAGGACAACGAAGACCAGCGCCAGGGCCAGCGACATCCCGAGGGCTCCGATACGCGCCGTCCTCATTGGCCGTGCTCGACCAGGAACCCATGGTCCCATGCCTTGCGCTCCTTGTATTCGACCAGCCCGGCCGACCGCGAAGGTAGCCGCACCCCTTTCGAACGTACGCCAGACCGATCAGGGAAATGTGGAGATTCGTGAAGAAACGGTGAACGACTCCTCGCTGGGGACGCGCTGCCGATCCCCGGTACGGTGAGCACATGGACCGGGCGCGGAGATTCAGCCGTCGCACGCTGCTCGGCGGCGCAGCCGCCGCTGGCGTCGCTGCCGCAGGCCTGAACACCCCGGCCGAAGCGCGAGGACGGAGCGGCTACTCGGCCATGCTCCCCAACGGCATGGCGCCGTCGGGGGCGAGGGGTCTCGGACCCAAGGGGACACTGCGCCCGCCCGGCAGCCTTCCCCACCCGGGACTGCCGGCGGGGACCGACACCCTCCCGCAGGTCGACCACGTGGTCATCCTCATGATGGAGAACCATTCGTTCGACGACCACTTCGGGCGACTGGGCCGAGGCGACGGGCTGAAGGTGACTCCCGACGGGACCCCGCTCGACTACAACCCGGCACCGGGTGGCGGGTACATCCTCTCTTACCCCATGCCGAACACCGCCGTGCCTGAAGGTGGCCACATCACCCAGAGCTGGGACGCCTCACACCTCTGCTGGGACCACGGCACCAATGCCGGCTTCGCCCGGACCTGTGGCCCGGCGTCGATGGGCCACTTCACACCCGAACAGCTCCCCTTCTACTCCTCACTGGCGACGCACTTCCCGATCGGGGACCGCTACTTCGCCTCCGTAATGGCCCAGACGTACCCCAACCGCCGATTCCTGATCGCCGCCACTGCGCTCGGCAACATCGCCACGGACGGGACAGGCGTCTCCACCAACGACGCTCCCAATGGGACCATCTTCGACCGGCTGGACGCGCACGGGATCACCTGGAAGGACTACTACCCGGACGCGCCCACCGCCGCGCTTTTCCTGCCCGAGTACTCGAACAACACCTCGAACGGGCGGATGGCCCACATCAACCAGTTCTTCGCCGACGCCGCCGCGGGACAGCTGCCTCACTTCGCGCTCGTCGACCCGTATACGGACTACTCCGAGGAAGATGGAGACATCTCCATCGGCGAGGCGTATGCCGCCCGCGTCATCGGAGCGGTGCTGACGTCGCCGAGCTGGTCACGCACCGTCATGTTCCTGGTCTACGACGAGCACGGAGGATGGTACGACCACGTGCCGCCACAACCCGCGATCAGGCCTGACCACGTCCCGCCGAAGACCACCGTGCCACCCGACCAGCCGGGCGGCTACGACTACACGGGCTTCCGGGTCCCCTGCGTCGTGATCTCGCCCTTCGCCAAGCGTGACTTCGTCTCCCACGTCGTCCACGAGCACACCAGTCTGCTCAAGTTCGTGGAGACGAAGTGGAACCTGCCGGCCATGACCTATCGGGACGCCAACGCCCCGAACATGCACGAGTTCTTCGACTTCACCGGACGCCCTCCGTTCGCCGACCCCCCGACGCTCCGAGGGCCGCTCAACCCGTTCGTCGGGCCACTGCCCGCCAGCTCGAGCGCCTCGGGCTTCCATGCCATCTCCACCGGCGTGCCTGCGTCCGAGCTCCCGCCGTCCCGCTACCGGGTGCGGACACCACCCCGGGCCTGAGGTGCTGCTCGGCGCTCCTCGACTCCGGAGGCTGTGCCCGCATGCGCACGCGACGCCGATCGAGCAGACTCCCTTCAGGCAGCCCGACCAGACGGGCGGAACGGAGAGACCCGATATGGCGAACGACACGGCGAGCGAAACCTCTCGACTGATCGACGACGTCCGTGGCGTGCGTTACGGCGAAGTCATCGCTGCGTTCGAGCGCGACGGTCACTTCGAAGCCGAAGTGTACGGTTCCCAGTTCCTCAACGACTGTCCCGAGGCGCTGTGGGACACCCTGGACCCGGCCGCCATCGCGGCCGACCTCGGCGCCCTGCACGTCAAGCTCAACGGTCCGAGGCACTGGGTCATCGACGGCGTCGGGCAGAAGGTGAACACCATGGAGCCGGTGTTGCGTGACTTCAACGGGATTCTGATGCGCCGACTGGCGGTCATCGACCTGGGCGACCATCCATCGACGTCTCCGTACACGGACGTGCACGTGCACCGGGGCGCCGTCTGGTTCTTCGACGTCGGGAAGCCCGTCTACGAGCTCGTCAGCCCTGACGGGCAGGTCTACGTCATGCAGGCCTACTGCCTCGCTGTGGACCCGACCACCGACGAGGACAGCCTTCTGACCCTCGACGAGCGACTCGCTCCCCCGGAAGGATGGAAATACCGCGTGCGGACGCTCGAGGAGGAGCTCGTCGTGGACACCACGCACAAGGTGGCGACCGTGCTTCAGGACGAGTTCGAGCATTCCTACACGCTGCCGGAATGACGAACCGGCACCACTACCGTTTCGGGACGAACGTCCCGGACAGGTGCCACGTGCCGGTGAACCCGTTGAACGGCCCCCCGGACGACCGCGCTCGACCACGTCAGCACGAAGGCCCGGGTCTTGGCGCTGTACGTCCCCGACAGCTTCACGGTGAGGCCGGGGTACGTGCCGCCCGGCTTGGGCGAGCCCTGGTTGAAGTACAACTTGTTCCACGCCGCGGACCAGGCGGCGAGCTGGCCCGAGAGCCTCCCGCCGGACGACCGTCACCCTTCCCGAGGTCGGCGGGGACACGCTCTGGGCCAGCACCGTCGCCGCCCATGACCTCCTCCGGCCCGAGCTGCAACGACTGGCGATCGCGCTGCGCGCCGTGCACTCCAACGACTACGACTATCGCAAGGTCGACCTCTCGACCCTCGAGGGGAAGGTGGACCCAGCTCGGTTGGCCCACATGCGCCAATTCGCCTCGACCGTGTACCGAACCGAGCACCCCGTCGCCCGGGTGCACCCCGAGACGGGCGAGCACGCCCTGCTGCTCGGCGGCTTCGCGCAACGGCTCCAGGGATACGGGACAGCAGAGTCCGTCGATGTGCTCCGGCTCTTGCAGAGCTACGTGACCAAGCCCAACCACACAGTCCGCTGGCAATGGCGACCCGGTGACGTGGCGTTCTGGGACAACCGATCGACTCAGCACTACGCCACCTTCGATTACCGGCCGGCGGCGCGACGCGTGCAGCGGGTCACCACGGTGGGGAGGGTGCCGGTGGGCGTCGACGGGCGCCCGAGCACCGCGCTGCAGGGCGATGCAGCCGAGTATTACGACGGCCTCGTTTGACCTACGCCGACGGTTGCCGGGCTGAGGGGCAGGTCGCGCGCCGCTCCATCAGCCCGGTGGTCGTCGTGAAGCCCGCCAGCGCGCGCTTCCCTCGGCATCTCGTAAGGGTAGGTGGCTCTTCCTAAGAGCCAGGACCCATCGGGGACCCCACTCGCTCCCCTCGAGTGCTGCCGACCATCGCCGACATTTGCGGTCCGAGCTACCTCGTCCAGATCGCTCCCGGCAACAACCTCGACAAGCTGGACAAATCACTCCTACTCCGCCAGACGGTGTTTCTGGCGCGGGTGCTCGCGGATGCTTACGCTCCCCTCGGCAAGACCATGACCAGAATCCAAGCCATCTTGTCCAGCACGCTCCTCGTTGGGGCCATCCTCGGTGGCTGTGGTGCCAGCTCCTCCTCGGCGAGCCCCGTGGACCCGGGCGCCGCGCGGCTCTCTAAACCGTCCGTAGGCTGCGGACGGCCCGCAGGCAGATCGCAGGCTGTCGACGTGGCGCGCTTCATCACGGTCGATTGGATCTCGCATCTTTACTTGCTCTCCCTTCCTGTCGACTACAGCACACGAAAGCCGTCGCCGATGGTCTTGGAGTTCCATGGTTACGGCGGCACAGCTCGCTCCATGGCTGATCTGACCCAGATGCCCGCTCGGGGCGCCTCCCGTGGGTACATCGTCGTGACCCCGGACGGACCGAACGACACATGGCAGTTGAGCGGCACTGGAGCAGACGCGTTCTACATCGACAGTCTCGTCACGTCGATCACGGGAGCATTGTGCGTCGACACGAACCGGATCTATGCCGCCGGTTTCTCCCAGGGAGCGGCGTTCGCCATTGTGTACTCCTGTTCCCATCCACACCAGATCGCCGCCATCTCCACGGTTGCCGTCGACTTCCGGTTGGGATGCTCCAGGCCGATGCCATTCCTGGCGTTCCATGGAACATCGGACCCCGCCGTCCCTTATCAGGACGGAGGGATCGGGCTGTCCCTCCCACGGGTCAAGGTGCGAGGCACGATCCTCAACATGGGCGACTGGGCCCGACTGGATCACTGCAGCGAGTTCCCCGAGCAGACCAAGGTCGGAACCGACGTGCAACATACGGTTTGGCCACACTGCCTCGATGGGACTGAAGTTGGCCTCTATACCGTCATCGGGGGCGGACACACGTGGCCCGGAGCTGACACCCACACTACGGCCATGTCCACCACCGAGGCGATCAGTGCGACGGATCTCATGCTTGCCTTCTTCCGCCGACACCACCTGCACTGACGGAGACTTCATCCTCCTTCAGATCAGTTGAAAGGTACCGACGATCCGCCCGCTGGGCATCTTCATCACCTTGAAATGTCGGACAGCTGCGCCCTCCCATGACGCTCGGCACCGCTGCATTGGGGGGGAAGGGTGTGCCGGGGCGCCCAGGACGGCGGCCTCAGGGGCATGGATCGGACAGTTGGGCGATCGGGAACGCTTGTCCGTGACCTTGGACCCTGTTCTCAGGCCGCCTGGGCGGGGCACGATCGGCTCATGAAGAAAGCTTTGGTGGCCGTGGCACTGCTCGTCGGGCTCGGCGTCCTTGCCCAACGTCTCGGCCAGAAGATGTCGACCATCGACTGGGAGGAGCGGTTTGATCGGATGCCGGACAATGCTCCACCGAAGTGGATGTTCCGCAACATCACCACCATCCGTGAGAACACCGACCGGATTCTCGTGCTGCTCGATCCGGACCGTTCCCGCTCGGGCAACCCGGATTCGGGCACTGAGAGGTTGAGATGACAGACCAAGGTGCAGACGAGGTCCGAACGGCGGTGCGTGAGCGCTATGCCGAGGCAGCGCGAGCCGTCGACACATCGTGCTGCGGTTCAAGCGGCACAGCCGCTGGCCTCATCGGCCCCACGCTGTACGAGGAAGACGACGCCGAAGTGTTGCCGGACGCCGCGCTCGCAGCATCACTCGGATGCGGGAACCCCACGCTGCTCGCAGAGCTGCATACTGGGGAGATTGTCCTCGACCTTGGCTCCGGCGGTGGGATAGACGTGCTCTTGTCGGCTCGTCGGGTTGCTCCGAGCGGCAAGGCGTATGGGCTGGACATGACGCCCGAGATGTTGGCTCTTGCTCGGAGAAACCAGGTCGAGGCCGGTGTGGTAAACGCCGAGTTCCTTCTGGGCACGATCGAGTCCGTCCCATTACCCGATGAGTCGGTGGACGTGATCATCTCCAATTGCGTCGTGAACCTGTCCCCGGACAAGCCTGCAGTCTTCCGTGAGGCCTTCCGGGTGCTGAAGCCGGGGGGACGTCTGGCCATCTCCGACATCGTCCTGCGCCGAAGTCTTCCTGAGCCTCTTCAGCAAGCAATGGGTCTGTGGACCGGGTGTGTCGCGGGGGCACTACTCGAGACCGACTACCGAGCGAAGCTGGAGGAAGTCGGATTCGAGGAGGTCGACATCGAACCGACTCATGTCTTCGACAGTTCGGACATTGCTCGCATGGCTGATGACCTGCTCGTCCCAGCGAAGGTTCTCGCGACAATCGACGTGGAGGCGTCCGTCGCCGAACTGGGTGGTGCCGTGATGAGTGCCTTCGTTCGCGCGAGCAAACCACAGCACTAAGGGGCTTCGACCATTAGCGCCACTGCATCTTGGGGGGTGTACCCATTTCGCACCACACCAGGTTGCTGGCCGAAGCAGGCCTTCTCGTGGGCGGGGGACCTTGTCTCTGTCTCCTGGTCACAGAGGGGGCGATCGCTCATGCTGCCCGGCCCTGTCTGTGGCTAAATGCCAGTTTGACCTAGTCATCCCGATTCGGCGCTCTACCAGGACTAATAGGACTTCCGCCCACTCCGACCAGGCGGGATGCTGTGACAGTCTGGAACGGTTTCGTGGGATTTCTGTGGGATCCGATCGACTTTGGGCAATCTTCGGGTCATCTCACGGAGGCTCTCAAGCGGATTCCCCACGGGCCGTCTGACTCACGGCTCAGAGTCAGTCCAAGATCGACATGAGCAAGGGGCCCAATCACCTGACGTCCTTATCAATCCGTTAAGATGTAAGCACCGTGAGGCCCGAGCACGAAGCCGACAGGAGAGAACCGGCGTGACTCCTACGCCAATTTCTCAGGTGAAGGCGGAGTTCTTCAAGACCCTCGCTCACCCAGCTCGGATCAGAGTGCTCGAGATACTTCGTGATGGCGATCGCGCCGTGAGCGAACTGATCCCCGAGGTTGGGATCGAATCGTCTCACCTGTCCCAACAGCTCGGAATCATGCGACGAGCGAATCTGGTGCAATCCCGCAAGGAGGGTGCCACCGTCGTCTACTCGGTCAGCAACCCAATGATCTTCGATCTGCTGGACGTAGCGAAGAAGATCCTCACGTCGTCGCTCGTAGAAACCAGGGATCTTCTCGCCGAGCTCGAGTCCGTCGACGGTTCGAGCTGATCCGATTCAGCGCCGATCGGGCGGCGTGGGCGAATTGCTTCGACCTGTGCGCGCTCCATCATTCGACATGAAATGACGTTGTCGCCGGCCACGGTCAGCCGCCGCTCATCCAATCTCGACTTGCACGCGGACAGGCTCCGATTTAGAGTGATGAACTGACAAATCGATCAGTTAAGCGGATAGGCGGGCCGAAGAGTCATCCGGCGCTCGGCAGTTGATTCCCGACCATCAGCTGACGTCCCCCGAGGGAGACTCGCATTGGGGAGTGTGCATGTGTTGCGGACCACTCAGGACTTCTTCTCGGATACGTTGTCCGGCGCTCGGCTGCGGTCCATTTCCGCCCATGCCTTCGGTCCTTGGTTCGCCCAGTTCGGCGAGATCGGAGCCGCCGCCGCAAGTGCCCACGTCGTGTGGGGCGCCTTCGTGGAAGCCGATCTCATTGGTGTGGCGTACCTTGACCGTGTCCTCCTGAGTTCGACCGGAGCGGGCGTGGCGGTTTCGCCAGCCCGTCGTCACCTTGGGATCGCCAAAGAATTGCTGCAGGCGATCGTGCACGACGCCGGCGTGCGCGGACTGAAGACGTTGGTATGCACCAATGCCGCCAACGATCCCACCCCACAACGTCTCGCTGCGGCTCTCGGCCTCGCCGTTGCACGTCGAGTCCGCGGCTCCGAAGCATTCACAAGCGTTCTGGTCCCGCCCCCGAGATTCGTAGAGTCAGGAGAGGAACACAATGTTCAATGCTCCGACAAACAAACGCCAGCTCGTTGAGTGGATGATGGATTGGGCGAAGATCTTCGGATCCGGTGAAACCAAGTGGCGTGAGGTCTGAGCACTTCGTCCGGGTTCAACGGATGAGAGCATCGCCCCGTGAATAGCAAACTGCAAACACTGATCCGCGACGCCGTCGGGGATGGCACGGTCGAATGTGAAGGGCTCTCCGTCGTCTCGGTCACCGCAACGCGCGGTTGGGACGATAAGGGAATCAGTGGCGATCCAGGTGTCGACGAACACCGCCGTCGATCACGACACCGACAAGCTCGGGCTACGAAATGCGGTTGCCGCTGCGCTCCCCCGGACGCGCCATCGGGTGCCCATCAGTTGGACCGCACCAACCTGAGTCACGTCGAACCCGACCCTTGTTGCTCAGTCGGCGTCGAATTGGCAGCTGCGTTGCTCTCCCGGAACGAACCGAGTGCGCGACCCTGCAAGCCTCGAACCCGACCCCATGAGCACCAGGTGCGGTCTCGTTCGCTGTCGTCTCAGAGTCCTTGATTTGACAAATGATGTATTTATCGATTGACGTATAGATCAATTATGCGACTCCGGACGCTGGCCCGATGGATGCGGGTCCGACCTGCCGACGCGGAGGACCCCGGCGACGCATCCCAGGGTGTGCAGGCGGCGGCGAAACGGCTGCGGGGTTCACTCCAGCTCCGCCACGTGGACGCCGGGTCATGCAACGGGTGCGAGGTGGAGATCTCGTCGATCTTCTCCCCCGTCTACGACGCCGAGCGCTTCGGCATTCGGCTCGAGGCCTCGCCCCGCCACGCCGACGGGCTCCTCGTCACCGGCCCGGTTACCCGGAACATGGCAGACCCTCTTCGGAAGACGCTCGAGGCCGTCCCCCAGCCCCGAGTCGTCGTCGCGGTCGGCGATTGTGCCCGCGACTGCGGGGTGTTCCGTGGTGCCTACGGCGTCGAGGGAGCGGTGGGCGACGTGGTGCCCGTCGACCTCGAGATCCCCGGCTGTCCCCCGGACCCGGCCGCCATCGTGCGCGCCCTCCGGGGCCTGGCCGGGACGTGACCCCGGCGCTGCTCGTCGCCACGACGCTGACCGGGTTGGCCGCCGCCCTCGCCGGCGCCACTGTTCCCGTCCGGCTCCGCATCGGTCTGTCGACGGCGCTGACGATCGCCGCCTGCGTGTTCGGCCTGATCGTCGGGGTCGACGTCATCCACACGGGCCACCCCGCCGTGGTGAGCACGGGGGCACTGATGCCGCTCTCGCGCTTCTCGCTTTCTCTGAATCGCTTCGGCGCCCTCTTCGTGATCATCTCCGCGGTCATCGGCATCTGCGCCATGGTCTTTCGGACGGGATACATCGGTCACGGACTCTCGAGCCGCACGGCGTCGTGCGTCCTCCCGCTGTTCGTAACTACCCTTCTGCTCGTCCCCGCCGCGTCCAACGTGACCACGTTCTTGTTCCTTTGGGAGTTCATGGCGATTACATCCCTGTTCCTCGTCCTCACCGACCATGCGCATCGGATCGAGGTACAGGGTGCCGGGCAGTGGTACGCGGTGATGACCCAGTTCGGGGCAGCGGCGTTGATCCTCGGATTAGTGCTGCTCGCGACGCGCTCGGGCAGTCAGTCGTTCGCCGTCATCGCACTGCGGTCGGCGCACCTGCCGGTTTGGGTGCGGAGCAGCGCCTTCGTGCTGGCGGTGGTCGGCTTCGGGTCGAAGGCTGGCACCGTCCCCTTGCACGTATGGCTGCCGCGCGCCCACCCCGAAGCGCCCGGACCCGTTTCCGCCCTGATGTCGGCGGCCATGGTGAACCTCGGCGTGTACGGCATCGTGCGGGTCGGCATGGACCTGCTCGGCGGCGGCCCGGCGTGGTGGTGGCTCTTGGTCATGTCTGTCGGCGCGCTCTCGGCCATGTTTGGTTCCCTCCACTCGGCCACCAGTCGGGACCTCAAGCGCCTGCTGGCCTACTCGACTACCGACAACGTCGGCCTGATGCTGCTCGGGGTCGGCGCCTCGGGCCTGTTCGCCTCCACCGGACACCGGGCTCTCGCCCTGGTGGCGCTGGTGGCCGCGTTGCTCCACGTGGTCTTCCATGCCGCCTTCAAAGGTTCACTGTTCCTATCCGCCAGCTCGGTCCAGCAGTCCACGGGGAGCACGGACCTCGACGGACTGGGCGGCCTCATGCGACGGATGCCGTTGAGCGGCCCCATCTTCTTGATGGGCGGGCTGACCATCGCTGCCCTCCCCCCGTTCTGCGGCTTCGTCAGTGAGTGGTTCCTCCTCCAGAGCATGCTGCACGGTCTCCCTTCCTCCGACGTGGCGATCGCCGTGGCCATGCCCATCGGCGTCGGCGTGCTCGCCCTCACCGGTGGCCTCACCGCCTTCACGTTCGCCAAGGCCATCGGCATCGGGCTCCTCGGACTGCCCCGAACCGAAGGGGCGGAGCGAGCCAGGGAAGTCCATGGCTCCATGTGGACCGGGGCCGGCGTGCTCGCGGTGCTCAGCCTGGTCTTCGGGGTGGCTCCCTTCCTGGTCATCCCCGCTGTGGTCGACGCTGCCGGCGACGTCACCGGCCTCCCCCGCGGCGCGGCCCTGAACCATGGCTGGAGGGTCGGGCTGCCCGGCGTCCCCGGCATGCTCGCGCCGGGGCTCTTGGCGGTCGGGCTCGTGGTCTGTGTCGGGCTAGTCGCCCTCGTCCGCCGGCTCGTCCAGCGCAGTCCGGTCCGTATCGCCGAGGCGTGGGGGTGCGGTCGGGAACTCCAGACGGCCCGCATGGAGTACACCGCCACTTCGTTCGGGGAACCGCTCACGCGGGTCTTCGAAGACGTGCTGCATCCTTCGCACGACATCGACGTGAGTCACGTCGCAGAGTCGCGTTACTACACCGAGGCCGCCGTCATCCACACCTCGCTCGAGGACGCGTTCGAACGACACCTCTACCGCCCGGCCGACAGAGGACTTCAGCGCTGGGGTGCCATCGCCCGTCTCGTGCCCAACGGCAGCGTGCACCGCTATCTGGCCTTCGGTCTCGTGGCGCTGATCGTCGTCCTGGTCGTGCTGGCGTGAGCACCGCCTGGTCGGCCACCTCCATGGCCGCGATCTCGTTGCTTCAGGTCATCCTCGTCGTCGTCGGTGGCCCGCTCTTGCTCGGCCTGATGCGCAAGGTCCGCTGTCGCATGGAGGGTCGCGTCGGACCACCTATCCGCCAACCCCTTCTGGACCTGCGCAAACTGGCCCGTCGGGAACGGACGCGACCCGGGGACGCGAGCTGGGTCTTCCCTTTGGCTCCACTGGTCCTCGTCGCCACCACTTTGGTGATCGCCGCCATCGCGCCGTTGCTCGCGACCGATCCGGCCTTCGGGTGGTCGGCCGACCTGTTCGCCGTCGTGTTCCTCCTCCTGCTCGGCTCGGTGTCCCTCGCGCTCGGCGCGCTCGACACTGGCACCGCCTTCGGGGGGATGGGTGCCAGCCGCGCCATGACGATCGGGGCGCTGGCCGAGCCCGCGCTGCTCGTAGCGATCCTCGCCCTCTCCGTCCCCGCACACACCTCCAACCTGCCGGCCATCGTCACGCGGTCGCTCGCTCACCCCGCCTGGCTGGCCAGCCCACAACGGGTCCTCGCGCTGGTGGCGTTCGTGATCGTGATCATCGCCGAGAGCGGGCGGCTCCCCGTCGACAACCCGAGCACCCACCTGGAGCTCACGATGATCCACGAGGCCATGGTCCTCGAGTACGCGGGGCCCGATCTCGCGCTCGTGAAGTTGGCCGAGTCGATGCGCCTCGTCGTGCTGTTCGCCCTCCTGGCCGACCTGTTCATCCCTTGGGGCATCGCAACCACACCAGGTCCCTCCCACCTCGCGGTCGCGCTCGTAGCCACTGTGGGCAAGGTCGCCGTCCTCGGTACCGCTCTGGCCGCGTTCGAGGTGACCGTGGCCAAGCTCCGGCTCTTTCGGGTCCCCGAGCTGTTGGCCGGGGCGTTCGTGCTTGCCCTCCTGGCTGTGCTCTCGGTCCTGGTGGTGCCGTGATCGGGTCGTACGCCTCGGCCCTGACACTGGCTGCGGGCGCGGTGCTGGTCTGCGCGGTGGCGATCCTATGGCTCGCTTCGATCGGCTCGGTGATCAAGGTGGTGGCAATCCAGGGGATGGCACTCGGGCTGGTCGCTGTCGTCCTGGGCGTCCACCTCCACGACGTCGGCCTGCTCGCCGCAGCGGTCGTCGTCCTCGCCGTCAAGGGCGTGGTCGTCCCGCTGTTGCTCGGGCGAGCCAACGGCGGGGACTCCGGCTCCCGGGAGAGCAGGCCGCTCGTCAACGTCACGGCCTCGCTCGTCGTCTCCGCCGCACTGATCGTGCTGGCCTTCGTGACGTGGCGCGGCGTGGGGCGAATCGTCGGCACGGCCGCCGGGGCACTGGTGCCAGTCGGCATAGCGACCCTCCTCATCGGCTTCTTCGTCCTCGTCGCCCGGCGCCGCCCCACTTTTCAGATCGTGGGGCTGCTGATGATGGACAACGGGATCGCGTTGACCGCGTTCTTGTGCACGGCAGGGTTCCCGTTCCTGATCGAACTGGGGGTCTCCTTCGACGTCCTCCTGGGCGTCGTCGTCCTCATGGTGCTCTCCCAACGGCTCCGGATGGAGTTCGGTGACGTCGACCTCGACGAGCTCCAGGAGCTGCACGACTGATGATGCTCATGACGATCCTCCTCCTCCCGCTGCTCGGCGGCACTGCGATCGCGGCGGGTCGGGGGCGAAGCTGGACGGCGCGGGTCGCGGTGGTGACCAACGGCGCCGTGCTCGCCCTCGGGATCCTCACCGCGGTTCGGGTGGTCCGAGACGGTCCGATCTCGAACGCCTGGGGGGCGCTCCGCGCCGATGCCCTGAGCGTGTTCATGGTCATCGTCATCGGTGCCATCGCGCTCTTGTCCTCGTGGATCGGCATCCGGACCATGACCCGTGAAAGGGAAGAGGAGCACGGGGACCCGGCGCGGTCATCGCTCTACGGCGGGCTCGTCCAGGCCTTCGTGGCCTTCATGCTCCTTGCCGTCCTGGCGGCGAACGTGGGCGTCCTCTGGGTGGCAGTCGAGGCCACGACGATCGTCACCGTCTTCCTCGTCGGACACCGGCGGACCAGGGGCTCGCTCGAGGCGGCATGGAAATACATCGTCATCTGCTCGGTCGGCATCGCGCTGGCCTTCTTGGGTACCGTTCTCGTCTACCTGGCGGCACTGCACGCAGGAGGGCACTCGGCCCACGCGCTCGACTGGACGTCGCTCGTCGGGCACGCGCACCGCTTCGATCCGTCGTTGATGAGACTGGCGTTCGGTCTCCTGGTTCTCGGCTACGGCACCAAGGTCGGGCTCGCCCCGATGCACAGCTGGTTGCCCGATGCCCACAGCCAGGCGCCCGCACCGGTGTCGGCCCTCATGTCAGGGGTACTTCTGACCGTGGCCTTCTACGCCATCTTGCGCTTCAAGGCGGTCACCGATGTGGCCGTGGGTCCCGGTTTCGCCCGTACCCTGCTCGTGATCGGCGCGCTCCTCTCTCTGGCCGTGGCCGCTTCGCTGCTTGTCACCCAGCGTGACTACAAGCGGATGCTCGCTTATCACAGCATCGAGCACATGGGGCTCATCGCTCTCGGCGCGGCGGCCGGTATCAGACTCGCCATCGCTGCCGTCCTCCTCCACGTCCTCGGTCACGGGCTGGCCAAGAGCGTGCTCTTCCTCTCCTCGGGAGAGATCATGGCCGTCGAGGGTACGAGCGAGATCGACGGGGTGCGGGCACTCCTGGCCCGGCGTCCCGCCCTCGGCGGGATCTTCGGGGTGGGACTCGTGGCCCTCTTGGGACTTCCACCCTTCAGCCTCTTCACCAGTGAGCTGGTGATGGTTCGCGCCGAGTTCGAGGTGGGACTGGGCTGGGCTGCCGTCCTGGCCATGGCGGCAATGGTGACGATCTTCATCGCGGTTGTGGGCCACGCCCGTCACATGCTGCTGGGACCTCCCGAGAGACCGGCCCCGGCTGTGGACCCGCCCCGCTGGGTGGCCGCGCCGCTGATCGGTGCCCTTGCCGTGTGCGGCTTCATCGGGGTGTTCGCCTGGCCGCTGTCCGGCCTTCTCGAGGCGGCCGCTCGGACGGTGGCGCTGTGACCGGTCCCCAAGCTCCTACCGTGGCACTCGAGACGGTCGGCCGGCATCGTCGTGCCGGCATGGTCCAGGCGGCCGACCTGGTGGACACGGCCGCAGCCCTCTTGGCACAGGGGATGCGGCTCGGCCTCGTCTCCGGGCACGACGACGGAGACCGGTTGCGCGTCGTCTACCTGTTCACGAGCGGTCCCCCCGACACCAGGGTCGAACTGCACCTCAGCGTCGATCCTGCCCAGCCGAGAGTGCCGACCCTGTCGGCGATCTCGTTCCCGGCCGGTCGTTTCGAGCGCGAGATCCTGGACCTCTTCGGCATCGTGCCCGTGGATCACCCCCAACCGAGGCGCTTGGTGCTACACCAGCACTGGCCCGAGCGCTGGTACCCGATGCACCGCGACTCGGGCGACCCTCCGCCCATGGTGACCGACGCAGGGCCCTACCCATTCGTTCCCGTGGAGGGAACCGGTGTCTACGAGATCCCGGTCGGACCGGTGCACGCCGGACTCATCGAACCCGGGCACTTCCGCTTCTGGGTCGTCGGGGAAACCATCCTGCGCATGAAGGCGCGCCTGTGGTTCGTGCACAAGGGGATCGAGCGTCTCTTCGAGGGTCGGGACTCCCAAGAGGGCTTGCAGCTGGCGGAGCGCATCTCGGGGGATACCGCCGTCGGACACGCCCTGGCCTACTGCCAGGCGATCGAAGACGCGTGGCAAATGGAGGTCACATCCGAGGCGACGGTGCTCCGCGGCATGCTCCTCGAACTCGAGCGACTCTACAACCACGTGGCCGACATCGGCGCACTGTGCAACGACGTGGGCTTCGGTGTCGCCCAGGCCTGGGCCCTCTCACTGCGCGAGCACTTGCTGCAGCTGAACGGCCGGGTGACCGGTCACCGCCTTCTCCGTGACGGTGTCGTCCTGGGCGGGGCTCGAGTGAACAGCCTGCCCGTGAACGGCGACCTGACCGAGATCAGCCAGCGATTCGAGGAGCTGATCGGCCTGATTACCTCGAGTTCGCTGGTCATGGAGCGCTTCACCGGCACTGCCGTGCTCGATGAAGCACACGCCCGGGACCTCGGAGTTGTCGGGGTTGCCGGCCGCGCCTCGGGTCTTGCCTTCGATGCCCGTCACACGCACCCGTGGCTGACGATGCCCGGGTCGTTCAGGCCCGCCCTTCGCACGGAGGGCGACGTCAAGGCGCGCTTCGAGGTCCGGGTCGAGGAAGCCCGGTCCTCGCTGACCCTGTTGAGGGGATTCGCGGAGCGCGCTGGTGTACTCGATGCCGTGACGGGCCCGTCACGGGCGCAATCGGGCCGGTCAGCAAGCGGGGTTGGGATCATCGAAGCATGGCGAGGTGCTGCATTGCACCGAGTTGAACTCGGCCATGACGGTCGCCTCACCCGGGTGAAGGTGGTCGATCCGTCGTTCTACAACTGGCCGGCTCTTCCTGTGTCGCTGGCGGACACGATCGTTCCTGACTTCCCGTTGGCAAACAAGAGCTTCAACCTCTCCTACGCTGGGAACGATCTCTGACGTGCCACGCTGCACTGTGCAGACCTATGCGCCGCCATGGCGGCTGTAAGTCCCCACAGCCAAACCGCAGCGTGCGGGCCGCGTGCGCAGCGCCACCCCGCATTCAGCAGCGTACGCAAAGGATGAGTAAGTCCCGAGAAGAAGCCCCGATAAACCCCGACTTGGCAGTCAGCTCTTGAGGTGAAACCCCTAATCAGTCGCCTGCGCACTACGCACAAGACGCGCTGACTGTCGATTCAATGGTGGCGGGGGTTCACGACCATCGTGCGCCTTCGGGCCTCAAATCCGACGAAGCCGCTGGTCACCGGTGTGCCCGTGCGGGTGCACTATGCAGACCGCCTGCTCAATCCACTCAGGACCGACGTCGAGTCCCGAGAAATTCGACGGGCGTTCCGAACTTTGGGTTGTCCACCCGACGACGGCTCCAGCCTGTCCCAGTACGCCAGAAGGTAGTAACGCTCAATCCGCTCCCAGGCGAGCCCGACCGAACGGCCTTACGCGAGGCTGAGAATGCCGTATGTGTTGCAAAGCCCCATCGCGTCGATCAAGACAAAGGCCGACACCACTGCGAATAAGACCGGCGCCTTCCACCCTCGGCGGCCCGACTTAACAACCGGGGGCATGTACCAGAGCGGGAGTGGAGCGGCGAACCCGGACAGATAGACATCGAAGGGTACCGCATGCTTCGACAGGGATATCTGCTCCTGAGCTCGCCACGGGAACTCGGGCAGGCGCTCGACGACCCGCGGCTCTTGGAGAAACGCGTCGTTAGGTCTCGATACTCCAAGATCCGCTGATAGTACTGGGGCACCCTTTGATCCACGAGCAGGAGCATCGTCTTAGTCGTCGAGAAGTGCTCGTAGGTGCGGGGCGAACATGGTGACGATGGCCTCAGAGAGCTTTGCGATATCAGGTTGGTAACCATCCGTCGTGTTGACTTCCAGGATCGGACAATCCAAGTCGAGTGGCTCTTCAAGCTCACTGGCCAGTGCGGTCGCCTGCGGCAACAGTTCATTGAGATGCCGCCGCCGAAGGGGATCGGCCTGAGTTCGCGCGACAAATCTTTCTCGGGCAGCCTCGCATCGGCAATGAACCTGGGCAAGCCTGGCGAGTGGAGCGAGTCGAGCGGCAACATCCGCCTCGCTCAATGCTCGAAAGAGCGTCATGTCGCCAATTACGCTGACCCCAGCACTGAGGTGCGCCCCCATAATTGGAAACCAAAGCCCAACTCCCCAGGGCGCCTTGTTCACGTCGTCTACACCGAGTCCCCATAGCTTTGCTCGGCGGAGTGTGTCTTTGTCGATCACAGGCAGACGTAGTCGCTGGCCCAAAAGAGCGGCCAATGTCGACTTCCCAGAGCCGGGTGCTCCGCTCATCAAGATGGCAACTGGCAGTTGCTGCATCGACAAATGTTGGCATGTCCCGAGTCGGACTTGCTGGAGGAAGATCAATGGACGGACCCACACTGCCCGCCCATACCCGGCGAACGGGGGCAGGCTCAGGCTTACCGAGCAGGATTGGCGACGGTGATGACTCTTATGGGGCTCCCAGCTTTGTGCCCGGCCGCATTCTTGGCGCCGCTCAGGAGAAAGTAGGGGCCGTTTGGTGTAGTTCGAGTATCCCAGTGGTAGCCGCTCACGCGTCTTGACCACCCCGCCTGAACGAGCGATGGTCATTCGGCCCTGGTCGGCGACTCTGGTAGTCCGTAGCCTTTGGGCTTGGACAACCGCCCGTTCGCGATCACGTGGATGCCGGTCTCGCGAGTTGCAAAGCGCCGCTCGGACTACCCAGTGCAGGAGGTCCGTCATGAAGGCACTCATCTACAAGGGCCCTGGAAACATGGGCTGGGAGGAAATGCCCGATCCGAAGATCGAACAGCCGACCGACGTGATCGTCCAGATGGCGGCCACGACGATCTGTGGCACGGACCTCCACATCCTCAAGGGCGACGTCCCCGAGGTGGAAGTCGGCCGCATCCTGGGGCACGAGGGGATCGGTGTGATCACCGAAGTGGGCGAAGGAGTCACTCAGCTGGCCGTCGGCGACCGAGTGATCGTCGCGTGCGTCAGTTCATGTGGGAAATGTTCGAACTGTCGCAAGGGCCTCTACAGCCACTGTCTCGACCCTGAGGGCATGGCCGGAATCGGATGGATCTTTGGCTACATGATCGACGGCACGCAGGCCGAATTCGTTCGCGTTCCGTTCGCCGAGAACTCGGTATACAAGGTGCCCGAAGGCATGACCGATGCCGAGGGCATCCTGCTCTCAGACATCCTTCCGACCGGCTTCGAGATCGGCGTGCAGTACGGGCGGGTGGCCCCAGGCGACGTCGTCGCGGTGATCGGGTCTGGACCCGTCGGCCTTTCCGCCGTTATGACAGCACGGCTCTACGGGCCCTCGAAGGTCATCGCCATTGACCTGGACAACGCTCGACTCGCCCGGGCCGCCGACTTCGGTGCCACCGACACGGTGAACTCGGGTGATCGGGACTGGAAGGATCAGGTCCTCGCCCTCACGGACGGCCTGGGCGTCGATGTCGCCATCGAGGCAGTCGGGGTTCCCGAGACGTTCACCATGGCAACGGTCATCGTTCGCCCGGGCGGCAACGTCGCCAACATCGGCGTGCACGGCAAGTCAGTGGACCTAGCCCTCAACGAGCTTTGGATCAAGAACATTGACATCTCGATGGGCCTGGTCAACACGAACACCCTTGGGATGCTGCTGAAGCTCGTTGCCGAACACAAGCTTCCTGCCGAGAAGTTCGTGACGCACGAGTTCTCATTCGACCAGATGCTTGAGGCATACGAAGTCTTCGGGCACGCAGCGGAGCACGACGCGCTCAAGGTTCTCATCCACTAGCGGGTGAGACACTCAACTCGATAACCTTGGGGACCCGGGCGCATTTTGCCTGAATAGTGGAGGCACTACCCAGGTCGCTTGGCACGGACGACGGTGTCAATCGCCTCTCTCAGGCCATCATCGGTGTCGACCACCCGGACGGCCTGCTCCGCCCGCTCCACGGTCAGGCCGGCGTCGACCGCCGCCTCCGTCACATCATTGACCCTATAGAGCACGTCAGGAAACTGCGGACCCCCGTACCCCCGAGTCAAGTTGTCCAGGTCGTGAGCGATGACGAGCAACGTTCCGCCAGGGGCCACCGCGGACGCGGCCACGGCGAGGGCTGCTGAGCGAGCGGGCTGTGGAAGCTGCAGATAGAGCGCAGCGACGAGGTCGAATCCGTCAGGGGGTGGTGTCCAGTTCTCCACGGCTGATTCGACCCAGGTGACCTCGACGCCCCAGAGGTCGGCGAATCGCTTGGCCTTCGCCAGGCCGACCGGCGAGAAGTCCACGCCGGTCACCTGCCACCCGCGTTCGGCGAGCCAGATCGAGTTGCGACCCTCGCCACAGGCGAGATCCACCGCACGTCCGGCGGCAAGGTCGACGACCTCAGCGACGAGAAACTGGTTGGGGGTGCTGGTCCACACCAACTCGTCCCCGCCATAGCGCTCGTCCCACTGCTGACTATTCACGGTGACCTCCACTTAGACAAAGACCGCTGAAAGGAACAGCGCTGCGAAAGGTCGCGTCGCCGAGGCCCATCCGTACGAGCCTCCGGCGCTGATCCGACCTTTCCTTCACAGAGGTGCTCATCGTCCGAACCAACCTCGGCTCTTCCTCTCCGAGCGAGCACGGCACTGGCATCGGTCTTCTCGAGCAACGTGACCCATCACCTGCTCCACGTGCTTGCCGCACCCCTTCCATGACGGGCGGCCGCACTGCTTGCATGTCACTTCAACACACATGTCGTTCCTCTCTTGAGCCTGAGCGACGGCGCGCTCACCGGCGTTCCCTTTGGATGATCTTGAGCATCTTGGCGTTGATGGCCAGGAACCTCCCGAACTGGATGAGCAGGCTCTTGCGGGCCCGCAGTGTCTTGTCGGTGGGGAGCGGGGCGATCGCGATGTCGCTGTCGGTGGAATCCATCGGGCTCTGTCTCCTACTCGGGGATCAGGTGCCAGCCCGGACGGGCCTTGGCCTTGTAGATGAACATGTAGTGGAGAAGCAGCTTGATCCAGTGTCCACTGAGACCGATCTCGCCGAAGGTGTCCTTCAGGCTGCGCCCGGTGTCGGGGTACTTCACCAGGTCCGGCACGACCGGGTACATGGTCATGGAGGCCGCGCTCCCCTGGCGGAGCCCGGACCCGGCCGAGGCGACACACGCTGCCCCCATGTCGGCCATCGAGGCCGTGCGGACCGGGGCCGAGTTGCCGTGCGTGATCATCTCGGCGATGTTCGTGGCGGCCAGTTTGCCCATGATCCCCGACGGCATTCCGGTCCGAGGGGGCGACGGAGTGATCACCGTCCCGTTGGGGGACTTGCGCGGTCGGGAGATCTGATGCGGTGGGGCGAAAGCGATGCCGACGGCGAAGATGTTCGGGTACTGCGGCACCTGGTAGGTGCTCGGCCAGTCCTCGGCCCGCCATTCCTCGAACGGCTTGCCCGAGTAGTCGGCGTCCACCTTCATGAACCCGTTGGGGGCGAACAGCTCGTCGGTGATGTCCGTTCCCTGCGGCGTCGTACGCGCTGAGGGGAACGCCGCGGAAGGGCGGGAGCAGCATGGCGAAGTCGAAGGGCAACGAGTTCGACGAACCGTCGAGTTGCTCGTAGTGGACGACGCCCTCTTCGACGCCCGTCACGTGGGCCCCGGTGATCGCCCGGATCCCACGCTCGCGGAAGAGGGACTCGGTCCACAGTTTGGACGTCGTCTGGAATCCCTGCTGGGTGAAGGTCAGCCCGCCGACGCCGAAGTCCCCGAGCTCGTACTCGTTGGTCAGGTAGACGATGTCGGCCAGGTCGCGGACCCCCGCCTGACGGACCTCGTGCTCCACGTTGAACGCGTACTCGAAGGCCGCTCCCTCGCAGGTGCAGGTCCCGTGTCCCATCCCGATGACGAGAACCTGAGGTTGGCCGTTCTTCATCTTCGCGATCGACTCGGAGAGAGCAGCTGACGCGTCGACCGCGTGCCCCGAGGTGCACACCGAGTAGGAGTGGCCGTCGGGCCCGAGCCCGGGGGTGGCGCCGAAGTTGAGCTTCGGACCGGTGGCGTTGACCAGGTAGTCGTAGTCCAACTCGCCGTGCTCACCGGCCCGTCCCGGGTCGGTGTAGGTGATCTCGACGTAGGGTCGTAGTCGACCCGGCGCGCCCTCGGGGTGGATCGCCGTCGCCAGTGCCTGATGGAACTCGATGCCCTTGCGCTTGTAGATGGGTCCGAGCTTGAAGGTCACCTGGTCGCTCTTCATCTTGCCGACCCCGACCCAGATGTTCGACGGGATCCAATTCCACTTCGAGTTCGGAGTGACCACCACCACTTGGTCCGAACGACCGAGCATCCGGGTGAGGTGGAGAGCCGCTGTGTGGCCGGCGATTCCTCCGCCCAGGACGACGACTCGTGCCATGGCGAACCTCCCTACTGCTTCCGACCCAGTGTATCATATACCCCTAGGGGTATCAAGCGGCCACGCGAATCACGGGCGTCCCGGCCCGGCCAAGCACCGTTCCAGGAACTCCGTCAGGCGTGAGGCGTCCCTGACGATCGATACTCCCCGGTCGGGGTCCTTGGTGATGTCGAGCGAGGGACAGAACACGTCGGCGGCACCACAGAAGAAGTGTGGCGAGCCGAGGACGCCACGCTGCACGCCGGCGTGCCAGTCCGCGACTACATCGGCATGATCGGACTCGTCGGGCATGTCGATGCCGTACTCGGCGGCCACCTGCTCGAGCGTGGCCCGGTCCGAGATGTCTCGGCCCTTTTCGAAGAGGAGGTCGCGCAGAGCGAAGCTGACCCGCTCGCCGACCTCGAGACCGGTGCGATAGGCGCGGTTAGCGAGGGCGAGGGCATCGAGGGTCGAGCGCGGGAACCGTTCGAGGTCGAGGTGACGGAACAGGTTCGGGACGACCTGCTCTCGCAGGTCGTCGGCGTGCTCCTTGGTCGTCTCGGGATCGAGCGGTACCCCGTTCACCAGTTCGAGCGGCCACGCCCGGACCCGGATCGCCACGTCGGTGCGGCCGGTGCGGATGCGCTGCTCGTCGATCGCCCGGAGTCCGACATGGGTGAACGGACACCAGATGTCGGCGAACACCTCGATGATGGGGGTCGGCGTCGTGTTCATGCGCTTGCCTTTCGAATCGGTGCCTGCCGTCTTATCCAGTGCCCGTGCCGTCGCTCTGGCCCGGCGGCTGCTCAGATCGCCCGAACCGCCTTGCCGCTGAGCGGCTTGTGGAAGAGGGCATTGAACAGGCAGAAGTCGAGGGCGCCGGCACCCAGTGGGATCAGGCCGACGACGGCGAGGGCCCACCAACCTCCACCGAGGATCCCCCCGATGACGATCAGGGCCAGACCGGCGATGATCCTGATGGCCCGGCCTGCACTCGATGCCATGAACTTGGAGAACGCCATGATTGTTGCTCCTTTTCTCTCGTTGCTCGTTGCTCGTTGCTCGTTGCTCGTTGCTCGTTGCGGTGTGAGCTCACTGCTCACGCCAACTTGGTGAACAATCGTTGGACCTCGTCGAGGGGGTAGCCGGACTCCGCGGCCTCTTCGGGATGCTGCACGCAGTAAGTGAGACCACTGGCGATCAGCCGAAAGCCGACCTGCTCGAGGGCCTTGGTCGCCGCGCTCAGCTGGGTCACGATGTCGCGACACTCACGGCCATCGGAGAGCATCGTCTCGACAGCGTCGCACCTGTCCTCCCACACGCCTCAGCCGAAGGCGGAGGTCCTGGATCACTTCGTCGGGTAGTTCCATGGCCACTCTTCCTTCCTCGTCGGTGACCTGGTCAGCTCAGAGAATCCGTCGATCTCAGTGGGAGAACTTCACTTTGGGCAGGATCCGTCCGAGCCACTTCGGCTGGTGCCAGGCCCCGTGACCGCCCAACCGCAGCGCAACGGGCAACACGACCAAGCGGACAACCAGGGCGTCGAGGGCGACGGCGATGGCCAGGATCACGCCCATCTCCTTAGGAGCCAGTGGTCCGGACAGCGCGAAGGTCAGGAACACGGCGATCATGACCGCGGCGGCGGAGAGCACGACCCGGCCTGACGTGCGCATCGACCCGACCATGGCGTGCTCGGGATCCGGGTGCGTTTCGTAGCGCTCCTTCGCCGCCGACAGCATGAACAGCGTGTAGTCCATGGCCACGCCGAAGACCATGGCGCCGAAGAACAGCGGGGCCCAGGCGTCGATGAAGCCCTGAGGCTGGAAGTTGAGTAGACCGGAAAGGTCGCCGTTCTGGAAGATGAGCCGACCGATGCCAAATGCGCCGGCCACGGACAGCGCCGTGATGAGCACACCCAGCGCGGCGATCAGGGGAGCGCCGAGGGCGATCAGCAGCAACAGGAACCCGAGGATGCCCAAGATGGCCAGGACCAGTGGCGTGTGCGACGACAGGGACTGCTGGAGGTCGTGGTTCTCGGCGGCCGCTCCGCCGATCATCGTCCCGGCTGGCAGCACCTGGCGGAGGTGGTCGATGGTGGCCCCGGTCGCAGCCGTCGAGGGTCCGGTCGTCGGGACCACCTGGTCGAGCGTCCAGCCGGCGCTGGTCGGCCCGGGCACGACGCCGGCCACCCCGGCGCTGTGCGCAAGCGTGGCCAGAGCCTGGGCCTGCTCGCCTTTGGGCACCACCACCTGGAGGGTGCCCGGAGCGCCGGGGCCGAAGGCACGGGTCACCTGGTAGTAGCCCACTCGGGCGTTGTCGCTGGCCGGCACGATGGTGATCGAGGGCATGTTGGTCCGCATCCCGATGATCGGCGAGGCCGCCAGCAGCAGCAGGACCACGGCTGCCGCACCAGCGGGGAACGGATGACGCCACAAGAACTTGCCCCATGAGTGCAGCGCCCGGTCGAGGGGACCTTCATCGCCTTCGGCCCGAGGTCCGCGCCGCAGCCGGATCTTTCCTTTGTTGATGTTGGTCCCGAGCTTGCCGAGCACGGCGGGCAGGAGCGTCAGGGTGGCCGCCAGCACGGCGATGACGGACAGCATGATCCCGAAGGCCATCGACCGGAAGGCCGGGCTGGGCACGATCAGGATGGCCGCCAGCGATGCGAGCACCGTCGAGCGCGCTGAAGGCCACGGCCTTGCCGGCCGTGTCGACCGTCTCGGCCACCGAGGCCACGATCGCTTCGCGGTCGCCCGGTTTCGCCCCGCGGCGTTCGAGCGCGCTGCGGAAGCGCATGACCAAGAAGAGCGCGTAGTCGATGCCCAGGGCCAGGGCGAACATCAGGGCGAAGTTGAGCGCCCAGATGGACACGGGCGTGAACTTCGTGGTGATGACCAGGGCGCCGGCCGCCACGAGGAGACCGGCCATGGTCAAGAGCAGCGGCAGGCCGGCGGCGACCAGACTCCCGAAGGCGATAATCAAGATGATGATCGTCACCGGCCACGAAAGCATCTCGGAACGCAGCATGGCCGAGCGGTTGGCGGTGTTGAAGTTGGCCCACAGAGCGCTGTCTCCGGTCAGCGTGACGGTCACAGCCGAGGTGGAGAGTTTGCTGAGGGGCGTCGCGACCGCATCGGCCGCCTGCACCATCTTGTTGGAGTCGGCGGCGGATCCCGCCGTGATGACCGCCGTCCGTCCGTCTCGTGACAGCGAAACACCGGGCTGTGGCGGGACGACGGTCGACACTCGAGGGTCGTTGCGGAGCACGTTCGTGGCCTTGACCACGACGGCCTGGGCCTGCGGGTCCGACGCGATGGGCCCGTGGTGGTCGACGACCACGACCTGCAAGCCGGTGGCACCGAGGCCCGAGAAGTGCTTCTCGATGATGGCCCGTGCCGCGACGGACTGGCTGTTCGAGGCCTGCCATCCGGCACCCGCGAGTGCATTCTCCACATGGATGGCAAAGAACCCGAAGCCGAGGAGCACCAGGAGCCATGCGATGAGCACCCGCCGGAAATGGGTGGCGGCCCAACTGCCGAGTCGGGCGAAGGGGCCGAGGTGGGTCGGATCGTCCGTGCCTTCGCCACCTCGATCGGCCTCCGGGGTCCCGGCCGACGGGTCGGCCAAGCTGCCTCCCACTGGCACGTCGGATGCGTCGAGACTGGCTCCTCGGGTCGTCGTCATGGAGAAACGTCCTTTGTGAGAACGGCATCCGCGCCCCGGGAGGGCGCATGCCTAATACCTAGGGGGGTATAAGAGACTATACCACGATACCCCCCCAGGTATCAAGAGCATTCAGATCGTTCGAGGGGATCGCTTCCCTTGGCGGTCGGGGCCCACAACCGTTTCCGGCGTCGGATCCGTAGCCGTCGGCAGGTACCCACGGGGGGTATTGGTTTGAATCGAACATGCGCAGAAGCGACCCGAGGCCTGCAGCGAGGTGAGTCATGGAAGGTGGGAAGCGCGATCGCCAACGACACGAACTTGCGGGCGCCACTTCGGCTCTCGTCATCGGCAGGAGGCCCGAGGACCTCCACTCCGGAGTGCACGGTGACCGGGGACGCCAGCGCAGAGCCATCATCCGTCAGGCAAGCCAGGCGAGCGACAACCCGGTCCTGCTGCGACGCCTCGAAGTCCAAGGGACCGCGAGGTGCTCCGATGCCTGGTGGCCCGAGCGCGAGAAATGGACTATCGCCTCTGTCTGACGAGGACAACGATCAGGAAAGTTGATGCATGGGACACGCACACGATGTCATCGACGACCTCCGGGGTCCCACGCGGTCGCTCCGTCAAGCGGCCCCTGCGGCGTGGGAGGGATTCACCAGACTGCACGGTGCTGCCGTGGCCGACGGCGTGCTCCCAGGACGAGTGAAAGAGCTCATGGCACTCGCTATCTCTGTGGTCAAGGCGTGCGACGGTTGCATCGCCTATCACGCCAAGGCCGCCGCACGGCAGGGGGCCACTCCCGAGGAGGTCGCCGAGGCGCTCTCGGTGGCCCTTTTGATGGACGGGGGGACCGCCACCGTCTACGGCCCCCGGGCTTGGGCCGCCTTTGAGGAGTTTGCAGCGCCGGTGGCATCTGCCGCGCCACGATCCGCTGCTGATTAGCAGGCCTGATACGCGAACAGTTGCTCGGAATGATCAAGGTAGTTTGACGCCCATGGAGAATGGCTCCCTGAACACGATGGAATGGGACGACAGGGAGGCGCAGGGCGTCGTGCAGATCGGCGGCGCCCGGTTGCCCGTGATGGGCACTGGACGGATCTACGTCTGCGGCATCACCCCGTACGACACCACACACCTGGGTCATGCCGCCACATTCGTGTGGGCCGACATGGCCGCCCGTGTCCTCCGCTTGACAGGGCACCCGGTGGAGGTGTGCCGCAACATCACCGACGTCGACGACCATCTACTCGTCCAGGCCAAGGAGCGGGGCGTGCCTTGGAAGTCGTTGGCGACTCAACAGTCCTACCGCTTCGAGCACGACATGGATCTCTTGGGCATCTCTCGACCGGCCTTCGAGCCCCGCAGCCATGACCACGTCGACGGCGTCATCACCCTGGCCATCGAACTCCTAGTCCGCGGGGTTGCATATGAACGAAACGGATCGGTCTACTTCCGCGGCGGCGAGATCCACCAGACCGTGGGACTGAGCCGCGAGACGGCGATATCGCTGGCGGCCGAACGCGGCGGCCACCCCGACGACCCGAACAAGGACGATCCGCTCGATGCCGCGCTATGGATGCGCTCGATCGGCGACGAGCCAGCCTGGCCGAGCCCGTGGGGTGCGGGACGGCCCGGCTGGCACGCGGAGTGCTCGGCCATGGCCCTCACGACCTTCGGTGCCACAGTGGACTTACACGCCGGGGGCGACGATCTGGCGTTCCCGCACCACGCCTATGAGGCCGCTCAGGCCGAGGCCTTCACCGGGGTGCGCCCCTTCGCTCGGTCCTGGATGCACGTCGGCGCCGTCATGGCCGGCGGTCAAAAGATGGCCAAGTCCACCGGCAACCTGGTGTTCGTCCATGACCTGCTCGAACGCTGGCCCGCAGCCGCAATCCGTTTCCTCATCTTGTCGCGGCCATGGCACGAATCCTGGGAGTTCGACGAGTCCGAACTCGACTGGGCGGAGCACGAACTCGAGGAGCTTCGGGTCCTCGAGACAAAGCCGGGAGGATCCTCCGCGGCGCTCGAAGAGGTGCAGCGGGCCTTGTTCGACAACCTGGATCTCCCACGGGCCCTGGCCGTCGCCAGGGAGGCGCACGGACACGTACTGCGCGACCTGACGCGGCTCTTGGGACTGCAATACGTCGAGCACCCTCCATGGTGACCGACCACAAGAATGAGCCGGGTGCCTGAGTCGCCTGACCACGCATTGATGGGACCGCTCCCGGAGGCCGAGTACCGGGCAATCTTCCAGAAGGTGCCCCGGCTTACGGTCGAGGTCGTCGTCTGCTCGGAACTGGGCGTGCTGCTGGCCCGTCGGATCGGCGGCCCTTGCGACGGCCTGTGGAACCTGCCCGGCGGGACCGTCCGGTTCGGCGAGCCACTGACCCATGCCATCCGCCGGGTCGCGCTCGACGAGATCGGCGCGGAGGTCGCCATCGATGACTTCCTCGGCTACATCGAATACCCGAGTCACGCCCGACGGGGTCTCGACTGGCCCGTCGGCCTGGCGTTCCGTACCCACCTGGCCCCTCCAGCGAGCGATGCGCTGGCAACCGTGCCGGATCGACTCGACTGGTTCTCCCAGCTCCCCGACGAGACGCACGCCGAGCAACGGACCTTCCTACGGGCGCACGGCCTCGCCGGCTGAGGTGCTGGGATTGCCCTTACTGGGTGACGTCGTCTGTCCAACGACCCAAGGGCCGTCTCCAGGCGATGCACGGCTTCGGCGGCCAGTTCGGCGAAGGCCGGTTCGTCCATGAGCTCACGTGGATCGGCGATGGAGATGGAGGTCCGAGGGCCGTCCCCGCGCAGCACGACGTTGCAGGGCAGCACCAGCGCGACCGTCGGATCGAGCTCCAGGGCCCGATGGGCCAACGCCGGGTTGCACGCGCCGAGGATCTTGAGGGGTGGACCGATGACCCCGAGCTTCGCCTCGAAGGTGGCGGCCACGTCGATCTCGGTGAGAACGCCGAACCCCTGGGCGGCCAGCGCCACGCGCAGCGCGCCCTCGGCGCGCTCAATGGGTTGGTTGACGACGACGTCGAGAGAACGCATCAGTGGTCGCCTGAGCTCGACGCGAGGCCCCGGTCAGCGTCGACCTGGGGCAGGGGTTTGGCGCCGATGCGGACGGCCACCGCTACACCGTCACGGAACGAGGCGATAGTCCCGAGACCCTGGATGTCGTCGGGCTGGGTGACCGGCCCCGTGTCATCGGTGATCGTGACGGTGGACATAGCGATGCTGACTCTCAGGCGAGTTTCATGAACATCTTTTGGACTTCGTCGATCGGGTAGCCAGCGGCTTCGGCTTCGTCGGGGTTCTCGAGGCAATATGTCAGGCCGGCTGCGACCAAGCGGAACCCGGCCTGCTCGAGCGCTTTGGTGGCGGCCGACAACTGGGTCACGACGTCGCGGCACTCGCGACCCTCGTCGAGCATCCGCTCGACGCCCTGGACTTGCCCGACTACACGATGCAGCCGCTTGCGGACATCCTCGATGACATCCTCGGGAAGTTCCATCACTACTCCTGTCCTTGCGTGTGTAGCCACTTTGCAGCCGGACCTTTTTCCCTCATCACTCAGGCCGAAACCGAACAGCGGTTGGGACCTAGCTCGAGTTGGCGCAACGTAGCGAGCGGCGCGTCCGAGCGGCCCATGTTGGCCTGGATAATCTCCACGTAGTTCGGTGGACGCGGCGCGGATCGGGCCGTTGCCCAGGAGACGAACTTCTCCTCGTCGTATGACAGAGGCGCGAGCGTTTGGCGCAGCTCGCCCAGGGTCGCGCCCACAGGCCGGTCCGGCCGGACGACGACGTCGTCGCCGTAGTGGCCGGGGAGGACCAGAGCGTCGTCGGGCAGGGCCAGGACCTTTTCGTGGAGCGAGCGGTACAGATTGTGAGCAAACTCCTCGGCTCGTTCGGCGAGGTCGGGCCGACCGACACTGTCGACGAAGAGGGTGTCACCCGAGAGCACGAAACGGTCGGCGACGACGTAGATCGACGAACCACGGGTGTGGCCCGGGGTGTGGATAGCCGCCACTTGGAACGCGACACCGCCGGGGAGCTCGAAGCGGTCCTCTTCGCCGAGCGGCTCGTAGGCGAACTCGAACGGGTCGGCCGGGTTCAGATGCAAGTACGCATCCGCGGCCTCGGCCAGCTGGCGGGCGCCACTCAAGTGATCAGCATGGAGGTGGGTGTCGAACACTCGGGTGATCCGCCACCCGTGCTCGTCGACCAGTCGGGAGTACACCTCCGTGTCGACGGACGGGTCGACGACGAACGCCTGGTCCCCCGCCCCGACCAGATAGGACAGGCATCCTTTGCCGCGCCGACGCACCTGGACGACCCGCACGTCGTCGAACTCGAGAGTCACCGCGTCGTAGGTCGCGGCCCACCCAGCCATGCCGCCGGCGAGGTTGGCCACCCTCCTCCCGCTACGGCTGAGTATTTCCGCCGCTGAGGACGAACGGCTCCCCGTGGCGCACACGGTGACCACCTCGCGATCGGCCGGTACCTCCGAAACGCGCCCGGCGAGCTCGCCCAGAGGAATGTTGACGGCGGACGGGATGGACCAGGCGGCGAACTCGACCGGCTCGCGCACGTCCACCACGAAGGGCTCGTCTGACGTGCCCAATCGGGCGGCCAACTCGGCCGGTTCAGCGTCTCGGTACATCGCCTGGCTCCTCTGTGGCTCGGGACCGGCCACACTTCGTCTCTCAAGCAGTATAGACAATACCCAAGGGGGTATATTCAGCATACGGACAATCCCGGGCATCCGAAAGGGATGCTTGGACGTCGGGAGGTCGCGTGGGCTGGCTGCATGGGAAGCACGGGGACGGGGACCGGGGCGCCGTCGGCCCGCGGGAGGCGGACGCTCTCGTGCGTGGAGGTGCGGTGCTCCTCGATGTCCGTGAACCCGCCGAGTGGCAGGCCGGTCACGTCCCCGGTGCCTTCCATGTCCCCCTTGGACAGCTCGAGGGCCGGCTCGCAGCGCTCCCCGGGGACCGACGAGTGGTGGTCATCTGCCGGTCGGGGAACCGCTCGGCCACGGCGACGTCCCTCCTCGTCCGCTCGGGCTTCGATGCCGTGAATCTCCGTGGTGGAATGCAGGCCTGGTCCTCTGCCGGACTGCCCGTGGAGACCGGCGACGCGCGGCCCGGCACGGTGGTGTGAGGCTCCTCCTCACACTGCCCTTGGGGCTGCTCGTTGGGCTCGCGCTCGGTGCCCTGGGAGGGGGCGGCTCGATCCTGACCGTGCCCGCTCTCGTCTATGTCGTCGGTCTCGGGGCCAAAGAAGCGGTCACGACGTCGCTCGTCATCGTCGGCGTCGCCGCCCTCGGGGGCATGGTCGGTCACTGGCGCGCCGAACGCGTTCGGGTGGCCGCCGGCCTGTGGTTCAGCCTGGCCGGTGTGGCCGGATCTCTGCTCGGTACACGCCTGAATCGGTCGGTCAAACCCGAAGTCCTGCTCTCCGCGTTTGCCGTTGTCATGATGATCGCCGCATGGCGCATGTGGGCGACAGCGCGATCGCAGGACCGCTTCGCAGCAACGGCGGCGGGTGCGATGAGTTCGTCCTCCGGCCCAACGACCCCAGCCGACCAGACCAGCCGGGATCCGGGCCCCGCGAGCCATTCCGACACCACTGCGGTCGACGATCACCCGCCCACCACCCCGGTGCTCCCACCCGGGGCTGGCCTTCGGATGTCGACGGTGGCCAAGGTGGTAGTGGCTGGAACGGTGGTCGGATTCATGACCGGGTTCTTCGGCGTCGGCGGCGGCTTCATCATCGTACCCGCCCTCGTGCTCGCCTTGGGCTTCGAGATGCCGATCGCCGTCGGCACGTCACTCCTGGTCATCGCCGTGAACTGCGGCGTTTCTCTCACCTCGAGATTGGCGACCACCGGCGTCGACTGGCGCGTCGCGCTGCCGTTCACCGCCGCCGGGTTGGTGGGCGCGCTCGCCGGCAACCACTTGGCCAGCCGAACGCGGGCACCGACCCTGCTGCGCTGGTTCGCCGTGCTCCTCGTCGCCGTCGCCACCTATACCCTCGCACGCTCAGCCGCATCGCTCTGAGCCACGTGGGCTTGAGGGAAGACCGCTCCTCTCACATGGGGTCGCCTACTCCGGGGACTTGTCGCTTGCCAGGAAAACCCCGGGGGCCACCCGCAGGATCGCACCATCCTGCCCATTGTCACGGAGCCGCCCCACGGACCAAGGAAACCCCACCGTGGCATCGAACCAGCTCAGCCCTCTAACCGAGCCGGCGATGTCCATTCGGCCAGCGCCGCGCCGCCGCCCCGATTCTCGGGCTCCCTACCAACATGCATCCCTGGCCTCGCACACTCGCTGGAGTTCTGGCTGCTCGCGGTAATCGGCTTCGGGCTGTTGATCGCCCTCCTCGCCTTCGTCGACGCTCTGGCCGTCCGCCTGTGTTCTTCCCAGTACTGCTGCGGAGTGGGCATCACCACAGCACCTTCCTCGCTGGCTGGCGCAGATCCTGCCAAAGACCTGCTTGTCCCACTGAACTCGGCTGGAGCCCTCGACGCCACGAGCTTCACCAAGCCAGCCTCCCATCAATCGATGGGCGATTAGCCTGCGCGACGTGGGCTTCTACCGTGAGCAGGTTCTACCCCGCCTGGTCGATCGGGCCTGCGGCACCAGCGGTCTGCGTCGCTGGCGTGCCAAGGTGACCGAGGGTCTCGCCGGACGGGTCGTCGAGATCGGGTTCGGCTCCGGCTTGAACGTCGACTTCTACCCCTCCGACGTCGAACTGGTCCTGGCCGTCGAGCCCGCGGCCGTCGCGCGCAAACTGGCCGACAAGCGCGTGACGCGGTCCGGGGTGACGGTCGAACACATCGGCCTGGACGGACAGTCCATCCCTCTTGACGACGACAGCTGCGACGCCGCGCTGTCGACCTTCACGTTGTGCACAATCCCCGATGCCCCTCAGGCACTGGCCGAGCTACGCCGGGTGATGCGCCCAGGCGCCCGGTTCCATTTCCTCGAGCACGGCCTCGCCCCGGACCCGGGCGTGGCCGCCTGGCAACGGCGACTTGAGCCGTGGCAACGGCGCCTCGCCGACGGTTGCCATCTCACGCGCGAGCCGGAAGTTCTCGTTCGTGCGGCGGGCTTCACGATCGAGCGGGTCGAGCAGCGCTATGCCAAGGGACCGAAACCCTGGAGCTGGTTCAGCGCCGGGATCGCCACGAACCCTCAGTAGGGGGTGGCGTCGGTCCGGCGTCAGGTCGACGCGGTGGCCTGTTCGGCGATCTTGCGATGGACGTCGTCCATGTCCAGCGAGCCCACTTTCTCGATGAGCTCCTCCAACGAGCTGGCAGGCAGCGCCCCGGGCTGTGAATACACCACGACCTGGTCGCGAAACACCATCAGGTTTGGGATGGACATGATCCCAAACATTCGGGCCAGCTCCTGCTCGGTTTCGGTGTCGACCTTGGCGAAGACCACGTCTTGGTGCTGTTCCGAGGCGTGCTCGTATACGGGAGCGAACATCTGGCACGGGCCACACCACGACGCCCAGAAGTCCACCACCACCGTGTCGTTGGTCGACACGACTTGCTCGAAGTTGTCCCTGATCAGATTGAAGGTCGCCATGTTCGGATCCTCCCGGCTCACAGACGGTCTTTCGTGGACAACGCCTATACCCTATGGGGTATTCCTGGGAGCCTCGGCCGTTCTGGACTCGAGAGAACTCGCCTACCAAGAGCGTCGAGCGCGCCATGCGGATCTCAGCCGACCCGATCTCGTCGCGGAAGACCCGCCAGCGAGTTCAGGAGCCACACCGACGAGCTCGTGGACGACTCGGCATGCTGACGGATTGACCATGGCAACGTCCCCCATGGTGACCGTCGGGACCGTTTCGTTCCCACCGGCGATTTCCCGGACCACGGCTGCGCCGGTGGGGTCCTCCCAAATGTTGACTTCGCGTACCGAGATCCCAAATCGCCGGAGCTTGAACCGAAGGAGGAAGCAGTAGGGGCATCCTGGTCGCCAGTAGACCGTGACGCTTGTGGCATTCACGGGGGCTCGACTCATCGATTGATCCTTTCACGCTCGGATCAGTCGTTCGGGCGCGTCGTTTTCCCTGGCGACTCAATACCGTCGCAGATGTGCCATTTCTGGGCAGGCGAACATCGCGGGCACTCGTCAGGTTGAGCGCTCCAACCTTGCTGAAAGCCGGTGCCTCGCTAGCGTAGCTGCCTCAGCCCCCCGGCCTCGTAGGCCGCACGGCGTGGCGGCGAGGCAGCGCCGGACGCGCCGGACGCGCCGGCTCGGAAAGGATGCAGACTATGGATGAGAAGAAGCTCCGGATGTTCTCGTTTCTCGTGTTCACCAAGCTCGAGGGCGCGGTGACCGCGGGGATGATCCACCTCGGCGACAAGCTCGGTCTCTACGCGGCGCTGCGAGATGCCGGGAAGCCACTGCATTCGGACGAGCTCGCGCAACGAGCGGGTCTCCATAAGCGCTGGGTTCGCGAGTGGGCATACAACCAGGCTGCCGCGCGGATCATCGACTGCGACGACCAAGAGCGGTTCTCGCTGTCGGACGAGGCGGCCGCGGTTCTCGCGACCCCCGACCACCCGGCATACGGGATGGGAATGTTCCACCGGTTTCCCAACACGATGGACACGCTTCGAGCGATGCCCGAGAGCTTCCGTACCGGGCTCGGGCACGACTACGACAGCCATGGTCCAGAAGCCGCGGTTGGTATCGAGCGGTCGTTCGAACCATGGAACCGCACGAACCTGCTGCCGGTCGTACTGCCTGCGCTCGACGGAGTCACCGAGCGGCTCGCCGAGGGCACGACTGCTGCGGACGTCGGCTGTGGTGCGGGGGGAGCATTGCTGCTAATGGCCGGCGCATTCCCGAAGAGTCGGTTCTTGGGGTACGACATCAGCCGGTTCGCGCTCTCTCGCGCGGAGGAGAAGCGCTTGGAGGCCGAGGCATCGAACGTGTCGTTCCACGATCCGCGAGACGAGCCGCTGCCCGATGACGGATCAATCGGGTTCATCACGACGTTTGATTGTGTCCATGACATGACGCATCCGTTCGAGATGATGCAGGCATTGCGTCGGGCGATCACCCCCGACGGCACGTGGCTGCTCGTCGACATCAAGGCGCATGACACATTCGCGCTGAACGCCTCGGAGAACCCGATGGCATCGTTGATGTACGGCATCAGCGTTCTGTCGTGCATGTCGTCGGCGATGTCGGCGCCTGACGGTGCGGGCCTCGGCACTCTCGGCCTATCTCCGGCCAAGGCGGAAGCGATGGCACGCGCAGCAGGATTCAGCCGTTTCCGCCGGCTCGATGTCGACCATCCGGTCAACGCGTTCTACGAGATCCGTCCCTGACCCGTATTTCGATTGATCACTGAGCCGAACCCGACGCACGCTCCTCAGGGCGGGCCAGCACCGCGCCCTTCTTCCCGTCCGACTTCATGAGCCACATGGCCGGGAACATGAACCAGGAGGTGAGGAGGAAGAAGGCCAGCTCGAAGGCGACGTTGCTCTCTGGCGCGAGTCTCCCCTTGAACCGGCTCAGGACTGCGTCCCAGGTGTTTCCCAGCAGGTTGCCAAAGGAGATCATGCGGATTACCAGCATGATGTGCTTCGCGGTTCGCTGGCCGTAGCTATCGAACAACCGGGCGGTCATGTGCGTCTCGGGGTGTCGATTGGTCTCGGCGTAGTGCTGCGCGTACAGCAATGCCATGATCTCGAAGTCGGAGGCGGTGGCTTGAAACTGGAGGTCCAACAGACTCTTGACCTCCGCTGCGCCGATGCCGCTGGCCACGGCGGCCTTGGCGTGATACCAGGCGCAGTAGGTGCACTCGTTGACGGCAGTGGTCACGGTCATGATCTTCTCGGCGAACGTCCGAGTGATGTTCTCGTCGCGTGCTGCGCCCATTATCGAAGGGCCACGGGTCAGGAGGTATCCGACGTCGTTCAGGAACAGCCCGGGTGTGAAGATCCTCTTTTCGAACTGATCCGTCATGCCCGCCCTCTCGGTGGTTCGGCTCACGCCATCCTGCCCGGCGGCAGCGTTGTGAGCGGGTAGCCGGCGTTATGCGCTCGGTGCACCGTCGAACCTAGCCTGGTCCATGGCAGTTGGGTGGGTCGACCCGGAGGTGGGCGCTTTGAATGGCCTTTCTCTTGGTCGTTGGGCTTCGATAGATCTCCCGTGCTTTCGCCGACTGCGCATTTGTCGGCGGCACATTGGTCACACGCGGGCATGGGCGAGCGCCTCGTTGATCCACCTTCCTTACAAAGACGCCGCGGTGGCGCTGCAGGAACTTGCGAGGGTTGCGAGCGGGTGCCCCTGTCAGCGTGTCGATCAAAACCGACGGCGTCACAGGATTGGCCGACGACATGCCCATGGGAAGACGCTGGTTCTGTATCTGGACCCCCGCCGATTTCGCCGGAGCCATCGAGGCGGCTGGACTGTCCGTCGAGAGATCTTGGACAACGGCAAAATGGATGGAAGTCAGAGCCCGCAGGTAACACCAGGTAGCTTGTCGGGCGCGATCGCCGGGTGAGCTCAGTCCCGGGCGAACTCGTACACCTCGGACCCGAGCCTACCGTGATCGACGAGACTCTTTGGCTGAGCAGTCGAGGAGAAAGTACCCGTGTTCAACCGTGCAGCGCTTGTGACGGAGATATCAAGTACTGCTGACGCCAGAGAGGGGGCGGCTGGCCTGAGTGGCCCCGGAGGCGCCAGACGGTTGCCGAGGTTCGCCGGAGTATGCCGATAGCGGTGCTGGCAAGGAATGCTGCGAACGGTAGTTCCAAGAACGTGGCGGTAAGGATCGCTCCCAATTGCTCGTGCGTCCCGTACGAGAGGGTGACATCGAACCATGCATCGGTGACGAGCATCGTCGCCGCCACGAGCAGCCCGAGGATCGCCACCTGTCGTCGATCAAGTCCCAGCCAGGCCGTGGTCAAGAGGACCAAGGCGAGCATCACGTCGAAGCCGACCCACGCCACGCGCCACGCTCCACCTGATTCAGCTAGTGGAAGGGAGGACGCGAGATAACCGATCCACGGAACCATGACGATTGCGCCAGCGGCCGCAGCGACGATGGACAGCCTGCGTCGCCTGATCACTCCAGAGCTAGTGGTAGGCCGTTCGACAAGCTCATCGAGCAGTCGGGCTACCTGTCCGCGCTCCTCTGGCGTCCAGGCTCTGACTTCTTCGGCGGATGGAGTGGAAATGGGGACCCTCTCGTGTAGCAATCCAAGCGTCGACCAGGGACACCGGACTAAGAGCGCATCTACATGGAGGCGCTTCCAACCAATCTGGCGGCGTGTCGCCTGTCACCACAGGTCCTGTACGACTACCACCTACGCGTAGCAGGCACACCTAACCGACGGAGCACCAGCGACGCGGGGCAGGCGCCGAACGCGACGAACAGCCACTGGTTCACTCCCACGAATACAGTCAGCAGCAGAAACCATGGGCTCACTACAACAGCAAACACAGCGCTGAGCAGTACCATCGTTCCTGCCAAGGCGAACAAGATCCTCTCCATTGGCCAGTGAACCTCCGGGTCCACCGAGACCACTGATTCGCTCGTCGTCATCCACGCTCTCCCTCGCTAGTTCGCTGCGTCCAGTATATACCCCCCTGGGTATATACTGGACGCAGCGAGACTGGAGGCGGCGCATTTGACTGCTCCCGAACTCATCCACTGCCGCACGCCGTCGCCAGCACCGGGGCGCGGCGGACACGACGGTTGTACAGCCAATCGTGACCTCGCCCCTAGTCAAGGCGACGATGGCCAACGATCCTCGATCGTGAACAGCCAGTTCGACGAGAGGAAAATGCATTCCGGCTACTACGACAACGGCGGGGCCCATTGGGGACTGTGGATCGTGATGATCGTGGCCCTGCTGGTGTTCTTCGCCATCGTGGCCTGGGCAGTCGTGCACCTGATTCGCCAGAGGGACGCTCAGGCTGTTGGGGATTCTCCGACGCGCCAGACACGACGAGGGTCAGGCCACCTTGGCAAGGCGGGGCACCTTGACGGTTGAAACCGAGCCGCCTGACCTCTGCCTTCGCCGTAGCGCTCCAGTGAAGCCAACTACGGTGCGGGATCGAGTCCCAACTCCCTCCTGGTGTCCGCTGCAGTATTCGTATGTGGAAACGGATGGTCCGGCACGGGAAGATGCAGTGCCGAACAGATCGGCTCCCAACCATCGCCTGGACTCCATTCGACCAAGCGGTCAGGGGACGCCGCCTTCCGCACTTCGTCGTCGTAGGCCAGGTACGCAGCCTTGGCTGCTGCTTCGTCCTGCCAGTCGGGGGTGAAGCTCGTCATCATGCCCCGACCCATCCTCGTCCATCCGTCAGTCGGGGCGTCGGGTGCAAAGTACGTCGCCAAGGCGATGAAGATCGTGCTCGATGCGCTCTTCCACCACGAGTCGGGGTCTCGCACCGAGAGCAGGATGGGTGCGTCGGGAAAGGCCTGGCTCAGCTCTCGCCAGAACGGAGCAGAGGGCCAATCGACCGCCGCTTCGTATCCGTCGAAGAAAGCCTCCCAGTCGGGCAGCTTGCCCTCGTAGGCGTCCCCCCAGACATCGGGGTCGGCCGGACGCTCCCGGACTTCGAGCATGTGGTAGCACGGTCCACCGAGGAGTTCCTCGAGGGCAACCTTGAGCGAGGTGGTGCCCGTCCGCCCAAGTCCTGCACCGATGATCCTGAGTCCCATTGGCGGCTCCTCCACGTCGTGCAGCACGGCGAGGCTAGCGAACTGGTTCCGGATCGGCGAGCAGCTGCGGAGGCGTTGAGGCGCCCGGTCAGCGCTGTCTCCGGGCGGGGTGACGGGGCGAGGAGGCCAACCCGTTGCGAGCCGAATTCCGTCCGGCTATAACCAGGGAACCGATTCATTTGCACCAAAGGGGAGGACTGATGGCCTCATTTGAACGCAAGTGATTCGATGACCCGGACGAGACCCGACCGTTCCAGGACAAGGGAAAGGTCGAGATCCTCAACATCGGTGGAGGGTGGTCGGCCGTGCCATCTTCGAGCCCGGCTGGGAATGGTCGGATCACGTTCGGCCTATAGCGGGAACCGACACATGTCAGGCCGCCCATGTGGGGTACGTGGTCTCGGGTCGCCAGATCGTCCTCATGGACGACGGCACTGAGTTCGAGATCGGTCCCGGTGATGTCGTTTCGATCCCAGCCGGTCACGACGGCTGGACGATCGGCGATGAGACGTGCGTTGTCATCGACTTTGCCGGGATGGCGGACTACGCAAAGTAGGAGCAGTACAGACGTCGTGGTGACGCAGGTCAGCCCACGACGAATGTGAACCGCTGCTTGGCGGTGGAGCCGACCCCGTTGGACGCCATCAAGGTGACGTGAGCCGTCGCCCGATTCCGAGCGGTACCGGACAACACGTCCGTGAGGCTGTTGAACGTGATTCCCAGTGGGAGCGAACCCACGACTCGAACCGTTGGAGCAGGGTGGCCCGTCACGAGGACCGAAAAGGCCCCGTGGACGCCGTGATGGAAGGTGGTACTTGCTGCGCTCACGAACTTCGGCGCGAGCAAAGGCTGTCCGGCCGTCGTGGTCGTCACAACCGGTCGAGATGTCGGAGTAGTGGTGCTTGGTGTAGTGGTCGAGGTTGCTCCCACAGCCAGTGCCGTTGACGGAGTGTTGGTCGAAAGTGAGGCGCAGTCGTTGGCGCTCTGCGTGGGACTCGTCGGGACGTGACCGCTTCCGTTCAGGACTTGCACTGCACCCGATCCGTCGTTGGCAACCCAGATGGCGAAGCTCCCGACCTCAATTGGTGCCTGGCGCAGCCATGACCCGACGCTCGTTGATCCGCTCGTGTTCGGTGCCGTGCCACCAGGACGAAGCAGCTCGCCGCCACTGCGAGCGGCGTTGACCCCCTGAGGTGCTGTTCCCGCAACGAAGCCGGGCGCAAGACCCGGGTCCGAGTCCGTCACTACGGCCGATCCCGTTCCCCCCGGGTAACCGCCCATCTGGACTCGGTAGGCGTCAACGGCCTCTTGGGCCGTCGCATAGTCGGCCTTGCATGCCGCAACCAACGATTCTGGGGTCAGATTGCCCATCGCGACAATGACCACTCCGGAGAGCACGCCGAGTACGACCATGGCGATCAAGAGTTCGATCAGTGTCAGGCCGTCCTCGTTGTACTTCGACCCAGCGATCCTCGCTCTTCGTGTCATCCAGGTCCCAACAAGTCCAGTGGTTTCTGTGCGCTCGATGCCCGTGTGGGGGCTCCGATGCGGGCGCACTGACTTGGTATCGGACGAAGATCCGGAGAGCGTTAGTTCGCTCGCACGTGAGATTTTCCGGTTGCACAAGACAACTGCCCTAATCTGGCCTCTTCTATGGGAAATGTGTCGATGCTGCTCAACGGGTCAGTTGCTCAGTTGCAGTGACGATTCCCCGTCAAGCGACTGGCCGGAATGCCGATGGGATTGATGACTGCTGCACGACTTGGAGGCATACAAGATGGCAGTGGCTTTCACCGAGGTAACGAACGCAGCTCCGGCGAACGAGGATCTGATCGCTCAGCACCGAATTGCAGCCGAGGCGTACCTCCGCTTTGCGGAGCGATCTGGTGATCCAGATGAGGTGAGTCGCTACGCCAGCCTGGCGACTAGCCATGCCGTCCTGGCCATGACGTACATCTCACGACCAGTTCAACTGGACGGGGACGCCGTCGTTCCAGATCTGGGCGGCCTGTAGGGCGATCGGAAGATCCAACTGACTTCTCAACTTCTCGCCGCTCTATCGCAACCGGCCACCTTCAAGCCTCAGGCGCTTGTGGCGATGAGATCAAGTACTGCTGATGTCAAAGGAGGGACTGATGCACGATCCGGTGACGCCTGACCTGTGGTGCCGAGAGGCATTGCTTGGAGGGCTCGATCGCCAAGCCAGAGAGGAGGGCCGCTCTTCGCATTCTGCAGGGCTTCAAGACCACGCGATGGTGACCGCCCGACGGGTCTCGACACGCGCCGTTCCGACTCGACCGCATGCATATGGACCGGAGGCGTTGAGTAGTGCGCGCGCATAGGGCAGGATTGAGCTTGCCCTATGCAACGCCTTACTGACCGAAGACTCGACCGTGAAACCGCAGTGCAGAGGCCACACTCGCCGCGCCACCCTGCATGGGGCAGCCGGGTCAGAGGCTGAGTAGGTCCCGACAAAAGGCCCCAATAAACCAATAAAACCCCGATCCTCGACGTCGGCCCGAACGCGAAAACGCTGGCCAGGCGCCTGTGCACTGTGCACGAGGCGCTCCGACCAGCGTTTCGATGGTGGCGGGGGGAGGATTTGAACCTCCGACCTTCGGGTTATGAGATCGCTCACGCTGGTTGATCGAGTTGCGCTGAGTTGCACACACCGCTCTGAGCTGCACCGTTGTCGATGCACTGTCGCGCTGAGTTGCACGAAGCTGATCGAGTTGCGCGTGGTTGGATGACATTGCGATGACGGGAGGGGCTTCGCGAGCCGGCTCCGGCGGTATCTGCAGCGGGGCCGGTGAACAGACCCGAGGCCACCAAGGACTTGGACGTCGAAGCCCGCTCCCCCTGCTAGCAGGCTCCTGCCTGTTGCGCCCCGTAGGTAGCCTCCGCGACTGTGAACTCACCACCAGCCGAGGAGTCCAGTTGGTCGATCAAGTCCTGGCAGGAGAAGGGTTGCGATTTCAAGTACTCCTTGGCGGACTGCACCGCCTCGGCGTTCCAGTCCACATTGAGGACACTGACGGCGAAGGTCGCATCGTTGACCGAGAACTGGCCACCTGCCGGTGAGTCCAGTTGGTCAATGAGGCCCTGCTGCGAGAAGGCCTGCGTCTGAAGGTATTGCTTGGCTTCAGCGATTGCATTCACTTGCGGCCCAGTCAGGGTGGGAGCGTGGGTGGTGGTCGTAGGAGCAGCAGCCGCCTGCTTGCCCGACTTGAGGGCTGCCAGGTCCTTCTTGTACTTGGGACAGTAGTAGGTCACGGCTACCGTCAATATCTTCGGTACCTGCGACTTAGGGAACCCATAGCCAATGGTTGCTCCATTGGAGCCTTTGGATTGCTCCAAGGCAATAACCAGATTGGAGATAGGCGCAAAGCCCAAGATGGGACAGATACCGCCCTTCGCCAGCGCAACCATCTTCTTGTCCGAGAACTTCTTGGTGGCTGAGCGCGGCGCGGTGCAAAGCCTTGATGTAGTTGGACTGGGTAGACGCCCCCGCCGCCGCAGGTCCCGCCAAGAGAGCGACGCAGGCAATGAGCGGGACGGTAAGCAGCAATCTGATTCTCATGATTCCCCTTTCCATACTTGTACGGTGCTGCCCATCAGGAGCTACAGGACGCAGTCGCCCCAGGCCCGTTAGCCGTGTTCGTGTTGATCACTTCGCCGTCCACCGTGATGGTGCAGGTGACGCCACTCAGCCCTGAGGCGGCGGGCTGGGGCGGGTACCACTTGCCGTCGCTGGCCAGCCACCAGCCTTCACCCTGCGATGTGTCACTCACTGCCCGCGCCCTCCCGTCTCTAGGTCACCCTCCGAAAAGCAACCGCAGTGTGTCCGCCCAGCCCACCTGTGCGCAAGCTGAGATCGAACCGGAGAGGCGATCAGGCAGCGGGTGGACCCGAGGGCCTCGACTGCAGCACGTCCTCCTTGACCATCACGCGACCGTCGGGCATGGTCACCAACGGGCTGTCGGCGTCGGCCAACCCGGGCGGAGTCCGCGTGGTGCCGCCGTCGACCACGACCGTCTCGATCACCGGCTCAAGCCCGCCCATCTGCTGAGTGAAGGCGGCGCGCTCGTCGACTACCTGCAGCGCTCGGCGGTTGATGAGCTGAGCCAGCTCGGCACGCGCACCGGGCGAACGCGCTTGACGCGGCCTATAGCTTCCCGTACGCAGAGGAACCGACAAGGTAGGTGGTACAAGTTGGAGCGCTATAGAGGTCGACGGAATAGCTTGCCGTCGCACCCGCGTCGAGAGGTGCGCTTGAATCCCCAGATGTAAAGCCAGTCTCAGCATTCGTCAGCGCTCCAGAGCTATCGAAGCAGTAGACGTCCACGCTGATTGGGCCGTGAACTGCTCCGGCGGAGGTGTTCTTCACAGCTCCGGTGACCACAATGGGCGAATAGGTAGTCGATGGAGGAACCAGATTGGCTTGCATCACCTGCATATCAACGAAGTATGTGCTCTCGCCCGCAGTTCCGGTCACAGAGAGATCGAGCGTCGCTCCGGTGGGAATCGCAGTACTGAAGTAGACGTAGCCGAAGGCGGCCTGTCCACTTTGAACATTCTCAGGAGAAAACCCTTGACTGCGCCCCGACCCAACTATCTGGCCGTTCACCGAAGCCGGTCCAGACACGTCGAGGTGGTTGACCGTGTGCCCCAGTTCGTTGACCACGATTACAGGCACTTCGGTGCCCGAACCTTTTGTCACGAATGGGCCGGTTACGACAACTTGCGCCTTCCCGGCAGTACCCGCTGGGATTGTCGGTTTCGCGGTGCCGGTCAGCATTGTTGAGATCTCAGGCGGGCCAACAACCGTGGTCGTCGTTGATGCAGGCGGCTGGGCGGTGGTCGCGGTGGTGCCGCTGGATGACGAGGACGAGCCACCGTTGTCCTTTTTGGACCCCGAGCTGGCGGCGATCACGATGATGATGAGCACCAAGGCCAACGCGATCCAGAAGACGGGCCGTTTGGCCAAGCGCTTCTTACCTGAAGGCGGCTGAACCGGCGGCGGCGACCCGCCAGGACCGGGCGCGTAGGGCGGCGGAGGCACCGGCGGTGCGCCTCCCGCTGCGTACGTCTGAGGCGGCGTCTGAGGCGGCGTCGGAGGGGGTGGTGGAGGTGGTGGAGGTGGTGGAGGTGGTGGCGGTGGCGCGGCTGATTCGGGCGGATACCACTTGCCGTCGCTCGCCAGCCACCAGCCTTCGCCCTGAGATGTGTCGCTCATGCTCGCGCCAACCTGTCGCTAGGTCATCCACCCGTCGTCGATATTTGCTTCTACGCGCTCCCGTGGCAGTCTGCAGAACTGTACGCTCCCGTCGCAGTTTGCGTGGATACCTGTTTGCCGTCGACCCTAAGCGTGCAGGTAACCGTTCCTCCGCTGCTGCCGAGAGTGGCGATCACGCTGTAGGAGTTGAACAGGCCAGATCCAGTGATGGCTTTGGTCCAAGGAAGTTGTGCGTCACCGATCTGCGAAGTTCCTGTGTTGCCCTTGTCGAAGGCGTAGTAGGTGATATTGGCCGTCCCGCTTCCGGTCACGCTGTAGACGATTGAGTGCTTTTGGTTGTTGGCGTCGTTTATGGCCTTCGACCCGCCAGCGAGTATTGCGATACACCCGCCGAACAGAACTACGACCGCCATCACCAGCCAGAACCACACCCGCTTGTAGATCTTCTTCTTCGGATTAGCCGGTGCCGGAGCCGCAGCGGTTGGCGGTGGTGGAGCGGCGACAGGGGCGGCGGGTTGAGGCGGATACCACTTCCCGTCGGCGGCAAGCCACCAGCCCTCACCTTGTGATGTATCGCTCATAGGTCTCCCTTTCCTCGAATCGGTGTGGCTTCCAACCGAGTCGTTGAGACCCAAGGTGAACCGCTGTGACACTCTGACCTAGAGGAATTGGTCCTGAGATCAAATGGACCTGGTGACTGGTAGTTCGGGTGCCGCCGGGCGGTACTGAACGAGACGAGCCGGTCGCTCGGTCTCGGCTGGCCGGGCTGCACGGTCTCGACGGCGGGCTCCGACGGTGAGGAGTGCGCATGGCGGTCGATGGGAGCCGAGCGGATCATGCCGTCGGGGATCTGCAGTGTCAGGTTGCCGCTCGGGCGGTCGAGCAAGGTGGCGCACAACATGGCAATGGCAATGGCTCTGTCATCGTGCTGGCCGGATCGGTGAACCAAACGCACCAAGCCCGGCCCGACCTCCAGCAACCGCACGTTGGCCAACTCGCTCTGCAGGTCGGGATCGTCGGGCAACACGACGGCCCGGTCGCGGAGTGCGCCGTACAAGCTCCGCGCCAACCGGTTGACCGACGACGTCGAGAAGGTGAACGGGCGAGAGATGACGCTGGCCCGCTTCAAGCGTTCGGTCAGCAGCTCGGCCTGGAACGGGTCATAGGTGAGCGGACACCGCCCGTACTGGTGGGAGGTGGCAACGATGGCGTGCTCGACCTCGGTCAAGCTCACCGGATCGTCGCGGGTGCCGGACCACACGAGCACGCGGTCGACCACGACACGGCGTCCGAGTGGCCCACGGTCGAGGTGGCCGACAGCGACGACGGTGCGGTCACGCCGGGTGCCGACGTCGAGCGACATCAGGTACGACCGGCTGCGCTCGGGCTCAAGGAACCTGTACGTGCCGGTGCAGGCGAGCACGTCGTCCAGGGACGTCAAGGCCTCGTCGCCCATGACCCAGCGACAGAGGATCAAGCGATCCCATTCGGCGGGCAGGAGATCGGCCTTGGTGGCTTCGGTGTCGGACTCGATCCACCAGGGCGACGGGCCGGGCGTGCACGAGGTGCGCCAGTGGTCGCTGTCGAGCGCAGAGGTCCAGACCTTGTGCGCCAGCGAGCCGGGCGAGCCAGCCGAGGAGAGCACGAGCAGACGGCTGCCCTTGACCTTGGCCAGGCCCGAGATGATCGAGGCCCACAGGCGGCGACTGTTCTCGACCTCGGGCCACATGGCCAGCTCGTCGACGCAGATGGCGAAGGGCCGGGTGCCGTAGGCGCTGGCGGAGTCGCTGCTCTCGATGCTCAGTGTCGCTCCGGTGGCACGGACAGTGACTGAGCGTGTCGTGACCTCCAAAGCTGGGAGCAGGTCCGACCGCTCGGCCAGGCCGACGAGGGCGTCGTGGAGCAAGGACGCCTGCGCCTGGTCGACGGCGTAGACGTAGCTGCGGCTGCGCGCCGGGGCGAGGACGATGAGCAGCACCAGGAGCACGGCGGCGGCGTCGGTGGTCTTTGAGCAGCCTCGGCCACGCAACCAGTAGAACCAGCGCGCCTGTTGACGAGCGAGGCGACGGCGTGTCCGCCGGTTGGGCAGTGGCACATCGGCCAAGACGGCGGCGGCGTCCTCGACCTGCCAGGGCTCGGCCAAACTGGCCCACGTCTCACCGGACTCCAAGACGAGACCGCCCAGCAGCGCCATGGCTTCACTCTGAGAGTCGCTCACGTTTCGTTCTCCCGGCTCGCGCTGTCGTCGGCGTCGTGTGAGTGCGCAGCGGGCGTGAGCGAAGCTCTGGCGGCGTCCTTGGCGTCACGCTCGACCCACGCCTGCGCACCGCGGGAGCGGATCGCGATGAGGTCGACACGTGCAGCGGCAGCGTCACGTCCGGCGCGGTAGCGGTTGAGCGGGTTGAGGAGCAGGCGGTCGCGGCACGCTTGCGCCGCGTTCTCTGCTGCGCGGATGCGCTCAAGGAGCCACTTGTCGGCGTCCTCGATCTCTCCGTCGTGCTCGGTCATGCGCCGGGCCAGGGTGTCGTGCAGTGCACGCACCAGCGCCTCGGCACGCAGCCAGGCAGCAACCTCGGCGGTGTCGGTGTCCTGGATCCACTCGCAGCTCTCCAGAGGTGCAGCCAGCGTCGGGCGGAGGGCGTCGGCACGCTCGGCCAGGATGCGAGGCGACCAGGCACCCGACTTCGCGGCCACCCGGTTGTCCTTCTCGAACGGTGGGCGCGAGTAGCCGCGGGCGGGCTCGTTCACTGCGGACCCCCAACCCGAAGGGACTCCGCCAGCCGCGCAGTGTCATCGCAGGTCAGGAGCGCGCCGGTCCGCGTCCCGGCCCCGATGTCATCGCCCATGTCATCGCCGGACGTCGCTGCGGCAGGGTCTCGCGGGGCTTCGCTGCCCGAAATCGCGAAAAGGCGCGAGCCACTCCCCTTCCCCTCAGGCGATGGCATCGTCACTCACCTCCACGGCACCGGGGAACCTGTTCTGCACCAGACGCACCACGCGCTCGACCTCGGCCGGATCGGGGTCGGGACCCTGGCACGAAGTGTGGGGCGGCATTACGTCGTGTCCCTCTCTTTGAGAGAGTTGAGAGTGACTCCCTACTTTTTCGTGCCAACCCCCGCGGCCGCTCGTCGGCCAACATCACCCGCCGGATCAGGTCCTCGTCGGGACCGCTCAACGTCCAGTAACGAGCGGAGCCGGGCTCGGCCAGATCGTCGTCACCGCCGGTCGCTACGCCGATGGCGTCCAGCTCTTCGAGGGCCATGCGCGCCACGTGGCGGTGGCAGCCAGCGAGACGGGCCACCGTTGAGACCGTGGCGCTGGCAGAGGCAAGCACGGCCAGGGCACGACGGCGTGCCTGGGGAATGGAGTCGAGCGCACACCGACGGCACATCGAGGCGGCCCCCTCGGCGTCGAGGCCGAGGGCGAGGAGGCCCCGAGCGAGTAGGGCAAGCTGGCCGGTCAGGCGAGGCGGCTCCTCGATCTGGGCCATGGAGTTGATCTCCCGGCGTCCGTAGCCGTCGCGCTCCACGGCGGCGCGGCCGTAACAGGCGACAATGGCGGCGTCGACCAGTGCATCCTCGACGCTCGGATCGAGGATCTCGGGAGCTTCGGCACGGCGCACGATCTCTTCGGCCAGCTCTGCCGCCCGGCGGCGGTGCTGGGTGAGCTGCCCCACCCCGAGCGCCCGGCGTCCCGTCTCCCTCTTGGTGTCGGTGTCCTGCGCGTCGATCCGGCAGTAGAGCCACCGCGGTCCGAGAGCATCAGCGTGCGAGCTGTAGTTGTCGATGATGGGAGTGCACCCGGCCAACAGGGTGAGCCTGCCCTGCCACGTCAGCGGCCGGGCCGTGTTCCCCAGGTCGCGTGAGACAGCACCGTCATAGGCCCGGCGCAGGAGTGCGAAGAGCTGGTCCCTGCCGCCCCGGTCGCTGGTGGCGAGGACGGTCGAGAAGTCGGCCACCGTGAGCAGCCCTGGATCAGGCAGCCGGGCCAGGATGCCGACAGCCTTGGGCTCCTTGCCCTTCGACCACGACAGCAGCGACGGAGCGGTGATCTCATCGGGGTGCTCATGGGCGACGCGGTCGAGCATGCGGATGATCTCGGTCTTGCCCGACGATGCGGCCCCGATGAGCAATCCCCAGAGGGGATCACCCCGCTCTATCCGAGAAGCGACGGCCGTCGCCAGCACGAAGTAGACGTGGTCCACCGTTTCGAGGTGCAAGTAGGCGCGCAGGCATCCGAACAGCTCATCGAGCATCGAGTCGGCCGCGCCCTCAGATGCCATCGCCGGTCCGGTTGCGGACCCACCATCCGATGGTCCGCATGTCGGGCACTAGCTCCCTGAAGTAGCTCTCCGCTACGACTTCAGGGGCCACCTGATCGAGCGACGCCTGAATCGGAGCGGCCACGGCGGGATCGAGGCGCTCACACCGGCGCTCGATGGCGGCGCGCAGCTCCGGGTCGACGTTACGAAGGACGAACCGGCGATGGATCTCCTGCCAGACGCGTTCGACGTGACCGGGGTCGTCGAGATCAAGAGTGACGGGCCGCGTCATGAGCCGGTGCCCGTGATCGGCACAACGTCCGCGCCGTCGGAAGGCTCGGGCACGGTGATGCCGACCGTGGCGAGAACTTGCTGCGTCGGCCAACGCAACCGGCGAGATCCGAAGTACAGCGGCTCGACGGGCGCTTCATGTCGCTTGGCCACTCGGTACAGCTGGTCGGCGCTGATGCCCCATATCGCCGCCGCCTCCTGCGTCGACATGGTCGGCGCGTAGTCGTCGACGTTCACGCCACGACCGCCTTCGGCGCTCTCGCGTCCAACTCCTTGAGGAGACGAGCCCAGCGCAGGGCAGGACGCCCGCTCGGGGTCCGACGTCCGCGCTCCCAGTTGGCAATGGCTGCCTGGGTCACTCCGCAGTGCCCGGCTACCTCCAACTGAGTCAGGTCGCCAGACCCACGGAGCTGACGGGCGTACCCACTCTCCGCCCAATGGCGGGCCTGTGCGATCAGCAGCAGTTCAGCTCGGGTCATAGCGCCTACGGTACGACTGCTCTACCAGGGAGGGAAGCCCATAACTCTGTCAGATTTTCTGCAGTCTGACTGAGGCAAATGACAGTGACATAACAGTAGATATACTGGTCCTCATGACCGAGAGCCAGCCACGCGTCTCCATCACGGGCCTGAAGCGGAGCGACCGACAGCGCGCCCCTCCTGGGCCTGGTGCCCTACGGCTCCGAGGGTCTCTATCTCCTGCCCCGCTACGGCGTGGCGGTCGACGACCCCCTCAACCCCTACTTGATCGAGATCGAGGTACAGGTGGTCGACGGACAGCCGCGCTGCGAAGAGCTGCGCTGCCGTCAACGCCCCGACGGCCCGCCCGTGTCGAGCGAGAACCTGCGCAAGGTGCGCTTGGGCGGCTACCTACGCCTGTCGGCCGTCGCAATGTCCTTCCACGCCGTACTCGACGAGAACGGTGACGTGCTGTTCGCACAGGCGACCGGCACCGGCGACGAGGAGCTGCTGGCCCGCGCAGCAGTGCGACGGCCGCGGGTCACGGTGACCGAGGACCTCTTGCGCCGGGTGGCACAGATCCACAGGGACGGCGGACCCAAGGGGACGTTGGCCGTCCAGCGCCACTACTCCGTCTCCAGAGCGACCGCGGCACGGTGGGTCAGGGCCGCTCGTGAGCGCGGGTTCATCAACGACACCAAGAGCAACACCAACAACAAGGAGGCAACACCATGAAGAAGAGCAACACCACCACCCGCGACACCAGGCCCATCATCATCCCCGAGGATCTCGTCTGCGCCGGGTGCGGCACCGACGAGGCCCTCGTCGACACCGGGTGGGACGACGAGGAAGTCCTCGAATGCGTCGAGTGTGGGTCGACCGAGTGGATCAAGAACGACGGTGGGGAGACACAGTGACACCGAAGACCGGCGGCATGATCCGCCAACGCGGCAAGGGATACCAGTGGCAGCACTCCTTTGTGAATGCCGCCGGTGAGCGTGTGTTCATCAACGGAACCGAGAAGACGAAGAGGCTGGCGCAGCAGGCGCTGCGCCACTCGATGGCAAAGGTGGACAGCGGTGACCTCACCGAGCCGACCAAGCTGACCGTGGGTGATCTGTGTGACGCCTGGCTGCCCGTCAAGGCGAAGCAGGTGAAACCGTCCACGATCAAGACGTACGAGGACCACGTCGCCCACCAGATCAAGCCGACGCTGGGTAACGTGCGGCTGGCGAAGCTGACCCCAGCGGTCATCGACGCCGCCTACGCCAAGATGCGCCGGGCCGACGGTGGTGAGTTGTCAGAGACGTCGAAGCAGCACGTGCACCGGACCCTGCATGTCGCCCTGACCTACGCCCTCAGGAAGGGCCTGCTGGCCGTCAACCCGGCCGACCGGGCCGAGAAGCCCAAGCGCGCTGCCGTCGAGATGAACGTGTTGGACGAGGCCGAGACCATGGCGTTCCTCACGCACCCCGAGGTCGTCGGTGACCGGCTCTTCCCGGCCTTCTTCACGCTGGTGCACACTGGCGTACGCCGCGGCGAGTTGTGCGGGCTCCGGTGGGACGACGTCGACCTCGATGCTGGTGTGATCACCATTCGGCGGTCGAGGGCATCCGTCGGCTACGCGGTGCGCGAGTCAACTCCAAAGTCAGGGAAGCCCCGCGTTGTCGGCGTCGACCCATCGGTGGTCGAGGTCCTGCGGGACTGGAAGCACGCGCAGAAGGAGGAGCGTCTCGCCTTCGGGCCGGGCTACGTCTCCTCGGGCTACATCTTCACGAACCGCGACGGCACCGCCATCCACCCGCAGGCCCTGTCGGACGCGTTCGACGCCGCCGTGAAACGCTCAGGTGCGCGCAGGGTCCGGCTGCACGATCTGCGCCACGGTCATGCCAGCTCGCTCCTGCGCGCCGGTGTACCGGTCCACGTCGTGGCGCGCGAGGCTCGGTCACGCCGACCCGTCGATCACGTTGCGGGTGTACGCGCACTCACTGCCGTGCGACGACGCAGCGGCTGCCACGGCGTACGCCGAGGCGCTCAGGAGGGCACAGTGAGTGCCGGACGTGTTCAACCAAGTCGCTACTTCTACGGGACCACCGTTGCCTCGTCGACCAAGCGAGCCACGTAGCTCAGTACGGCGAGCATCTCTAGCGCCTCCTGCTCGTCCGGCTCGGTGAGGTCGTGAGTCGAGAGATTGCGGATCGCCTGCCGCGGCTCCTTGGCCCAACTTCATCGCACCTTCGTGGGCGCTCGTCCACTCGGGCGTGCCCTCGGGGATCTCGACGAAGCGCAGCCGTGGTACGCCTGGCTCTGGTGGCCTCGTCGAAAAGGCCTGCCCCATGAGGTCGACGCCTCCTTGAGTGCCGCGCTGACGGTCGAGCTTTGTCGGAACCTGTATGTCAAAGAGTGACGTAGCGGCCGCCTGCACCGCGGCCCGACGATGGTTGTTCGACCACATCTCTGCAGCCGGGCTCCAAACCCATCTGTGTAACTGGGTCGCGGCAAGCTTCGGCCCCTGCGGACCAAGTATCTCCGCCGTCTCCTCGCGGGTCTGAATGATCCCGCGAAGCTCCAAGCAAGCATCGAGCTTGTTCTTGTTCTCGATCACGCGGTCGCTGGTACGCAGCAGCTGGGCGAGCCTCGGCTCTATGGCCTGAGCGATCTGCTCAATGAGGGGGAGCCCCTCCCTGATCCTGGTGTTCAGCTCGTCCCAGTTGGGTGCGCTTGAATACCCACCGCTGGACTTCCGTTGTATCCAGACCGTTCGCTCGCACCAACCGATGTACTCGTTGACCCTCCCCAATGCCCGCTCGTAGTCCACGGTGAGTACCTCACTTCGCCGTCACGCTTTATGCGATGACATTCGGATGACATCGGCGTCCTGGTAGCAGAAGACCCCACTCACTGAGTGGGGTCTGACCTGCGGATTTCCGAGTGGCGGGGGGAGGATTTGAACCTCCGACCTTCGGGTTATGAGCCCGACGAGCTACCAGACTGCTCCACCCCGCGGCGAAGGCCTCATCCTACACGCTGTGCCGGTTCCTCACCACGGCCCACCACGGCCCGCGCCGCTCCTTGGAGTGCACCGGCGCCGGGTCCCGCGCTGGCACACCCGCACGGCCTCTAGAGAGTCTGCCCGGACGGGGGTGGGGGCGGCGACGCGGGGTCGGCCGCCTTGGGCGGAGGTGCTGGGGCTGCCGTCGGCCCGCCCGCGGGGGTCTCGGGCGCCAGCGTGATCTGGCCATGCTGGGCCTCGTGGTCCTGGAGCGCCGCCACGAGGCGCTCGATCTCAGCGTCGGTGTCAGGGGTGGCCCGCCCGGTCTTTGTGGCGTAGACGGCCGCCCCGAGATCGCGCAGGATCCCGTCGGCCGCCTTCTTGGCCTGCACCTCGTCGAACTTCGCCTGACCCTTGGATGCCGCGTCCTTCGCGGCCTCGGTGGCCGCCGCCGTCGTCGCCTTGACCTTGTCGAGCAGTCCCATCGGAGCCGTCCTTCCCGCGCCCGTCCGGCCGCGCTCCGCCATCATGCGACCGTGTCGGCTCGGGCGCAACCGGGAGCCACGACGGTGTCGGGCTCGGGCTTCGACCCGGGTGCTCGCGCCAAGCGTCTGCGTCGGGTGTCAGGCGCCGGACGCAGCCGACGGAGTGCTCGAGGTGGTCGTCGAGCTGCGGGGCGCCGTCGTGGTCGTGCCGGTCCGCGCACCAGGCGTCGAATTCTTGGCACCCTTGCCTCCCGCTTTGGTCGTCGTGGTGGCGGTGGCGGTGGTCGTGGTCGTGGCAGAGGTGGGGGTCGAGGTCCCGGCCTGCCCGGTCGGCTTCAGGATCGACTGGGCCTGCGCGATCGCCCCGTCCATGGCCTCGATGTTCGTCTGGTACCCGCCCAGGTCCCCTGACTGAGAGCGCGGCCAGCGCCGCCTTGTAGTCCGACTGTGCCTGCTGGAGCAGGTCCGCCACCGCGCTGGGGACGCTCGATCCGCCGCCCGAATCGGAGGGCACCGTCACGGTCGTGCCGAAGACGTCGGTCAGCACGGCCGAGAGGGACTTGTCGATCTTGACGGTCTTCCCCAGCACGGCAATGACGTCCTTCAGCTGGGGTTGGGAGTTGGTGGTCGGCGACACGTAGAGCGGGCGGATGTAGACCATGGAGTCGGCGATGGGCACCATGAGGGTCTCGCCCAGCAGGACCTCCGATCCGGCCTGGTCGAGCAGCGAGATCGCCGACGACACCGTCGGCTCGGCCGAGATCTCGGCGTCCGCGTTCGCGGGTCCGAGTGTGCCCTGGGGCACCTGGTACAGGTCGAGCTGGCCGTAGTGGGACGGGTCCGACTGCGCCACCATCCAGGCCGTCAGGTTGAAGTTCTGGTTGGAGCCCGACACGCTGGACTGTGATGCGGGCACGAAGCCGTTCGACGCCGTGAACGTCTGGTCGTCCGGGCTGGCGGCGTCGGGCAGCGAGTACACCTGGTACTGGGGCGCCATCCGGGCCGGGTTGGACGAGATCAACTGCCCCTGGCTGTTGTAGGTGTTCTGAGCCAGGAGCGCCTGGGACTTGGGGCCTGCCCCGGCTGTGGGCGAGAGCTGCCAGGCGTTGCTGGCCGAGTAGAAGGCCTGCGGGCTGGTCAAGTGGTAGCGCCCGTAGATGGCGGACTGGATGGAGAAGATGTCCGGCGGGTAGCGCAGGTGGGCCCGGAGCTGCGACGACATGCTCGAGATCGGCTTGAACATCTTCGGGAAGGCCGCCGCGTAGGCCTGGAGGATCGGGTCGTTCGGGTCAGCGTCGTAGAAGGTCATCTTCCCGGAGTAGGCATCGACGACGACCTTCACCGAGTTGCGCACGTAGTTGTAGCTGCCCGGCAGCGTGCTGCCCACCGCTACCTGCTGGGTGTTCGCGTTCTGGGCGTACGCATAGCCAGCACTGGTCGTGTAGCCGTCGACGACCCAGTCGATGTGGCCCCGTTCCGGCCCGGGGCTCTGGTTGATGACCGCGTAGGGCGCGTGGTCGAACGTCAGGAACGGCGCCGCCTTCTCCGCCATCGCCACCGGGTCGCGCACGAACATGAGCCGCGACTGGGCGGTGATCTGGCTGGAGATCAGCAGGTTGAAGTCGCCCAGCCGGAGTGCGAAAGCGGCCCGCGACAGCAGCGATGACAGCTGGACGCCCCCGGATCCCTTGTAGTGGTTCTCCACGTTGGTTCCGTTCGGCAGCTGGTAGTCCACCTCGAGCTGCTTGGTGTTGGCCACGACGTAGCCGTCCTCGTTCACGCCGAAGTAGACGTTGGGCTGGGCGACCTGGGGCATCCCGTTCGACGAGGTGGGAGGGACCTGCGACACGCTGAAGACCGGGTTCGAGTTGCTGGTCTGGTTCGAGAGCGCCACCGCCACACCGTTGCCGTGCGTGTACTGCAGGTGCGTGTTCACCCAGGAGGATGAGGGGACGTTGGCCGCCGAGATGTCGCGCACGCCGACGAGCACCGGAGTGAGCTTGCCGCCGAGCACGTAGCGGTCGACACCGAGCGAAGGGAACAGGTAGTAGGACTTGATGCCCTGAAGGCGCTGGAACGTCTGCAGGGAGATCGACGGGTCCGGGTCCCACTGACGGATGTTCTTGATCGTGGGCGCGGCCGCCGACGCCTGAGCCCCCGAGATGTTGGTCTGGGCCGAGAAGGAATGCTCCTTGACGCCGTTCAACCCGAAGGCGTCGCGGGTGGCCGCGATGTTGTCCTGGATGTACGGAGCCTCCAGCGAGCTCTGTGCCGGCGTCACCTTCAGCGTCTGCAACAGGGCCGGGTAGATGATCCCCACCACGAGCGCCACGAACGCCCAGATGCCCACGGCCAACACGGGGAGCGTCCATCCCCGGCGCCGGATATTGAACAGGAGGATGATGGCGGCGAAGACCGAGACGTAGATGAGCAGGGTCTCGGCCGGGAGCCGGGCGTGGACGTCGGTGTACCCGGCACCGTCGACGTAGCCGTCCTGCGAGTTCACGAGCGACCAGCGCTGCAGCACGTAGCCCGCCGCCTTGTCCAAGGCGATCAGCGCGAGCAGGACGGAGATGTGCGCCTTCACGGGCGGGCGCACCCGGGGCAGGCCCCGCTGCGGTTGGATCCCGCCATTGAAGTAGTGGAAGACGACCGCCACGGCCAGGGTCACGATGAGGATGGCCAGCGTCCAATTGACCACGAAGGTCAAGAAGGGAAGGTCGAAGACGTAGAAGCCGACGTCCTTGTGGAAGAGCGGGTCGGTGACGTTGAAGTTGCCCCCGTGGCGGAACAGGATCCAGTTGTTCCACTGCCCGATCGTCCCCGAGGCGCCGATCAGCGCCAGCACGAGGGCGAGCCCCACGTAGATCCTCCCGGCATAGGGCCGCACGTACTGCTGGTAGCGCCGCACCAGCTCGTCATCCTGGGCCAGGACGATGTCGTGGCCGGCGATGCGGTCGCACACGACGAGGTTGACCCAGAGCACGGCGAAGAAGATCGCCCCGAACACGCCGAACAAGCCGATCTTGATCGCCAGGAGCGTCGAGAAGACGTTGTGGAGGTTCACCGAGGAGAACCACAGGCTGTCGGTCCACAGGCCCGCCAGCGAGCGCAGCGACACCAAGAGCACGATCACCACGACCACAAGGCCGACCAGCCACCACCGGGCGCGGTGGCGCCGGCGCGGCGACGGTTCAGCGGTCAGGTCGCTGGGAACGCGCACGGAGGGAGCCTAACGTCCGCCACTGCGGGCCTCACTGCCGGGCCGGCCGGGAGGGGCGCGCAGTGGAAACCCAGGTCAGCAGGTCAGTCCCTGGCCGGTGCGACCAGGCACCGGCAGCCCGCGTGCGCCGGCGGATGGGCGTGCCCGGTGGGGAACGTGGTGCCCGCGCCGATCGCGCCGGCCAGCACGTTGTCCTCGCAGTCGGAGCACCCGTCGGCGGCGGTCACCACCCAGCGCACTGCGACGCCCGGGAGCGCCGCCGTGATCCCGGCCGAGAACGCCTGCGTGGCCGAGTCACCCGTGAGGCGCTCCACCCGCCCGCCACGCCACTCGCGGAACGCAGCGCCAACCCGGTCAGCCGTGTCCCCCGCCCCCTCGTTGACCTGGCGACGGAGCATGGCCACGATCGCGCGCGCCAACCCAGTTGCCGTCTGCTCGACCGCTTCACCTCCCGGGACGGCTCCCGCCTCGGTGCCGGCGAACACCGTCCCGGCGGCGAAGGCCTCACCGAGCTGCTTGCGGGCCGCCTTGGCGAAGACCGCCACGTGAACGTCCTCGGGCCCGAGCAGCTGGTCGGCGTCGAGGTCCGGCTTGCTGCGGAGCTGGTCGAGCAACCGGTTCTGGTCGTCTCCCAGAGCTCGCTTGATGCTCCGGCCCAGTCGGGCCGCCACCGGCGCCAGCAGCTCGTCGCGGCGGGCCACCAGGGGGTCCGCCTCAGCTTCGGCTTCGGCCTCGGCTTCGGCGTCCCCGTCCTCCGCCGACGGCGCCGTCGGCTCGGGCGCAACCGCGGGCACGATCGTCGTCGGTGCCGAGGCGTCGAGCGCGTCGGGTGCTTCGGGCGCGTCGGGCGCTCCGCTCTCTCGAGCCTCCCGTGCCTCCCGCGCCGCCGGGGCCGCGGACTCGGTGCCGGCGCGTATGCGCGCGAAGAGCTCGTCGACCGAGGGCATCACGGCGGGCGTGATGCCGGAGTCCTCGGGTCGCCCGCCCTCGGCCTCCGACGACTCCGCCGCCCCTGCGGTCACCGGCACCTCGCCCGTCGCCGACTCCGCGTCGTGACCGGAGGGCGCCTCGCCGCCGTGCACGCGGAACTGGTCCCCCACGCCGTGGGCGGCGGCGCGGGCCCGGTCGTCGACGCGCTCGAGGTGGGTGAGGATCGAGTCCACCCGGTCGCGCACACCGTGCACCGACGCCGTCATCTCGTCGCGCGCCGCGCGGAATTGCTCGATCTGGATCCCGAGCGATCGCCGTCGGGACGCCAGGTCGGCCAGGACCCGGCGCCGTGCCTCTTGGACCTGCTCGAGCAGCGCCTTGCCTTCCCCCTTGGCGCGGGTGATGATCGCCTCGCCCTCGGCGATGGCCTCGGTCAGGACCCGCTCGCTCTCGGTGCGGGACTCCTCTGTTGCGTTGGCGACCATCAGCTCGACCTCCACGACGCGCTCGGCCGACGACGCTTCGGCGCGCGCCTGGAGGTCGTCGGCCTGTGCCTGTGACTCGCGCAGGAGCGTCGCCGCGCTCTCCTGGGCCTGTGCGACGATCCTGGCGGCTTCCTCGTGGGCGTGGCGCAGGATCTGCGCGCTGTGCTGCCCGAGGGAGGACGTGAGCGTGGCCTCGTCGATCAGCGGGTGGGCGGCGCGCTCCTCGGCTTCGGCCAGCACGGCCTGCAGCTCCTGCTCACGCTGCTCGAGCCCTTCGATGCTGCGGGAGACCGACTGTAGGTAGGACCGGACCTCGTCGGGGTCGTACCCGCGCCGGACGACGGCGAAGGTGTGCCGTGCGATGTCGCCTGTCGCGATCCGGGAGGAGGAGATGGGAGCGAGACCTTCAGGCATGGCCAGAGCCTACGGCGCCGCCTGGCGTCGAGAGCGGTTTGCCCGGGACGCTGCCCCCCAGGCGCTCGAGGATGCGCAGCACCTGGTTCAGGTTGTCGACGCCGTAGACGTGGAGCTGGGGGGTCGCCTTCGACGCGGCCGTCTGGAGCTCGACTGAGGGCACGAAGAACACGGTCGCACCGGCCCGCTCCACGGCGACCGTCTTTTCGGCCACGCCACCCACGTCGAGCACGTTGCCGTCCTGGTCGATCTCGCCCGTGGCGGCCACGACCCTCGGGCCGGTCAGGCGGCCCGAGCTCAGCTGGTCCATGATCCCGAGCGCCATTGCCAAACCCGCCGAAGGGCCGCCGATGTCCCGGGTGTGCACGACGACGTGCACCGGGAAGTGCCAGTCGAGCTGGTCCTGGGGGTCGATGCCCAGGTAGGCCGTCGGCGGTGACGCCACGCCGCACGATCCGCCCTTGAGGCCCTTGGGGGGTTTCGCCAACCGCACCGCCTTCTGCACCGTCCGCCCGGGCACCACCTGCCCGTCGCCGGTGATCGAGTCCTGTTGCACGCTCAGCATCACCGTGGTGCCGGGCGACGTGCCGTGCAGGGCGCGCACGAGGCCGCAACCCGAGGGCGTCGCCTGGCCGTTCACCGCGGTGATCACCTGCCCCACCGCCAGCGACCTGGCGGCCGGTGAAGCGGGCTCGATCCCGTAGACCAGCGCGCCAGCCGGCGTGGAGGTCACGCTGTAGCCCAGGTGCCGCAGGGCGGTGGCGGTCGCGTCGTCCTTCGCCTGCGCCATCTGCAGGTACCCCTGGTCGAGGTACTGCTGCGCGTCCGCCGCCGGTCCGAGCAGCTCCGATCCCGGGACGATCTGGTTGTTCGAGTCGAGGAACTTGTACCGCAGGTAGTCGAGCGCGTTGAGCGAGGTGACGAAGACGTCGGTGAGCAGGATCTTGCCCGTCAGATGGTGTCGGTACTGGGGCGGCACCTCGATGTGCTGGGAGACCGGGGAGGCGTCCCCTGGCGTGATCACGTAGTAGTCGACGCTCTTGTGGGCGGCGTAGAAGGCCCCGGCGATGACGACGGCCATGATGACCAGGAAGGTGACGAGCCAACGCGGGTAACCGCGTCGGCGCGGCTCGGAGCCCCGCTGTCCGTCCACGGCGGGAGCGTCGGGGTGGGTCGGGGGGGACGCCGCGGCGTCCCCGTGGGCGATGGCGTCGGGTTCGGACATACTCGGGCTCGGTGAGCGACGATGTTGCCACGGATGGGGGCCGCGACCGCCGCGCCGAGCTGCGGCGGCGGCGGGCGGCGCTGGTCGGGCACCGGGGCGACCCGGCGGCGGCTCGGCAGGCCCTGGGCGACCCCGACCCCGGCGTGCAGGCGGCCGCGCTCGGCGCACTGGCTCGGCTCGGCGCGCTGGAGGCGGACGACGTCGTCGCGGCGCTGCGTGGCGGCGCTACGCCGCTGCGCCGGCGCGCCACCGAGGTGGCCGGGCGGGCGCGCGGCCGCGGGACGCGCTCGGCCCTGCCCCGCGCCCTGATGGACGCGCTGGACGACGGCGATCCGCTGGTGGTCGTCGGTGCCGCCTGGTTCCTCGGTGAGCGGCGCCACCGCCCCGCCGTCGCCGCGCTCGTCGCCACGGCAAAGGGCCACGCCGACATGCGCTGCCGCGAGGCGGCCGTGGCGGCGCTCGGCGCCATCGGGGATCCGGCCGGTCTCCCCGCCGTGCTGGAGGCGGCGGCCCGCGACAAGCCGACGGTGCGCCGCCGTGCCGCGGTGGCGCTGGCCGGGTTCGACGACCCCCGCGTCGAGCCGGCGCTCCGGGTTGCGGCCGCCGACCGCGACTGGCAGGTGCGCCAGGCCGCCGCCGAACTGCTCGACGAGCCGCTCACCTGAGCGGCCGAACGGCGCCCCGGTGTCCGCGGTCCCCACGCCGGGCCGGGACCTTCAGATGTCCTGGCTGAAGTACCGCTTCGTCTTGTCGAAGGACTCCAGGCAGATGCCCGCGCCCTGCACCACGCACTCAAGCGGCGTGTCGACGAGGTGGACTGGGACCGCCGTGGCGTCGGCCAGGCGCTGGTGCATGCCGCGCAGCAGCGCGCCGCCACCGGTGAGGTGCACCCCCTGGAACATGATGTCCTGGGCCAGTTCGGGTGGAGCCTCGCCGAGGCACTCGGCGGCCGCCTTCATGATGGAGGCGATGTTGTCCTCGAGCGCGCCACGGATCTCGGACGGCGAGAGGAGCACCGTCTGGGGGCGGCCCGTGGCGATCTCGCGACCCCGGATCTCCGCGTGCTGCTCCCCGTCGTAGGGGGCGGCCGACCCGATGGCGAGCTTGACCGCCTCCGCTGTGCGCTCCCCGATGGCCACCCCGTACTGCTGGCGCACGAAGGCCTGGACGGAGGCATCGAAGTCGAAGCCCCCGCAGCGCAGCGCCTGGACCGCCACCACCCCGCCGAGGGAGATGACCGCCATCTCAGCCGTGCCGCCCCCGACGTCGACCACCATGTTGCCCACCGGTTCGTGAATGGGCAGGCCGGCCCCGATGGCCGCCGCCATGGGCTGCTCGATCAGGTAGCTCGCCGCGGCGCCGGCCCGGCGCGCCGCCTCCTTGACCGCCCGGCGCTCCACCGCGGTGATGGCGGAAGGGACGCAGATGAGCACCTTGGGCCGGTTGAACCGGCTGACGCCCACGCGGCGGAGCAGCACGCTCAACATGCGCTCGGTGACCTCGAAGTCGGTGATGGCCCCGCCGCGTAGGGGCCGCTCCGCCACGATGTACCCGGGCGTGCGTCCGATCATCTGCCAGGCGTCGGTGCCGATGGCCAGCACTTCGCGGCTGCGCGAGTCGAGTGCGACAACGGTGGGCTCGTTGAGCACCACGCCCCGGCCCTTGGCATAGACCAGCGTGTTGGCCGTGCCGAGGTCGATGGCCAGGTCGCGCGACATAGGGGGCTCATGGTACGGCGACGCTGCGCCGCGACGGCACTTCGGGACCCCCGGTCGGTATCGTCACCCCAGTGAGCGACACGCCCGAGGAGCCCGAAGGGGCGGAGCCGGGCCCGGAGGATCAGGGGGGCGGTGGCGACGACGCCGACGCGCCCCTGCGGGGATGGATCGACCCCGACGACCGGCTTTGGCGCCACCCGAGCGAGGTCGGCATGGACCGGCCGGCGGCCGCGCCGGCGCCCGTGCGCCTCGCCGCCCCACCCCGCCACCCGGCCAGGGGCGCGCTCATGGTGCTCGTGGGTCTGGTGGCGGTCGTGGCGGCGATGGCCTCGGTGGCCTTCCTCCTCTCGCCGGTGTCGCAGCGGACTCCCGGGAGTGGCGCACCGGCCACGGCGACGGACATGCCGCTGACCACGCTCGCGGGGACGCAGGTCGCCGTGCCCGCCGCGGCGCAGGCCGCCGGCCGCTCCATGGTGGAACTGCAGGCCTCCACGGCACACGGCCGGGTCACGCTCGTCGGCGTCGCCGTGGCCGAGGGGGGACTGGTGGCCACGACGGCTGACTCCCTCGGCGGGGTGCGGCAGCTGACCGCCGTCGGCCCGCACGGCGCTCGCCAGCGGGCCTCGGTGGTGGCCCTGGACAGCGCGTCGGACGTGGCGCTCGTCGATGTGCCCCAGGACCTGCCCGTCGCCCCGTTCTCCGACGACGGCGCCCTCGCCCCCGGCGCGGGAGACCTCACCCTGGGCTTCGTGCCGACAGCCGACGCCGCACCCGCCGTCCACTGCACGTCGGGCGCCATCACCGGCGTCGGCGGCGCGCTGGCGACCGGCCCGGCCACCGGGATGGCGTCGATCACCTCCTCCCCGCCGCCGGCCTCTGCCGGCGGCTCGGTCGCCGTCGCCGGCCAGCCCCTGCTGGACGCGCGCGGTTCCGTGGTGGGCCTCCTCTACGGGCCCGCCGGGGACGGCACCTTCCTTCCCGCCAGCCTCGTGGTCGGCGTGGCCGACGACCTGCGCTCCCACGACAAGGTCGTGCCTGGCTGGCTCGGCGTCTCAGGCGGCGACGCGGCCGGGGGGGGCGGGGCGGGTGGTGCCACGGTGGAGTCGGTCACGCCCGGTGGCCCGGCCGATCACGCCAGGATCCAGCCCGGGCAGGTCATCCTGGCCGTGAACGCGGCGCCTGTGCGCACGATGGCCGAGCTGCGGGCTCGGCTGTACGTGCTCCCCCCTGGCTCGGTCGTCACCCTCTCGGTAGCCCAGGCCGGGGGCGCCGCCGGGTCCGCGACCGTGAAGCTGGGCCGCTCCTCGTAGCATGCGGGGGTGAGCATGTTCGGATCCGGCGACCCCGACAACCCCATGGGGGGCCTCCTGGGCGACCTGCTCAAGGTCATCGGCTCGGGACCCGGAGCGGGTGACAACTGGTTCGAGGCCGCCCGCACGCTGGCGTTCGGCGTGGCCACCGACGGGGGGCAGGACGACAACCCCGACCCACTGGTGCGCATCGCCTTCGAGGAGCTGGCCCGTGTGGCCGAGCTGCACGTCAGCGACGCCACCGGGATCGCCCTGGCGTCGGGGCCGGGCGGAATCTCCTTCGAGGCGGTCGGGCCGGGCCAGTGGAGCTTCCGCCTGCTCGAGGCCTACCGGCCCGTGCTCAAGTCCATGGTCGAGGCGCAACAGCAGGGGGCGGCGGCCGTGCCCACCTCGCTCGACCTGAGTGAGGTCGGGCCGGAGGGCTCCGCCGGATTGAGCGGTCTCCTCTCGCAATTCGCCCTGACGCTCGGGCCGGTCTTCTTGGGCATGCAGTTCGGGTCCGCCGCCGGACACCTGGCACGTCGGGCCTTCGGCCAGTACGCGCTCCCGCTGCCCTGGCCCGAGACCTCGACGTTGTTGCTTGTGCCGGGCAACGTGGCCCGCTTCGCCGACGACTGGAGCCTCTCCCTCCAAGAGGTGCAGCTGTGGGTGTGCCTGCGCGAGCTGACCATGCACGCGGTGCTCACCCGGCCCGGCGTCCGGTCCTCACTCGCCACGTTGCTCGGTGACGCGTCCGCCGCCGCGGCGGCGACCCAGCGCTCGATCGTGGAGAGGCTGGGCGACGGCCTGGGCGACCAGGCCGCCCTCGAGGACGCGCTCGGCGATCCCGAGGCCCTCCTCTCCGATCTGATCAGTCCCGAGCAGCGGAACATCTCGAGCGCGCTGACCGCGCAGACCACGGCGCTGAGTGCGTACGCCGACCACGTGACGTCGGCCATCGCGGAGTCGCTGACCTCCTCCCCGGCCGCGTTCCGCGAGGCTTGGTACCGCTACCGGATCGAAGAGGGAAAGGGCGAGCAGGCCTTCGCCGGCCTCTTCGGCCTCGACGTCGGCCAGGACGAGGTCGACCGCGGGCGGTCGTTCGTCACCGGTGTGATCGAGCGGGCCGGCGAGGACGCACTGACGCGGTTGTGGCGCGACGACCTCGACCTGCCGACGCCGGCCGAGGTCGACGCCCCCGGGCTCTGGCTGGCCCGGATCGGCTTGATGGACTGAGTCCTCAGACCGCTTCGGGCTCGAGCGCCGCCGCGGCGCCTGGCCCGGCGGACACCTTCTGCTCGAGCTCGTGGCGGTTGACCGCCGTGGTCACCCGCGCGCCGAGCAGCAGCATCTCGATGGTGCCGTCCCAGCCGGGAGCGATGGCGTAGGCGTACTCCGCCATCGCCTCGTCGTAGCGGATCGTCGAGAGCAGGTCGACCAGGTCGAAGAGGTGCTCCACGCTCGACGAGCGCTCCTCGTCGGGCCCTGTGAGCGTGCGCACCAGCGCCGTCTCGTCGTCCGTCAACTCGCCGATCAGCCCGGTGATGAGCTTCACGACGGGAGCCTCGTCCATCGTGTCGATGTCACCCATGGTTCCCTTCCCCCTCGGGTGGCGCATCGCCACCCGCATCTCGCTTCCAACCGCCACGGGCGCAAAGCTTTCAACCCGTCGGTCTCGGGTGCGTGGCCGCCCGGGGGCAATCCGGGTGCAACAGCCCGGGGTGTGGCCGGTGCGCGGCTCGGTGGGAAGGTCGGCGTGGAGGGGAAGGGCGTCAGGCCCCGGCGTCCTCGCCGTAGTCGAGCACCCACTCGAGCGCCAGGTTCTCCCGCTCGGCGTCGCGCACCACACGCTCGCTGTTGCGGCGGAACTGGGGGTCGTGCGGGGGAAGCAGCACCAGACGGGCCAGCACCCGCTCCCGGAACTGCTCGATCACCTCCGGCGCCCCGTAGTCGGACTGGACCTCCCAGTGCGGCGCCACGGGCCCGAGGTAGACCACGCGAACGTGTCCGATGGGCTCGACGGCCTCCGCTTCCTCGACGACGTCGTGCTCGGTGTCCGCGGTCATGGCACCTCCTGGCTCCGGCGGTCGTCGCCAGCGTAGTCCCCCTGGATGCGGGGTGTTCTCCCTGGTAGATGCCATGAACTGTCCCGTGATTCTTACGAACTTCCTATCCGCGAACCCTGTAACACGAATGACACGTCCCGTACGATTGTCGGTGAAAGGGGAACGACAGATGACGATGGATTGGATGGCTCGGGGCAAGTGCAAGGAAGTGACGCCCGACGTGTTCTTCCCGAGCGACGGGATGGGTGTCATGACGGCCCAGCGGATCTGCGCCGAATGCCCGGTCTCGGAGGCGTGCCTCGAGTACGCGCTCGAGCACCACATCGACCACGGTGTGTGGGGTGGCGCATCCGAGCGTGAGCGCCGCCGGATCCTGCGCCGCCGCCGCCTCTCGCACGCCGTCGTCGCCAAGTAGCCCGCCGGGGACCTCCACCCCCACCTGTCCACTCGTGGCGTGCCACGCTGGGACGTGGTGCCGACGCAGGTCTTCGAGTGCGTGGTCAACGTCAGCGAGGGCCGTGACACCGCCACCCTCGCCCGCCTGGCCGCCGCCGCCGGCGAGACCCTGCTCGACCTGCACCGGGACCCGGACCACCATCGCGCCGTCCTGACCCTGGCCGGGACCGCAGACGCGGTGACAACCGGGACGAAGTCCCTGGCCACAGCCGTGGTGGACGCCCTCGACCTGGGCCCGCACGCCGGCGCCCACCCCCGCCTCGGGGTGCTCGACGTCGTCCCCTTCGTGCCCTACGCGCTCGGGTCGGCGGCGCCCCGCGACCTCACGGGCGCGGTGGCCCTGCGAGACGACTTCGCCCGCTGGCTCGGGACCGGCCTCGGGGTGCCGGCCTTCCTCTACGGGCCCCTGCCGGGCGGCGGCGTCCGCCTGCTCCCCGAGGTGCGGCGCCATGCCTTCGGCGGGGCAGGGTCGGGCGGGCTGGCCCCCGACTTCGGGCCACGTCGCCCCCACCCGCGGGCCGGCGCCACGGCGGTAGGCGCGCGGCGCGTCCTGGTGGCCTACAACGTCTGGGTGTCGTCGACCGAGGTGGCCCGGCGGGTGGCCCCGCTGGTCCGGCGGCTCGAGGTGCGGGCGCTCGGGCTGGCCGTCGGCGCCCGGGCCCAGGTCTCGTGCAACCTGGTCGACCCGGGTCAGGTGGGTCCCGCCGCGCTCTTCGATGCCGTGACGGCCCTGGTCAGTGAGGCCGGCGGCGTGGTGGAGGGAGCCGAGCTGGTCGGATTGCTCCCGGTCAGCGTCCTGCGGGCGGTGCCCCGCCGGCGCTGGACCGAACTCGGGCTCTCCGAGGAGGCGACGGTCGAGGCGCGGCTGTCGGGGGCGCTGTGGCGGGACGGGGTCGGGCCGGCGCGCTAGGAGGCGCTGGCGATGTCCCGGCGTGCCAGGGCGCGCGCCCGGCGCAGCCGGCGGCGCTCCCGCTCGCTCATCCCGCCCCAGATGCCGAACTTCTCGCCGTTGGCCAGCGCGTACTCGAGGCAGTCCTCCCGCACGACGCACCCCCGGCAGACCTCCTTGGCCTCGCGGGTGGACGCACCCCGCTCGGGGAAGAACAGATCAGGGTCCACGCCCATGCAGTTCGCCTGCAGCTGCCAGCTCTTCTCTTGGCGACCGTAGAGCGCGGCGACGATGTCGACAGGCACTTGGTACGCCCCCCTTCTCACCTCTGGTGGCATCGGTGTAGTTACAACAGTGTCGTTATCTTGCCGCCTCCGACACCTCGGACGCAAGGCCAAAGTCGCGATTCGGGCAAGAATCGTGTGGGGTCGGGCCGTGACGTAGTGCGGATCAGTGCGTGAAATAGCCGATGCACAGTGGTTCTGCGCGCGGGAACGATCGTAGGGCCGTTTTCCAGCGTTCGGAGCCACTGGTCCGCGGGAAGGGGACATGATCCCCGGGTCGCCGCCGACAGCGGCCATGATCCTGGGTGACGACCGACGGCCCGGGCAGCCGGGCGAAGGGAGTGCGCCATGATCACGACCGCCATCTGCGCCGAGGGCCTGACCAAGCGCTTCGGGCACGTCACCGCACTCGACGACCTGCACCTCGAGGTGTCGCAGGGCGAGGTCATGGGCTACCTCGGGCCCAACGGGGCGGGCAAGACCACCACCATCCGGCTGATGCTGGGGCTCCTGCGCCCCACGGCGGGCCGGTGCGAGATCTTCGGTCTCGACGTGCAGCGCGACAGCATCGCTGCGCACCGGCGCCTCGCCTACGTCCCCGGGGAGGCCAGCCTGTGGCCCCGGCTCACCGGTGCCGAGACGCTGCACCTGCTCGGCCAGGTGCACGGGACGGTGGACGTCGCCTACCGCGACGAGCTGCTGGCCCGCTTCGAACTCGATCCGTCGACCCGCGTGCGGGCGTACTCCAAGGGCAACCGCCAGAAGGTCCTCCTGGTCGCCGCCCTCATGACCCGGGCGGACCTGCTGGTGCTCGACGAGCCGACCGCCGGCCTCGACCCGCTCATGGAGCAGGCCTTCCGAGAGTCCGTCCGTGAGGCCAAGGAGCGCGGCCAGACCGTCTTCCTCTCCTCGCACATCTTGAGCGAGGTCGAGGCGCTCTGCGACCGGGTGGCCATCCTGCGAGACGGCCGGTTGGTCGAGCTCGGGACACTCGACCAGCTGCGCCACCTCTCCGCGCTCTCGGTCGACGTGACCTTCGCCGGCGCGGTCCCGGACCTCTCCGGCGTGCCGGGTGTCGGCCACGTGCACGTCCACGACCACGGCGCCCGCCTGGAGCTGCGCGGCTCCGTGGCCCCGCTCGTGCGCGCCCTGGCCGGCACCGAGGTCACGGGCCTCGTGAGCCGGGAGCCCTCGCTCGAGGAGCTCTTCCTGGTCCACTACGGGACGGGTGACGGGTCGGGTCCTCGGACAGGTGACGGGACGGGTGCGGACCGGCACGTGGCGGAGTCGAGTGACGACCGCTGAGCTCACCCGGTCATCCGTGCCGGCATCGGTGCGGGGACCGATGGCACCGGCGGTCGTGGGACGCCGCACTGCGCGCGCCGCGACGCGCTCGGGCATCCTGTGGGGCTACGTGTTCGGCGCCTTCGTGGCCTCGTCCGCCTGGAGCTACACCAGCATCTACCGGACCAAGGCGGAGCGGGAGGCCCTGGCGTCGGCCTTCGGCGCCAACAACGCCACCATCGCGCTGTTCGGACCGGCGCCCGGCCTCCAGACGGTCGGCGGGTTCACCGTGTTCAAGGTCTCCATGACCGTCATGATCATCGGAGCCGTGTGGGGCCTGCTCACCTCCACCCGGCTGCTGCGCGGCGAGGAGGACGCCGGGCGCTGGGACCTGCTGCTCACCGGGCGCGCCTCCCCGCGCGGCGCGACGGCCGAGGCGTTGGCCGGCCTCGGCGCCGGGGCGGCGGCACTGTGGGCGGTGACGGCCGCCATCACCGCGGTGGTCGGACTGTCCGGGCGCGTCGGCATCGGCATCGGCGCCGCGTGCTACCTGGCGCTCGCCCTCGTCAGCACGGCCGTCGTGTTCCTCGCCGTGGGAGCGCTGACCAGCCAGCTCGCGCCGACCCGCCGCCAGGCCGCCGGCTACGCGGCCGTCGTGCTCGGCGTGAGCTACGCCCTGCGCATGGTGGGCGACGCCGGCATCGGCGTGCACTGGCTCACCTGGGTCTCACCGCTGGGCTGGGTGGAGCAGCTCGCCCCGCTCAGCGGGCCCGATCCTGCGCCGCTCGTCCCCATCGCACTCGGCGTGGTGGTGCTCGCCGCGGCCGCCACCTTCCTGGCCGGCGCGCGCGACGTCGGGTCGAGCCTGGTGCCCGACCACGCGCACGCCCCGGCGCGACTCGGCCTCCTCGGCGGGACGTTCGGGCTGAGCGTGCGCCTGCTGCGCGGCGTGGCCGCCGCCTGGATCGCCGCCGTGGCCGTGGTGGGCCTGCTCTTCGGGTCGATCGCCCACAGCGCCGGGACGACGTTCTCTGGCTCGTCGGTCAAGGAGGTGCTCGACAAGCTCGGTGCCACCGGTGGGGGCGCCGGCGCCTACCTCGGTGTGGCCTTCCTCATGGTGGAGGCCGTCATCGCCTTCGCCGCCGCCGGCCAGATCGGGGCCATCAGGGCCGAAGAGTCAGAAGGCCGGCTCGACCACCTGCTCGTGCAGCCCGTGTCGCGCACGCGCTGGCTGGGCGGCCGTCTCGCCGCCGCCCTCGCGCTCGTGGTGGCGAGCGGGGCAGTGGCCGGGCTCGCCACCTGGCTCGGCGCCGCCGCCCAGCACACCGGCATCGGGGGTGGGCGCATACTGGCCGCCGGGGTCAACGCCGCCGTCCCGGCGGTGTGCGTGCTCGGGGTCGGCGCGCTGCTCTTCGGCCTGTGGCCGCGCGCCGCCGTACCGGGGACGTACGCCGTGTTGACCTGGTCGCTGCTGGTCGAGCTGGTTGGTGGGATCGGCGCCCTCAGCCACTGGCTCCTCGACACCTCGGTCTTCCACCATGTGGCCGCAGCACCCTCGGTGCCCGTCGACTGGGTGACCGACGCCGTGTTCGTCGCCATCGGCGTGGTCGCCGCGCTCGCCGGCGCGGCGGCGTTCGCACGGCGCGACGTCGTGGGGCCCTGAGGATCGGGCGGCGCTACCCGGCCGGTCGCAGCACCCGGCGGTGCTTGAGGAAGTCGACCAGCACGTACCCGCCCAGCGCGTCAGGCGTGGTGTAGAAGGTGCGGCCGCCGTTGACCCGGGCGATCTGCTCCACGAACGGGTAGTGCGTGCGCTGGAGGTCCAGCGCGAACGTGTTGATGGTGATGCCCGAGCGCGTGCAGCGGATGACCTCGGCCATGGTGCGCCGCAGCGTCTCGGGGATGGGCGGGTAGTTGAACAAGACCTCGCCGCGGTCGTCGATGTGCGCCGTCGGCTCGCCGTCGGTGACCACAATGATCTGCTTCGTCCCGTGCTGGTGGGCCAGCATGCGCCGCGCCAGCGCCAGCGCGTGCTGCAGGTTGGTGCCATAGACGTAGTCCCACATGGCGGTGGGGATCTCGTCGGGCCGGATCTCGCGGGCCACCTCCGAAAAACCCACGATGCCCAGATAGTCCCTCGGGAACTTGGTGGAGATGAGCGTCTGCAGCGCCATGGCCATCCGTTTGGCCGGGACGAAGTTGTCCCGCATGGGCATCGACATCGACAGGTCGACTGCGAGCACCGTGGCCGAGCGGGAGAGGGCCTCGACCTCGACCACCTCGAAGTCGTCGGGGTGCAGGCGCACCGGCACCCCCGAGCCGCCACGCCGCACGGCGTTGTGCACGGTGGAGGTCAGGTGCAGGTTGAGGGGGTCGCCGTACTCGTAGGCCTTGGTCGTCTCCTCGCGGTCGTGGCCCGATCCGGTGCGCATGGCCGAGTGGTCACCGATGCGGTCCTTGTTGATCTGGCCGAAGAGATCGGCCAGCGCCTTCTGGCCCAGGCGGCGCACGCCGCGGGGTGTGAGCTCGATTCGCCCTCCCTGCTGCTCGATGAGCCCGGCGTCGGCCAGCGACTTGGTCAGGTTGGCCAGTCGGTCCAGGGCCCGCGCCGCGTCCTCCCCCATGTGGTTCTTGACCTGGTCCAGGTCGATCTCGCCCAGCGCTGCAGGCGACGAGGCCGACTGCAGCACCTCCTCCATGCGGTCGAGTTGGCCGAGCTGGGTGGCCAGGTCGGTGGCGCGGTTCAGGCTCATGGAGCCCTCGCCGTTGAAGTCGTAGGACTGCTGCCAGCCGGCATCGGGGAAGGCGCGCTGGAGGTTCTGGGACAGGCGCTCGACCTGCCAGCGCAGGTCCATGTCCTCGAGCACCGCCTCCATCAGGCCACTCAGCTGGGCCTGCTGCTCGGGGCTGAGCGAGTTCCACACCGCCTGGGCGGCGGCCATGCGCTGGGCCAGCTGCTCGAGCAATTCGTCGAGGTTCTGCGGGTCGCCCGGGAACATGTCGCCGAACTGCTCCATGAACTCCTCGAAGCTGGGGTCGATCTCCTCGCCCCGCTCGCGCTGCTCGAGCATGCGGTTGAGCGCGTCGTAGGCCTCGCGCATGCGCGCCATCTGCTCGGGGCTCATGGTCGAGAGCGCCTCGGACGCGCCCTCGAAGAAGGTGTCGGCCATCTCACGGCGGAGCTCCTCGACCAGCTCCTCGAACCGCTCACGGGCCTCGCTGGAGACGAAGTCGTAGTGCTGCAGGCTGCTGATGCGCCCCGCCGGGTCGTCGGGCTGGAGGTCGAGCGCCATCCGGCGCTCGGTGGCCACGTCGTCCGTCACCTCGGTCCGCCGTTGGTCGCCCGAGGCGTGCGCCTCCTCGACCAACTCGTCGATGGCCGCCCGCTCGTCCTGCTCGATCTCATCGAGCTGGCGCGTCAGGTCCGCCATGCGGCCGTCGGGATCACCCTCGGCCAGCATCTCGGCCCGCCGGCGCCGGAGCTGGTCGAGCAGGTCGCGCAGACCAGGGACCTGCTCGCCGTCGGTCGTGCGGTATCCGCTGCGCAACATGCGGCGCAGCGCGTCGTCGAGGTCGCCACCCGAGAGCAGGTCGTCGGTCAGGCCGGCCAGCAGCTCGTCGGGGTCGAGGTCCGAGAACTGCTGGCTCCCGTCCCACTCGGAGTAGTCGTAGCGGATGCTCACCGTCCACCCCCCTCCGGCGTCGCGACCTCGCGTGTCACGGTGCGCGCCTACTTGCGCCCGCGGTAGAGGGCACGGGCCCCCGAGGCGTCCTTGTTGAGCCGCTTGGTCAGGTGGAGCCCCTCGAGGAGGAACTCGAGCGCCGAGGCCATGAGCGCGGGTGACTCGGCCTCGGCCGCCTCGGGCCCGGCCAGCGCGCGCGTGGACGGCTCGAGCTCGGGGATGTCGGCCAGCACCTCGAGGTAGGCGGCCGAGGGCAGGTCGTCGCCCACGTGCACCACCACCTGGTCGTGGAAGGCCGCGGCGATCGACTGCGGGTCCTCGAGGGTGACGCGCCGGCGGAACACCGACAGCGTGGCCGCGGCCACGAGCTGGGCCACCACCTCGTCCTCGTGGCCCTCCTCCATGGCCTCGACTTCGATCTTGCCCTGGGTCGAAGGCACGAGCGCCGAGAGGTCGCTGATGCGGGGCACCGCCACCGGCTCGCCGGTGCGCAGCGCCCGCCGCACGGCGGAGGCGACCAGCGTCTCGTAGTTGGCGATGGACAGGCGGACCGACACGCCGCTGCGCTGGTTGAGGTGGGTGCTGCGCCGGGCCAGCTGGCTGACCTCGGCCACGATCTCCTTCATGAACGGCGGCACCTGCACCGGGACGCCGGCGGTCGGCAGGTCGGCCTCGCCCTCCATGATCCGGACCTCGGTCATGGTCTCGAAGGGGTAGTGGGTGCGGATCTGGGCGCCGAAGCGATCCTTGAGCGGCGTGATGATGCGGCCCCGGTTCGTGTAGTCCTCGGGGTTGGCCGTGGCCACCAGCATGACGTCGAGCGGCAGCCGGATGCGGTGGCCCCGGATCTGCACGTCGCGCTCCTCGAGGATGTTGAGCAGGCCGACCTGGATGCGCTCGGAGAGGTCGGGCAATTCGTTGATGGCGAAGATGCCCCGGTTCACCCGCGGGATGAGCCCGTAGTGCAGCGCCAGCTCGTCGCTGAGGTAGCGCCCCTCGGCGATCTTGATCGGGTCGACCTCGCCGATGAGGTCGGCGATGGAGGTGTCGGGTGTGGCCAGCTTCTCGCCGTAGCGCTGCGAGCGGTGGACCCAGTCGATGGGCGTGGCGTCGCCCAGCTCGTCCACCCGGTCGATGGCGTAGCGGGACACCGGGTTGTACGGGTCGTCGTTGATCTCCGACCCGGCCACGACCGGCATCCACTCGTCGAGCAGGCCGACGATGGAGCGGATCACCCGCGTCTTGGCCTGACCGCGCTCACCGAGGAGGATGATGTCGTGCCCAGCCAGGATGGCGTTCTCCAGTTGGGGCACCACGGTGTCGTCGAACCCGAGCACGCCCGGCACCAACGACCGCCCGGCGGCGATCGCCTTGGCCGTGTTGCGGCGCATCTCCTCGGCCACGCTCACCGACTCCCACCCCGTCGTGCGCAGGTCCGCCAAGGCGTGCGGCAAGTCGGCCGGTGGCTTCACGCGCACCGGGTTGGGCGTGGCCGACGGGTCGTAGCGGGAAGGGCCGTCCATGGACCGAGCCTAAACCCGATGCCCGCCGGGCGGTACGGCCGCACCGTCTCCGTCGCGCACACGGGTCCGTGGGTCCACCCACGCGAATCTGCGCGAGAAGCAAGGACCGTTTAGGAGCCGGCGCGACCCCGGCGCGCCGGGGTTGCGTGCCGGGCCAGCAGCTCGTCGGCCAGAGCGCGCGCCGGGCGGGCCAGGGCGCGCCCGCCCCGCTGGGCCAAGGCGACCGTCCGGCTGAGGGTGGGCCCGGTGAACGGGATGCCGACCAGCGACCCGTCGCCGGGCAGCGCGATGGCGGGCACCACGGCGGCGCCCAGGCCGGCCGACACGAAGGAGAGGACGCCGGCCATCTCCCCACCCTCGCTGACCAGGTGCGGCTCCACGCCCGCGGCGGCGCAGGCGGCCAGCGTGACGGCGCGCAGGTCGTACCCTTCCCGGAACGTGACCAGGTCGAGCCCGTCGAGCTCCCCGACCCGCACCTCGGTGCGCGAGGCCAGGGCGTGACGGGGCGACACGGCCAGGACCAGCGGGTCGTCGAAGAGCGCCGTGCTCACCACCAGGGGGTCGGCCACCGGCAGGACCACCAGGGCCAGGTCGACCTCGCCGGCGGCCACCTGGGGGACGAGCTGGTGCGAGCCGCCCTCGACCACGGCCAGGTCGATGCCCGGATGGCCCTCGTGGAAGGCCACCAGGGCCGGGGCGAGCACGCTGGTGATCAGGCTGGGCGTGGCGCCCACGGCCACCCGGCCGCGGACCATGCCCGCCAGGGCGCGGGCCTCGGCGCCCGTGGCCTCGACGTCCGCCAGGACGCGCCGCATGAACGGGAGCAGCGAGGCGCCGTCGGGGGTCAGCGTGACCGGGCCCTGCCCCGGGCCGCGGTTGAAGAGGGACACCCCGAGCTCGGCCTCGAGCAGGCGCACCTGGCGCGACAGGGACGGCTGGGCCAGGTGCAGGCGATCGGCCGCCCGGGTGAAGCTCGCCTCCTCGGCCACGGCCACCGCGTAGGCAAGCTGGTGCAGCTGCACCTTTGAGAGCCTAATGCTCTGAACTTCATTCCATCTATGTCTTTGACCGCCTCGCGCGGCAGCCGTAGGGTACGGGCGCTGGGCCCGGCCTGAGGCTGCGCTGGGCCGGCGAGGCGTCTCCCCCGGACCCGGCGCCACCGCCGACGAGCAGGGACGGCCGGGGCCGGGTACTGAGGAGGAGCGTGTGACGACCACGGTCGGAAGCGTGACCGGGACACCGGTTGCCATCGGGAAGCGCGGCGGGCCCGACAAGCCCACGCTGCGCACGGACGGCTGGTGGGTGGAACCGGTGATCACCGTGGCCATCCTGACCGCCTTCGTCGTGTACTCGACCTGGGCCGCCTTCGTGGGCAAGAACTACTACGCGGGCGCCACGCTGCACCGCGACATGATCTCGCCCTTCTACTCTCCGTGCATCGCCAACAGCTGCGTACCGGGCAGCCACACCTTCGGCACGCTGCCCGTCTGGAATTTCTCCCCTGCGCTGCTGATCCTGATCTTCCCGCTGGGTTTCCGCCTCACCTGCTACTACTACCGCAAGGCGTACTACCGCTCCTTCTGGTGGTCTCCCCCGGCCTGCGCGGTGGCCGACGCCCACGGCAGCTACAGCGGCGAGACGAGGATCCCGCTCATCCTCCAGAACGTCCACCGGTACTTCTTCTGGATCCTGCTGGTCTTCAACGTCGTCTTGACCTACGACGCCGTGATCGCCTACCGGCAACCCGGGCTCGGGGCGGGGTGGGGCGTCAGCGTGGGCGCGCTGGTGCTCACCTTCAACGCCGTGTTCCTCTGGCTCTACAGCCTCTCGTGCCACGCCTGCCGGCACTTCTGCGGCGGCCAGGTGCGCTCCTTCGCCAAGCACCCCGTGCGCCACAAGCTCTGGAAGGCAGTCACCCCACTGAACGCCGTCCACATGCGCTTCGCTTGGATCAGCCTGTTCGTGGTGGCGCTCTCCGACCTCTACGTGCGCCTGGTGGCCAGCGGCACCATCACCGACCCCGGCTTCCACTTCTAGGGCGCGAGGACACGCATGGCCGACTACGAAACGCACGACTACGACGTCATCATCATCGGCGCCGGTGGCGCCGGGCTCCGTGCCGCCATCGAGGCCAAGGAGCGGGGCCTGCGGGTGGCGCTCGTGTGCAAGTCGCTGCTCGGCAAGGCGCACACCGTCATGGCCGAGGGCGGCATTGCCGCCGCCATGGGCAACGTGTGGCCCGAGGACAACTGGCAGGTCCACTTCCGCGACACCATGCGCGGCGGCAAGATGCTCAACAACTGGCGCATGGCGCAGCTCCACGCCCAGGAGGCCCCCGACCGCGTCTACGAGCTCGAGCACTGGGGCGCCCTGCTCGACCGCACCCCCGACGGCCGCATCACCCAGCGCGACTTCGGCGGCCACCGCTACGCCCGCCTGGCCCACGTCGGCGACAGGACCGGCCTGGAGCTGATCCGCACCCTGCAGCAGAAGGTCGTGTCGATGGGCACCGACGTCTTCATGGAGTGCAAGATCCTGCGCCTGCTCCCCGACAGCGAAGGTCGCATCTCGGGCGCCGTGGGCTACATGCGACCCACCGGCGAGATGGTCCTCTTCACCGCCAAGGCGTTCGTCCTGGCCACGGGGTCGATCGGCAAATCCTGGAAGTACACCTCCAACTCGTGGGAGTCCGTCGGCGACGGCCATGCGATGGCCATCTGGGCCGGGGCCGACGTCATCGACATGGAGTGCGTGCAGTTCCACCCGACCGGCATGGTGTGGCCGCTGTCGGTGCGCGGCATCCTCGTCACCGAGGGCGTGCGCGGCGACGGCGGCGTGCTGCGCAACTCCGAGGGCACCCGCTTCATGTTCAACTACGTGGCCGACATGTTCCGGGCCGAGACGGCGGAAACCGAGGAGGAAGCCGACGCCTGGTACGAGGACCACCACAACAACCGGCGCACGCCCGACCTGTTGCCCCGCGACGAGGTGGCTCGCGCCATCAACTCGGAGGTGAAGGCGGGCCGCGGCAGCCCGCACGGCGGCGTCTTCCTCGACATCGCGTCGCGGCGCACGCCCGAGTACATCCGCCGGCGCCTGCCGTCCATGTACCACCAGTTCATGGAGCTGGCCGGCGTCGACATCACGGCTGGCCCCTTTGAGGTCGGGCCCACCTGCCACTACATGATGGGCGGGGTGCGCGTCGACGCCGAGAGCCAAGCCGCCACCGTGCCGGGCCTCTTCGCCGCGGGCGAGGTGGCGGGAGGCATGCACGGCGCGAACCGCCTGGGCGGCAACTCGCTGTCGGACCTCGTCGTCTTCGGCCGCCGCGCCGGCATCGGCGCCGCCGACTTCGCGGAGGCCCGCGCCGGCGCGCCGAGCGTCGACCCGGCGGAGGTCGCCTCGGTGATCGACGATGCCTTCGCCCCCTTCGGGCGCGAGGACGGGCTCAACCCCTACGACGTGCAGCACGAGCTGCAGGAGACCATGCAGGCTCTGGTCGGCATCATCCGCACCGGGGCCGAGATCGAGGAGGCGCTGGTCAAGCTGGAGGACCTCAAGCAGCAGACGGCCAAGGTGCAGGTGAAGGGCGGGCGCGAGTACAACCCGGGCTGGAACCTGGCCACCGACCTGCCGTCCATGATCACCACCTCCATCGCGGTGGCCCAGGGCGCGCTCAACCGCAAGGAGTCCCGCGGCGGGCACACGCGGGAGGACTTCCCGGGGCCCGACCCCGAGTTGGGCAAGGTCAACTTCGTGCAGCGCCAGACGGCCGAGCGCGGCTTTCTGGCGCCCATCTCCGTCGCGCCCGAACCGCTGCCCGAGATGCCCGCCGAGCTGCGCGCGCTCTTCGAGGAAGGACACTGAGCCGATGGCCGAGAAGGTGACGATGCGGGTGTGGCGCGGCGACGACGGGGGCGGTGAGTTCACCGACTACCTGGTGCCCGCCGTCGAGGGCGAGGTGGTCCTCGACGTCATCCACCGGATCCAGGCCACCGACGCCCCCGACCTGGCCTGCCGCTGGAACTGCAAGGCGGGCAAGTGCGGCTCCTGCTCGGCCGAGATCAACGGCCTGCCCCGCCTGATGTGCATGACCCGCATGGACACCCTGCCCGAAGGCGAGCCGGTGACCGTGGCCCCGATGAAGACGTTCCCCATCATCCGCGACCTGGTGACCGACGTCTCGTTCAACTACGAGGTGGCCAAGACGGTGCCGGCGTTCAAGCCCGGCCCCGAGCCCGAGGGCGGCTACCGGATGATGCAGGTCGACGTCGAGCGGGGACAGGAATTCCGCAAGTGCATCGAGTGCTTCATGTGCCAGGACGTCTGCCACGTCATCCGCGACCACGAGGACAACAAGCCCAAGTACGCCGGGCCGCGCTTCTTCATCCGCTTCGCCGAGCTCGAGATGCACCCGCTCGACGTCCTCGACCGCCGCGAGCTGGCGCACGACAGCGGCCTGGGCATGTGCAACATCACCAAGTGCTGCACCGAGGTCTGCCCCGAGCACATCAAGATCACCGACAACGGCATCATCCCCATGAAGGAGCGCGTCGTCGACGCCCGCTACGACCCGGTGGCGTGGCTGGGCCGCAAGATCCTCGGGCGGTCCAAGAAGTCGGCCGAGGAAGCGTCGGCGGGCTGACCCCGGCGCGGCGGGCAAGAATCCCCCCATGGCCCGCTACCTCTCTCCCGACTGGGTGCAGTCCTTCGACGCCGCCCTCCGCGCGCTGGACCTGTCCGACGTCCTGGCCGCGGCCGGCGCGGGGTCGCTGGCCGCGGCCGACGGCTCATTCAGCGTGGTACAGGTGGTGACCGGTGTCCCGCCGGAAGTGGCGGGCACGGCCGGGGGCGACGTGCGTGTCGTCCTGACGGTCGAGGACGGGCACGCCCGGCTCGAGCTCGACCCGGCCGGGACGGCCGCCCCGGCCGGGACGGCCACGATCGTGCTCGGCTATCCGCAGGCCCTCGCCCTGGCACGCGGCGAACTCGACCCCGCCGACGCCCTGGCCGCCGGGCAGGTGCGCGTTCGCGGCGACCTGGCGGCCCTGGTGGCGGGCCAGGACGTGCTGGCCGCGGCGGCGGCGCGCCTGGGCGACGCGCTCGAGGCACTGACGGACCCCACCGAAGGCCCGGCCGGCGGCCGGCCGGCCTGAGCTCGCCGGCCTTCGGCTTCGGATCGGCGGCACGGCTCCCGTGGTCCTCGACCGCTTCTCGCCGGCGGCCCGCCCCCCCGACTTCGGCGGCCGCTATCGCGGCCAGGTGGCGCTGGTGACGGGCGCCTCGGCCGGTCTCGGGACCCAGCTCTGCCAGGACCTGGCCCGAGCCGGCGCCACCGTCGTCGGGGTGGCCCGCAACGCGGCGCGCCTGGCCGTACTCGAGTCCGAGCTGCAGACCCACGCCCCCGCCTCGGCCACCGTCTGCTGCGACGTGGCCGACACGGTCGCCCTCCGACGCATGCTCGCCGAGGTGGAGTCGGCCCAGGGCCCGGTCGACCTGCTGGTCAACAACGCCGCCACCGACCCCGGCATCCGGCTCGCCGAGATCGGCGAGGACGACTTCCGCCGCACCTTCGACGTGAACTTCTTCGCCCCCGTGGCGGCCACGCTGGCCGTGGTGCCCTCGATGACAGCGCGTGGACGCGGTGTCGTGGTCAACATCTCGTCCGACGGTGGCCGCCTGCCCTCACCCGGCCCCGGCGTCTACCCCTCGTCGAAGGCGGCACTTTCCGCGTTCACCGAGTCGGCGTCGTTCCGCCTCGGCCCCAAGGGGGTGCGCCTCCACGTGGTCTACCCCGCCTTCATGCCCACCGAGCTCGGCCTGGGTGCGCTCGGCCGCGGGCTGCGCACCCCGCCCCGGCTGACCGTCCGCAGCGTCGAGACGGTGTCGCGCCGCATCCTGGCCCGGGCCGGCGGGCCCGCGCTCGAGATCAGCGTGTCGGGGCTCATCGACGCCGCCACGGTCTTCCGCGCCGTGATGCCGCGCACCTATCACCGGCTGCGCCGGGGCTGGTAGCGCCGGGTCGCCACGGCAGTTGCCTCGGGTCGGCCCTCGGGGCCAGTCGGTCGGCAGGTGACCCACGGGCGAGCGGAACGTGACCGGGGTATCGTCGGGGCACCGGCTCGCGAAGGTCGGGCCGGCGGCAGGAGGGACGACGTGCACACGCCGATCAACGACCACTTCCTCTCGAAGTACCGGGCCCTTCTCGACGCCGAAGACCTGGCGTTCGACGAGCTCGAGCACGCGTGCGAGGAAGGCGACCGCACGCAGTTCGACAAGGACATGGTCGATTGGCAGAACGCACTCGAGCACAAGATGGCCTTCCTCGCCGCGGCAGGCATCGAGCTGAAGCTGCCGGTCTTGGGCTAGCTGGCGCCGCTTGCCACCAGCTCCGCCGGCGGCGGTGCGAGGATGGTGCGGTGCCAAAGTCATCGGAGAAGCACCCGCTGGAAGCGAACGGCGGCAGCGGGAAGAAGCGCGACGGGGCGCCCGGCGTCGTCGCGCCATCGAGCCGGGTGAACGTGGCGTTCCCCTTCTCGCAGATCAAGCTGCAAGAGCCGAGCCGGGAGCTCACGGACCTGGCCGCCGTGGTGGTCGACCTGGTCGCGGCCATGGCCGAGTGGGTCCCCGAGGAGCGCCTCGAAGACCTGCGCAATCGGGCCGTGTCGATCTACGACAGCCTGCGCTGACCGCGGGCGACTGCGTCGACCACTGGGCTCAGTCCAGCCCCACCGAGTGGGCGATGCCGCGCATGGTGGCGTCGAAGAGCACGGACGGCTCCAAGACGGTGTTGCGCCAGTGGCCGAACACCTCGAGGCTGATGATCCCGACGATGGTCGACCATGCCCCGACCGCGGCCACCACGTTCTCGGTCCGGAGACCGGGGAACAGCCCTTCAGCCACAGGTGCCACGGCGGCGGCCACCTGGCGTTCGAGCCCGGCCACGGCCGCGCCGGGCGCCGCGGCAGGTCGGAGGCGGCCCTGCTCGAACGCCTCGACCACCGGCCGCGCCATGGCCGCCGCCACCCGCACGTACGGCTCCACCGTGGCCTGCGGCGCCTCGTAGCCCGGTACCGGAGTGCCGAACACGAGGCCCCACTCGTGGGGGTGCACCAGCGCCCAGGCGCGCAGGGCGCGTGGCACCGCCAGCCAGCGCTCTGCGTCCGCGGCTCGGCCGACCCGGGTGGCCGGCGTGCGGGCGGCAGCCTCCTCGGAGGCCCGCTCCGCCTCCGCCGCCAGCGACTCGAATGCCTCGAGGATGAGGGCGCTCAGCAGGGCGTCGCGCCCGTCGAAGTAGCGGTAGAGCGCGGAGGGCGCCATACCCAGGTCACGGGCCACCGAGCGCAGGGACAGCGCCGGTGCGCCGTCCCGGGCCAGGTGCCGGCGTGCCACGGCCAGGATCTCGGCCGTCATCTCCTCGCGCACCCGCTCCCGGGCCGTGCGTGGACGCGTCGCGACACCCCCTGCGGCTGGATCGGCAGTCGGCTCGGGGTCCGGCATGGGATTCAGTCTGAACCCTCGATTCCGTGAACACAAGTACTTGACAAGAACAGTGTTCACATTTAGTATCGGTGTTCGTACCTACCGGAACCAACCGAGGAGCCGATCGACGTGACCACCACCCTCGACCCCCGTCAGACCACCCTCCCGCACTACCAGCAACCCGACTGGTTCACCCGCAACGTGGCCAACCGGCTCATGGCAGGGCTGACCCGACTCGGCGTGAGCGTCCGGGGTTCGCGCGTCCTGGAGCACCGGGGACGCACGACCGGCGAGCTCCACCACACGCCGGTCAACCTCCTGTTGCTCGACGGGACCGAGTACCTCGTGGCGCCGCGGGGCGAGACGCAGTGGGTCCGCAACGTGCGCCACTCCGGCGGCCGCTTCGTCCTGATCCTCGGACGGCGGCGCCGGCAGTGCACGGCGACGGAGATCCCGGTCGCCGAGCGCGTCCCGGTCCTGCGCGCCTACCTGCGCAAGTGGGGCTTCGAGACCAAGATGTTCTTCGACGGTGCCACTGCCGACTCGAGCGACGCCGAGCTCGCCGCGGTGGCGACGCGCCACCCGGTCTTCGCCCTGGGCTGAAGCCGCGGCCCGGATTCAAGCGCCCACGCTCTCGCGTCCGAGTGCGGGGCGCGTGGTCGGGCATGATGGCGGGCGTCGAGCGACCAGTGACCAGCACCGAGGGGGTCCACACGTGCCGCACGGGGTACCAGAGGAGTCGAGCGAGCTGGCGCGGGGTCGCCGCGCCCTCGTCGCCTACAACCGCGCTCTGACCCGCTGGTCGAGCCGCGGTGCGCTCGAGGAGGACGGCGAGGTGGTGCTGTGCGCGGGCGGCACGTGGATCCCGGTCGTGGCCAACGAGGCGTTCCGCATCGGCGACGACGTCGATCCCGCCCTGCTGGTCTCTCGGGCCGAAGCGTTCTTCTCGGCCCGGGCGCGTGGCTTCGCGGTCAAAGTGCGAGACAACGGACCGGACGAGGACCTGCGCGACGTCTGCGTCGCCGCCGGCCTCGAGCCGTTCGGCGATGTCGCGCCGGAGATGATCTGCCGCCATCCGCTCGCCAACCCGGAGCCCGCAGAGCGTGTCGAAGTGCGCGTGGTCGACGACGAGGACGGGCTGCGCGCGTTCAAGGAGATCAACGCCGCGGCCTACGCGACCTACGGGATGCCCGCCGAGGTGCTCGACGACCTCTTCGAGAAGACCGCGTTGGTACTCGGCGACCCCTGCGCGCACATCGTGCTCGCCACGCGTCACGGCGAACACGTCGCCACTGCCATGGCTTACGAGAGCGACGGCGTGGCGAGCCTGCAGTGGGTGGGCACGGTCCCCGATGCCCGCGGCGGGGGGCTCGGTGCGCTGATCACCACGGCCGCAACCAACCTGGCCTTCGACCGCGGCGCCGTCTCGTGCACGCTGCAGGCGTCGGTCATGGGTGCGCCGCTCTACCGCCGTCTGGGCTACGAGACCCTCTTCGGCTGGGCTGCGTACGTCCGCTGGCCCCGTCGGCCGGAACCCCTGAGCGGAGCCGCCGCAGACCCGCCGCACGGGCACGCAGGAGCCCCTCAGAGGCCGAGCAGACCCCGCACGTAGGCGGCCTGACCTGCGTGCTGCAGGCTGTCGTCAGCGATGCTGACCAGCCGGACGCCCAGGGTGACAGGTGGGTCCCAGCGCCGGTCGACCACGCGGTCGAGGTCGGCCGGGCCCAATCTCTCGAGCATGCGACGGGTCCGGGCGTCGACCTCCGCCAGATACGCCACCAGCACTTCGGGCCCCTCGGGCCGCACCGTGGCCACGTCGGCCTCGCTGTGGCCGTAGCCGACGTTCGCCGGGTCGGGCGCCAGTCCGCAGTGCGCCGCCCACTCGCCGCCACACCAGATCTGTTCCGCGTCGAGGAGCTCGCCGACGTGGTGATCCTGGACGCGGGTGAGGTGCCACACCAACCAGCCGATGGGGTTGGTCCCAGGGGCCGGTGTCCGGCGCAGGTCCTCGGCCGATAATCCCTCGACGGCACCCGCCGCCAGAGGCGGGACACGTCCATAGATCTCGAGCAGAAGCGGGGCGACGTCCATGGCGCGAGGCTAGGGAATCTGCCGCCGCGGCGCACGGGCTCCGGGGGGCTCCCGGCTCCGATTCCCGATCCTCAGACGCCCCCAGCGGCCTCGAGGCCGGGCTGCTGGATGTCGTAGCGCGCCTTCGCGGTGTACGCGACCAGGCCCGCCACGGCCAGGGTGAGCACGAAGGCCGTCTGCCAGCCCCCGAAGCCGACGCCGCTCACGTCGTGGCCCTTGGAGAGGTAGTCGGCGAAGGAGGCCCCGAGCGGACGGGTGAGCACGTAGGCGAACCAGAACGAGAAGATGGCGTTCCAGCGGGCGAACCGCCACCCCGCCCACGGGATCACGATGAGCGCGGTGAAGAGGAGTCCCGAGCCCAGGTAGCCGAGACCGAGGGTGTCGGCCAGGAAGTCGCCCAGTGCTGTCCCCAGGCAGAAGGTGGCGAACACCACGGCCCAGTAGTACTTCTCACGGCGGTTGGTGGTGATCGAGTGGATGTCCAGGGTGTGCTCGCTCCGGCTCCAGAGAATGAAGACGACGCCCAGCACCACCAGCCAGAAGGCCGACGTGAAGGCATAGGGCATGCCGAACGCCTTGTGCATCGTGTCCGCCACCCCGGTCCCCGCCGTGGCGATGGCCAGGGCCAGGAACCAGTACGGGACGGCGGCGTAGCGCCTGGCCGCGAACTGGAGGAACAGCGCCGCGGCGAACATCGAGACCTCGACGACGACGCCGAGCTTCTTGTTGTTGACGAACATGTCCGAGATGGCCTCGCCTGACGCCGTGGTGGAGATCTTGATGACCCAGAAGAGGGCGGTCACCTCGGGCACCTTCGCCGCCAGGGGCTGCTGGTTGAACACTCGGAGCAGCGCAGGCACGCTCGCGGGACCTCCTCGTCGTCGCACGGCGGCCTGACGGAGACGTGCACCGCGAGCGCCGTCGGCATCGTACCGTCGGCCGGCCAGGGCCATGGGAGTGGCCCGGGGGCGGTTCTCCCTGGTGGAAGATGGTTTTTGCGGTGCGGATCCGACCTGAGGATGAGGCATCGACGGCCGGATATCCACCCTCGGACGGAGACGGCCGGCGGGACGCGTTCAGGCTCCGGGTCCGGCCATGCCGACCGGCAGCCCGCCGGCGGCCGCCGAGCGATAGGCGGCGTCGACCAGGCGATGGGCCTCGAGGGCCACGTCGAGGCCGGGCGCGGGGGGCCGGGCCGCCGCCACGGCGTCGAGGAACGCCCGGTCCGCTTCGACGTAGGCCCGCACGGCCAGCCCCACCTCGTCGTCGGCCAACGGGAGCGCGTCCACCCAGTCCGGCGACGGGCAGGCCCGCACCTCGGTGCCCTCGCTCGTCTGGACGTGCAGCGGTCCGCGAAACTCGTCGTCGAGCCACACCATCCCGTTCCGGTAGAAGACCTCGATCCGCCTCGTCGAACCGCGGCTCATGATGTCGTGCCACACGCTGGTGAGGTTGGCCTCGAGCCCCGAGGAGAACGACAGGGAGACCGTGGCCAGGTCCTCGACACCCTCGTGGCCGGCGTGGTTCGCCGTTCGAGCCGCCACGGTGTCGACCTCTCCGAAGCAGAACCGCAGGATGTCCACGTCGTGGATGGAGTGCTCGATGAGGCACCCGCCGCCGGCCTGGGCCACGTCGGCCCGCCACCGCGACGCGTAGGTTCCCCGGATGGGGAAGTACTGGTCGTCCCGGAAGACAGCCGCCATGGGCGCGCCCAACGACCCGCCGACGATCAGGTCGCGCAGCGCCCGGAACACCGGGGCGCTGCGGAGCACCAACCCGCTCTGGCTCGGCACGCCCGTCCCCATCACCGAGCGGACGAGCTCGCGGGCGCCGGCCAGGTCACGGTCGAGGGGCTTCTCGCAGAACACGGCACATCCGGCCGCCACGGCGGCGTCCACGGCGGCGCGGTGCTCCGCCGTCGGCGTGCACACCCAGATGGCGTCACAGCGCCGGGCCACCTCGCCGGCGTCGGCCACCGATGCCGCGCCCGTGCCGCCGAGCGCCTCGGTGAACCCCAGCGCCCGGCGCTCGCGCTGGTCGTGCACGGCGACGATGGAAGCGTCGACCACGCCGCTGTCGATCATGGCCTTGAGCCCGAGGCCGTGCGCCCAGGCGATGAGACCGGTTCCCACGAAGCCGATGCGAAGCATCTCCGGGACACTAACGAGGCTGGCGCCCAACCTCCCCTTCGCCACCGCGCCAGACGTCCCCATCGGGGCCCCGATCCCCGAGCGCGTCCATGAACCGGGCGGTCACGACGACCAGCAGCCCGATCTCGGCCCGTTCCCGCCGGCGGATCGCGGTGGGCCTGCCACCGCACACCACCAGCCCGGTCTCGGGCACGGGCTCGACGAAGACGCCCGAGCCGGTGGTGTCGTTGGCCGGGTCCGCCCCGCTACGGGCCCCTTCGGCGAAGGCGGCCATCCACTGCACCGGGGGGACGTCGCCGCGTGCCTCGACGTAGCGCGCCAACGCGCCGTCGGCCAGGGCCAGCCAGGACAGGTCGAAGAGATCGTGTAGCTGTCCACCCAGCGCACGCAGCGCGGCCGCAGGCGTGCCCGCTTCGAGGATGGCCGCCGCGGCGGCCAGGACGGTGCCCGCACGGTCGGTTGCCTCACCCGGTACCTCGGTGACGACCTCGACCCCCGCCCCCGGGACGTTGCGCACCCCGCGGCACACGGCGTCCACCGCGCCGGGGTCGTCGGGCAGCTCGACCACGAGCTCGTCGACGGCGACCCCGGCGCCGCGCTCGAGCACCTCGAGCCCGATGACGTTGCCGTCGGCGGCGCCGATCTCGGCAGCCACCGCGCCCAGGACCCCCGGGGCGTCGGGCAGCCAGATCCGCATGCGGGTCAGCACGGGATCAGTGCGTCCTCGTGACGCGCACCGCGACCCGCAGCGTGTTCTCCGCGTTGCCGGCGTAGATACCCTTCACCGGCGGCACGTCCCCGTAGTCGCGGCCGCGGCCGACGGCGACGTGGCGCTCCCCCACGACGCAGTCGTTGGTCGGGTCGTAGCCCCACCACCGACCTGTCCACAGCTCGACCCAGGCATGGCTCTCGCCAGAGATCTCCTCGCCGATGGTGGCGTCTGCCTCGGGGTGGAAGTACCCCGACACGTAGCGCGCCGGAAGCCCGGCCGACCGGGCCAGGGCCAGGGCCAGGTGGGCGAAGTCCTGACACACCCCGGCTCCGTCGGCGTAGGCCTGGTCGGCCGAGGTGTGCACGTGGGTCACGCCGCGCACGTAGCGCAGCGCATCGTGCGTGGCACCCATGATGCCCCGGGCCGTCTCGAGCGGCCGGTCCGTCCGCAACCTGGTTGCCAGGTCGCGCAGCTCGGGGCCGGGCGACGTGTACCGGTGATGCGAGAGATGGTCGGCCATGGTGGTCGAGGCGTCCGTCACGTCGTCCCAGGTGCAGTCCTCGGGTTCCACGGCTCGCTGCGTGTCGACCAGCGAATGTCCGGTGATCGAGAGCATCTCGTGCGCCCGGTCGACATTGAAGGCCACCACGTGGGTCCCCCAGTAGTCGACATAGGTGTACTGCGGCGCCGCAGGTACCGTGACCACGCGGGTCTCGAGCGTGGTCTGACGCCCCTCGGTACGCGGCGTCAGGCGCAGCTCGTTGTACGAGGCCCGCGCGTGCCCGTCGTACACGAACCGGGTCTCGTGGTTGACCCGCAGCCGCCAGCCGTCGCCGCGACTCACCCGCCCCCGCTCCCCTGCCGCCACTGCATCGGCAGGTCCTGGGCGAAGTAGCGACGCGTGACGGCATCGCTCACCGAGGAGATCGAGGCCTGCAGGCGCTCCAGCCGGGACTCGAGCCCCCGCGACAAGGTGGCCGGTGCCGAATACTCAAGCTCGGCCCGCGCCAGGCCGATGAGACCGCGGGCGTCGTCCCACGTCCCCTCCCGCCCGGCGTTGATCTGGTCCAGGCAGTCCTCGGCGAGCGTCAGCGATGCGAAGGCCGAACGGGGGAAGAGGCGGTCGCGCAGCAAGAAGTCGAGCACCCGTCCCGGCTCGACCACGCCCTGGGAGAGCCGGAGATAGGGCTCGTAGCCGCCGCACGAGCGCAGCAGCATCACGAGCCCGCTGTCGAAGACCTCGTCGAAGGCCACCGTGGCGAGCTGGCGTGCCACCACGTCGGTGCGTTCCAGGCACCGACCCAGCGTGAAGAAGAGCCAGGTCTGGTCCCGGCTCATCATGGTGTCGGCCAGGCCCATCATGCCGGCGCACTGGGTCTTGACGAACGAGAGGTACGGGGCCGGGCCGGCAGGGCGGCCGGTCTGCCACTCGAGGGGCAGTTGCGACCACGTGGCGTTGATGTGCTCCCAGAACTCGACCGGCACAACGTGGCGCACGGCCCGCGTGTTCTCGCGCGCCGCCGCCAGCGCACCGGCGATCGACGACCGGCTGGCGGGGTCGGTGGCCAGCCGCTCGGTCGCCTGCCACAGCGTCTCGGTGCCCGAGTCGGGCAGGCCCATCACGGCGAGCAGGCGGCGCGCCGCGTGCGAACCCTCCACGTCGCTCTGCTCGAGCGCCTGGTACACCGACACGTCGAGGATGCGCGCCGTGCCCTCCGCCCGCTCCACATAGCGGCCCACCCAGAAGATCGACTCGGCGACGCGGCTGAGCAGCGCCCGCGTCACACATACCCCCCGTGCCGCCGCCGCACCGGGCCCGGATGGGGCCGCCGGTGCGGGTGCCGGTGTTGCTCGTGCTGCTGCTGTTGTTGTTGTTGTTGTTGGACCCCGAGCTCCCCCTCGACCAACGGCCCCACGTCCATGGGCGGGTGGGCCATGCGGGGGGCGCTCTGGCGCGGCGGCAACACCGGCATCGACGGCCCGCCTCCGACCACCCAGGTGTCCTTGGAGCCTCCGCCCTGGCTCGAATTGACCACCAGGCCACCCTCTTGCAGGGCGACGCGCGTCAACCCGCCGGGCAGGACCCAGATGTCCTCACCGTCATTCACCACGAAGGGACGCAGGTCGACGTGACGCCGAGCCATCGTCTGGTCGACCCACGTCGGCGAGGTCGACAGGGCCACCACGCGCTGGGCGATCCAGTGCCGCGGGTCCGCTTCGACCTCGACCGCCAGCTCGTCCAGCTCGGACCCGGTGGCCGCCGGACCGATCACGAGGCCTTTCCCGCCCGAGCCGTCGACCCGCTTGAAGACCAGATCGCCGCGGCGTGCCAGCGCGTCCTTGCGCACGGTGTCGTCGACCAGATGCATGGTCTCGACGTTCTGCAAGATCGGGTCCTCACCGAGGTAGTAGCGGATCATGGCCGGCACGTAGGTGTAGACGAGCTTGTCGTCGGCCACCCCGTTGCCCACACCGTTGGCGATGGTGACGCGCCCGGCGCGCGCCGCGTTCACGACGCCGGGGCAACCCACCAGCGACTCGGGGCGGAACTGCAACGGATCGAGGTAGTCGTCGTCGATGCGGCGGTAGATCACATGGACCGGGACCTCGCCCTCGGTGGTGCGCAGGAACACGTCGGTGCCGTGGCAAACGAGGTCGCGCCCCTCGACGAGGTGGACGCCCATGAGGCGGGCCAGCAGCGCGTGCTCGTAGAAGGCCGAGTTGTGCACACCGGGGGTGAGCACCACCACGGTCGGGTCCTGGTCCTGCACGGACGCCGGCGCGGCCCGGCGGAGCGCGTGCACGAGCCGGGCCGGGTAGTCGGTCACCATCTGGATCGGCTGGCCCCAGAACAGCTCGGGCAGGACCCGTGCCATGGCGGCCCGGTTGGCCAGCACGTAGCTCACGCCCGACGGGCTGCGCAGGTTGTCCTCGAGCACGCGGAACTCGCCATCCTCGTCGCGGACCACGTCGATACCCGCGACGTGGATGCGCACCCCATTGGGCGGTGAGTACCCATAGGCGGCACGCACGAACCCGGGCGAGCTGACGACCACCTCGTGGGGAACCAAGCCGTCGCTCACGATGCGCGCCGCGCCGTACACGTCGGCCAGGAAGAACTCGAGGGCTCGCACCCGCTGCGCCACTCCGTCGGCCACCTGCGCCCACTCCGCCGCGGTGAAGATGCGCGGCACCACATCGAGCGGGAACGGCCGCTCCTCGCCGTCGAGATCGAAAGTGACCCCCTGGTCCATGAAGGCCCGGGCCAACCTCGACGCCCGGGCCGAGACGTCCTCGGGGCCCATCTGGGCCAGCGAGGAGGCCACGGCGGCGTAGGGGGTGCGGGTGGACCCCTCGCGGTCGACCATCTCGTCGAAGGCGGCGCCGGTCAGCCCCTGCGCGGCCGCGCCGTAGCCCTCGAAGAGATCTCCCACGAGCCTCACGGTGCCAGGCATGTGTTTCGCCCCCGTTTCACGGCCGCGAACAGCCGGTGACGAACCGGCGCCGGTGGGCGGGCGGCCGGTCCGCCCACCAGGGCCCTACGGGACGAGGCCCAGCTCCTTGACGTCGTTGCGCTCGGCCAGGAGCTCCTCGGTTGTGACGCGGATCCGCTCCCGGGCGAAGTCGTCGTGGCTGAAGCCCTCGGCGACCGACCAGCCACCCTTCCCGTCGGCCACCACGGGGAAGCCGAACTGCAGGCCCTCGGGCGCGCCGTACTGGCCCGTGCTGGCCACGGCCACCGAGAACGAGTCGCCGGCGGTGGTGGCCGTGCGCAGGCTCACGACGGTGTCGATGGCCGCCGCGGCGGCCGAGGCCGCCGAGGACGAGCCCCGGGCGTCGATGATGGCCGCGCCACGCTTCTGCACGGTGGTGATGAAGTCGCCCCGCAGCCAGTCGCCGTCGGCGATGACCTCGGTCGCCGGTTTGCCGCCGATCCTGGCGTTGGCGAAGTCCGGGAACTGGGTGGCCGAGTGGTTCCCCCAGATGGCCACGTTGGTGACATCGGCCACCGGGGCCCCCGCCATGGCCGCCAGTTGCGCCTTGGCCCGGTTCTCGTCGAGGCGGGTCATGGCGAACCAGCGTTCCGTCGGCACCTCCGGGGCGTTGGAGCGGGCGATGAGGCAGTTGGTGTTGCAGGGGTTGCCGACCACCAGGACGCGCACGTCGGAGGCCGCGTGCTCGGCGATGGCCCGGCCCTGCGGCTTGAAGATGCCGCCGTTGACGCTGAGGAGGTCGCCACGCTCCATGCCGGCCTTGCGCGGCACCGAGCCGACGAGCAGCGCCCACGAGGTGCCGTCGAAGGCCGTCGCCAGGTCGGACGTGGCAACGATGTCGTGCACCAGCGGAAAGGCACAGTCGTCGATCTCCATGACGACGCCCTCGAGCACCTTCATGGCCGGCTCGATCTCGAGCAGCCGCAGCACGATCGGCTGGTCCGGGCCGAGGAGCTGGCCCGACGCGATGCGGAAGAGGATGGAGTAGCCGATCTGGCCACCGGCGCCGGTGACCGTGACGTGGACGGGGGTCTTGGCCATGGGGAGAGTGGCTCCTTCTAGAGGCGGTCGACGATGGCCGAGGCGAACTCGGAGCACTTGACCTCGGTGGCGCCATCCATCAGGCGGGCGAAGTCGTAGGTCACGACCTTGTCGGCGATGGTGGCCTCGAGCGCCTGCACGATGTCGGCGGCCGCGTTGTTCCAGCCGATGTGCTCGAACATGAGCACGCCCGACAGCAGCACCGACCCCGGGTTGACCTTGTCCTGGCCGGCGTACTTGGGCGCCGTGCCGTGGGTCGCCTCGAAGATCCCGTGGCCGGTCACGTAGTTGATGTTGGCCCCCGGGGCGATCCCGATGCCCCCGACCTGGGCGGCCAGGGCGTCGGACAGGTAGTCGCCGTTGAGGTTCGTCGTGGCGATGACGTCGAAGTCCGAGGGCCGGGTCAGCACCTGCTGCAGGGTGATGTCGGCGATGGTGTCCTTCACGAGCAGCTTGTCGCCCGGATCGCCGCCGCAGTCGTCCCAGCCGACGGCCACGTCGGCGAACTCCTCGCGCACGAGCTCGTAGCCCCACTCGCGGAACGCCCCCTCGGTGAACTTCTGGATGTTGCCCTTGTGGACCAGGGTGACCGAGCCGCGCTTGCGCTCCAGGGCGTAGTCGATGGCGGCGCGGATCAGGCGCTTGGAACCCATGGGCGAGATGGGCTTGATGCCGATGCCCGACTCGTCGCGGATGGGCCAGCCCATCTCGTCGCGCAGGTAGGCGGCCAGCTGCTCCGCCTCGGGGGTGCCCGCCTGCACCTCGTAGCCGGCGTAGACGTCCTCGGTGTTCTCGCGGAAGATGACCATGTCGACCATCTCGGGGTGGACGACCGGCGAGGGCACGCCGGTGAACCAGCGCACCGGGCGCAGGCACACGTAGAGATCGAGGATCTGGCGCAGGGCCACGTTGAGCGAGCGGATGCCGCCGCCGACCGGGGTGGTGAGCGGGCCCTTGATCCCGATCAGGTGCTCGCGGAAGGCCTCGACCGTCTCGTCGGGCAGCCAGTTCCCCGTCTCGTCGAAGGCCTTCTGCCCGGCCAGCACCTCCTTCCAGGCGACCGTGTGCCCGTGCTTGGCGGCGGCCGCGTCGAGGACCAGCTTGGCGGCCGGCCAGATGTCGACGCCGGTGCCGTCGCCCTCGATGAAGGGGATGATGGGCTCGTCGGGGACGACCAGAGTGCCGTCGTCGCCCATGCGGATGTGGTCTGCCATGGGACGGATGCTAGGGGCCGGGACGGCAAGGTCCCAATTGGGCTGCTCCCGGGTCGCTACGTGCCCGCGACAGGCCCCAGGCCGAGCGCCGCGTAGATCTCGCGGGTCGCGCTCGAGCGGTTGAAGGTGTAGAAGTGCAGGCCCGGCGCGCCGTCGTCGAGCAGGCGGGCGCACAGCTCGGTGGCCAGCTCCACACCCTCCTTGCGCACCGCCTCGGCACCGCCCCGGTCGTGGGCCGCCCGGAGACGGTCCACCATCCACGCCGGGGCCGCCGCTCCCATGGCGCCGAGGCGACCCATGGTCGACAGCGAGGTCACCGGCATGATCCCGGGGAGGACGGGCTTGGTCACGCCGCGCGGCGTCGAGGTCGGCCACCAGGCCCTCGTACTCGGCCGCCTCGAAGAAGAACTGGGTGACGCCGAAGTCGGCCACCTCCAGCTTGGCCGCCAGGTGGTCGCGGTCGCTCGCCATGTCCGACGAGCGCGGGATGGCCGGCGGGGTGGGCGGCCACGCCGATGGAGAAGCCCCCGATGGCCCGGGCCAGCTCGACCAGCTCGCAGGCGTAGGCCAGCTCGCCGGGCCCCGCCTCGGGGTCCGTCGGGTGGGTCGCCACCGAGCGCCATCAGGTTCTCGACCCCGGCCTTGCGCAGCGACACCAGGATGTCGGCCAGCTCGAGCCGGCGTGTGGGCCACGCAGATGAGGTGCGCCATCGGGTTGAGCGTGGTCGTGTGGAGCATGCCCGACACCAGGTCGAAGGTGCGCTGGCGGGACGCCGCCCCGCCTCGGTACGTGACCGACACGAACGATGGCTCCAGCGGCTGCAGCTCGCCGATGGTGCGGGCCAGCGTTGCCAGCTCCGTGTCGTTCTTCGGCGGGAAGAACTCGAACGAGTAGGTGGGCCCCGCGGCCAGGAGCTCGGCGATCCGCGTCATGACGCCTGCCCGGCGTCGACCCGGCCGAAATCGTCCTCGAGTCGCACGATGTCGTCCTCGCCGAAGTAGCTGCCGTGCTGCACCTCGATGAACACCAGGTCGGCGTCGCCCGGATTGGCGACGCGGTGCGCTCCCTCACGCGGGATGTCGATCGACTCCCCAGGGCCGAGCTCGATCTCCTCGCCGTCCAGCGTGACGTTGGCCTTCCCCGAGACCACGAACCAGTGCTCGGCCCGCTGGGCATGGCGCTGGTAGCTCAGCCGCTTCCCGGGACGCACCACGATCCGCTTGACCTTGTGATCGGGCGCCTCGTCGTCGAGGACGGTGTAGTTACCCCACGGCCGCTCGTCGTACTCCCGTTCGCTCGCGCTCACCCGCTTCCCTCCCCGGCGCCTGCGGACATGGAGGCCCGGTGCAGGGGGTGCCGGATCACGTGGCCGACATCTCCGCCGCCCGCAGTGCGTTGCGCAACAGCATGGCACGCGTCATGGGGCCGACCCCGCCGAGGCGGGGGGTGATCCATCCGGCCACCTCGGCCACGTCGGGGTGCGCGTCGGGGATGAGCTTTCGGCCCTCGAAGGTGGTTCCGGCCGACACCACGGCCGCGCCGGGCCTGACCATGTCCGGCGTGAGCAGGTGCGGTCGCCCGGCCGCGGCCACCACGATGTCCGCCGTCCGGGTGATGGTGGCCATCTTTCTGGGTCGACCCCGGTGTGCACCACCGTCACGGCGGCGTTGCAGCCGGGGCGCTTGAGGGTGAGCAGGTTGGCCAGGGGCCGGCCGATGGTCACGCCGCGCCCGATGATCACCACGTGGCGGCCCTCCACCGGGACGTCGTAGGCGTGGAGCAGCTCGACGATGCCGGCCGGGGTGCAGGGCAACGGCCCCGGCGTCCCCAGCACGAGGCGGCCCAGGTTGACCGGGTGCAGGCCGTCGACGTCCTTGACGGGGTCCACCGCCAGCAGGGCGCGCTCCTCGTCGAGTCCCGCGGGCAGGGGCAGCTGCACCAGGTAGGCGCTGACTGCCGGGTCGGCGTTGAAGCGCGCGATGACGTTCGAGCACCTCCTCCTGGGTGGCGGTGGCGGGCAGGTGCTCGCCGACCGAGTGCGATGCCGACCGACGCGCAATCCTCGTGCTTGAGCGCGACGTAGCGGGCGCTCGGCGCGTCGTCCCCCACGAGCACGGTGCCCAGGCCGACGTGCACGCCCTCGCTGCGCAGGGTGGCGACCCGGTGTGCCACCTCGTCGCGGAAGCGGGCGGCCACCGTTTCGCCGTCGAGCAGGATGGCGCCCATCAGTGCCGGAAGTGGCGCTCGCCGGTCATGACCATGGTCACCCCCGCCTCGTTTGCCGCGGCGACCACCTCGTCGTCCTTCACCGACCCGCCCGGCTGGACGACCGCCGTCACGCCGGCGTCGGCGAGCACGAGAAGGCCGTCGGGGAACGGGAAGAACGCGTCGCTGGCGCCGGCGCCGCCCTTGGCCCGTTCGCCAGCCTTCTGCACGGCGATCTCGGCCGCCACCACGCGCGACTGCTGCCCGGCGCCGACGCCCACCGCCTGGCCGCTGGTCACCACGGCGATGGCGTTGGACGTCGTGCGGCCGCACACCCGCCAGGCGAGCGCCAGGTCACGCCATTCGTCCTCGGTCGGCTGTCGTGTCGTCGCCACCCGCCACCCGCTGCGCGGCGAGAGGAAGTCGTCGGCGTCCTGCACCAGCACGCTGGTGCCCAGGCTGCGCAGCTGGCGGACGGCACGCTCGGGGGCGGGGCCTGCCAGGATGCGGGTGGCCTTGCGGCGGGTCCGCAGGGTCTCGAGGGCCTCGGGCGCATACGACGAGGCGATGATCACGTCCGCCTGCGGTCCGGCCGCGATGGCGTCGGCCACCTCCTGGGTCACGTCGCCACCGATGGCCACGACACCGCCGAAGGCGCTCAGGGTGTCGCACTCGAGCGCCCGCTCGAAGGCGGTCACGAGATCGCCGGCGACGGCCGCCCCGCACGGGTTGGCGTGCTTGATGATGGCCACCGCCGACTGGGCCGGTCCGGCGTCGGCCGCCAGCTCGTGCACCAGGCGCCAGGCCGCGTCGCCGTCGAAGATGTTCAGGTACGACAGCGGGGTGCCGCTGTGCTGGGTCATGTCGTCCCACCAGCTCGGTGAGCCTGCGACGCGGTAGCGCGAGCCGCGCTGGTGCGGGTTCTCGCCGTAACGCAGGACCTCCGTCCGTTCGAGTGTCAGGTGCAGCGTCCGGGGGAGGACCGCGGCCAGGGCCGCCTCGTCCGCGTCGGCCTCGGTCGCGCCCGCGAGCTCCGTCCCCGGGGTCGGGCCGCCCGCGTCGAGCCAGGCCACGATGGCGGCGTCGTACGCCGCCGTGTGGGCGAACGCGGCCCGGGCCAGGCGCCGCCGGGTGGCCGGCGACAAGGTGCCCGCGGCGCGCAGCTCGGCCAGCACCACCGGGTAGTCGGCCGGGGAGGTGACGACGCCCACGTGCTCGTGGTTCTTGGCCGCGGCCCGCACCATGGTCGGCCCGCCGATGTCGATCAGCTCGATCGAGGGGTCCGAGGAGAAGGGGTACAGGTTGGAGACCACCAGGTCGATGGCCCCGATGCCGTTGGCCTCCAGGTCGGCCAGGTGCTCGGGCTTGGAGCGGTCGGCCAGGATGCCGCCGTGGATCTTGGGATGGAGCGTCTTGACGCGCCCGCCCAGCATCTCGGGCGACCCGGTCACCTCGGCCACCTCGACCGGCACGATGCCGGCCGCCCGCAGCGTGGCGGCGGTGTTGCCGCTGGCCACGAGCTCCCAGCCCAGGTCCGAGAGACCCTGCGCCAGGTCGACCAGTCCCTCCTTGTCGTAGACCGACAGCAGCGCCCTCACGACGTCATCTCCGCTTCAGCTCCTCTCGCTCGCACCGCGTGCCGCGGCTCGATCTCGCGGCCCGCGGCGAGCTCGTCCAGCGCCCAGGCCACGGTGGCCGGGTAGAGCGTCCGCTCGGCCACCTTGATCCGCTCGTGCAATGTCTCCTCGGTGTCGTCGGGGTGCACCGGCACCACCTCCTGGGCCAGGATCGGCCCGGTATCCATCTCCACGGTGGCCAGGTGAACCGTGCACCCCGTCTCACCCACGCCGGCTGCCAGCGCGTCGCGCACCCCGTGCCAGCCCGGGAACGCCGGAAGGAGCGCCGGATGCGTGTTGAGGATCCGCCCGGGAAACGCCGTGTGCACCGCCTCGGTCATCACGGTGCCGAAGCCGGCCATGGCCACCATGTCGACTCGGTGCGCCACGAGTGCCGCGGTCACCTTCTCGGTGAAGGCGCCGCGGTCGAAGCCGGGACCGAAACCCCCGAAGTCCCGTCGGTCGACCAGCTCGGTGGCGACCCCCCGCTCCTCGGTCAGGGCGAGCGCTGCGCAGGGCCGGTCCGAGAGCACCACGGTCACGGGCAGATCGGCCTCGAACATCGCCTGCAGAATCGTCCCGGAACCCGAGACAAGGACTGCGAGGCGCACGGGGTCAATCTAGTGGGGTGCGCGAGGGCCCCCGTCCCGGCCTAGGGCTGGTCGGCGCCCTGGTCCGGGGCCACCCGGCTCTTCGCCGCGTTGAGCAGGACGCGCACGACGGCGCCGATGATGACCAGGTCGAGCAGCATCTGGGCCGCCACCACGAGACGGGAGGGGTCGGTCTTGGGTGTGATGTCACCGAAGCCCACGGTCGAGAAGACGGTGACGGTGAAGTACAGCGCCTGGGTCTGGTCGAGCGGCTGCGAGAAGGTCGAGGCCGAATGGTGCGCCATGGTGAGGTAGACGCCCGAGAACGAGGCGAGGAACAGAGCGATGACGATGCCCAGCGCCTCGACGGCGCGCAGCTCGGGCAGCTCGGCCAGCGAGATGCGCCGGATCTGCCAGGCGAAGACGGCGGCGATCAGCGCCAGGTCGGCGCACAGCCGGAGGACCACCCGGACGCCCGACCGGTCGCCGAAGGGCAGCACGTAGTAGGCGCCGAAGATCACCGCCCAGGCGAGCCCGATGGTGGCCGCGGCGCGAATGAGGGCCAGCCGGCGCTGGCGCGGGTCCAGGTCGGCCAGCCGCAGCGGCTCGGCCGGCAGCGTCTCGCGCGGACGGCGCCCGGGCAGGCGCCGTCCGGCCTGCTCGGCCCCCGCCGATCCGGGGTCGTCTCCGCTGGGCGCCGTCATCGCGTCACGACGCTAAACGAGGGCGCCCCCTGCCGTCGGCATGCACCCCCGGGCTCTGTCCCTCCGGGCTCCTAGCCGAGCCCCCGCACGATCTCGACCATCTTCTCTCCGCACTCGGTCGGGTTCTGCGCCACGGCCACCCCGGCGGCCGACAGCGCCTCCATCTTGGCCTGGGCCGTGCCCTGGGAGCCCGAGATGATGGCCCCGGCGTGGCCCATCTTGCGGCCCGGCGGGGCGGTCACGCCGGCGATGTAGGCGGCCACCGGCTTGGTCATGTTCTCCTTGATGAACTCGGCCGCGCGCTCCTCCTCGGAGCCGCCGATCTCGCCGATCAGCATCACCGCCTTGGTCTCGGGGTCGGCCTCGAAGGCCGCCAGGCAGTCGATGAAGTTGGTGCCCGGCACCGGGTCACCGCCGATGCCGACGCATGTGGTCTGCCCGATGCCCTGCTGGGAGAGCTCGTGCAGGGCCTGGTAGGTCAAGGTGCCAGACCGCGAGACGATCCCGACGGGACCCCCGGGCAGCGCGATGTCACCCGATGTGATGCCGATGTTGCACTTCCCCGGGCTGATGATCCCCGGACAGTTCGGACCCAGCAGCCGCGTGCCGGGGAATTCGTCGACGAGGCGGTTGTAGGCCACCGCCTCGTCCTGGGCCGGGATGCCCTCGGTGATGCACACGATGAACCCGATGCCCGCCTCGGCCGCCTCAATGATGGCGTCGGCGGCACCGCGCGGCGGCACCGAGATGAACGATGCCACCGCCCCGGTCTCGCGCACCGCCTCGGCCACGGAGGCAAAGACCGGGATGCCCTCGATCTCCTCCCCGCCCCGCTTGGGGTTGGTGCCCCCGACCACCTTGGTGCCGTAGCCCTTGTTGCGCAGGCCGTGGTAGAGCCCCTGGCTCGTCGGGCTGATGCCCTGGATCACGACCTTGGTCGTCTCGTCGACGAAGATGCTCACGTTCGATCCTGTTCTCTTTGCGGTGTGCGGTCTGGGGTCTCGGGAGCGCCTAGGCGGAGGCCAGGGCCACGGCGCGACGGGCGGCTTCGAGCATGGTCGGCTCGGCGATGAGCCCGTCCGACAGGTGGTCGGCCAAGAGGGCTCGGCCCGCCTCGGCGTTGGTGCCGTCGAGGCGCATGACGACGGGCGAGCTCAGCTTCACCCGGCTGGTGGCCTCGATGATCCCCTTGGCCACCTCGTCGACCCGGGTGATGCCGCCGAAGATGTTGACGAAGATCGCCTTCACCGACGGGTCGGCGTTGATGACCTCGAGCGCGGCCGCCATGACGTCGGCGTTGGCACCGCCGCCGATGTCGAGGAAGTTGGCCGCCCGGCCACCGACCTGATTCACCACGTCCAGGGTGCTCATGGCCAGGCCGGCGCCGTTGGCGATGATGCCCACCGAGCCCTCGAGCCCGATGTAGTTCAGGCCCTTCTCCTTGGCCATCTTCTCGCGGGGGTCGACCTCGGTGTCGCCCTCGTACTCCTCCCATTCGGGATGCCGGAAGGAGGCATTCTCGTCGAGCGTCACCTTGGCGTCGAGAGCGTGGACCTTGCCCTCGGGGGTGAGGATGAGCGGGTTGATCTCGGCCAGGTCGCAGTCGCCCTCCACGTAGCAGTGGTAGAGCCGCACCAGCAGGGTGGCCGCCTGGTCGCGGGCCTCGGGGTCGAGGTTGGCCTCTTCCACCCAGGCGCGGGCGGCCTCCTCGGTGATCCCCTCGACCGGATTGATGTGGATCTTGGCGATGGCGTCGGGATTGGTCTTGGCCACCTCCTCGATCTCGACGCCGCCCTCGGCCGACAGCATGCCGAGGTGGAGCTTGGCCGGACGGTCGAGCGTGAAGCTGGCGTAGTACTCCGTCGCGATGTCCGACGCGTGCTCGACCCAGAGCCGCTTGACGACGTGCCCCTTGATGTCGAGGCCGAGGATGTTGCCGGCATGCAGGCGCACCTCGTCGGCGTCGGCGGCCAGCTTCACCCCGCCCGCTTTGCCCCGGCCACCCACCTTCACCTGTGCCTTGACCACGACCGGGTAGCCGGCCGCCTCGGCCTGCTCGACGGCCTCGTCCACGGTGTCGGCCACCCCACCCGGTGACGTGGGGATGCCGAAGCGGGCGAAGTACTGCTTGCCCTGGTACTCGTAGAGGTCCACTTGGATGCTGTCTCCTTGGTGTCAGTGTCGGACGTCGGTGGCGTGGGTGCCCGGTGTCGGGGGTTCTCGTTGTCGGGACGGTCGGGTCGCTGGTCGTTCGCTGCAGGCGGAGGTCCGGGCTCCCCGTCTCCCGGCGGAGCCGGCACCGGGTTCTCTCGACGTCGCGCGGTCTGGCGGCGGTCCGTCCGACTGGGATCAGGCCTGGAGCGCCTCCTCGCGCGCGTCGAGCGCTCCGGCGAGCCATGCGGCGATGGAGTCGAGGGGCGTCCCGGGGGTGAAGACCGCGGCCACCCCCTGCTCCTCGAGCACCGGGATGTCGGCCTCGGGGATGATGCCGCCCACGATCACGAGGACGTCGTCGCGCCCGGCCTCGGCGAGAAGCTGGACGACCCGGGGCACCAGGGTGAGGTGGGCACCCGAGAGGAGCGACAGCCCGACGGCGTCGGCGTCCTCTTGCACCACGGCCTGGACCACCTGCTCGGGAGTCTGGTGGAGGCCCGTGTAGACGACCTCGAAACCGCCGTCGCGCAGGGCGCGGGCGATGACCTTGGCGCCCCGGTCGTGCCCGTCGAGACCCGGTTTCGCCACGACCACCCTGTAGGGACGTTTCATGCCGATTCAAGGATACGGAGGCCCTGGTCCATGCGCCAGACCGGGACGCCCGGCCCGGTCGCGGGGCGGCCGGGGTCAGGCCCGGCGGAGCGGCGTGGCCGAGAGCAGGAGGTTCTTCTTCCCCACCGAGTCGAAGTCGACGGTGGCCTGAGCCCGCGACCCCTCCCCCTTGGTGGCCAGGACCACGCCGTGCCCCCAGTGCTCGTGCACCACGTCGTCGCCGGGTTGGAGCCCCAGGTCCTCGGCTCCGGTGCTCCCCCGCGACCCTCCGGGGCCGCGGGCGGGGCGCGTCCCGCCGCCCGCCCGGGCCGCCAGCGGGACGGCCGGGGTGAAGGTGGCCCCGGGCAGGTGCTCGTCGGCCGAGAGCGTGTCGTAGCCGGTCCCGCGTCGTGGCGAACCGAGGCCTACCTCGTCGACCAGGTGCGAGGGCACCTCGGTGACGAAGCGGCTGGGCATGGCCGCCTGGGTGCGTCCCCAGGTCGTGCGCGACCAGGCGTGCGAGATGGCCAGGTGGCGTCGGGCCCGGGTGATGCCCACGTAGAAGAGCCGGCGCTCCTCCTCGAGCTCGCTCGGCTCGGCCAGGGAGCGAAAGTGCGGGAAGATGCCCTCCTCGAGGCCGACCACGAAGACGGACGGGTACTCGAGACCCTTGGCCGTGTGCAGCGTCATCAGCGAGACGCGGGTGCCGTCGCTCTCGAGCTCGTCTGAGTCGGCCACTAGGGCAACTGTCTCGAGGAACCCGACGACGTCGTCGAAGTCGGCCGCCTGTGTGGCCAGTTCGGCCAGGTTCTCGATGCGCCCGTCTGCCTCGTGGGTGTGCTCGGCCACCAGCTCGGCCAGGTAGCCGGTCCGCTCGGCCACCAGCTGGACGAAGTCCGCCGGGTTCACCGTCTGGACGAGCGGCCGCAGCTCAGTCAGGGTGGCCGACAGCTGCTCGGCGCCCTTGAGCGCCTTGCCGGACAACCCCACTTCACCCGCCCGGTCGACCGCCTCACTGAAGGTCACCCCCTCGACCTGGGCCCAGGCGGCCAGTCGCGCCACCGAGGTGTCGCCGATGCCACGCTTGGGCACGTTGACGATGCGACGGGCCGAGACCTCGTCGTCGGGGTTGGCCAGCACGCGGACGAAGGCGAGGATGTCCTTGATCTCGCGGCGGTCGTAGAACTTGGCCCCCCCGACGACCTTGTAGGGGATGCCGCTGAACTTCATCGAGGTCTCGAGCGGCAGGCTCTGTGCGTTGGTGCGGTAGAAGACGGCCACGTCGCCCCAGCTGAGCCCCTCGGACGCGTGCAGGCGCAGGATCTCGCTCGAGACCCACGCCGCCTCGTCACGCTCGTCCTCGGCCCGGTAGCGCTTGATGGGCCCCCCGGCGTCCCCGACGGTGAAGAGCTCCTTGGCCTGGCGCCCGATGTTGTTGGCGATGACCGCGTTCGCCGCGTCGAGGATGGTCTGGGTGGAGCGGAAGTTCTGCTCGAGCAGGATGGTGGTGACGTTGGGGAATGCCCGCTCGAATTCCAAGATGTTGCGGATGTCGGCGCCGCGCCAGCGGTACACCGACTGGTCCGAGTCGCCGACCACGCACACGTTGCCATGGGCCTCGCCGAGCAGCTTCACGATCTCGTTCTGGGCGTGGTTCGTGTCCTGGAACTCGTCGACCAGGACGTGGCGGAAGCGCTCCTGGTAGGCCTGTCGCACGTCGTCGCACGCCTGCAGCAGGTTGGCCGTGATCATGAGCAGGTCGTCGAAGTCGAGCGCGTTGGCGGCGTGCAGGCGCTGCTGGTACTGCACGTAGATCTCGGCGATGCGCTTGCGGAACGGGTCGGGCCCACCGCTCGCTTCCTGGCGGAAGCTCTCGAAGTCGACCAGCTCGGACTTGGCCTGGCTGATCACGCCCTGCACGGCGCGCGACGGCAGGCGTTTCTGGTCGTAACCGAGCTCGGCCGTGATCACCTCGACCAGCCGGCGCGAGTCGGTGTCGTCGTACACGGTGAACCCGGAGCGGTAGCCCAGCCGGTCGGCGTTCGTCCGCAGGATGCGGAGGCACGCGGAGTGGAACGTGGAGACCCACATCTTGTCGGCGGCCGGCCCCACCAGCTCGACCACGCGGGAGCGCATCTCGTCGGCCGCCTTGTTGGTGAAGGTGATGGCGAGGATCCCCCACGGCGGCGCGTCGCCGGTGGCCAGCAGGTGCGCGATGCGCCGGGTCAGCACCCGGGTCTTGCCCGACCCCGCGCCGGCGATGATCAGCAGTGGCCCGCCGCGGTGTTCCACCGCGGCGCGTTGGGGCATCGTGAGATCGTCGAGCAGCGCGGACGGGCGCCCGGCGAAGGCACCGGCCGCGGTGGCCCTCCGCCGGCGTCGGCGGCGTCCGTCGTCCGCGCCCTCGGCCTTCGTCGGCGCATCGGCGCCGGCCTCATCGATCCTGCTCGCCGTATCGTCGTCGGCCGCCACGGACGCGCCGACACCCTCGTCGGAGAGGTCGAAGAGCTGTCCGTTCACTCCCACTCGATGGTCCCGGGCGGCTTCGACGTGACGTCGAGTGCCACCCGGTTGACGCCCTCCACCTCGTTGATGATGCGGGACGCGATGCGCTCGACCAGGTCGTAGGGCAACCGGGCCCAGTCCGCGGTCATGGCGTCGTCGCTCGTCACGGCCCGGATCACGACCGGGTACGCGTAGGTCCGGCCGTCGCCCATCACCCCCACCGTGCGAACGGCGGGCAGGACGGCGAAGCTCTGCCACAGCTCGCGGTACAGGCCGGCCCGGCGGATCTCCTCGACCACCACGGCGTCCGCGTTGCGCAGGATCTCGGCCCGCTCCGGGGTCACCTCGCCGATGATGCGCACACCGAGGCCGGGCCCGGGGAAGGGCTGGCGCCACACGATCTCGTGCGGGAGCCCGAGCTCCTCGCCGACGGCGCGCACCTCGTCCTTGAAGAGCAAGCGGAGCGGCTCCACCAGCTCGAAGTCGAGGTCCTCGGGCAACCCGCCCACGTTGTGGTGTGACTTGATGTTGGCTGCCGTGTCGCTCCCCGACTCGATGACGTCGGGATAGAGCGTGCCCTGCACGAGGAATTTCGGCCCGGCTCCCGTGCCGGCGCCCTCTCCGCCTGCCTGCCCGCTCCCTCCGGCACCGAGGTCGCGCGCCACTTCCTCGAAGATGCGGATGAACAGCTCGCCGATGATCTTGCGCTTGCGCTCGGGGTCGGTCACCCCGGCCAGTGCGGCGAAGTAGCGGTCGGCCGCCTTCACGTGGATCAGGTCGACGCGGAACTGGCGGCGGAATGTGTCCTCGACCTGGTCGGCCTCGCCGGACCGCATGAGGCCGGTGTCGACGAACACGCACGTGAGCTGGTCCCCCACCGCCTTGTGCACCAACGCAGCGGCCACGGCGGAGTCGACGCCCCCGCTCAGCGCGCACAGCACCCGGGCGGAGCCGACCTGGTCCCGGACGGCAGCCACCTGCTGCTCGATGATCGACACGTGGGTCCACTCGGGCAGGCACCCGCACACGTCGATGAGGAAGTGGTCGAAGACCTCGCTCCCCCGGTCGGTGTGGACCACCTCGGGATGGAATTGCAGTCCGAAGAAGCGGCGCTCGGGGTCGTGCATGGACGCCACCGGCGCCCCGGCGCTGGTGGCCGTGGCCACGAACCCGGCCGGGGTCTCGGTGATGGCGTCACCGTGGCTCATCCACACGGTGGCCGTCGCCGGCCAGTCGGGGAACAGCGGCGACGGTGCGGTAAGCGACAGCTCGGTGCGCCCGTACTCGCCCTGCCCCGTCCGCGACACGGTGCCGCCGAGCTGGAGCGCCATGAGCTGCGCGCCGTAGCACAGGCCCAGGATCGGGATGCCCAGGTCGTAGATGCCCGGGTCGATCGACGGGGCCGGGGTCTCGTAGACGGACTTGGGCCCGCCGCTGAAGATGATGCCCCGGGGGGCCCGGGCACGGACCTCGTCGACGCTGATGGAGGCCGGGACGATCTCGGAGTAGACGTGGGCCTCGCGGACCCGCCGGGCGATGAGCCGGGCGTACTGGGCCCCGAAGTCGACGACGAGGACGGTGTCGGTCAGTGCCCCATCCCCACGCCCTGGGTGCGCTGGAAGAACTTCCCCTCCGTCTGGAGCGACGGTGCCACCATCACCTCGGCCTTCTGGAACTCCTTGACCGTCTCGTAGCCGCACGTGGCCATGGCGGTCCGCAGCGCACCGAAGAGGTTCATGCGGCCGTCGTTCTCGTGGGCGGGGCCGAGGAGGATCTCGCGCAGGCTCCCCCGCACCGACGTGCGCACCCGGGCGCCGCGGGGCAGCGTCGGGTGGAACGTGGCCATTCCCCAATGGAAGCCGCGGGCCGGCGCCTCGAAGGCCGAGGAGAGCGGCGAACCGAGCATGACGGCATCGGCGCCGCAGGCGATGGCCTTGGCGATGTCGCCCCCTTTTGACATGCCGCCGTCGGCGATCACGTGCACGTAGACGCCGGTCTCGTCGAGGTGGCGCATGCGGGCACCGGCCACGTCGGCGATGGCGGTGGCCTGCGGGACACCGAGCCCGAGCACGCCCCGCGTGGTGCAGGCGTTGCCCGGGCCGACTCCGACGAGCACACCCACGGCGCCGGTGCGCATCAGGTGGAGGCCGGCCTGATACGACGCGCAACCGCCGACGATGACGGGGATCTCGAACTCGCGGATGAAGCGCTTGAGGTTGAGCGGCTCGGCGGTCTTCGAGACGTGCTCGGCGGACACGACCGTGCCCTGGATCACCAGGACGTCGAGTTCGGCGGCCAAGATGGCGGGTGCCAGCGCCTCGGTGCGCTGGGGAGTGACGGACGCCGCCGTGGTGATGCCGGCCTCCTTCATCTGCCGGATCCGGGCTGTGACCAGCTCGGGGACGATCGGCTCCTGGTACATCTGTTGCATCCGAGCCGTCGCCTTCTCGTCGTCGAGCTCGCGGATCTCGTCGAAGAGCGACGTCGGGTCCTCGTAGCGGGTCCACAGGCCCTCGAGGTTGAGGACGCCCAGGCCACCCAGGCGGCCGAGCTCGATGGCGGTGGCCGGGCTCATCACGCCGTCCATGGCGGCGCCCATCAGCGGCAACTCGAACCGGTAGGCGTCGATCTCCCACGAGACGTCGACGTCCTCGGGGTCCCTCGTCCGGCGGCTCGGGACGATGGCGATGTCGTCGAACCCGTAGGCCTGCCGCCCCGACTTGAAGATGCCGATCTCGATCTCAGCCACTCTGTTCGCCCTCCGGCACTGGTCGGCCGGTACGGCTCGACCACCACACCGGCATGATGTCTGCGAACGCCGGGCCGACACTCCGACGATCCCTCATCCTACTCCGCTGGTCGCGCCCCTCCGGCCCACGCCGGGTACGAATTCCGGCGCCGCGCGAGACTCGCTGCGTGACAGCATCAGACCCCTCCGACGCCGTGGCCCGCGGCATGCAGGCGCAGCTGGCCCGCCGCCGAGAGGCCCTGGCGGCGGGCGCCAGACCGGTCGGATGGAAGATCGGGTTCAACGGTCCCGCCATCCAGGAGCACCTCGGGCTGACGGCTCCCGTCGTGGGCCACCTCCTCGACACCGGCCTGGTGGACGACGGCGCCCTGGTGGCCCTCGCCGGCTGGACCGCGCCCGTGCTCGAGGTCGAGGTGGCCATCCGCGTCGGCGAGGACGGGACGGTGGCGGGCCTGGCCCCTGCCCTCGAGCTGGCCGACCTCGACCGGCCGCCCGACGACCTCGAGGCGGTCCTGGCCGGCAACGTGTACCACCGGGGCGTGGTCTTCGGGCCGGAGGCGCCCGGGGTCGACCCGGGGTCGGTGGCGGCCTGCGTGACCCGGACCGGCCGGGCCCGGCCGCCGGGCGGGCAGGACGACGACCCGGTGGCCGAGGTCGTGGGCCGGGGCCGCATCGCCGAGGATCCCGCGGCCACGGTGGTCTTCGTCCGGTCCTTCCTGGCCCGCCACGGGGCCGCGCTCGAGCCCGGTGACCGCATCATCGGCGGTTCGGTCGTTCCGCCCGTCCCCGTGGAACCCGGCGACGCTTTCTCGGTCGACTTCGGCCCCCTCGGAAGCCTCTCGATCCGCTTCGCCCGCTGACGCCCACGAACCGGCTCAGATCTCGCTGCTCCCGGTCAGGACGATGCTCAGGAGCTCGTGCAGCATGCGGGCGGTGGCGCCCCAGATGATCTCGCCTGCCACCTCGAAGAACCACACCGGGAACGAGCCGTCGTCGCTCCCCGGGATCGTCCGCCCCGGGATCCGCCACCGCTCCTCGTGGAAGACGGCGGGATCGGCCAGCTCGGCCAGGCTCACGTCGAAGACGCGCTCGACCTCGTGTGGATTGGCCACCAGCCGGGGTCGGGTCGGCACCGTTGCCAGCACCGGCATGATGAGCGAGGCGGACACCATGGTCATCACGGGGTGGATCCAGCCCACCATCGTGACCGACGCGGGGTCGAGCCCGACCTCCTCGTGGGCCTCGCGCACCGCCGCTTCCGCCGGCCCCTCTCCTTCGTCGAGGCGACCGCCCGGAAAGCTGACCTCCCCCTTGTGCGTCCGCAACCGCGAGGAGCGCCGGGTCAGGACGAGGCGGGCCTCCCCGCCCTCCTCGAAGAGGGTGGCCAGCACGCCGGCGTTCACCCGGTGCAAGGTCTCGGGTGGGCCCTCGCCCACCCAGCCCTCGTGGACCAGGACGACCGGCCCGAACATGCGGTCCACGCCGACCGTGTCGGGGACCGGTCCGAGCTGGCCGAGGATCCCGAGGGCGCCGAGGACCCGGTCCACGCCGATTCGGGTGCGCTCGGTCTCGGGGACCGCCGCCCACGGTGCAGGCACACCGGGCCGCCAGTCCTCGGGGCGGGGGATCACCTGGGGCGGCACGGGACTCGACACGGCGACTCACGCTACCGGTGGGGCATGGCCGCGCTCGCCGGGCCGACCGCCGACCCACGGCGCAGACCGATCCTGGCGCAGCCCGGCCCGGCGCTCCGATGACCGGCGCGTGACCATGGCGCGAACCCGGTGGGTCCGGCAGGCGACGCGGGGATGAAAATCCGGCCTGGACTGGGTCTTTCTGCACGAACCGGGGTCACGGGAGCCGTGCGGGGCACTACCGTTCCGGCGTCATGGACTGCCTCGGGTGAATGTGTCGCGGGTGGCCCGGAGCGGGCTCGCCGGTATCGCCTGCCTCCTCGGCTGGGCCGCGGTCTCCACGGCGCCCGCATCGGCCGCAGCAGGAGCGTCAGGGTCGGCCAACCAGGCGCTGGCGCGCTCGCTCCGGGCGGCCACCAGGGCGGGCTCGGCCCGGATCACGGTGCGCTTCTTCTCCGGCTCCACCACCGGCCGGGTGGTCCAGGACTCAGGGCTGCACTCGGGGGAGCAGACCGTGGCCATCGGTGACGAACGGGCGTCGGTGGTGCTGACCGGGGGCGCGGCGTACATCTCGGGCAACACCAAGGGGTTGACCTCCTACTTCGGGCTGCCCGGTTCGCTGGCGGCCAGCCTTGCCGGGCGGTGGGTCTCGATCCGGCCGGCCGACCCCGCGTTCGGGGCCGTGACGGCGACGGTCGACCTCCACTCCGCCCTGACCGCCGTGACCCCGGCGGGATCGCTGGCGACCGGCAAGCGGGTGAAACTGCAAGGCAGGTGGGCGCGGAGCATCTCCGGCGCGGCGCCCGGTGGCGGGGGACACGCCACGCTCTTCGTCGACGCGAGCGCACACCCGGTTCCCGTCGAGGCCGTCGAGTCGGGGCGGGCCGGCACCGCGGCCAAGGGCGAGATCGTGGCGTTCTCTCGGTGGGGCGAACGCCTCCACCTGGCGACGCCCTCCGGGGCCATCCCGATCTCGGCGCTCCAAGCTGCGACGCACGCGGCGGGATAGGTCGGTCCGGCGCAAACCTGATCCGCTCTGACCGGTCCCCGTCGCCATACGCGACCCGAACGTCGGGGGCGGTGTTTGCCAGAGGTGGCCCCAGGTAGGCGCAAGGCAGCGTGTCGAGCGGACGCCGAAGGTTCGGCAATCCCCGTTCTGGTGCGGCGCGGCCGGCACCACCACAAAGCCCACACAAGATCGAGCCCCGCCACCGAATCCCAACTCACCCCGACGCGCACGCGTTCCGATCAATTGAGCGTCCCGCAGTTTTCGGTCGCGACGACGGGGGAAACCAGAGCAATCACGCAAGGTTGGTCGGGCAGCAGCGGACGGCTTCGCGGTGTGCTCGCGAGCGTCGGGCCGACGCCCGCGAGCTGGGGCGCATCCGCGTGTCAGCCACCACCCGGCGAGAGCGTGCGCGCGCCGTCCCCCACACGAATGGGGGGGAGTGGTGCACCGACCCGGTCGGCGTGAAGGAGAGTCAGCGACAAGGGGCCGACGGGCGGCGGTGCTCACCGTCGTCCTCGCCATGGTCGCCAGCCTCGCCGTGGCCGGATGGGTGGCGCACGCGAATCCGGTGGGCGGCGTGCAGCCGAAGTGGTTCGGCATCGCGGCCACGCCGGACGGACGGGGCTACTGGGTCGTCTCCAACGGAGGTGCCGTCGAATCCTTCGGCGACGCCGGCTCGTTCGGCGACATGACCTACACCGCCCTGAACCAGAGCGTGGTCGGCATGGCCCCGACCGCGGACGGACGCGGCTACTGGCTCGACGCCGCCGACGGCGGCATCTTCACCTTCGGTGACGCCGCGTTCCGTGGCTCCACCGGATCCCTGCACCTCAACCAACCGGTCGTCGGCATGGCCCCGACCCACGACGGCGGCGGCTACTGGATGGTGGCGTCCGACGGCGGCGTCTTCGCCTTCGGGGACGCCGCCTTCGAGGGATCGATGGGGTCGCGCCACCTCAACCGACCGGTCGTCGGCATGGCCCCGACCCACGACGGCGGCGGCTACTGGATGGTGGCGTCCGACGGCGGGATCTTCGCCTTCGGCGACGCCGGCTTCAAGGGCTCGCTCGGTGCCAGCCCCCCGAGCTCGCCCATCTCCTACATGGCGCCGACCCACGACAACAACGGCTACTGGCTGTTGAGCCAGGACGGTACGGTCTACGCATTCGGTGACGCGGTCGATCGGGGTTCGGTGAAGGGATGGCCCGCGCCCGCCACCTCCATGGCGGCGACACCGTCGGGCGGCTATTGGGTCCTGACCGAGGACGGCGCGGTGCACCCCTACGGCGACGCCAAGAACTACGGCTCGCCCGCCACGGGTACGGTCGCGACCGACCAGGCCTCGGCCACCACGACGACGACCGCGCCGGCGCAGCACCAGACGAGCTCCTCCACATCACCCTCGAACGCCAGCTCGGTCAGCCCGGGGACCCCGAGCGGTGGCGCACCCAGTCCCGTGTCGGTGCGCGCCTTGACTCCCTCGAGCGGGACCGCGGGCGGCGGCGACACCGTGCAGATCTCGGGGACGGACTTCACGGGCGCCACTACGGTCTACTTCGGCAGCAATGCCTCGTCGGACTTCAACGTCACCTCCGACTCCACCATCTCCGCGGTCGCCCCCGTCGGGGCGGGCTCGGTCGACGTCCGGGTCGTGACGCCTGCCGGGACATCGGACACCGGCAGCGCCGATCGCTTCACCTACGTCCCCACGGGACAACCGCCCATGACGGCGCAGGGCTCGAGCCTCGAGATCGGAGGCGTGCGCACCACGATCACCGGCTACAACGCCTATCAGCTGGCGACGAGCTGGGGTACGAATGCCGGGTGCGGCGGCATGGCGACCACCGCGCAGATCGACTCGTTCTTCGCCTCGCTCCACCCTGGCTCTCTGGTGCGGTTCTGGGCGTTCCAGGGGACCATGGCGACGAACATCCACACGGGCCAGATCGACTGGCGGCCCCTCGACACCGTGTTCTACGAGGCGGCCAAGTACCACGTGTACCTGCTTCCGGTGATGGGCGGTCAGTCAGGGGGGTGCGACGACGGTCACTGGCGGGATCCGGCCTGGTACGCGGGAGGGTTCCGGAACGTCTACGACTCGCCCACGAACTCGGACGGACGCGGCCTCGCACACCTGTCCTACTGGGATTACCTGAACGGGCTTGTGAGCCGGTACGCCGATTCGCCGGCACTCGGCATGTGGGAGCCCATGAGCGAAGCCGAGGCCTCGACCTGCCCCACCGCGTTCGAGCCGACCGATTGCGAAGGCCACCAGACCTGTCCGAACGAGGCAACCGCTGCCGCGGCGCTGGCGTACTTCTTCAACACCGTGGGGGCGCAGATTCACTCGTTGGACCCGGCACACCTCGTCGAGGAGGGCCTCCTCGGATCGGGGCAGTGTGGCGCGGTCTGGCACGACTATCAGAACGTCGGGGCCTCTCCGGGCATCGACGTGCTCAGCGTCCACGACTACTACGGGTCCGCAGCGATGGGCGGCGACCAATGGAACGGGCTCGCAGAGCGGTTTTCCCAGGCCAGGGCCTTGAACAAGCCGATCATCACCGGTGAGGCCGGGATCATTGCCGGCAACGGCCAGCAGGGATGCGAGAGCTACCAGCAACGCAGCCTCGACATGGCAGCGAAGATGAAGGCCCAAGTCGCCGCAGGAGACAGCGCCTTTCTCGTGTGGGACTGGCTCCTCGATCCCTTGGGGCCGTGCAGCTACAACACCGGGCCGGCTGACACGGCCCTGGGCGGGGCGGTTGCCGCCGCGTCCACCGGTTGAACTGACTCCGGGGTTCCGATTCCTCAGAACGTCGAGGGCAGGAAGGTCGTCAGCGTGGTGAACAAGAGGTACAAGCCGGCGGCCCACAGTGGCACGAGCACGAGCCACATCCCGATCGAGCCCAACCACACCCTGAAGCGCCGGTACGTCAGCCCGAGGAGCACCAGGAGCGACGCCTCGATCCCGACCACCGGGAGCAACGACCAATCCCAGCTGGCCGTACCCGGGTTCACCACGTGGTACGACACGTGTCCGGCCTCCTTGGGTGCTCCGGCGGCCTGCTGGAGCGCCCCGACGACGATCAGGCGTTGGGTCGCGGAGAACTCCGGGGTGCAGGTGGTCAGTGTGATGCGGTTGTCCCCGAAGTAGTTGAGTACCGCGACATCACGCGGGGAGACCGCCACGGGCGCCGCCGACACGATGTAGGTCCAACTCTGCCCGAACGTCGTGGTCACGATGATGCGGTCCCCCGGCGCGAGCTGGCCGAGACGGTTGAACGGGGCTCCATGGGTCGTCCGGTGTCCTGCGATGGCCACGTTGCCCGCCTGTCCGGGCATGGCGGTCCCCGAGTAGTGGCCGGGGCCCTTGGACAGGTCGGCTTCACTCGTCCCCTCGACCACGTACTGGTTCACGCCGATCTTGGGGATCTGCAACTCGGCCAACACCGATCCGTCGCCCCCCGAGTGCACGAAGGTGGTGGCCGGGATCAGGGACGTCGCCGACCCTTTGTGCGCGTGGTGTGCCCTGACGGAGGCCTCGAACTCCGACTGCAGCCGGCTTTGGGCCTCGTGCTGGGAGATGGCCGTCCCCCAGAGCTGCCAGGCCACGAAGAGCAGCATGATGGCACCAATGTTGCGGATCCAGGTGAAGACGGTGACCCACGCGGCATGCGAGACGGTCACGCGCTTGGTGGCCCTCCGGGCCCGGCGCGCCACCCCGGCGACCTTGGTCCCGGCAGGCGGCGTCGCCGGCTCCTCGGGCGCAGGCTGAGCGACGTGGGGTTCGATCCAGGGCGTCAGGGGCTCTGTCCCGACGGTCGCCGCTTCCGCCCCGGTCCTGGCCGGCTCCACCAGGGCAGCCACGGAGCCCACCGCGATCACTGGCTCCGGTTCGGCGGTCACCGGTTCGCTGCCGGTGGGCGGATCGCCGACCATCGGCCTGGCGGTGCGCGCCGGTGCTTCCCGTGGGGCGATCCCGGCAACACCGTCACCGGGTGCGGGACGCGGCGACGCCGCTCCCGACCCTCGAGCGATCTTCCGGGCCACTTCCGAAGCGGTGCGGACGATGCGGCCGATGGCCGCTTCGTCGGACGGGGCGCCGTCCCCGGCCATCCAGATCGAGGCCCAGTCCACCTCGGGAACCTCTCGTTCCGGACGGTCCCGGGCAGCGGCGCGTGCCTCGGCCATGAGCTGCTCCACGAATTCCGCGCAAAGGACCCATGCGTCGAGCGTGGCCAGCTCGGAGCGAGCGGGGACGTTCTCGGGGGAGTCGAGTGGGATCGTTAGGGACACGGGTCGTTCAGCGGGACGAGTGGCTACGTGAGGGAAGACCCGGCGAGCAATGCGGCGCTGCGGTTCGCCTGGTCACGGATCATCTCGCGCGCGTAGGCCACGAGGAAGTCTCGGTTCTGGAGGACGACGCTCTCGCGACCTCCACTCCCCACCTGAGCGGCGCCTCTCGACTCGGCAATGACCCCGTGCTGGTTCTGCACGTAGAGCACCACCCGCTCGTACACGGTGTTGGCGCCACGCTTCACCGGGAGGATCCAGTACACGATCGACCAGCTTCCGAATTGCTGCGAGGTGTACGCGAGCGTCTGGCCGTTGACGCCTCCGGCGAGCTGGATCTGTGACACGTTTGTCAGCGAGTAACCGTGGAACTGGTAGCACTGCTCGACCCCGAAGGCGGCGAATGCCTGAAGGTCCGGGGTGTCGATGACGTCCGCGACGATCTGGGTCCGGGCCTGCAGGTCCCCCCCGATACCGGGATAGAGCATGTACCGGTTCCAGGTGGACTGCTCACCGAAGAGGGGCGCCGCCCACTGGAACGTCGCCTCGTACCTGCTCGACCACCCGGTCGGCGTCACCGGGTCGTTGATGAACGAGACCACCTTCGGGGACCCCGAGACGTCCGCCACCAGGTTGTAGCTCTGCAACCCGACGTTGCAGAAGCCGACGATGACGGCGAAGACGAGCACGAGGGACACCGCCAGGTAGACCTTGGGAACCGGGAGGACGTGCCTGCCCTGGCCCTCGGGGTGCGCTCCCGACGCGACAAGGGCGGATGGATGCTTCCGGTCCAGGTTGGCGATGCGGAGTCCGAGCGGCCGGATGCAGAGGATCATCACCCCGACGCCCAGAGTGAAGGTGACGAGTCCGATGAAGGGGTGGAGAACGTTGATGGCGAAGTGTTCCCCGAATTGCTGGCCCGCCCAGAAGACCAGGGTGAGCCGGCCCAGGTTGATCAGCCACAGCAGCAGCATCCCGCCGGCGAGCCAGACCAGCTTGCGGACCAGCGGCCCGCGGATGACGGCGATGAATGCGGTGCCCACCAGGAGGAAGCCGACGACGCTGCTCACGCCGGAGCAGGCCGAGATCACGCTCAGGTTGAAGGGATGCCCGCCGTGCACCACGGTGAAGATGCTGTCGTTCGGTCCGCCCAAGGGTTTCGCCACGTGCACGACCTGGACGATCCGCGTGATGGCGAGCAGGGTCACCGAGGTGAATGCGTTCAGGACGCTCAACAGGACAGAGGTATAGGGGTATGGCCAGGCCAAGAAGAGGAAGGCCACCGCCACCTTCTGGCGCCACAGCACCCTCACGCCGAAGATCACGGCAACCGCGCCGGCCACGAAGAACGGCAGCGTCAGGAGGTCGATCCTCCACACCCAGAACATGGCGGACAACTTGGCCGGGAGGAACCGGTTGATACACACGGCCGCGGCCATGAGCGGTAGCCCGATGATGTAGTCGGTCTGGCGGTCGTGGATCGACGGTTCCGGCTGGCTGGGGCGGCTGTAGACAGCGGCCAGGATCAGCGCCACGACCGGCACCAGGCTCACGTAAGCCAGGGGGGTGTTGAGATCCGCCAGCTGCACCAGGGTGGTCAGCGAATAGCTGTAGGCGATGACAACCACGGCGATCAGTGCGCCCATCTGCACGGCGGTGCGCGTCCTCGGCTGGGCGGCGCTCCACAGCTGCCTCGCCTGGTCTCGCACAGAACGGCTCCTCGCCGACCACTGTTGTGGCCGGGTGGTGATGGTGGTCATCACCTGGGACATCAGCCGAACCTTCCGTGGACGTAGTCCGATGTGCGGGGGTCGATCGGGTCGTTGAAGATGGATTCGGTGGGCCCCGCCTCGACGATGCGCCCAGGCTGACCCTCCCCGTCAACCAAGAAGAGTGCGCAATTGTGGGAAACGCGACTTGCCTGTTGCATGTTGTGCGTGACGATCACGATCGTGATGTCGTCACTGAGGTCCCTGATCGTGTCCTCGATGACGCTGGTGGAGATCGGGTCCAGCGCCGAGCACGGTTCGTCCATCAGCAGCACTCTGGGCCGCACGGCCAACGCCCGGGCGATGCACAGACGCTGCAGCTGTCCGCCGGAGAGCGCGGCACCGGATTCGTTCAGCCGGTTACGCGTCTCCCGCCACAGGCCGGCCCGCTCCAGGCACTCGCGCACGAGCGCATCCGCGTTCGCCACCTTGGTCCCCGACAGCCGGAGCCCAGAGAGCACGTTCTGCGCGATGGTCATCGAAGGGAACGGGTTGGGGCGCTGGAACACCATGCCGATCCGGAGGCGTGTCTGCGTGACCGGCACCGACGGCGAGTAGATGTCCGTGCCGTCGAGCCCGACCGAACCCGAGAGGGCGGCGCTCGGCACGAGCTCGTGCATCCGGTTGAGGATCCTCAGGAAGGTCGACTTGCCACAGCCCGACGGACCGATCAGGGCCGTCACCTTCCGCGGCTCCATCTCGAGGCTCACCCGCTCGAGGACCTTGTTGCTGCCGAACCACGCGCTGACATCGGTTGCCACCAGCGATGCCGGGCCGACGGCAGCGCCATACCCAGCCTGCTTCCTCGGCGATGAGGCCCGCCGGGTGTCGGTCGTGCTCACGGGAACACCCCCATGCCTACGAACCCCCGCAGGACGATGCCCACGAAGGCACACCAGATGCTGACGATCGTGGCCGACCTCCACCGGGCGTAGCCCTTGCGGCGACTCTGATCGGCACAGACCACGCCCACGACGCCCGACACGGGGAACACGAGCGCGACAGCGGCACAGAGCACCGCCCAGTCGAAGCTCGCCCGACCCGGAGCCGTGAGGTCGCCGAACAGCCGCCGCCCCTCGACGGGATTGGGCGCGCTCACGTACGGACCTTTCGCCGTCGCGCCAACCGCCGCGCCGTCTCACCGAGGGCGAGGAAGGCGGCTCCCGTTGCGACGAGCGGCATGGGATCGCCGCCCGTCGAGGCCAGGGACCCACCGCCCGAACCTCCGGTGGTGGCGAACGTCGCCGCAGCACCCGAATTGCCGCTCCCGGCCGTCGATGACGCCGTGCTGGCTGTCGTGGTGGACGTGGTCGTCGCACTCGGTGCCGACGCGGCCTCCGCATTGAGCGTCTGCGCCGCGGCCAGGTCGGCGGTGATCATCTGCTGCGTGGCGGGCGCCGCCCCGAGGGCGGAGATGTCCGATTGCCCGGTCCCACCGACCATGAACCTGATGAGCTGGGCCAACGCCGTCGCCTTGTCGGCCGGGAGCCCCTTGGTGGGCACGACCAGGTAGTCCTCCAGCATGAGGTTGTTGTTGTAGGCGCTGGCGTCGGTGGAGCTGGTGCTGGTGCCGAAGGTGACCAGGTTGTCGGTGGTCGGGTCCGACGTCGACGCCAGGGTGGCGTCGCCCTGTGCCGCCTTGGCCGAGTCCGCCGACGGCGCGACGAAGGCGTGGGCGGCGTTCTGGACCGCTGCCGTCGGGAGGTCCCAGCGGACCCCGAGCGGGTCACCCGTCCAGACGTCCGTCACCGGCATGACGGCACCGAGCGACAGCTGCGCCGCCACCGAGCTGGGCGAACCCTTGCGCGGGTCGAGGCCGATGAGCTTGCCCAGCGTGGTCTGGTCGCCACCGACAATGGCCGTCCCCGAATAGGGCCAGTGCTCGCTGGGCGTGGGATCGCTCGTGGTCGACTGTCCGAGCTGCTGCGCGTTGGTGAGCCCGGCGGCGAAGGCCGCCTTGGACGTCGGCGTGCTGTCGAGCAGCGCCATGAGCGCCTCGTTCTCCATCGTCGGGTCCAGATTGGCCCAACGGCCGAACGGATACGCCTCCGCAGCCGTGGATGGACTGGTCGTGCAGCTCAGCCTGCTGTCACTCCAACCGGAGAAGGTCGGGGCCCCGAAGATGCCGTCCAGCTGGTCCAAGGAGAGTGGCACGTGCTGACAGAACTGTGAGGGCAGGATGGTGCTGGAGCCCTGGTACGTCGGGTTTGGCACCAGGGTCATCAGCGCGACCGGGACGGCGGCGAACGGCACGTAGACGAACGGGCGGCCGTTGGCGGTCGCGGTGGTCGCCTCGCTGGTGGTGAGCGGACGTTCGGTCACCACGTAGTCGGCGCTGAACGTTCCGGGCGCCGATCCGACGAAGTCTGCGATGGCGTGGTCCACGTCGACGTTGGTGTAGGAGCCGAACTCCGGCTTCAGACCGGCGGCGTCGTCGTGTAACAGCTTGACCATCACGGGCGTCGGGCCGTCGCCGCCCTCGCCGATGATCGTGCCGTCTACCGTCGCGGCCCCCGTGACCCGCGGCGCAGGAACGGCCCAGACGGCCGCGGCTGCGAGAGCCGCGAGCCAGGCCAGTGCCATGCGCCGAGTGAGAGACGATCGCCTCATGGCGCGTCCCCCATGCGCCGCTTGAGATAGCGCCGGCGGCCGACCGTCCCGATCACGAGGAGGGTCAGGCCGAGAATGGTCACCGGGATGGCGTTGATGCCGGTGCCGGCCATCGAGGAGGACCCGGCGAGCGAGACGCTCGGGTCGGCCCCGCTTCCGCCGCTGCCACCGCTGCCACCGCCCGAAGCGCTGCTCGTGTTGACGCCGTGACTTCCTGACGCGGCCGCTCCGGTGGCTGTCCCCGCATTGGCGCCTCCCGCCGCCGTCGCGTTCACCACGCCGCAGGTCGCCGTCGTCTGTCCAGCCGCCACCTCGGACGGCGTCAGGTCACCGCACGCGTACGCCTTCTGCTCCGCGGCCGTCGGCGGCACCGCGCCAGGCACGTACTTCTGCACGGCGTTGATGCCGTACTGCTCGAGGGAGAGGCCCAGGCTGGCGTACCCGAACGACGGCGCCTTCTGCTGCCCCAGGGTCAGCACATAGTCGACGAACTGGCTCATCGTGTTGCCCTTGGACGGCGACCAGCCGGTCGTCGGCGTCAGGAGGTAGCTGTACGTCGATGGGTTGTAGACGTGGGGGCCGGCTCCGTTGAAGTTCAGCTGGTGCGTCCCGTTCGGAAGCTGAGAGGCGTAGGCCAACGCCGACGCGACGTCGGTTGCCGTCGGGGCCGTGTACTGGCCGCTGGCGTTCTTGACCAGTGCGATGTTCCGGGTCGGATCGGTGCCGCCGAAGCCGGAGTCCACGGCGTACTTGACTTGGACCGCTCCGATGCCGCCGGAGTTGTTGGCGACGTCACTGGCCACCGCCGTGGTGGTCTGGTCGTCGAGTCCCCCCTTGATCCCGGGCCAGTTCGAGTTGGGAGAGGTCGGCGAGATCGCCACGCCGTCCGTCGGGCCTCCCGACTGGGTCTCCTGGGCGTTCACGAACGCCGCCCACAGCCCCGGCTGCTCCGTGATGCACCACTCCTCGAGCACGTAGTTCGTTCCCGCGGAGTCACTCTCCGTAACCGGCACGACGGGCAGATTGGGGAGGTTGACGCCGGGATTGTCGGCGGCGATGTTGGGGTCGTTCCACGTCTTGATGCCTCCGGTCAGCAGGCCGCAGGCCGTCAGGCTGCTGAGCTGCAGTTGGTGGTTCAACCCGGGGACGTGGTACATGAACGCGATGCCACCCGCGGTGATGGGGATGAAGTTGAACGGGAAGCTCGGCGGCGTCGTGTCCGTGTTCCCGACATAGCCGATGTCGCTCACCGCGAAGTCGACCGTCTGGTTGGTGAACGTGTATCGACCCTGGCCGGAGTTTGAAGGTGCCCAGCCGACCGACAGGCTGTACGGCGCGTTGCTGACGTCATGGGTCCATGTCTGGATGGCCGGCGAGGCGAACGACGAGCCGGTCCCGTTGATGGGCGCGGGGGCAGCGTTCGATTTCTCGGTTCCGGCGGTGGTCGATTGCAAGAGCTTCGACTTCTCCTGGACGACGTTTGTCGTCTGCGCTCCGGCCGAGCTCGTCACCGCTGTCGCCCACAGGGCGGACAGAACAGCCAGACCGACGACGCCGCGGCGCCACCTCCGGAACGTGGTGCTCGGGGTGGCCCGCACGGTGCGCTGGGCGATCTTCATCCTTGACAACTCCTTCGGCTTCTCTGTCTGAGGGAACCCGCACGGCGGGCTTGCAGCGTCTTGATGCGTTGGGTCGCTCACTCTTCGGCTTCCTCCGGGGGACGTCGGTTGCGCCACGGAACGGTGAAGCCGCTGGGGCCGGGCTTCTTCGCCCCGATGAGACGGGCCAGCACGAACAGGGTCAACACCACGAGGACCAGGACAAAGGCCACGCCCCAGGCCACCCTGGTCGTGTTGACACCGGGCTGGAAAATCAGCTCGTACACGCGCAGTGGGAGGTCGTCCTGCTTGCCGCTGAAGGGATTCCAGTTGTAGCGGGCATTCCCCCCGGCGGTGAAGAGCACGGGGGCGGTCTCACCAGCGACGCGGGCGATGCCGAGGATCATGGCGGTGATCAGACCGACGCGGGCGGCGGGAAGAATGACCCTGAGCACCGAGCGCCATTGGGGTGATCCGAGGGCGAGGGCCGCCTCACGAAGCGATCCCGGGACGATGGAGATGACCTCCTGTGATGCGCGGGTCACGATGGGGAGCATCATCACCGAGAGGGACAAGGCCGCGGCGAAGCCAGTCTGGCCGGCCTGCTTCTGGGGCACCACCCAGAGGAGGTAGATGAAGAGCCCCGCGATGATGGCCGGCGAACCGGTCATGGCGTCCACGACGTTGCTGACGATCCGGGAGAACAGGTTCTGGTTGTTCACCAGGTACGTGGCCGTGAGGACGCCGAGCGGAACGGTGAACAGTGTGGCCAGGCCGACCTGTTCCATGGTCCCCACGATTGCCGCACCGGCGCCCACCGCAGTAACTGGGGAGCTGGCCGTGAGGTTCGACATGTCCGCGATGAAGAAGTGCGGGAAGTGCGCCAGTGCCACCGCGGCACCCCGGAAGATCACGTAGAGGATCACCGCGGCGAGCGGGATCATCGCCACGATGGCTCCCGTCCAGATGGCAAGCGTGGCGAGGCGGTCCTTCATGGCCATGACGCCGTAGCGCTGGTAGCAGATGACGCCGTAGATGGTCAGAAAGCCGGCGATGACGCAGATGGCGAACCCAAGAGGGCCCGAGATGCCGGCCACCGTGAAGCAGAGCCACACCAGGGCCACTGAGGCCAGAGCCGACCAGGCCATCTCGATCACCGTGGAGCGGTGGATCGTGCGCCGGCGTCTCGGCCTGTCGAGGTCCGGCGCCGCACCGGGCACCGTGTCTCCGGACGCCGGCAGCTTCTGCGACTCGACGATCTGGGTCACATCAGTTCCTTGTTCGATCGTTCGACGATCAGCCGGGCGATGATGTTGATCGCCAACGTGGTCATGAACAGGACCAGCCCCAGCAGGATCAGCGCGCTCTTCGAGATGTAGGAGGACGCGACGAAGTTCTCTGTGATCTGCGCGGCGATCGACCCCAGACCGCCCGGTCCCATGATGGCAGACGTCAGGTGGTTCCCCTGGGAGAGGACGAGCACCACGATCATGGTCTCGCCGAGTCCCCGCCCGATCCCGAGGAGCACGGCACCCAGGATTCCGTTGCGCGAGAACGGCAGGATGACGTCGGTCACCATCCCCCACCGGGTCGCACCCAGCCCGAGCGCAGCCTCGCAGATCTCGCGGGGCGTCTGCGCCATCACCTCGCGGCTCACCGACGTGATGATGGGGATGATGGTGACGGTGCAGATCAGCCCACAGGCGAAGATCGACTTCACGTACTGATCCGGGCTCGCTGTTCGGAAGATCGGGACGAAGGACGCGTGCGTCACCAGCCATCGCGCTGGGGCGACCTGAAGGTTGGAGATCACCAGCAGGCCCCAAAAGCCGTACACGATGCTGGGCACCGTGGCCAGCATGTCGATCGTCGCGGTCAGCCAGGGCTTGAGCCGACGCGGTGCGTACTCGTTGATCATCAACGCCAGGGAGAGCGAGATAGGCGTGGCGATGGCGACCGACAGGAGCGCGATGGCGATGGAGCCCACGAGGAGCGACAGCATGCCGAAGTGATGCGCATCGGGGGACCAGGTCAGGTCGGTGAAGAGACCGAACCCGGCCTGCCGCGCAGCAGCGAACCCGTACGAGCACAGGAACGCCACCGCGGCGGCCAGTAGCAGGAGCACCAAGGCGCTGCTACCGGCCAGCACGCCGTTGAAGACCCGGTCGGCCCCGACCGGCTTCTTCATGAGGTCGATCGGCACGTCCTCGTGCTGTACCGGGTTCAGGAGAGTGGTCATCGCACCCCCCGCAGAGCCAGCCGTCGTCCGACGCCCCCGGTACACAGCAGCACCATGGCCGCAGTGGCAATCCACCAGACTCCGGCGGGTGGGCCGGTGCTGGCCAAAGCACCCGACGTACTCGTTGCCGACGTCACCGGCCCGCTCTGCGAGCCCGAACCCGAAGTACCAGACGACTGGGCACCCGAGGACGGCGAACCCGTCGATCCCGAGCTGCCGCTCGATCCGGCAGTAGCCCCCGTCGACGAGGTGCCACCCTGTCCGGCGGCGACGAGGAACGGGGCGGAGAAGACCTTCGGAGCGGTGAAGTCGTTCTGGTCCTGGCCGACGTAGAGCACGCAGTCGTTGGACTGGTTGCAGATCGGCGTGCCGCTCGCGTTCTCACCGAGCGTGGCGCTCGGCAGCATGTACACCGGGTACCCCGAGAGGGAGAAACTGCCGTCAGCACCGACGATGACCGAGGTCCCCTGGATGGTGTTCCCGTCACACGTCGTGATGTCCTTGGGGAGGTTGCCTCCGGTGCCGCCGGGATCGGCGCACTCGATAAAGCTGATGCGGGCGTGGGGGGTGAAGTACCCGTTCGGCCCGACTCCCACCGAGATCATCTGGCCGTCGTGGAAGTTCCCCTGGGGCGACAGGTGCAGCGCGGGCGGGACCGCAGTGGCGCCGGCGCCCTGCATCACCGCGAGCGCGCCGGCAGACGAGACGACGAGCGCGACGAACGTCACACCGACGACCCGGCTGCCCAGCACCTGTCGCATGGGCTTCATCAGTGGCCGCTCGACTTCGAGATCGTGAACGGCGGGGAGAAGACCTTGGGAGCGGTGAACTTCTCCTGGTTCTGGCCAATGTACAGGACACAGACCTTCTTCTGGCTGCATGCGGGCCGCGAGTCGGTCGACTCCCCGAGTTGCGTCGCGTTGGGCAGCATGAACAGCTGGTAGCCGTGTTCCGAGAAGCTCCCGTCGCGCTGCACGAGGATGGTGTTGCCCTGAATGGTGTTGCCGTCACACGCAGTGACGCTGATCGGCAGCTTGCTGGCCTTCCCGCCGGGGTTCGCGCACTCGATGATGTTGATCCGTGCGTAGGGCTTGAAGTAGCTGTTGGGACCGACCGATACGCTGATGCGCTGGCCGTTGTGGTACGGACCGGACGTCATGTTCAGGGCTGGCGCGCTCGTTGCACCGGCCGGTCCGCACACGGCGAACACCAGCCCAGCGGCGACGCACGCCGTGATGGATGCAGCGGCATGGCGCATCCAGAGGGCCCTGTGAGCGTTCTTCACGATTGATTCCCTTCCATTGACTCACTTCCGTTGAATCGCCGACGTCCGATCGTGCCGACGGCCATGCACAGCGCCCCGAACCCAATGAGCCAGGGGAGCAACGACGGCGCACCCGTGGATGCCAGGGACGCCGTGGTGGCTCCCGACGTCGTTCCGGTGTTCCCGGTGGAGAAGCCACCGACGGACGAACCACCACCCGACGAGGCCGTCGCCGTCGAGACCGGCGTGGCGCCGGACGGCGCCGTCGTGGTCGTGGTGGTCGTCGTACTGACGGCGGCCGCGGCGGTGAAGGTGACCGTGGCCGTGAGGGCGGTCAGATCGAGGTTGTCCGACGTGTCGTGGGCGGTGTACTTGACTGCTTCGGCCGTCGTGTCACTGACCGCGAAGGTGGCCATTCCACTGTTGTCCGAGGTGGCGTTGGTCGCAGTGACCTTCGAACTTCCCGCTGCTCCGGTCAGTGTGACGGTCTTGCCGCTCACGGGGTCGCCGTTGCCGTCGTAGAGCAGGACGGAGACCGTCGCCGTGTGCGTGCCGTCCGCGGGGACGCTGGTCGGGTTGGCGACGACCGAGCAGTACGCGGCCGCCGGTGGCGGAGCGGGAGGGCTGCCGAAGGTCACCACCGCCTGCGCGTCGAGGATGGCATTTTGGTCCGTCACGTCTGTTGCTTGAAACGTCACGACTTCCGCTTTGGCGTCCGTCGCCTTGAACGTGGCTTGCCCGCTCTGATCCGTGACGGGATTGACCGGGCTGATCGTCGAGCTCCCGTTGAGGGCAGCGAGCGCGACGGTCTTGCCGGAGACCGGATTCGAGAAGTAGTCCGCCAGCGTCACGGTGATCGTCGAAGCCGTGGAGCCGTCTGCAGGAGGATTCGTCGGCGTGGCGGTCACCGTCGTCCCCAACCCGGCCGGATCGACCGGTCCGGCCTGAAAGGTGATCGACACCGTCTTGTTGAGCACCAGATTGCTGTCTGTGGTATCGGTCGCGGTGAACGTCACCGACTCAGCCACGCTGTCGCTCGCTTCGAAATAGGCCTTGCCGGTGCTGTCGGTGACGCCGGGATCCGTGCCCCCCTGGGAGATCGGATGCGTCTGCACGTTCCCCGCCGGTGCCCCGACGATCGTCACCGTCTTCCCGGACAGGGGGTCGCCGAACTGGTCGGTCACGGTGACGGTGATCAAGGGCTGAGTCTCACCGTCCGCCGGAGAGGTCGTCGCGGAGGTCGTGACGTTGGAGGCCGTCGCCGAGGGAGACCCATCCGCGAAGGTCACGCTGGGCTGCGCACTGAGCGTGACGCCGTCCGTGGTGTCGTTGGCGGTCAGCTTGGCCGTCTCCGCTACCGAGTCGGTCAAGGCGAACGAGACCTTGCCGTCAGCGCCCGTCTGGGCCGGCGTCGGCGAGCCGATCGACACGGATGTACCGGCAGACGCCTGGAGGCTCACGTCCTTGCCCGCCACGGGGCTCCCGGTCGACGTCAGCAGAGTGACGACCGCCGTCGTGCCCTTCGAGCCGAGGGGGGCCGGCGAGGACACAGTCACGGTGGAGATCGAGGGCGACACGACGAGCGTGCCGAAGGTCACCGTGGCCTTGTTGGAGATGACGGTGCTCTGCGTCGTGTCCGTCGCGCTGAACGTCACCGTCTCTGCCTGTGCATCCGTGGCGGTGAAGGTCACGACGCCCGAGGAGGCCGTCACCTGGGGGGTCGAGGGCGTGATCACTGCACTTCCCGTTGCAGCGAGCGTCACGCTGTGGCCGGCCACCGGCTGGGGGTTGGCCGCCTGGTCGCGCAGCGTCACCGTGATCGTCGTCGAGCCCGACGGGACCGTGGTCGGGCTGGCGCTCACGGTCGAATGCGTGGCACTGACCACGGGGGCCGCGAAGTCGACGTGTGCGGTATTGGTCACCGAGACGCTGTCCGTCGTGTCGACGCCAGAGAGGGTCACGGACTGGGCCACGGCGTCGGTGACGCTGAAGGTCGTCTGCCCGTTGGCGTCGCTCTGGGCCGATGACGGCCCCGATATGTGCGCTGCGCAGGGCGAAGGGGAGCACGTCGACGCGGAGAGGGTCACCGCCTTGCCCGACACGGGAACGCTGTGGGCGTCGAGCAAGGTCACCGTGACGGTCGACGAGTCGACGCCGTTGGCCGTCGCCGTCCCAGGCGATGCCACGACCGTCGAGACGCCGGCGTCAGGCACGGAGGGGGGGGCGGGGGGAGACCCGTCACCGGCCGGGGCGCCGTTGTCGGTGGCGTTGGGTGCGATGAAGAAGGGGGCCGACCACAGATGGGGCTTGGTGAAGTCGTTCTGGTCGTTGCCGATATAGAGGATGCATTCGGTGGCCACGGTCTGGCCGCAGGCCACGCCGCTGCCGCTTTCTCCCAACGAAACCGAATTCGGGAGGGCGTAGAGGGTGTAGTCCAGGTAGGTGAAGGACCCGTCGGCGGCGGGCAGGATGCTGTTGCCCTGGATGGTGTTGCCGTCGCAGGACGTCGTGTTCGTGGGAATGACACCATTCGGGGCCGAGCACTCAACGATGTTCACGGCATGCGTGTTGTTCGGAGCAACGAAAGCCGAGTTGGCCGGGATGACGACGCTGATGTTCTGCCCGCTCGCGAAGGGAATCCCCGCCGTGAACGGGCTCTGTGCTTGGGCCGCGTTCGACACGATGTCGCCACTCGCCGGCCCGGCCGCACCGGCCGTGGCCATGAAACCCAACGTCGCCAGCGCGGCAACCAGCAGCCCGACGCCGGCGCGCTGCAGGAGTGTCCAGTAGCCCCGCGACCCGGTCAGCTTTCCGTGCCTCGGCATCAAGCGGATCCTCTCGAGAACTGCTGCACTCGATCCCTTCTCCCCTCTGCATTCGTTTCGGTCCCTAGCACGCCCAAGGCCCGGGGCCCGCGATTGCTCGCTGGGCCCCGGGCCGGGCCTGCCCGTCCCGGCCGCCGACACCGTCAGCGGCCTGGCTGGTGTTGTGTCAGTTCTGTGCGCTGGCCACCGAGGTGACGGCCGGCACACCGGAGAACGCCGTGGCGATACCGGTGCCGGTAGTCGTCGCGTTCTGCGACAGGGTCAACGTCGCCGTTCCGGCCCCGGAGACCACGGTGGTCCCGGAGGGGAAGTTGGCGTTGGAGACCCCGACGTTCCCGCCACCAACCAGTCCACCGGCGTTCACAATGTCGGGTGCGAAGTTGCCCCCTGCCGTCAGGGTGACCTGGTTCGACCCGGCGGTTGTGTTCACCTGCAGGCTCGCCGCACACGAATTGTTCGGGGCAGCTTGGCCGTCAGCTGGAGTTCCGATGGCCGGGGCCACGCTTGTGTCCGTGAGTCGAGGGAATCCGTAAACGGAGCTGATCACATTCGTCAGCTCGGCGTCGAAGTTGAGTCCCGTCGAGTTGTCCGCATTCTTGGAGAAGTTCGTGTTCCCGTCACAAATCCAGTTGATGAAGCCACCGGTCGAGGCACGCACGGTGTCGGATCGGTAGATGTTGAACAGGGTACGCGCCGTGGGGTACTGGTTGCTCAACAGATTGGCCGTCGTAGGCGACTTCCCGTTTTCGTTCACCTTCACCGCGGAGTACGTGGTTCCGTTGACTCCGGCGGCCGCCGAGAACGGGCTGGTGTTGTACACGCCGTTTGACATGATGTAGAGCTCGGTCGACAACTCAATGGCCTGGTCGACGAAGTCCGACGAGGGGAAGTCCCCTGTCGCGAACTGAGCCAGTTGCGCCGAGTTGTTCTCCAGCGCTACATGAGCCGACGCGTTGACCCCGGTGGCAGTAACCGGGTTGGGGTCAATGAAGGCATTGGTGTTCATGTTCGACGAGCAACCGCCGCTGGCGACTCCAGATTCGGCATAGCTGGAGAAGGTCGCCTCGGTGCCAGAAGCCGTGTTCACACCCATGAGCAAGATCGGAACTCCGATCGGCGCGCCCTGACCTACGGCGAGCGCGCTGCCCGTGGTGATGCGAATCGTGTCGGTGGTCGTGGCCGATGCCGGGTTGGACATGGTGATCGTGCCACCCGAGACCGAGGAGACTGTCGTGCCCGAAGGGATGTCCGGCCCGCTCACGGCGTTGCCGATCGCGACGGTCGACGGGAAGCTCCCGGAGATCGTGGCCGTCGTCGATCCGCTGGTGAGGGACACGCCCTTGATTTCCAGGTTGGGACCCAAATTGGTCAGCTGGCCCCAGTCCGTAATGCGCGAGGAGTTCGAAGCGCACCACAGGCGATAGGCCGTGCTGTTGGCCCCGCCGCCACTGTCGGCGTTGGAGAGGTTGGTCAGCGCCGTGCCCGTGAACGGACCGTTGTTCGGGTCACCGGGCAACCAGCCCTGCGAGACCGGACCCACGACCCCACCGTTGATCGACGAGAAGGGGGCTGTAGTCGAGACTCCGGTTCCGACCGTGGTCGAGTTGACCGGGTATGTGACGACGGCAACCCCGTCCTTGGCGAAACCAGTCTGGACCATGGTCGAACAGGCGCTGCCTGCTGTCTTCGACGAACGGGCGATGTCGACCGGCAATGGCGACGACACAGCTCCGCAAAGCTGATTCTGACCACCACCCGACCCAACGAGGTCTGTTCCCTGGGCCACTTCGGTTCGGTCCCAGTTGTCGTTGACGTCGGTGGTGTCGATGTTCTGCCCCGACTGGCAGAAGAACTCTTCGTTTGAGGTGCTCGAAGCCGGATCGGACGTGTTGTAGAGAGTTTGCCCAGCACTGTTGTTTAGGGTGCAACCGTACAGTCCGGCTCCGGTGTAGAGATCGCTAATCCTCTGCATGACGAAGAACGTCGTGTCCGAACCAGATTCCCGGATCGCCTCTGCGTTCCCGTTGTAGAAGTGCGGTGCCACGGGAGTGGCCCCTCCTGGTGGGTCGGCCGGAGCAGCCGACGCGACCCCTGCCCCCATGACCAGCGTGGCGGAGAGGGCGGCAGCTCCGACTGCAGCTGCTCTCGCCACGCTGGTGCGCAACCTTTGCATTCGCATTGTTCCTATTGCTCCTTTTCTTTGGCTGTCTTCAGCGATATGGATGTGCGTTGCCCTTGGTCCTACGCGGTGCGTGCGGCACGACGACGTCGGATCAGGACGGTGCCGCCCAGAAGACCCATGGCAGCGACCGGCAGGATGATGGCCAGCGGGACCTCCGGTGTGCCGTCACCCGGGTTGGCACCAGCGTCATTGCCATTGGCAGAAACGAAGAACGGCTGCGACCACAGGTGAGGCTTGGTGAAGTCATTCTGGTCGTTCCCGATGTAGAGGATGCACTCAGTGGCGGACGTACTCCCGCACTTCGGGCCACTGGACCCTTCGCCTAGAGAGATGGCGTCCGGCAGGGCGTACACGGTGTAGTTGCCATAGCTGAAGGACCCGTCCGCAGCGGGCAGGACGGTGTCGCCCTGAATCGTGTTCCCATCACACGCGGTGGTATTGGTGGGAACCACGCCGTTAGGAGCCGAACACTCCACGACCTTGATGGCATTGAATGATCCCGCGAACGCAGAGTTAGCCGGAATGTTCACCGTGATGATCTGCCCGCTGTCGAAGGGCGTACCCGCGGTGACCGAGCCCTGCGGGACGGCGGAGTTCGGGACGATGTCACCGCTCGCCGGGCTGGCGCCCGCGGGCGCGGTGAACGCCATGGCTGCGAGGGTCCCCGCCGCTGCGGTTGCAGCAACGGTGGCGGCGACTCGCCGGGTTACCTGTCGAAGGGACATGAAGCGGCTCCTTTTGTGTCGGTGGTCTTGCGACTCTGGACGGCTGGCGGGCTTGTAACTCACCACGTGCTTTCTGACACACGCGACCGCGGTCCTCAAGCAAAAACCCCTGGTGACACGAACAAAACACCTTCAGGTTGCGCACACGTCCCCCACTCGTCACGAACGGTTCACATGAATTGCATGTCCTGCTCCGCTGGCCTAGATTTCACGGCCCCGCTCTGACACCCGCCTCGTGGGAGATCCGGGTTCGAGTTGGCGTGCGATCAGCAGCCGGACCGCGAGAGGCTGACCCAATGACCAAGACTTCGTTGCAGGCGCCGGGACCCGAACTGGTGGGAGTCCTCCATTCGCTGAACAACTCGCAGGAGCTCTTGTTGGAGAAGGTGCGCGCGTTGCGACTTGCCTACGCGAGCACCCTCCCGCATGAAGCGCTCGAGCAGCCGGCCGCAGGTGGGTGGGATGCCACACGCCCGATCCCGGTTGACGAGGTTGGTGAGTGCGCGCCGCAACAGGTGCAGCAGAACGGCGTCCCGCTTGATCTGGTGGCCGACCGCACGATGGCCACGGGCCCGCACGTCACGCTGCCGTCAGAGGGCTACAACTTCTTCGACGAGCTCGACACGAAGCTGGCCGTGATGAACGGCCCTGCGACCGGCCAAGAGATCCCAGGGGATCGCTCGAACGCTTGAAGACCGAGCGATCGCACGTGGCAATCCGCCCGACCACACCCACCACGCGTCATTTTGCGGGTGCGGGCGTTCCCGGTCGACCGGACCGACGAACGACAAACAGGACTGCGGCTTCTACGAGCCGGTGACCTTGACGACCCAGGTGCAGGTCGCCGGCGCCTCCACGACCAGCGTCTGTGCTCCCGTCGTGGACTGCGAGGTGACAGATTGGCCCGAGGGTCCCGTTTGGCTGATCGCGGGCGTCCCTGGCCGGGACGATCCAGCCGGCGTCACGAACACCTGGAACGACGGTCCTGCTGCAGGTGCCGGGCTACAACTGAAGGCCCAACCGATGTTCCACCCGGCGGCGGTGATGGTGAACGAAGGGCTGGTCCAGTTCCCCTGGAGCTGGGTTGGTCCCAACAGCACCCGTGCCGGTCCGGACGGTGCCGTGGACGGCGGGCTCGAGGTCGTGGTGGTCGCACCGCCCGCAGCGGTCGTCGTGGTGGACGAACTCCCCCCCGAGGTCGCCGAGGTCGTCGTCGTCGAACCCGAGGTGGACTTGGGGATCGTGTATGCCGGCGCATTCGACGATGGCGATGACGAGGACGCTCCGACTGCGCGGTAGTTCAATGCCATGCCGACGAGCGCTGCAGCGATCATCCCGGTGGCCAGTTGCCACGACTTCCAGGTTCGCCTCTCCTTGATGTGGAGCTCCCCCGGAGCAGGCATCCGATCGGCGACGTCGGGCTCGGCGTGCCCGGCGCCCACCGATGGCTCGGTGCCCGCGCCATTGCTCGAGGGTCCAATGGGCGTCATGGCCTACACGGTGGCCGGAAATCATCCACCAGTCAAGACCGTGGAGCATCCTCCTGGCGGCGGCGACCAACGCGTTCCTGCCGGATGAATTCGGTACGTCGCGTCGGTGAACCGTGGGAGAACTGACGACCGGAACAACCTTCGTCGAATCAAGCGGTGTCACACCTTCGCTGCGCTGACATACCACCCCCCAGGTGCCTGCGACACATCGATCTCGTAGATCGGGTCGTTCGGATTGGCGCCGCCCGGAGGTCCGAACGTGCACACGATCGGCTGAAACGTCGTGCTGCAGCCTCGATCTTCGGCCAGGCCGCTCGGGTAGGGCACCGCAAAGAGGGTGGCCACCGCGGCGGGCGTGGCCACGGTGAGCGCGGCCGCACGATTCCCCGTGGCCCAGCTCGAGACCAAAGCCGTCGCAGCTGACTCTGCGTCGGGCCTCAATGCCGTCGGTATCGCCACCGTCGTGGTCGTTGACTCGGGCGCCGCCGTCGTCGTGGTGGTCGATGCCAACGCTTGTGCTCGCCCCGGTTCCCTGCGGTGATTCAGCTGGACGAGTATCAATCCCAACGCGCTCAATGCGAGGACGACCAACACGATGCCATAGGCGATCCGCCGGGGCCCCCTCCATGGCGAGTCCTCACGCTCTGTGTTGCCAAGCGGTACATCGACCACACTCTGGGGACGATCGTCATCCGAATGTGTCGCACGTTCCAACGCCTCCGGTTCGCAATGAGGTGGTGGGGCCGGGCGGCTGGGGGGCGTCCGGAGACTCGGAGGCAACTCAGAGCCCATGCTCGCCGACGCTGCGGCAGGTGGAGCGGAGGCGCTCGAGCTGGTCTGGTCGTAGGACGTCCTCCCCCCGTCCATTACGAGCCGTGTGGGTTTGCCGTCCGAGGAGAAGAACCGGAGCTCATGGACGCCGGAGGGATCTGGTCTCCAACGGGTGGTGTCGTTCGACATGACGATCGCTCCAGGCTTGCCGTAGAAGGGCGCAGCGAGCAACCCGGCCATGCTCGGCGACTCTCGTCACAGACGCCGTCATGCACTGGGTCCGCGGCGCTTCCACTATGGCCTACCAGCGAAAAACTCCTCGGTGACGTGGGCGTTTCCCACCTTACGAGAGCATGAACGGAAGGGAAAACCTTCGAATTCCGGCTTGTCTCCCTACGCCCCGCAGAGGTATCAAAGGTGGCGTGAGCACCGGACTCGTCGATTCGGTCTATGGCCGTCCCGACATTCCCCGCCAGGACATCCCGGAAGCCCACGCTCCGATCTCCGATCTTTCGCTGCACAGGGACCCGGCCGGAGCGGAGGATGTCCGCACGCCTGATCCGGATGTCCAGTGGGCCAACTCGGAGTTGCTGACCATCGCCAGCACCATCGAAGAGTTGCAGGGTCGGCTGCAGGAGGCCAACGCCAGGCTGAGCAGCGCCTCCAAGGTGGAGACGACTGAAGCGGAGATAGGACGCCTGTTCGTCGAGGCTCAGCAGTTCTCCGAGCATGCTCTCTCGAGGCTCGAGGTCCAAGTTCACGAGATCCTTTGCGAAGCGGAGGAGAAGGCTCGACAAATCCTCGGAGAGGCGACTGCGGAGGCTCATGAGATCCGCCGGCAGGCGCAACAGTCGGCACACGCGTCGACGAAGGCTGCCCGTGAGCTGCAGTCAGCGATCGCCGGTTTCACGAACGTGAACAGCGCGCTGCTCGACGAGCTCGCCACACTGAACACGATGTTGACGCCGGCAGGCGAACGAAGGGAGGGCGCCTTGCACCCTCCCTCGGCGTCGAACGGGGTGATTCGCCGAGATCATGCGAATGGTCGTGGTACTCGTCACCCTGACGCATCAGAAGATGGCTGAGGACTTCCTCCCGGCCCGGCGTCGGCTCCTCCGCCAGGCCGACTCCCACGCTGCCTCTTTCGATATCGGATCGGTCGGACTCATGCGTGAGTTCGTCGAGCACGTCGCCAGAACCAGAAGTGGTTCGGCGTCAGGCGGACGTCCGGCGCCAGCTCACGCCGTGGACTGGACCATCTTGCAGGCAGCGGTTGCCGGCTCAGCCTCCCTGGAGCAGGCCGTAGGGCGAGCCCTCGTGATTGCGGAGCAGATGTGCCGAGGTGTGTTCGAAGGAAGTGTGGTTGAAGTGAGCCCACTCCCGGAGGTGTTGCCGGCCGCTCGGACCCGAGAAGACACGTTGTCGGTTCCGAATCACGAGCACCCCTTCCCCACCCTGAGTGAAGATGATCCTTTCTTCGCCTTCAACATGGCTGATGCGATCCCGGACTTCGGAGATGAGAGCCGCTACCGGACGAAGGTGGCGAAGAAGGTGGCGCGCGTCTTCGGAATGCGTGTGATGGCGCCATCAGCCGTGGCCTCGTAGGCACCGCCGGATTCACCGCGGGTCCACCTGGACATGGAGCACACCGCCGCGCCGCTCTTGGTCTGCGAAGACGACAGCGACCGCCCGGAAGCGGTCCCTGCCGACGAACCCCCCGAGATCGATTCACGTCTCGGTCAGACCTCCCCTGGTCGGGAACCAGGCGGTGTCACAGGCCGCCGGGCAGAGGGCCTCGGCGTCTTCCTGTTCTGCCTGACTGTCTACCTGATCGTGGCGGTCCTGCTGGACTTCAAGTACAGGGCGTTCTCTGAAGATGCCTTCTCGAGGATGGCAAACGGGTTCTACATCCTCTATTCGCGCGATCCGCACTTGGCAGCCGTCGGATTCGTCTGGACTCCTCTGCAGTCATTGACTGACCTGGTATTCCTGCTGGGAAACCACATTTGGCCGGCACTGTCACACAACAACATGGCCGGAAGCTTGGTCAGCGCGCTCGGAATGGCCGGCGCCGCCTACCAGATCTGCTGTGCCCTGCGCGAGTGGGGGGTAAGTCGCGTCCCCCGTCTTGTGCTCACATCGTTCTTCGCCTTCAACCCCATGATCCTCTTCTACGCCGGCAACGGCATGAGTGAAGGTCTCTACCTCTTCACGTTGATCACCGCAACCCGCTATCTCTTGCGTTGGATCCACCAAGGAGATCTGCGATCGCTGGCTTACGGGGCAGTTGCGCTTGCGTTCGGCTACTTGACGCGCAATGAGGCAATCCTCGCAGCGATCCTCGGAGCAGTGGCGGTGTGGGCCGTAACCTTCGGTCGCGCCAACGGACGTCGCTCGTCACGCTTCAGGACCGCGACGTCAGACGCGGTCATCTTCGGCATCCCGGCCTTCATCGCGGCTGCAGGTTGGGCCATCACGAGCTACGTGATCACCGGACACTTCTTCGAGCAGTTCTCTTCCATCTACGGCAACTCGCAGCAGGAGCTCCGCTTGCACCACAAGACCTTTCACGGGAGGATCCTCTTCGAGGTACATGCCGTGGAGGCACTCTGGCCCCTGCTACCAGTTGCGCTGATCGCCGCTGCAGTCGTGTCCTACAGGAGGCGGGATCCCCGGCTGCTCGCGCCTCTCGGGGTGCTTGGGGGGGCGTTGGGATTCGACCTGCTGGCGTACCTGGACAACAGCATCGAGAACTTCTTTCGGTATTTCATCGTGGCCGTGCCCCTCGAAGTCATGGTCGTCGGGGCCCTCGTGGCAGCGTTGCAAACATCGATTGCGGCGCGCTCCACCAGTATCGTTGATCGCTCAGCTCACACTGGGCTTCGTGCTCTGGGTGTGCTCGCGGCCATTGGCATCGTTCTGTGCACCATGATCCCCGCCACCGTGACGACGGGCTCTGCCATGTTCAATCCCAAGATCGGCAGTGAAGAAATCCAGGAGATCGGTTTCATCTTTCACAACCATCCCAGTGCAACTGATCTCAAGTACAAGAACTACTACCCGCAAGTCTTGGCATTGGGCAATTACTTCGCCGGGTTGCACCTTCCGAACGGGGACGTCGTCGTCGACAACTCCACGCCATGCGTTCCCGGAGTGCTGACGACTGTCACCCAACCAAAGCTCTTCGTCATTCCAAACGATCGGGACTTCCAGCGTGTCCTCGCTGATCCCATCAGCTTCCATACCCACTTCATTCTGGAGCCTGACCCGACGAGCACGCCGATTACCGCTCCAAACCTCCTCTACCCCAGCCTCTGGAGCACTGGAAGCCAATTCACCAAGATGGTGCGTCAGTTCCCGGCGCGCGGGCCGTGTCCCGAGTTCCGGCTCTTCCACGTACTCCACCATTCCAACCAGGTGGCGTGAGTGGGACGCTCCCCCCATACGTCTGGACGCATTGCCGACCCGGCCGCCGTCAACTGGTCGGAGGATCTCGAGGTGTTCCACGAGGAGTCGACTCGTGACCATCCAATCGAGGTACTCACGCGCCAGACTGTGTTGTCTCTGCTCGACGCTCTGTCTCCCACCGCAACCATCGCAGAGGTCGGCTGCTCGACTGGGTACATGCTCGAGGACCTTCGAGCCACCTATCCGGCGGCGCGATTGCTCGGTTTCGACCTGATTGCCTCCGGTCTCCACAAGGCGCACTCGGCGCTTCCGGACTGCGTGCTGGCTCAAGCGGATGCCTGCGACCTTCCCCTCGCCGATGGTTCCACGGAAGCCGTAGTCAGCATCAACTTGCTCGAGCACGTCCCCGACGATCTCCGTGCGCTCTCGGAGATCTTCCGAGCGCTCCGACCTGGCTCGGCTGCCGTCCTGGTTGTCCCGACCGGACCCGGTCTCTACGACTACTACGACCGCTTTCTGCACCACGAGCGGCGCTATGCCCGGGGGGAGATGGCCGCGAAGGCGCGTCGTGTGGGGTTCCTGGTGGAGAGCGATCTCCATCTGGGTTCGGTGGTCTTCCCAGCCTTCTGGGCGTTGAAGAAGCGCAATCGTCTCCGCTTCGATCATCTGACCGGGTCGGAGCTGGAGGACCGGGTGAGGCGTGACTACGGCAGCACCAAGGAATCGGCGGTGTTCTCGGCCGCCTGCGGACTCGAACGGTGGCTCCTGCGCCGCGGCGCTCGCCTTCCATTCGGAATCCGAGGGCTCACCGTGGCGCGTCGTCCGCTCGGAAGCGAGTGAACCTCAGACCCAGGATGGCGCGGGCGTGACCTTGGCACCCGCTCCCGTGGTATGGGCCCGATAGGCGGAGGAGCGCAGTAGGAGCAACCGGACGAACGCCGACGCGACGATCCCGATGAGAATGGCAACCACCTCACTCGAGGCGGTGAACACGCCGAAGGCGTTCTCCATTCCAAGGACCAAGGTCGTGATGGCGACACCCGTGACGAACCCCACGCCACCCGCCGTCGCAGCCTCTCGCATGCGCACGCCGCTCTTCGGACCAAATGTGAAGAGGACGTGCGCAACGGTGTTGCCTGCAGTGCTCACCGCCATGGCGACGACATTCGCGACATAGGTCCCTAGGGCGCCGCGCAAGAGGAAGAACGTGACGAGATAGGCGATGGTGCTGAGGACTCCCACACTGGCATAGCGTGTCGTCTGGCTCGAGTGCAGGTGCTTTCCGGTGCCCCCGGCCGCAGCCAGCCGTTCGCGGCCCGCGGCTCGCTTGCGTACCAGTCGTGCCACGCCTCGTAGGTCCTCCCAGGCCACCGCTGCCACATCGACTCTGGAGTCGGCGTCGTCCACCCAATCGACCGGGACTTCATGGATCCGAAACCCGTTGCGCTCGGCTAGGACGAGGAATTCGGTGTCGAAGAACCAGTGGTCGTCGTGCACGAGGGGGATCAGGAGTTCCGCCGTCTCGCGGCGGGCCGCCTTGAACCCGCACGTTGCATCCGTGAACCGGGGGCGCAGGACGCTCCGAAGTAGGAAGTTGTAGACGGTCGATACAGCCTCCCGCCGGGCGCCGCGAAGAACGTGGGCTCCATGCGCAAACCGGCTCCCGATGGAGACATCGCTGTGGCCGGAGAGGAGCGGCGCCACCAGCGGCAGGAGCGCTCCGAGGTCCGTGGACAGGTCGACGTCCATGTAGCACACGATCTGGGCCGAACTCGACGTCCAGGCGGCTCGGACCGCTCGACCCTTTCCCTTCTCGTCCAGATGGAGGGCGTCAACGCCGCTCACGCTGCGTGCCAGTGTGGAGGCGATCTCCCAGGTGCCGTCCGTGCTGGCATTGTCGACGATACGGATCGTGGCCGCAAAGGGGAATACGTCGTCGAGGTAGGCCCGGAGGCGGCGGATGTTCGCCTCGAGCACCTGTTCCTCGTTGTAGACGGGAATGGCCACTTCGACGACCGGGGGGGATTCGAGCGATGCCGCCCGAATCGGGAATTGCCCCACCGCTTCTGCACCGTGGACCACATCGACGGGAACCGGTGCCTCGACCAAGGGGCCGAGCAGAGACGTCCCGCCGTTGACCTCGACGTGCGGGAGGGTCTGGCTCATCAGTCGCCATTGTCACGATCGCAGGTCGGGGTCCACAAGCGAAACCGGCAACTGCCATGGAGAAATAACCTGTTGATCGCGCCGATTTCGCGTTCGGAAACGACGGAGACGAGGCGACCCATCCTGGGCTCCGGGGAGCGACTGAGGGGAAGCCGGGGAACCCGGCGTGGGCCTTACGGCACGGGGACGAGAGCGTCGGACTCCTCGGAGCTGGTATCCGCGGCATCCGCCAATGCAGTCGTCGACTGGTCCCCACCGGAATGGAGCCCATGGGTCGTCTTCTCCCAGAAGGAGGGCGTCACGACCAGCTGCCACATGGCCTTGAGCGCTGCGACGGACATCATCACCCAGTAGAGCGGGATGAGCATCGCAGCCAGGACAAGCCCCTCCGGCCTGGTGTGGCGTGCGGTCAGCACGGTGAGATACCACAGCAGGAAATTGCCGAAGGCCCACAAGACCAAGCTGACGTAGTACACGGGGGCCGGGAAGATGGCTCTCACGAACTGTGGCTGCCCGATGAACCACATGACGGTGAGGACCCAGAAGACTGGGTTCAACGCGGCCAGGATCGGCGTACCGCCCACGAAAGCGCACAAGTGGAGGGACCCCTTGGCGCCGATCTCGTCGATGAGCTTCCGCGGCGAGCGGAGGTGGATCAGAAATGTCTGCAGATATCCCTTGTACCAACGGGAGCGCTGCTTGACCCAATTGACGAAGTCGCTGTTGGCTTCTTCGAGGGTAGGTGAATTGAGCACCTTGATCTGGTAGTGCTCGCGAAACATGCGGATCCCCAGATCGCAGTCCTCGGTCACGTTGTAGGGGTCCCACGCCCCGAGTGCCCGCAGCGCGTCCCGGCGAAAGTGATTCGACGTCCCACCCAGCGGGATGGGCGCCCCGAGCGACGAGAGGCCGGGCAGGAAGAACGAGAACCACATCACGTACTCGATGGTGAACCACTTGGTGATGATGTTCTGCACCGCGTTGCTGTAGGTCAGCTGCGCCTGGACACACCCGACCTCCGGGCCGTATCTGTTGAGAGTGACGGCTGCCCGGCGCAATTGCAGGACGTCCGGCGCGTCTTCTACGTCGTACACGGCGATGATGTCTCCGCGGGCGAGCGTCAAGCCGAAATTCAGGGCCTTCGGCTTCGTGCGTGGTTCCGCTGGGGGGATCAGGACCAGCTTGAACTGCGGTGGCGGCTCGGCCGAACGCAACGCACCCAGCGTCTCCTCGTCGTCCTGCTCGACGAGAATGAGGACCTCGAGGCGGTCCGCGGGGTAGTCCAGTTCGGCGACGTTCTGAATGAGCTTCACGATGACGGACGCCTCGTTGTAGGCCGGGATCATCACCGTGTAGCTGGGCAGTTCCTCGTCTGGAAAGCTCAAGGCATCCTCGTCGGACACCACTTCGAGGCCGCCGGTCTTCGATGAGCGTGTGAAGAGATAAGCCCGATAGACGACGGCAACCACATAGCTCAAGGTGGATACGGCAATGATCGAAATCGCCGTCAGTCGGACGTCGATCACCAATCCGATGACGATGGCGCCCAGGATTCCGATGACGAAGTTGCGCTGCCCTCGCGAGACGGTGCTGCGGGCCGACACCTGGGGCACTCGATCGGCCAGGCCTGAGACACTCGCTTCCAGTCGCAGCCGGGCCTCAGCCTCATCCATGGCGACAGGCTGCACGGCCGTGACACTACCGCTCGGAATTGCTCGATGACCAGACGCTGTCGGGCCTGAGTTGGTCCTCCATGGGCCTCCAGGTACGAAGTTCAGTACCCGGATGACATCCGAGTAACGGCTGCGTTACCGCCGTCCAAACTTCCGGTGACCTGAGCCTCGTTGCCTTTCTCCTGCCGCTACATTGACCCGCGTGACGGCCACACGTTGCAGCCAGCGCGTCGGGCCGTGCCCGAGGGTTGGTACCCGATGGATGGCCACGTGGATACCGTGACGGTGAGCACGAATGGGACAGGCCGAGTGACCGACGCAGAATCCCCGGGATCCGCCGAGTCGGAGACCGGCACACATGGTCGGGGCTCCACCGACGAGCGCCTGGAGGCCCTCAAGCACACCATTTCGACGTGGGACTGGCGGGCCGAACGCGCCGACGACTCTGCGCCGGCGATCGAGACCACGAAAACCCCACGCCGCGTGCCGGCTTCTCAGCCGGTCGACGTCGTGGACCCGATGCTCGCGCCACCCGGTCCACCACCGTCGAAGGTGTCCGAGCCCACGGCAACTGGGCCGACAACCCCCGACCGGATGAAGGACCGACGTGCGGCGAACCGGCTGACTGACCTACGCGAAGATCGGCGCGACGACCTCCTCTCGCCTCCGTCTCCGGCGGGATCCCCGCCCCAGACGGGTGCGCCGGTGCCCCGGCACGCTCGGAACGGACCACCGGTGTCGACTCTCACCGACAGCCCAGAGACGCACGAGGCGCCGCCACTCGAGTTCGAGTCCGGTCCCCAGACCCGACGGTTTCAAGCCCTCGATCGCCTGAGGCCCCATCTCGAGCGCCTGTGGTCGCACCCCTGGTCCAAGCCCGTTGCGCTGGGTCTCGCCGTCATCCTCGCCGTCGTGGTGATCGTCTCGGGCATCCGACTGCTGTCAGGTAGCTCCGGTTCGTCGCAGCTGACCCCGACGACCTCCGCACAATCGGCGGCGGGCCCGGCTCATCACGGCCCAGCGCCGATCAGCGCCGCAGAGATGACCCTGTTCAACGGATATGCCGACGGCCTGAAGAAGGCGAACGCGGCGGCGACCACGGGGTTCGTGAGCGCGGGTTCGACACCTACGCCGAGCAAGGTGGCGGCGACGATCTCGTCTTACCGCTCGGCGCTCAACCTCTACTACTTCCAGCTCCACTTCATCCACTGGCCCGCTTCCATGCAGACTGCCACCGAGGTCGAGTACGCGCAGCTGCAGGCTCTCATGAGCTTCATGCAGTCGTTCAGCACGGTCAGCCCCGCCGGCATCAGTGCCTGGTTGTCCCAGCTGCACAACCGCACCGGGACGACCGAGGCCGCGGACAACCAGGTCCGCCATGACCTCGGACTGCCTGCCACGAGTACCTTCCCGTAGTTCCGGTCGCATTCCTCCGTCAGTTCTCACCGGACTCATCTCTCACGGGACTCATCCGTCACGCTCACGAGTCCGTCTTCGGGGCATGCGACCATGGCCTGAGGACGTCACGCTTACGTCGCGAGCACATCACATGGCCATGTCTTGCTTCCGAAGTCTGACGGGCTTCCGTCACGCCGGACACGCAGGGTTTGCGATCCAGGAGCAAGAGTTTTCGTTTCCGTTGACGGCGGAATTGCACCGGCGCATACTGCGGGTCACCCGTGTAGCAAGGGCGCGCCGACGGTTCCTCCCCAGGGAATGCGCGGCGAAGACCACGGCCAAGACGGCGGAGCCGGGAGACGAAGCGTGGACATGGCCACCAGAAGACGGGCCGCCAGACCGCAGCGGTTCCTGCCTTCCTTCGCCTGTCGCTGGGTCGAGCGGGCCATGGTCGCCTCCGGGCTCACCATCGCCGGCGTCGGGATCGCAGTCAGCACGGCGCCGGCGGCGCACGCGGCCTACAGCGGGTCCAACGGCTCCATCGCCTTCGTGTCGACCCGGGCCAACGGCGGCAGCTTCGGCGGGATCTTCCAGGTGGACAGCCAGGCATCGGGGCTCGGGACGGCTGGCGGCGACCAAGCGGCGACCTCGGGTCTCACCAACGGTGGCGCCGGCAGCGGCATCGACGCCGAGCCCTTCTATTCCCCCGACGGCGCGACCGTGTACTTCTCGAGCAGTCGCGACAACGCCGGTCACTGGGTGATCGAGGACATCCACACGGCCGCTCCGGAGCCTCCGGGGTCGGCCACCGAGCTCTCCCAGGTCTCCGGGAGCGAGTCCAACGACGACTACGCGCCCTCGGTCGCCATGGACGGACGCACCGTCGTGTTCAACCGGAACGACGTCACACTCGACACTCTCGACGCCGGCGCCGCCACACCGTCGAGCACGGTGTGCGAGCTCTACACCCCTCCGGTAGGCCTGGCGTCGGTCAACACCGACGGCGGCGCCAGCCGGCCAGAGTTCAACCCGGTCGACCCGACCCAGCTGCTCTACGTCGGCGGGGACAACCACCTGCACCTGGTGACGGGACTACCCGCGCCGTCCGCGACCGCGCCCACCAACCCCTGCGGCGCCGTCGCCGGCCAGAACGGGGTCACCGACACCGACCTGTCGGCCAAGGCGATCGACTCGCTGACCAACGCCACCGACGCCGGGGGCACCTACCAGGACGAGAACCCCGACTGGAGCCCCGACGGGACCAAGGTCGTCTTCGACTCGACCCGCGGGGGGTCGAACCACACGCTGTGGCAGATGACCAACATCGCCTCCGGAACGACCACGGTCACCCCCCTGTGGCCGTCCCAGGTCGGAACGGGAGGGTCACGCAAGTCGACCACCCAGCCGGTCTACTCACCCGACGGCAACTTCGTGGCCTTCGTCCAGCCGGGGCAGGGCGTCAACACCTGGACCGGTCAGATCGTGGGGATGGGCCAGGCACTCACCAGCGCGCAAGTCGTCAGCCTCTCGACCCAGGGCAACGGGATCGTCAACGACCAGCCCGACTGGGGACCGGGCCAGCCGGGCACGGGCGCCCCCGAGGTGCCCCTCGCCGTCATGTTGCCGGCTGCCGCGCTCGTCCTCGGTGGCCTGGCCCTGGCGCACGAACGCCGTCGCCGTCCCGCCGTCCGGTAGCCACCGAAGCAGCCGGTCTGTCGACGGTCTGTCGACGGTCGGTCCGAGCGGCGCGTCACCGGCACGTCGCGCGACCGTCGCGAAGAGTTCACCCGCGTGCTCTTCCGGCGTTGCAGGGCTTCCCGTAGCCTTCGTGCACCGTGCACGCGCGCTCGGCCGTCCCACTCCGAACCAAGGTGCAGCGCCCGCTCGGGACCACCGCGGGCCGCTGCGGTCGAGGCACGCTGCTGCTTGCCACGGTGGTCGCCGTCCTCGTGGTGAGCCTGGTGAGCAGCACCGGCGCCGGTGCCACGGGGTCGGGGGGCGCGTCGGGCGCTCCATCCGTGGCGTCCAACGGGGCCCCAGGGGATGACCGTGGCCCCGGCTGGCCGTGGTGGTCGCACGACAACCCCTGCCGGGGCGCGTTCCGTGGATCCCAGCACGGCTCACTGGCCAAGATCACGTCGGCGGGGCCGAGCGGCGGCACCGTCCTCCCCGGCCAGACCATCACGGTGACGCTCACCTGGAAGCCCGGCGACTTCGCCTTCACCTATCCCGGGGTCGCCGATTGCGTCACCATCGGCTCGAGGATCTCGACCACGTTGACCCAGGTGCACAGCCTGGCGCCCGCGGGGGGGACCGACACCTTCACCTACGTCGTGCCTCCGAACGGCACCGGGGGGCAGCAGATCTGCGACCGCGGCCTGGCGTGGGGCCGCGACGACCGTGGCGGCGGGGGCGGAGAGGGAGACGGACGGGGATACGGGCGCCACGACGAGTCGGGGGTCCCTCTGGGCGCCGAGAAGAGCGCCGTGCTGTGTTACACGATCCTGGGCGCCGCCGCCCCCGAGGCCCCGAAGGCCCTCCTCTTCCCGCTGGCCGGCCTGGCCGTCGGGGGAGGCGCGCTGCTCTACGCCCGGCGCCGCCGGGCCGCTGCGCCGCCCCGGCCGTAGGGCGCTCGCCCGAGCCTGGAAGCTCTCCCGGCTCGCTACGCTCTCCGCCGATGACCACACCGGCGGACCCGGCCGAGTTGCAGGCGCAGGCGGACACGCTCCGCTGGTACCACACCATCGACCTGGGCCACGGCGTCGTCACGCGGGGCGACAGCGCCCAGGACACCCGGCCCGGCGTGATCCCCGACGTGGCCGGCAAGAGCGTGCTCGACATCGGCGCCTGGGACGGTAAGTACTCGTTCCTGGCCGAGCAGGCGGGCGCGGCCCGGGTGGTGGCCCTCGACCACTACGCCTGGGGCGTCGACTTCGAGGCGCGGGGCGCCTACTGGACCGAGTGCATCCACAACGGCACGCTCCCCGACCACTCCCGTGACGAGACGGAATTCTGGCGGCCCGACCTCCCGGGCCGCCAGAGCTTCGAGTTCGCCGCCGCCGCCCTCGGCTCCAAGGTCGAGCCGCTGGTGGCCGACTTCCAGACGATCGACCTCGACCAGCTGGGCCGTTTCGACGTGGTCCTGTACCTGGGTGTGCTGTACCACATGAAGGAGCCCCTCACGTGCCTGGAGCGCCTGCGGCGGGTGACAGGCGAGGTGGCCGTCATCGAGACCGAGGCCGTGCACATCGAGGGTCTCGACGACGAGGCGCTGCTGCAGTTCCACGCCGGCAGCACGCTGCGCACCGACTTCGGCAATTGGTACGTACCCACCATCGCAGCGCTGCACAACCTGTGCCGGGCGGCGGGCTTTTCCGACGTGCGCACCGTCGTCGGCCCCCCGGCGCCACCGGCACCGCGTCCCGCCCCGCTGGCCGAACGGGCGGGGCGAAAGCTCGCCGGCATCACGCCGGTGCCCCTGTCGGCGCCGACGGCCAACTACCGCGCCGTCGTCCACGCGCTCGCCTGAAGGCTCCCCCTCAGGGTGTGGCGTCCTGGGGGCTGCAGTCGTAGAGGTGGAGCGTCTTGGTCCAGGCGAAGTGCGTCCCCGGCCGGGTCGCCACCGGGTGGCAGTGCTGGTCGAGGTACGAGGCGGCCGCCGAGGCGACGGGAGTGGCCACGAGCGCGGCGTGGAACTTCCCGGCTCTGATCATCGCAGCCAGCGTGGAGACAGACGGCGAGGGCCCGGCTCCGGTGTACCCGCCCACCGGCACCATCTCCTTCCCGGTGGCGTAGATGTAGGGCGAGGCGACGATTGAGGTCTGGGCCGCACCGAGCCACGGCGCCCCGCGCTGGAACGAGCGCAGCGCACTCAGCCCCGGGGGTGACGTCGTCGGGCCGAAGTGCGCCTTGATGTAGGCCGTCCCCGACGCCGACTGGAACGGCGAGTCGAAGGGCCCGAGCCGCTCGACCACCGCCGACGCGCTGGCCACGACCGGAGCGAGCAGGAGGGCCGCCACCGCGAGGACGCACCCCACGGAGGCCGGGTCGCGCAGGCCGCGCGGGTGCTGACCCGCAGCGTCCTGGGTCTGGCGCCAAGCCGCCCAGCAGAGCAGGACGGCGGCGGCCAGGCCGACCAGGACGACCAGGTACCGGAACCCGTGCACCACCCCGGTGCCCGACTTGGGGATCAGCACGGCGGCGAGACCGGTCGTCACCAGCACCGTCCCGGCCACCGTGAGGAGGACCGCCGGACGGCGGCGGTGTGACCAGGCGAGGACGCCGCCGATGCCGAGCAGGCCGGCCACGGCGGGTGCGAGGGCCGCCGTGTAGTAGGCGTTGATCGCCTTGCTGAAGCTCAACATGACCGCGAAGACGACGAGCCAGGTGCCGAAGAGCACCGCCCCGGTGCGCACCAGGTCGGTCCGCTTCTCGCGCCGCCGGGCGAACAGGATGCTCACGCCGGCGATGGTCGCGGCCGGAAGGAGCCAGCCGATGTCGCGGCCGTAGCCGCCCCGCAGCAGCCGTGTGGGCGACGTGGGTGACGTCACCTGGCCGAACAGTGGCGTGGCCAGGGTCTGCTCGGCCTGCACGTTGGGTGGCGTCTGCCCCACCCGGCCCACGCCGTTGTAGGAGAAGACCATGTGGTAGATCGAGTTGGAGGTGCCGCCGCCGTCGATGACGGGGCGCTGGGACGCCGGCGTCAGCTGCACGAAGACGAGATAGGCCATCGAGATCACCAGGACGACCGCGCCCAGGACGACGATCTTGCCGATGCGGGGCCACAACGACTCGCGGCCCGCCACCAGGTAGGCCAGCCCGAGCGCCGGCAGCACGAGCCAGGCCTCAGCCATCTTGGCGTCGAAGGCCAGGGCGGTCCACACGCCGGCCATCACGATGCTCGTCCAGCGCCCCCGCCGGATCGCCGTCACCGTCGAGTCCGTGGCCAGCACGACCAGGAGGATCATGAGGCTGTCGGGGATGTTGCCGCGGTTCAACGTGACCGCAGCCGGGCTCGCCGCGAGGACCACAGCCGCCGCGATCCCGGCCACCGGACCGGCCAGGCGCCGCACGACGCGGTAGAGCACCAGCACCGTGAGCGCGCCCTCGACGGCCTGGGGAAGGATCTGCGACCACACGTTGAAGCCGAACACCTTGGCCGAGATCGCCTGGACCCACAGTGCGCCCGGCAGCTTGTCGAGCGTGGTCGTGGCGGCGGGATCGACGGCGCCGTAGACGAAGGCGTGCCAGCTCTGCGACATGGAGCGCACGGCGGCGCCGTAGTAGATCTCGATCGTCGACCCGATCCGCCACCCGTAGGCCAGGGCGGCCAGCGCGGCGACGGCCAGGAGGGCCGGGCGGGCCCATGACGGCTGTCCGTCAGGCGAGCGCCAGAACTGGAGCCGACGCTCCCAGGGTGCGGGCGCGGCGCTCCCGTCGTCGCCCGCCGAGAGGTCGAACGGCTCGGCGACGACGGAATGGTCCGCCCGCTCGACCTCGAGGTCGGTCACCGCCTACCGCCCATCTGCCGCACATTAGACGAGTACGTGCGCGAGGTGAATCGCTGTTGCCGGTCTGTTGCGCAGTTGCTGGCCCGTTGTCACGCTCCCCGGGGCCCGGACGCGTCACGGCCGGGCCCGGAGGCCCGGCCGCGAAGCCCGACACGTCGACGAGCGTACCCCGCCCGGTGCCGAAAGGAGCGCGGGGCGCTACATCATGCCGCCCATGCCGCCCATCCCACCCATGCCCGCGGCAGCGGCGGCCGCGGCTGCGGCGTCCACCTTCTCGGGCTTGTCGGCGACGAGCGCCTCGGTGGTCAAGAGCAGGCCGGCGATGGAGGCCGCGTTCTGCAGGGCGGAGCGCGTCACCTTGGCTGGGTCGATGATGCCGGCCTTCACCAGGTCCTCGAGCTCGCCCGTGGCCGCATTGAGGCCGGTGTTGCCCTTGGCCGCCTCCACCTGGCTCACCAGGACGGCGCCCTCGAGCCCGGCGTTGAAGGCGATCCAGCGCAGCGGGGCCTCGAGGGCGTGCGCCACGATGCGGGCACCGGTGGACTCGTCGCCCTCGAGCGTGGCGGCCAGGTCGTTCACCGCTTTGCGGGCCCGCACCAGCGCCGTCCCGCCACCGGCCACGATGCCCTCCTCGACGGCGGCCCGGGTGGCCGAGAGCGCGTCCTCGATCCGGTGCTTCTTCTCCTTGAGCTCGACCTCGGTGGCCGCGCCGACCTTCACCACGGCCACGCCGCCGGCCAGCTTGGCCAGCCGCTCCTGGAGCTTCTCGCGGTCCCAGTCCGAATCGGTCTCCTCGATCTGCTTCTTGATCTGCGCCACGCGGCCCTTGACTTCGTCCTCCCGGCCGGCGCCCTCGACGATGGTCGTGTCGTCCTTGGTGACGATGATCCGGCGGGCGGTGCCAAGGAGGTCGATGGTGGTGTTCTCGAGCTTGAGGCCGATCTCCTCGCTGATGACCTCGGCGCCCGTGAGCGTGGCCATGTCCTGGAGCATCTCCTTGCGGCGCTCGCCGAAGCCGGGCGCCTTGACGGCGACCGAGGTGAACGTGCCGCGGATCTTGTTGACCACCAGGGTGGCCAGGGCCTCGCCCTCAACGTCCTCGGCCACGATCAGCAGCGGCTTGCCCGACTGCATGACCTTCTCGAGGACCGGCACCATGTCGTGCACGGCCGAGATCTTGGCGTTGAAGAAGAGGATGTACGGCTCGTCGAGCACGGCCTCCTGGCGCTCAGGGTCGGTGACGAAGTACGGCGACAGGAAGCCCTTGTCGAACTGCATGCCCTCGGTGAGCTCGAGCTCGATGCCGAAGGTGTTGGACTCCTCGACCGTCACGGTGCCGTCCTTGCCCACCTTGTCGATGGCGTCGGCCAGCACGTCGCCGATGGCCTGGTCGGCCGCGGAGATGGAGGCCACCTGGGCGATCTCCGTCTTGCCGCCCACGTCCTTGGACTGCTTGGCGATGCTGTCCACCGCGGCCCGCACAGCCTTCTCGATGCCCTTCTTCAGCCCGGTCGGGCTGGCGCCTGCAGCCACGTTGCGCAGGCCCTCGGTGATGAGGGACTGGGCCAGCACCGTCGCCGTCGTGGTGCCGTCACCGGCCACGTCGTTGGTCTTGGTGGCCACCTCCTTGACCAGCTGGGCGCCCATGTTCTCGAACGGGTCGTCGAGCTCGACCTCGCGGGCGATGGACACGCCGTCGTTGGTGATGGTGGGGGCACCGAACTTCTTCTCGATCACCACGTTGCGGCCCTTGGGCCCCAGGGTGACCTTCACGGTGTCGGCCAGCTTGTTGACGCCGGCCTCGAGGCCGCGGCGGGCGGCCTCGTCGAACTTCAGGATCTTGGACATGGCGGTGTGGAACTCCTCTCGAGCCCGTCTTCGGGGGCTCGTCTGTCGGCGCCGGCCCCTCGGGGGCGTCGGCTTGCGGTCGGCCGGCGGTGCGGCGGAAGGGTTTGGGTGCCGCCGCCCGCGGCCGGTTCGGGCCGGGGCGGCAGGAACCCGGGGGTCAGGCCAGCTTGGCCAGGACGTCGCGGCTGGAGAGGATCAGCAGGTCCTCGCCCTCGACGGTGATCTCGGTGCCGCCGTACTTGGAGTACACGACGGTGTCGCCGACCTTGACGTCCATGGGGATGACCTCACCGGTGTCCTCCGAGCGGCGGCCCGGGCCCACGGCGATCACCTCGCCCTGCTGGGGCTTCTCCTTGGCGGTGTCGGGGATGACCAGACCGGAGGCGGTGGTCTCCTCGGACTCGCCGGGGCGGACGACGATCCGGTCATCGAGCGGGTGCAGCTTCATCGTGGACGGGCCTCCTTGGCACTGGTTAGCACTCTCGGGTTGTGAGTGCCAACGATAGCGGGCGGCGCGGGAGCTGGCAACCGCAGGCGGCGTGTGCCAGCCCCCTGGCCCGGGAGCCGGCCCGGCCCGGCCCGAGCGGCGCGCCGGTCGGCCCGATCGTGACCGCTAAGGCAGGACCGCCGGGCGCCCGATAGGAGGGGTGCACGGTCGGTTACCCTGCCGTTCGGCGACCGGGCGTGCGCGTGGGACCCGACCGCACCGACAAGGGGGGCGACATGGAGCACGAGGGAACCGGCAGCGAGCACGCCGGGCGGCGGCGCGGGATGCGCCGGGCGACGGGGCTGCTGGGATCAGCCGGCCTGGCCCTCGGCGCGGTGGTCCTGGCGGCGGCGCCGGCCGGCGCCGGCACGGGCAGCCTGGCCCAGGCCAAGCACGACCTTCTCACCTCGTCGGACTTCCCGTCGGGCTGGACCGCCTCGGGGGCGGTCACGACCTCCAACGGCGGCGCCGGCTCGAGCTTCCCGGGGGGCGCGCAGCTGGCCGCCTGCATGGGCGTGAGCGCGAAGACGCTGAACCTGAACGCACCCACCGCCACCAGCCCGACCTTCAAGAACGGATCGGGCACCAGCTACATCCAGAACATCGTCACCGTCTTCCCGTCGGCCAAGGTGGCCACGAAGGAGTACGCGGCGCTGGCCAGCTCCAAGCTGCCCGCCTGCATGACGACCGCGCTGAAGGGCCCGGCCGGCCAGCAGCTCTCGGCCTCCATCGGCTCGGGAGCCAAGGTGGGGGCGTTCAAGGTCACCAAGACCCCGTCCTCGTGGCTCCCCCGCCACACGGCGGGATTCGACATCTCGTTCCCGTTCACCGAGTCGGGCATCAACTTCAACGCGAAGATCACGATGATCGTGATGGTGCACGGCACCTACGGGAGCCAGGTCGTGCTGACCTCGGTGGGCACGCCCATCGCAGGGTCGCTGGCGCATGGTCTCGCCGCCACGGCCTCGGCACGGATCTGAGCCCGGCGCATCTGACCGCGTCCACCTGAGTCGGTACGCTCCCCCGACGACCCGCACGGCGGGTCTCGGGACGGGACGGCCCGTCCACGCGAAGGGCCGGGAAAGGGGTGGGCCGATGGCGTCAGCAGACCCGGAGCGCTGGTGGCACGGTGGCGTCTTCTACCAGGTCTACCCCCGCTCCTTCGCCGACTCGGACGGGGACGGCGTCGGCGACGTCCCCGGCATCGTGTCCAAGCTCGACCACCTGGCCCGCCTGGGCGTCGACGGCCTCTGGCTGTCGCCGGTGACCCGCTCGCCCAACCGTGACTGGGGTTACGACGTCTCTGGCTACCGCGACGTCGATCCGTCGCTCGGCACGCTCGAGGACCTCGACACCCTGGTGCGCGAGGCGGCTGCCCGTGGGATCCGCATCCTCATGGACCTGGTGCCCAACCACACCAGCGATCAGCACCCGTGGTTCGTCGACGCGCTCACGGGGCGCCACGCGGCGCACCGCGACTACTACGTGTGGGCCGACCCGAAACCCGACGGGAGCCCGCCGAACAACTGGATGAGCATCTTCGGCGGCAGCGCCTGGGAGCTCGACGGGGCCAGCGGCCAGTACTTCCTCCACAACTTCGAGGCGGCCCAGCCGGATCTCAACTGGTGGAGCGAGGACGTGCGGCGGGAATTCGACGAGATCCTCCGCTTCTGGTGGGACCGGGGCATCGCCGGATTCCGCATCGACGTGTGCAACATGATGATCAAGGACGCCGAGCTGCGCGACAACCCGCCCGCCACGGCGGACGACCCACTGGACCAGCAGATGATGGGCGTGCGCAGCGTCTACAACTCGGACCGACCGGAGGCGCACGACATCCTGCGCCGATGGCGGGCCATCGCCCGCAGCTACGAGCCCGAGCGGCTCCTGATCGGCGAGACGAACGTGCCGCAGGTCGAGACGCTCGTGGCGTACTACGGGGACGGCACCGACGAGCTGCACGGCGGCTTCAACTTCGTCTTCATCGACGCGCCCTTCGAGGCGGCCGCGCTGCGGGCGGTCGTCGAGCGTACCGAGGCGCTCCTGCCCGAGCGCGCCTGGCCGGTGTGGACGGGCTCGAACCACGACGTCCCGCGGTTGGCCACCCGTTGGGCCGGGGGCGACCCGGCCCGGGCCAAGGTGGCCCTGCTCATGTTGCTCACCTTGCGCGGGACGCCCTTCTTGTACCAGGGCGACGAGATCGGTCTGGTCGACGGGCCCATCGAGCGCGAGGACGTGCTCGATGCCGTGGGCGCCCGCTTCTGGCCCTACTACAAGGGCCGCGACGCCGAGCGCACCCCCATGCCGTGGCATGGCGGGCCGGGGGGCGGCTTCACCCGCCCGGGTGTGCGCACCTGGCTGCCCATGGCCGACCCGTCGGCCTGCAACGTGGCCGACCAGGAGGGCGACCCCGGCTCAGTGCTCGAGCTGTGCCGGCGGGCCATCGCGGCGCGGCGGGTGAGCGAGGACCTCGCCGTCGGGCCCTACCGTTCGCTGCCCTCGCCGGAGGGGACGTGGGCCTGGGCGCGCGGCGAGCGGACCACGGTGCTGATGAACATGTCCGACGGCCAGGCCACCTTCGGCACCGGGCCCGGCACGGTGGCCGTGTGCACCGACCCGGCGCTCGAGGGGTCGAGCGTGGAGGGCAGCCTGATCCTGGGGGCGTGGAGCGGTGCCGTCGTGGTGGCCACGCGCCACCGCGCGGGCACGTCGGTCTGAGGCCACCGGGTTACGCTCCCCCGGTGAGCGACGGCACGTCCTTCGAGCGCAGCGGGCTGATCGAGGACCTGCCGGGGCGCCAGCTCCACCGCGGCCTGTTCCACCTGCTCTTCGGCCGGGACCCCGCGCCCAACGACCCGCTGGCCGGCCAGCTCGAGGACGGTTCGCTGCGGCCGCGTCAGGCGCTCGAGTGGCTGGTCGACTCGGCCGAGTGGGCCAGTGCGGCACCCATGACCCAGTTCGGCCCCTCGCTGCACTTCGGACGCGGCATCTTCGTCCGCTCGCTCCCCGCGGCCCGGCGCATCCTCGACATCGGGGGTGTCGCCGTGGGCGTCCCGTACGGTGCGCTCGTCCTCATGGGCTACCCCTACCGCTTCGACGAGCTCGTCATCGTGGACCTCCCGAGCGAGGACCGCCACGAGCTCTACCGGACCGAGGAGCAACCCCGGTCGGTCGACACCCCCGCCGGCCAGGTCACCTACCGCTACCACTCGATGACCGACCTCAGCGGCTACGCCTCGGGCTCCTTCGACATGGTGTACAGCGGGGAGAGCATCGAGCACATCACCCGGCGCGAGGCCGAGCACGTGCTGGCCGAGGTGCGCCGGGTGCTCAAGCCCGGCGGTGTGTTCGCGCTCGACACACCCAACGCCACCATGACCCGGCTGCAGCAGGAGGTGTTCATCGACCCCGACCACGAGTACGAGTACCGGCACGAGGAGCTGGCCGCCATGCTGCGGGGCCACGGCTTCGAGATCGAGCGGGCCCAGGGCATCAACTACGGCGGGTCCTCGCTGGCCCGAGGTGTCTTCGACGAAGGCGAGCTGGCCACCAAACGCGGCCTCTTCGACGACATCGACGCCTGCTACCTCCTGGCCTACGTGTGCCGACGCCCCCGCCGGCCGACGGCGCGGGAGCTGGCGGCCCGGGCGACCTGGAAGGTCACCAGTCCCGACGGCCTGCCGCGGCGCGGTCTCCGCTTCGCTCGCCGTACGTTCGGGGCGCGCCCGTCGCGTCCGGGTGCCTAGCGGTTGACCGGCGACATGTCGGCGTAACGGTCGCCCCGGGCCGGGGCCACCGCGTCGAGTACGGCCAGGTCCTCCTCGGTCAGCTCGACGTCGAGCGCCGCCACGTTCTCCTCGAGCCAGCGCCGTCGCTTGGTGCCCGGGATGGGCGCGACGTCGCGCCCCGCCGTGTGCACGAAGGCCAGGGCCACCTGGGCCGGCGTGCAGTCCTTGACCACGGCGAGCTGGTCGATCACCTCGACGATGGCGACGTTGGCGGACAGGTTGTCGCCCTGGAATCGGGGCTGGTAGCGCCGGAAGTCGGACTCGTCGAGGTCGTCGGTCGACCGCAGGGTCCCGGTCAGGAAGCCGCGGCCGAGAGGGCTGTAGGGGACGAAGCCGATGCCCAGCTCGCGCAGCGTGGGCAGGATCTCGGCCTCGGGATCGCGCGACCACACGGAGTACTCCGTCTGCAGCGCCGAGATCGGGTGCACTGCGTGGGCCCGGCGGATGGTGCCCGGGGCCGCTTCCGACAGGCCGAGGTAGCGCACCTTGCCCGCCGCGACCAACTCGGCCATGGCGCCCACCGTGTCCTCGATCGGCGTGCCGGGGTCGACGCGGTGCAGATAGTACAGGTCGATCGTGTCCACCCCGAGACGGGTGAGCGACCCGTCGCAGCTCTGGCGCACGTACTCGGGGCGGCCGTTGAAGCCTCGCTTCGCCGGGTCGTCGGGGTCGCGCACGATGCCGAACTTGGTGGCCACGACGGCCTCGTCGCGCCGGCCGGCCAGCGCCCGTCCGACCAGCTCCTCGTTGACGTACGGCCCGTACATGTCGGAGGTGTCGAAGAAGGTCACGCCGAGATCGAGCGCCGCGGTGGATGGTGGCGACCGACTCCTCGTCGTCGCGCGCGCCATAGAAGTCCGACATGCCCATGCAGCCGAGCCCCTGGCGGGAGACCCGCAGGCCCTGGCTCCCGAGTGCGATGGTTTCCATGGCCGCCACCCTAGGTGTTGTGCCCACGGACCTTGTTGACGCGGAGCACAGGGGTCACGCCCCGGCGCGTCCGGCCGCCGAGGCCGCCAGCTCCTCGAGCCGGGTGGCGTACTCGGCCGAGCCGACGTCGTGGACGAACATGACCAGGGCGTCCTGCCCGGTCACCGGGTAGTAGTTCTTGCGGACCCCGACCGGGGCGAATCCGAAGCGGCGGTAGAGCGTCTGCGCCGGCTCGTTGTTGGCTGCCACCTCGAGCGACACCTGCGTCACCCCCTGCCCGATCAGGGTGCGGAGCGCGTCGACGATCATGGTGGTCGCCACCCCGGCGCGCCGGTACCCGGGTGCGGTGGCGATGGTTGTCATGTGCGCCTCATCGCCCACCGTCATGAACCCGATGTAGCCGGCCAGGTCCTCGGCCGCCCACGCGCCGCGGTAGAGGCGGCCGGAGCGCAGCGCCAGCTCCGAGCTGAACACGGTGGGCGACCACGGCTCTGGGAAGACGACGTTCTCGATCCGCATGATCGTCCGCAGGTCGCGCCGGCGCAGCTTGGCGATGCGCAGGGTGGGGACGGCGCTCACCCGGCCGGTCGATCGGCACGCTCGAAGTTGACGCGTGCGTCGGCGTCGCGCAGGTACAGGGGCACGACGGCCGCCGGGTCGGCCGGCAACTTGCCTGCGGACGTCCGTGCCAGTGCCAGCGCCAGCAGCGATGCCGGTGGCGGGAAGCCCAGAGCGGGGGCCGCGGCGCCCAGTCCGGGCACGGCGGCCAGCTCCGCGGCGTAGCGCAGCGCCCCGTCGCCGACCGCGGTCAGCGGCAGGCCGCCGAAGCGCCCCAGCGCATCGACGAGCGTGCCCGGCGCGAACAGCCCGGCCGCGAGGACGGGCGTCGCCCCCACCGGGCCACCGGACACGTCGTGCACGGCGGCGAACACCTCGCCCCGCCGCACGTCCACGCACGAGAGCACCAGGCCCCGGTGGCCGGCGTCGGCCGCACCGGCGGCCAGGACGTCCAGGCTGGTCACTCCGACGACGCCGATGCCACGGGCCTGGGCCAACGCCTTGGCCACGGCCACCCCGACGCGCAACCCCGTGAAGAGCCCCGGGCCCACGTCGACCGCCAGCAGACCCACGTCGTCGGGGCAGAGCTCCAGCTGGGCCAGAACATGCTCGAGAGCCGGCGTCAGCGTCTCGACGTGCCGGCGGCGGCCCGTCAGAACGAACTCGGCCTGCACCCCGTCTGCCCTCCGCACGGCCACCCCCACCGTCTCGGTGGCGGTCTCGATGGCCACGGCGGCCGGAGCGCCGGCGCTCAGTGCCGGCCCCTCTCGTCGTCGATGGCCCGGGCCACCTCGCCGGCGCGCGGCCCCCAGGCGCCGCGCCCGCGCACCGAGAGCACGCGCCGGTCGGGCGCGCCGGCGGGGTCGGGGATGGCCAGCGACACGTCGAGCACGCTCTCGTCCAGCGCCGGCGCAGCCAGGTCGCCCCACTCCACCAAGACCACGGCGTCCTCCTCGACCAGTTCGGCCAGGGCCAGGTCGGTGACCTCGTCCAGCGAGCCCGTGCGGTACACGTCGGCGTGGATGAGGGTGCGGACGGGCGCACCCGCACGGCAGCGGTAGTGGCGCACAAGGGCGAAGGTCGGGCTGGTCACCGGTCCCGCCACGCCCAGGGCGGCGGCGAACCCCTGGGCGAAGACGGTCTTGCCGGCGCCGAGGTCGCCCTCGAGCAGCACGACGTCCCCGGCGCGGCACAGGGGGGCCAACGCCCCGGCCAGTCGCCGGGTGTCGCGGGGCGAGGCACTCTCGGCCTCCACCGGCCAGCGCGCGCTCACGCCGGCGCGGCTCGGAGAAGCCGCTTGGCCCGCACCAGGTCGGCCCGCATCTCGGCCATGGCCTCCCCGCCGGCGCGCAGCACGTAGGCCGGGTGGTAGGTGGGAACGAGATGCGCACCGCCGCGCTCGAACACCTGGCCACGCAACGCGCGGATGCCACGCGTGCTCTCGAGCAGCAGCTTGGTGGAGAAGTTCCCCAGGGTGACGATCACCCGGGGCCTGATGAGCTGCACCTGCTCCTCGAGGTACGGGCGGCAGGCCTCGATCTCGGTCGGCGCCGGGTCGCGGTTGTTGGGCGGGCGGCACTTGACGACGTTGGCGATGTAGCACTCCGACCGGGTCAGCCCGATCTCCTCCCACATCAGTTTGTCGAGCAGCTTGCCGGAGCGCCCCACGAACGGTTCGCCGGCCAGGTCCTCCTCGCGGCCGGGGCCCTCGCCGACGAAGAGCAGGTCGGCCGACGGGCTGCCCACGCCGAAGACCACCTGGGTCCGCCCGGCGGCCAGCGGGCAGCGGGTGCACGTGGAGGCAGTGTCGCGCAGTTGCGCCAGGGCGTCGGCCGGCATCAGTCCCCGGGGCCGGGCGCCGGGGTGGGTGCCGATGCGGGGCCCGGGACGGCTCCATCCGGCCGGTTGACCAGCACCCGGGGCATGCGCGGGCCGACGCCGCAGACCACCTCGTAGCTGATGGTGCCCACCATGGCCGCCCAGTCGTCGGCCGTGATGGCTTCGTCGCCCTGGCGCCCGAGGAGCACCACCTCGTCACCGGGACGCACCGAGTCGTCGTCACCGCAGTCGACGACGATCTGGTCCATCGTCACCATGCCCGCCAGGGGGCGACGCCTCCCGCCGATGAGCACCTCGTAGCCGGCGCCGAACAGCGCGCGGGGCACGCCGTCGGCATAGCCGATGGGCACCGTGGCCACGAGGGCGCGGCCCGGGAGCGGCCGGAGTCGGCCGTAGGAGGGGCGCTCCCCGGCCTCGAGCATGCGCACGGCGGTGACGCGCGCCTTGAGCGCCATGGCCGGCACGAGCCGCTCCCCGCCCGCCTGGGCCCCCAAGGCGGCGTGGACGGCCGGCGTCGGCAGGTACCCGTACACGCCCAGCCCGCAGCGCACCATGTCGTAGCGCGCCCGCGGGAAGGCGACGGCTCCGGCGGTGTTGGCTGCGTGCAGCAGCGGCACCCGCAGGCCGTCGTCGGCCAGACGCTCCGCCAGCCGTTCGAAGAGGTCGAGTTGCCCCTCGGTGTAGGCCCGGTCCTCGTCGTGTTCGCCGTCGGCCACCGGCAGGTGCGTCCACAGCCCCTCGAGGCGTAGCTCGGGATGGTGCGCCACAGCGGCGGCGATGCCGGGCAGCTCCTCGGGCGCGCTGCCGACGCGGTGCATGCCGGTGTCGACCTTCACGTGGACCGGCACCGGGTGCCCGACGCCACGGGCCGCGACGGCGAAGGCCTCGATCCCCGCGGGCGTGTAGAGCGTCGGTGTGAGCCCGTAGGCCAGCGCGGTGGGCGCGGCCTCGGGCCCGCACTCGCTGAGCAACAGGACCGGCGCGGTGACGCCGTGCTCGCGCAACTCCACCCCTTCGTCCACCAGCGCCACGGCCAGCCGCCGGGCCCCGCCGGCCAGCGCGGCCCGGGCCACCGCGGGCCCGCCGTGGCCGTAGCCGTGGGCCTTGACCACCGCGCACAGCTCGGCCGGCGAGGCGAGGCGCGCCAGCACCGCCGCGTTGTGGGTCACGGCGGCCAGGTCGATCTCGGCCCAGGCCGGGCGCGACCGCCCCTGCGCCATGGCCACCGGGTCGTCGTCGTCGGCCACCGGGGCCACCAGCCGGATGCGCGCGGGGTCGGTCATCGGGAGCCGTCTCCGTTGCCGCCACCGTTGCCGCCACCGTTGCCGGCTCCGGCCCGCGCCGCGGAGAGCACGGCGGCCACCAGGCCGGGCAGGTCGCCGGCGACCAGGCCCTCGACCGGGCCGCGTCCGGCCGCCCGCCCGTGCACGTGGGCGGCCAGCGCCGCCGCCTCCGGCGCGTCGAGCCCCCGGGCGCAGAAGGCGGCGATGACGCCCGAGAGGACGTCCCCGCTCCCGGCCGTGGCCAGGGCCGGGAGGCCGGCCGCGGCCAGGAGGACGTCAGGGGCGACGGCGGCGTCCGGCGACGCCACCGCGGTCAGCGGACCCTTGAGGAGCACGACGGCACCGGTCGTCTCGGCCAGGTACCGGGCCGCGGCCAGCCGGTCCTCGCCCGGGGGACGGCCGGCCAGGCGGGCGTACTCACCGTCGTGGGGGGTCAGGATGCACGGCGCCTGGCGAGTCGCCAGCAACGCCCGGGCCGACGCGGCGTCGCCCAGGGCACGCAGCGCGTCGGCGTCGACCACCAGCGGGACCGGTGCCTTGGCCACCACGGTGCGGATCTCCTCGGCCGTGGTCTCGCCCGTGCCCAGCCCGGGCCCCACCACCACCGCCAGGCACTTGGACGTCCCCTCCAAGAAGGCGCCAGCCCAGCCCTCGGCGGGCAGATGCAGGCGGACCGCCTCGGTCGGCCAGGCGGCGGCGGGGTCGCCCGGCGGGGCCAGGCGGATCATGCCCGCCCCGGCGGCCATGGCCCCCCGGGTGCAGAGCACGGCCGCACCCTCCATGCCCGCCGAGCCGGCAGCCACGCCCACCGCGGTGGTCCACTTGTTCACGTGCCGCGCCCGGGGCGGCAGTCGGGTCGCCACGTCGCCGTCCTCCACCAGCGCCGCGCCGGGAACGGGAAGGGAGATCCCGATGTCCGCCACCTCGACGGCTCCGGCCAGCCGCGGCCCGTCCCCCTGGAGCAGCCCGGTCTTGCGTGCCGCGAAGGTCACCGTGACGTCGGCCCGCACGGCGTCGCCGGGTGCGTCGCCGGTGTCCGCGTCGACCCCAGACGGGACGTCGATCGCCAGCACCCGCGCACCGTCGGGGGGCCGGGGAGCGTCGTAGGTGCCGCGGAAACCCGTCCCGTACGCCCCGTCGATCACCAGGTCGCACGGCGGCAGGATGGCGCCCGGGCCGGCCACCGGGTCCTCGGCCTCGAGTACCCGCACGCGGGCGCCACGCCGGGCGAGCACGCCGGCCGCGACGCGTCCGTCGGCCCCGTTGCTTCCCTTCCCGGCCACCACCACGACGCGACGGCCGTAGGCACCGCCGAGCAGGCGCAGTGCAGCGTGGGCCACCGCGGTACCCGCCCGCGTCACCAGCGTGTCGTGTGACACGGTGGCCAGCGCGGCGGCGTCGGCCGCCTGCATCTCGTCGCGCGTCAGGACCGGGTGCACGGCTCTGGGGGGTGCTCAGCCACGACGAAGGCGATCGCCACCGCGTCGGTGTGGGTCAGCGAGAGGTGGAAGCGGCCCGCGCCCTGCGCGCCGGCCAGCGCCGCTGCCGGCCCGTGCAGCACCAGCGACGGCGCGTTGCGGGTGGCGCCCGTGCCCGGGGCCCGGCGGACCTCGACGTCGGTCAGGGCGAAGGCGCCGAGGCCGGTGCCGAGCGCCTTCATGACCGCCTCCTTGGCCGCGAAGCGGGCCGCCAGGCTCTGCGCGGCGTCGGCGGACCGCCCGGCGTCGGACTGCTCGGACTCGGTGAAGCACCGGGCGGCGAAGCGGGGCCGGCGCTGGAGCACCCGCCGGAACCGGGCCACGTCGACGGCGTCGACCCCGACCCCGACGATGCCGGGCGCCACACCCGGCGCGTCGCGGCCGGGAACGTCGCTCACTCGACGGTCACCGTCTTGGCCAGGTTGCGCGGCCGGTCCGGATCGTGGCCGTGCAGCCGGGCCAGCCGGTAGGCCAGCTGCTGCAGCGGCACGACGCCCACCACCGGCGAGAGCAGCGGGGACGTCGGCGGCACCCACAGGACATGGTCGGCCACCGCGGCCGACGCCTCGTCGCCGTCGTCGGCCAGCAGGACGATGGTGGCGCCCCGGCTGCGCACCTCGGCGATGTTCGAGAGCATCTTCTCCCAGAGCGGGTTGCGCGTGGCCACCCCCACCACGACCGCGCCGGGCTCGATCAGCGCGATGGGGCCGTGCTTGAGCTCACCGGCCGGGTAGCCCTCGGCGCGTAGGTAGGCGATCTCCTTCAACTTGAGCGCGCCCTCCAGGGCCACCGGGTACCCGACGTGGCGTCCGAGGTAGAAGAAGTCGCGAGCGTCCGTCAGCTTGGCCGCCACCTCATCGACGTCCTTCGCCCGGTGGAGCGCCTCGGTCACCAGCGCGGGCAAGCCCTCCATGGCGTCGAGAATGTGGTCGATCTCCGACGGTGGCAGGGTGTCGAGGATCTGGGCCAGGTACAGGCCGAGCACCTCGAGGGCCACGATCTGGGCCAGGTGGCACTTGGTCGAGGCCACCCCGATCTCCGGCCCGGCCCGCGTGTAGAGGACGCCGTCGGAGGCCCTGGCCATGGACGAGTCGACCACGTTGGTGACGGTCAGGACCTTGGCGCCGAGCCGCTTGGCCTCGCGCAGCGCCTCGGAGGTGTCGAGGGTCTCGCCCGACTGTGACACCCCGACGCAGAGCGTGCGGCCGTTGAGAACGGGGTCGCGGTAGCGGAACTCGCTGGCGATGTCGACCTCGACCGGCAGCTTCACCCAGTGCTCCATGGCGTACTTGGCCACCAACGCGGCGTGGTAGCTCGAGCCGCACGCCACGATGAACACCTTGTCGATCTCGCGGAGATCGTCGGGACCCAGCCGCATCTCGTCGAGGATGAGCTCGCCGTGGCCACCGCGCCGGTCGAGCAGCGTGTCGGCCACGGCATGGGGCTGCTCGTCCATCTCCTTGGACATGTAGTCCTCGTAGCCGCCCCGCTGGGCCGCCTCGAGGTCCCAGGTGATGGTCCGCTCGTTCGGCTCGACGGGCTCCCCTTGCAGCGTGGTCACCCGCAGCGTGCCTGGGGTGAGCACGGCCAGCTCGTCGTCGGCCAGGGTGGAGAAGCGCCGTGTGTGCTCCATCAGGGCCGGGATGTCCGACGCGAGGAGAGTCATGCCGTCGTGGAGGCCGATCACCAGGGGAGTCGAACGCCGCGCCGCCACGATGGTGTCGGGCTCGTCGGCCGAGATCACGGCGATGGAGAACGCCCCGCGCACGCGCCGCAGCATGGTCCGGGTGGCGTCCTCGAGCGGCGCGCCGCCGGCCATCTCCTGCTCCACCAGGTGGACCATCACCTCGGTGTCGGTGCCCGAGGTGATGGTGTGGCCCGCGGCCTCGAGCTCGGCCCGCAGCTCGGCGTGGTTCTCGATGATGCCGTTGTGCACGATGGCCAGTCGCCCCGTGCAGTCGACGTGCGGGTGGGCGTTCTCCGGAGTCGGGCTGCCGTGGGTGGCCCACCGGGTGTGCCCGATGGCGGCCGCGTGCCCCGAGGCGCGTCCACGGTCAGCTCGGACAGGGCGGCAACCGAGTGCTTGCCGCTGGCGGCGCGGGCGCGCCAGAGGGAACCGTCGACCGCCATGGCCACGCCGGCCGAGTCGTAGCCGCGGTACTCGAGCTGGTGCAACGCGCCGAGCAGGATCGGGATGGCGTCGGCCTCGCCGGTGACGCCGATGATGCCGCACATGGTGACCCAGGCTACCTGGGGCACCCCGGGGCGACCGCTCCGCCGGGTCCGCCGGGGGGATGACCCGGGATCAGCCCGGAACCTGCCGCTCGACCTGCCCCAGCGCGACCTCGACGACCCCGGCCAGCCTGGCTGCCACGTCGTCGGCCTGCACTTCGTCGCGCGACTCGACCATGACCCGCACCAGCGGCTCGGTGCCGCTCGGGCGAACCAGCACCCGGCCGTCGTGGCCGAGCTCGGCCTCCGCCGTGACGACGGCCCCCCACACCTCGGCGCAGTCGGCCAGGCGCTCGGGCCCCTCGACGGGCACGTTGACCAGCCGTTGGGGCACGCGCTCGACCAGCCCGGTCGACAGGTCCGCGAGCGAGCGGCCGGTGCGCTGCACCAGGTCGGCCAGCGCCAACCCGGTGAGGACCCCGTCGCCCGTGGTCGACAGGGCGCGGAAGATGATGTGGCCCGACTGCTCACCGCCCAGGCTGAGCCCATCGGCGTCGAGCGCGGCCAGCACGTGGCGGTCGCCGACGTCGGTCTCCCGCACGGCGATGCCCCGCTGCTCCATGGCCAACCGGAAGCCGAGGTTGGTCATGACGGTCACGACGACGGTGTCGGCGGCCAAGCGGCCGCGCTCGGCCAGGTCCAGTGCGAACAGGGCCAGGAGGACGTCACCGTCGACGACGTTGCCGGCGTGGTCGACCGCGATCGCGCGATCGGCGTCCCCGTCGAAGGCCAGGCCGAGGTCGGCCTGGCGCTCCACGACCGCCAGCGAGAGCTGGCTCGGGTCGGTCGAGCCACAGCGGTCGTTGATGTTGGTGCCGTCGGGTGTGGCGGACAGGGCGGTCACGCGCGCGCCGAGCTCCGCCACCACACGCGGGGCGATGTCGCTCGCGGCGCCGTTCCCGCAGTCGAGGACTACGTGCAGGCCGTCGAGCCGACGGCCCTCCAGGCTGGACTCGAGGTGCGCCGCGTAGTTGTCCAGCGCCGAGGGATCGGTGCTGATCACCCCGACGCCGTGGGCCGTCGGGCGCCGCGGGGGGCGCTCGGAGTCGGCCACGACGGCTTCGAGCTCCCGCTCGATCTCGCCCTCCACCTCGGTGGGCAGCTTGGTCCCGAGGAGGCTGAACAGCTTGATCCCGTTGTCCCCGAAGGGATTGTGCGAGGCGGAGATCACCGCGCCCGGAGCCTTGCGCCGCTCGGCCTCGGCGGCCACGCCCGGGGTGGGCAGCACCCCGAGGTCGACCACGTCGGCCCCCTCGGAGGCGAGCCCGGCGGAGAAGGCGGCCTGGAGCAGCGGTCCCGAGCGCCGGGTGTCGCGCCCGACCACGAAGGTCGGGGCGGGCAGGACGCGGGCAGCGGCGCGGCCCAGGGAGAGGGCCAGCTCGGCCGTCAGGTCCTGGTTCGCGACGCCTCGCACACCGTCGGTGCCGAAACGGGCCGGCGACACGGCAGTCCCGCCGCTTACCGCTTGGAGTACTGCGGCGCCTTGCGGGCCTTCTTGAGGCCGTACTTCTTGGATTCCTTCTCCCTGGCGTCGCGGGTGAGCAAGCCCGACCGCTTGAGCGGGCCGCGCATCTCGGGGTCGACCGCGCACAAGCTGCCGCGCGATGCCCAGCCGCATGGCGCCGGCCTGGCCCGAGATACCACCGCCGTCGATGGTGGCATCGATGTCGTAGGACTCCGCGGTGTTCGTCACCCGGAGAGGCTCGGTCACCAGCATGCGGTGGGTGGCCGAGGTGAAGTACTGCTCGAAGGGGAGCTTGTTGATCGTGATGGCGCCCTGTCCGGGGCGGAAGCGCACGCGCGCCACCGCCTGCTTGCGGCGTCCGGTGGTCTGGCTCAGTGGTGCGGGCATCGCGTGGGTACGTCCTTCCTGCGATCGTTGGTCCTGCGGATGATCGGCCTGCAGATGACCGGCGTGGGGACCGCCGGTCAGCCGGCCCGGCGGGCGCCGGGCAGCTCGAGCGACTCGGGCTTCTGCGCTGCGTGCGGGTGGTCGGGACCGGCGTAGACCTGGAGCTTGCTCAGCATCTGGCGGCCGAGGGAGTTCTTGGGCAGCATGCCCCGCACGGCCCGGCGGACCAGCTCGTCGGGGCGGTCGGCCAGCAGCTCGGCGTAGCTGGTGGCGCGCAGGCCACCCGGGTAGCCGCTGTGGCGGTAGGCCATCTTGGCCTTCGCCTTGTCCGAGGTCATGACGACCCGGTCCGCGTTGACCACGATCACGTGGTCGCCGGTGTCGACGTGGGGCGCGAAATACGGGCGGTGCTTCCCGCGCAGGATGGCCGCCACCTCGGAGGCCAGGCGGCCGAGCACCAGGCCGTCGGCGTCGACGACGTACCAGGCTCGCTGGATCTCGGTGACCTTCGGTGAATAAGTGCGCACAAGACCGACTTTCGCTTCCGCGTGGTGAGCGAGTCCGCCTCCCGGGGGCGTCCCCCGGGGCGGGCTCGGGGCCCTCGGAGGCGCCGAGAGCCGAAGTACCAGGATAGGGCGGGCGCAGGGAGGCGGCAAGCCGGGGGGGGCGCCCCGGGTGCTCAACCTGCCCCGGTGCCGCTCGAGACGCCGCGGCGGAGCGCCTGGCCGTAGAGCCGGCCCGCCCCTCGCAGCTGGCCCTGGGCGGCCAGGGCCACGGCGGCGGCCGCCAGCTCGAGCACGAGGAAGAGCGCTCCGCCCACCAGGCCCCAGGCGGCGCTGCCCGCGGCCAGCCCGACGACCAGGCCCACCAGGACGGCCGTCGCCAGGAGGCCGACGGTCCCGAGGAGGACGGTCCGGGCCACCACGGCCCGCCGGCGCTCCAGGTCGTCCTCTCCGGGGCAGGCCGGCTGGAAGTTACGGGGCACCGTCCGCCTCCGGCGGAACCGTCGCACCGTCCGCCTCCGGCGGAACCCCGCCGTACTGCACCGAGACCAGGCACAGACCCTGGGCCGGGGCAGGTTCGGGCAGACCCTGGCGGGAGGCGGCGCGCAGGGCGGCCATGAGACCGGCCGCGTTCTGCCGCCTCCGGCCCACGTCGACGAGCGCGGCCACCACCGAGCGGACCATCTGGTGGCAGAACGAGCTGGCGGAGATGTCGAAACGCAACAGCCGCGCCGCCCCGTCCCCCCCGGTCCCGTCCCCGCCGCTGGCGACGGCGGCGTCGGCGGCCTCGGGGCCGCGGTCGATGCTCCAGCGCGCCGAGGTCACCCGCCGCACGATCGGGGCCTCGGCGTCGGCACCCGGCGGCCGGCGACAGAAGGAGCGGAAGTCGTGGCTGCCCAGCAGGACGTCGGCGGCCATGCGCATCGAGCCCAGGTCGAGCTCGTGCGGCACGTGCCAGGCGATCGGCGCCAGCAGGGGGTCGGGCGCCGGCGCGTTCCAGATCAGGTAGCGGTAGGCGCGGGCGGTGGCCGACCGTCGGGCGTCGAAGTCGTCGCCCACCTCCTCGGCCGACAGCACCACGACCGCGGGGGCGAGTTGGCGGTTGAGTGCCCGGGCCAAACCCGGCCCGTCGTGGGCGACGGGGGGCAGGTCGACATGGACCACCTGGCCCCGGGCGTGCACACCGGCGTCGGTGCGGCCGGCGCAGGTGATGAACGGTGGTTCGCCGAGCCGCGCCGTGCGCGCCAGCGCCTCGCGCAGCGCGCCGGCCACCGTGGGCACCTCGGGCTGGACGGCGAAGCCCCGGAAGGCCGCCCCGTCGTAGGCGAGTCGGAGCCTCCAGCGCTGCGGCGCAGCGCCGGTGGGTTCCTCCACCTCTCCGCCCGCCCCCTAGACGAACTCGATCCGCGCCATCGGTGCGTTGTCACCGGGGCGCGGGCCCAGCTTGAGGATGCGGGTGTAGCCACCCGGCCGGTCCGCGTAGCGGGGCCCGATCTCCTCGAAGAGCTTGTGCGTCATGTCCTTGTCGCGGACGAGGGCCACCACGTTGCGGTGGTTGGCCACCCCTCCCTTGCGGGCTGCGGTGACGCACTTCTCGGCCACCGGGCGCAGCGCCTTGGCCTTGGCCTCGGTGGTCACGATGGACTCGGCCGCGATGAGCGAGGCGACCAAGTTGCCCAGCATGGCCTTCTGGTGGGCTGACGACCCGCCCAGACGGCGGCCCCGCCGTGGGGTTGCCTGCATGGCTGCTCCTCTCCTCCTCGGTCCCCGGGCTCAGTCCCGGGTGCGCAGCGACAGGCCGCGCTCGTCCAGGCGGGCCACCACCTCGTCGGCCGACTTCTGGCCGAAGTTGGTGATGGCGAGCAGGTCCTCCATGGTGCGCTCCACCAGCTCCCCGATCGTGTTGATCTGGGCCCGCTTGAGGCAGTTGCGTGGGCGCTCGGAGAGGTCCAGCTCTTCGATACGCAGGTCGAGGTCGGGCGAGCCGCTGTGGGCGACGCTGGTGTCCCCGGGCTCGAGGCCCTGGGGCGACTCCTCGAGATCGGCGACCAGCGACACCAAGTTGCGCAGCGTGGCGCCGGCCGAGGCCAGGGCCTCGCGGGGTGAGATGGTCCCGTCGGTCTCGATGTCGAGCATCACGCGGTCGTAGTTGGTCGACTGCTCCACGCGCACGGGCTCGATGTCGAAGGTGACCCGGTGCACCGGCGAGAAGATCGAGTCGATCGGGATGACGCCGATGGTCGAGGACCGCTTGTTCTTGTCCGCCGAGGCGTAGCCCCGGCCGCGCTCCACCGTGACGTCGACGGCCAGGCGGCCCTTGGCGTTGATGGAGGCGATGTGCAGGTCGGGGTTGAGGACCTCGACGTCGGGCGTGAGCTGCAGGTCGGCCGCGGTCGCCTCGGCCGGGCCGCGCACGTCGAGGCGCAGGGTCACCGACTCGTCGGAATTCACCCGGACCAGCAGGTCCTTCAGGTTGAGGATGATGTCGGTGACGTCCTCCTTCACGCCGGGGAGCGTGGTGAATTCGTGCAGGGCCTCGTCGAAGCGCAGCTGGGTCACCGCCCCGCCGGGGATGGACGAGAGCAGCGTGCGCCGGAGCGAGTTGCCCAGGGTGGTGCCGAATCCCGGGTCGAGCGGTCCGATGGCGAAGCGCTGCCGGTTGTTCTGCTCCTCGTCGAGGACTTCGACGGTGGGCCGTTGGATGATCAGCATGTCGGTACTCCTGGTTATGCGGCGGGGAGGGACGAAGGGGACGGTGCTACTTCGAGTAGAGCTCGACGATGAGTTGCTCTTGGATCGGCTCGTCGATGTGCTCGCGCTGCGGCGGGTTGAGGACGCTGACGGAGAAGCCCGAGTCGCCCGTCTCGAGCCACGCCGGGGTCTGGCGCTCCAGGGTGTCCATGTTGCGCCGGACGAGGAAGTTGGCCCGGGTCGACTCGCGCAGGGTGACGATGTCGCCCTTGCGGACCCGGTAGCTCGGGATGGTGACGCGCTTGCCGTTCACCGTCACGTGGCCGTGGCGCACGAACTGGCGGGCCTGGCTGCGGCTGGCTCCCCAACCGGCGCGGAACACGACGTTGTCGAGGCGGAGCTCGAGGTTGCGCAGCAGGTTCTCGCCGGTGATGCCACCCTGGTGGGTGGCCTCTTCGTACATGTTGCGGAACTGCTTCTCGAGGATCCCGTAGATACGGCGGGCCTTCTGCTTCTCACGCAGCTGGGCCAGGTACTCGGAGCCCTGGCGCATTCGGTCGCGGCCGTGCTCACCCGGCGGGTAGGCGCGGCTGTGCCGATCGGTCACCGCCTCGGAGACCGGGCACTTGAGCGAGTAGCAGCGCTCGCCCTTCAAGAACAGCTTGGTCCGTTCACGCCGGCAGAGGCGGCAGACGGGACCGGTGTATCGAGCCATGGGGTGGGGTTCCTCTTCTTGCGTCTTCGACTTCGGTGCGGACCTAGACCCGGCGCCGCTTCTTGGGGCGGCAGCCGTTGTGCGGGATGGGAGTGACGTCCTTGATGCCGACCACCTCGATGCCGGCCGCGGCCAGCGACCGGATGGCGGTCTCGCGGCCCGATCCCGGGCCGCGCACGAGCACGTCGACCTTGCGCACCCCGTGCTCCATGGCCCGCTTGGCACAGGACTCGGCAGCCAGCTGGGCGGCGAAGGGAGTGGACTTGCGCGACCCCTTGAAGCCGACGTTGCCGGCGGACGCCCAGGCGAGCACGTTCCCCTCAGGGTCGGCGATGGACACGATGGTGTTGTTGAACGAGCTCTTGATGTGGGCGACGCCGTAGGAGATGTTCTTGCGCTCCTTGCGGCGGGGGCGCCGGGCCCCGGGCTTGGTGGGCTTGGCCACTACTTCCTCACCTTCTTCTTGCCGGCCACGGTCTTCTTGGGACCCTTGCGGGTGCGGGCGTTGGTGTGGGTGCGCTGCCCGTGGACCGGCAGGCCCTTGCGGTGGCGTACCCCCTCGTAGCAGTTGATCTCCATCTTCCGCTTGATGTCCTGGGAGACGTCGCGGCGCAGGTCACCCTCGACCCGGAAGTTGGTGTCGATGTAGGTGCGCAGCCGCGCCACCTCCTCGTCGGTGAGGTCGCGCACCGCGTGGACGGGTTCACGTCGGTGGCCTGGCAGATCTGCTCCGACAGCGTCGGGCCGATGCCGAAGATGTACGTCAGCGAGATCTCGAGCCTCTTCTCCCGTGGGATGTCGACTCCTGCGATACGGGCCATGCCTCGTTCCTCTCCTCAGCCCTGGCGCTGCTTGTGGCGCGGGTTGTCGCAGATCACCCGGACGACGCCGCGTCGGCGGATGACCTTGCACTTTTCACAGATCGGCTTCACGCTCGGCCGAACCTTCACTTGACTCCCCATCCTCGTTCCGAAACTTCGATTGCTCTTCGACTGCTCCGTCCGGCAGGCCGCTGCGCCTGCCTGTCCCTGCGGTGCGACTACTTGTAGCGGTAGGTGATCCGGCCCCGGGTGAGGTCGTACGGAGTGAGCTCCACCTGCACCTTGTCCCCCGGAAGGATGCGGATGCGGTGCATCCGCATCTTCCCCGAGCTGTGTGCCAGGACCTTGTGCCCGTTCTCGAGCTCGACGCGGAACATGGCGTTGGGCAGCGGTTCCACCACCGTGCCTTCGAGCACGATGGCGTCTTCCTTGGGCTTGGGCAGGTGACTCGCTCCTGATCGTTGTTCTGTTCTGGGCCCGACCGCCCCGGTGGCGCGTGGCCGGTACGGGCGGAATCAGGATGTCGCCACCGGGCAGGCAGGACCCCGGAGGGAGCTGCTGGGCCCAGAGGCAGCGGACCATTGTACCCGATCTGCTGGGGAAATCCACCCGGCCACCCGGGGTCTCCGCCGGGCCCGCCTCCGAGTGGACCCGCATTCGATGGGGGTTGCAGCCCGGGCGCCCCTCAAACGGGGTCCCGGGCGCTCAGTCCGCGGCCACGAAACGGGCGGCGGGTGTCCCCGGGGGGTTGAAAGCGCCCGGGACGCCGTCGGGGTTGGCCACGCAGACCTCGCACTCGAGCCCGTCGGGGTCCCGGAAGAACATCGAGAGGAACGGCCCGAAGTCCGTGACGAAGTCGTCCGCCGCGCCCCGGGCCATCAGCCGGCGGCGGATCTCCTCGAAGGCCTCGAGGGAGGCCGCCTGGAGGGCCAGATGGTCGAGGCGTCCCCGGCCGAGCATGGGAGTCTGGCGGGAGGCCTCGGTGTTCCCCGGCACCTCGAAGACGTTGAATTCGGCCTGCTGGCCGACGCGGACGAAGGTGAGCCGGCCGCCACCGCCCTCGTCGGGTCCCAGGACCTGGGAGCCCAGGACCTCGGCGTCGAAGACCTCCCGGTAGAAGCCGACGAAGCGCTCGGTGTCCGCCGTGACCACCGCCACGTGGTTGAAGCCGTCCGTGAGCATGGTGCCTCCCTTGTCTCGGCGGCGCGTGCGTCACGCCGTTTCCTACCCGCTCAGGCCAGGGTGAAGACCTCGGGACCGTCCGGGGTGACGGCGATGGTGTGCTCGAAGTGCGCGGAGAGGCTGCCGTCAGCGGTGACCACGCCCCACCCGTCGTCGAGCACGAGCGTCTCGGGACCGCCCACGTTGACCATGGGCTCGATGGCGAACACGTTGCCCGTCTTGAGCACCGGCCCCTTGGTCCCCGGCCAGTAGTTGGGCACCTGGGGCTGCTCGTGCATGGCCGTCCCGATGGCGTGGCCGACGTACTCGCGCACCACGCTGAAACCGGCCGCCTCGGCCTCGTCCTGGACAGCCCGCCCGATCTCGTGGAGGTGGTTGCCCTTGACCATCTGCTCGATGCCGGCCCACAGGCTGCGCTCGGTCACCTCGAGCAGCTTCTGGGCCTCCTTGGAGATGGTCCCGATGCCCATGGTGAAGGCGGCGTCGCCGTGGTACCCCTCAATGATGGCCCCGCAGTCGATGGAGAGGATGTCCCCCTCCTCGAGCACGTAGTCGCCGGGGATCCCGTGCACGATCATGGAGTTGGGCGAGGTGCAGATCACGGCGGGGAATCCGTGGTAGCCGAGGAAGTTGGAGGTGGCGCCCCGCCGCTCGAGCACCTCGCGCGCCACCTTGTCCAGGTCCGCCGTGGTCACCCCGGGCCGGGCGGCGGCCCGCGTCCTGTCGTGCATCTCGGCCACCACTTTGCCGGCGCGTCGCATCTTGGCCAGTTCGGACTCGTTACGCCTCACGACGCGCTCCCCCCATGTTGCCCCGCCGCACCCGGTCGATGGCGCTGACCACCCGGCGTGTCACCGCGTCGGGGTTCCCGGTGCCGATGACCTGGACCAGCACGCCCTTGTCCTCGTAGTACTCGAGCAGGGGCGCCGTCTCGGCCTCGTAGAGGTTGAGGCGGCGCTCGATCGCCTCCTCGGTGTCGTCCTCCCGCTGGACGACCTCGCCGCCACAGACGTCACAGGTCCAGTTCACCAGCGGCGGGGAGGCGGTCGAGTAGTTGGCACCGCAGTCCACGCAGACCCGGCGTGAGGCAAGCCGCCTCATGACCGTGCCGGTGGGGACCTGCAGGTCGATCACCAGGTCGAGGCCGAAGGGATCGACGATCTCCTCGAGCACCTCGGCCTGGCCGATGGTGCGCGGGCAGCCGTCGAGCACGAAGCCCCGTCCCGTGGTGTCCCGCTCGCGCAGGCGGGAGCCGATCATCTCCATCACCAGCTCGTCTGGGATCAACTCGCCCTGCTCCATGAGCGAGCTGGCACGCCGACCCAGGTCCGAGCGCGACTTGACCTCGCTGCGCAGCATGTCGCCTGTGGACACGTGCGGCACGACGTAGTGGTGGGAGAGTCGGACGCACTGCGTCCCCTTCCCGGCCCCCTGCTTGCCGAGGACCACGAGCCTGACCCCGGGTATCACGCGCGACGACCTACTTCAGGAAGCCTTCGTAGTTGCGCATCATCAGCTGGCTGTCGATCTGGCGCATGGTCTCGAGAGCGACGCCGACCGAGATCAGCAGGGTCGTGCCGTAGAAGGGGAAGCGGTTGAGGTGCCACATCGCCATGAGGAGCGAGGGGACGACCGCCACCGCACCGAGGAAGAGTGCGCCCACCACCGTGATGCGGCTCAGGATGTGGCTGAAGTAGCGCTCGGTCGGCGGCCCCGGCCGGATGCCCGGGACGAATCCGCCTTGCTTGCGGATGAGGTCGGCCTGCTGGTGCGGGTCGAAGGCCACGTACACGTAGAAGAAGGTGAACAGGACTATGAGGAGGAAGTAGGACGCGATGTAGAAGAAGCTGGTCGGTGTCATGTGGGTGCGCACGAAGTTCTGGAACCAGTTCCATGGGATCACGTTCGACAGCAGCACGGGGATGTAGAGCACCGAGCTGGCAAAGATGATCGGGATCACGCCGGACTGGTTCACCTTGAGCGGGATGTAGGTCGAGCTCCCCCCGTACATGCGCCGGCCGACGACCCGCCGGGCGAACGTCACCGGGATGCGGCGCTGCCCCTGGTCCATGAAGACGATGAACACCAGCAACAGGAGCGAGACCAGGAGGATGATGGTGAACTTGGCCGTCCCGCCCTCCGCGTAGATGGCCCTGAACCCGGTCGGGATGGCGGCCACCACGTTGGCGAAGATCAGGATCGACATGCCCTGCCCGATCCCCCGCTGGGTGATGAGCTCGGCCAGCCACATGACCATGGCCGTGCCGGCCGTGAGGATCAGCACCATGAAGAGCGCCAACGGCCAGTTGAAGGTGGGGATCAAGTCGATATTCGTCCCGAGTAGCGCCGAATCGTGGCCGTGGAAGGCGTACACCAGGCCCGAGGACTGCATGACGGCCAGCGCCACGGTGAGGTAGCGGGTCGTCTGGGTGATCTTCTTCTGGCCGACCGCACCTTGGTCCCGCCACTCCTCGAGCTTGGGGATGACCGTCGAGAGGAGCTGGATGATGATCGAGCTCGTGATGTAGGGCATCACGCCCAGGCCGAACACGGCTAGGCGCACCAGGGCGCCGCCGCTGAAGAGGTTGAGGAACCCGAGCACGCCCGCGGAGGACGCCTGGCTCTCGAGCGACTGCAGCTTGGCCCAGTTCACGCCGGGCACGGGGATGTTGGCCCCGATCTGGTACAGGGCGATGATGGCCAGCGTAAAGACGACCTTGTTGCGAAGGTCGGGGACCCTGAAGATGTTGGCGAGCCGGGAGAGCATGTCGTGCCGTTCCTCTCAGTGGAGTCCCGGTGCGGCGGTCACTAGCGGTTCATCAGGGCATTGCCCGAGGCGGGCGGGCGCCCGTGGCCGAAGGGCAGCGGCACCCGGTCGACGCTCCCGCCGGCGGCGGTGATGGCCGCCTCGGCCGCCTTGGAGAAGGCGTGGGCCGAGACCTTGACCGGACGCGACAGCGAGCCCTGGCCCAGGATCTTGACCAGAGCCTTGGGCCGCAGCAGCCCGGCCTCGACCAGGACCTCGGGCGTCACCTCGTCGGCCCCCAGGGCGTCGAGCGCGGCCAGGTTGACCGGGGTGTACTCGACCCGGAACGGGTTCGTGAACCCCTTCAGCTTGGGGATGCGCTGCATCAGCGGCAGCTGGCCGCCCTCGAACCCCGGCGGCATGGTGTTGCGTGCCTTCTGGCCCTTGGTGCCCCGGCCGGCCGTCTTGCCCCTCTTGCCGCCCGTGCCGCGGCCGACACGGCGCTTGGCCGACGTCGCGCCCTTGGGCGGCGCCAGGTCGTGCAGCTTCACTTGGACACCTCCTCCACGCTGACCAGGTGCGGGACCCGGGCCAGCATGCCCCGGATCTCAGGGCGGTCAGGCAGGTCGTTGGACTGGCCGATGCCGCGCAGGCCCAGCGCCCGCAGCGTGCCGCGGTGCTTTGGCTTGGTGCCGATGGCCGAGCGTGTCTGGGTGACCCGCAGGCGCGGCCCGCCGTCAGCCTTCTTCGTGGGCGCAGCAGCCGCCATGGTCAGCGTGCCTCCGCCGCGTAGAGGTCGGTCTCGCGCTTGCGCTCGCGGTAGGCCCGCAGCACCCCACCGGGGGTGACCTCGTCGGCCGCCTTGCCGCGCAGCGCGGCCACCTCGTCAGGTCGCCGCAGCGCCTTGAGCCCGGCAATGGTGGCATGGGCCACGTTGATCCCGTTGGAGGAGCCCAGCGACTTGCACAGGATGTCGCGGATGCCGGCCATCTCGAGGATGTGACGCGCCGCGCCCCCGGCGATGACACCGGTTCCCGGTGCGGCCGGCTTGAGCAGCACACGCCCGGCGCCGCTCTCCCCGATGATGGGGTGAACGATGGTGCTGCCGGCCAGCGGAACCTCGAAGAGGTTCTTGCGCGCCTCTTCGATCCCCTTCTGGACGGCCAGCCCTGCTTCCTTGGCCTTGCCGTAGCCGAGGCCGACCTTGCCGTTCCCGTCGCCCACCACCATGAGGGCGGCGAAGGAGAACCGGCGGCCGCCCTTGACCACCTTGGCCACGCGGTTCACCTTAATGGTGCGCTCTTCGTACTGCTGGTCGACCATGCTCAGAACTCCAGTCCCTCGGCTCGCGCCGCGTCGGCCAGGACGGCGACACGCCCGTGGTACACGAATCCCCCACGGTCGAAGACCACCTTGGTGATCCCGGCCGCCTTGGCCCTGGTGCCCAGCAGGCGGCCGACCGACTCTGCGCCCGTCACGTTACCGCCGCCGGTCGCGCCCAGCGACGCGCGCAGGTCGGCCTCGGTCGAGGAGGCGGCGGCCAGCGTGCGGCCGGCTTCGTCGTCGATGAGCTGGGCCGAGATGTGCCGGTTGGACCGGTGGACGGCCAGGCGCGGGATGCCCGCCGTGCCGCGCACCTTGGTGCGCACCCGCTGGTGCCGCCGGAGGCGCAGCCGGGACCGGTCGCTCGTGCGTGCCATCTACTTCGCCGCCTTTCCTGCCTTGCGCAGCACTCGTTCGTTGGCGTAGCGCACGCCCTTCCCCTTGTAGGGCTCGGGCTTGCGCAGCTTGCGGATGTCGGCAGCCACCTGGCCCACCTTCTCCTTGTCGATCCCCTTGACGACGATCCGGGTGGGAGCGGGAACTTCGAAGGAGATCCCCTCGGGCGCGTCCACCAGAACCGGGTGCGAGAAGCCCAGGGCCAGCTCCAGGGCGGTGGAGCCCTTGGCCATGGCGCGGTAGCCCACGCCGACGATCTCGAGCTCCTTGGAGAAGCCCTCGGTCACCCCCGAGACCATGTTGGCGACCAGCGAGCGCGACAGGCCGTGCAACGCGCGATGGCGCCGCTCGTCGTCGGGCCGGCTCACTACCAGGGTGTCACCCTCCTGCACGATGGTGATGCCCTCGGGAAGCCGACGCTCCAGGGTTCCCTGGGGGCCCTTCACGTTCACCAGCGCGCCACTGAGGGTCACAGTGACGTTGGAAGGGACCGGGATGGGGGCACGTCCGACGCGTGACATCAGGCCTCACCTCGCTCGTTCCGGGCCTGCCCGGTGTGGGCGCTACCAGACATGGCAGAGCACCTCCCCGCCCAGGTGCCGCTGTCGCGCCTCCGCGTCGGTGAGCAGGCCCTGGCTGGTGGAGACCACCGCCACGCCCATGCCGCCGAGGACGCGCGGCATCCCGTCGGCCCGGGCGTAGATGCGCAGCCCCGGCTTGGAGACCCGCTTGATCCCGGCGATGGTGCGCGTCCTGTCGGTGGAGTACTTGAGGGTGATCTCGAGCGTGCTCCCGGGCTTGCCGTGGTTGGGCTCCACTTTGAAGCCGGCGATGAAGCCCTCGCGCTCGAGGATGGAAGCCAGCGACTCCTTGAGCTTCGAGCCGGGCATGCGCACCGTCTCGAACATGGCGGAGTTGGCGTTGCGGATCCGGGTGAGCATGTCCGCGATGGGGTCGGTCATGGTCATGGTGGCCTACCAGCTCGCCTTCGTGACGCCGGGTACCTCACCCGCATGCACCATGACGCGCAAGCAGATGCGGCACAGCCCGAACTTGCGGAAGACGGCTTTGGGCCGTCCGCACCGCTGGCACCGGGTGTACCCGCGAACCTTGAACTTGGGGGTCCGCTGCTGCTTCTCGATCAATGCCTTCTTGGCCATGTGCTACCGGATCTCCTGTCGGAATGGGAAGCCGAACGCCGCTAGGAACGCCCTTCCCTCTTCGTTGGTGCGTGCGGTCGTGACGATGGTGATGTCCATGCCGCGGGTCGTGTCGATCTTGTCGTAGTCGATCTCCGGGAAGATCAGCTGCTCGGTCACCCCGAACGTGTAGTTGCCATGACCGTCGAAAGCCCGGGGCGAGAGGCCCCGGAAGTCACGGATGCGCGGGATGGCCAGGCTGAGCAGCCGGTCGAAGAACTCCCAGGCGCGGTCGCCGCGCAGGGTGGCCTTGACCCCGATGGCCTGCCCCTCGCGCAGCTTGAAGCCGGCGATGGACTTCTTGGCCCTCGTCACCACCGGCTTCTGGCCGGTGATCACCTCCAGGTCGCGCTGCGCCCCTTCGATGAGGGACGCCTGCTGGGTGGCCCGGCCGACGCCCATGTTGACCACGATCTTCTCCAGGCGGGGGACCTCCATGATGTTGCCCAGCCCGAGCTCGGTCTTGAGGCTGTCGCGCACCTCGCTCAGGTAGCGCTCCTTGAGCCGGGGACGCGCCGGCGCGCTCGTGGTGGTCACAGCTCGCTCCCGCACTTTTTGCAGACGCGCACCTTCTCGCCGTCGCTCTCGAACTTGTAGCCGGCCCGCGTCGGTTTGTCGCAGCTCTTGCAGACCAGGGCCACGGTGGAGACGTGCACCGGCATGAACTTGTCGATGATGCCGCCCTGCTGGGTGGCCCGCGTCGGCTTCTGGTGGCGCTTGGCCACGTTGACGCCCTCGAGGATCAGGCGAGAATTCTCCGGCATGGCCCGCACCACCTCGGCCTTCTTGCCCTTGTCCTTGCCGGACAGGACGACCACGGTGTCTCCCTTGTGGATCCGCATCACAGCACCTCCGGGGCCAAGGACACGATCCGCATGAACCGCTTGTCGCGCAGCTCGCGCCCCACGGGTCCGAAAATGCGCGTCCCGCGCGGCTGCTGCTGGTCGTTGATGAGGACGGCCGCGTTCTCGTCGAAGCGGATGTAGCTGCCGTCGGGACGGCGCTTCTCCTTCTTCGTGCGCACCACGACGCACTTGACCACGTCGCCCTTCTTGACGGCGGCGCCGGGGATGGCGTCCTTCACCGTGGCCACGAAGACGTCGCCGATGCTGGCGTAGCGCCGACGCGACCCGCCGAGCACGCGGATGCAGAGCACCTCGCGCGCGCCAGAGTTGTCGGCCACCCGGAGTCGAGATTCTTGTTGGATCATCGGGCCCGCTCCACCACCTCTGTGAGGCGCCAGCGCTTCAGCTTGGAGAAGGGGCGGGTCTCCTGGACCCGCACCCGGTCGCCCACCTTGGCGTTGTCCTCGGCGTCGTGCACGTAGAGCTTCTTCGTGCGTTGCACGGTCTTGCCGTACTTGGGGTGGCGCACCCGCTCGATCACCGCCACCACCACCGTGGCGGACATGGCGTCGGACACCACGATCCCCTCGCGCACCTTGCGGCGGTTGGGCCGGCCCTCCGGCGCGGTCGCCGCGGCCGACTTCCCCTTCCCCGCGGCGCGGCGCGGCGCCGGCAGCTCGGACTTGGCCTCGGCCTCCACCGCTTCGAGGGCCTTCTCGGCGTCGGCTGCTGCAGCCTTGGCCTGCTCGGTGGCGGCGTCGCCCGCTCCAGCGGTCTCGTTCTCTGTGGTCTCGTCGGCCATCAGGCCTCATCCTCTTCGTCGTCGTGCTGGTGCTCGTGCTCGTGGTCGTGGTCGTGGTCGTGGTCGGCATCGAGGGCCTCGGTCGCCGCCGCCTTGGCGGCCGCCTTCTCCTCGCGCTCGGCGTCCTCGGCGGCCAGCTTGGCCCGGGCCGCCTCGTGCTCCGCCGCCGTCGGGGCCACGTACGTGCCCTCGGCCTCCTGGATCTCACGGCCCCGCAACACGGTGAGCATGCGCGCCACCTCCCGGCGCACCTGTCCGATGCGGGCCGGGTTGTCCAGCTGGCCGGTGGCCAACTGGAAGCGCAGGTTGAACAGCTCGCGACGGGACTCGCCCAGCCGGGAGGTCAGCTCGTCCCCGTCGAGCATGGACAGGTCGTGGGCGGTCGGCATCAGATGGCCACCTCGGCGTGGCCGTGCGTGCCGGGGCGCACCACGAAGCGGGCCTTGAAGGGGAGCTTCTGAATGGCGCGCTCCATGGCGGCGCGGGCCAGCTCCTCGTCCACGCCGGCCAGCTCGAAGAGCACCCGGCCCGGATGGACCACGGCCACCCAGAGCTCGGGGTTGCCCTTGCCCGAGCCCATGCGGGTCTCGGCCGGCTTCTGGGTGATCGGCTTGTCGGGGAAGACGCGGATCCAGACCTTGCCGCCACGCTTGACGTGACGGGTCATGGCGATACGGGCGGCCTCGATCTGGCGCGCGGTGAGCCATCCCGGCTCGGTGGCCTGGATCCCGAAGTCGCCGAACGCCACCGCTGTGCCGCCCCGGGCCGCCCCCGTGAGCCGGCCGCGCTGCGTCTTGCGGTGCTTGACCTTCTTTGGCATCAGCATGTCAGTCGGACTCCTTGCGGAAGTGGGGAGCCTCGTGGTGCTGGTGCCGGTTCTGGCGCTCCATCTCCTCGTCCTGGTTGAGCTGGCGCTCGAGCTCGTCGGGCTCCGTCGGCTGCGGCAACAGGTCGGTCACGGCCTGCTCGGTCTCCTCCTCGCCCTCGGCGATCTCGGCGACCTCGACCTCAGCGACCTCGGCGACCTCTGCCACCTCGGCGACCTCTGCCACCTCGGCGACCTCGACCACCTCGGCGACCTCCTCCACCACTTCGACCACCTCGGCGCCCGTCTCATCCTCGGGCGCAACGTCTTCGACCGGGGTGCCGTCGGGCGAGAAGCCCTCGGCCCGGCGCCGGCCGCCACCGGCAGTGATGAGGCGGCGGGGGCCGGTCGCCTGACCCGACGTCTCGCCCACGGCCATGGCCGCTTCCTTGGTGATCTTGTCCTCGATCGACACCTTGTAGGGGAGGATGTCGCCCTTGTAGATCCAGACCTTCACGCCGACCCGGCCCGAGGTCGTGCGTGCTTCGCGGAAGCCGTAGTCGATGTCGGCCCGCAGCGTGTGCAGCGGGACTCGACCCTCGCGGTACTGCTCCTTGCGCGACATCTCCGAGCCGCCGAGGCGGCCCGAGCACTGCACCTTGATCCCCTGAGCACCGGCCTTCTGGACGGTCTGGATGGCCCGCTTCATGGCTCGGCGGAAGGCCACCCGGCGGACGAGTTGGTCACAGATGCCCTGGGCGATGAGGGCGGCATCGAGCTCGGGCTGCTTGATCTCCTGGATGTTGAGCTGGATCCGGTTCTGCAGCCCGGTGATCTCCTCGAGGTGCTTCTTCAGCCGGTCGGCCTCGGCGCCGCGGCGGCCGATGACGATGCCCGGACGCGCCGTGTGGATGTCCACCCGGAGGCGGTCACGGGTCCGCTCCACCTCGATCCGGCTCACGGCTGCAGCCTCGAGCTGCTTCATCAGGTAGTCGCGGATCTTCCAGTCCTCGACCACGAACTCGCGGTAGTGGCGCTCCTCGAACCACCGGGACTTCCAGTCCGTGGTGATCCCGAGCCGGAACCCGTACGGGTTTACCTTCTGGCCCATCTAGTTCTTGCCCTTCTCGTCCGGGTCGGCCGCAGCCGTCTTGCCCTCGTCCTCGTCCCCGCCGACCGAAGCCTCGACCTCGCCGTCCGCCGTGGTGACCTCGTCGGTCCCCGCTGCCTCCGTGGCGTTCGTGACGTCCTCGGCGACCGTCACGTCCTCGACATCCTCGACATCCTCGACGTCCTCGGCCGCCTCCGCCGCCGCCTTCTCCGCTGCGGCCGCCGCCGCGTTGGCCCGGCGGCGCGACAGCCGGCCCGAGAGGTCGGCCCGGCGGCGCGAGCCCTCGACCCGGCGCGAGCGGTTGGCGCTGACGGCCTCCATGCGGCGCCGGCGCTGCTCCAACCGATCAGCGGGGAGCCGGCTCACCACGATGGTGATGTGACAGGTGCGCTTGCGGATGCGCGTGGCGTGCCCCCGGGCACGCGGGCGCCAGCGCTTCATGGTGGCACCCTCGTCGGCGTAGCAGGCCGAGACGAAGAGCTCCTCGGGGTTCTGTGAGTCGTTGTGCGCCGCGTTGGCCACGGCCGAGGTGAGGACCTTGCCGATGACCTCGGCCGCCTCGCGCTCGGTGCCGTTCAGGATCTCCGCCGCACGCTGCACGTCCTCGCCCCGGATGAGGTCGAGGACCTGGCGAGCCTTCGATGCGGACAGGCCACAGTAGCGGTGCACGGCGCGCGTCCCGGCGCGCTCGTTGGTCTTGGGACCGGTCATCGGCGCGCTCCACGCTCCTGGCCGGCGTGGTAGCGGAAGGTCCGCGTCGGCGCGAACTCACCGAGCTTGTGGCCGACCATCGACTCGGTGACGTAGACCGGCACGTGACGGCGGCCGTCGTGGACGGCGATGGTGTGGCCGACCATGTCGGGGATGATCGTCGAGCGGCGGGACCAGGTCTTGATGACCTTCTTGTCCCCGCTGGCGTTGAGCACGTCCACCTTCTTGAGCAGGTGGTCGTCGACGAAGGGTCCCTTCTTCAGGCTACGTGGCATGGTTCTTCACCCCTCGTCTACCGCCGCGCGCCGCGGGTGCGGCGCCGGCGCACGATCATCGAGTTGGACTTCTTGTTGCGGGCCCGGGTGCGGCCCTCGGGCTTGCCCCAGGGGGAGACCGGGTGGCGGCCGCCCGACGACTTGCCCTCGCCACCGCCGAGCGGGTGGTCGACCGGGTTCATGGCCACGCCGCGCGTCTGCGGGCGCTTGCCCTTCCAGCGGTTTCGGCCGGCCTTGCCGACCTTGACCAGCTCGGCCTCGGAGTTCCCGACGACGCCCAGGGTGCCCCGGCAGTCGATCGAGACACGCCGCATCTCGGTGGAGGGCAGCCGGAGGGTGGCGAACGCCCCTTCCTTGGCCACCAGCTGCACGCTCATGCCGGCGCCGCGGGCCATCTTGCCGCCGCCTCCGGGGCGCAGCTCGACGTTGTGGATGGTGGAGCCAACGGGGATGTACCGCAGGGGCATGGCGTTGCCGGGCCGGATGTCGGCCCCGTGCCCGCTCTGCAGCGTGTCACCGACCTTCACCCCGGCCGGAGCCAGGATGTACCGCTTCTCGCCGTCCATGTAGTGGAGCAGTGCGATGCGAGCGTTGCGGTTTGGGTCGTACTCGATGCTGGCCACCTTGGCCGGGATGCCGTCCTTGTCGCGCCGGAAGTCGACGATCCGGTACTGCTGCTTGTGGCCGCCCCCACGGTGCCGCGACGTCTTGCGGCCGTAGCTGTTGCGCCCCCCGCTCTTGGGCTTGGGGGCCAGCAGGGACTTCTCGGGGCGCGAGCGCGTGATCTCGGAGAAGTCCGAGACGGTCTGGAAGCGCCGGCCGGGGCTGGTGGGCTTGCGGGAGCGAAGTGGCATCGAAGGTTCCTGGTCAGCGCTCGAAGAGGTCGATGGAGTCGTCGGGGTGCAGCGTCACGATGGCGCGCTTGGTGTCGGGGCGCTTGCCCCGCACGTTGGTGCGCCGGTTACGCGTGGCCTTCCCCTTGCGGTTGAGGGTGTTGACGTTGGTCACGCGCACGCTGAAGGCCTGCTCGACGGCGTGGCGCACCTCGATCTTGGTGGCCCGGGGGTCCACGATGAACACGTAGACGTTCTGGTCCATGAGGGCGTAGCTCTTCTCGGAGACCACCGGGCGGATGAGCACGGACATGGCGTCACGCATCGGTCCCGGCCTCCTCGTCCTCGGCGGCGCCGTCCTCGTCCACATCGATCTCGATCTCGATCTCCACCTCGAACTCGTCGACGGCGTGCGTCCGCGAGAAGTCCGACGCCCCCGCCGGCAGCGTGCGGTCGGAGAACACGAGCCAGTCGGCCTTGATGACGTCGTGGGCCGAGAGCTCACTCAGCGTGGTGAAGTGCACCCCGGGCAGGTTGCGGAACGACAGCGCCACGTCGACCTCGTCGGGCGCCAGCACGATCACGGTCAAGCCCGTGATCTTCAGCTTGTGCAGGACCCCCACGGCGTCCTTGGTCTTGGGCTCCGTGATGGCCCAGTCGTCGATCACGACCAGGCGCCCGATCTGGGCCCGGTCGCTCAGGGCCGAGAGCAGGGCCAGGCGCACCATCTTCTTGGGCGTCCGCTGGGCGTAGCTTCGGGGCTTGGGCCCGAGGGCGACACCGCCCCCGCTCATGGAGGGCGATCGGCTCGAGCCCTGGCGGGCCCGCCCCGTGCCCTTCTGGCGGAACGGCTTGGCGCCCCCGCCGCGCACCTCGGCCCGGGTCTTGGTCGATTGCGTCCCGGCGCGGATCCCGGCCAGCTGGGCCGTCACCACCTGGTGCAGCACGGCCAGGTTCGGCTCGAGGCCGAAGACGTCCGGAGCCAGATCAACCGTGCCCAGGTCGTGCCCCTTGGCGTTGCGCCGGGGGGCCGTGCGGGCCACGGGCGCCGGGCGCTCCTTGCGCGCCGTGTGGCGCAACACCGTGCCGGCCCGCCCCGGCGTCGCCGTCTCTGCCGCCGTCACCGCGCCCTCCCGGCCTTGGTCGGGGTCTTCACCGAATCACGCAGCACGACCACGCTCCCTCGGGCGCCGGGCACGGCGCCCTTCACCAGGACGACCTCTCGCTCGGGGTCGGCCTGGACCACCTCGAGGTTGAGCGCCGTCACTTGGCTACCGCCGAGCTGCCCGGCCATGCGGGTGCCCTTGAAGACGCGCGACGGGGTGGCGCACGCCCCGATGGAGCCCGGGGTGCGGTGGTTCCCGTGGTTGCCGTGGGCGGCCCCCTGGCCCTTGAAGTTGTGCCGCTTCATGCCACCGGCGAAACCCTTGCCCTTGGAGACCGAGATGGCGTCGACGCGCTCACCGGCCTCCCACAGGTCGGCCGCGAGCTCTTGGCCCACGCTGAAGTCGGCCACGTCGTCGAGCCGCAGCTCCACCAGCTTGCGCCCGGGATTGACCCCCGCCTTGGAGTAGTGGCCCGCCTCGGGCTTGGTCAGGCTCGAGTTGCGGCGGAAGCCCCAGGTCACCTGCAGCGCCGCGTACCCGTCCGTTTCAGGCGTCTTGACCTGGACCACGCGCACGGGCGCGACCTTGAGCACCGTCACGGGGACGGCGCGGTTCTGGTCGTCCCAGACCTGGGTCATGCCGACCTTCTCGCCGACGATGGCCTTGCGTGCCACGTGCCCTCTTCCTGTGTCCTGTCCAACGTTCCGGATGTTCGTCCTGCTGTGCCTGCTGCTGTGCACGGGCGGGCGCCGGAACTCCCCTGCGCACGCCAACGCTCCGCCCGGGAATCCCGAGCGGAGCGCTCGAATGGTTCGGCCTGATGTCCCGACCTTGGGCCGGCGATCACGCACGTCTGCTGTCGTCGCAACACCTGGGGGTGCCGCTGCCCGCGGCACCGGAGTGCAGCGGTCTTGCGTCTCGGCGCAGCCCGGTTGGGCGGCGTACGAGGTTACACCATCACCCGCCCGGCCCGCCAGACCGCCCCCGTTGGGCGGCTGCGGGCGTCCGCCCCGGCCGCGAGCCCGGCGGGGGGACGGGGAGGCCGAGATCAGGCCGTCTGGATCTTGATCTCGATGTCCACGCCGGCCGGCAGGTCGAGCCGCTGCAGGGAGTCGACCGTCTTGGGCGTGTGCTCGACGATGTCGACCAGCCGCTTGTGGACCCGCATCTCGAAGTGCTCCCGCGAGTCCTTGTACTTGTGGGGCGAGCGAATGACCGTGTAGCGGTGCTTGTCGGTGGGCAGGGGCACCGGACCGAGGACCTTGGCCTGCGTCCGGAGGACCGTCTGGACGATCTTTTCCGTCGACTGGTCGAGGATCTCGTGATCGTAGGCCTTGAGCCTGATGCGGATCTTCTGCTTCGGGCCGTCGGCCATGGTCGCTGCCTGCTCTCTCGTCGGGCCGACTACTTGATGATCTCGTCGACCACGCCCGAAGCCACGGTCCGGCCACCCTCACGGATGGCGAACCGGAGCCCCTTGTCCATGGCGATGGGCTTGCCCAGCTCGACCGTCATCTTGGTGTTGTCGCCCGGCATGACCATCTCGGTGCCCTCGGGCAGCGTGATGGTGCCGGTGACGTCGGTGGTGCGGAAGTAGAACTGCGGCCGGTAATTGGTGAAGAACGGCTTGTGGCGACCGCCTTCGTCCTTGTTGAGCACGTACACCTCGGCGGTGAACTGCGTGTGCGGGGTGATCGAGCCGGGCTTGCACAGCACCTGGCCGCGCTCGACCTCCTCCTTCTTGGTGCCACGGAGCAGGGCACCGATGTTGTCGCCGGCCCGGCCCTCGTCGAGGAGCTTGCGGAACATCTCGACCCCGGTGACCGTGGTCTTCTGGGTGTCGCGCAGGCCGACGATCTCGACTTCCTCGCCCACCTTGATGATGCCCTGCTCCACCTTGCCGGTGACCACGGTGCCGCGGCCGGTGATGGACATCACGTCCTCGACCGGCATGAGGAAGGGCTTGTCGACGTCGCGCTCGGGCTCGGGGATGTAGTCGTCGACGGCCGTCATCAACTCGACGATCTTCTCGCTCCACTCGGCATCGCCCTCGAGGGCCTTCAGCGCCGAGACCCGGACCACAGGCACGTCGTCGCCGGGGAACTCGTAGGAGGTCAGCAGCTCGCGTACCTCCATCTCGACCAGCTCGAGCAGCTCCTCGTCGTCGACCATGTCGGCCTTGTTGAGGGCGACCACGATGTAGGGCACGCCCACCTGGCGGGCCAGGAGCACGTGCTCGCGCGTCTGGGGCATGGGGCCATCGGCGGCGGAGACCACCAGGATGGCGCCGTCGATCTGGGCGGCACCGGTGATCATGTTCTTGATGTAGTCGGCGTGGCCCGGCATGTCGACGTGCGCGTAGTGCCGCTTCTCGGTCTCGTACTCCACGTGGGCGATCGTGATCGTGATGCCCCGCTGCTTCTCCTCGGGCGCCTTGTCGATGTCCTCGAACTTGGTGAACGAGGTGTTGGGGTTGCGCTCCGAGAGCACCTTGGTGATGGCGGCCGTGAGCGTCGTCTTGCCATGGTCGATGTGACCCATGGTCCCGACGTTCACGTGGGGCTTGGTGCGCTCGAACTTCTGCTTGGCCATCGCCTCGCTACTCCCTGCTTGTTGCCGGGACCCCTTCGGCCCCGGTACTGGTCTTGTCTCCTGCGAACTGGCTGGTGTGGCTGGTGTCGTGGCCGGCGCCCGGCCGGGTGGTGCGGCCTTCCCGTGCGCCGGGCCGGTCCCCGGACCCGGGGCTACTCGCCGGTGGCCCGGGCGATGATCTCCTTGGAGATCGACTCGGGCACCTCGTTGTACGACTCGAACTGCATCGTGTACGTGGCGCGACCCTGGGTGCGCGAACGCAGATCAGTAGCGTAGCCGAACATCTCGGCCAGCGGGACCTGCGCGTTGACCACCTGGCTCGAGCCCTGCTGCTCCATGGCCCCCACCCGGCCCCGGCGCGAGGACAGGTCCCCCATGACGTCGCCGACGTAGTCCTCGGGGGTGGTCACGGTGACGGCCATCACCGGCTCGAGGATGACCGGGCTGGCCGCCCGCAGCGCCTTCTTGATGGCCATGGACCCGGCGATCTTGAAGGCCATCTCCGAGGAGTCGACGTCGTGGTACGAGCCGTAGGTCAGGGTGACCCGGACGTCGACCGTGGGGTAGCCGGCCAGCACGCCGGAGGTCAGGGCCTCCTGGATCCCGGCGTCGACCGAGGGGATGTACTCCTTGGGGATGACGCCGCCGGTGATCTTGTCGATGAACTCGTACCCGCCCCCGGGGCCCGTGGGCTCGGCGCCGATGACCACGTGGCCGTACTGGCCCCGGCCTCCGGTCTGGCGCACGTACTTCTCCTCGATCTTCTCGATCGGCCTGCGGATGGTCTCCCGGTAGGCCACCTGGGGCTTGCCCACGTTGGCGTCGACCGAGAACTCGCGGAGCATGCGGTCGACCAGGACCTCGAGGTGGAGCTCGCCCATCCCCGAGATGACGGTCTGGCCCGTCTCCTCGTCGGAGCGCACCCGGAAGGTCGGGTCCTCCTCGGAGAGGGCGTAGAGGGCCCGGGACAGCTTGTCCTGGTCGGCCTTGGTCTTGGGCTCGACGGCCACGTGGATGACCGGCTCGGGGAACTCGAGCGCCTCGAGGACGATCGGGTGGCCGGGGTTGCACAGCGTGTCGCCGGTGGTGGTGTTCTTCAGGCCGACCACGGCCACGATGTCGCCGGCGAAGACGGCGTCCTTGTCCTCCCGGTGGTTGGCGTGCATCTGGAGGATGCGACCGACCCGCTCCTTTTTGTCCTTGGTCGAGTTCGAGATCGTGCCACCCTTCTCCAAGGTGCCCGAGTAGACCCGGATGTAGGTCAGCTTGCCGACGAAGGGGTCGGTCATGATCTTGAAGGCCAGGGCCGAGAAGGGCTCGGAGTCGTCGGCCTTGCGCTCGAGGAGGTCCTCAGGCTTGTTGGGCTTGTGGCCCTCGGTCGGCGGCAGGTCCAGTGGGCTGGGCAGGTAGTCGATGACGGCGTCGAGCATCGGCTGCACGCCCTTGTTCTTGAAGGCCGACCCGCACAGGACGGGGACCACGGCGGCGGCCAGGGTGGCCGTGCGCAGGGCGCGACGCAGGTCGTCGGCCGTGATGGGCTCCTCGGCCAGGTACTTCTCCATGATGGTGTCGTCGAAGTTGGAGACGACGTCGACGAGCTGGTGCCGGGCGTCCTCGGCTTCGGCCACCAGGTCGTCGGGGATGTCGAGGGTCTCCCACTCCTCGCCCATGTCCGAGGACCAGACCAGAGCCTTCTCCGTGAGCAGGTCGATCACGCCCTTGAACTCGGACTCGGCGCCGATGGGCAGCTGGATCACCGCTGGCAGGGCGTCGAGGCGGTCGCGGATCATCTGCACCGTGCGCTCGAAGTCCGCGCCAATGCGGTCCATCTTGTTGACGAAGCAGATCCGAGGGACGTTGTACTTATTGGCCTGGCGCCACACCGTCTCGGTCTGGGGCTCCACGCCGGCCACGGCGTCGAACACGGCCACGGCACCGTCGAGGACGCGCAGCGAGCGCTCCACCTCGACGGTGAAGTCGACGTGGCCCGGCGTGTCGATGATGTTGATCCAATTGTCCCGCCACGAGCAGGTGGTGGCGGCCGAGGTGATGGTGATGCCGCGCTCTTGCTCCTGGACCATCCAGTCCATGGTGGCGGCGCCTTCGTGGACCTCGCCGATCTTGTAGTTGCGGCCCGTGTAGTAGAGGATCCGCTCGGTCGTCGTGGTCTTGCCCGCGTCGATGTGGGCCATGATCCCGATGTTGCGGGTCCGGGCCAGTGGGAATTCGCGCTTGGAGTCAGCCATGGTTCAGGTGGGGGTCGGGTACGGGGAATTCGAAACGAAGGGCGTGGCGGGGAGGTCCACTACCAGCGGTAGTGGGCGAAGGCGCGGTTGGACTCCGCCATCTTGTGCATGTCCTCCCGGCGCTTCACCGAGGCCCCGACGTTGTTGGCGGCGTCGAGGATCTCGCCGGCCAACCGCTCGGCCATCGTCTTCTCACGCCGCTGGCGGGAGAAGGTGGTGAGCCACCGGATGGCCAGGGTGGTGGCCCGGCGCGGCCGGACCTCGACGGGGACCTGATAGGTGGCCCCGCCGACGCGGCGCGACTTGACCTCGACCTCGGGCCGGGTGTTCTCCACCGCCCGCTTGAGCAGGGTGACCGGGTCGCCCCCGGACTTCTCCTGCACCTGGTCCAGGGCGTTGTAGACGATGCGCTCGGCCAACGTCCGCTTGCCGCGTGAGAGGATCTTGTTGACGACCTGGGTCACCAGGACCGAGCGGTAGACCGGATCCGGGGCGAGCTCGCGGCGGGCGGCGGGGCCGTTGCGGGGCATCTCAGGACTCCTTCTTGGCGCCGTAGCGGCTGCGGGCCTGGCTGCGCTCGCGCACGCCTGAGGTGTCGAGAGCGCCGCGCACCACCTTGTAGCGGACGCCGGGGAGGTCCTTCACACGGCCACCGCGGACGAGCACGATCGAGTGCTCCTGGAGGTTGTGCCCGACACCGGGGATGTAGGCCGTGACCTCCACGCCCGACGAGAGGCGGACGCGCGCCACCTTGCGCAGGGCCGAGTTCGGCTTCTTGGGCGTCGTCGTGTAGACACGGGTGCAGACCCCCCGCCGCTGGGGCGCGCCCTTGAGGGCCGGGGTCTTGGACTTGGTCACCTTCTCCTGCCGCCCCTTGCGGACGAGCTGGGCGATTGTGGGCACGCGTTCCCTCTCGCTGTGAAAAACCGGGTTCCCATGTGCATGGCGCCGGCGCGCCGGGCCGCAGCCCGCACATGGCAGGTAGGAGATTGTAGCGGCTGCCTGGAGGTCCGACAATCGCGGGCCCGGGCCGGGCCGGGCGTGGTCAGGCCCCCCGTGCCCTCGTTGCAGCACCGCCGCACCCTAGGGCCGCGGCGGCCGCCGGCCGGTTTTCGGCCCGCAGCCGGGGACCGGTACTCTCGGCCGCATGGAACACTCGATGGCCGAACGCCTGGCCGACCTGGCCGAGCGCAAGAACCAGGCGCTCAACGCCGGGAGCCCCCGCGCCGTCGAGCGCCAGCACGCCAAGGGCAAGCTGACAGCCCGCGAGCGCATCGAGTACCTGCTCGACGAAGGCTCCTTCCAGGAGCTGGACATGCTCGCCCGCCACCGGGCCCACGGCATGGGGCTCGAGGAGAACCGCCCCTACACCGACGGAGTCATCACGGGATTCGGCACCATCGACGGGCGCCGGGTCTGCCTCTTCAGCCAGGACTTCACCGTCTTCGGCGGCGCCCTCGGGGAGGTGTTCGCCGAGAAGATCCACAAGGTCATGGACCTGGCCGCCTCCACCGGGGTGCCCATGATCGGACTGAACGACGGGGCCGGGGCGCGCATCCAGGAGGGCGTCGTCTCGCTGCACTCCTACGGCGGGATCTTCCATCGCAACGTGCTGGCCTCAGGCGTGATCCCGCAGATCAGCGTGGTCCTCGGCCCCTGCGCCGGCGGCGCCGTGTACTCGCCCGCCATGACGGACTTCATCTTCATGGTGCAGGGCTCGTCGCACATGTTCATCACGGGGCCCGACGTGGTGAAGACAGTGACCGGAGAGGACGTCACCCTCGAGGAGCTCGGCGGCGCCATGAGCCACGCCACCAAGTCCGGCGTCGCCACCTTCGTGGCCCCCGACGAGAAAGCCTGCCTGGACGAGGTGCGCCACCTGCTCTCGTTCCTCCCCTCGAACAACCTCGAGGAGCCGCCGGTCGAGTCCTTGGGCGACGACCCCGAGCGTTCCCTGCCCGAGCTCATCGACTTCCTGCCGACGTCACCCAACCAGCCCTACGACATGAAGCGCGTCATCGCGGCCGTGGTGGACGACGGCGAGTACCTCGAGGTGCACAAGCACTGGGCCATGTCGATCACGTGCGGCTATGCGCGCATGAACGGCCGCGTGGTGGGCATCGTGGGCAACCAGCCCGCCGTGCTGGCGGGCGTGCTCGACATCGACTCGTCCGAGAAGGCCTCGCGCTTCGTGCGTACGTGCGACGCCTTCAACATCCCGCTGCTCACGTTCGTCGACGTGCCGGGCTTCATGCCCGGCACCGACCAGGAGTACGGCGGCATCATCCGCCACGGGGCCAAGCTGCTCTACGCCTACTGCGAGGCCACCGTGCCGCGCATCCAGATCATCACACGCAAGGCCTACGGCGGCGCCTACGTGGTCATGAACTCCAAGTCCATCGGTGCCGACCTGGCCTTCGCATGGCCCTCGGCCGAGCTCGCCGTCATGGGCCCCAACGGCGCGGTGGAGATCGTCTACCGGCGCGAGCTGGCCGAGGCGTCCGACCCGGCCACGCGGCGGGCCGAGCTGATCGACGAGTACACCGAGCGCTACGCCAACCCGTACATCGCGGCGGAGCGGGGCTACATCGACGACGTGATCTCGCCCGCCGACACCCGCGCCGTCATCTGCCGCAGCCTCGACATCCTCGCCTCCAAGCGCGAGGAGCTACCGAAGCGCAAACACGGCAACGTGCCCCTGTGAGGACGCACCGGCGCGCGGGAGGGGCGGGGCGGTGACGCTCGAGGTGGACCGCTCGCAACTGACGCTGCGCGCCCCGACCCCGGTCGACCCCGCCGTCCTGGCCGTCATCGCCGCCGCGGTGGACCAGGCCTGGCCACGCCCCACCCCGGCCGACCAACACGACCCGGCCCACCTGGCCTGGCGCTTCAGCGGCCGCTGGTGGAACAAGCCGCTGCCGCTGCGGCGCGGCCGCCCCTGGTGACGCGCTGACCGTCTACATCGACGACTGGCGCCAGCGGGCCACCGTCCGCGGCTGGGAAGAGCGCTGGTCGCACATGCTGGCCGACGAACCGGCCGAGCTCCACGCCATGGCCGACTTGCTCGGCATCCCGCGGCGGGGCTTCCAACGCCACCGCCGGTCCGCCGTCCTCGACCACTACGACGTGCCCGAGCTCCTCCGCCTGCGAGCCATCGAGCTGGGGGCGGTCGCGGTCACCTGGCGCCAGATGGCCCGGCTGACACGGGCGTGGCGCCACGCTGGCGCTCGGCCAGCGCCACCATGTCCTCCATGATGTGGGTGACGGCGTAGTCCTTGGGCGTGTAGACGGCGTCGACGCCCTTGCCGCGCAGGATCTCGGCGTCGTCGGGCGGGATGATGCCCCCCACCACCACGGCCGCCGAGCTGCCCGCGGCGCGCAGCCGGTCCAGCACGTCGGGCACCAGCTCCAGGTGGGAGCCCGACAGGATCGACAGTCCCACGATGTCGACGTCCTCGTCGCGGGCCGCGGCGGTGATCTCGGCCGGCGTCAGCCGGATGCCCTGGTAGATCACTTCGAACCCGGCGTCCCGGGCGGCCACGGCGATCTGCTCGGCGCCGTTGGAGTGCCCGTCGAGCCCCGGCTTGGCCACCAAGAGGCGCGGCGGCCCGCCGGTCTCCTCGGCCAACGCCCTGGTGCGTGCCCGGATGCGGTCGAGATCCGGACCCCGCCGGCCGGCCGCGCCTCCGACGCCGGTGGGCGCGCGGAACTCTCCGAACACGTCGCGCAGCGCCCCGGCCCACTCCCCCGTGGTGCCGCCCGCGTGCGCCAGCGCGATGGTGGCCGGCATGACGTTGCCCTGCGGCCCCTCGTCGACCGCGGCCCGGCGGAGGTCGTCGAGGGCCCGCTGCACGGCGGCCTGGTCGCGTTCGGCCCGCCAACGGACCACCTCGGCGATCTGTTCCGCCTCGACGTGCTGGTCGACTTTCAAGATGTTGTCGATCTCGCCGTCGCCGAGCAGAGGCGAGGACGCGGTCTCGGTGAAGCAGTTGACACCGACCACCTTCTGCTCGCCCGTCTCGATGCGGCGTACCCGCTCCGCCTGGCTGCGCACGAGCCGCCGCTTCAGCTCGGCGATGGCCTCGAAGGCCCCGCCCAGCGCCTCGACGTCGGCCAGCTCGTCGGACGCGGCCTCGATCAGCTCGTCGGTCTTGGCCTCCACGACCTTTGAGCCCTCGAAGATGTCGCCGTACTCGAGCAGGTCCGACTCGAAGGCGAGAACCTGCTGCATGCGCAGCGACCACTGCTGGTCCCAGGGCCGGGGCAGGCCCAGAGCCTCGTTCCAAGCCGGCAGCTGCATGGCCCGGGCCCGTGCGCTCTTCGAGAGCGTCACGCCGAGCGTCTCGAGCACGATGCGCTGCACGTTGTTCTCCGGCTGTTGCTCGGTCAGGCCGAGCGAGTTCACCTGCACGCCGTAGCGGAAACGGCGCAGCTTGGGGTCCTCGACGGCGTAGCGCTCGCGGCAGATCCGGTCCCACATCGCGGTGAACGCCCGCATCTTGCAGGTCTCCTCGACGAAGCGGACACTCGAGTTGACGAAGAAGCTGATGCGCCCCACCACCGCCGGTAGCTCAGTGGCGTCGACCTTGCCCGAGGCACGCACACCGTCGAGCACGCCGATGGCCGTGGCCAGCGCGTAGGCGATCTCCTGCACCGGCGTCGCCCCGGCCTCCTGGAGGTGGTAGCTGCACACGTTGATCGGATTCCACTTGGGCACGTGGCGGACCGTGTACGCGATGGTGTCGACGGTCAGCCGCAAGCTCGGGCCCGGCGGGAAGATGTAGGTGCCGCGGCTCAGGTACTCCTTGACGATGTCGTTCTGCGTGGTGCCGGACAGCGTGGCCCTGTCCACCCCCTGGTCCTCGGCGTGGGCGACGTAGAGGCCGAGCAGCCACGCCGCAGTGGCGTTGATCGTCATGGAGGTGTTCATCTCGCCCACCGGGATGCCCTGGAGCAGCTCGCGCATGTGGCCGAGGTGCGCCACCGGGACGCCGACCTTGCCCACCTCCCCCGCCGCCTCGGGGGCGTCGGGGTCGTAGCCGGTCTGCGTGGGCAGGTCGAAGGCGATGGACAGCCCGGTCTGGCCCTTGGCCAGGTTGGTCCGGTAGAGCTCGTTCGAGGCGCGGGCAGTGGAGTGGCCCGAGTAGGTCCGCATCACCCACGGCGCGTCACGGTGCGGCTCGGTCGCCATTCCCATCACCTCCCACATGCGGGGCCCACCGGGCGGGGCGGCACCCTGCCATTCTGCCCGCCAGGCGGCGCGTTCCCACCGCTCGGCGGTGGCCGCCGGGCTCCGGCCTACCGGTTGTAGTCGTAGAAGCCCTTCTTGGTCTTGCGACCGAGCTGGCCCGAAGTCACCAGGCGTCGCAGCAGCGGCACCGCGGCGTAATTGGGATCGCGGTACTCCTCGTAGAGGGCATCGAGGATGGCGAGCGAGGTGTCGAGGCCGACCAGGTCGAGCAGCGCGAACGGTCCCATGGGGAAGCCGCACCCGCCCTTCATGGCGGCGTCGATGCCCTCCTTGGTGGCCACGCCGTTTTCGAGCAGCCGCACCGCGTTGTTGAGGTACGGGAAGAGCAGCGCGTTGACGATGAACCCGGCCTGGTCCTTGACCTCGACCGGGTCCTTCCCGCATGCGCCGGCGAAGGCGAGCGCGGCGGCCACCGTCTCGTCGCTCGCCGTGATGGGCCGCACCACCTCGACGAGGGCCATGGCGGGCGCCGGGTTGAAGAAGTGGATGCCGCACACCAGGTCGGGCCGGCCGGTCGCCATGGCCATCTCGACCACGGGAAGCGTCGAGGTGTTCGTGGCCAGGATCGTCCCGGGCTTGCAGATGGAGTCCAGCTCGGCGAAAAGGTCCTTCTTCACCGCCAGGTCCTCGAGCACCGACTCGACCACCAGGTCGACGTCGACCAGCTCGCCCAGGTGCGTCGTGGCGCGGACCCGGCTCGAGATCTCTGCCGCCTCGGCCTCGGTCCGCTTGCCCTTCTCCACCTGCTTGGCCAGCGACTTGTCCAGCCCGGCCACCATGGCGTCCGCGGCCTCCTGGCTGCGGCTGCGCAGCACGACCTCGTGCCCGGTGGCCGCAGCCACCTCGGCGATGCCCGAACCCATGATGCCCGAGCCGACGATTCCCACCCGCGTGATTGGCATGCCGTCAGCTTACCGAGGGGTAACCAGAACGTCGAAGAGAGCGCCGGCGGCTCCCCGACCTGCACCGGAGTCGCCAGGAGACGTGCAAGAGTGGCGCATGGAAACGTCCGGCACGCTGGCCCTGGTCGGGGGCGACGAATGGACCGAAGGGTGCACCTTCGACGCCGGCCTCCTGGCCGCGTCCGGCGGGAGTGACGTGCTCGTGCTCCCCACGGCGGCCGCTTATCAGCACCCCGAGAGGACCGTCCTGCGGGCGGCCGAGTGGTTCGCGCCGCTGGGGGGCGACGTCGAGGGGCTGATGGTGGTCGACCGCGCCTCGGCGGAGGACGCCGGCATGGCGGCGACCGTCGCCAAGGCCCGCTTCGTCTACCTCTCGGGGGGCTCCCCCCTCCACCTGCGCGCCGTGCTCAAGAAGTCGGCCGTCTTCGAGGCCCTCCGCCGCGCGTTCGCCGGGGGCGCCGTGGTGGTCGGGGCGGGCGCGGGTGCCATGGTGCTGACCGACCCGATGGTGGACCCCCGGGGAGGCGCGCTGACCCTCGGCCTCGGGCTGGTCGACAACCTCACCGTCGTCCCGCACTTCGGCGACGAGCACGATGACGTCCACGGCCAGAAGCTCCACCGCACGGTGGCCATGGCGCCGGCCGCCCTCCCCGTGGTGGCGCTCCCGACACGCACCGCGTTGGTGCGCGATCCCGACGGAAGGTGGCGCGCCGAAGGCACTGGAACCCCGGTGGTCTTCGTCGGGGGCGCCCAGACCGAGGGCCTGGGCGCCCTCGCCGGCTAGTTAGTCCTTCTCCTCGATGGTCACGCTCTCGATGACCACCCGCTCGTTCGGCGCGCCGGACCGCGTACCCACGGTGTTGATCCGCTCGATCACGTCGTGGCCGCTGACTGCGTCGCCGAAGAGCGAGTAGAGCGGAGGCAGGCCTACCCCGTCGGGTCCGCTGATGACGAAGAACTGGCTGCCGTTCGTGTCGGGGCCGGCGTTGGCCATGGCCAGCGATCCGACCTTGTATCGCCCCTTGGACGGCAGCTCGTCGGCGAACCGGTAGCCGGGCCCGCCAGAGCCGCTCCCGGTGGGGTCGCCGCCCTGGAGCACGAAGCCCGGGATGATGCGGTGGAACACGATGCCGTCGAAGTAGTGGTAGCGGGCCAAGAAGACGAAGCTGTTCACCGTCTTCGGCGCAGCCAGCGGGTCGAGGGCGAACACCATCGTCCCGTGGGACGTGACCATGGTGGCCACGTAGCGCTTGTCGGTGTCGATGATCATGGGCGGCTCGGCATCGAACGTGCGCTGCTGGGGGCTCGAGCCGTCGGCGTTGGGGGATTCGGGAGTCGGCAAGGGGCGTCCTGACTGTTGGGAGGGGAGGGGTACGACATGCAGGCTACGGCCTGCGGGCTAGGAGCTCGCGATGCTGACCGAGAGGATGCGCTGGGTGACGTTGGGCGGCACGCCTTGCGCCGATCCCTGCTGATTGATCGTCTGGACCACGGGCATGCCCGACGTGACCTGCCCGAAGAGGGCGTAACTGTTGGGCAGGCTCTCGCCCGCGGGCCCGGCCACAATGAACCACTGGCTGCCGCCGGAGTTCGGCGCCCCCGTGTTGGCCATGGCCACCGAGCCCAGCGGGTACTGCTGGGACGGGTTCGACGCCTTCGGTGGGTTCTCGTCGGGGATGGTGTAGCCCGGGCCGCCTTTGCCGGTGCCCGTGGGGTCACCCGTCTGGTCCATGAAGTTCGGGATGACCCGGTGGAACAGCACGCAGTGGTAGAAGCCCTTCTGCGCCAGGAAGACGAAGTTGTTCACCGTCTGTGGGGCGCTCTTGGCGTCGAGGGTGATCACGAACGTGCCGGTCGTGGTGGTCACGGTGGCCGTGTACGTCTTCGAGGTGTCGACGGTCATGGGCGGCGCCGAGGCGTACGTCTGGTCGTTCACGCGGGTCTGGGTGCTGGCCGGGCAGCCGGCCTTGACCGCCGCGGCGTCGGCGGCGGCCTGGAGCCGGGCGTCGGCGGCCCGGGCGGCGCTGGTGGTCGTGGTGCTCCCCACCGAGGACTGTGACGAGACGGTCTTGTTCTTGTTCCCGCTCGAGACGGCGAAGGCCACCCCGACGATGGCGGCGGCTACCACGACCAGGATGATCACGTTGCGGATGCGCTGGCGCTGCTTCTTGCGCTTCGCTTCGGCGGCGAGGCGGGCCTCGCGCGCCGCACGCTGGCGGGCTCTCTTGTCGCTCGGCACGGCCCGAGACCCTACCCAAACGGCCGGGGTCCCCTGGGTCGCCCCAGGTCACCCCAGGTCGCCCCGGGGTGCTGTCGTGACTGCGGGGCGTCGCCCGCGGCTGCGCCGAGCCCCGTGAATCTCCGGTGGAACGGCCGGTGACGCTCCGCTCCCCGGCGGCCCGGCTGGGAACGCAACCCCCGCGGCACTCGGTAGCCTCGTCCGGATGCCACTGGTCGTCCAGAAGTTCGGGGGCACCTCGGTCGGCGACGCGGACCGGATCCGGGCCGTCGCCGACCACATCGCGCGCACACGCCGGCAGGGCAACGAGGTCGTGGCCGTGGTGAGCGCCATGGGCAACACCACCGACGAGCTGATCCACCTGGCCGACTCGGTGAGCTCCACCCAGCCGCCACGCGAGTACGACATGCTGGTCAGCACGGGCGAGCGCATCTCCATGTCGCTGCTGGTCATGGCCCTGGCTGATCTGGGTGTCGACGCCGCCTCGTTCACCGGGAGCCAGGTCGGGATCATCACCGACGAGGACCACACCCGGGCCAAGATCAAGAAAGTCCGGGGCGACCGCCTGCGCGACGCGCTGGCCGCGGGCAGGGTGCCGGTGGTGGCGGGGTTCCAGGGCGTGTCGGAGGACCGCGAGATCACCACCCTGGGCCGGGGCGGTTCGGACGCCACCGCCGTCGCGCTGGCCGCCGTCCTCGACGCCGACGTCTGCGAGATCTACACCGACGTCACCGGTGTCTTCACCGCCGACCCGCGGATCGTCCCCGAGGCACACCGCATCAACCGGATCTCGTTCGACGAGATGCTCGAGATGGCGGCGACCGGCGGACGGGTGCTCATGCTCCGCGCCGTCGAATTCGCCCGCAACCACAACGTCCCGCTGCACGTGCGCAGCAGCTTCACCTGGGAGCCGGGCACCTGGGTGGTCGAGGAGGATGCAGACATGGAAGAGGCCGTCGTCACCGCCGTGACCCACGACACCTCGGAGGCAAAGGTCACCGTGAGCGGCGTGCCGGACCGCCCCGGAGTGGCCGCACGCCTGTTCCGCACCCTGGCCGACCAGTCGATCAACGTCGACATGATCGTGCAGAACACCTCGGCCCACGGCACGACCGACATCTCGTTCACCGTCCCGTCCACCGACCTCCCCGTGGCGGTCGAGACCGCGCAGACCCACGCCGACGAGCTCGGCGCGACCGGCGTGGCGTCCGACGCCGACGTCGCCCGGGTGTCGCTGGTGGGCGTGGGCATGAAGTCGCACCCGGGTATCGCCGCCACCATGTTCGAGACGCTGGCCGACGAGGGGATCAACATCGACATGATCTCGACCTCAACCATCCGCACGTCGTGCATCGTGGCGAAGGACGACGTCGAGCGGGCCGTGCGCAGCCTGCACGCGGCTTTCGAGCTCGGGTGAACGCCGGCGCGAAGGGCGCGACTGGCGTGGCGGAATGGGGCACGCGGTCGCGCACGCTCTGGCTGCTCCGGCACGCCAAGACGGTCACCGACCCGCCTCGGGGCGGCTCCGACTTCGACCGCGTGCTCGCGCCGCGGGGCCGGCGTGACGCCACCGCCCTCGGTCGCTGCTTCGCCGGCGAGGGCGAGGGGCTCGGCGCCGCCCTCGACGGGGTGCCACGTCCCTCCGTCGCGCTCGTGTCGCCCGCGGCCCGCACCGCGGCCACGGCCGAAATGGTCGCCGCCGAGATGGCCGAGCCTCTGGTGCGCCGGCCGGTCGAGGACCTCTATGGCGCCGCCCCCGAGGACGTGCTCGACCTCCTGCGGGCGCTGCCCGACGACGTCGCCGCCGCCATGGTGGTCGGGCACAACCCGACGATGCAGGTCCTCTGCCAGGGCCTGCTGGCGCACGCCGACGCCGAGGGCCGTTCGCTCACCGCCCGGCTCGGCTTCCCCACCTGCGCCCTCGCCGTGTTCCGCTTCGACGTCACCCGCTGGGCGGACGTCGACGCCGAGATGGCCACCCTGGTGGCGTTGCTGACCCCCCCGTACTGAGCCGGCCCGGGCGCCTGTCGCGATCGCCTCAGTGCAGCCCGGCTCCCTGGGCGCCGCTGGCACGCGCCGTCCGCTCGGCCGTGGCGCGCATGCGCTCGAGGGTCTCCCGCATGCCGACGCGCAGGTCGGTGCGGCGGTCCTTGCGCCCGAAGAGCGTCCCGATGATGACCCAGCCGATGCGGCCGAGCGGCGCCGTCACGGTGTACGACTCGGTCACCGTCGTGCCGTCCGCGTCGGGCTCGAACTCGTAGCGCCACTCGACGGTACCGGCGAACGCCTCGGTGCGGGCGAAGGCAAATGCGCGACCCGGCTCGATCGCGGTGACGACGGGCTTGTTGGTCCACGACGGGCGGTTCGGCACCTTGTTGCGGGCTCGGAACCGGGCCCCCACGGCCGGGCCCTGCGCACCGTCGAGCCATTCGCACTTCAAGATCTCGGGGCTGAACTCGGGCATCCGGGTGATGTCCGCCACGAGCTCGTAGGCGACCTCCGGCGGGGCCGCCATGTGGAGGCTGAGGGAGTCGTGGTCAAGGGGCTGGGTGGGCATGGGTTCGTGCTCCTTCGTTGTGGTCGGTCGTGGTCGGTCGTGCTCGGTCGGGCTGAGAACGCACATCAGGACGCGGCGCGGGCGACCCGGTCCTCGTAGTCGTCGGCCAGCGCACGCAGTTCCATGGCGCCATCGCCGCGGAACGACGAGCCGTGCATGACGGCGAGGGTGGCCGGCGTCAGCTCGGCCAGCCGCCGGATGGTCGGCGCCGTCTGCGGGGTGAGGCAGCTGGCGCCGAAGACGTCCTCCGCCTCGACCGCCCCGCCGACGATGTCCGCTTCGCTCAAGGCGGGTGGGTCGCCGAGCTGGGTGAGCAGGTCCCCGCACAGCAGCGTGTTCGTGGTCTCCTCGTAGAGGACGCGAGCGTCCCAGCCGTGGGGGACGTGAGGTGTGTCGATGTGGCGCACGCGGTGGGATCCGAGTTCGAGCACCTGCCCGTCGGCCAGCGCCACCGGTGGCCGGTCCGCGAGATCGTTCAGCGAGACCATGCAGCCGATCACGCCGTGCGCGATCTCGGCCCGCGGCGCCGCGGCCAGGAAATGATTCATGGCGCCGCACTCGTCGGCCTCGAGGTGGCCGAAGCCGATCCACCGAAGCGTGTCGAGCCCGATCAGCCGGTCGACGGCCTCCGAGACCAACGGGAACAGGGCCCGCGGCCCGGTGTGGAACAGCAGCGGCTCCTCGTCGCGGACGAGGAACTGGTTGAACGTGAACCCGGTCGGCCCGACGTCCGGCAAGAACGTCGACAGACGGAAGATCCCGTCGGTGATCTCGTCCGTGCGTGTCTCCATGGCTCAGCGCTCCTTCGTGGTTGTAGCGGATTCGGGGTGTACCTCGACGAGGAACATGTCAAAGGCCCTGTCCATGAGTCGGACCCAGCGGGTGCCTCCGGGGTCGTTGGACAGCTGCTGGTTGCTCAGGCCGCTCACCAGCGCGCTGAGGAGGTCCAGGGCTTCCTCGTCGGTGATCCGGGCCTGCGCGATGAGGCCTTCCATCGTCGCCACCAGGTCGACGGCCGGCGCGTAGGACGCTGTCGAGGGAGTGAAGCCCGGGATCGTGCGCTGGAAGAGGAGCTGGTTGCGCACCGGGTCCTCGGTGGAGAACACGAGGATGGCCCGCGCGCCCTCACGCAACGCGTCGACCGCTTCCCTCCCCGACACGGCTGCCCGGAGCGCATCGAGGGCCTCGTGCGCGCCCTGGCCGAACATGGCGTCGTAGATAGCCAGCTTCGAGTCGAAGTACTGATACAGCGAGGGGGCCCGCATGCCCACGGCCGCAGCCAGGTCGCGCATCGACAGCGACTCCAGGCCCTCGGCCCGCACCATGGCCCAGGCCGCATCGAGGATCTCGGCCTTGGTCGCCTCGTGACGCGCCGCCCGTCGCCCCCCGCGAGCCGGCGACCCCTTGCTCGAAGCGGGCTCCGTGGCCGCCTGGTCTAACATAGTTCGTATTATCTAACGTCATTAGGTTTCTGTCAAGAGCCGTGTGCCCCCCCGGGGGGACGCTCCGGCGGAACCGTGGGGCTCGCCTCCGGTGGCCGGGACACGTCCGGTGCGCCGTATACGCGGCCGCGGCCGGCCCGTATACGGCGCACGCGAACTCCCCCGAGGCCGCGTATACGCCCCACGACAACTCCCCCGAGGCCGCGTAGACGGCACGGAAATGAAGTGCCCGGACGCGGCGTATACGGCCGGCGCCCCATCTGGCGGTACCCGTGGCCCAGCCCTTCCGGGCGGAGGCTCAGGAGGCGGCCGACGTTCGGTGGGCCCGGCGCTCCTCATCCCGGCGGTCGACCGCCCGAGCGAAGTCGTCGCTCACCCTCGACACCGTCACCCACCGGCGCGAGGCGTCGAGTGCCACCCCGACTCCCGCCCGGCGAACGCGGAGCAGTTCGCTGACCCAGGCGACGGCCGCACCGGCTGCGATCACCGCCAGGGCGGCCGATGCCGCTCGGGCGGTGAAGGTGTGCCCGACCAGCACCACGACCGCGGTCACGAGCCCGGCCAGGGCCGACCAGCCGAAGGTGCGCTTCGCCCTGATGGCCGAGGCCAACTCGGCGTAGGCGGCGTCGCTGTACGGGAGGCGGACGGTGAGCGTCTCGTGGTCCCGGACCAGTGCGGCGATGAGCAGCGCCAACCAGCCGAGAGGCCCCAGGAAGACGAGGAGCCAGGCCACGCCCAGGCCGCGGCGACCCGGCCACGGGGACGGTCGAGACGAGGTGGCCCGCAGTCTCGACCCCGGACTTGGCGCAAAGGGGCGGCAGGTCACCCTTCACCGCCTCGTCGACGAATACGGTCACGTCGGCCATCACGTCACCTCCGGGCCATGGTGCCTCGAGGCGATGCTAGACCCGTTGCAATTCGGCCGCTCTGCCCGGCAAGGCCGGCATGCACCCTCGGGCGGCAACCCTCGGACGCGCCGGCGCCCGCTCAGAGCGTGCGCAGAATGGCGCCGTCTCCCTGGCCACCACCGCCGCACAGGGCGACGGCTGCCGTGGTGGCGCCGCGGCGCCGGAGCTCGAGGAGCGCCGTGAGCGCCAGCCGGGTGCCGGACATGCCCACGGGGTGGCCGAGCGCGATGGCCCCGCCGTTGACGTTGACCTTGTCCTCGTCGATGCCCATGTCGTCCATCGAGGCCAGGCCGACGGCGGCGAAGGCCTCGTTGATCTCGAAGATGTCGATGGCGCCGACGTCGACGCCCGCCTTGCCGGCGGCCTTGAGGATGGCGCGCGAGGGCTGCGTCAGCAGCGAGTTGTCCGGCCCGGCCACCATGCCGTAGCCGAGCAGCTGGCCGAGGGGGGCCACGCCCAGCTCCTTCGCCTTGGCCGCGGACATCACCACGACGGCCGCCCCGCCGTCGGAGATCTGCGAGGCGTTCCCCGCGGTGATCGTGCCCTCCTTGTCGAAGGCCGGCTTGAGCGCGCCGAGCGACTCGGCCGTCGTGCCCGGGCGCACACCCTCGTCGGTGTCGACGACGATCGGGTCACCCTTGCGCTGGGGCACCTGCACCGCCACGATCTCCTCGGCCAGACGGCCCTCCTTGATGGCGGCCGCCGCCTTCTCGTGACTGCCCGCAGAGAACGCGTCCTGGCGGTCGCGCGTCACGCCCACCTTCTTGTTGTGCTGCTCGGTCGAGAGGCCCATGGCGATGTGGTCGAAGGAGTCGGTCAGCCCGTCGTACATCATGGAGTCGACCAGCGCGGCGTCGCCGATGCGGAACCCGGCACGGGCACCAGGGAGCAGGTGCGGGGCCTGGGTCATCGATTCCATGCCGCCGGCGACGACGATGTCCGCGTCCCCGGCCCGGATCATCTGGTCAGCCAGGTAGATCGCGTTGAGACCCGAGAGACACACCTTGTTGATCGTGTTGGCGGGCACCGACATGGGGATCCCGCCCTTGACCGCAGCCTGCCGCGCCGTGATCTGCCCCTGGCCGGCCAGGACGACCTGTCCCATCAGCACGTAGTCGACCTGGTCCGGGGCCACGCCCGCCCGTTGCAGCGCCTCGGCGATGGCGAATCCGCCCAGGTCCATGGCGGAGAACCCGGCCAGCGCGCCCGACAGCTTCCCGATCGGGGTCCGAGCCCCTGCGACGATGACGGCCTCGGCCATTTGGCTCCACCTCCACTCCGTGGCCGGTCTGGTTACCGGCCGGAAACCTCATTGTACGGGCCAACTATCGTCGGGTCACATGAGTGACATCCTCAGCGCCACCGTTGCCGGGGCCCCGGCCGACGACCTGGCCGGCATCCCCCTGCCCGATTCCTACCGGGCCGCCCTGGTCAGGCGGGACGAAATGACCATGTTCGAGGGCCTCGAGTCCTCCGAGAAGGACCCCCGCCGGTCCCTGCACATCGAGGAGGTGGCACTGCCCGAGCTGGCCCCCGACGAGGCCTATGTGGCGGTCATGGCCTCCTCCATCAACTTCAACACCGTCTGGACGTCGATCTTCGAGCCGTTGCCCACCTTCGGGTTCCTCGACCGCCTGGCCAAGGAGGGGCCCTGGGCGGCGCGCCACGCGCTCGATTACCACGTCGTCGGCTCGGACGCCTCGGGCATCGTGCTGCGCACGGGATCGGCGGTACGCAACTGGAAGGTGGGGGACAAGGTCACCGTCCACTGCAACTACGTCGACGACCAAGACCCCTCGGCGCACGACGACTCCATGTTGGCGGCCAACCAGCGCATCTGGGGGTTCGAGTCGAACTTCGGCGGCCTGGCCGACATCACGGTGGTCAAGGCCAACCAGCTGATGCCCAAGCCGGCCCACCTCAGCTGGGAGGAGGCGGCCGTCAACGCGCTGTGCAACTCCACCTCGTACCGCATGCTCGTGTCGCCCAACGGCGCCCGCATGACCCAGGGCGACACGGTGCTCGTCTGGGGCGCGAGCGGAGGCCTCGGCAGCTACGCGGTGCAGCACGTCCTCAACGGCGGCGGCACGCCGGTCGGTGTGGTCTCGTCAGCCGAGAAGGTCAAGCTGCTGAACGAGCTCGGCGTCGAGGCCGTGATCGACCGCAAGGTGGCCGGCTACCGGTTCTGGGCCGACGAGCACACGCAGGACGAATCGGAGTGGCGTCGCTTCGGCAAGGACATCCGCGGGCTGGTCGGGACCGAGCCCAACATCGTCTTCGAGCACCCGGGGCGACAGACCATGGGTGCATCGGTCTTCGCGTGCAAGCGGGCTGGGACCATCGTCACGTGCGCGGCGACCTCGGGCTACATGATCGAGTACGACAACCGCCACCTCTGGATGAAGCTCAAGACGATCAAGGGCTCCCACTTCGCCAACTACCGCGAGGCCTGGGACGCCAACCAGCTCATCTGCGACGGCAAGGTCGTCCCGCCTCTGTCGGCCGTCTACACGCTCGAGGACGTCGGCGAGGCCGCCTACCAGGTGCACCACAACCTGCACGAGGGCAAGATCGGCGTGCTGTGCCTGGCCCCGGCCGAGGGGCTGGGCGTCGACGACCCGGAGCTGCGGGCCAAGGTGGGCGAGGACCGCATCACCCTCTTCCGGAGGCACGGGGCATGAGCGATCACCTGCTGACCGAGATCGACCACGTCGCCATCGCCGTGAACGACCTCGAGGCGGCCATCGCCTGGTACGGCGACGTGTTCGGCGCCACCGTCGACCACCGCGAGGTCGTCGAGCGCGACGGGGTGGAGGAGGCCTTGTTGAAGGTGGCCGAGTCCTACGTCCAGCTCCTCACCCCCACCCGCGACGACTCCACGGTGGCCAAGTACCTGGCCACCAAGGGCGAGGGTCTCCACCACGTGGGCTACCGGGTCGACGACTGCGCGGCGGCGCTGCAGGCCATCAAGGACGGCGGCGGCCGCGTCATCGACGAGACGCCTCGGCCGGGGTCACGGGGCACCACGGTGGCCTTCGTGCACCCGAAGACGTCCTTCGGGACCCTGATCGAGCTGGTCCAGGAGTAGCGCTCAACCGGTCGCGACCACCTGGCCCGGGTTCGCACCCGCCACCCACACGCCCGACGTGGCCGATGCCAGGTCCTGCGGGTGGGTGCCGACCGGCAGCACCTGGGACTTCGACCCGATGCCCAGGACGTCGACCACCGTTCCGGTGCCGAACCCGACGAGGACACGGCCGTCGGGGGCCACGGCGAGCGAGGTCGGGTCCGCACCGACCTGGTATGTCGCCGTCACCACCAAGGTGGTGGGGTCCACACGGGAGATCGTCCCACTCTTGGAATTGGCCACCCAGATCGAATCGAGCCCGGTCGCCACCGCGGTCGGTTGCTGGCCCACCTCGATGGCCCGTTGCTGCGGGTCCCCGCCCGTGGTCGAGGGCACGATCCTGGTCAGGCGGTTCACCGTCCCGGTCGTCCAGATGGCGCCGAAGCCCTCCGTCACCCGCACTGCGCCCGAGAGCACCGAGATCGGATTGCCGACCACCCCGGTGATGAGCGAGACGCGCGTGATCTGGCTGACGTCGTCGGTGGTGACCCACAGGTCGGTGCCGAGCACGGCCAGGTCGGTCGGGGTCGAGGCCACGCCTGCGCTCCCCACCACGCGCAGAGTGCTGGCGTCCACCTCGGTCACCGCATTGTTCGTCGTGTCCCCGACCCAGATTTCGTTGCCGTGCAGCAGCATGGCCGAGGGGCGGCCCGGCAGCGTGACCGACCCCTCGACCCGGCCCGTCGCCGGGTCGAAGCGGATCAGGAGGTCACGCTGGGCGTCGGTGGCGAACCCGGCGGTGGGGCCCTCCGCCACGGACGTCACGATCGATGTCGCGGGCAGGCGCAGCACCGTGTGCACCGACACGGGTGTGAGGTTGGGCTGCGTGGTGGTCCGGGTCGAGTGCACCACGCCGGCGACGATGACGCCCAGGGCCGCGATCCCGGCCAGGACCCAGGCGGCGCGGCGGCGCCGCAGTTCGCGCTTGGGCCTCACGCGGGCCAGGCCGATCGCCGCCGCTGGCGGTGCCGGCACCGCCGCCGGCGTCGCGACCACAGCAGCCGGGGTCTCGGCCTCGACCGGTGCTGCCGGTGGTGCTGCCGGCGTCGCCGTGCCGGGTTGTGCCGTCGTGGGCGCGCCGGGACGGACCCTCGTCGTGCCCGCGGCCTGGGCGTTGCCGTTCGCCTTCGCCGGCGTCCCGGCGTTCGCTGTCTTGGTGGCCCCGGCGGCCTTGGAGGTCTGCTGCCCTCCCACCGAGCCGGACCGCTTCTGCACCTTGCGGGGCAGATGGTTCGACGAACCTCCAGAACTCCCGGAGCCCCCGGCCGTACCGGACGTGCCGCCCGGGCGGTCTGGGGCCGCGCCCTGTGATGTGCCTTCCGGCGTGCTGTCCACCATGGCTCCTACAGGATCCTCTCGACTAGCTCGAGCACGACGGCGACCTGGTCGGGCAACGTGCCGCTCTCGGGACCCAGCACCAGGTCTGGGTGGGCGGGCGACTCGAACGCTCCGTCGACGCCGGTGAACCCGGGCAACTGGCCCGACCGCGCCCGGGCGTAGAGGCCCTTGGGGTCGCGGCGCTCGCACTCGTCGAGGGGCGTGTCGACGAAGATCTCCGCGTAGGCGAGCCCGGCCTCGTCGTGCAGCGCGCGGATGAAACGGCGATCGTCCTCGAAGGGGGCAATGAGCGCGATGAGCGCGAGCGTGCCCGACTCGGCGAACATGCGCGCCACCTCGCCGGCGCGGCGCACGTTCTCGGCGCGGTCGCGGTCGGAGAAGCCGAGGTCGCCGTTCAGACCGTGGCGCAGGTTGTCCCCGTCGAGCAGGAAGGCCTGGCGGCCGCCGAGCACGAACGCCTCCTCGACCGCCGCGGCCAAGGTCGACTTGCCCGCACCCGAGAGCCCGGTGAACAGGAGCGTCCCCCCGGCCGACCCCAGCGCCGCGAACCGTTCGTCGCGGGTGAGCCGCCCGCCATGGCGCACCACGTTCGGGCTGGCGTGGGTGGAGGCGATCACGCGGATGACCCCGGCGCCCACGGTGCCGTTGGTGGTGGGGTCGATGATGATGAAGCTCCCGGTGGCGCGGTTCGCCGTGTAGTCGTCGACGAGCAGGGGCTCGGTGCAGCGGAACGAGACCCGGCCGATCTCGTTGAGGGAGAGCGACGAGGCGTTCTCGTCGCGGTGCAGACCGTTGATGTCCAGCCGGTACTGCAGTGCCTGCGAGGTCGCCCGAACGGTGCGGGCGCTGTGCTTGAGCAGGAAGCTGCGGCCGGGGACCAGTGCCGATCGCTCGTCCATCCAGCAAACCGTCGCCTCAATGTCGTGCGACAAGGTAGGTCGGTTGTTGGGCCGGCACAGGACGTCGCCCCGGGACACCCCGATGTCGTCCTCCAGGGTGACGACGACCGCCATGGGTGGGAAGGCCTCGGCCACCTCCCCGTCGGCGGTCTCGATCGTGGCGATGCGCGACGTCACGCCGGAGGGCAGGACCAGGATCTCGTCGCCCGGCCGGAAGACACCGCTCGCCACCGTCCCGGCGTAGCCGCGGAAGTCGGGGTTCTCCGGCGTCTGGCTCCGGATGACGTACTGCACCGGGAACCGCGGGTCGATGAAGTTCTCGTCGCTGGCGATGTAGACCGACTCGAGGTGGTTGAGCAGCGGGGAGCCCTCGTACCACCACATGTTCTCGGAGCGCTGGACGACGTTGTCGCCCTTGAGCGCCGAGATGGGGATGAACGTGATGTCGTGGACGTTCAACCGCGCCGCGAACTCCATGAAGTCCGACTTGATCGCCTCGAAGATGTCCTGTTCCCAGTCGACCATGTCCATCTTGTTGACGCACACGACCATGTGGGGGACACCCAGCATGGAAGAGAGGAAGGCGTGTCGGCGCGTCTGCTCGATCACCCCCTTGCGGGCGTCGATCAGGATCAGCGACACGTGCGCGTTGGAGGCGCCGGTCACCATGTTGCGCGTGTACTCGGTGTGGCCCGGCGTGTCGGCGATGATGAATTTGCGCTTCGGCGTGGCGAAGTAGCGGTAGGCCACGTCGATGGTGATGCCCTGCTCGCGCTCGGCCCGCAGCCCGTCAGTCAGCAGGGCCAGGTCCGTCTCGACGTTCCCGCGTTGCTCGCTGGTGCGCCGGATGGCCTCGAGCTGGTCCTCGAAGATCCCCTTGGCGTCGTAGAGAAGCCGCCCGATGAGCGTGGACTTGCCGTCGTCCACCGAGCCGGCGGTGGCCAGGCGCAAGAGCTCGGTCACTAGAAGTACCCCTCGCGCTTGCGGTCCTCCATCCCGGCCTCCGAGATCCGGTCGTCGGCCCGCGTGGCGCCCCGCTCGGTGAGCCGGGTGCCGGCCACCTCCTCGATCACCAGGTCGATCGTGGTGGCGCTCGACTCGACGCACCCGGTGCAGTCGGCGTCGCCCACGGTCCGGAAGCGCACGACCGACTCGAAGACCGGCTCGTCGTCACGGGGGGCCAGGTGCTCGGTCACGGCCATGAGCATGCCGTCTCGCTCGAAGACCGGTCGCCGGTGGGCGTAGTAGATGCCCGGGACGTCGATCTGCTCCTCGCGGACGTAGTTCCACACGTCGAGCTCGGTCCAGTTGGAGAGCGGGAAGACCCGGATGTGCTCGCCCTTGTTGTGCCGGCCGTTGTAGATGTTCCAGAGCTCCGGCCGCTGAGCCTTGGGGTCCCACTGGCCGAACTGGTCCCGGAAGCTGAAGATCCGCTCCTTGGCCCGGGCCTTCTCCTCGTCGCGGCGGGCCCCCCCGAACACGGCGTCGTGACGCCCCTCGGCGATGGCCCGGAGCAGGGTCGGCGTCTGCAGCCGGTTGCGGCTCTCCCCGGGGGTCTCGACCGTGCGGCCCGCGTCGATGTCGTCCTGGACCCGGGCCACCACCAGGCGCACCCCCAGCGCACCGATGTGGCGGTCGCGGAACTCGAGGACCTCGGCGAAGTTGCGCCCCGTATCCACGTGCATGACCGGGAAGGGCAGCGGCGCCGGCCAGAAGGCCTTATGGGCCAGGTGCAGCATCACGATGGAGTCCTTGCCGCCCGAGAACAGGAGCACGGGGCGCTCGAACTCCGCCGCCACCTCACGGAAGATGTGGATTGACTGGGCCTCGAGGGCGCGCAGGTGGGTCAGGCGGTAGTGACCCGAACCCACGGGCGCGGCTGGGACACCACCGCCGGGGTGAGCCACGAAATGCCGGTTCGCCAACGGACGCTCCTTCTGTCCCCCGGTACGGGCGTCAGTTTACGCGCCGGCCCCCAAAACGCCAGAAGCAGGGGGTTCCTCATCCCCCGTTGTGCTCCCGTTGCTCTCGATGGGATTCCCGAAGGCGTCCTCGGCCGTGGGGGCCGCCCCCAGCCAGCTGGCGTCGATGGACGAGTCGAAGGGGTCCTCGCTGATCCCTTCGCCGCCCATGTCACGCAGCCAGTTGGCCAGGTCCTCCGTGTCGGAGTCCTCACCGGCGCCCATGGCCCAGAAGGGCATGGCCTCGGCGTCGGGCATCTCGAGGCGGATGTTCCGGTAGTGCTCCGCACCCGAGCCGGCCGGGATGAGCTTGCCGATGATGATGTTCTCCTTCAGCCCGAAGAGCTGGTCGCTGCGGCCCTCGATGGCCGCCTCGGTGAGCACCCGGGTCGTCTCCTGGAAGGAGGCGGCCGAGAGCCAGCTGTCGGTGGCCAGCGAGGCCTTGGTGATGCCCATGAGCTCGGGCCGGCCCTCGGCGGGCTTGTTGCCCTCCTCGACCAGCGTGCGGTTGACCTCGGCGTAGAGCTGGTTGTCGACCCGCTCGCCGGGCAGGAAGGGGGCATCGCCCGGCTCGGCCACGAGCACCCGGCGCAGCATCTGGCGCACGATCAGCTCGATGTGCTTGTCGTGGATCGACACGCCCTGGTCGCGGTACACCTTCTGCACCTCTTCGACCAGGTACTGCTGCGTCTCGCGGATGCCCTTGACCTCGAGCAGCTCCTTGGGGTCCTTGGGGCCCTCGACCAGGGCGTCGCCGGCAGCGACCTCCTGCCCGTCGGCCACCTCGAGATGGGCGCGGGCGCCCACCATGGTGGAGTCCTCGGTGCCGTCGTCGGCCACCACCGTGATGCGGCGGCCCAACTCGTCGTCCTCCACCCGGACCACACCCGAGTGGTGGGCCAGTACGGCGGCGCCCTTCGGGGTGCGAGCCTCGAAGAGCTCGACGACGCGGGGCAGGCCGTGGGTGATGTCCTCACCCACCACGCCGCCGGTGTGGAACGTCCGCATGGTCAGCTGCGTGCCCGGCTCGCCGATCGACTGGGCCGCGATGACGCCGACGGCCTCGCCGAGCTCGATCATCGACCCGGTGGCCAGCGACAGCCCGTAGCAGGCCGCGCACACGCCCTGGGGCGACTCGCAGGTGAGCACCGAGCGCACCCGGACGCGCGAGATCCCCTCGTCGTCGCGCAGTGCCGAGATGGCCTCGTCGTCGAGCAGCGTGCCGGACGTGAAGACCCTGCCGTCGGCCAGCGTCACGTCCTCGGAGAGCAGCCGCCCGAAGGCGCGCGTCTCGAGGTAGTTCCGGTGGCCCGGACCGTCGGGGGCCACGCCCTCGATCCAGATGCCGCGGCCGGAGCCACAGTCGTCAATCCGGATGATCAGCTCCTGCGCCACGTCGACCAGCCGCCGGGTCAGGTAGCCCGAGTCGGCCGTGCGCAGGGCGGTGTCGGCCAGCCCCTTGCGGGCGCCGTGGGTGGAGATGAAGTACTCCAGGACCGACAGGCCCTCCCGGAAGGAGGACTTGATCGGCCGGGGGATCATCTCGCCGCGCGGGTTGGACACGAGGCCCTTCATGCCCGCGATCTGGCGGATCTGCTGCGAGTTACCCCGGGCACCCGAGTCGACCATCATGTCGAGCGGGTTGAAGGCGATGGTCGCCAGCGCGGACTCCATGGCCCGCCCGACCTCGGAGTTGGCCGAGGTCCAGATCTCGATCTCCTTCTGGCGCCGCTCGTCGTCGGTGATGATGCCCCGCTTGAACTGCGTCTCGGCCTTCTCGGCCTCCTTCTCGTAACGGTCGAGAATGGCCTGCTTGTCCGGCGGCGTCTGCACGTCGTCGATGGAGATGGTCAGGCCCGACTGGGCGGCGAAGCGGAAGCCGAGCGCCTTGATCCGGTCCAAGCTTTGGGCCACCACGTGCTTGGGGTAGTTGGCCGAGAGCTCTTCGACGATCGAGCCGATGGGCGTGTTGCGCTTGCCCACCACATCGTTGACGAAGGCGAAGCCCTCGGGCAGCGCCTCGTTGAAGAAGACGCGGCCCGGCGTGGTCTCGAAGCTCCCAGCGGCCGCCGCCTCGCTGCCGTTGGCCGACCCGGCCGAGCCGTCGCCCTCGCCCTCGCCCGCACCGTCGGCGCCCTCGCCGGGGCCGCGGAGCACGACGCCGGCCGCCTCGAGGCGCCCGGCCAGAGCCGAGCCCGGGGCGGGGCGCAGCGTGATGGGCACCTGGAGGTCCACGTCGCCGGCGTCGAAAGCGGCCTCCAACTCGTGGATGTGCCGGAAGGTGCGGCGGGCGCCCTTGCCCTCCTCGACCCGGAGGGTCAAGTAGTAGGCGCCGAACACCATGTCCTGGGTGGGCACGGTGATCGGGCGGCCGGTGGCCGGCGAGAGGATGTTGTTGGCCGAGAGCATGAGCACCCGGGCCTCGGCCTGGGCCTCGGCGGACAGCGGCAGGTGGACGGCCATCTGGTCGCCGTCGAAGTCGGCGTTGAACGCCGTGCACACGAGCGGGTGGACCTGGATCGCCTTACCCTCGACCAGGACGGGCTCGAAGGCCTGGATCCCGAGACGGTGCAGCGTGGGGGCACGGTTGAGGAGCACCGGGTGCTCCCGGATGACGCCCTCGAGCACGTCCCACACCTGGGGCCGGCGCCGCTCGACCATGCGCTTGGCCGACTTGATGTTCTGCGCCAGCTCGGCGTCGACCAGGCGCTTCATGACGAAGGGCTTGAAGAGTTCGAGCGCCATGAGCTTGGGCAGGCCGCACTGGTGCAGCTTGAGGTTCGGGCCGATGACGATGACCGAGCGGCCCGAGTAGTCGACGCGCTTGCCGAGCAGGTTCTGGCGGAACCGCCCCTGCTTGCCCTTGAGCATGTCGGAGAGCGACTTGAGCGGGCGGTTGCCCGGGCCCGTGACGGGCCGACCGCGGCGGCCGTTGTCGAACAGGGCGTCGACGGCCTCCTGGAGCATGCGCTTCTCGTTGTTGATGATGATCTCGGGCGCGCCGAGGTCGAGCAGCCGCTTGAGGCGGTTGTTGCGGTTGATGACCCGGCGGTAGAGGTCGTTCAGGTCCGAGGTGGCGAAGCGGCCACCGTCGAGCTGCACCATCGGGCGCAGGTCCGGCGGGATGACCGGGACGGCCTCGAGGATCATGGCCCGGGGGTCGTTGATGCGCCGCCCGTGATCGTCGCGCCGGTTGAAGGCGGTGACGATCTTGAGGCGCTTGATCGTCTTCTGGCGACGCTGCGCCGAGAGCGGCCGGCGGCCGTCCTTGGCGTCGATCATGTCGCGCAGCTTCGTCTCCTCGGCGTCGAGGTCGATGCGGTCGATGAGCTTGAGGATGTACTCGGCGCCCATACCGCCCTCGAAGTACTCGTCGTAGCGGAGCCGCAGCTCGCGCCAGAGCATCTCGTCCTCGAGGATCTTGCGGCCGTGCAGGCTGCGGAACTCGTCGAGGGCGCGCTGGGCGATCTCGACCTCCTCCTGGGCGCGCTCACGGACCGACTGGATCTCCTTCTCGACGGCGCGCTGACGGGCCTTGATCTCGGCCTCGCGGGCACCCTCGCCCTCGAGCTCCTTGAGCTCGTCCTCGAGGGCCTTGAAGCGGCGGTCGATGTCCAGGTCGCGCTTCTTCTCGATGTCGGCGACCTCTTCGGCCATCTCGTTCTCGAGCGAGGGCAGGTCCTGGTGGCGCTTCTCCTCGTCCACCCAGGTGACCAGGTTGGCCGCGAAGTAGATGACCTTCTCGAGCTGCTTGGCCTTGAGCTCCTCGCGCGGCTCGGTACCCATGAGGAGGTAGGCCAACCACGAGCGCGTGCCCCGCAGGTACCAGATGTGGACCACCGGGGCGGCCAGCTCAATGTGGCCCATGCGGTCGCGCCGCACCTTGCTGCGCGTGACCTCGACGCCGCAGCGCTCGCAGATGATGCCCTTGAAGCGCACCCGCTTGTACTTGCCGCAGTAGCACTCCCAGTCCTTGGTCGGACCGAAGATCTTCTCGCAGAAGAGCCCGTCCTTCTCCGGGCGCAGCGTGCGGTAGTTGATGGTCTCGGGCTTCTTCACCTCGCCGTTGGACCAGCCGCGGATGGAGTCACCCGTGGCCAGGCCGATCCGGAGCTGGTCGAACGTGTTGACGTCCAGGGCCATCAGGAAAAGCTCCTCTCTGCGGCGCGCCGCTCGTCCTCTTCGTCCGAGCCGCGCTCGTTGCGGCTGATGTCGATGCCCAGCTCCTCAGCGGTGCGGAACACGTCCTCGTCCAGCTCGTGCATCTCGATCTCCCGGCCGTCCTCGGCCAGGACCTCGACGTCGAGACAGAGGGACTGCATCTCCTTGATCAGCACCTTGAAGCTCTCGGGAATGCCGGGCTCGGGGATGTTCTCGCCCTTGACGATGGCCTCGTACACCTTCACGCGGCCGAGCACGTCGTCGGACTTGATGGTCAGCAGCTCCTGCAGCGCGTAGGCAGCGCCGAAGGCCTCGAGGGCCCACACCTCCATCTCGCCGAAGCGCTGGCCGCCGAACTGCGCCTTCCCGCCCAGCGGCTGCTGGGTGATCATGGAGTACGGCCCGGTGGAGCGCGCGTGGATCTTGTCGTCCACCAGGTGGGCCAGCTTCAGGATGTACACGTACCCGACCGAGATCGGGTTGTCGTAGGCCTCGCCGGTGCGGCCGTTGTAGAGCGTGGCCTTGCCGTCGGTGCCGATCTGCACGTCGCCGTTGGCCGAGTCCGAGTTGAGCTCACCGAAGATGCGCTTGATCGTCGGGTGGGCCCCGGCGTCCTCGGCCTCGTCCCAGTGGGCGCCGTCGAAGACGGGCGTCGAGACCCAGGCTGCCGGCTCGGTGCGCGGCCGCGTCTTGCGGGCGGCACCGTCGCCCTTGGCGCTGGTGCCGACCTGCTCGTTGACCGCGACGTCCTGCCAGCCGTGGCGCGCCGCGTAGCCGAGGTGCGATTCGAGCACCTGGCCCACGTTCATCCGGCTGGGCACGCCGAGCGGGTTCAAGATGATGTCGACCGGGGTGCCGTCGGCCAGGTAGGGCATGTCCTCGACCGGGAGGATCTTGGAGATGACCCCCTTGTTGCCGTGGCGGCCGGCCAGCTTGTCTCCCTCGGAGATCTTGCGCTTCTGGGCCACGTAGACGCGCACCAGCTGGTTCACGCCCGGTGGCAGCTCGTCGGAGTTCTCCCGCGAGAACACGCGGACGTCGATGACCTTTCCGTACTCGCCGTGGGGCACCTTGAGCGAGGTGTCGCGCACCTCGCGCGCCTTCTCGCCGAAGATGGCCCGCAACAGGCGCTCCTCGGGGGTCTGCTCGGTCTCGCCCTTGGGGGTCACCTTGCCCACCAGGACGTCACCGGGCTCCACCTCGGCGCCGACGCGGATGATGCCGCGGTCGTCGAGGTCGGCCAGGATCTCCTCGGAGAGGTTCGGGATGTCCCGGGTGATCTCCTCGGCGCCCAGCTTGGTGTCCCGGGCGTCCACCTCGTGCTCCTCGATGTGGATGGAGGTCAGCACGTCGTCGCGCACCAGGCGCTCCGAGAGGATGATGGCGTCCTCGTAGTTGTAGCCCTCCCAGGGCATGAAGGCCACGAGCAGGTTCTTGCCCAGCGCCAGCTCGCCGTTGTGGGTCGAGGGGCCGTCGGCCAGCAGGTCGCCCGCCGAGACGGACTGGCCCTCGGCCACCAGCGTGCGGTGGTTGATGCACGTGTTCTGGTTCGAGCGGCGGAACTTGGACAGGCGGTACACCTTGCGACCCAGCGCGGCGCCGTAGCGGTCCTTCTGCCCCGAGGCGTACTCGACGGTGACGGAGTCGCCGCTGATCTCGGTCACGGTGCCGTTGCCCTCGGCCACGATCACGTCGCCGGCGTCGCGCGCCGCCCGGGCCTCGACGCCCGTGCCGATGTACGGGGCCTCGGGCACCACCAGCGGCACGGCCTGCTTCTGCATGTTGGCGCCCATGAGGGCACGGTTGGCGTCGTCGTGCTCGACGAAGGGGATCAGCGCCGTCGACACGGAGACGATCTGCTTCGGCGAGACGTCCATCAGGTCCACCTCGGACGGCGGCACGAAGTCGATCTCCGAGGTGGTCCCGTACGATCCGCCCACGGCGCCGACGCGCACGCCCGTGCCCTGGGGGCCGCGGCGCACCAGGACCCGGTCCTCTGTGAGACGTCCCGAGGCGTCCGCCGAGGCGTTGGCCTGAGCGATGACGTGCTCCTCCTCCTCGTCGGCGGCCAGGTAGCTCACCTCGTCGGTGACCTTGCCGTCCTTGACGGTGCGGTAGGGCGTCTCGATGAAGCCGTACTCGTTGACCCGGGCGTAGGTGGCCAGGGCGCCGATCAGGCCGATGTTCGGACCCTCGGGCGTCTCGATCGGGCACATGCGCCCGTAGTGCGAGGTGTGCACGTCACGCACCTCGAAGCCGGCCCGCTCACGCGACAGGCCGCCGGGGCCGAGCGCGGAGAGGCGCCGCTTGTGCGCCAGGCCGGACAGCGGGTTGTTCTGGTCCATGAACTGGCTCAGCTGCGAGGTGCCGAAGAACTCCTTCACCGCGGCGACGACCGGACGGATGTTGATCAGCGTCTGCGGCGTGATGGCCTCGACGTCCTGGGTGGTCATGCGCTCGCGCACCACCCGCTCCATGCGCGAGAGCCCGACACGCACCTGGTTCTGGATCAGCTCTCCCACCGAGCGGATGCGCCGGTTGGCGAAGTGGTCCTGGTCGTCGATGCGGTAGGTGGACTCGCCGTCGGCCATGTGCAGGGCCAGGTGCAGCATGTAGGTGGCCGAAGCAAGGATCTCCGAGGGGCTCAGCACGCTCTGGTCTGGTGCGGGCTTCTCGATGTCGATCCCGAACAGGTCGCTCAGCCGGTCGATCTCCGGGCCGAGCTTGCGGTTGAGCTTGTAGCGCCCCACCCGGGTGAGGTCATAGCGCTTGGAGTTGAAGAAGGCGTTCTCGAAGTAGACGCGGGCGGCCTCGGCCGAGAGCGGCTCGCCGGGACGGGCCCGCTTGTAGATCTCGAGCAGCGCCTCCTCGCGCGACGGCGCCAGGTTGCGCTCCTTCTCCCACTGCCCCTCGAGAAAGTCGAAGTGCCGCACGAAGCGATCAAGGAAGGCCTCGTCGCCGAAGCCCAGCGCCCGCAGGAGCACGAAGAGGGAGAGACGGCGCTTGCGCGCCACGCGGCAGCCGGCGGTGACGTCCTTGCCCGGCTTGGCCTCGATGTCGAGCTCGATCCACTCGCCGCGGTACGGGTGGATGGTCCCGGTGAACACCGTCTTGGCGTCGCGACCGGGCTGGAAGATGACGCCCGGGGAGCGCACGAGCTGGCTCACCACGACGCGCTCGGTGCCGTTGACGATGAAGGTGCCGCGGTCGGTCATCATCGGGAAGTCCCCCATGAAGACCGTCTGCTCCTTGATCTCGCCCGTGCCGGCGTTGAGGAAGCGGGCCCGCACGAAGACGGGCGCCGCGTAGGTCATGTCCTTTTCCTTGCACTCCTCCACCGTGAACTTGGGCGGCGGGCGCAGGTCGGCGTCGGTCGGGTCGAACTCGAGCTCCAGGCTCAGCTGTCCGGTGAAGTCCTCGATCGGGCTGATGTCGTTGAACGCCTCGGCCAGGCCCTTGTCCAGGAACCACTGGAACGAGTCGCGCTGGATGGCGATGAGGTCAGGAAGCGGCAGTGCCTCGTTGATGTTGGCAAACGAGACGCGCTCAGGGCTGCGGGACCGTGAGGACAACGGTCATCTCCTCCCAGGTGAGAATGCGGCGAGCAAGGGTGGTACGGCGGATGCTGCGGTCAGGCGGACAGGGTCGGAACGGACGAGCTGGACGGGACGGGTGAAACAGGGGTTCAGGGCCACGAGGGCGCGTGCTGACCCCAGGGAATTACGGGATCAAGCACAGGGGGACGCACGGCAACCGGGCATCTTATCGTGGGACGTGCCTGGTTACAACCCCCCGGCCGCGAAAGGCCGGACGGGCTCCGCCCGGGGCGCCCCGACAGGGTAGGGAAGCCCTCCCCCCGAGTCAAGGATCCTGCCGGTTGGCGGGCGGGCGCAGCGCGCCCGCCCGGCCTCCGGCCCGGACTACTTGACCTCGACGCTGGCGCCGGCCTCCTCGAGGGCTGCCTTGGCCTTGTCGGCGTCCTCCTTGCTCGCCTTCTCGATCACGGGCTTGGGCGCCGACTCCACCAGGTCCTTGGCCTCCTTGAGGCCGAGGCTGGTGAGAGCACGGACTTCCTTGATGACCTGGATCTTCTTGTCGCCGGCCTCGGTCAGGATGACGTCGAACTCCGACTTCTCCTCCTCCGCACCCGCGGCCTCGCCGCCGGCCGCCGGGGCCGCGGCAGCCGCCACGGCCACCGGGGCCGCCGCGGTCACGCCGAAGCGCTCCTCGAAGTCCTTGAGCAGCTCGCTCAGCTGGATCACCGAGAGCTCGGCGATGCCGTCGAGGATCTCTTCCTTGGTCAGGGTTGCCATCTTCCTGGCCTTCCTTTCTCTTCCTTCGGTCTTTCCTGAGGTCTTGGTGGGTGTTCTGGTCTCTACCGGTGTGGTCGCCGGTGCGGTCAGTCGGTTGCCGCCGCCTCGGTGCCGCCCTCGGTCTCCGCGGCGGCCTCCGCCGGCTGCTCGGCGGCTGCCTCGGTCTGTGCCTCTGCCTCGGCCGGGGCCTCGGTGGGAGCTTCGTCGCTCTCACCGGCCGCCAGGCGCTGGTCGCGCAGGGCGGCGATGCCGTAGGCCAGATTGCGGGGCAGGGCCTCGAGGAGGCCGGCCATCTGCTGCATGGGGGCGGCCAGGGCGCCGGCCAGCCGGGCCAGCAGGACCTCGCGGGGCGGCAGGTCGGCCAGGGCGTTGAGGTCCGACGGCGACAGCAGCGACCCGTCGGCCAGGCCCCCCTTGATCACGAGCAGCGGGTAGTTCCGGGCGAAGTCGCGCAGTGCCTTTGCCACGGCACTGATGTCGCCCTCGACGAACGTGAGGGCGGTCGGCCCGCTCAGGTACTCCTCGAGCGGCTGGTACTCGCCGCCGTCGATGGCCAGGCGGACCAGGGTGTTCTTGAAGATCTTGTAGTCCCCACCGGCCTGCGCCAGGGCGTCGCGCAGCTCGGCCAGCTCGGCGACCGACAGGCCTCGGTACTCGGTGACGATGGACGCGGTGGCGGCGCCGATCGCGCGTCTTGACCTCGTCGACCACCTCGACCTTGTGCGCCCGTGCTGCGTTCTGCGATGCCATCGGTTGCCTCCACCGGGCGTCCGGCCCAGAAGCGGGCCAGAGGACTCCGGTGTGCGACGGCGCAGGCCGGAGGCGTCCGGCGTGCACGGTGTCGCCTCATCAGGCCGGCCCGGGGGGCCGCTTCGGCACCGAGGGGTGCACCGGAGGTCTCTGGCGAATCGGATTCGGTGCCCGGCCACCACGGCGGCGGGCTGTGCGGGACAGGTTAGTACGGTCGGACGGGCCGGTCCGGACGGCTCAGGCCGGGACGGCCAGATCCTCCTCGGTGAAGCGGGCCTTCGCCGGGTCGATGCGGACGCCGGGCCCCATGGTCGTCGACACCGTGATGGACAGGAAGTACCGGCCCTTGGCCGCGGCGGGCTTGGCCCGTTGGAGCTCGTCGACCACGGCCCGGATGTTGGCCACCAGCTGCTCCTGGGTGAACGAAGCCTTGCCGACCCGGATGTGGACGTTGCCCACCTTGTCGGTGCGGTACTCGACCCGGCCGCCCTTGAACTCGGTCACCGCCTTGCCCACGTCGGTGGTCACCGTGCCCGTCTTGGGGTTGGGCATGAGGCCGCGGGGGCCGAGCACCCGGCCGAGGGTCCCGACCTGGCCCATCAGGTCCGGCGTGGCGATGGCCACGTCGAACTCCAAGAAGCCGCCGTTGACCTTGGCCACCAGGTCATCTGCTCCCACCACGTCGGCCCCGGCCGCCCTGGCCTCGGCGGCCGCCTCGCCCGCCGCGAACACAGCCACCCGCTCGGTGCGCCCGGTGCCCGACGGCAGCGACAGTGTGCCCCGGACGATCTGGTCCGCCTTGCGCGGGTCGACACCCAGGCGCACCGCCAGTTCGACCGTCTCGTCGAACTTGGCGCTCGCCAGCGACGCGGCCAGGTCGACCGCTTCCGCGACGCCGTAGAGCGCCTCGCGGTCCACCTTGCTCAGGCTCTCCTTGTACTTCTTCCCGTGCTGGGTCATTCGTTCTCTCCTCTGCGCCTGACGTGGGTCGCGCCGGCGTGTGTGCGTGCCTCGGGCCGGCGCTAGCCGGCGACCTTGATGCCCATCGACCGCGCCGTGCCCGCCACCTGCTTCTTGGCCGACTCGAGGTCGTTGGTGTTGAGGTCCTTGAGCTTGGCCGTCGCGATCTCGGCCAGCTGCGCCTCGGTGATGGTGCCCACCTGCTCGCGGCCGGTGGTCGAGGCACCCTTCTCCAAGCCGGCGGCCTGGCGCAGCAGGACCGGGGTCGGCGACGTCTTGAGCACGAAGCTGAAGGAGCGGTCTTCGTAGATCGTGATGTCGACCGGCACCACCTGGCCCCGCATGTTCTCGGTGGCCTGGTTGTACTGCTTGCAGAACTCCATGGTCTGCACCCCGTGCGGGCCCAGCGCCGTGCCCACCGGGGGCGCGGGCGTGGCCGACCCCGCGTCGAGCTGGATCTTCACCACGGCGAGCACCTTCTTCTTCGGCGGCATCGTCTGTCTCCTCTTGCGTTCGCTGCGTCGTCTGCGTTCGTGCCGGTCTGCCGGTGCCCTAGAGCTTGGCCACCTGGCTGAACTCGAGCTCGACCGGGGTCTCCCGGCCGAAGATGTTGACCAGCACCTTGAGCTTGAGCTGGTCCTCGTTGATCTCCGAGATCTGGCCGGAGAAGTCGGCGAACGGGCCTTCCTTGACCCGCACCGTCTCGTTGACCTCGTACTCGAGGCGGGCCCGGGACCGCTTGGGGGCGGCGCCAGGAGCACCCTCGGCCTTGACCTGCAGGATGTTCTCCACCTCCCGGCGCGACAGGGGGGTCGGCTTGGTCCCCGGCCCCACGAAGCCGGTCACGCCCGGGGTGTTGCGGACGGCACCCCACGTGTCGTCGTCGAGCTCGCAGCGCACCAGGAGGTAGCCCGGGAAGACCTTCTTCTGGACCGTGACCTTCTTGCCGTTCTTGAACTCGTCGACGTCCTCCATCGGGATGACGACCTCGTAGACCCGGTCCTCGATGCCCCGCGAGGCGACCACGTTGCCCATGTTCGAGCGCACCTTGTTCTCATAGCCCGAGTAGGTGTGCACGACGTACCAGCGGCCGGGGCGGTCGTAGGGGCTCTCGACGGGGACGATCTCCTCGACCCCGTCCTCGTCCTTCCCCCAACCGCCGAGCTCGACCTCCTGGTCCTCGCCGGTGGTGGCGTCGAGCACGACGTCGGGCGTCTCCGCCGTGGCGGACCCCGCGCTCTCCTCGGCGACTGCCTCGTCGATGGCCTCGAGCACCGCTTCCTCCACGATCTCCTCCACGATCTCCTCGGCGAGCTCCCGTACCACCTCGTCGGCGATCACCTCGGCGATCTCCTCGGCGACCTCTTCGACCACCTCGTCCTGGGCGATCGCCTCGAGCGCGGCTTGGTCCTCGGCGGCGGCCTCGTCGAGCGCGTCGTCCGCCGAGGAGGCGTGCATGGCCGCCTCCTCGGGCGCCGCCTCCGACTCCTCGCGCTCTGACTCCACGGCCTCCACCACGTCCTCTTCGTCACCGCCCGCGAGTGCGGACTCTGCCTGTGTGTGCGTCATGTCGCTCATGCCGGCCCTACTTCGTGAAGAGAAGCGTGATGAGCTTCCCGAATGCGAGGTTCAAGACGAAGATCAGGGCGATCATCAGGACGAGCGTGGTGAGGACGACCGACGTGTAGTTGATCAGCTCGGAGCGCGAGGGCCAGGCGACTTGGCGCATCTCGTCGCGCACCTCGCGCACGAACTGCACCGGTGTGGCCCGGCGGCGCGCCGGTGCGCCGCCCTTCTGCTGTCGGGGCGTCTTGGTCGCGGCACCCGCGGGCGCGCGGCGCGACGACGCAGACCCGTCGGCCTCCATCTGGCCCTGGCGCTGCATCATGCGCTTGGTCTCGCGATTCACGGCTCTCGCCTCACATGCTTCGTATCGGGTGGTGACGTCCGGGCAGGGCAGGAGGGACTCGAACCCCCAACCGCCGGTTTTGGAGACCGGTGCTCTACCAGTTGAGCTACTGCCCTCGGTGGGGTGCCTTCGATTCCCTCACGCAGGGGGTTCTTCTGCCTGACCTGGGGATCGGCCCGCCAGAGTAGCACCGGAGGGGTCGGGCCGGCTCAGCGGGTCTCCTTGTGGAGGGTGTGCTGGCGGTCCCATCGACAGTACTTCTGCATCTCGATCCGCTCACGGTCGTTGAGCTTGTTCTTGGTCGTGATGTAGTTGCGCCGCTTGCACACCTCGCAGGCCAGCGTGACCTGGACCCTCTTCTCGTTCTTGGCCATCTCCGATCCTTCCTGGTCGCACCCGGGACGTCGTGGTCCGGGCCTGGTAGCGGCGGCGGGACTCGAACCCGCGACAACACGATTATGAGCCGTGTGCTCTGACCAACTGAGCTACGCCGCCATGGGCGAGCCCCCTGTCGGAATCGAACCGACGACACCAGCCTTACCATGGCTGTGCTCTGCCGACTGAGCTAAGGGGGCGCCGCGGCAAGGTCCCGCGAGCCGTCAATGATAGCCAGGCTGCGGGCGGGGCTGCCGCCGGCACCTTGGTTTCCCCACGTCAACGTACCATCGGCGGATGCGGATCCGACCGGCCGAGGTGGCCGATGCCGAGGCCATCCGGACGATCTACAACGTCGAGGTGCTCGGGAGCACCAACACCTTCGACATGGTGCCCCGGACGAGGGCGGAGCAGGAGGCCTGGATCCGCGAGCACAGCGGCGTCCACCCGGCGGTGGTGGCCGCCGAGGACGCTGCCCCCGGCGCCACCGGGCCACTCGCGGCCTACGGCGAGGTGCTGCTCGGCTTCGGCTCCCTCTCCCCCTTCCGGGACCGCTCCGGCTACTCGGCCACGGCCGAGGACTCGGTGTACGTGGACCGGTCCCAGCGGGGTCGGGGGGTCGGGAGGGCACTGCTGGTCGAGCTGCTGTCCCTGGCCTCGGCCCACGGCTTCCACTCGGTCATCGCCCGCATCGCGGGGCACAACGAGACCTCCATCGGCCTGCACCGAGCCGCGGGCTTCGAGGTCGTGGGCGTCGAACGCGAGGTGGGGCGCAAGCACCGCCAGTGGCTGGACGTCGTCGAGCTGCAGCTCCTGCTCTGACCCCGTCCGGGCGGCAGCTCAGGCCGAGGACTCGAGCGCGGCGCCCCGCCGTCGGGGCGCCGGCAGCGCGGCCAGGCCGGAACGGTCGAGGCGCCACGAGTCGGTCCAGCTGCCCAGCGGGACGATGGCTACGGCGACCAGCACCATGACGGCCAGCACCATGCGGAGCGGGTCGGTGTGCACCAGCTCGTTGAGCAGCTCGGTGCCGCCGGTCAGGCCGATGAACGGCGTCACGATGGACAAGCCGAGCACGGCGTAGAGCCAGCGACCGGTCACCACGGGGGCCACGATGATGATCCCCCAGGTCAGGTACCAGGGCTGCACGACGGGACCGAGGAGAACGAAGGCCATCATGGTGGCACCCAGAGCACCGAGGATGCCGATGCGGTCCCGGCGGCGCAGGCACCACACCGCGATGACGGCCGCGCTGACCAGGCCGATGGCCCGGGTCACCGTCAGGACGCCACCGAGCCCGACCCCGATGCCGAAGAGGTGGGCGGTGCCGCTGACAGCCAGCCCGACCGCCGTGGCCGGCGCCATCCACGAGCGCACGGTACCCGGCGTCCCCAGGTTGGCCAGCCAACCCCAGCCGAGCCCCGACACCAGCGAGAGACCCCCCATGACCGCCACGGTCACCAGGCCGGCGCGCGCCAGCATCCCGGCCCGCCGCCGGTAGTCGGCGAAGGGCCCGGCCCAGTCCCAGGCCACGTAGACGATGCCGATGGCCGCGGGCACCTTGATGGACGCGGCCAGGGCGCAGAGCACCACACCCCACATGGGATGGTGCGCGCGCGCCGCGGTCACGCCAGCCAGCAGGAGGCCGACCATGATGGCGTCGTTGTGCGCGCCGCCGACCAGCGCCAACAAGGTGAGTGGGTTGAGCACGGCCAGGACGAACGCCGGCCCGGGCTCGCGGCCGAAGGAGCGGGCGAGCTTGGGGATGCAGTAGGCGATGAGGGCGACGCCGACGACCGACTGCAGCCGCAGCAGCTCGATGGTCAAGAGCGCGTGGTGGAAGGTCGCCGTGGCGGACCAGCCGGCCAAGATCAAGAAGAGCGGCCCGTAGGGGGCGGGCGTGTTGGCCCACAGCGGGTCGACTCCCGACACGTACGGCCCGGACCCGATGGTGCCCGGGCCGTAGTGGTACGGGTTGATGGCGTGGCTCATGAGCTCGCCCTGGGCGGCGTAGGAGAAGACGTCCCGGCTGAAGAGCGGGGCCACCAACAGGAGCGGGACCATCCACAGAGCCAGCATGTAGCAGAGCTGGCGGATGGGCACCCCGGGCCGGGTGCGCAACGTTCGGTAGAGCCCCCACCACACGCGGACGAAGAGGATCATGCCGCCGTAGACGGCCACCACGCCCTGGAGCATGAGGACGTCGGTGGGCCAGGTGCTCTCGCCGAAGAACCAGCTGCCGCCCATCCATCCCTCGAGCTTGAAGGGAGAGCTGGGCAGGGAGGCACCGACGCAGATGGCCAGCACGCCCACGAACCCGAGCAGCGCGGGGCGCCGCAGGAACGACCAGTCGTCGGGGTCGCTCGGCGCGGCCTCGATGCGACGCGTCAGGCTGGTGCCGCCGGTGAGGCGGAGCCGGAGAGCGTCGGTCTGCAGCGAGAGGCGATCGAGGCGCGACGCGGCCCGGTCCACCATGGTCGCGGCGGGGGTCTGCGCGCTGTGGTCCAGGGGCTCGGTCACGGCTCGTTCTTGGTCCTGCTCTGTCGGACCCGGGTGGGGGTCTCCCGGGCGGAGCGGGCGCACGCCGGGGAGGGCGTGGGACCCGCAATCCATCTGAAACGCCATTGTAACGGGGGGCCGGGGGCCGGCAAGGGCCGGGCCCGGTGCCTCCGGGGGCGCTGCTCGAGGGGCTGCTCGAGGCGCTGCTCGAGGCGCGGTGCCACCGCGCAACGTGCGTGGGCCGGGAAGGATTCGAACCTCCGTAGGGTTGCCCCGACAGGTTTACAGCCTGTTTCCTTTGGCCACTCGGACACCGACCCGCAGCGAGCGAGGATAGCCGGACCCGCCACCGGGGATCGTCCGGCGGGCACCGGTACGCTCTGGACATGCCCACGTTTGACATCGTCTCGGAAGTCGACATGCAAGAGGTGCGCAACGCGGTGGACCAGGCCAACCGCGAGGCCGCCACCCGCTTCGACTTCAAGAACACCGACTCGGAGATCGAAATGGGCGACGACGAGCTCGTCCTGCGCTCCTCGACCGAGGACCGACTGCGCGCCCTGCACCAGTTGCTCCACGAGAAGCTCGTCAAGCGCCAGGTGTCGCTCAAGGCCTTCGACGCCGGGAGGGTCGAGGAGGCACAGAAGGGCACCGCCCGTCAACGGGTGGCCATCCGGGCCGGCATCTCGTCGGACCACGCCAAGAAGCTGAACAAGTTCATCAAGGACCTGGGCCTCAAGGGCGTCTCGTCCCAGACGCAGGGTGAGCAGGTCCGCGTCACGGGGAAGAAGCGCGACGACCTGCAGGAGGTCATCGGCAAGTGCAAGGCGGAGGACTTCGGGATCCCCTTGCAGTTCACCAACTTCCGGGACTGATCCTCCCGTCACCGCCGGCCGTCCTGCGTCGGCCCGTCGTCACTCGGCGGGCTTGCTCTCCGAGGCGGCGGCCAGCTTCTCGGCGTGGTGCTCCTCGAACTCGATCGGCTGGACGTGGAAGAGCTTGTTGTAGATCACGAACTTGACCACCCACAGCAGCGCGAACGACAGCAGGTTGGCCACGTTGACGAGGATCGTCGTGGCGCCATGGCTCAGGTGGTGGTCGCGGGCGAACTGCCCGGCGGCCCATACGGCCAGGCTCGAGACGGCCAGGCCCAGGAAGGAGAGCACCCAGAAGGGCACCACCTCCCGCCAGAGGTGTGACTTCCCACCCTTGCCCCACACCCAGCGCCGGTTGAGGTTGTACGCCGGCACGGTGGCCACCGCGTTGGCCAGGAGGTTGGCCGGCACCTCGGACATCAGCTGGAAGACGCCGAAGGTGAGGAGCAGCGTGACCTGCGACACGATGGTCGAGATCAGCGACACCCCGGCGTACTTGATGAGCTTGACGCTCGAGGGGTGCGCCATCATCTGGCGCACGCGCGCCACCAGGGGCTGGTCGGAGGACCAAATGTGCGACAAAGACGGGTGTTCGTGTTGGTGCTGCTCGGTCACGGGCCCGTCACCGTCGTCGGCTGGACCGCGGAGGGCGGCGTGCGCACGGGCCAAACCCTAGCCCGATCGCCAATTCACGCCCTGTCGGCGGGCGAAGCGCCCCCTGTGAACAACCGGTTGGCGCGGGCCACTTGGCCGAACCATCGGGAGCTCGGCTTGGGCCGGCGCTCGAAGGTGCCCGGGTCGACCGCCACCAGGCCGAACTTCGGGCCGTAGCCCAGGTGCCACTCGAAATTGTCGAGCAGGCTCCACACGAAGTACCCCCGCAGGTCGATCCCCTCGTCGAGGCAGCGGTGGGCGCTGCGCAGGGCGTCGGCCAGGAAGGAGATGCGCTCGGCGTCGTCGCCCGTGGCGATGCCGTTCTCGGTCACCACCACGGGGCGGCCGCTGACGGCGGCGGCCCGCCGGACGGTGTGCTCCACCGCCTGGGGCCAGCGCTCGTCGCCCATCTGGGTCACCGGCACCCCCGGGTCGTTAGGTGCCAGTCCCTGCGCGTCGAAGTGCATCCGGGTGTAGCACTGCACCCCGACGAAGTCGTCGGCGGCGGTGGCCCGCAAGAAGATGTTCTCGAGCATCTCCTCGGCGGCGGCGGCCAGTGCCTCGCCCCCCTGGTCGGCCACGATCTCGGCCATGGAGACCGTCAGCCCGACCGGGAACTCGCCGGGCCCGGCCCGCAATGCGTCGACGGCCAGGCGGTGGGCGCGAACCATGGCGTCGTTCACCGCCCCGTAGCGCGTGAAGTCCTCCTTCACCCCGGGTGGGTACTCGCCCTGGAAGTAGCCCATCACGGCCACGACGTTCGGCTCGTTGATGGTGCAGGCCCATCCGATCAGGTCCCCGAGGTGCGCTGCGGCCCGGGCGACGTAGCGGGCGAAGCGCTCCGGCGCGTCGGGGGACTCCCAGCCGCCGCGTGCCGCCAGCCAACGCGGCGTCGTGAAGTGGTGGAAGGTGACCACGGGCAGGATCCCGGCGCCGTGGCAGGCCGCGCACATGCGGCGGTAGTGGTCGAGGGCCGCCCGCGAGAACTCGCCCTCCTCGGGCTCGATGCGGCTCCACTCGAGCGAGAAGCGGTAGGCGCCCAGGCCCATGTCGGCCACCAGGCCGATGTCCTCGCGCCAGCGGTGGAACGAGTCGCAGGCGTCGCCGCTCGGCTCGAGCGTGCCCGACCCGGGCGTGTGCTCCCACGCCCACCAGTCGTTGTTCACGTTGCCGCCCTCGATCTGGTGCGCCGCCGTGGCGACGCCCCAGACGAACCCCTCGGGGAAGACGAGACCCTCCGCATTGCCCGCGCCCGGTGTCACGACGCCGGAGGGTAGCGGGAGCCGCCGCGGCGTGCCCGTCCTCGGATGTCGGGAGCGCCTGCGAGGATGGCCCGATGAGCGAGTCCCTGGAGTTCCTCGTCAACCTGCTCGACCTCGAGCCCATTGAGGTGAACATCTTCCGGGGCATCCAGCCGAACGAGGAGCGCCAGCGGGTCTTCGGCGGCCAGGTGGCCAGCCAGGCGCTCATGGCGGCCGGACGGACGGTGGAGCACGGTGCCGTCCACTCCCTGCACTCGTACTTCCTCCGCCCGGGCGATCCGGATGTGCCGATCCTCTACGAGGTGGACCGGATCCGCGACGGGCGCTCCTTCACCACGCGGCGCGTGGTGGCGATCCAGCACGGCCGGGCCATCTACAACATGGAGGCGTCGTTCCACGGCCGCGACGCCGGCCCCGAGCACCAGTTCGACATGCCCGAGGTCCCCGACCCCGAGTCCCTGCCGACCCTCTTCGAGCGCCTCGAGCCCCACCGGGAAGAGCTGGCCGACTGGTTCGACCGGCCCCACCCCATCGACCAGCGGCACATCGGCCCGCTGCCCTGGCACTCCCGCGCGCACGCCGAACCGGTCGCCCGCCTGTGGATCCGGGCCGACGGTCAGCTGCCGGACGACCCGCTGCTCCACGCCTGCGTGGCCACCTACGCCTCGGACATGTCGCTCATCGACACCATCCTCATCCCCCACGGCGTCCGTTGGGGCGACGAGGGGTTCATGAGCGCCAGCCTCGACCACTGCATGTGGTTCCACCGGCCCTTCCGGGCCGACGAGTGGCTGCTCTACGACACCGACTCGCCGACGGCGGCGATGGGTCGCGGCCTGGCACGCGGCTTCCTCTTCGACCGGGAGGGACGGCTGTGCGTCTCGATGGTGCAAGAGGGCCTGACCCGCCTGCTGCAACCCAAGCCGGCGCGAGAAGGTGCCGGCGACTGAGCGCTACCGCTCTCCCAACGGTGTGTAGTCCCGCTCGTCGGGGCCGATGTAGAGCTGCCGCGGCCGGGCGATCTTGGAGCCCTGGTCGAGCATCTCCTGCCAGTGCGCCAGCCATCCGGCCGTACGCGGGATGGCGAAGAGCACCGGGAACATCTCGAGCGGGAACCCCATGGCCTGGTAGATGAGGCCGGAGTAGAAGTCCACGTTCGGGTACAGACGGCGCGAGGTGAAGTATTCGTCGTTGAGGGCGATCTCCTCGAGCTTCAGCGCGATGTCGAGCAGCGGGTTCTTGCCGGTGACGGCGAACACCTCGTCGGCGGTGCGCTTGATGATCTTGGCCCGCGGGTCGTAGCTCTTGTACACGCGGTGGCCGAAGCCCTGCAGCCGCTGGCCAACCGTCCCCGCCTTCACCGTGGCGATGAAGTCCGGGACGTTCTCGATGCTGCCGATCTCGGTGAGCATGCGGATCACGGCCTCGTTGGCCCCGCCGTGGCGGGGCCCGTACAGGGCGGCCGCGGCGGCGGCAGTGGCCGAGTACGGGTCCGAGTGCGAGGACCCGACCACCCGCATGGCCGTCGTCGAGCAATTCTGCTCGTGGTCGGCGTGGAGGATGAAGAGGGTGTCGAGCGCCCGGGCCAGGACGGGCTCGGCCTCGAAACGGGGCTCGGCCACCTTCCACATCATGGAGAGGAAGTTCGGGGCGAAATCCAGCGTGTTGTCCGGGTAGACGAAGGGCATGCCCACGCTGAACCGGTGCGCCGCCGCAGCCAGCGTGGGCATCTTGGCTATCAGGCGGATGATCTGCTTGTTGCGCGACTCGGGGTCGAAGATGTCCTTGGCGTCGAGGTAGAAAGTGGAGAGGGCCGCCACCGCCGAGACCATCATCCCCATGGGGTGGGCGTCGTAGTGGAAGCCCTCGAGGAACCGCTTGCGTACGTTCTCGTGGATGAACGTGTGGTACGTGATCTCGTGCTTCCACTGGTCGAACTGCGACTCACTGGGCAGCTCGCCGTGCAGCAGCAGGAAAGCCACTTCGAGATAGCTCGACTGCTCGGCCAGCTGCTCAATCGGGTAGCCCCGGTAGCGCAGGATCCCGGCGTCCCCGTCGAGGTAGGTGATGGCGCTCTCGCAGGCGGCGGTCGACATGAACGCCGGGTCGAAGTACCAGATGCCGGGAAGGAGCTTCACCCACTCCTCGGCCGAGACGCCGCCGTTGGCGAGCGGTACCTCGATGGACTCGCCAGTGCGGTTGTCCGTGATCGTGATGCTCTCGGCCACGTGTGGCGCCCTCCAGTTCGCTCGCTCGCAGCCTCGATCCTACGGCCGGCCGCCAGGTGGGGCGACACGGCCGGTCCGCCGGCCCCGTGGCGCGCTCAGGTGGCCGGCGAGACGCGCAGCGCCAGTTGGTACACCGTGCCGTCGGTCAGGGTCTGCCCGGGCGGTGGCACCACCTGGACGGTGAGCACGTAGGCGCCTCCCGGCTGCACGCTCAACACGACGGTGGGGAGGGTGACCGTGCCTTCGAGCCCGAGGGCGGCGGTGACGGTCCTCGTCGCCGTGGCGCCCGACGTCTGGTCGGCCAAGGTGAACGTCGTGTGGACGGCCGGCTCCGCCGAGGCGCCCTGGTTGGCCAGAACGGCGGTGACGCCCAGCCGCGCCACTGGGCTGAGCACGGCCGCCGTCGCCGTGGCGCCGGGCGGGGTCGGGAGCGCGGGCGGCGTCAGGCGCACCGTCCGCAACACCACGTAGTGCGACGCGGAGAGGGTGGGCGAGGTGGCCACCTGGTCGACCAGCGCGGCCACGTTGCCCGCCTGCCACTGCTCGGGGTCGGCCACCCAGACGGACCGGGGGAGGCCGGCGTGTCCGGCGGAGGCGGCCAGGGTCCCACGCACGGACCGGTACAGGGAATCGGACCGGGACAGAAGGGCGCCGGCCGCCGTGACGCGGGACGCCGCCTCGGTGGCCGAGAGCGAGGCCGCCTGGCCCGCCGCCGCCGTGCCCGTGTGCGCGGAGGCGGCGGCCCCCACCGTGCGGGCGGGCGTCATGCCGAGCAGGCCGTACAGGGCCCCCCGCAGGTCGTCCATGGACTGCGCCCGCTCGGCGAACACGGTCGCCAGCTCGGACCCGGGTGAGCCAGAGGGGGTGGCGCCGGTGGCCACGGCGGCCTGCTGGGCCTGGGCCGCCGCCTGCTGCACCGCCCCGTCGAGCTGCGCCCGGAGGTCCTGGCGGACCAGCGTGGGCAGGTCGGCCATCAGGGTCCGCACGGACCTCGACGTCGCATTGGACTGAGCGGCCAGGACGGCGCCCTGGGCGGCGATGGTCCGGTTCGAGTCGGCGTCGTAGGCACGCGACTGGCGCGCCACCTGGGTGAGACCACCGACGAGCAGCGCGGCGACGACTACCACCACGACGAGAAGGACGATCCGCCGGGTCGGCCTGCGACGGCGCGCCCAGCGTTGCCTGCGTGGCGACATGTCCCGGGCAAGTTAGTTCGGCCGCCGCCTCCGGGCACCGCGCCCGTGGCGGGGGCCGGTCCGGGCGCGCCCGTCCGGGTGCCCGTCGCGCCGGCGCCGGCGGTCAGACGGCCAGGAAGGCCGCCGTGGTGCTCCCGCCCGCCGTGGCCAGGGAGCTGGCGCTCGAGCGCCACTGCACCGTGGGGGCGATGGCACGGACGTCGACCCGGTCGCGATGGCGCTCCACCAGCTCGAGCATCCCGGCGATGGCCTCGTCGGTCAGCAGGTGCGGCTGGAGCCCGAGGTCGAGCAGCTTGGTGTTGGCGGCATGGAAGTAGTGCTCCTCGTGCTCCACCCGCGGGTTGGCCAGACCCTCGGCGATGTCCACGCGCTGGGGACAGACCTTCTGGACCTTGAGGGCCATGTCACGCACAGAGAAGGACTCGGTGAACTGGTTGAAGACGCGGAACTCGCCGCGCTCCGCCGGGTTCTCGAGGGCCAGGGTCACGCAAGCCAGGGTGTCGCGGATGTTCAACATCCCACGGGTCTGCCCGCCGGCGCCGTAGACCGTCAGCGGGTGCCCGGTGACGGCCTGCACGCAGAACCGGTTGAGCACCGTCCCGAAGACGCCGTCGTAGTCGAAGCGCGTGGCCAGCGCCGGGTCGAGGTCGGTCTCGTCGGTCGACTGTCCATAGACGATCCCCTGGTTGAGGTCGGTGGCGCGCAGGCCCCAGATCTTGCAGCCGAACATGATGTTGTGGCTGTCGTGCACCTTGGACAGGTGGTAGAAGGAGCCCGGCTGCTTCGGGTAGGGCAGGACGTCGGTCCGTCCCTTGTGCGTGATCTCGATGAAGCCTTCCTCAATGTCGATGTTGGGGTAGCCGTACTCGCCCATCGTGCCCAGCTTCACCAGGTGGATGTCGGGGTCGGTCTCCTGAATGGCGTACATCACGTTCAGGTTGCCCACCACGTTGTTGACCTGCGTGTAGACCGCGTGCTCGCGGTCGATCATGGAGTAGGGCGCCGAGCGCTGCTCGCCGAAGTGCACGATGGCATCGGGCTGGGCCTCGGCCACGACGCTGTAGGTGAAGGCGGCATCGGTCAGATTCCCGATCCGGGCCTCGACCGTCCGGCCCGAGAGCTCCTTCCAGCGGGTGACGCGGTCTTCGAGCGGGGCGATGGGCACCAGGCTGTCCACCCCCATCTCGCGGTCGTATTCCCGACGCACCATGTTGTCGACCACGGTGACGTCGTGACCCCGAGCAGACAGGTGCAGTGCTGTCGGCCAGCCCAGGTAGCCGTCTCCTCCGAGGACCAGGATCTTCATGCTCACCTCTTCTCCGTTCGCCGCGTCCGCGGCGGGCCCCCGAGCCGTGCCGGGAGCCGCCCACACCGTGTGGAGCGGTCTCGGCGAGCCGTCATCTTCCGACATGATCCTGAATTCAAGCTGTGGACCGTGTGAGCATCGTGTGAGGGCTGCGCCGCTGGTCGACGGGCATCCTAGGGAGCAGGTTCGGCGCGGCGGGGGATGTGGCGCCGTTCAGGCCGGCGCGGCCCAGAGCGCCCGGTGCAGCCCCGAAGCCCGTGCGATGCGGCGCTCGACGCCGGCCCGGACCGATTCCTCGGAGCCGACCAGGAACAGGTGGTCCTGCGCGCGCGTCACCGCTGTGTAGAGGAGCTCCCGGGTCAGCACCCGCGAGTCTGCGCTCGGCACGACGAACGCCACGGTCTCGTACTGCGAACCCTGGCTCTTGTGGACCGTCATGGCGTAGACGGTGTCCACCGCGGCCAGGCGGGTCGGGCTGATCTCCGCCACCTCGCCGCCCCGCTCGAACGCCGCCACCAGCCGCCCGGACGGCGTCGCCACCACCACGCCGGTGTCGCCGTTGTAGAGCTGCAGCGCGTAGTCGTTCTCGGTCACGATGAGCGGGCGCCCGACGTACCAGTCCGGCCCGGCGGCGAATCCGTCGACCTCCGCCTTGAGCCACTGCGTCACGTGCTCGGTCCACGTGGCCACGCCGTCGGGCCCGCGCCGGTGGCCGCACAGGAGGCGGAAGCTCCCCAATGCCCCGATGGCGTCGCGCGTCGCGCCGGCGCGCGCCAGGTCGACCACCCGGCGGCCCCGCTCGACGGCGACGGCACGCACTGCGGCCAACGCCCCGGCCGTGTCCGCCGCGTCGGGTTCGGTCCACGTCACGTTGGAGCCGCCGGCCCGCAGGATCGCCAGCACGTCCTCGGCGTCGCCGCCACGGATCGCCTCGGCCAGCGCGGCAATGGCGCCGCTGAACCGGTGGACGCGGCGCAGGACGACCACCGCGTTGCCGAAGGCGGCCGCCGGCCGGTCGGCCGCCTCGGGCCCGGCCGGTGGCGCATCGGACTCCGCGGCCGGTCCCACGATGTCGCCGAGCACGGCGCCGGCCTCGACGGAGGCCAGCTGCTCCGGGTCGCCCACCAGCACGAGGCGGGCTTCGGAGCGGACGGCCTCGAGGAGCCGCGCCATGAGCGACAGCGACACCATCGACGTCTCGTCGACCACGACTACGTCGTGGGGCAGGCGGTTGTGCCGGTTGTGCCGGAAGCGCGTCCGGTTGCCCGGGTTGTAGCCGAGCAGCCGATGGATCGTCTTGCCCTGGAGGCCGGCCAGCGAGCGCCCCGTGCCGACGTCGAGGCCGAGCTCGGCCACCCCGGCCCGCACCGCCTCCTCCAGGCGCGCGGCCGCCTTGCCGGTCGGGGCGGCCAGGCCCACGAGAGGTGGCCGCCGGCCGGCGGCCGCGGCCTGGGCGGTCAACAGCGCCAGCACCTTGGCCACCGTGGTCGTCTTGCCCGTCCCGGGGCCGCCCGCGATGACCGTGACCTGCTGGAGCACTGCGGTGGCGGCAGCCAGGCGCTGCTCGTCGTCGCTCCCTCCGAACCACGCGCCGAGGCCGTCGGCCAGCACGGCACGGTCGACTCCGGGTGCCGGCGCCTCGGCCCGGCCGCGCAGGTCGGCGGCGACCAGCTGCTCGTCCGCCCACAGTCGGTCGAGGTAGAGGGTCGTGCCCTCGAGGTGCAGGGGCCGGTCCGCGCCGACGAGCGGGCTGGCGGCCAGACGCGCCGGCCAGGTCGCGGCCTCGGGCCAGGGCAGGCCGGCCAGGTCGGCTGGCCTGTCCGTGTCGGCGTCCGCCGTCTCGTGGATGGTGGCCAGGTCGACGCAGACGTTGCCCAGCCGCGGCGCACGGGCGGCGAGGGCGGCCCCCAGCTCGGCCGCATCGTCGCTCGTGCCGCTCAGCCGGGCCAGGCAGCGCGCCACCTGGACGTCGGACACGGCCAGCACGCCCGCTTCGTTGAACGCGCGCGAGGATGCCCTCGGCGCCGAGCGCCGACCCGGCGTCGAAGGGGTCCGGGTCCTCGTGACCGTTCACTCCCGCACCACCCCCCGGTCGAAGAGGTCGCTCAACGCCCCGACCAGGGCGACGGGGGGCCGCCACGACCAGACCCCGCAGGGAACGCCGTCGACGCGCTCCAGCACCCGCGCGCTCATGCCGCGCACGAACAGGTACAGGACGCCGCCGAGATGCCGTTCGGGGTCGTAGCCCGGCATGCGCCAACGCAGGTAGCGGTGGAGCGCCACCGAGTAGAGCACGGCCTGCAGCGGGTAGTGAGCCTCGACCATGGCGGCCTGGACCGCCGAGGGACGGTAGTGCCACGACGTCAGGTCCTCGTCGGGACCCGCCAAACGGTTGGTCTTGTAGTCGGCCAGGACGAAGCGGTCGCCCGGGAGCCGGAACACCAGGTCGAGGCTCCCGGTCAGGTAGCCCCGCAGGACGTCACCGTCGAGCTCGCGCAGCGCGTCCGCGTACCGGGCCACCGGGTCGCCCGGCGGGAGGTGCGCGGCCAGGAGGTCGGCCATGGTCCCCAGGTGCAGGCCCACCTGTCCCCGCGGCTCGTCGCCACCGACGAGGGGGATCTCGAACCCGAGCTCGTCGATGCGGTCGGCCCGGCGCACCTCGCGCAGCGCGGCATCGTGCACCAGGTCCCCCAGCGGGCACTCGATGGCGGCGCAGAGACCCTCTACCACCGCGTCGGTGTCGGCGAACCGTACGTTGCGGCGCTTGACGGCGCGCGCCAGGGCATCGCCCACCTCCGCGGCCAGGTCGGGCGCGTCGAAGGCGCATTCCTCGAACACGTCGTGCACGACCGTCCCGACCAGTGTCCCGCCGGGCATGTCGGCCAGAACCAGTGGTACGCCGTCCCGGCCCGCCCGGCCGGCATCGCCCGGCTCGCGGGCCACGCCTGTGGTCGCCACCTCGTCGACGACCACGGAGGGCTCGGGTTCGCTGCCGATAGCCGCGTGCTCGTGGGCCAGCCGGGTGATGCTCGAGTACGAGGCGCGGCGCCACGCCAGGTCGAGCGGTCGGTCGAAGGTCGCGGCGGACAGCCGCGGCGGGGCGCCGGGGGGCACCTGCCAACGCGTCGCCGCGGGGCGGCCGACGCGCTCGACCGACACCAGCGGGCCGAGGTTCAGGGCCGCCGCCTCCACGTCGGCGTCGCTGCGTCCCGCCGCGCCGTAAGGCCCGACGGCGCCGTCCGCCTGGCGGTCGAAGAGGAGGCGGCCGAGGGGCGAGTGCTCGCTCTTCCACGCCCCGGCCCACCACAGCACGGCCTGGTGGCGCGCCCGGGTGAGCGCGACGTAGAGCAGGCGCAGGTCCTCACCCCGCCCCTCCTCGAGCTCCCGCTTCTCGTGGATGGCGAATTGGTTGCCCTGGCCCCCCACGTCGATCGTCCGCAAGTTGGCGTTGCGCCCGTCGTGGAAGACGGGCACGTGGTCGTCCCTCTTGGTGACGTTGCCGTCCCACAGGTACGGGCAGAGGACGATCGGGAACTCGAGGCCCTTGCTCCGGTGGATCGTGAGCACCTGCACGGCCTCCGCGTCGGACTCGAGGCGCCGCGTGCGCTCCTCGTTGTCCGCGTCGCGCTCGGCGTCGTGGATGCGACGGCCGAGCCAGGTGGCCAGGGCCGCCGGACCGAGCCCGTCCACGGCACCGGCCTCGTGCAGGAGTTGCGCCACGTGGCGCAGGTCGGTCATGAAGCGCTCGCCCGAGGCACGCCCGAGCACGCGGGCGGGCACGTCCTGCGACGTGCTCACGGTCTCGAGGAGCGACGCCACCCCCCGATCGCGCAACACGCCCGCCCAGCGGTGGAGGGACCAGTGGAGCTCCTCCCATGCGTCGTCCGCCGTCGCCACGCGCTCGGGCGTCCACCCCACGAAACAGGACAGCGCCACCAGCGCGGCCCGCTCGCGCGACGTCGGCCGCTCCAAGGCCTCCAAGAGGTGCAGCCACTCCCGGGCCGGCTCAGTGGCGAAGACCGAACCGGCACCTCCGATGACGGCTGGGACACCCACGGCGTGCAGGGCGTCGCGCACCCCGACGGCCTGCCGGTTGGTCCGGACCAGCACGGCGAGGTGCCCCGGGTCCAGCGGGACGCGCTCGTCGGCGCGACCGTGACCCCTTCGCGTGACGAGCACGGTGCCGATCTCGAGGAGGCGCACGACCTCGTGGGCCAGGTCGGCGGCAATGAGGGTCCGGGCGTCGGAGGCCTTCGGCTGCCGCTGCTTCGTCGTGAGGGGGACCAGGCCGTCGGCGGCGTGCAGGATGCGGACGCGGAGCGGCTCGCCGACCGGCGCGCGCTCGAGTCGCGGCTCGCGGTTCGCCTCCGCCGAGACGACCGGGTGGTACGCGATGTCCGCCGCACCGAGCTGGGCACCCGAGAACAGGGCGTCGTAGGCGTTGAGGAGACCCTGGTCGCTCCGCCAATTCCTGTCGAGCGTCCACCTCGCGGTGACCGACTGCTGCGCACCGAGGTAGGCGTAGACGTCGGCGCCCCGAAAGGCGTAGATGGCCTGCTTGGGGTCGCCGATGAGCACCAGCGTCGAGCGCTCGGCCTCGCCGAACGCTCGTCGCATGATGTCCCACTGGACGGGGTCGGTGTCCTGGAACTCGTCGACGAGCACGACGTCGTAGCGCTCGCGCAGCCGGGCGCAGGCGGCGTCGCCGCGTTCCCCGTCGAACAACGTGTCGCGCAGGCGCAGCAGCACGTCGTCGTAGGTCAGGACCTTCGACGACAGCTTGCGCCGCTCCATCTCCTTGCGGACCTTCGTGGCGAACCGCGAACGGATCGAGGGCGCGTCGTCGGCCTCCGACCAGGGCGGCACGATGGCGGCGTCGGGATGGGCGAGCACCTTCGTGGCGATCTCGAGAGCCTGACCGCGGGTGAACCCGAGCGTGTTGGGCCGGTGCGCGAAGCGGCGCAGGTAGAGATCGTCCACCACTTCTTCCACCAGGTCGCTGACGTCCTCGACCAGCGTGACCTCACGGTCGACGTCCCCTGCCGTGCCCAGCCCGTAGAGCACCTGGAGGCAGAACCCGTGCGTGGTCTCGATCGTGGCGGTGTCGAAGCCGGCGATGGCCTTGCTCAGGCGATCCCGCCGGGCCACCACCTCGTCCGGCGGCGCCGCGGCCAGGAGCTGCACGATCTCGTCGTCCCCGTGACCGCCGGCCCCCTCGAGGATGTCGACCAGCCCGTCGTGCGCGCGCACCAGACGCTCGCGCACCTTGTCGCGCAGCTCACCGGTCGCCATGCGGGTGAAGGTGATCACGAGGAGCCGGTCGATGGGCAAGACGCCCTCCGCCACGTACCGGGTCGTCAGGGCGGCGATGGTGAAGGTCTTGCCGGTGCCGGCGCTCGCCTCGAGCAGCGTCAACCCGGTCGGCAACTCGCCACACGGGTCGAAGGGCTGGGGTGCGCGGTCCGCGGAGAGGGTCATCGGTCCGTCAGCACCTCGTGGTCGAGGAGGCCGGTCCAGAGCCGGCTGGCGAGGCTGGCGAACCGCGTGGGCGCGGCGGGGTCCCACGCCTCCTCGTCGGCTTGTGGCGGCCCGGTGCGCTGCAGCATCTCGCGGAAGTCCAGGATCCCCCCGAGCACGAGCGTGTGCTCGGCCTCCTTGTCCTCTCTTTCGTAGTCGTAGGTCGATTCCCACGCGCTGGGCGGCCGCGGCCGACGCGTCGGAGGAGTCCTTCCCGTCGGCCGCGGCGACGGCCCAGGCGGCAGACGTCCGGCTGAAGAGCGGCAGCGGCTCGCGCATGCCGCGGTCGAACAGGTCGACCAGTGCGCCGAGGTGCTCCTCGGCGATCTCCCGGCGGCTCGACGGATCCGTCCCGAGCGGGCCGACCGTGGCCACCGAGGTCGTGCAGTTGCGCCGGGAGCTCCGGCCGATCGATCGGGCCTCGAAGGCCCGCTCCGGCCAGGTGGCGCTCAGGGCGAGCAGGCGCGCCCACGCGATGAGACGGGTCGCCGGGCTGAGCCTCGAATAGGTCACGCTGTGTAGGACGTCGCCGCGCACGCCCGCCACCGTCCCCACCAGGTCGAAGCCGCCGCGCCGACGCCACACGCACGTCCACGGAGGTCGGCGCCACGGGCGAGCGGCCCACCGCCACCAGGTCCTCAAGCGGACGGGTGATCTCGTCGACCACGGGATCCGCCAGGTCCCCCGGGGGCAGACCGCCCCGGGCCCGCTCCGCTTCCAGGCAGTCCGCCAGGCCGGCCCCGGCCAGGCGGGCCTGCAAGATGCGGTCCGCCACCTGCCAGATCTCCAGCCCGTCCAGGGCGATCGGGATGGCGTCCTCGAAATCGCGCGTCCGGCCGCGCAGCGAGACGTGCAGCCGCTCACGCAGGAAGGCCCGCACGGGATGACGCAGGAATCGCTCCACCTGGTCGAGCCCGAGCTGGTCGGGCTCGACGGGGCCCAGCGGCGCCTCGAGGAACGCGGACGGCGCGGGGCGCGGCGTCAGCGCTGCCTCGGCACCGGCCAGGTGCAGGGTGTCGAAGCTCCACGTCCGGCCCGGCACGATGTCCCCCGCCGTGTAGTTGCGGCGGTCGAACGGTTGCAGTGGGTGTGCCACCACGATCGCGTCGCGCGGACGTCCCGTCTCGGTGCACACCGTGTGGTCGACCACGTCGAGCAACTCGCCGATGGGGACGGCCGGCGGGCGGACCAGGTTCGAGCGCTCGTCACGGCCCGCATAGGTCACGACGAGGTGCTCTCGCGCCGCGAGCAGGGCGTCGAGCAGGAGCTGGCGGTCCTCGCTCCGCGGCGTCGCGGTCGCCGACGCGCTGCTGGCGGGCCGTCAGGTCGTCGCCGTCGCGCTCGACGTGCCGGGGGAAGCCGCCGTCGTCCAGCCCGAGCAGGCACACCACCCGGTGCGGGATGGAGCGCATGGGCACCAGCGTGCAGACGGTGAGATGCCCGGTGCAGAAGTTCGTCGTGCGCGGCCGGCCCTTCAGCCGGTCGGCCAGGATCGACCGGACGTCGTCACACGTGAGGACGACTGGGCTGGGCGCACCTCCGGTCGAGGCCTCGCCCACCAGGTCGTCGAGCAACCCGGTCAGGTGGGCACGCTGCCAGGCGTCCCCGGGCGAGGTGGCGGTGAGTGAATCGGACAACCTGGACAGCGTGTCGGACCAGTCGGTGACCGTCCGGGCCCCCGCCAGGGAGTCGAGCCCGGCCTCGAGGCGGTCGAGGAACTCGGCCAGGCGCCCGGCCAGGTCGATGTCGCTGTTGTCGACGTCGTCGAGCGGGAGCGTCTCGCCGAACCGGCGCTGGCGCTCCTCGGCCATGGCCACGCCGAGGAGGATCCGGTCGAGCCCGGACCGCCAGGTGTTGGCTGCGATCTCCTCGAGCCCGAACGTGCGGCGGTGCTCGGCGTCGAACCCCCACCGTACGTAGGCGCCGTCGACCCACTCCTCGAGCCGGGACAGGTCGTCGTCACCGAAGCGAAAGCGGCGTCGCACCGGCTCGCGCCCGGCCAGGTCGAGCACCTCGGTGGCGGTGAGCCGCGCCGTGGCGAGGTCCAGCACCTCGGCCAGCACTCCCATCACCGGGTTGGTCTGCCGCAGCGAGCGGTCGGCCAGGCGGATCTGTAGCGAGTTGGCCCCGACGCCACCGCGGCCGTCGACGTCGTGCGCTGCCGAACGTGGCCTGGATCAAAGGTGCGAACGCCTCGATGTCGGGGCACATCACGATGATGTCGCGGGGCTCGAGGGTGGGGTCGTCCTCCGAGCAGGTGCAGCACGGCGTCGCGTAGCACCTCGACCTGCCGACCCCGCCCGTGGCACGAGTGGATCCGGATGCTGTCGTCTCCGGCGGCCAGGAGAGGGCGGTCGTCGGCCGTCGCGCACCGTGGGCCCGACGGGCGCCCGATCGGCCCGGACGTCGTCCTGGATCAGGCGGAGCAGGGTCGGTGACACGTCGGGCGCGGGCTCGCGGTCCGTTGCGGCGTGCGGGACTGCGCGCGCCGAGGACGAGCTGCATCTCGCGGCGTCGCGACCCCACGACCGCAGCAGCGGGTTGGTCGGGACGTCGGCCGTCGGATCCTCGGCCCGGGCCAGCCAGCGCGAGCCGTCCTCGACCGCCGGCTCGAGCCGCTCCCACAAGGCGGGCGAGGGGTGCAACAAGAACAGGTGCACGTCGCGCTCGGCGCGCCACGGCCTCGAGCACGTCGAGGTAGCTGGCCGGGAGCCGGGTCAGCCCGAACAGCGACAGCCGGTGCGGGTGGTCGAGGAGGTCGGGCTCCTCACGCAGGCGGCGGCAGGCCTCGCCGAGGCGCTCGGCCGGGCTGGGCTGCCCGATGCGCGCCCGCAGGCGACGCCACAGCTCGACCTGCCACCCGGCGTCGCCCGCGGCCGGCGGCGCGTCGGCACCGGCGGCCCACTCGCGCAACATCTCGGGCCGGTGCACGGCGTAGCGGTCGAAGAGGTCGGCCACGTGGCGGATGCTCGAGAAGCGCTTGGAGTCCGCCACCGTCTCGGAATTGCGGATGTGCCGGGCCAGCGGGCGCCAGCCAGGGCTCGTCGAAGTGCTCCTCGACCACCTCCATCAGCGGCCACACGGCGCGCTCGGGCAGCCACGGGTCGCTGCCGGGATCGGCCCCGACGGCGAGCGCCAGCGCGCCGTTGACCAGCGCACCCGGGAAGGGGAACGCCACGTTTGCGCACACGCCGTCGTGGCGTCCCGGCGTGGTGCCGAGGTAGCGCGGCGAGGCGTTGGGTCAGCCAGCGCTCGATGCCGCGTGTCGGCACCGAGACGACCTCGGCCTGCATCGGGTCGGGCAGCGGGTCCGCCACCAGGTGCGCCAGCGCGGCCACCAGGGCCTCGGTGCTGTCGGAGCGATGGACGTGGAGCACCCCCGCAGAGTATGTGGCGGCTGTTCCGGCGCCTCGGGGGCGCGGCGGCTCAGGCCGTGCCGGCGCTGGCGCCCCCGTCGGGCAGGGCCAGCAGCGTCGGCTGCGCCGCGTGGTCCTCCTCGGGTGCCGGTTCGACCGCCTGCAGATGGCGGGGTGCGGCCTCGACCGGAGCGAGGTGGCCGATCTCGTCCGGCCCCGTCCCGACACCGAGGCCCGAGAAGCGCCGCGCCGAGACGAGCACGCGGCGACTCGAAGGAGCCGACCGCCTTGTTGTACGCGTCCACGCTGGCCGTGAGGCTGCGTTGGAGCGTGGCCAGGTGCGTTGTCATGACGCGCAGGCGATCGAAGAGCTCGGCGCCGAGGCGCTGCACCTCGCGGGCGTTCTCGGCCATCGTCTCTTGCTGCCAGCCCAGGGCCACCGTGCGCAGGAGCGCGATCAGGGTGACCGGCGTGGTGAGCAGGACGCCGCTCGCCATGGCGTGCTCCTGCAGACCCGGGTCGGCCTCGAACGCGGCGGCGAGCAGCTGGTCGCCGGGGATGAAGGCCACCACCATCTGGGGCGAGCGGTCGAACTGCTTCCAGTACTCCTTCTTCCCCAGCTGCTCGACGTGCGTGCGCAGTTGGCGCGCGTGCTTGGTCCGGCATCGGGCCCTGGTCTCGTCGTCGTCGGCGTCGAGCAGCTCGAGGAAGCCCTCGAGCGGCACCTTGGCGTCGACGACCACCTCGCCCCCGCCGGGCATGTGGACCACCATGTCGGGCCGGAGCCGCCCCTCGTCGCCCTGGGCGGAGACCTGCTCGTCGAAGTCGCAGTGGGCGAGCATGCCGGCCATCTCGGCCACCCGCCGGAGCTGCATCTCGCCCCAGCGCCCGCGCGTCTGCGGCGAGCGGAGCGCGGTCACGAGGTTGCGGGTCTCCTTGCGCAGCTGCTCGTGGCCCACGTGCAGCTGTGCCACCTTCTCGCTCAGGCCCTCGTAGGCACCCCGTCGTTCGAGCTCCATGTCCTGGAGCCCACGCTGGTAGCGCGCCAGCGTCTCGTGCAGCGGGCCCAGCAGCTGGGTGATCGCCTGCTGCCGTTGCGCCAGGTCGCCCTGGGCCTGGGCCCGCGCCTCGCTCAGGCGGGTGTCGGCCAACGCCAGGAATTGCTCGTTGTTCTTGGCCAGCGCCTCGGCCGAGAGCTCGGCGAAGGCGCCCACGAGCCGGGCCCTGTCCTCCTCGGCCTGACGGTTCGCCTCGGCCTGGGAGGACTTGAGCAGGTCGAGCTCGGCCTCGGCCACGGCGCGCCCAGTCTCGGCCGCCGCCCGCGCCGCTTCGGCCGCGGTGACTGACTCGGTGGCACGGGCCAGCTGGGCCGCCTGCGCGTCGAGCGCGGCCCGGGCGTCGGCCAGCCGCCCGGCGTCGAGCCGCGCCGCACCGGCGGCGCGGGCCGCGTGCACCAGGTGCCACGCGACGGCGACGAGCAGCCCCGCCACGAGGCCGACGACCAGTCCGACGACGGTTCCGACGCCCATGACGGCCACGGTACCGAGGGGGTGTGACGGCGGTGGGGATGCCGGTCACGCCCCCGCGACCAGGGCCGGGACGGAGCAGCGGGGTCGTCCACGGGCGGCCGAGCCGGTAGCGTGGTCAGAATGCCGTTCAAGCTCGGGGGCAGCACCAGGCGCACCGTGGAGGCCCCGGCGGGGCAGCCGGAGGACCTGCGGGCACCGGCCGGACCGCTCGTCATGGAGCAGCCGCTGTGGCCCCGCACCCAGCCGGAGCCCCACGAGATCGACCGGCTCTTCGCCCAGATCTTCGCCCTCGTGGGCGAAGGGATCGCCGGTGCCACCCACGCCCTCCTGGCCGGTGACCGCGAGGCGGCCAAGGAGCTGGTCAAGCGCGACGAGCTGATCGACATGCTGATCGGGCAGATCTCGACGACGGTGCAGTACCAGCTGGTCGAGGGCGAGACCACGCCCGACGAGCGGCGCGAGTACGTCGCCATCCTGCGCATGCTCCCCGACATGGAGCGCAACGGGGACCTGGCCGAGCACATCGCCCGGCGGGCCGCCCGCGGGCTGGGCGCCGAGATGTCCGCCCGCAGCCGCGGCCTGGTCGAGCGCATGGGAGAGGTCGCCACCACCATCTGGCGCGCCACGGCCGACGCCTTCGCCGAGCGCTCGGCCGGGGCGGCCTCGAGCATCGACGACCTCGACGACGAGCTCGACGACCTCCACGTCACCCTGACCGCGGAGCTGGTGGCGAGCACGATGCCCGTCCCGGTGGCCATCGAGCTGGCCATGGTGGCCCGGTTCTACGAGCGCTTCGGCGACCACGCCGTCAACCTGTCGCGCCGCATGACCACGCTCGTGGTCGGCGGGCCCGAGCCGGGTTCGGCCGGCCCGGACTGAGCGCGGCGGGCCTGACGCTCAACCGGCCGGCCCTGCGGTTCCCCCTTCAGCTGCGTTGCGCGAGCAGCTCCTCGGCGATCTGCACCACGTTGAGCGCAGCGCCCTTGCGCAGGTTGTCGCCGGACACGAAGAGGGCCAGCGCGTGCGGGGCGCCCTGCGCCCGGCGGATCCGGCCGACGTAGGACACGTCGCGTCCGGCCGCCATCAGAGGGGTGGGGATCTCGGCCAGCTCTACACCGGGGGCGGTGCGCAGCAGGTGCGTCGCCTGCTCCGGAGAGAGGGGTCGCTCGAATTCGCACACGATCGACTGCGAGTGGCCGGTGAACACCGGCACGCGCACGCACGTGGTGGTGACGGCCAGGTCCGGGAGGTCGAGGATCTTGCGCGCCTCGTGCGTCCACTTCTGCTCCTCGTCGGTCTCGAGCGAGCCGTCGTCGACGAGCGCGAACTGCAGCGGGATCACGTTGTGCGCGATGGGGACCGGGTAGACGGCGCGCGGCGGGTACTCGACTGCGCCGCCGTCGAAGGTGAGTTCCTGGGCCCGGTCGACCGTCTTGGCCAGCTGCTCGGCCAGCTCGCGCACGGCCTCCACCCCGCCTCCGGACACGGCCTGGTAGGTCGACACGATCACGCGCCGCAGCCCGGCCGCGTCGTGCAGGGGCTTGAGCACCGGGATGGCCACCATCGTGGTGCAGTTCGGGTTGGCCACGATTCCCTTCGGGATGGAGCGCAGCGCTTCGGAGTTGGCCTCGGGCACCACCAGCGGGACGTCGGGGTCCCGGCGCCAGGCCGAGGAGTTGTCGATGACGATCGCGCCGGCCTCGGCCAGGCGGGGGGCCAGCCGGCGCGAGACCGACGACGGGGCCGAGCAGAGCGCCAGGTCGATGCCCGACAGGTCGGCGGTGTCGGCGTCCTCGACCACCACGTCGGTGTCGGCCCACGGGAGCGTCTGGCCGACCGAGCGGGCCGAGGCGAGGTAGCGCATGGACGTCACCGGAAAGCGGCGCTCGTCGAGGATGGAGCGCAGCACGACGCCCACCTGTCCCGTCGCTCCGACGATGGCGATCCGCATCGTCAGATTCTACGATGCGCGCCGTCGGGCCCGGTTCGGACTATCCCGGCGGGAGGGCATCCGGCGCCGACATGGCGAAGACCGGCGCGGCCAGGCCGTGGCCGCCCATGGATCCCTCGAACGGGGCGCCGCCCAACGCGAAGACCCCGCCGTCGGCTCCGACGAGCCAGTAGCCCGTGCCCACCGGGTCGGCGGCCATGCCAACGACCGGGGCGGCCAGGGAGAGGCCCGCGACGGAGCCCCCGTAGACGGCGTCGCCGAAGGCGAAGATGCCGCCGTCGGCCCCGACCAGCCAGTAGCCGTTGCCGTCGGGCGTGCGCGCCAGGCCGACGACCCGGGCCGCCAGGGTGTGCCCGCCCATGGAGCCGTCGAAGCGGGCGTCACCGTAGGCGAACACCCCGCCGTCAGAGAAGGCGATCCAGTAGCCCTTGCCGTCGGCCGTGCCCACGATGCCGACCGGCGTGCCGTTGGTCTCGAGGCGCGAAGTCAGCGGGTCGCCGTAGGACGCCGCGTCACCGAAGGGCTGGACGCTCGCCATGCCCGAGAGGCCGAGCTCGAGCACCCAGTAGCCCTTGCCGTCGGGCGTCACCGCCATGCCGATCGAGGTGGGCCACAGCTCGGCGCTCGGGCCGAACGAGTCGGAGGGCTGGCCGTAAGAGACGGCGTCGCCGAACGTGTACACGTGCCCGCTGAAGGCGTCGAGCACGTAGTAGCCGCCGTCGTCGGGCGTGGTGGCCATCGACCAGCACGAGCCGTCGGGCATCGAGCGGGCGTCGGGGTTGCGCGCGCAATGGGTGGGGTCGGCGTTGGGCGCCCCGTAGAAGGGGGCGCCGAAGGAGAAGATGCCGCCGTCGCCCCCGAGCATCCGGTACCCGGGCGAGGGGATCAGGTTCCCGGCCGCCGCCGCCCCGGCGGAAGGCGCGGACTCGACGAGCTGGGCCACGAGGGCGGCCGGGGTGGCGAGCACGGCGACGAACAACAGCCCGACCCGCACCAGTCGGGACATGCCGGACTGGCGCACGCCGTGGCGCCGGGTGGACGGAGCTCTCACAGCAGCCTCCTGGTCGACGCCGTCCATCCTTCTCGTGCGGGGCTCGGACGGGCAGGGACCAACGTCACAACTCCGACTCACACCTCGAGCGGACGGCGGCCCTCGAGGGCTCGGCCCAGGGTCAGCTCGTCGGCGTACTCGAGGTCGCCGCCGACCGGGAGCCCGCTGGCCAGCCGGGTGACCACGACGCCGCGAGGACTGAGCTCGCGGGCCACCAGCATGGCCGTCGCCTCCCCCTCGATGGTCGGGTTGGTGCACACGATCGCCTCCCGCACGACGCCCTCGTCGATGCGGTCGAGCAGCTCTTGGAGACGCAGCTGCTCCCGGCCGATGCCGTCGAGCGGGCTGAGGGCGCCGCCGAGCACGTGGTAGCGCCCCTTGAACCCGGTGCGCTCCACGGCGACGATGTCGCGCGGGTCCTCCACCACGCAGAGCACCTCGGGGTCACGCCGGTCGTCGCTGCAGACCTCGCAGAGCTCGCCCCCCTCGGCCACGTTGAAACAGACGGAGCACAGGGTGGTGCGCTCCTTGACGGCCACGACGGCGTCGGCCAGGCGGCGGGCGTCCTCGCCCGGCACCTTCAAGATGTGGAAGGCGATCCGCTGCGCGGACTTCGGGCCGATCCCCGGTAGGCGGCCCAGCTCGTCGATGAGGGTGCGGAGAGGTCCGGTGTACATCTAGCCGGCGACCTCGCTCGCGCCGGGGAACGCCTCGAGGAGACGGGCCTCGGCCGCCGCGGTCTCCTCGGCGGGCGAACCGGCCGCCACGAACTCCGCCGGGTCGACGATCTCGTCGTCGTCCGCCGGTGGGGCTTCGGCCGGGGGTACGTCGTCGGCCGGGCGGGCGGGCCTGGGTCGAGCGCGGGGGCGATCCGCCGGCGCTGCTGCCGCTGCCGGCGCTGCCGGCGCTGCCGCCGCTTCCGGCGCTGCTGCGTCGTCGACCACCAGCACGAGACGCACCTCGGTCCCGAAGTGTGCGGCCAACGCGGCCTCGACGAGGCCTTGGTGCTCGACGCACTGGTCACGGTGCGCGGCGTTGGGCAGGGCGAAGTGGGCACCCTGCTCGTCCACCGCCACGAAGTGCCCGCTGGCGTAGCGGGCCTTGGCTCGCGCCGGGAGCGACTGGAGGATCCCGTCGCCCCAAGCCTCGGTGAGTCCGTCGCGATCGACGGGCCGCGCCGCGCCCGGCGCGGGCGCGGTCGCCCGTTCCGGCGCTGACGCCGCTGACGCCGCTGCCGGTGCTGCCTGTGCCGCCGCCGTCGCTGCCGCTGCCGCTGCCGTGGGTGGCACTACAGGTAACGCTGGGGCGGGCGGATCCGCCTCTGCCACGCCGGACTGGGCGGCGGCGGCCTCCTTGCTGCGCCGCAGGGCACCGATGGACGGTCGCCGGCCGACGTCCCGGGGCGTTCCCGTTGCGGCTACCTCGGCCGGGTCCTCCTCGGTCGGCGTGGATCCCGCTGTGGGCACCGCTCCCGCAGGCGGAGCGGGCGCGGAGCGTCCGCGTGCTGGCGCGCCCGGGCGCGGGAAGGCGGCGTCGCCGGAGAGCGCCCGTTCGAGCGCGCTCACCCGGTCGGCCAGGGCCTCGGCGCCCGAGTCGAGGTCGGGACGCACGGCGCGCACCAGCGCGATCTCGATGACCACCTGGGCGTCGGGAGCCTCGCGCATGTCGACCAGCGCGTGCCCGAGCAGCTCCATGGCACGCACGGCGCGGGGCAGGCCCATCTCCTCCGCCACGGCCCGGTAGCGCTCGAGCGAAGCACCGGACACGGCACACAGCTGCGGCGCCAACGAGGACAAGAAGACCTGGCGCAGGTCGTCGATGAGCTCGGTGGCGAGCTGCTGGGGCCCCCAGCCGCCGGCCATGAGGGCGCTCAGGGCGACCAGAACCGCGTGAGCGTCGCCGGCGGCTACGGCGTCGAGCACGGCGGAGAGCTCGGGGCGGGCCGTGTCGATCGATCCCGAGGCCACCACCTGGTCGAGGGCGGACAGAGCGTCGCGTGCCGACCCTTTCCCCCGCCGTACCGCGGCTTCGAGGGCGTCGGCGTCCAGGTCGAGCCCGGCCTCGGCATTCACCGACTCGAGGAGCCCCTGCAAGGTGTCGGCCCCGAGGAGCCGGAACTCGAGGTGCTGGGTGCGGCTGCGGATGGTGGGCGGGACCTTCTGCGGGTCGGTGGTGGCCAGCACGAACACGACGTGGCTGGGCGGCTCCTCGAGTGTCTTGAGCAGCGCGTTGGCCGCCGCCGTCGAGAGCATGTGGACCTCGTCCACGATGTACACCTTCCAACGCCCGGGGGTGCCCAGCCCGGCGTGGGCCACCAGGTCCCGCATGGCGTCGACGCCGTTGTTCGACGCCGCGTCGAGCTCGTGCACGTTCATGGAGTTGCCCCGCGTGATCTCCTGGCACGACGTGCACACGCCGCAGGGCTCGCCGTCGACGGGGGCCTCGCAATTCAAGGCCTTGGCCAAGATGCGCGCCGACGACGTCTTGCCCGTGCCGCGTGGCCCACTGAAGAGGTAGGCGTGGGAGACCCGGTCGTCGCGCACCGCGCTGCGCAGCGCCCGCACGACGTGGTCCTGGCCCCGGATCTCGTCGAAGCGCCCCGGCCGGAAGCGGCGGTAGAGCGAGACGAAGGGGGTGTCGGACATGGCGGCGAGCCTATCGAGAGGCTCGGACACGGCCGCCCGGTGCCCGGCGCGGCGGCCAGGTTGGCTACGGCACCCGGCCAGACCCGCTGAGAGCTGCTGCCTTCCGACCCTGACTCGATTCACGAGCGGCCGTTGCGCAGGACCCAGCCGCCGCGCCAGGCATCGGGCGGTCGACGACCCAGGCTAGCGGGTGGGCCCCGGCTAGACGACCAGGACGGCGCAGTCGGCGATGTCCATCACGGCCTTCGGGACGGCAGAGAGCCGCCGGCCACCGTGGGTGGACGCAGAGCCGACCACGATGAGGTCGGCATCTTCGGCCGCCGCCACCTTGGTGATGCCGTCGACGGGGTCCGAGAACAACGGGTGGGTCTGGACGCGGACCGATTCCTTCTCCGCCATGCGCTCGAATTCGGCCAGCAGCGACTCGGTCGGGTCGAGGTCGACCTCCACGGACCGCCGCTCGTGAACCACGGCCATGCGGCGCCGGCGCCGCATGGCCATCACCAAGTGCAGCGTGCCGCCCGACGCCCGCGCCACCTCGATGGCACTGCGCACGGCGCGTGCCGCGCCCTCCGAGTCGGTGGCGCCCACCACCACGTTCTCAAACACGGACCAGCCTCTCGTCCCTCTCGAGGTCCTCGCTCGCTGCGGGCCCGAGCGCGATCGCCGGGATGCCCACGGGCTCGTGCCGCGGCGTCGGGTGTGGCACCCGAACGACGGGCAGCACCGGCCGTCTCGGGGCGACCATGACGGGGACGTCGGTCAGCACGGAGAGTTGCTCGCGGATGCTGTTGCTCGAGCGGTGCCGGCCCACTCGGCGGCGGCCGAAGCCGAGCACGACCAGGTCCGCCCTGAAGGTGTCCACGGCCTCGGCGATGCCGCTGACCACCTGCCAGTCGCGGATGGCCCGCGTGGGACCGCTCACGGTGAAGGTGTTCGCCAGCTTGCGGCCGCGCAGGGGGACGTCGGTCACGGTCTCGCCATGGCGCGTCGTTGACTCGTCGGTCAGCTGAATGAACCAGACCGCGGCACCGAACTGGCGCGCCCAGTCATTGACGAATACGAAGGCGGAGCGGGCGGCCTCCGAGCCGTCCATCGCCACCAGAATCCTCCGGAACACTTGAGCCCCCTCCGCTGCAGTCCCGTACGTTCTTCCAGCTAGTGACTGCTTCGGCCGTCCCGTCGCGCCTCTTGATCCCCGCTGGCTCCACGGGCGCCCAATTCGACGAGGCGCTTCTCGCGGGCGGTTAGCCTGACCAGGCTGCAGTCACGGGCCGGACCCGCCTGCGGCGCCCGGAGGAGTGCGAGAGCGGCCGAATCGGCACGACTGGAAATCGTGTGTTGGGCAACCAACCGTGGGTTCAAATCCCACCTCCTCCGCTGCGGACGGACCGGCGGGCCGGGCCTCGCCTTCGGAGACGCAGCGCGTGACGCGGTGCCTCTGATCGGAGTCGGCGGTGGGCGCTATTCGTAGACGAGGCAGCCGTCGTCCAGGTCGATGGCCGGGAAGGTGTCCCTCTCGGTCCAGTAGTCCTGGGTGTGCTGCCACTCGGGCACGTCGAGGCGCCGGGGCATCAGGTGCATGGCGCGCATGAGATAGCCGGGGTTGAAGTTGTCCTCGCCCATCCAGTCGAGCTGCTCGAGCTCCTCGTCCCGCGGCCGCAACCGTGGGGTCACCTTGGTGGACCCGCGCGCGTCCATGTGGTCGAGCAGGCGGCAGACGAAGTCGCACACCAAATCGGCCCGCAGCGTCCAACTGGCCCGGAAGTACCCCATGATCCAGACCAGGTTGGGCACGCCGGTGAACATCATCCCGCGGTAGGCCACGGTCTTGGAGAAGTCGACCGCGTTCCCGTCGACGCTGAACGCGATGTCGCCGAGGACGCTGAGGTTGAATCCGGTCGCGGTGACGATGACATCGGCCGCGATCTCCTCGCCGGAGCGCATGCGCAGTCCCTTTGGCGTGAAGCAGTCGATCTCGCCCGTGACCATGCTGGCCAGGCCGGCGGAGATCCCGGCGAAGAGGTCCCCGTCGGGCAGGTACGCGATGCGCTGTCGCCACGGGAGGTACGTGGGAGTGAAGTGGGTGGCGACGTCGTAACCCTCGGGCAGCCGCTCCTCAGCCATGGCGATGAGGACGTCGCGGAGGAACTCGGGCTCCTCGAAGGCGAGGCGGGTGACCGCTCCCTGGTCGCTGACGATCTTCCGTCGGACGATCTCATGGACCCACGTCTCGTCGATCTCGAGCTCGCGCAGCATGTCGGCCAGCTCGTTGCTGTTGGGCCCGGCGTAGAAGTAGGTGGGAGAGCGCTGGACGACGGTGACGTGGGAGCACTCGCCCGCGATCGCCGGCACGAGGGTGGCCGCGGTGGCCCCCGACCCGATCACCACGACCTGCTTGTCGTTCAGGTCGATGTCCTCGGGCCACGTCTGAGGGTGGACGACCTGGCCCTCGTACTCCTCCATGCCGGGCCAGCGCGGCGTGTAGCCCTCGGCGTGGCGGTAGTAGCCCTGGCACATCCACAGGAAGCCGGCCCGAAAGCACTTCGTGCGCCCCGCGGCCTCGTCTCGGGCCACGATGGTCCACGCATGGTCCTCGCTCGACCACTCGGCTGAGCTGATCCGGTGGCGGTAGCGGATGCTCGGGCCCAGTCCGTTCTCCTCGATCACCTCGCCCATGTACCCGAGGATCTCCCCGGCCGTGGCGATCGGGGGTCCCGTCCACGGCTTGAAGCCGTAGCCGAAGGTGTAGAGGTCGCTGTCCGAGCGGACCCCCGGGTACCGGTGCGTCAGCCAGGTCCCGCCGTAGCTCTCGAGGGCCTCGAGCACGACGTAGCTCGTCCCGGGCCGGTGCTGGGTGAGGTGGTACGCGGCGTCCACGCCCGAGATGCCCGCTCCGACGACCACGACGTCGAACTCCTCCACCTCACCTGCCGACGGTTCGACCGCCTCTGAACCGACCGTTGTCACTGCGTTGCCTCCGTCCCTCGCGCCATTCCCTCGTGCAGGGTCAGTCTGCGGGAGACGGCCACGGCCCGAGAGGGCCGAAAGTCCTCGCTGCCTCCATGGCGGGCGCGGATCGCCCGACTTCTGACCCGTCGTCCCGTTCGTGGCCGTCCACTCGGGAGATCGCTCAATCCCGTGGACCATCGGGCCGATAGCAAGGCGTGGTCCCGACGCTCGGCCTGCCGGTCGACGAGCCTCTTGCCGGGAATCCTGCCCCGGCGCAGGCCTGGGGCGCGCCGGATCGGCGCGCCCGTCGAGGCGCGCCCCCGACCGCCGCCAGAACCGCGAGGACCGCATCATGAGCACCGACCTCTTCGGCGAGCCCGAGCTCGACACGGACGACGACACGGACCCGGGAACGGACTTCGCCTGGGACCAGTTCCTCCCCGACAACGACGAGCTGGACCCCGCCATCCTCGAGATCGACGAGTCCCAGCTCGACGTCGACGACTCGGAGTTCGCCTGGGACGAGGCCCTCGACGCCGAGGACCCCGAGACCGCGGAGCAGGCGAGGGTGGAGGCGGCACGGATCGAGGCGGCGTTCGCCCGCATGGAGGACACGGTGCGGCGAACCCTCGACCCGGACCTCGACCCGGACCTCGACCCGGACCTCGACCCGGACCTCGACCACGCGGAGCTCGAGCATGCGGACCGCGACCACGCGGACCTCGATGACGACGAGCTCGCGGTGGAGCCGGAGCTGATCCTGGTCGACGAGGCTGCCATCGCTTCGCTTCCACAGCTCGACGACAACCTGGACGACGACGAGCACGCGGATGCGGACGAGGCGGAGCCGGAGCTCCTGGTGGTCGACGACCTCGACGGCCCGTCGTTCGAGGAGTTCGACACCGAGCCACCGCTTCCTCCCGGTCCCGACGCCGAGACCGAGTCGGATCCCTCGGGCCACCCGGCCTGGGCTGGGGTGGTCGCAACCGGGACGGGATTCGAAGCGGCTGGCTCCGCTGCCGAGCACGAGACGACCCTCTACGACTACGACGAGGACTTCGAGGTCGCTGAGCCCGAGCCCGTGACCGCGTCGGCGTCGGATCTCGGCGCTGGGTTCGCGCCGTACGCCTGGCCCGAAGACGACGTCGAGGAGCCGGCCGAGGCGGGGGACTGGGAGCGGACCGAGGTCGCGCCCGCGCTCGACACGGCGCCGGCAGTGGGTCCCGACCCCGGACTGCGCCCACCGGACGCCCAGCCGGCCGATGCCGAGCCGGAGGCCGATGCCGACGCAGCGGCACAACCGACGCGCGGTCGCGTCCGCGTGGCCATCCTCGCGTTGGCGTGCGCCGTCGTGCTGCTCGGTGCCGGCCTCGGTGCCTCCCGTGCGCTGCACCACAGCACGACTCCCGCCTCGCGCTCCCAGGCCGCCCGGCCGGCTTCGACGGGGCAGCCGCACACGACCGTTCCGGCGGAGTCGGCTGCGCTGGCTGCAGCACGGCTGCAGACGGCGACCGACGAGGCGGACTCGGCGACGACGACCGCGATGGCCGGTCTCTCGACCCTCTCCGGGTTCCCGACGCCGACCAACGTGGCGGCGGTGGTGAACCCCTACGTGGCGTCGCTGCTCCTGTACCAGGCCTACCTGTCGGGTGCCACGGTGCCGGCTTCCGCCCGTCAGGCGACGGCCGCCGCGTCGGAGCAGATCCGCAACGACCTCACGTTCCTCGATACCATCAACGGGCTGCCGTCGATCCAGTTGGGCTCGTTCATCGACCAGTTCCGCGGCGACACCCAGCAGCTGCAGGCCGCGCTCGGCACGATCGAGCACGAACTCTCGGCGTCCGGCCACTCCTGATCCGCCCTCCCGGCAGCCCAAGGGATCGGTGTCGGAGCGTATACGCGGCCTCCCGGGAGTTGTCGCGGACCGTATACGAGCGCCACAGGCCGGCCTATACGGCTGAACCGAACACCCCCTCGTCGGCCCGAGCCCGCCGAACCGCCTCGCGGAGCAACCGGGCAACGCATACTGGGGCATCACACGCCCCGAACGCCCGAACGGCCCTCGACCTGACGCCGACGCCGACGCTGACGCCGACGCCATGGCGCTGGCGCTGGCCGAGGCGCGCGCTGCGGCCGACCAGGGCGAGGTCCCGGTCGGCGCGGTGGTCCTGGCCGGCGGGAGAGTGGTGGCGTCGCGCCACAACGAGCGCGAGCGCAGCGGCGACCCGACCGCCCACGCCGAGCTGTTGGCGCTCCGCGACGCCGCGGTGGCGATGGGCAGCTGGCGCCTGACCGGCGTCACCGTGGTGGTCACCCTCGAGCCGTGTCCCATGTGCGCCGGCGCGCTGGTGGCGGCCCGCGTGGGCCGACTCGTCTACGGGGCCACAGACCCCCAGGCGGGGGCCTGTGGCACGCTCTACAACCTCTGCGCCGACCCCCGACTGAACCACGAATTGCCCGTGACCAGGGGCGTCGCTGCAGAAGAGTGCGGGGCGCTCCTCACCTCCTTCTTCGCCCAGAAGCGCCCCGGGGGCACCCCCGAGGCTTCCGGACCAGGTCACAGCGGCTAGCATCCTCGTCGGAGGAGTGCGAGAGCGGCCGAATCGGACGGTCTCGAAAACCGTTGTGCCCCCTGGGTACCGTGGGTTCAAATCCCACCTCCTCCGCTCAGGGCCGTGCAGGCCCACCGCACTGGCGGGTGCGGGAGGTACATCGGCAGGGTCCGTCCGCCCTGCCACGCAGCGGGTCGCTCCCCCGGCGGCCCGAAAGGAGGCAGCGGTGGCACGCGCACGTTCGACATTCGGGAAATTGCAGCGCGACCAGGCCAAGAAGGAGCGCGCCAAGGCCAAGATGGACGATCGCCTCTCCCGCCGGGAGGACAAGGCGGCGGCCAGCGACCCGTCGGCGAAGGGCCCCCCGGCCCAGGACGTCGACCAGACCGACCTCCTCGAGGAGTTCGCCGCGCTACACGAGGACCTGGCCGAAGGCCGGATCTCCCTCGACGACTTCGAGGTGCGCCAGGAGGAGCTCAGGGCCAAGCTGGTCGTCTGAGGCTGCGCCGCCCGGGCGATCAGGCTCCGGCGTTCGCGTCGCGGCCCTCGAGCCAGCGTCGGAAACCGGCCGCGTTCGAGTGCACGCCGTTCATGATGTCGAGCTTCTCCTTGTGCGCGGCGTCGATGTCCCCCAGCAGCGGGTCGAACCGGTCCGACAGCGCCTCGGCGATGTCGGACCCCTCCCGGTAGGCACGCTCGGCCGTCTCGGCCCACAGGCGCAGCGTCTCTTCGGCCTCGGCCAGGAGCTCCTGAGGCTGGTCGAGCAGCCCGTAGTGCGCCAGCGCAATACCAGAGGGGCGACGCGCGGCGAACTTCGCCAGCGAGTCGAGCGCCAGGTCGAGGTCGAAGTCGGGTGGTGGGGTCGCGGGGCGCAGCACCCCGCCGTCGGGCAGCTTGACCCCGACCGCGTCACCGGCGAAGAGCACACCACTGAGCGAGTCGTGGAGCCCGACGTGGTGCTTGGCGTGCCCCGGTGAGTCCACGGCGGTCAGGGTCCGGGTGGGCCCGACTTCGATCTCCTCGCCGTCCGCGAGCACGTGGAGGCGCTCGGCCGGCGTCGGGTCGAGGCGGCCATAGAGCGAGTCGAGCAGCGGGCCGTAGACGCGCGCCGCCGAGTTGATCAGCTTGGTCGGGTCGGCCAGATGCCGGGCGCCCTTCTCGTGGACGTACACGGTGGCCGACGGGAAGGCCCGGGCCACGTCGCCCACCCCACCCGCATGGTCGAGGTGGATGTGCGTGACCGCCACACCGGCCAGCTCGCGCGGTCCCACGCCGACCTGCTCCAAGGCGGCCAGAAGGATCGGGACCGAGGTCTGGCTGCCCGTCTCGACCAGCACGGGGGCCGAGCCCTCGATCAGGTAGCCCGCGGTCACGCGCTCCCAGCCACCGAGCAGCGTGTCGATCTCGAGCACGCCGGCGGCGATCGGACGCGGCGGCGGCACCGCCGGGACGGCCTCGCCGCTCTCGGGGTCGTGCCAGTGGACGCCGGCGTCCGCGTGCCGGTGGCTCCGGTCGCCGTGCGAGTGCGACCCGCTCACGGCTGCACCGTTACGCCCCGTTGGCGGCCGACCGCCACGCGCCCGGGGCGTCGCATCCGTCCGACGGTGGCCGACGTGATGGTGTTGTCCACCAGCAGGCGGTAGCCCTCGTCGGCCACGGCCAGCGGGTCGGCGCCGCTGAGGCGGAAAGCAGAGTTCACCAGGGAGACGTGCGAGAAGGCCTGGGGAAAGTTGCCCACCTGTCGTCCCGCCAAGGGGTCGTACTCCTCGGAGAGCAGGCCGAGGTCGTTGCGCAGGGCCAGCAGGCGCTCGAAGAGCTCCTCGGCATCCTCCTCGCGGCCGATCATGTGCAGGCAGTCGACCAGCCAGAACGAGCAGGCCAGGAAGGCACCTTCGCGGCCGGTGAGCCCGTCGACCGCGCCGTCGTCGGAGGTGCGGTACCGCAGGACGAAGCCGTGGTCGAGCAGCTCGCGCTGGATCGCTTCGACGGTGCTCACCACGCGTGGGTCGCTCGGCGGCAGGAAGCCGACCAGCGGGATCATCAGCACGCTGGCGTCGAGCGTGTCGGATCCGTAGTACTGGGTGAACGCCCCGACCTCCTCGTTGTACCCCTGGGCGCAGACCTCGGTGAAGATGTCATTGCGGAGGGTGCGCCAGCGCTCGAGCGGCCCCTCGAGATCACTCCACTCCTCGAGCGTGCGGACCGCCCGGTCGACGGCCACCCAGGCCATGACCTTCGAGTGCGTGAAATGCCGGCGGGGGCCCCGGACCTCCCAGATGCCGTCGTCCGGCTCCTTCCAGCCGTGCTCGATGAATTCGATGAGCTGGACCTGGAGCGACCACGCCGCCCGGCTGTGCACGCCCTCGCTGCGCGCCGAGGAGTAGAGCGCCGACATGACCTCGCCGTAGACGTCGAGCTGATACTGCTCGGAGGCAGCGTTGCCGATGCGCACGGGCTCGGATCCCTCGTAGCCCGGGAGCCACGACGCCTCCCACTCGTCGAGGCGTCGCTCGCCGCCCGGGCCGTACATGATCTGGAGCTTCGAGACGTCACCGGCCACGGCGCGAAGCAACCAGTCGCGCCAGGCCAGGGCTTCGGTGTGGTAGCCGCCGCGCATCAACGATTCCAGGGTCAGCGTGGCGTCGCGCAGCCAGCAGTAGCGGTAGTCCCAATTCCGGTTGCCGCCCAATGCCTCGGGCAATGACGTCGTGGCCGCCGCCACGATGCCGCCCGTCGGTTGATAGGTGAGCGCCTTGAGCGTGATGAGCGAGCGCACCACGGCGTCCCGGTAGGGGCCCGCGTACGCACACTGTGCGGCCCACTCGCTCCAGTACGCCTCGGTCAGGTGCACCGCGTAGTAGCTGTCGAGCGGCGGCGGCGGCGTCTCGTGCGATGGGTACCAGACGAGCGTGAAGGGATAGCGCTCGTTCGTGGTGACGGTGAATTCGGCCACCGTGCGCATGTCCTTGCCCTCGGCCTGCACCTGGTGCCAGAGCGCCACCGAGTCGGGGCCGGCGGTGAGGCGGACCAGTCCTTCGTGCGACGTGACCCAGGGGACGACCTCGCCGTAGTCGAAGCGCACGACGAGGTCCATGCGCATGTCGACGCTGCCACTCACGCCCTGCACGGTGCGCACGAGGTGCGGGTGTCCCTCGCGCACCGGCATGCAGTCCGTGATGCGCACTGTGCCGCTGGCCGTGTCGAACTCCGTCTCGAGCACCAGCGTGTCCGGGCGGTACCAGCGCCGGGTGGCCAAGATGACCGACTCGCCGCCGACGGGAGCCAATCGCCAGAACCCATGCTCGTCGTTGCCCAGGAGCCGGGAGAAGCAGGACGCCGAGTCGAAGTGGGGGAGGCAGAGCCAGTCGATGGCGCCGTCCACGCCGACCAGGGCGGCGGTGTGCAGGTCCCCGATGACGGCGTAGTCCTCGATGCGCTGGCTCATGGCCTCATTCTTGTCTCCAGGACCAGGTCAGCCCGAGATGCAGGGCCCCGTGGCCACGGCACCCCGGTGCTGCTCTGCCAGGGCCACCCGAGTCAGAACCCCCGGGGACGTCAGGGCGTACCCCACGTTGGGATAGACGGTCGAGCGCGAGAACACCACGCCGATGACCTGCCCGCCGGGGCCCACCAGCGGTCCGCCCGAGTTCCCCGGCTCCACCGTGGCGTCGAGCGCGTAGACGCCGCGGGTCACCGAGCCGCTGTTGTAGATGTCCTTGCCGATGGCGGTGACCTCCTCGGTGACCCCAGCCGAGCCGATGGAGAGCGCGCCGTTCTCCGGGTAGCCGAGCAGCGCGGCGGGGGTGCCGCGTCCCACCAGATTCGGGTCGATACTCAGTGCGGGTCCGAGCGGCGCGTCCGTACGTAGCACGGCCAGGTCGAACTTCGGGTCGAACAAGACGACCGTCGCGCTGTACGGGGTGTCCCCCACCATCACCGTGGTGGTTCCGGCGCCTTCGCCGGCGACGACGTGTGCGTTGGTGACGACGAGGCCCTTGCCCACGGCGAAGCCCGAACCCTCCTGCTCGTTGCTACAGGCCGTCCCCAGCACCTTGACGGTGGAGAACGCCGCCGGCGCGGCCAGGGCGTGCGCCTCGGAGTCCGAGGGTGTTGTGACGGACGGGCTCGGCGGCGGGTTCAGCGTCGCGAACACCTGGGGGAAGCCCTGGTCGCTCAGGAAGTTCTGCAGGTCGTTGAAGATGGATGGGGCCTGAGGGAGCACCCGGTCGATGGAATGCAAGATGTTCGAGCGGGCCACCGCGGCGTCCAGCGAAGTGAAGCGGCTGTTGGGCGAAGCGATGGCCGCCGCCACCAGCCAGGCCGACAGGAGCACGGCGACGACGGCCACACCGACGCCGAGGCCGGCGTCGACCTGGCCCAGGTGGTGGCGTCGCACGGCGACGTTGCTCCAGGACCCCAGGACGCGGCCGAGGGTCCCGAACACGCACGCCGTGAACATGATCAGCGACACCAGGACCACCGAGCGGGTGACGCTGTGGTGACCGCCCCCGAAAATGGGCACCCAGACCACCGTGCCCAGGAAGAGGCCGAGGAAGAAGCCGCCGAAGGTGAAGAGCTGCACCAGAGCGCCGAGGCGGAGCCCGTTGACCGCCGCCAGGAGCATGAGCCCGATGATCAGCAGGTCGACCCAGTCCACCACTGCGAGGGTACCCAACGATGTCCTCGAAGAGTCGGCCCCCCACCACTATTGTCGGGCTGCCGTGGATCCACGCTCCGTGCCCCGACACCGGCGTACCCGGCGGGGGTTTGGGTTTCGGCTCCTCCTTCTCGCCGTGGTCGCCGTCGACCTGGCCGACTGCACCCGCTCCGGCCACTCCGGGACCTCCTCGCCGCGCGTCCTCGGCCAGGTCGACGGCACGCCGCTCGTGGCCGGCAAGCCCGCGCCCGCGGGCACGGGCCAGCTCGGTGCCGTGTCGTGCCCCAGCTCGCGGCGCTGCTGGGCCGTGGGGGTGGCGCCGCTCGAGCCCGCCCCTGCGCCGGGTGGAGCGGCGGTCATCGTCGCCACCACCGACGGCGGCCAATCGTGGAGGGCCCAGCACGTCTCCGGCGGCAGCACGCCCCAGCTGAGCGCTGTCTCCTGCCCTACCGCCTCGCGGTGCATGGCGGTCGGTTCGAACGGCTCCTCGCTCCCGGGCAGTGGGGTGGTCGTGACCACCAGCGACGCGGGCCGCAATTGGGCACCCGCCACGGCGCCGGCAAACGTGCTCGCGATCGTGAGCGTGGCGTGCAATGCCCCCGCCGACTGCACCGCCATCGTCAGCAGTGGCACTGCGACCTCGTCGGTCCACAGCACCGACTTCGCCGCCAGCTGGCACCAGGAGGGCGATCTGCCGGCATCGTTCCAAGCCGGCAACAACCTGACCTGCGTCCACGGCGGGACCTGCCTCGTCGCCGGCTACGTCCCCACCAGCAACGGGCACGGGCAGGGGGCGGTGGCCGTCAGCACCGACGGCGGGCAGACGTGGGCGCTCGCGACGGTGCCGTCGAGGGCCGGGGTGCTGCGCAGCGCGGCGTGCCTGTCGACCTCTGAGTGCCTCGCCGTCGGCTCGACGAGCACGACGGTGAGCGACGTGGTGCCAGCCAAGGGCGAAGTGCTGCGGAGCGTCGACGGTGGGCACACCTGGACGGCGACGGCCCGCGCCGTCCCGGTCGAGGACGTGTACGGGCTGGCCTGCCCGTCGGCCGAGCTGTGCACCATGGTCGGGACGTACTGGGTCGGCTATCCCGCAGCCGCGGCGGGAGCGGTCGCCCAGAGCGGCGACGGTGGGCACGTCTTCCGGCTCTCTCCGGCGGCGTACATCCCGACCACCCTGACCGGTCTCTCGTGCCCAAGCACCACGGCGTGCGTCGCCGTGGGCGGGCGGACCGTGGCTCGCATCACGCTCATCACGCCCCAGCCGGCGCCACGCGCCACCCCGACCAGGTCGACGTCGACGACTTCGACGACCGGCCCGTCGACGTCGACGAGCTGACCCGGGGCGACTGCTCGGGGGGGCCGCGACCCCCGACCCACCGGCGGCCTGACGGTCCGTTCAGCTCCGCATGGCGGCCAGCAGCAGGCCGGGGATCTTCGCCGCGGACGGCTCGGCCTCGAACGCGACGAAGCGCCGCATGACGTCGTACCCGTCCTTCGCCGTGGCGAACCACGGCGGCTTGGGTCGGGAGCGGAACGGTCCGCGCACGACCGACTTGTTCGGACGACCGAACATGAGCGAGTTCCCGACTACGCCGCACCCGGACTGGATGTCGGTGCGGGCGTGCCCGGGGTAGGCGCCCCACGTGGTCGAGCCCATGGCGAAGGACAGGCCGTGCCACAGGTTCACCCCGATGGAGCCGTAGCGCAGGTCGGCCACGGCGCGCTCGACCGCCTCGGCCACCGATGGGTCGCGCGTCGAGGTCGGGCTCACCAGGATGGTCGCACCGAGCGTGCCCCACACCACGTCGTTGCAGAAGGCGGTGGCGGCGTCGATGAACGCCGCCGGGGTCGGCGCGCTGAGCGCAGTCTCGGCCATCTCGCCGCAGAAGGACTCCACGTTGAAGCAGATGTCGTCGATTCGCCCGGATGGCACGTCGCGAATGAACGTCCATGGCTGGGCGTCCCCGCCTCCCGCGCCGAGCTCCTCCGCTTCGGGGTGCGCCGACAAGAAGGCGTCGCGGCGAGCCTGCGCGCCGGGGTAGTAGGCGCGTCGCGGCCCGATCTCGGCCAGCGTCTGGGTGAGCGCGCCGAGGAACGCGTCGCGCTGTGGCCACTCGGCGTGGGTGACGACGACCCGGGCCGAGATGCAGTTGAACCCGGCGTTGTTGACCAGCATGGTGGCTACGTGCTCCGCCTGGTAGCGCAGCTCCCCGATCGACCACTTGCCGGGGACAATGATCACCGGCGAGACGCTCCCGAGCTCTGCCGTGACCGGCTTGTCGAGCACGGGCTCGTCGGCCGCCTTTCGACGCGCCCCTCGTCCCCGGTGCCGAACACGATGGCGTCGTACGTCTTGTCGGACCCGGTGACGTGCACCTCGTCGATGAGCGCGTGCCGCGCCAGGTACTCCCCGACCGCAGCGCCGCCGTCCACGATCCGCAGCACGCCGATGTCGGTGAGAGGCGCCAGCGCTCGCTTCCAGTGCGGGATGAGATAGTCGTTGACCGGGTTCGCCTTCATCACCACGACCTTGCCCGCGACGAAGAGCTTGGAGAGCGCGTCACGCGGCCCGAGTGAGGCGACGTTGCCGGCAGCGAGTACCAGCGCCGTCCCGGCATGGGCGCCTGGGTCGGCGTAGGCCGCGGCCTGCTCGGCCACGAGGGAGTCATGAGTCACGCCGGGCTGCATCCAGATCTCGGCGGTGGTCTGGGCAAATGTGATGCGGTCGAAGGCACCGTCGGGGAAGACCTGCGCGCGCGAAGCAGCCGTCTCGTGCCTCGCGCACCGGGCCGGGGATGGCCGGCTTGCCGTCCTTGGCGATGGCCCGCAGCGAGTCGCGCAGCAGGCGCGCCATGCGCACGAAGGTCCCGATGCCGGCGAAGAGCTCCTCGCCCGCCTCGGTGCTACCCGGCCGGAGCCCCTTGGCCTCGCAGGCGGCGGCCAGCCAGGCATCCTGGACCCGCATCGTGGCCGTGATGACCTGCTGCAGGAGATCGGCGCGGATGGCCGCGCTCGTTCCGGCCCACCTCGCCGCGCGGTCGGCGACGTCGTGAACCAGTGCGTCGAGCGTCGTGGCGTCCGGCGGCGCCAGGACCGCGGCCGTCGGGGCCATTCCCTGGGTGTCGCCCGTCGTTGGGACCGCCCCACGGCTCGCGATGGTCATGTCGTCCTCCCCTCGCCGTCCGGTCCCGCCCCGGGGCCGGGGTTGGACCTGCTCCCCGACCGGGCCCAAGCGTAACGGCGCGTGTGCCGGCGCGGACCGGGCGGCCGGCCGCTCCTGGCGGCGCGGACGACGCTCCTGCTCAGGCGACGTGCGGCAGGACCTCGGCGGCGAGAAGCTCCAGGTGTTCCAGGTCGTCGAGATCGAGCACTTGGAGGTACATCGTCTCGGCACCGATGGCGGCGAACACCCTGAGGCGGTCCACCACCTCGGCGGGCGTCCCCGCCGCGCCGTTCACGCGCAGCTCGTCGGGCTGGCGGCCGATGTTGGCCGCCCGGCGTTGCACCTCGGCCTCGTCGGCCCCGCAGCACACGATCTGTGCCGCGGACAACCGGAGGGTGGCGGGGTCGCGGTCGCGTGTCTCGCACGCGGCGCGCACCCGGGCGAACTGGGCCTCGGTGTCCAAAGGTAGGCAGAACGGAAGGTTGAACTCGTCGGCGTAGGTGGCGGCGAGACGCGGCGTCCGCTTCGGGCCGCCGCCACCGACGATGAGCGGCGGGTGCGGGCGCTGCACCGGCTTGGGCAGGGCCGGGCTGTCCCTGAGCTGGTAGTGCGTCCCGGCGAAGTCGAAGGTTGAGCCTGGGGGTGTCTCCCAGAGCCCCTTGATGACGGTGAACTGCTCCTCGAGGCGTTCGAAGCGCTCGCCGAGCGGTGGGAAGGGCACGCCGTAGGCGGTGTGCTCGGCGTCGTACCACCCCGTGCCGAGTCCGAGCTCGACCCGGCCGCCGCTCATGGCGTCCACCTGTGCCACTTGCACCGCCAGCATCCCGGGCAGGCGGAACGTCGACGAGGTGACCAAGGTGCCGAGGCGGATCCGTTCGGTCTCCCGGGCGATCCCGCCCAGGGTGACCCACGCGTCGGTGGGGCCGGGGAGCCCGTCGCCGCCCATGGTCAAGAAGTGGTCGGAACGGAAGAAGGCGTCGAAGCCGGCCGCCTCGGCTGCCTTGGCCACGGTGACGAGCTGGTCGTAGGTGGCACCCTGCTGGGGCTCGGTGAAGATGCGCAGCTTCATCGTGCCCAAGGTAGCGGGCACCGTCCTGAGTGTGTCCAGGGATGAGTCGCGGGCCGTAGACGGCGCCACGGGAGACTTCCCTCGCGCCGTATACGCGCGGCTCGCGGGCTCGTCGCCCGCGGGATCGCCGCCGGGGCAGACTGGCGCCCATGGAGATCGGCGTCATCTTCCCGCAGACCGAAGTGGGCGGCGACCGCGGTGCGGTCCGCGCCATCGGCCAGGCCGCCGACGACCTCGGTTACTCGCACCTGGCCGCCTACGACCACGTTCTCGGTGGTGACCCGGCCGTGCTGGGCGACCTCGGCGGGCCCTACACCATCGACGACACCTTCAGGGAGCCGCTGATGATGTTCGCCTATCTCGCCGGCTGCACAAACCTCTCGTTCGCCACGTCGATCCTCATCGGGCCACAACGGCAGACGGCCCTCCTGGCCAAGCAGGCAGCCGAGCTCGACCTCCTGTGCGGCGGGCGCTTCCGTCTCGGGCTCGGGATCGGCTGGAACAAGCTGGAGTACGACGCCCTGGGCGTCGCGTTCGGTGAGCGGGCGTCCATCCTGGAGGAGCAGATCGCGGTGCTGCGGGCGCTGTGGACCACCACGAGCGTCACGCTCGAGGGCCGGTACCACCGGATCGAGGCCTCGGGCCTCGCCCCCCTCCCCGTGCAGCGACCCATCCCGATCTGGCTGGGCGCCTTCGCGCCCTCCGCCCTGCGCCGCGTCGGGCGGGTGGCCGACGGCTGGTTCCCCATGCACCGTCCGCACGGGGGCCTCGAAGAGGCCTACCAACTTGTCCGCGAAGGGGCTGCCGAGGCAGGGCGCGACCTCTCGGGCTTCCAGTTCGAGGGCAGGCTCGAGTACAGCGTGCGCGACCACGACGCAATCGCGGAGCACGCGGGTCGCTGGCGCGAGGCGGGGGCCACCCACCTCTCGCTCAACACGATGCACGCCGGCCTGCCGAACACCGACGCCCACATCGCCGCGCTCGAGGAGATGGCACCAATCCTCCTCTGAGCACCCCGCCAACGCCGCCCCGGACGCCTGTCACGCGAACATAAGGGCATGCCGGACCCGGCGGCCCCCGAGGAGCCCACGCCCGACGGGCGGCCCGACGTGTCGCTGGCCACGGTGGCCAAGGAGTGGGTCCGCATCGGCTGCACCGGGTTCGGCGGGCCTCCGACGCACATCGCCATGCTGCGCCGGCTGATGGTCGAGCACGAGCGGTGGATCGACGAGAGCGAGTTCGAGGACGCCATCGCCGCCACGAACTTGCTGCCCGGTCCGGCGTCGACGCAACTGGCCATCTTCTGTGCATGGCGCCTGCGCGGGGTGCGCGGGGCGCTCGTCGGTGGCGCCTGCTTCATCGTCCCGGGCCTGGTCCTGATCATCGCCCTGTCCGTCCTCTTCCTGGCCTCTGATCCGCCCACGTGGGTCAGGGGTGCTGCGCTCGGTGCCGGCGCGGCCGTCGCCCCGGTGGCCGTCAGCGCCGCACTCGGCCTCGTGCCCGCCAGCTGGCGCCGTGCGGGGCGGGCGACGGCGCGCCGGGCACGGTGGGTCGCCTACGCCGTGGCGGGTGGTGTGGCGGCTGCGACCGTGGGGCCGTTCCTGGTGCTGGTGCTGCTCGCCTGTGGGCTGCTCGAGCTGGCGCTCGACGGCGCGCTCCGGCCGCCTGACCGCCTGCGGAGCGTCGTTGCCGTGCCGGTCGCGCTCGTCGCCACCGGTGGCCTCGGCGCGCTCGAGCTGGGTGGCGCTGAAGGTTGGCGCGCTGTCCTTCGGCGGTGGCTTCGTGATCATCCCGCTGATGCAGGCCGACGCCGTGCACCGCTACCACTGGATGACCGGCACCCAGTTCCTCAACGCGGTCGCGCTGGGCCAGATCACACCCGGTCCCGTCGTGCAGACCGTCTCGGTCGTGGGCTACGCCGCGGCGGGGGTGGGCGGCGCGCTCCTGGCCGCGCTGTTCGCCTTCGCTCCCTCGTTCGCGCTCGTTCTCACGGTGGGCCGCCACTTCGAGGCCCTGCGGATCAACCGTGCTGCCCAGTCCTTCCTGGGCGGCGCCGGCCCGGCCGCGGTCGGCGCCATCGCCGGGGCCGCGGTCCCCCTCGCGTTGGCCATCACGCAGGGCTGGCAGGTGGTGATCCTCGGTGCCGCCCTGGTCGCAGTGATCGGCCTGCGGCGGAGCGTCGTCCTCACGCTGGTCGCCGCCGGGGTCGCCGGCGCCGTGGGCGCCGTCCTGGGCCTCCCGGTCGGGACGTGATCAGGAGCCGGCGACGGCCTCGGGCAGCCCCACGTGCCAGTCGGGGTGCCGCGGCACCCACCCGAGTTCGGCACGAGCCCGCGCATTGGAGACCGCGGGCTGCTCGCACATCAAGTAAGTCAAGAAGCGGCCGGCGCTGACGCGGAACACCGCCTCGGGCACTCGGCGGGGCGGCTTCGCGCCGGTGCGCTCCGCCACGACGGGCACCCACTCGCACACCGGGGCCGGCACGTCGTCGACCACGTTGAAGACTCCCGTCGGACCGTCGAGGGCCGCCACCGTCGCGGCGGCCGCGTCGTCGGTGTGCACGAAGCCGAAGAGGCCGGCGCCCGAGCCCGGCACCGGGAGCCGCCGCTTGGCGATCATCGTGGTGTACATGCCGCCCGGCGCGAGGTACGTGCCGGGCCCGTAGAAGGCACCGTAGCGCAGCACGACGCCCTCGATCGTCGCATCGCCCAACGTGGCGGCTTCGAGCGCGGCGAGTGAGCCGGCCAGCTCGGCGATCTGACCGGGACCGTCGGTCCACAGCGGGTCCGCTTCCGTCCGGGCGCCCGGCCCGGGGCGGTAGGCGAACGAGATGCTCTGGGCGACGACGCGCCGGGCCCCGGCACTCCGCGCGGCCGCGACCAGTTGGGCCGAGACCTCGCGGCGCAGGCGGCCGGTGGCATCGAGGCCGCGCTTGACCGCGACCGGATTCGCCGACTGCGACAGGCTGGTCAGCTGGTTCACGACGACCTCTGGGCGCGCCGCCTCGACCGCCCGGGCGAGAGTCCTGGGGTCGAAGGCGTCGCCGACCGCCGGGACGACGTGGGGCACGCCCAGGCCGGCCACCCGCCCCGCGCTCCGGGAGAAGACGGTGACGTCGTGCCCCTGCGCAGCCATCGCCGCCACGAGGGGACGCCCGATGGCGCCGGTGCCGCCGGCCACGAAGACGCGGATCGCAGCCACCCTACGGCACCCCGCCCTGGTGCCGGCCTGGCCCCACCCATAGGTCGCGCGGCACCAGGTGCCGGGCGGCGTTTGGCAGGATGAGGAGGTGAGCGAGACCACCGGGTACCCCGGTGCACCCCCGGGCTGGTACCCCGACCCGGCCGGGGGCCCGGGCCAGCGCTGGTGGGACGGGTACGCCTGGACCGACGCCACCGTGCTCCCGGAGCGACCACCGCCACCGCCCTGGGCCACGGCACCCCCACCTCGCGCCGGCCAGGTCGCGCAGGTGGCGCCATGGGCCGTGGCCTCCGAGCGGCTGACCACCTTCAACACCGGCGCACGGCTCGAGGCGGAGCAGCGCATGTCCCGCGTCGGGCGCGTCGCGGTGGCGGTGCCGGCCGTCTGCGCCATCGCCAACCTGGTGATCACCCGGTTGAGCGAGGACCGGCTGCTCGCCTATGGGGACTACTTCCGTGTGGTCTGGCGCGACACACAGCACAACATCACGCCACCGCCCTACAACGGCCCCAGCACGACCACGCCGGCCAGCCTCGTGGTCGGGCTCCTGTTCATCGCCGCTGCGATCGTGGCGCTGGTGTGGCAACACCGTGCCGCCTCGGCAGGCCGCGCGCTCGGCATCCCCTCGGGCATGTCGCCCGCGTGGGGGGTGGGCTGTTGGTTCGTCCCCATCGTCAACCTGTGGATGCCCTACCTGGCGGTGCGCGACTGCCTGCCGGCAGACGACCCGCACCGCGCCCGTGTCTTCCACTGGTGGCTGGCCTGGCTGGCGGGCGAGATCCTGGGCGTGGCGGCCGGGGTGAGCGCGTTCTTCTCGAGCGGCACCGCCCTGGCCCTCGCCATCCCGGCCGCCCTGGCGTACCTGGCGGTGGTGGCGTGGGCACCCGGCATCGTCTCGGCCATCGCGGCGGCCCACCGGTCGGCCATGGACCGCGTGGGCCCGGCCACGACGGAGACCGGCGGCCTGGGCACCCCGCGCCGGTCCTGACCGCCGGACGCAGGCCGGCACCGGGGTGAGGCGCCCAAAAGGGCGTTCAGAGCGGCGTTCAGAAGAGCATTAGGAACTGTTCACCCGGAGGTTGCACTCCTGTTGCCGTGCGTTCACTTGGCCTGGGTACCGTCCTGAGAGTGGCTGACGGCGAGATCACCGGGACCGGCAAACCACCCGTCACGACCCAGATTCCGACCGCCGAGGTCGACAAGGCACTCGAGGCGCTCGACCCCGACTCCAACCGGCCGGAATGTGTGATGCAATCGATCAAGCTGTCGCTCGGGTTCTCGGGCCGGATCATCCTCAACGACATCAACGTGTCCATGCGGCGCGGATCCATCACCGCCCTCATCGGGCCCACGGGATCGGGCAAGTCCACCTTCCTACGCACGCTCAACCGGATGAACGACCGGGTGCCGGGCTTCAGCCGCACCGGTGACGTGACGCTCGACGACGAGAGCCTGTGGTCCCAGCACGTCGACCTGCTGACGCTGCGCCGCCGGATCGGGATGGTCTTCCAGCGCCCCAACCCGTTCCCGATGTCGATCAGGGACAACGTCGTGGCTGGCGTGAAGGCGCACCGGATCGCCAAGGGCAAGCAGCTCGACGTCGTGTGCGAGCAGCGCTTACGCGAGGTCGGGCTGTGGGACGCGGTGAAGGACAGGCTAAACGACTCGCCCTTCCGCCTCTCGGGCGGACAGCAGCAGCTGCTCTGCCTCGCCCGGGCGCTGGCCGTCGGGCCGGAGGTGCTCCTGCTCGACGAGCCGACCTCCTCGCTCGACCCGGTGACCACGGAATCGATCGAAGCACTGCTCAAGACGCTCACGCCCGCGCTCACCCTCATCGTGGTGACGCACAACCTGGGCCAGGCCATGCGGGTGTCGCACCAGACGATGTTCTTCTACCAAGGGAAGCTGACGGAGCACGGTTCCACGGACGAGCTCTTCAACAATCCCAAGCACCCCGACACTGAGCGCTACGTCACGGGGCGCATGGGCTAGGAGCGCCGCGCCGTCCGGTGGCCGAGGTCACGGACACGCCCCCCGCCGGACGGCGGCAGATCGACACACCAACCCAAAGCAAGCATGAAACCAAGAAGGAGAGATCCTGTGAAGACATCGATGCGCGCGGCACGCCTCACGCGTGGGCTGTTGGTCGCGGCAGCGTCCGGACTGGCCCTCGGGTCGGCTGTTCTGGCCTCGCCGGCGTCGGCGAGCGTCAAGCTGCCCTCGGGCGGCGTGGAGAAGCCGGCCGGCGGCCAGGTGACCGAGACGGGGAGCACCCTGTTGTACCCGCTCTTCAACCTGTGGGCCAGCGGGTACAACGAGAAGTACTCCAACACGACCATCCAGACGGCCGCCACGGGATCGGGCACCGGGATCTCCGACGCGGAGAACGGGACCATCGACATCGGTGCTTCCGACGCCTACTTGTCGCCCAGCGTGACGCAGGCCAGCCCGCACCTGAAGAACATCCCGCTGGCCATCTCGGCCCAGTTGGTGGCCTACAACGTCCCGGGCGTGACGGCGCACCTCAAGCTGAGCGGCAAGGTGATCTCGCAGATCTACCAGGGCCAGATCACGAGCTGGAACAACTCGGCGATCGCCAGCGCCAACCCCGGGGTCACGCTGCCGGCCACGCCGATCGTGGCCCTGCACCGCTCGGACAGCAGCGGTGACACGTTCATCTTCACCAGCTACCTGTCGAAGGCCGACCCGTCGGGCTGGGGCACCAAGATCGGGTACAACACCACCGTGCCGTGGCCAAACGCTCCGGGCGCCCTCGGTGAGACCGGAAACTCGGGCATGGTCTCGGGTTGCAAGGCCACGGTGGGCTGCATCGCCTACATCGGCATCAGCTACCAGACGCAGGTGCTCCAGGCCGGGCTTGGCTACGCCGCGCTGGGGAACGCAAAGGGCCAGTACGTCCTCCCGAACGCGTCGGCCATCCAGGCCGAGGCGGCCTACTTCGTGAAGAAGACCCCGGCCAACGGCACGATCTCGCTGATCTACGGCCCGGCCAAGGGCGGCTACCCGATCGTCAACTACGAGTACGCCATCGTCTCGAACGACCAGTCGTCCTCGTCGACGGCCAAGAACATCCGCTCGGTGCTCGAGTGGGCCATGAACCCCAAGCAGGGCTCGGCCTCGTCATATCTGAACCAGGTCAACTTCCAGCCGCTCCCGGCAAAGGTGATCGCCCAGTCGGTCAAGCAGATCCTGGGCATCCAATAGATGACGTCCGTCGGCGGCGTGGCGGGGAACATCCCCGCCACGCCGCCCGTCGGCGCGGTCGGCAAGCCCCCGCGGCACCGTCGCGCCATTGACTTCGTCCGCCGCAACGAGGAGAGCGGCTGGCGGGTCGCCGCCTGGATCGCGGTGATCCTCCCGCTCACCGCACTCGTCTTCGCCGTCTCGGTGCTGGCCGTCAAGGCCTGGCCGGCGGTCCGGGTCAACGGCTGGTACTTCCTCTACGGCCGGACCTGGACCTACGGGACGGGTGCCTACGCCAACACCGTCTACACCCATGGCGTGGCCCACCTGCAGGGTGCGAAGTTCGGAGCCTGGGCCATCATCTGGGGCACGGTGGCGTCGTCGGTCATCGCCATCGTCATCGCCGTCCCACTCTCCATCGGGGCAGCCTTCGCGCTGACCGAGCGGATGCCCACATGGATCTCGCGCCCACTCGGCTTCACGATCGAGATCCTGGCCGGCATCCCGAGCGTCGTCATCGGACTGTGGGGGATCCTCACCTTCGGCCCCTGGCTGGCCCAGCACGTCTACCCGGTCATCGCCGACGCTATGCCCGACGTCCCGATCCTGCGCTACTTCGGGAACCCTCACGGCAGCGGTGAGGGCCTCCTCACGGCCGGCATCGTGCTCGCTCTCATGATCGTCCCCATCATCGCCTCGACGACTCGGGACCTCTTCTCCCAGGTGCCCCCGCTCCCCAAGGAGGGGGCGTCGGCACTCGGCATGACGGACTGGGAGGTGGCGAACAAGGTCACCTTGCCCTGGGTGCGCTCGGGCATCATCGGCGCCACCGTGCTCGGCCTCGGCCGTGCCCTGGGCGAGACCATCGCCGTGGTGATGATCGGCGGCGCCATCCTGCAGATCCCCCGGACCATCTACCAGCCCATGACCACGGTGGCGGCCACCATCCTGACCCAGCTCGACGGCGCCCAGACCGACGGTACGGGGTTCGCTGTGGCCACGCTGGCCGAGCTGGCGCTCGTCCTCGCCATCATCTCGGTGGCCGTCAACCTGGTGGCCCGGCTCATCGTCAACAGGACCGGACGCGTGCACGCCCCCGTCGGCGGCCACTGATGGCCACGCTGGCCGCCGGTCCCGCCACCCGGCGCCGGCGCGCCGCCACGACCACGTGGCGGATGCTCACCTACGCGGCGCTGGTCCTGATCATGGCCCCGGCCGCCTGGATGCTGCTCGGCGTGATCGTGCGCGCCTGGTCGCACTGGCAGTGGAGCGTGCTGTGGACGCAGCTCACCCCGACCGGCGGCGGCCTGCGCGACCAGATCCTGGGCACGCTGCTCCTGATGCTCGGCGTCTTCCTGCTCGCCGGCGGCGTCGGGGTGCTGGCCGGCATCCACCTGGCCGAGTTCACCCGGTCGGGCAAGATGAGCGGACGGCTCAGCGGCACGCTGCGCACCGCCTCGGACATCCTCTCGGGGTTCCCGTCCATCGTCCTCGGGTATGTGGGCTTCGTGGCCCTGGTCGTGGGACTGGGCTGGAAGTTCTCGTACCTGCCCGCAGTGATCATCCTCTCCATCATGGTGGTGCCCTACATCGCCAAGACGACGGAGAACTCGCTGCGCCAGGTGCCAACCGGCTACCGCGAGGGTGCCGAGGCGCTGGGCATGTCGTCGGGGTACGGCTTGCGCAAGGTGGTGTTGAAGAGCGCGCTGCCCGGCATCGTCACGGGCCTCCTGCTGGCGCTGGCCATCGCCTGCGGCGAGACGGCGCCCCTGATCTACACGGCCGGGTTCTCCAACACCCTGCCGCACTCGCTCCTCCACTCACAGTTCCCGTATCTGACCTACGTGGTCTTCACCTACTACAACGATCCGTCGGTGCAGAAGAACTACCTCTCCTACGACGCCGCGCTGATCCTCGTCGTGATCGTGCTGATCCTCCTCGTGGCCAGCCGGTTCATCGTGGCGCGCACCCAGCGCCACTCCGAGAGCGCCCGGACGGCCAACGCCGTGGGGCGCCGCATCTTCGGCCGGTTCCGGACCGACGCGAGCCCGAACGAGCCCCGCATCGGCCCGGCCGTCGACGATCTGCCCACCACCTAGTGCGGCCACCCCGGTCGGACCTCCTAAGGTGGCGCCGTACCGATCGAAGGACGAGGAGGAGCGGTGAGCGCAGGACCTGAGTGGGGGCCCCTGGCCCGCCTGGCCGGGGCGTGGGAGGGCGACAAGGGCGAGGACGTCGCTTACGCCAACGAGACCGGGAAGATCGGCCTGACCCCCTACCGCGAGCACATCGACTTCAAGCCGTTCGGGCCGGTGGAGAACGGTTCCCAGGTGCTCTACGGGCTCGACTACCGCATGGCGGCCTGGCGGGCCGACGAGGAGAACCCCTTCCACACCGAGGTGGGCTACTGGATGTGGGACGCCCGCGACAGCGAGGTGGTGCGGTGCTTCCTGATCCCGCGCGGCTCGGCCATCGTGGCCGGCGGGACCGTGGCGGCCGACGCCACCACCTTCAGCCTCAAGGCCAACGTGGGGAGCCAGACCTACGGGATCCTGGCCAACAATTGGCTGGACAAGAACGCCCGGTCGGTCAGCTACGAGGTGAGCATCGACACGAGCGTGGCGGACGAGCTCACCTACTCGGAGACCACGGTGATCCAGCACGTCCGCATGAGCGAGGCGGTCATCCACACCGACCGCAACACGCTGAAGCGCATCGGGGACGCATAGGTCGCCGGCGCCGCCGCCGGCGCCGGCACGACAGGGAGGTCTGCCATGTTCGAGTGGTCGGAGGAGCACCTGGCCATCCGCGAGGCCGTGCGGCGCTTCGTCGAGGAAGAGGTGGCGCCGAACGTCGAGGAGCTCGAGCACGGCGACACGCCTCCCTACGACGTCGCCCGCTCGCTGTACCGCACCTTCGGGCTCGACACGATGGCCCGCGAGTCGTTCAAGCGAGCCCTCGAGCGCAAGACCTCGGACGACGCCGCGACCGAGCGGGCCGAGCGAGGCTCGAACGCCGCCATGACGCTGATCCCGATCATCGAGCTGTGCCACTACTGCCCCGGCATCGTCACCGCGCTGGGCGTGAGCACCGGCCTCGCCGGCGGCACCATCATGAAGAGCGGCACCGCCGCCCAGATGGAGCGCTGGGGCCTCGACCTGATGACGCTGGACAAGATCGGCGCCTGGGCCATCACGGAGCCCGACTCGGGATCGGACGCGCTGGGCGGCATGAAGTCGACGGCCGTGCGCGACGGCGACGAGTACGTGCTGAACGGCCAGAAGACGTTCATCACCAACGGCCCCTACGCGGACACCGTCGTGTTCTACGCCAAGCTCGACGACGGCGGCGGGACGCCCTCGCGCCAGCGCCCCGTCCTCACCTTCATCCTCGACAAGGGCATGCCGGGGCTCGAGCAGTCCAAGCCGCTGCGCAAGATGGGCCTGCACTCCTCGCCTACGGGTCAGCTCTTCCTGACCGACGTCCGGGTGGGGCGGGACCGGCTGCTGGGCGAGAGCGAGGGCAGCCCGGGCGGCCGTGAGGGCCGTGAGAGCGCCAAGGGGAACTTCGTCACCGAGCGGGCCGGCGTGGCGGCCATGTCGCTCGGACTGATCGAGGAGTGCATCAAGCTCTCGGTCCAGTACGCCAAGGATCGGATGCTCTGGGAGCGCCCGATCTCCGAGTACCAGCTCATCCAGCTGAAGCTGGCCAAGATGGAAGTAGCCCGCCTCAACGTGGAGAACCTCGTGTTCCGGCACATCGAGATGAGCGCGGCCGGCAAGAGCCTCACCCTGGCCGAGGCCTCGGCCATGAAGCTGTACTCGGCCCAGGCCGCCTCCGAGGTGGCCATGGAGGCGGTCCAGCTCTTCGGGGGCAACGGCTACATGGCCGAGTACCGCGTGGAGCAACTGGCGCGCGACGCCAAGGTCTTCCAGATCTATGCCGGCACCGACGAGATCCAGGTGACCCACATCGCCCGCGACCTCCTGGCCCGCTGACGGCGCGGCCGGCACGGTGAGGGGGGAGCGGCCCATGACGACCGAGGGACGCGAGCTGCTCGGGCCGGCGCCGGCCGAGAGCGTCTTCGACGACATGGTCGACCTCCGCCGCCGCCTCCACCGGTGGCCCGAATTGTCCATGGAGGAGCACGCCACGACGGCGCTCATCCGGGACCGCATGCGCGCGCTGGGCGTCGACGAGGCTGTCCGGACCACCGACACGGGCGGCATCTTCACCATGGAAGGCGGCCGTCCGGGGCGCAGCGTGGTGCTGCGGGGCGACATCGACGGGCTGCCGGTGCAGGAGGACTCGTCGCGGGCCTGCCACTCGGAGGTCGAGGGTGTCATGCACGCCTGCGGCCACGACGTCCACGTCGCCGCCCTGCTGGGCACGGCGTCACTGCTGGCGTCGCGCCGCGAGGACCTCCCCGGCCGCTACACGTTCGTCTTCCAACCCGGCGAGGAGTCTCTCAACGGGGCTCGGGCCATGCTCGACGCCGGTGCCCTCGAGGCCCTGCGCGGGGCGCGGCTGATCGGCTTCCACGTGGCCTCGATGCTCCCCACCGGGATGGTCGCCCTGCGCCCGGGGACGGCCATGTCCGAGGCGCACTCGCTGCGGATCTCGCTGCACGGCCCCGGAGGGCACGGCGCCATGCCCTCGGCCACGGGCGACGTCGTCCGGGCCACGGCCGAACTCGTCAGCCGGCTGGGCCAGGTGGTCGATGGTCTGCACTACGAGGGGGCCGACTGCGTGTGCAGCGCCGGCACCCTGCGGGCAGGCACGGCGGTCAACGTCGTGCCCACGTCCTCGGTCGTCACGGGCACGCTGCGAACGTTCACCGACGCCCAGCGCACCGAGGCGCTCGAGCGCCTGCACGCGCTGTGCGCATCGGTGGCGCAGGACCAGGGGGTGTCGGTCGACCTGGAACTTCCCGCCCACACTCCGGCCGTGGTGAACGACCCGGCGGTGACGGACCTCGTCGAGCGAGAGGCAAGGAGCGTCCTGGGCGGCGGCCACCTCGTGGTGCAGATCGCGCCCACCTCGCCCAGCGACGACGTGAGCGAGTTCCTCCACCACCTCCCCGGCTGCTACTTCTTCGTGGGCGGGGCGGCGGCAGACGGGTCGAGCGGGGCGCACCACAGCCCATCCTTCCTCGTCGAGGACGGAGCGCTGCGGGTGGGGGCGAACGTCCTGGCCCACAGCGCCCTCGCCCTCGCCGCGCCCTAGCGCCGCACGGGCGCCGGGTCGAACCGGATCAGCCTCAGGACGGAGGCGCGATCAGCCTCGGGTCGGAGCCCCCGCTCCAGGGAACCGGATGGGGCTGGGTACGCTGGCGCAGCGTGATCCGCCGCGACGAGGACCCCGTCCCCCCGACCGGGCGCAAGGCGGCGAGCGGGAGCCGGAGCCGGGGCCGGCGGCACTCCCCCGACGCCAACGCCCGGTTGACCGGCATGACGGCGGCGCTCCTTCTGGTCCTCCTGGCCGCCGAGGGGGTGACGGTCCTACAGGTGCACCGGCTGCTGACGCCGCATGTGCTGATCGGCATGGTGCTCGTCCCGGTCGTCGTGCTCAAGACGGGCGCGACGTTGTGGCGCTTCGCCCGCTACTACCGCGGTGACCCCGAGTACCGGCGCAAGGGCCCGCCACCGGTCATCCTGCGGCTCCTCGGACCCTTCGTCGTGGTCTTGTCGGTCGCCGTGCTCGGGACGGGCATCGCCCTGCTCCTGCTGCCGGCGAGCCAGGGGTCCACCTGGCTCTTCCTCCACAAGGCCACGTTCGTGTTGTGGTTCGGCGCCATGGCCATCCACGTGCTCGGGCACCTTCTCGACACGGGCCGGCTGGCACCGGCCGACTTCTCGCGCCGGACCCGCGCGCAGGTGCGGGGTGCCGGCGCGCGCCAATGGCTCCTGGTGGCGTCCGTGGTCGCCGGGATCCTGCTGGCCGCCGTCGTCGCACCGCACATCGGCTCCTGGCACCTGGCCGGCTTCGGGCAGTGAGCGCCCGCGGCGGGCGAGCGGGCGCCGCGCTCTGCTGCTGCCTGTGCGTCGTCCTCCCCGCCTGCGCCGGCGGGTCGGCCACCGGGCACCGCAGCGGGAGTGCCGCCGGCCCGCGGACGGCGACCTCGGCGGTGACCACGACCACGGCGCCGCCCACGACCACGGCGCCGCCCACCACCACGACGACGATCCCCCGGCACCTCTCCCCCCCGACGCCGTTGACCCCGCTCGTCTCGCCCGCCCCGCCCGGCGACGGCAGCTGGAGCGTGGCCGGGCGGAGCGTCGGCGGCGTTCCTTCCGTCTACGAGACCGAGCTCGTGCCGCCCGGCGGCGCCCAGGAGTCCGGGATCGCCTGGATGGACACGCGCCTGCTCTCGGGGCTCCTCTACTCGGGCTCCAAGAGCCCCGGAGGCGGCCCCTACCAGTTCACGGCACCGATCGAGCCGGCGCAGGCGGCCACGGTGGTCGCCGCCTTCAACGGCGGCTTCCTGATGAAGGACGCCGGCGGCGGGTACTACACCGAGGGCAGGACGGTGGTGCCCCTCGTGGACGGCGCCGCGTCGTTGGTGATCGAGGCCGACGGGACGGTCACCGTCGGGGCGTGGGGCAGCGACGTCACCATGACCCCGGGGGTGGTGGCCGTCCGTCAGAACCTGGTGCCCCTGGTGGAGGGCGGCCGGCCGACCGAGCAGGCGACCGGTCCCTGGCAGGCCTGGGGCAACACGTGCGGCGCCGCGTCGTGCGCCCCCTCGGTGCCCGGGGTCGAGTACCAATGGCGCTCGGGCGTCGGCGTCACCGCGCTCGGCGCCCTGGTCTACGCCGCCGGGCCCGCGCTCAACCCCGCGCAGCTGGCCGCCGTGCTGATGGCGGCGGGGGTCGTGCGCGGCATGGAGCTGGACATCAACCCGAACTGGCCCGCCTTCGTCACCTACGACCCCGCACCGGGGACGCCGGCCTCCCCGGCCAACGGGACCAGCCTCCGCCCGGCCAGTGTCCAGGGGCCGGCCACCTTCTTCGAGCCCGCGTGGGCCCGCGACTTCGTCACCATGTCGGCGCGCCAGGCCTGAGGCCCGGTCCGGCACCGCCGGGCGGCTTCGGGCAGAATGGCGCCGTGCGCGGCCCGGACCTCTTCTCCGTCGAGGGCAAGACGGCGCTGGTGACCGGGGGGACCCGCGGCATCGGCCGGATGATCGCCGAGGGGCTCGTCGACGCCGGCGCCGCCGTCTACATCTCGTCGCGCAAGGCCGACGCCTGCGACGAGGTCGCCGCCGCGCTCTCGGCCAACGGGACCTGTGCGGCGCTGCCGGCCAACTTGGCCACCGAGGACGGGTGCCGCGGTCTGGCCGAGGAGCTGGCGGGTCGGGTCGGCTCCCTCGACATCCTGGTCAACAACGCCGGCGCCACCTGGGGCGCGCCCCTCGAGGAGTTCGACGAGGCCGCGTTCGAGCGCGTGCTCGCCCTCAACGTGAAGGGCGTCTTCCACCTGACCAAGTTCCTGGTGCCCCTGCTTCGCAAGGCGGGAACCCAGGAGGACCCGGCCCGGGTGATCAACATCGGCTCCATCGACGGGATCGGCGTGCCGGCGCTCGAGACCTATTCGTACTCGGCCTCGAAGGCCGCGGTGCACCAGTTGACCCGCCACCTGGCCAAGCGGCTGGCGCCGGAGATCACGGTGAACGCCATCGCCCCGGGTCCCTTCGAGTCCAAGATGATGGCCGCCACGCTCGAGGCCTTCGGCGAGCAGATCGCGGCGAGCGCCCCGCTGAAGCGCATCGGCCGCCCTGACGACATGGCCGGTGCGGCCATCTACCTCTCCTCGCGCGCCGGGGCCTACCTGACCGGCGCCGTGATCCCCGTCGACGGCGGCATCGCCACCACGCGCTCGACATGCTCTTCCTCCACGAGGTCCACACCGTCGCCGGCGCCAAGGAGGAGGCGTTCGACGCCGCCTACCGGGACCGGCTCATTCCGGCGCTGGCCGGGTCCGGCGGGAGCCGCCTGCTGTGGTTCCTGCGGGTGGCCCACGGCAGCGGCCCGGCGTACACCGTGGTCACGGTCACCGGGTGCCGCGACGCGCCGGCATGGCACGACCTGGCCGAGAGGATCCGCGTGGGCGACCTGGCCGACTGGTGGGCGGAGGTCGACGCCATGCGCCACGCGCACGAGGCCAAGATCCTCACCGCCGTCCCCTGGTCGCCGCTACAGGAGCTCGACCTGGCCTCGGTCCCCACCGACGGCGCCACGCACGAGAACACCCTCTTCATGGAGGACACGGCGTGGCCCTACCCCGGTGGGCTCGGCGCCTACCTGGCCAAGGCGGGCACCCTGTACGCCGACGACACGCTGCGGGCCCAGCGCGCCGAGGGCACCGGGATCCTCGACCTCGAGGCCGCCTTCCAGCCCGTCTTCGGCTCGCACCGCACCACCGAGGTCGTGCTGTGGCAGCGGATCGTGAACCACAAGGCGCTGCTGTGGCTCCTGGCCAACGACCTGCCGTCGGCCGCCACGGCGCCGGGCACCTGGATGCACGACGCCCTGGCCGTGCGCGACCGCTGGGAGAGCCGGATCCTCCGGAGCGCCGCCTGGTCACCGCTCTACTGACGTCCGGCGGCCCCGGCGTGCTGGCATCGGGTGAACCACGGCACAACTCGGCCACAACTTGGTGCGCCGGGGCCTGCGGAGCCGCCACGGAACTGTCGAATTGTCCTCGGTGCACGGGTCCGACGACGCGGGGTGGCTGCGCCCCTCACCGCGGCTGTGGCGGATGCGCCGGTCCGAGGTGGCCGTCGTCACGACCGCGCTGGGCCTCCTGATCGGCCTGCTCTTCCTGGGCGCGCTCGGGCCACTCGCCGGGCTGATCTCCTTCCTCAGCGTCGCGGCGCTCGGCGCGACGTCGTCGTGGTTCCTCCGCCGGCGTTTCGGTGCGTGGCGCTACCAGGAGCGCCACGAGGACCTCATCGTCGCCCGCGGCGTCATGGTGCGCAGGCTCTCGGTGGTCCCCTACGGCCGCATGCAATTCGTCGAGGTCACGGCGGGGCCGGTGGAGCGCCTCTTCCACCTCTCCACGGTCAAGCTGCACACGGCGGCCGCCGCCAGCGACGCCCGCATCCCCGGCCTGGAGACCGCCGAGGCGGCGCGGCTCCGGGACCGCCTGACCGAGCTGGGCGAGTCCATGGCGGCGGGCATGTGACCGGCACGCCGTCGGAGTGGGCGCCCGACGGCGTCGCCGGGGACCGCGCGCCTCCGAATGGCGACGCCGGCGCGGCGCCCGGGGGATGGCAGCGGCTCCACCCCATGACCCCGCTGGCACGGATCGGCCGCCTGGCCCCGGCACTCGTGTTCCTGCTGCTCATCTCCACGGTGCACTCGAAGGCGGAGAACCAGACGGCGGAGACCGACTACCTCGTCGTCATCACGTTGGGCTCGGCGCTCTACGGGTACATCCACTGGATGGTGACGCGCTCGGCGCCTCGAGGTGGACACGCTGCGAATCGAGACCGGCCTCATCCGCAAGGACTCGCGGCGTCTGCCGTTGGCGCGCATCCAGGCCGTCGACATCGTGCGGCCGCTGCTGGCGCGACTCCTCGGCGTCTCGGAACTGCGCGTGCGCCTGGCGGGGTCCGGGTCGACCGACGGCCGTCTGGCCTACCTCACGGCAGCGCAGGCGTCGGAGCTGCGGCTCCACCTGTTGGCCGGGCGCCACGACCTCGAAGCCCTCAGCGGGGCGGACGGCCGGCTGCCGATGGCGATGGTGACTCCCGGCCGTCTGATCGGCTCGGTGCTGCTGTCACTGGTCAGCCTCGTCCTCGTCACCACCGTGGCCGCACTGGGCACCCTGGACCAGTTCGAGCCCCGGACCGCGGGCACGGTGGCGGGCTTCCTCGCCGTCTACATGCTCAGCTTCGCCGGCATCGTCTGGCGGCGCTTGTCGGGGCAGTACGGCTTTGTCGCCGTCGAGGGGCCCGAAGGGGTCCGCATCAGCCGGGGCCTGCTCCAGACCATCTCCGAGACCGTCCCCTACGGGAGGATCCAGGCGGTACGCCGGGTCCAGCCGCTGCTCTGGCGCCCCTTCGGCTGGTGCCGGCTCGAGGTCGACGTGGCGGGTGCCACGGCGCGCAACCAGCGCGGTGAGGGCACCAGCGTGGTACGCAAGGCCCTCCTCCCCGTGGGCTCGGCCGGCGACGCTCTGCACCTGCTCGACCGCCTGTTCGGTGCCCCGGACCCGGTCCGCACGACACCGCCCCGCCGGGCACGCTGGAAGGCGCCGCTGAGCTTCCATTTCCTCTCGGCCGGCCACGACGGATCGCACGCCATGTGCGTCACCGGACGGCTCAACCGCACCACGACCTGGGTCCCCTTGGAGAAGACCCAGAGCGTCCGGCGCGTGCAGGGTCCGCTGCAGCGACCGCTGGGCCTGGCCACCGTGCACGTCGACGTGGCGGGCCACCGGACCCGGGGCGAGTTCAGGGACCGGACGGTCGAGGAGGCGGACCGGTTGGTGGACGAGCTCACCGTGTGCAGCCGCGCGGCGCGGCGCGGCTGCGACGACGATCCGACGAGCGGCCGCGCCGGAGACCGCGACTACGCGCTGGCCGAGAAGCGCAGCGGGAAGTAGTCGATGGAGCGGATCCCGCCGGTGTAGCGCAGCGTGTGGCCCGGCTCGATCTCGTAGTCGGGGATGCGCCGGTGCCACTCGCGCAGTGCCGTCCGCAGCTCCAGGCGGGCCAGGTTGGACCCGAGGCAGCGGTGGATTCCCCCGCCGAAGGCGATGTGCCGGTTGACCTCGCGGTCGAAGCGGACCTGGTCGGCGTCGGCGAACTCCTCCTCGTCGGTGTTGGCCGAGCCGATCATGACCATGACCTGGTCGCCGGCGTGAACGGGGCACCCACCGAGCTCGGTCTCCTCGACGGCCACGCGGGCCACGCCCATGACGGGCGTCTCCCAGCGCAGCAGCTCCTCGACCGCGTTGGGGATGAGACCGGGGTCCTCGACGAGCTGCCGACGCTGGTCGGGGTGCTGGGCCAGGTAGGCGAACATGCAGTCGAGCGTGGCGGTGACCGTGTCCAGGCCGGCGATGAGGAACAGGAAGCAGATGTCGAGGATGTCCTCGCGGGTCAGCCGGTCGCCGTCGACCTCGGCATCGAGGAAGTGCGAGAGCAGGTCGTCACGGCGCTCCACCTCGCGCTGGTCGAGGATCTCGTTGAAGTAGGCGTAGACCGAGTCGGCCGTCTTCTGCTGGTGCGCCTGCATCTCGGGGTGGCCGTAGGGCTTCCCGGTCACGTGGTCGGGACGGATGATGCCGTCCTTCATGGCCACGAAGCGGTCCAGCTCCTCCATGGGGAGACCGAGGAGGGTGAGGAACACCTGGGAGGGGAACGGGACGGAGAACTCAGCGGCGAAGTCCACCTCGCCCCGGTCGATGAAGCCGTCGATCAGCTGGTTGACCAGGTCGCGGACCTCGTCCTCCATCACCGCCGTCTTGTGGGGGGAGAAGAGCGGGTCGAGCAGACGTCGGTATTTCTTGTGCTCCGGCGGGTCGATCTGCAGCGGGATCATCGGCCGCGCGTTCTTGAGATCAACGGCGTCCATGTTGGAGGAGAAGATGTCCGCGTGGCGCAGCGTGTAGTCGATATCGGCTTTGCGCGTGAGCAGGACGGCACGGCCGCCCGACGGCATGTCGACCTCCATCACAGGCATGTCGTGGCGCAGGGCCTGGAAGACCGGCTGCGGGTTGGCCGCCATCTCGGCGTCCATCGCGGAAAACGGATCCTGGCCGTAGCCCTCGCCGCCGGCGTCCGCCTCGGCGGTGTCGGTGGTGTCGGTGGTGTCGGTGATGTCGGTGATGTCGGTGATGTCGGTGATGTCGGTCATCAGGTTCCCCCGTTGAGTTGCAGGATGTGGTTGAGCGATTGCACGAGTGAGTCGTCGTCGGCCTGCGGGATGATCCAGCTCGCCGCGAAGAGGCGCACGATGACGTCGGCCAGCTGCTCGCGCCCCAGCGCGCCGGCGGCCACGGCCGGGACGGCGTCGAACGCGTCCCCGAGGTGCGCGAGCAACTCGTCGCGCAGCGAAGGCAGGTGGTCGAGGAGGTAGCCCATCACGAAGCCCGGCTCGGATTCGAAGAGCGGGCGGCACGGATGCTCGCGGATGAAGTCGAAGGAGTAGGCCATGAAGGCGGCGATCCGCTCTTCGGGGCCGTGGGCCTCCGCCAGCACATCCTCGAGCCCGATCCGGAAGCGCTCCCCGTCGTATTCGGCCGCGGCAGCGAGCACGTGGTCCTTGCTCGGGAAGTACCGGTACAGCGTTCCGCGGTGACACGCCGGCGGCCTCCGCCACCTCCTGCATGCCGAGCCGGCGCACGCCGCGGCGGCCGATCACGGCCAGGGCGGCGACGAGGATGCGCGACTCGGTGGGGCCGAAGGGTCGCCCGGCGTAGGCGTCCGGCCCGGGAGTCCCCGCCGGAGTCACCTCGTGCAGGGTCGCCGTCATCTCCGAACATATTAGACAGATTCTGTCCGCTTTGTCTCGTGAAGTTCGACCCGTCGCCTCCCGACCCAGGTCGGGCGGGTCGCGGCCGGAGCGTGGCCTTGGTAGCCCCGACCGGCCGGCCGACCGCTCGGGTCGCCAGAATCGCCCCCGGACGACTAGCTTCGGCCTCTGAAACCATGACCATCATCGAGGAGGAGAACGCCGTCCCGGGTCGGCGTGAGGACGTGATCCGCCCCGACGAGCTCACCGGCTTCACGCGGAGTTCGCTCGGAGCTTGCACGCTCGCGCCCGTGCAGCCGCTCCCCCAGCTCGAGGACCCCGACCGTGCCGTGCTCCCGGCCCTTCGTCGGGAGACGCCGCTCTCCCGACGCGAGCGCCGCCAACGCCGGCGTCGCCCGCTCGTCCGCGCCGCCTGGGCGGCGCTCTCCATCGGGCTCGTCGTGGTGGTGGTCGCCGCCGCGACGGCCGAGCTCTCGGCACCCGGCGCTCCCCACACGGCACGGCAGGCGGCCGTGATCCCCGCCGGTGCACACGCACAGAGCGCCGCACCGGTGCCGAGCGCGCCGGCACCGAGCCCGCAGCAGAGCGCGACGGCGAGGGCGCTGGCCTTGCTGGCCGGCCCACCGGGACCGTCGTGGTCGGTGACGCGGACCTTCGGCCCTTCCTCCTACACGCTCACCGCGGTGGCATGCCCGAGCGGCACCCAGTGCGTGGCCGTGGGCGAGACGACTTTCAAGACGGGCATGGTGCTGACCTCGTCAGACGGCGGCTCGACCTGGTCGCAGCACAACGTGCCGGCCGGGGTGGGGACACTCGCCGCCGTCGCGTGCCCGGCGGCCAACACGTGTACCGCCGTGGGCGGTACCACGGCGATCTCGACCGCGGACGGGGGCGCCACCTGGAATACAGCCACCGTCGGGAACGTCGCCTTCGACGCCGTCTCGTGCCCGTCGACCACGCAGTGCGTCGCCGGCGGATCGGCGCCGGCCAGCGGCTCGACCTGCCCGTCGGGCGCGACCTACAGCACGACCGACGGCGGGCACACGTGGGCCGACACCCCGACCCCGTGCTTCGTCCCGGCGGGCATCTCGTGCCCGAGCGCCGCCGACTGCGTCGCCGTCGGTTCCCGTGCCGGCGCCGGAGTGACGACCGGCGAGATCCTTCGTTCCGCGGACGCCGGCCGGACGTGGCAGTCGGGGTACCAGTTGGCACGGGGGGGCACGCAGCTGAGCGCCGTCACGTGCCCGACGTCACAGGTCTGTGTCGCCGTGGGGAACGCGCCGACCCAGGCTGTCCTGCGCAGCGGGGACGGGGGCGCCACCTGGGTGCGTCAGCTGCCCCACGGACCCGCCACGCGCTCGTGGTTCCTGGCCGTGTCGTGCGCCTCGGAGGCCGATTGTCAGGCGGCCGGCGCCGGGATGCCCGTCTCGACGGCGGACTCGGGAGGTAGCTGGTCGGTTCGGGGGTCGTCGAACGACATCACCAAGATCCTCGGGATCTCGTGCCCGACGGCGACGTCCTGCGTCGGAGTCGCCTGGGACGCCCTGGCCGTGCCGGCGACGATCAAGCTGTCCTGAGTCGCCGACGGCGCACCGCCGGGACGGCGAAGAGCGCCACCAGGCCGGCCAGTCCCAGCAGCGTGGCCAGCACGCCGAGGAAGTCGGCCGAGGAGGTCCCGTAGCTCAGCGTCACGTCGTGTGACGTCGGCACGACCACCATCAAGTTGGGCGTCACCCGCCACGGACCCCGAGCTCCGGAGGCGTGCCAGTTGGGGAAGTAGGAGACCTTGACGAGCACCGGGGTGCCCAGCTTCGACACGTGGAAGCTGACGGTGGAGTCGGTCTGCGTCACGCGGCTCACCGTCGTGGTGCCCGCCTTCTTCGCCGTGGGGCGGATGTGGTCGACGGAGGTGCGCGGCCACGACGACGGCCCGCTCTGGGCCAGCTCGACGTCCCAGCGGCCGGGGTGGACGTACCAGTCCTGCGCCGGGCCGAGCCAGCTCGACTGCGCGGGCTTGACCCCGGAGAGCACGACCGGGTCGTTGGCCAGCGGGGTGACGAGCGGGGAGTCCTTGACCAGGTAGATGCTCCACGTGGTGTGCGTGATGGCGCCGCTGTCGTTGTACGTCCACGGTCCCGAGCGCGCCAGCAGGGTGAGGTCGGGGTTGGCATCGGCTTGCTGCTCGATGCTGGCGGTCTCCGCAATGAAGTACCGCACCCCCAGCAGCTGCAGGTGCTTGACGCCCAGCGCCACGTCGGCTCCCGTCCCGTAGTGGAGGTTCACCTCGGGCTCCGACGGCTGCGCGGAGAGCTCGGCCTGGTCGATGAAGTGGTAGGGCGTCGTCGTGGAGGATTCGAAGAGCAGACCCTCCATGGAGTCGATGCACCCGTTCGTCCAGTACGGCAGCAGCATCAGGGCCATCGGCGTGCCGAAGCGGTTCTCGCTGGCGCTGTACTCCCACATGGCTCGGCCGCAGCCGTCGCGGCGCCCGACGGCTGCCATCTGCTGCAGCAACGACCGGTACTCGGGATAGGACGCCTGCCCCTCGTATCCCGCGTAGTTGTAGTGGGACCAGTTGGCGACCTGGTTGGAGCCGAGCGTGACCGGCAGGGCGGACTGCGGCACGACCAGCGGTGTCACGACCGCCAGCAGCGTGGCCACCAGGCCCAGTGCGGCCCCGCCCACTGCCGCGGGGGCCCAACGCGGTGACGGAGGGCGCTCGACGTGCCGCACCTCGTGGCCCATCGTGTGCCTCGGGGCGTTCCCCGCCGTGAACCCGGCCGTGAACCCGGCCGTGAACCCGGCCGCGCCCAACGGACCGGACGGGGACCCCGGCACGATCGTCAGCGGGTCGGGCTCGTCCCAGAGCCGGTGCGCCGACTCCCAGCGCCGAAGGCGGTACCGGCGCCAGGCACGCGCCACGGCGACGCAGACGGTGCCGAAGCCCCACGCCGCCATGAGGTAGACCGAAATGAACCACAGCGGCAGCAGGCGCACGTTGTACAGGGCACCCTGGGGATCGACCGCGGTGGCCACCGCGGACGCCACCCCGAGCACGGTGACCGTGATGCCGAACCGGCTGCGGGTCACGCACGCGGCAACGGCGCCCACACCTGCCAGGACGAGCGCCCAGGCGTCCGCCTCGGGGAAGTACTGGGCCCAGCCCTCGACGTTGGTGTACCCCATGGACGTGGTGTAGGCGTGTTCGAGCCCGAAAGGCACCAACCACCACCCGGAAAGGAGCAGACCCACGCCGACCGTGGAGGTGGCCCACCACAGGGTTCGCCGGCGCGGCACCCAGGTGGCGGTCGGGTCCGGGCGCGCCAGCTGCAGCCGGTCGTCGGTGATACCCCAGCGCGCCGGGAGCAGCTCGATCACGGTCAGCACGGCGGCGCCGCCGAGCGCGTAGAAGGCGGGGACGATGTGCGACAGCACGCAGACGGCCAGCACCAGGGCGGCCCAGCCGCGGTGCCGGCCCTCCCGCACCGCGCAGGCGAACAGCCCGAGGAACAAGATGGCCATCGAGAGGCTGAACGAGTAGGAGTACTCGCCGGCCAGGGTGGAGAAGAGGTTGCCACCGAGAATGGTGAACGTCGGGTCGAACAGGAAGGGCAGTGCCGACGCGGCCAGCAGCGTGGGCAGGGGCGGGCGTAACCGGAAGAACCGCCCGCAGGCCCAGGCGCAGACGGGCAGGAGAACCGAGCCGAGAATGGTGCCGAGCTTGAAGGCGACCGCGTAGGGGATGACCCAGCCGGCGACGGCGATGAACAGGTCCGGCAGCGTGAAGTAGAAGGTGTAGAGGGGGAAGCCGTCGTACCAACCCGGGTCCCACCCGGTCAGGTGGCCGTGGACGAGGAGCGACTCGAGGAACTTCGGCATGGCGATGTGCGCGCCGGTGTCGCCGCCCGTCGTCGTGGTCGAGGTGAACAGCATGCCCGGGTGCAGCTGCCAGAGCGTCACCACGATCACGGAGGCGATCGTGAGCACGGTGAGCGCGCCGGGCACCCACCACCAGGGGCCGCGCGTGCCGGGGGCTGGCCCCTCGAGGGCCCGCGCGCCCGACTCGGCGCGGGCAGCTGCGTCGGGCCCGGCCGGGGCCGCCGCGTGCCGCGGCCCGGAGCCGGCGGCGTGGCGGGGTGCGAACACCTCGGTGCCCGAGCCGGTGCCGGCACCGGCTCGGCGAGGCCCGGGGGCGGCGGGCTCAGTCACCCGCCGGGTGACGGGTCGGGCACGGGCGCAGGCGGGTCACCCCGGCGGCGCTGGTGTTCGGCCACACCGGCCGTACGTTACCGGCCGGGCCCGAGCCGACGGGCTCGCCCCCGGGTGTCAGACCCGGACCCGGGCCGAGGTGGGGTCGTAGAGCGGCCCCGTACGGATCTCGAGCGGTGCGACGTGCTCTCCCACCGTCACCTCCCAGGTTCCGGTGCCCACGTCGTCGGCGGCGACCGGGCCACGGTCCGGTCGTCTGACGTACGCGAGCCCGACGGCGGCGCCGCACGTGACCGACCATGCCGCCGAGGTCACCTGCCCGGACGGCTCCCCGTCGCGCAGGACGAGCTCGCCACCCCAGAGCATGACGTCTGGGTCCCCGACACGCAGCGACACGAGGCGCCGCTGCGGCCCCGCCGCGATGGCCGCCTCCAGCGCGGCTCGTCCGACGAAGTCGATCGGGGTCCCGAGCTTGCAGGTGAAGCGCAGGCCAGCCTCGAGGGGCGTGTGGTCCGGCGTGAGGTCAGACCCGAAGGCCCGGTACCCCTTGTCGAGCCGCAGGCTGTTGATGGCGTAGTACCCGGCGTCGGCCCGGCCGAGGGCGAGGTCGTCGCCCGCAGCCACCAGGTCCTCGTACACGCCGACGGCGAACTCGGTCGGCACGTACAGCTCCCAGCCGAGCTCGCCGACATAGGTGATGCGGGTGGCGCGCACCGTGGCGTAGCCGAGGGCGATCTCCCGGCTCGTCGAGAACGGGAAGGCGCTGTCGGAGAGGTCGGCTGAACCGAGGCGGGCCAGCAGCTGCCGCGACGCCGGGCCCATGACGCCCAGCACGGCGTAGGCGGAGGAAACGTCGACGACGCTCACGTGCTCCGTGGCCCGGAGGTGCCGCTCGATCCACGCGGCGTCGCGCACCGGCGACGCTGCGCTCGTCACCAGCAGGTAGCGGTCGGCGGCCAGGCGGGTGACGGTGACGTCGGCCTCGTACCCGGCGCGCTCGTTGAGCATCGCGGTGTAGACGGCCCGACCCGGCTCGACAGCGACGTCGGCCGTGCACAGCCGCTGGAGCACCGCCTCGGCGTCCCGCCCGACGACGAGCAGCTTGCCGAAGGAGGTCTCGTCGAAGACGGCCACCCGCTGGCGCGTGGCCGTCTGCTCGGCGACGGACCAGGACAACCAGTCGGGGCGCCCCCAGGTGTAGTCGAGCTCGGCCGGCGCCCCCGGCGGTGCAAAGACGTTGGGGCGCTCCCACCCCATCTTCGAACCGAAGACCGCGCCCTTGCCGGCCAGGAGGTGATGGAGGGGCGAACGGCGGAAGGGTCGGGCGGTGGCTAGCTCGCGGTTGGGCCACGGCACGGCGTAGTGGAGCCCGAGCACCTCCCCCACGCGATCCCTGAGCCAGCGGTTGTTGGCGTTGAACGGGGCGAAGCGCCGGACGTCGACGGCCACGAGGTCGCTCGTCGGCTCACCCTCGACGATCCACTCGGCCAGGGCCCGGCCGGCGCCGCCCCCCGAGGCGATCCCGACCGAGTTGAAGCCGGCGCCGACGAAGAAACCCCGCAGCCCCGGTGCCTCGCCGAGGCAGAACTGGTTGTCCGGGGTGAAGCTCTCGGGCCCGTTGTAGAGCTTCTTCAACCCGGTGTGCTGCAGCACGGGGATGCGGTGCAGGGCCGAGTCCATGAGCACGCCGAAGTGGTCCCAGTCCTCCTCGAGCAGCTGGAACTCGAACGGGTGAGGCAGCGCGTCCGGGGCGACCCACGGCTTGGCGGTCGGCTCGAAGCCGCCGACCACCAGCCCCCCGACCTCCTCCTTCATGTAGGTGTACCCGTCGGGGTCGCGCAGGATCGGCAGGTCGCGGTGCACGCCATCAATCGCCTCGGTCACCACGTAGAAGTGCTCGGCCGAGTGCAGCGGGACGTCCACGCCGCACAGGAGCCCCACGGCCTTGGCCCACTGGCCGGCGCAGTTCACGACGACCTCGGCTTCCACCGCGCCGCGGTCGGTCACGACGCCGGTCACCCGCCCGCCCTCGGTGGTGACGCCGGTCACGCGGGTGCGCTCCTCGATGCGCACCCCGCGCAAGCGGGCACCGCGGGCGAGCGAGGCCGTCACATCCACCGGGTTCACGGTGGCGTCGCCGGGCAGCCAGAGCGCACCGAGCAAATCGCCGGTCTCGAGGAGTGGATAGCGCTCGAGCGCGTGGGCCGGGGTGAGCAGCTCGCACTCGAGGTCGTAGGCCTCGGCCGTCGCGGCGGTCCGGCGCAACTGGACCATCCGGTCGGGTGTGCGGGCGACGGTGACGCCGCCACAACGCTTGAGGCCGGTGGCGAGGCCCGTCTCCGCCTCGAGCTCGCCGTAGAGCCGGGCCGAGTACTGCACGAGCCGGGTCCCCGACTCGGTCGCGCGGAGCTGGCCGAGCAGGCCGGCGGCGTGCCAGGTCGTGCCGCACGAGAGCTGGCCCTGTTCGACGAGGAGGACGTCGGTCCACCCCATCTTGGCCAGGTGGTAGGCGGTCGAGCTGCCGACGACGCCCCCGCCGATGACCACGACGCGGGCACGGTCGGGCAGGTCGCCCCCCGTCCGTGCGTGCGTCGGCCTGTCCTCCACGGTCGTCTTCATTCGGCCTCCCTCGGCCTCCCTCGACGGGCCGGCGCTCAGTCTGCCCGGGCCGCGTCGGCCAGGAGGCGCTCGAGGTCGGGCCCGCCGAAGGTGGCCTCGGCCCGCTCGTACTTCTCCATCCCCCAGCCCCAGAAGTCGAAGTCGATGGCGCTGGTGGCGTCCTGGATGGAGGCCCACAGCGTCCAGCCGTACTGGGACATCAGGCCCCACAGGCGCGCCCGGGCCAGGTGGCTGCGCGAGGGTGCGCCGTCGTAGGTGCGGACGAGCTCCCCGAGCTGGTCGACGCTGAGGTGGCACTCGCTCCAGATGTTGCCGAGCTCGAAGTAGGGATCGTTGTTGCCCGAGTACTCGTAGTCGATGATCCACACCGCCCGGCCGTCGTCGATGAAGTTGGCTGCCAGGAGGTCGTTGTTACACGGCACGGGGGCGACGGGCCGCACGGCCAGAGCGGCCCGGATGCGTCCGACCGCGTCGGCATGGTCGAGGTAGCGCGGGGGGAGCCGGAAGCCCCGATGCTGGACGCGCGCCAGGTAGTCGGCCTGGACCTCGAACATGTCGAAGCGGTTCACGAACGGCTCGCCGCGGTGAAGCCGGCGGCACGCCTCGGCCACACGGGGCAGGACACCGGGCCGCTGCAGGTGCGCATCGGTCAGCGACTCGCCCTCGAGGAAGCCCACGACAAGGACGCCGTCGTCGGGCAGGAAGTCGATCACCGGCGCACCGACACCGGCGGCGGCGGCGCGGGCGCTGTTCTCGTGCTCGGCCCGACGGTCGACGGCCAGCTCGTCGGCCGACGACGGCGTCGAGTGCCGCAGCACGTAGGCACCGTCGGGCGTGGTGATCTTGTAGTTCCGGTTGGTCAGGCCTCCGGGCAGGAGCTCGACGGTGCGCGGGCGGCCCTGCAGGGCGGCCACCCGTTCGACCAGGGCGGGGTCGAGCCCGTGGTCCGGCCCGGCGTCGGCGGCGCCGGCCGCCTCGCCGGCGCTCACCGTGTGCCGCCGGCGGGCCCGGTCAGGGCAGCGACGAAGCGGGGTAGTCCTGGCCCCCCAGCAGCTCGACGGTCTCCTCCTCGATCGTCTGCTTGGGACCGGTGAACCAGTTCTTGACCGACGCGTGCCAGTAGATCCACAGGAAGATGAGGAAGGCCGGGAAGACGAGGATGGTGTAGTTCACGTACTTCATGGAGAAGCCGGTGGTCCACGGCACGCCCAGGTTCGAGGTGGGCATGAAGGCCATCCACGTGATGATGACGACATCGATCAGGGCGATCACGGAGAGCCACTTGTACTTGGCGCCGAGGTTCCAGTGGCCGGTCTCGAAATCGTCGCCCTTGCGCCACCGGTGCCAGATCGGCACGGCGAAGGCCCAGTAGAGGCCGATGACGCCGATCGAGACCACGGCGAAGAAGGCGACCGGCGAGGGCGCGCCGTTGACGTCGACGGGGATCAGTGCCGGCGCCGTGAGGATGAGCGAGACCACCGCGACCAGGATCACGCCGGCGACCGGCACCCGCTTGGCACTGAGCTTGGACCAGGTCTTGGCACCCGGGACCGCCCCGTCGCGGCTGAAGGCGAAGAGCATGCGCGAGCAGCTCGTCATGCAGGCCATGGTGCAGAAGAACTGGCCGACCGTCGAGATCAAGAGGACGGTGGCCCCCCAGTGCGACGTGAGGGCCTGGGAGAAGATCAGGGCCACGCCGCCGCCGCCCTTGGTCACGTCGCCCTCGTTCTGCACGGCGAAGAGGAAGGCGAGCAAGAGGAGCCAGCCGCCGATGGCCGAGTAGAAGATCGACCGCCAGATGCCCTTGGCCGCCGAGTCGGCTGCCTCGTGCGTCTCTTCCGACAGGTGGGCCGAGGCGTCGTAGCCGGTGATCGTGTACTGGGTCAGCAGGGCGCCGATGGGCAGGATGATGAAGATGAAGCCAGCCCCGTGCGTCGCCCCGCCGAAGAAGCCGGTGTTGTTGACGGTCGAGGTGAACACCATGCTGGCACTGGCGTGGTGATGGGGCAGGAAGATCAGGATCAAGATGATGGCCAGCGCACCCAGCACGTGCCACCACACCGAGACGTTGTTGAAGATCGAGAGCAGGTGGCTCGAGAAGATGTTGGCCAGAGCGGCAAGGACGAGGATCCCGAGGAAGAACAGGAAGATCGTGTGGAGGCTGCCCGAGTGCCAGCTGGTGGAGAAGAAGCCCAGCGTCAGGTCGAGGAAGGTGGCGCAGCCGTAGGCGACCGAGGCGACGATGGCCAGCAGGCCGATCAGGTTCAGCCAGCCGGTGTAGTACCCGGCCTTCACGCCGCCGAGCTTGGAGGCCCACCAGTAGATACCGCCCGACGTCGGGAACGCCGAGACGAGCTCGGACAGGCAGAGGCCGATGCAGAGCACGAGGGCGGCCAGCACCGGCCACCCCCAGGCAATGGCTGCCGGGCCGCCGCCGTTCCATCCGCTCGAGAACGTGGTGAAGCAACCAGCCAGGATCGAGATGATCGAGAAGCTGATGGCGAAGTTGGAGAAGCCCGACCAGCTCCGGCTCAGCTCCTGCTTGTAGCCCAGGCTGGCCAGGTGCTTCTCGTCCGCGCTCAGGGTCGCGACGTGATGCCCCTCCGGGACAAGATGGCCGCCCTCCTCGAAGACACCTTCAGGCACGTGCTGACCCCCTTCCTCGGCGGCCCCGGGAGCGGGATCGCAGCGGGTGTTGCGATGTTGCCGGCACGATAGCAAGCCGAGTCGCCGCGTGACGGGAATCTGACTTGACGGGAATGTGAAGAGTTCCCGGGGTTCGAACGTGTCCTCCCCGCGACGGAATTCGGCGCGTCCGCCGGCTCGGCCGGCACGGGTCCCCGCTGGCACAATGTCCCCGCATGCGAGTTCTCGCCCTCGACCAGGGGACCTCGGCGACGAAAGCGGTGGTCTTCGGCGACGAGGGCGAGGTCCTCGCCTCGGTCGAGACCGCCGTGTCACCGCGCGCCGTCCCGGGCGGGGGCGTGGAGCAGGACCCCGGGGAGCTGTGGGACTCGGTCTGCCGTGCCGGGAGCGAGGCCCTGGAACAGGTGGGCGGGCCGGTGGCGGCCGTCGGCTTCGCCAACCAGGGTGAGACGGTGCTGGCCTGGGACCGCGGCACGGGCCGGCCCTTGAGCACGGCCATCTCGTGGCAGGACCGGCGCGCCGCGGGCATCTGCGCCGACATGGCGCAGGAGGCCGAGTGGCTCACCCGTGCGACCGGGCTTCCGCTCGACCCCTACTTCGCGGCGCCCAAGATGACCTGGCTGCGACGCAACGTGACCGCCGACGGCGTGGTCACTACCAGCGACACCTGGCTCCTGCACCGCCTCACGGGCGCCTACGTCACCGACGTCACGACCGCTTCGAGAACGCTGCTGCTCGACCTCGCACGGCGTACCTGGTCGGAGGAGGCCTGCGCCGCCTTCGGCCTCGACGCGACCGATCTCCCCGCGGTCGCCGACTGCGCGACCGAGATCGGCCGCACCGACGCGTTCGGGCCGTCGCTCCCGGTGTGCGGACTCAGCGTGGACCAGCAGGCGGCATTGGTCGGGCAGCACTGCCTGGAGCCCGGCGAGTCCAAGTGCACCTACGGCACGGGGGCGTTCTTGTTGGCCAACGCGGGACCGCACCCGGTCGCCTCCACCGCCGGCCTGGCCGTCTCGGTGGCCTGGCAGCACGGCGCGCGTGCCGCCTACTGCGTCGACGGCCAGGTCTATGCCGCCGGGGCCGCCGTCGCCTGGCTCCAGCGCTGGGGGTTCCTCCGCCGCGCCGAGGACCTCGACGCGGTGGCGGGCTCGGTGGACGACAGCGGAGGCGTCACCGTGGTCCCCTCCCTCACCGGCCTGGGAGCCCCGTGGTGGCGACCCGATGCCCTGGCCGCGATCGAGGGGATCGGTCCCGCCACCGAACCGGCCCATGTGGTGCGGGCCACCGTCGACGGGCTGGCGGCGCAGGTGACCCTGCTGGCCCGCGCCGCCGCGGCCGACCTCGGCCGCCCGCTGGCGCTGCTGCGGGTCGACGGCGGTCTGACCCGCTCGCGGGTGCTCATGCAGGCCCAGGCCGACCTGCTCCAGGCTCCGGTCGAGGTCGCACCCTCGCCGCACGCGACTGCGGCCGGCGTGGGGGCACTGGCCCGGCTCGGGGCCGGATCGGGGCACACGCTCGACGACGTGGTCCGACGCGTCGACGCACGCACGCGCTTCGAGCCGGCCAGCACGGCGGACGACGCCGCCGGGCGTCTGGCGCGCTTCGAGCGCGCCGTGACGAGGGCGGCGGACGCGCCGCACGCACCCGCGCCATGAGCGGCGAAGACGCCCGCACATACGACGTCGCCGTCGTGGGCGCCGGCGTGGTGGGCACCGCCATCGCGCGCCAGTTGGCGCGCTACCGGCTGCGCACCGTGGTGCTCGAGCGCGCCAACGACGTCGGCACCGGGACCTCGAAGGCCAACACCGCCATCGTCCACACCGGGTTCGACACGCAGCCCGGGAGCCTCGAGTCTTCGCTGGTGCGACGCGGCCACGCGTTGCTCACCGCCTACGTCCGGGCATCGGGCATCGCCCTCGAGCAGACGGGCGCCGTCCTGGTGGCCTGGGACACCGAACAGGCGTCGCGGCTCGACGATGTCGTGGCCAAGTCCCGGGCCAACGGGTACGAGCGTGCCGGTCGGATCCCGCTCGAGGAGCTCTACCGGCTCGAGCCGCATCTCGCGCCCGGCGCGACGGGCGCCGTGGCCGTCCCCGACGAGTCGATCATCTGCCCGTGGAGCACCAGCATCGCCTTCGCCACCGAGGCGGTCGGTGCCGGCGTCGAGCTCCGGCTGCGCACGACGGTGACCGACGTGGCCCGCCACAACGGCGCCTGGCTCCTACACACGACCACAGGCCCGGTGCGCGCGGGCTGGGTGGTCAACGCGGCCGGCCTGCGTGCCGACCACCTCGACCGTCGGTTCGGCCACGACGAGTTCGCGGTCGCACCACGGCGCGGACAGCTCGTGGTCTTCGACAAGCTGGCGCGGACGCTCGTGTCGTCGATTGTGCTCCCGGTGCCGTCGGAGCGGACGAAGGGCGTCCTGGTGGCGCCGACGGTCTACGGCAACGTGCTGCTGGGCCCGACGGCCGAGGACATCGACGATCCCGATGACACCGCCACCACGGCCGAGGGCCTCGCCGCCCTCCTCGACGCCGGCCGCCGGATCATGCCCGACCTGCTGCACGAGGAGGTGACGGCGACCTACGCGGGCGTGCGCGCCGCCACCGAGCACCGGGACTACCAGATCACCGTGTACGACGAGGAGCGCTACGCGTGCGTCGGCGGGATCCGCTCCACCGGCCTCACGGCGTCGCTCGCCATCGCCGAGCACGTCGTCGCCCAGATGGGCGCGGCCGGGCTCCCGCTGGCCGAGGCCGACCGCGAGCCGCCCGTCCCCCACATGCCCGAGCTCGGCGAGCGCGCCACGCGCCCCTTCGCGGACGCCGGCAAGATGGCGGGCGACCCGGCCTACGGCCACATCGTGTGCTTCTGCGAGCGGGTCACCGACGGCGAGGTGCGCGACGCGCTCATCTCAACGGTCCCCGCCGTGGACCTCGGCGGCGTTCGGCGCCGCACCCGGGCGGGCAACGGACGCTGCCAGGGCTTCTACTGCGGTGCCACCCTGGCGGCCCGACTGGCGTCGCGTGTGGAGTTCGACGGTGGAGGCACGGTGCGGGCATGAGCAGGACCGTCGTGGCGGTCGACGCGCTGGTCGTCGGCGCGGGCCCCGCCGGCCTGGCCGCGGCCACCGAGCTGCGGGCGGGCGGCGCGGGGACGGTGCTGGTCGTCGACCGCGAGGACGAGGCCGGCGGGACGCCCCGGCTCTGCGAGCACACCGGCTTCGGTCTACGGGACCTGCGGCGCGTGCTGCGCGGGCCGGCCTACGCGCGCCGGTGGGTGGAGCGTGCCGTGGCCGGCGGTGTGGACATCCGGACCCGCTCCATGGTGACCGGTTGGGCGGGGCCGGGGCGGGCCGAGGTCACGGGCCCGGGCGGGCTGCTCCACATCGACGCCCGGGCCGTCGTGCTGGCCACCGGGGCCCGGGAGCGCCCCCGGGCCGCCCGCCTGGTTCCCGGCTCGCGGCCGGCAGGCGTCTTCACGTCGGGCCAGCTCCAGCAGTGGGTGCACCGCCGGCACCTACCCGTCGGCAGCCGTGCCCTGGTCGTGGGTGCCGAGCACGTCTCGTACTCCGCCGTGCTGACACTGCGCGAGGCCGGAGTGCGCACGGTGGCGCTCGTCACCGACCTCCCGCACGCGCAGACGTTCCGGCTCTTCGACGCCGTCACCCGTCTCGGGCTCAGGGTGCCGGTGTGGACCGGCGCGTCCGTCACCGGTGTGGCCGGGCGCGAGCGGGTCGAGCGGGTGCTGGTCCGCGGGCCCGAGGGCGTCGAGCGCGCCGTCGCCGTCGACACCATCGTGTTCAGCGGGGACTTCGTCCCCGACGTCGAGCTGGCCCGGCTGGCCCGCCTCGCGGTGGACCCGGGCACCGGCGGCCCGGCGTGCGGGGCCGCCGGCGCCACGACGGTCCCCGGGATCTTCGTGGCGGGCAACGTCGCCCACCCCGCCGAGACGGCGGACGTGGCGGCCCGGCGGGCCATGTCGGTCGGCCGCGCCGCCGCGGCGTGGCTGCGCCGCGGCGGGGACACGACGGTGATCGGGCCGCAGGTCCGGGTGCGCGCGGCAGAACCGTTGCGCTGGGTCGTCCCGAACCTGGCCGGCCCGGACCCCGACGGGGACGAGCCCGTCCTGGTCCGGACCCGGGTCTTCCTCGACCACCCCCGGCTCGACGTGACGCAGGGGAGCCGGCTGCTGGCCTCCTACCGCCTGCGCAGGATGATCCCGAACCGATCGCACCCCATCGGGTCGGCGTGGCGCCGCGACGTGGTTCCCGACGAGGAGGTGCGTATCTCGGTGTCGTGACCCGGCGGACCCGATGCCACCCGGCGCCCGGGCCAGGCGGCGCCCGGGCAGGGGCTCAGGACATCTGAGCCAGGATCTTGGCCTTCTGGTCGTTGAACTCGGCCTCGGTCAGGATTCCCTGGTCCTTGAGCGTGGCCAGCTCCTTGAGCTTGTTGATCAGGTCATCGGAGTCGTCCGCCGGGGCGGCCTGCTGCTCGACGGCGGGCTGTGGTTGGGCCGCGACATCCTGCTGGGCGTACTTCTGCTGCTGGTGGCGGGAGACGCCGCCGGCCACGGCGGTCGCCGTTCCCGCGATCACTGCTGTCCTGCCCACCGTCCGCAGGACGGGACGTCTCCTCAACGGCATGGTCGTGCTCCTTCTCTCTGTCTCTCTCGTGCTTCGAACGTGGTGCGGATCTAACTCTCGGTGGCTGCCGCCAGCTCCTCGAGGGCGTCCTCCACCAGCTGGGCCGGGATACGGGCCGAGTCGATGACCACGCCGCCGGAGCCCTGGACGGCCTCGACCAGCGGCTTGGCCCACAAGTCCTCCCACACCACGGCCAGGGCGGAGTTCCCCGGCGGGAGCTGGCCGGCCACGTGCGCCAGGTCCTCCTCGTTGATGAGGCCCCCCACCTCGCCCTCCAGCTCGCCGAAGGCGTGGAGCTCGTCCATCTGGTCGAACTCGAGGGTCACGGTGTCACCCTGCTCGTCCTTGAGGACGAACACCAGGTCGAGCACGCGCACCAGGCCGCTGCCCACCAGCCTCTCGATCTCCGGCGCCACGTTCCCGTTGAACTTGTTGCCCGGGAAGGCGACCACCGTGTAGCTGACCGGTCCTACCGTCATCGTCCCTCCTCCGCCGCGCCGCGTGCCGTGCGCGGCGGTCAGTGTCCGTCCCTCGTCATCATTCCCTGCCCCGCCCGGGATGTCGACCCGGCCACGGGACGTCGGTTCAGCTGGCGAGGATCTTGGCCTTCTGGGCCTCGAACTCGGCGTCGGTGATGACGCCTGTGGCCTTCAGGTCGGCCAGCTTGGACAGCTGGTCGGCCGAGGACTCCCCGGCCGTGCCCGCCGCCTGGCGGACGTACTGGTCGAAGGCCTTCTGCTGCTCCTGAGCCTCCTGCGCTGCTCGCTCGTGCATCTTGCCGCCCCGGGCGATCAGGTACACGAACACGCCGAGGAACGGGAGGATGATGACGAAGATCACCCACAGGGCCTTGGCCAGGCCGCCCATGTCGCGGCTGCGGAAGATGTCGATGAACACCGTGATCAGCAGCCAGATCCAGATGATGAAGAGGAAGAAGTAGAGCATCGTCAGGAAGGCGTCGAGGACGGGATACGTCGAGGCGAACATGTGGGGCTCCTTGTCGTCGTCCGGTCGGTCGCGTGCGTTCCCGCGCCACCCGGCTGTCGGTCTCCCTACTGTCTAGCGCGCGCGTCGGATTCGTGCTCACCTTGGGTACGGCGGCGCCTGATCCGGGCGTTCCCCACCGGCGAGCCGCACGTTCGCCGCGACCAGCCCGGGTTGCTGCCGCACCGGCCGGGCCGCTAGAGACCCTGCTCGGCGCGGAGACGGCCGGACTTCACGGCGCCGGCGAAGGCCTCGTAGTCCCTTTCGTTCTGGTCGGCGTAGGCCTCCGAGAACTTGACCAGGGCCTTCTCGAAGGAGGGGCCCGAGCCGAGGTACGACGCCATGGCGATCCGGTCCCCCGACCGTGCGTGGGCGCGGGCCAGGGCCTGCGCGCACAGCGCGCCGTAGCGCCCGACCCCCTCGGGCAGGGCCGTCTCGGGGTCGACCGACCCCTTCCAGTCCTGGAGCTGGCGCAGGTAGAAGTCGCGGGTCACGCCGTCGAGCCCCTCGGCGCTCTGCCAGCCCAGGAAGATGTCGCTGGCCGCCTGCATGAGGCGCTGGCCGGCCACCACGCGTGCCCCGTGGTTGGCGTACGCGCTCTTCTTGGTGAAGCGCTCGAGCACCGACGCCTCGGCTTCCTTCGCCTGGAGGAACAGGACGTCGTCGGGACGGGGCCCGTGCAGGAGGATGATCCAGACCCGGGTGCCCACGCTGCCCACCCCCACCACCTTGCGGGCCATCTGGCTGAACGTGTACTGCTCCAGCAGGTGCCGGCGGTCGGTGGGGAGGCTGTGGCGGTACTTGCGCAACAGGCCGTGAAAGAACTCGGTGGTGCGCAGGCTCTCGAGCTCGGGGTACAGCTCCTCGACGGGGACGACGAGCGGCGGGTCGCTCCTGATGCGGCGTGTGCCGTCGACCACCTCGGTGAGCTTGTCGAGCGCCTTCATGGAATCCTTCGTGAGCGCTTTGGTCACGAGCTTGGTGGCGGTCGTGGCCATCCGCTCCTCCACCTTGGAGCCGCTCGCCTGTGCCTCGGCCTGCAGCGACGAGAGCACGGCCTCGACGTCGATGCGCGAGTACCACACCTCGAGGTTCGTCATCTGCGCCAGCATCCGCATGTGCTCCCGGTACGACCGTCCGAGGGCGAGGACGGCCTCGGCCCGCACGCTCTTGGAGAACCCCTTCTGGCGCGCCGCGACCACGATGCTGGCGGCCAGGCGCTTGACGTCCCACTCCCAGGGACCCGGGTTGGTCTCGTCGAAGTCGTTGCAGTCGAAGACCAGATTGCGCTCGGGGGACCCGAAGACCCCGAAGTTGGACAGGTGGGCGTCGCCGCAGATCTGCGCGTTGATGCTCGAGCGCGGGCTGGTGGAGAGGTCCGAGGCCATGATGAGCGCCGCGCCCCGGTAGAAGGCAAACGGTGAGGCCAGCATGCGCCCGTAGCGGATGGGCACGAGCTCGGGCACCCGGGACGTCGCCTGCCCCTCGAGGAGGGCGACGGGGTCGGGACGGTCCGCCGCGGCTGCGAAGTCCCCATGGCTCGAACGCGGCACCTTGGCCCGGGCCTCCTTGCCCTTCGCCTTGGAGTCCTCGTCGCTCAGGTGCGGGACCATCGGAGGGATCGCACTCTCCCCGACCGGCACCGTGTGGTTGCTCGCCATCGTCCACCTCCACGGGACCCGGACCTGACCGGCCCGACCGTCCCTGCTCCCCAGAGGCTACGCAGGCCACCGGCGGCGCGGCACCTGCGGCCGACCGTGACTTTCCCCGACGCCTGTTCGCGACGACAATCCAGGAGTGAGCCAGGGAGCGGCGACCACGACCGGGGACCCGGCGGACGACGAGCCGGCCACCCGGCGCGGGCGCGTGTGGGCGGGTATCCGGCGCCTGATCGACGCCATCAACGCCAGCGACGACGCCGCCGTGGAACGCGCCGTGCTTGCCCTGAGCCGCCGCAGCCGCTGGTTGGCCCCGCTCGGCCTGGTGGTCGGCGCCTTCTTGATGCTGTTCCAGGGCGTCAAGCTGCTGGTGACCAACTGGCGGCTCACGCTGGTCCAGATCCTCCCGGCCATGTGGATCTGGGCGGCCATGCTCGACCTCAAGATCCACCTCCTGCACGGCAAGTCGTTCCACGTCATCCTCGGGCCGGTCCTCATCCCGGCCGTGCTGGTGGTCACCGGGCTCACTGCGGGGAGCTTCTACCTCAACGGCGTGTTCGCCTTCGCCATCTCGGAACCGGGGGAACCCACGATCCGCCCGGCTTTCGCCAAGGCCAACCAGCACGTCCGCGTGATCATGTCGTGGGGATGCGCAATCGGACTGGCGCTGTCGTTCTCCGCGCTGATCGTGACCCGATGGGGCCACTGGCCCTTCGCCATCTGCCAGAGCATCGTGGTCGGCATCATGATGGTCTGCTATCTCTCGGTGCCGGCCCGCATCGTCGGCATCGACCCCAAGAAGCAGACCAACGCCCGGGACAAGCTGGCCGCCACCGCGATCGGCGGGGCCGTGGGGGCGGTGATCTGCTCGCCGCCCTACATGATCGGGCGCCTCGGCATCCTCATGCTCGGATGGCGCTACCTCTTCTGGGTGGGCATCGCATTCCTCGTCGTCGGTATCCTGCTTCAGACCGGCGTCACCAGCGCGGTGAAGGCGGTCAAGTTCTCCGCCAAGCTGATCGGGACGCCGGCCTCGAACCTGCCGCCGGACCCGCCCGACTGAGGGGCGGCCCCGCTCCGGCCCGGCCCGGCGGATCAGGCGGCCGTGGCGGCGAGCAGACCCGGGTCCTGCGCCGCCGCGGCGTCGGCCGCCCGCCAGGTCCGGTAGCCCGCCGTCGAGGTTGCGCGCCTGGAGCCCGAGCGTCGTGCAGGAGCATGGTGGCGGTGTGGCCGCGCTGGCCCACCTCGCAGTAGACGAGGAAGGGCCCGGGGCCGAGGCCGGCCAGGCGCTCGCGCAACTGCTCGAGCGGGGCGTTCACGCTGCCGGGGATGGCGCCGGCGGCGTGCTCGGCCTCGGTGCGCACGTCGAGCAGGGTCCAGCCGCCGGCCACGATCCCGGCCACCTCGTCGGGCTCCACCACGTCGCACTCGACCGGACATGAGGTTCTCGGCCATGTAGCCGAGCATGTTCACCGGGTCCTTGGCCGACGAGAACGGCGGCGCGTAGGCGAGCTCGAGGTCAGCCAGCGCGTCGGCCCGCAGCCGGGCGGCCATGGCCGTGGCCAGCACGTCGATGCGCTTGTCCACCCCCGACCCGCCGACGGCCTGGGCGCCGGCGATGAGGCCGGTCCCGGGATCGAAGAGCAGCTTCAGCGACATCTGCTCGGCGCCCGGGTAGTAGCCGGCGTGGTTCATGGGGTGCGAGCGGATGACGCGATAGCGAGCGCCCGGACGCCTGCAGCCGCTTCTCGTTCCACCCGGTCATGGCCGCGGTGAGCCCGAACACCTTCACGATGGCCGTGGCCTGCGAGGGCGCCGGGCGCACCGGCCGGCCGCAGATCCGGTCGGCCACCCGGCGGCCCTGCCGGTTGGCGATGTTGGCCAGGGCGATGAGCGAGGACTGGCCGCCGACGGGCGTCGGCCTTCTCCACGGCGTCGCCCACTGCGTAGACGTCCGGCGCGCTCGTGCGCCCGTCGGCGTCGACCGCGATCCCACCGTGGGGACCGATCTCGAGGCCGGCCATCTCGGCCAGACCCACGTCGGGCCGCACACCGATGGCGGCCACCACCAGATCGCCCGGGACGTGCTGCCCGTCGGCGAGCACGACGCCGTCGTCGGTGACCTCGGCCACCCCGACGCCCGTGCGCACGCGCACCCCGTTGCGCTCGAGCTCGGCCGCCACCAGGACGGCCAACTCCGGGTCGAGCGGGGTGAGCACCTGGTCGGCCATCTCGATCACCGTGGTGGCGATGCCGCGGCGGCTGAGGTTCTCGGCCGTCTCGAGTCCGACGAACCCGGCCCCGATGACCACGGCGGTGCGCGGCCGGGTGCTGGCATCTCCCTCGAGCTGCTCGGCGTCCTCCACCGTGCGCAGCACACGCACCCGGTCGAAGCCCGGCAGCGGCGGGCGCACGGGCGCCGCGCCGGGACTGAGCACGAGCGCGTCGTACGCGATGACCGTCGTGGGGCAGGACCCGCCCCCGGTCGGGCGCACGGTGACGGTGTGCGTCGCCGGGTCGATGCCCACCACCTCGGTGCCGACGCGGACGTCGAGCCGGAACCGCTCGAAGAGGCGCTCGGGCGTCTGCAGCAGCAGATCGTCCTCGTCTTCGATCACCCCGCCCACGAAATAGGGCAGCCCGCAGTTGGCGTACGACACGTGCCCGGATCGCTCGAGCACGGTGATGGAGGCCGACTCGTCGAGCCGGCGCAGTCTCGTGGCGGCCGACATGCCGCCGGCCACGCCGCCCACGATCAGGATGCGGCGACCCGGCTGACCGACGGCGGGCGTGCCGCCCGCTTCGGCCGTCCCGTTCCGCACGCGTGCACCGGTGCCCATGTTCAGGCCAGCTTCATGAACATCCGCTGGACCTCCTCCAACGGGTAGCCCTCGCTCTCGGCTTGCTCGGGGTGGGCCACGCAGTAGGTGAGGCCCGCCGCCACCAGCCGGAACCCGGCCTGCTCGAGCGCCTTGGTGGCCGCCGAGATCTGGGTCACCACGTCGCGGCACTCCCGACCATCGTCGAGCATGCGCTCGATCCCGTCGAGCTGACCGGCCACCCGGTGCAGGCGCGTCCGCACGTCCCGGATCACCTCGTCAGGCAACTGCATCACGCGACCTCACTCTCAGGGGTTTCTGCCCGTTCCGCCCTCCATCATATACCCCTCCCCGTATCCATCCGTCGGTGCGATCGAACCCCTTGGATGGACGTGATCCTGGCGGTGGCCGTGGCGCTCGACGCGCTCGTCGTGCGGCTGGTGCTTCTGCCGGTGCGCTTCTCCCACGGGGCCGCCGAGGGCTGCGGGACGCTCCTCCTCGAGCTCCCTTGCGCGCGAACTCAGGAGGCGGTGGCCCGCACCGGGCGGGCGGAGTGGTTGTCGCGGAGTCGCTCGGCCGTGTCCCGATCGGGCAGCGGCATCCCGATGCCGATCGGCACCGACGAGCTGCGGTCACAACGGCACTGGGCGCACTCGACCACCCACGTCCGATCGGGCCGCTGGGCGATCGTCGGATGATGGTTCTGCATGGGGCGGCTCCTGAGGGGTTCCCCGGGACGCCGAACACTACCGAGCCGCGGGCCGAGCGACAACGTGAGCCGGCACCCCCCGCACTCGCCGGACCCTGGGCGCTCCGGGGCGCCCGCCACTAGCGTCGGCACCATGGCCCCGCTGACCTCGTTGGAGGCCTACCTCGACCGCGTCGGCCTCGGCGCGCACGACGATCCGGACCTGGCCTCGATCCACCGGGCCCACGCCACCGGCATCGCCTTCGAGAACTTCGATCCCTACGCCGGCACGCCGCCCTCGCTCGAGCCGGCCAACCTCGAGCGCAAACTGGTGGCCGGCCACCGGGGCGGCTACTGCTTCGAGCACAACCTGCTCCTCGCCGGCGCGCTCGAGTCGCTCGGCGGGCGCACGGTGGAGCCGATGCTGGCCCGAGTCCGCATGGGCCCCGAGGGCGCGCCCCGCCCGCTCGGTCACCTCCTGCTGCGGGTGACGGACCGCGACGGCTCGGTATGGCTGGCCGACGTCGGCTTCGGCGGGGGCGGACTGCTCGATCCGGTCCCGCTCGCCACCGGCGTCGTCACCGTGCAGTCGGGCTGGCGCTACCGCCTGGTCGAGGACGGACCCGAGCTCGTGCTGCAGGTGCACCAGGACGAGGCGTGGAGCGACATGTACGGCTTCGTGCCCGAGCCGGTGCCGCACATCGACATCGCCGTGCAGAACTGGTACACCGCGACGCACCCCGAGTCACCCTTCGTCACCGGCATCATGGCGGGCTGGCGCACGCCCGAGCTCTGCCTCTCCCTCTTTGCCTACGAGGAGGCGGTGCTGGTCGAGCGTCCCGTCGGTTCTACGTCGACGACGACCGTGGTCGCCCTTGACGATGTGCCGGCGCTGCTGTCGGGGCGCTTCTCGATCCCGGGCGTCGTCCACGGCCCCGACGGCCGGCTCACTCTGTCCGGCTGAATCCCAGGGGCGCCGGCGCCCGGCGCAGCTGCCCTTCGGCGCTCAGGCGAGGAGCGCGTCCGCCGGGCGGGCGATGATGTAGATCAGCGCGCCGAAGAACGGGAAGATCAGGATCAAGACGGTCCAGCCCGCCTTGGCCCAGCCGCTGTGGTCCCTGCGCCGGAAGTTGTCGACGAAGCACCAGATGATGAAGAACAGCAGCAGGACGACACCGGCGAACATGAGCATCGTCCAGAACAGGCTGAGCAGGGGCCAGGTATAAGCAAGCATGGCGAGGTACCTCCCGCAATGGACGTTACCGATCCCAGGCCGCGTCGCGGTGGATGGACCCGGGCCGGTTCAACTGACCAGGCCGTAGATGCTCTTGGCCATCAGGTAGAGGCCGAGTCCGAGGGAGAGAAAGACGATCGCCTGGTCGGTGTGCGCGTTGATCCACTGCATCAGGGCGTCGAGCCGCATCTTGACCGTGTGCGGCCGCACGGTGGCGTAGACCTCGAGCGTCAGGTAGCTGGCCGAGCACAGTAGGCAGAACACCACCAGGCCCACGTACTCGGCGCCCGTGTTCACCTTGGCCTCGACGAGGGTGGACACTCCAGCCGCCACCAGGACCCAGGGCTGGAGCAGGAAGGCCAGGCCGGCCGCACCGAGCGGGTTGACGCGGTCGACGGTGGCCATCCACTTGGGCTGCTTCTTGGGCTTCCGCTCGGCCGTCGCGGCGCGGCGCTGGCGCCGGTAGCCCAAGACGACCAGCAGGAGACCCAGGACCAGCTTCACGCACAACGCGGCGGTCGAGGGCTTGGAGTTCGGGATGAGGGGCTTGCCCCCCGTCACACCCACCGTGATGAAGACGATGGCGACCAGCGTCAACAACCAGCCGAGCGTGTAGCCCAGCCCCTTGATCACCCCGCGCTCGGCTGCCAGCAGCAGGATCATGGCCGACAGCGGGATGGGCTCGAGGGTGATCACCAGCCCGATCAGGAACAGGTCGAGCACCAACATGCGTCCTCCCCGTGGCCGGTGACGCGGCCCGCGACGTGGGCCCGAAACGTAGTCGGCGCTGCCGGCTCGCTGCGGGACCCGGCGCCGACCCTAGGCCAGGTCGTGTAGCCGGGCCCGCGCCTCGGTCCCGAGGTCGAGCACGGTCACCGGCGCGAGCGGGAGCTGCTCGGGCAGGGTCACGCTGAGATCGCCGTCGGGCCCGCGCGTCCAGGCGAGCTCGGCGGGCGCGCCCACCAGGCGCACCCGGCGCACGTGCGTGCCGTCGATGCTGCGCAGCGTCACCCGCCGGGACGCCGGCATCCCCATGACGAGCGCGTACACGCCCTCGCCGCTCTTGGTGAAGCGCAGCGGCGTGCCCTCCGTCGTGGTCGACTCGGTCACCACCCAGGGCCGGCTTCCGTAGATCGCCTCGCCGTTGTCGGCCAGCCAGGCGCCGAGCGCGCGCAGGGGTGCCTGCTGCTCCTCGGGCACGGTGCCGTCGGGCCGGGGGCCGATGCCAATGAGCAGGTTGCCGTTCTTCGACACGATGTCGCAGAACATCTGGATGAGGTCCCGCTCCGAGATGATGTCCTCCGGCTGCTCGTGGCGATTGGCGCCGAAGGAGTGCCCGACGCCGCGCGCCACCTCCCACTTCTTGGCCGATGCCGCGTGCAGGACCTCGTACTCGGGCGTCCGGAAGTCGTAGTGCGTCGTCGGGGCGAAAGTGAGCCGCTTGCGGTCGGCGGGGATGCGACCCCACATGGCGGTGACGACCGCACCGACGCCGCGGACGAGCGCGTCGGTAACGACGTTGCGCGGCAGGCCGTTCTGGCGCCAGCGGTCGTTGATGACGCCCTCCTCGACCGTGTTGTAGTAGTGCGCGAAGAGCTCGGGGAGAGCCTTGTCCTTGGGCCAGCCGATGTCGTTCCACAGGACCGAGGGCTCGTAGCGGTCGATGAGCTCGCGCACGTGCGCTGTCACATAGCGCACGTACTCGCGCCCGAAGGGGGCGGCCAGCACGGCGTCCGCCGCCTTGGTCAGCACGGCGCCGTTGTAGGGCCAGTCGTACCCGCCCGAGTAGTAGAGGCCCATGCGCATCCGGTGCTCGCGCACGGCGACAGCAAGGTCGCCAACCAGGTCGCGCGTCGCATGGTAGGGGCCTTTGACCGGGTGGGCCGTCCTGGTGGGCCACAGGGCGAACCCGTCGTGGTGCTTGGTGGTGAGGACGACGTAGCGCGCGCCGGCGTCGCGGCACAGCTCAGCCAGGGCCTCGACGTCCGCCCCTGCGGCAGCTTCGTTGAAGGTCCGGGAGAAGTTCTCGTAGGGATAGCCCTCCCCGTACACCTCGGCATGGTGCCGCTGGGTAGGGCTCCCCTTGATCTGCATCGAGTTGAGGTACCACTCGGCGTAGGGGTTCTCCCGCAACATGCGCTCCGGGCCGTCGCGGACGAGGAGCTCCTGGATGTCGGGAACCCGCGGCGCCCAACCCGGCACCGAGTACGGCCCCCAGTGGAGGAAGACACCCAGCTTGGCGTCGTCGAACCAGGCGGGGACACGGTGTTCCTTCAGGGACTCCCAGGCGCCCTTGTACATGGAGGCCGAGTCTTCCATGTGCACCACGCGCCGGTCGCTCCGAGCGGGCCCGGGGAGCCGTTCACGGAGCAGGCAAGACGGAGCAGGCAAGACGGAGCCTGCAGGTGGAGCAAGACGGCGGAGCAGGCCGAGTGATCCGCGCGGCGGCCTGGACCGAAGGTCGTGCGTGGGACACGCGCGCACTGGAGGAGCCAGACGCCGGCAGTCCGATTCGGTTATGCGCGTCCTCGCCCGGGTCCTGATCCGGATCTTCTTCCGGGGCATCGAGACGGAAGGTGCCGGCCGCCTCCCCCCCGACGGCCCTGTCATCGTCGTCTCCAACCACGCCAACGGCCTCGTCGACGGGCTGCTGCTCATGTCCACGCTGCGGCGCTACCCGCGCTTCCTCGGCAAGTCCACCCTGTTCAAGATCCTGCCGCTCCGGCCCTTCCTGGCGCTGGCCGGAGTGATCCCGGTGCACCGCGCCGCCGACGGGTCCACGGCGGGCAACGAGTCCGCCTTCGCCGCGTCGGCCAGGCTCCTCGGCGGCGGCGGCGTCGTGGCGATCTTCCCCGAGGGCATCAGCCACGACGAGTCCTCGGTCCAGCCGCTGCGCACCGGGGTGGCGCGCATCGCGCTCGAGGCCCAGGCGGAGAGCGAGACCGGCGACGAGGAAGAGGCCGGCGAGGCCGGGACCGTCACCGGCGGTGTGCGGATCGTGGCGGTCGGCCTGGTGTACGACGACAAGGCAACCTTCCGCTCGCGTGCCTTGGTCCGCGTCGGGGAACCGGTCCCCGTCGTCCGGTGGAGCGACGCCTACCGTCGTGATGCCCGCGGAGCGGTGAGGGAGCTCACCACCGCGGTCGCCCTGCAGCTCGGCGAGGTAAGTCCCCCCTACGCCTCGTGGGAGCAGGCCGAGATGCTGGCGCAGGTCGCCGAGATCCTCCTGCGGTGCCCGGCCGCCGGCAGCACCGGAGACACCGCCGACGTCGATCTGGCCCGCCGCTCCGCCATGGCCGACCGGCTGGCGTCACTCGACGAGGACACGGCGCGCGGAGCGCGCTCTGCCGAGCTGGACCAGGCCATGCACGCGTACCGCCGGGATCTCGCCCTGCTCGGCCTGAGCGACGCCCAGGTGGTGGCCGCCGGCACGGCGGGGATCCGCCGCGCCCTGGTGCGCTCACTGCTCGAGGTCGCGGTCGCTCTCCCGTTCGCCCTCCTCGGCGTGGTCGTCCACGCCATCCCGTTCCTCGTCGTCAAGCAGGTCGCGAAGCGGCCGGCGAACGAGGGGATGAAGGCGACGGTCAAGCTGCTCGGCTGTTTCTCGGGCTTCGTGCTCACCTACCTCGCACTGGCCATCCTCGTCGGCCTGCGCGCCGGCGCCCTGTGGGGCGTGGCCGTGGCCGTCGGCGCTCCGGTGTGCGGCTACCTCGATGTGCGCCTCTACGAGCGGATCCGGCGCGTCGGCGATCTCGTCGAGGCGGTCCGGGCCACCCGGGACCGGGGGGACGTCCTCGCGTCGGTGGCCGCACACCGCGACGCCGTCGTGCGCGCGGCCTCCGTGCTCCTCGAGCCCGTGTGAGGCGTGCGTGAGAGTGCGCCAATGAAGCGGCGCGCCCACGTCCGCTACGGACCGGCCCGGTGCAACGTGGCCGAGCTGTGGCGTCCGACGCGCGTCACGGCGCCGTTGCCGGTGGTGGTCCTCATCCACGGCGGCTTCTGGCGCTTCGCCTACACCAAGGTGCTCATGCGCAGGCTGGCCTCGTCGGTGCAGGCACACGGCTGGGCGGCCTGGAACATCGAGTACGCCAGGGTTGCCCCGGCCGCGCGGGAGGGCTCGTGGTCCCGTGCGCTCAGGGACGTGGCGGCCGCCGTGGACCACCTGGCCGCGCTGCCCGGGCTCGACCTGGGCCGCGTGGCCACCGTCGGGCACTCGGCGGGAGGCCAGCTGGCCCTCTGGGTGGCGGGGCGCCGTGACGGACGGGTGGCCGGCGGAGCGACCCCACCGCGGGTCCGGCCGCAAGTGGCCGTCTCCCTCGCCGGCATCGTCGACCTCGAGGAGGCCGACCGCCTCGGGCTGGGCAACGACGCCACCGCCGCCTTCCTGGGTGGCCACTGCGCCGATCACCCGGAGCGGTACCGGCAGGCGTCACCGTCGGCGCGCCTTCCCATCGGCGTGCCCCAGGTCCTCGTCCACGGCCTCGACGACCGCGTGGTGCCGCCGGCCATGAGCGAGACGTACTGCCGCACGGCTCAGAGGCTCGGCGACCCGGCCCGGTATGTGCCGCTCGAGGGCGTGGGCCACCGCGACCTCGTCGACCCCGGTGGCCCGGCGTGGGCCGCCACCGTGTCGGCGTTGGAGCAGGTCATGGCCTGAGCGCGTCCGTCGTGGACGGGCGCGATGGGGCCTTCGGCCCTACAGGAAGCGGTCGTTCCCGGCCAAGGTGTCGTAGTGAGCGAGGTCGCCCTGCGGGATGTCACGAAGCGGTTCGGCGACGTCGTCGCCGTGCGCAACGTGACCCTCGACATCGCCGACAAGGAGTTCCTGGTCCTGCTCGGCCCCTCGGGCTGCGGCAAGTCGACCGTGCTGCGCCTGATCGTGGGCCTCGAGTCGCCCACCGAGGGGACGATCGAGATCGGCGGGCACGCGGTGAACGACATGGAGCCCAACGAGCGCGACGTGGCCATGGTCTTCCAGAGCTACGCGCTCTATCCCCAGATGACGGCCCGGCGGAACATCGACTTCCCCCTCAAGAACCAGCGGATGCCCAAGGAGGAGCGCGAGGCGCGGGTGGCCGAGGTGGCCGAGGCACTCGAACTGGGCGAGGTGCTCGACCGCCGGCCGGCCCAGATGTCAGGCGGCCAGCGACAGCGCGTCGCGCTCGCGCGCGCCATCGTGCGCCGGCCCGAGGCGTTCCTGATGGACGAGCCGCTCTCCAACCTCGACGCCAAGTTGCGCACCCAGACCCGCACCGAGCTGATCGAGCTGCAACGACGGCTGGCCACCACGGTCATCTACGTCACCCACGACCAGGTCGAGGGCATGACCATGGGCCACCGGGTGGCCGTCATGGACAAGGGCGTGATCCAGCAGGTGGGCACGCCCACCGAGATCTACGACCGCCCGGCCAACCTCTTCGTGGCCGGGTTCATCGGCAACCCGCCCATGAACACGCTGCGCGGAACCCCGGTCGACCGCTTCGCGTCGATCGTGATCGAGACGTCGAGCGGCGCGATCGACCTCACGCCGGCACAGCAGGACGCCGTGCGCCGCAGCGGGGCGACAACCGTGGTGGCCGGATTGCGCCCCGAGCACATCGCGCTCGGTCCCGACGGCCCCCTGCGCGCCACCGTCGCCGTGGTCGAGGCACTGGGCTACGAGAACCACGTCGTGTGCCGCCTCGACGACGGCCAGCAGGTGATCTTGCGGAGCTCGCCGGAGGACCCGGTGCCCCACGAGGGTGAGGTGGTGTGCCTCGACGCCGACCCGCACCGGATCCACCTCTTCGACGCGGCCAACGGGGAGGGCATCTCCTGATGGAGCCGGGGGTCCTCGACGCCGTGGCCCCCGGGCCGCCGAGGCCACGGCGCGGCGCGTGCCCGACCCGGCGGCGGCGGCGCCGGGTCCACCAGGGCCTCCTGGCCCTGGCCCTGCTGGCGCCTTCGCTCGTCCTCTTCGGCGTGTTCGTCTTCTACCCGCTGGTGCGCCAGATCTACCTGTCGTTCTTCGAGACGCCGCCCTTCCCGGGCCAGCCCAAGCACTTCGTGGGCGTGTCGCAGATCTCGAGCGTCCTCAGCTCGCACGACTTCCTCAACAGCATCTGGGTGACCCTGCTCTTCGTCCTCTACACAGTGCCCGTCGGGCTGGTCCTCGGACTGCTGCTCGCCGTGCTGGCCCATCAGCAGTTGGCCGGCATCCGCGTCTACCGGACGATCTTCTCCTCGACCGTGGCCACCTCGGTCGCCGTGGCCTCGGTGATCTTCTTCACGCTGCTCAACCCCCAGATCGGGCTGTTCAGCTACTGGTTCGGCACCACCGGCCGGCTCTCGCTCCTCGACGACCCGCGCTGGGCGCTCGTCGCCGTCTCGGCGGTGACCATCTGGCAGAACCTGGGGCTGTCGTTCATCGTGATGTCGGCCGGGCTCCAGGCAGTGCCCGACGACCTGCTCGAGGCGTCCCGCGTCGACGGTGCGCGCGCCTGGGCGCGCCTGCGCCACGTGATCCTGCCCATGCTCTCCCCCACGCTCTTCTTCGCCATCGTGGTGGGCACGATCCTCTCGCTGGAGGCGTTCGGCCAGATCGACATCCTCACCCAGGGTGGGCCGCTGCAGCACACGAACGTGCTCGTGTACGCCATATACAACGAGGTCTTCAGCGTGAACGACCAGGGCCGTGCCGCCGTGATGACGGTCGCCCTGTTCATCATCACCCTCGTCTTCACGCTGGTCCAGATCCGGCTGCTCGAACGGCGGGTGACCTATGAGCGCTGAGACACTGGCCTCACTCGCCCCGGGCTTCCGGAACTTCCTCGTCGTCGCCGGAGCCGCCTCCCTGGTCGGGGTGGCCTTGCTGCTGGCCTCGCGGCGCGGCAGCCCCGTCGCCCGCCGTCGCGCCGCGCTGGTCGGCCGCTACCTGCTCCTCACGGTGCTGGCCGTGATCGTGCTGTTCCCCATCTACATCACCGTGGTCGACTCGCTGTTGCGGCCCGACCAGGTCGTGGCCAAGCCGCCGATCCTCTTCCCGCGCCACCCCCAGTGGTCGGCCTACTCCACGGCGTGGACGCAGGGGCATCTCGGTCGCTACCTCCTCAACAGCTTCATCGTGACGACCGTCATCGTGGCCGGCGAGCTGGTGACGTCCATCGCCGCGGCCTACGCCTTCGCGTTCTTGGAGTTCCCCTTCCGCCGGACGCTCTTCGTCGTGTTCCTGGCCACGATGATGGTCCCCGTCGAGGTCACCTTCCTCACCAACCTCTCCACCGTGGTCAGCCTGGGTTGGTACAACTCGTACCTGGGGCTCACCGTGCCCTTCCTGGCCACGGGCTTCGGGGCGTTCCTGCTGCGCCAGTCCTTCCTCGGCCTGCCCTCGGACCTGCGCGACGCGTCGAAGCTGGACGGGGCCGGCCACTGGCGGTTCCTACGCTCCGTCGTGCTGCCCGTCGCCCGCCCGGCCGTCGCCGCACTGGCCATCTTCAGCTTCTTCTCCGCCTTCGGTCAGTACCTGTGGCCGCTCATCGTCACCAAGGACGACCGCTTGCGCACGGTGCAGATCGGACTCAAGTTCCTCGCCAACAGCCAGCTGAACAACTTCAACGTCATCTTCGCCGGCACCGTGCTGGCCGCGCTGCCGCTCTTCGTCCTGCTGATCCTCTTCGAGAAGCAGCTGGTGCGCGGGCTGACCGCCGGTGCGGTGAAGGGATGACCGGACAGAGTGTGAACGGGGAAGGCGTGCACGGACGAGCCGCGCACGACACCGCCAGAGAAGGAGCGACGGACATGGGACACGACACCGCGACGAGACAGACGGCACCGGGCCCCGCCGAGGGCAGGTGCCGGCGGCGCCGGCGCGGGACGGCGCTCCTGGTGATGGCGGGCGTCCTCCTCGCCCCGGTGGTTGCCGCCGGGTCGGGCTACGCCACGACGGGCGGTCCGGCCGGAGCCGCCACGGCGCCGCCCGCCACCAAGGTCGTGCCCTCGGCCTGTGGCCTCTCGGCTCTGGCCAAAGCCAAGGGGCCGGTCCCGATCACGATGTGGTACACGATGGCCCAGTCCAACGCCACGTGGCTGCAGGACACCGTGGCGCAGTTCAACGCCTCCCAGCACAAGGTCAAGGTCTCCCTGGTGCAGCAGCCCGACTATCCGTCGGAGTTCGTGAAGTACAAGGCCGGGCTCACCAGCGGGGACCTGCCCACGGTGGGCCAGTTCGAGGACACCACGGTCCAGCAACTGGTCGACTCGCAGTCCACGGTGCCCGTGGCCGACTGCATCGCGGCCACCCATACCAAGCTCAACGACTACCTGCCCCGCGGCACTGGCGTTCTACCGCTACCGCGGCGTCCAGCAGTCGATGCCGTGGTACGTGTCCAACGTGATCATGTACTACAACCCGAAGATCTTCGAGAAGGCCGGACTCGACCCGAACAACCCGCCGCAGACGTTCGCGCAGGTGACCACCGACGCGCAGAAGATCGTGGCCACGCATGCCGCCACGCACGGGGTGGCACTGCCCGCCAAGCCGTACGTGTACGAGTTCCTGCTGGCCAAGAGCGGCGGCATGTACGTCAACAACGGCAATGGGCGCGCCACCCGCGCCACCAAGGCCGGGCTGACCGGTTCCACCGCCCTGCGCGTGTGGAAGTGGTGGAGCCAGATGCTTACCTCGAAGCTGGCCCTCCCCACCGGTTCCGGCCCCAACAACATCGACCACCTCGTCGCGCTGGCGACGGGCAACGCCGCCATGACCTTCGAGGCCTCGAGCGTGATCGGCCCGGCCGAGGCCGTGCTGGCCTCGGGCCAATACCCGGGTGTGGTCATCAAGACGGCGCCCCTGCCCGCGCTCACCACCGGCGGCGGCGTGCCGGTGGGCGACGGCTCCCTGTGGATCACCGCACACGCCTCGCCGGCGCAGCGCGCCGCGGCCTGGCAGCTGATCCAGTACCTCGAGACGCCGCAGGCACAGGCGGCCCTGGCCGCCATCAGCGGGTGCGTGCCCACCCGCATCTCGGCCACCAAGCTGCCGCAGCTGGCGAGCAAGTGGGCGGCCGACCCCAATTACGAGACGGCCTGGACCCAGCTCACGACGGGCCGCCTCAGCAACGCCAACATCGGTTCGCTCATCGGGAACTACCAGGGCGTGCGCAACGCCGTGGCCGACGGGCTCGAGCAGATGGCGGCTAACGGCGCCTCGTACAAGTCGGCGGCCAACTTCGCCCAGGGTGAGGCCAACACGGCGATCCAGAGCTACAACGCCCGCGTCGGGGCGCGCTGACCGGGCGCCGGCTCACACAGTCCGGAGCTCGGAGCTGCCTCCTGCCGGGTCGGTGACGAGCTCGTGGCCACCGCCCGACAGCACGGTCGGCACGGCGTGGTCCATGAGATCGGGCGCGGACGGTGGCGTGCCGGCGATCGCCGCGGCGTCGCTGGCCTGCCCGAGCTCCACCACCTCGTCGAGGAGTCGCCGTGCGTCGGGGCCGAGAAGCGAGAGGTCGTCGGAGACCACGACGAGGCCGCCCGAGACACCGACGCAGCGGGCCCAGGTGGTGGCTGCGACGGGGCTGAGCTCCGTCTCCGCTGTGCGGAGCATGACGCAGTCGGGATCGTTGACCCACAGATTGCGGTGCAGGAACGACCGGGAGACCGTCGCCGCGTAAGCCGAACGGGTGGCCGGCTGGATGTCGAGATACCCGGCCACGATCTCTCGGGACGCGTCGAGCTCCCAGCACGGCGCCACGTCGGCGCCGATGCGATTGGCGTCGACCAGACCGACCACGTTGGCCAGGGGCACGCCGCAACCGAGGAGGAAGGCATCCTCACCCGCGCCGCGCCGGAAGGCCTCGAACCCCGCCCGCACCCGCTCGGCCGCCGTCCGCGCCGGGTCGTGCCACCGCCCGTCGACGCCCGGGGCGAACGTGAAGTCCAGCTTGAGGTAGTCGAAGCCGGCCCCGACCAGGTCGCGGGCCAACGCCTCGAGGTGGGCCAGCACGTCGGGATGCGTGGTGTCGAGGCTGTACATGAAGCCCTGCTCGCCACCTCCCCAGGCCGGGTTCCACCAGCTGCGGAGGGGCTCACCCGTCGCGCCGGGCCCCGGCGCGCCGTCGGGAGAGGGCGCGCGGGCGACCCAGTCGGGATGCGCGCGAGCCACCTCCGAATCGGGAGCGACCAGGAAGGGGGCGAGCCAGAGCCCGGGTTGGCGACCGCCGGCCGAGATGTCGGCGGCCAGAGACTCCAGGCTCGAGGGGAACGTGTCGTTGGTGTCCCGCCAGTCGCCGATGGCGGCCTGGTAGCCGTCGTCGAGCTGGAAGACGTCGAACGGCCAGTCGGCGGACCGGGCCAGGTTGGCCCGCAGGTCGTCCTCGGTCACCGCGTCGAAGTAGTGGTACCAGCTGCACCAGCCGACCCGGAACGGTGCCCGCACACGCGCGCCGGCGGCGCGGCCCACCCCCGCCGCCCAGCCCGCCAGCAGCTCCGGCACGGTGGCGTGGGTTCCGGCGCGCGACCAGGAGACGCCGTGCAACGGCCGCTCCTCCCCAGGACCGAGGACGGCACCGCCGAGGAAGGCCTCGACCGACAGCTCGATCGCGCTGGTCGCGGTGCGCCTCAGGCGGAAGGTCCCGTCGTGGCGGTCCCCTCCGTCGAACCCGAGGACGAGCGCGGCCCCCCGGGCGCCGCGTCGTCGAGCGCCGTGCACCACTCGGAGCGCACCTCGCCCTCGGGCACGCGTTGCGCATCCGCGTGGTAGACGCCCTGAATGAACGGGAAGTCGGCCCGCTGCGACGGGTCACGGTGCTGGCCCAGCACCACCACCCCCGAGGAGGACCACGACTGGTAGCCGTGCCGGAACATGCGCAGCGGTTCGGTCACGCCCTCGACGCGCAGCACCACCGCGACGTTGCGCAGCGGCACCGCGCCGTCCCCGCGGTTGGCCACCGACCACATGAAGCCCGCCGCGTGACGCTCGAGCGTCATCTCGACCGGGCCGACGCCGAGCACGGTACGCGCCGCCGGGTCTCCGCCGAGCGGTGCGCGCACCTCGGTGCCGGGCGAGCCGGCAGGGGCGACGGTCGCCGCCACTTCGGTGAAAACGAGCTCCACGGCCGGACCGTCTATCCGGTGGCCAACGCGGTGCCGCCCGGGCCCCGGTCCGACCCACCGCCTGTCGTGTCCGAGGCTCTCGGCGGCCCGTAGCGGAGGCGGAAGAGGATGTAGGCCACCGGTCCGACGAAGATCGGCAGCCAGTACGAGATGATGCGGTACGCCAGCGTGGCCACCACGGCGTCGGTCGCGGGGACGTTCGCCAGGACAAGCAGCGCGGAGAGCCCGGCCTCCACGATCCCGAGGCCACCTGGCGTGATGGGGATCAGGGCGAGCAGCCCGGCCACGGCGTAGGCCAGCAGCACCAGCGAAGGGTTGGGCTTGGCTCCCGTGGCCCGGATGCAGGCCAGCAACGTGCCGAAGTCGAGGAACAGGCGGCCGCTGCTCAGCAGCGTCGCCGCCTTCCAGCGCTGCCCGAGGACGCCGCGTATGCGGTCACGCTCGTACACCAGGCGGTCGGGCAGCCCGTGGAGAGGCGGTGCCTTGCGCTTCAGTCGGTTGCGCACCGACTGGATCGCTCGCCCCGCCCAGCGCATCGGCTTGTCGGTCATCAGCACGATGGCACCGAAGCCGGCGAAGAGCACGAACGCCACGAGCCCGAGCAGCGCGGCATGCTCGAGGCTCGAGTGGATCGGCGTGCCGGCCAGGATGGCCGGCAGCACGAACACGGGGAGGGCGAGCAGGCCCCCGATCCCGAGCAGCGAGAAGGCCGTGAGCCCCCCGACGGCCGTGGCCGTGTCGTTGCCCGAGGCAGCCAGCATCCGGAACTGCGTGGCCGCCCCGAACGCCGCCCCGCCGGGCACGATGAGGCTGATGGCGTTGCCGGTCAGCTGCGACGTGGCCACCGAGTACCACGCCTTGGTGCGCAGTGCGATGCGTTGCAGGCCGATGGTGCACGTGAAGTGGCCCACCTGGAGGAGCAGGGCGATGACGAACCAGATGGGGTCGAGGTGGGTCAGCCTCGGGTACGAGCTGAAGACCTCGACCAGGCTGGGGAAGAGCAGGTAGATGACGATGCCGGCCACCACCGCCATGACGGTCTTCTTCGCGATGGACCGCCACGGCAGCGGTGACGCGACGTCCTGCTCGATCTGCTCGGTGAACCGTGCCGAGACACCTTCGCCCTCCGTGTCGGGGCCCTCCGCCGCGACGGGGCCTGCCTCGGCAGGAGATGGCTGCTCCTCGGGCGTCTCCTCCTGCGGGTCGTCCTGCGCCGTCAACGCGCCGCTTCCGGTGACGGACGCAGACCCCGGCTAGCTGGCCAGGATCTTGGCCTTCTGGGCCTCGAACTCGGCGTCTGTGATGACGCCCTGGCTCTTGAGGTCTGCGAGCTTGGACAGCTGGTCGGCGCTGCTGCTGCCCGGTGTCCCGGCGGCCTGCTTGACGTATTGGTCGAACGCCTTCTGCTGCTGCGCCGCATCCTGCGCCGCTCGCTCGTGCATCTTGCCGCCCCGGGCGATCAGGTACACGAACACACCGAGGAACGGGAGGATGATGATGAAGATCACCCAGAGCGCCTTGACCCAGCCGCCCATGTCATGGCTGCGGAAGATGTCGATGAACACCATGATCAGCAGCCAGATCCAGATGACGAAGAGGAAGAACCAGAGCATCGTCAAGAACAGATCGAGGATCGGGTACTGGTAGCTCGCAAACATCGGGGGCTCCTGTGGTCGTCGGTCAAGTGTGGTCGGCGAGAACCTCGCCCACCCGACAATGTCTAGCCGTTCTCCCTGGTGGCGTGCTGGGATGTGTCCCGTCCCCCTCCACCGGGGCTCACAACGGGAGCCGCATGCCTGAGACACGCCCGAGACCAGATCCGATCCCATGAGCGCCGAGCTCAACCTCGAGACCCTGGCCGTGGTCTCCGCCTGCGTGGTGGTCTGGGGCCTCGTCTCGGCCCGCCTGGAGCGCTGGGCCATCTCCCCGCCCATCGCCTTCGTGATCCTCGGCCTGGTGGTGACGCACGGCCCGACGGAGATCGTCCACTTCAACCTCCACTCGTCCACCATCCGCTCGCTGGCCGAGCTGACCCTGGCTCTCGTCCTCTTCGCCGACGCCTCCCGGGTGAACGTCCGGCGGCTGCGGGCGTCCGCGGCGCTCCCGGCGCGCCTGCTCGGCATCGGCCTCCCGTTGACCATCGCCGCCGGGGCGCTCACCGCGGCACTGCTCTTCGGCGGCGCCGGCCTGTGGGTGGCCGCCGCCATCGGCGCCATCGTCGCCCCAACCGACGCCGCGCTCGGCGCGTCGATCATGGCGGACGAGCGGGTGCCCGCGGGCGTGCGCCGTGTGCTCAACGTGGAGAGCGGGCTGAACGACGGCATCGCCACGCCGTTCGTGAACCTCTTCATCGCGGGCGCCGCTACGACCGAGGCGGTCAAGGGGACCACGCACCTCGGCGCGGCCGTGGCCGAGCTGCTCGGCGGCGTGGCACTCGGCGCGGCCATCGGGGTCGTCGGCGCCGTCCTCCTGGCCTTCACCCGGCGCACCGGGTGGAGCTCCCCTGCCTTCCGGCCCCTGGCCATCCTCGCTCTCGCATTGTTCGCCTACTCCGTCTCGGTGGTGGCGGGAGCCAACGGTTTCATCGCCGCCTTCGTGGGCGGGATGGCGTTCGGGGCGGTCGACCACCACAACGACGACGAGGCACTGCGTTTCACCGAGGAGGGTGGCACCCTCCTCTCGTTGTTGGTGTGGTTCATCTTCGGCGCCGTCATGCTCGTCCCCGGCCTCGACGGCGTGGGGTGGCGCGACGTGGTCTTCGCCCTCCTCGCCCTCACCGTGCTGCGGATGGGTGCCGTCGCGCTGTCACTGGCGGGGAGGGGACTGGACCGGGCGACCGTGCTCTTCGTGGGCTGGTTCGGGCCCCGCGGCCTGGCCTCGGTCGTCTTCGGCCTCCTGGCGGTCGACTCCTTGGCGACCGAGCAGTCCAAGGTGGTGCTCACCACCGTCACGCTGACCGTGGCCCTGTCGGTGCTCCTCCACGGGGTCTCGGCCTCCCCACTGGCCCGGCTCTACGGGGCCCACGCGACGCGTCTCGCTCGGGACGCTCCCGAGCACGCCCCAGTCGCACCCATCGCGACGCGCACGCTCCACCGGGTCGATGCGCCGTTCGCCCTCCGTCGCCGTACCGGGCGGCGCGCCGACGGGGGCACACCGACGGGGGCCGACGATCGCTGACCGCCCAGCCCGCAACCGGATCGCAACCAACGACAGGCACCGATTGACCGAGATATGACACATGGGTCTCGTCGACGGCGGGCAGGGGCGGGTGTGACCGCACTCCCCGTCGAAGAAGCCGGTCCCCTGGCCCAGGCCTTCCTCCAGCTGCCCGACGGCGTCCTGGTGGTCGACAAGCAGGGGAACATCGTCTGGGGCAACCGCTCGGCCGAGCGCATGTTCGGCCGAGCCCTCGAGGATTGGCGCGGCGTGTCGGGCCTCAGCCTGGTGCACCCCGACGACCACGAGTTCGTGCTCCGGGCCATGACCACCGTTCAGGACAAGGACGTGGGCTCGCCCATCGAGATCCGGTTGAAGGCGGCGACGGGCTGGCGCCTCATCGAACTCGTGGGCACGGTGACCACGTGGGAGGGCGAGCCGGCGATCCTCCTCTCCATGCGTGACCTGACCGAACGACGGCGCTTCGAGCTGGCTCAGGGCCACGAAGCGCGCTTCCGCTCGCTCGTGCACAACGCCGGGTCGGTCATCATGCTGGTGTCGCCCGACGGGGTGATCGAGTCGGTGTCGGGTGGCATCACCCGCTCGCTCGGCCACGACCCCGAGCTCATCGAGCACCGGCCGCTCCTCGACATCGTGGCCGAGGGTGACCGACTCGACCTCGAAGCCGCCGTGCGGACCGCCCTGAGCTCGGGGGCCAGCTCGGCCCACCCTGTGACCATCCGGGTCGGGCTCCTCCGACACGACGGCGCGACCGCGGTCCCCTTCGAGCTCAGCATCGTCAACCTGGTCGACGACCCCACGGTCGAGGGCTTCGTGATCTCGGCCCACGACGCCACCGACCAGGTGGCGGCCGAGCTCGAGGTGAACGAGACCCTCTCACGGCTCACCGCCACCCTCGACTCCACGGCGGACGGGATCCTGGTCGTGAACACGAAGGGGGAGATCACCAACTTCAACCACCGCTTCATCGAGATCTGGCGCATGCCCGAGGAGTCCGTGGTCGAGGGCAACGACGTCTCGACGCTGGAATTCGCCATGGACCAGCTCTCCGAACCCGAGGACCTGCGGAACCGGCACGAGCGCGTCGTCGGCATCCCGGAGACCGAGACATTCGACACCCTGGAGTTCCTCGACGGCCGAATCGTCGAGCGCTACTCGCGGCCCCAACGGGTGGCGGGCACGGTCGTCGGCCGGGTGTACAGCTTCCGCGACATCACCGACCGCACCCGCCTCGAGGACGAGCTCGCCTACCGGGCCTTCCACGACTCGCTGACCGGTCTGGCCAACAAGGCCCTGTTCCAGGACCGCCTCGAACACGCACTGGCCCGCACCGTGCGGACGGGCTCGAACCTGGCCGTCATGTTCATCGACCTCGACGACTTCAAGACGGTGAACGACAGCCTGGGCCATGGGGAGGGCGACCGGCTCCTCCAGCGGGTGGCCACCACCATCGTGCGGGCACTCGGACCCTCGGACACGGCGGCGCGCCTCGGCGGCGACGAGTTCGCCGTCCTGGTCGAGGACGTGCGGTCGCGCGACTCCATCACCGCCCTGGCCGGGCGCATCCTCGACTCGCTGCGGCCCGCGGTCCGCCTCGGGACCAAGTCGGTCAACTCGACCGGCAGCATCGGCATCGCCTTCGACGAGCAGGACATCACCAGCGAGCAGCTGTTGCGCAACGCGGACATCGCCATGTACCGCGCCAAGTCGATGGGGAAGAACCGCTCCGAGGTGTACCGCGAGGAGATGCACGCGCTGGTGCTGGCCCGGATCGAGCTCGAGAACGAGCTGCGGACGGCGATCTTCGCCGGCGACCTGCTGGCGCACTACCAGCCCATCGTGGACCTGCACTCGCGGTCCATCGTCGGCTTCGAGGCGCTGGTGCGCTGGAAGCACCCCGATGGCGGCCTGGTCGATCCCCGGCTCTTCATCCCACTGGCCGAGGAGCTCGGCCTGGTGGGCGAGATCGACTCCTTCGTGCTGCGCGCCGCCACCGAGCAGGCCACGCGCTGGCGCGACTCGGGCCTCAGCCGTCCCGACCTCATGATGAGCGTCAACCTCTCACCGGGGCAGCTGGCCGAGGAGGACTTCGCCGGGCAGATCGCGCGCCAGGTGGCCGATTCGCGCTTCGACCCGCACTCGTTGATCCTCGAGATCACCGAGAGCGCCATCCTGAGCGACGACGAGCTGACGCGGCGCAACCTGGCCGAGCTACGGGCGACCGGGGTGCGCATCGCCCTGGACGACTTCGGGACGGGCTACGCGTCGCTCTCGCACCTCGACCGTCTGCAGATCGACATCGTCAAGATCGACCGGTCCTTCGTGAAGCACCTGGGCGGACCCAAGGACGCGCGCTCGATGGCGGCCGCCATGCTGCAACTGGCGCGCACACTCGGCTACGACATCATCGCCGAGGGGGTGGAGCGGCCGGCCCAGGAGGACGGGCTGCGCACCCTCGGCTGCAACCTGGCCCAGGGCTACTACCTGGGGAAACCCCTCGGCGCGGTGGACACCGGCCGTATGCTGGCGGCGAGCGACGGGGGGCCCCTGGCCGACCGTCGCCGTGGCGATCGCCGCCAGGACACCGGCGTCCACAGTGACGACCCGGCAGCGGACCACGACCCCGTACCCGCCGGGACCACCGCGCCCGGTCCGACCTGACCGGGCGCGGCCGCTGGGGCAACATGGTGCGATGCGCAAGCGCCTCCTGACCGTGCTCGCCCTGGCGTCGCTGGCCGTGTCCGCCCTCGCCGCACTGGTGGTCACCGGCGCCGGGAGCGGCGCCGGAGTGGCCGGCGCGTCGACGTCGCCCAGCTACTACGTGAACCTGGGCGACTCCTACGCCGTCGGCTACCAGCCAGGCATCGGCGCCACGCGCGGCTACGCCGGCTACGTCGCGGCGCGCACGAAGCTGACACTGGCCAACTTCGGGTGCGGCGGCGCCACCACGACGTCGATCCTCCAGACGGTGGGCTGCCCGGCCGTCCTCCCCCACACCGCCGGCCTGATGACCTACCCGACGCAGACCCAGATCGCGGCGGCCGACGCCTTCATCACGGCGCACAAGGGTCACATCGCGCTCATCACCGTCTCCATCGGCGGTAACGACGTCACGGGGTGCGCCGCCAACGCCAGCCCGGTCAGCTGCGTGGCTGGCGCGGTCCAGGGCATCAAGACCAACGTGACCACGTTGGCCGGCGACCTGCGCGCCGCGGCCGGGCCGAAGGTGCCCATCATCGGCTCCACCTACCCCGACGTGATCCTGGGCGCCTACGTCCACCCGACCGTCCCGCCGTCGGCGGGCACGGTGAACCTGGCCAAGCTCTCGGTCGTCGCGTTCAAGAGCCTCATCAACCCGTCGCTCTCCACGGCGTACGCCAGCGCGTCGGGCGCGCTGGTCGACGTCACCCGGGCGTCGGGCTCCTACGTCCCCCTCACCAGGACCGTGAGGACCGCCGGCTACGGCACCGTCCCGGTCGCCGTGGCCAGCGTGTGTCGGCTGTCGTGGTACTGCGCCAAGGGCGACATCCACGCCCGCACGGTGGGCTACGACCTCATCGGCAAGCTGCTGGTGGCCCAGTACCGCCGGATGAAGTAGCCCCCGGGGGGACCGGCGTCCCCGCGTCGGCCCGGCCGCCGGGGCGCTTGACCCGGCGGCTGCAGCCGCGTACGGTCCGAACGGCCATTCGGTCCCAGTTGCGACGCGCGTGACGCCGGCACAGGTCGGTTCTGCCTCAGATCGCGCGCGCCGCCGCTCCGGATGTCACCGTGATGGCTAGGGCCACGAGAACGAGGAGGACTGACATGCCAAGGGCGAAGCCCAAGGGGCGGGCGACGCGGTTCGGCGTCGTCGCCGCCATGGCACTGGGGACCGGAGGCTTCGCCGGGGCGGTGGCGGCGGTCGAGGCCACCACGCCGGCCGCGGCGGCGTCGTGCGTCGCCGCCGGGTCGACCGGACTGACCGCTGCGCAGGTCGTGACGACGAACCTCACCGGCCCGCAGACAATCGACGCCACCGGTTGCGACGTCGGCATCTTCGTGCCGCCGGGGACCTCGGGCATCACCATCACGGACGTCACGGTGAACAACGCCAACGACCACGGCATCTTCGTCCAGGACGCCAACAACATCACGATCTCGAGCAACACCGTCACCGGCAACGGCGTGGCCCCGACTGCAGGCATCGCCGAGAACAAGGCGATTGAGCTGGTCGGCACGTCCAACTCGAACGTGACCGGCAACACGGTCACCGGCAACTCGGCCGACGGCGGGATCGGGATCGCCGACGACGGCGCCATCGACCCCGGCGCCCCCAATGCGGGCACGGCCAACGCCGCCGCTGACGACAACGTCACCAACAACACGTCGTCGGGCAACTACGGCGGCTGCGGCATCGTGTACGCGGCCTACAACACCTCCGGCGTGTCCGGCGGCACCATCAGCGGCAACACGGTCCAGGGCTCGCCCGGCGTGTTCGGCCCCCACGGCCCGGTCATCGGCGGCATCGTGGTGGCCTCCGACGAAGCGGGCGGGCCGGTGACCGGCGTTACGGTGGACTCCAACACCATCACCGGGGCCGCCATCCCGGGCGTGGTGGTCCATTCGAACGCACCCAACAGCAGCGTGACCAACATCAGCGTGACCAACAACACGCTCAGCCTCGACGACTGGCTGTCAGTGGACGGGCCTCCGACGCCCGCCGGCATCATCGTGGCCGCGTCCCCGATCCCGGCGCCCGTGACCCCCGTCCTGACCGACATCACGATGACCGGGAACACGATCACCAAGGAGTTCTACGGGATCTGGCAGTCCGGCGCGCACGTCACCACCACGGCCCCCAACGCCATCAGCCAGCTCTTCCCGGGCGGCATGGACGTCTTCACGACACCGATCCCGGGCACTGGCTACTGGCAGGTGGCCTCCGACGGCGGCGTGTTCAACTTCGGGACCGCCGGCTTCTACGGCTCCATGGGTGGCCAGGCGCTGAACGCGCCGGTCGTGGGCCTGGCCCAGACGCTGGACCAGGGCGGCTACTGGGAGGTGGCGTCCGACGGCGGCGTCTTCTCCTTCGGTGACGCCGTCTTCCACGGCTCCATGGGCGGCAAGCCGCTCAACAAGCCGATCGTGGGCATCGCAGCCACGCCGTACATCCCGGCCAACCCGCCCGAACAGCCCGACCCGGCGGGCAAGGGCTACTGGGAGGTGGCCTCCGACGGTGGCATCTTCTCCTTCGGTGACGCCGGGTTCTACGGCTCCATGGGCGGCACCCCGCTGGTGAAGCCGGTGGTCGGCATCGCGGCGGCGCCCGACGGCCACGGCTACTGGGAGGTGGCGTCCGACGGCGGCGTGTTCAACTTCGGGACGGCCGGCTACTACGGCTCGATGGGTGGCAAGGCCATCACAGCGCCAATCGTGGGCATCGCGTCCACCCAGGACGGCAAGGGCTACTGGGAGGTGGGCTCCGACGGTGCGGTCTACGCCTTCGGTGACGCCGGCAAGTTCGGCTCCATGGGCGGCAAAACGCTGAACAAGCCGATCGTGGGCATTTCAGCCACGCCGAGCGGCCAGGGTTACTGGCTGGTCGCCTCCGACGGTGGCGTCTTCAACTTCGGCGACGCCGGCTACTTCGGCTCCATGGGCGGCAAGCCGCTCAACAAGCCGATCGTGGGCACCGCCTCGGTGGGGGTCACCGCGGCCGCCTGACCGCCGCTCCCCTTGAGCTCCGGCACCGGCCGGGCCGCCTCACCGGTGACCCGGCCGGTCCGCCTCACCGGTGACCCGGCCGGTCCGCGTCCGGGCGCCGGACACGCCCTCAGGACGCGAGGCGGGCGGCCACCCGGTCGGCCGCGTCGCCTGGCCGGGTGAGGAACGGCGAGTGGTCGGGCTACGACCTCATCGGCAAGCTGCTGGCGGCCCAGCACCGCCGGATGAAGTAGGGCTCGCTCTCAGTCGGCGAACAGAGCAGACAGCGGACCGGCCCGACCGAGCCGTGCGTCCCAGGTCCTTCCCAGGCGGCGTCGTCTCTCCCGCCGCGCGAGTGGGCGCCCACGGCGGCGAGACCCCGGGCCCGTGGGCCGCTCCTGCTGCGAGAACGCCGGTTTCGCGCGAGGATGAGCCAGCAAGGACGGTGGCGTGATGATCCTTCGCTTTGCCAGTTGTGAGATGGATCTGGCACGGGTGGTCCTCCGCCGGGACGGCCAGGACGTGCGGCTCGAGCCGCAGGCCTTCGATGTGCTCGCCCTGCTCGTCGAGCACCGGGGACGCGTGGTCCACAAGGGGGAGTTGCTCGACGAAGTTTGGGGCGACCGGTTCGTGAGCGAGTCCGCGCTGACCACGCGCATCAAGGCTGTCCGCAGGGCGGTCGGCGACGACGGGAACCGCCAGGCTGTGATCCGCACGGTGCACGGGAGGGGCTACGAGTTCATCGCCGACGTCACCACGGTCGTCGACGGATGCAGGGACGGCGAACCGGCCTCGGGCGGACCGGCCGCATCCGTCCCCGCCGCTCTGCAGCCAATCATCGGCCGAGACGCGTTGCTCGACGTGCTCAGCCGGGCGTTGCCCGAACACCGCCTCCTGACGCTGGTCGGGCCGGGCGGGGTCGGCAAGACGACGGTGGCCTACGAGCTGGCTCGCCGAGTCAGTACCCGCTACCCCGATGGCGTCCTGGCGGTCGAACTCGACAGCGTGGCCGACGAGCACGCCACCGCCGCAGCATTCGCCACCGCCATCGATGTCACGGTGCGCCGAAAGGGTTCGATCGAGGACGCGATCACCGAGGCCCTGCACGCACTCCACTGCCTCGTCGTGCTCGACAACTGTGAGCACCTCATCGATTCGGTTGCAGAGCTGGTGAACGGAATCATGAGCGGCGCTCCCCACGTGTCGATCCTGGCCACCAGCCGCGAGCGCCTGGCCGTCCCCGGCGAGCAGGTGTGGGCCGTGGAGCCCCTCGGCACCTCGTCATTCGGCGGCGCTGAACAGAACTGGATGGCTGTGCCGGCGGTGGCCCTCTTCGTCGAACGGGCCCGGTCGGGTGATCCCGATTTCTCCCTCGACTCGGACACCGCCCCGGTCGTGCTCGAGATCTGCCGCCGGCTCGACGGGATCCCGCTGGCGATCGAGCTGGCAGCGGCCCGGGCCAGTACCGTCGACTTGACCGAGATCGCCAAGCGTCTTGACGAGCGGTTCGCGCTCTTGCGAGCGACGCGGCGGGGGAGTGATCCGCGCCACCGTACGCTCGACGACGCCATCAGTTGGTCCTACGACCTGCTCACTCCCGCGGAGCGGCAGCTGTTCACGGCTCTCTCGGTGTTCGCCGGCTCGTTCGAGCTCGACGCCGCACACGCCGTCGGCCCGGTCGACGATCCCATCGACCTCCTGGCGCGGTTGAGTGAGCGCTCGATGTTGTCGGTCCGACGTCCCCCGGAGGGCGGCACTCGCTACGAGCTGCTCGAGACCCTGAGGGAATATGGCCGCACGCGGATGACCGACGACCAGCGGACGGGGCAACTCACGGCCCACGCGTCGTACTTCGCCTCGTTCGCCAGGTCCATCGAGTCGGGACTGCAGACGCCGAACGAGTCCGAGACCCTGCGCAGGGCCGAGGGCTCGTTCGCCGATCTGAGGTCAGCTCAACGATTCGCGCTCGAGGTTCGCGACTTCGACACGGCGTTCGACATCATCGGCGCCATCCGCGAATTCGCCATGCGCGCGATGCGCTACGAGGCGTTCGCCTGGGCGGACGCAGTGTGTGCCGCTCCCGAGGTTCTCGGCCACCCACAGGCCCCACTGCTCACGGCCATCCGTGGCTACGGCGCTTGGGTCCGGGGTGAGTTCGAACTGGCCGTCTCCTTGGCCCACGAGGCCCGCGCCCAGGAAGAGGCCCTCGGTGTCGAACCGTCCGGAATGGCCGAACGTGTGCTGGTCAACGTCCTGTGCGTCATCGACCACACCGACTCGGGCGTCGCCGAGGCGGCGCGACAGCTCGAGCTCGCAGAGTCGTCTCGCAACCCGTCCCGTCTGGTCCACGCCGGGTACATGGGCGCGGTGGCCCTGAGCGCAGTCGGGCTGGCCGACGAGTCCGTCTCTTTCCTGGCCCGCGCCCGCGAGGCATCGCGGGTGACGGGGAGCCCGACCGACCTGGCGTCGGTCGCCGTCGCCGAAGGCTTCGTCACCACCGGGAGCGACGAATCCGCGATCGACGCGTTTGCGACGGCGGACCGCCTGGCTCGCTCAGCCGGCAACCGGTGGATGAGCGCGTTCGCCCGGACCGAGCTGAGCGGTCTCATGGTCCACCGGGGCGCCGTTGCCGAGGGTTGTGCCGGGCTGGCCGACATGGTCGACCTGTGGTCCCGGGCCGGGGACTGGTCGCAGCAATGGCACACCCTGTCACGATGCATGATCGCGCTCCACCGCGTCGGCCGGACGGAGTTGGCGGCCGAGATCCTGGGCGCCATCGAGGCGCACGACATGCTCGGCGTCGCCCCCATGTCGATCAAGCTGCGTGCCGTGGCCTTTGCCACCTTCGAGTCCCTCCAAGCGGAGCTGGGGGAGCATCGCTACGCGGAGCTCGTGGCGCTCGGTGCGGCGGGATCCGTGGTCGAGCTGGTGCAGCGGACGAGGGCCGCGCTCCTCGGACGCCCGGTCAGCGGGTGAAGACTTAGGCGCGGACGGCTTCGTCGAGCCGGGCCCGCACGTGACGGGTCAGCGCCGCCGCGTCGTCCCCCACCCCGGCGAAGAGGTTCGAGCGCCGTCGGCGCAAGAACGGGAGCCCGAGCACATAGAGACCGGGGATCTTCGCCACCCCGCCGTCGTGGACGAGGCGGCCCCGCCGGTCGAGGGCCGAGGGGTCGAGCCAGGACCAGGTCGGCCGGTACCCCGTGGCCCAGACAACGGTCGAGAAGGACCGCAGGTCGAGCTCGGTCGGAACCTCGGCCAGCCGGGTGCTCTCGGGGCGGTCTGGAGGGGCGGTGGAGCCGCCGAGGTCGTGGACCGCGACGTACTCGTCGATGCGGTCGAGGAGCCGGCCGAGCTTCAGGTCGGCATTCGCCACCAACGCCCCCAGGCCACCGGAGCACGCGGCCCTCCAGCCGTCGACCGCCATGAGCCGGCCCACCACCTCGACTCCGAGATCCCGGAGGGCGTTGAGGTCGAGCGTGTGGCGGTCGTCGGACCCGACCAGCTGCACGGAGGCGTGTCGCCGGGCCCGCTCGATGTCCTCGACCTCGTCCCAGCGCTCGTCGAGCTGCCCGACGGCGTGCATCCACCAGTAGATGTCCCGCCCCCGGTAGCTGCGACACATCCGGATGTGCTCGCCGACGGCGATGGTCACCTGGGCCCCGGCCCGCTGGACCTCCTCCGCGATCTGCATGCCCGAAGCCGACGCGCCCACGACGAGCACCCGGCCGCCGAGATCCAGCTGCGCCGGGCGCTTGTACTGCTTCGCCGTGAGCCGTGCTATCGACGCGGGGAGGTGGCGAGCGAGGTCGGGAAGGCGGGGCTCGCTCGACCCTCCGGTCGCGAGAACGACGGCCTCGCAGTGCAAGTGGGCGTCTCCAGAGGCGACCACGAAGCCCGACCCGGCGCGTTCCACTCGGTCCACCTCGACCCCGGTGACGATCGGCGCGTCGACCAGGGTCCGATACTCCTCGAGGAACGCGACGGCCTCCGCCGCCGTCATGTAGCCGTCGGGATCGTCACCGTCGTAGCGGAGACCGGGTAGCGCCGTCATCCAGTTCGGGGTGAGGAGGCGCAGGGAGTCCCAGCGCTCCGTCCGCCACGAGTTCGCCACCTCACCCCGTTCCAGCACGACATGGTCGAGCCCCGCTCCGGTGAGGTGGCGGCTCATGGACAGGCCGGCCTGGCCGGCGCCGACCACGACGACTGACGTGGCCACGAAAGGAATCAGGCCAGGCCGACGCGTACCGTCGTCGGGTTGGTGATGGCATCGAACACGGCGGAGCGCTTCTGGGACTGGGCGACCAGGGCGGCGATCTCGTCGCGTGACGCGTCCGCATCGATGTCGAAGGTGACCGTCACATTGTCGAATCCGTTGCGCACGTCGCCGTCGATCCCGAGCACGCCCTGCAGGTCCATGTCCCCCTGGACGGTCGCGGTCACCGACCGCAGCTGGATGCCGCGATTGCTCGCGACCGTGGCCACGCCGGCCGTGAGACACGACGCGAGCGCCATCAACGTCAACTCGGGGGGTGTGGCCCCATTGTCCTCGGACGCGAAGACCTGCGGGTGGTCGGCGTCGACCATGTACGCCTGGCGGTGGGCGTGCTCCTGCCCGAGGCCGGAGAAGTCCGTCACGGTCGTGCGGCTGTGCGTTCCATTGACCCATTCGCAGCGGGCCCGCCACTCGAACTGCGCAGCAGCCGGCGCCTCGGTCAGGGCCTCACGGGCACCGCGCAGCGCGTCGATGTCGACCCCGTTGTCGACGGTCGGGGTTGCCGAGTTGGACATGGTGGTTCCTCCTGGTGACGGCCGGAGGGTGTTCCGGCACCTCCACTGTCCGCCGAGCGCGCTCGATGGTCTTGGAGAAGGGATGACTCTTCTGTGGCATCGCACACCAGGAGATCTCCATGCGATCTTCATGACTCGTCGGCAACGGGCACCGACGATGGGCAGATGGGCTCCGCCACCGGCCAGACGAACGCCGACACCGAGCACGACTGGCGCCAGGCCGGGGAGGCGTGGGGGCACCGGGCAGACGAGTGGTCCTGCCTGTTCGAGCACTACTCGCTCGACGTCATGCTCGCCCTGTACCGCGGACTCGACGTCGGGCCGGGCTCCAGCCTGCTCGACATGGCCTGCGGGTCCGGACTGGCCGTGCGCCTGGCCCACGGAGCGGGCGCCTCGGTGGCCGGCATCGACGCCGCCGGCGAGTTGGTGGACGTGGCGGTGAAGCGGACCCCCGAGGCCGACCTGCGTGTCGGCTCGATGTTCGAGCTCCCCTGGCCCGACGGCTCGTTCGATGCGGTGGTCTCGATCAACGGCATCTGGGGCGGCTGCCAGGGTGCCCTGGACGAGGCCTTCCGGGTGATCCGGCCGGGTGGCGCAGTCGGCATCAGCTTCTGGGGCACCGGGCCGCCGCTGCCTCTCCGGGATTGCTTCAAGGCCTTCGCCCGCCATGCGCCCGAGGAGCACCTGGGCTCCATGCGGCGCCTGAACAACATCAGCGCGCCCGGAGTGGCCGAGGAGATGCTGGCCGCGAGCGGCTTCACGGTGACCGAGTCGGGACAGCGGATCTCGGTCGCCGAGTGGCCCGATGCCGAGCTGGCATGGCGGGCACTCTCGAGCACCGGCCCGGCGGTACCTGCGCTCCGTCACGGGGACGTCGATCAGCTCCGGAGCGACGTCCTGGCCGCGATCGAGCCGTGCCGGGACGACCGTGGCGTCTACCGCTTCGCAAACGACCACCGCTACGTCATCGGCCGGAAGACCTGACCTTCGGTCGCCCGGCTCAGCCCTCGAGGCGGGCCACGACGAGCTCGGCGACGTCGCCGGGCCGGGTCAGGAACGGCGAGTGGTCGGTCGGCCACTCGAACGACGAGGTGGCCCGCGCCGCGAAGTGCCGCTGCAGGGACGGCGGGATGGCCCGGTCCGCCGTGCACACGACGTAGGTCGAGGGGACGTCGTGCCAGGCCGGGGCGCCGCCATGGGGCGGGGAGAACACCATCGGGCGCAGGCGGGGCACGATGGCGGCCACGGTCGCCTCGTCGCTGTCGGCGTAGAGGAGGTCGCCGGCCCGGCTGCGGTCGATGACGAGCCGCTCCCCCTCGGGGACGACGGCGCGGACGATCTCGCTGCCGTGCTCGGCCATGAGCGCGCCCACGTCCTCCCCCTCGTCGGGCATCAGGGCGCACAGGTAGACCAGATGCCCGGCCTCGGGCACGCCGCGGGCGGCCACCGAGATCACCTCGCCGCCGTAGGAGTGCCCGACGACGACCGTCCCGGGCCCCGCGGCGGCGATGGCCGCACGGGCGGCGGCCGCGTCGTCGTCGAGCCCGGTCAGCGGCAGCTCGACCGCGGTCACCGGGACGCCCCGGGCCCGCAGCGCGGCGACGACCCCGTCCCAGCACCACGCGCCGTGCCAGGCCCCGTGCACGAGCACCGCGCCGGCCGTGGCGCGAGACGAGCCGGCCGAGCCGCTCATGCCTCGGGCTGCTGGTGGTCCTCGAGCGCCTTCACGAGGAGCGCCCGCAGCGTCGCCCGTTCGGCCGCGCTGAGCCCGCCCAGGATCTCGTCCTCGATGCTGCCCTGGGCGATCTCGGCCCGCTCGAGCGCCTCGAGCCCGGCGTCGGTGATGTCGACGAGGTGACGCCGCCGGTCCGACGGGTCCCGGCGCCGCTCGGCGTACTCGAGGTCCTCGAGGTCGTTGAGCACGAGGACGCCGGTGTTCGAGTCCATGGACAGGTCCTCGGCCATGGCCTGCTGGGACGCGCCCGGGTGGTCGCGCAGGTAGGCGAGCACCACCATGTTGCGCAGGTTCATGCCCACCAGGTCGACCGAGCTGCGCAGGTAGACTGCCCGGGCCAGGCGGGTCAGCAGGACGATGGTCCCCGTCGCCGGCCCCGAGACGGACCCCGATGCGGTGGCGGGGGCGGACCCCGAACGGGCGCGGCCGGCGGCTCGGGCGTTCACGGCGTCAGTCTCCCCCGGGCCGGTCCCCCGTGCAGGGGACTCCGCGACGCCGGCGTCCGGCGGTCCGGAGCCGTTCGGCCCGGAGCCCGCTGCACGGTCCCATCGATCATCCCCCTATGATAGTCACGAAATCATGACTATCCACGGGACAGGGACCATCACCGCCGAGGCGGCCGATCCGGCAGGGGCGGCGGGGTCGACCTCGGCCGACCGCCGGCGCTGGGTGGCGCTCGTCGTGGTGTGCCTGGCCATGCTCATGAACGCCCTCGACGGCTCCATCGTCAACGTGGCACTCCCCGACATCCAGCACAGCCTGCACTTCTCGCAATCCGGGCTGACGTGGGTGGTCGACGCCTACCTCATCTCCTTCGGCAGCTTCCTCCTCATGGCCGGGCGCCTGGGCGACCTGGTGGGCCGCAAGAAGGTGTTCCTGGCCGGGGTGGCCCTGTTCACCCTGGCCTCGATCGCCTGCGGGGCGGCCGACAGCCAGGCCCTGTTGGTCTCGGCGCGCTTCGTCCAGGGCATCGGCGGCGCCCTCTCGTCGTCGGTGATCGTGGCCATCATCGTCACCGAGTTCGACAGCTCGGCCGAGCGGGCCAAGGCCATGAGCGCCTACGTGTTCGTGGCCGTCGGCGGGGGCTCGATCGGGCTCCTGGCGGGCGGCGTGCTGACCCAGGCGCTCAGCTGGCACTGGATCTTCTTCGTCAACGTGCCGGTGGGCATCGCCACGCTGCTCCTGGGCCGGCTCCTCATCGTGGAGAACGTCGGCCTGGGCATCCGCCAGGGGGTCGACTGGGTGGGGTCGGTGCTGGTGACGGTGTCGACCATGGTGGCCATCTACGCCGTGGTCACCGTGACCACCTACGGGTGGGCTTCGGCGCACACCTTGTTGTTCGGCGGCATCGCCGCGGTGCTGTTCGCCGCCTTCCTCGTCCTCGAGTCGAGGCTGCGCAACCCGATCATGCCGCTGCGGATCTTGCAGCTGCGCACCCTCACCGGCTCGAGCGTCATCCGCGGGCTCATCATCACCGGCATGTTCGCCACGTTCTTCATCGGCGCCCTCTTCTTCGAGCACGTGCTGCGCTACAGCCCGTTGCGCACCGGCCTCGCCTTCATCCCCCAGGCCGCCGTGATGGCGGCGCTCTCGTCGGGCATCACGGCACGGCTGGTCAACCGCTTCGGCAACAAGGCGGTGATGTACCCGGCCATGCTCATGGCCGCGGCGGGCTTGCTGCTGTTCGCCACCGCGGGCCCGCACACGGGCTACTTCCCCCGCATCTTCATCGCCTTCCTGCTGCTCGGGTTCGGTGCCGGCGCCTCGTTCATGCCGCTGCTGCAGATCGCCATGTCGGAGATCCCCAACGAGGACGCCGGCCTGGGCTCGGGCGTGGTGAACGTCTCGCAGCAGCTGGCCGGCGCGGTGGGCCTGGCCGTCCTCAGCACGGTGGCCACCAACCGCTCGCACACACTGGTGGCCGCCGGCCACAGCGTGGTCACCGCGCTGGCCGACGGCTACCGCCTGGCGCTGCTCATCGCCGCGGGGTGCGTGCTGCTGGCCATGGCGCTGGCGCCGTTCCTCCTGCGCAGCGACGAGTCACCCGAGGAGCAGGCGGCGCACATCAAGGAGAACATGCAGAACCCGGAGGCCTACGAGCACCTGGTGCTGTAGAGAGGCGGCCGCTCGCTCAGTGCCCCAGGTCGGCGATCGACGGCAGCGCACCCGCCGCGGTGTCGAGCCACTCGCGCACGGCCGCGTTCGCCCGCACGTCGTCCTGGTTGTACTCGAGGATCCACTGGCGGGCCTCGGCCTGGAGGGCGGGGTCGGAGTCGTCGACGGCGACGTCGTGGTTGACCATGGCCAGGGTGCCGCCGGTCTCGTCGGACCGCCAGGCGAAGCCGGCCAGCCGCGCCGTCTCCTTCAGGCCCATGCTGCGGCCCGTGACGAGAGACCGCCGCACGACCTCGAGGAGGTCGACCCACTCGTCGGAGGCCAGGAACTCGTCGACCTCGGCGCGCACGCCCAGCGCGTCGGCGAGCGGCTTCATCTGCCCCTCCTCGGCGCTCTTGGCGTAGCAGTAGGCCGCGAAGCGCAGGCCCTCGGCATGGGCCCGCTCCCGCTCGGCGCTGAACCAGGTCCAGAAGTCCTTGAAGGCGACGAGCTGGCCGGACTCGAGGTCGGGGTCCCAGGTGGCGAACGACAGCGCGCTGGTGGCGGGTGCCGGTCCCCGGCGATCGGTGACGAGGACCCCCCACAGGTAGCAGCCCTCGAGCGTGTTCTCCATGTCCACGTCGACCTCGATGTCGGCCCGGGGCACCTCGATCGGGCCGGCGCCACGCGGGCGGTAGGCGGCCGACGGGCCGGTGCGGGCCCGGGCCAGGTCGATCTGGGCGGCCAGGTTGGTGGCGCCCGCGGCGGCGAGGTCGAGCGTCGCCCGGTCCACCGCGGCGAGATCCCCCACCGTCACGAAGCCCCGGGTGGCCAGCGCCTCGAGCTGCTTCTTCCGGCTCGTCACGACGTCGGCCAGCGGCGTCGTGACGGGCAGCCCCTCGGCCTTGGCCAACAGGTCGGCGAGGTCGACCTTGGCCCGGCAAAGCTCGGCCGTGGTCCAGTCGAGCCGGGCCAGGGCGTGGAGGTCGCCGACACCGTGGTCCTGGTAGAGGCGGCGCCGGGCCACGCCGACGCCCGAAAGCAGGCTGAGGTCGGCCACCTCCTCGAGCCGGTCGCCGCACCAGGCGCGCCAGCGGCACATGTCGCACTGCTCGCACACGACGGGCTCGGCCAGCAGCGGCGCGGTGGCGTCGTCGGCGTGGGCCTCGGCGGCCACGTGCACCCCGAGGCGATGTGCGAACTCGAGGTCGTAGCGCGCCATGGCGCTCAGCGGGCCGGCCGGGGCCGAGGGCACGTGCTCGGGCGCCTCGAGCTGGGGCTCGTCGAGGTCGTACCAGACGATCACCCCCTCGGAGCCGCAGATCCCGCCCAGGTTGGGTCCCGACGGCGCCAGGTCGGCGCACTCGAGCAGCCGGCGGTAGTGGGCCAGCTGCAACAGGTCCTTCACGAGGTGGTTGCGCCGCGGGATGCGGTCGGGGTCCGTCACGGCGGCCTCGACGTAGGGCTCGTCGAGCTCCGAGACGAGCGCCGTGCCGGCGCCCGGCTCCTTGGCCGCCTCGAGGATCTTGTGCGACTTCACGTCGACGGCGAGGTAGCCGTCGCCCGAGCGCACCAGGAGGTCGGGCTCGCCCACGCGGTGGGCCTCGTAGTCGACCGGCAGCCGGCCGCCGGCCACGATCCGGGCCCCGTCCGCCAGCGCCCGCGTCGTGTGCCACTCGCGGGCTTCGGGGTCCTCGGCCTCGACGACGGTCACCCCCTCGACGCCCTCGAGCAGACCGGCGACGGTCTCCTCCTCGTACTCGTGGCCGCTCTCGACCAGCTTCTGCAGGAAGGGCGCGTCGGGCAGGGGCTCGCAGGGCCACAGCACGTCGAGCTGGACGCGCTGGGGGCAGGACTTGGCGAAGTATGCCGACCTCGGCGTGATCTCGACGGTCACCGACGTCCCTCCCTCCGGTCCCACGGTCGCCTCCCTGCTTAGCTGACGGTCAGCAGGCGCTGCCGACATGTGTGCTCGGCCGACCAGCGCACCAGGCAGTGTGGCGGAAGGGTGTGACGCCCCCCTGTGCTGGCCGGGCCGGTCCCGGGGGGCGGGACCCGGCGCCGCCGGACTAGAAACGGTGGCCGCCATGGGGAGCGGGGGAACGAGTGTCGGAGGCCTTCCGGGACGAGCTGCGCGCCTGGCTGGCCGAACACCTGACCCCCGAGGTGGTCCGGGTCGGCCGGCGCCCCGCCGAGGGCGCCACGCTCGAGGTGCTGCGCGAGTGGAACCGGACCCTGGCCGACGGCGGGTGGGCCGCCCCGGCCTGGCCGGCCGAGCACGGGGGTCGCGACGCCGGCGTGCCCGAACAGCTGGCCTACCTCGAGGAGATGAACCGGGTGCGGGCCCCGGGGCCGGTCAACGTGATCGGCGTGTCCAACATCGCGCCGGCCATCATGCGCTTCGGCACCGACGAGCAGAAGGCGCGGTTCCTCGCCCCCATGCTGCGGGGCGACGAGATCTGGTCCCAGGGCATGTCCGAGCCCGACGCCGGCTCGGACCTGGCCGCGCTGCGCACCGCCGCCGTGGCCGACGGCGACGGCTTCGTCATGAACGGCCAGAAGACGTGGAACTCCATGGGCCACTACGCCGACTGGTGCCAGCTCTACGTGCGCACCGACCCGGAGGCCAAGAAGCACCGGGGCATCACGTGCTTCCTGGTCGACCTGCGCACGCCGGGCATCGAGGCGCGGCCGCTCACCACCATCACCGGTGGCCAGGTCTTCGCCGAGCTCTTCCTCACCGACGCCCGCGTCCCGGCCTCGGCCATGCTGGGCCCGCTCAACGAGGGCTGGAGCGTGGCCATGACCACGCTCAGCCACGAGCGCGCCGGCGTGGCCCGCCTGCACCTCTCGCTGGCCGAACAAGCTCGACGACCTGCTGGCCGACCCCCGCGCCGGCGCGGGGCGGCGCGACCCGGTGCTGCGCGACCGGCTGGCCCGGGTCTACGCGGAGATCGCGTGCATGCGCTGGCTGACCGAACGCTCCCTGGCCGACCCCTCGGCCGCCGGGGCCGGGGGCAGCCTGGCCAAGCTGTCGTGGTCCCACATCGACCAGGAGCTGGGGAACCTGGCGTTGGACCTGATCGGCCCCGAGGCGCTCGGGAGCGGCTGGGGCGAGAACTTCCTGTCGGTCCGGCAGGCCTCCATCGCCGGCGGGACGACCGAGATCAACCGCAACATCATCGGCGAGCACGTGCTCGGGCTGCCCCGCTGATGGCCGCTGATGGCTGTTGATGGCCCGGTGACGCGAGATGGGAGATGATCACGGCATGACGCGCCTGCCGATCGAGGAGGGATACTTCCGCATCCCCGAGGACCCGGCGGAGCCGCCCCGCCTGCTCGGGAGCCGCTGCCCGGCCTGCGGCGAGGTCTTCTTCCCCCGCCGCCTGGTGTGCGCCCAGTGCCTGCACGAGGGGACCGAGGACACCGAGCTCTCGACGACCGGGACCATCTGGACCTGGACCTACTGCCACGTGCCGCTGTTCGGCAAGAAGGACGCGAACGTGGCCGGCTACGGCGTGGCCCAGATCGACCTGCCCGAGGGGCCCCGGGTGCAGTCGATCCTCTCGGGCGGGCGGGACGACTTCGCCATCGGCATGGAGGTCGAGATCGACCTCGAGACCCTGCGCACCGACGCCGAGGGCAACGAGGTGGTCATCTACCGCTTCCGTCCGGCCGGGCAGGCGGCGGGCGCCTCGTGATCCGGGGGCTGCAGTTCGACGGCGTGGCGGTGGCCGGCGCCGGCATGGTGCGCTTCGGCATGTTCCGCCAGGTCCCCGCCGTGCACCTGGCCCGCGACGCCGGGCTGCTCGCCCTGCACGACGCGGGCATGACCCTGGCCGACGTCGACGAGGCCTTCGTCGGCTACATCCAGCCGACCTCCATGGTCGGCATCAAGGCCATGAAGGAGCTCGGGCTGACGGGGCTGCCGGTGACGCACATCGAGAACGCGTCGGCCACCGGGCTGGTGGCCTTCCGCGAGGCGGCCTGGGCCGTCTCCTCGGGCCGGGCCGACGTGGCCATGGCCATCGGCTTCGACAAGTTCACCGACATGACCACCACCGGTGGCCGCGGCGCGGGGCGAGACTCGATCGACGCGCCCATCCTGCCCGCGGCCTACTTCGCCCTGTGGGCCCAGCGCCGGATGCACGAGCGCGGGACCTCGCCCGAGGTCTTCGCCACCATCGCGGCGAAGAACTGGAACTACGGCGCGTCGTGCCCCTTCGCCCACCGGCGCTCCGACCACGTGGTCACGGCCGAGGAGGTGCTGGCGGCCAGGATGGTCGCCGAGCCCCTCACCACCATGATGTGCTGCCCGCCCGACGACGGGGCGGCCTGCGTGATCGTGGCCCGCGAGGACCTGGTGCGGGGGCGTGGGGACGGCCGGCCGCTGGTGCGGGCGCTGGCCTCGGCCCTCACCTCGGAGAGCTACACGCCCGGGCACACGTTCGTCGGCCCGGTGGTGGGCCCCTCGGCCATGACCAAGGCCACGGCCGCGCAGTGCTACGAGGCGGCCGGCCTCGGGCCCGGCGACGTCAGCGTGGCCTACTGCCACGACGCCTTCGTCAACGAGGAGCTCGAGTACTACGAGCTGCTCGGGTTCTGCGCCGAGGGCGAGGGCGAGAAACTGGTGGCCGAGGGCGCGACCGGACCGGGCGGGCGCATCCCGTTCAACACCGACGGCGGGCTGATCGCGCGTGGGCACCCGGGCGGGCCGACCGGCCTGGCCATGATCCACGAGGCGGTGCTGCAGCTGCGCGGCGAGGCCGAGGGCCGCCAGGTGCCCGACGCCCGGGTGGCGCTGGCGCACCTCGTCGGCGGCGGCAGCATCGCCACCGTCAACCTGCTCGGCCGGGACTAAGGCGGGGCTCGGAACCGCAGACGCAGTCAGATCCATCGGGCGGAGCCCGAACAGACGGAGCCGAAGGGGAGGGACCATGAGCACCAGCGAGGAGCGCCGGGCCGCCGGCCGCGAGATCCAGGGCCAGCTTTGGCCGGCCACGAAGTCGGGCGCCACGGGACAGTTCCCCGCGGCCAAGCTGGCGCCGGACTTCTTCGACCACGTCCTGCAGAGCGCCTTCGGCGACGTGTGGTCGCGCCCGGGCCTGGCCGTGCGGGACCGCTCGATGGTCACCGTGGCCGTGCTGGCCGCGCTGGGCCAGACCGAGGAGCTGCGGGCGCACCTGGCCGGGGCCCGCAACGTGGGCCTCGGGCGCGAGGAGCTGGTCGAGGTGCTCATGCACGTCTCGGTCTACGCCGGGGTGCCGGCCACCAACGCGGCGCTGCGGGTGGCGGCCGAGGTGCTCGGGACGGACTGAGTGAGGCCCGGGAGCCACCCGCATCGACTCCGGCCACGCCGACTCCGGGCACGCCAGGGTCAAGTTTCGGTGGCGAATGGCCGATCACCCGACATGGGCGCGTTCGGGCAACGGTCTCCGCACGTTGCACGAGGACCCATCGGCACATGATCTCGGGGCCTCGGCCATCACACGGAGCGCGACGACCGCCGTCGGCGCCGGCCGGCCTGCGCTCGTTCACCCTGCGGCTCGTGACCACGGTGGCCCTGCTGTGCTCGGCCGGGACGGCCGTCCTCGCCTCCACCGCCGGCGCGGCCCCGGCACACCCGGGGCTCACGGTCGTCCAACCCGTCGACGCCCCCTCCGCCTCGCACGTCGGGGCGGTCGCCGGATCCTCACCGTTCGGCCCCTCACCGGCGCGGTGGGTCGGGGGCCGACAGCCCCACCTACGCACGGCGGGCGGCACGCAGGTCAGCGAGTCCGCGGCGAGCACCAACTGGGGCGGGTGGATCGCGAGCGGGACGACGTTCACCGGCGTCGGCGGCCACTGGACGGTCCCGTCCGTCCTGCCGTCCCAGGCGGCCGAGTACTCCTCGGAGTGGATCGGGATCGACGGTGTCACGTCCAGCGACCTGATCCAGACGGGAACGAGCCAGGACACGTCCGGAGGGTCGACGTCCTACTACGCCTGGTACGAGATGCTCCCGGCCTCCGCGGTGGCCATCAATGCCCCCGTCGCCCCCGGCGACCACATCGTCTCGACCATCACCGAGAGCGCCCCCGGTGTCTGGACCATCACGCTCGATGACCAGACGCAGAATTGGATCTACTCGAACCCGTTCACGTACTCCATCCCCGCGTCGACGGCCGAGTGGATCGAGGAGGCTCCGACCGTGAGCGGCGTGCAGTCGACGCTGGCGGACTTCGGCACGGCAACCTTCACCTCGCTCGGTGTGAGCGGCACGAACGTGGCCGGCGCCGGGCTGACGGAGGTGGACACCACCAACCAGGTGGGAACGATCATCGCCTATCCGTCGGCGATCAGCTCCAACTCCTTCTCGGTCACCTACGGCACGCCGCAGCCCAGTGTCACCTCCGTGAGCCCGAACTCGGGCAGCACCGCCGGGGGCACACAGGTCACGATCCAGGGCAACTACCTCTTCGGCACCACGGCGGTCACGTTCGGCGGGGTCGGGGCGTCGGGTCAGATCAACGGCGACGGCTCCCTCACCGTCACCTCCCCACCGGGACCTCCCAGCACCGTCGACGTCGAGGTCACCACGCCCGGCGGGACGAGTCCGACGAGCAGCGCCGACGAGTTCACCTACGGGACGGCGCCACCACCGCCGCCTCACGGCTACTGGCTGGTGGGGTCCGACGGCGGCATCTTCACCTTCGGCGCCGCGCAGTTCTACGGCTCGACGGGGTCGCTCCACCTGCAGCGCCCGGTCGTGGGCATCGTCCCGACCGCGGACCGGGGCGGCTACTGGCTCGACGCGTCCGACGGCGGGGTGTTCGCGTTCGGCGACGCCGGGCTTCTACGGGTCGATCCCGGGGGTCGGGCTCCACCCGGCCGGGTCGGGGCTGGCGAACTCGCTCAACGCCCCGATCGTGGGCATGGTCCCCTCGGCGGACGGCGGCGGCTACTTCATGGTGGCCTCCGACGGCGGCGTCTTCGCCTTCGGCGACGCCCGCTTCGCCGGGAGCTGCCCGGGCATCGGGGGCTGCGCCGGCGCGGCGGTCGCCGTGATGCCCGACGCCAGCGGCAACGGCTACTGGCTGGTGACGCAATCGGGCCGCGTCTACACGTTCGGCGACGCCCCCTACTTCGGGGCTCCGGGCCCCCAGAGCGTGCCGGCGACCTCCGCCGTGCGCACGGCCGACGGCCAGGGGTATTGGATCCTCTTCGCCAACGGCGCCATCTCGGACTACGGCGACGCCGGGGCGCTGGGCCAACCGGCCGGCCAGTTCGGCGGGCTCGATCCGGCCACGGCCATCTTCGCCACCTCGGACGGCGGCGGCTACTGGGTGGCCTCGGCGAACGGGTCCGTCGACAACTACGGGGACGCCCCCGACGACGGATCGATGGCGGGCGCTTCTCTCAACGGTTCGATCATCGCGGCCACGGGCTGGTAGGCCGCACCGGTCACTGCCCCGACGTCGCCTCCCAGCGCAGCGCCACGCCGGCCTGCTCCTCGGCCAGCGCCACCAGCTCGCTCCAGTCGGCCTCGCCGAGCCCCTCCGCCACCGCCCGGTCGAGGACGCCGCGCACGGCCGCCGCCACCGGCGTGGGTGCGCCGAGCTCGGCGCCGGTCTCAACGATGAGGCCGGCGTCCTTGGCCGCCAGGGCCAGGGCGAACTGCGTGGGGCGGCCCCGCTGGTCGATCGACTCGACGCCGCGGTCGACGTAGAAGTTCGACGCGCCGGCGGTGCGCAGGATCTCGACCGCGTCGGCCACCTCGATCCCGGCCTTCTTGGCCATGGCCAGTCCCTCGAGGCTGACCCAGGTGGTGGTGAAGGCGATCAGGCTGTTGAGCAGCTTCATGGTGTTGCCGGTGCCCAGCGGCCCGACGTGGAAGGTGGCGCGTCCGAGCGGCTCGAGGACGGGCCTCACCCGGGCCACGGGCTCGTCGTCACCGCCGACCATGAAGACGAGCATGCGGCGCTCGGCGCCGATGGCCCCACCGGTCAGCGGTGCCTCAACGAGGTGGTGGCCGGCTTCCGCCAGGCGCCCCCCGAGCGTGCGCACCACGGCGGGACTGTTGGTGGACAGGTCGACGAGGACCGAACCGGGCCGGGCCGCCGCGGCCCAGGCCGCGGCCACCGTTTCGACCACGTCGGGGGTCGGCAGCGACAGGAGGGCGACGTCGGTCCGCCCGGCCACCCCGGCGACGTCCGATGCGGTCGAGGCCCCGGTCACCGCGTCGGCGAGCGAGGCGTCGAGGTCGTGCACGACCACCTCGTGGCCGTCGGCCACCAGGTTGACGGCGATGGCACCGCCGATGTTGCCCAGCCCGATCACACCGACCTGCATGGTCCCTCCCCGAGTTTCGGACCCCGTGGTGGACCCCCGGGCGCCCGACAGGTCGCAGCGTATAGTGAGAACTGACTCGAGTGTCAGGGACCCCGGGGGGCGTCATGGGACTGCGCGACCACGTCATCTGCGACAGCGATCTGCACGTGATGGAGCCCCCCGACCTGTGGGAGCGCTACATCGACCGGGCCTACGCCCACGCGGCGCCGCGGGGGCTCTCGGAGATCCCCCGCGACATGCGCGTGCGGGTCAAGAACCGGGTGGTGCTGCGGCTGGGGGCCACGCGCCCGATGCACGTCGACGGCCGCAAGACGGGGTGGCAGAAGGACCACGACGACGTCTACGCGCCGTCCGAGGCCCGGGGCTGGGACGCCCAGTCGCAGGTCGACGCCATGGACGCCGAGGGTCTCGACCTGGCCGTCCTCTACCCGTCGCGCGGGCTGTTCGTCCTCGGTATCGACTCGTCCGAGCAGATCGGGGCCGACGGCCTCGAGCCCGAGTACGCCACGGCCATCGCCCGCGGCTACAACGACTGGCTCAAGGACTTCTGCGACCACGCCCCCGACCGCATGTTCGGCGCGGGCATGGTGGCGCCCCACGACGTCGACGGCGCGGTGGACGAGGCCCGGCGCTGCGTGGAGGAGCTCGGCTTCAAGGCCATCTTCCTGGCGCCCGCCGCGGTGAACCGCCGGCCCTGGCACCACGCGGCCTACGACCCGCTGTGGGCCGAGATCCAGCGGCTCGGGGTGCCGCTCGCCTTCCACGGGGGCGGGCAGACCTACCTCACGCCGGACTTCGGGCTCGAGGTGCTCGACCGCCTGATGCTGTGGCACACCTTCAGCCAGCCTCTCGGCATTCAGTTCGTCACCGCCTGCCTGTGTGGCGGGGGCGTGCTCGAGCGATTTCCCGACCTCAAGGTGGCCCTGCTCGAGGGCAATTGCTCCTGGGCGCCGTGGTTCATGTACCGGCTCGACGAGCACTGGGAGTGGACCGGTTGGTACGAGGCGCCCGAGCTCACCATGCCCCCCTCGGAGTACTTCAAGCGAAACTGCTGGATCTCGGTGGAGGCCGACGAGGTGACGGTGCCCCACTTCGTCGAGACCTTCGGCGACGAGCGTCTGATCTTCTCCACCGACTACCCGCACGGCGACTCGAAGTTCCCCCACGCCGTGGACTCGTTCGACAAGCTCCCGCTCTCCGACGAGAGCAAGGCCCGCATCGTCAGCACCAACTGGGCCGCGCTCTACGACATCCCGCTGGTCAAGACGACCTGAGCGTCCCGGCCCGGGACTCGGGCGGCCGCGTGCTGAAGCGCTCGAGCACCAGCGGGAAGCCGAGCGGGACGCAGAAGACCTCGAAGACGACCTCGGCGATCAGGGAGGACGCGGCCAGGCAGCCTTCGGGTCCCTCGCCCGTCCACCACCAATTGCAGGCCCAGCCCTCGTCCTCGGGGGCGGCGAAGCCCAGGCCGATCAGCACCGACTCCTCCGCCGCGTTGAGCAGGTCCGGCGCCTCGAGGAAGCGGTTGGAGGAGACCTCGACGCGGAGCGCCCCTTCGACGGTCAGGACCTGGACGTAGCGCGACGAGCCCGGCGAGCTGGCGATCGTGACCCAGCGACGGGCGTCGACCGAGATGTCGTGCAGGAGCGCCTCGGGCAGGTTGGCGACCAGTGACCCCACCTCGACGATCCGTTTCTTCTCCACACGTCTTCCTCACGCCCATGGCGCCTCCTCGAGCCGCCGTGAGGCCATGGTGCCCGAGGGATGTGACACGGGCACGACGATCCCGCGGCACGGCGGTGAACTCTGTACATCGGCTTCGCGACGGCACCCGTGACGGCTCGGCTGCCGCACGGGTCTGGTCCCGGCCGGACCCGCTCGCTCGCGCGGACGGCTAGAGCCAGTGGCGTCGCTTGAAGACCAGGTACAACGCCGACGACGTCACGACCATCAGCGCGAGCGCCATCGGGTACCCGTAGTACCAATTGAGCTCGGGCATGTGCTTGAAGTTCATGCCGTAGATCGTCCCGACCAGGGTCGGTGCGAAGAGGATGGCGGCCCACGCCGAGATCTTCTTGACCTCCTCGTTCTGGGCCAGGCTCGCTTCGGTCAATGCCCGCATCTCTTCGTTCTGGCGCTGACCGACGAGGGCGGTCTGGACGCTGAGGGCGTTCTCGAGGACGGCGCGGAACTCGTCGGCCCTCTCCACGATCCGCAGGGCATGGTCGCTGACGTCGCGCAGGCTTCGTTGCAGCTCGAGGTCGACCCCGTACTTGTCGAACCCCGCCGCGAGGCCGTCGAGCACCTCGACGAGGGGATGGGTCGCCCGTTGGAACTCGATCACCTCCCGGGAGAGGTCGTAGATCCGCCTCGACACGGCCAAGTCCCCTCCGAAGAGCTGGTCCTCGATCTCGTCGATGTCGTTCTCGAGTCCCGCCAGGACCGGGCCGTACTCGTCGACCACCTGGTCCAAGATGGCGTACAACACCGCCTCGGGTCCCAGACGCAGGAGGTCGGGCGCCTGCTCGAGCCGGTCGCGGACCGTGCTGAGGTCGGGAGTCTCGGCGTGCCGGATGGTCACGATGAAGTCGGGGCCGGCGAAGACGTGGAGCTCGCCGAACTCCACCTCCTCGGTCTCGTCGAGGTAGCGCGCGGGCCGCAGGGCCACGAAGAGCGTCGTGCCGTAGCGCTCCAGCTTCGGCCTCTGGTGTGCCTTGATCGCGTCCTCGACCGCGAGGTGATGGAGCCCGAACTCCTTCTCGACCGACCGGAACTCCTCGAGATCCGGGCGGTAGAGCCCGATCCACGCCATGCCGTGGCGTTCCCTCGCCACCTCGTACGTCTCGTCGAGGCTCTGCGGGCTGGCCACCCTCCGGCCGTCGACGTACACAACGTTGTTGATGAGCACGCTGCCTCCGCGATCGCGGCGCCACTGAGGCGCCGCCTCACGCTATCGCCGCCCGAGTGGAGGGTCGCCGTGGGAGGAATCCACCACATGGCATCTCACAGGGTCCACGCCTCACCCCGCCCGCTCGCCTCGAACGCCGCATGCAGTGCTGCCTCGTCCCCCTCGGTGAAGGGGCGGTAGAGGGCGGCGCCCCGGTCGCGCACGTACACCGGGTCGCCACCCAGGCGGTCCGAGCGGAACTTCTGGTGCACGAGCGTGCGCACGAGCACCTTGTTGGTCGGCGTCGTCGGCAGTGCCTCGCAGACCCGGACGAAGCGCGGCCGCCACTTCGGACCGAGGTCGGGCTGGCCGTCGAGCCACGCGGCGAACGAGGCGCCGTCGAAGGTGGCACCCTCACGGAGGACCACGGCGCACATCGCCTGGTCTCCCGAGTCGGGGTCGGGCACGCCGTAGACCGACGCCAGCAGCACGTCGGGATGGCGACCGACGATCGCCTCGATCGGCGCCGCCGGGAAGTTCTCGCCGTCGACCCGGAGCCAGTCCGAGGTCCGCCCGGCGAAGTAGACCCAACCCCCCTCGTCGACGTAGCCCAGGTCGCCGCTCCAGTACCAGCCGTTGCGGGTGGTGCGCCGCATGGCCTCCTCGTTGCGGTAGTAACCCTCGAAGGGGCCGACGCCCAAGGTGTTGACGAGCTCGCCCACACAGCGCTCCGCGTTGGTGAGCCGGCCGTCGGCGTCGAAGGTGGCACGCGGCGCCTCACGACCCTCCTCGTCGGCGACCATGATCCCCTGGCGCAGGCGCCCGATGGAGCTGGGGGGACGATCGCCGGTCCGGTCGAGCGCGATCCCCCCCTCGGTCGACCCGAACACGTCGATGATCCGCAGGCCGAAGCGCGTGGCCGCCGCCTCGATCACCACGGGCGACCCCTCGTTCCCGAAGGCCACCCGCAACGGGTTGTCCGCGTCGTCGGGACGGGCCGGCGTGGCCAGCAGGTAGGTGAGCACCTTGCCCGTGTAGTTGAACCACGTCGCCCCGTAGTGGCGGACGTCGGGGAGGAAACGCGAGGCGCTGAAGCGGCGGGCCAGGGACAGCGAGGCGCCGGCGACCAGCGCCGGCGCGAACCCCGACATCAGCGAGTTGGTGTGGAAGAGGGGCATGGCCGCATAGCCCACGTCGTCGGGGGTGAGCTCGAGCATCATGGCCATGCGGTTCCCGGTGGTGAGGAGCCGGTACTGCGTGCAGCGCACCGCCTTGGGCGCGGCGGAGGTGCCGGAGGTGAAGAGCAACGCCCACAGAGTGTCGACTGCGGGTCCGGTCGGCGTCGGACCGTCGGCATCTCCGGCTCCGCCCGAGCCGCGGCACTCGTCGAGGGCCTCTCCGAGCGACTCCCCCGCGGCGGGCGGGTCGTCGGCGTCGATGAAACGCTCCGAGACCAGGACGCCACCGGGCAGGTCCAGGCCCCCGACGGCCGCGCCGAGCTGGGTCTGGTGGCGCGGCTCGGTGATGACGAGCTGCACGTCGGTGTGGACGATGTCGCGGGCCAGGTGCTCCCCGAGCCTGGTGTGGTTCAACCCGGCGACGGCCACCCCGGCCAACCCGGCGCCGCACAGCGCGAAGACGTAGTCGGGCGTGTTGTCGAGCAGCACGCCCACGTGCGGGGGGCGGCCCGGAACGAGGCGGGCTTCGAACAGCGCGGCGAAGCGCTCTGCCTCGGCCAGGAGCTCCGCGTGGGTCCAGACCCGGTCGGCGAACCGGAGCGCGGGCCGGTCGGCGAAGCGCTCGTCGGTGCCGTTGCGTCGCAGCAAGGACGCGGCGTCGGGCGCCGGGAGCGGCACCTCGGCCAGAGGTGGGGCGAAGCTCTGCCGTGCCTCACCGGGCATGGGGGGAGCATACCGAGCGACGGTTCGGATCTTCGGGGGCTTCCGGGGCGGGAGGCGCATCGGCGGGAGGCGCGGCCTAGCATGACGGCGGGGGCCGGGCGCATGACGAACGACTCGGTGCATCGACGATGAACCACGATCTGGAGAAGGTCTTGATCGGCGAGGACGGCACCGTCCCCCGGGAGCGCTACACCAGCGCCGCGTTCGCCGAGCTGGAATTCGAGCGCCTGTGGTCCCGCGTCTGGCAGGTGGCCTGCCGCGAGGAGGAGGTGGCCGAGGTCGGCTCGTTCGTGGAGTACCTGATCGGCGACCAGTCGATCCTCGTCGTCCGCTCCGATGCCGACACCGTCCGCGCCTTCCACAACACCTGCCTGCACCGCGGCACGCGCCTGGCGGACGGGACGGGACACTTCGCCGACGCCTGCATCCGGTGCCGCTACCACGCCTGGCGCTACGACCTCGACGGCCGGCTGGTCGACGTCGTGGACCGCGAGGAGTTCGACCCGATCCCGCCGGGCACCGGTCTGAAGGCCGTCCAGGTGGATCGTTGGGGCGGCTTCGTGTGGATCTGCCTGGACCCGGGCGCGCCGCCGCTGCTCGAGTTCCTCGACCCGCTGCCGGCCCTGCTGGCGCCGTACCACCTGGACCGCCTGCGCATCCGCACGTACCTGTCCACCGTGCTGCCGGCCAACTGGAAGGTGGCCGTCGACGCCTTCAACGAGGGCTACCACGTGCAGGGCACCCACCCCCAGCTGCTGCCGTGGACCGACGACGTCAGCCTCGAGTACGAGCCGCTCGGCCTCCACGCCCACTACGGCCGGCTGCCCAACGCCCGCCGCCAGTTGCGCCCGAGCCCGCGCCTCGGGCTGGCGGAGGGCGAGTACGACGAGGGCGAGATCCTGGAGAACTTCGTCAGCGGGCTGGGCGGGCTCTTCTACCGCGACGAGCGGGCACTGGTGGAGGAGATCCGCGCCACGCCGAGCGACGGCGAGACCATGCTGGCCCGCTACCAGAAGGGGCGGCGCGAGCTGCTGGTCTCCCGGGGCGTGGCGGTGGACGGGTTCAGCGACGACCAGCTGACCAGCGCGGACGACGTGTACGTCTTCCCCAACATGGTGGGTCCGATCTATCCGGGCATCGCCATCGTGTTTCGGGTCCGGCCCAACGGCACCGACCCCGACAGCTGCATCAAGGACACCTGGTTCCTCCAGTGGCCCGCCGAGGACAAGCCCTTCGAGCGGGCCGCGCGCCGGTTCTTCCCGGAGTGGACCGAGCGCGACTGGGGCGAGATCACCAACCAGGACTACGCCAACATGGAGCACGTCCAGATCGGGATGAAGTCCCGGGGCGGGCCGCCCCTGCGGCTCAACCGCCGCCAGGAGTCCAACCTGCTGCACATGCACACGATGATCGACCGGTACCTCACCGGCGGCTGAGCGGTGGCGTCCAGCGGGCGTCGACAGAGTCGTCGGGATGTGCAGACTTCAGAGCGTGCGGTAGAGCCCCCCGTCGACCGGCACCTGCGCCCCGTTGACGTAGCCCGCCGCGTCGCTGGCCAGGAAGACGCAGGCCCCGACGACGTCCTCGGGCCGGCCCAGCCGCTTCATCGGGTTCGCCTCGGCGACGCGCGCCTTGACGTCGGGGGGCCACCCGCTGGTCAGGTCCGTCTCGGTGGCGCTCGGGAGCACCAGGTTCGCCCGGACCTTGGGCGCCCACACGCCGGCCAGACCGAGCGTCAGGGCGTTCAGCGCCGCCTTGGCCATGGCGTAGGGCAGGTCGGTGGCGGTCGGGCGCCACGATCCGACCGAGGACACGTTGATGATGGAGCCACCCTCGCCGCTGGCCATCCGGGTGCCGATGAGAGCGCTGAGCCGGAACGGACCGCGCGCGTTGGTGGCGTGGACCTTGTCGTAGAGGTCCTCGCTCACCGACGCCAGGTCGGCGTAGGCGGGCGACATGCCGGCGTTGTTGACGAGCACGTCGCAGCGGCCGAACTCGTCGTAGACGGCGTCGACGAGCCGATCGCAGTCCTCCCACCGGCCCACGTGGCAGGCGAACGGCAGCGCGCGCCGGCCGGTGGCGGCCGCGATCTCGCGGGCCGCCGCCTCGCAGTTGTCGAGCTTGCGGCTGGCGATCGCGACGTCGGCCCCGGCGCTGGCCAGGCCCTCGGCGATGGCCCGCCCGATCCCCCGGCTGCCGCCCGTCACCAGTGCGACCTTGCCGCTCAGGTCGAAGAGTTCCTCAGGTGTCTGCATGGCGTCTCCCCCGTGGGCGCCGTGATGCTAGCGCCCGGTGCTCGGCGCGGGCCCTTCCGGCGCGGGCCCTTCCGGCGCGGGTGCGGTCGGGGCGCATACGGTTCATGGCCGTGACCGTCGTCCTGGTGCACGGCAACCCCGAGACGGCCGCCGTGTGGTCGCCGCTCATCGCCGCGCTGGAGCGCGAGGACGTCGTCACCTTGTCCCCGCCGGGGTTCGGGGCGCCGGTGCCCGACGGCTTCGACGCCACCGCGGAGGAGTACGTGGCCTGGCTGGCCGCCGAGCTCGAGGCCATGGGCGAGCCCGTCGACCTGGTCGGCCACGACTGGGGTGGCAACTTCGCGTTGCGCGTGGCCTGCGAGCGACCCGAGCTATTGCGCTCGTGGGTCACCGACACCGCCGGGGTGTTCGCCGAGGGCTACGTGTGGGTCGAGATGTCCCGGACCTGGCAGACACCGGGTGCGGGCGAGGAGGCCGTCGCCGCGCAGCTCGCCATCGGTGCACCGGCGCGGGCCGACCTCTACGAGTCGCTCGGGATGACGCCCGAGGTGGCCTCCGAGCTCGCCGAGGCCTTCGACGAGACCATGGGTCGCTGCATCCTGGCCGTCTACCGGTCGGTGCCCCAAGAGGTGTTGCCCCGGTGGGGGGCCCGCCTCCCCGCCGCCGCGGCCCGGCCGGGCCTCGTCCTCGTCCCCTCGGAGGACGCCTACACCGGAGGCGTGGCCCGCCACCGCCAGACGGCGGGGCAGACCGGTGCGCAGGTGGCCGTGCTCGAAGGTCTCGGCCACTGGTGGATGCTCGAGGACCCGGTGGCCGGCGCCGATGTCCTGCTGCGCTTCTGGGGCTCGTTGTAAGAGCTCGTTGTCGGAGCTCAGTCCCCGGTCGGCGGAGCGCCGCCGCCGGCCCAGTGCGTCCGCAGGTCGGCCAGCCAGGCGGGGAACTCGAGCGGCGGGTCCGACAGCGCCTGGGCGCCCCGGGCGGCCAGCGCGGCATCGAATGACGCGGGGTCGTCCCCCCAGCTGCGCGGGTCGCCCATCATCACCTCGAACATCACCGCGCCCTGTGGCCCGGCCACCACGGGACCGAACGCCGCCCCGAGCGGGAGCTCGACGTGCGTCCCGGCCGGACAGCGGCGCTCCCCGAACGTGACCTCGCCCTCGAGCACGAAGACCACGTGGGGCGAGAAGTGGCCGTGGCGGCGCACCACCATCCCGGGGTCGTACTTGGCGTAGATGGTCAGGTACTGGGGATCGGGCGAAAAGGCCAGCCACTTCTCCCACACGTGGGCCACCGAGCCGTCGGCGTTGCGCTGCGCCTTGATCGCCTGCCAGGGCACGTCCGCGTCGTCGAGATGGCGGAAGGTGGGCTCGACACCCTCCCGCCTGGGCGACGGCGGGGCGGCGGGCTCGGGGTCCGTTTCGGCCATGTCGGCAGGATAGGACGGCACCGTCACCGCCCGGGGAGCCGGCGATACAGGGACCCGACGTCGGCCCGACCGGCGATGTCGCGGCGTTCGTGCATGATGGGCAGGCCCCGGACCGCTGACCACGCTCCCGGTGACCCCCCATGCTCTCCGACCCGCTCTCCGACCCGGACCTCGCCACCGAAGAATCAGCCCAGTCGCTGCACACCCGGGCGGAGGCCTGCCTGCGCGCCATCGCCGGCGAGGGTGCGGTCCTCAAGCCCGAGCAGTGGGAGGCCATCTCGGCCCTGGTGGTCGGACGGCGTCGGGCGCTCGTCGTGCAGCGCACCGGCTTCGGCAAGTCCGCGGTCTACTTCGTGGCCACCTCGCTCCTGCGCGACAGCGGGGCGGGCCCGACGGTGATCGTCTCGCCGTTGCTCTCGCTCATGCGCAACCAGATCGAGGCGGCCGAGCGCGCCGGGCTGCGGGCCGTCACCGTGAACTCGACGAACCCCGAGGCCTGGAGCGAGATCTACGCGCGCATCAACCACGGCGAGGTGGACCTCCTGCTGCTCTCCCCCGAGCGGCTGAACAACCCGGGCTTCCGCGAGCACGTCATGCCCGGGCTGGCGGCCAGCGCGGGCATGCTCGTGGTCGACGAGGCGCACTGCATCAGCGACTGGGGCCATGACTTCCGCCCCGACTACCGGCGCCTGCGGACGCTCCTCGAGGAACTGCCCGCGCGCATCCCGGTCCTGGCCACCACGGCGACGGCGAACGCCCGGGTCGTCGACGACGTCGCCCAGGTCCTCGGCCTCGGTGCGAGCGACGACGTGCTCGTCCAGCGGGGCCCGCTCGATCGCGCCAGCCTCCACCTGAGCGTCGTGCGCCTCGAGACCGCCGCCGAGCGGCTGGCCTGGATCGCCGACGCGCTCGACGAGCTCGAAGGCTCGGGGATCATCTACACCCTCACCGTGTCGGCCACCGAGGAGGTGGCGCGCTATCTGCGCTCCGAGGGCCACGACGTGCTGGCGTACTCGGGGCGGACCGACGACGCCGAGCGGCGCGGCGCCGAGGACGCACTCAAGGACAACAAGGTCAAGGCACTGGTCGCCACCTCGGCCCTGGGCATGGGCTACGACCACCCGACGCTGCGCTTCGTGATCAACCTCGGTGCGCCGCCCTCACCGGTGGCGTACTACCAACAGGTCGGCCGCGCCGGGCGGGCCACCGACTCGGCCCAGGTGATCCTCCTCCCCACCCCGGAGGACAGGGCCATCTGGAACTACTTCGCCTCGCTGGCCTTCCCGTCCCAGGACGTCATCGACCACCTGCTCGGGATCCTGGCCGACACCGAGGGCCCGCTGTCGACGCCCGCCCTCGAACCGCGGGTCGACCTGGCCCGCACACGCCTCGAGGCGACGCTCAAGGTGCTCGACGTCGACGGCGTGGTGCGCCGGGTGTCGGGCGGCTGGGTGTCCACCGGACAGGCGTGGCAGTACGACGCCGAGCGCTACGCCAAGGTGGCCGAGGTGCGCGCCGCCGAGGCCCAGGCCATGGTCGTCTACGCCAGGACGACCGAGTGCCGCATGCGTTTCCTCCTCACGCACCTCGACGACCCGCACGCGGCGGACTGCGGGCGCTGCGACAACTGCACGGGCGAGCCCCGTGCCACGGACACCACCGAGGCACGCCGGGCCAGCGCCCAGGGTCAGCTCCGACAGGCCGGCGTCGCCGTCGAGCCGCACAAGATGTGGCCGACCGCACTCGGCACGCTCGGCATCGACCTCAGCGGGCGCATCGCCGCCGGCGAGGCAGCGGAGCCCGGCCGCGCGCTGGCCCGCTTCAGCGACCTGGGCTACGGCAAGGCGGTGCGGGCCGTGTGCGAACCGAGCGCGGCCGACGCCGAGGTGCCCGGGGCCCTCGTCCGCGCCACCGTGGAGGTGCTGCGCGGCTGGAAGTCCGAGTGGGCCGAGCGCCCGACGGGCATCGTGCGCGTGGGCTCGCACACCCACCCGCGCCTCGTGGCCTCGCTGGCCGACGCCATCGGGAGCGTCGGCAAGCTCCCCGTCCTCGGCGAGGCCCGGCACACCGGCCCGAGCATCACCGGCCCCCGGACCAACAGCGCCCAGCGGGTGCGCGCCCTGCACGACGCGTTCGAGCTCGACCCCTCGGTGCGCGACGCGCTGGCCGGCCCCCACGCCGGACAGGCCGTGTTCCTCGTCGACGACATGAGCGCCTCGGGCTGGACGCTGAGCATGGTCAGCCGCCTGCTGCGCAACGCCGGTGCCGGGGCGGTCTACCCGCTCGTCCTCGGCGTCGCCGGCTGAGGCGGCGCCGGTTCCGCCGTGCAAAGTATCTCTGTGCAAAGCTAATATCGGCACGGGTCCGCCGGCCTGCATGCTGCCCAGCCCGCATGCCCGGCCCGCATGCCCAGCCCCGCACGCCCCGATCGAAGGAGCCGCCGAGATGCCGACCACGCCACCCGAGGAGGACTTCCCCCTCATCATCTCGGTCGACGACCACATCCTCGAACCCCGTGACCTGTGGGAGCGCGAGCTCCCCGCCTCGCTCCGCGAGCGTGGGCCCCGCTGCGTACGCGAGAGGACCAAGAGCACGTTCAAGGGCGGCACGCTGACCATGGAGCGTGGCGTCGAGGACGGCACCTGGACCGACGTGTGGCTCTTCGACGACCTCGTCATGGGCACCAACCGGCTCCACGCGGCCGGCGGCATGCCACTCGAGTGGCACCAGAACCTGCCCGCCGTCTACGAGGACTTCCGGCCGGGTGCCTACGACCAGGCCGCCCGCCTGGCCGACATGGACGCCAATCACCAGGAGATCGGCATCAACTACCCGAACACCTTCCCGCGCTTCGCCGGGCAGGGCTTCGCCGAGCGCGAGGACAAGGCGCTCGCCCTGACCTGCATCGAGATCTACAACGACTGGATGATCGACGAGTGGTGCGGGGGCGCCGGCCGGGGCCGCCTGGTGCCGCTGACCCTGATCCCGCTGTGGGACCCCGCCGCCGCGGCCGACGAGGTCCGGCGCTGCGCGGCCAAGGGCAGCCACGCCATCGCCTTCAGCGAGAACCCGGCCAAGCTCGGCTATTCCTCGCTCTACACGGGTGACTGGGACGTGCTGTGGGACGCCTGCGCCGAGACCGACACGACGATCTCCATGCACATCGGGTCGTCCTCGTCGATGCCGACCACGTGCGCCGAAGCTCCTCTGGCGGTGTCCATGTCGCTCAACGCCCACAACGCCCAGGGCTCGGTCTGCGACTGGGTGTACAGCCGCACGCTCGAGCGCTTCCCTTCGCTGCGGTTGGCCTACGCCGAGAGCCAGGTGGGCTGGATGCCCTTCCAGTACGAGCGCATGGACGGCGTCTGGCACGAGTCCGTGGGCGAGGTGGACCTGCCCGAGCCGCCGTCGACGTACGTGCGCGGTCGGGTCTTCGGCTGCATCTTCGACGACCTGCACGGCCTGCGCAGCCGCGAGGAGGTGGGCATGGAGCACATCCTCTTCGAGTGCGACTTCCCGCACTCGAACGGCTCGTTCCCCGACTCACGGCGGCGGGCCTGGGAGCTCTCGTCGAAGGCCGGCCTCGACAAGCACGAGGTGTACCAGCTGGTGCGGGGCAACGCCATCCACGTCTACGGCCTGCACCGCTTCGGGATCACCACGTGACGCAGGCGGCCGCCCTGCGGCCCGATGCGTGGACGAGGGAGGGCGAGTCGGGGCTCATGGCCCGGCTCGTCGCGCTCCAGCTCGTCGCCGGCCAGCAGCTCGAGTCGGTCACGGCCGAGCACGGCGTGGCCCTGGGCGACTACCTGGTGCTGGGCGTCATCCGGCGGTCGCCCGACGGCGTCTGCGCGCCATCGACGGTGTGCGAGGTGCTCCGACGGGCGTCGGGAGGCATGACACTGACCCTCGACCGTCTGCAGGCGGCCGGCTGGTTGACGCGCCAACCCGACCCCTCCGACCGCCGCCGGGTGCTGTTGCGCCTGACGCCGACGGGCCAGCAGCTGGCCGTCTCGGTCAACGAAGCTCTGCACGAGTGGGAGCGCTCGGTCTCCGGCCGGCGCCAGCTGCGGCCCATCGTCGAGGCCATCGACGGGCTGCTGGGGCTGCTCGAGGCGGGGACGACGAAATGAGCCACCGCGCACCTCGCACGAGCAAGGTCCTGGAAGGCCTCTCCGTGCCCATCGTCCAGGCGCCCATGGCCGGCGGGCCGTCCACGCCGGCCCTCGCGGCGGCAGTCTCCCGGGCCGGCGGGCTCGGGTTCCTCGCCGCCGGGTATCTCAGCGCCCAGCGGCTGCACGAGAACGTGTTGAGCACGCGCGGTCAGGTCGAGCGCTTCGGCGTCAACGTGTTCGTCGGGTCCCCCACTCGCGCCGATCCCGAGGCGCTGCAACGGTACGCGGGACTCCTCGGACCCGAAGCCGAACGGGCCGGGGTGGAGCTCGGCTCCGGCACGCTTCGACGACGACCACTTCCACGAGAAGGTGGACCTGCTACGCCGGGATCCGGTGGCCGTGGTCTCGCTCACCTTCGGGATGCCCCCGGCGGGAGTGATCGAATCCCTGCAGCGAGCGGGGTCCGAGGTGTGGCTGACCGTGACCTCGCCCGACGAAGCGCGCCAGGCGGCGCAGGAGGGGGCCGACGCACTGATCGTGCAGGGTGTCGAGGCCGGAGGGCACCGCGGTGTGTTCGTCGACGACGACTCGCAATCGGACCTGACACTGCTGGCCGCACTGCAGCTCGTCCGCGAGCGCGAGGACCTGCCGTTGATCGCGGCGGGCTCGATCATGACGGGCGCCGCCGTCGCCGCCGTTCTCGTCGCCGGGGCCAACGCAGCACAGATCGGCACCGCCTACCTGCGGACACCAGAAGCCGGCACCTCGGAGGTGCAGCGCGCGGTCACCGCGACCGATATGCCGACGGTGCTCACACGCGCATTCAGCGGCCGTCTGGCCCGGGGCATCTCCAACCGCTTCCATGCCCAGTACGGCGGGAGCGCCCCGCACGCCTACCCCGAGGTCAACGCCATGACGTCGCCCCTGCGTGCCCATGGACGGGAGGTCGGCGACGCGAGCCTCGTCAACCTGTGGGCCGGCCAGGCCCACCGGCTCGCCCAGGAGCTCCCGGCCGAGGAGCTGACGCGCCGGCTGGCCGATGAGGCCCGAGGCGTCATCGCCGACTGGGCGTCACGGCTTTCGTCCTGAGAACGGGTTCCGGTGTCGGCACTCTGGGCTGACGTGACCGGTCGTGTTCGGTGATTGCCTGTCGATAGACCTCGACGTACTCGTCGACCATGCGGTCGCTGCCGAACCGCTGGACGGCCACGTCTCGTACGATCCGCCGGTCGAGCTGGCCGGCCTGCTTGATTGCCGCGGCTGCCGAAGGGGCGTCGGACACCACCGAACCCGTCACGCCGTCGATGATGAGTTCTCGCATGGAGCCCCGGTCGAAGGCGATGACCGGGGTGCCACACGCCATCGCCTCCACGACCGAGAACCCGAACGGCTCGTCGAAGTCGATCAAGTGGAGGAGCGCCACGGCACCGCCCAAGAAATCCGAACGATCCTCCGCTGCGACTGGTCCGACGAACCGGACTCGGCTGCCGTCGAGGCGTGGCACCACCTCGCGCTCGAAATAGGCCTCGTCCTGGATGATTCCGGCAATGCGAAGCGGGATGCCGGTCGCCTTCGCCGCATCGATCGCGGCAACCACCCCTTTGTCGGGGTGGATGCGCCCGAAGAAGGCCAGGTAGGAGCCGGGATCCGGGGCGAACGTGAAGGCCCCGACGTCGATCCCGTGATGGATGGTGGCCGCATAGGCGAGAGCGGGATGCCGGTCAGCATCGCTGATCGCCACGTAGGACGTCCGGTCGTTGTACTTGACGTACACCGGCACGATCCGGGGCGAGGAGAATCCGTGGATCGTCGTGACGACCGGAGTCCGAATCAGCCCGGAGTAGGTCAGCGGCAGGAAGTCGAAGCTGTTGTGGATGACGTCGAACTCGGACGCCCGCTCGAAGACCTCCGAGATGTGCAGGCACTCGGCAACCTTCGGGTCGATGCCCGCGTCCTCCGCCCAGCCGCATGGGATCACGCTGGAGAGACGCGCCGATGTCTCGGCATCTCCGGTGGCGAAGAGCGTCACGTCGTGACCCCGGGACACGAGTCCCTCGGTCAGGAGCGAGGCGAAGAGCTCCCACGGCCCGTAGTGGCGCGGCGGCACACGCCAGGCAATCGGTGCGAGTACCGCGATGCGCATCCGGCCTTCAGCGCCCCAGTCCGAGGTGATTGGCCTTCTTGTCGCGCTCCTCGCGCTTCCCCTTCTTGACTTGTCGCTTCTCCTTGAGGGTCTTGCCGGGCTTCTTCCCCGAAGGCTTCTGCGGTGATCTGTCGGGCACGGTGTTCTCCAATCACTTGCGAGGAACTCGAATTACCTGGGTGTGGGTCTGAGGGATGCGAGGAGCTCGTCCAGAGGCACCGTCGCCACGCCGATGGCGGCGTCGCCGATCCCATAGGGAATGACCAGGATGCCTGCGTGGAGGAGCGCGCCGCAGGAGTAGACCACGTTGGGCACGTAGCCGTCCTGTTCGTCGTGAGCCGGGCTGAGAAGCGGCTCGGGCAGTCGACCGAGGATGCGGGTGGGGTCCTCGAGATCGAGCAGGATGGCCCCGATGTTGTAGGTGCGCATCGGGCCGACTCCATGGGTGAGCACCAGCCAGCCGGCGTCCGTCTCGATCGGTGACCCGCAGTTGCCGAGCTGGACGACTTCCCACGATGTCGCCGGCACCTGGCACGCCGAGACGTCATCCCAACGGCGCGGGATCTCCGAGTATGCGATCGAGTTCGACTCTCGATCACTGCGGGACAGCGCGGCGAAACGGCCGCCGATCCGGCGTGGGAAGAGCGCGAGACCTTTGTTGGCCGCCGCCGCCCCGACCATCGGCGAAGACGTGAAGTGCACGAAATCCTCGGTCTCGAGCAACTGCTGGACGATGTCGGTGCCGTTGTAGGCCGTGTAGGAGGCGAAGAAGATCACGCGGCCATCGTCCTCGACGAATCGCACGAAGCGGGCGTCCTCCATGCCCTTCGATTCGGCACTCATGGCCGGCATGAGCACCTGCTCACGAAGCGGCGTGCCGTCCTCGAAGCGGACGCTGTAGCTCCGCTCGGCGATCCGCCGCATCAGGCCGATCGTCCTCTTGGCCTGCTTTCGGGTGGCCGAGTGGTCCTCGAGGATTCTGAGGCGCCCCTCCATCTCCGCTTCGGTGAACCTCGGTCCGAGGTGACCCAGCACGTAGTCGGCGTCGTCGCCACCTCCGCGGAGCCGCCGGAGCTCTGCCCGGAAGACGTCCGCCTCGAACATCGCCCCGTCCCGGCGTCCCTTCGTGGCGAAGGTCGGTCTCGGATCGAGATCCACCTCGCCCGAACCGGTGATGGTCCCCGTGCGGAAGCCGATGGAGGAGCTGTGCCCGTCGCCGATGGCTCGGGTACTCATCACGAACCGGACACTGCCGGAGGCGACCCCGGTCTGGTCCGGGTGCAGCACCATGCTTGGATTACAGAGGGCGGCGCCCTCGACGGCGTATTCGCACGTGAAGGTGGCCCCGAGCAGCAGGCGACGGGTCAGTGAGAGCTGGCATTCCGGGTCGAGGCGCTCGGACAGCTCGTCGGCGTGCCGGAGGAACGTGTCGGCCAGGCCGCGGTGGCGACCGTCGAACCGCGCCACCACGTCGTCGTAACTGCGCTGCACCTCGTCGTCGGTGAGCGCCAAGACGCGTTGGAGGACGGCAGAGGATCGGGACTCCTGATGATCGAATCCCTCGTGCCCCGGCACGAACAGGCGGGTCACCACCCGCGACCTGTCCGCCGCGACGTGGACCGGGCTGCGACGGGCCAGGCTGCGGGCGTGCGCACTCATTGCAGGGCGCCGACCGAGGATCGTGCGTGTTGGAATGTCGCGAGGAGAGCCAGCGTCGATTCGGTACCCTGGTTGCGATTGGCACCGTGCGCCTCCAGGCCGTCAAAGGCCCCTCCGGTGGTGGGATCCCACATCACGACCCCTCCGTCGTTCTGACCGAGAAACCAGGTGGCCGCCGCGTTGATCCCGTTCGCCCACTGCAAGCTGTCGTCGATCGTCTGAGCACGAGCACACGCATCGGCGAGCGCCGCCACCTCAATGGGCTGCTGGTCGAACCGAGGTCCGTCGTCCTCGGGACCGCTGCCGCCCACAGGTGTAACGGAGAGATGACCTCGTCGGGTTTCGCGATCGAGCAGCCATTCCAACAGGTCCAGACCCCGCTGTCGGAGGATCGGACGCTCCAGCGCGGAACCGGCGGCGATCATGGCCTCGGGGAGGGTCGCGTTGGCATAGGTGAGGCGAGGCTCGGGCCAGGGCCACGGTGCACGTCGGGCGGTACCGGTCATCGCATCGGCGGCATCGGAGAGAAGGCGCCGGGCTGCCACGTCGTCGGGATCGACGCTGATCACCTCTGCCGCGCCCAGCGCGGCGAACGCCATGGCTCTCGGCCATGGTGAGCGTTGCCGCATGGCGCGATCGAGGCCTCTCCGGGCCAGGTGGCGTATCAAGGGGTCGTCGCTGTGCGAGACGGCGGTTCCCAACCCCCAGATGCTCCGTCCCCAACAGTCATCGAGTGCGGGGCGATCCTCCCAGGCACCGGTCCGGTCCATTCGATTTCGACACCGGCCTTGCGAGTCCAATGCGTCTTGAAGGAACGTCAAACCGAGCATCACGAGGTGTCGTATCGCCGCGGTGTGGCTTCGTTCCCGAGTGGCAACGACAAGCACGCGGGCCATGTCGTCACTGCAGTAGCCGTGCTCGGGTCTAGGCTCGGTGAAGAGGGCGTGTTCGAACGTGCCGCGCTCGTCGGTCAAGTGCATCAGGTGGCCGAAGTCCGGCTCGGGAGCCTCTAGCGATGGCGTCACACCGGTGCGAGTCGTTCGGCGAGTGCGTCATTGGCCAGCTGCAGGTACTCGCCGGCCACGACCGACCATGCGAGGTCCGGTGCGAGACGGGACGCCTCAGCAGCCATCTTGGCCGCGAGCTCCGGCCTGGTGAGGACCCTCCGTAGGGCGCAGGCCATCGCATCGGGGTCGTCGTGCTCGACGACGAGGCCGGCGCCGCTCGAGAGCAGCTCGACCGCGTGCGGAAAGGCAGTCGCGACCACCGGGCGCCCGGCCGCAATGGCGTCGACGAGGACACCGGACGTGACCTGGTCCTTGGAGTCGTAAGGCAGGACGACCACCTTGCTGGACTGGATCAACGCCGTGAGCGACGCCACGTCGCGATAGTCGGCGTCGAAGTCGACAGACGCGGAGATCCCGTGGCGCTCCGCCTGCTCGATCCGGTCCTGACGGTAGGACTCTCCGTGAGTGGCCAGCACCTTGGGGTGGGTCTGGCCCGCGACCAGATAGCGCGGCCGCATCGGGAGGTCGTGCAGCGTGCGCATGGCATCGATGGCGCGTTCGATCCCCTTGCCCGGCCCGATCAGTCCCCAGGTCAGTATGAGCGGGCGGCCCACCCGATCCGGCACGACACGTGCCGCGGGGATGGCGGCGCCGTGGGCGATGGTGGTCACCTTGCATGGGTCGACGTCGAAGCCCTCACACAGGCGGATCCGGGCCGCCTCGGTCATGACCACCACCTGGCCCGCCAGAGCCGCGACGTCGTTCAGTACGGACCGCTGGTGTGGTGTCGGGTTCGTCAGGATGGTGTGGGCGATCACGATGGAGGGGACCCGGAGGCCGCCGAGGATCTCGATCACCTCGTCTCCATCCCTGCCCCCGTAGAGGCCGTACTCGTGCTGGACGACTGCCACGTCGAACTGGTTCAACACATCCGAACTGGCGACCACGGAGTGCCGTGAACCGTTCACCAGCTCGCCGGCAACCAGGTCGCTCTGCGAGGTCGGGCTGTCGGCGTCGACGACCCGCACCACGCCGACCTGGGAGTTGTGCTTGGCCAGCCCGCCCGCCAGCGCAGCGGTGAAGGTGGCCAAGCCACATGCGGTCGGAGGAAAGGAGCTCAGAATCCCGAAAGAGCGGGCGCGGCCTTCAAGGCCTACGACAGGCAAACTCGGGACGCGCACAGATGCTCCTCAAAGAGGCTCGGTCGAGGCGTCGAACCTGCACGAGGCGACGTCGGCGATCTGGCCGTCCTGCCCAAGTGAAGCGACTCTCCCAAGGGGACGAGACACCCAGCCTATCGCGCCGACCGGTTGTTCGTTCGTCGGCTGACGTCACACGTGGTCCGCTCGCAGCGTTGGAGCAAGACCTCCACAACCTGATGGCTGGCTGGATACGACCGCTCGATCAGTGGTCTGCCAGCGCTGTTGTGCCGATCGCATCCCCTAGCTCTTCGAGGGCAACATGGAGTGCGTCGACGATCAGCCAGGGGTCGGGAACGCTGACCGGAGAACCCATCAGCGAGACACCGAGCGCGTCCTCGTAGCTCCAGGCAGTGATGTTGAGGCCGATCCCTTCGAGAATGGGACCCACCGAGTAGAGAGCCTCGAGCTCGATAGGACCAAAGAAGATCCGCTCACGCGGTCCGGCGACGTTGGACAGCACAACGTTGAGAGGTGGGTGGACCCGATCTGCAACATGGGACCGAGTCCAGAGCTGCACGGCGGAATGGTAGATCTGTGGCGGCACAAAATCGGCGCGCTGCTCAAAGAGATCGTGGCCGAGCACCTTGCGAACTTCCTTGGAGGCTGCGGTCATGGTCCGGATTTGTTGGAGGCGCTGGACCGGGTCGGCGATGTCGGTCCCGATGCTCACATAGAGATTGTCGACTCGGTTGCCCCACATGCGGGCCACATTCGGGTCGGTCGAGACCGGGACACTTGCGACGAGGGGACGTACGGGTAGTTCACCACGGTTCAACAGGTAGCGTCGCAACGCCCCTGCGCACACGCACAGATAGACATCGTTGAGTGTGGTGCCCGCGATGCGCCGAATGGACTTGAGCTCCTCGAGTGGGAGCTTGGTCATTGCAAACGTGCGCTCGGAGGTGAGCGACACGTTGAACGACGTCTTGGGTATGTGGTGGAGAGGAAGAGGGGGCTTGACCGCGAAGCTGCGACGCCGCGCTTCTGATGCACGGGCCCGTCGCGTCGATTGCACCACAAACCGCGGCAGGCCTTTCCACCGGAGGACATGGTCATGCGCCGACATCCTCAGCAGTTCGCGACGCGTTGGGAGCGGCTCTGGACACCACGAATCCACGTAGGGCTCCCCGGACGGATCGACGCCGGCGCCTTGCACCACGTTCTGGAGCAGGGCCACGACGGCGGACCCGTCGGCCACCGCATGGTGGATCTTCGCCACGACCGCGATGCGGCCGCCGTCGAGTCCTTCCACGACCAACAACTCCCACAGAGGCCGATCGCGCGCCAGTGGGGTGCCGGCGAATTCGGCCACGACGGCGGCGAGTTCGCGATCACCCGCCGGGCCGGCGAGTACCCGGCGACTGATGTGACGCTTCAGGTCGAACTTGGGGTCCTCCACCCACACGGGATGACCCAACCCCCACGGGACCGGCACGATCCGGCGGCGGAACGGCGGGAGCCGGCAGAGTTGGTCCGCGAGGATCTCGGTGAGGGCGTCGTAGGAGAATTCGCCCTTGAGGGCAGAAACGTCGGCCACCACGACCTTCACCGTGTGCATATGGGCCGTCGGTGTCTCCGAATAGAGGAATTTTGCATCGAGCGCCGTCATCGTCTCCATGAGTCAGCCTCGGTTCTTCTAGGGAGAACGACTGGTTGAGACCTGACGCAGCGAGCTGACGAGGAAGTCGCTCACCTGTTTGGACCACAAGTAACCCACGTGGCCCCCCGAATACCACGAGATGCGGGGCTGATCCCAGTGCTCCCAGAGGCGTTGTGCTTGATCCGGAAGAGCCAACCGGTCGCCGTAGCCGGCGAAGATGAACCGGCCGCGTCTGGGTACCCTGGCCTCGAGGGACAGAGGCGACACCACGCGGTAGACGTTCTCGGCCGGGCCGCCCATGATCTTGTGCTCGATCGATCGGGCACGGATGTCGTGGGGACTGTGTCGGTGGAACAAGCCTGGGAAGTCCGATACCGGGATGCCCGCCACCACGCCGTCGACGCCCGGCTCCAGACCGGCGAGGAGCGAAACGGCGTACGCACCCAGTGAGACCCCGTACAGACTGATCGACGTGGCTCCTTGCTGGCGGATGAGGGTGATGAGGCGCCGGATGTCCCAGATGGCCTGCGTCAGGCCGTGGACGGCGTTCATCAGCTCGAAGGAGAGGAACGGCTCCCCACTCACCAAGGTGACCCGGCGCGGCCCATGGAGCGGCAGCGCCGGGAGGGCCACGTTCATCCCCAGCTCGTTGTGGAGCCGGTTCATCTGGAGCCCCTGAAAGTCCATGAACGGGAATCCCATGCAGAAGCCGTGCACGGCGATCACCCAGGGGCGTGGGCCGGCGGGATGGCGCACGATGACGGCCGTGGCGGTCCGGTTCGGTTTGAACGCCATCCACCGATCGGCTCCCGGCTCGCCGGGATAGGGGGTGAACCCGCTGTCCCAATCCCACCGGTCGTAGTTCTGGCCCGTGGCCCATCCCCGACTCTTCGACACGTCGGAATCGAAGAGCGGCGGCGGGGTGCGATGATAGGAGTCAGGCTCCGCGATCCAACCTTGCCCTGCGTACATGGATTCGGCCGCGGCGAGCTCGTCCGACACCCTCGCGTAGTCCCCGGGCAGCGGGAACCTCCGGGGCGTCATGGCCATGGCCAGCAGCGCCTCGTCCATCGCCACCTGCGCCGCGAGGCCGAGCGAGAGGTGCGGCGCCGGCACCGAGTCGCTGACTTCCCCGCTCAGCAACGCCGAACCCATGTAGTGCAGCGTCCGGGGCAGGGCGCGGCGTCGCCCGGGCGAGCGCCCGCCGGTTCAAGAACCCGGCAGCAGCTCGAAAGAGCCCAGTGATCCGATCGATCCCCGGCACCGAGATTCCCGGCGCCGAGATATCCGGCACCGAGATATCCGGCTCGTCGCGCTCGGACACACTCTCCGCCGAGGGGACTCCGCTCGGAGGATCAAACCAGTCGCCGGGGTCGCCGGCGGGATCATGCGCAACCTCCCCCATTCCGGCCTCCTTGCGTATCGTGGCGCCTTACCCCCGAACAGGAGGCACCGCCGCCGACTGTGATACTACGTCTGGCATTCTCATCGATGGCAGAGCCTGAGGTCCCAGGTCTGGACCAGGGAGCGCTGTGGAGTTCAACCTTGCCGATCTTTTCGAGAGCGTGGTCGACCGGGTCGGGGATCAGACGGCGATGGTTTCGGGATCCCGAAGGCTCAGCTACACCGAGCTGGACCGGCGGGCCAACCGGCTCGCCCACCATCTGGAGAGCGCCGGACTCGGATCCCGTGACACGGTAGGGCTGCAGCTGGTCAACGGCACCGAATACATCGAGAGCATGCTGGCGTGCTTCAAGATTCGTGCCGTGCCGGTCAACGTCAACTACCGCTACCTGGGGGGCGAGTTGGAGTACCTGTACAGGGACGCCGCGCTCGTGGGCCTCATCTCTCATGGCCGTTTCGCCCCGGCCGTGAAGGGTGCTCTCAGCGCGATGCCCGAGACCCGGGCCGTGCTGCAGGTTTGTGAGCCGATAGGTCATCGCCCGACAGTGGGTGAGGACTACGAGAGTGCCCTCGCATCGGAGCCCGACACCCGCGGGTTCCGCCCGCGCCGCAGCGACGACCTCTACTGCGTCTACACGGGCGGAACGACCGGAATGCCCAAGGGCGTGCTCTGGCGACACGATGACATCTTCTTCGCGGCCATGGGTGGCGGTGACCCACTGTCCTTAGGCAACCACATCGCCACCCCCGGCGAGCTTGTCACGCGGCTCCTGCATCCGGGCATCACTGCGCTCGCCATACCTCCGTTCATGCACGCGGCCGGGCACTGGTTGGCGTTCTCGACGCTGTTCGGTGGCGGGACAGTCGTGACGACCAATGGGGGGGCCTTCGACGCCACCGAGGTCTGGCGTCTGGTTGAGGCGGAGCGGGTCAACGCGATCGCCGTGGTGGGCGACGCCATGGTCCGGCCGCTGCTCGACGTACTGGCCGCGCAACCCGATCGCTTCGACCTCTCGTCGCTGATGGCCGTGGGATCCGGGGGAGCGGTGCTCTCGCCGTCCACCAAGGCACAGCTGGCCGAGCTCCTCCCTGGGCGGATCGTCGCCGACAGATTCGGGTCTTCTGAGACCGGACAGGTCGGTGGTGAGATGCCTCCCGAGGACCCGTTCGGGCCGCCACGACTGCGGGTTGACGAGCGCACCGACGTGCTCGATGCCGATCTCCAACCGGTCGAACCCGGATCCGAGGTGATCGGACACCTCGCCAGGGGCGGCCACGTCCCGATCGGCTACCTCGGCGATCCACCCAAGTCCGCGACCACCTTCGTGGAGGCACGGGGCCACCGCTGGGCGCTCCCCGGTGATCTGGCGACGGTGAACGCCGACGGGAGCATCGTCGTCCTCGGGCGAGGTTCGCTCTGTATCAACACGGGCGGAGAGAAGGTCTTCCCCGACGAGGTGGAGGCCGCACTGAAGGACGCCCCCGAAGTCCTTGACGCCGTCGTTGTCGGCGCTCCCGACCCTCGCTTCGGTGAGCGGGTCGTCGCCTTGGTGCTGGCCCGAACCGGGCACGAGATCGATCCGGAGGCCGTCCGCCAGCACGTCCATGCGAGGCTGAGCGGCTTTAAGGTGCCCCGGGACGTCATCGTCGTCGACGACATCGTTCGTTCACCCAGCGGAAAACCGGACTATCCCTGGGCCCAAGCGGTCGCCGCAGCGGCGTTACGAGACCAGAACGAGGATTGAAGAAACCGCCTAACCGAGAATCGGAAAGCGGCGTTCAGCTGCCAATCGATCGAGCGTCGTCTGCATCGTCTCGGTAAGCTCCCGGTAGCAATCGTGAACGATCAAGTCGTCATCAGCCGCCTCCGGCGCGTACCGAGACGACCAGTCAATCGGAGGACCCAGCTCCACGGTGATCTTCGCAGGAAGTGGGAACGTGGGAATGCCCCCGGGAACGACACCAAAGGGGGGTCCCAGCACCACGGGCATCACTTTGATACGGAACATGCGGTCGAGTCCAAGCCACTTTGCGACGCGCTCCCCTCGACCGAGGACGATCAGCGTCTCGTGGGCGCCGACGGAGACGGCAGGGACCACGGGCACCCTTGTCCGCAATGCGAGGCGAACGACGCCGACGCGACCGCCGAACTCAATGCGGTTTCGTTCCCACCAGGGTCGGAAGACCTCTGAGTCACCACCCGGGTAGTCGATCAGGATCCCTCCGCTGCGAAGAATCGCTTCAGCCTCGGTTGGCCCGGCTTCGATGGCCCCGGCTCGCTTCATGACGGGGCCCACCCCTGGAAACCCCAGGAGGAACGAGTGGAAGAGTGCGTAGACAGGCTCGTCTTCGCCCCGCTGACGCCACCACGCGGTCAGCAGGACTGGTAGGTCCGGAGGTGTCTGGCCTCCGGAATGGTTCCCAACCACAAGGAAGGGTCCGCGCTCGGGTAAGCGCTCAAACCCCCTCACCTCTGGCCGGAAGTAGGACGCGTAGCGTTCCAGGACTGGTCGAACGGCACGAAGGAACGCGGGGTCACGGGCAGACCCGACCGGAGCCAGTGTGGCTTTACGGCTGTTCACCATTCCTCAACTATGCACGTGATGGGGGTCGATGTCGGGACGAAGCTGGTACATGCGACCTACGTCGCGTCCGCCGAGGATGCCCTACACGCGTGAGATCATCGAGGATGAGCAGAGCGCGGCTCGGAGGGATTCGAACCCCCAACCTTCTGATCCGTAGTGGCTCCGAGCTGGTCCACACCGTGTTATCCAGTTGCATATTCCCAGTTCACGTAGGGTGCCGTGTCCACTGGGTCAAGCGTCGTCAACCCGATTATGCCCCAAAGGATTGCCAAAGAGATTGCCAAGAACGACGATCAGAAGGCTGGCGGACGGATCGGATTGCCAAGGGGTTGCCAATGTGGCGTCACCACCGCTCGCCAACCAGCGGTACCGGGGAGTTCGGGCAGTTGCCGATCGCTCACCGTACGGAGCGTCGCGCCGGCACTCGACGCGACGGCTCCGATGTCCGGGTGTTCCCCGTCGGGCTGGCGAGGCGTCGTTCGAGATCGGTGAACTGTCGGATCAACTCGGCTGCTTCGAAGGCTCTGTTGCGGCGGCCGACATTGACCTGCTTGAGAATGCCGGCCTCCACCAGCCGCGCGATCGCCTGGTTGGTTGCCTGAAAGGTTCGACCGATGAGATCGGCCGCACCGTTGACCGTCACGATCGGAGCGCCTGGCATTGCATGAATGAGCAGATCGACGGCTGATCCACGGCGGATCGTGCCAAGTCGAGATCGCCATTGCGTCTGTAGATCGGAGACCTGGTTCTCGAAAACCTCGGCATCCGAAACGGCGCGGCGGCAAGCTGTGGCGAAGAGACCAACCCACCGGTTCAGCCCGTCCTGAGCCACTTTCGATGCCGGGTTACCTCGGTACCTGGTGGCCGTGAGCCCGTCGACGTAGTCCCGGGACCACGTGGCCAGGACGAGCGAAATTGGGGGCAGCACCCGGACCGCAAGTCCCCGGCGGCGGAGGACCAGATGGACGAGCGCTCGACCAATCCGGCCGTTACCGTCCACGAACGGGTGAATCGTTTCGAACTGGGCATGTGCGAGAGCGGCCTGCGTCACGACGGACAGCGAGTCGGCATTGGCGAAGTTGCACAGATCCTCGAGCAGCTCCGGAACGTATTCCGGTGGCGGAGCGACGAACGCTGCTGAGCAAGGGTTGTAGCTGCTTCCCCCGATCCAGTTCTGCTCCTCTCGGATGGTGCCACCCATGTCTCCGAGCCGTGAGCCGGCCAGGAGCCGTCGATGCGCTTCGAGCAGTGTCTCGAGGGTGATGTCGTCTCCTGGGCCAACAGTGCCGATCGCCCACGACATGGCCTGGATGTTCCCGAGCACTTCGACGGCGGTGACGTCATTCACCTCGTCCCCGAGTGAGTGTGCGGCTTCGGCGCGCAGGAGCCGGCGCCCGCCCACCTCGAGACCTTCGATCCGCGAGGAGGCAACCGATTCCGCCCGTAGGAGAAGCCTGGCCAGCGCCTCGGTGTCCGCCAACGCCGTCGCCTTTGCATCGAAGCGGGCAATGGCGGCTTCGGCGTCAGCGACGTCGGCCGCGACGTCGCCATCGAGACGGACGGCCCGGCCGACGAGAGGATCGGGGAGGTACGCTCCGTAGTCGCACGAGGCGCGGTCGCGTCGGGGCAGCCCGGAGGCCAGCTCGCTGCGCCAGCGGCGCTTCAGAACCTTGGACATGGAGACTCCTTGTTCAAGGTTAGTATATATGCTTGAATAAGGAGCCGAGCTGTTCAACGTTCCCGGGCAGGAGCCCTCAGTCCCGACCTCCCTGGGGCGCAGTGCACCATGGGACCTATCGTGACGTCATGGGCGCCATCCCCGACATGGACCTCGAAGGGATCAAGCGCTTCTGTGCCGAGCGGTCACCCGCCGAACTCGCCGACGAGTTGCGAGTCGTCCACAAGGTGCGCGGTGCCTCTGTGACTCTCGCCGAGAGCCGTCCACCCTGGGACGGGCGCGGCGGCGAGTGGATCGACGTCCCGTTCGCCCAGCTCCGCTACTCGGGCGAGACGTCGAGATGGTCCCTCTACTGGGCGGACCGCAACAGCAAATGGCATCCCTACGAGGACATCCGGCCGGGCTCCCTCGTCACACTGCTCGACGAGATCGACGTGGATCCCATGGGGATCTTCAAGGGCTGAACCCAAGGTCGGATTCTCGTCCCCTCCGTCGCTACCTTGTGTCGTGGTGATCGAGCCAGAACTGGACCAGTTGATCCGCAGGACCGCCTTCACCCACCTGCGCGACCTCGTCGAACGCTACGGGGAGCTCATCCCCTACTCGGCCCTCGCCAAGGGCTTCGCCTTCAGAGGGAGAACCGTCCACCTCGTCTCCCAACAGGGAATCTTCATCCCCGCCGGCATGGACGTCCCGCTGTCCATCCGGACCACGCCGGAACGACCTGACCGGGCCCGACCCTACGAGGACGAAGTGGGTTCCGATGGGCTCCTTCGCTATCGCTACCGCGGCGACGACGTGATGCACCGAGAGAATCGCGGCCTCCGGCGAGCGTGGGCGGAGGGGATTCCGCTCATTTGGTTCTCGGGCGTGGCCAAGGGACTGTACGAACCGTTCTGGCCCGTCTTCGTCCACGACGACGATCGTGACGACCTGACCTTCACCATCGCCTTCGAGAACGACGACGTCCTCGGGCCCGACCTCCGCCCGCTCGTCGTCGACGAGGCCCGGCGCGCCTACATCACCCAGGAGGTCCGAAAGCGCCTCCACCAGTCCCGCTTCCGTAACCGAGTCATCGCTGCCTACCGCACCCGATGCGCCATTTGCCGCCTGCGCGAGGGCGAGCTGCTCGACGCGGCACACATCGTCGCGGACACCGACCCGCTCGGCGAGCCGGTAGTGCCCAACGGTTTGTCGCTGTGCAAGATCCACCACGCTGCCTTCGACCGCAACATCCTCGGTGTACGACCCGATCTGGTCGTCGAGATCCGGGGTGACATCCTCACCAAGAAGGACGGCCCGATGCTCCGCCACGGACTCCAGGAATGCCATGGTTCGACGCTCCTCGTTCCGCGTCGCCAAGAGGACCGACCCAGTACGGAGCTGGTCGAGATCCGCTACGAGCGGTTCCGACAGGCGAGCTGAGCTTCTTCCTCCGTGCCCGGCGGTCCGCCGCTAGCCACCACATCGGCCGTCACGTGCTCGAGAACCTCGGGAACGAGCCCGATCAGCGGAGGCAACGGTCCCGAATCGTCGGCGAGTTCTTCGCCGGCCTCGACCTGCCTGAGAAGCCGCCCCCGTTCACTGAGAAGGAACGAGGCAGATTGGTCACCTGGGCTGATTTTGGAGCGCGGTGCCGGTCACCGGTCGTGCGAGACCGCTACAAGGGCGACACCGTCGAACTGGTTCCCGAAGCCGAGAGCCCCGGCTGCCTGGCCGGGGCGTTAAGTCAGCTTGCGGCCGGAATGCGGGAGGTCGCCACCCCCGACAACGAGCTGTGGCGGCTGATCCGGGAGGTGGCGATCGGCGGTGTCCACCCCATCCGTCGCAGCATCATCGAGTACCTCGTGACCCGTGACGAGCCACAGGCCGCGGCAACGATCGCCGCCCGGTGCCGGCTCAAGGAGACGACCGTGCGCCGGCACCTCGACGACCTGGAGGCACTGAAGATCCTCGACGTTCCATGGACAAGGCCGGCGTGTTGGCAGGTTTCTGTAGGGACGCGGCGCGAATGGTTGTGTCGGCGGTCGAGTTGCTAGTCCGCCATCCCCATCACCTCTTAGTCGGAGAGTGTCATGGGGCAAGACAGGGTCGAATGTCCTGACGCCAGAGGAATGAGTGACAATTCGGTCCCCCTCAGTTCGCAGCGCAGGCGACGATGCCTCCGTCGACGTACTCGAATCGAACCGTCTGGCGTGACGACCAGCCCGAACCGTCCGGCTCACGAATCTGCACCGTCACGATCGCGCCAGCCTCCATCGACCCCGTGAAGATCCACCACGTTGTACGCATTCGCACTTCGACGAGTGCGGGAGCTGATGGCCGTCCCGGCGACCACGGCCAGCGCGCGCCGCTCGTGGCCGCTGTCAGCGCCGAGAGTGACGACGTCAAACGAGGCCGTGTGGGTATGGCCAGACAGAAGCACTGGCACTCCCGCCTGGTTGCATGCGTCGACGAGGCGCTGCCGACCTCGAAGAGCGGAAAGGTTCGATGGGAGCGCGGGGTGGTGCGTGACGAGCACCCGCCATGCCCCGCTCGGAGCACGGCCCAGAGTCTCCCGCACCAGATCTGCCTGCCTCGGTGAAACATGTCCGGCTTTCCAGCGCCATGCCGGCATGGAGTCGAGGCCAAGGGCGACCAATCCAGGCACGTCGATGATCGGATCCAGCGCCGGGGTGACGTACTTCTGATATCGACCGGTCGGAGAGGCGAGGCGCCGAGGCAGATCGAACAGGGGCACGTCGTGATTGCCCATCACGGTGAGTACTGGGCCGGGCAGCCTGTCGAGAAACGCTCGGGCCTCGATGAACTGGTTCCGGCGTGCTCGCTGAGTCAGGTCACCCGAGGCGACGACCAGGTCTGGCCGGCGGTCCCAGATGTCGGCCACCAACGACTCTGCCAGCTCATCGAGTTGCGCGCCGAAGTGGATGTCTGACAAGTGGACGATGACCGGCACAGCAATGCGATGACGCTCAGACCTTGTCGGCGACCGGATCCACACCGCGGGCAAGTGAGATCAGGTCAGTTCCAGAGACATCTCGAGCTTGACGACGCTCGGCAGCAGTCAGGTTTCCCTTCGGGACCAGCAGGCGCAGACCACGAGGGTGGATTTCGAATCTCAGGGGGGTCTCCAGCTCCAGGGCCTCACCGTCGATGCCCGCGAAGGCCTTGCCGGACCGCGACCGGACCTCGAACCGCTCCGTCATGAACTCGTGCCAGTGCCGACTTCGGCGCCGCTGGCCGATAGCGGAGAGCGTGACCACCTGGGCCGCCTCCGCCCCTGTTGCCGCCGTGATGGCGACGACACCGAGCATCCCGGTGTCGAGGCGCCGTCGCTGTGACGCGTCCAGGGTTGCCCCGAGCACGTAGGGGTTGTTCGACACCTGGATCAGGAACGCGCCATCAACGTCGGTTCCGTCGGGCTCGGTGAATTGGAGGTCAAAGGGTTCTTGTGTCCTGCCGAGCATCTCGGGGAGCAGCGCCTTGGTTGTCTCGGACTTCGCGCTCGCGGTAACCGGGCTGTTGGACGATCGTGGCATAGATACCGAGCGAGACGTTGTTGACGAACAGCCGATCTCCGACTGTTGCGTAGTCGATGCGGCGCTCGATGCTGTCACGGAACGCATCGAGGCTCTTGCGAGGATCCTCCCGGTCGATCCCGAGGTCCAGGGCGAAATGGTTGCGCGTGCCGGCCGAGACGCAGACGAACGGGAGGTCGTGTTCGATGGCGATGGAAGCGACCAACGCCTGCGAGCCGTCACCGCCCGCCATGGCCAGGCAATCAGCCCCACGTGCGACGGCGTCGCGAGCAAGCTGCTCGAGGTCGAGGCCATGGTCGAGCATGACCACCTCGACGCCCAGGCTCTCTGCGAGCTCGACCAGCCCGTACCTTGCCACCTTGCCACCCCCTGACCAGGGATTGCAGATCAGGACTGGGCGCTGCGGTCGCGCGACGGTCGATGGTTGAAGAGCGTCGCGTTCATGAAGGTCGCGGGCGATCGCTGTTCGCCCGAAGGCCACCGTGCCCACCATGAGTACTGCAGCGATGGCCACAGCCAGCACTGGGCGATCTCCGTGAGGTTCGGCCCGGATCACGGCGATGACGATGAGAACCCCACCCAAGACCGCGCCGGCAATACCGAAAGTCCTGCGAGGCGCTCGCTCGGTGATGACCCACCAGGCTCCGCCGACCATGAGGGCCACACCGACCAGCCCGATGACCAAGAAGGCGAGATTGCGGACGGCAAAGACGACCACGGCCACGATGAGGAGCGCCGCACACCCGAGCGAGCCCAACGCAAAAGCCCGCTCGCGCCATCCGACCGTGTGAGGACGCTGTTCCACGCTTCAAGCCAAGCCGGGATGGCCCGCCAGCACCAGGGTCCATGGTCCCTACGGGACCCCAGCGGCTGGTCGGACCTGCGCTACCCGGAAGCTCAGAACCGATCCGGGACGACTCGATATTGGTACGAGGGTTCCCGATAGTCACCGGAGCCTTGTCGGGCGGGAAGCACGACCCGCTCGCGTTTCGGCGACTCGTAGGGGATCTGGCTCAACAGGTGGCTGATGATGTTGAGCCGACCGCGCTTCTTGTCGTCGGTGTGGGCGACGTACCACGGAGCCCACGCAGTGTCGGTGGCGGCGAACATGGCGTCCCTGGCCCGTGAGTAGTCGTACCAGCGGCTGTAGGACTTCAAGTCCATGTCCGAGAGCTTCCAGATCTTGCGTGGGTCGTGGATGCGGCTCTCGAGGCGCCGGGTCTGTTCGTCGGCGCTGACCTCGAGCCAGTACTTCAACAGGAGGATCCCGGCATGCACCATGGCCTTCTCGACCAGCGGCGTGAGTTCGAGAAACCTCTCGGTCTCCGTCGGGCTCGCAGAAGCCCATGACCGGCTCGACTCCTGCCCGGTTGTACCAGCTGCGATCGAAGATCACGACCTCACCGGCCGCTGGGAAGTGTGCCATGTAGCGCTGAACGTACATCTGCGACTTCTCGCGCTCCGTTGGAGCGGGTAGAGCGACGACCCGGAAGACACGTGGGCTCACCCGTTCGGTGATCCGCTTGATCGTGCCCCCCTTCCCAGCCGTGTCGCGACCCTCGAAGACGAGACAGATCTTGGCTCCGGTTGCCTTGACCCACTCCTGCACCGCAACCAGCTCCCCGTGCAGGAGTCTCATCTCCTGCTCGTACTCTTTGCGCTTCATCCTTATCGCCTGGCCAGTTTCGTCTTCTGGAAGCGTTGTGGCGGGGGACGCGGGGATCTCGCCCTTGTGCTCCTTGTGCTTTTCGTGGTTCTTCGCAGCCATTGCCTCTAACCTCCGATAGATGTGAGCCCGCACGCTTCAACCGGCCGCTGGTCGTTGACGGCCTCCCACCATGGACGACCGGGCCGGAACGGCGAGGCGGGCCGACCCGTTGCATCGGTGTCGAACCGGTAGACGAGGCCGGCGAGGGGTTCGGCCCGTCGGTCGGCGTCGCTCCAACCTTCGGTGGCCGTAGTGACGTAAAGACGGTGGAGTCCAGGTCCGGCGAATCCGCAGCACGTGGTCAACTTGGCCGGGACCGTCAGCACCTGGCGCAGCACGCCATCGGGGCCGTAGCGATGGATGCGCCCGCCTCCGTACATCGCCACCCAGAGGTCGCCCGCCAAGTCGACCGTCATCCCGTCCGGTGCGCCAATCTCTTCGTCCACGCTGATCAACACCCTCTGGTCGGAGATCGTGCCGCGCTCGCCGTCGAAGGCGAACGAGTAGATCACTCGAGGACCGCTGTCGACGAGGTACATCGTGGCGCCGTCGGGGCTCCAGTCCACCCCGTTGGAGATCGTCAGATCCCCGAGTACCACCTCGGTCCGTCCGGACCGATCCAGCCGATAGAGCGTGCCGCCGCCTTCGTGGTGGTCGTCGGCCAACGTGCCCGCCCAGAAGCGGCCCTGCGGGTCGCAGGCTCCGTCGTTCATCCTGGTACCGAGCGGGGCCACCTCGGCGATGGATCGGAGAGAGCCGTCGGGTGTCAGGAGCGCGAATCCCCGCCCGGCGGCGAGGAGCCAACCGGGGTCGCCTTCCACCGGCGAGATCGCGCCGACCGTCCCCGGTACCGCGTACACGCAGACGCCGACCAGGGCGCCGGTGTCATCAACATGGTCACGGTAGATACGTCCGGCCAGGATGTCGACCCTCAACAACTCGCTCCGGCGCGCGTCCCAGCGGATGCCCTCACCAAGAACGGTCTGCTCCGTGGTGCAGCTGAAGGCGACGCGGGGATCTTCAGGCTCGGTCGCTCTGACGATCGACATCGGTCGGTTGCCCAGTTGATCAGGTGGCTGAGATAATGGCGTGCGACAACATGCCCCCCGAGAGGACGCGGGCATCGAAACCCTTCTGCAACAGCAGGCGCGTGGCGTAGTACGCCCGCTGGCCGGAGCGGCAGATGACGAGGATCTCCCGGTCACGAGGGAGCTCGTCGAGCCGCTGGCGCAGCTCCTGGAGCGGGATGTTGACCGCTCCGGGCACGTGCTCGACCGCCAGCTCGGGCTTCTGGCGCACGTCGAGGAGGAACGCGTCGCCCGTGGAGTCCCAATGGCCGAGTGGCATGTCCCCGCGCAGTACGCCGGCGCCCACCATGCCGGCGAAGTTGATGGGATCCTTGGCGCTGCCGAATGGCGGTGAGTAGCAGAGTTCGGCTTCTTCGAGGTCGTACACCGTCGCACCGAGCTGGATCGCCAGCGCCACCTCGCTGATCCGCTTGTCGACACCGTCTTCCCCCGCCGCCTGGGCTCCGAGCACACGCCCGTCGGACTTCCGGAAGATGAGCTTCATGGCGATCGGCTTGGCCCCCGGGTAGTACCCGGCATGGGAGTTCGGGTAGAGATAGATCTTCTCGTAATCGTCGATACCGGTGCGCTTGAGGGTCCTTTCGTTGGCCCCCGTCCACGCGATGGCGGAACCGAACAGCTCGACGACGGAGGTGCCTTGGGTGCCGCGGAACCGGGAGTCCCGGCCAGCGATCACGTCCGCCGCGATGCGTCCCTGGCGGTTCGCGGGGCCAGCCAGTGCGATCAAGCTCCATTCGCCGGTGACGAAGTCCTTGACCTCGACGGCGTCGCCCACGGCAAAGATGTCGGGGTCGCTGGTGCGCATGTGCTCGTCGGTCCGGATGCCGCCGCGTTCTCCGATTTCGATCCCGGCCATCGTGGCGAGCGTGGTATCGGGTCGCACGCCGAGGGCCAGGATCACGAGGTCGGCTGGGTACGCCCGGCCGGACTGGGTCGAGACGGTGAGCGACCCGTCCTCCGCTTGCTGGAATCCGGCAACAGCGTCGCCGACCGCGACATGCACGCCGTGGAGTCCGAGGAAGTCCTCGACGAGCCGCCCGTACTCCCGATCGAGCGGTGTCAGGACCTGATCGGCCATCTCGAGCACCGTCACGTCGAACCCCCGGCGGGTCAGGTTCTCGGCCATCTCGAGACCGATGAAGCCGCCACCGACCACCACGGCGTGCCGAGGCGGTCGGACAGTCTGGAAGCCTGAGTACTTCTCCATGCCGGCCAGGAAATCCGTCCCACGTTCCATCCACTCTCGGATCTCTCTCGCGTCTGGCACCGTGCGCACCTGAAAGATGCCCGGGAGATCGATGCCCGGCAGTGGCGGGCGTATCGACGCCGCGCCCGGGGAGAGCACGAGCTTGTCGTAAGGCTCGTTGGTCACCTCACCGGTGGCGAGGTCCCGCAGCTCAACGGTCTTGTCCTGAGCCGAGATACCGGTCACCTCGCAGCGGGTTCGGCAGTCGATGGCGAATTGGAGCCGGAAGACCTGCTCATTGGCCACCAGCAGGTCCGACTCGTGTTCGATCACGCTCCCCACGTGGTACGGAAGTCCGCAGTTTGCGTACGACACGTACGGGCCCCGCTCCACCAGAAGGATCTCGGCCTCCTCGTCCATGCGGCGCAAACGGGCCGCACACGATGCCCCTCCCGCGACCCCACCCACGATGATCACCTTCATTGAACGTCCTCGCTTTCGTGTGTTCCTGATTCATGTTGTGGCGGTTCCTTCGAGAGGCTCCGGCGTCCCCACGCATCAGATCCACGGGTCACGCCAGCCGCCGTGGGCCGCGACGAGCGAATCGGCGGCGTCAGGACCCCACGAACCGGGTTGGTACGGATGGACGGGTCCCGGTCGTTCGATGAGGGGTTGCATGACCCGCCAGGCTTCCTCCACCGTGTCCTGCCGGGTGAAGCGTACGCTTCGGCCCTCCATCGCCGCCAGCAGAAGGACCTCGTACGGTGTCGGCCCTTCTCCGCCTTCGGCGGCGAACTCCATATCGAGATCGATTGGTCCCGGGAGAGGCGCGTCGGCTCGTTGGGCGTTGAGGACCACTCGTACCCCGGTCGAGGGATCGAGTCTGATCACGAGTTGGTCTCGGTCGTCGTGCGGCCCGCGCAGTCCGAAGCCAAGGCGTGGTGACTCCTTGAACACGAGGCGCAGCTCGGTCTGGGTCACCGGGAGCCGCTTTCCGGTCCGGATGAAGAACGGGACACCCGACCAACGCCAGTTCTCGATCTCCAGTCGCAGTGCAGCCGACGTCTCGGTGGTGGACTCGGCCGCGACACCGTCGATAGCTCGATAGCCGTCGTACTGTCCGCGTACGTACTTAGCGGGGTCGGCCTCGGCCATGGCGCGGAACACGGCGGTCTGCGCGTCCTTGATCGTCTCGGGATCGCCGCCAGAGGGCGCTTCCATTGCTGCGGCCGCAACAACCTGCATGAGATGGTTGACCACGACATCTCCCAGCGCACCAACCGGATCGTAGAAATGGCCGCGGTCCTCAACACCGAAGTTCTCGGCCAGCGTGATCTGGACGCTCTCCACGTAGTTGCGGTTCCACACCGGCTCGAGCATGGTGTTGGCGAATCGAAGGTAGAGGATCTCCTCAAGCCCCATCTTCCCCAGATAGTGGTCGATCCGGTACAGCTGGCTCTCATCCACGTAGGCGTGCAATTCGTCGGCGAGAGCTTGCGCCGACGCCAGGTCGTGTCCGAAGGGCTTCTCGACCACGACCCGTCCGTCCTTCGTCAAGCTGGCGCCGGCTAGGCCCTGTACGACTCGGGCGAACAAGCTCGGCGGGATCTCGAGGTAGAACACGGGACATGTGGCACCTGTGACGGCCGCAGCCACCCGGTCATAGGTTGCCGGGTCGGCGAAGTCGCCCTGTACGTAGGAAAGTCGCGCCGCGAGCCGGTCGAACACCGCTGCGTCCAGCTCCTCGCCGGTTCCGACAATCGACGTCCGGGCCCGCTCGACCAGCTGGTCGAATGTCCAATCGTCCACGGCAACGCCGACGATCGGGCATGCCAACAGGCCGCGTCGCTCCAGGCGATAAAGCGACGTGAACGTCATCACCCGGGCCAGGTCACCAGTGATTCCGAAGATGACCAGGATATCCGCGACGCCTGCCTGACCAGCGTTGCTGTCGTTCTGAGCCATATGAGCCTCTCAACACTCGATCGCCAGAGGGAACTCCTCCATCCGAGAACATGCGCACCGACCAGCACGCAGCCAGTCGTGTCCCGAGGTCACTGTCCACTGCATGGGAGTCGCAAGAACAGAGTCGTTGGACCTGATCGTGTCACCGCCCGTAGTTCGGGCAGGTCCGTCCGGCAGCGCCGGACTCCTGGGGTCAAATATTTTGTGAGGACACTCGGCTGACGCTTGCTGCCGCTAGCACTGAGAGCCTGGGTCCGGCCGTCCGTCAGAGATCCTGCAGAAGCATCATCAAGACGAGCGGATCGAACGGAGATTCGACGAATCCGTAGTGCATGTAGAAGCTCTTCGCGTCGTCGTCCTTGGCGTGGATGAGGAGAACCCGGACCCCGACCGATTGGGCCACCTCGAGGGCCTTGAGCATGAAGTGCTTCAGGAGAGCTGCACCGAGTCCATGACCGCTGTGTCTTGAATCGACCGCCATGCGGGCCAGGAGGATGGCGGGCATCTCTTCGGGTTGATTCCGTCGCATGCGTCTTCGGTGCCGACGATCGGAGAATCGATGCCGTCGCCGAGGCGTAGAAGGCGACGACTTCACGGGAGCCTGCTTCGACGACGACCCACGTGCGGCTGCTGCCGCTCGCCTGGTTGTTGCGGGCATGACGGATCAACCACTCGATTGAGAGCCGGCTTGCCGCAGTCGAACCCCTCGAGGAGATGGTCGCCGGCCAGCAACTCCGGACCGGCGTAGGCCACTAAGCGGGTCGCTCGAGGACCGAGGGATTCGAGAGCAGCTTGACCATCGCTTCCGGAAGTGCCGGCGGAGCCGACAGCAGATCCTGCAGCTGGTCCCACGCGGCATCGTCGACGACGAAGACCCGCCGATCGGCGAGCTCGATCTCGGCCGCCTCGACCGCATGGCGCAACACGAAGTCGTTCGCCGATTCGCCTCGAGCGTCAGCGGCCCGGCGCAGGACGGCGTCCTGTTCGGGGGTGAGCCTCAAGCTCAGTCGTTCGGTCTTCGATGCCATACGGGAAGTGTACGCCGTATGACGTACAAAGTCATCCCTCAACCGAGCTCCGGACTGGCAGGGCCGGTCAAGGCCGGCGCAGCCGCCCGTAGGGGAAGCCTTGACGGGCCCGGGCGGATCCCGTGGTCACCATGGCTACGGCCGCCCGATGGGCGGCCTACCTGCGCTTTGCCCGTCTCTGAGGGGGGTTGTCGCAACCATGCGACAAACTCTGAGCCATGACCGAAGACCTCGATTTCCGCAGCGACAAGAGCGAGAGCGCCGAGGGCGGCCGGGTGGCCGTCGACCGCTGGGCCGGCTACCACCACAACCTCGACGAGGACGTGGTCGCCGAGGCCTTCTCGACCCCCGCCCAGAGCATGGAGGACCTCGATCCCGAGATCCGTGACGACATCGCCGCCGACGCCCTCGAGCGTTCCGAGCTGATCGGCTTCTGGGTGGCCTGGCACCTCGCCGGCGGCTTCGACAACCTCGAGCGGGGCGGCTGGCACCGGGCCACCATCTTCCGCAAGGTCCGCCGCTTCCGGGCCACCTACGGCGCCCACCCCGACGAGTTCGTCTTCCCCTGGATCCAGCTCGACCTCGACACAGCCTGGTCCGAGCAGATCTCCCGGCAGCATCGAGGCGGCCCGCGGCCGACGGCTTCTTCGGCTGACGTCCAGGCGTCAGTGCCCAGTGCACCCCGTCCGATCAGCTAGTCGCAAATATGCAGCTTCGGAGCCCGGCCTGCGGGAGCTGGCGTCGGGTGTCGACGCCCTCTACCTCTCGGGCCGGGCCGAACTGCCGAAGCGGTTCCTCGCCCGCCTCGAGGACTGCCGGGCCTGGGCGGCCGAGGCCAAGCGACCGGCTCCGTGCGAGATCGGCGAGCTCACCTTCGGCATCGCTCCCCACGGGTGGGGCAAGTACCGCTTCTGCCTCGACCACGAGATGGCGCGCATCGGCTTCTCGCACCAGCCGCCACCTCCCCACCGTGCGCGTCCAGCCCCGGTCCGAGTTCCTGCACGCCGTCGGCCCCGAGGCGGCGGTGGCGACATTGCACGAGGTCTGCTCGAGCCCGAACTCGGGCGGCTGCGCTTCTGGGTCAACCGGGTCGACCTCTTCGCCGACTGGCAGGGCTGGATGCTCACCCTCGACGACGCCCAACGCTTCGTCTGCCGGGCCGACGCCCGCCGCACCTACGAGGTCGGCGGCACCCTGACCGGGCTTCGAGTTCGGCAGCCGCAAGACCAAGACGTTCTGGCTCGCCTCTACGACAAGACGGCCGACATGGCCGCCAAGGACACCGGCTGGTGGCTCGAGGTCTGGGGCGAGCGCTACGTGCCCGGCACTGCCCGTGCACCGCCTCGAGTTCGAGATCGGTCGCCAGGGACTGGTCGAGTTCGACCTCAACACGCCGGACCAGGTCCTCGCTGCCGCCGGCGACCTGTGGGCCTACGCCACCGGGGAGTGGCTGACCTACCGCTCCCCCACCGCCGACCAGACCCGCTCCCGCTGGCCCCTCGCCCCCGAGTGGCTCCAGGTGCAGCAGGCCACGCTCGGCCACCGAGCCGTGGGCGTCGAGCGGCTGCGCCTCGCCCGGCGGTCGACGTCCATCGAGAAGCTGCTCCCGGGCCTGACCGGCTACCTGGCCTCGCTGGGCGCCCTCATCGGCACCGAGGGCATCGACGACACCTTGGGTGCCATCGGGCATCATCTGCACACCTACGAGATCGTCAGCCACACGCCTTCGCCGAGCGGGTGGCCCGCCGCCGCAGCGAACTGGAGCTGCGGTGAGCGCGGCCGGGCCCGACTACGAGCGGGTGGCGGCGGTGCTCGTGCGGATCGGGTCTGCGCATGGTGAGCGAAGAGCAGAAGCAAGGTGGAACAGGAGGGCACGATGCTGACGGTGGCCTACTGCCGGGTGTCGACCGAGGAGCAGGCGGCGGAGGGCTTCTCGATCGCCGGGCAAGCTGACAAGCTGCGCGTCTACGCCGAGCTGCACGACCTCGGCGAGGTGACGGTGATCGCCGACCCGGGGCTCTCGGGCAAGAACCTCGAGCGGCCCGGACTGCAGCAACTGCTGCACATGGTCGACGAGGGTCACGTGGCCAACGTGCTCACCTGGCGGCTCGACCGGCTGTCGCGGAACCTCGGCGACCTCATCATGCTGGCCGACCGCTTCGGCCAGGCCGGCGTCGCCCTGCACTCGTTCACCGAGAAGATCGACCTGTCGTCGGCGACGGGCCGGATGTTCTACAACATCCTCGGCTCCTTCGCGCAGTTCTACCGCGAGCAACTGGCCGAGAACGTGCGCATGGGCATGCAGCAGGCCGTGCGCCAGGGCAAGTGGGTCAACCGTCCCAAGACCGGCTACGACCTGGTCGACGGCGAGCTCGTCCCCAACGAGATGGCGCCCGTCGTCCGGCGCATCTTCACGCTGCGGGCCGAGGGCCAGAGCATCGGGCAAGATCGCCGACGCCACCGGCATCAAGTACTCGACCGTGCTCACCATCCTCGAACTCGCGCATCTACCTCGGCGAGGTCCAGATGAACGGCGAGTGGTTCCCCGGCCGCCACGAGGCGATCATCACCCCCGAGCAGTTCGCCGCCGCCCACCGGGGCCGGGTCAAGGGGCGGGCCCGGGGCACCGACCTCCTGTCGGGCCGGGTCCGCTGCGGGCTCTGCCGGCGGCTCATGGCCCTCGACCAGAACGGCCAGGGCCACAAGCTCTACCGCTGCCACCACCGGGGCCAGGGCTGCGCCCAGCCCCGCCGGACCAACGTCGGGCTGCTGCGGGCCGCCGTGTTGGGGCTGCGGCTCATCGGCGACGACGTGGAACTGCAGGCCGCCATCCGCAGGGAGCTCGAGCGGGCCCGAACGCCGGCCCGCAAGGCCGGCGGAGGGCCCCGCGCTCGGCGATCCCGTCACGGTGTCGAGGACCTGGTGGCCCAACGACGCAAGCTGCTGCGCCTCTACTACGACGACAAGATCGGAGCCGACCTGTTCGCCGAGGAGGAGGCGCGCCTGTCCGTGGCCATCCGTGAGGCGCAGCGGGAGGCCGACGATGCACGGGTCGAGGTGGCGCGCTCGGACGATGTCGCACAGCACTTCGACGACGTCGCACGACTGCTCGCAACCCTCGACGTCGACAAGACGTGGAAGGCCGCGACGGAGGTCGAGCGACGCGTCCTGATCGACGAGTTCATCGAGGAGATTTCGGTGTTACCGGATTACCTCGACGTGAAAGTGCACGGAGCGCCTCCGCTGCACGTCCGCTACCAGGAGGTCGGGCTGAAGGAGTCGGGTTTTGATCGTGTCGGAGGGGGGACTTGAACCCCCACGCCCTTGCGGGCACCAGCCCCTCAAGCTGGCGCGTCTGCCTATTCCGCCACTCCGACGGGCTGACAACTGGAAAGCAGCGTCCGGAGATCGTAGCGCGTGAGGACGGCCCCACCGCCGGCGCCGCGGCGGACCTGGAGCGGCGCCGGGTCCGGCTATTGCCCCGGCAGCGAGGGCGTCGTGTTGCTGGTCGACTGAGGCACCCGGACGGCCCACAACTGGGCGAACCAGAGCAGCGCGTCGCTGCGGGGTGTGGCGGTGACCCCACCGATCGTGCGGCTCCACGCAAGGACCGTCGGCTCGGCGAAGAGCGGCAGCGAGACCATCTCGTCCCAAAGGTTCGTGTCCGCCTGCGAGTAGTAGCCGGCCGCCGTATTCGGGTTGAGCTGCTGGGACGCCGTCTGGACCAGCTGGTCGAACTGGCTGTTCGAGTAATTGGTCCAGTCCTCCGATCCGTTCTTACCCGGCGGACCGAGCAACGTCGTGTACCAGGACAGCGTCTGGCTCAGGTAAGGAGTGAACGTCACCGGCAGGAGCGACAGGTCGGCAAAGCCGACGGCGAGGACCTGACCGGCCTCCCGCGCGCTCGTGACCGGGTACAGCGTGTTGTCCAGACCCGCGGCCAGCAGCTCCGCGTGGATCACCGGTGCCGCCGCCGCCGCCCACGGATCGCTCTGGTCGTACACCATGTGCAGGCTGAACGGCACCCCGAACGCCGAGTGGTAGTACGGGTCGGCCGGCGTGCGGACCAACCCCGACGCCTGAATCAGCGCGGCCGCCTGGTCGGGCACCGGAGTCACCGGGAAGTTCACGCTGCCGCCCGCACCGATGACCGTCGACGAGGTCGACGACGTCGGGGCCGGGATCGACGTCGTCGGCGAGGACGGTGTGGAAGGCTTGTAGTTCGGTTGGCCCTGCACGTAGACGTGGCTGTTCGCCACCTGCAACCCCGGCACCGCCCAACTCGCCTGCTGGTTCACCAGGTCCTGGCGATTGATCAGGAGGCCGATGGCCACCCGGAGGTCGGGCGACAGCCGGGACTCGAGTGAGCTCGCCATGTCGAGCTGCAGCAGCGTCGCCGAGGTGTCGACCTCGCTCTGTGCGCCGGGCAACCCCGTCATCTGGGTGAGGAACGCGCTGGTCTGCGGTCGTGGGCTGGGCCACCTGGACGTAGCCCGAGGACATCCACTGGCCGAGCTGAGCGGTCGATGACGCGATGTGCACCGTGATGGAGCGCGCGTTGGCCGGGGTGCCCCACCATCTCGGGTTCTGCACCAGCTCGATCGTCTGTGCCGACACCGAGCCGATCTTGAACGGACCGCCCGACAGGTCGATGGCCGGGTCCACGGTGCTGCAGCTCGGATTCCACCCCACCTTCTCCATCACGTGCGCCGGCACGAGGTTGGCGAAGAGCATCTGCCAGTCGGCGAAGGTGGTCTTGAACTTCACCGTGACCGTGTGGCCCCCGTTGGAGCCCGTCGACCGACGCGATGTCGCGGTAGCCCGCAATGCTCGCCGCGTCGGGCGACGACACGACCGGGTCGCCCCGCTGCTCCTCCCAGGCGTACTTGAAGTCCGCCGCCGTGATCGGGACGCCGTCGGACCACACCGCCTTGGGATTCAAGGTGTAGACGATCGTCTGGGGATTGATGCTGAGCGGCTCGGCGGACTCGATCAGCTCCGAGTTGGCCGTGGGTTGTCCGGCCGCATTCACCGCGTTCGGGACGAAGGGGCTGGGCAGCACCCCGGCCAGGACCGTCTGCGTGCCCGGCGTGTCACCCGGCCGGCGTGTTGGGGTTGCAACCGGTCGGGCTCTCGGTCATCCCGAACGAGATGGCCCCGCCCGCCACGCCGACGTAGGTGACCGTGGTCCCCCCGCCGCCGTTGCCGCCACACGCCGTGGCGAGCACGGCGAGTGCTCCGAGCATCCCGACCAGCCGACCACCACGCCGGGGGCGTCGGCCCCGGCCCGTCACTGCAGCCGGAGATCCAGCGTGACCGTCGTGAAGGCGAAGATGATGGCGACCGTCACCGTGATCCGGTCGAGGTTCCGCTCCACCACCGTCGAGCCCTGTGCCGCTGCTCCCACGCTGCCGCCGAACATGTCGGACAGGCCGCCGCCCTTCCCGCTGTGCATCAGGATCAGGAAGATCAGCCCGAGCGCGGAGAGCACCTCAATGACGATGTACACCCAGGTGACTGCGGACAAGGTTGCCAACACGGAGGAGCCTCCAACTCGAACTCGTGGCCGAAATTTCGCCCTGATCGGCCTAGGAACGGTAGCAGGCGGCGGTGGCCCGGATGATGTCGGTGAAGCTGGCGGCCTCCAGGCTGGCCCCGCCCACCAGGAGGCCGTCCACGTCCGGTTCGGCCATGAAGTCACCGGCGTTCTCGGCGTTGACCGACCCCCCGTACTGGATCCGCACCCCGGCCGCCGCCTCCTCACCGCCCAGCTTGGCCACCAGGGAGCGGATGAAGACGCAGGCGTCCTCGGCATCGACCGCGGTGGCCGCCTGGCCCGTCCCGATGGCCCAGATCGGCTCGTAGGCGATCACCAGGGCCCCCACCACGTCGGCGGCGAGGCCCGACAGTGCGGCCAGCACCTGCTCCTCGAGGACGCTCTCGGTCTGCCCCCGCTCGCGTTGCTCCTCGCTCTCCCCCACGCAGACCAGCGGCGTCATGCCGTTGCGCAGGACGGCGCGGAGCGTCGACGCCACCGTGGCGTCGTCCATGCCGAAGAGCTGCCGGCGCTCCGAGTGCCCGACGATCACGTAGGCCGTCGCCAGGCGGGCCAGCATGCGCGGGCTGACCTCACCGGTGCGTGCGCCGGCGTCCTCGTCGGAACAGTGCTGCGCCCCGAGAGCGAGCGGGATGTGCTCCTTCTCCACCAGCGTCTGCACGGTGCGCAGGTCGGTGAAGGGAGGATGGACGGACACGTCGACCCGGGCCACGTCCTCGGGCTTGAGCCGCAGGCCGAGGTCCCGCACCGTGTGCAGCGCCTCGATGTGATCGTGGTGCATCTTCCAGTTCCCGCTGACCAGCGGGCGGCGCGGCGTCACTCCCGGGGTGCGTTGGGCGCCCGGCGCAGGGCGTCGATGCCCGGGAGGTGCCCTTCCAGCTCAATGAAGGACAGCGACGCTCCCCCGCCGGTCGAGAGGTAGCCGATCTTGTCCGACAGCCCCAGCTCGTCCAGCGCGCTGGCGCTGTCGCCGCCGCCCACCACCGAGAAGCCGGGGCAGTGGGCCACGGCCTCGGCCACGATGCGGGTGCCCTCGGCGAAGCGGTGGTCCTCGAAGGCGCCCAGCGGGCCGTTCCACAGCACCGTCCCCGCCGTCGCCACCTCCTCGGCGAAGGCGGCCGCCGTGTCGGGTCCGATGTCCAGCCCGGTCCAGCCGTCCGGCAGGTCACCCTCAATCACCTTGACGCTCCCCCGCGGGCCGTGGCCCCCCGAGGGCGGCCCGAACGTCCCGCCGGGCTCCAGCGCCCGGGTGTCGGTCGGCAGCACGATGCGCACACCCGACTCCAGCAGGGCCCGGCAGTCGGCCAGGTGATCCGCGTCGAACAGCGAGGAGCCGACCTGGTGCCCCTGGGCGGCCAGGAACGTGAACGCCATGCCGCCGCCGACCACCAGGGTGTCCACCTTGGTGGCGAGGACCTTGAGGACCTCGAGCTTGTCCGCCAGCTTGGCGCCCCCCACGATGGCCACGAACGGGCCGCGCCGGGTGCTCCATGATCCCGCCGAGCACCTCGACCTCCTTGGCGAAGCGCAGTCCCGCCGCGCTCGGCAGGAACTGCGGCGGCCCCACGATGGAGGCGTGCGCGCGGTGCGCGGCGCCGAAGGCCTCGTCGACGTAGGCGTCGAAGCCCTCGATGAGCCGCTGCACGAAGGCAGGGTCGTTGGCCTTCTCGCCCGGGTCGAAACGCAGGTTCTCGGTCAGCCCGACCCCTGGGCACAGCACCTCCAGCCGCTCGCGCACCGGGTCCATCTGCCAGCGTGGGTCGGGTGCGCCCGCCGGCCGGCCGAGATGCGAGCACGCCACCACGTCCGCGCCCTCCTCGAGCAGCCGGTGCAGCGTCGGCAGCGCCGCGGTGATCCGGAAGTCGTCGGCCACCGTGGCCCCGCCGCGCACGCCGATGTGCAGGGGGACGTTGAAGTCGACCCGGACCAGCACGCGCTTCCCGTCGAGGTCGGGGAGATCCTCGAGGAGCGGGATGCCGCGCAGCGGGTCCATCGGGTCAGCCGCCGACCAGGACGGCGAGGTCGACGAGGCGGTTGGAGTAGCCCCACTCGTTGTCGTACCAGCCGTTCACCTTGACCAGCGACAGCTCGTCGCTGATCGGCATGGTCATGGTCAAGCCGGCGTCGAACGTGCACGAGGCGGGCGAGCCGACGATGTCGCTCGAGACGATCGGGTCCTCCGTGTAGTCCAGCACCCGGTCGAGCGGGGGCTTGGCCGCCGCCTCGGCGAATGCGCCGTTGACCTCGGCCACGGACGGGTTGCCCTTGACGACGGCCGTGAAGTCGGTGATGGAGCCGACCGGCAGGGGCACCCGCAGCGAGATCCCGTCCAGGCGGCCCTTCATCGACTCGAGCACCAGGCTGGTGGCCTTGGCCGCACCGGTCGTGGTCGGCACGATGTTGACGGCGGCCCCACGGGCCCGGCGCGGATCCTTGTGCGTCAGGTCGAGCAGGTTCTGGTCGTTGGTGTAGGCGTGCACGGTCGTCATGAGCCCGCTCACGATGTCGAAGGCGTCGTCGATCACCTTGACCATCGGCACGAAGCAGTTCGTCGTGCACGAGGCGTTCGACACCACCACGTGGGTGGCCGGGTCGAACTCGTCGTCGTTCACGCCGATCACGAACGTGGCGTCGGCGTCTGCGGACGGCCCCGAGATGATGACCCGCTTCACCGTTCCGCCCACGTGCCCCGCGGCGTCGGCCCGGCTCGTGAAGCGCCCGGTGGACTCGATCACGACGTCGGCGCCCAGCTTGTCCCAGGGCAGCTGCTCGGGCTCGCGCTCGGTCAGCACCCGGATGCGCTGGTCCCCGACCACCAGGTCGCTGCCCTCCACGTCCACCGGCACGGGCAGGCGGCCCTGGGTGGAGTCGTAGCGGAGGAGATGGGCGAGCGTCTCGGCGGACGTCAGGTCGTTCACGCCGACCACCTCGACGTCGGCGCCGCTGGCCAGGATCGCCCGCAGGAAATTGCGGCCGATGCGACCGAAGCCATTGATACCGACCCGCACCGTCATCTCGTCCCTTCCTCTTGGGTTACCGGGCGACCTATGCCAGCAGACCCGACAGTGCCTGCGCCAGTTTGGCCGGGCTGTGCACCAGCGTGTTCTCGCCCGTCAGGGGAACGTCGTGCACCGGCACATCCGTCGCGCCGATGCTCATGCCCTGGATGCTGTCACACAGCACCAGGTCGACCGAGACATCGTGCCTGGCCAGGGCCGCGACATGGCCCGCCACGTCGTATCCCCGGGTCTCGGGCACCTGGGGCCGCAGGTTGCAGACGTAGACCACCTGGGCCGCCGAGGAGGCCACCGCCTCGGCGATGCCTCTCACCGCCACGGCGGCCAGCACGCTGGTGAACAACGACCCGGGCCCGATCACGATCTGGTCCGCCTGGGCGATCCGCTCCACGGCCAGGGGCGGCGGCTGCGCGTCCCCCGGGACGAGCGAGACCGTCCGGATGTCGTTGGTCCCCATGACCGCCACCTGCCCGGCCACGGTGCCCTGGGCCGACTCGGCCTTCAGGACGACCCGCTCCGTCGTGGCCGGCAGGACGTCGCCGTGCGCGCCGAGCAGCTGGGCCGCCTCGCGCACGCCGAGCACGAGGTCACCGGTGGCGTCGATCAGGCCGGTCAGGATCAGGTTCCCGAGCACGTGGCCGGCCAGCTCCCCTTCGTCGAAGCGGCGCTCGAAGGCGGCGGCGCAGCGCCGAGTCCTCGTCCGCCAGCGCCACCAGGCACTTGCGGATGTCGCCCAGCGCGACCACGTTCAGCAGCTCGCGCAGCCTCCCGCTGCTGCCGCCGTCGTCGGCGACCGAGACGATGCCCGTCACGGTGCCGGCGTAGCGCCGCACCGCCCGCAGCGTGACGGCGGTGCCGTGCCCGCCGCCGATCGCCACGACCGATGGCCGGGTGGTGCTCACCGGTCGATGTCCCGGTGGAAGACGGACACGGTCTGCCCGTGCTGCGCGCAAGCCGTTCCGCCAGCGCGTGGGCCAGCACCACGGAGCGGTGCCGGCCGCCCGTGCAGCCCATGGCGATCGTCAGGTAGGACTTCCCCTCCCGCACGAACGCCGGCAGGATGCTCGTCAGGAGGTCGTCGACCTTCTCGAGGAAGCCGACCGACTCGGGCTGGCCCAGCACGTAGTCGCGCACCGGGTCGTCGAGGCCGCTGAAGGGCCGCAGCTCCTCGACCCAGAACGGGTTGGGCAGGAAGCGGCAGTCGAAGACCAGGTCGACGTCGAGGGGGATGCCGTGCTTGTAGCCGAACGAGATCACCGACGTCTGCATGTGCGGCGCCTCGACGTCGCCGAACGCCTCGAGGATGCGCGACCGCAGCTGGTTCGAGTTCAGCTCCCCCGTGTCGACGAGGAGGTCGGCCCGCTCGCGCACCGGCTCGAGCAGCTTGCGCTCGTCCGCGATGGACTCCTCGACGCCCCGGGCGGCCAGGGGGTGCCGGCGCCGGGTGCCCTCGTAGCGCCGGACCAGCACGTCGTCGGGCGCATCGAGGAAGACGACGCGCACGCGCTTGCGGGTGGCCCGCAGCTCGTCGAGCACGTCGGGCAGGTCGTCGAAGTACTCCGGGCCGGTGTTGCTGCCACCCCGGCCGATGACCAGGGCCACCCGCTCGATGCCCGACCCGGGGCGGTCCACCATCTCGACCATCTTCATGATCAGCCCCGCCGGCAGGTTGTCGATGACGAACCAGCCCACGTCCTCGAGCGCCGCGGCGGCCGTCGACCGACCGGCCCCGGACATGCCGGTCACCACCACGAATTCGCTCATCGGCCCCCAGCCTTGCGCACTCCATCGTAGACGGCGAGGCCGACGCTGTCGGGCAGCCAGGAGAGGGCCTGGAGCTGTTCGAGGGTGGCCCCGCGCACCGCGTTGACCCCGCCCAGCTCCTTGACCAGGCGCGCCTTGCGCGCCGGTCCCAGGCCCGGGATGTCGTCGAGGATGCTGCGCGTCATCCGCTTGGCCCGCCGCTCCCGGTGGAACGTGATGGCGAAGCGGTGGGCCTCGTCGCGCAGACGCTGCAGCAGGTACAGGG